>NZ_CP152032.1:0-3651431 GCF_038630485.1 Bacillus sp. FSL K6-3200
TACCGGAGCGGAGCGAATTTGACATTCGTGAGCACCGGCACGCAGAACTGACACCGAATGCGAGGGTTTGTCTACACGCTGAAACTACCTAATCATATTAGGTAGTTACTTTAATAAGGCATCTCCTGTTCGTTCATCCGTAATTAATACATGAATTAATCCACCTTCTAATGCTGCCCGGATCGCTTCAATTTTTTCTTCTCCTCCAGCGACACCGATGACAAGCGGGATTTCTTTCAGCTTTTGCGGGCTTATGCCCATTACCCGGTCGTTCCATGGGTGAGGATACACTTCCCCTTGGTGATCAATAAAGTTATAGCAAATGTCACCCGCTACATCCTTTGCTTGAAGAATATCCTCCTCACCGCTTGTCATATATGATTTCACCATCGTTGAATGCTGCGGAACCCCGCCAATCCCGACAACCGCAATATTTGATGATTCTCCTAGTTCAATCACTTTTTTGATTGACGGCTGCCGAATCAGTACATCCTTCGCTTCTTTCGTATCAAGCATGACGGGCACATGTAAAAACTCACATTTAGATTTGAGTGCCTCTGTGCACCTCGCAATAATATAGTTAGCATGGATATCAACATCTTCGTTTCCCACACCACCGACAAGCGGAACAAATGTTACGGATGGATAGTGCTGAACTGACGTAAGCGCTTTCGCCATTTCATGCAAAGTGGTTCCTGAGGAAAAACCGATGACTTGTCCATCTTTTATTACTTTTAATAAAAAGCTTGCCGCCGCAGCGCCGATTCTGCTTTTTGTTGTTTCTTGACTGAGCGTTTCCACACAGACGACTTCTCGAAGCCCATATTTCCGCTCTATTTTTCTTTCTAACGATCCATATTGTTGATTCACTTCATCATGAATAATGATTTCCACGATTCCTGCTTCACGTGCTTTAGCCAAATATTTTGATATGAGTGAACGGCTAACCCCAACAGCTTCTGCAATGTTAGATTGAGTGGCGCCTTCTTCATAATACATATGCGCAACCTTTATGAGCAGCCTTCTTTCATCATGGAATGTCATAATAACCCTTCTTTCCGCTTAAGTGTTCCCTAACAAATGATAAATAAAATAACATTTGTTAAAAACAGATTAAATGAAAAAAATGACCGAGTCAATACTAGAGGCGTGCTCTCTCACAAGAATGAAAAAAGCCGCACATGAAGCGCGGCTTTAAAAGATGTTTTTATTCATTTGTTTGATGGCTGCTTTTTCAAGTCTTGAGACTTGTGCTTGAGAAATCCCGATCTCTTCAGCAACTTCCATTTGCGTTTTGCCTTGGAAGAAACGTTTGCGGAGAATCATTTTTTCTCGATCATTCAATCGGCGCATTCCCTCTTTTAAGGCCAATTCCTCTACCCATTGTGTGTCTTTGTTCCGATCATCACTAATTTGATCCATCACATAAATCGGATCTCCTCCGTCATTATAGATCGGTTCAAACAAAGAAACAGGATCTTGAATCGCATCTAGGGCAAAGACAATTTCCTCATGAGGCACTTCCAGCACTTTGGCAATGTCTTCTGCCGTTGGCTCCTTGCTTGTCTCACTTATCAGCCTCTCACGAACCTGAAGCGCTTTGTAGGCAATATCTCTTAGTGAACGAGACACCCGAATCGGGTTGTTATCACGCAAGTATCGACGGATTTCTCCTATGATCATAGGGACCGCATAAGTTGAAAATCTGACATTGTGGCTTAAATCAAAATTATCAATTGATTTCATTAATCCGATACAGCCTACTTGGAAGAGATCATCCACATACTCGCCTCTGTTGTTAAAACGCTGAATCACACTTAAAACCAACCGCAAATTGCCATTGACTAGCTTTTCTCTTGCTGTATCGTCACCCTCATCTTGCAGCTGTCTGAACAATTTTCTCATCTCTTCGTTTTTCAGAACTGGCAGTTTGGAGGTGTCGACTCCGCAGATTTCCACTTTATTTCTGGACACTTTTTTCCCTCCCTACAGGAGCTGTTGTACAAAGTTCAGTATCTCCTTGGGATGGAAAAATATGCACGAGTGATGACGAGAATCACGAGAAAAGAAGTTGATTCCTTTGACAGCAAAGGGACAGAGCTTTTTAAAAAATTTTTTTAGACCATTTTGTTAAATTCTTTTTGTAATCGTTTAATTATTCTTTTTTCAAGCCTTGAAATATACGACTGGGAAATGCCTAGCATGTCAGCGACATCTTTTTGGGTTTTTTCCTCACCGCCAACCAAGCCGAACCTGAGCTCCATGATCTGTTTTTCACGGTCATTTAATTGCTCCAACGCTTTTTTCAAAAGTTTTTTATCTACATTTGCTTCAATATCCCGTGTGATAATATCATCATCTGTTCCAAGTACGTCTGATAAAAGCAGTTCATTTCCGTCCCAATCAATGTTGAGCGGTTCATCAAACGATACTTCTGAACGAATTTTATTATTTCGGCGCAAATACATCAAAATCTCGTTTTCAATACATCTCGAAGCATATGTCGCAAGCTTGATCTTTTTTTCTGGGTTAAATGTATTGACTGCTTTAATCAGGCCAATGGTTCCAATACTAATTAGATCCTCAATATTAATCCCTGTGTTTTCAAATTTTCTTGCGATATAGACCACCAACCGCAAATTTCTTTCGATCAGGATAGCCCTTGCTGTTTGATCACCTTTTGGTAATTTGACAAGCAGTTCCTGCTCTTCATCCTTTGATAATGGAGGCGGCAGCGCCTCACTACCACCAATATAATAAATCTCATCACTCTTTAGACCTAGCTTCATGAGGAGTTTATACCAGTAGTAAGTGAGTTTAAATTTTAATTTTTTCATCTTCTTCTCCCTTCTAAATGTCAAGTTGACCTCGTAAGATAAAAGACATCGCTCAAACTTAAGACACCCCTTGGATGATTTTTCCTTCTAACATATCTGGATGAATAATGGATTGAAATTCCTGATCTGCTGATAAACCGCTCAGACTCATGCCTACAAAACACTTGGCTGGCTGGATCATATGCGTTTTTGAATAAATGATGACCGTATCTGGTTTTAAGCATAGAAGAAACCCGTGATCGTGACCGACCGCTCGATATGGAACAAGTCTTAAACGATCAAGAAGTGGAAATCGATCATCGAGCTTTTGCATCACTTCAACAGGGTGAGACTGCTTCATAAGCTCTAAAAATGGCTCTCCGCAAATGGACATGAGCTGATCTGCCTGAACGATCATAACAGGGGTTTTCGTCATAGGATCATACAGCTGATTGCCAGAATCGACGAGTCCCTTTAAGCGGATGGTCTCTCCTTGAATGTGTATCTCCACCAGTACTTGTTCATCAAACTGTCTTTTTTTCGCACCGACCTCTCCTAATCTTTTCTTTGAAAACAGCCAAATTGCAGGAAAGCCGGTTAAAACGAAAAGCCAGCTAACGGGATCACCAAAGCCGTCATTTTGTGAAATCAGCAGCCCGTTTTGAATAACAGTATTGGTTTGTAAAAACGAATGAACCCCGATCATGCCTCCTCCCATCAAAAATGTTACAAAGTAAAAAGCAAACAGGTTTTGAAAAAAGGAACGAAATCTTTGAAACCCAAAGGTTGCAAGCACGATCAAGACAGAAAAAAGCAGTTTGCCTAAAGGGTGTGACACAAACATTGCAAATGGTGTAAAGAGCAAGAGAACAATGCTCGATCCAATCAGAGCTCCTAACATATATCGCCTTTTTTTTACTTGTCGTTTGAGAATAAATGCAGTGAGTAAGAGAAGCAATAGATCAAAACAAAAGTTTAACAGCCAAATCACATCTAAATAAATGACCACCTTCTGCTCCTTTCATCTGAAACAAAGAATCAAAAGCAGTACTTGCACTTGTTTGTACCAGTATAAAACAGTCATGAGATGGAAGTCTGTCAATTCTTGTTGGGGATGATAGAGAACTTTTGGTGGATTGTTATTGTTTTTGTCGAGGAATGAGAGCGCAAAGCAAGAGAATGTGCTCCCGGACAAGCTTACCAACAATGATTCGAAACGAAAAAGACACGCTCCAAGGAGTCGTGCCTTTTTTAAGGATTATTTTTCATTGATATTTAATGTGCCTGGAGCTTTTTGTCGTGTGACATTTCCATAATCATCACGCACAATCACTTCAATGACAGCACCTTTTGCTTTAGCGGTAGATGTAGCTGTCCAGTAACCTTCATATATTCCCTTTGCTACCTCGCGAAGCGGAAGTTCTGTTGTATTTTGCAGCTTTGATCTCGCGTTTGTCAGCGGCATGTGAATGACAAACGTTGCGTCTAGCTTTTCTCTGCTGTTAAATGAAATTTTAACAGACTCACCTGATGATAGATGGACATTCTCTGCTGGTGTCAGCTTAGAAATCTCAGGTGCCTCGTATTGAACATCGATATTGACTTTTTTAGTCGTTTTGTTTCCTGCCGCATCTTTCGCTGTTACTTTGATCGTATTTTTTCCGTTCTCAAGCAGGATTCTTGCAGAATATTTTTCATCTTTTACAGCTGCCTTTTTTCCATTCACAGTGACTTGATCAAGATGATCATCCGTTACCTTTCCTTCTACAGTGAGTGATTCTTTATTAGATTTTTCCCCTTTTTTCGGTGTATCTATCGTCAACGCTGGAGCTGTTTGATCAATGATCACCTTTACTGATTTGGATTTTTTCGTTGCACCTTTATCCGTAACAGTGGCAGCTGTGAAGACATGCTCTCCGCTTGAAACTGTGACCTTTTCTTTGAAAACGCCTGATTGATCTGCTTTCACTTTGGCAATCTCTTCATCGTTTTGATAGATCGCTACATCAAGCCCTGGAGAGGCTTTACCTTCAATCTCAAGTTCATCTTTGTTCGTGATCGTTCCAGCCTTTGGAGTTGTTATTTCTGGCACATCTGCTTCATATTGGACAAGCGCACGAATCATATAATTTCCCTCTTCTTTTGGAGAAAGAGAAAAAGCACCGCTTGTCAGCTGCCAGCTTCTTTCAGCATTTGGTCCATCTTCATCTGTTGCAAGGCCTGGAGATTCCGTATTCTTTTTCGTTTGAATATAGACAAGATAGAAATCCCCATCCACCGTAATGGCTTGATCTTCTAAATCTACTTTTGTCCATTCACCATTACGCAGCGCATTCGCTTTGAAAGGTCCAGCAAGTTTCTCACCTGGAGCGCCGTCCTTCCCAGAAGCATCGTACACTTCAACCGCAAATTCATTCCCGCCAGGAGCTGGCCACTCTGTTGTCCAGAAACGGAAAAGCCCCCCTGTAACTTGCGCTTGTTTCTTCCCCTTTTCTAATGAAAATTTCACCGCCCAGCCATTCCCAGGATCGTAGAATGCCCGTGCATTTTCAGCTGTACCGTCATCGTAGCCAATTTCGCCAGCAAAACCGATGAAAGGTTCCAGCTTGATTGATTTTTCAAGCGGCTTTTCTGTCACATCCGCTGTAAACGAATATCCTTTAAATCCTTTCGCAAATACTTTAACTGTATATACACCGCTCAATGCCTCTAGAGAAAACTCGCCAGATTCATCTGTTTTGACCGGCTCAATTTTCGCATCTTCTACAAGATAAACCGTGGCGCCCTTTACTTTTTCACCCGTTGTTTCGCTTACAATTGTGCCAGATATCGTTCGTTTCTCAAGTGGCTGTAAGGCGAAATTTGCCTCTGCCTGATCATTTGCAGAAATATTAACTTTTTGGGTGCGTGATTCAAAGCCATATGCTTCAGCTTTCACTGTAAATTCTCCTGCACCATGAGAAAGCTGATATCTCCCTGTCGCTTCATCTGTGTACGTGGACTTGCCGCTTTCCAGAACACTGATTTCTGCCTTCATCGGAAGAGCATTGATAGACGGAGCATCTACACTTTTTTCCTTTTTCATCTGGACATGCTTTTCTTTTAGTTTAGCAGGCTTTGCACTTTTTGGATCGACGGGTTTCTTCTGCTCCTGTGCAGGCTTTTCTTTTTTAATGATGCCAAGTTGTTTTTTTGCTTTTTGAGGCAAGGCCTGATCTGTTATTTTCACATCATCTAAATAAAAACCGTCTTTTGTCACACTGCCATCCGTTCTTAGCTGAAAAATAACTCTCACGTTCTGACCTTTGTAGGCAGATAAATCAACTTCGCCTTTTGTCCATGCACTTGTTTTGCCTGTGTAGGCTGCCACTTGGACAGCATCTTCCCCCTCAGGCTGCACATGAATATGCACAAAGTCATAATTCGCTTCGAGGTCATGCCAGTATTGATATTGTAAAAAGGAGGGTCCTGACTCAGGTACAGCAATCATCGGCATAGATAAATGAGCATCTGTTTGATTTTCATAAGGACTGTCTAGGTTTGTAGCGTAGACATGATCTCCAGTAAAGGCCTGTTTCGGACCTGTGGTCGGCTTCCCCCACTGCCAAGGATCTTTTGTTCCACCACTGAACCATCCACTTGGCCAAGCTTCAAAATCTTGCGAGTAGCCCGTCGTGATGGATGTTTTAATCGGAAGCGTATACGGTTCTGATGCGGCTTCATTTTCTCCAAAATCTTTCACAATCCATTGGTACGTGACGTTTTCTCCCTCAAGTTCTGGGAGCTGGACAACATAGGTCCCTTTTAAATAATTTCCATCCGTACGTTTTGCTTGCAGTGTCTCTCTTTTCCCTTGATCCACTTGATAAGTCAAGGAGACATTGGTCACAGCTACTTCATCTTCTGCTGTGATGCTTAGAGGTGTTGGTGTAGAGGCAAAAATTTCATTTGGTCCTTTATGAGAAAAAACGGGTGGTTCTGTATCTTCCCCTTCTTTTGTCACCTGTCCTTCAATCGTACCAATCCCATCTGTTAATGCTGTGATCGCTTCTTTTGCATCAACTAATCCTGCTCCATAGCCATTGTTAGGGGATTCCGGAAATTGCTGATCGGTCAGCGGCTTTGCAGTATCCGTGAGAATTTCTTCGATCTCTTCAACAGACAGATCTGACTGTACTTGGCGCAGAAGAGCCACAACAGCTGAAACATGCGGACCTGCCATCGAGGTTCCATTCCAGCCATCTTCATACCCTTTCCCAGGAATAGAAGAACGAATGTTTACTCCTGGGGCCGCAATATCTGGTTTCATGACGCCATATGGAGAGGGACCTTGCAAAGAGAAAGAACCTAATTTGTTGTTTTGATCTGTTGCACCCGTCGCAAAGGCTTCCTGATAGTTCGCAGGATTTGCAATAGATCCCTCACCGCCAGGGTTAAATAAATCCGTATTGCCAGCTGAAAACTCTGGGAAGATGTCCGCTGCTCTCCAAGCATTGACCACATCTTTATACCAATCATCAAGACCGGGTCCACCGCCCCAAGAATTATTGACCACATCTGGCGCCTTTTCTGGATGTGGGTTTCCGTTTTCATCTTTTGGAGCTAAAATCCATTCGCCTGCGTCAAGCAGATCAGCATCTGTTCCACCATCTTCTGAGAAAGCTTTCACCGCGATCCATTTTGCACCTGGTGCGACTCCAATTTGATTCTCTCCATTTGGCTCAGAACCAACCATCGTTCCCGTTACATGTGTACCATGCTCTAAATCATCGTATGGCGCTTGAGAACCTGTCGTTGCATCGTACCAATTGAATTCATGAGAAGGTTCATTCGGACGTGCAGGATCAAATCCGCGGTATTTTTCTTTTAATGCAGGATGATCCCATTCCACACCTGTATCAATACTTGCCACAACAGTACCAGTTCCGTCATAGCCTAAAGCCCATGCTTCTGGGGCATGAACTTGAGAAATGTTCCACTCGATTCCATCAACAGCTTTGATTTGTTTGTTTTTCTTTGAAGTCTTCAAATCAACAGGACGATGGATTTGACGGATTTCATTTGGCAGCACTTGATCTACTTCTGGGAAGGAAGCCACCTTTTCCATGACTTCTTTCGTGCCTGTCACAGCGAGGCCATTCACAATATAGTACGAATGAATATCCTTCACTTGCTTTTTCTTTTGTGCCATTTGTAAATACGCAAGCAGCGCTTCCTGCGTTTCTTCAGATGTTGCTCTTAGTTCTGATACGACAGCTGATCTTTTTGTGTACTGGGTTTTAGCAGCTGTTAACTTCTGTTTTTTGGCTTTTGATACAGCATCCTTCGCCACTTTTTTCACATTTGTTTGTTCCTTCATTTTAACTAAAAAGGTCACCTTGTCTTCTTGTTGAAACTGTTTCATTAATCTAGATGAGATCTTTGCTTTTACTATCTTGGAGGAAACAGCTTCCTCTTGATATGAGGTAGAAGTCGATTTTGCTTGAACCATCCCAAAGCTTGTCATCGTTAAAGTACCAATCACCAAAAGACTCATCAAACGATAGCCGGCGGTTTTGCGAAACTTTACTTTCAATCAAATCCCTCCTCCTCAAATGGTCAAACAGAGTGTGGATCTCACTCCTCTCTTTCCTTTGTTCATGACAAGATTCATGGTGTTCTATTTAATGTAGTCAAATAAAGTTCATCATTTTGTCGCTTTTTGTAATAGGATTTAAAAATGATCCTTTTTACTTAAACACCCTAAGCCAAAATACATATGTTGAATGAAGTGATCCAGACACATTTAATACTTTATGATCAGAAGAGATGCGGGTTTCTTTATATATTGAACATGAAAAAATCCCCTTCCAAAGGAAGGGGATGAGTGATACTCGATTAGCGTTTATTACGGTTGCGCAAGAACGTTGGAATATCCAGCGTATCATCGCTTGATTGTGTATTTTGTCTCGGTTGAGATGATGGCTGCTGATGTTCCTCACGTTTTACTTCACGCTTTTGAGGAATGGATTGATTTTGCTTTAATCCTTGTCCTAATGGATTTCTTTGTGGTTTTGTCACTTCTGGCTCTTGCTCAATAAATCCAGTAGCGATCACGGTTACCACAATTTCATCCTTCAAGTTATCATTAATGACAGACCCGAAAATCATGTTTACATCTTCGTCAGATGCAGAAGCCACAATGTCCGCTGCTTCTTGTACTTCATAAAGACTTAGGTTCGTACCACCAGTAATATTCATGATGACACCTTGTGCACCGTCGATCGCCGTTTCTAGAAGTGGTGAAGAAATAGCTTTCTTCGCAGCTTCAGCAGCACGATTTTCACCTGTTGCGACACCAATACCCATAAGAGCAGAACCTTTATTGGACATGATCGTTTTCACGTCAGCAAAGTCAAGGTTAATTAAACCTGGTGTGGCAATAAGATCTGAGATCCCTTGAACACCTTGTCGTAGCACGTTATCTGCTGCACGGAATGCTTCAAGCATTGGCGTGTTTTTATCAACAATTTCAAGCAAGCGATCGTTTGGAATGACGATTAATGTGTCAACTGCTTCTTTCATAGAAGCAATTCCTTCGACGGCTTGAAGCTGACGCTTTCTTCCTTCAAATGTGAAAGGACGAGTCACAACTCCAACTGTCAATGCACCAGAATCTTTTGCGATTTTTGCAATGACAGGTGCAGCACCCGTACCAGTTCCACCGCCCATACCAGCAGTAACAAAGACCATGTCTGCGCCTTTTAATACTTCTTCAATCTGTTCTTTGCTTTCCTCAGCAGCTTTTTTACCGACTTCAGGATTCGCACCTGCTCCAAGCCCTCTTGTCAGCTTAGCACCGATTTGCATTTTCGTTTCTGCTTTTGATAGATTTAATGCCTGTGCATCTGTATTGACTGCAATGAAATCGACACCTTGTACGTCATTTTCGATCATTCGGTTGACAGCGTTATTTCCGCCTCCACCTACTCCGATTACTTTAATTGATGCTAGGCCGTCTATATTTGTTTCAAACTCCAACATGCTGAATCCTCCTAATCCGTCGAAAATCTAATTCTATTCCCAGAACATATTAAATAGTTTTTTCATTTTGCCCGGTTTTTTATTTGTCTCTTCTTGTGCTTTTTGTTTCACTTTCGGTCTTGGCTGCGCTTCTTTCACTTGTGGTGCAGAAGAAACCGGCTCCATGGATGCGCCTACTTCATGAAACGCCTCATCCGGCATTTGGAATCCAACCTGTCTGCCCTGAATCTTTGCATTGCGATAAGCAAAGTGGATCAGACCCACTCCTGTCATATACTGAGGTTCTCTCACCCCAATATAATTCGGACTTGCAATTCTAACATTGTTTTGCAAGACCGTTTGTGCAAGAGAAAGGATACCTGGTATAGCTGCCTGTCCACCTGTTAGAACGAATCCGCCAGGCAAATCATGGACACCCATATTTCTTAATTCCTCTGCCACAAAGAGAAAGATTTCTTCCAGCCGAGCTTCGATGATATTAGCCGCTTCAAGCTGTGTATACGTCTGTTTCTGATCAGTACCGATGACAGAAACTTCAAATGTTTCCTCAGACGATGCCTCATCATAAAACGCATGTCCAAATTGTTTTTTGATTCGTTCAGCTTCTTCAGTAGAAGTTCTAAGTCCTATAGACAAATCTTTTGTAATGTTCTCTCCGCCCAAAGGGATACTGTGAGTAGAATAGAGATGCCCGTTTTCAAATACGGAAATCGTTGTAGATCCGCCGCCAATATCAACGAGAGCTACCCCTAGATTTTTTTCATCTTTCGATAATGCTGCTGAGCCCGATGCGAGCGGCTGCAAGCAAATATCCATAATTTCAATTCCAGCTCTCTCTACACATCGGAGCCAGTTATGTAGAATCGTTTTAGAACCTGTAATTAACGATCCATCCACCTCTAGCCGAACACCAAGCATTTTTTTCGGATCAGTGATCTCATCTCTTCCGTCGACGATAAATTGCCTCGGGATGACGTCTACGACAAGATGTTCTTGAGGAATAGATACTACCTGTGCAGCATCTAAGACACGTCTCACATCTTCAGCATGTATTTCTTTGTTTTCACTAGATACTGCGACCACGCCGCTCGTATTCTGAATATGAATGTGGTTTCCGTTAATTCCGACAATCGCCTTTTGTAAAGGAAAACCTACCATTCTTTCAGCCTGTTCAAATGCTTGTCTAATAGAATGAACTGTCTCATCTATATCAACAATCGATCCTTTTTTTAACCCTTCTGAAGGGACATTTCCAACACCTATAATGTTAAGCGAATCATCCGCCATTTCTCCGACGATGACTTTAATATTGGATGTACCGATGTCAAGGCTGACGTAAATTTCATTGTTGTTCATTCTATGGCACCTCCTCACATATCAATACTTTCTATTCTATTATTTGCTGAACAACAATACAATGAATGTGTTTTTACAAGTGTGTAACAAAACTTAAAAAATCAACATTTTTTATTAGGATTACTGAAAATATTCGTTACATCATATGTATATCCTTTTTTATGACTCACTTTTTTTCTTTTTTTCTCTAGAAATTGTCCATTTTGTTAGTAGAATTCTTCGAATAACTGCTATATTTTGAAACAATCTAACGCCGAAAGCAAACATTCCGACTAAATACAAGTCTACACCAAGATGGACGCCCAGAAAAGCTAAACTTATTGCAAGTATAATATTAAAGAAAAAGCCTGATACAAACACTAGTTCATCGTATGCCCCTTGCAGATGTGCCCTGATTCCACCAATCAATGTATCAAGCGCAGCAAGTACAGCGAGGGAAAGATAATTAGAATACTCATTCGGTATCGTAAAATTTGTTAAGAAACCGATCGCAACTCCTATGATTAAGCCAAGTACAGGAAGCCACATTAAGATTTTCCCTCCTTTACATCGTCAAGAGGCTTCAACTCGTTTAACTGAATCGCACCGTCATATGCTTTTAATTGAATTTGTTGCTTGGGCTGGCTAATGCTCAAGCCGAAGTTTTCCTGAGCAAACAAATCACCAATATCTGATACATTTAAACGGCTGTATAATTTGTCGGCCTGGTCGCTGATCATCTTGATGGTCACTTCATCACCATCTAAGCTGTAGCCATCCATTTTCGTCGTGCCATTAATATCTCGAATCACACTTGTATTAATCACACGGTGGTCATTAATGGAAATATGTTTTGCCCCATACATATTGGCTTCGTTGATTAACTTTTTCAGAAGATCAGGCGGGATATTTTTCACTTCTTCTCCGGTCAGATCCTTGGAGAAGAGCTGAGAGATGTCAACTTCAATTCCCTCCCCTGTCACTTCTGTAAAACCAGCCTTTTCTTTTAAATCTTTTAATGTTTTTGTTAGTTGAGCTTCTTTTGATTGATCTCCTTGATGACCATACTTTTTCAGCATTTCATCGTATTTGTCAATTTCTTTCAATAAATCCAATTCTTTACTTTTAGATGCAGATAAATCCTCTCTTAGCTCCCACACATCGCGAGTATCACGAACTTTGGGCTTTTGCAATGAATTAAATTGGATGGAGACCATGATGCCGAATATCACCATTAAGGCTGTCAAACTAAGTAAAGGCTTCTTTTTCCTCAACACCACTCACCTTTTCACTTTTAATCTTTGTGTTTTAAAAGAGGATTCATACGAATATCCTTTTTTTCAATCGTCATCGAAATGTGATCACTTGTCAGCTGATCGACCACTCCACCTGCAATATTTAATGCAGGTATTAACACAGCCGGATCACCGATAGCAGAAATAACAAATGGCGCTGGATGCTGAACACCGTCAACTGTGACAACTGGGCCGTTACAATGTATGTATGATTGGTGTGTAATTCTCTGTCCATTAATAGATACGGCAGAGGCCCCTGATATAAACAGTTCGTTTATCACATGAAAAATGTGGCTCTCATGAACAATGTAATTATTGACATTTTGTCCACTCGGGATATAAGATGCATCTTCAAGGGATACTTTTACCCCTTTTCCTTTTACACCGATCTCTCCTGTAAACATCCTGTATTTCTCAACATCTTCCAATACATTAAAATACTGCTCTTTTTCATTTTTCAAATTGGACTCAGTGGCTTGAACCTGTGATTGAAGGCTGTATAATTCTTTTTCAAGTTTCTGATTCGCCTTTTCTTGCTTTGTCAGCTGACTTTTCAAAGAGTATTCTTTTTTCCATTGCTCTGTTCGAATGACATCTGCCTGATGCTGCTTAGTATATTGGTATGAAAAAGAAATCAGAAAACCAAGAACAAGCATTACAATTGAGAATATAACTGTTTTGCCTCTCAACGTTCATCTTCCTTTTTCTTAGATTTAAACGCTTCAAAATACGTCGCGACTTCCATATGGATTGTGCCTTTTTCAGATGGTGAAAGTTCTTTTACAATGGCAGGATAGGTTTTCATTTTATCAGCGAATGTTTTAATTGATGCAATCACGGTGTTCCCGTCATTCATATAAAATTTAACAAGCCACTGGTTTGAGCTTGTCGGCACATAATATATTTCTGAGATGAGTTCCTGAATAGAGGCTGGCAGCTTATTTAAAGATCTAACGGTTAGCTTCAGCTTCTCTTTATTGTCCCAATCGACAAAAATAGGTCCTGCATGACTCGGTGTGACTTCTTCTGGTAATGCTGTCCCATTTTCAAGAAGCTCATAGTATAAATTCCCCTTTTGAAGATACGCAATATTGGCATATTCTTTGACAGCAATACTGACCTTATTTGGAAAATGTTTTTTGATACTGACACTTTTAATCAGTTTGTTTTGCTTAATATGGTCTGCTGTTAAATCTTTATTTAAATTCCAAAACTCTGTTTCGCCTTCTTTAATTTGCGAAAGTTTCACAAGCTGTTTTGTAGAAACATGCTCGTTACCCGTAATGGTTAAAGAAGAGATTTTACTGATTGGTGTCTGCAAATAAATAATGATTAAAACCATGATAAAAAACAGTAGAATAAAAGAGATTAGTCTCCGATTCGCTTTCTGCTTCCTTTGTTCTTTAATTTTAGGAATTCGCTCTTCTATATTGACGATCTTTTCATTTTCATGATCAGGCCGCATATATATTCTTCACCTCATTCAAAGCTGCTTGTCCACACCTTTGGATCATCATTTGATGAGAAAACAAACGGCATTCTTTCATGCCGTTTGTTTTCCCGTGATGCCATCATAAAAACTAGCTTTTAATTTGCTTCACCGATAATTTCTACTTCTGTATGCATATCTACATTATAGTCTTCTTTAATTTTATTTTGGATGTACTGAATTAAGTCCAGCACGTCTTGAGCAGTAGCGCCACCAGCGTTCACAATAAAGTTGCCATGCATATCAGAGATTCTTGCTCCGCCAATTTGGTACCCTTTTAAATTCGCTTTTTCTACAAGCTGTCCTGCATATTCAGGCAGCGGATTTCGAAAAATACTTCCGGCACATGGTCGATTATAAGGCTGTGTTTCCTTACGATAGTCTTTATTTTGCTGCATTTTCTTTGTGATTTTCTCTCGATCATCCTGTTTGAGCTTAAACACGGCCTCGAGAACAATGCCTGGTCGTTCCTTTTGAAGGACAGACGTTCTGTAGCTAAAGTTCATCTGCTCATTTGTTAGCCACTCGATGCTTCCATCTTCAAATAAGATTCTTGCTTTCACAAGAATCTTACTAATATCAGATCCGTGTGCACCTGCGTTCATATAAACAGCGCCGCCAATAGACCCTGGAATACCAGCTGCAAATTCCAGTCCCGAAAGCCCCTGCTTACTTAGAGACGTTGCAAGCCTTACAACAGAATAGCCGCCGCCAACTGTAATTTCTTCATCATTTACAGTTAAGTGATCAAGTCCTGCGCCTAACTTCAGAACTACACCGCGTATTCCTTTATCAAGTACGAGTAAATTAGACCCTCTCCCAATAACAGTCCAGTCCGCTTGGTGTTTCTTTACTTGATCCATGATCGTTTTAACTGCATCGATATCTTTAGGAACGATCAATAGATCTGCCGGCCCGCCTATTTTCATTGTCGTATGGTTTGCAAGCGGCTCATTTTCAAGCACTTTACCGACTTGCGCTTCTAATAATTCATTCTTCAAGTTCTCCATATTACCCTCCGCCTTACCTAATATCATTCCATCATGTAGTCGTAATTTCTTTTAATACATTATATAAACGTCCAGCCGCATCTGGTACTCCGAGTTCTTTTGTTAAACGGCTCATCTCGTTTAATTTTTCTTCATTACCAGCAATTTCATCAATGGCATGAAGGAGGCTCTCTCCAGAAAGCTCTGATTCTCTTAAAACGATTGCAGCATCATGCTTTTCTAGTGATCTTGCATTGATTTCCTGGTGATTTGCCGTCACGTATGGACTTGGAATAAAAATAGTTGGAATTCCAAGGGCTGTCACTTCAGCAATCGTTGTGGCTCCCGCTCTTGCAACAATCACATCAATCGATTTCAAGTACTCCGGCATTTGATGCAAGAAAGGCTTTGTGAGCATATTAGGTGCTGCACCCTTTTCCTTTAGTTCGTTCAGCACTTTTTCATAATGAACCTCACCTGTGATATATAAAAGCTGATAGTTCTTAGTTTTTAATTCATCTTGCATGTCAATGACTGCTCTATTAATCGGAGCAGCACCCCGGCTCCCGCCAAAAATAAGAACCGTTTTTTTCTTTTCATCCAGCCCAAACTCTTTCAGAGATTTCCCCTCTTTTATAGAGACGACTTCAGAGGCTCTAGGGTTTCCCGTAAATACAACCTTTTCAGAAGGAAAATGTGCCTTTGCTTCTGAAAAGCAGATGGCTACCTTATCAACATATCTCGCCAGAAACTTATTTGTGATACCAGGCAGGCTGTTCTGTTCGTGAATAATGGTCGGGGTTTTCAGCTTAGAAGCTGCATAAACGACAGGGCCGCACACATAACCACCTGTTCCAATGACCGCATCTGGCTTAAATTCCTTTAAGTAAGATTTGCTTTTTTGAACGCCTTTTAGAAATCTCATCACCGTTTTTACGTTATCAAAAGAAAGCTTTCTTTTAAAACCTGAAATTTCTATGGACTTGAAAGGGATATTTTCTCTTTCTACAATTTTCTTTTCCAGTCCATTTTCAGTACCAATATATAAAAATTCTACATCAGGATGCAGTCTTTTCACTTCTTTAATAAAAGCTAAGGCCGGATAAATATGTCCGCCTGTTCCGCCTCCACTGATTACTATACGCATTATACCATTTCCCCTCAATTTTTTTCTGCTCTGAACAAAGTATAAACCCTGTTTTAAACAACAGGGCTCCGTTAAAACCTGTAAAGAAGAGTCAAAAAACATGTTTTCAATACAAAACCTGTCATTTCTACTCTTCAAATCATTTTTTTGTACTTTTGCAAAATAAATGTCACCATGGTTTCATGAACTAGCAGCACATTAATATCTAGCGTACCTGCTTACATTCAAAAGTACGCCAATTGCCATCAGCATTAATGTCAGCGATGAGCCGCCATAACTTAGGAATGGGAGCGTGATACCTGTCACAGGGATAAGTCCAGTAACAACTGCGATATTAATCATCACTTGAATGGCAACCATTGAAATAATACCAACTGCTAGGAAACTTCCGTATAAGTCTGGGGCTCCAAGTGCTATTCGTATGCCTCTCCATAATAGAACACTAAAGAGCAGCAAAATGAGTGATCCTCCTATAAAGCCGAGCTCTTCAGACAATATCGCAAAGATGAAGTCCGTTTGAGGCTCAGGTAAATAAAAGAATTTTTGTCTACTTTGACCGAGACCCATTCCGAACAGACCGCCTGGACCAACAGCGTATAAGGATTGAATAATTTGAAACCCACTGCCTAGTGGATCTTCCCAAGGATTTAAGTACGATGTAATTCGTTTTATACGGTAGGGGGCTGACAAGACAAGTGCAGCAAATCCGCTGAGCCCTAAAAGACCGAGAAATATAAAGTGAGCAATTCTCGCACCTGAAACAAATATCATAATAATACAGGTTCCCACCATTACAGTCCCTGTTCCTAAATCTGGCTGCAGCATTATGATGGCAAATGCAGAAAACACAATGCCTAATGCTGGTGCGAAACCTTTACGAAAGGATGTGATATTTTTTTGTTTTTCAGATAAGAATTTTGCAAGAAACGCAATCATCGCAAGCTTCATAAATTCAGAGGGCTGAATACTAAACGCACCGACACCGATCCAGCTTCTTGATCCATTTCTCTCCATACCGATACCAGGAATAAGTACAAGAAGCAAAAGGAGAAAACAAACAGCAATCAATATCTTTGACCAAGTCCGCCACGTCCAATAATCGACTCGCATAATGAAAAACATCGCGATAACTCCGATTCCGGCAAACAAAAGCTGTCTTTTAGCAAAATAAAACGAATCATCAAATTTATACGATGCCCACACAGCACTAGCGCTGTACACCATAATTAAACCAATCGTCAATAAAAGTAACGTAATGACAACAAGCAAAAAATCCGGAGAAGTTTTCTTATTCGTCAAGAGACCGACACCCCAAGCATAATTTCATTTGGGCTGTCAGTCATATGAGAGACAAGCCCTTATTTAAGCATATGCACGGCGTTTACAAACATGTCTCCACGTTCTTCAAATGTTTTATGCTGATCCCAGCTTGCACAAGCCGGAGATAATAAAATCACGTCTTCTTCTTCAGAAATGTTAAACGCCGCAGGTACTGCTTGTTCAACATTATCGACATGTTTTACGTGATGTATTCCCAGTTCTTCACCAAGCTTCACAAACTTAGGTGCCGTCTCACCAAATGTAATAATTCCTTTTACATTTTTCATAAAAGGTTTCAATTCATCAAATTCATTGCCGCGATCAAGTCCGCCGGCTAATAAAATAGTCGGCTGCTTAAAAGCTGACAATGCTTTACTTGTTGCCAGTATATTGGTGGCTTTACTATCGTTATAGAATTTTCTGCTTTGAATTGTTTCTACAAACTGCAGACGATGCTTCACTCCACTAAATGTCGTGAGAACGTGTGCGATTGCTTCATTTGAACAGCCTGCATTTTTCACCACACAAATAGCTGCCAAAATGTTTTCTTGGTTATGCTCACCAGGAAGAACAACACTCTTTAAATCGATAATGTGTTCATTCATGTAGTAGATCGCACCATTTTTAATATACGCACCATGTTCTACTTGCTCTTTCACGGAGAAAAACACTTTTTTTGCTTTTGAAGCTTCAGCCAGTTTTACGACCGATGGATCATCGAGGTTAATGACTGCTATGTCATCATCAAGTTGATGTGCGTAAACTTTCTGCTTTGCTTTTTCATATTCATCACGAGTATGGTGATAGTCTAAATGGGCATCAAAAATATTTAATATTAAGCTGATTTTAGGTCTGAAATCAACTGTTCCCATTAACTGAAAAGAAGAGAGCTCTGTTACGATCCACTCATCGCCAGCTGCATTTGCAGCGACTTCGCTGGCAACTGTTCCAATATTACCTGCCACTAAAGTTTTTTGACTGTCTTGTTTTAGCATTTCATAAATCAAAGTCGTGGTAGTGGTTTTTCCATTTGATCCAGTAATCCCAATAAAAGGAGCTGAGGTTAAATGATAAGCTAATTCTATTTCCGTCCAAACTGGAATTTGGCGGCGAAGCGCTTCTTGAACCATGACATTTTCATATGGAATTCCCGGATTTTTAATTAAAATTGTAATTTCTTTATCATCGAATATACGAAGAGGATGGCTGCCACAAATGACATCAATCCCCTTTTCAGATAGAAGCTGAGCAGGTTCATTTTCTTCAAACGGCTTTTGGTCATTTACTGTAACATTTACTCCATGCTCATGAAGAATGGAAGCTGCCGCATATCCGCTTTTTGCAAGACCTAATACTAGTACATGTTCGTTTTTTAACATTTGCATCTTATTCAATTATAACCACACCTCGATGTAAATTCCTAAAACAGCAAGTAATAAACCAGCTGTCCAGAAGGTGACAACTACTCTCCACTCAGACCAGCCAACTAACTCATAGTGGTGGTGAAGCGGACTCATCTTAAAGATTCTTTTTCCAGTTGTTTTAAAGGAGATCACTTGAAGAATAACGGATAACGTTTCGACAACAAATACTCCTCCAATAATGACAAGCAAAATTTCAAGCTTTGTTAAAATGGCAATCGCTACAATCGCTCCGCCTAAAGCAAGCGAGCCTGTATCACCCATAAATACTTTTGCAGGATGCGCGTTAAACACAAGAAACCCAAGGACGGCTCCAGCAACAGCTACTGAAAAGATCGCTACATCGTACTGTGATTGATTCCAAGCCAGTATAGCAAAGGCTCCGAAGGCAATTGCAGCGGTTCCAGATAATAGACCATCCAGTCCATCCGTTAAGTTCACGGCATTAGAACCTCCAACAAGCATGAAAACGACAAGGATAAAGTAAGCCCATCCTAAATCAAAGCTGACATCTGTTCCTGGAATACGAATCGTCGTTGCAAACTGATAATAATGGAAAACTGCATAAAAAATCACCGCGATCACAATTTGACCGATTAATTTCTGCTTCGATGTTAAACCGAGGTTTCGTTTCATCGCTACTTTAATATAATCATCTAAAAATCCTAATAGACCGTAGCCAAGCGTGACAAATAACAATAAAAACATTTCTGGACTAATCTCAGAAAATTTGTTGATCATCACAATCGTCGTAATTGTGATAGAAAAGATAATCATAATTCCGCCCATTGTCGGAGTACCTGATTTCTTTTGGTGAGACTGTGGTCCTTCTTCTCTAATACTTTGACCAAATTTAAGTCTTCTTAAAAACGGAATAAAAATCGGGGATAAAAGAACACTGATTAAAAATCCCATTATGATTGTAAACAATATCACCTGTTCAAGCATCGTTCTTTACTCCTTCCGAATTTCCAAAGCCGTTTTTCATCTGAAAATTGCATTCATTATTAAGGTATTCATTCGCGTTCTTCGTATGTTGTTTTTGTACAAAATGCTTCATTTCATTACACTCTTTTCATCATTTTAAGATTTGTTTAGATCTAAAATAGCGTCCATAGCAACCTTTGCATCATCAAAATCGTAAACTTGATCGCCAACGATTTGATATGTCTCATGACCTTTACCCGCTATTAAGACTGTATCACCTTTTTTCGCATTGGCAATTGCAAAAAAGATGGCTTGTTTACGATTCACAAAGCTATGATAATATGCGTCTGGCACCCCATTTTCCATGTCCTTTAAAATAGCTGAAGGATCTTCGCTTCTTGGGTTGTCTGATGTAAATACAGGCTCATCTGCATACTTCACAGCGATTTGGGCCATTTGAGGACGCTTTGTTTTATCACGGTCGCCGCCGCAGCCTATCACACAGAAAATTTTGCCCTCTGTTAATTCTCTACACGTTGTAAGGACATTTTCTAAGCTGTCAGGTGTATGGGCGTAATCGACGATGACAGGGAAATCTTGATCACAGTTCACAAGTTCAAATCGGCCTTTGACTCCCTCCAGCTCTTCAATAGCACTCACAATTGTATCAAATGTTAAGCCAGATACGATCCCTACTGATACAGCTGCCAGGATGTTGTACACATTAAACTTTCCGATGAGGGCAACTGTCACATTTTTTGTGCCAATTGGAGTGATCAAATCAAATTGAGTTCCCTTCGGCTTGATTTGAATATTCTTTGCCATGACATCTGCTTCTTGCTCTAAGCCATATGTCATGACTTCAGCAGCTGTAACTTTTTCATAATAACTCGAAGCGTCATCATCTGCATTTAAAATCGCATGCTTCGGCTTATCGTGATGAAAGGCACTGCCAAGCTGCGAGAATAGTAAGCTTTTCGCATGTTTATATTCTTCCATTGTGTTGTGGTAGTCAAGATGGTCCTGCGAAAGGTTTGTGAATACAGCAATATCATAATCACATCCATGAACCCTGCCAAGATGCAGTGCATGTGATGATACTTCCATAATGGCTGTATCTACATCTTGATCAAGCATCTGTTTAAAGGTTTTCTGAAGCGTGACACTTTCAGGTGTCGTGTTTTTCACATCGAGAATGTCATCATTCACCTTCATATACATCGTACCGATTAAGCCTGTTTTCTTTTCGGCTTTTCTCATCATTTGTTCAATCATGTGTGTTGTGGAAGTTTTTCCGTTTGTGCCTGTGATCCCGATGAGATTCAGCTTATGAGTTGGCTGCTCGTAAAACGCATCAGCTATTCTTGCAAGAGCTCTTTGAGAGTGTTTCACAATAATGACTGGTACAACTGTTATGTTAAGAGGGTGTTCTGCTACAATCGCTGCAGCCCCGCTTTTCACCGCTTTTTCAGCATAATCGTGTCCATCTACTGTATAGCCTTTTATACAGACAAAAAGGCTTCCTTTTTTCACCTCTCTTGAATCCATTTCAATGGAAGTGATATCAGGATTTTCGTTTATTAATTCGTTGTTTTCACTTTTAAAGTATGTAAGGAGTTCTTGTAATTTCATTTCATATCAAACCTCTCAAATTCGTTCACGTGCATGTCTTGTGAAAAAAACACACAGTCTATATTTTATCGTAAAAAAAAGGATACATCCAGCGTATTCCTTAAGTTTCTCTTGGAAAAAACACACTTTAGGCTCTTTTTTTCAAACAGACCTTCTCTTTCAACAAAAAGAGGCAGCCGAATGAGTGCGGCTACCCTCTGTTCATTCTTTATTATTCATCGTTTAAGTATAATCTGATGGTGGAGCCTTCTTTGACTTTTGTCCCGGCAGCAGGCGATTGCTTCACCACTTTACTGCCAGTTCCAGAAGCATCGATCTTCAGGTTAATCAGTAAGGATTCAAGGTCTGAAACAGATCCCCCTACAAGATTCGGTACTTCAATGGTTTTTGTGTCCAGCCACTGGTACTTCTTTTCAATTTGTCCTTTTCTTTTTTTCACACCCATCTCAGGCAGGCTGTCCCGCATAATATGACCAACAATTGGTGCTGCAACTGTCCCACCAAATTGAATGGTGCCTTTCGGGTTATCTACTGCCACATATACAACGATACTTGGATCATCAGCAGGCGCAAATCCGATAAACGACACAATGTGATTATTTTCCATGTACTTGCCGTCCTTTACCTTCTGTGCTGTCCCTGTTTTCCCGCCAACTCGATAACCTTCAACAAATGCATTTCGGCCAGTCCCTTGAGCGACTACACTTTCAAGCGCATATCTGATTTCTTTTGATGTTTCTGCTGAAATCACTTTCTTTTTGGCAATCGGCGATTGCTTTTTCACAACCTCTTTTGTGATTGGATCTATCCATTCTTTTGCAATGTATGGCGTGTAAAGTGTTCCGCCATTTACCGCAGCTGCGACGGCAGCCACTTGCTGTATCGGCGTAACAGATACACCTTGACCAAAGGCAGTTGTCGCCTGCTCTACAGGACCAACCCGGTCCAGCGGGAACAAAATGCCTCGCCCTTCCCCTTGAAGATCGATTCCTGTTTTTTGGCCAAACCCGAAATTTTTAATATAGGAAAATAATTTATCCTTTCCAAGACGATCGCCTAGCTCAACAAAGCCGGGGTTACAGGAGTTTTGAACCACTTCTAAAAATGACTGTGATCCGTGTCCGCCTTTTTTCCAGCACCTAAGCCTTGCACCATCAACTGTCACAGATCCGCTGTCAAAAAAATGATCGCGTTTTAAATTGACTTTTTTCTCTTCTAGTGCTGCTGCAAGTGTAATAATTTTAAACGTCGATCCTGGCTCATATGTGCTCCACACCGGTAGATTTCGGTTAAACACTTTCGAGTCAACTGATTGATAATCCGCTGGATCAAAATCCGGTCTGCTCGACATCCCAAGTACTTCACCGTTCTTCGGATTCATCGCAATCGCAATCATGCCATCTGGGTTATATTTTGCCTGTGCATTGTCTAATTCACGTTCTATAATGGTTTGTACTTTCGCATCGACAGTTAATTTCATATCAAGACCATCTTTAGGCGGTGTATAATCATCTGCTTCATCTGGCATTTTTTGCCCTTTTGCATCGGAATAGAACTTGACAGAGCCTTTTTCACCTTTTAGGTCATCGTCATAATAGGCTTCCAGTCCAAGTAACCCTTGATTATCAATTCCGGCGAAGCCAAGCACATGAGAAAGAAAACTGCCAAACGGATAGTGTCTGATGCTGTCTTCCGCAACATAAACGCCATCTAAATCAAGCTCTCTGACTTCTTTTGCTTTTTCATGAGATACTTTTCTCCCTTCTGGAGAAATTCGTTCGATTGATGTTTTCTTTGTGACGTGCTTGTACGCTTTCTCCTCAGACATATTCAGGACTGCCGCCAATTTCTTACTTGTTTCTGCGGGATCTTTAATTTGCCGGGGGACGACCAATATAGATGGGGCACTTTTATTTGTTGCAAGCTCTACCCCATTTCGGTCCAAAATATCTCCCCTTTCTGGTTCGAACGGGAGGTTCCGGCTCCATGAATCTTTTGCTAAGCTTGTCAGCTTCTCGCCCATAATAAACTGTACATATCCTAATCTAGTATCTATGATGAAAAAAATGATCACCCCAAACAGCAGCACGAAAAGCAATCGTTTTCTCACTGTTACACTTGATACTCGCACGCCCGGTTCACTCCTTACATACATATGGCTTGTTTCCATCATATGCAGGCCCGTCCTTATGTAGAACGTCTCGTCTATCCCGCTTGGCAAAAGAAAAAACCTAGCAAGTCGTTTGCTAGGTTTTGCAGTTAATTCGGGCTTTTAAATGTCACAGTGATGACTTTATCTGAAATCTCTGCTCCACTTTTCACACTTTGTTTGACAGCATATCCTTGTCCCTTTGTTTCTATATGCACACCGGAAATGGAGGCATATTGAAGGACTTCCCTTCTCGACCAGCCTGTCATATCAGGCATCTTCATGGTTTTTCCTGCTGTTTTCAAGAAGACTTTCTGGCTTTCAGAGAATTCAGAGCCTGCACTTGGCCACTGTCGTTTAATGGAGAGGCCGTCGCCGATAACAATAGGCGTTAAGTTTTTATTTTTGGCTTCTGTTTCCGCCTGCTTCACCTCTAAATCTAGGAATGAAGGCATTGTTTCTTGTTTCACTTTTTGTCCGCCTGATTTTTTATCGTCTGTTTTTGTTGGTGCAATATTTAAATATAGCAAACTATTTTTCATCACTGGGTTAAAGATTTGTGCAACTGGGGCAGAGCCTGTTTCTGTGTCAGACAGCTGCGGCTGCTGTACAGCGACATAAACGAGCAGCTTCGGATCATCTTTTGGCGCCATTCCCATAAATGAAAAGACGTAATCGTTTCTTCCCTGGAGGTAACCGCCGGCACCGCCAATTTGTCCTGTACCTGTTTTTCCAGCAACGTCAAAGCCTTTGATTTGGTAAGGCTGACCTGTTCCAATTTTCGAAGAAACAACCTCACCTAAAATATCACGGACTTGCTTTGCTGTATCAGAGGAAATTGGTTTTCCAGCTACTGTTGGTTCGTGCTGTAAAATCGTTTTGTTTGTGTTCGGGTCTGTAATATGATCAATGACATATGGCTTCATCATCGTTCCACCGTTCGCTACCGCTGTCGCTGCTTGGATTTGTTGAATCGGTGTAATAGCAGACGCTTGACCATAAGCCGTCGATGCTTTGTCATATTCGTATCTGTAATTGATTTTACTAGACGCTTCGTTCGGCAAGTCAATGCCTGTTTTGTCGTAGAAATGGAATTTTTGTAAATATTGTTCGTATCGCGTGAAGCCTAGTTTTTCTTTTGCCAGCTTTGCAAAAGCTACGTTTGACGAACGGAGAACCCCTTGATGAAAGTCAATTTTTCCCCAGCCATTTCCGTTGTTGTGATCTCTTACAAGGCCGCCGCCTACTTTATAAGTACCGGATTGATATTTATCATTGCCTTGGTAGACCCCTTCTTGAATTGCCGCAGCAAGTGTAAAGATTTTCATCGTTGAACCTGGCTCAAACGCATATGAAATGACATCATTGTTATAATTCGTAATGTCTAATTCATTTAAATTAAAGCTTGGCCGTTGTCCCATTGCGAGCACCTTTCCCGTTTTTGGGTCAACGACTGTGGCAATGATTTTCTTCGGTTTATATTTTTTGGCAACCTGCGTCATACTTTCTTCAAGGAACGCTTGAATTTTTTGATCGATAGTCAGCGTGACGTTTTTTCCATCTTTCGGAGCGACAATGTCTTCTTTACTATTTGGAAGTGCCCATCCGCTTCTGTCACTGTTATATGTCACATATCCGTCTTTTTCTTTTAAATATTTGTTCAGTGCCTTCTCAAGTCCCATCGCGCCTGACATGTCCTTCGTCGCCTCATCTAATCTTGCATAACCGATTAGATTCGAAGCAAACATGCCGTTTGGATAATATCGCTTCGTGTCTTTTTCAAATGCGATCCCTGGAAGCTTTAGCTTTTCAATTTTTTCTTTTGTTGAAAAACTGATATCTTTCCCAGCTTTACCAAACTCAACTTGGAACGCATCTTTTGTATTCAGACGCTTTAAAATTTCGCTTTCGCTCATATCAATTACTTTTGACAGCTCTTTTGCTGTTTTTTCTTTGTCGACGACATGCATTGGGTGCTTTGGATCGACCGTCATTTTCTTGCTCATGACTGCAATGAGCTTATAGACAGAAGTATCCTCTGCAATCACATTCCCATTTCGGTCTAAAATAGACCCTCTTTTGGCTTCAAGTGTTTTCTTTGATTGATATTGTTCATTCGCCTTTGCGGCTAACACTTGGCCATCGACCGTTCCTGTAATCTGAATATAGATAAAACGTGCAAGGATGATAAAGAAAAACAGGGCGAAGCAAATACTCGCAATTGCCGCGCCTCTGTTCATCATTTTATTCTTTTTAGGCATCGCCATCTTAATCGACCTTCTTAACATCTTTCGATATACTTAAGCCTGCTTTTTTCGCAGCTTCGATGATTCTCTCTGGTTCACTCAGCAAGTCTTTTTCCTTTTGAAGCTCAGTGATCTTCTTCGATTCTAAAGATACTTGCTGTTCTAATTTCTGCACCTCGATATTGGCGTGATAGACAGCAAAGGCTTTAGAAATGATGAGAATGGAGCTGCACATGAGAGCCATGACAAACATGACAAGTAAGATTTTTTCACCAAGTGTGATAGAACCTCGTCTTTTGATAACCACCGATTGGCCTTGCTGCTCTGTTTGATATTGCTTTACTTCTCTTTGGTAAGCCAAATTACTCATAAGAAACCTCCTTTTTATCATCATCTATGGTGTCGTTTTACTTTTTTTCTGCAATTCGGAGCTTCGCTGAACGGGCACGGTTGTTATGTTCCAGCTCTTGTTCTGATGCAACGATTGGTTTTCTCGTGATCAGCTTCAGTTTTGGTTCAAGTCCTTCTGGAATCACTGGTAGTCCGTGCGGAAGTTCTGGAAGAGAAGACATTTCTTTAAATGTACTTTTACAAATCCGGTCTTCAAGTGAATGGAATGTAATGACAGAAATTCTCCCCTTCGGATTGAGTAACTCTATTGCTTGTTCTAGTGCTTCTTCAAAAACTTTTAATTCATCATTTACAGCAATTCGGATCGCTTGAAACACTCTTTTTGCTGGATGTCCGCCTGTTCGTCTTGCAGGTGCGGGAATTCCTTCTTTGATAATGTCGACAAGCTCACCTGTTGTTTCAATTGGCGCTTTTTTTCTAGCTTCTTCAATTTTGCGTGCGATTTGCTTGCTGAATTTTTCTTCCCCATATTTGTAGAAAATCCGAACTAGATCTTCAAATGGCCATTCATTCACCACTTGTTTTGCCGACAATGCGGCTGTTTGATCCATTCGCATGTCAAGAGGTGCATCATGGTGATAACTAAAGCCTCTCTCTGGTGTGTCGAGCTGAGGCGATGAAACCCCAAGGTCAAAAATCACACCGTCTACGCTTGTAATACCTTGTTCATTCAGACGTTCTTTTAAATATCGGAAGTTGCTTTTTATGAAAAGAATGTTCGCTTTAGAATCCGCGAGCTTCTCTCGTGCATGATCCAGTGCAGCATCGTCTTGGTCAAATCCAATTAATGTACCTTTTTCTGATAGTTGAGATAGTAAATATGAGCTGTGTCCTGCTCCGCCTAGCGTGCAGTCTACATATGTACCGTCTTCTTTGACGTTTAAACCGTCAACTGTTTCTTTTAATAATACTGTCTCATGTTGGAACATGATGTTATGGTCCCACCTTTTTCAAATAGAAATGAATGTGTAGAAAGCTTGCTGCACAAGGGATTATTATATATCAAATCCAATCATGTTTTCAGCAATTTCAGCAAAAGAATCTTCTTGCTCTTCTGTATATTGTTCCCAGATCGACTTACTCCACAACTCAATTCGATTTGAAACGCCGATGACCACACATTCTTTTTCGAGTTTTGCATATTGGAGTAGGTTTGATGCGATGTTAATGCGCCCCTGCTTGTCCAGATCGCATTCAACTGCGCCGGAGAAGAAGAACCGGGTAAACGCACGTGCATCTTTTTTCGTTAGCGGCAGTGCTTTGAGTTTCTCTTCGATTAGTTTCCACTCACTCATAGGGTAGCCAAATAAACATTGATCAAGCCCTCTCGTCAGCACAAACTGTTCTCCGAGACCGTCTCTAAATTTAGCAGGGATGATCATGCGCCCTTTTGTATCAATCGTATGTTGGTATTCACCCATGAACATGATAATCAGAGCCCCACTTTCTCACCCTTACTCTCCACTATCCACCACTTCTCTCCACAAAACTTATTTTACACTGTTTCTACATAAAAAAAAACCCTGAACTAGTCAGGGTTCATTAAAACTTTATTTCAAAGTTTGACAATTTGCTGCTTGTTTTGAAATGAAAATGGCAGATTTTTGAACGTTTTGAAGAATTCTGGACCATATTTGTTTAAAAAGTACATGATATTCCAAATTCTTTCTTGCGGGGCATCTAGTGGTTTTAAACTGTTTTCAATCCGTTCAAAATCTCGAAGGATATATCCTTCCTTCTCTTCCACACGCTGCGCTACCTTTTGATAAACAAATTGAAGCTGGTCTTCGATAAATTTGGCATTTTTATCTAGCAGCTGCTCGAAGTTTGGTTCAACTTCCAGTGCTTCTTGCCTCAATACGCCATGAACATTCGCTAATTCACGTTTTGCCTGATCAACGGCTTGAACAAAGCTGTCTGGAAGGCTTTGCTCAAAGTGAGCCTCTTTCTTTTCTTTTACTCCGCTTGTGAGCACTTCTTCTACCGTGAGCTCTCTGACCGGCAGCTTCTTGTCGATGTGCCTTTCAAGAATGGTCACGTGCAGTCTTGGAAGAACAGGTGCCATCTTTAATTTAAAGTGCTCAAAAATTCCTTTCAGCTCTCCCCAATAGTTGACTTCACCGTGTCCTGCCATAAAAGCAAGTGTCGGGAGAAGGGTTTCCTGCATTAAGGGACGCGTCACCACATTGTTACTGAACCGTTCTGGGTGCTCCTCAATTTCCTGCAAAAGCTCTTCTTTTGTCCATGTAAGCCCCACTTCTGATATAAAAAACTGACCGTTCTCTTTTTCAATAAGGAAACGCTCCTCATCATATTCGTAAAACAGGTTCGCCTGATTATCACCAGCTTCAATGATCGGCTGATATCCCGCTCGTTTCATGGCAGCCTGCGTTTCATTCAAGCGAGATGTGACCGCATCATTTGTCTCGACAATGTGCTTGAATAACGTACGCTCAAGTGGTTTGACGCCTAAGTCTCCTGAATTAAATAGAAGCAGTCCATCTTCTTCAAAAAGGTCGCATACAATCCATTCAAAGAAATCAGTAAATGTTTGTGATTTGCGTAAACATCGAAGAAGCTGATCAAGCAAGTCATTTGTATATGCAGATTCCTCATACGTTGAAAACACATCACGGAGCCACTTCTCTGTTTTTTCTTGATGCAGCGGTGTTCTTTTTGCAGCAGTTTTTTTGACGCTATGTAATGGCAGCTTTTGCTTGACTGGACCTTTTTCACCAGATGTGTAGACAAAATTAATTTCATCTACGTCATGATCCTCACCTGCTACCCAAAAGACTGGAATCACAGGAACGCCAAGCGCTGATTCTTTTTCCTTTGCGAACTGAATAATGGATATGATCTTATGTATGGTATAAAGCGGCCCTGTCAGTAGGCCAGCCTGCTGCCCTCCAACCACCATGACACTCCGTTCGTCACGGATCTTTTCAATGTTCTGACGCATCGCTGCCGATTCAAACTTTGCGTGGTATGCGCTCATATAATCTGCTAAAGCCTCGCGCGGGAAGCTCATTTCCATGAGATCGTCGTATCTCTTTTTCCATGTGTGCTCAGAATGTATATCATAATCAAAAAAAGCAGTCATCTCTTTTTTTTCTTCTATATAATCACGTATGAATAAATTCTGACTTCGGATGGAAAGTTCAGTCAATTGCATGTTTAGAACTTCCTTTCTTCAATAAAATAAATAGTTAGTTTCCCGAAAAAAGTATAGCATGTAAATGAGCTCACTCAAAAGATTTTGTTTGCTTTTTTTCCAATACTTCCAAGCTTCGATTGAAGAAAGTAAGATGTGGCGCCATAATCTCTTGAGCTTGAGCCTTTTCTAAAAGATAGCCAACGATCGCTTTTCTTTCGGTTTCACGGCCTTTGACGATATCTTGAAGCATTGACGATTGATTGGCGGCCGTTTTCTTACAAATTGAAACGACGTGTGACCAGAGCCGCTCTTTTTCAGGCAGACCTAGAATCGACAATGCTTCTTCAAATGCACATTTCATCATGTATTCATATGAAGGATTTCCGATCAATTCCCCATTTTTCACGTGCAATAAAGCCGTGAGCGGGTTAATGCAGACATTAACTAGCAGTTTTTCCTCCAGCACTTTTTTCCATTCATCCGTATAAATCATCTGAAAATGAGCCGGCGTTTCATTCAAAGCATTTCTCACATCAGCTGCATCCTCAGGATGAAAAGCTCCCCACTTGATGACACCGATCCCTGTATGGTTCACTGCGTGGTCTGATACCTTCATGGCCCCGTGCTCTACGACACCTATATATATCGAATGCGGCGTGTCCCATTTTTCTAAATCTAATAAGTGTGCCATTCCATTCTGTAAAAATAAGATTCGCTGACGAGGTAATGTCGATAGTTCATCAAGCACCTCTTGCAAATGGTGATATTTCACCGTCACAATAAGCAGATCAAATACTCCTGTAATCCCTGCCCTTGCCTCGGCAGCCGACTGGAATGTCTCTCCTTTTACCGTTCGCTTAATTCCTGATGTTCGAATCTCCTCTGCCTGTTCTTTTCTTCTTGTCAAAACAGTGATGTCATGATGCTGTGATAAATAACTGGCACAAAGCAGACCAATCGCACCGCCGCCAATGATTCCAATATTCAACTGCCGCACTTCCCTTTTTCTGTTTACTTCATCATATCAACCATTTTAACAGTTTCAAGCCGCGAAGCAAAAAGCAGATAGCGCGCCGCGATTGAATTTTTTTAATTTAAAAACTATAATAATAAGTGTAAAAACTTTTTAAGGCGGATGGGATGAAAACGCCTTCAATGACATCACTGTCGACATTATGTGTGTAAGGGGGAAGATCATATGACACAAGTAAAACGACTTCTAATCAATTACAAAACTTTAGAGGAATTTAAACAATTTAAGGAATATGGTATACAAGAACTATCCATGCTTGAAGACCTTGAAAGTAATATGATTGAAAATGACAGCAACTCTCCATTTTACGGGATTTATTTTGGAGATAAGCTGGTCGCACGTATGAGCCTTTATCAAGTGGACGGCTCGACGACAACGTACTTTGACCACAATCATGATTATTTAGAGCTCTGGAAGCTGGAAGTGCTTCCTGGGTATCAGCGTAAAGGGTACGGCGAAGCACTTGTTGATTTCGCCAAATCTTTCGGACTGCCAATCCGGACCAATCCACGCGTCAAATCTGCTGGTTTTTGGGATAAAATGGGCTTTGAAGCAGTAAAATATGATATGGAACGCGATAAAGGTGAAAATCCACTCATCTGGGAACCTGCCCATATCCAAAAGAATACAGGTGAATCCGCATAATCAATGATGGCAAAACGCCCCTCCTTTCTCTGTGAGGGGCGTTTTCTTATTTAGCATATTCTTTTAAGTTGATATTCTGTTTGACTCTTTCAACAATCCCAATGAGTGCCCGGTAATCTTCTTCTGTCATTTTTAATTGCCGCTTCAAGTGTTCATTTTCTTCCGTGAGCGACTTCAGTTGATGCTGTGCATCCGCCAGTTCTTCGCGTAAATAAGCAGAGCCAGCAGGTTCTTTTTCAAGCTGCTCTAAGAACTGAATCACTTCTCGCAAGGTCAATTCAGCCTGATCGGAAGATGCCTTTTCTTCTATCGTTAACGTATTTTGCGGTAAACCCGAGGAATGAATCCCAATCTTTTTACGCAGTTCTTTCCGCTGTTTTTTCGCCAGCTCAATGCCTGCCTGATATTGTTTTCTGACGTATGAGTTCCATCTGAATCCACATGCTGCAGCTGTTCTTGACAATGCTTTCCCGACTTCCTCAAATGCGGAAAGCTGCGTTCCTCCATCTCGAATGTGCCTTAAGACGACTTCTGCTAAAAGTAAATCTTCATCTTGTGTCCATGCGTCCTGCCTTGTAATCGTCAATTGATCATCCCCCCTGAATCTGAATACCACATCATATGCGCTTACTAGAGTAGATAGACTATTTGCAGAAGAGAAACCTAAAAAATAGACAAATAAAAAAACGCAAGGGAAGATTCCCTTACGCTTTTTTATCAAGCATTAGTTGCTTTTTACGTCTTTGCCTTTGTATGTTCCGCAAGATTTGCAGACACGATGAGAAATTTTCATTTCACCGCATTCTGGGCAAGCTACCATACCAGGTACTTGTAGTTTGAAATGCGTACGACGCAATCTTTTTTTCATTTTAGAAGTTCTTCTAAAAGGTACAGCCATTATTCCCACCTCCTTAAAGAGTTAAGATTCATTATTTTCTTCTAAGAGCTTCTTCAAGCCTTCCAGACGCGGATCAATTCGGTTTTGATGTGCATCTTCCGAAATGACCGCCCAGTCATTCCCTTCCTGTGGTGCAGCACCTTTTACATCCGTTTGGTCGCAAAAGATTTGCATCGGCACTTCAAGAAGAATTTCTTCCTTGACTATAGGCGTTAAGTCGATGATATCGTCTTCTACAACAGATACGTCTTCATCTTCTATATCGTCTGTCTTATGAAGTACAAATAGTTCTTTCGTTGAAATCGCAAATGGATAATTTACATCAACAAGCGTTCTTGAACAAGGCAATGTCATTTCACCTGTGATGGTTAAATCAAATGCGACTTGCTTTGATTCGATCACTCCAGTCCCTTTCACCTCTACTGGTGAAATGCGACGTATATCTGAATGAAGGCTAGTAAGTTCATTTAAGTCAACCGTCTCATGAAAATCGAAGCTGTTTTTAGCTTTTTGATGTAACTGATAAACTGTCCATTTCAATTGTATCACCTCTAAGAGCAACAAACATGATTATAGCTTTCATCATGCTATTTGTCAATATTTTTTCTTTACAGTCTTTTGTCATGTCAGAGCGTTGTTTGACATCAGTTCACGGAATGCCTACACTGAAAAAAATGGGCTTCATTTTTCCCTTATGCTACTGTAGCATAGACCATTTAACCATAGCAAGAAAGGCGGAACATCTATTGAAAGCAACAGGAGTTGTTGTCGAGTACAATCCATTTCATTATGGACATGCCTATCATGTTCGCCAGGCGAAAACACATACCTCCTCAGATGTAGCCATTGCCGTCATGAGCGGATCCTTTCTCCAGCGCGGAGAACCTGCTATCGTCTCTAAATGGGCACGTACAAAAATGGCATTGCAAAACGGAGTAGACATCGTGTGTGAGCTGCCATACATATATGCAGTGCAAAAGGCAGAAACCTTTGCAAACGGCGCTGTATCCATTCTAGACGCTTTAAAATGCCGCTCCCTTTTTTTCGGAAGCGAGGATGGGGACATTAAAGCATTTGAGCGAACAGCTCACGCTTGGCATGAAAAAAAAGAAGAAATTGACCTTTTCACAAAAGCAAAGGTCAAAGAAGGGCTTAGTTATCCGGCAGCCTCTGCCGCTGCGTTTCAAGAGGTCATTGATCCTAAACACTTACTGGATCTGTCTAAGCCCAATAACATTTTAGGCTTCCATTATGTCAAAGCCATCTTAGAGAGATCTCCTCACATAGAGCCCTTTACCTCTCAAAGAATTGCATCCGGTTATCATGATCAAGAGCTTCCTGAACATCAGAAAATTGCAAGCGCAACAAGCATCCGAAAAGCCTTAAAAGGGAACCGTTCATTTGATACTGTCACCCCTTATCTCCCGGAAGCTTCGCTTAAGCAATTACATGACTATTATTCTTCTTATGATCTTTTACATACACAAGAAGAATATTTCAGCTTCTTAAAACATGTGTTTCACACAATGGATACAGCAGAACTAGAAGGCATCTATGAAATTGAAGAAGGCATCGAACACCGCATGCAAAAGGCGATCACACATGCGTCCACCTACGAGGAATATCTATCACTTGTGAAAACAAAACGATATACGTGGACAAGGCTGCAGCGGATGAATACGCACCTTTTAATGAGGGTGAAGAAAACGGTCATGCATGAGCTGCTAAAGGAGAAACAAGCACCATACATTCGTTTACTTGGTATGTCAAAGAAAGGTCAGCAATACTTATCTCTTGTAAAAAAGGAATTGGACGTACCGCTTGTCAGCAAGCTGTCCTCCTTTTCACACCCTGCCCTTGATCTTGACATTCGCGCTACCCGCGTCTTCAGCCTTCCCATCAGCGAACCAATGCAAACAAAGTTAACAGAAGCAGAATTTAAAACCTCACCGATCCGCTATGATGAAGAGACGGGTCTCTTCCAATCTCGATAAAAAAAGCAGCCTTTTGATAAAGGCTGCTCTTTTTTAATTAAGATGCTTTCTCTTTTAACTTGTTTAAATAGTTCAGTGCGTCCTGCATTGTGTCCACAGGAACGATTTTCATATCACTTTTAATATCTTTCGCTGTTTTCACTGCATTTTTGTAGTCTGAATTTGGATCACCTTTATCGTTTGGTGCAAAGAAGATATCTTTTCCTGCTTTATCTGCTGCAACGACCTTTTGATCTATTCCGCCAATTGGCCCGACCGTACCATCAGCGTCAATCGTTCCAGTTCCTGCAATCGCATAGCCATGTGTTTCGTCTTCTTTTGTCAGCTGGTTATAAATTTCAAGTGACATCATTAAACCTGCCGACGGGCCGCCGATATTTTCAATATCGACCTTAATGGAAGGCGAGACTTTTACATTTCGGTCTGTAAATAATGATACGCCAATTCCAACTCGATTCGGCTCTTCTTTAAAAGGTTTTAACTTCACTTTCTTCGTGATATCCTTGCCGTTTCGTTCAAGGACAAAACGGACAGATGTACCAGCTTTTTGACTGCTGATATACGAAACCATTTTATCAGCAGAATCATACGTCTTGCCATCAACACTTTTAATCCGGTCGCCCACTTCAATTTTACCGTAAGCAGGCATGCCTTTCATGACGTAGCTCGCATATACCCCATTAAATGTATAATCTACTTTTTTGCCTGCTTTTGTATACGCTGCAATCATGGCATTTTCTTGAGAGCTTTTCATCAGCTGAAGCTGTCTTTTCATATAATCTTCATCCGACTCTCCATCCGCTTTAATATTTTCTTCTGGGACGATCTCGTCATATTTATTCATTTTCGCAAGCAAATACGTATACGGATTTGCTGGACCTACTTTTATCGTCATAAGAGAGAAGCTGCCCTTCTCGCCGTATCCACCGTCCACTTGAATGTGAGGGGCAATCTCTGTTGCATCACCCGGCTTTGTCACGTAATACGGCAGTTTGACAAAAGTTAAGCCAAATAAGACAAGAACAACGACAAAAAAGCTGAGCCAGCGAATATTCAATTTTTTCATTCGATTAACACTCCCATTTATCAATGACATCTTTCAGTTTGCCTGTTAATTGATCTGCGGCGAGCTCACCAGCTTCAATCATCTCCTGAACCTGTGTGAACGCACTAGAGCTAAATGTTTCAAGCCTCGGCCGGATCATGAGATCTGCATGAATGGTTTGATGACGGACCAATTCATTTTGAAGGATGTCCAAACTTTGCATAATCACATCCGATAATCTCGTCGCCTTTTCTGTTTTTTTCACCCTTGATACATCTGAGGCGATGATAAGGTCTGCGCCCATTTCTTTTAAAACAGACACAGGAATGCGGTCAACAACCGCTCCATCTACCAGCTGTCTGCCGCCCATTTCGTGAGGAACAAACACGCCTGGAATGCTGATGCTTGCTCTGACTGCTTGTGAGACAGACCCTTCTTTAAACACAACCTTCTCCCCTGTTTCGAGGTCACAGGCAACCACTGCAAGGGGCATTCTTAATTCTTCGAATTTTTTCCCATATGTAAACGTGTGAATCAGCTGCAAAATTCGATTTCCTTTTAAAAGACCGATTTTTGGCAGTGTATAGTCAGCATAATACTTTCTTCTGAAGACAAGTGCAAGTTTTTTCATTTTTTCTACGTCTTGTCCTGCCGCATAAAAGCTCCCAACAAGTGCGCCAATACTGCTTCCAGCGATCATATCTACTTGTATCCCCTGCTTCTCAAGACTAGACAACACCCCGATATGCGCCATTCCTCTCGCACCCCCGGAGCCTAGTGCAAGCCCGATGATCGGTCGTTTCATGAAAATCCACCCTCCTTTTTCTATGCATATATACGAATCTATAGGTCTAAACATGCCCCTACTGCTCGTATAGTAATAGAAGACAGGCTCGGCTAGTTTCTTTTTCTATAATCACGAGCTCGCCAATAGATCATAACGGCAAGGGGCGAAATCTCCATGAAAAAATGGAACACTCTGTTCATCGCTGCTTTTTTTATTTTTTTAACAGCCACTGTGATTACACATCCACAAGCCTCTTTGCAAGCGTCGAAAAATGGACTTGCAATGTGGTGGGAGGTGGTATTTCCATCATTGCTTCCTTTTTTTATTTTGTCCGAGCTATTAATTAGTTTCGGGATTGTCAGATTTGTCGGGGTATTATTAGAGCCATTTATGCGCCCCATCTTCCGGGTGCCGGGTGTAGGCGGATTTGTACTAGCTATGGGAATGGCTTCAGGTTTTCCTTCTGGTGCAAAATTAACAACAAGACTCAGACAGGAAAGACAGCTGACGAGAATCGAAGCAGAGCGTCTCGTTTCCTTTACAAATTCATCGAATCCATTGTTTATTTTCGGTGCGGTGGCTGTTGGTTTTTTTCATCACCCGGCTTTAGGCATTGTATTGGCCAGCGCACATTATTTAGGGAATCTCGCTGTTGGTGTGACGATGCGTGGATATAAAGCGCGGCATGATGCACACCTAAGAAGCCGTAAGAAATTTTTACTCCCGCCGTTTAAAGAGGCATTCAATGCTCTTCATACAGCAAGACTCGCAGAGAAAAGACCGCTCGGCCAAATTTTAAGTGATGCCGTCATGTCATCAGTCCAAACACTCTTTATGATTGGCGGCTTTATTATTTTATTTTCTGTGTTTAGCAAAATGCTGTCAGTTGTCCATGTGACAGACCTTTTATCTATAGGGCTCGGATATATGCTGCAAACGCTGCATCTTCCGCCAGAATTAGACCTTGCCATGATTGCCGGTTTATTTGAAATCACATTAGGCAGCCAGCTGACGGGGTCACAGGAAGTCACCCTTCTCGCTAAAACCATTGTCGTCAGCTTTATTTTAGGATTCAGCGGGTTCTCTGTTCAAGCCCAAGTCGCTGGCATTTTAGCGGCAACCGATATCCGCTTTAAACCGTTTTTCTTCGCCCGTTTGCTTCACGGGATTTATGCAGCTATTTTTGCCTTTTTATTATTCAAGCCTCTATATGTCTCTCGATCAGACATGGCTCTCCCAGCGGGTGCCTTTGATGCAAGCCAGCAGGTCGTCATGTTTAGCAGCGTGGTTTGGAATCAGCTTGTGACAGCTGGTCCTTTGATCACAATTTGCAGCTTGATTGTGTACATCACACTATACTATCGGAAATTAAAAAATGGATGAGTGCCGGGTGCACTCATCCATTAAATTTTTCCTTCAGCGCTGCTTCTACCTCTTTTGGTACAAGATCTTTGACTGCCCCATGATATTTCGCTACTTCTTTGACAATGCTGGAGCTTAAGAAGGAATATTGATTGTTGGTCATCATAAAAAACGTTTCAATTTCATCATCTAACACTTTGTTCATTGAGGTGCCTTGCATCTCATACTCAAAGTCCGTCACAGCTCTTAGTCCGCGTAAAATGACTTTGGCTTCTTTTTGCTTTGCATAATCAACAAGCAGGCCGTGAAAGGATTCAACTTTGATATTTGGCAGTTCCTTCGTCGCTTGGCGAATAAGCTCACACCGTTCTTCAACAGTAAATAACGGTTTTTTAGATGAATTATTTAGTACACATACATACACTTCATCAAAAATCTTAGCACCTCTTTTGATGATATCCAAATGCCCCAATGTGACTGGATCGAAGCTGCCCGGACAAACGGCTATGTTCCCCATGCTAATTTCCCCGCTTTCTATAGATCGTAATACCAGTCAATCCGTACAGTTCCTGCCTTGTGATGTGAAGCTGTCCGGCTTCTTCTGGCAGCTTCACGTCTTTATCATGCTCACACACGATCACACCGTCATCTGTTAACAAGGCGTGCTCGTCAATCATTTCAAGAAGTGCTTTTAGCTGTTGATCTTTATAGGGCGGATCAAGGAAAATGGCTTGAAAGGATTCCTCTCGTTTCACAACAGCTGCGAGTGCACGCTTTGCTTCATTTCGAAACACTTCACTTTGATCCATTAGCGACAATTGATTCAGGTTGCCTTTAATCGTCTGAATCGCCTTCATATCTCGATCAACGAATATGCAATGATCGAATCCTCTGGAAAGCGCTTCAATTCCTAAACCACCGCTTCCTGCAAATAGATCAAGGGCCCATCCGCCATCAAAATACGGGCCGATCATATTAAATATCGATTCTTTTACTTTATCTGTCGTCGGTCTTGTTGATTGACCTGGTACCGCTTTAAGTGTGCGGCCTTTTCTCGTTCCAGAGATGACTCTCATTTTTCCACCACTTTTTCTGCTTGCTTCTATTAGTCATTGTTTATGACAAAAAATTCAACATTATCTTACCACATCACTCTTCAAGGAACAATGCACTGATATTCATTCATTTTCTATGTATAGATCAAGAAGTCCGGGGTCATACTATTTATAACAGCATCTGATGTGGTGCTGTTGCCAACCGCGGAGAAGACTTACGTTTCCCCATAAGTTCTTCCTCCGGTTTCTCCTCTCCCTTTGCCTTCTCCTTAATGAATCATTAAGAATAGAAGGACCCCGCGGGTGATGCCGCGGGGATTTTTTTGTGTCTTTAAAAGCCCACCTTATAATCATACTCTTTTGCTTTGTCCAATTTGGATTCGTACTCTAATTTAATAAAAGGTTTATATGAAGGCTCAACACGTTTCACAAATGGTAACGAGCTGAGCTTCGTCATATGGCGCTCAAGATCATTCATATCACAATAGATCACCGCATATTTCATTTTCCTTGAAATATAGTGAACATTCCCAAATTTTCTTAGCGCTTTTGACTGCTTTAACGAATGCAGCCAGACAACCATCCCTTGACGTTTGGTTTCCATCTTTTCACCTGCCGCTTTTCAATTCTTTTCATTCATTATGTAAAAGACGAGACATTCAAGTCTCGTCAAGATACTTTACAACCGCAGCTGCCACCTGATCCACAGCCACCGCCGCATGATGATAGACCATCAAAATATGGGTTCCCTGTTGGAACTTTAATATATGCTGATACAGCTTGACCGATTTCAATACTAATCTCATCTAAGATGGATTGAATCGCTGTTTCTGCTTTTTTGAAATCAACCACTGTATCGTGAAGATCTAGCTTTCTTTTGACCTCACGCATTTCCTTTGAGATCGTTCTATAGTCCGGATGGTATTTGCCGAACCGCTGCACATCCTCATATTGCTCTTTTACTTTTGTAAAATGGGCAATAATTTGTTGGGCTTCTTCGTCTTGCTGGAGACGCTTAAAGCAGTTGCGGTAATGTTCAGCCTCCTCCGACTGAAGAATCATGGCAGCCAATTGATTTGCTTCCTCTTGGAGCTCCACAGATTCGATTGTCGCATACATAAATGTTGCACCTCCAATTCATAGTTTACCACGAAACCTATGGATCAGAAAATGCTTTTACGTGACAAATACATCCCATGTTTCTCTTTTCTGTTTATATTCAGGATGACGGGAATTCAGCACAACGGTCATTTTATGCTTTCCTTTTGAAAGATGCTTGACCACAAATGCCGCGGTATACTCATTCCCTGCCCGTTTCCCGTCTACATACACTGTAAAATATCCCGCCTTCTCGTTTTTTTTCAGACGCTCTGGCTGAAGATGAAAATCTTGAAGTGTACTTTCTATATAAACAGACGACCCTTGCACTTTGTATTTCAAAAAGCCTTGCTGCTTCATTTCGCTTTGGGCTTGCTGCATGACCGGTACTGCTGGGTCTTGCTTGATCACTTGCTCTTCTCCATGTTGACTTTGACACCCGGTGACAAGAAAAAGCAATGCGCCTATTGACAGCATCCATTTCATCATCTGATTCTCCTTTCATCTACTTTTATAGGATGCTCAGGAAATAGACATCTTAATCAACTCAAAAAAAGCCTCAACCGGCTCCATTTTGATTGCGCATTGCTTGGAACATTTGAATCATCATTTCAGCCATTTGGACGCTATTGCTCAACTGACTCACACGATGAGGAATGGTTTTTTCGTAAAAGTTCATTTTATCTAATTCAAAGGACGATAGATTTTCAGGATGCCGCGTCAGCTGTCTGTACCAGAGAGGACGCTGTCTTATGAATTTGATTCGATCCTCTTCGGCCATGACAAATTCCTGTACTTCTTTTCGCACCAGAAGCATCCCCTTTCACTTAGTCTTTCCTGAAGGAGAACGGGTGCTGACTGCCTCCAGATGAACCTTTCTTTGAACCATTGGATGAAAATTGGCCGAGTAAGCTTTGTAAAGAGGAAATAGACTGGCTCATTTTGTTAATCTGTTCATTCATTTGATCAGCGTCCATTTTTTTCACAGCAGAAACCATTTTAGACATAAAATCTGCTTTTCCTGCTTCACTTGGCTTAGAGGCTTTTTCTTCTTTATCGTCTTCAGATTTCGATTGCCGGTAAGGTGACCACATCTCATCTTCCTCACCAAACATGACCCAATTCTCGTATACACTTTGCCAGCTTTTTTCTTGCGTTTGCACTTCTTGAATTAACTTCGGATGGCGTCTGACGAATTGTTTAAATTCATCAATGGATGTTTGTTTTTGCTTGTTTGTCATATCCTCACCCCCCATACAAATGCCTACTATACTATATACACCAGCATCTGTTTTGGTGAGCCTCTTTTTAAACATCAAAAAAAAAGCTGCGATTATGCAGCTGCTTTCGTTTAAGATGTTTTCTTGATGAAATTTTGGGTGTAATATTTTTCTTTCACCCCTACGCCAAGATGCGTGTAATCTTTATTTAATAACGCCTTCCTGTGACCTTCACTATTGAGCCAGCCCTCTACCGCAGCAGGTCCATCGACATAGTTATAGGCAATATTTTCACCTGCGAGCTGAAAGTCCACCTCGCCTCTTTCTAACCGGTCTTTCAGCGTACCGTATTTTTTAGATTCATGGGAGAAATAATGATTCTCTTTCATGTCCTCACTATGCATGAAGGCTACTTCAGACGTTTCATCATCCCACTTTAAGATCGGCAGGTTGTACTTATGGCGGATAATATTGGTCATATCAAAAATTTGTTTTTGACTGGAAGCTTCGATATCTTTCCATTTTTCACCCGATATCGCCTCAGGTTCTATCAATTGACCTCGATAGACCACCTCATACGGCTTTTGTTTCACAAATGTATCTGCGTTGAAGGCCCTGATACTTGAAAGGGTGCTTTCAAACTTATCCATGTAAAGCTGAACATACACATCATCTCCCACTTTCACAGTGGGTCTTGTATTCATATCATCTTCTGAGAATTCAAAGCGGTATGAATTTTGTTCATCCTCTACATGAATGTAAGGTGCAATTTGTGTTTTCTTAAATACTTCACTTGTGGCTTGACCGATTTTAAACGGTTCTACATTCAGTCCGTCTCCTGTTGCAAACAAGGTCACCACTTTACTATCCTTTACCCCTACTTGAATATAGTGCTTCTTCGATTGGTTGTAAATCCACCAGTCATAATCATATGCGGAAGGATCAATGCGATCTGGTTCTCCCAGCTGTTTAAGCACTTCGTTTGAAGATTTCCCCATAAAGGACATGAGCCCCTTTTTTGGGATGTTGATCGGCTTATCGCTAGATGTTTCTTCATTAGACACCTTCGGTTCATTGCTGTTTTCTTTTTCTGGTGAAGATCCATATTGAATAAACAGAACGTACGTTCCAGATATAATCAGGAGGATGAGGAGTGTTTTGAGCACAGTTTTCAAATAAACACCTCCGTTAAATTGGCAAGGTACAAAAAGTACCTTCTACTGTCATTTAAACAAAACTTGCTCCATTTATCAACGACAATACAGCCTATTTAACACGAATTTAAAATATGCCCCTCTTAATGAAGAAATCCTTGTCCATGATCTTGATCCTGTTGAGAGATTTCTGTCAGTGCATCTCCCGCGCGATCATTTGATAAATCTTCGACTGATAAATCTCCAAGAGCGACAATCCCTGTTAATGCGCCGTTTTTCACAACGGGAATGCGGCGGAGCTGATGCTCTGACATGAGCCGGACAATTTCTTCAAGCGTTGCATCTTCTTCAGCTGTTAGTACTTCCTTTGTCATCAGCGAGCCCACTTCCTGTGAGTTTGGCTTTTTTTCTGCAATGCCTCTAAGCACAAGGTCACGGTCTGTCACTATTCCAACGAGCTGATCTCCATCAACCACTGGAACGGCACCGATGTCAGCATCTCTCATTTTGACTGCTGCTTCATACGTATTGTCATCTTGATTACATGTTACTACTTTTTTGGTCATAATATCTTTGATTTTTTTCGTTTTCACGTTGATTCCTCCATCCGTTATTTTCTTTATTACTGTAACCAGCTTATAAAAGAACATACCCTTCACAGTTGAAAGTTTAACGCTTTCATACTATGATTGTCAGTAAAGGGAAATTTTATAAGGAGGGGTTTTGGGTGAAGTTTGAAGGTACGGGGATTGAAGAAGTATCAGCTGACTTAAATAAATTAGATTTCATTATGGAAAGTGAAGGATTTGTACGAGCCGATCAATGGGATTATGAGCGTGTGACGTACGATAGAAAGTACAGTATGGTAGAGGGAACTTTTTATTTGCGAATTTCCGGCTACGCCACTGAAGGAGATGTCGGTTCCAAAAAGGCACACATTCAGCTTCTAACACCGTTACTTGGAAAACACTATTATCCACATGGCGTTGAATATGGCGAAGGCGAAGAATTCCCTAAGTCTCTCATCCAATCAAGCAAAAAAACACTTGCACAGCTGAAGGAAAAACTAGAAGCCATGACGGCTGAAGCATAAAACAAAGGGCTAAAATGATATTTATTTTAGCCCTTTTTCTAAGATGAAAGCACAGCCATTTGGCTGTGCTTTTTTATTCATATTTCGGAATAAGCGCATCTGGTACGGCATCTTTTGCTCTTTCTTTTCTTGCCCAGTCAAAGAAGACAACAGCAAGAATAGAGCCGTACACAATCTCCTGAATAATTTTCATCAAAATGGCACCTAGCTGCTGGTCCTCTAGCAGCGGCAAGGTGTGGAACATATCAGGGCCAGTGAGGGCAAGGCCTGCCAGCATATCACTTGGCACACATAAATGCAGTGCTTGTATCCATGCGCCGGCATCCGAATAAGTGGCATAGATCGGAGCCTCACTAAACATGATGAGTGCACAGGCCGGAGTCATCAATATCCCGTCTGCCATGATATATCCAAGCTTCAAAATGCCTGTGATCTGCGGCTGACTTTGAACTTTATGAACAAGCGGCCACCACATGAAAAAGGCAGCGATAAAAATAACAACCGTCATCAATGCATGGTAAAACGGATCTGTTTTCACAAAATCAAACACAAGCGGAATGTGATACAGCGAAAACAATCCGTTAAACCCAAGCAGTGCAATTAAAGGTTTGGAAAACAAACGGAAAACAGCTTGAATACCTGGTGTTTGAATGATCCGCTCCCAAATGGCTGGAGGCAATCCTGTAATAAGGAGAGGCGGGATGACTAAGTATAGCACCGCCATTTGCGCCATATGTGCACTAAACATAATATGCCCCATTAAATCAATTGGGCTCCCTTTCACAGCATATAACAGAACAAGCCCCGTCAGAAATAACGTTTTCTCTTTCACCGTCGCACGATGCTTTCCCTTTGTCACAAGAAGCAGATAAAGAGCAGCTGCTATCACAATACAAGTCAAATAATAAGGGCTCCATAATGCCCGAAATCCGAATATTTCTAAGTTCTCCATTGCTGCGCCTCCTTCAAGGGCAAAGCGGGTTTACCACCATATAATGGTCAAAAAGGCTAATACGGTAATAAACGCTACAAACACACCTGAGTATAGAAACAAGGCGGGTGTTTCATGCCCTTTTTGGTTCATGTGCATAAAATAATAAAGCTGAAAAGCCACCTGAATGCCTGCAAGCAGTAAAATAAATGGTACTGCGAACCAATTCCCAACGTCTTCTGAGGCGATCGTTAAAAACGCAACAAATGTTAATCCAATCATCAAGCCGAAAGAAATGAGCTGATGCTTCATTTCTTCGGCATTTTTCTTTTTACGATATACAAGGTCGACTTTGGACTGATTTGTGTTTTTATTTCCCATTCTTATCCCACCATTCCCATTAAATATACAACGGTAAAGATGAAGACCCACACAACATCAATGAAGTGCCAATAGAGACTTGCCACGTAATATTTCGGCGCATTGTATAAATCGAGTCCGCGTCTCATATTTCGAATCATAAGAGCGGTAATCCAGCAAAGTCCGAAGGCGACGTGAGCTCCGTGAGTCCCTACAAGTGTATAGAAGGAAGAACCAAGAGCAGAGCTGGTAATCGTAAATTCATACGCATGCACATAGTGATAAAACTCATAAATCTCAACCCCTAAAAATCCAGCACCTAAAAGGACCGTGATACCAAGCCAAAGCTGCATCTTTTTAAAGGCAAAGTTTTTCATATGATACATGGCATACACACTCGTTAAACTGCTCGTTAATAGAAGCATTGTGGCAATAAAGACAAGTGTGAGGTCAAACATATCAGTTGTTTTTGCTCCGCCTGCATTTGAGTTTTTCAGCGCCAAATAAGTGGCAAAAAGCGATGCAAACAGAACGGTTTCTCCTCCAAGAAACAGCCAGAACCCGACAAACTTATTCTTCCCTTCTAACGTAGCCTTCTCAGGAGAAGCCGGAAAGGTTTCCGCCGTCATTTTTTGTGGTTCCATTATGCTTTCACCCCTTTATCATCGTCGTCGGTCAAATCTTCTTTGTGAATATGGTATCCATGATCATCTTTCAGAGACCTAACCAGCATGGTCGCAAACGTAATACCAAGACCAATGAAGATCACCGGAAGCCCCCAGCTGTGCTCTTGACGATACATGAAACCAAACGCTGACACAAATAGACCGAATGAGATAATGACAGGCAAGATGGAGTTATTCGGCATGTGTATATCATCGAGCGGTTCAGATGCTGTCATTCCTTTTTTACCATCCATTTTTTCAATCCATAATGGATCTAGTCCTCTGACAAGCGGAAGCTGTTTAAAGTTGTATTCTGGCGGAGGCGAAGACACTGCCCATTCAAGTGTTCTTCCATCTCCCCAAGGATCGCTCGATACACGCTCCCCTTTTGCTGTTGTCCAGATGATGTTAATCAGCATGATCACAACAGCTACAAACATAAACAGTGCCCCAATCGTACTAATCAAGTTCCCAAGCTCGAGACCCTGACCTGGAAGGAACGTAAAGACCCGGCGCGGCATACCCCATAAGCCGAGGAAGTGCTGGATAAAGAAAGTTAAATGGAAACCGATGAAAAACAGCACAAAGCCAATTTTCCCAAGTTTCTCATTCAGAATTTTTCCAAACATCTTCGGCCACCAGTAATGCACACCTGCTAGAATACCGAATACAACCCCGCCGATAATGACGTAATGGAAATGCGCCACAACAAAATACGTATCATGGAACTGATAATCCGCTGCAGCTGCCGCAAGCATGACCCCAGTTACCCCGCCAAGTAAGAACGACGGAATAAAGGCAACAGAATAAAGCATCGGCGTTGTAAACTTCACATTACCGCCCCATATCGTGAGCAGCCAGTTGAATACTTTAATTCCTGTTGGCACCGCAATTGCCATGGTCGCTACGGCAAAGATCGCATTGGCGATAGGTCCAAGCCCCGTAGTGAACATGTGATGCGCCCACACCATGAAACCAAGGAAACCAATCAATACAGTAGCGAACACCATGGACGAGTAACCAAACAATCTTTTTCTTGCAAACACTGGAATGATTTCAGAGAAGATTCCGAATGCCGGCAGGATCAAGATATATACTTCCGGGTGTCCGAAAATCCAGAACAAATGCTCCCAGATGATTGTATTTCCTCCAAGCTCTGGATTGAAAAAGCTCGTGTCAAACATTCTATCAAGCATCAGCATCGCAAGCCCTGCTGTCAGCGGCGGGAATGCGAATAAAATAAGTGCGGAGGCGACAAATGTCGTCCAAGTAAAGAGCGGCATTCTCATATACGTCATGCCAGGCGCTCTCATATTAATAATCGTTGCAAGAAAGTTAATCCCGGCAATCAGCGTACCAATACCCGCAATCTGCAAACCTAAAATATAGAAATCCATTCCATGCCCTTCTGAATTCAGCGTGAGCGAAGCGTATGCAGTCCAGCCTGCATCAGGTGCCCCGCCCATAAACCATCCAAGGTTTAAGAAGATTCCTCCGAAAAAGAATAACCAAAAACCAAGTGAATTCACAAACGGAAATGCTACGTCACGTGCACCAATTTGAATTGGTACAACCGCATTCATTAATGCAAATAAAAGCGGCATAGCTGCAAGGAAGATCATTGTCGTTCCATGCATCGTCATGATTTCATTGTAAACCCCCGCACTGACAAAATCACTTTCAGGGATGGCTAGCTGAATACGGATAAACATCGCTTCTATCCCGCCAACCAAAAAGAAAAATCCCCCTGCCACTAAATATAATATGGCAATTTTTTTGTGGTCAACCGTTGTCAAGTAATCCCATAAGACAGCGCCAAACCCCCGCTTTTTAGCTATTGTACTCACCATGAAATCCCCCTCTTATCTCCCATTTGCCCCTTTTCATATAGATGTCTATCTTAACGATCCTTTTAACAGACTGTGTCTGACAGATGACGGCTTCTCGGTTGTAGAGACATATTCGGGAGCTCTTAACAAAAACTTCACATCGATCACATACCCTCTTGAATATCTCCTCTAGGCGTTACTCGATTTTAAGACCTTTTAAATACTCGTAAAGTGCATCAGCTTCTGAGTCATTTAATTTAGGGTACGTTCCTGTCATCTTATTACCTGGTTTAAAGCTTTCTGGATCTTTCAGCCATGCTTTCACATTTTCTTTGTTCATGTCTTTAATTCCAGCTACTTTCGTTCGCTCTCCGAAGGTCGCAAGGTTTGGTGCTGTCCTTGCTGCTTCAGGCCGTTCGTCACCAGGCTCTACTGCGTGACAGCTTAAGCAGTTTTTCTCTTTAAATAGCTTTTCACCCTCTAAAGCGAGATCTTTTGTGGATTCAGGCTTCTTGTAATCAGCCATTTTTTTCGTCCATCCTAAGAACTCATCTTGAGAAAGCGTTTTAACTTTAAAGTCCATTAAAGCATGTGACGGCCCGCAAAGCTCCGCACATTTCCCGTAGAAATATTCCCCTGCATCTTTCGTTCTTTTCGAGTCAAAGATTAAATAAAATTTGTTCTCATTATCTGTGTTTGTATCAATTTTACCGCCAGCCGATGGAACCCAGAATGAGTGTTTGACATCGGATGCTTTCAGCTTAAAGTACACCTTTTGATCTGTTGGTACGATCAATTCCTGACTTGTGACAATCCCATAATCAGGGTATTCAAATTCCCACCAATATAAGCTGGCTCTCACGTTAACAACAAGTGTCTTTTCAGGATCTCGTTTTTTCTTATCCATAGCGCTTGTATCCCCTAGTTCAAGCGTGTATGCCACAACAGGTACAACGAGAATAATGAGTAGAAGAATCGGAATCGCTGTCCATGTGATTTCCAGGTTGCGGTTCCCCTCCACCTGCTTTGGAATCGTATCTTCTCCCACTTTAGAACGTTTGAATTTAATGATGACGTAAAAGAAAATGATCGATACAACAATGACGACAAGAACCATAATGAGTGTACTCAGTACCGTTAGGAAAAACTGTTTATCTGCTACTTCCCCAACTGGCTTGAGTGTTGATAAGTATGGTTCACCACAGCCCGCTAAAACGAGCGTCAGTAAGAGAAACAGTGAATAAACACGCCATTTTCTTATCATAATTTGTCCCAACCCCTTTTGCTTAATCTCCTTTGCCTTTCGCTTTTTACCTCTTATTTATAAAATCACTTCTCACCCATCAATAACCCCCGCCTCTTATAAAAGCACTTACATTTCCTCTTTTCATAAAAAAATGATGTTTTTACTCAAAATACCATCTATGTATAAACAGAAAGCCGCCTAAATAGAACTGAATATCAGGCGGCTTTCATAGTTGTTAGAAAATGTTGTGTTATAAGATATAGCCATTGTTTTGATGTAATCAAAGTGTATTTCACTCTAGAATAGTGTAATAATAATCATCGCTACGAAAAAGATGGTTAAGTAGTTTAATGAATAAACGAACATGAGCGTTGACCACTTCATGATGTCTTTCATTTTAAAGCCCATAAGGCCAATAACGAGCCATCCAATATTAAGCAATGTACCAAGTGCGACAATCGGCCATCCTAATCCACCTAAGAAAAATGGAAGTGGAAGAAGACATGCTGTCCAAATGATGATTTGGCGTTTTGTGACTTCAAAGCCGTAAACAACTGGCAGCATTGGAATACCCGCCTTACGGTAATCTTCCGTTTTCTTAATCGCAAGTGACAAGAAATGAGGGATTTGCCAAATGAACATAATCATAAACAAAACCCAAGCCGTTGTGTCGATTGTACCTGTGACAGCTGTCCAGCCGATTAATGGCGGAACCGCGCCAGATACACTTCCGATGACTGTATTGATGGTATAATGACGTTTAGACCACATGGTGTAAAGAACCGCATAAGTAAAGACTCCAATAAATCCAATCACTGCTGATGTAATGGTTGTCATCAATAGCATAATGAGTCCTAATACAACAAGCAAAATGCCAAATGCATACGCTTGCCCCGGTTGAATTTTACCTGTAACCGTCGGTCTTGTTTTTGTTCTTTCCATTAATATATCAATATCACGGTCAAACGCATTATTAATCGCGCATGAACCGGCAATAATAAGAGAAGAACCAATCATTGTTAACAGCACAATATCAAGATTTCCAAGAAAACTCATATCTGTAAAATAAAAAGCAAGCCACATTCCAGTAAATGTCGTAATAAAATTGGAATTGACGATGCCCATTTTAATCAGAGCAAGAAAATCTTTCCAAGCTGTTGTTTCTTCTATTTGTCCATGAATAGCTGCTTCCGCGGCTGTTTTGGAATTTGCCAATGTGTATAACCTCCCTTGCCCAAACCTTCAAACGAACGAATGACACGTAAAATCATTACAACTCTATCATACAAGATAAACAGCTGTAAAAAAACATCCTATTAAATAATAAACGACAAACTTGAAGTTATTTGTGAACTTTTCGTGAATTTATTAGGATATATGTGTGTTTCAGAAGGCGGTGCAAAATGAAATATTCTCTCCTCTATTTCTATCAGACTGTCAAAGAAAGATCAAGCACTCTAAATCTGTAAACTTTGTGAACTAACATATCATTTTTTTGTGAACTTTGGTCATTATGAATTGCAACAGAACACGCATTTGGCTTAAACTTGAGAGCATGTGAGGTTTTCATTTATATCAGAAGTTTTTTAGAGAAGGTGAAATAATTTGATGAAATTTGCTTTAAGGCTATTGAGCGTGATCACAACGTTTGTGATGCTGATCGTACTGATTGGCGGCGCGCTTGTTACGAAAACCGGTTCGGGTCTTGGCTGCGGTAGACAGTGGCCCCTTTGCCATGGTCGTTTCTTTCCTGAAATGAACCCCGCTTCCATCATCGAATGGAGTCACCGCATGTCAACAGGAGTTTCCACCATTCTTGTTCTGGCACTGGCGGTCTTATGCTGGAAAAAAATTAGTCCAGTATTCCGTGAAACCAAATTCTTGGTCATCATGTCCATTATATTCTTAATGCTTCAAGCGCTGTTAGGAGCTCTTGCCGTCGTATTTGGTTCTAACGCACTTATAATGGCACTGCACTTCGGTATTTCACTCATTTCATTTGCTTCAGTATTGCTGCTTGCACTTCTTGTCTTTGAAGCAACCAGATCTGAAACAAAGCTTGTGAAGCCGCTTCATATCGGCAAAAAAATGCAGTTCCATATTTATGGGGTGATCACGTATACGTATATCGTGGTATATACGGGCGCTTATGTGAGACATACAAAGTCAAGCCTTGCTTGCTCTGTCTTCCCGTTTTGTTCAAAAGACGGCGCACTTCCAACGTATTTTAATCAGTGGGTTCAAATGTCTCACCGAGCAGCAGCACTTCTTTTATTCGTCTGGATATTTGTCGCAATGTTCCATGCGATGAAACATTATAAAGAACAGAAGCAGCTGTATTATGGATGGATCATTTCAGCCATCCTCATTACACTTCAAGCCATTTCAGGTGTGATGTCTGTTTATTCTCATCTTGCACTTGGTTACGCGCTTGCTCATTCATTCTTTATTTCTTGTTTGTTTGGGGTACTATGCTACTTCTGCTTACTCATTGCCCGGTTTAAATACGAAAGCAAAGAACCATTTAGATAAAAATTTGTATCCCCCTTTCATGTGGAGAGGGGGATTTTTTATTGTTGTTTTGCTTCTTCGAATAGCGAGATGGCTTTTTTGCGTCTTACTTGGTGATCAACTGTCGGCAGCGGATATGTATCACCTAGCACACAGCTCGATTTCCGTTGTTCATCTATCGGCATTTTACTTGGTTCATGAATCCATTTTTCATCAACACGCTCTAGCTCTGGTACATATTTCCTAATATATTCCCCGCTTGGATCAAACCGTTTCGACTGGGTCGTTGGGTTAAAAATACGGAAGTACGGCACGGCATCTGTCCCAACAGAAGCTGCCCACTGAAATCCCCCGATATTCGAAGCCTCATCATAATCCACAAGCTTTTTTGCAAAATACGCTTCTCCCTTTCTCCAATCAATCAAATAATCCTTTGTTAAAAATGAGGCGGTGACCATTCTTAAACGATTATGCATCCAGCCTTCCTCATTTAACTGTCTCATCCCTGCATCAACGAGGGGAAAACCTGTTTCACCTTTACACCATGCTTCAAACAGCGTCTCATCTTCATTCCATTTCATCCCTTGAAACGCCGAATTGATTTCTTTTTCTTTCATTTCTGGATAATGAGCATAAATCATATGGTAAAAATCTCGCCACGCCAGCTCTTTGATAAAGGTTTCTCGGCCCTCGTCTTCAAACAGCTCCTCCTCATGAACCGCATGAAAGATCGTTCGGATTGAGATGGTCCCTGTTTTTAAGAAACGTGACAGCTTGCTCGTTCCAAAAACAGATGGCATATCTCGTTTTTCATGGTAACGTGTTAGTCTTTTTTGGATAAAGTCATGAAGCGTGTTCATCGCTTTGTGTGAGCCGATATGATCAAATTTTCTTGAGCATCTCATGATTATGCTGCGCAGTTTGTCATTTCCTTTGAGCGAAAGTGGTTCATCACAGATCGTATGAGCGCTGCTGAGAAATGATTTGTCAACTTTTATCACAGGCTGCTTCTCTTGCTTTCGCCATGATTGATAGTATGGAGTAAACACTTGATAATGATTGCCATCCGCTTTTAAAATATCTTGCGCCCCGTGAAGGTGTGTATCTTGCCATTTTGACACATGAATGCCCTTCTTTTCTAAAAAATCGGTTACATGATGGTCACGCCTTTGACCGATTCCCACTTGATCTTCATTAAAAAAGACAGCCTTGATGTCATACACATCAATAACTTGCTGAAAAGCACGCAAGACATCGTCATGTAGAAGGTGAACATACATTTGAGATTCTCTTGCTTCCTTGATGAAATGTGCCAAGTTTTGAAAAAAATGTTCGTTGTTTAAATCGAGGTCCATTTCTGTAAAAAATGGATCTAGATGATAAAGAGCAAATAATTTGTACTCGTGCTTTTTTGCATATGTGATCGCTTTTGATAAGGCGATATGATCTTCTAATCGCATATCCCGGCGAAACCAAATCACAACAATTTTGTCCAACCTTCTTCACCTCACTCTATAGTGTAATCACTCTCACAGGCTGCTGCACATTTTAATGCGCTCAAAAAAAGACACATCACAGTGGATGTGTCTTCGATTGTTGACAAAGGTCTAAAATGATCTTTTTTAGACCTTTGTCTTCTTTTCAGCGTGATAGAAAACCTTTGCAGTCTAGGAAGTACAGCTACTTTTGCGGAGCGAATTGAACATTCGTGAGCACCAGCGCACAGGACTGACAAAGAATGCGAGGGTTTGTCTACACGCTGAGACACATCACGGTGGATGTGTCTCACTTATTATTCAGGCTTTAATACGATTAGCAGATCACCGGTTTGAATCGGTTCTCCACTTGTCACATGTATTTCATCTACGACCGCAGAAAATGGTGCTTGGACAGTCGTTTCCATTTTCATGGCTTCATTGATCATCAAATGCTCACCTTGTGAAATTTTCTGCCCTTTTTCTACGAGTACTTTGATGACAGTGCCTGGCATCGATGCGGCGATGTGATTTGGATTTGAACGGTCCGCCTTCATTTTTTCTTGAACGGAGGATTTGATGCTTTCATCCTTAATCACCACTTCACGCGGCTGGCCATTTAACTCAAAGTAAAGAACTCTTGTGGCATCTGGATTTGGTTCGCCAATTGATACGAGTTTGACAATAAGGGTTTTCCCTTTTTCGATTTCTACCTCAATCTCTTCTCCAAGCCTCATCCCATAGAAGAATGTTGGTGTATCAAGAACAGAGATGTCACCATAGCTTTCTGCTGTTTGGACAAATTCAGAAAAGACTTTCGGATATAAGGCATACGCAATCGCGTCTTGCTCTGTTAACGTCAGGTCATGAGATTCTTTGAACTGCTTCTTAATGTCTTCAAAGTCCACTGGCTTCAGCTTCTCACCAGGTCTGACAGTAAGAGGCTCTTCCCCTTTTAAAATCAGCTTTTGCAGTTTTTCAGGGAATCCGCCATGCGGCTGGCCTAAATAGCCTTTAAATAATTCCACAACAGAATCCGGGAAGTCTAGTGTTGCTCCTTTTTCATAAACATCTTCTTCTGTTAGATCATTTTGCACCATATAAAGTGCCATATCTCCAACTACTTTAGAGGATGGTGTCACCTTCACAATATCACCAAACATGTCATTGACACGTCTGTACATTTCCTTTACTTCATTCCAGCGCTCGCCAAGACCGACACCTTTCGCCTGCTGCTGCAAGTTACTATATTGACCGCCAGGCATTTCATGCTCATAAATTTCTGTATGAGGCGAATTCATGCCGCTTTCGAACTCATGATAGTATTTTCTGACGGAATCCCAGTATTGAGAAAGGCGTTCGACAGATTGGACGTTCATGTCTGGCTTTCTTTCATGCCCATCTAAAGCATAGTAAAGTGAGCTTGCACTTGGCTGTGATGTGAGTCCTGCCATAGAGCTGACCGCAACATCCACAATATCAACACCTGCATCAATCGCTCTTGCATAGGTGAACAGTCCATTTCCACTCGTGTCATGCGTATGAAGATGGATAGGGATCGTAAGCTCATCTTTTAAAGCAGAGACTAGCTCGTAGGCTGCCTGCGGTTTTAATAACCCCGCCATATCTTTAATACCTAAAATATGCGCGCCGGCAGATTCAAGCTCCTTCGCAAGAGATACATAGTACTCAAGATCATATTTCGGACGAGATGGATCAAGAATATCCCCCGTATAACAAATGGCCGCCTCTGCCACTTTGCCTGATTCCCGAACAGAATCAATAGCAAGCGTCATGCCTTTGACCCAGTTTAAGCTGTCGAAAATACGGAATACATCAATCCCCGCCTCAGCTGATTCTTTTACAAATGCTTTGATCACATTATCCGGATAGTTTGTATACCCGACAGCGTTTGATGATCTTAAAAGCATTTGGAACAGCGTGTTTGGCACTTCTTGACGAAGCTCTTTCAATCGTTCCCAAGGATCTTCTTTTAAGAAACGGTACGCAACATCAAATGTAGCACCGCCCCACATTTCCATACTAAACAGCTCTGGCCATAAACCTGCTGTTGGCTGGGCAACTTTCTTTAAATCATGTGTTCTAAAGCGTGTCGCAAGTAGAGATTGATGTGCATCCCTAAAGGTTGTATCGGTTAAAAGGACGCCACTTTGTTCTTTTACCCAATTCGCAAGTCCCTCAGGTCCATGCGTATCTAACAACTGTTTTGTCCCAGATGGAATCTCTTGATGGAGAGGAAGCTTCGGTACGTTTGGCTTGTCAAAATGAGGCTTCTTTTTCTCCGCAATACCAGGGAACCCATTAATGGTAACGTTACCAATATAAGTAAGCATCTTCGTTCCGCGGTCTTTTTGCTTAGGGAAATTAAATAGTTCTGGCGTTGAATCGATAAACGATGTATCGTATTCCCCTTTTAGGAACTTTTCATGCTTAGCGACGTTTTCAAGAAATGGGATATTTGTTTTAATCCCACGAATCCTGAATTCTTGTAAATTTCGAACCATTTTAGCAGCCGCTTGATCAAACGTGAGCGCCCATGTGGACAGCTTGACCAATAGTGAATCGTAATAAGGTGTAATAACTGCTCCTTGGAAGCTGTTCCCTGTATCAAGACGTACACCAAATCCCCCACCTGAGCGGTAGGCCATGATTTTTCCTGTATCTGGCATGAAGTCATTTAGAGGATCTTCTGTTGTGACCCTTGATTGAATAGCAAAGCCATGTGTAAAGATATCTTCTTGCTTTGGAATACCCACTTCCTTGCTGTGAAGGTTATGCCCCTTTGCAACAAGAATTTGGGTCTGAACGATATCGACACCTGTGATCATTTCTGTGATCGTATGTTCTACCTGCACCCTTGGATTGACTTCAATAAAGTAAAACTCTCCATTTGCCACAAGGAATTCTACAGTCCCAGCATTAATGTACGATACATTTTGGGCAAGCTGAACAGCCGCTTCGCAAATATCTTCACGCAATTGATCTGTTAGAGACACGCTTGGTGCCACTTCAATGACCTTTTGATGCCGCCTTTGAACAGAGCAGTCACGCTCATATAAATGAATGATATTGCCATGATTGTCACCAATCACCTGCACTTCAATATGTTTCGGATTCTCAATCAGCTTTTCAACGTATACTTCGTCATTTCCAAAAGCAGCTTTTGCCTCTGACTTTGCACGGTCATAGGCTTCCTTCAGCTCTTCTTTTGTTCTGACAATCCGCATACCCCGGCCGCCGCCGCCTAGTGAAGCTTTAATAATAAACGGGTAACCGTATTCTTCACCGAATTTTTCGACTTCTTTGACCGAATCAACTGGTCCGTCACTTCCTGGAATGACTGGAATACCAGCTTTTTTCGCTTCATCTCTCGCCTTTACTTTATCTCCAAACATATCTAAATGCTGAGAAGTTGGACCAATAAATTGAATGCCTTCCTCTTCGCATCGTCTTGCAAAATGAATGTTTTCGGATAAAAATCCGTAGCCTGGATGAATCGCATCCACGTCATTTCGTTTTGCAATTTCGATGATCCCCTCGATATCGAGGTAGGCATCAATCGGTTTTTTCCCTTCTCCAACTAGATATGCTTCATCAGCTTTATAGCGATGATAAGAGCCCGAGTCTTCTTTGGAATAAATGGCCACTGTACGTAAATTGAGCTCCGTACAGGCCCTGAAGACTCTGATAGCGATTTCCCCTCTGTTTGCAACTAGAACCTTTTGAATTGTTCTCTGTGACATTCTCACTCCTCCATATCCCTTAAAATTTTATATGTACTCTATAATAAAGGAAGAAATGAAAACTGTACACTTTTGTTTTCTAAAGATTCAAAGTTTTCTGCAATCCATTTTTTTCAACTGATGCTTTGCTCATTGATTTTTTCTTTTTGTAACGCTCTTTATATTCAGTGAACATGCTGATATTCAGCAACATTCCCATACAGATGCTAAGTAAAATGATGGACGATCCCCCGTAGCTGATAAACGGAAGTGTCACCCCAGTGATCGGAATAAGACCGGAAACACCGCCTAAATTGATACAAGTTTGGATAGCAATCATGGAGGAAATTCCTATTGCAAGCAAACTTCCAAACGGATCTTCACACTTTCTCGCAATATAAAAACCTTTCACGACGATGAAACCAAGAAGAGCGAGAACAAAAAACACGCCGAAAAAGCCAAGTTCTTCCGAGATAATTGCCATGATAAAGTCTGTGTGCGGCTCTGGAAGATACCCGTACTTTTGAACGCTTTCCCCTAGACCGAGTCCAAAAAAGCCGCCTGATCCAATCGCATAATATGAATTAATCAATTGATGCCCTGTAGCCCCTGCATCTTTAAATGGATCTTGGAAACTCTCAAAACGTCCGAGACGATTTTGCGTGAAAATTTTATCCCAAAAAAGAATAATAAATGGAGTTACGACGACCATTACTGCACTAAATAGCGCGAGCAGCTTCGCCAGCGTTTTGCCGCTAAAACCTGAGCATAAAATCATCGCAAGGGCAATCATGCCAATAATAAAGGCTGTCCCATAGTCCGGCTGCAAAATGATAAATCCGCACAGGATAGAGACAATCACGATCGGAGGCGTAACACCTCTTAAAATATGATCAATATAATGCTGCTTTTTTGCATACACCGCAGCAAGATAGATAATGACAACAATCTTCACGAATTCAGCTGGCTGAAGACTAAAAGGGCCTAATTTGATCCAGCTTCTTGCGTTCCCTGCAATATGACCACCAAAGTACACATAGATGAGGGAAAAAACTGAAAGCAGCAGCATACCAATCTGGAATTTCTTATTTGAAAACAGCTGATATGGAAATAATGCCGTAAAGATTAAGATGGCTGCCCCAACAATCATAAATAAGAGCTGTTTTTTAAAAAAATTATCTGGCGCGGCATCGTATCTGATAACAGATGTAATCATACTTGAGCTATACACCATAACCAAACCGAATGCGCTGATTAAGATAATGGCGAACAATAATGAGTAGTCATACGATTTTAGCATTCTCTTTAACATATAATCCTCTTCCTAACGTCTGTTTCTACTGCTTGATATCTTCTTAGCTGTTCTTATTCTACTACATTTTCTCCGTTTGATCCCGTTTTACCTCTTTTATATTGTTCGTCATTCATGAAAGAATCAAGTCCGTTTGCCGTCAATCCATCAAAAGAAAATAGGGGACAAAAAAACTCAAACTTATGTTGTGGAAGTTTGAGTTTTCAATCATTATTTTTTTGTGAACGCATCATGAAGTGCGGAAAGCTCTCTCTCAAGTTTATCGAGTAGTTTCTTGCCTTCATGTTGATCAACTAATCCAAGCCGGACAGCAAAATCAATTTCTCGCGATAATCCGAACATTTGAGTATCTAAAACCTCTTCATAAAGAGGACATTGCGGCATCGTTAAGTTGTCCATTTGCACTTGGATCAATTTTAAAATTTTATCTGCATCCAATTTTAATAAAGCCAGTGCTTTTTGCCGATGATCGACTAAAATTTCTGACGCCAAAAGTATCCCTCCGTTCCCCAGGCGAGTACCTAATTCTTCTATTTATCATAAAGCGAAACGGCCAAAATTGCAAGCAGATTTGTACAGTTCGCATTGTAAAAATAAAAAGAAGACATACATCATTAAAAGATACTCATCTCATATTTTTCACTCATGAGCTCAAGCAGCTTAATTCCAGCAATACTATTCCCTTTTTCATCCAGAGCAGGACCGAAAATTCCGATCCCAAAATCATATGGAGCCGCTCCCATAATCCCGCCTGAAACACCGCTTTTAGCGGGTATGCCGATATTAATGGCAAATTCCCCGCTTGCATTATACATTCCGCACGTCACCATAAAGGTTTTACAAATTCTAGCGACATCTTTTGAAAGAATTTGCTGCCCCGTCTCTGGATGTCTGCCATCTAATGAAAAAACACAAGCAATTTTCGCCAAATCTAAGCTGTTCATCATAATGGCGCATTGTTTCGTATACACATCCATGACCTCTTCTACGTTCCCTCTAATAATATGATATTGCTTCATATAATAGCACATAGCCCGGTTAATCATCGAAGTCTCAAATTCGGATGCAGCTGTTTCTTTGCAGTATGTAATGCTTTTATCATTTGCGAGCTCTCTAATAAAGCTAAGAAGGCGGTTAAGCTGATCTTGCGGAGTCGCTCCTCTTATTAAGCTTGTGACTGCAAGCGCTCCTGCATTAATCATTGGATTCAGCGGCTTATTCGGACTTGCTGTTTCCAGCTTAATCATTGAATTAAATGGGTCACCTGTTGGCTCTTGTCCAACAAATTGGAAGACTTTTTTGGGCCCTTCTTCTGAAAGCACGAGCGCAAGGGCTAATACTTTAGAAATACTTTGAAGGGTAAAGCGTTTATCTACATCTCCTGCCGAGTGGCAAGTATTACTCACATGGTACACAGCCACAGATAAATCTGTCTGTTCCGCTTTGGCAAGAGCGGGAATATAGGATGCTACTTTGCCATCTTTGGCCACTTTTTTTGCTTCCTCCACAAATCGCTTAAGCTCTTCATTGTCACGACATGCCATGCCCAACATCCTCCCTATCTTTCATGTACGATTAGTGTGTACAAGGAGAAGCATGTTTATGAAAGTGACAAAGCAGGCGAAAACTTCTATAATTTATGGTGGAAAGGGGTTGTCTTGAACATGAGCATCATTCAAATTAAGGGGAACGTAAAGTACAAGATCACCATTGATCCAAGCGTATGGATTTTTGATGACCGCAAATTTTTAATGGATTCATTTTTTGAAAAAAGCACGGCAAATGAAGAAAATCAGCTGGATCAGGAGCTTGACCAAGAGCGGGTGATTAGAGAAGGGCAAACACTTCCACCCACTTTAAAAACAGAGAAAAAGTACGAAAAGGAAAGACTCGTCACAGGCAGCTTCGGAATGAAGCTAGGTGATATGCTAAAAAATGCAGAACCGCTTGAACATGCAGATACATGCGAATTTGTCACAGAAACAGGGACAATTGCTGTGCCGCTTTCTCAGGCAATGGAAAGCATTGCACACTTCAGCCAAAATGGGAAGCCTATGACAGAAGAAGGACCAATCCACGTTTATTTCGCGGATCAGTCCAACCTCACTCAGCCGATAAAAGGTGTCAAAGAGCTTATCATTACATAAGACAGAGGGTCTGGACTACAGCAAATCAGCTGCAAGCTGTGCAAGTCCAGACCTTTCTCCTTTGACAAGCTTGACATGTCCAGATATTTGCTGTCCTTTGAACCGCTCAATGACATACGTAAGTCCATTATTTAAGCTGTCTAAATAAGGATGATCGATCTGCTCCGGGTCCCCCATCAGCACAATTTTACTTCCCTCTCCGACTCGCGTTAATAATGTTTTTACCTCGTGTTTCGTTAAATTCTGCGCCTCGTCAATGATAATAAATTGATCAGGGATACTTCTTCCGCGGATATACGTTAAAGCTTCCACTTGAATAGAACCAATTCCCGCCAAAATCGCGTCAAGTTCACCAGGTTTTTTTGTATTAAATAAAAATTCTAGGTTGTCATAGATCGGCTGCATCCATGGTCTGAGTTTCTCTTCTTTTTCACCTGGCAAGTAGCCTAAGTCCTTGCCAACAGGAACAATGGAACGGGCTACGATCAGTTTTTTAAACATGCCGAGATCCTCTGTCTGCATTAATCCGGCAGCCAGTGCAAGCAGTGTTTTACCAGTTCCCGCTTTTCCGATCAATGTCACGAGCGGGATATCACGGCGCAATAGCAGCTCTAGGGCCATCGTCTGCTGAACATTTTTCGGGCGGATTCCCCAAACATGCTCTTGATCATAAATAAGCCGTTTCACGTGCTCTGCTTTTTGATCAAGCATTCCTAAAGCAGAGCCGCCTTCATTCCCCTTCATAATGACAAATTGATGAGGGTTTAATGGTGCACTTGTGACTTCTTTCAATGGCAATTGACTTTGCTTATAAAATGTATTCAATTGCTCCGTCGGAATATAGAGCTCATGATAGCCGTTATCAATGTCTTCATTTTGCAGCACACGGTCACTTAAGAAGTCCTCTGCCTGGAGACCTATGGCATCTGCCTTTACCCGGACTAAGACATCCTTGCTGACCAAAATGACAGGCCGTCCGTGAGGCTTTGTTTCTTCCTCTAAGCTCAAATTTTTCGCGACAGCCAAAATCCGATTATCATTCGTTTTTTCAATAAAAATTTCTTGAAGCTCATGGAAAGAGCGGTGATTCAGCTCAATTCGCAGCGTCCCTTTTGACTCTAGCGTAATTTTTTCATACAGTTTCCCTTTCGATCTCAAACCGTCGATTAAACGTGAAACGCGCCGGGCGTTTTGCCCAACCTCGTCCATGTATCTCTTTTTCGAGTCTACTTCTTCTAACACAACGGCCGGAATGACGACCTCGTTGTCTTCAAATGAAAAGATTGAATTCGGATCCTGTAATAACACATTTGTGTCTAATACATAAATTTTACTCAGGTCCTTCGCCTCCTGATCGGGGTTTCATTCATCCTTGTCTTTCCCAAAACGATTGTTAAAATATATGTTTTCATGAATAAAGTTAGAAGGTTAATTCAACAATAAAATAAATCATGCAGTTTGTGAAGGAGGGAATTTAGATGCGACTATTTTTAACATTATTCATGATTCAAACGATCATTCTGTTAGGCGCTTGCCAGCAGCAGGAAAAGCCAGAAGCGCTGGACAAGCAAGATGGACGCCAGCACTTAGTAAGAGTGTCTGACTCATCCAAGAAAGAGACCAATCAAGCCCGCCCATCCACAGATGTTGCGCAGCATCTTGTCAATGTGACAGAGCACGTAGCAGATGTCAATGATGCAACGGCAATCGTCATCGGACGCTATGCTGTTGTTGGTATTGATGTAAAAGATGATTTAGATAGAAGCAAAGTAGAAACCATTAAATATTCAGTTGCAAAAGCGCTGAGAAATGACCCTGAAGGTGCAAATGCAGTTGTGGTTGCTGACCCGGATACAGTCAGCCGTTTAAAAGAAATGGGCAAAGAAATTCAAGCAGGCCGCCCTGTAAGCGGAATTATGGATGAACTAGCTGCCATTGTCGGCCGCGTGATGCCAGAGATGCCGAGAAATGAGATCGAACGTAACGAAAAAGACCCGACAAATGACCCGAATAATCAGCTCAAAGAACATGATCAAAAGCAGTTAGAAAAAAATCAAAACGACCAATCGAACCATCATATGAATCAGAAGAAATAATGAGAACGGCTTATATCTCCTATGATATAAGCCTTTTTCTACGCTGATTTTAAGTGTCTGTAAAACATGCTATAATAAATGCAATAAAGTGAGGTGAAAATGATGAGAGTGAAGTGCTCATTATGTGAAAAGCTTGAAACCATTGATGATGATACACTCGTTGCTAAACGGTTAAGAAACCGGCCCATTCATACATATATGTGCGATGACTGCCAAGAACGTATTAAAATAAAAACAGAAGCCCGCATCAAAACCGGCAGATTCTCTCTTTATCAAGATCCTGCGACGAAAGAGAAAAAGAAGAAAAAAGGAAAGAAAGAACAAAAGACATAAAAAAGACCTGACACATGTTCAGGTCTTTTTTTACGTATTGACTGTTCCTTCTTTTTTCGCACGATGCAGCCGTATTTTATAAATAATCAAAATGGCAGCTGCCACAACCAGTCCTTCCGCTACTGGCAGGAAGATTCCTAGAAATGTAAGAAACGTGCAGCCAAAAATCAAAAACAAATAAATCACGAGCGCTTTTAAAATCGGTAAGCGTCTTGCAAAACCGAGCTTAAAAACAATAATCGCTAAAACAAGGATGGTGCCATATAGGAGCCACATCCCTGTTTGCGGATTTTCATCGACACGAAACAGCATCGCGAAAAAGGATAGATTTTCACTTACTTCCTGATCATTCAAAAAGATTCCCTCCCCTTATCTTTCAGGGTTCTATCTTTTTTAATTCTTCATGGAATTAAGATAATCCTGCTAGCTTTTTCTTCTTCGCTGCTCTCTCACGTTCGTTTTTGTCTAAAATTTTCTTTCTAAGACGAATTGATTCAGGTGTAACCTCACAGTATTCGTCTTCATTCAAGTACTCAAGAGATTCCTCAAGTGACATAATACGAGGTTTTTTCATGCTAACCGTTTGATCTTTCGTCGCTGAACGTACGTTTGTTTGTTGTTTCATACGGCTTACGTTCACAACAAGGTCATTCTCACGGTTATGCTCCCCAACGATCATGCCTTGGTATACTTCAGTACCCGGCTCAACGAAGATCACACCGCGCTCTTCAACACCTTGGATTCCGTAAGCAGTCGCTTTACCTGTTTCCATTGAAACAAGTACACCTTGACGGCGTCCGCCAACTTGACCAGACTGCATTGGCTGGTAGCTGTCAAACGTATGGTTTAAAATACCAAAACCACGAGTTAATGAAAGAAATTCAGTTGTATAACCAATTAAACCACGTGATGGCACTGTAAAGATCAGGCGAACTTGACCGTTACCATTATTGATCATGTCAATCATTTCACCTTTTCTTGCACCCATTGATTCCATTACAGAGCCAGTATGCTCTTCTGGTACATCAATTTGAACGCGCTCAACAGGCTCACATCGAACACCATCAACTTCTTTAACAATAACTTCTGGCTTCGATACTTGTAATTCAAATCCTTCACGTCTCATATTCTCAATGAGAATGGATAAATGAAGTTCTCCGCGCCCAGAAACAACCCAAGCATCAGGTGAATCAGTTGGATCCACACGAAGACTGACGTCTGTTTGAAGCTGCTGCTCTAAACGCTCTTCGATTTTACGTGATGTCACGTATTTTCCTTCACGGCCAGCAAATGGGCTGTTGTTTACAACAAACGTCATTTGAAGTGTCGGCTCATCAATACGAAGGATTGGAAGTGCTTCTTGGTGTTCTACCGGACAAACCGTTTCACCTACGTTGATGTCTTCCATTCCAGATACAGCGACAAGATCTCCCGCTTTCGCTTCGTTGATTTCCACTCGTTTTAATCCTTGGAAACCAAAGATCTTTGTTACACGGAATTGTTTCACTGTGCCGTCGATTTTCATCAAGGCCACTTGCTGTCCTACTTCCATTGTTCCTCTGAATACACGGCCAATTCCAATTCTGCCAACATAATCATTGTAATCAAGTAGTGCCACTTGGAATTGAAGCGGCTCTTCATGGTTATCAACTGGGCAAGGAATATGGTTCACAATGGCTTCAAACAATGATTCCATGTTTTCATCTTGCTTGCTCGCATCGTTACTTGCTGTACCATTGATTGCAGATGCATAGACAACTGGGAATTCAAGCTGTTCTTCTGTTGCATCCAATTCAATGAACAAGTCAATCACTTCATCGACTACTTCAGCCGGACGAGCAAAGTCGCGGTCAATTTTATTGACGACAACAATTGGTGTTAAGTTTTGCTCAAGTGCTTTTTTCAGCACAAAGCGTGTTTGAGGCATACAGCCTTCATAAGCATCCACAACGAGAAGTACACCATCTACCATTTTCATGATACGCTCAACTTCACCACCGAAGTCGGCGTGTCCTGGTGTATCTAAAATATTAATGCGTGTATCTTTATAATGGATCGCAGTATTTTTAGCTAAAATCGTAATACCGCGCTCTCGCTCTAAATCATTTGAATCCATGGCTCTCTCAGCGATATTTTCATTCGCACGGAAAGTACCAGCTTGATGGAGCAATTGGTCAACAAGCGTCGTTTTACCATGGTCAACGTGGGCAATAATTGCGATGTTGCGAAGGTCTTTTCGAAGTTTCACATTTTCATCTCCTAAAATAATTAGATAACTTTCATATTATATCACAATCCCCTTTAAATGCCGATCGTTTTTCTGTAAACTTATATTAACTCTAAAAAAAGGGATGGAGACAAATGAAACAAATCAAATGGCTTCTATTATTATGTGCATTACTTGCAGTTGTCAGTATGGCGTTTATTGGGGTATCTCTTGCAGAAAAAAACATACTGGGCACATGTTTAAGTATCGTGTTCGCCATGATTTTCATGGGTACAGGATTTACATTAAAAAGAAAATTAAACGTGCAATCATAAAATTAGTTAAAAGCCTTTTACATTCTACATGTAGAAGGCTTTTTATTTTGATTAAAAACAAGACAAATCACCTATGAAAGCTCCTTCATCAGACAGAACATATCTTGAAGAGTTGACAAAAGTAAGCAATCTGAACCCCTCCATTTTTCGACAAGAACTTTTATAGTTCTCCAAAATCAAACAGAAAGTTACAATTTTCCTATTCTTCCACAAAGTTTCTCATGGTATGCTTTTCTTGCAACAAAATTTAACAGAAAAGGGAGAGAAAAGAAGCATGAAGAAGTTTTTGAGCAAATCGCTCAGCTCTGTTGTATTTTTCGCTTTAGCTATCATTCTTACTTTCACAACAGTAGCTCCTGGGCAAGCAAGCGCTGCAACTTTCAAAGGAATTCCTTTTGAACAGCAGCAAATCATTAAAGAATTATTGGAGAAAAACGAGCGTGTCATCAACATTCTCATCAATTCATTTGTTGAGGAAGACAACAACTACACATTTGATGTGAAAAAAGCTGTTGAGCTCGGACTAACTGAAGAAGAAGCGGCGACTGCTGAGAAATTCTTAGATCGCGCAGCTGTTCTTACAATCGTTTTCAGTGAAAGCCTCACTAAAAACGAAAAAGGGAAATTGGTTTTTGATGCAGAAAAAGCTGTTGAACTTGGTCTTACAAAAGAAGAAGCGGCTAAATTCGAAAAGCTTTTCAAATCAGTGATCAGAATTGCTGATCTTGCTGGTGATGCTCTTGTTCTAGACAAAAAAGGAAACGTTGTGATTGATTCAAAAATCGCAAAAGGTCTTGGATTCAGCTCTACTGAATTACTTGTTTTCAACCAAATGCTTAAGAAAATTCCTCAAGAACAATTAAAAGTGTTCTATGACGCAGTTCAAATTGCGAAAGAAAAATTAAGCTAAGCTCAGAAAAACCCCCACCTGGTTCATCCAGATGGGGGTTTTTTATTTCAGCCAATAAAGAATGATCATCATGACGTATCCTATACCAAACGCGATACTTGCTCGATATAGCAGCTTGCCATAGTAGCGCTTTTCAAATTTTCTTTTTTCTTCCTTTTCATCTATATACGGCACGAGATCAGGAGTCTGGATAAGGATTATTGGCTCTTTCATTTCGTGATAAAGGTGACGGCAGCTCTCGCAGGATTGTATGTGATCTGCAACAATTTTATTTGTTTCTGCACTTGTGTCCCGCTCTATATAAAGTGGTAACAATTCTTCAATCAAATAACAGCTCATTTATTGAACTCCTCACAATGTAGCATTCGTTTCAGCTCTAATCTCGCTCGATGAAGGGTTGTTTTGACTTTAGATAAAGTCCAATTCAAAATTTCAGCTACTTCTTCATATGACAATTCTTGAATATCTCTTAAAATGAGGGCCTCCCGATATGAATCCTTCAGCTGATGAATATGATGCCACAGCCTTTCTATGTCAGCTTGTGTTTCGATGTGATCTTCTGGTGTTGTAAACGACTGCTGCTCTAAGAAATCCATTTCTTCTACGTTCGTAAAAGTCCATTTTATTTTTCGGCGATAATCATTTACAAATGTGTGATACGCAATGGTATAAAGCCATGTTTTTATACTTGAATGTCCCTTAAAGGAGGACAACCCATGCAGCGCCTTGATAAATACGTCCTGCGCAAGGTCCTTGGCCGTTTCCATATTTCCCGTCCGGCGATATAAATATTTGGTGATTTCCTGAAAATAATCTTCATAGATTTTTTCAATTTGATCAGCTGGTCTGGACATCAAAAATAAAACCACACAGTCATCCAAATCGATAAAACGATAAAAAAGAAGTATAACGAATAAATAAACCCTTTCATGCGTTTTAACTCGTCATAGTCATTATGGCTTTCCATCGGCGCTGAAGACTGCTTTCTTCCCGAGGCCACATGCTGAAATTGCTGTTCGTGTGCCTTCATCCAGCTGGCTGCCTCGGCTCCTAGATCCCCTTCTTGATACAGTTCATATAAGTCTTGAAAGATGGCTTGTTTTTCTTTATCTGTCAAAACGATGCACCTCTTTTGTTCGCCCATTCACTTCATAGATTTTATGCTCATTTGATCCGAAGGTTTGTATGATGACAAGCCATGAATTGTCGATGTTTCCTTCTTTGTCGATCATTCTCACAGGTTTTATTTGTTTTTTATAGATCGTATATGGTTTATACCTTTTAAGTACTTGCTGATAGACTTCCTCACGATCTTGATTAGATACTGCGTGCGGGATAGAAGAAGCAACTTGCACTCTCAACTCAATTCCATCATCCCCTTTAAACAGATTAACGACTTGAGAGGAGTGTTTAAATGTATATTGTTTACTTTCACTAGTGCCTGTTTCTTTCCTTACGTCTTTTGGCGTTTTCCCTATGATTTTTAACAAATCTTCATCGCTGACGTTCCCTTTTTTCTGTTGAAGAATCGCTTTTGACAGCTTAAAGCTGATAACTTCTTTTGTTGAGCCATTAAACAGAAACTCCGAGTGATCTTTAGTTGTGACCCTCACTTCATGCTGCCAATCAAAATAAAATTCATCAATGCCTGTGATTTGATAAGCTGGCGGCTCTAGATTTAAATGTTTATAAATACTGTTGATCCTGTTTTTTATCTCCGTTTCTGTTAGATGGATTCCGTCTATATCCTTTAATTGAAAGATGGCGTTTACGTATCCTGCTTGTCGAAGCGTCCCTTTTTTCCAGGTGGCAAACGCTAAACTGTCCTCTTCATTCTGAGACATTTTTGGCAGAAGAAGAACGTCCGTCTCTCCGCCCTCTTTTTTTACAGCTAATTGAATGCGCTGTAGATCAATTGACCGCCCGCTTCTTTCGAAAAATTCGATGGTTTTTTTCCTATATTCTTTATCGGTCAGTTCCTTTCCCTCTACACGACCTCGATAAGAATATTCGCTTAATTCACCTGTAAACGCAGAAATATTCACTTCATACTGATCATCTGCAAACACGTAATGATAAGGGATAGGCTGATGACTAGCATTTAAATAAAGCGATTGATCCTCTGGTACAAATTTTGAAGCGAATGCTTTTGCACTTATTGCTGATAAAGGGCGATATTCATCTGAAAAAGTATCTACCAGTTCCGTTTTGGTGAATTGGAACATGGTATGAGGAATATTGACAATCGGGTTGAGTAATAGCAGAAAAAAGACAGCTATACAACCAGCGCCCCACTGCCTTAATCTCACCTTGTTCCGTAGTAAAGCAGATAACAAATAAATCGTCATAAAGCTTCCTGCTGCTGCTACTAAAATGACAATCGATTTAAATGTCGATTGAAGCTCATACTTCGAAATAGAAGGATAAAATATATAAAGCAAGGCTGCAAAAATCAAACCATAGAATAAAAGCAATTCCTTCCACTTCCAGTGCCAAAACAAGCGAAAGAAAAGGTGCAGCAGCAAAGCGGTAAAGCAAGCCATAACCAAAATGGTGATCATATCTCTCCATACTAGCCCCGTATCACCGCTAAGAAAGAACTTTTTGCTTTCAGCAAACACAATAAACACTGTTTGACATAAAGGCAGAAGTAATACAGATAAATCAAAAGCAAAAAACATACCTCTATTTTTTAAATAAGGAAGAGTAATCACATAGTACAGTGATGCAAGCAAGACATACCCATAGATGAGAAATTGCATGAAATCTGTCAGCACTTCAAATGTTTCGATCGTATACTGTCTAGCTAAGACTTGGTGGATCATTTCAACTGTCATACCTCCAAGCAGAACAACTCTTAATACGATTCCAGCATAGAATGCATAACCACTCTTCTTTTCTTTCCATATGGGAAGTGTCATGAAAAGGACAAATAGTCCAAGTACACACCATTGAATGATGTGGATACTGTACTCGTTTAAAATAAAATACCTTTCAAAATGGAGCGATAAATCACTAAACAAATCAAACATTGATACACAATCCTTTACATGAAATTAAGGCCTCATTCGTATAGACATTCGCCTTACCAAAAAGTTTCAGGAAAAACAAAAAATCACTTCATTCTCATGAAGTGATTTCGTTTATTTTTTATTTCCGCTTCCTTTTATGTAATCATGCAAGATTTTTTCGCAAATCGATCGATTTCCGGCCACTATACTGTTTTTGTCTAGGAACGTAAGACGTTCTCCGTGGATATTTGAGTAAACAGCCCCTACTTCATCAAGCAGTACACAGCCCGCTGCATAATCCCACGGCGCAAGCCTTAACGTGACATATGCGTCACTTCTTCCGCTTGCAATATAAGCAAGCTCAAGTGCAGCTGATCCAATCGTTCGTGTCCCTCTCACGTCACGTACAAGACGGGCAAACGGTTTAGCATCAAAATAAGGACTTTCAATCGCCCATGTTGGATTAATACCCACAATGGCTTTTTCAATCTCCACGTCTTTTAATGGCGGGAGCAGGATATCGTTCATATAAGCTCCTTCTCCTTTGATGGCATGGTAGAGCTCGTCATGAATGACGTCATAAATAAGACCGATTTTCCCCACACCATTTTCAAATATCCCGATTGAAATGGCAAAATTGCGTTTTTGATGGACAAAGTTCATTGTGCCATCGATCGGATCAATGATCCACACAATCCCATCAAGTGAGGTCACCTCTTCCCCTTGTCCCTCTTCTCCTAAAATGTGATGATCTGAAAATGTCGATTGTATTTTTTTAATAAAAAAACGTTCTGTTTCCTTATCGATATTCGTGACAAGATCATTCGGATTTGATTTTGTTTCAATTGATAGACCTTCCTGCATGGACGCTTTAATACGGCTCCCCGCTTCTTTTACCCAAAGCTTTGCAAGACGGTCAATTTCCACCCAGTTTGTCATCAGATTGTAAACCTCTTTTCTATGTAGAACCTATTTGTAATAGCATACTGATATTATGTACGTAAAAGCAAGAAAAAAGCAGCTTCATACAAAAACGAACCGATGAATTGGTTCGTTTTTACCTCACCCTGTTTTACCCTTGAAGCTGCTCCCATTCTTTTCTTAGGCGCTCAAGCTTTCGTTTGCTTCGTTCAATTTGGATGTCATCTTTTTGTTCGATGGCTTCATGAAGCGTAGAAAGCTCATAATCAACCTCTAATCTCCACACAGCGATGCGATTCTTCTTCTCCTGTCTATACCCCTGCTTCACGATTTGCTTCATTGGTCAACGCCCCTTCCAGAGAATGATTCATTCCTTGTCAGTTTTCATTGATAAAAAATTCAATCGATAAGAGAAATGGTTCTTGCTTATATCGTATGAAGCGATCGCATAACCGCAACGACATTCTGAAAATTGTGTCTTTACCTATTGATTATGTACCACAAAATGAATGGTTTTAAACGCTGCACCACGTCCTTTACAATCTTTGATCTGACGGTGCATCTTTTTTTGAGCTTGACCCAAGCTATGATAAAATATGATCAGCGAAAAGATACAGGAGGCATAACATGGGTGAAATGCGTTTTAGAGATGAAGATTTTGAGACATTCACAGTTGATGGTTTAGATGAACGAATGACTGTATTAAAAGAAAGAGTCCGTCCAAAGCTTGAGGCACTTGGTGAACATTTTGCACCACTTCTTTCTTCTATTACAGGAGACGAAATGTTTGTACACGTCGCAAAGCATGCTAGAAGATCAGTCAATCCGCCAAATGATACGTGGGTTGCTTTTGCAAACAGTAAGCGAGGATATAAAAAACTTCCTCACTTTCAAATTGGACTTTGGAAAACACATGTCTTTGTATGGTTTGCGCTCATTTATGAATCTCCAGTAAAAGGTGAGTACGGTCAGCTATTTGAAAAAGAGCTAGACACCATCCAGCAGAAAATACCGCAAGATTTTGTTTGGTCTAAAGATCATATGAAACCAGATGTCATGCGTCACAGCGAACTAGATTCCGAACAGCTGAAAACGCTGTTTGAACGTGTTCAAACAGTCAAGAAAGCCGAGCTTCTTTGCGGCATTCAGCTGCCTAGAGAGGAAGTCGTTCAAATGAATAATGAAGAATTTCTATCAAAAATCGAAAATGCCTTCCGTACGCTGACGTATCTATACCGTTTCACACAGAAAGAATCTGTATAAAAAAACGAGCCTTTATAGGCTCGTTTCAAATTGTTGACAAAGGGCTAAAATGATTGTGATTTTAGCCCTTTGTCTTCTTTTTCAGCGTGATAGAAAACCTTTGAAGTCTAGGAAGGACGAGTACCGGCGCGGAGCGAATTTGACATTCGTGAGCACCGGCACGGAGACCTGACACCGAATGCGAGGGTTTGTCTATATGCTGAAACGAGCCCTTATAGGCTCGTTTTTTACATACGTATAATGGCTGTCTCTTCTGCCTCTCTTGCGGTTTTCACTGCACGATAAGGGGAATACCCGCTTCCCTTTTCAAATGCCGCACAATGCGTTTTTTCCTCTGCTTTTGATGGCACAACCTCTTTAAATCGTTTATAAGCATCCAGTAACTCCTGCTTCGCAATTCCTTTTTCATAGGCTTTTTCAACAGCCTGAAAAAATGAAATGACCGCAACTTTTTCCTCTGTCGTCCAGTCGACATCCATTGGATATTGATATTCCATTTACTTGTCCCTCACTTTAACACTCATTTCTGATTTGAACTTTTATTATAGCATCTGTTTGATCAGAAACCGATTGATTTTATGCTTTACATTCCGATCAGTTCATAATATAATTCTTTTGTTTTATGCAATGAAATCTGCTGTTATTGGCACAATAATAGCAGGTATTTCGATGAAGGTGGGAAAGCAATTGTCACAACATGATACACCCTTATACACTGGACTAAAAAAACACGCAGCAGCCAATCCAGTCCAATTTCACATTCCAGGCCATAAAAAAGGAGCCGGAATGGATCCTGAATTTAGAGCATTCATTGGCGACAATGCTTTAAGCATTGACCTCATTAATATAGAACCTCTCGATGATTTACATTCACCTAAAGGGATGATAAAAGAAGCACAGGAGCTTGCTGCTGAAGCCTTCGGTGCTGATCATACGTTTTTCTCCATTCAAGGAACAAGCGGCGCCATCATGACCATGGTGATGACGGTATGCGGGCCCGGGGATAAAATCATCGTTCCGCGTAATGTCCATAAATCGATTATGTCCGCGATTGTATTTTCTGGCGCAGTTCCTGTTTTTATTCACCCAGAAATAGACAAAGAGCTTGGTATCTCTCACGGTATTACACCTGAATCAGCCAAAAAGGCGCTCACTGAGCATCCAGATGCGAAAGGTTTGCTTGTCATTAATCCAACGTATTTTGGTATTTCAGCAGACTTAAAATCAATCGTAGACATTGCCCATTCATTTGATGTGCCTGTCCTTGTCGATGAAGCACACGGTGTGCATATACATTTTCACGATGAACTTCCCCTCTCTGCGATGCAGGCAGGTGCCGACATGGCAGCAACAAGTGTTCATAAACTCGGCGGCTCTCTTACGCAGAGCTCTATTTTAAATATGAAAGAAGGACTTGTTTCAAAAGACCGCGTGCAGTCGATCTTGAGTATGCTGACGACAACGTCCACTTCTTATTTACTTTTAGCGTCACTTGATGTCGCTAGAAAGCGATTAGCCACTGAAGGAAAGGCACTTGCAGAAGAAGCCATTCGTTTGGCTGAATCAGCGAGAGACCGCTTGAATCAAATTGACGGGATTAGCTGCATTGGCAAGGAAGTACTCGGTTCAGCTTCTACTTACGATTATGACCCAACGAAATTAATTATTTCCATTAAAGACCTTGGGTTAAATGGACATGATGTCGAAAAGTGGCTGAGAGAAAGTTACCGCATTGAAGTAGAACTCTCTGACCTGTACAACATTTTATGTATCGTCACCCCTGGCGATTCAGATGAAACGATTGATACGCTCGTGACAGCAATGCAGGAAATTGCCGCAGCCTCTACATGTGAGAGCGGCAAACAAGCGGTAACGGAAGTGCTGCTGCCTGAGATCCCATCGCTTGCTATGACGCCGCGTGACGCCTTTTATGCCACAACAGAAGTCGTTCCGTTTAAGGAAGCAGCCGGCCGCATCATCGCAGAGTTTGTCATGGTGTACCCGCCAGGTATTCCGATTTTTATACCAGGTGAAATTATCACAGAAGAAAATGTTTCGTATATCTTTAAAAACATTGAAATTGGTCTCCCTGTCCAAGGGCCTGAAGATTCAACGCTCGAAATGATTCGTGTGATTAAGGAACAAAAACCAATTTTATAAAAAAGAAACATGCAGCCCCAAATGGAGCTGCATGCTTTTTTATTTATTCAGAGGCTTCATCACAGCAATGACAGTGACCACATGTTCCGTATAACGTTATCACTTTTTCATTTTCAAATTGATCAATGGTTTCATTGCAATCTTGACAAATAATTGTACCCACGTACATTCCCCTTTTCTTCATTCATAGTTTGTAAGCGTTTGATCTATTTCATATCTCTATAATATGATGTCACAATTAAGTTGTCAACGGTTAATTGTATGACACATTTAATCATTTTTTATAAATATGTGCTTTTTTCTCATCATATTGAGGGAACGTTTCAATTGTATTTTCCTTCATATCAATTCTGTAACAATTGAGTAACAATCGAAAATTGTCAAAAGGGACATGATACACTAGAGTGACTAACAGGGAACAAGCTCCTAAAAATGTTGGGACAACCCCAAATGATTTTGAGGTGAATAGATTGAATTTTATGAGGACACTTCTCATTATATTCCCCATGCTCTTTGTACTTAGTTCATGCTCATTTGCGTATATCATACCGAATCAGACCGACCAAGTCCGTCATATTCAAAAACCGAGAATTCTCTTTTTTACTGATGCAGAAAATCTTGATAAAGAAAGCCCTTATTATGATGCAGTCCTCGATTTAAAAAATGAATACCCTAAGGAAATGTCAAAAATGATTGTGAAAGAAGATCGTAAAGGCTGGAAAAATGAAGTTGATGAACTGCCAGCTATTTTACTTGTCAATGATGAAAAAGTCATCGTCAAGGTTGAAGGAAATGTCCGCAGTAAACAGGAGATCTTATCGCCCTTATGCCATGCTTTGGACCGCGTCAATACAAACTAATGATATTTTCCTTGCACTTATATATAACCATATGAAAAAACCCCTCACCTCATGAGGGGTTTCAGATTGTTGACAAAGGGCTAAAATGATCTTTATTTTAGCTCTTTGTCTTCTTTTCAGCGTGATAGAAAACCTTTGAAGTCTAGGAAGGACAGCTACTTTTGCGGAGCGAATTTGACATTCGTGAGCACTAGCGCGCAGGACTGACAAAGAATGCGAGGGTTTGTCTACACGCTGAACCCCCTCACCTCATGAGGGGTTTTTTATATGTGTTCAGGGCGCCAAAAAAACCCTCTCCATCAAGGAGAGGGTTTCATAGGTTCATTATTTTACGATGTGGATTGGGCTTCCAATTGCTACTTCAGCCGTTTCCATTGTAATTTCACCTAATGTTGGGTGAGCGTGGATTGTCATTGCGATATCTTCAGCAGTCACTCCAGCTTCAATTGCAAGGCTAAGCTCTGAAATCATATCAGAAGCGCCAACACCTGCGATTTGTGCACCGATAACTAGACCATCCTCTTTACGAGTGATCATTTTCATGAAGCCATCAGTTGCATCAAGAGAAAGTGCACGTCCGTTCGCTGCGAATGGGAATTTCGCTGCAACGATTTCGATTCCTTCTGCTTTTGCTTCTGCTTCAGTGTATCCAACAGTTGCAAGTTCTGGCTCAGAGAATACAACAGCAGGAATACCAAGGTAATCAATTTCAGCTGGCTCTCCAGCGATTGCTTCAGCTGCAATTTTACCTTCGTAAGAAGCTTTGTGAGCAAGTGGTGGTCCATCAACGATGTCACCAATTGCATAGATGTTAGATACGCTTGTACGGCATTGTTTGTCTGTTTTGACAACTCCGCGGTCAGTCAATTCAACACCAACTTGCTCAAGACCAAGCTCATCAGTGTTTGGACGACGACCAACAGTCACAAGTACGTAATCAGCATCAACTGTTTTTTCTTCGCCTTTTACTTCGAACGTAACAGTGACACCATCAGATTTTTCTTCAACGCCTTTTGCAAGTGCGTTTGTATGGATTTCAACGTTTCCTTTTTTCTTCAGGTTACGTTTAACCAATGAGCTCATTTGCTTTTCGAAACCTGGAAGGATTTCGTCTCCACCTTCAAGGATCACAACTTCTGTTCCAAAGTTTGCATAAGCAGTACCAAGCTCAGTACCGATGTATCCACCACCGATGACAACTAATTTTTTAGGTACTTCTTTAAGCGCTAAAGCACCAGTTGAGTTGATCACGCGGTCTGTGTATTTAAAAGTAGGCAATTCAATTGGACGAGATCCAGTTGCAAGAATTGCATTTTTGAAAGTGTAAGTCTGTGCTGAATTTTCATCCATTACACGTACAGAGTTGCTGTCTACGAAATAAGCTTCACCTTTAACGATGTCTACTTTATTCCCTTTAAGAAGACCTTGAACTCCACCTGTTAATTTGTTTACAACAGAAGCTTTCCACTCTTGAACTTTTGTGAAATCAACTGTTACGTTTTCAGCTTTGATACCCATGTCTTCAGAATGCTTAGCATTTTCGAAACGATGGCCAGCATTGATTAATGCTTTTGAAGGAATACAGCCAACGTTTAGACATACACCGCCAAGTGTTCCTTTTTCAACGATTGTTACTTTTTGTCCAAGCTGTGCAGCACGAATAGCAGCTACATATCCACCAGGACCTGCACCGATGACAAGAGTATCTGTTTCGATTGGGAAATCTCCTACTACCATGACATTACGCCTCCATTAAAATTAATTGTGGATCATTCAATAAACGCTTGATGTGGTTAAGGGCATTTTGCGCAGTAGCTCCGTCAATCATACGGTGGTCAAAGCTTAGGGAAAGAGCTAAGACTGGAGCTGCAACGATTTCGCCATCACGAACAATCGCTTTTTCAGCGATACGGCCAATACCAAGGATCGCTACTTCTGGGTGGTTGATGACTGGAGTAAACCATTGTCCACCAGCAGAACCGATGTTTGTGATTGTGCAAGATGCACCTTTCATTTCAGCTGGAGCCAATTTACCATCACGTGCTTTTGTTGCAAGCTCATTGATTTCGTTAGAAACTTCGAAAATCGCTTTGCGATCTGCATTTTTCACAACTGGAACTAGCAAGCCTTTTTCAGTGTCAGCTGCAATTCCGATGTTGTAGTAATGCTTTTGAACAACTTCATCTGTTTTATCATCGATAGAAGTGTTAAGTACTGGGTACTTTTTCAAAGCAGAAGTTAGAGCTTTTACAACGTAAGGCAAGTAAGTTAACTTGATTCCTTGATCAGCTGCAACTTGTTTGAATTGTTTACGATGTGCAACAAGGTTTGTTACATCAACTTCATCCATTAATGTTACGTGAGGAGCTGTATGCTTAGAGTTCACCATTGCTTTCGCGATTGCTTTGCGGATTCCGCTCATTTTCTCGCGAGTTTCTGGGAATTCTCCTTCAAGAACTGGAGCTGCTGCCGCTTTAGGAGCTGCTTCTTCTTTCACACTTTCAGCTGCTTGAGGTGCTGCTTCTTGAGCTGCAGAACCACCATTAACGAAGCTGTCGATATCTTCTTTTAACACACGTCCGTTTTTACCAGAACCTGCAACTTTGTAAATTTCAATGCCTTTTTCACGAGCATATTTACGTACAGATGGCATAGCGATAACGCGTTTGTTTGGATCAGCATCTACTTGCTCTTGTGCGCCTGCACCAGTTGCTGCTGCCGCTTCTTCTTGTGCTACTTCTTTCTTCTCTGGTTCGTTACCAGCTTCAGCAGTACCTTGTACTTGAGCTTCAGTTTTTGCTTCGCCTTCTTCTTCGCTGCCTTTAAATTGAAGATTTTCGTAACCAGGTGCATCAAACGTAATGATTGTTTGTCCTACAGTTGCAACTGTTCCCTCTTCAACTTTTAATTCTAATACTTTTCCTTTAACAGGTGAAGGAATTTCTACAACTGCTTTATCATTTTGTACCTCTGCTAAAACGTCATCTTCATTGATTTCGTCGTTTGGTTTAACAAACCACTTAACGATCTCACCTTCGTGGATACCTTCTCCGATGTCCGGAAGTTTAAATTCAAATGCCACTGTTTTTCGCCTCCTAGATTTTGTTGAACCCTTGTTGTGTATATTTACACGGTCATGTAATTGATAAAGGGGAAGAGAAATAAATTCTTTTCCCCTCTGTCATTTAATTAAAATTCAAGAACTTTCTTCGCTGTTTCAAGTACGTCTTTATGGTTTGGAAGCCATACGCTCTCAGCTTGAGAGAAAGCAAATACAGTATCAGGTGCAGCTACACGAAGTACTGGTGCTTCCAAGCTAAGGATCGCTCTGTCATTGATTTCAGCTACTACGTTTGCAGCAATACCAGCTTGTTTTTGTGCTTCTTGAACAACGATCGCACGGCCTGTTTTTTCAACAGAAGCGATGATTGTTTCAATATCAAGCGGGCTTACTGTGCGAAGGTCGATAACTTCAGCAGAAACGCCTTCTTTTTCTAGCTCTTCAGCAGCTTTTAGTGATTCGTGAACCATTGCACCATAAGTGATGATTGAAAGGTCAGAACCTTCACGTTTCACGTCAGCTTTACCGATTTCAATTGTGTACTCTTCTTCAGGAACTTCCTGACGGAAAGAACGATAAAGTTTCATATGCTCAAGGAATACTACAGGATCGTTGTCACGAATTGCAGAAATTAAAAGTCCTTTTGCATCGTAAGGTGTTGAAGGAATGACAACCTTGATACCAGGCTGTTGTGCGATAAGACCTTCTAAGCTGTCAGCGTGAAGCTCAGGTGTATGAACTCCCCCACCGAATGGAGAACGGATTGTCACTGGAGAATGCCAGCGTCCGCCAGAACGGTAACGCATACGAGCCATTTGTCCAGAAACAGAATCTAACACTTCGTAAACGAATCCGAAGAATTGAATTTCCATTACTGGGCGGAATTCTTGTAGTCCAAGGCCAATAGCAAGACCGCCAATACCAGATTCAGCAAGTGGAGTATCGAATACACGATCCTCACCAAACTCTTTTTGCAATCCTTCAGTCGCACGGAATACGCCGCCGTTTTTACCAACGTCTTCTCCGAAAACGAGAACGTTTTCGTCATTTTTCAGTTCTGTGCGTAACGCATCAGTGATCGCTTGAATCATTGTCATTTGCGCCATGGCTTACTTCGACTCCTTCTGTTTGTAAATTTCAAGCTGTTCAACTAAGTTGAATGGTTTCACATCGTACATGTTTTCAATCAAGTCAGTGACTTTTTGCTTAGGCTGTTCGTCAGCTTCTTTGATTGCTTGTTTGATTTGTTCTTTTGCATCTTCGATGACTTTATTCTCTTCTTCTTCAGACCATAGGCCTTTGTTTTCCAAGAATTTGCGGTAGCGTACCAATGGATCTTTTTGCTCCCACTCGTTTTCATCTTCTTTTGTACGATATCTTGTTGGATCGTCACCAGCCATTGTATGTGGGCCGTAACGGAATGTAAGAGTTTCGATTAATGTTGGACCTTCACCATTTACAGCGCGCTCACGAGCTTCAGCAGTTGCTGCATAAACAGCTAATGCATCCATACCGTCAACTTGTACGCCTACGATACCAGCTGCAGCTGCTTTTTGTGCAATTGTTTGTGCAGCAGACTGCTTTTCAACAGGTGTAGAGATCGCATATCTGTTGTTTTGGACAACAAAAATCGCTGGCGCTTTGTAAGCCCCTGCAAAGTTAATACCTTCGTAGAAATCACCTTGTGAAGCTCCACCGTCACCAGTGTAAGTGATTGCAACAGCTTTTTTACCGCGCTTTTTCAAACCAAGAGCTACACCAGCAGCTTGAATGATTTGTGCACCAATAATGATTTGCGGTGAAAGTGCATTCACATCTTCAGGCATTTGGTTACCAACAAAGTGTCCGCGAGAGAACAAGAATGCTTTTGTTAGCGGAAGACCATGCCAGATTAATTGTGGTACATCACGATATCCTGGAAGAATGAAATCTTCTTTCTCAAGTGCAAAGTGAGTTGCAAGCTGAGAAGCCTCTTGTCCAGCTGTTGGCGCATAGAAGCCAAGACGTCCTTGACGGTTCAATGAAATTGAACGTTGATCTAATACACGTGTAAACACCATACGGCGCATTAATTCTTTTAATTGGTCATCTGAAAGATCCGGCATTGCCGCTTCGTTTACGACTTCGCCTTTTTCGTTTAAAATTTGAAACGTTTCAAACTGCTTTTTGATGGCATCAAATTGCTTTTTGCTATCAACAATTGCTTTTTTTGTTTTTGCAGCCATTCTAAAGTCACCTCTTCCTTTCTTTTAACAGTCCATTTGTCGTGAATCCATTTATACATACAGATATAGGATAACCCAAAATACTCATATGACTCCTGTATATAATAGCCACTAAGATCGTTGTCGAAACATTGGTTGACCACTCGTTTTTGAGTCCTTCTAACTGTATTAACGATAGTTCACAAAAAACTAATACAACTTCTGTTAACAAGGAATAGTTTACAACAAGAAAAATAGTCCGTCAATTGATTTAACGGCTTTATTTAAATAAATGTATTCGCTTTACTTTTTATGGCGAACTGTATCAATCTGTTTAACAAACAACCCGAACTGTACTAGTATAGAGTGTACTGCTGTACTACAATAGAAAATGTTTGTTTTTGTCGAAAAATAAAAAAAGAGCTGTTTTTCAGCTCTTTTTTGACTCTTGATCTGCCGCTTTATACAAAGCCTGTTTATACTCATTCAATTGGTCTGTATATTGATTGAACTTCTTACTTTCTTTTCTGACTTTACTATATGAACGATTCACGGCCTTCAGCTTAGACTTCAGCTCTTTATATCCTAAATCCTTTTTCTTTAAAGATTGATACAAATGCTGATCTTGTTTCAGCGCCTTTTGATACTCCTTGTAAAGCTGATCATATGACGCATATCGTTTCTCAATCGATTTGACCGTTTGATCGGCTTTCTCTTTTAACTCCGCATCCTTCAATCGCCCGGCAGATTCCTTTACCGTTTTCAATTCTTTTTTCGATTGATCCATGCTGTCTTTTTCTGTTTTTAAATGTTCTTCTCGTTTCGCTGCTGATGCTAACGCCTGATCAGAAAGACTTGACACTGTTTTTGTATGGTCCTTTGTTGTTTGAATCATTTTTGTATACAGCTTCTGCTCTTTTTTCTCATAGCTTTGCAGTGTACCTTGCTCTTTTTCGAAAGATGCTTCTTTTTCACTCATTTTCGTCATCGCATCCTGCATATCATTGAACGGACTTTGACCTCCGCATCCTGCCAGCAAAAGGGTACATATCCCCGCTAAAGCAGCACCTGCTTTCATGCTTCTTTTCATCTGTCTCATTACAAGGTCCCCCTTTACATCTCCACATACCACTATAATTTTTATAGGCGTTTGTGACAAGGAAAGAGGTCAGTCAGATGAGACGGAGAAGATTTTTTTCAAGCCATAGGCGCATGACTATACAAATAGTGCATTCATACATAGTTTATATTACACGCTTCGCCTTCACTTATGAGAGGCCGAGTGTATTTCCAAAGGAGGTCAAAAGTATGTCTAATTATAGTCATGGAAGTATGTATGGTGGATACGGTGGATACGGCGGTTACGGGTATGGATACGGCGGTGGCTGTTGTTACCCAAGTTATGGCGGTGGATACGGATGCGGATACGGTGGCGGACGTACATTCGCTTTAATCGTTGTGCTTTTCATCCTATTAATCATCGTTGGTGCAGCATTCTTAGGCGGCGGTGGCTGCTGCTAAGGCGGCTTAAGCCTCTGACCGGTCTCATAGGACCGGTCTTCTTTATTTCATTGCATATGTTGTGTATCATTTTATATACTTTACATACAAAGGAAATAGGAGTGAAGTTTTGTGATTACCATGGATGATATCGTAAGGGACGGACACCCCGTCTTAAGACAAACAGCTGAAGCGGTCGAGCTCCCGCCGACAGAAGAGGAAAAACAGCAATTAGCTGACATGATCGAATTCGTTAAAAACAGTCAGGATGCTGACATTGCTGAAAAATATGGACTAAGACCCGGCGTTGGATTGGCAGCTCCGCAAATCAATATTAGTAAACGGATGATCGCTGTTCACTGCGAAGATGAAGACGGAGAAGAATACAGCTATGCTCTGTTCAACCCGCGTATTGTCAGTCATTCAGTCAAAAGAGCTTATTTAGCGACTGGTGAAGGCTGCTTATCTGTTGATGAAGCTATCCCTGGATTTGTTCCTCGATATCAAAAAATCAGAGTCAAGGCTACAACTCTTGAAGGAGAGGACATTGATATCCGCCTAAAAGGGTTCCCCGCCATTGTCTTTCAGCACGAAATTGACCATTTAAATGGCATTATGTTTTATGATCATATCCAAAAGGATCAGCCATTCGCTGAACCAGAAAACTCTGTTGCAATCGGCAGATCATAACATAAAAAGAAGACCCGGCGATCTAAGGGTCTTCTTTTTTTATTCTTCAATGAGGCCAAGATGGGTCACTGCATGGAATATTCCGTCCTCATCTACTGGCTTTGTCACAAAATCGGCCAAATCTTTCAGTTCACTCACAGCATTTCCCATCGCAACGCCTGTTCCAGCAAACGAAATCATTTCTCTGTCGTTCAGTCCGTCTCCAAAGGCAATGGTGTCCTTTTGATCGTAAGGAAGTCTTTCGATGACACGTTTAATCCCTTCAGCTTTTGATCCGCCTTTTGGCAGAACGTCTGTTGACAGCTCATGCCATCTGACAAGATCAATCTCTTCGCGGAATGCCTTATACTGCACTTCCTCTTCTGCCTTACAAAATAAAAGCATTTGAAAAATGTCGTTTTCTTTAAAGAAAGACAAATCATGCTCAGGATGTTCTGTTTTTAAAGTACCGATTCCTTCATGGATAAACGGATGATTCGGCACAGACGCCTTCATCGTTTCTTCTCCCATAAAAACAAGCGGATGATCATGACGATCCGCTGTCTCATAAATCCGCTCCATCAGCTCCTGCTTCAGCGGATTGCCATAAATAACGTCTCTCTCATACATGACATACTGACCGTTATAAGCAATGAATGAGTCAAGCCCTAATTCTTCTAAAATGGGCCGAATCAGAAAAGGAGAACGCCCAGATGCAATAAAGAGGTGATGGCCTTTTTCTTTTAATAAATGAACTGCTTGCTTCGTTGACTCAGGTATTTTTTTATCATGGTCATATAAAGTACCGTCGATATCAAAGAAGATGACTTTTTTATTCATATCTCGCCCTCCTGCCCTTTGTTATGTATACACACTCCTTTTCATCATACAGAAAGATTTCCGCTTTCGAAACCAATTCCTTATGAAAACGCCTATTTCCCACATATATCCATGTAACATTCATTAGAAACATCATATAATACAAGTATATAGAGAGACCGGAAACGCTGTTTTAGCTTACTTCAAACCGAAAGGAGGCGGCATATGATGCTTCGTCGTCTGCGCAAGAAAATCCGAAGACAATGGAAGGACATGCTTCGTAAAAAATCGATTGCTTAAAGGGATCTTCCGCACATTTGCCGAAGGTCCTTTTTTCTCAGAGACTTTTCTTATGCGCGTTTTTTTAATATAATAGAATAAGCGAGTGTAACATACGGTATTTAAGGAGAGATTTGGATGATATATAAGGTATTTTTTCAGGCAAGTACTACTGAGGTACCTGTAAGAGAACACACAGATTCACTATACGTTGAAGCGGTTTCTGAAAGAGACGTACGCGATAAGTTGAAAAAACATAACTACAACATTGAATTCATTCAGCCTGTAGACGGTGCTTTTTTAGACTATGAACGAGAAAGTGAAAATTTTAAAGTATTGGAGCTATGAGAGGAATGAAATTTGTTAAAAACGATCAGGCGGCGGTTTTTGCGCTCGGCGGTTTAGGCGAGATCGGTAAAAACACGTATGGCGTTCAATTTCAAGATGAAATCATTTTAATTGATGCAGGTATTAAGTTTCCTGAGGATGAGCTTCTTGGAATTGACTACGTCATCCCTGACTATACGTACTTAGTTAAAAACGAAGATAAAATCAAAGGTCTTTTCATCACTCACGGACATGAAGACCACATTGGCGGTATCCCTTACCTTCTCAAGCAAGTGAATATTCCAGTTTACGGCGGCAAACTCGCAATCGGCCTACTTCGTAATAAATTGGAAGAGCATGGTCTCTTGAGACAAACAAAACTTCACATTTTTGAAGAAGAAGATACCATTAAATTTAGAAAAACAGCTGTGTCTTTCTTTAGAACGACACACAGTATTCCAGATTCTTATGGAATTGTCGTCAAGACTCCTCCTGGTAACATCGTACATACAGGTGATTTCAAGTTTGACTTTACTCCTGTTGGCGAACCTGCCAATTTAACCAAAATGGCTGAGATCGGAAAAGAAGGCGTTCTTTGTCTTTTATCTGATAGTACAAACAGTGAGATCCCAGAATTTACGATGTCTGAAAGACGCGTAGGTGAAAGCATTGATGACATCTTTAGAAAAGTCGATGGACGTATCATTTTTGCCACGTTTGCTTCAAACATTCACAGACTTCAGCAAGTGATTGAGTCTGCTGTTGCCAACGGCAGAAAAGTCGCTGTATTTGGACGCAGTATGGAGTCTGCTATTGATATTGGACAAGATCTTGGCTATATTAAATGTCCAAAAAACACGTTTATTGAACATAATGAAATCAACCGCCTTCCAGCAAACAAAGTAACCATTCTTTGTACTGGGAGCCAGGGTGAACCGATGGCAGCTCTTTCTCGTATTGCGAACGGTACTCACCGCCAGATTTCCATTAACCCTGGAGACACTGTTGTCTTCTCATCTTCACCGATTCCAGGTAACAATATTAGCGTAAGCCGCACCATTAACCAGCTTTATCGTGCCGGCGCTGAGGTCATTCATGGCTCGCTTAATAATATTCATACATCTGGTCACGGCGGACAAGAAGAACAAAAACTCATGCTCCGTTTAATTAAACCAAAATTCTTTATGCCGATTCACGGTGAATACCGCATGCAAAAAACGCATATCAAGCTTGCGAATGATTGCGGCATCCCTGAGGAAAACTGCTTTATCATGGATAACGGTGAAGTTCTTGCACTGAAAGGTGACGAAGCAAGTGTCGCTGGCAAAATTCCATCAGGCAACGTGTATATCGACGGAAGTGGTATTGGCGATATCGGAAACATCGTCTTAAGAGACCGCCGCATTCTTTCTGAAGAGGGTCTTGTCATTGTAGTCGTCAGCATGGACATGAAAGAATTTAAAATCTCTGCTGGGCCTGATTTGATCTCAAGAGGTTTTGTCTACATGAGAGAATCTGGAGACCTGATCAACGATGCACAGGATTTAATTTCAAAGCATCTTGAAAAAGTAATGGAACGTAAGACAACTCAGTGGTCTGAAATTAAGAACGAAATTACTGACACTCTTGCACCTTTCCTTTATGAAAAAACAAGACGCCGCCCAATGATCTTACCGATTATTATGGAAGTGTAATCACAAAAAGAGACACAAGCCGATTGGCTGTGTCTCTTTTTTATGATTGAATTGGGAGATGCTGAAAGCTTCTGACATCAAACAAGCCCTTTGTCGTCATTTTCACATCAGGAATGACTGGGAGTGCCAAGAAGGACAGCGTCAAAAACGGATTAAAGTCTAAAGTAAAACCTGTTTCTTTTAACGCTTCATGGAGCGCATGAAGGCTTTCATTTACAAGATGTGCCGGCTGATCTGAAAGTAGACCAGAGATCGGTAATGGAAGCGTATGAAGAGACTGACCATCTTTGACAACAGTCAAACCACCACCTGCTTCTTTTAACGCGTCAATGGCTTTCACGATATCAGCATCATTTGTGCCAACCGCAATTAAATTATGAGAATCATGCGCAACCGTTGTTGCAATTGCACCCTTTTCTAATCCAAAGCCGCTGACAACCCCTATCCCCATTTCAGATAAGCCTTGATGACGTTCGACAAGCACCATTTTTAATACATCTCTTTCTGTATCACTAGTGAATTGTCCGTTCGTTTCTGAAGGAGGGACTTGTTCTAATTTTGTTTCCAGCTGATTCGGAATAATGCGGATGACATTCATTTTTTGATGGTCTGTGATAGGCAGTACCAGATCTTGCTCTTGAACGTCTATAGCATGAACAGATTGTAATAATGCTGGACTCGGTACAATCTTTTCGACACTTGGCTTGTACTTTCCATGCTGCGCCATCAATTCTCCTGCAATAAATACGCTGGTGATGTCTACTTGATGAAGATCAGAGACAAGCATAAAATCAGCATCAAAGCCTGGCGCAATGGCTCCCTTTGTTTTGAGGCCAAAACACTCTGCTGCGTTTAAACTTCCCATTTGATACGCTAAAAATGGGTCTAACCCTTCTTTTATAGACATTCGTACTTGTTCATCAATACTTCCCTGCGCCATTAAATCATCTAAATGTTTATCATCGGTACAAAAGAAAAAGCGTCTCGCATTCTTTTCATTCACAGCTGGTAAAACGTTTTTCACGTTTTTGGCAACAGAGCCTTCTCTCAGCATGACATACATGCCTCGTTTTACACGTTCAAGGGCTTCCTCAGCTGTTGTCACTTCGTGATCTGTTTGGACACTCGCTGTGCGGTAAACGTTTATTAATCGGTCCGTTAAGCCTGCTAAATGGCCATCAATCAATTTATTCTCGTTTTGAGCATCAAGCAGCTTTTGAAGCATATCTTCTTCTGCCTGCTCCACACCGACATAATCCATCACCTCGGCAAGGCCAAGAACTTCCTTCTCTTGATAAAGGGGCTTTAAATCTTCCGCTTTTAAAACAGCACCTGATCGTTCAAAACTGACTGCCGGTACACAGGAAGGTAGCATGAAATAAATATTTAAGGCAGCTTTTCTCGCTTCTTCCAGCATAAAACGGATGCCTGTGATTCCTGACACATTGGCAATTTCATGCGGGTCTGTTACGACAGTTGTCACACCGCGCGGGACGACAGCTTTGGAGAATTCAGCAGGGGTCACCATAGAGGACTCGATATGAACGTGGCCATCAATAAAACCGGGTACAAGCATTTGACCTGCTGCATCCAGCTCCTGTTCTCCCTCGTACTCTCCAATCCCTACTATTTGTCCATTTTCAACAGCGACATCAGCGTCTATCCATTCCTGGTTAAACACGTCCATAACCTTCGCATGTTTAATCACTAGGGCTGCTTTTTTTCTCTTTGCAGCTACTTCAATTTGATGTCTGAAAAGCTCCTTATCCAACGACACTGCCTCCTCCAAGTAAACAATATAATGTTTCTTATCGTAAACGAATCTGTTTGCCCAGTCAATGACATTTAGAGAAAATCAACCAGATAAAAAGACTGATTTTTATTTCTGAATAGTGGTAATTGCACGAAAAATATGATGATTGATTTTTGCTTTTATTTCAGAACAAACCAGTCCTTTTTAATGTCTTCTTTCCTCTCCACTGTCCACCTCATGTGTACACAATCATATAAAAAAACACCCCGCCTAGGAGTGTTTAATAATCGTTCTGCATTTCACGTTTTTCAAAGCGTCCGATATCGGCAACTGCCCCAATGACAATCAGAATATCTTCTTTTTGAATCATTTCATCTGCGAGCGGTGAAACAATCACTTCTTTTCCGCGCTTTATCGCCACAATATTAATGCCATATCTCGCTCTAATATCGAGATCTAGAAGAGAATGCCCTGCAAGCCTGCTGTTTGCAACGATTTCAATGAGGCTGTACTCATCTGACAGCTCAAGATAATCTAATACGTTGTTGGAGATGATTTTATGTGCAATTCGTCTGCCCATGTCCCGCTCTGGATGAACGATGCGATCAGCTCCAATTTTATTTAGCACCTTTTCATGGTAGTCGTTTTGCGCTTTTACTGTGACCATTTTAACGCCAAGCTCTTTCAGCATGATCGTCGTTAAAATACTGGCCTGAATGTTTTCACCAATCGCAACGATGACATGGTCAAAATTGCGAATGCCGAGATTTTTTAAAACAGATTCGTCCGTCGAATCACCAATGACCGCATGTGAGGCAATTTTCGCGTATTCGTTCACTCGATCTTCATTCATATCCATGGCCATGACTTCAAGTCCTTCTTCGCTCAGCGCCTTGCAAATACTTCCGCCAAAGCGTCCAAGACCAATGACTGCATATTCCTTTTTCATGTTCAGACTCCTTTTATCTCACTTACCATGCATTTTACTACGGTTTGATTAATGAATCCATATGCGAGCGAATTTTTTTGCGGAACGCTTCACTTAAGTAAAGATCTGCTCCTTTTTCAATTTCACTGCGGTAATGACCTGGCGGAGCAATTTCTTCGCTCTTTTGAAGAACAAGAAAGGTTAAACAGTCCACATATATTTGATCACCTATTTTGACATCGACAAAAGCTGGACGATATGTGCCCTCATATACACCTTCTCGTTTGTACAAATATCGAATGGCATCAAAAGGAACCTCATATAAAACGCCCTCTGTTTCTCCGCCATCTTCTACCATATCGGCTCTAGATCCATCAGGTCTCACCAATGTAAATCTAGTTGTAAAGCCGTTCAGTGCACCGCCACCGATGATTTGTTTAAAATAATGATCGACCTCCGCCAGCTTAAATCTTGCATCATCCATACAGGATCCATAGGCAAAATAATAGAAGGATGCCGGCTTCTGCTGCCACATTCTATATTCCTTCCAGCAGCCGCTCTCAATCTCCTTCAGCGATGATGCTTTCTGCTTTGGTAAAGTGTATGTAATAGCCGCCACCGGCCCTTGGTCTGTCATGACATCGACCACCTGCTTGTCATACCCTTCCTCAAGTAAATCTATCTTATTCAACGTGCTTGTGGTTACCTCGTACAATTCTCCATATACTGTGCCTTTTTCTTCAGGAACGCACGCAGGGTACCCATGACCTGTATCATAGATTCTGCCACTGATCCAAGCTGATTTAGCTAATGGTCTGCTTTCTTTCATATACGTCTCATGGTGCTCTTCATGCTGCAGAAGCGTTCCATATACAAATAAAGCTTTCATTGTCATGAAATCACGCCCTCTCGCCTTGCTGCTGTCTGCTTTTTTGACACACAGGTAAATAGATATGAAAAGCTGTACCTTTCCCCAGCTCACTAGACACATCCATTCTACCATGATGATCTTTTAAAATCGTTGCACAGATGGTGAGACCAAGCCCCGTCCCTTCTGTTTTCGTGGAGAAGAAAGGATCATATATTTTCTGAATATCCTCTTCAGACATCCCTTTTCCTTCATCTTGAATGGTAATTTTCCATTCGTTCATCAATTTTTCTGTTGATATGTATATGCTTCCGCCTTCGGGCATTGCCTCAATGGCATTTTTGATTAAATTAATGAACAGCTGCTTCATTTGGTTAGCGTCTGCTAATATAACACCGGCATCCTGCTTTTTAAAAGGCTGTTTAAGATCAATATTCGAAAGAACAGCATTTGTTTTTAGCAATGTAATGACCTGCTCTAACAATCCATGAAGCTGAACTTCTTGAAAATGGACCGACTGCGGCTTTGCCAGCACAAGCAGCTCACTTAAAACAAAATCAATTCGTTTAATTTCGGAAAAGATAATGTCAAAATAATCGGTTCTTTCAGGATATTGTGTTTTCATCAGCTGCAAAAAGCCGTTTACTGAGGTCAGCGGATTTCTGACTTCATGAGCGATTCCAGCGGCTATTTGTCCTGCAACGGCCAGTTTTTGCGCTTGCATTTGCAATTGTTGATTTGATCTTTCAAGCTCAAGCTTTGCCAGCTTTTGTTTTGTAATATCTGCAACTGTTCCAATGCCTCCAGTGAACTGGTGCTTCTCATCAAAGTAGAGCTTATAATGAACATCTCCCCATACTTTCTTTCCTTCTTTGTGAAGAAGCTGCAGCTCGATCCGCCCTGAATCCTTATGCTCTTGGATGACAGATGACAAATGCTGAATAACTCTTTCTTCTTGATCAAAGTACTGATTGTACATCGTACCTAGACATTCATCTATATCATAGCCGGTCATTTGTTTCCATGCTTGATTTAAGAAAATGATTTGCCCTTTTTCATTTGTTTCAAAGACGATTTCTTGCAAGTTATCTGTAATTCGATTCAGCCGCTCTGTCAGTTCGTGTGCTTCTTTTTCTCTCTTATTTAGATCTGACACCAGTAAATTCAAACGGTCTACATAACCTGAGACAACCCAGATCCCTGCTAACACAACAACTGTAAAGGCTAGATCGAGCGGCCAATTAATTTGATAGCCGCCCAGATAATAAAAGAAATCCCAGCTTAAGATTAAGATAAATGCAAGAACAGATAACATGATCCGTACTTGATATGTTTTGTTCAAATGATTCCACCTGCCGCCCTGAGATTCTTTGTCAATTGTACCATTTTCCACTTATTTTTTGAGGGAGATGGGGCATTTTTAAGGAACTTTTTTAAAGAAAAATAGCCTGTTCTCAGCACAAAGGAAGAGAGCAGGCTATTTTGATTACTGCTGAAGAGCTTCTTGCAGCTCTTTTAACAGCAGTTCTGCGCCTTCAGCGCTTAATGTAATTTGACCATTTCCGTATTCATGGTTCTCTGATGTAATCTCACCAGTCATGAGACAAACACCCTCTGGCTGATATTTTTTCAAGACGATTTTATCTCCATCTATAAAAAATTCCATACTGTCTTTAATAGCGATATCAAGTGCTCTTCTCAATTCGATTGGCATGACAATACGCCCTAGTTCGTCTACTTTTCTTACGACTCCGATAGATTTCAATTTCGTTCCCTCTTTCTTTCATTAGCTCAAGATCAATCTGTTTTTCACCAATTGATATATCGTAGACGTAAGAGATTCTTAAAAGGTTTCTCCTCGATAAAAATTTTTTTCATAAAAGAAAAAACAAAGGGAAAATTTATTGTGATTGTCAAAATGATACTTGAATTTTACAGATTCATTTCAAGGTCATCACAAACCCCCACAAATGTCATCAACCCTCTGAACTTTTAAATGTAAAATTGTTTAAAACAGCAAAAATAGAGATTGGGTGAAAACATGTTTCAAAATGCCGAAATTGGAATTGATTTAGGAACAGCTAACATATTGGTTTATAGTAAAAATAAGGGAATTATTTTAAATGAACCGTCCGTCGTGGCAGTCGATACAGAAACAAAGACTGTACTTGCCGTCGGATCAGAAGCAAAAGAAATGATCGGGAAAACACCTGGGAAAATTGTTGCGATCCGTCCGATGAAAGACGGTGTCATCGCTGATTATGATATGACAACAGATTTACTTAAACAAATCATGAAAAAAGCAGGAAAAAATATCGGGTTTACCTTCAGAAAGCCAACTGTCGTTGTATGTACACCTTCTGGTTCAACGGCTGTTGAGCGCCGCGCGATCAGCGATGCTGTGAAAAACTGCGGAGCCAAACATGTGCATTTAATTGAAGAACCTGTTGCAGCTGCAATCGGGGCTGATCTTCCGGTAGACGAGCCTGTTGCGAACGTTGTAGTCGATATTGGCGGCGGAACAACAGAAGTTGCGATCATTTCGTTTGGCGGCGTTGTCTCTTGTCATTCGATCCGAATTGGCGGCGATCAGCTGGATGAAGATATCATTACGTTTGTCAGAAAGAAATATAACTTATTAATCGGCGAACGGACTGCCGAGCAGGTGAAAATGGAAATTGGGTATGGTCTTATTGAGCATGAGCCTGAATCATTAGAAGTGCGCGGGCGTGATCTTGTGACAGGTCTGCCAAAAACGATCACACTTGTCTCTCATGAAATTCAAGGCGCCATGCGCGAATCACTTCTTCATATTTTAGAAGCAATTCGTGCTACATTAGAAGACAGCCCTCCAGAGCTAAGCGGGGATATTGTAGACCGCGGCGTTATTTTAACTGGCGGCGGTGCTCTTTTAAATGGAATACAAGAATGGCTTTCTCAAGAGATTGTTGTTCCAGTTCATATTGCAGCCAATCCACTTGAATCTGTTGCAATTGGAACAGGCCGTTCATTAGAAGTGATCGACAAATTGCAAAAAACTTTAAAATAATCTTCTTGTTATACTTCTTTTTTCGTCATTTCGATCATATTGTGAGAAATGGATAAACGTGAAGGAGGAAGAACATGTTGCTTGATTTAGGTAAACGGGTCGTTGTCACAGTCATTTTAACGGGTATTATTTTAGGAGGAATGAGCTTGTCGTTTTCACATATGCCGCCTTCTAATGCACAGCCTGTGAAACAACTGAACCGCTAAAAAAGCCGCACGAACGCGGCTTTTTTATTTTGGCTTTAAGCGTGCTCTCCATTTTCCTTTTCGGTCTTAAATCTGATATGATGAACATGACTAAAGGAGGGTTTTTATGAGTTCATTTGAAAAACAACTAGATCAATATGCAAAGACCATCGTTGAAGTTGGTGTGAATGTTCAAAAAGAACAAGAAGTCGTCGTATCTGCATCTACTGAATCTGCAGACCTTGTTCGTCTTGTCGCGAAACATGCGTATGAGCGCGGGGCGAAAAATGTACATATCCGCTGGAGTGATGGTATTCTTGCTCGTTTAAAATATGAACATGCACCGCAAGATGTGTTTGAGCAATTCCCAGAATGGGAAGCACAGATGATGGAAACCATCGCAAAACGTGGCGGCGCTTTTATCACGATCTTGTCAGAAAGCCCTGACCTTCTGCGGGGCATTGATTCGAAAAAAATCGCTGCACAGCAAAAAGCCGCTGGATCCGCCCTTCATACATATCGCCAGTACGTTCAATCAGACAAAGTGGCTTGGACGGTCGTAGGCGCTGCATCAAAAGAATGGGCGAAAAAGATTTTCCCTGATCATACAGATGAAGAAGCTGTCACTTTATTGTGGGATCAAATCTTTAAAGTCGCACGCGCTGATCAAGCAGATCCTGTTGAAGCTTGGAAAAACCACGATGCGTCATTAAATGAAAAGGTCAAAATACTCAATGAACGCCACTATCACAAGCTTCATTATGAAGCACCAGGCACAGACTTAACGATCGAGCTTCCAGAGCAGCATATTTGGGTAGGTGCTGGCAGCGTAAGTGAACGCGGCGTCTCCTTCATGGCCAACATGCCGACAGAAGAAGTCTTTACCGTACCGAAAAAAGACGGTGTAAACGGGACAGTCTCAAGCACAAAGCCACTCAGCTATGCTGGAAACATCATTGATGAATTTTCATTAACCTTTGAAAATGGCCGGATTGTGGATGTGAAAGCAAAAGAAGGCGAAGATATTTTGAAATCTCTCGTTGAAACAGATGAAGGCTCTCATTATCTAGGTGAGGTTGCCCTCGTACCAGATGATTCACCAATTTCTAACTCAAATATTCTTTATTACAATACACTTTACGATGAAAATGCATCAAACCACCTTGCCATCGGCAGTGGATATGCGTTTAATATCGAAGGTGGAAAAGAGATGAAACGAGAAGAATTGGATGCAGCGGGTGTGAACAGCAGTATTACACACGTTGATTTCATGATTGGTTCAAAGGAAATGAATATTGACGGAATCACAAAAGACGGGAAACGCGAACCGATCTTCCGAAATGGAAACTGGGCGATTTAATCAAAAAAGACATCCATAGGATGTCTTTTTTTGTTATGCGTACAGCTCTTCGAGTCTTTTTTGGATATCTCGATCTGATAAGAACTCATCATATGTTGTTTGTTTATCAACGATACCATTTGGCGTCACTTCGATAATCCGGTTTGCGACTGTTTCAACAAACTGATGGTCATGAGATGAGAAGAGCATAGCTCCTTTAAAGCTCATGAGGCCGTTATTCAGCGCTGTAATGGATTCTAGGTCTAAGTGGTTCGTTGGCTCATCCAGCAGCAAAATATTCGCTCCAGACAGCATCATTTTTGATAACATACAACGAACCTTTTCTCCTCCTGATAAGACACTTGCTTTTTTCTTCACTTCTTCCCCAGAGAAAAGCATACGTCCTAAGAAACCACGCAGGAAGCTTTCACTTTGATCATTCGGAGAATATTGACGAAGCCAATCAACAAGATCAACGTCGTTCCCTTCAAAGTATTCACTATTGTCTTTCGGGAAAAAGGCTTGTGACGTTGTGACGCCCCATTTAAATGATCCGCTGTCTGGCTCCATTTCACCAGCAAGGATTTTAAATAAAGTGGACACAGCAAGCTCATTACGGCTTAAGAACGCAATTTTATCTTCGCGATTCATAATAAAGCTGACGTTATCCAGTACTTTTACACCATCAATTGTTTTTGATAGACCTTCTACTTGAAGAACATCATTTCCGATTTCACGCTCTGGCGCAAAATGAACATACGGATATTTACGTGAAGACGGCTTAATGTCGTCTAAAGAGATTTTATCAAGCAATTTCTTTCTTGATGTCGCTTGCTTCGATTTAGAAGCGTTCGCACTAAACCGGGCAACGAATTCTTGAAGCTGCTTAATTTGTTCTTCTTTTTTCTTATTTGCTTCTTGGCTTAGTTTCAGCGCTAACTGGCTGGACTCATACCAAAAATCATAGTTACCGACGTATACTTGGATTTTCCCGAAATCAAGGTCCGCAATATGTGTACATACTTTGTTTAAGAAGTGACGATCATGCGAAACAACGATGACGGTATTTTCAAAGTTAATGAGGAACTCTTCAAGCCACTGGATCGCTTGTAAGTCCAAGTGGTTCGTTGGCTCATCAAGAAGAAGAACGTCAGGCTTACCAAATAAAGCTTGAGCTAAAAGAACTTTTACCTTTTCTGAACCGCCAAGCTCAGACATTTTCTTCGATTGAAGGCTTTCAGGAATGCCAAGACCCTTTAATAGGATCGCTGCTTCACTTTCAGCTTCCCAGCCGTTTAATTCAGCAAACTCACCTTCAAGCTCCGCTGCACGAATTCCGTCTTCATCTGAGAAATCAGGTTTCATATAGATCGCATCTTTCTCCTGCATCACATCATATAGACGTTTGTGACCCATGATGACGACTTTTAGCACTTCAAACTCTTCGTATTCAAAGTGGTTCTGTTTTAAAATCGCTAAACGCTCACCAGGACTCATATGAACATCGCCCGTTTGAGCTTCAATTTCTCCAGAAAGAATCTTTAGGAACGTTGATTTACCAGCTCCATTGGCACCAATTAACCCGTAGCAGTTGCCAGGAGTGAATTTAATATTTACTTCTTCAAATAGTTTACGATCAGCAAAGCGCAAACTAACGTTATTTACTGCAATCATTTATTAATCCTCCATCACTCATTCATCATTATGAAGTATAACATGAATAACGCTTGATAGAAACGTCTCTCGCTAAGAACGAAGGCTTTTTGTCTATTATGGTATAATAAACAGGAATGATTGATTGAAGGAGTTCGTGCGATTTGAGATTACTCACACTGATGGAATACTGTTTATTGATTTTCTTTATGGGCATTTATTTATCTGCAACAGGTTTTAATGCGAAGGACTTTGGCCTTTATATTGGGCTTGTCCTCATTTACACACTGGTCCACATCTTTTCCAAACGTTTTTTACAAAAGCGGGGCAAAGAAAACCAAAAGATCGGATTGTTTCGATCCGTTTTAGCCATTACCGGATCTGTGTTCGTTTCTGTTCTAGCGATTGTGATCATTGTTTCAGTGCTCACGCCAAATTAAAAACGACCCTTCTGTAAGGGTCGCTCGTTCAAGTACCTTTCTCTTGCCCACGAGAAGGTGCTTTTATTTTGTCTGTCGAATGTCGCCAAATGGGAAGAAAACAAATTCTGATGTCCCGACAACCCGATCCTTTTCAATGAGGCCAAGTCCATTTCTGCTGTCCATGGAATTCAGTCTGTTGTCCCCCATTACAAAGTAATCGTTTTTCGGTACTTTCACTGGACCAAAATCTCCAGTTAAATGCACTTCATACTCTTTCGCATGCGCCTTGTTCTCTTTTAAATAAGGCTCATCTACTTTTTTACCGTTAATGTAAAGCGTATCATCCTTCATTTCAATCGTATCACCTGGAAGGCCGATCAATCGTTTGACATAATGAATCTTCTGACCATCTTTTCCATTAATAATCACGATGTCACCGCGTTTCACACCACCGAGATAGTTAATGGTTTTGTTGACAAACAGCTTTTCCCCATCATGAAGTGTCGGCTCCATTGACTCTCCTTCCACTACATACGGTTCAAATATAAATGTACGGATGAGCAAGACGAGCGCAAGTGCAATTAAAATGGCTTTGATCCATTCAAACAGTGAACTTTTCTTCTCTGTTTTGGCTTGCTTCGCATCAGATTGAATTTCATTTTCGTTTTGTTTGTTTTCTTCGTTCAAAATACTGCTTCCTCCTAAGACTTTCTACTAAAAGACATAAAACGTGAATTGAATAACTTTACTTTATCATATGTCATTTAAAAATTCACAAGACAACCATTTAATTAGATATTTTTTCCTAATTCACTGATGATTAAACAAAAAGAAGCACCGTTTTTCACGATGCTTCTCTTCTGCATTACGCTTCTTGTCTGACTGGTTTTTTCAAAATACCCAGTAAAATCGCTGTCACAACGGCACCGATTAAGATGCTGATGATATAAAGAACTGGATGATTTGTTACCCAGAAAACAAATAGTCCGCCATGCGGTGCAGGAAGCGTCACTCTAAAGAATTCCGTTAATCCACCAGCAACTGCTGCACCAATAACAGCTGAAGGAATGACACGAAGAGGATCTGCCGCCGCAAACGGGATCGCCCCTTCCGTGATGAAGGCAGCTCCCATGAAGTAACATGTAATCCCTGCTTCACGGTCACGTTTTGAGAACTTATTTCTAAAGATCGTTGTTGCAAGTGCAATACCTAGTGGTGGAACCATTCCGCCTGCCATAATCGCAGCATGCGGTGCATAGTTGCCAGCAGCAATCATGGCAAGACCAAATGTGTAAGCCGCTTTGTTAATTGGGCCACCCATATCAATTGCCATCATACCAGCTAAAATAATACCCATTAAGACAAGGTTTCCAGTACCTAATGATTCAAGCCAATGTGTTAATCCGTCCATCACCATTTTCACTGGTGTGTTGACAATATAGTGCATGATAATGCCTGTGAAGAAAATACCGAATAATGGATAGAGCAGAACTGGTTTAATCCCGTCGAGTGTCTGCGGTACGAATGTGAATACTTTTTTGAGCAGCACAACGATATAACCAGCTAGGAAACCAGCAATCAGCCCGCCTAGGAACCCTGCACCTGCTGCTGACGCCATAAATCCACCGACCATACCTGGTGCAAAACCTGGGCGATCTGCAATGCTCATGGCAATAAATCCAGCTAATACAGCAACGATCAAGGCAAGCGCATTGTCTCCGCCAATTCCTTTTAATACAGCTGCAAATGAATTAAATGAAGGGTCCTTAGGATCTGCTGAGTTAATCCCCCAGAAGAATGAAATCGCAACAAGGATACCGCCTCCGACAACAAATGGAAGCATGTTACTTACACCACTCATTAAGTGCTTGTAAAATCCGCTTCTTCCTTTGCCAGATGATTCATTTTCGTCTTTTGAAGAACTGCCGCCTGAACCTTTATAAATCGGTGCATCTTGATTGATTGCTTTTTCAATCAATTCCTGCGGACGGCGGATACCAGCTGTTACAGGTACTTCAATGACATGTTTGCCTTTAAAGCGTTCCATTTCAACTTGCTTGTCCGCTGCCACAATGATAGCTGGCGCTTCTTCAATTTCTTTTGCTGTAAGGGCATGTTTAATACCACCAGAGCCGTTTGTTTCAACTTTAATGTCAACGCCCATTTCTTTTGCTTTTTCTTTCAAAGCATCTGCTGCCATAAATGTATGTGCAATGCCGGTCGGGCAAGCTGTTACTGCTAAAATTTTAGCAGGTTTTCCTTCTGCAGCCGGCTCCTCTTGAACTTCCTCTTCTTCTTCATCGTCTTGATCATGTGTATTGATGATCTCAATGATTTCATCTTCAGTCGCCGCTTCAAGGAGCTGCTTTCGAATTTCTTCACGCATAAGAAGTGTGGATAAACGAGAAAGTGCCTCTAAGTGCGTATTGTTTGCGCCTTCAGTTGCGGCAATCATAAAGACAAGATGACTCGGCTGCGCGTCCAGTGATTCATAATCTACACCAGCAGTTGAGCGGCCAAATGCAATGGCAGGCTCTTTTACACTTGCTGTTTTAGCATGCGGGATGGCAATTCCTTCGCCAATACCGGTAGAGCTCTGTTTTTCACGATTGATCACAGCTTCTTTGTAGCCCTCTTTATCATTTAACTTGCCGGCTGTATCTAAAACAGTGACCAGTTCTTCAATGACTGCTTCTTTCTGCTGGCTGTCTAATTGAAGCTTAATGGTATGCTTCGTGAGTAGTTCTGTAATTTTCATGATGACTCCTCCTTTAAATGCGTGTGACTTTTACTTGTGGTAATAGTGTGTCGACAAGCTCTTTTGTGCCAAGCTCCTCAGAAAAAGCTGTTGCGCTTCCTGACGTGACACCAAGCTTAAATGACTCTTCAATTGAAAGACCTTTTGAAACGCCGGCTAAAAACCCTGCAACGACTGAATCCCCTGCTCCAACTGAATTAACGAGCGTTCCTTTTGGAACATTGGATTGATAGATCCCTTCTTTACTGAATAAAAGGGCGCCATCTCCAGCCATAGATACGATGACATGTTCAGCACCTTGTTCTAACAGCTTTTTCCCATAAGGAATTGCTTCTGCTGCTGATGAAATACTCGTCTCAAACATTTCACCCAGCTCATGGTGATTTGGCTTCATTAAGAATGGTTTCATATCTGCTGCTTTTTTTAACGCTTCACCAGAAATATCAAGAACAACTCTTACACCTTGCTCTTTGCAAACTTCAGCAATACGCTCATATGTGTTATGAGGTAATGAAGAAGGAATGCTGCCAGCTAAAACAACGACATCTCCTTCAGTCAATGAAGAAAATTGAGATAGAAACGACTCAAATTGCGCTTCAGTAATAGATGGGCCGAGTCCGTTGATTTCTGTCTCTTCACCTGTTTTTAGTTTCACATTGATTCTTGTATCTTCTGACACCTCGTGAAAGGCTGTTTGTAATTGTTCGTTCTGTAGAAAATCTTGAATATATTTGCCTGTAAATCCACCAATGAATCCAAGTGCTTTTGATTCAACACCGTGACGTTTTAATAGCCTTGAGACATTGATTCCTTTACCACCTGGATATTTTTGATCATAGGTTGAACGATTTAAACCGCCGACTGCAAAATCCTCCACGTGTACGATGTAATCAACTGATGGGTTTAAAGTAACTGTATAAATCATGTTTTCACTACCTTTATAACCGTTTTTTCATGGTAATTATCGAATGAATCCTCTTTTGCGTCGTTTGTGATAATGGTGGCTTCCTGTAAACTAGCAAAGGTTGAAAACGATATTTCGCCAAACTTCGAGGCATCTGATAAGATATAGGTTTTTTTCGCCTGTTTCATGGCTCTTTTTTTCATGAGCGCTTCCTCTGGATCAGGTGTTGTAAAACCCGCCTCAGGATGAATGCCGTTTGTCCCAACAAAGCTTTTGTCAAAACGATAATTTTCCATCGCTGTCAAAGCTGCGGCTCCCACCATGGCTCCTGTTCGATGTTTCACTGATCCGCCTATCAAGTAAAAGGTAATGCCTTTTCTCATGAGTGCTTCAATGTGCATCACACCGTTTGTCACCACGACAATATCTTGATCTGCATCGATATATTCAATCATTTGCTGTGTGGTTGTACCAGCATCTAAATAAATACAGTCACCTTGTTTTAAAAGAGATGCCGCTGCCTCTGCTACTAATGACTTTTCTTGAAGGTTTTTGGCAGATTTCTCAAATACATCTGGTTCAAGGCGAATACTCGAAATCTTGGCAGCTCCCCCATGAACCCTTTTCAGAAATCCTTTTTCTTCAAGGGCTGATAAATCTCTTCTAATTGTAGATTCAGACGCATCCGTCATCATCGTTAAGTCCTGTATTTTAATGACATCATTTTCTTCTAAGCTGTCGATAATGAGTTGATGTCTTTCTGGTGTTAACACGAAAACACCCCTTTTTTGAAAACGTATTCATTTTGCGCGCACCTTTATTGTAATCGCTTTTTTCAACATTATCAATACAAAACAATCAAATACATTCAATAACTATCAAAATCTTTCACCATGGTCATCTTACCTTTATATGTACCATTTGTAAACTGAAAAATATGTGACATTAATGATGAAAGTCATGATATTAGCATTTCTATCATTTTTTATTTCATTCAATCGAACTAAAAAAAGCTTTTATGCGATTTGCATAAAAGCTTTTGATGAGTAATGAAGGCAAATGTAAACCGTTTGTATGCATTATTCTTCTTCGAATTATTCATATCTGAGCGATTCAATGGGATCTAATCTCGCTGCCTTATTCGCAGGAATCAACCCAAAAACAATACCAATGAGCATACTAAACAGTACGCCTCCCGATACTACTTGCCAAGATACGAGTGACGGCCAGCCGGCAAAAAGTGATACTAACGAAGCACCGCCTAAACCAAGTGCGATCCCTATCAGCCCGCCGATGAGTGTTAAAACGACAGACTCAATTAAAAACTGAACGAGAATTTGCGCCCTTGTTGCTCCCATCGCCTTTCGAATACCGATTTCTCTTGTCCTCTCTGTCACAGAAACGAGCATAATATTCATCACACCGATGCCGCCGACAAGTAAAGAGATTCCGGCTATTGAGCTAATAATTGTTGTCATAACCGACGTTATTTGACCGATCCCTTCTGCGATTTCTTCCATATTGATCATTTCGTAAGCATCTTCTGTATGATGATTTTCATTTAATATGGCAGCCGCGCTCTTTCCTACTTCCTTCATTTGATCAGCATGTGCGACTTGAATAGACAACTTATCATATTCATTCATACCAAATGTGGAGGTGAGCATCGCAAATGGAACATATATTTCATTCATATCAAATGAAAACATCCCTTTCTGTTTTGCTAGAACACCGATGACTTCAACTGGTTGTCCGTTCATCCAAATCAGTTTGCCTAATGCCTTTTGTCCGTTGAATAGTTCTTTTTGTAAGCCATCTGAGATGAGGGCAGCTCTTCTGCCGCTTCTAAAGTCAATATCTCTTAAATTCTGTCCTTCTGCGATTTCTAATGAATGTACATCCGTATACCCTTCATTTATACCGTTAACTGTCGCATCAACTGTCGTATCTTGAAATCTCAGCTGCATTCCTTGTGCAGTCGAGGAGGCGACCTGCTTCACCCCGTTGATTGTCCTAATGCTTTTTATGTCTTCCTCAGTAAATGCGGCTTCGAATAAGGCATTTGGATTCGCATTTAACTCTTCGTCAGAAGGCGTATATGTCATATCAATGGTATTGTTTGGACCTGAAATCGATCCTTTTAACATTTGCTCACCGCCTTGACCGATCGCCACGACGGCAATGACTGATCCAACACCAATAATAATCCCAAGCATCGTTAAAATAGAACGTAATTTATGAGCTAAAACCGAATTCAGCGCTATTTTGATATTTTCAAAGAGTTTCATTCATAGCGTCCCCTTGTATCCATCTATCTTCAACAAGCCGTCCATCTCTCACAACGACCGTCCGATTTGTATACGCAGCTATTTCTTCTTCATGGGTGACAAGCACAATCGTTGTCCCTTCCTCATTCAGCTGTGTAAACTGTTCCATAATAGAGATGCTTGTTTTTGAGTCGAGAGCACCAGTCGGTTCATCTGCTAAAATAAGCTGAGGTTTATTGACAATTGCTCGTGCAATCGCCACCCTTTGCTTTTGTCCTCCTGACAACTCACTTGGCATATGTTTCATTCGATCTGCCAAACCAACCTTTTCAAGTGCCAATTCCGCACGTTCTTTTCTTTCCTTTTGGCTGATCCCAGCGTAAATCATCGGCAGTTCCACATTGCGCCTCGCATTTAACCTTGGCAGCAGGTGAAATTGCTGAAAAACAAATCCGATGGATTGATTTCGAATGACCGCGAGTTCTTGATCCTTTGCTGCTGACAGCTCTGTACCTTGAAAATGATAATGTCCTTTCGTCGGGCGGTCTAAACAGCCAATAATATTCATTAATGTTGACTTTCCAGAGCCGGACGGGCCCATAATGGACATATACTCGCCTTTTTCAATGACAAGATTCATGTCACTTAATACATCAAATGTTTCGTGTGCGACCTCATAGCTTTTTGTCACGTTGGAAAGCTGAATCATTCAGCATTCACTTCCATTCCGTCATACATGTCATCTGTTGGATGAACAATGATTTGATCCTCTGCCTTGACACCTTTTGTCACTTCAAGATCATGACCTGACGTTTCCCCTATGACCACTTTTACTTTTTTCAGTACATTTTTTCGAACAACATAAACGTATTGTCCATCAGTCTCTTTTTTTACTGCTGTTTCAGGAATCGTTTGCGCTTGGCGCTTATCTGTTTCAATTTCCATGATCATTTTAAAACCAGGTTTCGCCTCAGGTTTCTTTCCCTTTATTTCAATTTCAACAGGATATTGAACCGTTTGATCGCTCGAAGTTGTTTCAGCTGCTGTCTGGACAGGAACAGCGCCCACTTTTTTCACGACTCCTTGCCAGCTCTTCCCGCGAATGACATCAGACGTTACCTTCACTTTTTGTTTCTTTTTGATTTTTATGGCATCATACTCTAAGATCAAACCCCGCACGATCATTTTTTTCTCATTACCAATATGGATGATCGGCTGCCTTTCTTCCGGCCCCTCTGCCCCGGCCTCTTGCTCAATGGAAATCACTGTTCCATCAATTTTACTATGTACGGTTAAATCTTCTATTTGCGCCTTTACTTTTTCTTGGCTGATCTCTGCTTGCTTTTGTTCTAATTCAGCCGCTTTCAGTTCTAATTGAAGCTGATCTCGCTCGCTTTTGGCATTAGCGTCAGATCCGCCTGCTTTTTTCTCATCTAATTCACTCAGCCTATTTTGCAATTGTTCCAGTTTTAATGTACTTGACTCAGCTGCTAGCGCTTGCTGCTGCTCCTCAAGCTCCAGTTCCTTATTTTCATATGTAAGAAGCGGCGTTCCAGCCTTTACCTTTTCCCCTTCTTTCACAGCAATTCCCTTCAATTTCCCCTTTTCCTCTTCTTCATAGATAAACTGCTCTTCAGAGAATGAAAGTGTCCCGGGTGTCATCACCGTAGATGTGATTTCTTTTGACGTGAGTTTGACTGTTTTAATCGCTGCTGTAGAAGCAGGTTTTGCTTGGTTTTTCGCAATATTAAATCCAATAAATAGCCCAATCACAATAATTAAAATAGATCCGATGATGATTTTCTTTCTCATAAAAACCTTCTACCCCCAGCTTACTGATATGTTAATTGCTGTTCCTACATATTGAAAAATTAACGATAAGATATAAAAGACGCCTATAATCACCCAAGAAATTCTCGGTGATATACGCCCCACTTTGATGAATAAAAAGCCTGTTAAAACAAGATTCCAGATCACAAATAGATCAATATTGGCTAACACCGCATGCCATGGACCAGAAATTCGAATGAGCGCGTTTAACGAGGTAACCGTGATGTCTTTTGGAACATGAAAAAAGATTACTGCGAAATGAGAAATAATCGTCCCAATGATCGTAACGGGAGTAATGAACAGGACCGCTGAAAACAGCTGCCGAAATGATGCATCACCTTTCGCTAAAAATACGATGAACTTATATATAGCAGCATTGATGACAATCCCAAAGACCAGACCAATAAGCGTCACCACATAAACAACAGGTACCGGCAAGCTTAAATCTGCCCACATTCCCTTATTTACAAGCTCAGACAAATAAGTCACAACGACTGTTAAAAGAAGTACACAAGATAAAGGCCACCAAACAACTGGATTTTCCCATACTCTTTTCAGGTGCTCTGATGGTCTTGTACTCACTCCAATGATCGTAGGTTTTTGCATGTTTTCATTCATCAAATGTCATCCTCTCTATTTCAAACAAGTATGTAAACGCATAATGACGCTCTTTTTCTTTCTATTTTATCAAAAGATTGCCAATAAGTGACCGATCATTTGATTTTCTTATTTTCCTTGAGAAAAATTTTTATCTATTATTCTATTTTCACGAATGAAACTCTTCAAATACCCCCTTGATCCGACCATATTCATATCAAGAATCGTGCTTTTACTGACTTAAAAACATTTTATTAAGTAAACAATATGTCTTTCGGAATAAATATCCTTTTCTTTTGGATTCGCATGGTCTTAGATAGACACAACAATTTTTTGTTAAAATAATCCTAGTAATTTCGACAAATCCCGGCTTTATAGGACTATGATTGGTTTCTTTTACAGAACAAATAAGTCTTTAGTATCAATACTTTCATATTAAAAAATTAAAAATAAAAGGATTTTACTTGATCAAAAGTTATTTTTTCATATAATGTAAAATAGAGGTAGGTTAAATGATAGTGGAAATGGAGTCAAGTGAATGTTAAGAGAAAAATTGAAAATGCAATTGATTTTACTGTATGAAAAGGAACAAGAAGCATGGCAATACTTTCGAAAGGAACGAGAATCGATTTATCATGAGCTCAAATTACTTGATATGAAAGAAAGCAGACCTTCTAATGACAAAATATACTACGCCGCAAGATGTGTAGATATTATTAAAGAGAAAAAGGGAAGCATTGTGAGCACAAAGGAATTAAAGGAACAGCTTCAAGCCCAAACAGATTTCAATGTGAGACGAATCAGCGAATTGTATGATCTCATTCAGCAGCTCGATCCTCACATTTCTAAAGCAAGAAGGGGATGTTTTATTTACGAAGATCACACCCAAATACCTCTACAAACTTTTCACACATAAAAAATTGGTTACAGCCGGGTGGCCATAACCAAATCCTCTAATATCTATTATCCACCACTTACAGGAGGAATGAGTGCAACAGTGTCCCCGCTACGCACTTCAGCATTTTCCCTCGTATATATTTCGTTGACTGCAACCATCACGTTTTGTGCAGCATCAACACCATATACCTCCTGTAATTCTATTTTAATCTCATCAACCGTTGTTTGATCTTTTTGAATGATGATTTGTTGTTTACCGGCCTTCTCAGCAAGGCCGGCGAACAATAATACATTAATCATGCTGATCACCTTCTTTCTCTGCAAGTTGAAGATTGCTAGGTTTACCTTCTGGATATGAAACCGTTTCAAGCTGATCACCTATCCAGGCCTCTCCGTCTTCCCAATATTCTTTTTTCCAAATGGGAACGATTTCCTTGATTCGTTCAATGGCATACTCATTGGCTTCATAGGCAGCCTTCCTATGAGGAGACGAAACGGCGATCGCAACAGCAATATCCGTTATCTCAAGTGTTCCAATTCGGTGCACAATCGCTGCTTCAGTGTCAGGCCACCGATTCTTTATTTCTTGTCCAATCTGCCTTAGCATGCTTTCTGCCATTGGTATGTATGCTTCGTACGTTAAACGCAATGTTTTCTTGCCATTTGTCCATTCTCTGACCGTCCCGATAAACGTTGTAATCGCCCCTGCCTTTCGTCTTGTGATATGCTGAATCAATTCGTTTACCTCAATCGGCGTTTTTGTTATTTTAAAAAGTTCGTTCAAAACGTGCCGCCTCCCTTCAATAAGTGAAAAGCAAATGTCATCCCGCGCTTATCAAAAGCTGAAAACACAGGAAACGGGTAATTTTTGATTAATTGGTCCTCTTGAGAAAAATAAATAGCTGCTTGTATATTAGAAAGTGTCGAAAGGTCAATAAGCTCCTCTTCATTCTTTACACAAACGATTTTGCGATAAGGCGCCTGTTTGTACCCCTCTATGAGCACAGCGTCTAACGGAAGATGCTGACACATGTTGAGCAGCTGCTCTAACGTGATGTGCTGCATCGAAAAGTGAAATTCACCCTCTCCTTCAACACCTGCGGCATATGCCCCTGCTTTTACATATCGATCGGTATCTTTTTCTTTGAAAAGACGATCTGGTGTCCCGCCATGTCCATGGTGTTTAAAGCAGCCTAGCTTCAGCCCTTCACGTTCAGCCAGCTGACAGAGCTTTTCGATCAAGGTAGTCTTGCCGCTATTTTGATAACCGACCACCTGTAATATGCTTAATTTGTCATCCAGCACGAGGAACCACCGCCTTTGTGCTGAAACAGCAGAATATCAACTTGATCACCTGCTTGAAAACCTCTTGTTCCCCCAGGCAGCACGATGAAACAGTCAGCCTCTGCAATAGAGGTCACTGCACTTGATTTATCAAGACCTGTAGGAGTCACACTGATCTGACTGCCAGTGAATTGAAGGGCAGCCCTGACAAATCGAGTGAACGGATTGGCTTTTGGAAAATCATGTGTGAGTTTCGCCTCAGCAAAAGCGGGAAACGGATTTTCTTTCATATACCATTTATAAATGATCGGTTTCACAAATAATTCAAAGCCTACAAAACAGGCAGCAGGGTTTCCGGACAGCCCAAACAGCAATTGACCATTCGGCATTGCAGCCACAGTCGTCACACTTCCAGGTCTCATGGCTACTTTATTAAACAGGACCTTGGCTCCCAGCTTTTCATAAATGGCAGGCAGAAAGTCAAAATCACCCACTGACACACCGCCTGTTGTGATCAGAATGTCTACCTTACTCATGGCTGCTTTTACTGCATGATAACTTTTGTCAAAATCATCGGAGACTCCGCCTAAATCAAGCGGCTCAGCTCCGGCCTCAAGTACCTGCGCATAGACCATACTAAGATTACTATTTCTAATCTTGCCGTCCACCATGGCATCACTTACTTGAAGAAGCTCTGTACCCGTTGAGATAATGCCAATCACTGGTTTTTTGACAACTGGTACTACCGCATATCCGAATGTTGCCAATAGAGCCGTGACGCCAGGAGTAACGTTTGTTCCTTTTTTGACCATCACGTTTCCTTTGAGTACCTCTTCTCCTTGGCGAGAAATATTGTCTCCATTTTTCAGCGGTCTTTTCAGTGACATGAATGATTTGCCGTCTTTTTCGAAAGGCTTCGTCAGTTCGATCATGATGACGACATTTGCTCCATTTGGAATTTTTGCCCCTGTCATAATACGGATGGCTTGAAAGGGACCGATGGTTTTTGCTGAGACCATTCCTGCACCAATATGATCAATGACCTCGAATTCAACTGGATGCGCACTTGACGCTTCTTTTGTATCTTCTGCCCGAAGTGCAAAGCCATCATAAGGAGAACGATCAAATGCCGGAACATCATGGTCTGCCAAAATATCTTCTGCAATAAACCGTCCAAGGCTATCCTTTAAAGGGACCCATTCTATTTCTCCATGTTTTTCGTATTGGTGAACCTTCTTTATGGCCTCTTCTACTGGTATTGGCTGCCGTCTTTCCATCACACTTCACTCCTATATCCCTAGCAGTCTTGCTAGTAATGAATTGGCTTCTTTTTCATCATTTGTCCCATGGATTAATGCACGTCCTCCTTTAAAACAGACCATCCGATAATTTTCGTATCGTACATGGATTAAGAAGTCGTTCACTTCCACCTCACATATAGATGAGAGCCGCTCTTTCATATGCTGAAATGATAGTTTTGCTAAATCCTTTGAAACAATTTGAACGGTGTCACGTCCGCAAAGAACCGTCGTTTTTTTACGCTGGTCATGTAAATAAGGATAGGTTCTTGCCGTGCCGCAAGTTGGACAGTTCTTTTCTTTAGTGCGAGATAAATCCATTTTAAATGATGTGGACTGCCAAAGATCAAACGTGACAAATTTCCGCTCAATTTGATCTTCATGACCTGTTAAATATTTGAGTGCCTCTGTTTGCTGATAAGCAGAAACCATTTGAACGGCAGGTGAAATAACCCCCGCTGTATCGCACGTCAAGCCGCCAACGGGCATTGCCGTGAACACACATGATAAACATGGCGTTTTATCTGGCAATATGGTCATATACATCCCCTGACTGCTCACACAAGCGCCATATATCCATGGCGTCTTTGTTTCTAGAGATAAATCATTCATGACCATTCTTGTCTCAAAATTATCTGTTGCATCAATGACGATATCTGCTCTCTGGAATAACGGCCTTAACAGCTCCGCCCCTGCATCTTCAATCAGAGCGTGTATGGTCACTTCATGATTGATCTGCTCGAGACGTTTTTTTGCCGCAGCTGCTTTTGGCACATGTGCCTTTGCATCATGTTCCGTGTACAGCTGCTGCCGCTGTAAATTTGAAAATTCCACATAATCACGATCGACAATCGTCAGCGTACCGATGCCAGACCGGACAAGCCCTTCCGCAGAGGCGGTACCAAGTGCACCTGCTCCAACGATCAGAACATGACTTTCAGCCAGCGCATGCTGTCCTTTTTCCCCAACCGGAGGGAACAAGATTTGTCTTGAATATCGGTCATTCAATGCTGTTCTCTCCTCACCGTTTTTTATGTATCATATCATACCGTTTTCAGGTAAATCGCTTCTTTTATTGATATTACGAAATTCGTCTGATGTCACGTTTAGTTCTTCTTCTGAAACGATGCGCACATGAAGCTTTTGAAGCAAGTCCTTGACGGCAAATTGATTCTCTTTTAAACACGCGCGGATAAACGGCAGAGAACGGCGGTGATAAAGCGCAAATAAAGGCTGTAATCTGCCTTGAACAAGCGGAATGATGGCGTCTGCGTGCTCGCTGCAATAAGACGATAACACTTCCGCTGTTTCCTTACGTATGAAAGGCATGTCACATGCCGTCACTAAATACCAATCTGCTTCTTGCTTTTGCATCGCCGTATATATACCAGCAAGTGGTCCGCATCCGCGCACCTCGTCATCATCTAACCACACACTTTGTTCACCACTTGCTTTGAAAAAAGAAAGAAGTGATGGATGACTGATGATGACCGTCTGCCCTTCTAAAAGCTGCTCTTTCACATGCTCATATAATGGTTTCCCTTGATACATATGACTTGCTTTTGGCTCTCCAAAGCGTCTGGAAGCTCCTCCAGCTAAAATTACATTCACTACGTGCATCCCCTAAGGCCTCCTTTGACATGGTTGTTCTAATCGCACTCCTTTCGCATACTTTATTGGTAACATGAATAAGGAGGGTCTATCGATGAACAGGCGCAATGCTTCTCCCCTATTCCATGATTTATCTCAAGAGAATTTATACTTAAAAGCTGAAACTGCCAAATATCAACAAATGATCTCTGATTTACAGTCCTCATATACGTATTCTAAAAATAAGAAGTTAACTCAAGAATATCATGAGATGAAAAAGAATTTCACGCAATTAAAACAACAATTGGATGAAATGACCAATGATCAACATGATGCTGCCTCAAAAATACAGAATCTCTCCTACAGCAAATCAGAATTATTACATAAAATTGTCCTTCTTCACGAGATGCTGCAAAAGGAAACCTATCATAGAAGAAAAGAAACCGAAGAAAAACACAGGCTGCATTTGAAAGTTGTCAAATATAAAGAAATCTCCCAACAATTAAATGAACGGATAGAGGATCAAGATAAACGACTTGCAAAAGAGGAGAAAAAAGGAAATACTTTATCCGCTGTGATTGAGAAGCTGCAGCAAACATTGGGCGATAAAAACGCAGATCTCCATGTATTACAGGAAGGCGTCAGACACCTTCAAGAGCGTTTTTATGAAACACAGGAGAAATTACTGCAAATTGAAAAAGCAAAAGAAGCGATTTTTTACGAAACGCTCACAAGCTATCAAAAACAGTTAGCAGAAAGCGAAGAATGGATCGCCTCTCATTTTGCTGATATTGACCAGTCAGCACAAACAAATGCACAGCCATTCTCACGAGACCGCATCCTGCAAACGACAGAAGAAATCGAACCGATCTTGAAGAAACTCAACGAACAAGTTCAAACACTTCAGGAACAAGTCGATGCAGTGCAGCGTAATGGAGAGGTCATGACAGTCAAAATCGACGGCTTCAAAAAACAGCGTGATCACCTGCCTAAGGAACGCAAAATTGTCTATACAGTTGATCAAAAGAAGTAATTCTCGAAATAAAAAACTGCTGGCTTTACGCCCAGCAGTTTTTTATTTATTCGTCTTCTGTTTGAATGTCGCCTTCTAAAATATACTGTCCGCGATAAGGCTTCTTCACTTCAGGGTACATTTTAATTAAACTTTGCATAAACGTTGTCATATTTGGGATTTCAAGACCGCTCTCTTTTTCGATCTCTTTTTGAAGCTCTGAGCTTTTAATCGCTGCATTATGACGCTTTAACGTTTTAATCGCAGCTTCACGAAGCTTCGCTGCCTTTGAACCAGGGCGGGCTGTGCCTCTTCTGCGTCTTGTCGATCCTTCAGGAATACCTACAGGTGCACCGTTTAGCTGTCCTGTTCCTAAAGAAGATGATTGTGGTTGTGCCGGCTGCTGGTAGCTTCTCATTTCTTGCGCAGCAAGCTCAGCTAATACAGGGAGTGAATCCGTCTTTCTCTCTGTACGCACTTCTTTTTTTGTATCTGACACTAGACCTGTTCCTTGACGGTCTAATTCTCTTAATTTTGCATAAATCGCATCTCGCTCAATTTGATATTCACGGATGACCTTTACTTCTGCCTCATTTAATTGTTCCAATCGTAAACGTAACGCTTCCCTCTCATTAAACAATGGATTTCCCCCTCATCATATAAAAAATATTCTATAGTAAATATTAGATTAGAAAACTAATTTTATCAACTATTTTTTTATCATTTTACAGTTTGCTAACAGATAGGTATTTTCAACTAAAATTTTGCCAAAGAGGAAAAATCGGCACCCATTTCATTGCCACTATAGGCTTTTGACAAACCTTAAAATATTGTAAAAAAATTGAATAAACGCTTATACTACTTGATTTATATAGTTATTTACCTAACTGAAATTTCTTTTGTGCAAAAACGTTCTGAATAGTAAAAAGTTAAAATCTTTACATTTTCATTTCAAAACAAAAATGTAAATAGGTCTTTATACCTTTTTGTTTCAGGGATATTTTTTAATAAACTCCCTCATTTTCTCTTTTCTTAGGAATAACACCTACATAAAAGCTCGTCCAGTGCAATATGCCGCCTATTTTTGCCCATGAAAAAACCCCCATTAATGGGGGAGAAGCCTATTCTGCAGCCTTTTCAGACTCAGAAAGCACTCGGTTGACACGTTTTTCAAGCATTTTCATTCCGCTTCCGCCAGCTTGGAAGTGGCGCAATGCACCTGTTTTATCAAATACATAATATGCGGGTACATATTCGTTTTCAAAGGCTTCTGTTAAGTGATGATCACTGTCCACAAAGATTGGCTGCGTGATTTCATGCTCTTTCGCAACTTCTTTGATTTTTTCTAGATCTAGGTCATCTTCTGAACGAGGCATATGAACTGCCACAACGTTTAGTTGATCCTTGTATTCATCACGGAATTGATTGACTTGAGGCATTGCCTCTTTACAAAGATGACAGCTGACTGACCAGAAATGAATCAATGTTGGTTTGTCACCAATCAAATCTTCTTTTGTTACTTCTCCATTTAACCATTCTTTTGCACCAGTTAGTTCTGGCATTGGTTGACGTAATTTCATTATGAAGCGCCTCCATCCATTGTATGTGTCGAAACAAAAAGGTCTAACATTAGTTAGACCCTCCTGTTTCTTCAGCTATCAATTAAAGTGTTTTTTGTCCAGGTTTCCAGTTCGCTGGGCAAAGTCCACCAGTTTGTAATGCTTGAAGAACACGTAATGTCTCATCTACATCACGACCGATGTTGTTGTGGAATACTGTTTGGTATTGAAGTTCGCCTTCTGGGTTAATGATGAATAAACCGCGAAGAGCAATTCCTTCTTCTTCAATTAAAACGCCGTATTCTCTAGATACTGTGTGGTTTGTATCAGCAGCTAGCGGGTATTTTAATTCTCCTAGACCATTGTCTTTACGGTCTGTATTGATCCAAGCAAGGTGCGTGTGGATTGTATCAGTAGATACACCAATGATTTCTGCATCTAAATCTTCGAACTCATCATAACGATCGCTCATTGCTGTAATTTCAGTTGGGCAAACAAATGTGAAATCCATTGGATAGAAGAAAAGAACTGTCCATTTGTCATTCTTCATGTTTTCCTCTAAACTTACTTTACCAAATTCCTTGTTAGCAAGTACTGCTTCCATTTCAAAACGTGGAGCTTGTTTTCCTACAAAACGCTCTGCCATATGTAAATCCCTCCAAAAAATAATATCTTTATACAGGCTTCTTAGCTGTATATAAAATGAGAATCAAAACTTAAAATTCTCATTTAGTTAATAACTTCACAATTACAATTATAATACTTATGCGATTTTTAGTCAATATTAATTAATAATAAATTTAATTAACGATTTGTCACAATTTCCTGCTCCACTTAACAAAAGTTTAACATGACTTGCATAAGGGAACAAATGATTAGCTTCTCTTTTAGAGCATACATAGAAAGGTTTTGAAGATTATGAGAGTATTTCAACAAGTAGATTGGGTTTCCATTATCCTCAATAGCAGTATGATTTTGCTAAAACTAGTCGCCATTTTTGCCATTTACTTTATCATCAGAGCGATAGGAAACAAGATGATTAAGCGCGCCTATTCAACTTTCGCTGAAAAGCATGAAGTCTCTTTATCAAGAGCTCAGACACTGCAAAGTCTGACGTTAAATATTTTCGCCTACTTATTGATTTTTATTCTAGTTGTGATGATCCTCGACTTATTTCATTATAACCCGACCGCTTTGCTTGCAGGTGCAGGTGTTGTGGGACTTGCGATCGGTTTTGGCGCTCAAGGGTTAGTGAGTGATATTGTGACCGGATTCTTTATATTATTGGAAAAACAATTTGATGTAGGAGAATATATAACAGTCGCTGGCTTTGATGGGATTGTCGAACAAATTGGACTAAGGACCACGCAGCTTCGAAGCTTTGACGGCACCCTTCATTTCATTCCAAATCGCAGCATACTGAATGTGAGCAATCATTCAAGAGGAACGATGCAGGCACTCGTTGATATTGAGCTGTCACCAGATGAAAATGTGGATCAAATGATCACAGCCCTTCAAGCTGCCTGTGATGAAGTGCGGGAGGAAACTCCTCAAATTATTGAAGGTCCTCAAGTTGTCGGCGTAGAGGCGTTCGGTTCTTCTTCCCTTGTTCTGCGCATCATAGCGAAAACTGAAACAATGGAGCAATGGCGGGTAGAACGAATCTTGCGCAAAAAAATGAAAGAAGTACTCGATATAGAAAAAGAGCAAAAAGAACCGGGATCATAATCTACCGGTTCTTTTTTTTGTTTTATTGAACACGCTGTTCTACTTCTTGGCAAATTTCATCAGCCGTCATACCTGATGCTGTAATAACAGATGCCTTTGTTGTTGTGTCTGAAATGCCAAGAACATTTGAATCTAGTCCTGTGACGACATAACAGTCACACTGATCCATTTGCTGTTCATTTTGAATACGTACAACATCATACCCTTTTTGCTTCAATAGTTCTTCTACATCGGATAAAGATTGTTCTACACCAATTCTTGTCATAATCAAGAACACCTCCTGTTCATAAGGTGTACAGGAGGCAGCTCGATTATTCATTCACCAGCTTGCTTTTTAAAATAAGCCGTCATCACATTCACAGCTGTTTCAATCGCGTTTTCATCAGGCTGGAGCTTTGCATGGTGCAGGCCGTATTCTGAATTGACACCTAACCAAAACATGAAGCCGGGATATTTTTTCAGCATGTATCCAAAATCTTCTCCTGTCATCGCTTCTCTGCATTCAATCACATTCGCAAGTCCTTCTTCGGCTACATATGACATAAATTCCTCTGTTAAATCCTTTGAATTGTCCACTTCGTAATAAGATGAAGGATATCGAACGGTTGCCTTGCATTCGTAGCCAATTTCAATCCCTTTTGCCAGTGCTTCAATTCGTTTTCTCACCTTGTCCATAGACTCTGGCGAAAGTGTGCGAATGGTACCGTCAAGCTTTGCATGCTGCGCAATAATATTTTGAGCCGTTCCACCGGTAATCGTGCCGACTGTAATGACCGCACTATCAAGAGGATCGACATTACGCGAAATGACCGATTGCAGCTGACCTACAAGTGCACTTGCAGCAACAACCATATCATTTGCTAAATGAGGATATGCAGCGTGTCCGCCTTTTCCTTCAAGATCAATTACAAGCTCACTCGTATTGGCAAATAACAGCCCCGGCTTTGTAGCAATTGTTCCAACAGGATATTCAGGTGCGATATGCAGCGCTGTAATAAAGTCTGGTGTCCATTTTTTGAGAACATCACTTGCAAGCATTGGTTCGGCACCGCCTGGGCCTTCTTCTGCCGGTTGGAAGATAAATAATACATCCTCTTTAATCGGTTCATGAACGAAATGATCAATGATACCAAGTGCAATGGTCATATGAAGGTCATGTCCACATGCATGCATCTTTCCTTCATGCACAGATTCAAAAGGATACCCTGTTTCCTCAGGAATAGATAGTCCATCCATATCTGCACGATAAGCAAATATGCGCGTTGGATTTGTTCCTTTCACTTTTACAAAAAGGCCAGTTCGCCACGTTTCAATCTCAACTCGATCTTTTGAATAGGCGCCCAGATGCTCAATGAGATACGCTTGTGTTTTAAATTCTTGGAACCCAAGCTCAGGGATTTGGTGTAAATCTCTTCGAATGGATATTAATTGCTCACGATTTAACAAGTGAACTCGCTTCCTTTCTTCTATACGAATAAGACGTGGATATCTCATCCACGTCTTTGTCTTCAGCTGCGAATTATAAGAATTAAAGCTGACGCAGTTCTTGTTTGATTTCAGTTTTACCTTTTGTTTTTTCATCAATGTCTTTGATTTTCTTTGCAGGTGTACCTGCTACAACTGTGTAAGGCTCTACATCGTTCACAACGATTGCACCGGCAGCTACTACTGCACCTTTACCAATTGTCACACCTTCTAGAACAACAGCGTTCGCACCGATGACAACATCATCTTCTACAACAACTGGTTTAGCGGACGGCGGCTCAATGACACCTGCAAGAACAGATCCAGCACCGATATGACAGTTCTTACCTACTGTCGCACGGCCGCCAAGCACCACGTTCATATCAATCATCGTACCTTCGCCGATCACAGAACCGATATTAATAGAAGCACCCATCATAATGACTGCATTATCACCGATTTCAACTTGGTCACGAATGATGGCACCTGGCTCAATACGAGCTTTAATGTTTTTCAAATCTAACATCGGAATTGCAGAGTTGCGGCGGTCATTTTCCACGACAACATCTTCAATTTTGTCTTTGTTTGATGCTAGAGTTTCTTGAATTTCGCTCCACTCACCGAAAACAACTCCAGTGTTTCCTGTGATGAATGTTTTTGCATGTTCACCAAACTCAATACCTTCTAAGTCACCTTTAATATAGACTTTGACAGGTGTTGATTTTGTACTATTTTGAATAAATGAAATAATTTCATTAGCGTCCATTTGTTTCATGTATGTATGTCCTCCTCTTAATTTATACTTCATTACTGTACCAAAGGAGAGTTTTAATGACAAGTGAAAGAGTCATCTCTACAATGGAAAATAAAACAAGCGGGACCGATTATCCCGCTTCTTGCTGATGAAGCTGAACAAATTGTTTGCCAAAAGAAATTAATTCGTCTTCTTCCTCTCCTTCTGGATTCAGCTCAATCTTAACGGATGGCAGGACAATGTCACCGCCAAGCTCCTTCACTTTTTCTTCTATTAGGTCAACAGCTCCGCAAAAATGTTCGTAAGATGTATCGCCAGAACCGAATACTGCAAATGCTTTTCCCGTTAAATCAAGCTCTTCCATTTCTTCATATAAATCAATAAAATCATCCGGAAGATCGCCATCTCCCCATGTATACGCCCCTAACATAATGTGCGAGTAATCATTGAGCAGCTCGGCATCAATATCCATCGCTTCATGCCGGTCTACGCTGGCTCCTGCTTCCGTTATACCTTTTTCAATTAAATCTGCCATCGCTTCTGTATTCCCAGACATCGTGGCATACACCAATAAAACCTTTTCTGTCACTTTTTCTTCCTCCTTATCAATGAATCAACACAGGCTCCTCATATGGCCTGACAAACTTACTTTCATATAAACCTGCACAGAAAAAGTTTTCGTTTTGATTGGCTACACGAAAACCGTGTCCTTTGATCGTATCAAACCATTTGAGCTCTTTTTGCTCAATATCAAGCTGATACACTTTAGAAAAACCGTGTTCATCTTGTGAGGTGGTCACATACACAATGCCATTATCCTCTGACACATCCAAAAATGATTCTTCTCTAGCAAAGGCCTGTGATTGAATATCGTGCAGGATATTTGTATGTAAATCTAAAATTTGAACAGATCCTTTTTTGCCTTTTTTTGAACCTAATGCACATACAAGAAGATGTTCGTGACAGAGCAGCATAGAAGCTGTCATTCGGTGCTCCTCTCTGTTTAGAAGAAAAATTTGTTCACTCTGCAAGTCATACACCCATATTCCTCCGTGAACCTCATGAATCTGCGTTCCAATATAAAGGTGATTACCAGCGGCACATAGAGAACGAATGACCGGCGGATGATTCACATGAGCAAACGGCTTCATAATTTCCCAGGAAATTCCGAAATCATTTGACACATAGATACTATGTTTTCCATGTGCACATACAAAACCATCTTTACGTCCTGTAATAGACCAGACGACTGCATTTGTTGGAAATGAAGATAACGCCCATGTACTTCCTTCATCTCCTGATCTAATCACTGTGCCATTTTCACCAACACCGAATAAATAAGGACCAATATAGCTGATGGCATGGATTTTATGCTTGAGCTTAAAAAGCTGCTTCCATCCGCTCTCTACACTATAGTGAAAAATACCTTCACGTTTTACAGCAACAAAGTATCCACCATTTTTAGATGCCGCAACGGCCGTTGCTCCTTTATGAAACATGATTTTCAACTCGTTTCTCAGACAAAGCGGCCCACGTTAAAAAGCTCGCAGCAAATTCCTGACAGCACGCCACATCTTCTTCTGTATCCGGTGCAAGCTCCATTTTTAATGTTTCAGGAAAAACAGATGCACCCGTTGATTTCAGCATGTCATGAAATGTATGGACGGCCTCGCAAAACTTCGGATAGCTGTAATCACCAGATCCAAACACAGCTGCTTTGATGTGACTAAGTTCAAGCGAAGAGACCTCCTCATAAAAATCCTCTGCTTCATAAGGCAAATCTCCATCACCCCACGTATAAGAACCAATAAATACGTAATCGTATGAGGAAAGATCCTCTGCGTTCGTATCATCAAACTCCATCATCTCTGTATCGATCCCTTTTCCTTCAAGTGCTTGCTTTAAGATCGCTGCCATATCTTCCGTATTTCCAGACATACTCGCAAATGTAATTAGTGCTTTCATCTATAGGTCACCTCATCTAAATGATAATCATTTTCAATTATTATATGTACACTTTAAATGATAATGATTTTCATTGTCAAATGATTTCATAAAAAAAAGTACCTCCCTATCCCAAGAAGGTACTTACACCGCATCATTTTCAAGCATTTCTTTAACCACACCGACAAAAGCTTGCACCTGTTTTAACTGAAAAGACGCTTCATAGCCTAGCAGCCATGTGTCACGGCCGATTTGCTCTCCGTTCACATCAACAAGCGGTGTTTTATAAACACTTTTTTCGTGGTCATATAAGGTAACAGAAGGCAAAATGGCGTAGCCGATGCCGTGGTAGGCCATTTGTTTACATGTTTCAATTTGGTCCACTAGAATCGTCTGCTTTGGAGACACTTTAAATTTTTGGTGCCACCAGTGCTGGATTTCCTGATAATATGTGCTGTCGCTTTTAAATTGGATAAATGGCCTCTCCGTCTTGATTAATTCATCTACGTCCTTGATCACGGAATCGACTAAATATAAATGATCTGTCATCAAGTATTCCTTTGTCCCCTTCCAATCAGGGTTGCCGCGAATGATTCCTATGTGCACGTGGTCTTCATACAAGCTTTTGAGCATTTCACTACTCCAGCCGGTAACGAGTGACACCTTGGCATTTGGATATTTTTCGACATACCGCTTTAACACCTTTGGCAGCCAGTGCTGTCCAATAATCGACGCCACCGCAAGCTTGAGTGTACCGTGAATGTCACCCTCAAGTTCATCAATTCGTTCTCTCACTCGATCCTGTTCAACCGTTACCTCTTTTGCAAATTGGATAATCTGTTCACCTGCTGAGGTCACGGTCAGCCCCTTTTGTGAACGAAAAAAGATTTTGGTTCCCCATTCCTTTTCAATCGTCTGCAATCTTTGAGATAAAGCTGGCTGAGAGACAAAGAGCCGCTCTGAAGCCTTTCTCATATTCAATTCTTCACTTAGCACAACAAGCATATGTAACTCCTGAAGCTGCATGGGCGTCCCCTTTCTCTCTCTATAAGTTTTTCTTATTTTATATAGCTATTATATAAATTTTAACTTATGAAGGCAAAAAAAATAAGCTGGGCTGCAGCTCATTTTTTCGCGGAATGAATGACCTCATTTAAGCGCTTTAATACAACTCGTCGAGTAAAAATGCCCTCAAAGACCTGCTCCTCATTTTCTACACAAACAAATCCATTATTCGTCACAGCGTGAACGCCTTTTAGTACAGGATCTGTTGTTTTGAGTCTCGGAATATCCGTCAGCATGACCTCTTCAACCTTCAACTGGTCCAGTTTCTCGAATTCGATACGTTCTAAACCGAAGATTTTATCCATAATCATATTCGTTCCGATTAACCCGTGTAAACGATAAGAAGCGTCTAATACCGGTATGGCTGTATATCCTGTTTTTGTTAGAACCAATAGGGCATGCTCAAGGTTATTTCCAATTTGAACATGTGCCACTTTATCTGCATCAATCATATGCTCGGCTACTGTTGACTCAAGCAATTGAGTCGGTTCTATCTCTATCATGTTTCTTCGACCCCTTTTCTCTCAATCATCAATCATACATTCCCCTTTATGATTAAGCATAAACTAAAACGAATTTTGTCGAAAGATTTTTTCTGCATAAAAAAGATACTCAGCCCCCGAGTATCTAATAGAATGTTAAACCAATATTAATTCTCAAACCTTACTCTGTCATACAATGTGATCAATTGCTTATACGTATTGTCGTCGACATTTTTTGTTCCACATTCTATATCATTGATCTCACTGCTTAGTAATTCGACAGCATATTCCTGATTCAGCAATACGTTTAATAATAGCTTTTTCTCTTCTTCATTAAAACGATTTTCGATGACGCTCATTCAACATCAGGCCCCCTGTTTCATATATGCTTTTATATTGATTAGCAGGCTTTTGAATGTCTGCTTCCTCTCTATACAGCTAGAATAAGGAACTAGAATCGAATCGTCAACCGCACGTTTCGACAAGGTTTGGAGAAAAATGACGGAATTTATTTTGTATATCGATTGGCATAGCAAAATGCTGCATATGAGTCGGGTTTTATTTTTGCTTCAATTCCCATAGCTGTGATCATTCCGGTCATTTCCTGAATCAGCTCTTTCGTACTTCCTTTTTTGCCAATATCCAGATGGGCTTCAAAACGAAGGTCTGCCCCTTCCTCAGCAAACGGAAGAAGCAAATCCATCAGTTCTGTTAAAGGCCCCTCAAGGATGTCTGCACATACCTTTTGGCTAAACGCTGTCTCTAATGAAATTTTTTCTCTAAGACTTTGCACAGGCCTCTTGATCACTTGTTGTGTGAGACAGCCCCATGCTCCTTTGCCAATCCGGTGGAGATGAATTGCAGTCATAAATGTTGTGACATTTTGATTGACCTGAGAGTCCGTACCAATTGATAACACATAGGCGGATCTAGGGTCTTTTCGTATAAAGTCTTTCATTCTCATGACGACATCAGAAAACGCTAAATAGTCTTCAGAAAGATTGTAGAAAAAAGAATCACTCACAGAAAGGAACTCCTTTTTAATGGTCTCTTATCCGAAAAATGCGCTGATTGATCATCTTCCATTTGTACATCTCATCTATGATGATACATGTATGCTGCCGCAATAAACGAAGGAATCCTCAGAAAAAACATTTCATACGATTCAGCTTAGGATTGTAAAAGCTCAAAAATCTCAATCGAAATCATATCAATGTTGTCAAATGGGAAAGTATTTGGCTTATCCCCTTGTTGAAAAACAGTCAATTCAAACGTTTGATTCTTTTCGAAATACTTAACACTACAGATTTTCTCACCGTTCACTTCGAAATAACGCTGTGCCGGCTCGTTTGCAGCTTCTGCTGTCTCTTGAAGACTTTGCAGCCTTGTAATGATACCCATTAATTGTGACATTCTAAAAAAAGACTCCTTTCAAAAAAACAACTCAAGATGAACCCGTATTGATTATACACAAGTCCTACAAAGCATCATACCATAAAGTGTTCTCAGATGATATTTTTCCTCTTGAATTCAAAAAAAGAAAAAGAATCTGTTTTTTTAGTTTGAGTCTTTTTTCTCATCTCATGCACCTTGATTTTTATAAACCGGCAGATCTCATCAGCCGTTTAGCAATTTCATCAAAATCTTCTTTAGAAATGCCTGGAGCAAACTCTTCCGGTAATTCTCTATAATCTGGCACAGGTGCACCTTGCGGGGTGCCCTCAATGACTGTCAGCGGCTTTCCATCAATCGGGTGGCTGCCTTTCCAAATTTTATTGATATCCTTGTAGTCCGTATCACTAAATGTGTACAGCTTTGTATGAACATTCTGGTCTTCAAATTTCCTCGCTGAATCAAAGTATTTGTTGTCGAGATTTGGGATTGGCAGCATCTTCCCAACATCTACTCCTGTAGCGACTTCAAGTGCTTTTGCATATGCCACAACATGCACACCGCCCCTGACAAGTAAATAACCGATCATCTCTCTTGCAGTAGGATGGTCCGTCATTTCATATACGCGCATTTTGTGCGTACGTGCTCCGCATTCAAGAAAGAAATTATGGAGAAGATCAAGAATGAGGTTGCCACTTGAGAACACATTCTCTCCGGTCCAAGGTTTTGCCATTGAATCAAACGGATAGCCTGTTTGAGCTGTTTGAATAAAATGCTGTGTATTTCGTTTATCGACAGCTGCCTTCATCGGCGTCGTATCTGGATCCCCGCCATGTGTGGTTCCTGTAATCATGAGATTGATTGCTGTGGTCACAAGCTCGACATGACCGAATTCTTCAGCCGTAATACTGGATACGAGGTCATAAAACGGTTTAAGTTTTCGTTTTCCTCTAAAGTTAAAGGATTGAAACATGTAATTATTTAATGTGGACATTTCACCGAATTTTCCGCCGAGTAATTCTTGCACAGCAGCGGCACCATTTGCATCTGGGTGATCTGGCCTTGGCAAATCAATGAGCAGCCGCGTGTCACGTTTGATCATGATGTTTCCCTCCTACAGTCTAACTATCATCACTTAAGATGTATGGAGAGTTTGGGCTGTCCTATGCATGAAGGGAAAGATTGAAGCACAAAAAAAACTTGGCGGGGGTAGCGCCAAGTTTTTTGGATCTTGATCTGATAGAGGGGTTGGGGAACAGAGAGTAGCTTCTCTCTATAACTAAATGATAATGATTATCAGTTTCATTGTCAACCATTTTTTAATTCTTTTTTCTATCAAAAAAAGCAGCCTGCGAGGCTGCTCAGATTGTTGACAAAAGGCTAAAATGCCTTTTCTTTACATTTCAGCATAATAGAAAACATTTGAAGTCTAGGAAGGACGGGCACCGGAGCTGAGCGAATTGTACATTCGTGAGCACTGGCACGCTGGACTGACAACGAATGCGAGGGTTTGTCTTCAGCTGTGCCTTCAAATTAATCCATCTTGCTCATATAAATAGGCATACGGAAGGTCTATAAACAAATACATATCTCCCTCTAAAGGATAAGAAAACGTACGTATCCTCTCACCCGTTTCTAAGTCACTGTAAATATCACTAAAAAATCCTTTTCCGCTAATTCTCATTTGAAGAATATTTGCTAGGAAATAAGGGCGCCAGCTCCAGTTTTTTTCTATATACTCCGGCTGAAACTGCCATTCTGCTTCTTTTTTAAACACATTTCCAGTGATTTGAAAGCCTTCTTCATTACACATATAAATCCGAAAGCTGCAATCTGTTAGTTCAAGTGCCAGTTTTTGAATGAGCTCATCATTTGTGCTGCACGATTTCTTTAAAGTCGTAACAGCTTGATGAATTCGTTTATAAAATGTTTCGGAATGTTCGTAGACAGCTTGCAGCTTCTTTTTCTCGTGGGCAATAAATTGCTGGAATTCTTCTCTAAGCTGCTCTTTTCTGTAGCTTCGGTCAATTAATTCTCCTGAAGGCTCATGAAGATAGAACCCTTGAAAATATCTCCCGCCATTTCTCCATGCATACTGCAGCTGGAAATTCGCTTCTATGTCCTCATAAATTAAGGCAGCTCCTATTTTTCTTGCAAGCAAAGAAATGCTGTACAAGACATATTCATAGGAAGGAGATGGCGACGATGCCTTTAATGCCTGTAAATCTATTTTTAATAAATCAGGTGAAAGCAAGGCAATCCGGTCCAGATTACTGCTTTCTTTTCCTATATTTGAAACGGCGATTTTAATCCCATATGTACGATAATACGTTAACGTATGGTATAGCTGTTCAATGTCGCCGCTAAACGTATGCTCTGCAAACTCAATAACAAATCGGTTAAGCTGAATGCCCCTTGCTTCATATTCCTTTAAAAGTTCTAAAAAGCTTTCTCCATGATCCAGCATGAGGATATTGGCATCATGATTAATAAAAATGAGCAAATCGTCATCTGCTGTTGTGAAGTGATCAAGTGCTTGCGTCAATACTTTGTGATCTACTTCCAATTTATATTCGTCAGGAATAGATGAATCCGTAAAGAAGGAGCCTAGGCTGACCGTTTCTGACTCAAGCTTCATTCTTCCTAGAATCTCATAGCCTATCACTTTTTGCTCTTCCGCACTGAATATTGCTTGATAGTGCGGGAAAACATCTTCAATATTCGTTAAAATATCCAATGGATCGACCATTTTCATCACCTGCTTCTCTCTTTGTGTGATTATACCACATCAAAAGCAGGTCTTACATCGTCAATCAAAATGGTGATTGGTTGAGCCATTGTCCCCCATCCATCGTAATACAATCTCCATTTATATAAGACGCATGCTCCGACAATAAAAAGCTCGCAAGCGCTGCAATTTCCTCAGGTGTACCTAGTCTGCCAATAGGAACACTATCTAATGTTCTTTGCGCTGCCTCTTCCGATTCCCATAGTTTATCTGCACCGCCTGTTCTCTCGATTGGGCCTGGTGCGATGGCATTGACGCGAATTCGATATTGCTTCCCCCATTCAACAGCAAGCGTTCGAGTCAGGGAGAGCACGCCGGCCTTTGCTGCCGCCGAATGCGCCACTCCTACACCAGCACCCCATGCATAGGTGGCCACCATGTTAATCATACTTCCCCTTTTCTTTTGACGAATCCAGTAATTGCCCACTGCATGGCTGCAAAAAAATGTACCATTTAACACAATATCAATGACAGCCTTCCAGCCATTAGGTGACAGCTTTTCTGCTGGCACTAAAAAATTTCCTGCTGCATTGTTAATGAGGGCATCGACATCACCAAATGTATCCACCGCAAACTTGACCATTTGGTCCGCATCATCTGGGTTTCGCACATCCATTTGGAAGTAAGCGACCGATCCACCCTCCTGCTTCATTTCTTTTGCCGCCTTTTCCAGCGTCTCTTCTGTTCTACCAGTAATCACAACATTCCAGCCTTCAGCTGCCAAATGGGCAGCCATTGCCTTCCCCATACCGCTTGATCCCCCTGTGACAATCACTGTTTGCTTCGTCATTTGTTCTCCCCCTTTGTGTTGTTTGAATGACTATTCATTCATTATTGTCTATCATATCATGATTGACCCTCGGTGCACCATATGGGAGATTATCCAAATATGATGCTATACTTAATTTTATTTATAAAGGAGTCTTATATGAAGCAGCTTTCCCGCAGACAATTTTTAAAAGGAGCAGCTGGTGCGAGTATTCTTGGCTTTTTGGCTACAAGTTGTGGATATGGATATGCCAGGTACATTGAACCGCGCATGATCGATACCGTGTCACTGACCATTCATGATGCTCAGCTTCCAGCTTCATTTGACCAGTTTAAAATAGCCCAATTTAGTGACGTTCATTTAAGTGATACATTTCCTGCGAAGGATTTAGAAGCCATCGTCCAGAAAATCAATGCTGCATCTCCAGATCTCATTGTGTTCACAGGTGATCTCGTTGATTTTCAAGCATCCCCTGAAGAGCATGAAAAAGCGAAGGCTTATTTGAATAAGCTTCATGCTCCGTTCGGTAAGCTCGCCATCTACGGAAATCATGACTACGGACCTTTTGGCGTGGAGCTTTATGAGAAAACAATGGAGGCTTGTGGATTTACGTTATGTAAAAATGATGTGTTTCTATTAGAAAAAGACCATTCGCATATTCAGATTGCTGCACTGGATGATCTCATGATGAGCGTGCCTGATTACGATTTGATCAAACGGGAAGTATCATCTGATTTATTTACGTTACTGCTCGTCCATGAGCCTGATGCCGCACTAGAGCTGAAAACCACACCCATTAACTTGCAGCTTTCCGGACATACGCATGGCGGTCAAGTGCAGCTTCCTTTCTATGGACCGATTCTCACGGCACCTTACGGCCATACATATGTAGAAGGTTTATACGGAAGCTATCAGCACCGCATCTATGTCAACCGCGGACTCGGGACAACGCGTCTGCCGCTTCGATTTTTAGCCAAACCCGAGTTAACCTTTTTCACCTTCACATCTCGCGTGTAAACAGAAGCCAAACCGCCCTCTCCTGCATATGTATAATCAAAGATCTTTCTCTTGACAAATGTTAGGAGAAACCTTACTAGGCCTGATTCCGTCCATATAGTATGTCAAGTGACGGCATCTTGGCTTCTTTTATTTGAGTAGAAGGAGTGTGCTTTGGTGCTGCGATACACGGTGAAAAGTGGGGAAACCCTTGCTTCTATAGCGATTGATTTCCGAACAACAACAGCTGCCTTAAAGGCTGCAAATCCGTCACTTCAAGCTCGCGAGCCGGAACAAAATGAGGTCATCATCATTCCCGGTTTGCCGGATCCTAGTACGATCCCTTACCGCATCTTTGTTTCGATTTCAACGAAACGTCTCATTTTGTTTTCTGGATCACAGCTTATTCGTTCGTATCCGATTGCAACTGGGAAAATTTTAAATATGACACCGACAGGTTCTTATTATATTGTCAACAGACAGCCAAACCCAGGAGGTCCATTTGGCGCTTATTGGCTGAGCCTCTCGAAAATTCATTACGGCATTCATGGTACGAATAACCCGTCTTCAATTGGTAAAGCTGTTTCTAGAGGATGCATTCGCATGTACAATCAGAATGTCATCGAACTTGCTTCACTCGTTCCAAACGGAACACCTGTGACCATTAGCCAGTAGAAGAAATCAATTGTACGAATGGTTAAAATTTTATATGATATTAAGTGGGATCTTCAGGTTAAGGAGCGTATTTATGGATATTTTTAAAAACAGAAATTTTGTTCGTCTCTTTTTTGCAGCACTTGCTTCGCAAATGGGGACAACAGTAGGCAACATGGCGTTTGCCTTTTATTTGCTCGACCATTTTAGTCATCAGCCCGCATACGCCACATTGGCTGAGCTCATGTATTCTCTTCCTACCGTCTTTGTCTTTTTTATGGTCGGTGTGGTTGCAGACCGTTTTGATCGTAAAAAAGTCGCAGAGAATTGTGATTGGATACGAGCTGGGCTGACGATTGTATTATTCATCGTTATTTATTTTAATTCACTGCCACTTATTTTCTTGATCTTGTTTATTCGAAGTGCCATTACGAAGTTCTTCTATCCAGCTGAAGCCTCTCTCGTTCAGGCCATTTTAAATAAAGATCAATATGCAAAAGCCGCTGGTTTAAATCAAATGCTATTTAGTTTATTTATGGTGTTTGGCGTTGGAATCGGTGCCATTATGTATAAGACAATTGGACTTCACGGTGCGATTACGATTGATTTGGTCAGTTTTATAATTTCAGGCATCCTGATTCGTTCATGTAACATTCCAATTGAAGCGCGTCAGCCAAATGGACAAGCTGGCTGGAGAGGCATGACCATCAAAACGTCTCTGAAAGATTTTAAAGAAGGCATTCTGTATATTTTAAAAAACAAATTATTGGCTTCATTAATTTTTGGCTTTTTTGTTTTCGGTCTAGTCAATGGCGCATTTGCCGTTCTTCCGATGTTTACAATGAAATATGGACTTTCACCAGACCATTTTGAACTGCATACATCCTTCTTTACCATTGCGATCGGTGCAGGACTGCTCGTTGGAAGCTTAATGGGCTCTGTCCTCGCTAAAAAAGTAAAGATGCAATATCTCATGTCGATTCCAATTCTGGTCGCAGGTATTTTGATTTTTGTCCTTGGGTCTACTCATACATTATGGTTATTTTATGTCACATCATTTGTCATTGGTACATGCATTGGGCCAGTCAACATTGTCATTGGCGGCTGGCTGCCTAGAATCGTCCACCCTCGTCTGATGGGACGTGTGTCAGGATGGGTTGATCCGCTTACTATGTTTGCTCAATCGATGACATTAGGTCTGATTGCTGTATTATTTCCAAAACTCATCACTAATGTTTCTTATATTTATTACGGAATGGGCTTTATTATTTTACTCGTCTTCCTTTTCTACTTCATTACACTGCCAAAGTTCAGCAGAGAAGCTGCCGACTTAGATGTGCAGCGTGAACTAAAGGGTCAGGGAATTCAATAAGGAAAAAGGACTTTCTTTTAAGGAAAGTCCTTTTTTCATGGCTGAAACGTGCTTCATGTCATTTCCTATGTTGATAGAAACTGCTTGAACATGCATAAATAAATCACATATACCTCGCTTCACTAACCCCTCCATCCATTTAGCACCTCTCGTTTTGTTGATTCATTTTTTCTTGTTTTTCACAATAAAATCCCTTTACATCTTTAAGCATTTTATAGTAGGATAGTCAGGTTGGAGGTGAAAGAAATGCTAAAAAGTTACTATTTTATTCATACAAAAAATGAACAAGGACAGTTTGTTGTACATACAGAAGATTGTGCATTTTTAGGTGATGCTGCAAGCCGTACGTTGATTGGCCTGCACATGAATGGTAAAAGCGCCATTGATGAAGCCAAACAAATGACGAATGAAACCGACTTTAATGGTTGTTTTTATTGCGCTTATTCTATTCATACAAAATAATTCATCCTGCTTACATCATATAAAAAAATATCATTTGAGAAACTACCCATTTTAATAAATAGGTAGTTATCATGAACTAATAGTTCACTTTATTTATATTTCATTCAGTCAATTCTTATGATCATTCCTCCAATTTTTTAACACCCATCCCTCTCATTTTTTCGGCTGATACAATGCCAAGAATAAAATCATATAGACAATACAAGCTGTCCCTATCCACTGGAAAAGACCGAATGGCTCTTTTAACCAGAAAACAGTCGTGACGACTGCTGCAAGGGGCTCAACACTGCCAATTAAGCTTGACTCTTTTGGTGATAAGTATTGCAAACTTTCTATGTAAAACCAAAACGCGATCATCGTTCCAAATATGACCACAAACAATAAATAGACATACGCTTCAAAAGGTAAATGAGTGAGATTAACCTTCCATGGAGGATGGATCAAGCTAAGGGCGCCTCCTCCTATAAGCATCGCCCATCCGACAACCACTAGAGAGTCGAATTGTTTTAACAGGCTGATTGGATATAACGTATAAAACGAGAGCGCCACAGCTGATAGTATTCCCCACATCACTGCCACAAATGGAACGGTTAATGTTGAAATAGAACCATTCGTCAATAAGAAAAACATACCCGCTAAAGCCAATACCACTGTGACCAGATCTCTTCTAGTGAAGATTGATTGCCTGCGAATGACCAAATACACGATAATCATGACAGGGGCTGTATACTGCAGCAGCGTTGCCACGGCAGCATTTCCATGTTGAATGGATGCCATATAAGTATATTGAACAGCCAGCATCCCCATTAATCCAAATAGAAGGACTTGCATCGCTGTCCTCTTCTTTTTCCACACGCCAATCAGGTGTGTTTTTTCTTTTGTCATAACATGAACAAATAAAAGCAATCCCCCTGAAACGAGCAGCCGGACCGTCACAAGCCAATTGACATCAATCCCATATTGCTGAAACAATTTTTGTGAAATCGTTCCTCCTACTCCCCAGCAGATGGCGCCTATGAGTACAAGTAAAATGCCCTTTCTCCTATTCATTTTCATTCTCCTCAATTCTCAACAAATCATGATAATATAGTTGATAGTAGTTCACTTTGTTACATATTGATATATCAATTGAACATAAAAATAAAAGAATATTGAGGAGAATCATGTACAACCATCATTTTCTGATTGACTACAACCTGAAAGAATTAACGGAGCATTCCACGACAACATGGCCCATTGCTCTTTATCATACGAAAATTCGTCATCATAGAAGCGGCTATATTCCTCTTCACTGGCATGACGAATTTCAATTTGTCTTTATTTTAGAGGGTGAAGCTGAGTTTCACATCAATGAAAAGACGGTATATTTGAAGCAAGGAGATGGCATCTTCATCAATAGTGGCTGCCTGCACATGGCAAAAGATGCGCATGGGACGGCATGTACTTATGTTTGTTTAAATGTCTCTCCTCATTTCATCACAGCGAATGAATTATTCACCACATTTGTCCATCCATATATGCATGCGAGCCAGACACCATATATTTTACTCAACCAAAAAGATCACTGGCCAAAGCATATTTATCAATGTATTCAAACCATTCAACAATTAATCGATGAAACTCCAGTCTATTATGAACTTGAACTCAATATTCAGCTCATCACCATTTGGAAAAGCTTATTACAAAATGGTTTTCAAATGAAACATGATGCGCGTAAACACGATAAAAATGAACGGATGAAACACATGCTGAATTGGATTCATCAGCATTATCATGAGAAGATCCTTCTCCAAGATATTGCTCGTGCAGGACAGCTTAGCCGCTCAGAATGCTGCAGATACTTTAAAGACATCTTAAAGAAATCACCCATGCATTATGTAAATGAATATAGAATTCAGCAAAGCCTCATCCTGCTTCAAGAAACGGATCTCAATATCACAGAAATCGCCTACCAAGTAGGCTTCAACAGCACAAGCTATTTTATCAATTTGTTTAAAAGAATAAAAAATACGACACCTTTAGCATATAGAAAATTAAAACAAACTGATTCTCTCCAGATTAAATGGGTAGAGAAAAATAATAACAGCTAGCGTGCTTGCTAAAATGCAGAAGGTGTTTTAGCCCCATCATAAATGGCTATTGTAAATACAAGCGATGATAATCCGAGCGCTCTTTACAATAACTCTATTTGCAATTTACTAATTGATTTCAATCTGACTGGCCGTAAACGTCGCTTAAAAGAATGCGATTGTGAAAACATATCTTACGGTGTGCTGCGAAAATGTATCCGGCACGAAAAAGATATTCAAATAAAAAAGCCCCCGAAAAGGGCTTTTTATACTGGAATTTATCATAACCGATACTTGAGGTATGACCTCTTATCGTGGTTTTGTGTTTAATGCAAAATAACCGATTGTGATTCATACTCCCACTATTATAAGGATTGCAATCAATGGCTTAAGTTTCAATGCTCCCGTCTAATGAAGACTAGGGCGTTTTTTATTACTTTTTTTGTTCTTTTAGTTTCTTGAAAATCATTAATTGATATATTCCAAATAATACGGTAAGGATCATAATTGCTGTAAATAATTGATCGACTGGAAGCAAGAAATACACAACAATAAAAGATAAAAGCAAAACAAGATAACCTATATTAAACGCTTTTTTGAATGTCATTATATTACCTCCTTTTTACAATCATATCACCTTTCACCTAACCATATAACCAAGTTTCCCCTATTAAAGCCCCTAAACGCCTTTATCCGGTGTAGTAGTAAACTCGCTGCCATGGGCTTGCCGTATTACTACTGATCCCTCCAAATTTGTAACTTTAAAAACGATCAACTTCATATTGCCTGTTCCTCTGACACCTCCTTCGTGCTGTCAATCTGTTACCGAAAAACACAATCCAAAAAAAATTTACCGTTCATAATCAACAGAAATAGAATCAGTTAAAGTTTTTGAAGAGGCGATGAATTTATAAATTTTTGAGGAAGTATTGGGGGAATTCGAACACACAAAATTTTTAACCCTCCCTAATCCCTTTATACCAAAGGTTTTCTTTTTACAATATCTCTATTTGCAATTTACTAATAAAAACGTATAATTTATACTAAGCACAGGAAGACGAAAGACAAAGGAGAGAAAAAATGGACGATTATGCTCATACTAAAGACATAGAACCTACAGCAGAAAACATCGCAAAAGCCATTTATACTGTTAACCGCCATGCTAAAACCGCACCAAACCCCAAGTTTCTTTATCTTTTGAAAAAACGAGCGCTGCAAAAACTATTACAAGAAGGTAAAGGAAGAAAAGTGGGCCTACATTTCTCTAACAATCCCAAGTATAGTCAACAACAGTCCGACGTGCTGATTGAAATTGGAGATTATTATTTTCACCTGCCACCAACTAAAGAAGACTTCGAATTTTTGCCACACTTAGGAAATTTAAATCAATCATATCGCAATCCGAAAGCGAATATGTCATTAAACCGAGCAAAGCAAATACTTCAAACGTATGTCGGTTTAAAAGAAAAACCTGCCGCCACAAAACAAAAATCACATTACACAAAGCCCGTCTTCAAACGACTCGGGGAAAGTTATTTTTAAACAGAAAAAAACCACTCGGCATGAGTGGTTTTTTTGTTTAGATAATAAAATGATCGACTTTTTCAATCAGCTGATGAATTTCTGGTTTACTGATTTGATCATCTGCACCGATCGTTTCCCCTTTATGACGCAAATCTTCAGTGATTAACGAAGAGAAGATAAGAATCGGGATGGAATTTGTTAAAGGATTGTCCTTGAGCAATTTTGTTAACCGGTGGCCATCCATTTTAGGCATTTCAATATCCGTAATAATCATATCAATTTCTTCTGTGACACTGATTCCTTTGCTGACAAGATCCATGACATGATCATATGCCTGTTTGCCATCTTCAAAGGTCACAATGTTTTTATAGCCTGCTTCGGTTAATTCATTTGTTAATAAACGCATGAGAAGCGGAGAATCTTCAACGACATACAGCTTCTTCCCTGTTCTTCTCTCGTCTTTCTCACCGTCAAACATATGATACGTATCAACACCAGAAGCGGATTCAATATCATAAATGATTTTTTCGTAATCTGGAAGGAAAATCATTTTTTCATCAAGCTTAATGATGCCCGTTAAATGGCGGTCCATCCCTTGATTGAGTGCAGTCGGCTTCTCAATCTCTTCCCAGCTGACGCGGTGAATTTGTGATACCGTTCCTGTATGGAACACAAATTTCCGTTGGTTGAATTCAGTCACAATATATTTCTCTTGTTCTGACTGATCTGACTCGACATTAAAAAAGGAAAATAGATTGATGACTGGTAAAATCTCGCCTCGTAAACTAATCATTCCTTCTACATCTTGGTGAGAGTGCGGTACAACCGTCACCTCAACCGGCTGAATGATTTCTCTTACTTTCATGACGTTAATGCCGAATTGATTTGAACCAATTTCAAACTTCACAATTTCCAATTCATTGGTACCAGAGTCAAGTAAAATTTCTTGTTTGTTTAAAGCCACGGAAATCCCTCTATTCTTCAATATAAGATTGTACTTTTTATATCGGCAGCATAGGTAAAAAGTTGACGTTTCTTTACGCTTTCTCTCGAACGAATTGATGAATCACAAGTCCTATCGCTGCAAGGATAAGCAAAGCCCCTAGTGCGAGGCGGCTTGCAAGATTTCCGTGCTCTGCAAACAGCAGGGTAACTGAGCCATAAATGATGGGTCCGATAATGGAAGACACCTTCCCTGAGAATGCAAAGAGGCCAAAAAACTGTCCTCGCTTTTCCTTCGGTGTCAGCTCAATAATCATGATTCGTGATGCTCCCCAGCTTGCGCCAAGTGAAATTCCGAATAAACTGCCCGCTACCCAGAAGACCCATTCGGTTGTCGCTGTCACAGCCAGAATCAGCGCAGCAATTAAAATGACATACACGACTGTAATCGATCGCTTTGCCCCTATCGCTTTTGTAATATATCCAAACAGAAAGGAGCCAATGATACTTGAAATGGTCGACACAAGATAGAGCAAAATAAATTGCCCAGCGGTAAAGCCAATGATGATTTTGGCATAAACAGCCATCATCGCAATCGCTGTTTGTAAGGCATCATTCATAAAAAAGAAAGCAATCATAAAGATAAAAGCTGGCTTGTACTTTTTCATCTCTTTAAACGTGTGAATAATCTCTTTATATCCGCTGAAAAAAGACGCCTTTTTCTCTTGCTGAGGCAGCGGATGAGGATCTTTTACAAAAAAGAGAAAGGGTAGAAAAAAGAGAAGGAATAAAAGGGCTGTCGGAATAAATGCTTCATGAAACTGGTCATTGCCGACAAGTAAATAAACAGAGAGACCGACAAGTGTTCCTAAATAGCCGACGGCGATACCAAATCCTGAAATAAGCGGAATTTCTTCCTTTGTCCCAAGATCGGGCAAAATGGTGTCATAGAAAACCAGACTAGAATGATAAAAAAACTTTGCGATCACAAACAAGGTGACCACGACCAATAAAGAAACAGGCAGCCCAAACCATTCACTTGAGAAATCAATCCCAGCAAAAATCCCCATCATCAACGTACAAGCAATACATATGAACGTAAACACCGTAATGTAGCGTTTCTTTTTCCCTGTACGATCAATCAGCACTCCGTATAAAGGTGTAAAAATGACGAGAAAAAAGCTGGCTAGTGCGTTTGCATAAGAAATAAAGGTGCTGGCGATCTGGTCCATTCTCGCACTGTCCCCGATCGTTTCCTGCAAGTAAAATGGGAAGAAAATGGTGATCATATTTGATGAAAAGATCGTATTTGCAAAATCATACAACGCCCAGGCCAGCACAGGTGCTGTCAAAAACAGCCCGAAGCCTGCCCCTTTTTTCTGTGCGGTCTTTTTTCCTGTTCTCAATCGATTGTCTCCCTTCCCTGCCTCATTTTTCACTATCATTCTATTTTATGTGCTGTTTCCCTTTTCCATACAAGCAATCTATGAAAAAAAGCACCTCTTACCATATAGCAGAGGTGCTTTTTTCATTATTTCTTCACAACAATGGTACTTGCAATCAAATCGTGAAGTGCTTGTTTTTTCTCTGTGAAAAAGGCAATGATATAGCCAATATATAAGATCGGAGACAAAAAGCCTTTTGCAAAGAAACGGCCAGTTGCACGTCCGAATGTGACCTTTTCGCCTGTGACTTTTGTTACTTTGATGCCGAGAGCCATCTTTCCAAGTGTTCCTTGCAATTTTGATGATTCCATGATGGCGTAATAAAGCCAGGTCACCACGGTACCCATCAAGATTGCTCCTATATAGAAAAAGATCAGTCCCATAATAGCTTCCCACTCCTCATCTGTTATGACGGTTGAAGAATAGTAATAACTGTCGTCATCCATCATCATTGCTGCCTCTGGGCTTGAGATAAAAAAGACTGACGCCAAAATAAACATGATAAAAGCAATTGGTACTCCGATAATGATACCGTCCAAAAGGTGTGCAAGAAAACGATAGCCTACACCTGCTAGCTCAGGATGCTTCTTTTCTTGAATGTGTGGTTCTGTTATGTTGGTTTCCATCCTATTTCTCCTTTATTATGTATGTTTTCTATAAATTTCTTATAATCATTCGTTATTATATCCTATGAATATAGCAAGATCAATGGAGCTTTACACTTTTACATACATTTTAGATCAGTTTGATCTAAGCGATTTATGTGAATAAATACTGAAAATTTGTGAAAATCATGGCACTTCTAGTTCTTTTACCTCCTGATTTTTTAACATTTTGTGATATTTTCGTCTTGTTTCCATTCTTCTGTTGACAATGATTCTTCAAATGGTACAATAGTCAAGGATTTTTTAAAGAAAGGTGTTCATGATGGGAACTGTCGTATTATTAAAGAACAACGAAATGACTGTAATTGAAGATATTTGCGAGGCTGATTTTTTAGATATGAAGCATGGTTTGTCAAATGATGACACAGCTTATATCTCTTGGTATGAAGACTACGATACTGCTTATGGATATTGATTTCATTTCATAGATGAAGCGTAAAAAAAGGCGATACAACCTGAAAATAGGTTGATCGCCTTTTTTACGTTTGTGCGCTTCTTTCACTTTCAGGTTCCACATGAATAAAGATTTGTGCATGCGGAAATTCCAGCTGAATCTTCTCTTCAATTCGATCACATAATTGGTGAACATCTTCAATGGTTGTCTTTCCATTTACAATCAAATGGAAATCAATATATTCCTCTGCACCAGACCGCCTTGTTCGAAAGTCGTGATATTCAATGAATTCTTGACTGAATCCTTGAATGATCGCTTCAATTGACTGTTCTTCCTCTGGCGTTAATCGAGCATCAACAAGCGGCGGGAAGGCTTCCTTCATGAGTTTAAACGCTTCACGCATAATAAAGAGGGCCAGAACCATTCCAATGATTGGATCTAGGAAATACCAGTCAGTTAATGCCACAAGCAATAAACTGACTGCCACCCCTAGTGACGTAAATACATCCGTTAAAAGGTGCAGTGCATTTGATTTCATGGCGACTGAATGTACTCGCTCAGCCTCTTTGTTCACAACCCTCGATACAACAAAATTGATAAGAGCGCCTAGCAGCATGACCACAATACCAAGCACAGGCAGCTTGACTGGCTCAGGATGCATTAGTTTGTGAACACATTCGTATATAATCCAAATACCAGCAACGAAAATCAGCAAGGTCTCAATCGTTCCAGAAATATTTTCGACTTTTCCATGTCCATAAGGATGTTTAGAATCTGCTGGCTTTCTTGAAATACGAACAGAAATAAATGCAATAAACGACGCCATTAAATCGAGAAACGAATGAATGGCTTCTGATAACACCGCAACAGATCCAGTTAATAGACCCACAATGATTTTTAAAATGACAACAAAAGTGTTGCTCAGCACGGATAGAAACGCGATTTTCGATGTCTTCGCTGATTGTTCCATCTATCGTCCTCCTTTAGGAGATCGTATGTCTATGAAAGCCATTCCCATGACCCTGATTCTCACGTTCTTTCAGTTTACGCAGTTTTGCCGTTTTCTAATCATCTTCATCACAGCCTGTATTTTCTCTTGAGGTTACGCTATAATAAATGTTGCTCTTTCTTCAATATATCACTCATGCGGTGATGGATAGGAGAATAGACTACATATAACGATATCCAGTGCCTTTCGCAGGTGACATTTATGCAGTGAATGGTAAAATAGGATAAAAACATAAATTTTTAAGGTGATGAGAAATGGAGCATTTGCTGAATCCAAGAGTTAAGGATATTGAAATTTCAGGCATTCGAACATTTTCAAATCTCGTATCGTCATATGAGGATGTCGTTTCATTGACGATAGGCCAGCCCGATTTTTATACGCCGCATCATGTCAAAACAGCTGCCAAAACAGCCATTGACGAGAATTTCACCTCGTACACTCACAATGCTGGTTTCTTAGAGCTAAGACAAGCGATCCAGCATTATATCAAGATGAAAGTGAGTCTTGATTATGATGCAGAGACAGAAATCATTGTGACAACAGGTGCAAGTCAAGCAATTGATGCTGCGTTTCGGACCATTTTGACAGAAGGCGACGAGGTCATTTTACCTGGACCTGTCTACCCCGGCTATGAACCGATCATTCGAATGTGTGGTGCGGTGCCCGTACATATCGACACAACGAATGCTGGCTTTAAATTGAATGCCAAGCTGATTGAGGATGCGTTAACAGAAAAGACAAAGTGTGTGGTTCTTCCTTACCCTTCAAACCCGACTGGTGTCACACTTTCAGAAGAAGAATTGAAAGAAATTGCCCAGCTCCTTGAAGGAAAAGACATCTTTATTTTATCCGATGAAATCTACAGCGAGCTGACATTTGACCGGCCGCATCATTCAATTGCCTCTTTCTTAAAAGAACAGACCATTGTCATCAATGGACTATCAAAATCTCATAGCATGACTGGATGGAGAATTGGATTTTTATTCGCTTCAGCTCCAATTGCTAAACATGTATTAAAAGTACATCAATATAACGTGTCTTGTGCCTCGGCTGTCTCACAAAAGGCGGCACTTGAAGCTGTGACAAATGGTGTAGATGATGCACTGATCATGAGAGAGCAATATAAGAAAAGACTCGATTATGTATATGATCGGCTCATTTCTATGGGGCTTCCGGTGATTAAACCTTCTGGCGCTTTTTATATTTTTCCATCCATTGAATCGTTTGGGATGAGTTCCTTTGATTTTTGCATGGAGCTGTTAGAAAGTACAAGACTTGCGGTCGTACCAGGCTCGGCTTTCTCTCCACTCGGCGAAGGGTATGTGCGCCTGTCTTATGCTTATTCACTTGAAACGCTGAAAGAAGGACTTGACCGACTAGAACAATTTGTACTTGAAAAACGTTCCATACATTCGCTAGATTGAAACAACGGCTCTCTTGCCGTTGTTTTTATTTTGCAGGAAACGTGATGTGAAATACGGTGCCCTTTTCAGGCTGACTATCCACACGGATCGTCCCGTTATGATTTTCTAAAATATTAAATGTCACCATGAGGCCTAGTCCAGTTCCTTTTTCCTTTGTGGTTAAAAAGGGCTCTCCAATCCGCTTCATAACCGATTCTGGAATGCCGACTCCTTCATCACGAATCGTGACAAGTATTCCATCACTTTCTGCTTTGGCCATGATGTCTACCTTTCCTCCATCCGGCATGGATTCTACAGCATTTTTGATTAAATTGATAAACACTTGCTTGAGCTGATTTTGATCCCCATTCATCAGGAGACCTTCCTCTATCTCACTTGTGTTCATTAAAATGCCATTTAAGTTCGCTTGTGTTTCTAACAGGGCCGTGACTTCGCTGATGATTTTTTTCAAATCAAGCGTCTGCATCGATGCCGTTTGCTGCGGTTTTGCCAGCATTAGCAGCTCACTCAATATAATTTCTATTCGGCTTAGCTCAGAGAATACAATCTCGAAGTACTGATCGCGATCTTTTGTTTTCGGTTTGATGAGCTGCAAAAAGCCTTTGATGGCGGTCAATGGGTTTCTGATTTCATGTGCAATGCCAGCCGCCAATTGACCTGCGATCGATAATTTTTCAGAGCGGAGCATGAGCTCTTCTGTCTGCTTACGTTCGGATATATCTCTTAAAATAATTTGAACCGCTGTTTCTCCAAAAAATGTAGTTGGGATACATACCATTTCTGTATAAATCAACTTATGTTTAAACGTATGACAGCTCATTGTGACAATCTCAGAATCTGATGCTCTTTCAATAATACGAGATAAGCTCTTTTTGACCTTCTGCTGATCACAGGAATGGATTTGATGAAAGATATCCTTTCCTATTAATTTATCGTAATGCTCGGCTTCAAATAATTTAATGCCAGATTCATTCATAAACACCCATTTGTGATCATGGATGACCGCAATCGTATCAATGGAGTTTTGAATGAGCAGCTGATACCTCTCCCGGCTTTTTTGAAGAACGGTTTGGAACTTTTTACGGGATGAGATGTCAACTAGCAGTAAAAGCTCTGCCCGCTGATTTTGATAAATCGTCGGTGACGACTTTACCTCAATATGAATACTGCTCCCATCTTTACGCTTCCATATCTGTTCAATCATTCCGACTGGAAGGCCTTGCTGCAGCCTTGTTATTCGGCTTCTGACAATATCATGGTACTCTTCAGCAATAAAATCAAACGCGGACTTGCCGATCATGTCATCTCTTGCACTTACCCCCATTAATTGCAGCATCGCATCATTCGCATACACAATTTTCCCTAAAGTCGTAATACATAACGGATTTGGCAGCACGGCAATCAATTGTTCAGCTTCACTGACATTTTGGAAAGCCGGCAGACTGCCTAACGACTGTTCTGCTACTTTTGATGCTGCTTGAAATGCTGCTTTTTGGGGCTCAGTATCCAGCACCCTCATTTTCAGGATCATTTCTCTACTTACTTCGTTGTCTAACCCATCGCAAGCAACAAAGTCAATGCTTGCTTCGATCCATACAGCTGTCAGATCACTTCTTAGCAGTCTAAAGTGGCAAACCTCTAGCATGTGCTGATTGTAAAAATAACTTTCGACGAGAAATTGATCTTCGGTATGAACAAAGTCTTTCAAAAAACACCCTAGTAAATCCTTTTGTTCATAAAGCAAAAGCTGCTTACAGTTGGAAGAAATGTAGAGAAAGCGGCCATTAGAAGAAAGAACGGCATGTAAATCGATGTTCGAATACAATTGATTCGAATCTTTCATTTGTTGTTCCATCGTCGTCCGACCCTCCTTTTCATTTTTTAGGGTTGTCCTTAGATTGATGTATAAAAAACATTCGCTAGAAAACCCGTATTTTCCTTCTGTCATCGAGGGAAACGTCCATATTTTCAGCAAAAAGGGAGCACTTTTTGCTGCTGTGCTCCCTGCGGTTTATTGTTTTTCATATTTCTTTTGTAATTCAACGTACTTATCCACAATTTTACTTGGGATGTTTTTAATAACAGGATCTTTATCTGAGACATAAGGTGTCACGACACTAAACGCCACCTTTGGATTAGAAGAAGGATAATATCCTCCAAAGGTTAAGTTGTACGTTCTATTTCCCCACCAGCTGCGGTTGGCACCATAGTAGAACGTTTGCGCTGTACCTGTTTTTCCTGCAACATCATGCTGACCAAACCGGCCAGCGGCAGTTCCGCCTGTTGATGTGACCATTTTCAGTCCCGTTTTTACGCGGTCAATATCTGCTTTCGAGTTGTTAATCGTGTTCAACACTTTCGGCTCATATTTTTTTACGACTGGGCCTACTTCATCCTTCTTCGTTGGAAGATGAACACTTTTCACTACTCTTGGCTGAATACGGCTGCCTCCATTGGCGATCGTCGACATGTATTGCGCCACTTGAAGCGGTGTATACGTGTCATACTGACCAATTGCTTCATCAAGCAAGAGTCCGCCGACCGTCTTAGGATGCGTCTGCATCCCGCTTGATTCCTGCGGCAGATCGATCCCCGTTTTCACGCCAAGACCGAATTGCGCATAGTAGTTTCTCATTTTTTGTAAGTGCTCAGGCCTTGCTGGTAACGGACCATCCTTTTGATAGGTGATACCCGCCATTCTCATCGCTACTTGGAACATGTAGACGTTGGAACTTTTTTGGAGTGCTTGAATGTCGTTAACCCATCCAAGAACTTTGTAAGACTGTTTCGGTTTTCCATTACTTCCTGCAAAGTAGAGCGGTGTATCCATATAGGCTTGGTTGTGTGACATTCCGTCTTGATAACCAGAGAGGACAGTGGCTCCTTTGACAACAGAGCCCATTTCGTACTGCGTCGTAAATGTTCCGATCGCATAATCTGTGACGTCTCTGCCGTCCATTTTCTTGCCCGACATCGCGAGAACATCCCCCGTGTGAGGGTCCATCATGACGACAAAGGCACGATCCATCATATAGTTTCTCGCGCTGGCGGATCTAAGCTCTGATTCCACGATTTTGTCGATTTCCTTTTGCAGCTCCATATCAAATGTCAGCGCAAGATCAAGTCCTCTTCGTCCTTCTGTCCGCTTGATTTCATCGAGCAGCTTCCCGCCAACCTGTGTATATTGAACGGTCGCTTTCTCAGGGTTTAGAAAATCCTCGTACTGATATTCTAAATAGCTCTTTCCCACCCGGTCATTTCGGGAGTAGCCTCTTGCCATATAGTAATCTTCACGTTCTTTAATGATTCCTTGCTCTGGTGTAGTCACACCGCCAAGTACATTATAAAGGGTCTTTTTATACGGATATTTTCTTGTCCAGTCGTTGATGACGTTCACACCAGGCAGTTCATCAAGATGCTCTGAGACAAGTGAAATTTCTTCATATGTCAGGCTTACCGATGAAGTCTGTTTTGATTCTTTCGTTTCATCGAGTAAAGCAACTTTTTCGTCCCCTTTTTTCTCTTCGTTTGGGTTCATTGCCTTCACGATTTGAGGCTCAAAGGCATATCCGCCTGTAAATCTACGGTAGATCGCTGCAACAGCTTTTTCCTCTGCATCCTTTTCGATCGCTTTGACTTCTTTCTTTGGGACACGCTCTACTTGAAGCGGATAGACATCCTTTGCATCGATATCTTTTTTCTCCGCTTTTGAAAGGAGTTTATCCGCTTCTTTCGGATGGCTCGCCAGCCAAAAATCTCGAATGTCACGCTCTCTCAAAAAATCAGTATCCATTTTTATATAAGTCGCAAGTTTTCTTGCTACCTTAATCTTATCCTCCGCTTTCACACCGCTTTCTGATGTATAAACGATGGCAGGTACACTTTCGTTATCAACGACGACTCTTCCTCTCGCGTCATACATTTTTCCTCTTGGAGACGGGTATGATGCTGTTTTGACCTCTGTTCGGTTGGCTTGCTTTTTATAATCTTCACCATTGACGATTTGCAGCACACCAAGCTTGATCACAAGTCCAGCAAATAAACTAAATACAGCGAAGAAAAAGAGATTAATCCTCCAGGCGTTCCGGCGCTTAATTTTTTTCTGCTCGGCAGCACCTTGATGCTGTTTCTCTCCCACTTATGTAGCTCCTCTCATCCTTTTCAATCTTTTACAATTACCACTCATTATTGTAACACTTTTGTAATAGTTGTTACAGCGAAACGAGTGAAAAAAAGCTGTCAATCCCTAATCTGCAAAAAAATATACTAACACTTTAAAATATTGGTATGTTTGTGTCGTTTTCTTTAAATGGAAGAATTCCCTAACCTTTGATACGAAGCGGCTCATACTATGACTTTAACAAAAATGACAAACTGGCATTGTCAATGGAGGATGCTGGTACGTTTATAACAAAAAGTCCATGGTATGATTTTTTGTGAGAAAACAAAACAAAGATTTTAGGAGGAGTTACAATATGAAGAAGAAATCATTCTTTTTTTCAGCGCTGACAGCTGCTGCACTCATCACGTTCACTGGAGGACATTCAGCAGATGCGAAGGAGCTTAACCTGAAACAAGTGATAAATGTACAGCATCAAGCCATTGATCTTCATACACTAGCAGCAAAATTACATATCTCTTCAGATGTAAACAAGCTAAGCAAGTCGAATCAAAAAGAGATCGAAGCTCTATTAAACAAGCTGATCAAAAGCGGTCAACCTGTTACTGGTACAAAAGTAGTGAAAGAAGTAAACAAAGCAAAACAAGAACAAAAACAAGAATCAGTGAAAAAACCAACTGCTTCTAAACCAAGCACTCCAGCAAAAGAAAACACAAGCAGCAACACAAAAGCTGACCAAAAAGACACAACAGCATCAAAAGCTGACAGCAGCTTAAATGCATTTGAAAAAGAAGTGGTTGAGCTTACAAATAAAGAGCGTGCAAAACAAGGCTTAAAGGCACTTTCTGTTGATTCTAAATTAAGCAAATCTGCTCGCGCAAAATCTCAAGATATGAAAGATAAAAACTATTTCTCTCATACAAGCCCAACTTATGGATCTCCATTTGATCAAATGAAGCAATTCGGTATCACTTACAAATCAGCAGGTGAAAACATTGCCCAAGGTCAAAGATCTCCTCAAGAAGTTGTGACAGCATGGATGAACAGTGAAGGCCACAGAGCGAACATTTTAAACAAAAGCTATACACATATCGGTGTTGGTTATGTGAAATCAGGCAACTACTGGACGCAGCAATTCATCGGAAAATAATATCAAAAAAACCTGTCCCTATTTGGACAGGTTTTTAGTTTGTTTTGAGAGTTAGTTTAAAGCTACAAACTGTCCCAGCTAGGCGGGGTAGTTTTTTATTTGACCCATAATTTATAGATACTTTGGGTCCCGCTATTTTCTTCCCCCTGTTCGCTCAGCTTTTCATAAAGTGACTTCGCAAGTGAGAGTCCTGGCATTTCTTCACCCATCAGCTCTGCTTCTTCAAGTGCAATGCCCATATCCTTGATAAAATGCTTCACATAAAACCCTGGCTCGAAATCGCCTTTCAGCATTCTTGGTGCAAGGTTTGACAATGACCAGCTTCCAGCTGCACCTGTTGTAATACTTTTGAGCACCTGCTCTGGATCAAGCCCTGATTTTTCGGCATAGGCCATTGCCTCTGCGACACCGACCATCCCCGCCGCGATGGCAATTTGGTTACACATTTTTGTATGCTGACCGCTTCCTGCCGGTCCTTGATATTGAATGTTTTCACCCATTTGCTCAAATAGCGGCAGACAGGCTTCATAGGCTGACTTTTCTCCGCCGATCATAATGGCCAGCGTGCCATTTTTGGCTCCTATGTCTCCGCCTGATACAGGTGCATCTAATGCAAATACACCTCTTTCCTTCGCTTTCAACTCAATTTCTTTTGCAAGCTGAGGCTTCGATGTCGTCATATCAATGAGATATGTTCCAGGCGCGGCATGTGCCACAAGCCCATCTTCACCTAAATAGATCTCTTCTACATCCGATGGATATCCCACCATTGTGATGACGGCATCTGCACTTTCTGCAATGTCCTTTACTGCCGGCTTCCATGACGCCCCTTTTTGAATCAATGCGTCTGCTTTTGCTTTCGTTCTTGTATAAACGAGAACTTCATAGCCTGCATCCATTAAATGTCCTGCCATGCTGCGTCCCATTACACCGATTCCAATAAAACCAACTGATTTGATTTGTGCCATCACTTGTTCCTCCTTAAAGAGACTTTGTCAATCCACCATCAATGATCAGTGTTTGACCTGTCATATATGTATTGGCTTCTGATAAAAGAAACGCTGCATATGCTGCAAATTCCTCTGGCTGTCCGTAACGGCCAAGCGGGATCGCTCGTTCAGCCTGTGCTTTGATTTCTTCAACCGTTCGATGCTCTTTTTGTGCGCGGTGCTTTTCCAGCTGTTTAACACGGTCTGTTTCAATTTTTCCAGGTGCTAACGTATTGATCAAAATACCATCCTTTGCAAACTCCTGAGCAGCTGTTTTTGTCCAGCCTGCAATGGCCGGTCTAAATGTATTCGACAGCATCAAGCCCGGGATCGGTTCTTTCACTGACATTGACGCAATATTTAACACACGTGCGCCGCGTTTTTTCAAATAAGGCAATGCCTCTTTTAATAATCGAATATAGCTGAGTAAATGAAGTTGAAATGATTCGATCCAATCTTCATCTGTTAAGGTGTCAAGCGTTCCTGTTTTTGGCCCGCCTGTATTGTTCACAAGAATGTCTAGACACTTCTCATCACCAGCCGCCGCTTGAACAAGCGCCTTGATTTGCCCGGCGTCAGATACATCACATACTTGATAAGCTAACTGTCCTTTGACAAGCGGAGAAAGCTCGTTGACTGTTTCTTTCAGCTTCTGTTCATGTCTTCCCGAGAGCATCACATCTGCTCCCTCTTTTGCTAGAGCAAAGGCAATCGCTTTTCCGATACCTTGACTGCTTGCAGCTACCAATGCTTTTTTTCCAGTTAGATTGACATCCATGTCAACACCTCCTCTAGTTTATTTTATCATACAAAAAGAACCTTGCTCATGTCGCAAGGTTCCTTTCCGCTCTTACACCTTAAATCGATCAACCGCCTGACGCAGTGCCTGGCTTGATTCGTTCAGCATTTCAGTTGAGGTTTTCGTTCTTTCTAACACTTGAACTTGTTCATCTGTAGACGCATGCACTTCCTCAGCTGAGGCTGCAGATTCTTCTGAAATGGCAGCAATGCTTTGAATGGAGTCACTCATCTTCTGCTGTTCTTCTGTCATTTCATTAATCTGTGTATGAATGCTGTCGATTGAACCGACAAGTGCCTGCATTTCCATTGTGATGCTGCTGAGTGCCTCACCTGTTGCATTGATGGCGGCACCTTGTTCCTCATTCATTTTACTTGCTGTTGTCATCGCTTCAGCCGCCTTCTTCGATTCATCTTGAATGAGTTTGACGGTTTCACTAATGTGTTTTGTTGACTGCGCAGATTGTTCAGCAAGCTTTCTCACTTCTTCTGCAACTACAGCAAATCCTCGCCCGCTTTCTCCTGCTCTCGCTGCTTCAATGCTTGCATTCAGTGCAAGTAAATTCGTTTGATCCGAGATTTCAGAGATGGCGGTTACGACGTTTTCAATATTTTTCGTTTTATGCTCAAGGTCTAGCAGCATTTGCTCTACCTTTTTCGATTCTTCGTTTGCTTGTGCTGATTTTTGGACGAGCACACCAAGTGCATCAAGCCCTTTATAGCTTGCATCTTCAGATGATTTTGAGTTGGTTTGCATTTGTGAAGCAAGCTCACCCATATGGCGCACTTTCTCATACAATTGCTCTGATTTCTCATTAATCGTTTCTGCTTCTGACGCTTGCTTAGACGCTCCTGTTGCCACCTCTTGGATGGCCGTTGCAATCTGATCGCTAGAAAGCAAAGTCTCATTTGAAATGTGGGTCACTTCATCTGATGATTTCACAACTTGATCTGAAGCCCCTTTCACTTTTTCAATTAACTCCCTGATACCCTCGGTCATTTGATTGAAGCTTTTCGTAAGGAAACCAATTTCATCTTGGGACTTCGCTTCAAGCGAGCTGGTTAAATCGCCTTCTGCCACCTTACGCACATGCTCTATTAGACGCTTAATTGGCGTTGTAATACTTCTTGCTAATAAGAAGCTGAGGATCATCGCAAGAATAATGGCAATGACGGAAATAATGATGCTTGTCTGATTCATTTGTTCTGTGATCCAAAGCAGTTTCTTTTTCTCAAAGCTGACACCAATCGTCCAATCAGCTTCTTTGATTTTAGATATGACCGTCAGTTCTTTTCTGTCATCAATACCTGAATTGTCGATCGCTTTTTTCACAGAAGCTACTTTTGATATGTTTTTTCCTTGCTCTGTTGGATGTGCTAAAATGGTTCCTTTGCCGTCAACTAAGAAAGCGGTACCCATATAAGGAATCTTTTGTTCCTTTATATAAGATTGAATGGAGGATAATTTCAAATCAAGTCCAGCGACCCCAACGACCTTTCCGTTTCTGACAATCGCCTTTGTAGCTGAGACGACCATTTCATTTGTTGCTTTATCGATATATGGATCAGTCCAAATGACTTCGTCAGGCTTTTCAGCTGATTGGATAAACCAATCTCGTTTAGATGGGTCATACCCTTCACCAAAATCGGACTCTGGGAAGGCGAACATTTTGCCGTCACTTGTTCCAATGTAGGCAAGTGAAATAAGTTCATCCTGCTCCTGCAGGCCTTTTAGTTCATCGTTTTCGAAGGCTAATGTTTGTTTTGTTTGTTTTTGCGCAAAATCTTCAGTAAGTGTACTAGTTGCCAGTTTATTAATTGTATCACTGTAATTATCAAGCTTTTGTGCAATGATGTCTCTCATGCTCTCTGCCGTTGCTGCTGTGGTGGTTTTTGCATCTCGTTCAATAAGTGGTGTTAATACTATGTTAGAACCCACTTGAACGGCCACGACGGTTAAAATTAAAATAACTGAGATGAAAACAGCTATTCTCACTTGAAGTTTCTTAAACATCTCATCACCCCTACATCTACTTTCACACCTTAATTTATATATCGGCAAAATGATACCGCATTCAATAGTTGTAAAAAAATTTAAATAGAAAAAACAAGCCATATAGGCTTGTTTCAAGTAAAATATTCAATTTTTGCAGAAGGAAAGTACTGATCTATATATGACTCTAAAGTCTTTCTTAGTTCTTGTTCCTCATCTTTTTGATAGATATATTTACCTATTCCATATCTTCCCCATTTGTATCTTCTTTTTTCTTCGTCCAATTCTAATTTTGATTTCGGATAGTTTTTTTGAATCACACGCTTTGCTGGTTTTGTAAAGCGATGCTGAATCATTTCAAAGGTGATATCGTTTCTCACATCTTCAGGAAGAGCTGCATCAAGCTTTTCAAAAAGAACTTTATACCCTTCCTGCCAGCCTTCATGGATGTAGATTGGGGCAATAATAAAGCCAAGAGGATAGCCTGCCTTTGCGACCTTAACAGCCGCTTCAATCCGCTGATCTAGCGGTGATGTGCCGGGTTCAAAATATTTAATGACATAATCGGCATTGATACTAAAACGGAATCTTGTCCGGCCATTATGCTTTGCATCTAACAGATGATCGACATGATGGAATTTCGTGACGAAACGAAGCTTTCCAAGGTCAGTCTGTCCGAAGTATTCAATCGCTCGTTTGAGTGTGTGTGTCAAATGGTCAATTCCTACGATATCTGAAGTGCATGATGCTTCAAATCTTGTGATATCTGGCGCTCGCTCGTTCATGTACTGCTCAGCCTGATCTAATATTTCTTCTACATTGACGTACGTTCGAATGTAAGGCTTACTTCCCATTGTTGTTTGCAAATAGCAATAATGACAATGCCCCATACATCCTGTTGCAAATGGGATCGCATACTCTGCAGATGGTTTAGACGAGTCAAATTTCAACGTCTTTCTCACACCAATGACAAGCGTTGACTTCGCGTTACGATACTTTTGCAAGTCATTTTTGCCCGGAATATTTCTTACTTGGTTGTGTGAGGTCGTTTCTCTTATTTCGATTCCCATACCCTCGAACTTTTCCTTCAGCTCTCGTCCTAACGGGTACTCTAGCGCCCGGGGTTCAATGTAAACAAGCTGGGGAACGAAAGGTTTGATCATATTTAGCACATCCTTACCATTAAGGTTTTCATACCGTTACTTTAACCTCACAGGATGGCTTTTATCCTTTCTAAAATCTCCCTTATTCAAACAAGTCTTGATAAAGAGCTTCTGCTTCTTCATATGTTGGAAACACAGCATCATCAGGTGCTAGTGGATGATACGTTTCAAGTAAAAATAGAGCGAGCTCTTCTTCGTTGTATGGATGTGAAACAATTTCTGCTTCTTTAATTTGTGCTACGTTTGCAGCATGTGGATTTCGATAAATCACATATACTTGATCACCCGGTTTATAGTCTGAGAAAGGCAATCTGGTCACCTCCATTTTTAATTATAGGGTACCCTTCTCACTGCCCAATATGACTCAATATGATAAAATTCGACAAAAAAACCAGACAGTTTCACCTGTCTGGTTTTCATTCACTTAGTTTTGTTGAAATGTTTTCTTAACGAAATCAACCACTTCTTCTGTTGTGCTAAGTGATAAAATATGCTCTTTAAATGATGCCGCTTCTTCCTTAGAAAGCTTGCTTAGCTGCGTTCTAGCTGGAAGAATGGATGTTGCACTCATTGAGAATTCATCTAATCCTAATCCAAGTAGAAGCGGGATTGCGATTTCATCTCCTGCCATCTCACCGCACATGCCGACCCATTTACCCTCTTTATGCGCTGCTTCGATCACAAGCGTAATAAGACGTAAAATCGCTGGGTTGTAAGGCTGGTAAAGATAAGACACTCGTTCGTTCATTCGATCAGCAGCCATTGTGTATTGAATCAAATCATTCGTTCCAATACTGAAGAAATCTACTTCTTTTGCAAATTGATCTGCGATCACAGCCGTTGATGGAATTTCTACCATCATTCCGATTTCAATGGAATCAGAAACGTCTGTACCAGCGGCAACCAATGCTTCTTTTTCTTCAAGTAAAATGGCTTTAGCTTCTCTAAATTCTGATAACGTCGCGATCATAGGGAACATGATTTTCAAGTTTCCATATGTACTTGCACGAAGTAATGCGCGTAGTTGTGTTCTGAAAATCTCCTGTTCTTCCAGGCAAAGGCGAATAGCTCTATACCCTAGGAACGGGTTCATTTCTTTTGGAAGCTGCAAGTAAGGAAGTTCTTTATCGCCACCTATATCTAGTGTGCGGACAACCACTGCTTTCCCTTCCATCTTCTCTAAAACTGTTTTATACGCATCGAACTGCTCTTCTTCTGTAGGAAGCTGCTCTCTGCCCATGTATAAAAATTCAGTACGGTACAATCCAACTGCTTCGCCGCCATTTTCAAGTACACCTTTTACATCTTCAGGTGTTCCGATATTTGCAGCTAGCTCTACGTGAACGCCGTCTTTTGTAACCGTTGGCTGGTCAACAAGTTTCGCCCATTCCGCTTTTTGAGCTAAGTAGTCTTCATGCTTTTTTTGATACGCTTTCACTTCATCTTCAGAAGGCTGAATGATGACGTCTCCAGTAATACCATCCACAATGATCAGATCATCGTTTTTCACCGTTTTTGTTGCTTCTTTTGTCCCAACAACTGCTGGAATCTCCATAGATCTTGCCATGATCGCTGAGTGAGAAGTACGACCGCCGATATCTGTCGCAAATCCTTTGACAAATTGTCTGTTCAGCTGAGCAGTATCAGAAGGTGTTAAATCTTCAGCAATGATGATGACTTCTTCAGAAATCATGCTTGGGTTTGGAATGTCAACGCCAAGCAAATGTCCAATCACACGTTTCGTTACGTCGCGAATATCCGCTGCACGTTCCTTCATGTATTCATTGTCCATTGCTTCGAACATTGTGACAAACATTGTCGCTGTTTCTTTTAAAGCAAATTCAGCATTTACTTTATCAGATTTGATTTTATCCTTTACTGGGCTTAGCAGTTCAGGATCACTTAACACAAGAAGGTGGGCAGAAAAGATATCTGCTTTGTCTTGGCCAAGCTCTTTTAGCGCATGTTCTTTAATTGCTTCAAGTTCTTGTTTAGAAACATGAATTGCTTCTTCAAAACGCTTCACTTCTGTCTCTGGATCGTTGATGTCTTTTTGGTGAACTGTTAAATCTGGTTCTTCCAGACGATATGCTTTTGCAATCGCAACGCCTGCTGAAGCACCGATTCCTTTCAGTTGTTGCATTACTCGCCTAGGCCTTCACTTTTCATTGTGTCTTTAAGCGCAGCAAGTGCATCATTTTCATCAGAACCAGAAGCAGAGATTGTGATTGTAGCACCTTTCGCAATTCCTAGAGACATTACACCCATAATAGATTTCAGGTTCACTGTTTTACCATTATATTCTAAGTTGATATCAGCATCATATTTACTAGCAGTTTGTACAAGAACTGTTGCAGGACGTGCGTGAATTCCAGAATCTGCAGTTACTTTGAATGTTTGTTGAGCCATTTTTATCAATCTCCTTTTTATACAATTAATACATCCACAATATTATATCATACTGCCGAGCTTGTCATCTAACAAGAACGGCAGTTATGAAAATTATTTTGAAATTTTCATGATGTTTTCTTGTCCAGCTTTGATTTCACCGGATTCTTGAAGGTCAATAAATTGTCCTTCACTTAAGTTGGTAAATACAATTGGTGTCATCAAAGATGGTACTTCAGTCTTAATTTTATCAATATCAACCTCTAAAAGTTTTTGACCGATTTCTACTTGATCTCCCTCTTGTACAAATGCTTCAAATCCTTCTCCTTTGAGACCGACCGTATCAATTCCGAAGTGGATCAAAATTTCAAGTCCACCATCAGATTGCAGGCCAATAGCGTGTTTCGTTGGGAACACATTTAAAATCTTCCCTCTTACCGGAGAAACCACCGTTCCATCTGTTGGCAAGATAGCGAAACCGTCACCCATCATTTTCCCTGAGAATACTTGATCTGGTACATCTGTAATTGGATGAAGCTCCCCTGTAATTGGTGAAGCAAAAATTTCTTCACCTTGTTCATTTTGAAGCGGCTTTGCAATGACTTCTTCGACCTGCTGGCTGACTTCTTCTTTTGCAGAAGGGTCTTTCGCTGGACGAGGCGTGCGGCCTGCAATGATATCTTGCATTTGTGTTTTTAAATTATCAGAGCGCGGACCGAAGATTGCCTGGATGTTGTTCCCTACTTCGAGAACACCTGAAGCGCCAAGCTTTTTCAAGCGGTCTTTGTCCACTTTCTTCTGATCATTAACAGTGACACGTAAACGCGTAATACAAGCATCAAGGTGCTTAATGTTTTCTTGATCACCCATTGCTTCAAGGATTTCATAAGGCAAGTCATTACCTTTTTCAGACTTCGCCTCACTTGCTCCGTCTGCTGCTTCATCCTCGCGGCCTGGCGTTTTCAGATTAAATTTGCGAATAGCGAATCTAAATCCGAAGTAGTAAATGACTGCAAGTACGAGACCTACTGGAATGACAAGCCACCAAGCGGTTCTATTCGGCAGGATACCAAATAGGAAGAAGTCGATTAACCCTCCTGAGAAGGTCATCCCGATTTTCACGTTTAGAATATCCATTATCATAAAGGATAATCCAGCAAATACACAGTGAATCGCAAATAATATCGGTGCAACAAACAAGAATGAGAATTCAAGTGGTTCAGTGATCCCTGTTAGGAAAGAAGTAAGGGCCGCTGATCCCATAATTCCTGCTACTAGCTTTTTATTCTTTGGTTTTGCTTCATGGTAAATCGCAAGAGCTGCTGCTGGAAGACCGAACATCATGAATGGATATTTCCCTGTCATGAATGTACCAGCTGTCAGCTGAACACCATCTTTGATTTGCGCCATGAAGATACGCTGGTCACCACGGATAATATCTCCTGATAAGCTCTTATAGCTAAAAAATTCATACCAGAATGGTGCATAGAATATGTGGTGCAGACCAAACGGAATTAATGAGCGTTCAATGACACCGAATACAAAGGCAGCCAGCGGCTCATTTGCTGCAAGCAGTCCTGTTGAAAATGAGTTCAGTGCACCTTGGATTGGCGGCCAAATGACTAGCATTAAAAGCCCTAAAATAAGTGCTGAAATAGAAGTGACGATTGGAACAAAACGCTTACCAGCAAAGAAGCCAAGATATTGCGGGAGCTCAATTTTGTAAAATTTATTAAACATATAAGCCGCTAATACCCCGACAATAATCCCGCCAAAAACGCCGGTAGACAAGGTCGGTATGCCGAGCATATTCACATATGCTGGATGGCTTTCCTTAAAGAACTTAGCCAATTTGATTGAATCGGATGGAATAGATCCGTTGGCCATTAATACGGCACTCATCGTTACGTTCATGACAAGGTAACCGATGATAGCGGCAATCCCTGCCACTCCGTCTCCATTGGCAAGACCGATGGCAACCCCTACAGCAAATAAAAGCGGAAGATTCGAGAAGACGATGTTCCCCGCATTCTCCATGACACTTGCAACAAGCTGAATCGTATCATTGCTTAAAAATTGAGCTACATCAATCAGCTGCGGATTTTGCATCGCATTCCCAAGTGCAAGTAAAATACCGGCAGCAGGAAGGATCGCAACTGGAAGCATGAGTGCTCGTCCAATTTTTTGCAACACACCAAAAAGTGATTTAAACACTGGTTGAACCTCCTTTTATTTTCGCTTACAACATACATTCGGGCTGCTCCCTGACGTACATTTCATAATTAACCGTTTACATTTCACTTTCAAACGCAAAAAAAGGCATGGTGATATAAGGTTGCGCAAATAACAGGATCTTATCCTGTATTTACCTTAAGTCACTCATGCCTGATCGAATCAGTTACACGTTTCAAGTAAACTATGAAATTTTATTTGTCAATCTGTACAGATGAAGTGTCAGGTAGACGGCCTCAGCATCCTGTACAGGCTTTTTCAATGCATGCTGCAAAATTTTGATCATTTTCCAAGCAGTATTGTAGCATAAAGGATATTCATTTTTCAATAGATGAAGCAATTTTTCTGGCTCCTCTAATGATTCTCCCCGTTTTATACGCTCAATTGAAAACGTAATATGGCGTAATAAGCGTAAATAATGAATACTTTCTCTGTCTACTTTCATATGAAATGAATCTTCGATGACTTGGACCATTTGCGTAATAAGCTGCGAATGACGGTTCACCTCAGATAAAGGCCGATTCGTCAAAGCTGAATGAATATGGAGCGCTATAAAGCCAATTTCACCTTCTGGCAGCTTTGTTTCGACATCTGGCCGCTCGTTAATCAGTTCAACGACTTCCTTTGCGACCTCGTATTCTTTTGGATATAACGATTGCGTCTCAAGCATAAAAGGGTTCGTGATATCATAGCCTTGCTGCACCCGCTTAAAACTAAACGCAATATGATCAGTCAGTGCAACATGAATATGTTCATTCAAGCGCTGCCCCATTTTTTTTCGTATATGATAAATGATGTCATTGGCAAGCTCGATCATGTTCTCATCAATATGATGAAGCAGTTGTTTATATTCTGTTTGTTCCTTCGTGTTTTTTAACACAAACATCTTTTCAAACACGTCTTGATCGAGATGATCCCCCGATTTTTTCCCGAAGCCGATCCCTTTCCCAATCAGAACCACTTCGCCCAAAGAAGGGTGTCTTGCGATGATGACATTATTATTTAACGCTTTATCAACGGTGAAGGATTCCATGAACATCCCCACCTCCTTCTTATTCAATCCCTCTTATCGTACAAAACAGATGAAACGTGCGTCAACGATTGTTTTTCAAAACGGTTGTTGTTCGTTCAATCAGGCGAAATGGCAGCATTCTTTTTTCTGATTCCTCTCCCTTTAATGCCCGGTCGAACAAGTCAAACGCTTCCTGCCCCATTTGTTTGAGGGGAATATGAATGCTGGAAATTCCTAAGGCCTCACTCAATTGGTTATTTTGAAAGCTGAGTATGGCTGGTGATTCTCCTACTTTTATGTCATGACGCTTGGCCTCTAATAAAAAACCTGCAGAAACTTCGTCATTTGTGATGAATAAAGCTGTAGGACGATTTTTCATTTCCTGCCATTCTGCAAATAATTGCTTCCCATCAAACAGGGATAACTTCCCTTCGATGATCCATTCCTCATCAATGGTCTGCCCGAGCGATTGCATCATGTCTTGATAAGCCTGAAGGCGCGACTCGCTATTCGCTCCTTCTGTTCTGGCGAGAACGATCGCAATTCGTTGATGGCCGCATGCCGCCAAATGATGCAGACCTTCCTTAAATGCTTGATCATGCGCAATCGACACGGTTGAGCATTGATCGTGCGGCGCAGGATGACAAAATATAATCGGTCCTGATTCCTGCCACTTTAAAATGTGCCTATCACTTAACGCATTTGAACAAAATATTAAACCGTCCACACGGCGTTCTTTTAAACTCATCAACGCTTCTTTTTCTTTTAATGGGTCATATCCTGTTTGAAATAAAGCAAAATGCATACCGCGCGCCTGTGCTTTCTCTGCAATACCTGTGACGAGTGTGCTGAAATAAGAGTGTTCAATGTTTGGAAGGACAACGCCAAGCATATTCGAATAGCCCTTCGCTAAATGGACCGCCTGAATGTTTCTCGTATACTTGAGATCTTCCATCGCTTGTAGAACACGTTCTCTTTTTTCTTCTTTAACATAAGGATGCTCATTCAACACACGTGATACGGTTGTCACAGATACGCCCGCTCTTTTCGCAATCTCCCTTATGTTTGCCATTTTTTCTCCTACTTTCTCTTGATATGGTAAGCGTTTCATACTTTAAGATGTATGTGAGCTGAACAAATCACTGGATGGAAAGGGGAATTCAAGATGGGTTTCATCATATGGATTATATTATGTATGACTGTTTTGTTTTCTGCTCGTTTTGCACTACATCCTTTAGGAAAAGAACATAAAATCAAACCGTTTCAATCAATTGATGATTTTTTTGTTGATAAGGATCGAGACGAGTGATAAAAAATCACGATGACGCTTCCAAGACCTGGACGTTCATCGTGATTTTTTTCATTACTTGATGATCGTCAGCTCTTTCGGATAATTGGTTAAGGTGACTGGACCATCTGCCGTAATGAGAACATCATCTTCAATTCTTACGCCGCCGACTCCTGGCACATAAATTCCTGGTTCAATCGTATACACCATACCTTCTTGCAGAAGGTCGTCATTTGCCTGACTCATAGAAGGAAATTCATGAACAGAAACCCCTAATCCATGTCCAAGACGATGAGGGAAATATTCACCATACCCTGCTTCTGTGATCAGTCCGCGAGCTTTTAAATCAAGATCACCGATTCTCACGCCTGGCTTACTCATTTCAAGTGCTGCCATTTCTGCATTTAAGACGGTTTGATAGATGTCCTTTTGCTTTTCAGAAGCTTCCTGATAAATGAATGTTCTTGTAATGTCTGAACAATAACCATCTACAATGACGCCAAGGTCAAATAATACAAAATCGCCTTTTTTTAAGGCTGCCTGCCCCGGATTTCCATGAGGTTCGCCTGATTTTTCACCAAAGAGAACCATGGTGGAAAAGGACATGCCTTGAATGCCTTTTTTCTTTAGTTCATATTCAATGACAGCGAGCACTTCTGTTTCTGTAATTCCTTCTTTTAAGGCGTTAACCCCAATTTTCACACCTTCATCTGCCAATTCAGCCGCTTTTTTCAGTGTAGCAATTTCAGATTCATCCTTAATCAGTCTGAGCTGATTGAGCTTTTCTTCAGCCCGGACGAAAGTTTCTGCACCGGTGACAGCTTGGAGTTGTTCTGCTCTTTGAAGCGGAATCGATTCTTTTTCAATCGCAAGACGTGCCGCTTGAACACCTCGTTTTTCTATCGCTGATTGAATGAAATCAAATGGATTCTCATGATCTTCATATCCAATGATATCGCCGGACCATCCTGCATTTTTTGCCTGCTCAACTTCCATTTTAGGCAAAATAAAAAATGGTTCTGCCTCTTGGAACACAAACAGCCCCATCACTCTTTCATGCGGCTCTGTGAAGTATCCAGATAGATAAAACACATTTTCCTTTGTATGTATAAATGCACCTTGAATGTCTTCTTTCTTAAGCCAAGAAGACAAGTTCTTCATTCGGTTCATCATGATCCTCCTCACACGTTTTACTACTGGTCTATTGTATCAGTTTTTGCTGTATTTCGCACAAAAGCGCACTGGCATGTAACCAGTGCGCCCTGATGATTGATTTAAGATGCACGAAGCAGACGCAGACCATTTAAAATGACCAAAATCGTACTTCCTTCATGCCCAATGACGCCAAATGGCAGATCGAGCAGTTGTAAGAAATTCGCACAAATTAACAGACAGATCACCGTTAGTGAGAAAATAATATTTTGCTTAATGATTCGATTCATTTTTCTTGAAAGACGGATCATTTTTGTGAGGTTATTTAAATTATTCTTCATTAAGATGAGATCTGCTGTTTCTAAGGCAACGTCTGTGCCTCCGCCCATTGCAACCCCAACATCTGCTGTGGCGAGCGCTGGTGCATCATTGATTCCGTCTCCTACCATGATGATTGAATTACCTTGTTTTTTTAATTGATTGACCTCATGTACCTTTTCATCTGGAAGACATTCAGCCACTACGGTTTGGATACCGGCTTCCTGTGCAATGGCTTCAGCCGTTTTTTGCTGATCTCCTGTCAGCATGACGGTTTGGATGCCTAAATCATTTAGTTCTTGAATCATTTTTTTGGCTTCAGGTCTGATTTGATCCTTAAGACCAAGGCAGCCAACGACTTGTTCACCCTTTTGAACGTAGACCACTGTGTATCCTTGCGCTGAAAGATCATCACCTGTCTCTTCAATCTCGCGGTCGATTGACGCCTTACCAGCAAAGTCTTTCTTCCCAATCCGCCACGTTTCTCCATTTAATTGTGCTTTCACACCAAATCCAGAGGTTTCTTCAATGGTGACATGGACTGATCTTTCTGTTTGGTGCTCTTTTGCCATATCAGAAATTGCTTTCGCTAATGGGTGGTTTGATTGACTCTCAATTTGATAGAGTGCCTGATAAAAAGCTGATTCATCCTGCCCTTTCGTCATGACAACTTGTTCTACGGCTGGCTTCCCGCTTGTAATCGTCCCCGTTTTATCAAAAGCAATCATACTGCTTGTGCCTAGTTTTTCTAAAAAGACACTTCCTTTGACAAGCATCCCATTTCTTGCGCCATTCGAAATCAGTGACAGTGCGGCTGGCATAATGGATGCAACAAGAGCACAAGGTGAAGCAACGACCATAAACACCATTGCCCGGTAGAAGGTTTCACTCATGCTCCAGCCGAGTACAAAATGAGGCAGAACCATTAAAATTGCGACGGTGATCAGCACACCTTTTACATAGGCGCCTTCGAATTTTTCGATAAATGCTTGGCTTGGCGAAACACTTTCTTGAGCGGATTCGACAAGTTTAATAATTTTATGGAAAAGCGTTTCTTCATTATGTTTAGTGACTTCCACTGTTAAAGAACCATTTAAGTTCACTGTCCCTGCAAATACGTCTTCGCCCTGCCCTTTTTCCTGTGGAACAGATTCGCCTGTGAGTGCAGATTCATCCACACTTGTTCTCCCGCTTATAATCACACCATCTGCTGCAATGCGTTCCCCAGCTTTGATCATAATACGGTCACCTGGTGTCAATGATGAAGCGGCGATTTGAATGGTCGTACCATCTTCTTCAATTAAAGTTGCTTCATCTGGTGCAATGCTCATTAATGCTGTTAAATCTTTCTTGCTTTTATTTGACGTATACGTTTCAAGCGCACCACTCAGTGAGAAAATAAAAATTAAGATAGCGCCTTCTGCCCAGTAGCCGATCAGAGCTGAGCCTATTGCTGCGAAAATCATTAAAAGTTCCACATTCAAGGTCTTTGACGAAATCGTTTCTTCAATTCCTTCCTTCGCCTTTGCAAAACCTCCAATGACAAATGCTAGGATGAAAAGAGGAATGCTCCACATGCTCTGATCCTTTAGAATCCATCCAATTAAAATGAGAATCCCCGAGATACCTGCTGCAATTAATTCTCCGTGCTGTGCCCATTTATGTAAGGACCATTTCGATTCCTTTTGATTTGTCGTTTGATAAAGTGCTGTATTCTCATTCATGATTGTTTTCTCCTCTCTAATTGATAATCATTTTCATATTATCAATCGTTGCCCGTTTCTTTTTCCATCTATATTTTCTGCTATTTCAAGCTTTTTATTGGTCTGTAACTCATTATAACAGGTTCTGAACAATTTTCAATTAATAATTATTATAATTTCTTTTTGATAATAATTATCATTATTGATATAGACCGTTCCGTCTTCTTCTGAGCACAGTGTATTCAGATGAAAAGCAAATGAACACAAAAAAGAACCAACAGAATTGGTTCTTTCACAGAAAGGATTTGTTCTACGAATTTGTCCACTCTTTGATTTGTTTTTTCGTCAGTGGACCTACATGATTTTTCACCACTTCTCCTTTTTCATTAATCAAAAAGGTCGTTGGGATGGTGATGATTTGATATTTCTTCATCATTTCTCCGTGTTCATCTAGTAGGATCGGGAATGTAAACCTTCTGTCTTTCACAAATTGGGCAACAGCATGTTTACTTTGTTCAGCACCTAGTAAATTCACGGTCAATATGTCAACATCACTCTGATTTTCTTTCACGATTTGCTCAAATGCAGGCAGTTCCATTTTGCAAGACGGGCACCATGTTGTCCAAAAATGCAAAATGGTCTTTTTTCCTTTTGCGGGAACCATCTGCGTTTCACCAGTTAATGTTGGGGCCTCTATTCTTGGCGCCATTACGGGCTCTTTTGCTTCTGCTGCTGCGCTCATTAGAAATAACAGCAGGGTCATCATCAGAAGACTGGCGGGTAGATTTTTACGATTCATCATGATCTTCCTTCCCAGTTTTCTTATAGCTTGCCCGCTCGATGATGATGACATTCAAGCTTTTTTCAATGTAAGGAACATTGAAACGCCGAGCTCCTTACAAATGGTCGCATAATGCAGTGCGGTCAAAAGCAGCATGCCTGTGTTCATCCCTAAAATGACCCCCATCATATTCAAGCTTTCAATTGAACCGAGGAAATACACCATAGAAAACGAGACGACATGCACCCATATATTATGTAGGAACACATCTTTGATGAGCCCCATACCGATTAAACACGCCTGAAATGGCATCACAAACAAATGGCATAGAAAGTATGGCCAAAGCAGCTGTAAATAGACAGCAGCTTGCGGTGAATCAAAAAAGAGCTGTGTGAGCGGGTAAGCAAAATAATACATCACCATCACTGCCGGCACCCCGTATCCAAACGTTATGAGAATCGCCTGTCTGACACGTTTTTTCACAAGATCATACTGGCCTAAAGCATAGGCTTCAGAGACACTCGGAATCATCACAATCATGATGGAATGAGCGATAAACGCTGGGAAAAAACCGATCGACATTGCGACACCAGCCAGCATGCCGTAATGATCAACAGCAAGTGTTCCAGAAATGCCTGCTGCAACGAGCGCTCCTTTGATTAAAAATGGTTCAACCGCATTGGCGATCGCATGAAAGATGCGCATGCCCGTTGTCGGAATGGAAACGGCTAATAGGCGCTTTCGCACATCAATCCCTCTTAATTCAACAGACCTGACATTCACAGCATTTTTCGCCATGACGTATTGGGAGTATAAATAAATAAAGACGACAAGATCACTCGCAACAATGACACCAATGGCGATGAGTACTGCTGTTTCAATATCAAACGAATACCAATGAAAAAACAAAAACAAGCAGATGAGCTGGATCGTTTTCTTCAGCATATTGGCTAGAGCGATTCTGCCCATTTGCTGCTTACCCATAAAATAGCCGCGGGCAATGGAGGTAAAGGCAATAATCGGGATAAGTGACAGCACCAAGCCTTTCATCAGCGGATGATACGACTGGAACACTGGAATGAAAGGCAGTACAATGGCTGCTATAGCTGTTGTTGTACTTGTCACCACAAGCGTCATTTTAAAGGCATGACGGAGCATACTTTTGTGGAGACGCTCATGTGATTCTGCAATGAATTTAGAAATGGAGACTGGCAGCTCTAAGCTGGCGATCACAAGGACAAGCATGATGATTGGAAGGATACTCATATACAAACCCATTCCATGTTCTCCAAGCTCTCTCGCTAAAATCATATTGACTAAAAACTCTATACACTCCGCAATAAAAGCTGCGACAGATAGCAGAATGACCCCTTTTACAAATCGATTCATGTAGCCTCCCCTTGTCTAAAGCAAATTCTTTTCACATTCTATGAGACAAGTCCAAAAAATATTTTAATAATTGAAGACAAAAAAAGAGCAATCTCATTGATCGCTCTTTTTCTTTATACGGCAAATACGTGACGTCCGATGCGTTCTACAATTTTGCGGGAACGAATCCAGTGATCTGTTGCCGTTTTTGGATTATAAAAATAAATAGCCTTTGTTGTTCTGTCATGCTCTTTTACTACCTGCTTCACCGCTTTAATGGAATCTTGATCTGCCTTATCATGAATACTTCCGTTTGATACTGGCTGGAAAGCATTTCGCTGATAAATCACACCTTTAACACTGTCAGGAAAAGAACGATGCTCCACCCTGTTTAAGACAACGCTTGCCACCGCTTTTTTCCCTTCGTAAGATTCACCTTTCGCTTCAGCATGTACCAATCGAGAAAGCAAGTCCATTTCTTCATTAGAATACTGTTTGCCGCTTGCCTTATTCGTCGATTCAGATTTTACTTTTTTCTTTTGCTTCGGTTTTGAAGACTTTTCTTCTGTTGACGTACTTAGCATTTTCACTTTTGGCTGACGCTTCTCCTCAGAAAATGCCGGGATGACTTGATCGTGATCTTGATCTATATATGAAAGCTGATGTTTAACAGGTGCTTGTGAAAGTTCGTGACTTAATGTGCCTTGCTGCTCTTGTATATTGTCCATCTTCATTGCTGCAACGAGCATAAGGATGACAAAAAGAGCTGTATGAATTTTAATCATTCGCCTTTTTCCTCCTTTAATCAAAAGTAGGCTGTAAGATACTTGTCCACTCTAACAAGAGCTCATTCTATTTTCACGCACAAAGATTTACATGCCTGTCCAAATTCCGTCATTAAATGGCATGTCCTAGTTGAGCGCACATAAAATGGAATTGTTAGCGCTTAAAAAGGTCCCTTTTTCACCTATCATCATCCTTATGCTCCTGATTATGGGTTATTACATTTTCTTTTCATATGTATCAGAGTGGTTTGAAGTGTGACAAAAGAACGAAAATAAAAAAGCTTTCTCTCATCAATGAGAAAAAGCTTTAGCTTCTTGCTTCTGTAAGATATTCAAAAATAACATCTCCACCATGTTTGGCGATCCCGCGAAAATGTTTAAAATCATCTTGATTCACCAAAACAGAACGAAACGTTAAAAAATCATCTTTTTGGATGGTCACTTGTTTTTCCGTCCCATTCCGTAAAGATTCGATTATTGTGAGGATTTGTTCTTCAGTCAAAAAAACCGCTCCTTTTCAGCCATGATCAAATATTAAATATACCATTCGTTAGAAAAGCATACAACGAAAACAAAACAAAAACGTCTTTATCCTTTACATTGGTATGAAAATATTGCAAAATACTTTTTAATAGGGAATGAAATCTGTTTTTAAAGGAGAGGGATCGGTTGAAGATTGCAAAAATTGGAAATGTGATCGAATTTAGAAATGGTTTAACAGGTGTAGTTGAAAAAGTGAATGAAAACTCTGTCATTGTGGACGTCACCATTATGGACAACTATAGAGATTTAGAACTGGACTCACTAACAGTCGTTAATCATAAAAACTATAAAATCATCAAAGACTCCGTACATTAATTTGCAATCCTCAATTCAGACGATCGGTACATACGTATATATAAAGCAAATTTGGCTCGTTTGACAACTTTGCTCTATTTTGACAATCACATATGAAAAAGACTGATACCATGTAAAGAGGGGATCAGTCTTTTTGCGTATGAAAGGTTTGCATTTCCGCCTTCGTCTTGTACATCTCGACTTCCTCGGGTGTGATTACTCCTTTATCAATTAAGAGGGCAATCACTCCAAGCAATGTAGAGGCACTCCATTTATACCGTTCTTTGTTTTGATGTTCGAGCATTTGAAGCTCTTCCCTTAGATCCATTAGCAGCTGCTCTGCCCGCTCTTCTTTGTTTACCAACTCAAACGCCTCCGTTTATCATTCATTGCCTCTATTTTATCGTACATCAAATGAGTTAAGCAAAAAAAGCATGATTCCTCTTTACAAACATACGTTCTGTCATGTATAATATGTTTACGAGCTGGTAGCCCCCAGCCGTCCTAGCAAGTTCTATTCCCATTCGTATGAGAAGAGTGACATGACTCTTCTCTTTTTTTATAATCGATTCGCTTCAATCTCAACAAAAAAGACATGCATTCTGCATGTCTTTTCCTATTTATTAGCGATTATCAATCGTTTCTGGATACATATCATGGTTCATCATACGATATGATGCCATTTCTTCATACTTAGTCCCAGGTTTTCCGTAGTTCGTATACGGGTCAATTGAAATTCCGCCTCTTGGCGTAAATTTGCCCCAAACTTCAATATACCTTGGGTCCATCAATTCAATTAGGTCGTTCATAATAATGTTCATACAATCCTCATGGAAGTCACCATGGTTACGGAAACTGAACAAATATAATTTTAGCGATTTACTTTCGACCATGATTTCATTTGGAATATAGCTGATATAAACGGTCGCAAAATCCGGCTGTCCTGTTTGCGGACAAAGTGATGTAAATTCCGGGCAGTTGAATTTCACAAAGTAATCTCTATTTGTATGCTTATTTGGGAACGTTTCAAGCACTTGTGGTGCATAATCAAATAAATAATTGGTTCCTTGGTTTCCTAGTAACGTGACACCTTCTAATTCTTCTGGTTTTCTTGTCGTCATGTCATCTCTTCCTTTCTATACGCCTCGTTTATTTCCCCACAATAACGTGTGCAGCTGCGGCAGCACTCTTACGCGGTTTAAGTCTGGATCTTGCGCGACTTGATCTACGAGCGCTTCATATTTCTTTAATAAATGCGTCAATAAATACGTATCATCAGCTGTTGTCGTGTCATCATTTCCTACCTGCAAATAAAACGGAAGCTCAGGGTATTTCGCATGAACATCCTTCGCATAGGCTAGATCACGATCGTCAAAGATCACGACCTTCAGGCTAGCATGATGCAATCTATTTCCGTTTTTCAGCTCATCTATGATACGTGTTAGTTTCGTAAAATCTGTTTTCATATTCGAGCTTGGCGGCTTAGGAGAAATGGTTAAATCATCAATTTTCAAAAACCATTCCTGATACATCGTCCCTTGTGTTTCAAGCGCTGTATCAACCCCCTCTTCATGCAGCAAATCAATGAGGGATTCCATTTGTTTTAAAAGCGCCGGATTTCCTCCTGAAATGGTGACATGAGAAAAAGCCTGTCCGCCTATTCTTTTTAATTCATTGACAATGTCTTCTGCCTCAAGCCACTGAATGTCATGCTTTGCTGAGCCATCCCATGTAAAGGAGGAATCACACCAGCTGCAAGAGTAGTCACAGCCAGCCGTTCTGACAAACATTGTTTTTTGTCCAATCACCATTCCTTCTCCTTGAATAGTCGGACCAAAGATTTCTAATACAGGAATCGCTTTAGCCATTGATCTCAACTCGTTTCGGACGGTAAATGCAGTAGCTTGTTGGTGTCTCTCTGACAAATACCTGAACACATGTCGGCTTGTTCGCTAAAGTTGATAAATACGCTGCGACTTTGTCATGTACAGTCTTTGCCACCACCTCAGTGGTTGGCATCGCGTATGGATCGTTTGATGAGAATTCTTCATGATCATTAAGCAGCGTGTGATCGTACTGCCCATGAATGAGCTTCTTCAATGTACTGAAATTGACAAGAAAACCCGAGTCATCTAGGTCGTCTCCCGCAATCGTGATATTAATGGTGTACGTATGACCATGAACACGGCTGCATGCGCCTGCATCTTCTCGCGGAATGAAATGGGCAGCTGATACATGCATGTCTTTGTTTAATTCAAATGAAAATGGATGATTGGTTTGTGGATAGATTTGAGAAAGCATTTATTTTGCCTCCTTCATTTCCATATAAGTGTCATAGCCGTTTTTTCGCAGCTTACATGCAGGACATTCCCCGCAGCCATCAGAGATGATGCCGTTATAGCAAGTGAGCGTTTCATTTTTCACAAAATCCAGCGCATTGAGTTCATCTGCCAGCTTCCATGTTTCTGCTTTATTCAGCCACATCAGTGGTGTATGAATCACAAATGGTTTTTCCATTGCTAAATTCACTGTGACGTTGCAAGATTTCACAAACTCGTCACGGCAATCTGGATAGCCGCTAAAGTCAGTCTCGCAAACTCCTGTGATAATATGTCTTGCTCCGATTTGATACGCAAGAATAGAGGCAAAGGATAAGAACACTAAGTTTCTTCCTGGCACAAATGTGGAAGGAAGCTCGCCTTCTTTTTCCTCAATATCAATGTCATCTCTTGTTAGAGCATTAGGTGCGAGCTGATTCAAAAGAGACATATCTAATAGATGATTCTTCACACCTAATTTGTCAGCAATTCTTTTGGCGACATCAATTTCTTCTTGATGACGCTGATTATAATGAAAGGTCACTGTTTCTACCTCTTCAAATTGTTGCAGTGCCCATAATAAACATGTCGTACTGTCCTGTCCCCCGCTAAAGACAACGACTGCTTTTTCATTTTTCATTTTCTGTTCTCCTCCTTTTGCAGATAAGTACAACCGTACAACACTGCATCTGAAAGGCTCCTAAAAAACCCCTATTTTTCTCAAAAGAAAAGACACCTTTACATGTGTATGAGGTGTCCCAGCCATAAAAAATAAAAAATGCCACATCCAAGGATACGGCAAGTCCTTAGTTTTTTATAGAGGGTTTTGCTAGAACCTCTCCCGTCTTCACGGATTTTTGTTCAATTTTCACAGAGGATAGTGTACCACATATTTTTCATACAGGCTATCCTTTCTTTACTTATCTAGCGGTGCAGGCACTTTTTTTAGACAAAGAAAGAGGATAAAAAAGATGCTGACATAGCCAAAAACCGGATAAACCGTTGAAATCAGTGTACCGTAACCAATTTTACTAATCACATAGCAGCATATGAGAATAAGGGATATCGTAAAGATGCTGTTTATTCGGATATATGCCCTCACTTGTCTCTCCAGCCCGTATAAATTGCCTATGACGGATGTAAAAACTTCGCCGAAGATGACAAATAAATAAATGAGATGAATGGAGTTTGCGACTTGATACACTACCTGGGCCATTGGGATATCAAACGCCTCCAGCATATCTAATGAAGAAAGAGATAAAAAGCAAGCAAGCAAAATGAGTGTCAGCATGACGCCCCCAAGCACCGCTCCCTTTTTAATGACTGCTTCAGAGGTCATTTCATTTGCAACGGGTACTAACACTGCCTGTGACAGTGCTAAATTAAAGGCACCATATGACACTGCTGATAATATCCACTCGCCCTCACCCATTTGCAGCGCAAGAACATAACTTTCACTGCTGCTAAACACAAATGAATCAAGAAACACGATCATTGAAAAGAAAATCAGCATTGGAACGACAAGGACGTTGACTCCAAATAGCCCTTTTGAACCTTTAAAGAGTACAATGACGCTCAGAATGATCGTCAAAAAGATCCCATACTCCTTCGATATACCAAGCTGTTCTTCAAAAATAGCCCCTGCGCCTGAAATCATGACTGAGGTGACACCAAGTAAAATAAAAAACATTATAATATTAATATAACGACTCGCAGCTGTGCCAAATAAAAAACGATTCATATCTTGATAAGACTCTGCTTCGATTCGTTTCGAAATCAGCATCATTTTTGCACCTAGACCAGTAAAAATAACGCCGCTAATCAGGATTCCTAATAGTCCAATCCAGCCAAAACGAACAAAAAATTCTACGATTTCTTTTCCTGTCGCAAACCCAGCTCCAACCACTGTTCCTACATATACAAAGGCAAGCTGAAAAGCGGATTCATTTGAACGTTTCATGTGACCCCTCCGCACCCATCACTTTCGATTGTCTCTTTTTTATCCTATGAGACAAGTTCCTTGAAAAGAAGGACAAACCATGATTAAATGCAAAAAAGGATTTTTTATCGTCTTTGAGCAAAACAGTTGAAAGTCAAAATAGGTCAGAGTATACTATAGTCAAAGATGGTCAAACAACAGACCATTTTCTTTAACATTCATTGGTCAAATAAAGTCAAACTTTATTTTAAGGAGGTTATGGCAAATGCGTTGTCAACATTGTCAAGTAAATGAAGCAACTATTCGCCTGAATATGCAAGTGAATTCGTCCCGGAGCCAAATGGTTTTATGTGAAGACTGCTATACCTCTTTGATGGAGCAGTCAAAAATGAAAATGGAACCTCAGCTGTTTGGAGGAAGTTCATTCTTCTCTCAGGCAGCAGGACATGCCCCAAACGGGGAGCAGCCAAAGCAAAAGGGCTTACTCGATGAGCTTGGCCGCAACTTAACAGATGGAGCAAATGCTGGTTTAATTGATCCAGTCATTGGCCGTGATGAAGAAGTCGCAAGAGTCATTGAGATTTTAAATAGAAGAAATAAAAATAATCCTGTTCTTATTGGTGAACCAGGTGTTGGGAAAACAGCGATCGCAGAAGGACTCGCGCTGAAAATTGCGAGCGGCGATGTGCCAAATAAATTAAAGAACAAACAAATCTATTTATTAGATGTCTCCTCACTTGTCGCAAACACAGGTGTACGCGGTCAATTTGAGGAAAGAATGAAGCAGTTAATTAAAGAACTGCAAAGCCGTAAAAATATCATCTTATTTGTAGATGAAATCCACCTTCTTGTGGGCGCAGGCTCTGCAGAAGGATCAATGGATGCTGGAAACATTTTAAAACCAGCCCTTGCAAGAGGCGAACTGCAGCTAGTAGGTGCGACGACATTAAAAGAATATCGCCAAATTGAAAAAGATGCTGCACTCGAACGGCGCTTCCAGCCCGTCATCGTAGATGAGCCAACACAAGATGAAGCGATCGACATCTTAAAAGGCATTCAAGATAAATACGAAGCCTATCATGGTGTCACCTATTCAGATGAAGCAATCAAAGCGTGCGTTCAATTATCTTCGCGGTATATTCAAGACCGTCATTTGCCGGATAAAGCCATTGATTTAATGGATGAAGCTGGTTCAAAAGCGAACCTCTCCATTGATGCAGCAAGTGAAGATGAGCTGACAAATCGATTAGCGCAAATTGCCGCAGAAAAACAAGCTGCGCTAAAAGAAGAACAATATGAAAAAGCAGCGAAGCTTCGCGATGAAGAAGAAGCCATTGAAGCAAGACTTCAAAACAAAACAACTGACAAAGAACATATCGTCACAGCAGAGGACATTCAGACCATTGTGGAACAAAAAACAGGCATTCCTGTCGGTAAACTGCAAGCAGACGAACAAACCAAAATGAAAGAAATTGACGTCCGTCTAAAAGCACGAGTGATTGGGCAGGAACATGCAGTTGACAAAGTGGCGAAAGCTGTGAAAAGAAGCAGAGCTGGATTAAAATCGAAACATAGACCAACAGGCTCCTTCCTTTTCGTTGGACCAACAGGTGTCGGGAAAACCGAATTGTCTAAAACGTTAGCTGAAGAATTATTCGGTTCAAGAGATGCGATCATTCGTTTAGATATGAGTGAGTACATGGAAAAACACTCTGTGTCCAAACTCATCGGTTCTCCTCCTGGTTACGTTGGACATGATGAAGCTGGCCAGCTGACTGAAAAAGTGCGCAGAAAACCATACAGCATCATTTTGCTAGATGAAATCGAAAAAGCACACCCAGATGTACAGCACATCTTCCTTCAAATCATGGAAGATGGCCGCTTAACAGACAGCCAAGGCAGAACGGTCAGCTTTAAAGATACAGTCATCATTATGACAAGTAACGCAGGCAGCGCAGATAAAACGGTCAAGGTCGGCTTCCAGTCTGATCAAGAAGAAGCGATTGAGGAACAATCACTCATTGATTCACTCAGCAGCTACTTCAAACCAGAATTCTTGAACCGTTTTGACAGCATTATTCAGTTTGATTCATTAGACAGAAATGATTTAGTGAAGATTGTTGATCTTCTGCTCAATGAGCTGTCAGAGCAATTAAAAGAGCAGAATTTAACAGTCCATGTCACAAATGAAGCGAAAGAAAAAATCGCAGAGCTTGGATATCACCCTGCATTTGGTGCTCGTCCACTTCGGAGAACCATCCAAGAGCACGTTGAAGATCAAATGACGGAGATCTTGCTTGAAGAGGAGCAGCTTTCTGGATTTACTGTGGATGTTGAACATGACGAAATCGTCGTAAAAAAAGGATAACTACATCTTCAGGATGATATGCATCTCCATCATGTTGCGGCGTCTAAGTTCCATCTGAACACCGACGCTCCCCCGCCTCTTTTCCTTTACGATAAAAGAAAAAGAGGTGAATCACATGATGAATTGGAGCTACGATCTTGTCAAAATCATGTATGAAGAAAAATTAAAAGAGCTGCTTCATTTAGATGAACCAGCTCAAAACGATTAAATGGAGACTCCCTTTATATGAAAGGGAGTTTCTTTTTACGCAGATAGAAAGCGCTTTCGTCAAAAATTCTTCACAGAAACTGTCTTAATTTTATATTCTGACTAAAACCCTTCTGGAAGACACCGATATTAACTATAGAAAAAGATAGTTAAAGGATTTGGTGAGATAATGGACAAAACATCGTTAATTGGTATTATTTTAGCATTTATTGCACTAGGTGTCGGTATGGTTTTGAAAGGTGTGAGTCTAACTGCTCTTCTCAACCCGGCGGCTATATTAATCATCATTGTGGGGACGGTTGCAGCTGTTGTCATCGCATTCCCTTCTAGTGAAATTAAGAAAACACCAAAATTGTTCGGCAAAATTTTCAAAGACAGCCAGCTTCCAACGATTCAAGAAATGATCCCTCTATTTTCAAACTGGGCACAAATTGCACGTCGTGAAGGTCTTTTGGCATTAGAAGCAAGTCTTGAGGAAGTCGATGATGATTTTCTAAAGAACGGTTTAAGCATGGCGGTTGACGGCCAAAGTGCTGAATTTATTCGAGACGTCTTGACAGAAGAAGTCGACGCGATGTCTGAACGACATCAGTCAGGCGCATTAATCTTTACACAAGCTGGTACATACGCTCCGACGCTAGGGGTACTTGGCGCAGTTGTCGGACTTATTGCTGCACTTGCAAACATGGGAGATATTGAAGCACTTGGACATGCGATCAGTGCTGCCTTCGTCGCGACACTTCTTGGGATTTTTACCGGGTATGTATTATGGCATCCATTTGCCAACAAGCTGAAGCGTAAATCAAAGGAAGAAGTAAAGCTTCGTCTGATTATGATCGAAGGTATTCTTTCTGTTCTTGAAGGTCAGTCTCCAAAAGTCATTGAACAAAAACTGCTTATGTACTTACCAGCAAAAGAACGTGCAAATCTTGTCATTGAAGAAGGAGAAAATCAAAATGGCTAGGAAACGCAAAAACCATGATCATGAAGACCATGTAGATGAATCTTGGCTTATCCCTTATGCCGATCTTCTAACGCTTCTTCTCGCCCTCTTCATTGTGCTTTTTGCATCTAGTTCAATTGATGCGGCAAAATATGAACAGATGGCTAAGTCTTTTAATGTAGTTTTTACTGGCGGTACTGGTGTCATGGATCAATCCAGCATGCAAAGCACGGAAGAAACTGAGCACAGCAACCAGACAAAAAAAGCAGCCGAGGAAGAAGATGAAGAAGCCAAAGCAAAGGCTAGGGACCAAGCGGTTCTCACAAAGGTCAAAAAGCAGGTCGATTCATTCATTGCAAATAAAAAACTTGGTGCCAAGCTCGAGACAAAGCTTACGGATGAAGGACTTCTCATTACGATTGAGGACAGTATCTTCTTTGATTCTGGCCGGGCAGTTATTCGCTCTCAGGATGTCCCGTTAGCAAAAGAAATCTCAAAGCTTCTCGTCATTAATCCTGCTCGTGACATTGTCATTAGCGGACATACGGATAATGTACCGATCAGAAATTCAGAATTTGAATCAAACTGGTATTTAAGCGCCATTCGTGCTGTAAACTTTTTAAATATTCTTCTTGAAAACAGCAATCTAAACCAAGAGAACTTTAGTACAAAAGGATACGGCGAATTCAAACCGATTGCCTCAAATGATACAGCAGAAGGCAGAAGTAAAAACCGGCGTGTAGAAGTACTCATTTTACCGATTGAGAAAAAAGCGAAATAAAAAAGGAAGCCAGCGGCTTCCTTTACAGATTGTTGACAAAGGGCTAAAATGATTTCTATTTTAGTCCTTTGTCTTCTTTTCAGCATGATTGAAAACCTTTGCAGTCTAGGAAGGACGAGTACCGGAGCAGAGCGAATTGGATATTCGTGAGCACCGGCACGCAGGACTGACACCGAATGCGAAGGATTGCCTGCGCGCTGAAAAGGAAGCCTGCGGCTTCCTTTTTATTTATTCTTGATGATCATATAAATGCTTTGCACGCAGTCCCACATGTTTGAGCATATCAATGCAGGCATCCTTTTCTTCTTCGCTCAGGACGCTGATCATCTCATGAATTTCTTTCGCATGATCTGGGAAGATGTCATCAAGCAAAGCTCGTCCCTGCTTGGTAATATGCGCAAATGTCACCCTGCGGTCTTCTGCACAAGCCTTGCGACTGAGGAGTTCTTTCTTCTCCAATTTATCGACCACATACGTGATGCTGCCGCTTGCAAGCAAAATCTTATCACCGATTTGCTGAAGCGGCTGATCACCTTTATGATACAGCAATTCTAGCACAGCAAATTCAGTTGGATTCAGCCCGTGCTTCACAATATGTTTGTTCATGTGATGATTAATTGAGCGATAGGCACGTGATAATACAATAAATAATTTCAAAGATTTTTCAACATTATGATTTTCCATTTTTTATCATCCTTTATGAAATGCAACCCACTAATGTGACATTAATAAACAATAAGTAAAATGTCAACATTTTGATCCATCTTTAGCACGAAAATGAGACCAGAACGAATCACCTAATTTTTTAAAAATCACACAAGTCATCGTAATAAAGATAGGTTCAATGCTATAATAAGTCTATTAGGTAATACGTTGGAGCGATGAATGATGAGTATACTGAAAGGGTTTTGGAAGAAGATCAGGCTTTACCTTATTTTGGTCATGCTTCCAACCCTAATCATTAGTTATTTTATCTACGAGAAAGAAACTGAAAAAATTGATTTAAAGAACAAACAAACCGCTACACTTATGTTAAATATTCACAAAAACCAAATGAATTATTTAATAAGTGAAACAGAAGCGAGATTAACTTCCCTTGCCATGGGATTTGACCAGCCGCTTGAGACGAAAAAAGTACAAAACATCCTAGAGAAAATCTATAAACAAGAACCTCGTTTTTCAGGTCTGTATCTCCTAGACAAAAAAGGAAATGTAACAGCAAGCACCACCCCGTTAAAAGAAAAAATCAACCTATCATTCAGAGATTACTTTAAACGCATTCAAGTGACCAAACAAACCGTGATCACAGACAACTATGTGAGCCGAATTACTAAACAGCGGATTCTCTCCATTTGTGTGCCTGTTCTGAATGAAAACGATGAAGTCACCAATGTGCTGGTTGCCGCCATTCAAATTGATTATTTAAGAAATATAATGAATGTATTGAATCCTGATCTTCATTTTAAGATGCTGAATCAAAATGGACATGTCGTGTTTACAAGCGGTCCACAGCCAGTATCCGAAAACGGCAGCACCGTGTCTACATATTTAGATGAAAACAGCTGGAAGCTGGAGGTCTTTCCGCAGCGTGCTTCAACAAGTGAAGTGCTGTCTGTGATGCTGATCCCTTTATCCAGTGCTTTTATTTTATTAAATATTTTATTCACACTTGTCCAATACATCATGTTAAGGCGGCAGACTCAGCAGGAGCGTCATCAAAACGAAGCGCAGAAGCTTGAATTGATCGGAACCCTCGCAGCAAGTACGGCACATGAAATTCGCAACCCATTAACAGGGATTAGCGGATTTATCCAGCTTTTGCAAAAAAAGTATCATTCAGAAGAAGATCAGCTCTATTTTTCTGTCATCGAGGAAGAAATTAAACGGATCAACCAAATCGTCAGTGAATTTCTTGTACTAGGAAAACCAACGGCAGAAAAATGGCAGAACAACTCTGTAAAAGAAATTGTAAGTGAAATTATGCCGATCGTTTTCTCTGAGGCGAACCTTTATAATGTTGAAGTGGATTTGCAGATCAATACGATTCAAGATGTTGGTGTTTATTGCACGAAGGATCATATTAAACAAGTCGTTTTAAATGTAGCGAAGAACTCTTTAGAAGCGATGCCAAACGGCGGTCATTTGAAGATTGTGATCGAGGCAGAAAAAGAACATGTCATCATTAAAGTGAAAGATACAGGTGAAGGCATACCAGAAGAGATGTTAAAACACATCTTCCTGCCCTTTATTACGTCGAAGGAAAAAGGCACAGGTCTTGGGCTTGTCGTGTGTAAACGGATCATTTCAATGTATGGCGGAACAATTGATATTCATAGTGAAGTGAATAAAGGAACGACTGTCATGATCATGCTTCCTTCTGCTCACTCATCCTAGCTGAAGATGCCAGCCGGTTTTGCTTATGCAAGACCGGTTTTTTATGTCAATAAGAGGGACGGTTCACAGATAGAAGACTCATTTGAGACACAAGATCATGAAAGGAGGGGGCAGATTGTTTCTCATGAAAAAGAAGATGCTGATATTCATTCATCAGGTTGTCCAGTTCTTGACTATATTTAATTGTCGTCTCACCAGTGTACCCTTCCACTTGAGCAGCTTCTACCATTTGTTTTCTCTTCTCATCAATGGACATCAGCAATTGTTCTTTCCTTACATAAATATTCATGATCTCAGCTCCCGCAATGATTTCGACTGTCTATGCTCAAAATGATCCGACACCAAAATTATACTTTATTTGTAAATTAAATTAAATATGCTTATTTTATTTAATTTTTTACAGCCTAAAGACCTTTTACCCAATCAAATTTGGGGGTAAACTTCAAATTTGGACAGGACTGACACATTGATTAAACAGAATTTTATCCTATGCAGAAGATCAAAATCAACTGTTTTCTTTCTCATTTTATGTCTAATTTCCTAAAAAAAAGCTGATCTTCCGCCTCATGCGGAATGATCAGCTCTAACATTAAACCGTTTCTTCCTCGTAAATTGGCACCCAGCCCTCAGTTGTGACAAATATGCGAACTGCGACCACTTTGCGATCCTCTTGAAGTGTAAAGTAATGACGAATGTTTGGCGGCACAGAAATTAAATCACCTGGATTCAGTCTCACATCAAAAAAGACGCCATCCTTGCCTTGAATAGCAAAGATTCCGTGCCCGCTTACAATAAAACGTACTTCGTCATCTGTATGATGATGCTCACGCTTAAAGTTTTGGAGCAGCTCATCAAGATTTGGTGTAGCATCAGATAATGAAATCACATCCTGCGCTTTGTACCCTCTTTTCTCAGAAATACTTTTGATTTCCTTTTGGAATACAGTCAAAATCTCGTCTTTTTCCTCATCGGTTAAATCATACTTTTCTGATAAACGGTTTGGCAGCTTTTCAATATCCCAATGCTCATAAATGACCCCTTGGTTTTCTAAATATGATGCTACCTCTTGCTCGTTCTCAAGTAATGTGTTCTCTTCGTTATGAATCAAAATCGTCGCCATATGTTTTTCCTCCTTTTTATCTCACAAGCTGCTGTTGATAAAGCGCTAATTTTAAGTGATAGCTAAATAAAAATTCATATGCTTCTAATACTCGTTTTGCTTCAAAGGCTGTTTTTCCCCAGACCGTGATGCCATGATTGCGAATAAGTACAGCACCAGATGACGCCTCTAGAGTCAAATGTTTTGCAAATTGCTCTGCAAGATGCGGAATATGAGCTGGATTTTCAATAATTGGAATCGATACTTCTGCATCCTCTTCCCAATAACCAAGCGCTTTGATGATTTCGTTGCCTTTAAAACGAATCTCTCCCTTATCTCCATACAGCTCTGACATCACATTATTATCGATTGTATGGACATGGAGGCAGCAGCCTGCTTTCGTCCGTTCATACACGTACGTGTGAAGCAGTGTTTCAGCTGATGGTCTAAGCGGCTCGTTCGGATCATGAGGCTGGCCTGCCGCATTCACTAGCACAAAATCTTCATTTGTTTCTTTTCGTTTATCTTTGCCGCTTGCCGTCACCAAAAATGTGATTGGATCATCCGACACCTTGATCGATAAATTACCGCTTGTTCCGAAAAACCAGTCTCTTTGTGCTAGTTCCCGTTTAACGTCTGCTAGTTCCTGCCAGCGTTTGCTCTTTGCGTCTGCCATTCCTTCACTTCCTTTATTTGAACAAATTGCGTGTGTAGATCAATAAATGTGTCATACTCCTTATGTACGAGCCCGAGTTCTTGACATTCATTGAGCAAGTAGTCGCGTGCAAACGTAAGATCCGCATGCTTCGCCGCCTCCACATCGGTCACTGAATCTCCGATCATGAGGATGAAGTCATTCTCATGAGTCAGCTTTCGAATGATTGAGGGCTTGCAGCATCCGCAGCCATTTTGACATTGCGTATCGCAGGCATGCGGCCATTCAATCTGAATATGATCTTCCTCAAATGATGCATGATTGCAATATATATCGTCTCGATCGACAATGCCTTCGAGGATGGGGTAGACAAAAAAGTCCATCCCCCCGCTAAGTACATAGAAAGGAATATCTGCTTTTTTTACCTCATCCACAAATTGCTTAAATCCTTCTCGAATCTCTGTATCCTCTAAAATAAATGATTGAATGGCATCCTTCTGATCACTTGTCAGTAATTGAAACATCTGCCCGACACCTTCTTGAATGGTGATTTCCTTTGACAGGACACCATCCTTCAGCTTCACCCATTCACTCGGTGCAAATTGTTTCATGATGCGGATGATATTATCATTTTTTGTAATTGTTCCATCAAAATCACAACAGACAATTGGTTTTTTCATTATTCTGCTACCCTTCCCCAAAGATCAAGTGCCGCTTGTAAGTCTTGGCAGGAAGCCGCCTTATCTTGGATGGACTCTTCATGTATCACTGCATCAATGATCGATCGAAATGCCTTCCCTCCGCCGATAGCTCCCCGCGGATGTCCGTGAATGCCTCCACCTGCATTTATCACATGATCAATTCCAAAATCTTTGATTAATACTGGAACCATTCCTGGATGAATGCCTGCTGACGGGACAGGGAATGTTTTTTGAACCGTATCCTCTTTCACGCAAGCTTCATAGATTCCAAGGGCATCTTTTTTCGGAAGTGCAACCGACCCATAAGGTGAGGGAAAGAGGCTCAAATCAGCACCAGCATATCGATTTAATTTGCCTAAAAGAAGAGAATGCGAGAATCCATATTCAGGAGAGGATGTCAAAGCACCACTCACAGCGGGATGCGCCATAATAGGCAGTGGAATATCTGGGTCCTCAGCTAAGCTTTGCATGACATCAAGGCCGTAAGCAAAGACATTGAATAAGAGCGCATCTGCCCCAAGTTCAGCGGCCTTTCTCGCTCGATCCTTCAGGTCAAAGGTTCTGCCCGTTAAATTGACAGCATACAGCGTGCGGTGTCCTGTCTCTTCATAAGTTTCTTTTAAAATCTCTTTTCCTTCTTTGATTCGCTCTTCAAACGGAGCTAATGGACTTTCAAATAAAATTTCATCGTCTTTGATGAGGTCAACCCCGCCTAATGCCTGTAAACGGAGCTGCTCTTTTAAATCCTGCATATCACGGCCGATCACGCCTTTAAAAATACTCATCAATAATGGACGATCAAACACGCCCACCTTTTTGCGTATGCCATCAATTCCAAATACCGGTCCTGGCAGGCTTTTTTTAAATCCTTCAGAAAATTGGATATCGACTAGTTTCACTTTTCCATCTAGTGAAAGCTTTCCAAAAATCGTCGTGAAAACAGCTGGTAAATCAGCTGAAAAGTTTGCCTCAGGATAAGCAATGGTCACCTCTGATTGATAAAGGCCATTTTCGGCTGGAGCAGCCTTTTCTGATACTTTTTCAACTCTGCCTTTATGCTTTTGAAGCTGCTCCTTTTTGAGCTGCGGCAAATCCGTCCATGATCCAACTGTTAAACCAAGCGCGATCTGCTCCGCTTTTCGATTTATTTGTTCATCCTCTCGATGTGTTAATACGTATGTTGCCAGTAATTCACTCACTAGGAATCCCCTTTCGATTGCATCATGCATATGTTCAATAAAAAAACCTCTTCAAGTGCTTCATGAGCGCCTTAAAGAGGTTGTTTCGTGTCATTCATCCGAATCTTATCTCTCAGCGCTTGCTGCAAGAATTAGCACCGTGCTTCATGGAAGTCGGTTGCCGGGCTTCATTGGGCTAGTCCCTCTGCCTACTCTTGATAAGAATATTCAATTTTCTTAAATATTGCCTGAATTATCGCACCATTTTTTTATGTTGTCAATGGCTTTTTTTCAAACAGCTTCAAAGCAGCGATGCGCTGAGCAGCTTCTTGTAACCGCTCCTCACTTGTTAAAAGTCCTACTCTCACGTATCCTTCCCCGTGAGCACCAAAGCCATTACCTGGCGCTACAACAACATGTGCCTTCTCTAATAATAAGTCAGAAAAAGCTTCAGATGTATATCCTTCTGGCACCTTTAACCAAGCAAAAAATGATCCCTTTGGTGCACTGACTTCCCAGCCAATTTCTTTGCAGGCAGCAATCCACACATTTCGCCTTTTCTCATATCGATCATTTTGCACCTGTACGCACGTTTGATCGCTTAATAGGGCTTCCGCTGCTGCATCTTGAGTGGCTTTAAACAGGGAGACAAACAGATGATCCTGATAAAGCTCAATGGCTTCAATAACAGACGAATTCCCTGCTGCAAACCCTACTCTCCACCCTGCCATATTGTATGTTTTAGACAATGTGTAAATTTCTATTCCCGTCTCTTTCGCTCCCTCTACTTGCAGAAAGCTGAGCGGCTTTTCTCCATCAAATCCAATGCCGCCATATGCAAAATCATGGACAACACATAGCTTGTGATCTTTCGCAAATGTAACGGTTTCTTCAAAAAAAGAACGGCTTGCCGTAGCCCCCGTCGGATTGTTGGGGTAATTTAAGTACATTAATTTTGCCTTTTTCTTATCATCCTCAGGCAGCAAATCGTAGTCAGGTAAAAAATCATTTTTTTCAAGAAGTGGCATGGTTACCATTTGAGCTCCAGCAAGCACAGCGCCTGACCAATAATCAGGATAACCAGGATCAGGGACAAGAAGCGTATCACCCGGATTCAGCAGGCATTGCGGCAGCTCAACAAGCCCTGCTTTTCCGCCAAATAAAATCGCAATCTCCGTCTCTGAATCAAGCGTAACGCCATATTCTCTTTCATAAAAGGCGGCAGCAGCCTTTTTTAATTTCGCTGTTCCACGGAATGAGGAGTATTGATGATTTTCAGGTTTTGCTACCGCTTCCTGCATGGCTTTTACAATATGCGGAGGGGTTGGCTGATCAGGATTTCCCTGCCCCAAATTAATGATATCTGCCCCTTCCTTCACTTTTTTCTGCACTTTTTGGACAAGGGACGCAAAAAATTGCTTCGGTAATTGTTTCAACACATCTGATTGCTGGAATTCCATTTCTTCACCTTCTATTCAAGTTACGTGACAATACAATCACTGTAATGGATTGTTTTATGAATTGTAAAGCAATTTTGAAAAAAGATTGACATGTTAAGCGCAGCTCTGATAATATCTTGAATTAAGAAATGCAAATAGACACGAAACAATTACATATTGATTTCTCTTATCGAGAGTTGGGCGAGGGATTTGGCCTTTTGACCCCAACAGCAACCGACCGTTAATACCACTGTGAAGTGGGGCGCAGCAAGTAAAGCGCCAAGACAATTGTCTTATAGGGCACGGTGCTAATTCCATCAGACGTATGTGCTGAGAGATAAGAGAGGCTTTGAGCATACACACCATCAAGCCTCTTTCTCTCAGGAGAAAGAGGCTTTTTTATATGATTTGGAGGGGAAGCAATTGGTTACACTTACGGCATCATATGAAGAACTAACAGAAAGCTCGGCAGTTGCACTCGCAATTAGACTTGGCTTGATCCAAGAAAGCAGTCATTTAACATGTACTGAAATCGGTGACGGGAATTTAAATTACGTCTTTCATATTTTTGATCACAAACAAGAAAAAGGATTGATCATCAAGCAAGCCCTGCCTTATGCAAAGGTGGTTGGGGAGAGCTGGCCGCTTACATTAGACAGAGCAAGAATTGAAAGTGCCGCCCTGATCAAGCAGTCAGAATATACGCCTCACCTCGTACCAGCAGTCTATTATTCAGATACAGCTCTTGCAGTGACAGCCATGGAGGATCTCTCACACTTAGAAATCGTCAGAAAAGGGCTAATTGCCGGAAAACAATATCCGCATTTATCCGATCATGTCGGCGAATTTTTAGGAAAAACACTTTTTTACACATCTGACTTTGCTACAAATCCGAAAATCAAAAAACAATTTGTGAAGCAATTTACGAACCCTGACCTGTGTGATATCACAGAAAAACTCGTCTTCACAGACCCTTTCTTTGATAGTGAAACAAATGACTTCGAAGAAGAATTAAGAGAATCAGCAGAAGCGCTTTGGACAGATCTTGAAGTGCAGGCGAAAGCAGCAGAATTGAAGCGTATCTTCCTAACATCAGCTGAAACGTTAGTTCATGGAGATCTTCATACAGGCAGTATTTTTGCAAATGAGACTGAAACGAAAATCATTGATCCAGAATTCGCGTTTTACGGTCCCTTTGGATTCGATATCGGCCACTTTATCGCCAATCTATTCTTGAATGCTTTATCTCGCGAGAATGAACACGAGCAGCAGCACCTTTTTGACCATGTCGTCAATGTATGGGCAACATTCAAAGAAGTGTTCACAAAAGCTTGGAAAGAGGACAGCATTGAAGCATTTAGTGTATCGGACAGCTTTTTAGAAACAACGTTTGACCGGATTTTAAAAGAAGCGACAGGCTTTGCCGGATGTGAGCTTGTCCGCCGAACAATTGGTCTTGCTCATGCCGCTGATCTTGATGCGATTCCATCACCAACTAGACGAATTCAGCAGAAAAAAGCAGCACTAACACTCGGAAAAACATTTATCAAACAATATCATGCAGTGGAAACAGCGTCTGACCTCGTCGCATTATTCCAGCCATCTGTAAAGGAGTGACGGGTTTTGTCAAAAGAATTTGAAGTCCCCCGTTCTGTCGAATGGGAAGAAAACCGTATTAACATTTTAAATCAGCAAAAATTACCAACCGAAACCGTATTTGAGCATTTATATACGAAAGAAGATGTGTATGATGCGATTGTGACATTAAAAGTACGTGGAGCGCCTGCGATTGGCATTACAGCAGCTTTTGGACTGGCGCTTAGTGCGCAAGCCATTGAGACAGAAGAAATGGATGTTTTTAAACAAGAAGTCACTCGAATAAAAGAATATTTAAACAGTGCTCGTCCAACCGCTGTGAACCTTGCCTGGGCATTAGACCGGCTGCTGCAGCGCATTAAACGTGCAGCATCAGTGAATGCAGCCAAAACAGACCTTGTCCATGAAGCCATTCAAATTCAAATTGAAGATGAAGAGACATGCAGACAGATCGGTCAAAATGCACTTCAGCTCTTTAAATCAGGTGACCGTATCATGACCATTTGTAATGCAGGCTCCATCGCAACGAGTCGGTACGGAACAGCCCTTGCTCCCTTTTATTTAGCCAAAAAGAAAAATCTTGATCTTCACATTTATGCATGCGAAACACGCCCTGTTCTTCAAGGGGCTCGTCTGACAACATGGGAGCTCATGCAAGGCGGCGTGGATGTGACACTCATTACAGATAACATGGCAGCCCATACGATGAAAGAAAAGCAAATTTCTGCTGTCATTGTTGGAGCTGACCGTATCGCCCGTAATGGAGATACAGCGAATAAGATTGGAACGTTAGGTCTTGCCGTTCTAGCCAAACATTTTAACATTCCGTTTTTTGTAGCAGCACCGCTTTCAACCTTTGATGTATCCACCCGCGACGGGTCAGATATTCCAATTGAAGAGCGCGACCCGCTGGAAGTAAAGGAATTAAACGGCGTCCCCATTGCACCGCCCGATGTTCAGGTATTCAATCCCGCCTTTGATGTCACTCCTCATCATCTCATTTCAGGCATCATTACAGAAAAGGGAATTATCACATCAAACTATGCAGAAGAGATTGATGCTCTTTTCGCCGAAAACATCTCCCATTGATCGCAAAAAAGCGCCGTGTTCTTGTCATTTAAGAGCACCGCGCTTTTTTGTTTCTTGATTCGTTTTTGTTAAGATTTCTTTTTTTTGTTCTTCCGTCAAAACATTCATTTTGACACATAGTGACGTAACGGCATACATTTTATCTTTTTTGCCCCAAAACATGCCAGCGCCCTCCTTTTTCCCTCAACCAACTTTTTTAGCTTAATAAAAGGATATGTCGCTTGACAAACATTTGGAACAGGTCAATCGATTTATTTTTGAACAAATGGGATGCCTTCTAATTCAAGCAGAACCGCTTTCATGTCTGTCTTCGATCCTGCATAGCCTGTTAGAGACCGGTCTTTTCCAATGACCCTGTGACACGGGATAAAAATAGGTAATGCATTCCTTCTGTTAGCTTGTCCGATGGCTCTCACAGCCTTTGGATTGCCAATCGCTTCTGCAATGTCTGCATAGCTTTTTGATTGACCATATGGAATGGCCGACAATGCTTCCCACACCTGCTCTTGGAACGGAGAACCCGTTTGCTTGAGCGGGAGATCGAATACTTGACGCTCACCCTTGAAATATTCATCTAGCTGCTTTTTCGTTTCTTTTAAGACAGGCGTATCTGCTTGCTCTAGATTGGCTGCCTGCTTTTTTGCTAAAAACGGTTCATCATCAAACATCACCTCGATAATGGCACCGTCCTTTTCTAGTATGTATAATGCCCCGATGGGTGCGTGATAGACGGTATAATACACGTTACTGCTCTCCTTCTTGTTTCTGCTGCCTTAGTGGCAGCGTGAGATGGAAGACGGTTCCTACGCCTTCCTCACTTTCTACCTCAATGGTTCCTTGATGCTCTTCAATAATTTTATAACTAACCATTAAGCCAAGTCCAGTTCCTCTTTCTTTCGTTGTATAAAAAGGTTCACCTAGACGCTTTAGCTTATCCTCTGCCATTCCGCAGCCTTCATCACGCAGTGAAATGACAATATGCTCCTCGCCCTTCCGCTGAATGCTCACATAGACATTTCCTTTGCGTGGCATGACTTCAATTGCATTTTTTAAAATGTTAATAAAGACCTGTTTTAATTGGTTTTGTTCACAATAAATGAGCGGAATCTCATCCAGCACATTGAGATGCATTTGAACATTGCCAAGATTCGCCTGTGCGTGCAGAAGATCCATCGTGTCTTTCACAATTTGCACCACATTTTTTTCTTCATATACAATAGCTTGCGGTTTCGCTAAAATCAAAAATTCGGTGATGATGGATTCAATTCTTTTCAGCTCTGATGTGATGACATTGAAATAGAGCGAATACTCCCCTTCTATATTTCCTTTTAACAACTGAATGAAGCCTTTTAATGCTGTCATCGGGTTTCTAATTTCATGAGCAATTCCAGCAGCAAGCTCTCCGACCACATGAAGGGTATCTGATTTTCTCACACGCTCTTCTAATTCCTTCCGCTCTGTCACATCTCTAAAGATCGCCAAATTCATATTATGGATAATGTTTCGTTTAAAAGAGAATTCCAGTATACGCTGATCTGGGTGGTTCAGTACAAACGGAACCTCATTGTCCATTTCATCTAATGACATCGCCTCGGCAGGCTGAGCCAAATTTTCAATTTGATAAGGGGCAAGGATGTGGAAAAGATTCATTTCTGTTAAATGATCGTCCTTCAATTGGAGCAGCTCGCTGGCAGGTGGGTTGACTTCAATGATTCGGTATTGATTATCAAAAAGAACAATACCGTCCATTGACCCATTAAATACTTTACGGAATTTGAGCTCACTTTCGCGCAGCTCCTGCTCCATTCTTTTTCGATCACTTACATTACGTAAAATGGTTAAGTGCTGCCCTTCTAATACCGCATGCTTTGATGTAAACTCAAGTTCTTTATACTGTCCATTAGCCATTCTGAACAAAAGCTCTTCCCTTATTTCATGATTCCGGATATAACGTCTTCTTGTTGGTCTATATCTCTTATCAGATTTGACGAGAAAGTCGGTGAGTTTTTTGCCAATCAGTGAGTGCATAGGTAATTCAAAAATTCGGCAGGCTGATTCATTGGCTCTCACAATCTCTCCATCGTCCGCCCATATGATGATGGCATCCATTGCATTTTCGAAAATTTCTCTAAAGCGTTCTTCACTTTTTAACAGCTTCTCTTCCATCAGCCTTTTTTCTGTAATATCCCGCATGATGGACATATAAAAACCACTCATCACATTTGATGTAATGGTGAGTTCGAATAATTTATGCTGGCCAGATTGTAGAGTAACAGGAAGCTCTCCTTTTGCTTTTCCTGTTTCTTTAAGTGACGTTAAAAGGTGCTGCAAGGCGGGAAGATTTTCTTCTTCGACAAATTCATGTAAATAGCGATCGGTTAAATCAGTCTTTTGCAGCTCAAAGCTCTGACAAAAAGAATGATTCGCATCAATCATGCAGCCATCCTGATCAAAAATGACCATTCCGTCAATGGCTCGATCAAACAAATCTTTGAACAGCTGCTCATTCATGGAGCGTTCTCGTTCTAATATTTTCTTTGAGGAAATATCTCGCATGACCACAATATATTGCTGCTTCATGGTGTCGTGCTCTGCGACAAATTCAATGTATTTTGTTTCACCATTTTCCAGCTGAATGGAGATTTCTCTTTTTAACGTACCTTTTCGAAAAAATAGATCGAGTGAGCATTCAATTTTATCTTTCGGGATGCCGTAAAGGAAATCTAGAACGGATTTATTGAGGAGGTCTTCTTTCGGTGTCTGTACAAGCCTGCATGTTGCTTCGTTGGCTTGGATGATGTTGAGGTGCTGATCAAATATAAAAATGGCATCGAGCGTCTTATTTAACAGCATTTTTTGCTGCATTAACTCAGTTCGCAAATATTCGTTCTCTTTTTCTAATTTTCTGATATCTCCCGCAGGGGTTAACCTATTGCCATCGAGCGTTTCAGTCATTCTCTTACACTCCTTTTCCAGCCTCATTCCTCTACAATATTTCTACAATATTTTCATAGTTCCTTCATTCGACTCATAAAAAAAGATAACTTTTTACACGAAGACTGTCTCATTTATTTCATTTGGATGACAGGATTGTATAACGGTTCACTTTTCTTACGCTTCTTTTACAACCATTCTACAATTTCACATCAAATAGCGAATTGAGCAAAAATGTATTTTAGAATGAGGCAAATAAGGGAACAGTGCACTTAGAACATTTATGTTCGAAATCGAGCAGGAAAGGTGATGTTATGGCATCTTCACGAGATAGTTATTTTGATAATGCGAAATTCCTTCTGATTTTTCTAGTTGTTTTTGGTCATTTGTTACGATCATTCATTCATGATAATGACTGGATGCTCTATTTATACAAGTTTATTTATACCTTTCACATGCCCGCCTTTATTTTAGTTTCTGGCTTTTTTGCAAAAGGGTTTAGAAAACCGGGCTTTATGAAAAAAGTCGCCGTTAAGCTGATCATCCCATATTTAATCTTTCAGGTGATCTATTCGGTTTACTATTATGTCTTGCAGGATCAAAGCATCACCAATTTAAATCCAATTGATCCACAATGGTCTTTATGGTTTTTAATTAGTTTATTCTTTTGGAATTTGCTGCTTATTCCTTTTTCAAAGCTGCCGTTCCACTGGGCGATGATCGTCAGTTTATCGATTGCTTTACTTGTCGGTTATGTGGACAGCATCAGCGATACACTCAGCTTATCACGTACGTTTGTCTTTTTGCCTATGTTTTTAGCTGGATTCTATTTAAAAAAGCAGCATTTTGAATTCATCCGTACAAGCAAAGGAAAACTTGCAGCACTTATTGTATTAATGGCTGTGTTCCTGTTTTGCTACTTCTATGAATTCGATTATTCCTTCTTATTTGGCTCAAAGTCGTATGCTTCTCTTGGAGATGAAGGAATGATTGCGGCGATGAAACGAATGGCATGGTATTTGCTTGCATTTGGCGCTACATTCAGCTTCTTTGCATTAGTTCCAACACGCCGTTTCTTCTTTACAAAATGGGGAACAAGAACGTTATATGTTTATTTATTACATGGCTTTGTGATCAAGCTGCTAAGAACCACTTGGTTTGATGACTGGGCACTAAATGCAGCAAGTGTACTCATTTTATTGCTGCTGACCATTTTGTTAACCTTTACCCTGTCTAGCACTTTTGTCAAAACCGTTGCACAGCCAGTAATTGAACTCAAAATGAACAACTTCATGCGAACGATCACCGGCAGGCAAAGCAGTTATATCAAATAAAAAACGATCCTTATTGGATCGTTTCAGATTGTTGACAAAGGGCTAAAATAATCTTTATTTTAGCCCTTTGTCTTCCTTTCAGCGTGATAGAAAACCTTTGCAGCCCTAGGAAGGGTGAGTACCGGAGCAGAGCGAATTTGACATTCGTGAGCACCGGAGCGCAGACCTGACACCGAATGCGAGGGTTTTTCTACACGCTGAAAACGATCCTTATTGGATCGTTTTTTTCTATTTCTTATTCTGCTGACATGCAGCATCTTTCTTTGGCTTCACCAACGTATCAATCCATTTGCTGCTGTTGATATCTCCAAGCTCACTGCCAAATTCCTCTTCTAAAATATCTGGGTTCATTGGCTTTTTATGGTCCTTCATTTCTTTGCTCTTCATATGCTTCTTAGTCACGAGATGCTCCCCCTTGTTTCCCTTTATGAGAATTTCGGTTTGCCTGACGATCTCTTGATTGTTCATCAAATTGGGTTTGTCCTTGATCATGTGCCATGCTTTCTGTCGGCGTCATATTATTTGTTAATGCTTCATTTTTCGCTGCTTTTCTTTTCATCTGCATTCAGTCCTTTTTTGACAGGTTTAGTTCTTCTCTTAATTGGTCAAGGAGTTCCTTCATTTGCTTGACCGTCACTGGCTTTTCCTCAGGTTTTAACTCAAAGCCAATTTGTCCATTGGCTTCTAGCGTGGCTTTTTTGAGACTGCTGATGTCAGTGATGCCTTGCTGCTTTAAACGCATTTTAAATTGATCCCTTGTGAGCCTTGTTTTCTTCAGCTTATGATCAAGCATTTCGCCATCCTGTAAAATCACGACCGATTTGCCTGAAAGCAATTTTTCAAAAAAATCCGATTGTATCGACAGCTTCTCCATAATGACAAGTGCCACAATAAAGATGGTAGCTGCATATATGGTTTCAAGTAAATTATGCTCAATAAAGGGTTGGATAATAATCGATCCGATTGAAATCATAATCACTGTTTGTTGTACAGTTAATTGACTAATGGATTTAGGCCCTGCTATTCTCAGCAGCAAGGTACCAACTAACAGCATGACAATTGCTTTCCATAACACATCCAGCACGTCTCGTTCACCTCTTACCTATAGATTGCGAACATCGCATAAAATTTAGCCAGTTAGATAATGGAAATAAAAAAACAGCATTCAAATGGAATGCTGTTTAGCCGATGATGACGCGCTCTTTCGGATAATGATAATTTGCTTCGCTTTCTCTTCGGCCTATTAAATATAAAAAGCTTGGAATGCCGATCCGTCCAATAAACATGACAACCATGATGATACATTTACCAAAGACAGTGAGATCTGAGGTGATCCCAAGCGACAGCCCCGTTGTTCCGAAAGCAGAGCAAACTTCAAATAAATTTTCAAGAAGTGTATTATGCTCTGTTAAGGATAACAGGAACGTAGCGCCAAAAACCAAAATAAAGGCCATCATGGTCACCATAAGGGATTTATTAATATCCGCTTGATGAAGCTCCCTCTTGAAGATTTTTATGGACTTATTTCCCCTAGCATAATGAAACAATGCGAGTAAATTAAGGGCAAACGTAGTTGTCCGAATTCCGCCCCCCACAGAGCTTGGGGAAGCCCCGATAAACATGAGCATACATAAGAATAAAAGCGTCGGTTCGGTCAGCTGTGTAATATCTAACGTTGTCAGCCCCCCGCTTCTTGTTGCAGTCGATTGAAACAAAGAATAAAACAAAATTTCATGCCAGCTTTTCCCTACAAAGCTAAACCCGGCTTCAAGTGCATAGATTCCAATCGCTCCAACAACGACAAGGCAGCCGAACGTGAGCGTTGTGATTTTTGTAAACAATGAGAACGATGCGTGCTTTCGGTCCTGATTGAACAAATAATCCTTCACTTCCACGAGCACAGGAAAACCAATCGCTCCAAAGATAATCAGCAGCATCGTAATAAACTGGACAAAATAATCATCTTTGTAAGGGATAAGAGAGCTCCCTGTAATATCGAAGCCTCCATTGGTTGTCGCACTAATACTCGAGAAGAAGCCATGTAAGAAAGCTCCTTGCACATCGTAATATTTGAGAAAATACATGCTTAAAATCAGCCCGCCGACAAACTCAATCAGCAAAATCAAATATAAAACCTGCTTCATTAGTTTCACAATTCCTGATAAATTGCTTTGATTTTGATCTGCCATGATGAGCTTTCTTTCTTTAATTCCAATTCTTTTTCGCATGACAAGCCATACGAAGGTACCGAGCGTCATAATGCCGATGCCTCCAATTTGCAGAACAAACGCAAGGATCCACATCCCTGTCACACTAAATGTTTGTGAGGTGTCGACAACAGTCAGTCCTGTGACACTTACAGCACTCACCGCTGTGAATAACGCATCAATGAATGTCCATTTGACTCCCTCTTGATGAGCCACTGGAAGGCTGAGAAGAATAAACGATACGGTCACAGCAAGAAAATAATAAAGGGCAATCAACTGAAACGCTGACAGCCGGTCAATTAGCTTTTTTATAGGATTCATTGTCATTCCTTCTTTTATCTATCTTTTCGAATACCTTTATCATTTTAATGAAAAGAGACATGATTTTAAAGCTATTTTATGCTTTATTTACTTTTTCATCAAAAAGAAAAAGACATCCTGTAAAAGAATGTCTTTTGTCTTTCTTATTTTGCTTCTAGTCTTCTGATTCTTTCGTTTAAATCAGGGTGTGTTGAGAAAAGAGAAGCTTTTCGTTTACCGCTGATTTTCAGCGTAGCCACTGCTGTTTGATCATCATCTTTGATTCTTGACGTGTACGCCTCAAGTGAACGAAGTGCATGAATCATTTTGTCTTTACCCGCAAGGTCGGCTCCGCCGCGGTCTGCATGGAATTCACGGTGTCTAGAATATGCAAACACGACAAGGCTTCCTAGGATAGAGAAAATGATTTGGAAAACAATCACAGCGATAAAGTGAACAATCGGCACAAGCTCTTCACGTGAAACAAAACGGCTTGCGATCCATGCCGCAATTCTTGAAAGGAACACAACAAACGTGTTGACAATTCCTTGAAGCAGCGTCATCGTCACCATGTCACCATTTGCAACGTGAGCGACTTCGTGGGCGATTACGCCTTCAACTGCTGCATCATCCATTTCATGAAGCAATCCAGTTGATACCGCAACAAGTGATCTTCTCTTAGAAGGACCTGTTGCAAATGCATTTACTTCAGATGATTGATAAATACCAACCTCAGGCATTTTAGAAAGGCCTGCTGCTCTTGAAAGTCTGTGCACGCGGTCAACAAGCTGCTGCTCATCATATGTTAATGAATCCTTTTCAGGATTTAACACACGCACACCCATCATCATTTTTGCCATCCAGCGAGACATTGCAAGTGACATAAACGAGCCAACAAAACCGACAACTGCACTGAATACAAGAAGATAAAGGATATTAAGTCTTCCATCTGCTCCTATATAAGAACCAACACCAGTTGCTGCACTAATAACCGAGAGTACAATACCAATCGTAGTGATAACAAGAATGTTCGTTAATATAAACAGAAATATTCTCTTACCCATACATAACCTCCGCTGTCATATTAAGTTCAAATGAACTTATTAATAAAATTATAAAAATAAACGTCTCAAATTGCAAGGAAAAAGGAATCATTTTCTCTGTATATCTTAACGGCTAAAGCCCCGCCACTTCAATATTTACGACATTTGCACCAGCAGAAAAGTGAACAAATTGTGACGCACCGGCCTGATTTTTAGTTTATTTTGCATTTTCATCAAAAAGAGACTATGATGTTGAATTAGATCAATAATCACGTTTTTGACGTACAAATGAGGTGGAACATGGTTACTTTTAAATTAACGAGAATTGACATGACAAGACTTCTGTATTCTCTAAAAGGAGAGGGAGATCTGACTCCGCTTCAGCTTTTAAAACTATCTGTAAAAAATGGCAAGGATCATGACTATGATGAAATAAAGATCCCTTCTTTTTTTGAGAAGCTTGAACGGCGGAAGCAAAAATCAGAGCATGGACTTTCTACAAATGAAATTGTTGAGCTTGGCAACTTGTGTGAGCTGACTTCTCTTAAATCGACGGCGATTCAAAATTGGATCAAACGTGATATTAAAGATATGATTGGCCATCCGGAGCTTGGCAAGAAGTACTCTATTGATCAGGTCGTTATTTTATTAATTGTCAGGGATTTAAAATCAGTTTTTGACTTCGATGCCATTCGTATGATCTTATCTGCCTTATTTAACACCATCACAGATCGAACAGATGATATTATTAGTCCAATCCGTTTTTATGAAGCTTATGCGCACGTCCTTGATTTTATTTATCACCATACTCAATTTCCATTAAAGGAAACAAATTTACGAGAAATAACCGAAGAGCAGACAGATAAGCTCCATGACAAGTTTTCAGAATTGACGAAGAGCCAATGGAATTTGATTAAAGGCATTATCAGTTCTACCGTCTTCTCTGTCTTTACTTCTCATTTGCAAAGTACCGCACAAGAAATGATGTTTAATACGCTGCAGCTGAATAAGGGATAAATAAGAACCGAGGTGACTTCCATCACCTCGGTTTTTTTGTACAGCAATTGCCAGCATAATTGCACGCCGTTTTTTTCAAAATAAGAAGGCGCAACAAACATGAGGTGAAAGGAGGAATATGACATGGCAAATCGAAATCAACTTCTTGTTCCTGGAGTAGAACAAGCTTTAGATCAATTTAAATACGAGATCGCGCAAGAATTTGGCGTCACTCTCGGTTCAGATACAGTCTCACGTGCAAACGGTTCTGTTGGCGGTGAAATCACAAAAAGACTCGTTCAACAGGCTCAATCACAAATGGGCAATCAATCTAAATAATGACATGGTGAAATACGCCGGAGCTATTCTGGCGTTTTTTATTGTTCATATGTGTGCTCATGCCGGTTCTCGCGATAAGGAAACGGTGCACCTTTCCCTTTTTCCTTTGCATGTTCTCTTTTTCGTTCAGCGGCCGGATTGTTCTGATCCCTGCCGTTTTTTTTTGCATGTTTTTCTGCATCACCACGTGATGTGCCGTTCCAGTTTCTTCTTTCGTCAGGGTCAGTTGAGTGATTTTTTTTTTGCTCTTTATCGAAAGAAGGATCCTTTTCTTCCTTTATCTTTTTGTCTTTGCTTTCATCATCAGGTTTTTGAGGCTTTTGAACAGATCCTTGCTCTTCCCTCTCTGCCTCCTTCTGCTCTTTGTCCTCAGCTTCAGGAGCCTCTTGATCTGGCTGCATCTCTTCGCTATCGTCTGTCTTTACTTCTTCTTGTTTGTCTTTATCTGCTTGTTCTTCATCATTCTTAGGATCTTCTTCCTTCACAGCATCATCCTCTGCTGCGTCTTCATCCTTTTTGATGTCTTCATGTTCTTTGTCTTGCATTTCTTGATTTCTAATATATGTTCCTGTTGAAATGCCTGCCTTTTGAGCTTTTTCTCTCGTTTCCAGGTCACTTTCCACAGTTTCCAGCTTATAATTGCGTTTTTGATATTCACCAGAAATGGTGTTAATTTTGCTTTTTACGTTTGTTTTATATGTATTGTCCTGCTTGTTTTCATAAACGGTTGAAATATAAATACTTTTAGAGTCGTTCACATATCCTTTTTTGTCACAGTCATCTATAATTTCCTGCACGACTTTGGTCATGTCGTTTTTTTCTAAATCCTTCATACTCGCCAGTACTTGCTTCGCATCTTTATTCAGCGGTGTGACACCGATCACTTGATAATTGTGATCAAGCTTCAGCTCAAAGCTTGGGTTAATGTCAATTGTCATATATGCATATGCTTTTTGACTTGAGAAAGATGGCATCATAGTAAAAATTACGACAATAATCGCTGCAATTGATAAAATTCCTGCATTTAATGGACGTAAACGAAGCAGGTCAAAAAAACCGGCTCTTTTTCTTTCGAGACGTGATTCATTCGGAAATGTCACTTCTTGGCCGATTTCATAGTGTTGCTGTTCATATTTTGTCCGCAGAAATTGTCCATCAGGGGTCAGCAGCGTGACATATTTTTTGTTTTTCTCTACTATAATGCCTCTTCTCATGAATTAAGCACCCCTTTAAGGTAATCTTTCAAATACACATAATCACCTGTCATAATAATCGCCATCGCAATGATATATTTTCTATTTCTCTCAATCGTTTTGCGGCTGACTTCCACTAGCTTTTCCAGCTGTTTGACGGGCAATTGTTTTTTCTGAAATAAAATGGTTCTCAGCTCATCGTGTTCAACGAGTGTATGGGCTACTTTAATGGCATTCTGCCTGGCATCTGCATGCTTTGGTGAATGCTCAAGCAGCTCTTGAAACGTGAGACCGTATACTTTCAATCGTTCTTTAAAATGTTCAATCTCTTCTCTTCTATGTTCTTGTTCAATTAAACGCCTATATTCATTTGCAGAGAGCTCTGCTTCAATCATGCTTTGAGAGTATTCGCCATTCTCACTTTCTTGCAGGTCCATTTGAACCGTTGGCGCATTTCTCGCTTCTTTTCGAATATAATCGATCACTTTTCTTTTAATAATTAATTCTGCGAAAGCAAGCAGAGAGTTTCCTTTTTCGGCAGAGTATTTTTCTATCGCTTCATTAAAGGCAATTAAGCCTATGCTGAATTCATCATCTTTTTCATCTATATATCGTTTACAAACGGATGAAACCGTCTTAGCGACAAATGGTTTGTATTGCTCTATTAATGCATTTTGCAGCTCGGTATCACCTTGTTGGATACTGATAGCCGACTGCTCTAATGTTTGCTTTTTCTTTCCTTTTTTAAACAAAAGGCTAAGCAATGGTTTCACCTCAGTTCTCCCTATATTACTCATTTATGATAGCTAATTTATGAGGGAAGCGCAAAGGAAGAAATGAGGAATTCATTTCCTGTTACTCAATTATGACATGTATGTCACCATCTACTTTACAATGTTTCGTCTAAAAGCAAAGAAATAAGGGGGTATCTCCCCCTTATTTGTAATATACGTGTTATGAAAATGAAATGATATTTCTTTCAAAAAACCTACTCTCCTAGGCGTACCTCTTGTTTCTCCTCGTTTTCCTGCCCGCCTTTTCTTGATGGATTTGATAAAAACCAGCCAAATGCTGCAATTGCGAGAAGCACTGTCCAGAAAATGACTTTCCATAATGTTGAATGGATAAAATGAGATGATACGACCCCAATGGCTGGATGTGACAGTGTATAAAGCGTGAGCTTCACCCCTACCCATCCGACAATGACAAATGCTGCTGTTTCTAGGCTCGGTCTTGTTTTGAGCAGTTTCACAAAGACAGTTGCTGCAAATCGCATAATGACAAGACCAATGATACCGCCTAAAAGAATGACAATAAATTGACCCCCATCAAGTCCACCGATTTGCGGAAGACTTGTTGCTGGCAGTGTCACAGCTAAAGCGACTGCCGCTAAAATGGAATCTACAGCAAAAGCAATGTCGGCAAGCTCTACTTTCACGACTGTTGCCCAGAAGCCGCTTTGTTTTACGTTTGTTTCAGCTTCCTTTTTCTTAAATACGTGCGATTTTAAAATATGGTGAATGGAAATATAAAGAAGATAAATTGCGCCAATGGCTTGAACTTGCCATACATCCACTAAAAACGAAATAAGAAACAGAGAACCAAATCGCATGACAAACGCACCTGCAAGTCCGTAAAACAGTGCCTTTTTCCTTTGTTTTTCAGGAAGGTGTTTGACCATCACGGCCATGACCAGCGCGTTATCAGCTGCTAAAATCCCTTCTAATCCAATCAGTACGAGCAGAACCCACCCGTACTCTAAAATTATAGCTGCATCCATCATCATTCCTCCTTGTTTTTATCTATTGTCCCACAACAGACAAAGGCTTATGAATGCAAAAAAGACCTTTGCCTGTAATGGCAAAGGTCTTGCTAGACATGTGATATGTAGAATCATGCCAACAAAGCCGATGAACATCAGTCCATGTAATGACGACTTTGTTTCCGGTAAAAACCGGACGCTACTCCCCTTTGGTGGGATTTAGAATATTTAGATTACTTATATCATAATCAATAGACACTCGATTGTCAACAGGTGACTTTCGTTCCAATCCATTGATTAGGCAGTTGGCGTTTCTGTTTTTCTTTTTCTTCGTTTGAGCAATAAGTAGAGAACAAACAATAACACAACACCGATCCCAATTGGTAAAAGATATGGATCTAAGATGGCGCCAACCTCTTTCCAGTTCTCTCCGAGCATAAATCCAAGATACACATACACAAACGTAATTGGTGTAATTGCCAAAAACGTATACAGACAAAAGACCCACACATTCATCTTGGCAATACCGCACGGGATGGAGATAAGCGTCCTAACCCCTGGTATAAACCGGCCGCTGAATGCGACGAATCCGCCATGCTTCTCAAAGAATGCATCCGATTTATCAAGCGACTCAGGTTTTATAAAAAAGTACTTTCCATATTTATTTAAAAAGGGTCTGCCGCCGTAACGTCCTAACCAGTACAAGGTCAAAGGGCCAGCCACGCCGCCAATGGAGCCGGCCGCCACAACTCCGATAAAGGCCATGTCCCCTTCTGAGACCCAGTAACCCGCAAGAGGCAAAACCACTTCAGCAGGTACAAATTCAATGCATAATGCGAGGAAGATGCCAAAGTATGACAAGTTCTTAAAGGCATCAGCTAAAGAAATAATAAAATCTTCGATGTTTATCAATCCCTTTCACACATAATCATTTGACTGATTCTATCTCTTTTAGAATCACACCATATATTAAACGAATAAAACCGAAGAAACGATTCGCTTTTCGTCGTTTTTTTACATTAAATTTGATTTTACTATAAAAGAAGGATGAAAAAAACGTTGATTGTTCTATTTAAATGAAGGAAAGGTGAACACAGAAGCGATTCGATCCGATATATTAAGTATATGTCTGTTTTAAGATACAGGAGGTTTTCTTACATGACCCATTTAACAGGAAGCTACAATGGATGGCTTGTCTTTCTGTCAATCGCTGTCGCCGCTGTCGCCTCCTACTCAGCTCTTCATATAGCCAGCAGGGTAGCACAGTCAAGCGGTGCAAAGAAAAAGGTATGGCTGGTCATTGGTGCAATGATCATGGGAATGGGGATATGGTCGATGCATTTTATTGGCATGATGGCATTTCAAATGCGTATTGGCATTACATATGATACATCATTACTGATTTTATCAATTTTGGCCTCATTTATCGGATCCTTGATTGCTTTTTCAATATGCATTCAAAAGCAGGTCTCTAGAAGACGGCTGCTCATTAGTTCAATCACCATGGGGACAGCGATTTGCAGCATGCATTATCTTGGAATGGAATCAATGGCCAATGTCTCAATCAGCTATGATCCAGTCCTCTTTTTTCTTTCATTTTTCATTGCTGCCATTGCCTCCTACTTTTCATTGATGCTCTTCTTTCGTGTTGAGCGCATTAAAAGTAAACGGAAGAATTATCTTTTAAAGAGCCTTGGTTCAATCTTGATGGGTGGTGCTATAGCAGGCATGCATTATACTGGTATGGCTGCCTCTACCATGTTTTATCATTCAAATGGACAGGCCGCTGCAGGTGGTTTTCTTGAAATGTCACCATTCAGTCTGTCGATTTTCATCGGATTGATGACACTTATTGTCCAAACGCTAATGATCTTTGGTGCCTATATTGATCACCGGATCATGACGCAGTCAGATCAGCTGAAAGAAAATGAACAGCGGTTTCAATCACTCATCAAACATAATATAGACGGCATTATCGTGTTATCTGTCGATCGAAAGGTTCTTTCTGCAAATGACTCTGGTAAACAAATCTTAGAGTTGTGCAATTCTAAGATTGGTGATGATGTCAGCCAATATGTCATGCCGACTGATTTGTGGGAAGAATTTATTTCTCAGTCAAAAAAAGCCACCACACGCGAAGCAGAACTGAAAGCAGCAGATCGTTTTTATTATTACCATGTCACTTACATACCTGTTCATGTGAACAATTCACTCGACAGCATTTATCTTGTTTTAAAAGATTTAACGCAGCAGCGGATTGCAGAAAAAGAAATTCATGTGATGGCACATTATGATGCATTAACAGAGCTTCCTAACCGCCGCCACGGCATCAATCATTTAAATGATGTTCTCTCCGCTCAAGAAAATTCAAAAACATCAACAGCAGTTCTGTTTCTGGACTTAAATCGTTTTAAAATTATTAATGATGCACTTGGTCATAACATAGGAGACTTACTGCTGAAAGCTGCCGCAAACAGACTGACGCAATGTTTACCGGACAATGGCTTTATCGCAAGACTTGGCGGTGATGAATTTTTAATGATCTTTCCTCACATGGATCATGATACATATAAAATCGAACAATTTTCTAAAAATATCATCCATCAATTTGAACGTCCTTTTTTTATCCAGAACCATCAGCTCATTACATCAATCAGCATTGGGATCGCCATCTCTCCGCAAAATGGCAAAAACGGGATGGAGCTGATGAGAAAAGCCGATATGGCCATGTATTTATCCAAAAAACATAAGCAAAGCCGATATGAGTTCTTTACCGAATCCATGGAAAGATTGAGTGAGGACAGGTTAAACCGGGAGCTGGAGCTGAGGGATGCTATTCAAAGAGAACAATTTGTCCTTCACTACCAGCCGCAAGTCAGTGCCAAAACAAGAAAAATGACTGGGGTTGAAGCCCTTTTAAGAATGAAGGCACCCGATGGTTCCTTAAAGTCACCTGAGGCTTTTATTGAGCTGGCAGAGGAATCAGGACTGATCATCGATATTGGCAGATGGGTCATTGATACAGCTGGAAAGCAGGCAAAAATGTGGTATGACGCTGGGCTAAAGATCCCTGTGGCTGTCAATTTATCTGCGAAACAATTCAATTCTGAAGACTTAATTGATTTGATCAAGCTGACACTCAAAAAATACGATCTGAAACCGTCACTCTTGGAGCTTGAAGTCACAGAAAGTATGACAATGGACAATATCAAGCAATCCAAACAGGTGTTAACGTCGCTGAAACAGCTTGGCGTCCGCATTAGTATTGATGATTTCGGCACAGGCCACAGCTCCTTAAGCTATTTAAAGGATTTACCTATTCATCGACTGAAAATTGATAAATCCTTTATTGAGGATATTTTAAGTGATTCAAAGTCTGAACAGATTACAGGGGCGATTATAGCGATGGGACACCAATTATCTCTCGAAGTGATAGCAGAAGGTGTTGAAACATTTGCACAGGCCCAGCTATTATCTGCCCAGGGCTGTGACGACCTGCAAGGGTTTTATTATGCCAAGCCGCTGCCAGCAAGCGATATTGAAAAATTCATCGCCTATCCGGCGCATCTTGACACATAAAAAAGGTGCCAATGATGGCACCTTCCAGCGTGCAGACAAACCCTCGCATTCGGTGTCAATCCTGCGTGCCGGTGCTCACGAATGCTTAATTCGCTTCGCTCCGGTACTCGTCCTTCCTAGACTTCAAAGGTTTTCTGTCACGCTGAGCTGAGAAGAAGACAAAGGGCTAAAATTAAGATCACTTTAGCCCTTTGTCAACAATTTAAAAAGGTGCCAATAATGGCACCTTTTCGTTTTATCTAAATAATAAATGCTGACTGTGAATACCTGCTTTTTTCAATAGACTAATCAATTGCTCTTGTTCTTCACGCGTCAGACCAGAGAATGCACGCGCAATCCGAAGAGAGTGGATCGGATAAATCTTGTCAAGATAACTTCGCCCTTTATCCGTTAAATGGGCATAAACCGACCGTTTATCCTTGGGGTCCTGTTCTCTTTCAATGAAACCATTTCGTTCTAATTTGTCAATTACGTACGTCACATTCCCGCTGACAAGCAGGAGTCTTGAGCCGATTTGCTGAAGCTTTTGAGCACCTCTTGTGTACAGTAATTCAAGAACGGCAAATTCAGTTGGATTAAACCCATGCTCTTTGCTGTCTCTAATACTGTGTTCTGAAACGCTTTTAAATGCTCTTGCAAAAACCTTGTAAAGCGTCATTGAGCGTTCTACTTCTTCTTCATTAAACGATAGTCTCATCACATATCTACCTCTTATAATATTTTTTTAACTTCAAGGCTGTCTTGCGGTGCAGTTGGAGCCTTTCGTAAAAAATAGAAGTACGTTTTTGAAAACCCTTTCAACCACATAAGTGACTCCATTCGTGTTATGTATAAGTTTTCGATATAAACTTTTAAAATCCTTCTTATTTTTCACAATCATCTCGAAAAAAAGCTTTTTCAGCAAACCATCAAGATGCGACACACTTTAACATAATCTGTAAAGAATCTATAGTTTCTTGCACTTCATTCGCCAAATTTCTACAAAATTCAATATTGCTATAATATTAAACACAAAAAAAGAACCCTTTATGTGACATACGCACATTCCAAGGGATTTTTACAGATAGCGCTCTGTTTTGTTGAAAAAGAAATGATACTCTTTTTTTAAGTCACTAATTGTCATGTTCTTGGCTGTATCAGGGCTGTAAACCCCCAATGAACATAGCTGCTTCGTATAATAATGTCTTTCTTTTGCTAAAGCTTCTTTTAATATACGCCGCACCGATTATCCCCTCCTATCAAGTGATTTGGATCGGGTGCTTATGAAGACTTCTTATACAAATCATTTTGCATGGCTCTTAGAAGCGCATGTGCATTCTGACCTGCAGCCTGCATGAATTGCTCGAGCAATTCATCCCTCTTCACATCTAATGCGATGATTTCTTTTGCCATACGTATGATCTGTGCTTTCTCCATCATATGCTCCTCCTCCTATGTCAACTCACCATGATTATATGTCGTCGTAAGGTGTGTTGCACACTTCCTGTCATCTTTCCTCCCATGATTTTTTCATTTTTTTCGTTTTTGTGTTATATTTTCTAACAAACGATAGGTTTTTTTACTTCTCGTTCTATATAATATGAAGAAAAGACTTGCAGGGGTGAGTGTATGACGCAGGAAGATGTATCTTATAAAGATAAAAAAGTCATTTCAATCGGGATTGTCAGTGAATTAACAGGGCTTTCCGTCAGGCAAATCCGATATTATGAGGAACGTAAACTCATCTACCCCCAGCGCTCAACAAGAGGCACACGGAAATATTCTTTTGCAGATGTTGAACGTTTAATGGACATCGCCAACAAACGGGAAGACGGTGTGCAGACAGCTGAAATTTTAAAAGACATGAAGAAAAAAGAACAAGCGCTAAAAAGCGGACAATTTAAGAAAAAAATGCTGGAAGGCCAGATTAACGCACACTTTCGGTATAAAAATCGATAAACAAATAACGAATCGCTTACTCTTTAAAAAAGCTTTGTTCGTATTGATTGTTGCAATTGCTTAATGAAAAAGAGACAGCAATTGCTGCCTCTTTTTTAACTAACGCACCTGTTAAGTGCAACGATTTAGTGTTCATCGATTCGTTCAGGAATCGAAACGGTTCGTTCATTGATCACATTCCCCGTGTTTAGAGTCGTTTTGGGTTCAATTAATAGCAAATGAACTTCTTCTTCAGCAATTGGCTGATGTTCAACTCCTTTAGGAATCACAATAAACTCTCCTTCATTAAGAGCTACTTCACTATCCCTGAAGCGGATGACCAACTTCCCTTTACATACAAAAAACATTTCATCCTCGTCATCATGGTGATGCCAAATGAATTCACCTTTAATTTTTACCATTTTAATGTATGAATCGTTCAATTCCCCGCTTATTCTAGGGTTCCAATAATCATTTATTTGCAAAAATTTCTCTTGGACATTCGTCTTTGAAATCAACAGATTCCCTCCTCATTCATTGGTAACGTCTGTTTTATCTTTTCCTAGATAAAATTCTCTACCTCACCATCCTCCTTAGCATCAACCTCTTATATCATTAAGTTTACTTATTCCATTGGATCACGTAAAATCAAAAAATAGTGTATAGTTAATCACAATTTGTGATGCAAAAAAGGAGAGTTATTTTGGATATTAAATCTTTGGAAGTTTTTAAAGCCGTTGCAATTGAACAAAGCATCACAAAAGCTGCACAGAAGTTAAATTATGTGCAGTCCAATGTTACGACACGAATCCAACGTCTTGAACAAGAATTAGATGTTCCCCTTCTCTATCGATATCATAAGAAGATATCGTTAACACCTGCAGGACGAGAACTATTGCCCTATGTAAACAAATTACTCTACGATTTCGAAGAAGCGATAGAGGCAGTAAAGCTTTCCTCTACTCCGCGGGGAACTTTACACATTGGATCTATAGAGTCAACCGCTTCTACAAGATTGCCAAAAATTTTTTCCGAATATCATAAGAATTTTCCACAAGTAGAATTGAGTATGTATATGGCACCTACAGTAGATCAGGTTAGTGCTATTCTCAACTACAAGGTAGACGGCGCATTGGTAGATGGGCCCATTCTTCATCCGGAAATTATTGAGTATCCTGTATTGGACGAATCTCTGGTCCTGATTACAAGCTACTCCTCAGAGGATTTCCAGGTAGAATCAATTTTACATGAACCATTGCTCTCGTCATTCGCGCATTGCATCTATTTGGCCCGTTGGCAGCAATGGCTAGAGAGCAATGGTTATCCTCCTATGAAGGTAATGGAATATGGTACTTTAGAGGGCGTGCTTAAATGCGTCGAAAACGGGCTGGGAGTTACCGTATTACCAAAATCTATGGTTGAATCTCGGATGCAAGGCGGCTTTACCTGTCACCCATTACCAGAGCCACATAGAATAGTGCCCACTGTCTTTATAAGGCGCCGCGATTCTTATATGACCAGTGCTCTCTCACACTTTATGGAGTTAATGGGTATAACTAATGTGTGATCGGAAATAGATAATTTTTTTGTAATAAAAAAGAGGATAGATAGAGCGAATTTCTGTCCGCTCTTCTATCCTTTTAATATACTTTGACTTTTATTTAGAGGATGCCTCAGATCCTTCAACAACCCCTACAAAGTCAATTAGCACACCGCCTCTTTCTGGATCTTCTTTCACCCGCAGGGCAAGTGCCTTTTTCTTCCCGGTATTGTCATCTTCATAATTCGCATGGAACACATGAATGCTGGCTTCTTCCAATTGAAAATCCTCATAAGAAAGCGTGTCTATGCCCCATTCTTTTTTCAGTTTCAGAATGTCACTCGGGCTTGGGACCGCACCTTCGACGTAGATATCTTCCATTTTTCTTTTATTTCCTTCAGTGATGGCTTCAAGCATATGCTCTGCAGCCACTAGCCTCCGGTCTTTCCCCTCGTCCTCCCTTTGACATGCACTCAGCAAAAACATACACATCAAAATGAATAAGAATTTCTTCATGTTTCTCTCCCACCTTCTCCTTAAAATGTAAAGGATGGAAGCGCTATATGCAATCTTTATACAAAAAAAGACTGTAAAACGTCATGTTTTACAGTCATAGATTGTGGACAAAGGGGTAAAATGATGTTTATTTTAGTCCTTTGTCTACCTTTCAGCGCGATCTGAAAACCTTTGAAGTCTAGGAAGGATGAGTACCGGAGCGGAGCGAATTGAACATTCGTGAGCACCGGCACGCAAGGACTGACAACGAATGCAAGGGTTTGTCAGCGCGCTGAGACTGTAAAACGTCATGTTTTACAGTCTTCTTGCTACATAAGTGTATGGAGGAACGCTGTCGCGATTCCAAAATAGATGAGCAGTGATAAAATATCATTCAATGTTGTAATCAGCGGCCCAGATGCAATCGCAGGGTCGACGTTTAATCTGTGTAAAATAATAGGCACGATCGTACCTGCCATCGTTCCAATAATCAGTGTAGCAAGTAGTGAGGACCCGACAACAAACCCTAAAATCATATTGCCCTGCCACACCATTGCCACGACTGTAATAATGATGGAACAAACAATCCCAATGTAAATACTTGTTCGGAGCTCTCTAAAAATCAGGCGTACAATGGTTTTTTTCGTTAATTCCTCTTTTGAAAGACCTCTAATGACGACCGCAAGCGACTGTGTCCCTGTATTCCCTGTCATCCCAGCAATCATCGGCATAAAGAAGGCTAAAGCGACGACTTGCTGAAGGGTATCTTCAAAATAATTTAAAATACTGCCTGAAATCAGCCCAATGAATAAGAGCAAAATGAGCCATGGGAGACGGCGGTATGCCGCAACAAAAGCGGGCGTGTCGAACGTAATATCTTTACCAGAGGCAGCGAACTTCTCATAGTCTTCTCCTGCCTCTTGAATGACGACATCAATGATATCATCGACTGTGACGATTCCGACTAGGACATTGTTCTCTTCCACAACAGGAATGGCAAGAAAATCATACCGTTCAATCAGCTTGGCGATTTCTTCCTGATCCTGAAAAGCTCCAACGGCAATAACTCTTGTAAACATAAGATCCTGCACTTTTTCATCTGGTTCACCTAAAATGAGATCGCGGTACGACAGAACCCCTACAAGCTGCTTTTGATCATTAATGACATATAAATAGTTGATTGATTCTGCAATTTCAGCAAAGCTTTTCAGCTTTACAACTGCGTCCTGAACCGTATAATGCTGAGGGATCCATACGTACCGGTTGGTCATGATCCGGCCTGCTGTCTCAGCAGGATAATTCATGAGAAGCTGGACGGCCTTTGATTCCTCAGCCTCCATGTTTGATAAAAGCTGATCTTTTAGCTCATCATCCATCTCATCAAACAAGTTGGCTAGGTCATCGTTATCCATCTTGTTTGTGACGAAGGTGGCTTTGTCTTTCCCTACTTTTTCAAGCACAATTTCTTGGTATTCGCGCTCAAGCTCACCCATCATTTCCGTCACATCATCGACTGTTAAAAAGCTGAGGAAACGACCGCGGTGTTTTTCTGGAAGTTCTTTAAATAAATAGGCCATATCATATGGCTGAAGTTCTTCCATAATGTTTTTAAATTCTTTGCGTTTGCCATCTCTTAATAAAATAATGATTCTTAAAATGAGTTCATCGTACGTAATGTTCTGTATCATCGCTGTTACCTCCCCAAAGTCAGGAGATGCCCGAATCCCTTAGAATGTGCGGGGGTCAGGATCTCCTCTATCTGATGCGTCAATCTGATCTTTTGACATACTCTCTATGTGTCTCGAATCGGGATGATCCATCCCCACACCTCCTTTTCTCATAAAAAAGCACCTTCAACCGAATGAAGGCGCTTTGTAAGCATGACAAAATAAACACTTGCTCCTTCAATCGTAGAGCTTTAGCACTGTATGGCATAGGATAAAAACCAGCTGCATTAAAAATCACCTTATGTCGATGATTTCTGTTGACCCATTGGCGTCTTTGGACATTTTTGGGCAGCAGCGTATCTCCATACAGGAGCCTCACCTAACGAAGTCTCATATTGTTAACACACTGAGATTACAGAAAAAGCGGAATGATGTCAATAAGCAAGATGCCCAGTATCCTTATGTATTCGCTTACTTTTTAAAAAAAGAGCGATGGACAGCTCAGTCATCGCCCTTTCATATCTTTTTATTCCTCTTCCGGCTGATTCATATCCTCTTGGGAGAGGAGATGAAAGGAATCATGCAAAAACAAAGCATATCCTTCTCCATCAGGATGCGGAACGTATTCCGCGTGATCCATTGTCTGCTCTTCTTCTTTTTTCTTCATATTCTCTCGCCTCCTTTCCCGTAGTTTGTCCCAATGAAAAAACCTTACACATGAAAGTGTAAGGTTTGGTCATGGCTTAATCATCCCATTCTTGTTTCAGGATTTTGCCTGTTTTAGCGGAAATCTCAAAATCAACTTCCTCGCCGCCTGGTGTTGTGATTTCAATCTCGTAAATGTACACACCATTTTCTTTATCTAGATCAGAATCAGTGACTGTGCCTTTTACTTTTGCAAGAGCAATTTTTTCAGCCTGTTTTTTCGTGATCTTCACATTCTGTTTCTTTTCTTTGACTGGATCATTCAGCGCTTTTCCAGTTTTTGCATCGACATATACTTTATATTCAAAGCCGCCTTTTTTAATCTCGACCTCATACACCCATTTTCCTTTTTTACGCTCAAGATCCACATCATCCACATAGCCTTTCACCACTTTTAAGGCTGCTTTTTCAGCTTGCTTCTTTGAAACAAATGACGATTTCTTTTGCACCACTTGCTCGGCGTTTGCTGTTTGATTTGTATTTTGCGCTTGAAGTGTGAAACCACCTGCGACAAGAGTTCCCGTTAATGCTGTAGCTACTAGTACTTTTTTCATCATGTTCATTTCCTCCTCTGTTTGATTTCTTCTATATCTTAAAAAAACAAGATGATAAAGAAAGGAAAGATACATGAGAATATCATGAGAAAAAGATTAATTTTCGTACGTAATGCCCTCAATGTCTCCTGTATAGGCGTTCACAAGCACCTCTGCCTCTCTGCCGTCAGGTAAATCCAGCTCCACCTCAAATACGAGCATGCCGCTGAATGTTTCAAGATCAGCATCATCCACTGTTCCGCCAACTTCTTTGACGGCAATTTGGATGGCTTCCTCGACGGTGATTTTCGTGAGCTTCTTTTCTTTAGAGGTTGGTTTTTTCTTTTCTGCTTCAAGCACCTTAAATGATTGTTTGTCGACATCGACTTGATATAATTCTTTTTTTGATTGGATGGTAAAAATAAAACGATCTGACGTCTCTTTCTTTTGAATGACGGTTCCGCTCACCTTTTTAACAGCCGCCTCTTCTGCCTGGAGCTCAGCATTTTTTTCATTCGGCTTCTGATAGCTTTTTAACTGTCTAATTTCTTTCATTTGGCCGCTTGCAGAAGATGCAATGATTTGATAGATGCCATTTGCATTTTCCAGCGTCAATGTATAGTCCTGTTTATGATTGATTAAATCAATATGTGTAATGTTTCCATTGTAGTCTTTTGAGATCATTTTTTTCATTTCTGCTTCACTTAATATTTTTTGATCAATGGTTTGGATCATGAGCATCGCAAAGGCTGCAAGAATCACAAAACATCCTGCGAGCGCAAGCACCATTTTCGTTTTTCTAGACATGCAGCGCCTCCTTCCTATTTCCTATTTTATAAGGAGGAAATGAGAAATTGATGAGAAAAGACCCATTTATTTCTGAAAAAGAATGGTCATGGCTGTCCCTTCGCCGATACGGCTGTCTACCTTCAGCTCGGCCCCATGTTCTTCTGCAATTTGCTTCGCAATTGAAAGACCGAGTCCGGTTCCACCCGTCTCACTGTTTCTCGCTTCATCCACACGGAAAAAGCGGTCAAAGATTTTCGGCAGATCCTCTTCTTTTATGCCAATTCCTTGATCAATCACTGAAATAAATGGCTTGTCTCCTGCCCATCCGCAAGTCACATCAACTGGCTCTCTACTATATTTGACCGCATTATCAATTAAGATGGTCAAAAGCTGTTTGATTTTCTCTTCGTCTCCTTCTGCGATCAGCGGCTGATCTGTCTGCACATGGGATTGAATCGTTCGATTGGTGGCCACTTCAAGTGTATGACATAGCTGCTTGCACAAATGACCAAGATCAACCGGCTTCATTTCCAAGTATAACGGCTGACCGTTTTTCGCCAATGTCAGTAATTGATCTGTCAGTCTTTTCATTTTTTTCGCTTCATCATGAATCGCTTGGGAAGATTCTTCTACAACCTCTGGACGCGTTTGCCCCCAGCGTTTTAATAAATTGCTGTAGCTCATAATGACGGTAATCGGTGTCTTCAATTCATGAGAGGCATCATGCAAAAATTGCTGTTCTTTTTCATAATGCTTCTCGAGAATCTCGGACATTTCATTAAAGGTTTGTCCCATTTGATATAGTTCATCCTTTGAATCGCCTGTTAATTCAATTCGTTTAAACGCCTTCTCTTTCATACTTGCCTTCATGGTATTCGTCATTCTGCTAATCGGCCGGACAATTTGCTTTGTTAAAACGTGGCCTGCAAAATAGGAAAGCACAATAAATAAAACGCCAGTAGCGATTAAAATCATTTTTAATAACGCTAAGTTCTCTTCCGTATTTTCGATTTCTTCATATACTTGAAGCGACATAATCTCACCATTTGTCCAGATAACCGGAATAGCAGCAAACGCAATCATATGCTTATTGTATTCTTTGATTTCTGCCGTCTGGCCAGATTCGTATGTAAAAGGCAGTGAACTAAACGTTGATTCCTTTGTGACAGTCAGTTTTGACTCTCCCGTTTCTGTCACGACACGGATCATGCCATTTTGAGGCAGGTACGCCTTCAGCAGCTCCGAGGATGGAAGACCCTCCTCTTCTGATTTTTTTAAAGCAATGGCAATATTTTCAGCCACCTCAGACAAGCGGGACATATCTTTTTGCGTGGTCAAGGTCATCGAAAAAATAAAATAAATGGCTGTATGAAACAAGAGCACCATTAAAAACAAAGACAACGACGTATAAAGCTGAATCTTATTTTTTAATCTCATTCTTTATCCTTTCATCACATAACCCACACCTCTCACTGTGTGAATCAGCTGTTTTTCGAATGGGTAATCGATTTTTTTCCTTAAATAACGGATATAGACATCTACCACATTTGTATCACCGAAATAATCAAAACCCCAAACCGCTGTTAAAAGCTGATCTCTTGTGAGCACTTGCTGCTGATGGTTCAGCAGGTGAACGAGCAGATCATATTCTCTCGGCGTGAGTTCAAGCATTTGCCCAGCCCTTTGTATTTCTCTTGTTTTCTCGTTGACCGTTAAATCTGCTATGCTCAGCTCTGTCTCCTTTTCTTCTTGTGCATGTATATTCAATCTTAGCTGCGCGCGAATTCGCGCTAATAATTCTTCTATGTCAAAAGGTTTTGTTATATAATCATTCGCCCCAAGATCGAGCCCGCTTACCTTATCAGGAACACTTCCCCTTGCTGTAATCAAAATAATAGGTGTCGCTGTATTTGTCTTTCGAACCCTTCTCAGCACTTCAAGCCCGCTTAACTCTGGAAGCATGACGTCAAGCAGCACCAAATCGAAGCTGTCTTCTTCAAGAGCCTGAAGTCCGTCCATTCCTGTCTCTTTGACTGTCACCTCATATCCTTCATATTCAAGTTCAAGTGACAGCACCCTTGCGATTTTCTTTTCATCTTCGACTACGAGTATCTTCCCTTTGTTCATCTCTATCTCTCCTATCTGAAAGGCAAGCTTGTCTTTCCATTATTATATGTTGCCTTTCTCATTTGGAACAGTCACAACCTTCACATCTATTTTTTTATGGAGGGAATTATTTTTGAAAAAAAACATTTGGTTTGGGCCTTCTTCTCCTTTGTTAATTGATTTCATTATTTTTTAGTCTGCCTCTTTTAGTTCTATTCACCCATTTTCATCTGTATTGGTGCAACCTCACTATGCAGCATTTCCTTCTTTTTCATATGATATCAAGAGTTTTCTTCAAAAGGTGAGCTCTTTCGTCAATAAGTGAGGAGAACTGCACTTTTGATAATAGATTGATTATTTGAAAAATTATTACAATTGACCCTTTCCGATCAAAAGTTTCTTTTATACAATAACATTACGCAGCCTGAATCTACTTTGAAAACAAAATAAGGAGGGCTTTCTTATGAAAGGTGAAATTCGCTTAATTCCGTATGAAGTAAAAGCCAATGTGATGGAAGCGAAAGAGACGCCGGAAAGTATTCAGGAGATTAAAGCACCCGAACTTTGGTCAAGTGGCTTCAAAGGAAAAGGCATAACCATTGCTGTCCTTGATACAGGCTGTGACACAGAGCATCCCGACTTAAAAGATCAGATTATCGGAGGGAAGAACTTTACCGATGATGACGATGGAGATGCTGAAAATGTAAAAGACTACAATGGACATGGTACCCATGTAGCAGGAACGATTGCTGCAACAGATCAAAATGGCGGAATTTCAGGGGTTGCCCCTGAAGCCAAGCTGCTCATTGTAAAAGTTCTCGGCGGTGAAAATGGCAGCGGAAAATATGAGTGGATCATTGATGGTATCAACTATGCCGCAGAGCAGAAAGTTGATATTATCTCCATGTCTCTCGGTGGTCCAAGCAATGAGCCTGCCCTGCAGGAAGCCATTCAAAATGCGGTTAAAAGCGGTGTGCTTGTTGTGTGCGCAGCAGGAAATGAAGGGGACGGAGACGAGCGTACGGAAGAGTTCTCCTACCCAGCAGCATATAATGAAGTCATTGCCGTCGGGTCTGTTTCCCTTGCAAGAGAATCCTCTGAATTTTCTAATGCCAATAAAGAAATCGACCTCGTTGCTCCAGGAGAAGACATTTTATCCACCCTCCCTAACCATAAATATGGCAAACTCACAGGGACTTCAATGGCTGCCCCTCACGTAAGCGGTGCACTAGCCATTATCAAAAATGCTGAAGAAGAAGCGTTCCAGCGCAAACTGACAGAGCCTGAGGTCTATGCTCAGCTTGTCAGAAGAACCTTACCATTAAAGCAGTCGAAAGCCCTTGTAGGGAATGGATTTTTATATTTAACTGCGCCTGATGTCCTTTTAGAAAAAACATTGGAAGCAGATCTTTTATCTCTATAGATTAAATAGAGGTCCTGAGAAAAGATAGAATTTTCTCAGGATTTTTTTAATTAAAATTATTCAAAATTTACTTTGACGAAATGAAGTGAACGTTATATAATCGAACACAATAAATTCATAGTTTGAGAGTCGGTAATTCGATCACACGTCGAATTTTAATTGGGAAGACCGGTGAAAATCCGGCGCGGTCCCGCCACTGTGAGTGAGGAGAGCTTTTCTCATGAATCCACTGTCATCAGGATGGGAAGGATGAAAAGCTTGCAGATTCACCAGCCAGGATACCAGCCGCTCTATCACATCAAACCCCCTACGGTTGATAGGAGATGTCGGAAAAGCGTTAGTAATACTCACGCCTTATTTCGCACACACATTTTGTCTTTTAAACCAGACATTTACCTCATCAATCTGATCATGAGCGTAAATGTCTTTTTATATTTAGAGGAGGAATTGGAATTGACAATTGTTAAAACAAGTAATCTAGGCTTTCCGCGAATTGGTTTAAACAGAGAATGGAAAAAAGCACTTGAGTCTTACTGGAAAGGTCAAACAGACCGCGAAACCCTCTTAAGCACACTGGATGAACAATTTTTAACTGCCATTAAAACACAAATCGATCAACAAATTGATATTGTACCTTCTGGAGACTTTACCTTCTATGATCACGTGCTGGATACCGCTGTTATGTTCAATTGGATTCCAGAGCGCTTCCGCAGCTTAAAAGACCCGCTAGATACATACTTCGCGATGGCAAGGGGAACAAAAGATGCCGTCTCAAGTGAAATGACAAAATGGTTTAATACAAACTATCACTACATCGTTCCAGAATACGAAAAAAGCACAGAATTTAAACTCACACACAACAAACCGCTTGAAGCTTACGAAAAGGTGAAAAAGGCGTTTGGTGTTGAAACAAAACCGGTTGTACTTGGTCTTTATACATTTGTCTCACTTTCTAAAGGTTATGAAGCAAATGAAGTGAAAGAAATCCAGCAGCGTCTAGTGCCGCTTTATACTCAGCTTTTAAAAGAACTTGAAGAAGCCGGCGTCAAATGGGTTCAAATTGATGAACCTGCACTTGTCACAGCTTCAAGTGAAGACGTAAAATCCGTAAAAGAAATCTATGAAACGATCAAAGAAGCCGTACCTGGCTTGAACATTCTTCTTCAAACATACTTTGATTCAGTAGATGCATATGAAGAGCTTGTCACCTATCCTGTTGAAGCAATCGGTCTTGATTTTGTCCATGATCAAGGGCGCAACCTTGATCAAGTGAAAAAGCACGGCTTCCCGAAAGATAAAATTTTAGCAGCAGGCGTCATTGATGGAAGAAATATTTGGAGATCAGATCTCGGCGAAAGATTATCCTTTATTTCTGAAGTCATTGCTGACGTTCAGCCGAAAGAAGTGTGGCTGCAGCCATCAAGCAGCTTACTTCATGTGCCAGTTGCCAAACACCCAAGCGAACAGCTTGAAGAAAAACTATTAAACGGACTGTCTTATGCCACTGAAAAACTGGCTGAATTGACACTGCTAAAAGAAGGTTTAACAAAAGGAGCAGCTGCCATTGATGCTGACATTAACGAAGCAGCACAAGCACTTCTTACCTTAAAAGAGTTTGCAAAAGGAACAAATGCGGATCTAACAGCGGAACGCAACAATCTTTCATCAAAGGATTTTAAACGCCCAGTAGCCTTTGAAGAACGCCTGCGTATCCAAAACGAATCTCTTGAGCTGCCGCTTCTTCCAACAACAACGATTGGCAGCTTCCCGCAGTCTGCCGAAGTGCGCAGTGCTCGTCAAAAGTGGCGCAAAAATGAGTGGACAGATGCAGAGTATGATGAATTTATTAAGAAAGAAACAAAACGATGGATCGATATTCAAGAAGAAATTGGTCTGGATGTGCTCGTACATGGAGAATTTGAACGTACGGACATGGTTGAATACTTCGGTGAAAAGCTAGCCGGATTTGCCTTTACAAAATTTGCTTGGGTACAATCCTATGGATCACGCTGCGTGAAGCCGCCAATCATTTATGGAGATGTAGAGTTTACAGAACCAATGACAGTGAAAGAGACGGTTTACGCACAAAGTTTAACAGAGAAAAAAGTCAAGGGAATGCTGACAGGACCTGTTACCATCTTAAACTGGTCTTTCCCAAGAACGGATATCTCTCGCAAAGACATTGCATTCCAAATCGCTTTCGCTTTGCGTAAAGAGGTAGAAGCGTTAGAGGCAGCAGGTATTCAAGTCATCCAAGTCGATGAGCCTGCGCTAAGAGAAGGACTTCCGCTCAAAGAAAGTGATTGGGCAGAATATTTAAACTGGGCAGCAGAGTCATTCCGTTTATCCACATCATCCGTTCAAAATGACACACAAATTCATACACATATGTGCTACAGTAACTTCGAGGATATTGTCGATACAATCGAAGACTTGGATGCTGACGTGATTACAATTGAACATTCACGCAGTCATGGCGGATTCCTCGATTACTTAGAAAAGCACCCGTATTTGAAAGGACTTGGACTAGGCGTTTATGACATCCATAGCCCGCGCGTTCCATCTGTTGAAGAAATGAGCGAAATCATTGATGATGCGCTGAACGTTTGTCCGACAGATCGCTTCTGGGTGAATCCGGATTGTGGTCTAAAAACTAGACAAGAGCCTGAAACCATTGCTGCTTTGAAAAACATGGTCACAGCTGCTGAAGTCGCTCGTAAAAAGCTGGCGCAGCACGCTTAATTGAATGTCTCTCCCCTGCTGAACGCGGCAGGGGTTTTTTATGCGTAAATTGGCCTGTTCGATCTTCTACTATGATGATTTCATTTCTAGCATGATTCGTTTATACTAGAGAAGTCAGTCGAACAAAGGGAGGAAGACAATGAATCACGAAGATTTTTTACAACGCGCAATTGATCTTGCAGTAGAAGGAGTCAATAGTGGTACTGGCGGCCCTTTTGGAGCAGTTATTGTCAAGGATGGTCAGATTATTGCAGAGGGCAGCAACAATGTGACAACAAGTAACGATCCAACCGCACATGCAGAAGTCACAGCCATTCGCAAAGCGTGCCAAACTCTACATACATATCAATTAGAAGATTGCACTCTATATACAAGCTGCGAGCCTTGTCCGATGTGCCTTGGCGCTATTTACTGGGCTAGACCAAAAGCTGTGTATTTTGCTGCTGGCCATCAGGATGCAGCGGATTCTGGTTTTGATGACTCGTTTATTTATGAAGAAATCAACAAAGAGTACGAATCAAGAAATATACCATTTTACAAGCTGACACCTCAAAAAACCCTTGCGCCATTTGAAGCATGGGAAGCATACGATAAAAAGAAAGAATATTAAAAAAGACACCTGCTCGTAAGCAGGTGTTGCTGATTGTTGACAAAGGGCTAAAATGATCTTTATTTTAGCCCTTTGTCTTCTACTATTACTCCGCCACTTCAAGCTCTACTTCAATGTTCCCTCTTGTTGCTTTTGAATATGGACAGAATTCATGTGCAGCATGGACAAGCTCTTTCACTTTATCATGATCATGACCTTTCGCAGACACAATCAGCTTTACGCCAAGCTTAAAGCCGCCGTCGCTTTCATCTTTTAAAAGACTGACATGTCCTTCTACTTCCGATTCTATTTCTATCCCTTGCTTCTTCGCTACCTGCTCAAGTGCTCCTCCGAAACAAGCTGCATAGCCTGCTGCAAATAATTGCTCTGGGCTTGTACCAGTCTCTCCATCTTTCTTTGCGTTAGGCATGACAATGTTATGATCGAGCACACCATCATCTGAACGAACATGTCCAGCTCTTCCATGCTGGGCCTTTACTTTTGCTGTGAATAATGGTTTCATCTTCATCTCCTCCTTCATCTATTCATCCTTTTCACGTTCTATTCCTTTCTCAAACATTTATCGCACATTGAAGAATTTTTCATTTTTCGTCTGTATTTATTTTAAAAAGGAAGAAAATCTTATACAATGATAAGTATGACAAAAAATAGTTGGTGACTGACATGACAAATGAATTTGAACATATGAAGCTGGAAAATCAGCTTTGTTTCTTGTTATATGCAAGTTCACGAGAGATGACGAAGCAGTATAAACCGTTATTAGAGGAATTAAACATTACGTATCCGCAATATCTGGCACTGCTTTTATTGTGGGAGCATGGAACATTAAATGTGAAAACGATGGGAGAGCTTCTCTATTTAGACTCCGGTACACTCACACCCATGCTGAAACGGATGGAACAAAACGGACTCATTATCCGCGAACGTTCGAAAGAGGATGAGCGGTCTGTGCAAATTCGTTTAACGGAATACGGAGAACAGCTGAAAGAGAAGGCCACTGTGATTCCGTCTCACATGCTGTCTGGGACAGGCAGATCGGAAGAAGAGCTAAAAACACTGCGCGCCTCTTTACATGAACTTTTGCAAAATTTAACACAACCAAAAGGCTGAGGGAACATTCCCTCAGCCTTTTATGATGTTTATTATTTTGCGACAGCTACTAATTCTACTTCGATGTTTCCTTGAGTTGCTTTTGAATATGGGCAAACGCCGTGTGCTTTATGAACAAGTTCTTCTAATGCTGACTGCTCAATTCCAGTTCCTTTTACTTCTAATTGAACGCCTAGTTTGAAGCCGCCATCTGAACTGTCTTTTAATAAGCTGACATGTGCTGTAACTTCACTTTCAAAACGAATACGTTCTTGTCTAGCTACCATTTGAAGGGCTGAATCAAAACATGCAGAGTAGCCTGCTGCGAATAATTGCTCTGGGTTTGTTGCTTTTTCAAGTTTTTTTGCTCTTGGTGTTCCAGGCATTGCTACATCATGCTCAAGTACACCATCTGTTGAAACAACCTTTCCTTCTCTTCCTCCGACAGCTGATACCGTTGCTGTAAATAAAACGTCTGACATGAATATAACCCTCTTTCTCTCCAATAATATTTTCTACAATTGAATTGTACACAATTTAAATTGCAGAGTCAATCAATAAATACTCTTTTTTAAGTTTTCCTCTTCGTTTCCTTTTTATGAGCATGTCCCGTAGAATTGTGTTTAGGCAGTAAAAAAAGCCCTTTAACAAGGGCTTTTAGATGATATCATGCTGCGGATTTGGTTGTTCTAGCGTGTGGTTTCTGTTATCGGGGTCGGCATTTGCTCCTGCCAGCCACAATGCCATGATGGTGATGCTTGTACAGACGACTGCCCATTTTTTAAAATTCATATAAACAATCCCCTCTCTGAATATAGATTCGAGCATGTTCCGCTTCCCTATAGAACATGGAAGATTTTTCATAATCCTCCATTTCATTATAATACTTCGCGGTATCTAATGCCAGCTCCTCTATATCTGGATATGCATAGGAAGATTCTAAAAAATGAAAAATCCGTTTGATATGCTCAGCATCTTGTCTTAAATACAATGCTTCTAGAAATATGGTTTTCTGAATATGAATGTCATCTTGAAGAGCTTCTGCTCGCTTCATACATTCTTCTCTGTAGTGTAATGCTTCTTCGTGTTTTCCTTGTTTGTATAATATCTGAGCGGCTGTATAAAGAGGGTCTATAGAACGACGAAGATGATCGGATTGATTTTGATCAAATAACGAGATGGATTCTTTCATTAATTCGAGTGCGCGGCCCAAGTCTCCCATTCGGTAATAACTGTTGCCCATATTAAACAAAGAGGAGGCAATAAAACGCACATTCTGAAACTCTCTTGATCTCGCAAGTGCTCTTTCGAGATGTGGTAATGCTTTTTCATGCCTTCTCATATCATCATAGTTACCGGCCACAATAAATTCACACTGAATGGTGCGAAGCGCATACAGTTCATGCTGAACATAAACATCCAGCGCTAGTTTAGCGTGGTGCATCGAGATATGTGTTTGTTTCATGTGGTAATATATTTCTGACATTTTAAAATGAAATTCCGCACGTTCAATATCATCTGATACAAAAGATAGCTTGTGCTCTGCCTTTTGATAAGACGATATGGCAGCAATGTACTCCCTACGTCCGAATTCATACATGCCTCTGAAAAAATGATAGTAGTATTCAAGCATGCCTGTGACATGCGTTTGATGCTCATCTATTTCTTTCGAAAGCTCGGAAAAGTTGGCGCGAAGCTTTCCTTCCTTTAATGGCTTTAAATAATCGAGCATGACCTCATGCCTAAATTCCATTAAAGAAAAATAGAGAAGCAAATTCTGATCTTCTTCCATTGAATCAAGAGAGGTGCGAATTTCCTGCTTTAACTGTTCTGCTTGTTCGGAATCAAATCTGCGGATTAATTCATACCACTTGTTGATTTTCACTCCAATATCCGAAGAGGGAATGATTTTCGCCATACGTTGCCTTCTCCAATCTTCTCAAAATATAAAACATTACCATATTTTATCATACTTGACCGAAGAAATACAAAAATGAAAGGAAAAAGAGAGCCTGTTGTCACAAGACTCTCTTTTGAATTCGTTATTCTCTTATTTGTCCTTGACCACGAATGACAAATTTTTCTGACGTTAAGGCTGGCAGCCCCATTGGCCCTCTTGCATGAAGTTTTTGTGTACTAATACCTATTTCCGCTCCATAACCAAATTCAAAACCATCTGTAAAACGAGTAGAAGCATTATGATAGACAGCGGCTGCATCCACAGCTATTAAGAAAAGGGCTGCATGCTCATCATTTTCCGTAATGATTGCTTCAGAGTGCTTGGAGCTATATGTCTGAATATGCTGAATCGCTTCTTCAATGTTTTCTACAATTTTAATACTGACAATCGGTGCTAAAAACTCCGTTGCATAGTCCTCTGCTGTCGCTAATGCAGCACTAGGGGCAAGCGCGCAAACCGCTTCATCCCCGCGTATCTCTACCCCATTTGATTGAAGGGCTTCAAATAACGAAGAGCCATATGTTTTTGCCCAAGTTTCATGAATGACAATGCTCTCGATCGCATTACAAACAGATGGTCTTTGGGTTTTGGCATTCAGCACAATCCGCTCAGCCATTTCGTTTTTCGCTGTTTCATCAATGTAGATATGACAATTTCCTGCGCCTGTCTCAAGCACTGGCACAGTTGACTCTCTCACTACAAGATCAATTAAATTCTTCCCGCCGCGCGGAATGAGGACATCCAGATATTCATTTAAGGTGAACAGCGTTTTCGCCGTTTCACGGCTTGTATCTTCAATCAATTGCACACTGTCTACTGGAATATCTGTCGTATGAAGCGCTTCATGAATCACCTTTACAATCGCTTTATTACTATGAATAGCAGATGAGCTTCCGCGCAGAATAACAGCATTCCCAGTTTTCAAGCAAAGGGTCGCAGCATCGACTGTCACGTTTGGTCTTGCTTCATAAATCATTCCAACCGTTCCAAGCGGTACACGGACCTTTTCGATGAACAGACCGTTTTCTTTTTGAATGGTTTCTAACGTTTCACCAATTGGATCTTTTAGCTGAATGAGTTGAAGGGTCGCGTCTGCAATGGCTTCAATTCTCTCTTTCGTAAGTGTAATCCGGTCAATGACAGATGGCGTATACTGCTTTTCCTCAGCAGCCTGAACATCCTTTTGGTTCTCCTCCATTAAATAAGCTGAAGATGCTTTTAGAGCACTGGCAATGGCGTGCAGGGCAGCATTTTTTTGTTCTGTCGTTTTTAGGAGCAGCTGATCTTTGGCTGCACTTGCTTTTTTTGCTTTTTCAAGAACTTCATTCATCGTATTCCCTCCTCAGTTTTGTACATGCTGTACCCAGTGATCCCGGTGTATGACCTCAGGCTTCTCTTTTGAAAGCTCGTCACTTCGCATCCCTTTAATGCCGAGAAGCTCATCGGATGCGTACAAGGTTTGCCCCTTACCAACTAATCCGTTTGGACCGACGACTTCTACGACCTCTCCTTTAGAAAAGTCACCAGCGACATCAATGACTCCTGCCGGAAGAAGGCTTCTGCCATTATGCAAAATCGCCGCTTCTGCTCCTGCATCAATCATGATTTTTCCAGAGACTGGTGAGTGGAATTGAATCCATTGTCGACGATTGTTCACAGCTGATAAGTCCTGTTCACCGATATACGTTCCGTCACCTTGCCCCGCAAGAATGCGAAGCAGCTTGTCTTCCCCAGTGCCTGTTCCAATGAAGACTTTCACGCCAAGTGATAATGCCGTTTGTGCAGCAGACAGCTTCGATTTCATTCCGCCTGTTCCAACCTTTGAACCAGTGCTCTTCGCATATGAAAACAATTCTTCTGAAATGTGGGTTAATATATCAAACCGCTTCGCCTCAGGATGCTCATTTGGATTTGCATCATAAATTCCATTGATGTCTGTTAATATGATCAATTGGTCTGCATGGATTAATCCACTAACAAGTGCCGACAGCATGTCATTATCCCCAAAGGTAAGCTCCTCGATCGAGACTGAATCATTTTCGTTTATGATCGGCAAAATCTTTCTTTCCAGCAGCTCCATCATCGTTGCGTAAGCATTTCGATATCTTGTTCGATCTGAAAAGTCATTACGTGTTAAAAGCATTTGAGCAGGTGTCATGTGAAACTGTGAAAAAAGCTCTGTATATTTCTGCATTAACAAGCCCTGTCCAACGGCGGCAGCTGCCTGTTTCCCCTTTAAGGTCACAGGTCTTGATGGATAGCCTAAGCTGCCAAATCCCGCTGCAACGGCTCCTGACGAAATTAAAATGATTTCATGCCCTGCTTCTTTAAGCTTTGCTATCGCTCTTACATGATCCTGCATCTTTTGTTCATCAATGGCTCCTTTTTGCTCGGTTAATGAACTGCTGCCAATTTTTATGACGATCCTTTGCTTTTTCATCCTTGATTCCCTCCGCTATACCTTTAGGCACAAAAAAATCCCTTTTTCTCCTTATGTAAAGGACGAAAAGGGATTTTCCGTGGTACCACCTTCATTGAATAAGCATGCGATCTGCTTATTCCACTCAACTCCTGTAACGCCAGGCACGCGCTTAGATTTTTCCTCTAAGGCTCAAAGGGCAGGTTCAGCAGCTGTCTGCGGCAAATGTTTCAGCACATCATTTGCTCTCTTTACGCACCAGTTCCTGCTTACTATTCCTTTTCAACGCTCGTTAATTTTTTTATATTATCACCAATTGCTAAAGAAAAGTCAAGCGGTCAATTAAAGACAATCGTTTTATTCTCATGAACAATAACGCGATCTTCCAGGTGCCATTTGACAGCACGTGCAAGCACACTGCGCTCAATTGTCCGACCAATATTTTTTAGTGCTTCCGCATCATCCCGGTGATCTACACGCTCAATATCCTGTTCAATGATCGGTCCTTCGTCTAAATCATTGGTGACATAATGAGAAGTCGCACCAATTAATTTGACTCCCCGCTCATATGCCCGCTTGTATGGGTTTGCACCAATAAACGCCGGCAGGAAGGAGTGATGAATATTAATGATTTTGTTCGGATGCTCTTCAATAAATCCAGGCGTTAAAATTTGCATGTATCTAGCAAGCACAACGGCATCAATGTCGTACTCTTCTAATAGGGCGAGCTGCTCTTTTTCAGCTTCTTTGCGAATGTCTTTGTTCGCCTTTACAAAATGGAATGGGATTCCAAGTGCTTCTACTGTATCTTTTGCCGTTTCATGATTGCTGATCACAACTGCGATTTCAGCCATTAAATTTCCGCTTTGCCATTCCCATAGAAGCTCATGCAGACAATGAAGCTCTTTTGACACAAAGATTGCCAGCTTTTTAAGCTCACTTGCACGTGACATGCTCCACGTCATTTGAAATGATGCTGCGATTGGCTCAAAGCTGTTTCTCAATTGATCCATATTCGCCGAGATGTCTTTCCAATCAAATTCAATTCTTAAAAAGAACCGGCCGCTTTCATGATCGGTTGTGTATTGGCTGGATTCAATAATGTTCGCTCCGTGCTCAAATAAAAAGGAAGAAACAGCTGATACAATACCAGGCTGATCTGGGCAGCTGACAAGCAATCTGCCTTTTTGCTCATGCTTTTTTCTGTGTAATTCAAGTTTCTCTGTAATCAATGTTCTCATGTATCATGACCTCATTTACGTTTTCATTCTAATGAAATATTATACTGGACTGGAAAGAGAAAAAGCAATGAAGAGCCCATTTTTTATTGAATATTCATTCAATTTAGCACCTGGCATGATATAATATGAGTAGACCTTTTATCACAAAAGGAGTGATGGAGATGAAAAGCATGACTTTGTTTGGTAAAGTGAGCTTTTGGCTCGGCATCGTATGTCTGATCACAGGTATTTATCTTTTTATGGCCGGTGAGAGACTCATTCCTTTGCTCACATTTGGTGTCTGTTTTCTTCTAGTGAGTCAGCTGTACCGCAAAAATGAAAACGATTCCAACCATCATTCGATGTAACAAAAAAGGGCTAAAATGATTTTTATTTTAGCCCTTTTCCTACTTTTTCAGCGTGATAGAAAACCTTTGCAGCCCTAGGAAGGGCGAGCACCGGAGCGGAGCGAATTTGACATTCGTGAGTACCGGCGCACAGGCCTGACAAAGAATGCGAGGGTTTGTCTACATGCTGAGGCTGGCAGAGTGATGCCAGCCTTTTCTTATTCAATGATTTTTAACCCGACCGCCGCAGATAAAATCAGTGCGATAAAGAAAATACGTTTTGCGTCCTTCGACTCACCGTAAAACAGCATGCCGACAATGGCTCCTCCAGCAGCTCCAATGCCAGTCCAAATGGCGTATGCCGTTCCCATCGGAATTGTATTCATCGCAAGAGAGAGCATGAGAAAGGACAGCGAAAATCCAGCTGCAATGAATAAAATCCATTTAATATGTCGATCTTTCTGGAATTGATTCATCATGGTGACACAAAGCATTTCTAAAATGCCGGCCCCAATGAGCAAAAGCCAGCTCATGATTCAGTCTCTCCTTTCTTTTCACCTGTGGTCAGTTTGAGCCCTAATACACCGCTTAAAAGCACCATGATTAGAAGTAATTTCACTAGCTGTACTGGCTCTCCCAGTACCATACCTACTATGACAGTACCTGCCGTCCCAAGTCCGGTGAAAACGGCATAAAGAGTGCCAACTGGCAGTACAGTCGTGGCTTTCAGGAGTAAATAAAAGCTGACGACAATACAAACGATGGTTGCGGCCCACTCCAATAAAGAGTCAGCATATTTCAACCCCATCACCCAGCCGACTTCAAAGATCGCCGCAATAAAGACATTTCCCCATTTCATCTAATCCCTTCCTTTCTGAACGATTCCAACCAACAAAAAAAGCCCGGAAATCGATCGTTTGATCAAATCTCCCGGGCTTTTGTCCCTCCGTGTCCATACGGTCAATTGTCTAGACCCTATGTGTTTTCTCTCGGTCCAGACTGCGCCACCCGCACGGAACCCTAGAAAACCAATTCATGATAAGCAGATCTGACTATCAGATTCTGTGTCAAAATTGTATCACACCCCGAAATACCGGTCTACCGCTTTGCTTGCCACACGCAAATATACTTGTTCATTTTTCGAAAGAACTTTTATGGGACCTCCGTATACTAAGGGTTAGAAACAGGTCATCTGATAAAGAAGATCTGCGGGCTGCGAACTGAAGGGAAACGAGCGTATATGACCATTCATTTATTTTTTATTACATTGACGATTAAGCGGAAATACAAGGACATGGAGACCATTCTTTACGAACAAGAAGTCGAAGCATTTTATGAAGAAATGAAACAGAAGCAGCTAAAGTATATGAACTAAAACAGGAAGTGAAAAATGGAGGAGATTGACATGTTGATGATGCTTGCTTGTTATACGAGGGAGAAGAATCTATTCCGTATTCCTTAAAGCACAGGTGCGGCAACAATCACACCGCTGATATAATGAAATAAGATTGATGTGATGAACGTTCAACTATAGGATGATGCATGTACAGATCATCCGTTCTACTCCAAACAATGCTAAAAACATTTTATAGAAAATCAAGAGGTGGATTCATATGATGATGACCGATGAACAAAAACATGAATTTTATCAAGCACTTGTTGACAAGAATCCGCAATATGACGGCACATTTTTTGCCTGTATTAAGACAACCGGTATCTTTTGTCATGCCACATGTACGGCTAGAAAGCCAAAATATGAAAACTGTGAGTTCGTCTTTACAGCGGAGGAAGCCCTGCTCGCTGGGTATCGCCCATGCAAACGCTGCACACCGTTAACATACCCTAACAGCATTCCTGAAGAAGTCAAAACACTCGTTTCAGCAGTAGAAAAAAATCCTGAGAAACGCTGGAAGGAAGAGGACTTTCGCCAATTAGGAATTCACTCTGTCACAGCTCGAAGAAAATTTAAAGACATTTACGGCATGACCTTTGTTCAATATGCAAGATCACGCCGAATGGGACTTGCCTTTAAAGAAATTTTAAACGGAAAAAAAGTGATCGATCAGCAGGTCACCTTCGGCTATGAATCTTCAAGCGCCTTCAATGATGCATTTACGAAAATCATGGGAAATCCACCTAAAAAAGCACAGATTCACATTCTCTATGCTAATTTTATTTCCACCCCGATCGGGCGGATGATCAGCGTAACAGATACCACACATGTGTATTTACTGGAATTTATGGACAGGCGGGGGCTCGAAAAAGAAATTGAAACATTAAGAAAGAAACATCATGCCCGCATTTTAGTTGGAGAAACAAACGTTCATCAGCAATTAGCAAAGGAATTGGCCTTATATTTTGAGAAAAAGCTGACCAAATTTACTGTACCACTTTCGTTACATGGCACCCCTTTTCAAATGAAGGTATGGGACCAGCTCTCACGCATTCCAGCAGGAGAAACGAGATCCTATCGAGATCTAGCCACGAAACTTGGCGATCCGCATTTGGTTCGTGCCGTTGGTAATGCAAATGGTGCCAATCAATTGGCGATTATCATTCCCTGCCACCGCGTGATTCAAACAAGTGGTGAGCTTGGCGGCTACGGCGGGGGGATTGAACGGAAGAAATATTTGCTTCAGTTAGAACAGCGTGAATAAAAGAAAAAACGGCTCTGCTTATTCGGTAAGCGAGCCGTTTTCTCCATTACGTGTGATGCTGTATACATCAATGATTTGGTCCCATTTTGAAATGGTTTTTTCTTTTTTCATGCCCATTTTTAAAGCGACCTTCACTGACGCTTCATTCTCAGGACGAATTAAGCTGACCATCCGTCTGACCTTCATTTCTTCAAATCCATAGGTAAGGCAGCCTTTTGCGGCTTCAGCAGCATAGCCATTCCCCCACGCCGCTTTCTTTAGCATATAGCCGATCTCAAGCTCCGTTTGTCCTTCGATGTTTTGCAGAACAATTCCGCTTTGTCCAAGTCGTTCATTTGTTTCTTTATTTTCAATGATCCATAGAGAGGTGTGGTACATGCGGTCATTTTTTTGATTCCATGCAATCCACTCTTTTGTCTGCTGTTCATCCTTCAAGGAAGGATAATACTTCATCACTTCTTCATCTTGGAATAGCTCGTCATATAAAAATGACGCATCATGTTCATTCATCGTTCTCAGTTTCAGGCGCTCTGTTTCAAGCACTGTCCTTGTTTGATAAGTCATTGATGATCCCCCCTTTTTTACTTGCTAAAAATATCTCCGAACAACCCATTTGAATCTGGGGCAAAGTAATGGAAGCCCGCACCGGTTAAACTAGCAGCCAGCGCTGTCCACATCATTAAACTGACGGTCATCCACACCGCGACTTGCTTTCTTTTCGTTCCGAAGCTCATGCACATCAAGGCCGCTAAATGACTGCCGATGATAAAAGGACCAATGAGCGCTAATCCAGGCAGACCGTATCTTTCCCAAATTTTTCTCGCCCGCAGCTGCTTTTTCTCTTTCTTTTCATCACCTTTCTCTTCTTTTCTCTTAAACCACCATGCTTTAAACCGGTCCACGAACACAATGAGAAGCAAGACTGTCAAAAAGTTGCCGATGAATCCAATCACAGCCGTTGTCACAGGATGCAGCCCGCTTAAGATTGCGAATGGAACGACACCAATCACTTCAAAAAAAGGCAAAGCAGCCAATACAAAAACGAGTACATATCCCCATACGATATCCAAAAACAGAACCCCTTTTCATTTTTGTCCTCTCCCCATTGTAATGAAAAATACAATTCCATTTCTACATTTTTTTAGAAAAAGAAAAGCACATCGGATAGGATGTGCTCAGTTTACATTCGTATTTTCATTTTTCTTATTTGTCCGGCGCAGGACAATGAGTATAAGCCCTATCAAAATCACAATAGATAGCAGACTTTGCAGCAAAATCACACTTGGTGACGTCCAGCCAATCCATTCGAATATGAGCTGCGGTCCGAAAAAGATGATCGGAATGAACGAAACGACATTCGCCTTTAAGATTGCATTGAATACAACAATGCATAGCAGCATGAGCAGAATGACGCCCCACCTCTGGCCAGAAGTAAGGACAAGTAGTGGTGTGCCGACCTTTTGATCCAATAGTTTGATTGTGACCATCGCTGTCAGCTGAAAGATTCCTAACATCCAAAAGTAGAGAAATACCCGGCTGCTTGTTTGAAAGGCGGACGCTCTAAACATCACAATGATCATGATGACATTGACCACTAAAACGAGCGGATATCCAATCAAAGCAAACCAAGAATACGATAAGTTTTGGCTGATTGCATCTGCTAAAATCATGTAAAAAAGCGATCCAATTAAGAAAGCACTGACGAACGGCACCCAGTCTTTATGATTTCCTGACAGCTCTTGTGCCAGTTCATCAGCATAGCTCCGCGGATCTCCGCCGAACACATCCTCACCTGTTTTCCCGTCTTTTTCAGCTTCAACTGCATGTGTTGTCAGTTCATCCATCAGCTCATCAATTTCGTCCTCATTTTTCCCCTTTGATATGAGATAGAGTTTCAGCTCTAGTAGAATGTGTCTTGTTTCTTTTGATACCATAATCTCACTTCCCTTTTTGTAATAAGCGGTTTACATTTTTTGAAAGCTCATCCCAGCGGGCAATAAACTCTGTGAGTGCTTGTTCACCCGCTTGTGTGAGCGAATAGTATTTCCTTTTCGGTCCGCTTGCTGACGCTTTTGTGACGGTGGTCACCAGCTGTTCCTTTTGCATACGCAGCAAAATCGGATAGATACTGCCTTCACTTATTTGATCAAACCCATAATGCGCGAGCTTCTTCGTCATTTCATACCCATAAATTTCGCCCTCAGAAATAATCGACAGCAGGCAGCCTTCTAAAATTCCTTTTAGCATTTGTGTGGATGTTGTCATGATTGTTCCTCCGATTCCAGTACCTTGCATCACAAGATAGCTTCATCTTACCATACACTATCTTGCCATGCAAGATACTGACATAGAAAAAAATCACCGCTTAAAGGGTGATTTTTACGCCCAAGGTTTATCTGTCCCGAGTGCGTCAGCAAGCGCCTTACTATGCTTTCGGCGGCTTTTTCTTTCCTCTGCCCGCTGCTTTGCTGTTTGATGAAGCATGATCTCTTCTTCTGTTTCCGGCATCACCTGCGGGACTCGTTTAGGCTTTCCGTTTTCATCTAATGAGACAAATGTCAGAAATGAAGTCGCTGCGAGTCTGCGCTCTCCAGACATCAAGTTTTCTTTAATGACTTTGACGAACACTTCCATAGAAGACGTGCCAACCCATGTGACATAGGATTCCAAGCATACTGACTCCTTTTGTCCAATCGGCTCTAAAAAGTCAACAGAATCCATTGAAGCTGTGACCGTTTCACTGCGGCTGTGTCTTGCTGCCGAGATGGAGGCAATGTCATCTATATAACTCATTAATTTCCCGCCAAATAACGTTTCGTGGTTATTCGTATCGAGAGGGAACACCCTGCTGGTTTTAACAACTTTCGATTCCTTGCAGTATTTGAAATTTTCTTCACTCATCATCATAGCTCCTTCTTGCTGTTTTCGTGAATGCGGAACGACTTTTATTAAACACTATTCTTTTAGGTTTGTCTAAACTTTTTGCTTTAGTCTTATGTGAGAGATTTTCTTTCGGAAATGTTTCAACCATGACTAGAAGAAGGAATAATAGAACTATGAACGAACAAGGAGGCCATTTGATGGATTCTATGAGAGCAGAACAAGTATACAAAATGCCGCAATGCATGAGTGAATATGACGATTTACAAGAAGTTCTTTTATGCAGTCCTATTTATATGGAAATCAAACAAATTATTAATGAAACCCAGAAACATTTTGCGAAAGAAAATATTTCTCAAATGAAAGCAGTCGCTCAGCATAAGCAATTGATCCAAACGCTTAAAGATCATCAAGTACGGCCCATCCTGCTCCCTGCGAATGACCGCTTCCCTGAACAAGTCTTCACTCGGGATATTGGGTTTACGATTGGACATACACTGTTTGTTTCAAGTATGGCCGCTCCGGTTAGGCAAGGGGAAGAACAATACCTAAAAGAATGGGCACAGGCAAAAGGATGGTCAGCTGTCACTTTGACAGACGGAACGATTGAAGGCGGCGATGTGCTTGTGGATCAGAACCGTGTGTTTGTTGGCACGAGCAAAAGAACCAGTCCATCCGCTATCTATCAGCTCAAAAAGGAACTGCCTGATCACGACATCATTCCGATTCACCTTCCTCCTCACATTTTGCATCTTGATTGTGTGATGAATATTCTGTCTCATGACAAGTTATTAATTTACCCTGAAGCGTTCAAACAAAAGGACCTTCAGCTGCTCAAAACGTATTATGATTTGATTGAAATCAGTGAACAAGAGCAATTCACACTTGGACCAAATGTTTTATCCATTGGGCAGAAAAAGGTGATCAGCTTGCCCATCAACCAAGAAACAAATGCTGCATTAACCGCTCACGGATACACCGTCATTGAAGTGGACTTTTCTGAAATTATTAAATCCGGCGGCTCTTTCAGATGCTGCACATTGCCTATTCGGCGTTCATCCACTAAAAAAGCCAGCGTGTAGAACAGCTTGTCTACTTGCTGGCTTTTATTTGGCTTGTCCTATTTTCTATTATATAAATGACAGGCGACTTCATGTCCTTCTTCCACCGCTTGTAATGCTGGCTTTTTTTCAGCACACACATCCATCGCGGCAGGACATCTTGTTCGAAATACACAGCCGCTTGGCGGGTTCACTGGACTTGGAATTTCTCCTTTTAAAATAAACCTTTTGCGCTTGTCCTCTACGTCAGGATCTGGAATAGGGATTGCAGACAGCAAGGCTTGTGTATATGGGTGAAGCGGTGTTTGATATAGTGCATCACTCGTCGTCAATTCGACGAGATGACCTAAATACATGACACCGATCCGGTCACTAATATATTTCACCATCGACAAGTCATGTGCAATAAAGAGAAATGTTAATCCTTCCTCTTTTTGCAGTTTCTTCAGCAGATTCACGACCTGCGCTTGAACGGAGACGTCTAGTGCAGAAATCGGCTCATCTGCGACAATAAACTTTGGCGCTAAGGCAAGTGCTCTTGCAATGCCGATTCTCTGCCTCTGTCCCCCGCTAAATTCGTGCGGATAGCGGGTGGCAAAATCATAGCTTAATCCTACCGCTTCGAGCAGTTCTTGCACGCGGGCAATCCTTTTCTTTTGACTGCCATAAAGCTGATGAATCTCCATTGGCTCCAGCATAATATCTTTTACTGACAGTCTCGGATTTAAGGAGGAATACGGATCTTGAAAGACCATTTGTATTTGCCGGTTGAAATCAAATGATTCTTTTTTAGAAAGGTGGTGAAGACTTTTCCCTTCATATAAGGCTTCACCATCTGTTGGTTCATAAAGACGCATGAGCACTTTTCCAAGTGTGGATTTGCCGCAGCCAGACTCGCCAACGAGACCAAAGGTTTCACCTTGTTTCAACTGAAAAGAGACACCATCCAGCGCTTTTAAGGTTCTCCCTTTCGAAAGATGAAAATGTTTTTTAAGGTTGTTTACTTGTAAAAGTGGTTCAACTGTCATGATCGCTCCTCCTCTCGCTTGGTAAATACCGCCTTGCACCTGCCCATTCTTTTTCATATGAAGTACCAGAAAGGGAGAGAAGCTCAATTTGTCTGCCAGTTTTAGGCGAATGAAGCATCATCCCGTCCCCAGCGTAAATCCCTACATGGCGGACCGCTCCCTTTCCGTTATCATTTGCAAAAAACAGCAAATCGCCTTGTTCTAAATGGCTTGATGTAACCGGCGTTCCTTGAACTGCTTGGTCACTTGCATCTCTCGGCAAAAGATATCCGCACGCTTTGTACATGCTGTAAGCAAAGCCTGAACAATCATAGCCAAAGCTGCTCATGCCTCCCCATAAATAAGAAAGGCCCATAAATTGTTTTCCTGTGTCTACGACATCTTTGCCGCTCATAGAGAAAGCTTGCGATACTGGGCGTACATCCGCTTTGTTAATTTCTCTTATTCCTACCGGGGTGACAACATGAAATTGATCACCTGTTTCTTTAACTGCTGCCAGCTCTGTTAAAAAACTAATCTCCATATCTGCTTTCCCGTTTTGATATAGCGTGGCTTTTTTCTGACAAACGATAAGAGATACAGCTGACGCACTTCCCTCTGTTACTTGGATTAATTGCTCAGCAGGTATATAGCCTGGATAGCCTTCTGGATGTTTCCGGCTGGCCTGCTGTGGAATGACGACTTTCATCCAGCCATCTGTCTCTTCTAATCCAATCACTCGTTCGCCGAGCAGTATTTGAGATTGAATCAAATTTTCTTCACATAAAGCCAATTTTTCTTCGTATGTTTGCTGGTCAATCCATTCTTTGATGTTGATGGAGTCCTGAAGTACCTTTCGATCGATTTCTCTCGGCGAATGCGGCGCTGTCCATACGTTAGCGACTGGAACCTTTGATTCATATATCATCACGAGACTCCTTTCACCCCTTGAATGCCTAACCCATGATGCAGCGGTAAAAATATATCTTTTCCTTTGTACACGATTCCTCCGTCTATCATGTCCTCTTTCAGCATAAGCGGGGCATCAAAATCGCAGCGGGTGATATTCGGCTGGCTCGCGGCGAAATGTGCGGCTGCTGTAATGCCAAGCTTTGACTCAATCATACTGCCAACCATGCACTGAACACCGTAGGCTTCGGCCAGGGCATTGATTTTTAGTGCTTCTTTTATGCCGCCTGATTTCATTAATTTTAAATTGATCAGATCGCAGCTTCTCGTTTCAAGCACCTTGATCGCATCATGGAAACTGAAAATGCTTTCGTCTGCCATAATCAATGTTTCAGTTGCTTCCGTCACACGGCGCAAACCTTCAATATCTTCTTTTGGCACTGGCTGTTCTACTAGTTCAATATTCAGCGCTTCCATTTTTCGAATGGCTATGATCGCTTCCTTCCACGTCCAGCCCTGGTTTGCGTCGAGCCTGATCTGAATATCCGGCCCGACTTTTTCTCGAATCCGCTTGATCCGCTGAATATCCGTGTGTATGTCTTCTTTTCCTACTTTGATCTTTAACGTCTGAAAGCCTTCAGCTGCGTATTGCTTCGCATCTTCTGCCATCTCAAGCGGCCGGTTTACACTGACCGTATAGTCGGTTTCGAGCTGATGACGATATCCACCAAGGTATTGATAAAGCGGAAGTCCTGCCTGCTTTGCTAATCCATCATACATGGCCATATCGATCGCAGCCTTTGCGCTTGTGTTGCATGCGAGCACGCGGTTCATAGCAGAAAAGATTTGTTCATATTCTGTCAAGGAAGCCCCGAGCAAAATGGGTCTGATGACTTCACAGATGGCATAGTCGATGCTTTCCAGCGTTTCTCCTGTAATCACCGATGTGGGAACTGCCTCTCCGTAGCTGACGTCACCTTGATCATATGTGATGATGACGATCAGAGATGCTGCGTCATACACCGTTCTTAAAGCGGTTTTGAAAGGCTTTTTTAACGGTACACTCGTTCTACATGTACGAACATCCACAATTTTCATTTGATCGCCTCTTTCGCTGCGACCCCTGGGGAAATGTGCAGTTTTTTCCCTTCCGCATCTAATGCAGCCTGCACGCCCATTGGAATGGCAAAGTTGGGTGATGAATGACCGATCCGAAAGCCGCCAAGTGCAGGTTTCTTTTGCGGTACAATATAGTTCTCCCACAGCTGTTCCAAGGTTAAGGACTGGTCTTTCTTTTTTGGTTCACATTGATGAAAATCTCCAATGATGAATCCAGCCGCATCATCCAATTTTCCAGCAGAGGTGAGGTGCTGCATCATGCGATCGATTTTATAGGGCTCTTCGTCAATATCTTCAATGAACAACAGCTTCCCCTTCGTATCAATTTCAAAAGGTGTACCAAGTGTTGTCACGATGAGAGCAAGATTCCCTCCTATGATGTCACCTGAAGCGGTACCGGGGTAAAAGGTATGAAGAGGTGACAAGTGATGCGTATACGTAAAGGCCTTCGGCGTGAACAGCTGCAAAAAGGTATCCTTCGTATACGGATGGACCTCTTCAAGTCCCACATCAGAGGAAAGCATTGGACCATGAAAGGTCACAAGACCGGTCTGCTGCTGGATGGCCGTATGTAAAAACGTAATGTCACTATAACCCCAAAAGATTTTTGGATTCCGGCGAATGAGGTCATAATCAATGGCTTCCGCAAGCCTTCCAGTTCCATATCCTCCGCAGGCACAAATAACCGCTTTGACTTCTGGATCTTGAAACATTCCATGAAGATCTTCCACTCTTTCATGATCACGACCTGCTAAATACCCGTACCGGCAATCGAGATACTTTCCTTTTTTCACCTTCAGCCCGAGACTTTCTAAAAAGGCAATCCCTTTTGCTAATTTCAATTCATCAGGCGGGCTTGCTGGTGCAATAATCCCCACCGTATCCCCTGTTTGAAGTGCTGCTGGCAGCTGGTTCATGCCAATCCCCTCTTTCTCTTTGTTTCTTTCAATCTATGGGCATCTTCTCCATAAAATGAACGAATAAAGGAACAGACGCTTTGGTTCAAAGCGTCCCATATTGTTGACAAAGGGCTAAAATGATCTTTATTTTAGCCCTTTGTCTTCTATTCAGCGTGACCTGAAAACCTTTGCATTCTAGGAAGGACGAGCATCGGAGCGGAGCGAATTTGACATTCGTGAGCACCGAAGCGCAGGACTGACAAAGAATGCGAGGGTTTGTCCGCGCGCTGAGACGCTTTGGTTCAAAGCGTCCGTGTTCCTCATTTCCTTTAATTACTCTCCTACTTGCGCCCATTTCAAATCGATATACCCAACAGGGTGGCGGACAATTCCCTTCACACCCTCTTTTTGCAAATGAACTTGGTTATAAAAATGAATTGGAATGATCGGTGCTTCTTCAATGAGAAGTGCCTCTGCATCATGAAGGATGCTGTTTCTTTTTTGTTCATCTGCTTCCTGGCTCGCCTTTTTAATCAGCTGATCATAGGTGTCATTTGACCATCCAGTCCGGTTCATCGCATTTCCTGTTTGAAAGCTCTCTAGGAAATTGATCGGATCTGCATAGTCTGCTAAAAATGAACTTTGCGAGAATTGGAATTTCAGTGCCTTTTGATCTTCTGCAAATACATTGGCTTCCATGTTTGCAAGCTTCACGTCCACACCCAGCGCTTCTTTTAATTGCTGCTGGATGGCTTCAGCTTTTTTCTTATTCTCAGGCTTTGTACTATATGTCAATGTGACGGGCGGCAGCTTTGAATAGTTCTCTTCTTTCAGCCCTTTTTCTAATAGCTTCGCAGCTTCACTCGTATCTTGTTTGACAAGATCACCGCCAGCTTCTCTGAAATCCTCACCCTTTGAATCTAGAATCCCTGGCGAAACGAAGGCGCGAGCTGGCTTCTCTTTATTCTTCGTTACATAATCCACGATTTCTTGCGGGTTGATCGCCATTTGAAAGGCTTTGCGAATGTTCTTATTTTGAAAAGGTTCCATGTTCACATTCAGACGATAAAAGAACAGTCCGGCCTGATCTTCAATTTGCACATCTTTATTTTTCAGCAAATTTTCACTTTGTTCTGCTGGGACGAAGGCAGTATCTAAATCTCCCGATTGATACATTTGATAATCAGTGTTTCGATCACTGATCATCAGCCACTTTACCTGATCCAGCTTGACTGTTTTTTTGTCCCAATACGTCTCACTTTTTTCCATAGTGAAGCTCTCATCATGCTTCCATTCTGTCAGCTGAAACGGTCCATTCCCAACAAAGGTTTTGGCATCCTTTGCCCAGTCAGGGTCCTTCTCAGCTACCTTCTCATTGACAGGGAAAAAGGCAGGGTTTGCGGTCATATTTAAGAACGATTTCTGCGGGTATGCCAGTGTGACCTTTAGCGTTTTGTCATTTTCAGCACTGACTTTTACGTCCTCTTTCTTTCCCTTTCCGCTGTTAAATGCCTCTCCGCCTTCAATCATGTAAGCTAAGAACGATGCAGAAGAGCCTGTTTTCGGATCGAGCAGGCGCTTCCACGCATATTCAAAGTCACTCGCTTTCACTGGGTCACCATTCGACCACTTGATGCCGTCTCTTAAATGAAATGTGTACGTTTTGCCGTCATCTGAAATCTCCCATTTTTCCGCCATTGCAGGAGATGGTTCGTGCTTTTCATTCAGCCTCGTTAATCCCTCCATTAAGTTATTCAATCCTTGCCACGATACATTATTAAAACCAATCGGCGGGTCAAATGACGTCGGCTCGTTTTCGTTATTTAAGGTTAATACTTTCTTTTCATCCTTGTTGCTTGATGATCCTTTACCTGCTTGCTCATTGGCTGTACATCCAGCGAGCAGCATGATGATAAACAAACAAATACTGATGATCCACCCTTTTTTCCTCATCAAAAACTCCCCCTTTGTGTTGAAGATAACATCGCTTGATTCGCTCGCTCATCCTGGAGCCAGCAATGCACTGTATGAGTAGGTGACCGCTGCGTTTCGTGCGGCATGATATGATCACACACTTTCATCGCTGCCGGGCAGCGATCGGTATACGGACAGCCCTTTGGCGGAGCGAATAAATCAGGCGGGCTTCCTTCAATTGGAATCAGTTCGTCTTTCATATCAAGTCTTGGAACGGATTGCAGGAGCCCTTTTGTATAAGGATGCTGCGGACTGTAAAAAATATCTTGCCTTGTTCCGGTTTCAACCATTTTCCCTCCGTACATGACCGCTACCCTGTCAGCGACTTGGGCTACGACCCCTAAGTCGTGTGTGATTAAGATAATGGTAACCCCTGTTTTCCTCTGAATCTCTTTAAACAGCTCTAAAATTTGTGCCTGTATGGTCACATCCAGCGCAGTCGTCGGTTCATCTGCGATTAGCACCTTTGGCTCACAAATCAGTGCCATGGCAATCATGAGCCGCTGCCTCATTCCCCCGCTGAATTGGTGCGGGTATTGCTTTAATCTCTCCTTCGGCTGCGGAATACCGACCAAATCAAGCATCTGTATGGCGGCTTCTTGCACTTCTTTTTTCGTCAGCTTTTGATGCTCCTTTGCCGCCTCCATCAGCTGATCCCCTATTGTCAAGGTAGGGTTCAATGCCGTCATCGGATCTTGGAAGATCATCGAAATATCGACACCTCGTATGGCGCGCATTTCTTTTTCAGATAATGACAGCAAGTTGCGGTCTTGGAACCAGATTTCTCCCTGATCAACATGCGCGCTGTATGCAGGCAGAAGCCTCATAATGCTTTGTGATGTCACACTTTTTCCGCAGCCTGATTCTCCCACAATGGCCAGTGTTTCTTTTTCATATACATCGACATTCACTCCACGTACTGCTTGAACTGAACCGCCGTATGTCCGAAAGCTGACGTGCAGATCGATAATTTGTAGAACTTTTTTCAAAGCGCTTCACCTCTTCATCTTTGGATCAAGCGCATCTTGCAAGCCATCACCTAAATTGTTAAAGCAAAACATCGTGAGTGAAATGAAAAATGCCGGGAAAAATAAACGCCACCAATGTCCATTGTCTGACAGCACAGTCGGCAATGCATCATTGGCCATCACGCCCCAGCTTGCAAACGGTGCTTGAATACCTAAACCAAGAAAGCTTAGGAACGCTTCAGCAAATATCGCGGTCGGTACAGTCAGGGTCATCTGAACGATAATGGGCCCCATCGTATTCGGCAGCAGGTTACGGCGAATGATCCGCAGGCTTTTGGCACCAAAGGTCTTTGAGGCAAGGACATATTCCTGGCTTTTCAGCTGAAGAACCTGACCTCTCACAATTCTTGCCATTCCAATCCATCCGGTGACAGTGAGCGCTACAATAATGGTGACAAGCCCTGGCCCCATGAGCACCATCAATAAAATGACGACGAGTAAATAAGGAAGTCCGTAGAGCACCTCGACAATCCGCATCATGACATGGTCGTATTTGCCGCCCTTATAGCCAGCTATGCCTCCATAAATCACGCCGATGGCAAAATCAATCAGAGCTGCCATGACGCCCACAAATAACGAAATGCGTGCTCCGTACCAAGTGCGTGTGAACACATCTCGTCCAAGCTCATCTGTTCCGAACCAGTGAGCAGCCGAGGGAGGCAGATTTTGCATCGAAAGACGCTGCTCTGTCACACTATTTGGCGCAAGCAATGGGCCTAAGACTGCCATGACAAAAAGAAAAATCAGGACCGATAGGCTAAACATCGCAAGCTTATTTTGCTTCAGCCGCCTCCATGTATCTGCCCAATAGGAAAGAGAGGGTCTTTTAATGGCATGGGCTTCCGTTTTCTTTTGCTCTCGAGGAGAAAACCATTCGTCCGGCACTTCAGGATGTCTGTTCGGTGGATCATGCTGAAGGTGTATACTCATGCCTTTCCTCCTTTCTGATGCAGCTGAATCCTTGGGTCAAGGAGACGATACGCCACATCGACAATGAAGAGAAGTGTGATTAAAATAATGCTGTAAAAAACAGTGGTTCCCATGATGACAGGATAATCACGGTTGTTAATACTCTCGACAAAGTATTTTCCCATTCCAGGAATGGCAAATATTTTTTCAATGACAAAACTTCCTGTTAAAATACTTGCGACAAGTGTTCCAAGAATGGTCACAACGGGTAAAAGTGCATTCCGAAGCGCATGCTTAAATACAATTTTAAAGGGAGAAAGTCCTTTTGCTTTGGCCGTACGGATATAATCTTGCGACAGCACTTCAATCATGCTCGATCTCGTTAACCTGGCGATAATCGCCATTGGGCCGACAGCAAGAGCGATTGTAGGCAGCACCATATGCATTGGACTTGTCCACATCGCTGTAGGAAAGAGCTTCAAATTGACAGCAAGTTGCTGAATTAACAGGGTAGCAAAGATAAAGTTTGGAATGGATATACCGAAAACAGCAATGGTCATGGCGATGTAATCAATCAAACCATTATGCCGGAGGGCAGCCATGACCCCTAGCAGAATGCCAGAGATAACAGCAATCAATATTGAGATAAGACCAAGTTCTAATGAGACTGGGAAGCCTCTCGCCAATAGATCATTGACACTTTCAGAAGGCTTTTTAATGGAAGGACCAAAATCAAAGGTAACAATGGATTTTAAATAGATGACATATTGAACATAGAGTGGTTCGTCTAAGTGATAGTAGCTTTCGAGGTTTCGCTGGACGGTTTCGTTTGTATTTCGTTCTTCATTGAAAGGTGATCCTGGGATGACCTTCATTAAAATAAACGTTAAAGTCGTAATCGTTAAGATTGTAGCGATCATCGCAATAAAACGCTTGAGCAAAAAGCTGGCCATCTGCTGTCTCCCCCTCGCTTAACAAAATGTTGTACGTGCGGCAAGCTCTGTCATGACAAGCATCGCTTGATAGGCTTCTAATATATTGTTTGCTTGGTACGTCACAGTCGTTGTTCCTTCTATGATGGCAGTACCCGGCATTAAATTCGCCCATTCGGCTTGTCCATAATTGGCAAACTCAATCTTAAGCAGCGGCTGATCAGGAGGTGTCAGCGGCTTCATTTGATCAATCTGTTTCATCGCGGCTTCCACTTGCTGCGAGATTTGTTTATTGACTTTGGCAGGAGGTAAGCATTTCACAGCAGATCTTGAGATGGTCTCTTTCACTGCCACTGTTTTCACACCAGGCATCAGCTTTTCTGCCTCACGTGCTGCTTGATCATCCCCGCAAACAAGAATCACTGGAACACCATAGTAGCCTGCAACATACGCATTAAAGCCCATTTCCCCAATTGGCTGATCATTTATGTAAAAATGTCTGACCCCAAAAATCATACTGTGGGACATCACACCTTTCATTGATGCCCTTGCATGATAGCCTAAAAAAACAGCGGCATCATAGGTTTGATCCAATCCTTGCACCATTGAAAAAGGCTTTACGTCACCTGATATGAGAACTGCCTCTTCATGCAGTTCTTCGATCAAAAGATTATTCATTTTAGAATGACTGTCATTGACCAAAATGTCGGTTGCACCATGCTGAAGAAGCGCTTCTACACAAGCATTCACTTCACCCGTCATAATGCGTCTGCCCCGCTCATAGTTGTGCTGGCGTGAATCAACAAATGTATGATCAGCTAGACCAGTAATTCCCTCCATATCGACAGATAGATAGAACTTCATTCCCATCCCCCTTTAATTAAACATAAAATTTGTGTATATTTTTCTAAATTTTCTAAAAAATTATATGAGAACTTGATTGATTTTTCAATACAATGTCCGAAAATAAGGAATTTAGACTCAGATAATACAGGTCAAAAGGCTGTTTTAGAAAGGATTTTTTTAACAAATAAAACACCACTAACTATGTCTTTAGTGGTGTTTATCCGCTTCATTGATCTGCGATTTCAGCTGTTCATATTTCTTCATGGTTTGTGTAAATAAATCATCAAACATCTGAGGTGCCTGCTGTTGAATGACCTCTGCACCTTCTCCTGTAATTCCCCCTTTTGTCGCCACTCTATCGACAGTTTCAGCAAAGGTTAGGCCTCGTTCTTCGAGGATCTGGCCGGTACCTAAAAGGGCATACGTTAAAAATTCATTCGCTTCCTCTAAGGAAAGATCACTATTTCTCACAGCCGCTTTCGCCATTTCTTCAAAAAGAGCAGCGATAAAACCAGGAGATGAGCTTGTCAAATTACTCGCCGCATCAAACCGATCTTCCTCTACTTCCCTGACGATGCTAAAAGCTGAAAGCAGACGGTGCAAACGCTCCTTTTCCTCACGTCCTGCGGCTGCACCATGCGCAACAAGAGATACGCCCGTTCCAACAGCTGACGTGAGTGTTGGGATGTATCTAGACACTGGCTGTGTTGTATGCCCTTGTAACTTTTCCAATGTCACAGCTGCTGCTACTGACACAATATGTACCTCTCTCGCTTGAGAAGGCATCTGATCCAGAACATCAAGTACTGCAAACGGCGGCACGCAGACAAACAATATATCACATGACGCACAAAGGTCGTCTAATGAACAAATGTTGATATCTTGGTGCTTTTCTTTGAGCTGAAGCAGGCGCTCCGTTTCACTTCTTGTATGAATCATAATTTGATGAGCATGCAGCACCCCATTTTCCAGCCACTTTTGCACCATCATATCAGCCATACTTCCATATCCAATAATTCCGATTGTCTCCACAGTTTAATCTCCTCTATTTTGCTTAGATTCACTACTTATTTTAACAATTTCCCACAATGTTTTCATTTTTATCCCACACTTTTTTCTTACGATAAAGTCAGTCTCCACCACATACGGTAAAACACCTAGAACACATACATGAAAAAATCAATGAAAGAGAGTGATTTAAATGACACAGCACAAAGATGACAAACACCCTTCTCATGAACGACAAAAAATTGAACAACCTCAAAAACAGAAAAAGCCAAACGGCTGGTTTAAGCCATTTGTCAGCGGTGTTGTGGGCGGTATATTAGCGTTAAGCATTTACGTTCTTACGCCATATGCTCAGCATTCATCAGACAGCACTGCAAATGATTCGGCAGCGAAAACAGAAGCAGTATCGACAAATCACACGAATTCGTCAAAAACAACAGCCGTCCAAACATCAAATTCATCAAACAGCATCTCCAGCATGGTCGAAAATGTATCACCAGCTATTGTCGGCATTACAAACTACCAAACGCAAACAGACACGAGCTTTGGCGATTTCAATACGCCTTTCGATGAATCACAGCAAAACAAAAGCAGTCAAGAGGAAAAAACCGGTACAGGCTCAGGAGTGATTTTCAAAAAATCAGGCAATAAAGCCTATGTCTTAACAAACAATCACGTCATTGAAGGGGCAAATAAATTAACCGTATCCTTACATGATGGCAAAACCATTGAAGGAAAACTGGTCGGAGCTGATCCGCTCACTGACTTAGCCGTTGTGGAAATTAGCAGCAGTCATGTGACAAAGGTTGCGGCATTAGGCAATTCCTCCTCACTGCGTGCTGGGGAAACTGTCATTGCGATCGGAAACCCGCTTGGTGAAGATCTTTCAAGAACGGTGACACAAGGAATTGTCAGCGGTGTCGACCGAACAGTCTCAATGAACACATCAGCAGGCGAAAGCAGCATTAATGTCATTCAAACAGATGCAGCCATTAACCCAGGTAACAGCGGCGGCCCGCTTCTGACGACAGACGGAAAGGTTGTGGGGATCACGAGTATGAAAATCTCTGAAACAGGTGTAGAAGGCATTGGGTTCGCACTGCCAATCAATGATGTCAAACCAATCGCTGATCAGCTTCTCGCAAAAGGAAAAATTGAACGTCCATATATCGGCATCAGCATGCTGGATCTCGAACAAGTTCCAAATGTGTATCAGAAAGAAACACTCGGACTCAAAAGCAGTCAGCTCGATCAAGGCGTGTACGTCAAAGATATTGCCGCAGGTTCACCTGCCGCCAAAGCTGGCTTAAAATCAGAGGATGTCATTACCGGCATCAATGGGAAACAAATCAAAACTGGCAGCGAATTACGTCATGAGCTATACACGAATGCAAAAGTAGGAGACACCGTGAGCATCACCCTCATTCGAAACGGAAAACAAGAAACAAAGCAGGTCACATTAACACAATCTGAATCTAAGCAGGTCAGTTCCTAATAAAAAAAGCAGCTCAGTTGATGAGCTGCTTTTTTTATGACGACTGAATTGGCGTTAATCTTTGTTCAATTTCTGCTCGTTTATGCTCTAGGAATGGCGGAAGGGCTAATTGATCGCCAAGTACATCCACCCCTTCATCGACTGTAAACCCAGGACCATCAGTTGAAATTTCAAATAAAATACCATTTGGCTCTCTAAAGTAAAGAGCTTTAAAGTAAAAACGTTCTACAACACCAGAGTTCGTAAAGCCTGCTTTTGATATTTTTTCATACCATTTTTCAAGCTCTTCTGCATCCTTCACGCGAAATGCGACGTGATGCACACTTCCTCTTCCCGAACGCTCAGAAGGCCCTTCTGTTTTTTCGATCACATGAATTTCTGTTCCAGCGCCGCCATTTCCTGACTCAAAAATCGTCACGATCTCACCATCATTTGATTGTTCACGTGCTCTTTCAGTGAATCCAAGGATGTCTGTTAAAACACGGATCGTCTTATCAGCTTCTGCAACAGTTAATTCAACTGGACCTAAACCTCTAATCGCATACTCTGCCGGAATATCGTCATGCACTGGCGGTGAGCCTTCTTCTTGTGCGTTCGGTTCTACTGTTAAAAACAGCTGCTGCCCTTCTGGGTCTTTAAAACGCAAAGCAGGTCTTCCGCCTCTCAAGGAAGCTGTTTCTTGCTGCACGCCTTTATCTTCAAACCGCTTTTCCCAAAACGTGAGTGCCTCTTCAGAAGAAACGAGAAGGCCTGTGCTTGTGATCGCATTTGTCCCTTCCAAACGGCGGGCAAGCATTGGAATTTCAAAGAATGTTAGCTCCGTTCCTGGTGAAGCGACCTCATCTCCATAAAACAAGTGGTACATAGACGGGTCATCCTGATTGACTGTTTTCTTTACAAGTTTTAAGCCAAGGATTTGGCGGTAGAAATCAACATTTTTCTGAGCATTGGCTGTTAACGCAGATACGTGGTGAATCCCATTTATTTTCATTATTTTCACTCCTAATTTAAATTATCTCGAATTCGAGATAATATCCTTATGAATAAAATAGTTCATTTTTCAAGAAAAGTCAACCATTTGATCGCACGTTTACTGGATGTTCGGTTTACGGTCATTAAATTAACATTAAATCGAAAATAAACTTTCATTGTTCGTTTTTAACACAACATTTACCCTAATATCTCCAATAAACGAGCACTTTCAAATACAAATACGAAAATCAGAAAATTTTTTTAATTCTTGTTTTCCTAAAATCGTATTACAATGAACAAAATACATGTCACAGTAACGTACGAAAGTGATGCAGGAGGTCGTGTGTAATGAACAAAGAACAACCAGCGTTAAAACAAGACATCGGCTTATTTTTCGCCCTATCTCTTGTCATCGGGACCATTATCGGGTCAGGCGTCTTTATGAAGCCAGGCAACGTCCTTTCCTATTCAGGAAGCTCAGACATCGCCTTATTCGCTTGGCTGTTAGGTGGAATCTTAACCCTTGCAGGCGGACTAACTGTCGCTGAAATTGGTACACAAATCCCGAGAACCGGCGGTTTGTACGCCTATCTTGAAGAAGTGTATGGTGAATTTTGGGGCTACTTATGCGGCTGGGTGCAGATTATTATTTACGGACCAGCCATCATTGGTGCACTTGGTCTTTATTTTGGTTCATTATTAGCCAATTTATTTTCTCTTTCGACTTTGTGGTCTACAACGATCGGCATTATCACTGTTTTATTTTTATGTATCATCAACATCATGGGAACAAAATACGGCGGATTTGTTCAGGGGCTGACCACTATCGGAAAGCTTGTCCCAATTGCCGCTATTATTGTGTTTGGCTTATGGAAAGGTAACGAAAACATTTTTATGGCTGTTAACGATAGTATTGCTCAAATGAACTTCGGTGCAGCGATTTTGGCTACGTTGTTTGCCTATGATGGCTGGATTTTACTAGCTGCGCTTGGGGGTGAAATGAAGAACCCTGAGAAACTGCTTCCTCGTGCAATGGCAGGCGGAATTTTAATCGTGACGGCTTGTTATCTCTTTATTAATGTCGCACTTTTGCACGTGCTGCCAGCTGATCAAATCGTCCAGTTAGGTGAAAATGCGACAAGCACTGCTGCTACCATGCTCTTTGGGCCAATTGGCGGGAAAATCATTAGTATTGGGATCATCATTAGTATCTTTGGCTGTTTGAACGGCAAGGTTCTTTCATTCCCACGTGTGATTTTTGCGATGGCAGAACGAAAGCAGATTCCTTTCGCCAACGCGATTTCGCGGATTCACCCAACGTTTAAAACACCTTGGATCGCTGTATTTGTGCAAATTTTGATCGCCATTGTGTTTATGATCGTCAGTAATCCCGAAAAGCTGTCTGAAGTATCGATTTTCATGATCTACATCTTTTATGTCATGGCCTTTTTCGCCGTCTTTAAACTGAGAAAACAAAACAGCGGAATGAAGCGTGCTTACAGTGTACCACTTTACCCGCTGACACCGATCATTGCGATTATCGGTTCATTATTCGTCTTAATCAGCACCATGATCACCGATTGGAAAAGCTGCCTGATCTCCATGCTGATCGGCATGGCTGGACTGCCTATTTATTATTATATGAAAAAAACACAAAAAAAAGCAGAGCGCTAAACAGTGCTCTGCTTTTTTCCTTCTTCTCAGCGTGATAGAAAACCTTTGCAGTCTAGGAAAGACGAGTACCGGAGCGGAGCGAATGTAACATTCGTGAGCACAGGAACGGAGGACTGACAAAGAATGCGAGGGTTTGCCTACACGCGGATGCAGAGCGCTAAACAGTGCTCTGCTTCATTTTTTATATTGTTTGATCACTTTGTATGATTCGTTTAAATATCTCATGAGCCGATATGGCTTACTAAGCACGCGGATTGGGAGTCTTGAGATAAATCCATTCAGGTTCGACTTATATTCCTGCGTGATCCGCTTTGGCTTTGTCGCTATTTTCTCGTATACTTCCTTGTAAAATTCCTTCATGATGTCGACTTTCACACTGATCTTTTGATGACACTCTATACACTCAACGCTTTTCATCTGATCATTCACATAAACGATGCTGTGGAGGGTCTCTTCTTGGCACCGAGTACAATGTAGGTTTGCTTCCATTTCGGTTTTCTTCAAGATACACAGCTCCTTTCTCGTTTGATGTTGCTCTTGTTATACCATTCGAACGCTGCCAGCCTTTTATTGGACGGACGCTTCCTTTAAAATGGCTGCCGCCGTTAGTTCGTCTGTCACCAGTACTTGGATGAAGCCGCCATTTAAAGCCCCTAAAATACTCTCAGCTTTATGGGTTCCTTCTACAACAGCGATGACCGTTTTGACGCTCTTTAATTGTTCCAGCGATAAGCCAATGACTTTTTGATTCAGTTCATCTTGGACAGGTTTTCCTTCTCCATCAAAGAAACGAAAGCCAATATCACCGACTGCCCCTGATTGCCTTAAACCAGATAAGTCCTCTTCTTTTAAATAACCGACTGTTTTTAAAGTTGACCCTTTATGCGGGTTGCCAATACCGATGAGGGCAATATCCACATTTCTGCCTTCTTCAAGCACGGCTTCTATGTCCTGCATCGCCATAAGCCGTTCTTTTAATTCTTCTGTTTCTAAAATCGCAGGAGCATATAAATAGGAACACGTGCCGTTCATTTTCTTTGCCAGCTCATATGCCAGCTGATTGGCATGAATGTCGACCGCCTGCCTGCCCATTCCGCCCTCTAAAGGAATGACCTTCACATCGTTTCTTCGTTCAAACGGATATTCTTTTACAAGCTCAGCAAGCGTCGTTCCCCATGAAATACCGATTTTCTCCGCATTTTTCATGTTTTTAGACAAATAATAGGCGCCTGCTTGACCGACTGCCCGCTTCACCATCTCAGACATTGTCCCGACACTTGGGACAACGACCGCATCTGTTAATTGAAAGGTTGTTTCTAGCTGCTTTTCAAGCTCCACCGTATGAATGCTTTCGTCTTTAATGTACACTTCAACGATTCCCACATCTTTTGCTTTTTGTAAGAGCTTTGAAATGACTGGTCTTGAGACATTGAGCTTTTTTGCAATTTCCTGCTGCGTCCACCCGTCTGTATAATAAAGATGAGCAACTTTGACGAGCTGTCGTCTTTCTTCCCAATTCAGCATGTGACATCATCCTTTTAATATACTATGATTACCAGTATACCAAACATTCGTTTCCAATTGGAACAATTGTTATGAAAATGACAAAAAGAGCGATTAACTCTCCGCTCTTTTTCCCTCAGTATATTTCGGCTGATACGTTCTCCCTCCGTCTAACAGGATAATTTGTCCGTGCAAATAGCTCCCCTCGCCACGTGTGAGAAATAAAGTGAGTCCTGCGATATCCTCAGGTTTTCCTAATCTTCCGATGGGAATGAGTGATTGCAGCTGCCGTTTTTCCTCTACAGTAGGATAGAGCGTATCAAGCATTTGAGATTCTATTACGCGGGGGGCAATCACGTTGATCCGTATATGATGCGAGCCTAGTTCCTTTACGAGCGAACGCATCAATCCAAATGCACCTGCTTTTGATGCATAATATTGAATGCCGCCTCCTGAGCCTGTTATTGCAGATCCCGATCCAATAATGACAACACTGCCTTCCTGCCGCTCACACATATAGGGTGCCAACGCTTTGATGCAATAGTAAAGACCATATAAGTTCACAGCCAGTGTCTTTTTCCAAAGTGAAAAATCAACTTCTAAAAAAGGCAGTGATTTGGTCATTCCTGCTGAATACACAAGGTGAGCAATGCCGCCCAGCTCCCTTTCAGCTGCTGATATCATTTGCTGAACACTTTCCCACGATGAAACGTCAGCTTGAAATGTCAGCAGCTGAGGATACTGTGTCTTTAAGAGCGAAAGTCCCTTTTCGTCTATATCTGACACGGCGACTTGGTGCCCTTCTTTTAAAAAACGCTCAGCAATTTCTTTTCCGATCCCTTGGGCTCCGCCAACGATGAGAACTGGTTTTTGAACATTAGCCAGCGCTCTCACCCCCATCAAGCATAATCGCCGCGCCATCTGTAAATGCACCATAGGATGTACTGAGGAACACCGTCATATGGGCCACAGTCTCCTTGATTTGCTCTGTATCAGGAACCAAATGGAGAGGAGGCGGCAGCAGCGCAAGCACCCGGATGCCTTTGTCTTTAAATTCTCTCGCTAACCCTTTTGTCATCGCATTCAGCATAGAATTCGATGTAGCATGCGAGATCCCGCCATCTCCTGTGATACTGCCTGATGACGATATATTAATGATGCAGCCTTGCTTCTGATCAACCATATGCCATACGGCAGCCTGACTGGAAAGAAAGACGGTATTCACAGCCGATTCCACTTCATCCACCCACTCATCAGGGCTCACGTCATCAAGCTCTGCTCCCGCTCCTTGCTCTGCTTGATTGACCAAAATATCCAGTTTACCGCATGTATCAATCACTTGCCTCAGCATCCGTGTGGCATCACGCGGTGTTTCCAGCGGGTTCTGAATGATACTCGCTTGACCGCCCATTTTTTGAATGTCTTCACGAATGGTTTTAGCCTTTGATTCATCATGAAACGTGTGTAAAAAAACATGTGCACCTGCCCGGGCTAAAGCCAGGCAGATGGCTTCTCCAAATCCATCTGTGCTACCTGTCACAAGTGCCGCTTTCTGATGAAGCTGGACGTGCACATGCATCTCCTCCCTATCCCTTGATTATTTTCTCAGCTTATTCACGATATCAAGAGCGGCTTCATAAAAACCTTCTGAGATGGTCGGATGCGGATGAATCATTTTCGCCATCTCTTCTGCTGTTCCTTCTAAATACATAAAGGAGGAAGCTTCTGAAATCATCTCTGTGACGTGCGGGCCAACCATCGTCGCGCCAATCACTTCACCATAGGCTGTATCGTATACCAATTTAATGAAGCCTGTTTGATCACCTGCCGCTAGTGCTTTACCGCTTGCCGCTAAATCAAATCGTTCTGCCCGCACGTTAAGTCCTTTGGATTTTGCCTCTTTCTCAGTCAGACCGACACTTGCTACCTCTGGTAATGTATAAATACATCTAGGCATGACATCAGCATTCATTTTTTCAGACACACCGCAAATATTACTGACCGCAACAGCGGCTTCTGCCATCGCTGCGTGAGCCAGCTGATAGCCGCCAGCGACATCCCCAACTGCATAGACACCTTCCACACTTGTCTGCATCTTGTCATTCACCTTAATAAAAGGACCATCCAGCTGAAGGTCAAGCTTGCTGACAGCAGATACACTAGGTCTTCTTCCTACACAAACAAGCAGTCTTTCAGCCGTAAAGATATGCGTCTCCCCTTTTTCGTCTGCTGCATGAATCGCTTTGACTCCTTCGCTTTCTGTCACCTCTGTCACAGTGGTTTTCTTCGCGATATGGATACCTTTTTTCTTTAATTCTTTTTCTAGCAGCTTAGATGCTTCCTCATCCTCTTGCGGAATAATGGACGGAGCCGCTTCAATAATCGTGACTTTTGATTGAAGACTCTGGAAGATACAAGCCAGCTCAAGTCCAATGACACCGCCGCCAATGATGACGACAGAAGCAGGAATATCTGGGATGTCAAAGATCGTATCACTTGTGTCAAATTGAATGTCTTTAAGCCCCGGTATTGGCGGAATGGCAGGTGAAGATCCAGTGGCAATGATGAGCTCTTTCGTTTCAATCGATTCTGAACCATCTTGTTTTTCAATCTCAATCCGGTGCTTTGTAACAGCTGTACCTCTGCCGTTATATACATCAATCTTTCCTTGCTTTAATAGAAAAGCAATTCCGCCTCTAAGCTTTTCAATGACGTCATCTTTGCGCTTTCTCATTTTATCGAAGGAAAGGACCAAATCACCTGTTTCAATTCCCCAGCTTTTCGCCTTCTCAATTGATTCAATGACTTCTGCATGTTTAAGCAGTGTCTTGGAAGGAATACAGCCCCGATTTAAACAAGTACCGCCTAGAAAATCCTCTTCAATCAAAGCAACCTTCCGCCCGCGCTCAGCCGCTTGAAGGGCGGCAGTATACCCGCCAGGCCCTCCGCCAATGACTGTCAGATCATACGTTTTTGTCATCCGATTCATCTCCTACATTAGCAATTCAAATGGTTGTTCAAGCACTTTTTTAAGGTCTGTTAAAAAGGCAGCCGCTGGTGCGCCATCTACCACTCGGTGATCAAACGATAAACTAACACCCATCATCGGCCGCACCTGAATTTCTCCATCTACCACAACAGGTTTTTCTTGAATGCGCCCAACCCCTAAGATCGCCACTTCCGGCTGATTAATAATCGGGGTAAAGGTATCAATGGCATACATACCTAAGTTACTAATTGTAAAAGTGGACCCTTTCAGCTGGTCTGGCAGCAGTTTTTGGTCACGTGCGTTTCGGCCGATTTCTTTCGCCTCTTTTGTCAGCTGTTTTAACCCTTTTTGGTTCGCATGAGAAATGACTGGAACCATTAAGCCATCTTTTACAGCGACAGCGAGACCAATGTGCACATCATCATGGAAATGGAGCTCATTTTGTTCAAACGTCATATTGATCTGCGGGTGGCGCGTGAGTACGTTGCTGACCGCATGAATGATAATTTCTGTGAACGACAATCTGTAGCCTGTCTCTTTTTCAATCGCTGGCAATAGCTGTTTGCGTACTTCTTTCGCTTTTGTCATATCGATTTCACTTGTTAATGTCACGTGCGGTGCTGTAAAGGCACTTTGTGACATCCTATCAGCGATCACTTTTCTCATGCCAGCTAGTTTTTGTGTTTTCACTGGAGAATTCTCTGCTGTTTGTACAGCTGCTGCCGTTACATCACTCTTCATAATTTTTCCGTGTGCACCAGATCCAGCAACATTCGCTAAATCGATTCCTTCACGAGCAGCCACTTTTTCTGCAAGCGGTGACACGCGCTGATCTTTCTCACTAGAGTGGACGGCCGCCTCGACGTCACGCTTTTGAACTCTGCCTTTAGGTCCTGTGCCAGATACCTCATGAATCGCTACATGATGATCCTTTGCCGTTTTTCTCGCAGCAGGTGTGGCACGAACTTTTTCATTAGGTGTTTTTGGGGCTTCACTTTCACTAGAACTGGATGAACCCGCGTCTGATGAAGACGATTCGCTGCTGCCTGATGAATCTTCATCTGATTGTGCTGGCGGTTCACTTGGCACCTGTTCATTTGCTTCTCCGATGTATCCAATGACAGCATTGACTGGAATTTGATCATCGGCTTCATAATATTTCTTTAGAAAAATACCATCATCATAGGCTTCCACCTCGATATTGATCTTGTCTGTCATAATTTCAAAAAGAGGCTCACCGATTTCAACCGAATCTCCTTCTTCTTTAAACCATTGAAGCAAGGTGCCGACTTCCATCGTACTGCTTAGCTTCGGCATAAATATCTCTTTTGGCATGATCTTCTCCCCTTTACTTAAGAGCGCACAAGCTCTTTTGCTGCTTCAATAATATCTGGCACTTGTGGAATGACCGCTTTTTCCAGCGTCGGGTTGTATGGTATTGGGACCGCAAGACCGCCAAGTCGTTTAATTGGAGCATCTAAGTAGTCAAAGGCTTCACTTTCCGCTATCATACTTGCAATCTCTCCGCCATAGCCGCCTCGTTTTACCGCTTCATGAACGACGATACATTTACCTGTTTTCTTCACAGATTCGATAATCGTTTCTTCATCTAATGGGACAAGTGTTCTTGGGTCAATGATTTCAACATCGATTCCCTCTGCTTCTAGTTCCTTCGCCGCTTCTAACGCTTTGTGTACCATAATCGCTGTTGCTACAATCGTGACGTCTTTCCCGCTTCTTTTCACATCTGCTTTCCCTAGAGGAATGGAATATTGCTCTTCAGGCACTTCACCGATTGTTTTATATAAAAGCTTGTGCTCGTAGAAAATGACAGGGTTTTCATCATCCATCGCCGCTTTTAAAAGTCCTTTTGCATCATAGGCTGTTGAAGGCTGAACCACCTTGAGTCCTGGAATATGTGCCATCCACGCTTCTAAGCTTTGGGAGTGCTGCGCCGCTGCACCAGTTCCTGATCCTGCTGGTGTTCTCACGACGAGCGGCACCTTTCCTTTTCCGCCAAACATGTATCGTGTTTTGGCTGCTTGGTTCACAAGCTGATCCATTGCGATTGTAATAAAGTCAGAGAATTGAAGTTCTAAAATCGGACGCATACCAGTTAAAGCCGCTCCGACTGCCCCACCTGCGATGGCAGCCTCTGAAATAGGTGTATTGCGAACGCGCTCTGGGCCGAATTCTTCAATCATGCCGCGCGTGACCCCAAAAGCACCTCCATATACGCCGATATCTTCACCTAAAATGAAGACATCCTGGTTTTCTCTCATTTCCTGACTCATAGCCTCTCGAACGGCTTCTAAATATGAAATCTCTCTCACTGTTGTTTTTGTCACGTGATTCCCCTCCTAATTAGGCGTATACATCCTCTAATAGTGTGTCAATTGACGGTTCTTTACTGTTTTTGGCGAATTCTACAGACGCTTCAATTTCCTGCTTTGCTTCTTCCTGTAAGCTTGCTGCCTGCTCTTCTGTCAAAACATTCAGTTCAATCAAGAGAGACTTAAAGCGTTTGATTCCGTCTTTTTGTCTCCACTCTGTCTCTTCTTCACGTGTACGGTATTTTTTCGCATCACTCTTAGAGTGACCCTTCCAGCGGTACGTTTTCATTTCAATAAGTGATGGGCCATCTCCCGCTCTCGCACGGCTGACTGCTTCATCTACTGTGTTCATAATTTCGACCATGTCATTCCCATCAACCGTTTTTCCTGGCATTCCGTAGCTTTCTGCTCTTGTTGAAATGTCTTCAATATTGATCATTTCTTTCACAGGGCCAGACATGCCGTACTGGTTGTTTTCACAAATAAACACAACCGGTAAATCCCAAATGGATGCAAGGTTTAATGCTTCATGGAAGCTGCCTTCATTTGTGGCACCATCTCCGAAGAAACAAAGAACAACAAAGCCTTCCTGCTTCATTTTAGATGTGAGCGCTGCACCTGTTGCCAGCGGGATACCGCCGCCAACGATTCCATTTGCCCCAAGATTTCCTTTTTCTAAGTCTGCAATATGCATGGAGCCGCCTTTTCCTTTACAATAGCCGGTTTCACGTCCAAACAATTCAGCCATCATTTTATTGACCTCGGCCCCTTTTGCAATACAGTGCCCGTGTCCCCTGTGTGTGCTGACGATCTTATCTTTATCTTTTAATACAGCAATCGATCCAACAGCTGATGCTTCCTGTCCAACACATAAATGAGTGGTGCCATGGATAAGTCCTTTTGCAAAGAATTGATCGACCTTTTCATCAAAATATCTCACTAACCACATTTGTTTATATAAATCTGCTAATTTCTCATGACTAATCTGTTCAGGCAAAGTGATTTGTTTTTGCATTTCTTCTCTCCCCTTTACATTTGTTCTTATGTGTTACATTTGTAATCATCATACGTTTAAGTGTCATCGAAGTCAAGCATTTCTCTCTCATTTTTAAGCGTTTTCATCTTTTGTCAGAAAAAAAGAGAAAGGCAAAGCCCTTTTCCAAAGAACTTCTCTTTCTCTTTCAATCTCATACATTCATTCATCTGGATACATCATGATTTTAACGCTCTCACCCTCAGGATGCCTCGCACATTCTATCGCCTGAAGCAGCTGGCTTAACGGATAACGATGCGTCACCATCTTTTCAGTGTTGACCACTTTTGCTTTCAGAAGCTCAAGGGCTTCACGATAGTGATATGGATGAGAGGAATAGGCTCCTACTACCTTCACTTCATCATTGAAAAATCGTTCAGCAGGAACAGCCACATCGCCCTTTGGAAAATGGGCAAACACCAAAATCGTCCCGCCTCGCGCTACAGCTTGAAACGCCTCTTTTAAAAGCGCACTGCTCCCAACAGAAATAATGACGAGATCTGCTCCCTTTCCATTTGTTTCTTTCATCACCCGGTTTTCCACTGGCTCAGCGGCTGGATGAAAAGCGGCATCTGCACCTAAACTTCTCGCTTGCAGCAGCCTGTTCTCATTCACATCTGTTATCATCACTTTTCCAGCTAAGTAATATTTGGCAAGCTGCAATTGAATACAGCCAATTTGCCCCGCTCCAAGAATCAAGACGGAATCACCTGGATGAACAGGTGCTCGTTCAAATCCGTGCAGACAGCAAGCAACCGGTTCTACCATCGCCCCTTGCTCATACGATACGTCTTTTGGGAGCTTGCCCATCGTGTGCTTGACATGCAAAGCAGGTACACGGATATATTCTGAAAACCCGCCTGGCTCTACATTTGTGGCTGTAAACTGCGGACACATTGTATAAAACCCCTTTTGACAAAAGTCACAGGTGAAACAAGGCACATGATGCGCCACATAAACCCTGTCTCCCGTTTGGACATTTGTCACGCACTTGCCAGTCTCGACAATATCACCAGCGATTTCATGTCCTAACACCGTCCCAGGAGGTACTGTCTCATGCGTTGCTTTGTAAATATCCGTTCCGCATAAGCCGCAGGCTCGCAGCTTTAACAGAACTTCATCATCACCGATGACTGGTCGGTTCCGCTCCTCATACCGAATGTCCTCTGAAGAATAAAAGACAGCTGATTTCATGTAGCAGCATCCTCCTTTTCATCATCCTTCGCAAAATCCTGTAACGTTTGAACAAGCTGCTTGTACTCACTCATCTCGCTGGATATCCAGTAGCGCCCTCCGAATATACGAGATGGTCCCACCCTGACATAGACTTTCCCAATATGAGGATAAGGCTTTAAAAATAGCTTTCCTTTAATATCAGAAACTGCATACGTGTGCCATCTGCCAAAAGCCCCTATCTTCAGTTGATCTTCACTAATGACGACATTTGTCGGCTGGTTCAGTCCTGTGATACTAGACAGCATGAGAATCGGCAGTGTATAAACGCCTAACACAGCTAACGGCTCAGGTCCTGCTGACCATAACGTATAAAGAGACCAGAGAAAAAACAGACAGATGAGCACAGCCGGAAGAAAAATAGACAACACTGCAGACGTTCGGCTATAAGCATGATGCTGCATGAGACTTCCTCCTTTCAGATCACTAGAAGGAGCTCGAAAGCTCCTCCTTGCAATAGTCTTCTACTTGATATGATCGATGATTTTCTCGATATCATCTTCAATACCAAATCCAGTTAAAAAGGATAATGTTTGAATCACAGGTGTCCCTTTTGTATCACTTACAGGCGTTGTCGTCACAATTAAATCGGCGCCTTCCGCTTTTTGCGGGACTTCAGATGCCTTACACTGTTCCACGACGACATCATATCCTTTTTCCTTTAACGTCTCTTCTACCTTTTTAGCCACAACCGTTGATGTTGCAACTGCCGTTCCGCATGATACTAATATTTTCTTCGCCATTAGAATCCCTCCAGTTCATTTATTGGTCTTTCTGATCTAAGCCCATTTCTTTCGCATACTGCTTTTTAATATCATTTCGCACCCAGTACCATAGAAGCGCATAAGCCAGAGCACAGATGATCGCTGCAATAAAGTAAGGGTTGCTCGGATCAAGAAGTCTCACCATGATCCAAGGAATAACGTGAGAACCAAGATCAATACCTGAAATCATGTTTGCCCCTTCTGGGAAATCAAAGCCGACTGCTTTCCCCATTGTTGTGGCAAGCGGTGCAAGGTTCGTTGCGATAAAGAAGACAATCATTAATGTAAAAATACTGTTAATAAGACCGCGAATAATGTTTCCACGAGCGGCTGCTACTGCCCAGACAACTGTAAATGGCAGAACCGATAAGTCAGCAAACGGGAGCATGCCATTGTAAGGCAGAACAACAGCGAGCAAAATCGTAATTGGCACCATTAAAAGGGCTACCGCCATATTCGCTGGATGACCAATAACAATTGCTGTATCTAAACCAATATAAACATTTTTTCCCGGGAAACGCTTTTGAATATAAGAACGAGCGCCCTCAGAGATTGGAATGAGTCCCTCCATTAATAACGCAACCATTCTTGGCATTAAGACAAGAACTGCCGCCATTTGAATACCGAGCGTCATCACGCCTTTTGCATCATAGCCGCCGAGAAGACCAATAATGATACCAAGTATGAGACCCATCACAAGCGGTTCGCCAAAGATGCCAAAGCGTTTCTTCAATGTTTCTGGATCAGCATGAATTTTGTTTAAACCAGGAATCTTATCAATGACGCGGTTTGACGCATACATCAGCGGTGCAAAGTTGACCGTTTCAGCATGAGCCATCGATACCCCTTTTAATCCGAAATGGTGTTCGATTGTCGGCGCTGTCCAATCGGCTAATTTTAGCGTGATCGCAGAGACGATCAAGCCAACAGCAAGAGCCAAGAACATATTATGATAAGCGTAGTAAGTAACAGAGGCTGCGAAAATCAAATGCCAGAAGTTCCAAATATCCACATTCAGCGTTTTCGTAAAGTTCACGGACAATAAGATGACATTTAATAAAAGCACAAGAGGAATCATGAGCGGGGCAACAGGTGTACCAAAGGATATGGCAGCTCCAATCGGCCATCCAACATCCAAAATATCGAGCTTTAGCCCAAGGGAATTAACCATGGCTTTCGCTGCTGGCCCAAGACCGCTCACGAGCAAATTAATGACAAGATTAACACCGACAAATCCAATTCCGATCGTAATACCGGCCCTGAAGGATTTCTTAAAGCCCTGCCTTAAAATCATACCGAAAAGCGTCATAATAATCGGGAGCATAATAGTTGGTCCAAGGTCTAATATAAAATCGACGGCTTGCTTGATCATACATCCACCTCCTGAATTTTTCAGATAAAGCGCTTACATCATTTCATGAATGATTATTGGTTTAGCTCTTGTTGAAGCAAGTGAGCCGCTTCTTCATAAGAGGTCATGTGAGACAGCTTTGTCATCACTTCTTCTTTTCTAAAAAGTGTCATCAGCTTCTCCAGCATCACAAGCTGCTTGCTAGGCTCAGAGATTGCTAGGACAAACACAATTTTGGCTTGCACTGTTTCATCGGGGCTCCCCATCTTATGAAACACGACAGGTTCCTTTAAAGTAGCTACACTAATCGCCGGTTTGTTCACATGCTCAGGATCTGTATGCGGAATCGCCACCCCAAAAGTTGCAAGCGGGAGACCTGTAGGATATGTTTTTTCTCTTTCAAGCACTGCTGGTAAAAAGCTCGATTTAATGTACCCTCCAGCTTCTAACCGCCCTGCTAAATATGTGGTCACCTCCTCTCTCGAAGATGCTTCGAACTGCAGCTTAATCAGTTGTTCATCTAACTCAAACAAGCTGTTCAAACAACCACCCCTTTCATTTGGTATAAATATGAACACATGTAACAAAAAGAAAGAACATTTTAGAATAGAACCTTTTATAAAGCGCTTACAATTATGCGTTCTGAAAAATGTTCAATACTGTTACCTTTGTAAAGATATTATAATATTCGAAATTATAAGTCAATGTTCCTAGGGGAATTTTTATAAAAAAAAAGACGCAGTGATCACCGCGTCTTTTCCTTCTTACCTTCTATACTTCTTGTTAAATGTGGCTTCCTATATCTAAAAATTCAGATACAAATAGATTGTCAGTCTGTACTGCCATTTCTTCCTTTGTGCCAATTTTTTCGATTCTTCCTTCATTCATCACTACGACACGATCAGCAATATCGAATGCTTCTTCTTGATCATGTGTCACAAAAATGGTGGTCATTTGAAAGTCACGATGAACTTTTTTCAGCCAATGCCTTAATTCTTTCCTCACCTTTGTATCAAGTGCACCAAATGGTTCATCTAAGAGGAGTGCCTTTGGCTGAACGGCAAGTGCGCGCGCCAATGCTACACGCTGCTTTTGACCGCCTGACAGCTGATCTGGATACCGCTGCTCATACTGCGTAAGCTGAACAACCTCTAAAAGCTCGTGTACCCGCTCTTTGATGTCTTTTTTAGGCAGTCTTTCTCCTCTAGGTTTAATTTTCAGCCCGTATGCCACATTATCAAAAACAGTCATATTTCGAAAAAGCGCATATTGCTGAAACACAAAACCGATCTGCCGTTTTCGTACTGGAATGTGTGTGTAATCCTGATCTCCGAATAAAATCTGCCCGTAATTGGCGTAATCAAGACCTGCAATGATTCTTAATAACGTCGTTTTCCCAGAACCAGATGGTCCTAATAAAGAAATCAATTCACCATTTCTTATCGATAAATCCACGTTTTGCAAAACCTTTGTCTGACCAAATTGTTTTGAAATTTGTTTTGCTATAATCCCCAAGGCCGATCCCTCCATTTATGTTGACCGCTTGCCAAGCCGGTGATCCCTCTGCTGAATGATTTGCTTAATGATTAAAGTAATGACTGCCACAAACGCCATGAGAGACGCCACAGCAAAAGCGGCTTGAAATTGATACTCATTGTATAAAATTTCGATATGAAGCGGCATCGTATTGGTCATCCCTCGAATATGACCTGATACAACCGACACGGCACCAAATTCACCAATCGCTCTTGCCCCGGCTAAAATGACACCGTAAAAAAGAGCCCATTTGATATTTGGCAGTGTCACAAAGAAAAAAGTCTTCCATCCGTTTGCACCAAGTGTGAGCGATGCTTCCTCCTCATGAATGCCTTCATGCTGCATAAACGGGATTAACTCTCTAGCAATAAACGGAAATGTAACGAATATGGTGGCTAGGATCATGCCTGGTACAGAATAAATGACTTTCCATCCATTCGCCATAAGCCAAGGCCCTAAAAGCCCGTTTGAACCAAATAAAAGCACAAATACAAGTCCAGCAATCACAGGCGAAACGGCAAACGGAAGATCAATCACAGTCGTTAACAAACGTTTTCCGCGGAAGTTAAATTTTGTGATAAGCCATGCAGCACTAACCCCAAAGATCATTTGAAGCGGTAAGGTGACGACGACAATGAAAACGGTCAATTTGATCGCCGCTAGTGTATCTGGATGTGAGATGGCCAGAAGGTATGAACTCCACCCTTTCTCAAATGCCTTTGAAAAAACGGCGATCAGCGGTATGAGTAAAAATAAAATCAAAAAAGCATACACTACCGTAATGAATAGGATTTTCACCGCTTTAGATTCGGTTACAGGACTTTTATACTGAACATGGTGCTGTTGACTAAGCTCTCTCTCCAATGATTTCACCTCACGTATACTTGTTTTTTCCGCTCAACATACCACTGAATGCCGTGAATCAATAACAGGATGAAAAACGAAAGAAGCAGCATCAAGCATGCAATTGCTGCGGCACCATGATAATCATACTGTTCAAGTTTGGACATGATCATCAGCGGTGTAATTTCTGTTTTAAACGGAATATTTCCAGCAATAAACACAACAGAGCCATATTCACCTAGTGCTCTTGCAAACGCAAGTGAAAATCCAGTCATCACCGCAGGAAACAAGGCAGGCAGCAGTACGTGAAAAAAGGTCTGTCTCCTTGTCGCACCAAGAATCGCCGCAGCCTCTTCTACTTCCTGCTGCAGCCCTTCTATGACAGGCTGAACGGTTCGGATAACGAATGGAATGCCAATAAAAATCAGTGCCAAAATAATCCCAATCGGCGTGTACGCCACCTTGATATGCAGAAATTGACCAATCCATCCATTAGGAGAATAAAGGGTGGTCAGGGCAATACCCGCAACAGCTGTTGGGAGAGCAAAAGGCAAATCAATGAGGGCATCTAAGATTTTCTTTCCAGGAAATGTGTACCTGGCAAGAACCCAGGCAATCAGTACACCAAACCCTGCATTGATGAGAGCAGCTGTAAAGGAAGTCGTCACGGTCAGCTGAAGCGACTTCAATACTCTTGCATCGGTAAAAACTTTCCAAATCCCCTCTGCTCCTAATGAAGCCGTCCAAATAAATACCATGGATAAAGGAATGACGACAATCGCACTCACATAAACGAGCGTCACCCCAAGGCTCAGCCCAAATCCAGGCAAAATACGTTTTCTTTTATTGGCGGCTGCATGTGCTTTCTTCATCACATCGCCCCCTATTTTTGTCCGCTGTATATTTGATCAAATAAGCCGCCATCATCAAAAAATCTTTTCTGCGCCTTTCTCCACCCGCCAAACGCTTGATCAATCGTCACCATATCAATCTTTTTAAACTGGTCTTTATATTTATTTAAGACTTCTTGATTTCTAGGGCGATAATAGTTTTTCGCGGCAATTTCCTGCCCTTTTTTAGAATATAAATAATCTAAATAAGCCTTCGCCACTTTCTCTGTTCCTTTACGTTTCACATTTTGATCAACGACCGCAACGGGCGGCTCCGCTAGAATACTAATCGATGGGGTGACAATCTCAAATTTGTCTTTGCCTAGTTCGTGCTGCGTTAAATAGGCTTCATTTTCCCATGCAATTAACACATCCCCAAGACCGCGTTCAACAAAGGTCGTTGTGGCTCCGCGTGCACCTGAATCAAGGACTTCGACATGTTCATATAGCTTTTTGACAAAATCCTTTGTTTTTTCTTCATTCCCATGAAATGTTTTATCTGCATAAGCCCATGCAGCTAAGTAATTCCCTCTCGCACCGCCGGACGTTTTGGGATTCGGCGTAATGATGGAAACACCTGGCCGGATCAAGTCGTCCCAATCTTTAATATTTTTGGGATTCCCTTTTTTCACAAGAAACACAATGGTCGATGTATACGGTGTTGACTGATTTGGAAATTCTTTTTGCCAATCTTTCGAAAGCAGTCCGCGATCTGCAATCGCATCAATGTCATACCCTAAAGCCAGTGTTGCCACATCTGCCTCGAGTCCATCAATAATCGATCTTCCCTGCTTTCCTGATCCACCGTGAGACTGCTTGATCGTGACATCCTCACCAGTTTTGTCTTTCCAATACGTCTGAAAGGCTTGATTGTATTCCTGATACAATTCACGTGTAGGATCATACGAAACATTTAACAGCTCAACCTTTCCCTTTTGCTTTGAAGCTTCGTTTGCGTTTGAGCATGCAGTACTCGTCACAGCCAAGACGAATATGATGGTCACGACCCAGACCCATTTCCACTTTTTCATGTTATCCCGCTCCCCGTTATCAAATAATAGTGACACCAACCTTGCCGTTTCATACGCAAAAAAGACCCTTAGCCATCTGAAATACATCACAGTCCTGTACTTCAAATTGCCAAGAGCCTTCGGTTGTCCGATCAGCTATGTATGATTGATGTTAGTCTATATATTATTCAAACTATTCACAGGTGTCAACTCTGTTTTTCATTTAAACAAAAAAAGAAACGCCATCTTGAAGAGGCGATTCTTTTTCCGGGAAATGGTCTTAATCGGCAGATAGCTTTAAATTGACACCAACAGCGGTTCCATTTCTCGAGGAGTCAGCTACTCCAGTAAATGTCCCTGCTTTTCGATCAATGAGTAAAGCTTGCACATTTCCTATATCAATAGGTGAGCTGCCAAAACGGTGACCCATGTCATTTAGCTTCGTTCTCACATCAAGGGGAACACCTTCTTCGTAACGGTAAGAAGTTGTACTGTTTGTATAAATCCGTGGCTCTTCCACCGCATCTTGAAGCTCCATGTCGTATTCAAGCAAATTCAGAATGGTTTGTGAAACAGAAGCAATAATGGTCGTTCCTCCAGGTGAGCCCACAGTCATGACCGGCTCGTTATCTTTGAATATGATGGTTGGGGTCATACTGGATAATGGACGTTTATTTGGCTGGACTTCATTTGCTCCACCTGGTCTTGCGTCAAAATCTGTTAATTCATTATTTAAGAAAAAGCCGTATTCCGGAACAAGAATTCCTGTACCAAATAACTGTTCAATGGTTGTTGTGTATGACACGACATTTCCCCACTGATCAGCAACTGTAAAATGAGTGGTCTCGCCAATGGTTTTATCTTCTGGCTGCGGGACAATTGGGGATGGATTTTTTTCATCCTCATACGCCCATGGATCTCCTTCTTTCGGGTTTTTGTTCATTTGATCTAATTGAATGAGTGAGGCTCTTTTTGAAATGTAATCATCGTCTAGTAGTCCTTTTAGTGGAACATCTACGAATTCGGGGTCGCCTGCATATGCAGCACGGTCAGCATAGGAGAGATGCATTGTTTCAGCAAGCAGCTGATATTTTTCAAATGATTTGGGGTCATATTGAGATAGATTGAAGTGATCTAGTATTTTGAGTATTTGCAGCATAAACACCCCGCCCGAGCTTGGTGGAGGCATACTTGCAAGCTGGTATCCTTTATAGTCTCCCCAGATAGGCTTGTCAGTCTTGACCTCATAATGACCAATGTCATCAGTTGTCATCGTTCCGCCAAAATCTTGGACTGTATTTGCAAGTGCCTTTGCTACTTTTCCTTCATAAAATGCTTTGCTTCCTTTTTTCGCAATGAGCTTAAATGTTTTTGCAAGACCTGGCTGTACAAGCAGATCGCCTTCTTTGAGCGGCTGATCATCTGGAAGAAAGATTGGCGCTGCAGCCGTTTTTTTCAGCTTTCCTTGATGATCTTCAATGGCTTGTGCCAGAACAGAATCGATTTCAAATCCATCCTCTGCAAGCTGAATGGAAGGCTCAATCAATTCCTTCATCGAACGGGTCCCCCACTTATCTAATGCTGCCTCGAGGCCTTTTACTGTCCCTGGAACACCAACCGCATTTCCGTGTGTGGACCGCTCAGCAAATGGGATGACTTTCCCCTCATCTGTTAAAAACATGTCAGGTGTTGCGCCTTGTGGTGCTCTTTCTCTACTATTGATGATGGATGTTTCTTTTGTCTTTCCATCATAAACCATCATAAAACCACCACCGCCAATTCCAGACATCATTGGCTCTGTCACATTCAGTGCGTACTGGATGGCAACAGCAGCATCCACTGCGTTTCCACCTTTCTTCAATACATCAGCACCTACTTCTGATGCCAGCGGGTGAGCAGTAGCCACCATGCCATCTTTCCCAACAGCTACTTTACTCCCATGTGATTCGTTCGCATTGACATGGCTGACTGGCAGAAAAAACGAGAAAACAAACAGACATATGGACAAAACAGTTAGAGAAATGCGTTTCATGAACAACACCCCTTCCATATTCTTACTTTGACCTTACCGACTTCTTGACCAGAATACAATAGATTATTCTAAAATTTCAAAAATTTTCATCCTATCATCCTACATTTCCCAAATTGAACATTGTTTTTCAAAACATATGGCATATCCAATCATTAGGAATAAAGACACAGTATTTCCAATGATTCGGCTTCAAGGTATAATCAATACAACAAAGAGGGGGAAAAACGGTGAACAATAAAAGCAGATTATTTTGGGAAGACTATTGGAAAGAGAAATCAGAAAAAGCACCTGCTGACGCGTTTGTTTCGGCGTGGGCATTCGGCTCAGATCCTGATCATTTGCTTGATCTTGTAAAGCAAGGAAAAAAAACAGCCACTTGTTCTGGACATCTGTTTTATGAAAAGGAACAGGAGCCGCTTCCACAACCTGGACAATATGCGGTCATTTTGGACAGCCAGGAAGAGCCAAAAGCCATCATTGAAATCACACAAGTAGATGTCATGCCTATGAATGAAGTCCCCGAATCATTTGCACAAGCAGAAGGTGAAGGCGATTTATCTTATGACTATTGGTATAGAGAACATAAAGAATTTTTCACAGAAGCACTCCAATCATACGGATTAGATTACAAAGAGGATATGCTTCTTGTTTGTGAAAGGTTTAAGCTGATTCATTCGGCTTCTTAGCCTATAAGCGGTGCCAAAAATGGCCCGCTTTTTTTGCTGCTTTTCCCCTTTTCGAAAAAGGTGTGTTGAGATCACATCTTTAGGTCAGAATAAGATCAAATAGAAAAAGTGAAGAAATTTTCGACTACACCTGTTTTTTTTCGACAAAAGAATATATAATTATTTGATGTGTGCATTGTCTCATTTATACAATGGAGGGTTTTTACATGTTAAAAAGGAAAAAAGACAAGTTTTCCGTCTTGTTAACGGAGATTGCTAAAAATTTAGATGAAACTGCTGAGTATTTTGTTAGCTATAAAGTAACAAATCAAACCACTCTGAAAGAATTTTCTGACACATTGAAGGAATATGAGACAAAAGGTGATAATCATGTTCATACCATGATTAAAGAGCTGAACAAAGCCTTTATTACACCGATTGAACGTGAAGACATTCTTCAATTGACGAATAGCCTCGATGATGTTTTAGATGGAATTGAGCATTTTTCAGCAACATTAGAAATTTACTCAATCACAAGCTCTGACGAACATATCGACAAATTCAGCCACTACATCAGAGAGTGTGCGAAAGAAATTTTAATCACAATTGATTTACTAGCTGAAAATCGCTTGAAAGATATTCATCCGCACGCAATCAAGATCAAAGAGATTGAACATAATTGTGACAATCTTCATCGTAAATCATTAAAGAACTTGTTTGGAAAAGAAACAGATCCAATTAAAGTGATTCAATACAAAGAAATTTACGAAACACTTGAAGAAATCGCTGATTCCTGTCAAAGTGTTGCCAACAATCTAGAAACAATCATTATGAAGAATGCGTAACGGGGTTAGTTAAACATGGACACATTACTCATCCTTACCATACTTATTGTCATTTGTGCACTTGCTTTTGATTTCATTAACGGGTTCCACGATACAGCAAATGCCATTGCGACTTCAGTTTCAACGAAGGCATTAAAGCCTAGACATGCGATTATCATGGCAGCGTTCATGAACTTCTTAGGAGCAATGACATTTACAGGTGTGGCAAAATCCATTACAAAAGATATCGCAGATCCATTTACACTTCAAAACGGCTCTGTTGTGATCTTGGCTGCTTTAATTGCCGCCATCACATGGAACTTGCTTACTTGGTATTACGGGATTCCGAGTAGTTCTTCACATGCACTAATCGGATCAATTGCAGGAGCTGTTATTGCCTCTGCCGGTTTTGGCGCTTTAAACTATTCGGGATTCATTAAAATCATTCAAGCACTTTTGCTTTCACCTATCCTAGCTTTCGTATTGGGATATATCGTGTATACCATTATCAAAATTATATTTAGAAACAACAATCTCGCAAAAACAAATAAACAATTCCGACGTGTTCAAATTTTAACGGCTGCACTGCAATCGTATACCCATGGAACAAACGATGCGCAAAAAGCAATGGGTATTATTACGATGGCTTTAATTGCAGGTAATTTGCATACAACAGACGACATTCCTTTCTGGGTACAATTCTCTTGTGCTCTTGCAATGGGACTAGGTACTTCTATTGGCGGCTGGAAGATTATCAAAACAGTCGGCGGTAAAATTATGAAAATTCGTCCAGTAAACGGAGTATCTGCCGACTTAACGGGTGCAGCTATTATCTTCGGTGCGACGTTTATTCACTTACCTGTTAGTACCACTCACGTTATCTCATCTTCTATTCTAGGTGTAGGTTCTGCACACAGAGTCAAAGGGGTAAACTGGGGTACGGCAAAACGTATGCTTGTCACTTGGGTCATCACATTACCGATTTCAGGAACTCTAGGAGCTCTTATATACTTCGTGTTAAATGCGATTCTCTAATTTTAAAGACCTGTCTGACAGGTCTTTTTTTATTTGTCTGCACACCCAAACCCCTTTTACCTGCAGGACATTTTTTCATGAAGCAGGTTTTCCAATCATATCCATAGAAATAAACAAGTATTCATCTGTCTATGGGAGAGAAGAACATGCTATTATTTTTTCAATTGACCGTATGGTTATTGCTAGGTGCTCTTGCTGTGTATGTATTTGCAGTATGGCGTTTTGAACAAAAAGTAAAAGAAAAGATGTTTGCCATTCGTAAAACGTGGTATTGGATTTATGTAGCAGGTGCTGTTGTGTACTGGACAAATGACCCTTCTTCGATTTTCACCGATTGGATGCATTACTTGATCATTGCCGTTTTTTTCGCATTAACCGATGCTTTCATCTTTCTCAGCTCCTATATAAAGAAACTCGGAAATCATGAGCTGGAAACCGACACCCATCAACTCCTTGAACAAAATAACGATTTGCTTCATTCCTACCTCAATAAACTAAAAACGTACCAATACCTATTGAAAAATGAACCGATCCATGTATATTATGGAAGTGTAGAGGCATATATAGAGGGAATTGAGCGGCTGATTTATTCTTTTGCCGACAAGATGAATATTCAAGCGGTGCTTTGTCCATACGATATGCAGGAACAAAAAGACGACCTGCTTCGGACACTTGACCAGCGGGCTCTTATTCAGGCGAAGCTTGACAGGCAGGAAGTATATTACGATGATTTCGGTCATTTGGTGCTCATCCCATTTTCTGTAGCAGATGCTCATTTTGTCATTAAGCTTACCTCCGATGAGATTGTCACGGAGTTCGACTATTTATTAATGACATCACTTACAACAATTTATGACCTAATCTTGCCTGACGAAGAGGAAGGTGATGAAGATGGACCACGCACTTCAAGGGGATAACAACAATCGCAAGAAAAACCCTTTTAAGATTTTAAAGAAAAAACGCCATATCAGTATGGCCGATTATAAGGTAAGCCCCCATACTGAGCGAATTTTTAAAAAGAATGAACAGCTTCTGGATGAGTATAAAAACAAAAAGGCTTGATTACACTAAAGGACGCGGAACGAAATCCGCGTCCTGATTCCATTTTTACATAGACTTGCATACAATACACCATACGCTGCAACGATTGAGGTGCCAAAATGAAAAAGAAAATCAAACAACTGAGATATGTTCAGTTTGCCGAATATCAGCCTTCCCCATATACTCAGCGATTAATTGAAAAAAGTGAAACAGCCATTCAATCATACAAACAGAAACACTCACTGATTTAACAGTTTAAGCAGCTTTTCCTTCGTTTTAGGGCCGTATACCCCATCACTTGTCAGCCCGTTCACCAGCTGAAAGCGTGCTACGGCATTTGCCGTTTTTTCCCCGTAAACGCCATCGATGCCTTTATCTGCAGCCGATTTATCAGGATAAAAATAAACAGCAGCAAGCGCTTTTTGGACGAGTCGTACGTGCTCTCCCTTCGTTAAAGGCGAAGTCACCTTTAAAATCCCATCTGGCAGCTCATACATCATTTTTCCATCATTTCGATAAATTTTAAGAACCTGTCCAATTTGAATCTTGTTCGGGTCGCTAATGTTATTCCACTTCTGTATATCTTGTACTGTGACGTCATGAGCTTTAGCAATACTCGTTAACGTATCCCCGCTTTTGACAACATACGTGATGACCGTCTCCGGTTCTCCTGCTGTTTCAATTCCTTTTTTAAATTCATCCCATGTAGCGAGAAGCAGGCGAGGACATGCTTTTCCAGACCAATGCTGATGTGTGACCACATTCGCTAGTGGAATGTTATGTTCCTTTAACAGCTTTTGGATGAGCCATTGCGCATGTTTGACCGCTTGCTGGAAATTCCCATCTTCATTTTCACAAATTTCAATGCCGATCGACTTTCGGTTACCATTTCCATGTCCGTCCCCTGCATGCCAGCCATTTTCATTTAACGGCAGATGCTGAAAGATTTCATGATCATCCACTGTAAAGTGCCAGCTTTCCGCTGTCGTTGGGCGTTTCACATATGCTGCATGACTTTTCGCATCCGCCCCCTTTGACGTGTTTGCTGTGTTATGCACCGTGACATACATCGGTGTCATGGCGTATCCTGGGCGGTTTCCGTTTCCAACTGGAATAAAATCTTGATAAATTTCTACCATGTTTTGCACTCCCTTTTGCTAGATTGAATTGATCTTTCTCATCAATTGGTGGCGTTCGTAAGACAACATGAGTTTGTTTTAGTGAGAAGACTATGGTAAAATTTGAATTCAACCCACTCTTTTTAGTAGTGGAAAACGCAAAAATGAAGAAAAAAACAGGAATTAATTCCATTTTTCCTTGATTTTATGTTAAAATTGTTAAAAATAAGCCGATATTAAAAGTAAGCAATAGCTTCATTAGCTATTTAGTCCTATATGGACTTTTCTTTTACGCCAAAAATAGAACATACGTTTGCTTGGAGGTTTTTAAATGACTGGTTTTTTAACCCATTTAGAAGAAGAGATTAAGCGGTTATATGCCAAATTACAAATAAGCGGTCCTGCTTATAGAGACATGCAAAGGATCGCTTCTGAATTTCATGTATGGGTACACTATGAGGATACTGGCAGCATGATGATCAAGCATCAAGGTCTTTACAGTATTATATTAAACAGATCTTTATCTTCAGAGGAACAATGGCAGGATTTTGCTCACGAGCTCTGTCATGTGCTGAAGCATGCAGGTAATCATTTCAAGATGCACAAACTCTTTCGAGAACTGCAAGAGTTTCAGGCAAAACAATTCATGTATCACTTTTGTGTACCGACCTTTATGCTTCTGAAAATGAAGCTTCCAAGCCTTCGGCAGCAAGCCATTTTGCACATTGCGCAAACATTTCACGTCACCTGGGCTTTCGCTGAAAAGCGGCTTGCCTTATTCGAACAGCGGAAAGCAGGCATTCGCTTCCAACAGGAGTTTACCTCTTATTTAATGAAAGCCGAAAAGGTTGCGGAAAAAGAAGCTGTTTATCAAACGTGAGGTTATTCATAAAGGTTTAATAATTGCTTGAGTACATTTGTGTACCGATAAAATTGCTCATTTTGTGTTTCACGTCGATAGCGCCGTCTGAAATCTTGAAAGAATGCTCTTCTTTGCGCCTGACTGATTTCAAGTTGTACACTTTTTCCGGTCAGACATTGATTATTAATATTGTCTGGATGTGTTCCAGAATAACGATCAGATTCAGATAGTAGCACTGCGGGAAATCCATTAAGCGTTAAACGTTTCACTGTTTCTGCCGCTTTTTCTCTGTCTGTCCCGCCCACTAATGTTTGAAGCACCTCCGTTTCCCCGTAGCCATGGAGCGCAAACGTGTAATGATGGGTATGCACTTGAGAAAGGCAGACCGGCTCATCGAAACGTGTGCTTGTAATGTGAAGCACATGATTGCCTTTCACCTTAAGGCCTTCAAATAAATACATAGAATGATCACTTGCGATTTCATGAATAAGCTCACTCACGCCAGATTCAATTCCTCCAGCATGAGGGGACAAAACCAAAAGCTGGTCACCTTTCCGCTCGTGAAGAATTTGATAATCGATTCCTTTTCTTTCATGAGCGGAAAGCTCTTCATAACTTTGATACGTATCGATAATTTGCCTCATGTCATCTGCTCCATTTCTTTATATGAGCATAAGTCTACTGATCTCAAATTCTTTTGTAAAGGGATTTCGAAAGATCTATCGATATGAAACATCCTTAAATTTTCCTTATCTTTACGGCTATCTGTTGAATTTTGAGAAAAAATGACCGATAATTGAAATGAATAGAACTTTTGGACTATATGAATCTTTTTGCATTCTATCTCATAAATTAGAAATATTGTGATCTACATCTGGAGGAATTCATGTTAAAGAAGAAAACCACCATCACCCTTGTCATCTTATCCCTTAGCTTCGCTGGCATCATTTACTGGAAATGCTTTTCTCTTCAAGGCGTATCTCACGGAACCTTTATCCGCTCGATGACATCACCTGACGGAACATATATCATCAATACCTACCGTCATAGCGGAGGGAAACTAAAGGAGAACGCAGTTAGAGCAGAAATTGAAAACAAACTCACCCACCGAAAGAAAACGATTTACTGGAAATACCCTGATAAAGACCCCCTCATTAAATGGAAAAATGGACAGCTTGTTCAAATTGGGCATGAATTTTTAAATGTGGTAAAGGGAGAAACATACGATTATCGCTTTGATCGGAACAAAAGAAAATAGCGCATCAAAAAAACGAATCCTCTTGGATTCGTTTCAAATTGTTGACAAAGGGCTAAAATGATTTTTATTTTAGCCCTTTGTCTTCTTTTCAGCGTGATAGAAAACCTTTGCAGTCTAGGAAGGACGAGCACTGGAGCGGAGCGAATTGAAACATTCGTGAGCACCAGCGCGCAGGACTGACAAAGAATGCGAGGGTTTGTCTACACGCTGAAACGAATCTAATTGGATTCGTTTTTTACGTTGCCATCACATGCTGCATGAATTCTTTCATTTCTTTACTTACGATCGTCAATCGTTCCACGATCTCGCTAAACTCTGTCACAAGTAAAGCTTGCTCTGCTGATGAACCTTTCATATGACCCATACTCTCAAGTAATGTATGTATATTAGAGGAAATTCCTTGCAGTGAGCTTTCGATGTTTTCTGTTGCACGTGAAGTTTCACTTGAAAGCTTTTGAACCTCACTTGCTACAACACTAAAACCAGCACCCTCTTTTCCTGCCCTGGCTGCTTCGATTGACGCATTCAATCCTAGCAAACTCGTCTGTTTCGAAATACCTTTAATCATTTTTGTAATATCGGATGTTTTTTTCGAGCTTTCAAGTGTTTGCTGCGTTTGTAAGGTCATTTCCTCACTTGTCGCAGAAAGCTCCTCTGAATGCGCCGCCACCACATGCACCTTTTCTTGAATACTTTGAATGATGTCATTTAATGACTCCATATACGCTTCAAGCTCTAATTGATTTTTAATCGGGAAACCTAAAGCGAGTGCACCAATAACCTGTTGATTTTCATCAAAAATTGGCAACCCCATTGCATTTAACGGTATTCCATAGACCGATTCAGGTACAAACGTACTTGATGATTCACCTCTGAGCGCTTTTTTCATATTTAAATCATCTGGTTTAATGGGTTCTCCAGCACGAATTTGAAAATCAACATCTTTCGATGGCAAATACAGCAAGAATTTCTCTCGATCAATAACACCCATCGTCACTTCATTTTTTAAAATCTGCATCATATAAGGTGCTGCTGTCACAATACTCTGTAGTATATCCATTTTCTCTACCCCCTTATATTGTTTATCGGTCGCTCTTCTTAAATTAATAGTTACTTTTTAAAAATAATGATGATGATTGAAGAAATTCTTCATATTTATGAGTAAAAAGCAGGTCATTTCCTTTCTATATTCAACAAATCGCAAATTTGCTATAATTAATGAATCAATATATGATGAAATGGTCATGTAACCATTTTGTGTATTCATTGGAGGCGCATGTTGTGACACAACCCATGAAATATGAGCGGGCAATCGTCATTGGCGGAGGCATCACCGGAATGCTCGCTGCAAAAGTTTTATCAATGTTTTATGATCAAGTCTTAATTATTGAAAAGGATGAACTGCCAGACTCTCCTGAGAATCGTCTCGGCACTCCTCAAGCCTTTCATCCACATAGAATGCTGCCACTTGGCAAGCAAATCGTTGAACGTCTATTCCCTGGTTATACAAAAGAATTACTGGCAATGGGCGGATTTAATACAAGGGATCAAACCTCTCGATTTATCACAAAAGATGGCGAGTTAACGCTCACTGATACAGAAGAAACTGCCGTCACAAGACGCGCAATACTAGAGTGGGTGCTGATGCAAAGAATGGTAAAAGAGGACCATGTGCAGTTTTTAGAAAAACATGAAGCCATCTCGCTTCAGTTTAAAGAAGGAACAAATCAAGTCATGGGGCTCATCGTGAAGGACCGGCAAATAAAGCCTGGAAGCATTCATGAAATAAAAGCAGACTTAGTAATTGATACGTCTGGAAGAATGTCCAAGTTGCCAAAATGGCTGAAAGACGCTGGCCTCACCTTACCACAGACTGATGAGTTAAGTGTGTTTCTAGGATACAGCACAAGATACTATCAAATACCACCAGGTGCGCCGTACATGCAATCAATGGTCGTAGTTGGACAGCCTCATAAACAAATCCCAACAGGACTGTTTGAACGGGTAGATCATGATTTAGTGGCTGTTCTTCTTTCTGCAGCTGGCGGTTCACATTATCCAACAACGGATGATGCTCAATTTGATTCAGAAACCGCTGCACTGACCCATCCCGCAATAGCAGAAGCCATCACCCATTTAACGCACTTTACAAAACCAAAAGGATTTAGAGTCCCTTCTTGCGTAAGACATCACTATGAACAAATGCAGGATTGGCCAAGTGGATTATTGGTGATGGGCGATTCCTTATGTACGTTAGATCCTATTCATGGGCAGGGCATGACAAAAGCTGCCCTTGAAGCACAAACACTTGAACGTATGCTCAAACAAGCACAAAAAAATGAGCGGCTATCTTTTGAAAAGGACACATTACAACAAATGCAGCAAGCGAGTGAACTTGGATGGTGGCTTTGTGCCATTGCTGATATGGCGTGGGACGGCGTCGAGTTAAAAGGAGAAGCAACCATCCCCCACTTGACATTCGTACAGGAATTTTTAAATCGCTACGTACAATACGCCATTGTCACAAAACAGCCTGAATGTCTTGAGGCGTACCACCGGTTGCATTCTTTCTTAACAGAACCGAGAGAAATCATTAACTTAGAACAGCTGCACAACATGATTCAAGCTGACACCTCTGGAGAAACCGCCGAATGGTGGAAGCGATGGGATCAAAAGAACGATGAAGGCAACCGAGCTTTTTTCCATGAAGCGGTTCCTGACTTTCGTCTAGAGCACTTGCTGTCATTAAATTGAATCAAAAAAAGCCCCTATAAGGGGCTTTTTCATTAACGTAATAATTGAAGTACGTTTTGCGGCTGCTGGTTTGCTTGCGCTAACATTGCTTGAGATGCTTGAGAAAGAATGTTGTTCTTAGTGAACTCACTCATTTCTTTCGCCATGTCAACGTCACGAATACGAGACTCAGCAGCTGTTAAGTTTTCAGCAGAAGCACCAAGGTTATTGATTGTGTGCTCTAGACGGTTTTGGACTGCACCAAGTTTAGCACGTTGAGCAGATACTTGGTTGATAGCTGCATCAACAATTTTTAGTTGAGTATCAAAACCAACATCTTCTGCTTTTGCATCATTGTCAGCAAATTTTCTTACATCGATGTCTTTAACAGCTTGATTTTCTACAATTTCCCCATCAGTTTTAACTCCTAATGCATCAGTACTCATTTTTTCAATATTAACTGAAATTTGTTGAGTTGCGTTAGCACCGATTTGGAATACTAAAGCATTACCAGTAGCTGGATCCGGAGTTGCATCTGGATCTGGAGCTGCTGCACCCTCTCCTGCTTTAAATGTACCATCTAATAATTTTTTACCGTTAAACTCTGTACGATTTGAGATACCATCTACTTCTTCTTGTAATGCTTGAATCTCATCTTGAATAGATTGAAGATCCGTATCTTTGTCTTGTGTACCAGTGTTTCCAGCTTGAATAACTAGTTCACGAACACGTTGAAGGATTGAGTGAGTTTCAGTCAATGCACCTTCAGCTGTTTGGATAAGAGAGATACCGTCTTGTGCGTTTTTAGATGCCATTTCTAAACCGCGGATTTGTCCACGCATTTTTTCAGAGATTGCTAGACCTGCTGCGTCATCTCCTGCACGGTTGATTTTAAGACCAGAAGAAAGCTTCTCCATGTTCTTTTGCCCCGCTCCATTGTTTGCAGACAAACGATTCAGTGTGTTAAGTGCTGCGATATTGTGGTTAATTCTCATGTTTAATGACCTCCATGTGTTTGAACCAATTGGACATCCATGTCCAAAAGTTCTAAAACAGATTTTTTTGTAAGCCTTACATTCCCTTTATCGAACCATAATAGAGAATGTTTAACAAAAAAGGATCAAATAAGGAAAAAGATTTATTCATTATGATCGTTTCGCTAGAGAATACTTGAATTTGAGGTCTTTTTTCACATTTTACAAAAATGACTTAAGAATCATAAAAAGAGAAATTCGAAGAACAAGACATAAAAAAAAGCCCCATAAAGGGGCCTGTCATTAACGTAGTAATTGAAGTACGTTTTGTGGCTGTTGGTTCGCTTGTGCAAGCATTGCTTGAGATGCTTGAGAAAGAATGTTGTTCTTAGTGAACTCACTCATTTCTTTCGCCATGTCAACGTCACGGATACGAGACTCAGCAGCTGTTAAGTTTTCAGAAGATGCACCAAGGTTATTGATTGTGTGCTCTAGGCGGTTTTGAACCGCACCAAGTTTACCACGTTGAGCAGATACTTGGTTGATTGCAGAATCAACAATCTTTAATTGTGTATCAAAACCTACATCAGTTGCAGTTGCAGCATTATCAGCAAATTTAGTTACATCAATATCTTTAACAGATTGATTAGCTAAGATTGCTCTTCCAGTTGTATCAGCTGGATCTTTAACTCCTAGTGCATCAGTGCTCATTTTTTCGATGTTAACTGAAATTTGTTGAGTTGAGTTAGCACCGATTTGGAATACTAAAGATTTCTCAGTAGCAGTTGGTGCTGCTGGATCAGCAGGAGCTTTAAATGTACCATCTAACAATTTTTTACCGTTAAACTCTGTACGATTTGAGATACCATCTACTTCTTCTTGTAGAGCTTTAATCTCATCTTGAATAGATTGAAGATCAGTAGTTTTATCCTGTGTACCAGTGTTTCCAGCTTGTACGACTAGTTCACGAACACGTTGAAGGATTGAGTGAGTTTCAGTCAATGCACCTTCAGCTGTTTGAATAAGAGAGATACCATCTTGTGCGTTTTTAGATGCCATTTCTAAACCGCGGATTTGTCCACGCATTTTTTCAGAGATGGCAAGTCCTGCAGCGTCATCTCCTGCACGGTTGATTTTAAGACCAGAAGAAAGTTTCTCCATGTTCTTTTGGCTCGCACCGTTGTTTGCAGACAAACGGTTTAATGTGTTAAGTGCTGCGATATTGTGGTTAATTCTCATTTCCTATTACCTCCATGTATATGGGACCTGACAGACGTCCTTGTCTGAAAAAAGTCCTTTATTCTAGGGCTTAACAACCCTGACAATTAAAATATCGGTTTATTTTAAAGGATGTTTAGCATGATTTAAAATTAATTTATTAATTTACCCATCTATATTCATAATTTCGCTTAATACTTTATTTCTCGATTTTTATTAAAATATTCAAGGTTAATAAATATAAAAAAGCCCCATAAAGGGGCCTGTCATTAACGTAGTAATTGAAGTACGTTTTGTGGCTGTTGGTTCGCTTGTGCAAGCATTGCTTGAGATGCTTGAGAAAGAATGTTGTTCTTAGTGAACTCACTCATTTCTTTCGCCATGTCAACGTCACGAATACGAGACTCAGCAGCTGTTAAGTTTTCAGAAGATGCACCAAGGTTATTGATTGTGTGCTCTAGGCGGTTTTGAACCGCACCAAGTTTACCACGTTGAGCAGATACTTGGTTGATTGCAGAATCAACAATCTTTAATTGTGTATCAAAACCTACATCAGTTGCAGTTGCAGCATTATCAGCAAATTTAGTTACATCAATATCTTTAACAGATTGATTAGCTAAGATTGCTCTTCCAGTTGTATCAGCTGGATCTTTAACTCCTAGTGCATCAGTGCTCATTTTTTCAATGTTAACTGAAATTTGTTGAGTTGAGTTAGCACCGATTTGGAATACTAAAGATTTCTCAGTAGCAGTTGGTGCTGCTGGATCAGCAGGAGCTTTAAATGTACCATCTAACAATTTTTTACCGTTAAACTCTGTACGATTTGAGATACCATCTACTTCTTCTTGTAGAGCTTTAATCTCATCTTGAATAGATTGAAGATCAGTAGTTTTATCCTGTGTACCAGTGTTTCCAGCTTGTACGACTAGTTCACGAACACGTTGAAGGATTGAGTGAGTTTCAGTCAATGCACCTTCAGCTGTTTGAATAAGAGAGATACCATCTTGTGCGTTTTTAGATGCCATTTCTAAACCGCGGATTTGTCCACGCATTTTTTCAGAGATGGCAAGTCCTGCAGCGTCATCTCCTGCACGGTTGATTTTAAGACCAGAAGAAAGTTTCTCCATGTTCTTTTGGCTCGCACCGTTGTTTGCAGACAAACGGTTTAATGTGTTAAGTGCTGCGATATTGTGGTTAATTCTCATTTCCTATTACCTCCATGTATGTGGGACCTGACAGACGTCCTTGTCTGAAAAAAGTCCTTTATTCTAGGGCTTATCAACCCTGACAATTCTATTATCGGACGTGGTTATAGGATGTTTAGCATGTTTTTTAAAAGATATCACATTTTCCATGACTTTAATCCTGATTTTAACAATTATATAAAAACAAAAGCTGCTGATCTATAATCAGCAGCTCTATCGTTTTATAAATATCAATATTGCTTTATATCAAACATTAAGATATTTTGGTACACCACGTAATCCTTCTTACTTGTGAAAGGTCCTTTATTATGTTCATCATTGATTTCATAGAAGTTCATCCCAATTCCAAAACTTCTTTCTTAATACCAGTTAAGAAAATCGTTGATTTCTTTCATTGAAAGCAAATAATCCTTTTGCAGCCCGTTTATCATCGTAATGGAAAGTATACCTTTTGTTGCTTCTTCGCCTGGCTTTGTCCCGTCCGGATCTTTTGGTTCTTCGGTTGTATCGTCATCTGACTTTACTTCTTCTTCAGTTATTTGCAAGTCACTTAATAGAATAGAAATCACTGATTTGTAATCACTTTCGCAGAAAAGTTCCATATGAAATGAGTAGTTACGTCCGCCAATGACATACAATTGATCATCAACCATTGCTGCGACAGCTGATACTCTACCTTCTGGTAAATCATACGCTGAATTTTTAAATTGACCATCTTTCGGATTGAAAATTTGGACTTTATTCAGCATTTCACTTGAACGATCACCAGTCTGTTGTCCACCAATGACAAAAGAATTTCTCATTATATGTTTCGTAAGCTGGTGAAATACATATGAAGTTAAGTCACTATCTTTTAATTTACTCCATTTATCTGATGAAATATCATACTGGAACAAAGATATTTCTCTACTATGCCCAATCGCATTTTCTCCACCTGCAACATATATTTTGCCGTCAATTGCAGAAATGGCTCTCCCATTTCGAGGTGGTAAAGCCGATGAGTCCAAGCTCTTCCATTCACCAGTGGCAGTATTGAATTGATAGACATTATTTTTATAAGAGTTTTTTGAAGAGACAATATATATATTCTCTTTCACTGCAACTACTTTAAAACTCAAATGAAATAAAAAATCATTCATTCAATCATCTAAATATGTTGTGTGATGAAGATATGTTCTAAGCATTACGTTTTAATAATCGGTTCATCGCCATTCAGCTCAATCATGAGTGAGGATTGATTATATAATAAATTGATAATGCGGCGTGCCATTTCAGAGGGGGACGCATTGTAGTCATTTCTAATCCATTCAATGATAAAACCAAAGATGCCGTATGAACGATATTGGATAAAATAACTGTCGTTGATTTCTGCATACTGATCACTTACAAACGACATTCTATTTTGGAAGATGTATTGTATTTTCTTAAGCAATTGTTCTTGTATTTGCGGGATGCGGTCTTCCATAACTAATAAATCATAATAGTCGCGATTTTCGACGATATATTGAAATACATAGGTGCCCTCTGGTTTCATGCGAGTTAAGTCTAACAGGGGATTTTCACGAGTTGGTTTACAAAATTCATATTCGAAATCTTCCATTTCCCGATGAATAAAATCTGCTGCTAGTTCATCTTTACTTTCATAATGCACATAAAACGTCGTCCGGTTATAATTTGCCTTTTCCACAATATCCTTCACTTTTACGTGCGAATATCCTTTTTCTTTTACTAGTATTTTGAATGTTTGCCGAAGTGTTTCTTTTGTTCGCTCAACACGGCGATCCTCTTTTTTGATCATTGGCCCCTCCTTTAGACACTTTTAAAAAAATGTTGATTAGAGATACATAAATACCTGTATGTTGAAAACCTATACAAAAAAGTTTTTTTGCTGATTGAAACGAAAAATCTTTCGTCCTACAATCAACTTAGTCATAAAGAAATGAATTTTTTGTGACATTTGATCTAACTTTATTGAATATTATACTATACAAAGTGAGGGCACATGATATGGAAATTCAAGCGATGGTCACAACAAATGAAAAAGATTTCGAGAAACAAACGTTATTACTAGATGACCCAAAAGCAGATGAAGTGCTTGTCAAAATTGTTGCATCTGGCGTCTGTCATACTGATGCGACAGTATTAGATGGAACGCTTCCTGTCCCACGTCCTGCTGTATTAGGACATGAAGGCTCTGGCATTGTAGTCAAAGCAGGTTCTAATGTCACAACCGTTCAAGAAGGAGACCACGTTGTACTAGGCTTCGCTTATTGTGGTCATTGTCATAATTGTCTAGATGGGAACGCAGGTGGATGTGAAAACATGATTCCACTGAATTTTTCTGGTCGTAATAAGCATAATGAAACGCCTATCCATACACATGATCATCAAGATGTATCACAATTTTTTGGTCAATCTTCATTTGGAACATATGCAACGGTTGATGAGAAAAATGTGGTAAAAGTAGAAAAAGAAACCGATTTGCGTTATTTAGGACCATTGGGATGCGGCTTAATGACTGGGAGCGGTACTGTCTTAAATTCACTTGCTCCAGCACCTGGTACAAGCTTTGTAGTGTTCGGTACAGGCGCTGTTGGTTTAAGTGGGTTAATGGCAGCAAAAATCGCTGGCTGTGATCCGATTATTGCCGTTGATATTCATGATAGCCGCCTTGAGTTAGCAAAAGAATTAGGTGCAACGCATGTCATCAACAGTAAGCATGAAAATCCAGCTGGAAAAATTAAGGAAATAACAGAAGGCAAAGGTGCACATTACTCATTTGAAACAACTGGTGTACCAGAAGTCACTCTATCTGCCCTTCATTGCCTGCGTGTCAAAGGGACTTGTGCAACAGTAGCAGTAGGGAAGCGCGATTTAACATTTAATGTAACAAATGATTTAATGCTCAATGCTCTCACATTAAAAGGTGTGATAGAAGGGGATGCCGTTCCACAACTATTTATTCCTAAACTAGTGAAGTTCTTTAAAAATGGACAATTCCCAGTTGAGAAACTAGCAAAATTTTACGAATTAGAAGATATTGAACAAGCCTTTGAAGATTCTAAAAATGGATCTACGATTAAGCCAATTCTTATTTTAGATAAAGAGTATCGTGCTTAAATCGTAAAGTAGAACTTAAACTCGTTAGCTCCCTTGCCAAGTAAAGGGGGCTATTTGGATTTTCATATGAGGTCCAACAAATTGACTCACACATACATCACCGGCGTCGATATTTTAATAATCTTCCCGCCTCGACGATAAAACCTAGGAACGCGGCGGCTTAAAGTGGCAACAACCTCGTAGTTGATCGTATTGAGCATTTCGGCGATTTCATCGACAGAAATTTCTCCGCCCTTTTGACGGCCGTAAATAACGACTTCCTCGCCTTGCTTTGCTTTCATTTCTCCTAAACTGATCATGGTCATATCCATTGTGACTCGGCCAGCAATCGGCATTCGTTTTCCGCGGAAAAGCATAAATCCTCGATTGGATAAGGCACGTGAGTACCCATCTGCGTAACCGATCGGTATGGTCGCAATAACTTCATCAGGCTTTGCTACATAGGTTGCACCATAACTGACGGTCCTTGGCTTTGTCACCATTTCTTTCACGAACGCAATTCTTGCTTTTAAACTGAGAGCGGGCTCTAGCTTAACAGCATCTAAACTCTCAATGTATTGCGAGGGGTACAGTCCATATAATCCGATGCCGAGCCGAATCATATCTGCGCTAAATTCAGGAAATGCGATGGCAGCCGCTGTATTGTTCATATGTACTGTCGGCAGTGTAATGCCTTGTTTTTTTAAGAAACGAAGAAAATCAATAAAAATGCTGTGCTGCAGCAGTGTGAAATCAGGGTCAGGCTCATCCGCAGTCGAGAAATGCGTAAATATTCCATCCCACCTCAGGTTTTCACTCTCTTCAAGCGCCTCCACCACTGCTAACAACTCTTCCTTTGTCCGGACACCTAATCGTCCCATTCCCGTATCGACATTGACATGAATCCCTAGGCGATGCTGACTTTCTTCTTCCGCTAAGATCTCATTTGCTTGAACAATCCAGTCTTCTCGAAGGCCGGAGAGATCAATTCTCCAAGCTGCAGCCCTTTTCACACAGTCGAGCGGAGTAAATCCAAGGACCAGAATCGGTGCTTCAATTTTTGCTCTCCGCAATACAATGCCTTCTTCTAAGCTGGCAACTGCAAGCTCTGTCGCACCGCTTTCTAATGCCTGCCGCGCAACCTCCACTGAACCGTGTCCATAAGCATTCGCCTTCACGACAGCCATGATCTTGCTTTTCCTTGGAATATGCGCTTGAATGGCTTCGATATTTCTTTTAATCGCGTCAAGATTGACCTCGATCCAGACTTCCCTGCAAAGCTTTTGCATTTATGTTTCCTCCAGTCATTTCGATATCAATGTTCGTTTTCGTGTCTAGTCTATCTTTATTCATTTTTGAAGAAAACATTCAACCGCAATGACTGAACCAGCTTTGTCTTGATTGACATAAAAAAAGAAACCACCTCAAATGTTGATTTCTTCTTTATGAACAGTCATTTCATTAATCCGCAGATTTCATCATTGAATCAATTTCATGATAAATTTCTTCCAGATTTTCTCGTTCAGTCAAATATTCGGCGTCACTCTTACGAACTGGCACATCAAATTTCAGGAAGGTGATCGTGATCGTTGATGATTCCTGATCATTCATAGTTAATCTTAATTCAAGTGTCGAGATCTCTTCATTATTATCACTCTCAGTAGATTGTTCAATCGGTACACCATCTTCTAACATGTCAACTTGTTTTAACTCTTTCAAGGAAAGCTCAGTGACTTCAAACCTGAATTTTCGAGATGAGCCGCCAGGTTGATGTGTAATAAAGCGCATTACCTTTCGCTCATCATCAATCGCAAAACCTTTATCAACATTTTGTGAAAAGATGTATGTTGATGCCTGAAAACCGTCTTCTTGAAAAAGCATCATCATTTTATCTAATAATATGTTTGGATCATTCTTTTCTTTTTGTCTTTGTAGTCTACCAGCTATGAATAAAATGACCATTCCCCCGATGATGCTGAGAGCCGTTCCCAACCCATTCCCTACATCTACGAAAACAGTAAAGCCTAAAATAGCAACAATATAAGCGATTACAATACCTATGATGAATACCACACCAAGCTCCTCCTGTCATGAATCTTCATTGTTATATTGGTTTAGCCATAGTATAGCATCTAGATTTTGATTGAAAAAAAATCTACTATATACTAAACAGATACTACATTCATTTCACTTTTTAAATAGAAAGGATTTTTATGATGAACCTCTACACGACAGACGAAATCATTGATGCTCTTTTTAAAGCATGGTCTTCTCAATCTAGCTCAAAATGGAGTAAAGACAACCCGGCAAACGGACAATGTGGCGTCACTTCTTTAGTCGTACATGATCTTCTAGGCGGAAAAATAAACAAAACTGCATTACCCAATGGATGGCACTTTTACAACGTAGTGAATGGAACAAGAATCGACTTTACTTCTTCACAATTCTCTGATGAAATCGTTTATATGGATGTACCTTCAAATCGAGAAGAAGCATTTCAAGATACGAATGAGGATCAGTATCGTTATTTAAAGGAGCGAGTCCTAGAATATTTACACATATCATATTCATGAAAACAGACCATAAGAGGTCTGTTTTCATTGAAGTTCAATAAAGTGTTTAAAAGATAGGCAGTAAGAACTCACACACTCCTTCTTCTTCTCTATATCGCTCTATAATAGGTACATGCCGAATGTTCAATTGATTGTTTTGGATCATTTGAGGCAATTGGCTCCAAAACAAATTCACTTTTTCAGTTGTATGTGTCACAGTAAACACAGCATACTTTCCTCCTTCAAAATGACCAGTCTGAACCATTTGATCATTTGAGAAATCTCTATTTGTCATAAGCATGAGATCGTATCTGCATCTTTCTAATGGAATTTTTCCAGGATCATCTTGAGGAACACCATATATACCATATTCCTTTAATTCATCATTTAAATGATGTTGTTTGATCCATTTCTTAAATCTCTTCATCATCTCAAAGTTCTCTTTGCTGACATATGATCCGATATTTCTCATATACACCATTTTCATATTCATTAACATTTCAATTTTGCAATTCATGATTTCCCTCCAATTTTTATTGGAAGACTGGCCAATCATTCCTTACAACCAAAGGTAACATCCTTTAAAATATAATGCAGTAGGATATTAAAAATAATGTAATGTATGATGGAAAATACATATGCAGGACTTGCGATCTAGCTCATACATGAAGTAATCTCATTTTCTCTTTCATAAGATATCAAATTTTTCAAATAAAAAAGAATGGACTTTAGCCGCTCACTTGTTATTGATTTTCCTTTGAAGATTTAGCACCGAGAAAGACGCCAATCAAATAGCTGATTGTTCCAAAAAACAAACCATTTAACAAACTGATAAACAACATCTTACAAACCAGGCCAACATAGTAAGACGCTGGTGTCCCTGGGAACACGGCCATATTGAACAGGCTAATCATAAAGGTTAAAGCAAAAGATATAATGAAAATCCTTCGAAATAATGTTGATTTTAACATTCTCACTTTACTTCCTCCTCAATATCTTTTCTATGGAAAAAATATTCTTTATTCATAGCATATATTCCGTCTTAAAATAAAAAGCCCTTTAAGGGCTTTTTATTTAAGCAGTATAACCGATACTTGCAGTATGACCTCTCCTAGCTTCATCATGACTTGCTGTCACTTCAGATGTAAAATAACCAACAATACTGATGACACTGATCATCACAAATACGACTGATAACGTTTTAAATTTCATACTGACAGTCCCCCCGTTTCACTTGAGTTTGGAAATAAAGAATTTTCTCGTAAAAAAGCATCGCATTGTCTTTATCTCCCATTTCATTATAATATTTTGCAGCATCTTTGGCTAAATCTTCAAGATCAGGATACATTGACTTTATTTCTAGCAATTCCATTATCTTTTCCAACTGCTCAAAATTGTTTTCAACGTATAGTGATCTTAAAAATTTGAATATCAATAACAGCACATGATCTTTCAGCTTTTCAGATAGTTCTATGCCGTTATTTAAAGCATATATACCTAAATCCTGTTCTTTTTTTTGAAGTAGGCTTTTGACAACATAATGAGCGGGTCTAAGATTCTATTTAAATGTTCGTATCCCTGCTCTCTAAATGCTCGAATTGAGTCATTAAAATGTATAATTGCTTGGGCTATTTCATTGTGATGGAAATAACTCAACCCTAAATTATAGAGTGCTGATCCTTTTAATCGTTTGGTTGAGTTGTCGGCGGCTTTTTCTAGTGCGTGTTGAAAATGGGGTATTGCTTTTTCGGGGCAGCCCATATCTATATAGTTTAATCCGATCACAAAAGAACATTGTATTTCTCTTACAGTGTATGTATCTTTTTCTCGATAACATTCTATCGCCTGTGCGATATGGTGCATGGACATGTGGGTTTGTTTCATGTGGTAATAGATTTCAGCCATCTTGTAATTGAACTCGGCCCGTTCAATATCGTCACTGACAAGAGACAGCTTTTTTTCTGCCCGTTTATAGAAGGTAATCGCATTTAGGTATTCATAGTTTTCAAATTCATACATGCCGTAGAAAAAATTGAAGTAATACTCGAGTAATCCTGTTAATTTCTCTTGATCCCTTTTGATCTTCATTGCGAGCTCCTTGAAGTTGGCCCGCTCTTTCCCATTTTCTAAAGGATTCAAGTAATCAAGCATTAATTTATGTCTGAACTCCATGAGTGAGAAATACAATAATAAATCTTGATTTTCTTCCATATGATCAAGCATTGATTTAATTTCCTCTTTATATGCTTCGGCGTCTGGTACGTTAAATCTTTGAATATGATAATACCATTCATTGATTTTCAAACCGACGTGAGAAGAAAGCACTTTCTCCATCAGCCCTTACCCCTTCCTCTATTTTCCCTATAATGACATATATTATCATTTTATGAACCATTCGACACCGAAAAGAAACCGCAAAAAAGCCCTATAAAGGGCCCCGTGAATGATAAGATAAAAGACTTCTATTCATAAATAAGCACCCAGTATTCCGCCCCAGGTTCTCCTTCTTCTACAACAGCCTTCCACCCTCTTTTTTGATAAAAAGATAAAGCTTTGTGATTTTCGGAGACGCATTTGAGGGTGACCGGTGTTCCCAAAACTTTTATCGCTTGTTTGATCAGCAGATCCCCTGCCCCTTGACCAGCAGCTTCTGGATGTACAAACAAGAGGTGAATAAAACGATCTGGTACATATAGAGAAATGAATCCAAGGATTTTATTTTTCTCTTCAACTAAGAAAATTTGCTCTTCCTGCGTATCTTGATCAAAATCTTGCAGATTGAGTTCTTCTGGATTGAGCCAGTGAAAGCTCTGGCGCCGGGATTCTAAATAGATTTGTCTTAATTGTGGATAATCTTCTATGCTTGCTTCTCTAATCAACATCGCAACATCCCCTATGTTTTTATTTGAATGTTAATTCGCCTCTAGAACGCGTTTTGCCTGTATTATGCCTGCCAATAATAATTGATCACTGAACTGCGAATCATTGACAGCGCGTGCAAGAGCGATTGTACCAATCATGCTGCTTACTAGTGCGTAACTCGTAGAGGTATCTATGTTTCCAGCATCAGCTATAAACTCCATAAATCGTTTCAGTTCATCGGTATAAGCTTTCCGTACCTCTTGCGATAATTGAGAAATTTCTCCTGCCAGCGCAGGCAGTATACAACCGACCTCCGTCTGATCGCGGTGAACAGAACTTAAATAAAATTCAATGATCGTCTGAATTCGAGGCTGGTCTGCTTTCTTGTCTGCAACACTTTGCAGCAGCTTGATCGTATCATTAATAGCAAAATGAAAAGTCTCTATGACCAACTGATCCTTGTTCTTAAAATGAGCATAAAACCCTCCATGAGTTAGACCTGCCCCTTTCATAATAAATGGCAAACTAATATTTCGAATGCCATTTGTTCGAAATGCTCGTGCAGCACTTGCAATGATTTGCTCTCTCACTTTTGACTTATGACCTTTCGGATAAGGCATTTTCTCACTCCCCTCCTTCACTTTAACTCTTTCTAAGTGTATTTATCAAAATATTATATTCATCATATTATCATGTGTCAATTGACTGGAAACCATCTTTCCTCACTCAAATGGAATTGACTTCGCCAAAATATGATGACTATAATATATTATGATCATCATATTTTAAAAGCGGAGGTGCAAGAAATGATTCATTTAGAAACAGTAGATACATTAGTAATTGGATCAGGTCCGGGAGGCTACGTGGCGGCATTACGTTCAGCTCATCTCGGCATGAAGACAGCGATTGTAGAGCGTGATCAGTTAGGTGGAGTATGCACCCATGTAGGCTGTATCCCATCTAAGGCGCTAATAGCAGAAGCAGAGCGGTTCAAATTCCGCACACAATGGGTTGGTTTTCAAGAAGGCGGCTCTTTCAAGGAAGCTCAAGCGTTCAAAAAAGCTGTTGTGGAAAAACAAGCCGGAGGCGTACAATTTTTGTTAAAGTCAGCGGGAGTTACCATACTAGAAGGCGAGGCTAGCTTGATCGATCAGCATACAGCGGTCATTCAACATTCCGAAAAAGGTGAAAAGCGAATCAACTTCAAACACCTTATACTAGCAACCGGCTCCCGTCCAATTGAAATTAAATCACTCCCTTTCGGAGGTCGTATATTATCTTCCACTGAAGCACTCTCCCTTCCCGAGGTCCCTAAAAGCCTTGTCGTAGTTGGGGGCGGTTATATTGGGGTTGAACTAGGACAGATGTTTGCAAGATTTGGAACAAAAGTCACCATCTTGGAAGGCGGCAATCAAGTATTACCTGGCTTTGAAAGTGAACTTGTCTCGCCTGTCGTTCGTCAATTGAAAGAAGATAACATCACGCTGATTACAGGAGCAAACGTCACAGATGCCGAGCAGCATATGAGCGGAATTGATCTTCATTATGAGAAACAGAAAGAAAGCTACACGGTGAAAGCGGAGTATGCACTGATTACTGTCGGAAGAAAACCGAATACAGATGGAACATTAGGTCTTGATTCTATCGGGTTGTCTATTCTCCCTCACGGACGTATTGAAATTGATGAACAATGCAGAACGTCCATCCCGCACATATATGCGATTGGTGATATCACCGAGGGTCCTGCTCTGGCTCATAAAGCTTCCTATGAAGCGAAGGTTGCAGCAGAGGCAATCGCTGGTACACCTTCTATTATAGATTATAAAGCGATCCCACTTGTTGTTTTTTCCAGCCCAGAATTGGCGAGTGTTGGACTAAGCGAAACGGATTGCAAGCAACAATCCATTCCGACTGTCATTGGGAAAACAATGTTCTCCATTAATGGCCGAGCGCTTGCATTAAAAGAACCAGAAGGTTTTGTGAAGATTGTCGCCCATGCTGAATCTGGTCTTATTCTAGGGGCACAAATTGTAGGTGCTGAAGCATCTACTCTTATATCAGAGCTAGCTCTCTCTATTGAAATTGGCGCTACAGCAGAAGATTTAGCAATGACGATTCATCCTCACCCAACATTAGGTGAAATGATCATGGAAGCTGCAGAAACGGCCACCCGTAAAGTTGAAAAATATCTTGCACGATAAATGGTTCAAGTGCAGCTTCTAAAAAAATAATCGCCATAGCCTATTTATTTAGGAATAGTCTATGGCGATTTCAATTGAGCAATCATATAAAAGCGACGGTCAATTTATCCTCAATTGGATTCTACTTCGCGCTTTTTACCGAGATTCATGGATAACTGAACGCCAATCATCAGCATGACGATGACAAGCATTGCCACAATGGAAGCATAAAAATGTCCGCTTAGATCAAAAACCAAGCCGATGAAAAACGGACCGAATCCACCCACGATGTACCCGCCCATCTGCGACATCGCGGACCATGTTCCGGCTTCCTCTGGAGTACCTGTCTCTATAATCGGTAGCATAAGCGCTAAAGGAAATAATCCACCCGCACCCATACCTAGGAAAATGACAGCTGGCAAGATCGGCATTGGCAGAAGAAGAAAGATAAGACCAATGAGTTCAGACAGACTGCATAAGATGAGAAATAATTTCGGTTTTCCTAATCGAGTAACGACTGCTGGAACGAGTAGTGCCACCGGAATCTGAATGAGTGTAAATATGGTCAGAAGCATGGCAGCATATTGCGGACTGTTTCCAAAGCTAAGAGCGATCGGTGAAATCCATGCCGTCAAAGAATAAAACATACTGGACATAAAGCCAAAGAACAAGGTAAATTGAATGGCCTTTTTGTTTCTCAGCGGCAATTTTAACGGCAAGGTTAGATGATCACTCTGCTCATTTTTGCGAACTAAACCGACCCATAGAATAAGGGCAATCACCCCTAGAATAGCCCAGCAGGACAAAGCAAACGTGAGGTGATGCTGACTGCGCAGATAAATCGGAATGGTAAAGCCGGATGCGAGCGCTGCACCTATTGTCATCGAAATTGAATACACACTGACAATACCAGGATTTCTCGGGAAATATTTTTTAATAAAACTAGACAATAAAGGACCCGCGAAGCTAATCCCTACCCCTCCTGCAAACGCAGTCATGAGCAGGATAGCAACCGATTGGCTTGTACCACGCAGTGCGGTGGCAATCGTGATAAGAAGAATTGAGAAAAACAGCGTTCTCTCTAAACCAAACCGCCGGCTGAGTATCGTTGCAACGGGAGCAAATATTCCCATACAAAGGACAGGCAAAGTGGTCAAAAGACTTGCTGTCAGTGCGTTTACACCAAGCTCTGATTGGATCATGCTCATCATGGAAGCCACGGACGTAATGATCGGACGTAAGTTTAATGCCGCTAAAAATAAAGCGGCTAAATAATATATTTTTTTCATCAATACCCTTCTTTCTCTCTCATCTTGTTAAGGTTACTTTGAGTATAAATCTGCTGCATTCATTGATCAATACAATAAATCGTATTATGATGATAGGAAAAGACTATCATTTATAAAAGGAGGACAAATGGATACCCGGCATATTACCTATTTTATGGCTGTATTCAATCATTTGCATTTTACAAAGGCTGCTGAGCAGCTAGGCATATCACAGCCTACACTTAGCCAGCAAATTCGATTGCTTGAAGCAGAAGTTGGGATGCCGCTCTTTGATCGAATCGGCAAAAAAGTCGTTGCTACCGAAGCTGGTTCGCTGCTTTATCAATATGGCATGAAAATGCTTCAAGCTGAAAGAGATGCAAAAAATGCGATGAAAGAACTATTATCAGAAAAACGAGGAACCGTTCGTCTCGCAGTACTCCCATCCGATCTTGATTTTCAGCTGGTGCCACTTTTTGTAGAATTTAAAACACTTTATCCCGAAACCAATCTGAAGGCATATTCAAATATCTTCGTTCGTGACGAAGTCCTTTCGCATAAAGTAGATCTCGGCATCGGACTTCGAGGGCCTGCGGATAAGCGTCTCGTTCAAATTCCACTTGGTAGTGAGCCCTACGAATTATTTGTTCATTCAGAAAGTGATTTGGCCCAAAAGAGTGAAGTGACATTAGAAGAGCTGACTCAGCATGCGTTGGTCATGTATCCGAAGGGATATCTAGGAAGGGATTTAGTAGATGACGTATGTAAAGAACAGGGTGTTGAACTGGACACTGCCATGGAGGTTGGGTCGGCGTTTTCGCTATTGCAGCTGGTTGAAGCGGGAATCGGTGCAACCATTCAGCCAAGAGGATTACTAAAACAACATTCGACGTGGCCCAATATTGTTTCGATTCCTATTGCTGAGCTAGCACCTGTCCGTCACTTGGAATTAATTTATTATGCAGATCGATTTGTCAGCAAAGCACAACAGCAGCTATCTGAATGGCTGATAGACTTTTTCAAATCAAGAACAAACTAAAATGTGAGGTAAACACATGAAGAATGCAAACAGCATATTTACAAGAACAAACCGGGTTGTTATTCGCCAATTTGATAGACAGGATATTGAAGCATTTTATCAATATCGAGCAAATCCTTCTATAGCAAAATTTCAATCCTGGGAAAACTACACATACGAAGATGCCGAATCTTTTGTTCAACATCAAATGACACAAAAACCTAATCAACCGGGGACATGGTTTCAATATGCTATTGCCTTATCTGAGTCCAATCAGCTGATAGGAGATTGCGCCATCCATACACTAGATAGTGAGCCTAGAATCGTCGAAATAGGTTTTACCCTCGCGCCTGAATACCAAGGAATGGGCTATATTCACGAAGCTCTCAGTTCAATCTTCGAATATATTTTTATGACATTGAACAAACATAAAATCATTGCCTTTACAGATGTGCGCAACGAAAAATCCATTCGAGTGCTGGAACGTTTAGAAATGAGACGCGAAGGACATTTGCTGCAAAATTATATGTCTAAGGGACATTGAGTCGATGAATATCAATATGCCATGCTTCAATCTGAGTGGGCCGCTAGGCGTCATTAAACATTTATTTCCTATTCAAAATCCCTAAATAAGCGCTCCACGGGCCCACATCGGTTCGATATCGTTCCGCCATGACCCGAACAATCTGGGACATATGTGTGAAGTCATGGACAACCCACGCAGAGAATAATTCGCTCACTTTCACGACTCCAAACTCCGGATGGACGCCCTTTTTTTCTAAATTAAGGCGTGAATGTGTCATACGCTGAATATATGCCACATTCTCCATCCGCACATGATGAAACTCAGATAGTGCTTGTTCTATCTGTCTTTCAGATTGGTTCAAATGGGAGTAGCGGTCAAACGCAGGAAATGGTGTATTCTCTCCATCAGCAAGAATCACCTTTAATCGAGGAATCCAGTTAAATTTTTCTGCTTCAATCAAATGCTCAATGACTTCAATCGGATTCCACGTTCCCTCCCCTTCACGGCTGTGAAGCCAATCCTTCGATAAACCGGACAAAAGACTTTCTAACGTGTGAGGAGTTCGACTCAACATATCTAAAGCTTCATTCAAATTGAAATTCATATGGTTGCTCCTTTCTCAATTTTTTCTTTATTCTAATGTTTTTTGAATAGATTGCAACTCATACTTCAAGACAGATAAAGGCGTTTTTGATCAACCTTCTATATACAAATAGAACTTTTCTATAACGATCACCATGCTTTCTTTTTTTATAATAGAAAAAAAAGAAATGTGGTGGTGTATATGTCTACAACGATCGGAATTATGGGCGGGATGGGCCCTTTAGCAACGATTGATTTGATGAAAAAAATCATTTCTCATACTCCAGCGATAAAAGATCAGGATCATCTCCATGTGATTGCTGATAATTATCCGCAAATTCCTGATAGAACCAATGCCATATTTGGGAAAGGCGAAGATCCTACAGAATATATGATTGCATCAGCTAAAAGATTAGAACGCGCAGGAGCGGACTTTATTCTGATTGCATGCAATACCGCTCACTTCTTTTTAGAAAACGTACAACAATCCACTCATATCCCTATCATGAATATGCCATTAGAAACCGCAAAGCACCTGAACAAACATCACTATACGTCTGTGGGCTTACTATGTACTGATGGCACATTAAAAACTATGCTCTACCAAAAGGCTTGTGCTCATCACAAGATTGACGTCATGACCCCAAGTGAAGAGCTTCAGAAAAAAGTAATGAATGGGATATATGCGGTAAAAGCAGGAAAATTAAGTAAAGGCGAAAGTGAATTGGCGTTAGCTGCAGAAATTTTAATCAATCAAGGGGCAGAAGCCATCATTGCCGGCTGTACAGAAATCCCTTTAGTCCTAAGGTCAACTAAAGATGTGAAAGTGATTGACCCTACTGTCATTTTGGCGAAAGAAGCTGTAAAATTAGTGTATGGGCTTGAAAAGCTAAACATTTAAAGAACGTCATATAAGGGGATAACATGAATATTGAGAATATAGAAGCGTTTATTTATGTATGCCAGCTAGGCAGTATCAATAAAGCTGCAGAAGCACTGTATTTAACTCAGCCTTCTGTTTCGGCACGTATTCAATCGTTAGAAAAGGAATTAGATCTGAAATTATTTGATAGACAGAGAAATAAACTATCTCTAACGGAAAAAGGTGAACAGTTTTACCCGCATGCCAAAAAGATTCTCCATTCTTATCAAGAAGCAAAGCATAGTCTCAAACAAACGATGATCCCTTATGAATTGACAATTGGATGCGCATCCTCTATTTCCAATAATCTATTGCCTAACATATTGCCAGCCCTAAAAGAAAAATACGAAAACCTGAAAGTAAAAATTGTAACAGGGCATTCAAAGGATGTTGTCCAAAAAGTGATTAACAATCAAGTAGACTTTGGCATTGTCAGGACTGAAACACATCCTCAAATTGAATCGATTCCTATTTTCAGCGATCCGATTGGGCTGTTCGTCCCAACTCTTCATCCGCTTGCCAGCCTTGACAATATCAATATGAAAGAACTAGAAGAACAGCCTTTTATTTTCTTTGACTACGGGTCATTTGATTGGTTGATGCTTCACCGATTATTTCAAAAAAACAACATCACACCGAACATTTCCATTGAGGTTGATCATATGGAAACTGCAAAAAATTTAGTGCTACAAGGAATGGGGCTATCGTTTCTACCTCATCATTGTGTTAGAAATGAAGTAGAACAAGGAACATTAAAACAAATTTCAATCGATCCATCCATCAATTTCAATATCAATATCGAGTTCATTTATAAAAAAGGAAAATCAAAATCCGTTTTCATTGATCAACTCAAACAGTTTTTTCATGAATTAAATTAAAAAAGCCCTTTTTAGGGGCTTTTTTTTTGATTCATTCTGATTGATTAACTTTCGTTTGCCAACATGTATGCTGCAGCTTCATGCATATCTTTTAATCCTGATCTCTGAGCGTACTCGGCCACCGTGATCGCACTTGTAGTCAGAAGTTCTATTATATGTTCATCCATTCCTGGCCAAGTTCTCCCGCCTGCTTTTTCATACGCATGGATAAGTTTTGTTAATCCTTCTTTCCCAAAGAGAAGTTGATGCGACAAAAAGTCTGCAGATACATCACCAACCCCCACTTCAGTCCAATCAATCACACCCGTCACACATTGATTTTCATCAATCAGAATGTGGCCAGGATGTAAATCTCCATGCTTCACCCCCACGAAAGGCGGCCATAAAGAATCTTTATCAAGCCATTCTTGCCAGCGCTCCCATAAACCGCTGTTAATGGTGTATTGCGATTTGACACGTTCCATTCGCTGTTTCATTGATGCTCTTAATTCACGAGCACTGAGCATCTCCACACCGATCGTTTTAAAAGGCTGTTGATCTAAGGAATGTACATTCGCTAGAACTCTTCCTAATGATTCGTAATAGGCTTGCGGTACATTCGTTTGGTCAAAACTCCACACATACGATTGCTTCTCCACATCAATACTAGCCGCCGGTACCCCCTCTAATTGTTTATAAGCAATCAGGCTTTCTGTAAAGATAGACCACTTAGGGACCTGAAAGTGAACATGCTTACTCATATGATCTAATGTCTTTTTTTCTTGTAAGGTATGTTTCATTGATTCAGGTCTGCGAGGCACTCTTAATATCCATTGATCACCATGTAAATCTTCGACATGTGCGACACGGAAATCAACACCTGATTCATTTATTTTCATGGTATTCTCTAAAATCTCTAATCCGTGATGTTTGGCTAACTGCTTTAATTCCAGTCTATTCATATCCGTTCCTCCAATTGCTCATTTAGTCATGATCAATAGGCATCAAGAATATCATCACAAAAAACCACAAACAGACTACTTTATGTGGTCAGAGTAAACAAAGCTAGACTTATACCTTTCTTTGTATTATAAAAACATACAAAAAAGACAGAACAATTATCTGCCTGTCTTCTAGTGAAATTGCATACTTTCCCGCTGAAGATCATTAAAAATGTGCAGACTACCCCGTTTACTCCGTTTGATGAAAACAGAGCCTTTGAACATATGAAATTACTGATTGTTCAAAGTTTGCTGGCGTAATCTTCCTGCATGCATCATCTTTAACCATCCTCCTCTTTGTTATATAAAGTTACTATACGTTATTTAAATATGCCTTTCAATAACATTACAAAAAGAAGAATTTAAAATCATCAGACACATCATTAAATTACATAAAGTGAAATAATTGGATTATCCATGTTATGATATGGTTATTGATTCTTTTGTCTAATAAATTTATTAAACTCAAATGTAGCTAAGTCATTTAAAGGGAGAATTGATATGACTCATTTAGAATTCGCATTCGGCTTGCTTCCAGTCAGTATGATCATCGCTTCTTTTATCGTCACATTGATTATACAAAAGGTTTATTTCATGCCAGTTGTGAGCTTTATCATTTTGCTCATCCTGACATTTACACTTTTTAATGTCTCTTTCTTAGGCTGGGCAGTTGTCTACACTTTAGGCTCATTCATTGCTTCATATATAGCATTATTCATCATGAAAACCTTAAATAAAAAGAGGACTTAAACTACATTTTTAAAAGCCCTTTGAGGGCTTTTATTCTTTCACTATCGTTTTTTCACTGGATGAATGTCTTCTCCCAAAAGAACGGTAAGAGACTCTCCACTCTTTTCTAGAAACTCAGCAATTTCTTGCAGCTCTTTATTGATACGGTCATTCCTTGGCATATCTGGATTTAACAAAAGGATGGAGTGAACAGTAGTCGCCGCTTCATACAAAACATTCTGATCTTTTATCTGTTGGATGCATTGTTTCATACGATCGAAAAACCATTCAATCTCTTCAATTTCTTCCATCGGATAATGTGCCATTTTAAAGAGATTCTGCTCACGAAGGTCTTGTCTTTCAAAAATTTGTTCAAGCTCCTCTTTACTGACATACAAATCCGAGGATTCTTCATCAATCTCTACTACTTCGACCATCGCGTCTTCAGCTGTATATAACTGCTCAATAAAATCATCGAAAGTATCCGCCAACTTAAAATCGACTCCCATTTCTAAATCAAAATAGTGAATAGGAGGATGTTCTTTCGTTTCTCGATAATCCATTGCGATCCATGTATCTTCTTCTCCGCTGATGATCACAAGTCCCTCGGGCAGCTCCAATTCATCACTTAACTGAGCGCTATTCATAATTCCATCATCTTTGGCGATTCCTCTTAAATGGTCGAATTGAACATGATCCTCTGCCCATGAATTCGGCCGTTCAGTTGGAAAAGCATTACGAACTGTAAAACCACCATTCCATTCTAAAATGAGCTTTTTGTATGTATCCGGTAAAGTGACACCAAGTCTCGCCTCTGCTTCGCGAATTTTTTCCTCTTCTATCTTTTCTAACGTGAAAGGACTCTCTTCTTCTTTCTCCCATAATGATTTCAAAGTGGGGACCTCCTCGTATCTATTGAGATAAGTATAACATTGACCAACTATTCACTTACCATTTTAAAACCTCAAATTACAACCCTGTTCAATCCCTTCCTCCAATAAAGAATTTATCAGTAGATATAAAAAAGACCTAGCTGGAGTTCCAGCCAAGTACAAGGCACTTAAGTGCTCAATGCCATCATCCGCCGGTTATTCCTTCTGGACAAAATATTCACGTTCGATTTATTTATCTATATCATACGATGATCCACACAGAAAAAAATCTTCTTTTTCTCGGTTTGTTGACCAATAGACACAAAAAACCTTGAAAGGCATTGGCCAATCAAGGTTCATTTTGTTACTTCATCTTCACTGCTTCTTTCATTTCCTCTATTATTTTATTAAACCACTGTAAAGGGTTTAATGAGATCGCCGGAAAGTAGATTTCTGCATTATTTTCGATAAAGTTTTCTTTTTCCTGTATTGTTAAAGTACTATTCAAAAAATCCTGACAATCCTTTATAGTAGACAGCAGACATTCTTTACTAGCTTCATGAATAAACTCATCAATCGCTTCTTCTGGTGAATCGATATCCTGATGAAATGTGCCACCTAAAAAATCTTCTAACTCTTCTAAATAACTGTAACTCTCATTCATTTTATCATCCTTCTTTCTATTTAACAGGGTATCCTGTTAAAATAAAACCGCCATTCTCATCTTTTTTCAATATAATTTTCGCATTTGTAACATTCTCGACTACTTCTGAATTTCTCGAAACACTTCTGCCAATTACCTCTCCATCACCCTTATATTTTAATTGTAATGTAGGTCTACTATTGGGGTCAGATAACCACTTTTGTATTTTATCAACACTCTTAGGATCACCCAAAACTGAATCAGCAACTTTTTCTGCAGTCATTCTATCATTAAAAGTAGAAGAACCCGTAATTTTAGGATTACTTTTCAATCTTTCTAATAGTTCTTCATCTGTTTTCCCAACGTGTCTTTCTATTAAGTGTCCACCTCTAGATTCATGTATAGCTAATCCATTACCTGGAGATAAAGAATTTTTCTCACCTTTCTTAATCCCCATTTTCCCATGAAACCCTTTCGCCCCAAACGGCAAAAGCATCCCCAGAGCCGCATTCATACTCGCTTCCTGCTGTTCTTTGGAGATCTTGTTTCCAAACATGTCTCGACCTGTGATCGCTTCGCTGAAGCCGTTGGTGGCGGTGAGGCCATATAAGCCTTTTTGAGATGTTTTCAGGGCGTCAAAAGATTTTTGCGATGTCTTGTAGATATCGACCGCCCTTACTGCGGCTGATGTGGCTTGGGTGGTTTTATAGACAGCTTTTCCGCCTTTGAAAATGCGGCCTGCCCAGCCGACGATTGGGATATAGCCTGCTGCTGCCATGCCTCCTGCCGCGACACGCTGTCCTGCGGTGAGTTCCTCGCCTGAGATTGGATCAATGCCCGTTGCGGCACGTTTTGCATCGTTCACACCAGTCAGTTCATTGACGATGTTTCCACCATAATCGAGCGCTTTTTCATACCAAGGACGGTTGGCGAGGGCTTCTTGTTCCTTTGCGATCTCGCGGGCTTCTTCTTGTTCTTTTTTGATTTTCAGATATTCAGCAGTTTGCTTCTCAATATCGCTTTTTGCCTTGTAGATTTCGCTATTTTGATACGCTTTCTTGTCAAAGTTCATAGGCGAAATCGCTTTTCCATCATTTGTCGCATTCATCATTTCAGCGTACAATGCCATTGTAGCTTGCTGTTCCGTCTCTGACAAAGCATATTCATCTTTTAAATTTTGATCAAGCTCTCTTAGATCTTTGACCGTCTTTTTTCGTTCATCTTCCGCATCTTCTATTTTTTCATCGAAAGTTTGACTATCAAATACCTCTAGGGAAATAAGGTCATCGATGTCTTGAAAAATGGTTTTGAGTGCCTTTTTTTGCTCCTTTACAATGCTTTTGGCGTTTTTGATGCCCATATGTACTGCGTTGTCTAAAAAGTGTTCCTCTATAAAGGTATCGCCGCCAAAGCTCGTATCATCCAGTGTCCCAGAAACACCTTCATGAAAGGCTTTTTGCTTATCAATGAAGCTAATAAACATATCTACATTTCCAGCAAGCTCTTTATAAAAGCTTTTAATGTTATCGGCACCTTTCCCAGTGAAATCATTACCGAGATTGGCAACACCTTGTAATGCCTGTTTTAAATCTACCATTTGTTCGCGGAGTTCCTGATAGTGTTTTGCCCTTGTATCCATGGCACTTGTTAGTGCTTTTGCATCAAGTATTTTCCCCAGAAGAAGTCACTCCTTCCTATTCATTTACAAGGTCAATTTTACCAACAGAGGATTTGTCATGAAATAGGAGTAAAGACACAAAAACAAGACCCAGAGTACTAGAGTTTTAGGTTACTTGTTTTTTAATAAGTAATATCTAGCTCTTCCTAAAAACACTCAAAACAATTTTGATAGATAAAAGACCATCCCAATCAAAAGAAACAGAACTTTCGTTGTCGTAAAAACAAAAAAACTTGCTAGATAAAGACTTCAACGATGATTCGACTGGACTTAAACCAGTGCCTCCTCCCCTGTCAAGGTGAATGACCATAACTAAAGCGAACGTAAGTTCTTTGAAAAAGACTAATTTAATAAGGTTATATGATGAGCCTTTCTATTAAAATGAATTTTTGAAGAAAACTGAAAGGGTTGATCCTCAATCCGTCCCCATAAAAAAACAGACCATGCAGGGTCTGTTTTAATTTTGCTTATACGTTTTGAGAAGTTGTGTTTCGGTCTATCGTAGTCGTGTTTCGATCTATTTTTTGTGGAACAAAAGTTGTATTTCTATTCGACTCCTCCATTGTTGTATTTCTATTTGATGCTGGTTTAATTAAGCTAGATGCTTCATATACACCTGCACCTAGAAGGATAATAGAGATTATAACAATCATTTTTTTAACACTCATAAAGACACTCTCCTTTTTGAATATTATGTTGGGCTTGAAATGCCTTCCTGTAATATTCTGTTGCTTTCTCAAACTTTCCTCTTTTTTCATGAATAACTGCAAGGTTCTTAGTGAATTCTTCTACGAAAACAAACAACTGCTTTTCTTCAAATGTCTGAAGCATAGCTTGAATCTCTTCCTCATCATTACTTTCATATGTTGTTTTTATAGATCGTATCAATAAAATCTCGTGTGGATTCTCTTTATGAGAGACGAGTTTCAAAGCTTTATCCACTAATTTGGATGCTTCATCATTTTCTCCTGTCTTATATAACGCCCAACAAAGGTTCACATATATGACCGATTTTACATCGTCCATACCATCTTCTGATATTTCAAGGGACTCTTGATAGTATTGGATAGCCTTTGCATAATCTTGTTTTTTTTCATAATTGTTTCCTATATTTAAAAGTACCTTGGAAATCAACCTATTATCCGCTATTTCTTCAGCGATGGAATAGGCTTTATTCAGATGTATTAATGATTTTTCATACTGCTTAAAATCATCATAATTTCCTGCTATTACAAATAGGCATTGAACTTTTCTGATCTTGTATAACTCGTACTGATCGTAAATTTCAAGCGCCTTTATGATGTGATGCATAGAAACATGAGTTTGTTTCATAATATAGTAGGCTTCAGCCACCTTGAAGTGAAACTCTGCTTGCTCAATATCATCGACAACCAGTGCAAGCTGCCTCTCAGCGATTTTGTAATATTGAATAGCCTGTACATATTCTTTCTTACTAAATTCATGCATTCCTCTAAAAAAAGCATTGTAATATTGCAACATACCCGAAAGTTGATGATTAGAATTCTCAATTTTATCAACCAAATCAGAAACAGAAGGCGATCGTTTTTCTGATGGTTTGATATAATCAAGCATAAGCTGGTGACGAAAGCACATCAATTGATAATAAATGAGTAAATCCTGATCTTCTTCCATCCGTTCAATTTCTTGTTCTACCTCAGCTTTCAAAATCTCTGCATCAGGTACACTGAATTGCCGAATCATTTTATACCATTCATTGATTTTCACACCTACATGTGAAGAAAGAACTTTCTCCATCCCTTATTCCCCTTCCACTGAACTCCCTTATATGACATTTATTATCACATACAAGAATTTACAAAGCACCGAAAAGAAACCGCAAAAAGAACAAATATAGCCTTAAACAAAAAGGCAGACTCATTTCAGTCTGCCTTCATCTTCTAGATTTCCATGAGCATACCTTTTGTCTTCAGGTAATTGGCATTGAATCATTTAACCACTCGTCACAATGTTCAATAAGCCACCTCAAATATTCCACATATTGACCGACGTGATAGCCATCACAAACAGCATGATGTACTTGAATCGCAACGGGCAAAATGATTTTCCCTTCTTCCACTTTAAATTTGCCTATCGTAAATATTGGCAGTAAATAAGTCTCTTTTGTAGATACATTAAGGTTAAAAGAAGTAAAATCAATCCAAGGTAGACTTGAAATATTGAACATGTTCTCTGGCATATTAGGTTTCGGAAATAGGTTGCTGCTTTTGCTAAATGTTTCAATGTCGGCCATACAGCTTTTATAAAACTGAGCAAAGTTTTCTTCATAAGGCGTCCAAATACTTGAAAATGTCTTTTTTTCTTTATTTAGAATCGTATAACTAGGATGGAGAAGTTCCCAATGACCAAGTTCATCGTTTACTAGATCCATCCGAAACTCCGGTATTTTTTGCACAGCTCTTGCTAACAAATAAACTTGCACAGGATATACTTTTAGCTTTTTTTCTTTTAATATTGAATGCAATTTCGTGATATCTAAATCGATAACTAGGCTATATGAGCATCGGGTAACCTTCATATAATGATGAAAGTGCTCTTTTCTCGGATAATTTTCGTCTATTTGTTTAAACATTTTTATCTCCTCCTGAATGTGATTTACTGTATTCAGGAGGAAACTTTATCTGCTTTCACCACCACAATCATCCTTTCAAGATATATATTATGTTTCAGTCTATCACTTAGCCTACGATAAAACTTTCAACAACTCTTCGTAAGTTATCTTGCCTAACGTGAACTGTTCTAGTGCTATATATGTTTTCTCTGCTGGGGTATTCATTCTATTATGACATTCATTCACTAGCTCATGTTCATTTAGTAATGGTTCATGTATATGTTCTTTTTTTCGAAATGCTTCATAGTATCTTATACCAAATATTCTCTGGGACATCGCATTGATGTGAATTCCGTCCGGGTTAGGTGTAAGACCTTTGGCAGTAACATAATAACAATTTTCATGATGATGTGCATATTTTTGTAGTTCCTCATTGATCAGTTGATATTCCACACATCCTGCGCCAAATGCTGTCTTTCCTAAGAAATCGCCCAAACCACCTATCACAAGCGGAATGTTAGGGACAGATAATTCAGTTCTTATTTCATGAAATAATCTTCGTATTTTTTCATCGTATTCTTTGTATTTCCCATCTTGGCTGTCGCTTTCTCCTTGATGCCATAATACCCCTGCCAATTCGCTATTTTCCTTTGCAAATTTAGCTTCACTTATTGCATGACGAAATAATGCTCCATCTCGTGACCACTCATCAATGGAACTGCCACCTTCGGCACATGGAATAAGACCAATCTTCTCTCCTTCATGATCCTTACACCAAGACTCCGCGAAGGAAGCCGCCAATCCTACACCAGCTACCGGTCTATCAAAGTGAATCGGTTCAGTCATCATTTGCCATCTACCATTTCGTAGCATCATGATTCTTTCATTATAAATTGGCGGCACTTCATGTTTGAAGCCTCGCCCCGCCATATTTGATTGTCCAATTAGTAAAAATGACTTCATATCTTTCCCCCCCTCTAAATATTTTATCAAAAATGTATTTACCTGAACGTTATCAGTTTACCCTTGCGCTGTGATTTCTAGAATTTCAATCATCTCTTGAAATTCCCTTAAAATCTATTACTTCTTTCTCGACTCATAAACATAGTTCAAACCAAAAGCAATTTCTTTTAATATATCAATGAAAATGTGAATGGCCGCTCCTAAGTGTTTGTCCTTCCTATAAACGATCCCTACACTTCTAATAAGATTAGCATTGTTTATAGGAATAATCTTTAATTGAGGTTCGTTTAGATATTCAAGATAAGGAGTTGGTAAGACCGTTATCCCTATGCCATCTACCACCATATTAATTAATGACTGCATAGTTGTTACTTCAAAAATAGGGTCGGGTAGAAAACCAATATCTTTACAACTTTTGTTGATTAACTGTCTGATATAAAATTGCTCAGGAAACAAAATTGAAGCGGTTTCTTCTAATACTTCTAACCCCAACTTTTCACTTGGTGCCAGGGGGTGTTTAACAGGTACTGCAAAAGCCATATCTTCCATGTATAAAGAGATTGTTTCAAATTCATCCCCTTTCATTGGTAAAAACACAATCCCTAAGTCCACTCTATTTTCTATTAATTGTTTTTGAATATCCCCAGTACGCAGACCTAGTACAGAAATTTTAACAGCTGGGTATTGCTGATGAAATTTAAATAATGCCGGTGGAATAAGATAGTTCTCGACTGTTAGTAATGTCCCAATTGAGATTGACCCTCTTTGAAGCCCATTCAATTCATTGATCGATATTTTTGCTTGTTCAATTTCGTGAAAAATATTGCGAGTATATTTTAATAGGAGTTTTCCTGATTCAGTAAGAGTCGTTTTCTTACCAATACGGTCAAACAAAGGTGTTCCAATTTCATGCTCTAAAAGTTTGATTTGCTGGCTTAAAGATGGTTGAGATATTCCAACCTTTTCTGCAGCTTTAGTAAAATGCAGTTCTTGACACATTGTATAAAAATACTCTAATTGCTTTAATTCCATTCTTCCGACTCCTAAGTAGAAATTTTCACAAGTACAAACTTTATGATTTTTAAATATTAACATCTAATATACATTATTATACAAATAAAACCATAGGTACAAACTATAGTTATTATATAAATAATTGAATTGTTCTATAAAAATAAGTGTCCTAGACTATTACATGAAGGCTAGACTTACATGCACAAAGAAATCCTTCAAACCGTGTAAAGGAGGTCAGTCAATATAACGAGAACAAGTAACATTTTTTAGAAAGTATAAAAATTTTAATGTAGGAGGTTAAAACAAGTGAAGAATTTAAATGTCGCGATTCCAACCCCCTTTCATGAAGATGAAAGTCTGTACTTGGATGGATTTAAACCAATCGTTGAATATTTAGCTGAAAATGGTATTGATTCACTACTCGTATCTGCAACTACAGGTGAACAAAATTCAATGAGTATTGAAGAAAGGATACAAATTATTGATTTTTTTAATCAGCAGGACTTTAAACATGTTGAACTAATGTTTGGTGTATCAGCTACAACAACAAAAAATGCAATAAAATTGATTGAACGTCTTGAGGATTCAGTTTTCGACTCGATTCTCATTCAATTTCCTCCTTATATCCTACCAACTCAGGAACAAGCGATGTCTTACATGAATGAATTGTTAGAGCAAACCACCAAACATGTTGTTCTTTATAATAATCCTTTACGCACGGGGTTTGAATTAAGTGCTGACTCATTTCACACTCTTATGAATCAAAAACACTCTAATTTGGTTGGGATGAAAGAAGAGAGTGATGTTAGACGCCTAAAAAATACAACTTTACCAGATGACTTTATCATGTTCGCTGGAGGGGACGTAAACCTCACTGAAAAAATATTAAACGGATGTAACGGGCTTTCTAGTATGGTAGGAAATGTTTATCCAAAAGAGATTCAAACATTTTTTAGTGACTTAGTTGCAAATAAGCCTGTGAATCTTCAAAAAATAAATCAATTAATCGATGAGGTGACACGTGGACACGCGATTGTCAATATTAAAAACCATTACAATGCTTTAGGCATAAAGGTAGGTAGGTGTCGTTCTCCAATTCGATAATTATTAATTCATTGCAAGCAGGTTCGAATCATTTAATCCAGCTTGCCCCCATTCATTATAAAAGATTTGGAGGGGTCTATAGCTGCCATGAGTATTCCACAAACGGAGCAAAAGAAAAGATCGAGTATGCAGACAAATAAAAAGATATTAACTGTTATTGGTGTTATTCTAATTGCAGCAAATCTTAGGGCCCCAATTACAGCAGTCGGTCCAGTATTGTCTTCCATTCGTGATCACCTTGGTATATCTAACACATTAGCTGGTACAATTCCTACAGCCATTTTATTCACATTTGCATTGTTTTCTCCTCTTGCCCCCAAGATCACTCGCCGTTTCAGCATGGAATTAACACTGTTTATGTCGATAGCATTATTATTAGTTGGAATTGGAATACGTTCTTTTGGTAGAGTGGACACATTATTTTTAGGAACCGTCATAATCGGTTCTTCAATCGCGATTTGTAATGTTTTACTACCTAGCTTCATTAAACATCATTTTGCAACAAAATTAGGTTTAATGACTGGCCTATATGCTGTTTCTATGAATTTATTTGGCGCTATTGGTTCAGGGATTAGCGCCCCCATTTCTTCATTATTAGGTTTCGGATGGTCTGGTTCCCTAGGTTGCTGGGGAATCTTAACTCTTCTTACCATGATATTTTGGGTACCAAAACTAAGGAACAACCAAGAATCTTTGGATTTTTTTCGAAAAGAGAATAAGAAAAGACCTATCAGCCTTTGGCGTTCTAAGCTAGCGTGGAATGTTACATTGTTTATGGGGTCTCAGTCCTTTGTATTTTTCACAGTCATTTCATGGATTCCTGAAATTCTTGAAACTAAAGGGCTAAATGCAAATGAAGGTGGATGGATGCTATCATTGATGCAACTTTCAATGCTTCCTGTTACATTTATTGTACCTATTTTAGCTGGACGTTTTAGCAAACAACAGATATTAGTATGGATTTCATTTCTATTGCTTGTTGTTGGCTTAATGGGCATTTTATTTGGCGTATCATTCCTTATACCTCTGTGGATGATAATGATTGGGATTGGCATTGGAATGGCCTTTAGCTTAGCCATGATGTTTTTTAGTTTACGCACCAAAAATACACAAGAAGCAGCAGAATTATCTGGTATGGCACAGTCTTTAGGCTATCTATTAGCAGCGATAGGGCCTATTTTATTCGGCTGGTTACATGACATTACTTATCATTGGACTGTTCCTCTGTTCATGCTAATCTTCATTTCAGTCATGATTTTAATTACTGGTGTAAATTCTGGTAAGAACGTATATGTTACTTCCACTAAATAAATAGCAACATTCATTAAGAATTTTTATGACACATGCATCGTAAAGGTTTTTGAGTTTGTAACTTCTTCCCCAATTCGTCCCTTTTCAAAAAAATAAAACAAATATCTGTTGTCAAAAAACCCTTGCTTAGCAAGGGTTTTAATGATGATTCCGGCTAAACTCGATCCTGCAACCTCTCCCCTGTCAAGGACCGTTCAACCCCTATAACAAATAACCTATTTACTTCATTTATTTACAAATGATAACATTCATTAGAGATGGAGAACCAATATGCATACATATTCATTATGAAAAAAACTTTCAAAAGGTTTAATAATATCCACGGTTTCAGGAACTTTTTTTTATTCACACCTTCTGCAGAAGCAAAATTCGGAACCATTCTAATCACTCTTGAACACTATACAGGCGCTCTTAAAGTGAATGGAAGTGAAAATGTAGCATGGTGGGTTGCTAGAACCATCATGTTGTTCTTTTTTAAAATGAACTAAAACACAATGCTGAAACAATAAGGAGGTGCTTGGTTAGTGACACAGGAAAATAAGGCATCAAAAGGTTTGTTAATTACTTTACCCGCCGCTATTATCGCTATTGTATTGATTTTAGGAAAAATTGATACACCTGTAACAAACATTTTATTTTATGTAGTAGCTTTTGGTGTAATCGGTTTAACTGTTTCAAGCTTAATAAAAGACTACAAAAAAAGAAAGATTGATGACTTGTCCGCAGGCGTGGGTTACCTGTCGTATCTTAAATTGACCACACTGAAAAAATACAGTGTGGTTTTTAATTTCACTAATGTTTTCTTTTGTTTTAGAAATACAAAAGCCACTCTCGACCATCTCAAGAATGGCTCTGTATCAACATCTTTTCATACGATTCCGACTGGGTTCGAACCAGCGATCTCTCCCCGTCAAGGTGAATGACCTTATCCGAAACTTCCAGATGTAAAGACTGATTTAATAAGATTCTATGATGAGCCTTTCTGATAAAAAATGTGCATTTCTGAAGAAACTGATAGGGTTGGTCCCCAATCCGTCCTCATAAAAAAACAGACCCTTCATGTTCTGTTTTAATTTTGCCTATATGTTTTGAGATGTTGTGTTTTAGATCAACTGCAATCACTGTAAGAGCAATCTTCGTAAAACCCTTCTTAAAAGTCATACAAACAATCCCCTCTCTAAGTTTTGAGTTGTGTTTCTAATACCTTTCGATCAGCAGCCGTAGCTTCTTCAAATCGACCTTGTTTCCCATACTCCTCTGCATATAGCTTCAGCATAAGCGAAACGCTGTTTCTGCTCTAAATACTGAAAGACCTCGGGCAACTGCTTCTCATTTATATAATAAAATAAATCGGTTTATACCATTTTAACAAGTAGAAATATCTCATCCTTATTTTAAAATTGACTTACGTTAAACTTGTGAAAAAAACATATTCATGTATAATACAATTGATGTATGATACATGAATTGTAGGAGGGTGACCTTTTTGAAAAGAGAAGATGCCTTAAAACTAAGATCAGATATTAAGAAAATGATTATAATAACAGGGGTTTTTGAATCTCAAAATTTGCCCAATGGACCATTTGAAAAACCTCTACCAACTTCTCAAATGATGGCGTTAGAGGAACTAGAGGTGAAAAAATTAACTGTTTGGCAACTTTCCAATAAACTTAGATTAGAGACTTCAACTGTAAGTAGATTGGTAGATAAGTTAGTAAAAATGGGGCTTGTTTATCGTGAAGTAAATGAAAAAAACAGAAGAGAACTTTTTCTGCACCTCACAGAAAAAGGTCACATTACTGTTAATCGCTTAAGAGAACAATCCCTTACATTTTATCAACGTATCCTCAATAATTTATCAGAATCAGAACAAAAAATAGTTGTGGATGGTTTTGAATTATTTATTGATTCTATTTCTAAGTCTTTTGATTAAAGTGAGGTAAATCATAACCTTTGGAGGTTAAAATGAGTTTGGATTTTGAACGTCCTATTATTGAACTAAAAGAGAAATTTGATGAATTAAAGAAAATGATGAAAGAAAATAATGTAGATTTATCGTCAGAAATTCATTTATTAGAAAAACGTTTAAATAAAATGCAAGATGAAATTTATTCTAATCTTACACCTTTTCAACGAGTTCAAATTGCAAGGCTACGTAACCGGCCCACGACATTGGATTATATACCTTTATTGTTTACAAACTTTTTCGAACTTCATGGTGATCGATTATATGGTGATGATCAAGCAATGATAGGTGGTATTGCAAAATTTAAAGGAATGCCCGTTACGGTTATAGGTCATCAAAGAGGGAGAAGTACAAAGGAAAATATAGAAAGAAATTTTGGAATGGCTCATCCAGAAGGATATAGAAAAGCGCTAAGACTTATGAAACAAGCTGATAAATTTAATCGCCCTATTATTACATTTATTGATACAATAGGCGCCTATCCAGGAAAAGGGTCTGAAGAACGTGGAATTTCTGAAGCGATAGCTCGAAATCTATTTGAAATGGCTACTCTTAAAGTGCCAATTGTTTGTATTGTAATTGGGGAGGCATCAAGTGGTGGAGCTCTTGGCATTAGTGTCGGTAACCATATCCATATGTTAGAGTATTCATGGTACTCAGTAATTTCGCCAGAAGGAGCAGCATCTATCCTATGGAAGGACGCTAAGTATGCTCCAGAAGCTGCTGAACATATGAAAATTTCAGCAAAAGATTTAAAGCATTTAGGAATTATTGATGAAATCATTCCTGAAATGAAAGGTGGAGCACAAAATGATATAAAATCACAGGCAAACATGATTGAATCTGTGATCGAATCATCTCTAAAAAAATTGATACCATTATCCTCGGAAGAGCTTATACAACAGCGATATGAAAAGTATAGACAAATAGAGAATTATAAATGAACATATTTAAAGTCCATATTACATTTCGGAGAATTCTCCTGAAAAATTCTAAATATTTTGTAAGTAACCTCTTAAACTGGATATGCTGATACTATTTACACTGGATGAATTAAAGCAGTACCATATCATGTGGAGAAAAGAAAAACTATTAGTTGGTGACTTATGGGAAGGAGATGATCACCAATATTTATTTCATAATGGCTTTGGTGAGCCATATTATTACTCAACCCCTTCTTCCAAATGGTCAAAAATCAAAATCAAACACAAATTAAAAAACATTCGACTACATGATTTAAGACATACAATGGGTCGCTCTCCTTATAGAGGCAGGTGAGAGCATTAATGCTATTCAAAAAAGAGCCGGACAGTTCGTCCCCAATCAAAAGAAACAGAATAAATATTCGTTGCAAAAAAAACAAAAAACCCTTGCTACGCAAGGGTTTCAATGATGATTCCGACTGGGATCGAACCAGCGACCTCTCTTCCCTGTCAAGGTAGATATATGAAATCCTGTGATTATCGGCATTATCCTCTATTCACTCATAAACCTTGTTATATAAGCTTTCTTTACCCTTTTGTATACTCTTGTGTTCTTTCGTATTTTTTAAAACCCGAAAAAAATGTTACCTTTTTTGTTGCCTTTTTATACACCTGTTTTAAACTTATGACTGTATACAAATTTAAGCTTTACCACCATTAATATATCTCACTAACATGACTGCTGCGTACATAAAGAAAGCAGCAATTAAACCATTTACCATACTCCCAAAAACGACAATCAAAATCTGTCCTGCATAATCTGTCCATGTTTTATCTGGAAATACAGCAATGTTCCATATACTCACCAGCATATAGAATCCAGTCACAATAATAAACGTCCAAACAACTAACTTTGATTTAAACATTTATTTACAATCCCCCCATTATCCATTTTCTTCTATGATAACATGGGTTAATAATTAATCCTCAATCAATTCATAGTCTTAGTTTCTTCTAACTCACGTTCTAAACGCTTCTTATCTTATTATCCTTTCAAAACGTGTATGAGCAATACACAGAATTGTTTTCTTCGTATGTTGAAAAATATTCTTGTTTCAAATAGCTCTCAAAGCCCAAAGCAGCTTTAACTATATTTTTACTCTTTTTTAGCATATCTCTTTGAATATCATCATCTTTCATTATTGAAATATTTTCCATAAATATTGTGTGTAATTCAAATCTATTATTCTCATATTCAAATCTAAGAACCTTCACTTTTAATCCTCCTAATTAATTTTCCTTAATTATACAGGGGATTTAGATTGAATGGAAAGAATATCATAGTTTTAAACGACTGAACGCAAATATGCGTTTTGATATAAGCGGATGTCATTTTAAATGACGGTAGGTATTTATGAGATCCCCACTGTAGGTTAAAACTACTCCCTTTGTAATACTGCAATTTACGATGAAGTAAACCCAGTATGAATAAAGGGGGCAAGAAAGAGCCTAAACAATTTCAATATCATTCTTTTTCTCATTTCTTGCAATGATAAGCAAGTCTTTAAAGTAATTAACAGTTGCTTTGCTGAAACTGTCCATTATCACCGCCAAAGAAATCATTAGATAAATAATTACAGGAACAGTGCATATCATTGCAATAGTTGCAACAATGTCTATATTAGATGTGCTAGGATCGATATCTATTTTTCTAAGAATAGCAGTTGTTGCAGCCACGATAATTGTGGATATTATTCCAATAAAGAACAACAATCTTTTTTGATCATTAACATGATTAATCCTATCCATTCGAGCAATTGCGCCTGATATATCTTCCGTATCTAATGATTTTAGAATCATCATCTTCTTTTTATATTCGGTATAATCTTGACCATCTCTAGGGAAGTTTTCTGTTAAGTAAACAATGAGTCCACGTGTACTCAACTCCACCAAATTATGCTTTAAATTTTGCTTAGTAAACTTCTATTTCTTAATTTCTCTATTTTCCTTCAGTGTGCTTCTCACTTATAGTCACCTCATGGATAATATCGGAAACTGCGCTTATGAATTGAAGGTGTGTTGAGGCTTTTTTAAAAGTCAACAAGGCTTTTTCTCTAGGATAAATCTTCTTGTTTAATATTATGTCATTATTAGTAAAAAATAGAAAATATTTTAATAAAACTGCACAATTCGACAAATTACATACAAATTAAATGTTAATATTAGGATGTCTATTAGAGATTCAATAGATACATAAATTTGAGAGGGAGTGTCATTTATGAATTTGAAAAAGATCATTGGAAGTGTTTTAGTTACAGGGGCTTTGCTTGTATCTGCTGTACCAGCCAATGCATCAGAACCAGTAAAACCAGGAGATTTAACACCTATCCGAAACAAACACAAAGGCTATGAGTATAAATGGCTTGGTTATAATAGTCAGGGAATAGCACAAGTTCGTATTTGGTTTAGAGATGATAATGGAGACTCATATCATAGAACATTCGATTGTGTTGATGTTATCAATGAAACATGTTACGTCTACAAATGAGTTTAAACCTACCCCAGATCGGGGTGGGTTTTTGTTTAATAATACCTTTTTTGTAAAGTTTTCCATCAGCACTTTCTTGCATTGTCTTCCTTGCTTCCGCTATTAATGAGATAGATTTAATCTTTCTTTCATCTAACATATTTTGCTTTACACCCCTTCCACTTTACACAGTTTTATAGTTAATTTATAATACTTCTATTAATTGGAACAGGATGATGAATATGGCACCTAAAATATTTAAAATACATGATTTTTTTATAGAATTCGAACTCAAACAAATACTGCAATACTACAATGAAATGGAAAAATACAATCAAAATTCCCTTCAGTCCTATGAAGAATACCTTGATGAAGCTACACAAGGAATGGATAAAGAAGAAGCACAGTATTACGTGGAGAGAAATGATGATAAGCTTTATGATTATGTAATTAGACATCCTCAAATGATACGTAGAACAGTATTTCTGGAGATATACTTTTCATTTGAAAACTATCTTAATTCTAAATGTAATGATCTACAAAAAGAGAAAAACCTCAATCTGAGTTATGAGGATATTCATGGCCAAGGAATTAATAGAGCAAAAACTTTTTTAACAAAAGCTTGTTTAATCACTGAGCCATTCAACACTGGTTTATGGCAAGATATTGTAGACTACGGAAAAGTAAGAAATGCTATTGCACATAATCAGTCTATAGTTAAAAAGAAAAAATACTCAAGTATAAAACAGCTTCCTGGATTAAGTGTAGAACACGAGATAGATGAATATACATTTTCCTTTATACTAGAGGAAAACTTCGTTCCAAAATGCATAGATACTATTACTGAGTTTGTAAAGATCCTTAGATGATTTTCTGTTTAGAAAAGCTGTCCTCAATTCTTTTTAAATTTACTTAACTTTGCGGTAACAGCTTTTTTCTCTTTTAATTCCTTCATCCATTCCTGTGGATCTACAAACGAGAATGTATCTCTGCATACATCGACATCTTTAATCACCGACAAAACTTCTTCAATCTCATCTTTTTATTCCTCAACAATGTGATCAATTGTTTCTTTTACTTCTTCACTTGGTTCATAAAACGGGTCTGATCTATGATTGGCCAATAGAAGAAACAGGCGTTACCAAGATACGGTTTCATGATCTAAGACACACTTGTGCAACTATCTTATTATTGAATGGCGCACCTGTTAAAGCAGTGAGTAAAAGACCGGGACATAAAATTAACACTTCAAACATATGCTCATGTACTACCTTCAACAAGCCAACAGATTGCTGATCAAATGGATGGGATTTTAAATTGACCACACTTTATTTCAGTGTGGTTTTTATTATGGCAATGTTACCTTTTTGTTTTAAGAAATACAAAAGCCACTCTCGATTATCTCAAGAATGGCTCTGTATCAACGTCTTTTTATATGATTCCGACTGGGCTCGAACCAGCGACCTCTACCCTGTCAAGGTAGCGCTCTCCCAGCTGAGCTACGGAATCGGGTTATGTATCAGTTCTGGGCTTTCTGTTACTGACAGTCTCTATTATATAACCATCATATTAAGTCGTCAATGGTTTTGTTCAAAAAAGGTCAAAAAGCCGGCGGCTGTGCCGGCTTTTTTCTCTCCTTCTTTATGATTGATTCACAAGAACAGGCTTTAGTTGATCGAGTGCTTGTTTGAAGTCGCGTTTGAGGTCTTCTCCGTTTTCAACTCCGACACTTAAACGAAGCAGCCCATCTGTAATCCCTCTTTTTTCTCTTTCTTCTTTTGGCATAGCCGCATGTGACATTTTGGCTGGATACGACAGAATGGATTCGACGGCACCGAGGCTGACAGCGAATACAGGTAATGTGACAGCATCCACCAATTCTTTGACTGCCGCTTGGTTTTCTAGTTCAAATGAGAGAACCGCTCCTGCTCCGCTCGCTTGCTTTCGCTGAATATCTGCCCCTGGATGATCGTCTAAGCCCGGGTAGTAGACTTTTTTCACCACAGGATGTTCTTTGAGAAATGAAGCGAGTTCGAAAGCCGTTTGGCTGGCTTTTTCTAATCTCACCTGAAGGGTTTTTAACCCCCTTAACACAAGCCAGCAATCCTGCACGCCAAGGACCGCACCGAAGGAGTTTTGCAGTGAATAGAGTTCGTCTCCCAGCTTCTCATCTTTCACAACGGCTAAGCCTGACAGTACATCACTGTGGCCGCTTAAAAATTTCGTTGCGCTGTGCAGAACAACGTCAACACCAAGATCCAGCGGACGCTGAAGCGCAGGGGTTAAAAACGTATTATCTAAGAAAGTCAGACAGTCATGCTCTTTCGCAAGCTGTACAACACCTTCAATATCTGTAATGCCTAGTGTTGGATTTGACGGTGTTTCCATATAAATGACCTTTGTATTCGATTGAATGCCTCTTTTGACTTCATTCAAATCTGTCATATCCACGAAGGTGTGCTCAATTCCAAATCTTGAAAGAACTTGGGTGATCATTCGGAAAGTCCCGCCGTACACATCTCTTGTGACAAGGACGTGATCTCCCTTTGATAATAGAAGAAAAGCGGTTGAAATAGCAGCCATGCCTGATGCAAAAGCAAGCCCTCTCGTTCCTCCTTCCAGCGCCGCAATCGTATCCTCTAATGCTTGACGTGTAGGAGTCCCCGATCTCGAGTAGTCATATTGGCCAAATTCATCGAAGCTGCTTTGATGAAATGTGGATGCATGCTGAATCGGTACACTGACTGCACCTGTTGAACGATCTGTTTTAAACGCATTATGAACGAGTTGTGTTTCGAGTGTCCAATCGTGTGTGGTCATTTGGCGTGTACCTCCTCTTTTACTTGTGATAGTGCCTGTTTCAGATCTGCTTTCAGATCATCTACATGCTCGATACCAACAGAGAAACGGAGCAGCTTGTTACATACACCGTTTGCGATGCGAATCTCTTCTGGAATATCCATATGCGTTTGTGTCGCAGGATACGTAATGAAGCTTTCGACTCCGCCAAGGCTTTCAGCAAAACAAATCGTTTTCAGCTGCTTCAAAAATGGATTGACCCAGTCCTCTTTAGCTACTCGGAATGACAGCATGCCTCCCTTTCCTGGATAAAGGACATCTTGAATTTCCGGCTGCTTCTCTAAAAATTGTGCCAGTTCCTTCGCATTTTCCTCGTGCTGGCGCATTCTAAGTGCCAGTGTTTTCATCCCTCTCATTAAAAGCCATGAGTCAAATGGTGATAGAACCGCTCCAATTGCATTTTGATGCTGGAACATGTCTTCAGACAGCTGCTCTCCTTTTGTCACCACAAGCCCTGCAAGAACGTCATTATGTCCGCCTAAATATTTGGTTGCGCTATGAATGACAATGTCCGCTCCAAGCGTAATCGGCTTTTGCAAGACTGGTGTGTAAAAGGTGTTATCGACAATCACCAAAGCGCCATGATCTTTTGCAATCTTCGCTATTTTTTGAATATCTGCTTCCTGCATCAATGGATTTGTCGGTGTTTCAATAAAGACCGCTTTTGTGTTTGGCGTGATTTTAGAGCGTAAACAGTCTTCATCTGAAAAATCATCATAAAGAAAACGCAAGCCGTACTTTTTCCATTCGTTTTCAAACAAACGGTATGTACCGCCATATAGATCTGATGAGACGATGAGTTCATCTCCGCTTTCAAATAGAGCCATAATCGTTTGAATCGCCGCCATTCCCGAACTGAAGGCAAAACCGGCCGTCCCTTCTTCGAGTGAAGCAATTGCATCCTCTACGAGCTGTCTTGTTGGGTTTTTCGTTCGAATGTAATCAAATCCTGTAGATTCCCCTATACCTCTATGTCTGTATGCTGTCGAAAGATAAACGGGAGGACTGACAGTGCCAGTCACCTCTTCGCTACGGTTTCCAATCTGCGCTAATTTCGTTTCCACATGTTCTGTCATTTGACACCATCCTAAGTAAAAATCTGATTTCAAAACAGAAAACCCCTTCTTCATAAGAAGAAGGGGTTTAATCGCTTCCTCTTATCTTCCAAGCAAAAAAGCTGCTTGCTGGATTTAGCACCTTGGTACATCACATGAAGTGATGCATACCGGTTGCTGAGGTTTCAAAGGGCCAGTCCCTCCACCTCTCACGATAAGAATGTGTTGTCTGTCTGTTCTAATTCTTAATACTGTAACCCATTAAATCTCATTTTTCAAGGGGAAATGTCATGATTAATTAAAATTTTCTGTATTTTATAACAGAATCGATGTTATACGATTTGATTGCATGTTAGCATATAGGAACAACGCTGTTTTTCATGTTACAATGAATGGAAACGTTTCACTTTATGATAAATTTGGTTAGCTGGAGGAATGGATTATGGTGAAGAAAACAGGAATCATTCAAGAAGAAACCATACAGTCAAAAGAACTTGGGGCGGATATGACCATTTTGATCTATTTGCCAGTCAATTACTCCCCCCTTTATACATATCATGTCATCATTGCCCAGGATGGTCATGATTATTTCCGCCTAGGCAAAATAGGCAGACAGGCAGAAGAATTGATGCAAAACAAAGAAATGGAACGCTCGATTATCATTGGTGTCCCTTATGAAAATGTCACGGAAAGACGAAACACGTATCATCCAGACGGTACAAAGTTTGAAGCGTATAAACGCTTTTTAGCAAATGAACTGGTCCCTTATATTGATGAACACTATCCAACCTATCAAATTGGATCAGGGCGTACGTTTATTGGTGATTCACTGGGTGCGACGATTTCCCTCATGACAGCCATTGATTACCCTTCTCTATTCGGCGGGCTGATTTTGCAGTCCCCTTACGTTGACGAGTCGGTTCTAGAAGCCGTCAAACAGTCGACAGCCCTTTCTCATTATGCCATTATCCATCAAATTGGGCTTGAGGAAACCGCTGTGAAAACAACAGATGGCCAGGTGCTTGATTTTGTTCAGCCGAATGATGATTTAAAGACTCTTCTTGAACAATCTGGAGCGGATTATTTATTTGAGACATTCGAAGGGGATCATAAATGGACGTTTTGGCAGCCGCTCATTGCGCCTTCGTTAAAAAGAATGCTCCCATATTCGTTAATCAACTGAATTTTGTTATAATAAACAATAATAAATACTTTCTTATTCAGGAGGGAACATGATGAAATACGGAGTTGTTATATTTCCATCGAAAAAATTGCAAGATATTGCGAACTCTTACCGGAAGCGTTATGATCCGAACTATGCACTCATACCGCCTCATTTAACATTAAGAACACCTTTTGAATTAACGGATCTAGAAGCGGCTGAGGTCGTCTCAACGTTAAGAGATTATGCAAAAAATGCTTCTCCTATTACGTTACGTATTAAAAAATTCAGTTCATTCGCTCCTGTAAACAACGTCATTTATATGAAAGTAGAACCGAACGAGGACATCATGGCGCTCAATGAAAGATTGTACGCAGAGCCACTTGCTGGTACACCTGAATATGCCTTTGTTCCGCATGTGACAGTGGCTCAAAAACTATCAGATGATGAGCATTCAGACGTACTTGGCACATTAAAGCTGAGAAAGATTGACCATGAAGAAACAGTGGATCGCTTCCACCTTTTATATCAGTTAGAGAACGGATCTTGGACCGTCTATGAAACATTTATTTTAGGAGAAGAGGGTTAAAGACATTTGAAAACAGTCATCGCAACAGAACAAACACAACGAGAAGATGCATATTATGTACGAAAAGAAGTATTCGTAAAAGAACAAGAAGTTCCAGTAGAGATCGAAATAGATGAACTAGAGGACAAAGCCACCCATTTTGTCATTTACAATGATGACAAAAAACCTCAGGCGGCCGCTAGACTGCGGTTCATTGAGGGATCAAAGGCAAAGCTTGAACGCATTTGTGTGTTAAAAGAGGCGCGCTCCTTCGGCCTTGGCCACAAACTATTAGAGGCGCTAGAAACCGAAGCGATTGCTAATGGAGCAAAAGAAGCGGTTATGCATGCCCAAGTCCATGCGCTTCCTTTCTACGAAAAGAAAGGCTACAAAGCGGTTTCTGAACCGTTTGAAGAAGCAGGAATCACACATGTCAAAATGACAAAAACACTGTCTATTTGACCAAAAGAAAAGCCAGAGCATTCAAGATGCCCTGGCTTTTTCTTTTTCATTATCGTTCGTCACAGGAGGAAAGCGCAATCATTTATATATACGTATTGATATGAATGCCCTTGCCTTCCTCCATAAACATATCTCGTACAAAACGTTCCCGCTTTTTTTGCTGTACTTTCGTTTCCGCTTCTGTCACTAAGTCCTCTTTTTTCTCCAGCTCTCTGTAAATCTTGTCATGAAAGGTGCGAGTAACCTTTGTTACTTTCGCGTAGTCTTCTTTATCCTGAGGAGCTGGACGATTGATATATTGAAAATACAGATCCGGCTGAATCGGGGCTATATATCCCATCAAGAACGCCTCCTTTGCTTCTCTCTTACTCTACTATTCCCTAATTATGACTGTTTGAAACACGCCTCATTTGATATGATTAGATGTGTTTCATTTTAAGATTGATTGACTATTGGAGGACTAGCTTTGAAATGCGCACGACGACATGATCGAACGATCTCATTACATACGTATTCGAGAGAACACTATCAATTCCTCCATGACGAGGGAAAAAAAGGACAATTATTCTGCCCATATTGCGGACAACCGGTCTTTTTTAGATTAAATATACATGATGAACCTGCCTTTATCCATAAGCATATGTCTCAGCAAGAGATCTGTGAACAAGCTGAAGAACAAACAGATCATAATCAAACGGCTGAACATGAAGAAAAGGCTTCCTATAAAGAACTTGGCGGCTTCCGTTTTCCAACCGGCAAACAGATCATCTCCCAAACGAACGAATCAAATGACTGGCAGGAACCTAGGTCGATTCAATTGAGCGATGCCTTACATTTAGAAGAGAATGAACAAGTTCATACGATCGACCTCTTTCCGAATATCACCTTTAGCACACCGCAGCTTCAAGCTGTCACACATCAAGATGGTCCGATGCTTGTGCTGGCTGGTGCCGGCAGCGGGAAAACAAGAGTCTTGACGGCTAGAGCAGCTTATCTCATGTCCCATCATCATATTCCTGCTCACCATATTTTACTCGTGACCTTCACGACCAAAGCGAGCAGTGAGATGAAAGAAAGGCTGCGTAAGCAATACCAGCTTCATCCTTCACAAGCCAGCCAAGTGGTGACAGGTACCTTCCACAGTCTTTTTTATAAAATGCTGCTTCACGATGACGCAAACAAATGGAACGGCCAGCATCTGATTAAGTTTGACTGGCAAAAGGAGCAATACATTCGAAAAGCCATTATGAATGAGGGGCTTGATGAGAAAGACTACCCTACTGATCAAGTACTGCAATCGATTGGCTATTGGAAAAATGCCTTTTTACCAGGTGAGCTTCCTGATTTGAAAGATGAAAAGGAAAAACATATGTGGACGATCTACCAATCATATGAACAGCAAAAACGAGACAATCAGCAATTTGACTTTGATGATATGGCGATTGCCTGCTTACATATGCTGACAGAACAGCCCGAACTGCTAAAACGGTATCAAGAACGATTCCAGTATATTTTAGTGGATGAATTTCAAGATATTAATCCAGTACAATATCAATTAATTCAGCTTTTAGCCGGAGAATCAGAGCAGTTATTTTGTGTAGGTGATGATGATCAAGCCATTTACGCCTTTAGAGGGAGCAATCCTGCTTTCATTCTTGAATTCAAACAGGACTATCCTTCGGCTCAGATCGTCCATTTACATGCGAATTACCGGTCTCACCATACGATTGTCGCAAGTGCTGATGCGATTATTAAGAAAAATCAGCATCGTTATGAGAAGACGTTAAAAGCCGTGCGCGAGGAAAAAATTCCTCCGACGCTCTTCTATCCATATGATGAAGAAGAGGAAGCGACGATGATTGTCGCAGATATTCAGGAGAAAATTAAAAACGGTGCAAAGCCGAATGACTTCTGCGTGCTGTTTCGAACGAATACAGGCGGCCGGGCAATTTATGAACGACTGCATCAATCGGCCATTCCGTATGAGACAGATGCCGGTGTCAAAGCCTTCTACAGCAGACGAATGGTTCGGGTTCTCCTCGCCTTTCTTTCTTTAAGTCAGGATGCAGATGATGTGGCAGCCATGAAACAGCTGCTGCCGGTTTTCTTTTTAAAGCAGCAAACCCTGAATACACTAAAAGCACTGACCATCACAGAAGATTGCTCAATGGTAGAAGCGCTTGGAAAACTGACAGATATACAGCCGTTTCAACGGAAAAAGCTGCAATCAATGGTTCCTTTGTTCCGAACGTTACGGACGTTAAAGCCATCGGACGCGGTGACATTTATTGAACAAAAGATGGGACTCGGAGATTACTTGAAAAAACGGGTGAACGATACGAATGTACTTGAAAAAGGGGCGGATGATGTACGTGATGTGAAAACAGCCGCCAAACGCTTTGAAACGATTGAAGACTTTCTCGCACATGCCGAACATATGAAGTCTGCCGAAAAGGAAAAAACAGCTGAACCCGGTGTTCAGCTCATGACGATCCACCGCGCAAAGGGACTTGAGTTCCAGACAGTATACATCACTTGTTTGGTCGATGGGGCACTGCCTCATGATTTCTCACTGGATGAACTCAGAAACGGTGATGAAGAAGCGCTGGAAGAAGAGCGCCGTTTATTATACGTTGCCATGACAAGAGCAGAACAATCTCTTTATCTGTCTGTTCCATCATTTAGACGAGGAAAAACGGCTCATCGTTCTCGTTTTTTGTATCCTCTTCTAAAGAAAAACCGTGAATTATTTACACAAAAACAACAGGCCCCCCTTTAAACGGAGAGCCTGTTGTTTATTTTTTGTTGTTCATCATTTTAGCGATTGTATTGAAATCAAGCTTTTCTTTTCCACTTGTAATCGATTGAACGATTTTGTCTTCCATTTCTTTAGGTACACGTTTGTTCGCAAGCTGCGCTACTTTTTTAATGACACCTCGAACGGTATTTTCATCTTTAAAGTTGGCATTTTGCAAAGAACCTGCAAGTTTAAACACATCATTCATATTCACACCGGTTTTGTTTTCTACGCTTTTAAAGAATTTATTATCCATTCATTTGCCTCCTCTTTATGGAGTAATCACCTTACTATATGAAAATAGGCGAGATATGTGCCTATCCTAAAGCCTTGTTTGACCAAAGAGAAAGGAAAGCAAAAGGCTTCCCCCTTGCTTCCCTCACCTTCTTACTTTTTAGTAGTTAAAGAAAGAAGCACCAACGATAATTAGAAGGATGAAAAGCACGACAACAAGAACAAATGTTGATCCATATCCGCCGCCGTAGCCACCTCCGTAGCCGCCGCAATAACCGCCACCGTAACAACTCATATTTAAGCACCTCCTCTTCTCCCTTACAAAGTATGAAAAATGAAAGAAATGGTTTGGACGATCACATAAAAAAGTGCGGAATTTTTATTTCTGCTGTTTAAAGATGTAATCTGCCTCTCTATGACGCATCATGAATGCTTCTGTTTCTTTCGCAAAAGCCTCCATCTTCAAGCCAAATACTTTTAAGTGCTCCTCAAGATCATTCGCTTTATCCGTTAGATCCATTTCAGCCTTCTCGTGCGCTTGTTCTTTCCCATCATGCGGTTTAGTGAACAAGGAACCGATTAATTGTTCGAATGCATCCATTCTGGTCACCCCTTCTCTCTTACATATGCATCACTCAAAAAAAGGGCAACAAAAAAACCGGATAAATCCGGCTTTTGTTTTTCTCTTCTATTATTGAGGTTTCTTTTTGTTTCCACAGCCGCAGCCAGTTTTCTTGATTTTCTTCGTATATACAGATTGTTGATTTGACTGCGCTGGATAACCTTGAAGCATATGTGACGGCGTTTCAGTTGGTTTCATCGCAACCCTTCCTTTCCTATTCCATGATAGTATATGCATTTATTGAAAGCGTGTCTGATCAGAATGCCTGTTTATTTCACAAGCTTTGAGACGATCGCTTCAATGATGCCTGCTGCTGCGGCAATCGCTAATAGTAAATTAAGCCACATGCTGATGACAGGAAAAAGTATGTATATCAGAAGTAAGGCAGCAGTGCACCATATGCCAGTACACCAATAACAGCTTAACAGTTCTCCAACCCAAGACCGCAGTCCTCCCCCTTTAATGATGATATATGTTTCGACCTCACCTTGTTCGTTTACCTCTTCCTGTTCTTCATGAAATAGACGGCGAAAAGGGGCAGTAATGGTATCAAACACAATCAGTCTCGTCAGTCTAAAGGATGCGAGGGCAAACACGACAAATGACAAAGCACCGCTCAGAAGCCTCCACCTCCTTCTTTCTTCTTTTCCGTCCTTACTTTATATATGCAAGAAAAAAGACCGACATGATGAATCGAGCGGAAATAAAATTGGGTTGTACTTTTTCACACTTTCTGATTCCACCTTGCGTCCTTGTTGCATTAAATAATGTATAGATAAGAAAGGAGTGAAAGTATTGTCTATTGAAGAAAGTGCTGAAACATTGTATACACAACTGTTAAACGAATTAATCAGCAATTATGATGATTTCATTGAGATCAAAGATTCCGAAAATGTCACAATTCATAAAACAGATGTAACAGCTGCACTCTCCCTTCAAGCGACCGTAACGACAATCATTACTCTTTTAATCCAAATTCTTGTACCAGACGATGAAGTGGCTGCAGACATCACAGATCAGCTTTTATCCACCCAACAAGTGACAGTCCAAAAGAAAACTGTGATTCAAATCATCAACTGCCATAACATTACAATCACGTTATCAGATGCATCCATTATGAGCTCCGTCCAAATTCTCACTCAAACATTGAATGTACTCTTAGTTGAAGCCGGCATTCTTTGACCCTTTCTTTTTCTAACATGACGTATGAAAGAGGTGAAATCATCGTGGCTGAAGAGAACGAAAAAAAGGAGTTTCAAATCAATACTGATGTTGATCCATTAACGAGTCTTCTTGTAAGTGATGTGTTAAACAAAAACAATATCACCGAAGATCAGAAAGCAAATATCTCAGACGATCAAAGAAGAATGATTTTGAAATTAGTCGAGGATTTACAAAAGAAAGCAAATGATTTCGTAGAACAGCAGCAGGAGAAAAAAAGGCAGGCTGAGGCAGCAAAACAGGCGGAAGAAGTAGAGCCTGAACCAAAAGTACGTCCAAAACGAAATTCACTTCGAGAGCGAATTCAGCAGCGTCGTGATGCGCAGCGAAATAACGATTAAATAAAAATGGGTTGTATGCTAGGGTAAATGCCCGAAACAAAACCACACATTCCAGCATTTAATAAAGTAAACGGAAGGAGGAATAGAAATGGATTCTAAACCATACTCTTGGGTCGCTCTAGATCGTAACTGTACACACCACGGACACCACAGACACCACGACGATTGCAATTATGAAAGAAAAGCACTTTGTGACGACTATTATGATGATGAAGATGTCTTACAAGACTTTGATCAAGTAAGCTTCACAAAGCAGACATCTGAGGAAGTCATTATCGTCAGAGACTCTTGTGACATTAACGTATCTTCTGTCGATGCACAGGTTGCAGCATCTATCCAAGTAGCTGTTCAAACAGCGATCATTACCATTACAAATATCTCAATCGCTGACGGTGATTTGGCAGACCGTGTCACGCAGGATCTCTTACAAGCTGCTACTCACAAACAAACAAACCGCCAAAAACTTGTCATCGAAAATTCAAGAAACGTTACAGTCTCTACAATCGATGCGGACATCTCTATCGCAATCCAAACACTTACACAAACTCTTGTTGCGACAATCGTTGCAATCGGTATCCTCTAATGTCCAAAAGCAGAGCGAAAAGCTCTGCTTTTCCTTTTATAAAAATACAACAAATATAAATGGTCATTTACCCACACCAACTAGAGGGCGCATACATATGTTGTTAAGGACTAAAGTCAAATACCTTGTTAAAGGAGCTGAAATCCATGAGCTGCGGAAAACACCATGGCCGACATGATGAAAACTGTGTATGCGATGCGGTTGATAAGATTTTAGCAGAGCAGGAAGCTGTAGAAGATAAATGTCCTACGAGCTGCTACAGTAATTTATTAAGCCCAACAGTTTCTGGAAAAGATACGATTCCGTTTTTACTTTTTGATAAAAAGGGCGGGTTGTTCTCTACTTTCGGAAACATCGGAGGATTTGTTGACGATTGCCAATGCTTCGAATCCATTTTCTTCCGGGTTGAAAAATTACACGACTGCTGTGCTACGTTATCTGTATTAAGACCTGTTGATGTACACGGACATACGCTAAGCGTGTGTCACCCTTGTGACCCTGACTTCTTTGGTCTAGAAAAAACGGACTTTTGTATTGAGGTTGATTTAAACTGCTTCTGCGCAATCCAATGCTTAAACCCAGAGCTTGTCGACAGAGTCATGCCATCAAAAGATAAAAAGCATCATCACCACGGCTAAATCAACAGGCCGCTCATCTAACTTGTCATGAGTCAAAGCATCCCCTTCCTCACGAATGACAGCCAATCATGCGGAGCAGTCAGCATAAGAAGCGGCCGCTTCCGCATTGGTTAAAAGTAGATGCACGAGCCGGCAAAGATAGCTTGTAGATGATAACAGTGCTCAAACACTCAAACAAATTTCCTAGTATAGGAGGGTTGAATATGAGCCGCAAACATTCATGGAGCTGTGTAACAGAGGCTGTTGAAAACATTAGCGACTTGCAAAATGCTGTCAAAGAAGAGTGCCCGACCAGCTGTTACAGCAATCTCCTTTCTCCATCACATTCATTAGGTGACACTGTCCCATTTGTTCTCTTTACATCCAAATCAAAACCATTCGTCGCATTCGGAAACGTCGGAGAAGTAGATGCAGGCCCTTGCTTCAGCACTGCATTTTTCAGAGTCGAACATATCTGTGATCACTGTGCAACACTCAGCTTGCTTATCGCATTTGACAAAGACCGTCATATTTTAGATTTTACAGATAAAGATTCCTTATGTGATGTGTTCCGATTAGAAAAATCGAAATATTGCATTGAAGTAGACCTTGACTGCTTCTGCGCAATCGAGTGCCTAAACCCAAGACTCATCAACCGTAACTGCTAACAAAAAAAGTCCCTATATGGGACTTTTTTCTTTGTTAAAACCCAAGCGGGTGGATGGAAGAAATCTCTGCAATCGCTAATTCGACTGGATTTCCCCCGCCTGCTGTCCGAATGATCACAGTATCATCTTTTCGATCCATGATGATCCCTCTATATGTTTTACCATCAGCTTCAATCAGACAAAGAGCTCTTGGCATATTATGAGGCAGTCTTGTGAGAAAATCGACTTTTTCATCAATACTCATCTGACTTAAAGGTTTTTTTACTCGTTTTCTTCTTGGTTCTTCTTTTGTTTCATGAAAGACACCTTCTGGCTTGTTTCCCTCTTCTTGCTGAGACTCTCGCTTTTGTATAAGCTCTGGTTCTTGTGTGATTTCTTGTTCCTGTATAAATTCGGCTTCTTGTTTGATCTCTTGTTCTTCTTTAAACTCAGTTGCTTGTGTCATATCTCGTTCTTGTTGAAGTTTAGGCGGCTCTGCTTCTTTTTTATGCTCTATTTCTTGAGCTGCACGTTCCTCCTGCGTGCTTTCTTTGATCACATCTTTTGCATTGGTATCACTTTCTGGCTGTTTTTCTGATTTCTTTCGCTTTCTCACAATATTTTGCATGGCCGGCTTTGATTCTTGATAGCTCGGCTGAACAATATACATCAGCGGCTTTTGATTCTCATCACCTTTATTTGACATACTAATCCCTCCCGAATGATTCATTCCTTATATATATGAACGGAGGCCTCAAATCAGAAGAAAAATAAAAAACAGCATACCCTTCATCGGTATGCTGTGAGTCATGTATTCGTTTAGCGGGCAATGATATGGAAGCCAGAATCAACATGCAGATTCTCGCCTGTCATGCCGCGAGATAGATCACTGAATAAGAATAGAGCTGTATCGCCAACTTCTTCAGGAGTTGTAGTACGGCGAAGTGGTGCACGCTCTTCAATATCCTTCAGAATGGTATTAAAGCCGCTGATGCCTTTTGCAGATAACGTACGAATTGGACCAGCAGAAATACTGTTCACGCGGATGCCTTCTGCGCCTAAATCAGCTGCTAAATATTTCACACTTGCTTCAAGTGATGCTTTCGCTACACCCATTACGTTGTAGTTTGATACAACACGTTCTCCGCCTAGGTATGTAAGCGTCACAATGCTTCCACCCTCTGTCATCAATGGACGTGCTGCTTTTGCTACAGCAGTTAATGAGTATGCACTAATGTTGTGCGCCAAAAGGAAACCTTCACGGTTCGTATTCAAGTATTCGCCAACAAGCTCTTCCTTGTTTGCAAATGCAATGGCATGCGCGACACCATGAATGACTTGTACTTTTTCTTTAATTGCAGCAAAACATTTTTCGATTTCTTCATCACTTGTCACATCACATGGAAGAATAATTGAATCATCACGCTCAAGTGTGCTTGCAAGCTCTTTTACCGATTCAGCAAGACGATCTCCAACATAAGTAAAAATCAAACGAGCTCCAGCTTCATGAAGTGAGCGGGCAATTCCCCAAGCGATGCTTCGTTTATTGGCAACACCCATAACCACGATATTACGGCCTTCTAAAGAAAAGTTCATATGTAATAAAGCCTCCTATTTTTTCAAGACATAGTATTAGTACCTGATCATAATATTATCACAGATCATAAGAGAATGACAATTTCCGCTGAAAGAAAGTTTCATTTTCGCGAAAAAACCGCCCTCACAAGTGAAGACGGTTCGATTCCTTTATCGTTTGATTCTGTTTTGCTGATAAGCAAAATGGTTCGTAGGACCGTGTCCAGATCCAATACGCAAAGGGAATTTGATGGCTTCATGGACAAAGGTTTCTGCTGTTTCAAAGGCTTCCTTCATCGAATTTCCTTTCGCAATTTCAGCTGTTAATGCTGCTGCAAACGTGCAGCCTGTGCCATGTGTATGTGGTGTATCAATATATTCATTTGTGACTTCAATAAAGCCTTTGCCATCATACAGCAGGTCAGTAATCATCCCATCAGATGGACCATGGCCGCCTTTGATCACGACATGTTTTGTGCCGAGCTCATAAAGACGCTCTGCTGCCAGATAGCGGTCCTCTTTCGTCTGAATACGTATGCCTGTCAGCACTTCTGCCTCAGGAAGATTTGGTGTTACGGCATAGCTGACAGGCAGCAAGTGTGTTTTCATCGCAGAGACCGCATCTTCATTTAATAAAGAGGCTCCTCCTTTTGCGATCATGACTGGATCTACAATCAGCTTCATTTCATATTGAACCGTTTTTTCAGCTACGATCTTGATCATGTCTGCACTCCACAGCATCCCTGTTTTGACGGCATCTGGCAGTAAGTCTTCTGCCACTGCATCTATTTGACGCTCTAACGCCTCGATTGAAAGCGGGTATATCCCGTGAACACCTAGTGTGTTTTGCGCAGTAATCGCTGTGATCGCAGACATTCCATACACACCGAGCTCCTGAAAAGTTTTCAAATCTGCTTGAATGCCTGCTCCGCCGCCAGAATCAGAACCCGCGATTGTGAATGCTTTTTTGATCGTCATTTCTTCACACCTTTCATTAGCCAATCCATTGATGATAAATGGTTCTTGCTTTGGCAATATCATTCGTACCATGAACGAGCGCTCTGCCATCTTTAAATAAGACAAGTTTAAACTCATCCTTTTGACAAGAAAGCAAATATGGATTCTCAAGCACATCCATCCCTGCCCTCTTTAACCGAAGAGCTACTTCTTGTAAAGGCGGCGGTGTTTCTGCTGCACTGCGGATTTGTACCGTATTGCGGCCGCATAGTACATCCGCCTTCGCTCTCTTGTCATATGAAAGAAATGGATAAGTCTTCAGTCCACAGCTTGGACATTGCTTCTTCTTTAAAGACGAGGCCGAACGAATATCAGAACGTTCGTTTTTCCATAAATCGAAGGATTTTAATATTGGCGTCACTTGATGTCCTGTTAAATATTTAAGTGCATCTGCCACTTGATATGCCGCCACTTGCTGCACAACTGGACTAATGATACCTGCTGTATCACATGTCATGCCTTGTGCGGGTAAATGTTCAAGCAGACAGTGTAAACACGGCGTCTCACCAGGGATCACAGTGAATTGAATGCCATAACTGGCTACACAGGCTCCATAAAGGAACGGAATTTGATGTTTGACCGCGGCATCATTTGCGATCATTCTCACCTCAAAATTATCCGCTGCATCCACAATGATCGAAGCCTCACTGACAAGTTCGTCAATGTTTTGAGCAGTCACATCAATCACGATTCCTTTGACTTGCACGTCACTGTTTACTTGCTTGAGTCTTTTTTCAGCCGCCACAGCCTTTGGCAGCCGATCCTTCACGTCTTGCTCCGTGTAAAGCTGCTGGCGCTGAAGGTTGCTCCATTCAATATAATCTCGGTCCAAAATGCTGACAGATCCAACGCCGGCACGAACGAGCATTTCTGCACTAGCCGTTCCAAGTGCCCCCGCTCCGATAATGACCGCCTTTGAGTCATTTAGCCGCTTTTGTCCCTCTGTTCCGATTGGCTGAAAAAGCTCTTGACGTGAGTAACGAGTGCTCAAAATGACGGCATTCCTTCCTGTGGACTGCTCGCTGTTCCATAGTTTTTCAGCGGAATACGTCCTGCCTCGTAGCCTAGTCTTCCTGATTCAATCGCGAGTTTCATTGCTTTAGCCATTTTCACAGGATCCTTTGCGCCAGAGACAGCGGTGTTTAGTAATACAGCGTCAGCTCCAAGCTCCATCGCATATGCTGCATCCTTCGGAGAGCCTACGCCAGCATCAATAATGACCGGCACCTTCGCCTGCTCGATAATAAATGAGAGGTTCAGAGGATTTAGCAGGCCTTGGCCTGAACCAATTGGAGAAGCACCAGGCATGATGGCATGGACACCGAGTTCTTCTAATTTTCTTGCCAGCACCACATCATCAGATGTATATGGCAGCACGATAAATCCTTCTTCGAGCAGCATTTCAGATGCTTTTAATGTTTCAACTGGATCTGGCAGAAGAGACCTTGAACAGCCAATGACTTCTACCTTGATCATGTCACAAAGCCCAGAAGCCTTTGCTAAACGGGCAATACGCACTGCCTCTTCTGCTGTACTTGCACCAGCTGTATTCGGAAGCAGCGTATATCTTGATAAATCAAGCTGCTCCAAAAAATTAGGCTGAGATGCTTCAAATATGTTCATTCTTCTGACAGCAAAGGTTAAAATTTCAGCTTCCGATACGTTCACAGCTTCTTTTTGAATTTCAAATGATGGGTACTTCCCTGTTCCGAGTAATAGTCTCGATGTGAATGTTTTTCCGCCAATGTGCAGCATTGGGTCATCCTCCTCCTACAAAGTGAACGATTTCAATCGTGTCATTTGGTTGAATTTCTACTTGTTGAAACGCTTCTTTATCAATGATTTCATGGTTCTTTTCAACGATCACCACACGGTTTTCAAGCTGATAGGATGCTAGCAGATCATAGATCGTTCCATTCTCTTGATCGAAATCAACGATTCTGCCATTCAATTGAATCTTCATACGAATAGTGCCTCCTTTCGTCCAATACGAAACGCGTGAAGCCATTCCTCTTTGACCGGTTCGTCTAATATCAGGTCACGAATGATTTCTCCAGTAATCGGCGCAAGTAAAATGCCATTCCTGTAATGCCCTGCAGCAAAAAGAATACGCTTGTCTTCTGGATGCCTTCCGATATAGGGATGCCGGTCGTTTGTCGCCGGTCGAAGGCCTGCCCAGCACTCTTCAATCGGCATCTCCTTAATAGAAGGCATAAGCTGAGACGCCTTTTGAATCACGGATTCCATGCCGCCAAGCGTTGGAACTGCCTGCCACTCGTTTGGCTTCATCGTTGCGCCGATGACAAGCTTTCCGCTATCTCGCTGAACGATATAACAATGATCATGATAAATGGTGTGTGCGAGCGCTGGACCGTTATTCCATACAGACACACATTCCCCTTTTACTGGATAAAGAGAATGCGATAATCCGAGCTCTTCAAAAAAACGGCCAGACCATACACCACTTGCGACTGTCAGGTCATCACATGTGAATGTGCCCTTCGTTGTTCTGACAGTTAACACTTCTTTGTCCCGCTTCACTTCGATCACAGGTGTACACTCTTTCACATCTGCTCCGTACCGGACGGCCGCCTGCCACAAAGCCCTGCATACCGCGTAAGGCTCCACATGAACATCCTCTTCAATTAAACCTGCTCCCAGCATGTGATCTGTGACTTGAGGCATGCATTTTTTTACACTGCTTGCGTCAAGCCATTTAAATGTAGACAAATGCTGCATCCGGCAAAGGGCCTGTTTCTCTTCTTCTGTAAAGGCGACCTTCATGATACCGCCCGCTGAAGTTCGAATATCAATGCCTGATTCATGCAAAAGATCGACCTTTAATTTTTCGTACAATGCCTGGCTTGCTCTGCCTGCCTGAAAGAAAACATCCTCGTGACCCTCTCCTTCAGCATGTGCACCGAGCATCCCGGCAGCTGCACTTGTCGTTTGCTTCCCTATCTCATTCGCTTCAAATAAGACCACTTGTTTTCCTGCTTTTGCAAGGTGATAGGCGATTGACATCCCTATGATTCCACCACCAATGATTGCTACGTCATAATGCTTCTTCATAAGGATTCTCCTTTACCTTTTCAGAAAATAATTGTGCCATCATACGCGGCTGATGATGAGTAAAAATCCCAGACATGACAGCGATTCCTTTCACATTAGCGTGTTTCAATTCTAGAACTCGTTCTGGGGTCACTCCGCCGATGGCCACCACTGGAATCGTTAATGCAGAAGTCAGTTCTTTCACAAGCTGTACACCTCTTGCCTGAAGTCCTGGTTTACAAGAGGTGTCATATACGTGACCAAATATGACATACTCTGCTCCATTTTTCTCTGCTGCTCTTGCTTCTTCTATCGAATGGACAGACACTCCCGCATGAAGGTGAGGGAATTTTTTTCGCAGCTCTTTTGGCGAAAAACTGTGGCCCGGGAGATGCACCCTGTGAATATTGGTAAGCAGTGCCACGTCTACTCGGTCATTGATCACGAGCTTTTCTTTCGGCACTCCTTCTAAAAGGAGATTCTTCACGAGATCAACAAGCTCACTTGCTGTTTTAGACCGTTCCCGAATATGAATAAAATCCACTTCAGACGCAATGGCTTTTATTTGTTTGATCAGTTCACCCGCAGGAAGCGAATCATTTGTCACTGCGTGGAGTTCCATTTGCACCAACCCCATCTAAGCATGCTGTTTGCCACATTTCTTTTTGATACGCCATCTCCCAGAAGTGATATTCGTAATAGCTTGAAATCACGAAATTTTCTTTCATATTGGCCCGTACATGTTCTGGTGCTTTTTCCGCTAGTTCATCAAATCGGTTCACCTGTTCGAAGACGAGTTCCTTAAACCAATCGCCTCCATATGTCAAAATCCATTCTTGGTAAATCGGATGGTCAGGTGTTGTTTGTTTCAGCTTTTCACCTACCTCATAATAGAGCCAGTAACATGGTAATAACGCGGCTAAAATCTCTTCAAACCGTCCGCTTTTTACAGATCGGTACATATGAGAGGTATACGCATAAGCAGTGGGGGAAGGCTTAAAGTTCTCAATGGCTTCATCAGAAATCTGCAGAAGCTCTGTAAATTTCCTATGCAGCGACAGCTCTGCTTCATACGTGCCCTGGGCATGATACGCCATTCTGCCCGTCGTATGTAAGTCCTCACTAATCGCAGCTCCATATGCCTGCACCTTTGCAAAATGAGTTAAATAATAAGAATCCTGCATCACGTAATAGGTGAAACGATCGAGTGAAAGAGTGCCATCTCCAATCCCTTTGACAAAAGGATGCGTAAAGCTTCCATTCCACCATGTTGCTGCAGCCTCTTTACATTCTGTTGAAAACGTCATATTCCTCTCCTCCTGTTTTTCCATATAAAAAAGCCACTTTCCGCGTGGAAAGTGGCTTGGAATTTGTAAAAAGTATAGTCAAAAACCGCACCACTTCCCTACGCAGGTATGAACCTGTTCAGGTAATGAGGGTCTAAAAGTCGACACTTTTATCTCAGCCCTTTTAAAGGACTCCCCTAGTGGATCAAATATATGATGTTGTACCTCTATCTTAATCAGGAATTGTTCATTGGTCAAGGGTTCATTGTCATTCTAATTGGGCTCTTAGTCCTGCCACATACTCCCGGGAGCCCGATACAAGCACACGGTCGCCGTTTCTAAGTGTCGTATCTCCATGCGGTACTAAGCTGTCTACCCCTCTGAAAATACGGACAAATACCAAATCACCGGTGAAAGGAAATTCTCTCAGCATGACATTATGATAACGATGATTGTTCATTTGAATTTGATACAAAGAAGAATCCTCATTTGTTAGCAATCGAATCGCATCAGGTGCTTCAATCAAAGCTCTTAGCACCGTTTTAGATGAAAGGAAAGTAGAAAACGTATCAATACCCGCTTCCTTCAAGGTCAGCTCTGCCTCAGCTTTGTTGACACTTGCAATGACTTGCTTTGAACCTTCTTGTTTTGCAAATAAAGCAATTTCCTTATTTTTCGTCTCACTGCCTGTTGCGACGACAAGGACATCCTCTTGACCGACGCCTGCCTTTCTCAGCGTCTCATCGTCGTATTGTTCAATTGATTCGACTTCAAAGATAGAGTCTGCCAGCAGTGCTTCCTTATTTTCTTGAAAAACATGCAAAATCCGAATGTCATATTCATCCTGATGTAAATCAAGTGTGACAGGTAAGGTCAGCTGATTTGCACCAATAAAGGTCACACGCTTCTTATGGCTTTCCGCTTGTTCTTTTTTAAACAGCGCTTTAAACCAAACAGGTGTTAAAATACTCGTTAACACAGCAACTAAAATCAGCGCTCCTGACATTTTATGATCAATGACCCCGAGCCGCTCACCAATCGTTGCAGCTGCAATGACGAGTGATAGCGTTGAAGTTAATAAAAAGCCGGAGCCAATGACCTTTTTCATGTCATACCATTTTTTCAAATAAAGAATCGGGATGAGCTTACTCATAAGCAGCGCAATAAACAGCAGCGGAATCATGATTAGGATGTTTGGATCCTTAAATAGTGCCCATATATTCAGATCTACTCCGACCATCACGAAAAAGATCGGGATTAAAAATCCATAGCCAAATGAGTCCAGCTGCTGAACGAGCTCTTTATTTGGTGAAAGAAGGGACACAAGCACACCAGCTAAAAACGCCCCAAGAATATTTTCAGCCCCGAGTGATTCAGATAAGGCAACTAAGACTATAATGAGAGTAAAGATTGCCCTTGTCCCAATTTGCACGGTTCCTTTAGACATCGACTGAAAAATTGACTTTGTCTTAAATACGCGGCCAAATAAATAAAGAAGAATGCCTGCAGCAAATAATAAGAGCAGGAGCCACATGTTCCCTGTTCCATCTCCATAAATGGAGGAAAACACAGCAAGTAAAATCATCGTGACTAAATCAGCAATGACAGCTACAAGCAGAATGATTTGACCGATATTCGTCTGCATCAACTTTTCCTCTTTTAAGGTTGGTACCACTACGCCTAATGAGATGGTAGAGATAATGAGCGTCATTAAAAAGGCATTTTGGATAAACCCTGCGAGTACAAACGCATAGGACAGGATAAAGGACATACAAAATACCCCAAGAAAAATAATGGTGGCTGCTTTAAATGTATTTGGTTCTTTTAAACCATTTGGAAGTTCTCGTTCTTTCTTCTTTGACTCAAAAGAAGAAAAATCTATTTCAAGTCCACTTAAAAACATCAGAAAAATAAAACCGAGCATGGATAATGTATCTAACCACGCATCATGTTCGACAACCAGTTGAAGACCGCTTTTCCCAATGATGAGCCCCATGATGATTTCAGCTACAACGACCGGAATGGTCAGCTTAAATCGGTGCAATAAAATAGGGGTGAAAAAGGCGACAATAATAACGACAACGAGTGATGAAACAGATGTATGCTCCATTGGCTAAAGCCTCCTAACATTCATGTTTAATTTTTTAAGTCTTACGTTAAAGCATTGATTCTAACAATTGCCCAAATGAAATGAAAGCCATTCGTTATATTTTCTAAAATTCAAACTTCTTTATACCCGATGAATGGATGAAAAAATCAGGAGGAAACCTTATGAAATTCGATATTATTGGCGATATCCACGGCTGCTACGAAGAGCTGCTTACCCTCATACACAAACTAGGATACGAACTCAAACATGGATTACCCGTCCATCCTGATAAGAGAACGCTGGCCCTTGTTGGTGATTTAACAGATCGAGGGCCTCAGTCAGTAGACGTCATGCGGTTTGTCATTCATGCCTATTCACACGGCGCAATCCGCTATGTACCTGGCAACCATTGCTTTAAGCTTTATCGCTACTTAAAAGGAAATCCCGTCAAATTGCTTCATGGCATTGAAACCACAGTGAACGAAATAAAAAAACTGCCAATTCATGAGCAAAACAAATTGTCACATGAATTTAAGCAGTTATTCGAGAAGGCTCCGCTTTATGATGTACTCATTCCTGATGAGCTGATTATTGCACACGCAGCGATGAAGGAAAAGGATATTGGAAAAAAGCCGAATAAACAGATGCGCTCCTATCTACTATTTGGTGCCGTCACAGGAGAAACATGGCCAGATGGACGGCCTGTTCGGAAGGATTGGGCAAAGGAGTATTACGGAAAACCGTGGATTGTGTACGGCCATACACCAGTGAAAGAACCTCGATTCGTTGGCAGAACGGTCAATATTGATACAGGCTGCGTATTTGGCAACCAGCTGTCTGCCCTCACATACCCTGAGCTTAAAACGGTCTCAGTTCCTTCATCTATGCCTTATGACGATTCAAGGTTTCAGCATTTCACATCATAAAAAACCCGGTCCCGCGCTGCAGGTGACCGGGTCTCTCTATTTAAAGAAGCAATGATTTCATGTCATCAGGAAGCGGAGCTGAAAATGTCATTTGCTCACCTGTCATCGGATGAGGAAACACAAGAGTCTCACTATGCAGTGCCTGCCGGTCTATCCGCTCGGCCGTTCCGCCATACAGCGTATCTCCGATGAGCGGATGCCCAAGAAATTGCATATGAACACGAATTTGATGTGTTCTTCCGGTTTCAAGTGAAAGAGACACGTCCGACATGTTCAACTCAGCGATTACCGCTCGCACGGAATAATGCGTCACTGCCTCCTGCCCAGCATCATCAACCATCCGCTCGATGATACTATCCCCTTTTCGGGCAATTTTTGCAGCGATCGTTCCCTGTTTTTCTGTGATCATGCCATGTGTAAAGGCTCTGTACGTTCGTTTAACCGCCCCACTTTTTTGCGCCTTTGATAAAAGGCTATGGGCAAAGCGATGCTTCGCCACGAGCATGACGCCAGATGTATCACGATCAAGGCGGTTCACCAAATGAACCGTATGCCGAACAGACTGCTCTGCATAATGATGCAGCAATCCATTCGCAATACTGTGCTCAGGGTGCTCCCGAGAAGGGATCGAAGGGATATATGGCCTTTTATTCAGCACAAGGACATGCTCGTCCTCAAATATAATATCAAGCGGAATTGGTGCAGGCTTCAGCCCTTCACTCACTTTTTCCTCGGGAAATAAAATGGTGAGCCTGTCCCCTTCATGCAGCTCGCACTTCACGGTGACATGCTCTCCATTGATGAGGAGGTCACCACCAGCGAATTTAATATCTGTCAGCATTCTTTTCGAAATGCCAAGATCAATTAAATATTCCTTTAAAAGCAGCCCTTCTTCTTTGGCTGTCATGGTTTTGTTTAACGTAAAGTATTCCAGCGGGAACAACCTCTTTCTTATTCTCCTTTTCCGATAAAGGAATCTTGCACCCTTTTCCAAAACGGAAACGGTCTAAATCTGGCAAAACGGACATTCTCGTCTGCCACCCGGCATTGAATGGATTTGACGTCTTTATGAAGCAGTGTCAAATGATCAATGGTCACCTGAAAATCGACATCATTCCTTGGTTTAATCACACAAGTATGGTGGTCAGGCAAAATAAGCGGTGAACCGACCGTCCGAAACACTCTATTGTTGATTGAAGCCATTTCTGCCAGCTGAATGGCTCTAATGGAAGGGTGAATAATGGCGCCACCCAGTGCCTTATTATAGGCCGTACTGCCAGATGGTGTAGACAGACAAAGACCGTCACCTCTAAATGTTTCAAACAGCTGACCCCTAATTTCAACATCTGCCACAAGTGTCCCTTCCATGCTTTTAATCGTACATTCATTCATCGCTAAATATTTCTCTTCTCTGCCGCCGTCGTTGTATCTGACAATGACTTCTAAGATCGGATATTCCACAATATGATAAGGTGTTTTCGCAATGGCTAAGACAAGTTTTTCAATCTCACTTGGCACCCAGTCAGCATAAAAACCAAGATGACCTGTATGAACACCGACAAAAGCTGTTTTATCTAGACGGTCGCTATAACGGTGAAACGCATAAAGAAGTGTGCCGTCTCCACCAACCGTAATGACAAGATCCGGTTCCTCTTCATTTAGTTCCATACCAAAGTCCAATAAGTAGGTCTGAATTTTGCTTTTGAGCGTGTCAGATACAGAATTCCCTTTTGAAGAAACTGCAAATTTCATGAATTCTTCTCCTTTTCCACCTTGCTGCTATGAGAGGGCAGCATCATATTTGATCAAACTGGCTCAGCTGTCGTTTTTCTTTTTCCGGGAAAATGCCACTTGTGCTTCTTGAATTTCCCCTCTGATTTCGGACATTTCTTCATCGAGACGAGATGCTGCCTCAGATGCTCTTTGAAGGCGCAGCTTAACCTTCTCCGGGATATTCCCGCTATATTTATAATTCAGAGAATGCTCAATGGTCGCCCAAAAGTTCATCGCAAGCGTACGAATTTGGATTTCGACGAGGAGCTGCTTCTCTCCACTTACGGTTTGCAGCGGATATAACACAACAAGGTGGTAAGAGCGGTATCCGCTTTCTTTATGTTCTGCAATATAGTCGCGTTTATCTACAACCACAAAATCTTTACGTGACTGGAGCATTTTTTTCACGACTTGTATATCTTCTACAAACTGGCACATAATGCGAAGCCCAGCAATATCCTGCATCGTTTCAATCTCATGCATCGGGATGTTTTTACGCTTTGCCTTTTCTAATATGCTGGCAACGGGTTTCACTCGGCCTGTAACAAATTCTACTGGTGAATGGTCATCCTCGAATTCATACAGCTTTCGAATGCCTTTTAGTTTCACTTTTAATTCTTCGACTGCTTGTTTATACGGTGCGAGGAATTGATCCCATTGTTTTTTGTCCATGAAACTTCCCCCAATTCCATATACCTAATTATTTCAGAGGAATGTGCTTTTCACTTTCTCTTCCATATCTCCGTAATTGGCATTGTCTTTAATATTGTCGATTAAATAATGTAATTCCTGTTGAAGCTGAATGAGTTCCAGCGATTGTTCATCCGATGCCAAATAGACAGGGATGTCACGATTCATTGCTTCTTTTAATGGAGCCCATGTATGTTCCCCTAAAATAAGATACGAGAAGGACTCCTCGGTTTCAAGTATGTAAACGAACGCAAAGTGATCAGAATCAACAAGCATTTGTCCTGATGCTTTTGCTTTTTGGATTTGCTCTTCTGACTGGATTGTCAAAATCAGCCTGTCTTCTTTTAAAGTTGCTTCTGTGATTTCAATTCTGTTTTGCATCATGATCTCCTTTACAACAAAGTACAGCTTTATTTTATCATATCAAGTTCAATATTGATAAACCGAACTTTTTGAGAAAATCCTGTTTTTCTCTTTTAAATGATCCTTTCCCACGATTCTTCATTCATTTTGGTCCACACCTAAAGAAAATAAAGAGAAAAAAACAGTCTTTTACTGGTGAACACACTTCATGTACAATAATCATATTTCCTCTAAATGAAAGGTTGATGTCAAAATGGCACAGGAAATTGAAATAGAACTAAAGCAATTATTAATGAAAGAAGAATTTGAACAGCTGAAACAGCATTTTCAATTGAAGGATGCAGATTTCCATACGCAAACCAACTATTATTTTGATACACCTCAATTCGATATAAAATCTCAATTGGCTGCATTAAGAATGAGAGAAAAAGACGGTCATTGGGTTCTTACATTAAAGGAACCGCACGAGATAGGCTTGCTCGAAACCCACCAAACGATCGCTCCCCCATCACAACTTGATGATTTTGAGCTGCCAGAAGGTGAAGTTGCGGACAGATTAGACCACCTGAACATTCAAAAGGATCAAATTGTGTACTTTGGTTCGCTTGAAACGTCAAGAGCAGAAAAAATGATCGAAGAAGGCTTAATTGTTTTGGATCACAGCCGATATTTAACAGTAGAGGACTATGAACTTGAATTTGAAGTGAGCGACCTGGAAATCGGACAAACCGCTTTCTCCGCATTGCTCCGAAAATTTCATATCCCAGTACGAAACACGAAAAACAAAGTCGTTCGTTTTTATGAAGAGAAAATGAAAACACAGAATAGATGAATTCCTTGAAGGAGGAACATGATGAACGTCAATCAACTTCAATCCTTTATGCAGCTTCAAGCGCTTAAAACGTTACAGACAGATCCAGCACAAACGCAAATGTCTGCCGGTCAAGAATCAAATGCCCAAGCTTCATTTCAATCGCTGCTGCAAGATTTTTTAGGCGGATCAGAATTATCACGTCTTCCGCTTTCCATCTCAGCTTTTATGGGCACGGACCCATCAACGGCTCCGAACACGCAATATGCGCGTACAAACCCATATTTATCTGCCACTTCCGGCAGTGAGCAGCTTCAGGCCCAATCTTTGTATGCAAATGACAATCAATTAAATACAGCGAATGGCATTGGAAATGTCTTAAACAACAGCTACACACCGCCGCTTCAAGAGGCAGTCTCAAGCGGCTCATCATCAAAAGAGATTAATCAAATCGTGTCACAAATGGCTCAAAAGCATGGCGTTCCCGAAAAACTGATTCACGCGGTCATCAAGCAGGAATCAGGCTATCGCGCGAATGCTGTCAGCCATGCAGGTGCGCTTGGGCTCATGCAGCTCATGCCATCTACTGCTAAGTCACTTGGCGTAAAGAACGCCTTTGATGCGGCCCAAAACATTGAAGGCGGTACTAAGTATATAAAACAAATGCTTCAGAAATATAATGGAAATGTCTCACTCGCCTTAGCTGCTTATAATGCAGGCTCAGGAAATGTAGATAAATATGGTGGCATTCCTCCATTTAAAGAAACACAAAATTATGTAAAGAAAATCACAGCTCAATATTTCGCTTAAACCGAAGAGAATAACCTCTTCGGTTTTTTGTATGTCGCTTTTCCCCCTTTTTTGACTGAATGTGTTATGATATGGTCAATTGATCACGGAACCCGACTCTCACTTTATTTCGAGCAGACCAAAGCGGTTTGTTTGTGGAATCGAGTTGAGGTTGTTAAAATAAGTACAAGAATAGAAACAATAAAATAGAACAAACTGAATATCACTTTTGAAATAAATGAAATGCGCAATAGGGTGAGTCATCCTATTAACTACGAGTAAAAGGAGTAGTCAACATGGTACAATCGTTTAACGCACCTTACGAAGCGGTTGGAGAGGAACTTCTATCGCAACTTGTTGATACTTTTTATGAAAATGTAAAGTGTCATCCTTTGCTTCATCCTATTTTCCCGGATGACTTAAAAGAAACAGCAAGAAAACAAAAACAGTTCTTAACGCAATATTTAGGCGGACCACCGCTTTATACAGAGGAGCATGGCCACCCAATGCTGCGGGCGAGACATCTCCCTTTTCCGATTACTGAGAAGCGGGCTGACGCATGGCTTGAATGCATGGAGGATGCAATGGATCAAGTAGGACTAACCGGCGATATTCGTGACTTTTTATTTGAGCGGCTTTCTCTGACGGCTCGCCATATGGTCAATCAAACACCTGAAAAGGATGGACGATCTTGAGCTGCAATACGCACGATCAATATTTCTCACATTGTCACGGACATCCTCAAAAGCCGATTGAAATCTATGTATTCATTGATCCTCTAAGCCCAGACTGCTGGTTATTAGAGCCATCCATTAAAAAATTAAAAATGAAATATGGCCGTTTTTTCACTTTACGAACGGTAACAAGCTCTAGTATTAATGCATTGAATCGGAAAAGAAAGAAGCATTTACTGACTGAAGCATGGGGAAAATTTGCCACTAAAACACAGACCAAAAAAGAACAAATACTGTCTGAACAAATTGTGACATCACCCTACCTCGCCTCACTCGCACTAAAAGCGGCGGAGCTTCAAGGTAGAAAATGCGGAATGAAATTTTTGCGTCTCATTCAAGAATCACTTTTTTGCCATCAGCAGGATGTCACAAGTGAGCAGGTGCTGCTAGATAATGCAAAAAACGCTGGTCTGGACATCGAAGAATTCCAGCGTGACATTCATTCTCAAAGTGCTGTTAAAGCCCTACAATGTGATATGAAAATTGCAGCTGAAATGGACGTTTCTGAACTTCCAACCTTCGCCTTTTTTAATACCGTAAATGGAGATGAAGGATTAAAAATTTCAGGTGCCTACTCTTATGATATATACGAGGAAATCCTTTTTGAAATGATTGGTGAAAAACCAACACCTTCAGAACGGCCTCCAATTGAATGGTTTATTGCTTACTTTCAATTTGCTTCCGCAAAAGAGATAGCCGTTGTCTATGACTTGACGCTTGAAGAAGTTGAACGAGAAATGAAGAAGCTGGCTTTCGCTCAAAAGGTAGAACGTGTACAAGTACAGCAAGAAATGTTTTGGCGCTATAAAGAAAATGATCACCATACAGATCTTGATGTCTATCGCTGTGAGAATGAACATGGGTGCTGACCCATGTTTTTTCTTTACCTCTATCAAGAACATTTGTTCTATTTATAAGTACGAAGAAACCGCGCCGGGATAAGCGCGGTTTCACTATGTCTTAACGACAACAAAGGGGATGGGAGAAATTTTTCACGGTCAAACAAAGGGGTAATGTTTGTATGTGATTAATTTCACATCTGTAGTATATCAAATTTTGTCGACTTATGACAACAGATATACTATATGTTCATATTTTTGTCACAAAACATAAGAGGGTTGTCACTTTCATATAGTGAAAGTAACAACAAAATGGGGGGATCTGCATGCGCAGCACAACTATTGGACTTGTTGCCATTGGCTTATGTTTCTTTTTAAATATATTAGGCTTAATGAAGATGCTTCCTCTTTATTTGACGTCTCCACTCTTATTTGCTTCGATTCTTTTTACGCTTTATCGAATGAATCACCGTAAGACCTTTAGAGGTTTTAAAGGTTGATGATTGATAAGGAACGGCCTCGACATCTGAAGAGGTCTTTTTTTATGAGAAAAAAACTCCTGTCAAAAGATGAGATAGCACTCACACGTCTGACAGAAGTCTTTTCATTACTCACCTGTTTTGGAGATGAGTTCTTCCATTTCTTTTAGTTTTTCTTCGAACAATTGACATGCCGCTTCGATTGGTTCCTTAGAAGCCATATCAACACCTGCTTTTTTCAGCACATTGATTGGATAATCAGAGCTTCCTGCTTTAAGGAAATCTGTGTAGCGCTCTACCGCAGGTTTTCCTTCTTGTAAGATTTGCTTGCTTAATGCCTGCGCAGCACTATAGCCTGTCGCGTATTGATACACATAATAGTTGTAATAGAAATGAGGGATTCTCGTCCACTCTAATCCAATTTCCTTATCAACCACCATGCCGTCACCAAAATACTTCTTGTTCAGATCGTAATAAAGGTTTGTCATAAATTCTGGCGTTAAAGCCTCTCCTTCTTGTGCTTTCACATGAATAAGATGCTCAAACTCAGCAAACATCGTTTGTCTGAATACCGTTCCTCTAAATCCTTCTAACAAGTGGTTTAACACATACAAACGCTGCTTTTTATCCTCTAAATGATTAAGCAGATATTCGCCTAGTAACGCTTCATTTGTAGTGGAAGCCACTTCAGCTACAAAGATACTATAGTTTCCATACGGATATGGCTGGTGCTTTCTTGTATAGTAGCTGTGGACAGAGTGACCAAATTCATGAGCCAGCGTAAACAAATTATCAATATTATTTTGCCAGTTCATGAGGATATATGGATTTGTACCATAGCTTCCAGATGAATACGCACCGCTTCGTTTCCCTTTATTCTCATAAACGTCTACCCAGCGATTGTCGAGTCCTTCTTTTAACACGGAAACATATTCTTCTCCTAATGGCGCTAGCCCTTTCAGCATGTAATCCTTTGCTTCATCGTAGGTGAGTTTCATGCCAGCATCTTTCACAAGTGGTGTATACAAGTCGTAATTGTGCACTTCATCAAGCTTTAATACCTTTTTACGTAATTCAATATAGCGGTGTAATAACGGTAAATATTGATGAACTGTATCAATTAGATTGTCATACACTTCTTCCGGGATGCTGTTTCGAGATAGTGCTGCTTCTCTTGCCGATTGATAATTTCGTACTTTTGCATAAAAATTATCCTTCTTAATCGAACCGCTCAGTGTAGAAGCAAGTGTGTTCTTATACTGATCATACGTTTTATACACAGCTTTAAAGGCATTCTTTCTCACTTCACGATCATCACTATTTAAAAATGTGATGAAGTTGCCGTGGGTAATTTTCTTTTCCTCTCCATTCTCATCCTTTACAGAAGGGAACGAAATATCGGCATTGTTAAACATACTAAAAGTAGTAGATGAAGATGAAAGTGGTTCAGATGCCTCAGCTAATAAAGCTTCTTGCTCCTCACTTAAAATATGTGGACGCTCTTTATTAATTTCTTCGAGAGCATGTGAATACAGTTTTAATTCTTCTTTTTCCAGAATGAATTGCTGCAATTTATCTTCTTGAATCGATAAAATCTCTGGAACAATATAAGCAGATGTACTAGACAGCTGTGTAAATAGATTTGATGCCTTATCATTTAACGCCTGAAATGATGAGTTCGTTGTATCTTCATCATATTTCATGTGCGCATATGTATAAAGCTTGCCAAGCTTTTCAGAAAGTTGATCCTGAAAGGTTAGGGCTTCATACAGGACATCAGCAGAATGGGCCAGCTTGCCTTTAAATTGGGCCAGCTTCGGAATTTCTTTTTTGACCGCTTCGAATTCCTTGTTCCATGCATCGACGCTTTCAAAAATATCTTCAAGACGCCATTTGTTTTCTTCTTTTACTTCGCTTCTGTCTGGTAAATGATTGTTTTTGTTTTGTGAAGTCATATGAATCCCCCTTGCATGAGTTGTGTTGAACCAACCTTTCGGAAAGTGAAAAAAATTGGTGTTGTATTTATCTTCTTTGTTTTGAACTATATTTGTCAAATCATATGCAGAAATAAATACCAAACAGACTAAAAAAATGAGAAAAAAGCGTTTATTTCGATTCAATAGCAGCACCACCTTTTTCTTATCATGATCAAAGTGGTCATGAAACATGCTAATGAAATAAGAAAGCATCCCGTTTTAACACTTCATCTGCTGTTCGTATAGGCATTTGATTCGACGATACTTCATAATTACCCTCTTTCGTCATATGTAAAAACCCTTGTCTAATAAGCCCCTTTACATATGCAGTGATCACCTCTTTTATTTCTTCTCTTGAAACATCGCCATATCGGAGTTTTACTTCTTTCATTTGCACACATCGATTGATTTCCATCATCAACTGTTGAATCGTCACTCTTCCGTTTCCGTTTCCTTTTTTCCTCACCATCCAATCATAGAGACATCCCTGCCAAACATACACGGGACTTGTAAAGATATACGCTTCTTGCAGCGGGATAAATAATTCAGTTGGCAAAAAAGGGAATGCTGTTTGATGATGCTCATAAAAGATATCTCTCAAACGTTTGCTTTCATTTGATAAAATGCGAGGAGGACGCTGCCTAAATTGCTGTATACATTTAAGCCATTGTTGGTTTACTTGACGCCTGTTTGAGGGCGGAGATAGGAGTGCCGGAAGTTCGCGGTATGCTGAAGGTGGTCTGACAGTCATTGCGGCACATACTTTTGTAGGTTGAAACACGAGGAATTGATCAAGATGGATGAACCGATTCTGGATCGGGCAGAAAAAAATCAACCGCCGCTTCTCTGATTCCCTTAAAATTCCCCAATGAATGGAAGAGAAAGAAAAAAGCTGGGCAGATTTTCGTTTTAAACGATTTGCCCCTATCATCCATATAGGTAAGAGTCCTGCTTCACAAAAACCTGCTGTTCTTTTGCGCAGCTCTTGCCGGGAAATATTTGCACATTGAAATTCGATTGCATAGGCTGCACTCCCTGTAGAGACGGTCACATCAGGACGCTGATGGATCTTTGACATATACTTTTCCAGCGCCGGTTTGTATCCAAGCCGCCTAAGCCAATTCATAATGGCTTCCTTCCCCGCCTGATGATAAGCCGTTTCACCTGAGGCTAACGGACATGCTGTCAGCTGTTTATGCGCAAAATGATAGACACGATGCTCCCCTAGCTTTAATTGCACCTCCTCCCTGCATTCAGGACAATAAAATTTGCACATCGTTCTTACATGCTCCAGCCGGCTTTTCGATAGATGATGTGTAATTCGGATAAGCTTACCGTTATCCATAATTGCTGTATTCATTCAGTTCGCCCCTCGCTCTTTGATGTCCGTATTATAGCTTGTTCGTCTTTAAGGAAGCGAATAGACAAAATGAATTTTTATCGTGTCAAAAGATGATTTTACTGATCATTTCCTCAGTAAAATAAAAATTCCCCCTTATAGAAAAGGGGGAAAATACAATCTTTATAAAAGTGGTGATAATAGTCTTGCTGTTGATTCAAACAGTCTGACCCTCAATGGTCTCTTTGCAAACTCTTCTGGAACAATTTCATGTGACTGCTCTAAATCACCTAAGAAATCGTTGACGAGCTTCTCTGTGCTTTTCGTTTTATAAAGGAAGGCATTCACTTCAAAGTTCAAATGAAAGCTTCTCATATCCATGTTTGCCGTTCCAATCGAAGCCAGCTCGCTATCCACAATAATAAATTTACTATGCATAAAGCCTTGATCATACTCGTACACTTTTGCACCTGCGTCAAGAAGCTCCGGGAAGTATGAACGAGACGCATGGAAGACAATTCGTTTATCAGGATTCTTTGGCGCAATAATCCGTACATCTACTCCGCTCAATGCGGCAATTTTCAATGCGGACAAAATATCATCATCCGGCACAAAATACGGGGAAGCGATCCAAATGGACTTTTTGGCGGAGATGATCATGGAGAAAAAGAGATTTTTAATGACCTCCCACTGCTTGTCAGGTCCGCCAGCAATCATTTGTACGCCTTCTGTTGTACTTTCAATGTGGGTGAAATCTTTGAAATAGTCCTCACCTGAGCATCTTTCATTCGTCATATAATACCAATCCTGCATGAAAATCTGCTGGAGGTCACGAACAGCTTCGCCCTTAATCATCAGATGGGTATCACGCCAGAATCCATATTGTCTGCTTCTGCCCATGTATTCGTCTCCAATGTTAAGCCCGCCGACAAATCCTACTTCTCCATCAATCACGACAATTTTTCTATGATTTCGGAAGTTGATTTTATTATTTAAAAGGGGGAGCCTTACTGGTAAAAACGGAACGATCTGAACGCCAGCCTTTTCTAGGTCAGCAATATATTGACGAGAGAGCTTTAAGCTTCCTACATCGTCATATAAAAAGCGGACAATCACACCATTTTTCGCTTTTTCAATGAGAATATCCTTTAATTCTTGGCCAAGGTCATCATGGCGGAGAATGTAATATTCTAAATGAATGTGATGTGTTGCTTTTTTGATCTCTTCAAAAATATGAGAGAATGTTTCTTCACCATTTGTTAGGACTTTAGAGGACGTGCGATATGTAATAGGGGTATGTCCAAGTCTATGGGCCAGCTTAAATAAGAGCTGCTGATGATCACCCATATGCGTCATTTTTTCAATCGCTTCTCTATGAATACGTTCATCTTCTTGGATTAACTGCTCGTCCAGTACCGCCTTCTTTTCAAACAGCCGGCGCTTTTTGATATTGCGTCCAAAGAAAATGTAGAACAAAAAGCCGAATAACGGAAAGCTGCCAAGAAGGACAAGCCATGTAATCGTTTGAGACGGATTCCGGTTCTCCAAGAAAATAACAAATCCGATGAAGATAATCGATAACGTAAATAGAACACTGACAGAACTTAATACACTTACCGCTAAATCACCGGCAATTAACTGGATGATTAAATAAGCACCTATCGTAATGATAAGAAAAAATAGAACTTTAACTACATTTCTCATTTCATTTTCTCCTTGCCGATCTCTTTATTTACCTATTCATTCAGATAAAAAAGTCGATTCCTCTATAGAAATCGACTTTTTGTAAGTTACGAGAAGTGCTGTTGAATCGTTTCAAGGGCATTCCCTTCGATAATCAGCTGACCGTATTCTTTCAGTCTGTAGATGCTGACCACTGATTCATGTGCGTATTCAAGCAAAATGCTGAGCTTATTATCCACTTGCTCATCTGACAAATCCTCGTGGAAGTCAACATATAGATAATAACGGTTTTCAAACGAATATAAACTTGTGGTAAAATCCTGCATATTTAATTGAGAAAGTGCAATCAAATCTTCAAAGTCATCCATTTTTAACACAAATTGAAGTTGAAGTTTTTTGTCCTTCTCATTATGGTCTTCTTGATCTTGCTCTTCTTTATTAAAATCATCAAGCAGTGCGTCTAAGCTTTCTTCATCTGTTTGACCTTTTTTATCTTCTGGAATCGGCAATTCGAGCTTTTGTCCATCTTTAGAAAGTTGGGCTTTAGTCACGACAATTTCAAGACCTTTGTCAAGTGCCTGTACTTGAATCCAAAGCGGTCCCTCTACTGCAAATTCTTCTTCTTCGTGCACTTCGTCCATTACTTCCCAAAACAGCTCTTCACTGCGCTCACGATTATACCAAATCTCTTCACGGTCAAATCCGCGATCTTCAATATCACCGTAGGAAATATAAAATTTGACTGTATGTTCATTTATTCTTTCGATTTCCATTTTGCCAACCTTCCCTTCTATATAAGATGTTGAAGGGACATACAAGCTCCCAATTAATAGTACTTTACTACACTTTACCCGTTCCGTCTACATGTTAACCGTTTAAAGAATTGAGGTATTGCTTCGTACTGTCTATTTTATGATAAAACATGAATAAAAGAAATAAAAACGCATTTTTTGCAGAGAAAACTTGCAGAAACATATATTTGAATTGTCCTCATATATTGGTTGTACGAGCTCTATTTGGGACATGAGGTGAAATGGATGGAAACAGAGTGGATCGTATCCTTACTGATGATTATTGGAATAGACCTAATTTTAGGCGGAGATAATGCGCTCATCATCGCGATGGCCAGTCGAAGCTTATCAAATGACAAACGCAATAAAGCCATTTGGATCGGCACACTTTTAGCCGTGCTGATGAGAATTACAATGACTGGTGCCGCAGTTTATTTATTGACTATCCCTTATTTGCAATTTATTGGCGGTCTTTTTCTCCTTTATATAGGATACAATCTGTTAATTGAACAAAAGAAGGAATCCATTCGGATTAAGAGCAGCGGCTCCCTTTGGCGTGCGGTTCAAACCATTGTGATTGCCGACCTCTTTATGTCACTTGATAATGTCATCGCAGTTGCAGGTGCAGCAAAAGGCAATATGCTTCTGACCGCGTTTGGCCTCATGATTTCTGTACCGATTATTATTTGGGGAAGCAAGCTGATTCATGCAGCTTTAACCAAATTTCCGTTTCTTTTATACGGAGGAAGCGCGCTCTTGGCCTTTACAGGCGGCGAAATGATTGTGCGTGATGTGAAATTGACTGAATTTATGGCACAGCATGCCACGCTTGAATTAATGCTTCCGTTTTTAACCGTCATAGTGGTCATATTAGCCAGCCTCTTTTACGAGCAAACGGCTGAAAACAAATAAAAAAAGCTGCCAAATGATCGGCAGCTTTTTGTTTTTCTATTAGTTAGCAAGTCGCTGAGCTTCTCTTAGTTGGAATGTACGAACCGTTCTTGGTAAGAAACGTCTAATTTCATCTTCATTGTATCCAACTTGTAGTCTTTTTTCATCCAAAATAATTGGACGACGCAGAAGACCTGGATGCTCATTGATTAGTTTATACAATTGTTGAAGCGGCATTGTCTCAACATTGACATTTAGTTTTTGGAATACTTTTGAACGTGTTGAGATAATTTCATCTGTACCGTCTTCTGTCATTCGAAGAATTTCTTTGATTTCATCGATTGAAAGAGGCTCAGAAAAAATGTTTCTCTCTTGATATGGGATATTGTGCTCTTCTAACCACGCTCTTGCTTTTCTACATGATGTACAGCTTGGTGATGTGTATAATGTTACCATAAATCTTCACTCCTCAATTTGTAGAATGAATATTGATCTGTATTCTTAAATTAAAATTGTTCTAAATAAGTAATCTTTATAGTGATTATACTATAAAAAAGTAAGTGTGAACAGATTTTCTTGCAATTTTTGTGACAAAAACTAGACAATTTCATTCATTTTGTGGTGCTGCTTGATGTCTGAACATTCTCATTTAGTCGAGATGATCGAAAATATTTTTTTGCTTTCTATTTTCAATGATCTTCAATACATCATCAACGTCCTCATACGATTGTCCATACCATTCTTCATCTTTATACGTATGGATTCGTTCATAGGTCTTCCTCATGGCTTCCATGATCTCTTCCTCATGATTTGTAAGAGGCGACCAATAAAGAATTTCCATGCGGTTCACTTCATTTGTTGCAAGTGACCTGCGTTTATAACCGATTGATTCTGCATGCTTGAAGTGCTCTCTTTGGTAAAACTTTAGGCGTTTTGCAGTATCTGCATCATCTTCATCTACAGGCTCAACCTCAAGCAAGATCGGTTTCTTTTTTTCCTTCAGCTTATGAATAAGCTTTGATCCGAGGCCTTCACCTCTTGCATCTTTGGAAACAAATAAATAATCAATAAAGATGAAAGAATCAAATTCGGCGTACATCATCACATGATGAGGTCCTTCCTCCTTATGATAAATATCACTTCTTTCCTTTAATAAAGCTTCCATATGCTCTTTTGACTTCATTTCTTCTATCGGGAAGTATTCACTGAGCTTTTCATACCAATTCATGGATCTGCTCCTTATGCTATAGTTAAGAACCACTTCCTTAGATATTCCCGATTTCCTGCTATTTAAACGCCTGTACTAGTAAGACGCAGCAAACTCTTAAGTAGTTTCATTTTTTTTCAATTAACGTAAAAAAAGTTTTATAACGAACGATTCATGACGAGTTGAATGCAGACAAACAGGATCAGTGTCATCGCAATTTGAAACATGATCAAATAAAGATATTTTACACGCCGTGTCTCTTGCTTCTGACCACTTGTATTCCGGTTAAGCATATATTCCACCGATAAAGACACAATCCCAATGAGCACCATAAACGCAAGCATCCACTTTCCTCCGTTTGGTTTCGTGAAAAAAGACGTTGAAAAAAGCATGAATACAATGAGAACATGAAGTAATGAATAACGATAAGTTTTCCAAATGGACATATGATTTCCTCCGGTATTTGCTTGTACTTAACTAAAAATTACCATCATCTTGTTTTTTTAAAATAAAAAAAGAAGCACTGACTTAGCAGTGCTTCTTTCTTCTTATGATTGTTTCGCTTGAAGCTCTTTGAATTCTTCCTCTGTGCAGCTCACAAAGTGACCCGGCTTCACTTCACGGAACTCGGTGTTTGTTCCTTTATGAACAGATGGATCATACTTGATTCGTTTGCGGTTACGCTCATAATCAGGATCTGGGAGCGGAATCGCAGACAGCAATGATTTTGTATATGGATGCAGCGGGTTTTCGTATAATTCATTCGCTGGTGCCAGCTCAACCAATTTTCCGAAATACATCACGCCGATACGATCGCTGATGTATTTTACCATGGACAGGTCATGCGCAATGAATAAATACGTTAAGCCTTTTTCCTCTTGAAGCTCTTTCAATAAGTTGACGACCTGCGCTTGGATCGACACGTCTAATGCAGAGATTGGTTCATCAGCGATGATGAAATCTGGCTCAACTGCTAATGCACGTGCAATTCCGATACGCTGCCTTTGACCACCTGAGAATTCATGCGGGTATCTGTTCGCATGCTCTTTGTTCAAGCCAACAGTTTCAAGTAATTGGAACACACGCTCTTTACGCGCCTGCTTAGTATTCGCAAGGCCATGAATGTCGATGCCCTCTGCAATGATATCCTCAACTTTCATTCTTGGATTGAGGGAGGCATATGGATCCTGAAAGATCATTTGCATCTTACGATTAAATTGCTTAAGATCAGTGGTCGATTTTTTATCATGAACATTTTGTCCATTAAAAATAACCTCTCCACCTGTTGCATTATATAATCGAATAATGGTTCTGCCTGTAGTTGATTTTCCACAGCCAGACTCACCTACTAGCCCCAATGTTTCCCCTCTATATATGTCAAAGCTAACATCATCAACAGCTTTTACTTCATTTGGTTTGCCCACATTAAAATATTGTTTAAGATTTTTCACTTGTAAAATAACATCTTTTTCACTCAATGTGATCCCCCCCTTTTTGCGCTTTAAATTGTCGCATTCTTTGCTTAATTGATTCAGGAGGTTCTACTTTAGGTGCGTTGGGGTGTAATAGCCATGTCGCTGCATAATGCGTTTCTGACACTTGATATAAAGGCGGTTGCTGTTCAAAATCGATTTTCATTGCATATTGATTTCTAGCAGCAAATGGATCGCCTTTTGGAGGGTTTAGCAAATCCGGGGGTGTTCCAGGAATTGCGAATAATTTCTCCTCTTTTGTGTCCAGGCTTGGCATCGAACTTAATAAGCCCCAAGTATAAGGATGTTTCGGGTTATAGAAAATCTCATCAACTGTACCAATTTCAACAATTTGACCACCATACATAACCGCTACACGATCTGCTACATTCGCAACAACACCTAAATCATGCGTAATAAAGATAATTGATGTTTCAATTTTCTTTTGAAGATCCTTCATCAGTTCTAAAATTTGCGCCTGAATTGTTACATCTAACGCTGTAGTTGGCTCATCTGCAATTAATATTTTTGGATTACAAGCAAGTGCAATTGCCACCACAACCCTTTGTCTCATCCCTCCAGAAAATTGATGAGGATATTGCTTAAATCTTTGTTCAGGTTTTGGGATGCCTACAAGACTAAGTAATTCAAGCGCCCTTTTTTTAGCCTCTTCTTTACTAGCATTTTGATGTTTTAAGATCGGTTCTATAATTTGTTTGCCAATTGTCATTGTAGGATTCAACGATGTCATTGGATCTTGAAAGACCATTGCAATATCTTTTCCACGTATTTTTTGCATTTGCTTATCAGAAAGTTTCGTCAAATCTTTATCTTGAAACAAAATCTCTCCTTTTTTCACTTCAGAGTTAGATCTAGGAAGCAGCCCCATGATTGATTTAGAAGTAACTGATTTTCCTGAACCTGATTCTCCTACAATGGCAAGTGTCTCGCCTTTTTTCAGATCAAAGTTCACACCTCTTATCGCCTTAACTTCCCCAGCGAACGTGTGAAATGAGATATTTAAGTCGTTTACTGTTAGAATGGTTTCTTGTTTATTCATCATCATCACCGTCCCGTACTAATCTTTCATTTTTGGATCAAGTGCATCTCTCACACCGTCGGCAACAAGGTTAAAGACGATCATGATAACACTAATGATAATTGCTGGATAAACCATCTGATATGGGAAAGCGATCATTGATTTAAATCCGTCTTCAATTAACGTCCCTAGTGAAGCTTGTGGCTCTTGGAGACCTAAACCGATAAAGCTTAAGAAAGCTTCGAAGAAAATTGCACTAGGAATGGTGAACATTGTATTAATAATCATCACACCTGTTAAGTTAGGCAACATGTGTTTAAAGATAATTTTAAAGTTGCTTAATCCCAAAGTTCTAGCGGCTAGTACATATTCCTGTTCTTTCAGCTTCATGACTTGGGCTCGTACAACCCTCGCCATACTGATCCACCCGGTAATACTTAGAGCAATAATAATTGGAATAATCCCTGGCTTTAAGACGAGAATCATTAATATGACAACGATCAAGTTGGGAATCCCCATCAGAACCTCTAAAACACGTTGCATCGCATTATCAATTTTCCCGCCAAAATAACCAGAAATAGCACCATAAGCAACACCAATAATTAAATCGATCACAGCTGCAACAACAGCAATAAGCAGTGAGATTTGAGTTCCTTTCCACACACGTGTAAATAGATCTCTCCCAAGATTATCTGTACCGAACCAGTAGTAATGATCAATTCCTTTTTGTTCATAAGGATTGACTACATCACCATTTTTCAGCGTTCTCTCCCCAGTAAATGGAAGAAAACTAACATGCTCTAATCCTTGGATTCGAGGTGGCAGGTTCGCTTCAGACGTTGTCTGAGTACTAAAATCTTTGCCACTAATTAACGGTCCGACAATTGCCATGAATACAATTAAAAGTAAAATCACCAAACTTACAACTGCGGCTTTATTCTTTTTGATTCTAAGCCAAGCATCTTGCCAATAATTTAGACTAGGTTTCTCAATTTTTTCAGCAGAAAATGTATCAACACCAGCGGGCTCAAATAGACTTTTATCAATATTTTCTTCTTGCTGTTTCATCATTTGTTACCCCCTGCTACACGAATTCTCGGATCGATAATTCCATATAGAATATCGACAATAAATACAACCACAACAAAAAGAACAGCGAATAAAATTGTTGTTCCCATAATAACTGGATAGTCATTTACGGTAATTGCTTTAACAAACTGCTCACCAATTCCAGGAATCGAGAAGATTTTTTCGATTACAAGAGATCCCGTCATTAAACTAACAGTTAGTGGACCAAGAACTGTAACAACAGGGATCAAAGCATTTCTCATTGCATGCTTAAATGCGATTTCAAAATAGCCTGCTCCTTTTGCCTTTGCCAGCAAAATATAGTCTGTCTCAAGAACTTCAACCATTTCTGTTCGCATAAAACGTGCACAAATGGAAATAGGGAACATTGCTAATGCGATAGTAGGCAAGATTGTATACTCGAACCCATTCCAAAATTGAGTTGGTAATAGACCCAATTTCACCGCAATATAGTATTGAAGTAATCCCGCGAATACAAAACTCGGTATTGATTTACCGATAACTGCCAAGAAAGTAGCAGAGTAATCTACCCATGTGTTCTGCCTTAAAGCTCCAACTACTCCCAAGAAGATACCAACAATCGTTCCTATAATAATCGCTTGAAGGCCTAGGACAGCAGATGGTCCTACTCGGTATGAAAGGAGTTCTGTTACGGAGGTATTGTTGAATTGGAATGAAACACCTAAATCTCCAGTGAATGTATTAATCAAGTAATGAAAGTATTGAACTGGGATAGGCTGATCTAGCCCATATTTTGCATTAAGTACAGCTTGTTGAGCTTCTGATAACTTTTGTGCATTAACAAAAGGAGAACCCGGAATGAGTTTCATTAAGAAAAAAGTGATTGAAACAATGATGAAGAGGGTAACGACCATGAAGCCAACCCGTCTAATTAAGTATTTCAGCATACTTGCACCTCCTGATAAAACTGACTTTTCTGTATATTTCGACATATTTCTTTCAGTGAAAAAGAGAGTATATTCAGAGAATACACTCTCTTTTCTATAAGATTGTTAATTATCCTTCAATTTTCATCCATTTGTAGCTGAATTCTGGTCCAACCTTGTGAATGACAAACCCTTTAACTTTATTATTAATCAGATAGTTAGTTGCTCTCTGATAAATTGGTGAAAGTGCTGCGTCATCTTGTAGTAATACTTTTTCAGCTTCTTGTAAAGCTTTCCAGCGTTCTTCAGGTTTAGCAGCTAATTTGCCAGATGCATCTTTTAGCAGCTGATCATATTTCTTATCAGAGTATCCCATGTGGTTGTTTCCGCCACCTGTGATAAATAAGTCAGAGAATGTGATTGGATCAAGATAATCAGGACCCCATCCAGCCATCTGTAGATCGTAATCCTCTTTCTTATCACGATCAATACGAGTAGCGAAAGGAACACTTTGAATATTGATGTCTAAGCCAGGTAAAGTTTTTTCAAGCTGATCTTTAATGAAAGCTCCGATTGTTTTAGCTGTCTCAGAATCATCACCTAAGTAATTAAGCGTTACTTTAGACGTTCCTAATTCTTTTAGACCTTTTTCGAAAAGTTTCTTAGCTTCATCTTTGTTTGTTTCTAAGTATTTAGGCGTTCCATCACGGAAGTCTTTTCCGTTTTCATCATGTACAAAGTCTTTTGGAATTTGATAGTATGCAGCAACTGAACCATTCTGCAATACATCTTTTACAAACGCTTCTTTGTCAATTGCTGTTGCAATTGCACGACGAATGTTTTCATTCTTTAGAGATTTATTTCCTTGGTTCATTTTCAACCAGAACACTGTAGGCTCTAGTAATCTTTTCATTCGCTTATCACCTTCGTATTGAGAGATGATTGCAGGAGTTGATAATTTAGGTGTAATATCAGCTTCTCCAGCTTCGAATGCGTTAACAGCTGCCTGTGGATCTTTAGATACTTTAAAAGTAAGTTTTGTCATAGAGACGTTCTTTTTGTCCCAATATTCTTCATTCTTTTTGTATTCCCAAGTAGTTGCTTGTGGTCCATCCCAAGAAGAAAGTTCATATGGGCCATTGTATACAAGGTTTTTTGCAGTTTTCGCATATTTATCACCTTGTTCTTTAACGAACTTTTCATTCACTGGATAGAAAGTTGGGAATGAAAGTAGAGATTGGAAGTAAGGAATTGGTTTTTCAAGTGTAATTTGCAACTCTTTATCACTTACAGCTTTAATTCCTAGTTCGTCAGGCTTTGCTTTTTTGTTGTAAACCTTATCAGCATTTTTGATTTTACCTACCATCATATATGGGCCATACTCAGACTTTTGTTCTGGATCTAAAGCACGTTGCCAAGCATAAACGAAGTCTTGAGCTTTAACTGGATCACCGTTAGACCATTTTGCATCTTTCAGTTTAATGTTATAAACTGTTTTATCTTTGTTAGCAACTGGTTCGCCATCCGCCATACCAGGTACTAATTCTTCTTTATCGTTGAATCGATACAAACCTTCAAAAACGTTATTCATCGTTGTGAAACTAATTGTATCACTTGCTTGGATTGTATCCATTGCAGGCATTTCCTGTGATTCTAAAATTGTAGCCTCTTGTTTTGAATCTTTGGATGCAGTGCCCTTGTCGCTACTTTGTTTACCTGAACATGCAGATACAAAAATAGTCAGCACCAATAAAAAAACTAAAAGCAGTGAAAATTTAGACTTTTTCATCTAGTTGTTGACCTCCCCTTCATAAATGAACTACAGGAACTATTATACTAGCAAATAAGTAATTGTGCATTCATTTTTTTAAGAAAATTTTCATATTTCGATTGTTTTTTAATAAATTTATTAAAAAATTGAAACAAATTGGGTATTTTCCTTTCATTTTGTGATCTTAAATACCTAATCAGAAGTAATCCTGTCTATACAATTGGCAATCTTCATGATTCATTGTAAACTGATATCATGAATTTTGTTAAAACAACTGCTTAATTCCTTGTTTCGTTTTTCTTATATAGTGAAAATCTTGAATTAAACGTTTTTATTGCTATTTTAGTACAGTAAAGTTTTAATGCGCAGGAGTGATTGTTATCAAATTTTTTATTCTTTTAATTAGTTCTAATTTCCTTGTATTCATTTTAAGTTTCATTTTTTATGGGCACATTTCTCTTTTAAGCATGATTAACATCACTTTTTATTTAGCATCGGGCACTATGCTAGTATGGTTATCGTTAATCACTTTAAAAAGTGGATTTTTTGATCAAACAGCTTACAGCTTTCGAAAGGTATTTGATTCATTAAATAAGCAAAAGAGCACTATTGACGATGATTTAAACAAACATTTATCATCATCTTTCCAAAGCAATTTTTCCTCCATGAAAATAATAGGTTTTAGCTTACTAATTGAAATGTTTATTTTGCTCTTCATTTATTATATGTAGGCTTTGACATTTGATTTTTGCTTATTTATAATGGATTAAATTATATTGTTGCGATGAAAAAGAAGAGTACATATATTCACCATTTACAGAGAGTCTGCGGCCGGTGTGAGCAGATAATGGCATGTATGGAATGGGCTTTGGAGCAGCTAACCGAACACTTCTAAAAAGTGAGTAGGCTTAGACGGAGCAGTCTCCGTTATCAACGTCTTGAGTGATTTCTATGTGAAATAACAAGGGTGGTACCACGGTTCATTCGTCCCTTTTCTGTTGAAAAGTGATGGGTGGGCCTTTTTATATTGAAGAAAAGAGGTTTTAGTATGACAAAAAAGACAATTTTTTCAGGTATTCAGCCGAGCGGTTCAGTCACATTAGGGAACTATATTGGAGCAATGAAGCAATTTGTCGATTTGCAGCATGACTATAATGGCTATTTTTGTGTCGTCGATCAGCATGCGATTACGGTGAGTCAGGACCGATTAGCTCTCCGCCAAAATATTAGAAGCTTAGCAGCTCTTTATTTAGCTGTTGGACTTGATCCAGAGAAGGCGACATTGTTTATCCAATCAGAGGTACCTGCTCACGCCCAGGCAGGATGGATGCTGCAATGTGTTGCTTATATTGGGGAATTAGAAAGAATGACCCAATTTAAGGACAAATCCGCTGGTAAGGAAGCCGTTGTTTCAGGCCTATTAACGTATCCCCCATTAATGGCTGGCGATATTTTATTATATGGTACTGATTTAGTCCCTGTTGGAGAAGACCAAAAGCAGCATCTTGAATTGACTAGAACGCTTGCTGAACGCTTTAACCGAAAGTACAATGACATCTTCACTGTGCCTGAAGTGAAAATTCCAAAAGAAGGCGCGCGGATTATGTCTTTAGCAGATCCAACGAAAAAGATGAGCAAATCTGATCCGAACCAAAAATCCTTCATTACCTTATTGGATGAACCAAAGCAGCTTGAAAAGAAAATCAAAAGTGCTGTGACGGATTCAGAAGGCATCGTCAAGTATGACAAAGAGAACAAGCCTGGTATCGCCAACTTGCTGACGATTTATTCTGTGTTAGGCAACATATCAATTGCAGAGCTTGAACAAAAGTATGAAGGCAAAGGGTATGGTGAGTTTAAGGGAGATCTTGCGAACGTTGTCGTTGATGCTTTAAAACCAATTCAAGATCGTTACTATGAACTCATTGAATCAGACGAGCTTGACCGCATTCTAGACGAAGGTGCTGAAAAAGCAAACCGCGCAGCGAACAAAATGCTGAAAAAAATGGAGAATGCGATGGGTCTTGGCAGAAAACGCAAATAAAAAAAGCTTGCAGCACAACACGCTGCAGGCTTTTTCTAATTTACTTTTGATTCGTTTTCCATTTCCCAAAGCTTTTCGAAAAAAGGCTGTCCTTTAATCATTTTTTCACAGAAAGCTAAATGATTCTCTGACCACCCATCAATGGTTTCATTGTAAAGCATGTTCCAAATCTCTTCGAATGACATTCGTTTGATTTGGTTGTACATGCGCGGGTTCCATTCCGTATACCAATACGCAATTTCCGCCCTGTTTTGGAGCCCTTTTAATTGATCGAGCGCCATAAACATCAGCTGCTTCAGCTGTCTTTCTTTTCTCGTTAATCCGCTGATATGCTGCGGCGGCAGTGATAGAATGTGATACTCCTTCGTCGATTCAAGGCTTTCCTTAGAGAATTCATATTCCTCTGCCTTCACATCTTTCACCATTTCATACACCAACTGCTCCTGCCTTGGGATCAAGCGGCTTTTTCTCACAGGTATGGAATACCCAATCGTATCCACGGCAATGATTCGTATGCCGTCTGTGACCACAAAGCAATACTCTAATTTACGGCGTTCATGATTTTTTCGAATATAAGATTTCTCGAATACAGACTCTAGCAGCGTCTTCGGCAGCTCTGAAAGATCATTTTCTATGTAATCAAACAAAGGACTCTGCACCTTAAGTAAAGGCACTTGATCTAACAGCTCAACGCTGTCCTCCTTGCGCCACTCATGAAAATGACACACATTGTAGCCATTTTCTTCCCCTTCAAACCAATTCACCCATACGTCATGAAGAAATAACATAACCAATCCCTCACTTTATAAAAACTGTTGTCCACAGTATGGGCAAGGGATAGAGAAATTATTCCAACTTTATCAAAACTTCAAGCTGAGCGAATGATGGCTTCGTGTCTTTATTTCATTCAGGAAACGGAGAGCGCACGCAGAGCCCCTTTAAACTTTACTTCAGCTTTTTAGGATCAAGCGCATCTCTCAGCCCATCTCCTAAAAAATTAAAGCATAAAACAGTCAGCAAAATGAGTAAACCTGGGAAAAGCGGATACCACCAAGCTTGCACCATAATCGAGAAATTTTGTGCATCTTGGAGCATGTTGCCCCAGCTTGCCGTTGGCGGCTGAATACCAAAGCCAAGGTAGCTGAGCGTTGATTCAGCTAAAATCACGGAGCCTACTTTTAATGTAGCTGACACAATAATAGGACCGATACAGTTCGGTAAAATATGCGAAAAGATGATGACATGATTTTTCGTTCCAATGGTTCTTGCTGCGAGTACGAATTCTCTTGTTCGAAGTGATAAGAATTCACTGCGGATGAGTCTGGCCGTTGTTGTCCAGCCTGTCAAAGCAAAGATTAAAATCAATTTATCAATGCCCGGTTTGAAAATGGTGACGAGCGTGATCAATAGAAAAATGTCTGGAATCGACAACACGACATCCACAAATCTCATTAACAAGGAATCAACAAACCCTTTGAAATACCCCGCGACCGCTCCAACGACAGTGCCAATGGTGATTGCACCGACCACTGAGACGAAACCGACCAATAAAGAGACCCGCGCGCCATATAGCACCCTTGAGAAAATATCGCGGCCAAACTTGTCAGTACCCATAAAATGCTCAGCACTTGGCGGCTGAAGCCGCTTCAATAAATCTTGATGCTCTGGTGCATATGGAGCGATCACTGGAGCGAAAATGGCAGAAAAGATAATGATCAATAAGATCATAGAGCCGGCAACCGCCAATTTATTTTTGAAAAATTTCTCACAAAACAAACGCAGCATCGTCTCTGGCTTTGGCGGAAGGCCCTCCTTTAATTTGATATCAACAGGAGGTGTTCCCATATTAGGTTGTGCCAATTGTGCTTCAGCTCCCTTCTAATATTCAATACGCGGATCAACGATCGCATATAAAATATCCGCTATTAAATTTCCAACCACTACAAGCACTGCAGAAATAACGGTCATTGCCATAATGACTGGATAATCTCTCGAAAAGGCAGAATCAATGAACAGCTTTCCAAGTCCAGGCCATGTGAAGATTTGTTCCACCACGACTGCGCCGCCAATAAAGGATGGTATCATCAATCCGAAAATCGTTATGACAGGCATAAGACCGTTTCTTAAACCATGCTTAAAAATGACTTTGTTTTCTCTAAAGCCTTTCGCTCTTGCTGTGCGAATGTAATCCTGTCTCATGACATCAAGCATACTCGACCTTGTGTACCGGGTCAGCCCCGCCATATCAGCCGTTGCTAAAACAAAGGCTGGTAAAATGATGTGATGGAGCCGGTCAAACACATTAAAATCGGCATTCAAGGTAGAGACTCCGCCAGTTGGAAACCACCCTAAGTTCACGGATAAAACCATAATGAGGATGAGGCCAAACCAAAAGTTTGGAATAGCCAGTCCGATAAAAGATGTAACCGTAATGCCATAGTCAAGCTTTGTATACGGGCGTTTTGCTGAAAGAACACCAAATGGGATGGCGATCAGCAGGGCAACTAATGTAGAAAAGATCATGAGGATGAGGGTATTTGGCAGCCGGGCAAAAATCAAATCAGCCACGGGCGTTCCCTTTTTGACAATGGATGTGCCAAAGTCACCTTGAAGCATATTGCCAAGCCATTTCATATATTGCACATATTCAGGATCGTTCAAGCCGTACTTATCAATAAAGGCTTCCCGGTCTGCCGCACTAATGGTAGGGTCCATCATGAGTGACATCGGATCGCCTGGTGCTGCTTTCATTATGGCAAAGGACAAAATGGTAATCCCCAATAAGATGGGAATCGAGAGCAATGTCCTTCTAATGATATATGTAACCATATGCACAACTCCTTTTTCATCGGATCGCCATTCTGTGAAAAAAAGGCCAAAATGATGTTATTTTAGCCTTTTGTCTTCTTTTCAGCGTGATATGAAAACCCTTGAATCCTCGTGCTGATGCGGAGCGAACGAAATGATCTTTTTAGCACCCGCAGAGAACCGACACCGAATGCAAGGGATTGTTCTCACGGTGAAAGGGGAGTATCCTCCCCTTCTTCACTAGCAGTCTACTGTTCAAGCCACCATTTTTCGATTTTGTAATACTCATCTTTCGGGTGGTAAGAGTAGCCTTGGAGATTAGATGGCATAGCGCGATGTGAGTTGGCATAGTAAAGGAACGTATACGGCTGATCTTCTGCGATCAGTTTATAAATTTTTTCATACGCCTTTGAATATTCTTTTCGGTCGCTTAATTTTTTAGCATCAACTAACAGCTTATCGACCTCTTTATTTTTATACCAGATGTTATTTAAGCCTTTTTCAGACTGGCTTGAGTGGAAGATGCTGAATTGATCAGGGAATGTCGCAAGGCTCCAGCCGAGCAGCAGCGCATCATAATCCCATTTAGGCGGTGTCGTCTGCTCAATGAGTGCACTGAATTCCACAATTTGCGGCTTCGCTTCCACACCAATTTCTTTGAGCTGCTGCTGGACAACGACAGCGATATCCTCGCGAACTTTATTTCCTTGGTTGGTCTTTATGACAAAGGAGAATTTCTTGCCATCCTTATCAAGATAGCCATCTCCATCCGTATCTTCCCAGCCCTCTTCTTTCAGCATCTTTTTCGCTTTTTCTTGATCAAATTCAAACACTGGAACACTTTCATTTTTAGGGTAGTTCCATGACAGCGGACTTTCTGGGATGTTGGCTACTTTGCCGTCACCATCTAACACTTGGTCAACAATCGTTTGACGATCAATGGCATGTGTCAGCGCTTGGCGGACCTTTTTACTTTTAAAAAGATCATTTTTCTGGTTCCAGCCAATGTATGAATAATTCAGGCCTAAGTCAGATTCAATTTTAATGTTGCTCACTTTTTCAGCTGTTTGCAGCTCCGCTCCTGGTACAGCAAAGAAATCAATATCGCCTGCTGACAGCTGAGCAATGGCTGCATTTTGATCAGGAATCGTTTTAATTGTGACGGTATCAAGGTATGGGCGTCCATCCCAATAATCGTCAAAGGCTTCTAGTTTGACGTAGTCTCCTTCTTTCCATTCTGCAAATTTAAATGGACCTGAACCGATAGGTTTTTTTTTCGGTTAAATTCGTTTTCACCGAGATCTTTTACAGGCACATCACCTAAAATATGCTTAGGCAAAATACCATAGCTTCCTAATGTGACATTATAAAAATAAGGATCTTTTTTATTGAGCTTGAATTCGATCGAGTAGTCCCCTGTCTTCTTAACAGACTCTAATACTTCAAAGCCTGATCCACGCTCCCCATTGTAGTCCTTATTGATCGGAATGCTGTATGTAAACACAACATCATCAGCAGTCAGTTCTTCACCATCATGAAACTTCACACCTTTTCTAATGGTGACATCAAACTGCTTGCCGTCATCAGATTCTTTAATATCCTCTGCCAGCGATAGCTGAGGGTTGAGCTTTCCATCTGTTTGAAGTAAGAAGCTGTAGATTCTTTCCTCAATATCAGAGCTTGCCACATCTGTAGAATACAGCGAGTTAAATAATGTTGGCTCTGCAATGGAGCCGATGACAAGATCTCCGCCTTGTACAGGTTTACCAGTGGATTTCTTTTCACTGTCTCCAGACGTTTTATTTCCACCAGAACAAGCAGCAAGGATTAATGTAAAAATCAGCAGTAAACTGACCAAAATGGACTTTCTATTTCTACCTTTCATAGACAATTCCCCCTATTCTTTTTTAAAAATAATGACAGAATCCTGTGTCATCCCCCCTCTCAAAGATGAGATCATACAAGCTTGATCAAGCGTTGTAGAGGTGGCAGGCAACAAAGTGGTTCGTTTTTAATTCTTGAAATGCAGGTACTTTTTCTTTACAGATTTCTTTCGCATGTGGGCATCTTGTGTGAAATACGCAGCCTTTTGGCGGATTTGCAGGACTCGGCAGGTCACCTTGCAGCATAATGCGTTCTCTTTTCGCCTGCCCTTTTTTACGGGTGACGGGAACAGAAGAAAGCAGAGCCTGTGTATACGGATGGAGCGGTTCGTCGTACAGACTGTGCTTATCGGCAAGCTCCATCATTTTGCCGAGATACATGACACCGACTCTATCGCTAATATGCCTGACCACACTTAAATCGTGAGAGATAAATAGATAGGTAAGATCAAATTCCTCCTGAAGCCCCTCCATCAGATTAATGACCTGCGCCTGAATGGATACATCAAGTGCTGATACAGGCTCATCTGCGATGATCATGTCGGGATTCATGGCAAGCGCACGAGCGATGCCGATTCGCTGCCTCTGCCCGCCTGAAAATTCATGGGGATATCGGTTCGCAAAACTTGGATGAAGACCTACCTTTGATAAAAGCTGTTCTACTTTTTCATTTCTTTCTTTTAAGGAATATAAGTGATGTGTTTTGTAGGGTTCTTTGATGATGCTTCGAAGTGTTTTTCTAGGGTTGAGTGATGCAAAGGGATCTTGAAAAACCATTTGGATGTTTTTTCGTGTAGATTGTCTTAGTTTTGATTCTGATACGCGCGTGATGTCTTGCCCTTTAAAAAAGATTTGACCGTCAGTTGGTTCATATAGGCGGATCATTGTCCGGCCTAATGTGGATTTCCCGCATCCTGACTCACCGACAATGCCTAACGTTTCACCTTTATAAATCTTCAAGTCTATGCCGTCAACAGCTTTCACTGCACCGACTTTCTTCTGAAAGACGCCCGCTTTAATCGGAAAATGTTTTCGAATCTGTTTCAGTTCAAGGATCGTTTCTTTCTCTGGTAATTCCGTTATTTGTGATTGATTTTGAGCAAGGGTCATGTTTGGTCTGCCTCCTCATATAAGAAACATCTGACGCTTCTGCCATCTTCAAATGTTCTCAGCTTAGGCAGTTCTCCCAGGCAGCGTTCCTTCACTTGCGGACATCTAGGAGCAAAGCGGCAGCCGGCTGGAAGCTGATCTGGCGCAGGAACATTCCCTTTGATCGCTGTTAACAGCTGTATGTCTCCGTCAATGACAGGAATCGATTCAAGCAACCCTTCTGTGTAAGGATGAAGCGGCTGTTCAAACAATTCTTCGACGGTTCCATTTTCAACAACCTGTCCGCAGTACATGACAATCACTCGATCTGCAACTTCAGATACGACACCTAAATCATGTGTGATAAGAAGAATAGATGTACCAAAGGTAGAACATAAATCTTTCATTAATGTGAGTACCTGGGCTTGAATGGTTACATCTAGGGCAGTTGTCGGTTCATCTGCAATGAGAAGCTTCGGATCACAGCTTAGTGCAATGGCAATCATCACTCTTTGCCGCATGCCGCCTGATAAACGGTGCGGATAATCTTTGATGATTTGCTCCGGACGGGAAAAACCAACAAGCTTCAGCAGATCAACCGCTTTTTTGACCGCTTCTTTTTTTGAAAGTTTTTTGTGATAGATGAGGATTTCTGTTATTTGTTCTCCGATGGTTAAGACGGGATTTAGTGAGGTCATGGGTTCCTGAAAGATCATAGATACATCATTACCGCGGATGTTGCATAATTCCTTTTCACTATATGTAACAAGGTCCTTTCCATCAAGTTTGATGGAACCATCCATAATTTTCCCGCCTGTTCCATGAATCAGACCCATAATGGATAAGGACGTAATGCTTTTGCCAGACCCAGACTCACCGACTAATGCGACAGTTTCTCCTCTATTGATGCTGAAATCAACGCCATCAACAGCAGGTATCGGTTCCTTTTTTCGAAAAAAATAAGTTTTTAAGTTTTGCACTTCAAGCAGCGTGCTCATTCATTCGCCCCTTTCTTCATAGATCAATAGAATTGAACCTGAATATTCCGTCTTTTTAAAATAAAAAGAATTATTTGTATATTATTACATCACCATGACGAAATCAAGAAGTATTTAGTAAATTTGTAATATGTCTCTTTTTATGCGAATTATTCACTTTGCGATTCTATCGCCTTTAAAAAAGTTTCTGCTGGCTCTGCAATCATCGACTCCTCGCTGATTCGGTGCTCATTGAAATACTTTTTCACGATATAAAACCCAGTGGCGTAACCAAGCATTTTAGGGTAGTTCCCTTTTCCATAAAGAAGATTCTGTATCAGCCTTTCGTCGTCCTGGACTTTTTGATCTAGATGACCAGATACCCATTTCTTGTACATGCGCTGAAGCTGAGCTTCGCTATAGAAGGTGGTCCATTTCGCTGTATAGCTTTCTCCATATCTATGATACACAGCATATTCAGCGAGCCCCTCCATCATGATTGTATCGAGGAATGTAAAGTCTTTTTCTTCTTTTGAGAGAAAATGCAGCCTGCATACATGGTGATATTCATGAGTCAGCAATGTACCGATTCGCTCCTTCGGGGTATTTGGAGACAAAAAAAGAAAGACCTTGTCATCAAATGCCATGCCGGATTGATAATAAAATTGCTCTCTGATTTCTCTGCTGCTCTCGTTGACAGGCAAAATAAACACAGGAATGTCTGGACCTTCCCACTGTTTTTGAAGCGTTTGATATTCTTTCATGACAAGTTTGAAGTACCCTTTTTCCTTGAGCTTGTCGATCATGTCTTTGCACGAGCTCCAAGACCGAACCATCCCGTGATGCTGCAGGTGAGCGAGGATAGACGACCATTCTTTTTCCTCAGCCCCTTTAAAATAAGGAACAAAGCGCGCCGCAAGCTCCTGAAATGATGATGATTGATGAATGAGATATTGTGTATTGATCAGACCCATACCGCTGAACACCTCCATTTTCATCATATGCAAAAAAGCGGCGATCTGTTTATCGATCGCCGCTTTCTCAGGAAGTATTACGCTTCGTATTTTTTGAAAATAATTGTCGCATTATGCCCGCCAAAACCAAGTGAGTTACTTAAAGCCACTTGTACTTCTTTTGAACGTGCTTCATTTGCTACATAATCAAGATCACATTCTTCATCCGGTGTTTCAAGGTTAATGGTTGGAGGAATGACGCTGTCTTTAATCGCAAGAACAGAGAAAATGGCTTCTACTCCGCCTGCTGCGCCAAGTAAGTGACCTGTCATTGATTTTGTCGAACTGATTGCAAGCTGGTTCGCATGCTCTCCGAACACTTCTTTAATCGCCATTGTTTCAAATTTATCATTGTAAGGTGTGCTTGTGCCGTGGGCATTGATATAATCAATGTCTTCCACAGACAAACCTGCATCTCGAATCGCTTCTTTCATTGCACGGACGCCGCCTTCACCGTTTGGAGCTGGTGCTGTAATATGGTAGGCATCACCAGTTGAACCATAACCAACGATTTCTGCATAAATGGTCGCCCCACGTTTTAACGCATGCTCAAGTTCTTCAAGAACAATAATCCCTGCACCCTCACCCATGACAAATCCGTCACGGTTTTTGTCGAATGGACGGCTTGCTGTCTTTGGATCAGGATTTGTCGAAAGGGCTTTGTTCGCACAGAAGCCTGCAAACGACATTTTTGTTAACGGCGCTTCTGTTCCGCCTGTGATCATCGCATCTGCATCTCCGCGCTGAATGACTTTAAATGCATCACCAATTGAGTTTGTACCTGTTGCACATGCTGTCACTGTACAAGAGTTAACCCCTTTTGCGCCAAGTGCAATAGAGATTTGGCCTGTCGCCATATCAGGAATCATCATTGGGACGAAGAATGGACTTACGCGTCTTGCTCCTTTATTTGAATACACTTCGAACTGCTCTTCAAATGTTTCAAGTCCACCAATACCAGACCCAACCCATACACCAACACGCGGTGCGATTTCATCTGTGATTTCAAGACGTGAATCTTCCAGCGCCTTTTGAGCAGCAACGACTGCATATTGCGTAAAGCGTGCCATTTTTCGCGCTTCTTTTTTCTCCATGTAATCTTCAATGTTAAAATCTTTTAGTTCTGCAGCTACTTTTGCGGTATATTCACTTGAATCGACACGTGTGATCGGCCCAACCCCTGATACACCCGCTAAAGCATTTTTCCATGTTGACTCTACATCGTTGCCAAGTGGTGTCAAAGCACCTAATCCTGTAACAACTACTCGTTTCTTATCCATTAATTTGTGCACCCCACTCTTTTATCGGCCCCATCGCATAGCGATTGCGCCCCAAGTTAATCCGCCACCAAAACCAACCATTACAATCACATCGCCGTCATGAATTTTTCCGGCTTCGATTTCTTCACATAGTGAAATTGGAATAGAAGCTGCTGATGTGTTTCCATATTTATGGACAGTCTTCGACATTTTTTCAACTGGAAGCTCTAAGCGTTCGCGTGCTGCTTCCATAATGCGAATATTTGCTTGATGCGGGATCAAGAAATCAACGTCTTCTTTTGATAGTCCAGCTTTTTCAATGACGTTTACACTTGACTCGCCCATTTGTCTTACAGCAAATTTAAATACTTCTCGTCCATTCATGATTGTATGATCTTTTTCATCTAAGTACAAGTGCTTCCCGCCTCTTCCATCTGCTCCAAGTTCAAATGATAGAATTCCTTTGCCTTCGCTGACTTCTCCCAGTACAGCAGCTCCAGCTCCATCTCCAAACAAAACAGCTGTATTGCGGTCATCCCAGTCGGTAATGCGAGAAAGCTTTTCTACACCGACAACAAGCACGTGTTTGTAAGTTCCTGATTCGATAAATTGTTTTCCAGTAACAAGCCCATACATAAAGCCAGCACACGCAGCGCTAATATCCATTGCACATGCTTTATGTGCACCGAGCTGTTCTTGAATCATACAAGCGACTGTCGGAAATGCTTGATCTGGCGTGACTGTCGCCACAAGAATCATATCGATATCTTCTGCAGCCACATCTGCTTCAGCTAATGCTTTTTTTGCAGCAGCAAGCGCCATATGTGATGTATTGACATCATCAGATGCAATTCTTCTTTCTTCTATACCTGTTCTAGTACGAATCCACTCGTCAGAAGTTTCAACCATTTTTTCTAAATCATGATTTGTTAATACTTTTTCAGGTATATAGCGGCCAAGGCCAATAATTCCAGCATTCATTGAATAAGACTCCTTTTACTCATACGAGCATGTGATATTGTGATCTTATATTAGTATCTGGTACTAATTTTACCTTATTTTTTTCTTCTTGGCAATACAAACGTCTAACCTTTCCTCTCACTTTTTTCATAGATTAATGATATATACCAATAGTAGAAAGGAACATGTGATATGGCGCAAAAAGATGTTTTCTCAGCAATGATGTTTGGACAGCCGATTGAAAAAGAGAAAAGCAAGACAGAAGCAAAGGAGGAACGCGTGGAGACATCTTCAAGTGGTGATTCAATTGACTACATGCATGTCATGAATCAAATTGGGAACATTATGAACTCCATTGATGAGCTGAAGCCTGTGTTTAAAGATGTTGGTCCTATGATTAGTGCTTTTAAGAAAAAATTATCATAAAAAAAAGCCACTATTCTGTGGCTTTTTCTGATTCTGCATCCGCTTTTCCAAGCTCGTATGCTTCCTGCATGACAGATGTAAATAATGTTAGAAGCGGCTGAAGTGCTTCAGGCTCAAGCTGAATCCCTGCTTTATCTAACTCTTCCTTCGCCTGCGGAAAATACTTCATGGCAATTTGTAAAAATTCCATCGATTTTTCGTGCTGCATGTCGTCGTCTCCTCACTTTTCATTTGGTAGTTTGCCTGTTTTTTTGTAAGACGCAATATCACTTTCAATATCTTTCACAAAAGCGTCGTCAATGGTGGAGCTAAATTTCCCCATTTCGATCACTCCTTCTTTAAAATCAAAGGAGTACTCACCTTGTTCATTTAGCTTGCCTTCATTAAACTTCTTTGCAATGATACTGTACGCTTTATCAACATGCTGTACAGTGCTCGTTAAAACCGTATGGCTGCCGAGGTTGGATTGATCGGTGACATACCCGATCGCTGATAAATTATCGGCTTTGATTTGTTCAATGACAGGGATATTATAACCATCACCTGCTGGATACACAACATCTACGCCCTGCTTTTTTAATTTTTGATAGAGCTCCACCGCTTTGTCAGCATCATCCCAGTTTTCAACAAACTCCGCTAACACTTGTACATGTTCATCTTGATATTTTGCCCCTTTGATAAAGCCGTCTACTTCACTTTGCCAATCATATGTAGCAAGAATACCAATCTTTTTTGTTTTTGACATATGTGCAGCTGTCATGCCTCCGAAAAAGCCCATCGCTTCACCTTTAAACGTCACGTTTGTGACATTGTCCGCCTGAGGCTTGTTTCCATTGACCGTAATAAATTGTATGTTTGGATAATCTTCACTGATCAAGTTGAAAATTTCACTGTATTCATTGCCATGGCCAATAATCAAATTGACTCCTTTTTTATGGAATTCTTCAATGGCATCAACGATTTTCTCCTTGTCGACCATTCCTTCCTTATAATAAACATCTACACCAAATGTTGATTGGATACTTAATAAGCCTTTATAACCTTTCGTTCCCCAAACTTGATCATTAATCGTATCGGGGACGAGTAAACCCACCTTCTCAATTTTTCCTTTTAAAGGAGCCTGCGAGCAGGCAGATAATAGAAGAAGGAACGAAAAGATCATGACAAGCCGCTGGTACTTCATGCCATGTTCAACTCCCTTTTGCAACATGCAGTGATGAACCTGTATGTTAAATATAGGTTTATTTTATACTGAAAAAAGATAAGATGGAAGATCATTCTTGCTTTTTGTCGAAAAATGTTGAGTTTTGTCTTTTCCATTCAGCAATCATGTCTTCTGCCTGTTTGTCATCTGTTTGACTTTCTACCTTCAATTCATACGTCATGTCCTGTCTTTGATCTGTTTCCAATGCCCATTGTAACAAGTCCTTTGCCACATCTTCTACAAAAAGTGAATCAGCACGCTTTGTTTGATCTTCATTGAGTGTCCATGGCCCGAACATGCGAGGAAGAATAACTGCCGGTACATTCTGTTTCGCTGATTCGTGTTCAGGTTTTTCATAAAGAATCCGGTACATGCCATGTGTTGCTTTGATGTCTTCCTGCCTGTTATGCGGTTCCTCTGACTGAATAAAAATGAGGTCATACGTGTCTTTGCTATCTTGAAGGTCAATGACTCGAACGAGATCATTTCTGCCTAGCCACATCATCCGCTCTTCTAACAGTCCCTTTTGTTCTTCTTTCAGATCATGAGGACGCGAGATATCCACTTGAATGCCCTCTTTCATCATATATTCACAAAGTGTCAGGCCAAAAAACTCATCTGCCCCTATGATCAGTCCTGTTTCCATGTTCATGTCCCCTTTTTTAATATCGAATAAAAAGAAGAGCCCTTTCTATGAAGGGCTGTTATCATCCTATTCATCACAATTCTCTTTCATGCGATTTATAAAACTTGTGAATGGATTGAAAGATTCTTCTCGGATGATCAAACATATGCAGCGTGAGATCAATCTGACAATGTTCTGGATTTTTCATATGCTGATCAATAAAAGGCTTTGCGTGAAGTTCATATGCATAAGGTGCGCCGTTTAGTCTTTGCCATATATGAATCGGTACATGAGCAGAATGAACAGGGCAAGAAGGCAGTGGATACGTTTCAGCTTCCTTTTCAGAGCAGCCATAGCTCTCTGCTAACTCTTTGATCAGCTGCTTATAAAAAAATTTGTGTTCCTTTTCTCTTTCTCGTTGTGCACCCAGATTAAGACATGGATTCACCATCGCAATGGACCTTAGCACTTCAGGCATCTCCTCAGCAAGGCTCATGGCAACAAGGGCGCCCATTCCCTCTGCGAGCACATGAATTTCCCGGTTTAATATTTCGTGTTTTAGTGTGTGATGCACAAGCTGCTTAGCACTAAAGACAGCATCTTCGCATCCCCAGTGATTCCCATGAAGATGACTATTAAACAATGTATATCCTTCATCCTTTAAGGCAGTTAAAAGCTGGTTTCTTCCATAATGCTGAAGCCAGAATGATGTATTTTCCTGCACAAAGTGATTTCGGTCACCGAGGATTAGAATGCCAAAGCCATTTGGTTTTTGAGGAAGGTGAATGATGTTCCACTGGGAACCAAGCTGAAAAAAACGTTCGCTTACACCCATATGGCCAGCCTCCTTTCAGTGATTCTGCTTTCTATGATATGAACAACAACTCTTGTAGGAATAAGGAAATCCCCTAAAGACAGAAGAATTCTTTTTATTTTTATAGCAGAAGGTCTCAAAATGGTCACATAAAGGCGGAAAACAGTCTTTTCCCTTCACTTGCATCTATGGTATGATAATCAATAGATTGTTACATAAAGGACGGTGGGATTATGCATTATATTATCACCCTCATTTGGACTTTTCTGCTGACACATATGGCTGGTTACATCGTTGCCTCTATGAATGGAGCTGCTTATGATTTTACGCTGACTTCCATTCTTGCAGTTGTGTTTACGGTTATTTTATTCATCTTTGCTGAAGTAAGTCCAATGAAAGAAACGGAAAGTTCAACAAAACACTCTTAATATGACTTGTGAAAAAGAGCTAAATTGATGTTTAGCTCTTTTTTCTTTTTCAGCTTGATTGAAAAGCGGCACGCTAAAACCCCCTGCCTTCAACATACAGGGGGTTTTTATTGTTTACACATCGACGGTTTCAGTCTTCTGTTTTTCTTGAGTCAAATGGCTTTTCGCAAGCCCTGTAAACAGGAAGATCGCGATACCTGATAATATCTCAAGAATTCCTCCGCCGGCAATGACAGGTCCCGCTCCAAATCTTTCTGCGAGGACGCCTGATACGACAGCTGCAAGCGGGAGAAAGACATTTGATGATGCGTTGATCACAGCATATACTTGCGGCTGATCCTCTTGGTCAACAGACGTTTGAATAATGACCATTTCCGGTACATTGATCGCACTGACAGCAGCTCCAAAAATAAAGGAAGCAAGCAGAACGACTGGCAGCCATGTACTCATCCCTGTCATAAAGAACGCAGCCCCTTCAATCATGCCGGCGACAATAAAGAACAAACCAAATCTCTTAATTTTCACCTTTGCCAGAGCAAAGCCCATCATAAACGCACCAACTGCGGCAACGCCTCTTAAAATGGAATACACCATGGAGTCGCTTTGCAGTGCTTCTGCTACGTATACCGCTGATAGTGCCTGCCACGGAGCTGCTGCGACATTCATTAAGATACAATAGAGCGTGAGCGCAAATAAAATGTGATGGTTTTTGACAACGAGAAACCCTCTTTTTAAGTTATAAAAATATGTATTCTTCGCTTGTTTAATGCCTGCTGCTTTTTGTTCATCGGTTTTCTTTAGTTTGACCCCGATAATAAACAGGCCAGAAATGACAAATAAAGCAGTGGTGATCAGCAGGGTATCAGCAGGTCCAATTAATTTAACCAAAAGACCAGCCACCATGACTGCTGCAAGTGCGACAATCTCAAAAGAAGATTGCAGGATCGCATTTGCTTTTTGAATGAGATGCTTTGGAACAATCTGCGGCAAGATGGCCACAGAAGCTGGATTATACGCTGCACCTGTTGCCGATTGAATAACCATTAATGAGATCAATAACCATAGAGGCAATAGATGCGAAAAGTGCAGAAGTGGAATAATGAGTACAATTGTTGCTCGAACAACATCTGAAGCGAACATCCATTTAGACAAATGGTGCTTTTTCATAAGAGGTCCTAAAATTGGGGCTAACAAAGATGAAGGGAGAACCGTTACTGCTAGAAGAAGTCCTGTACCGAGCGCTCCATCCCCTCTTAAAATCAATAGCCAAAGGACGGATGTAAAAGCAAAACTTTCTCCTGTGTTTTTAATGAGTCTTGATATGAATAATGAGGTGAAGCGTTTATTCCAAACACTTTCACTGAGATTCATCTTTTCCATCACACAAATCCTTTCAAAAATATAATCCATCCACTTACATATTTTACCTTAAGTTTTCTTTTTTTCATACTATTTATTTGAAAATTTGAACTTAATTGTTTTTTATTATAAAGAAAAAAGAGGCATGACACATGCCTCTAAAGTCTTATTCCTGCTGACTCTTAGTCAATTGCTTACGGCTTTCTTTGGTAGGTCCAAACACGATTATGGTTCGAGTTATCAGGAAAGACGTCGCCTGCTTTAAGCTTAATCTTTAAAGGATCTTTCACCATACTGCCAGTTTCTCCGATCTCGATATACACACCATTATTCGGTGCTTTATTCCCTGATTTAAACTGATGCTGCTGACCCATTTTCATCCTCCTTTCTCGATTGATGTTATTATGTCCCGTCCATTGCCTCTCCAATCCTTTATGCAAAAAGTCCCTGCTCATACGAGTCAGGGACACTTGGATTTATTTGGATGGTTGATACATAAGTTCTTTCATTAACGCTTTTTGCACATGCAGGCGGTTTTCTGCCTGTTGAAATACTTTTGAGTGCGGCCCGTCGATAATATCTGCCGTCACTTCTTCACCGCGATGAGCCGGAAGACAATGAAGGAAAATATAGTCCTTTGCTGCATGACTCATCAGCTCGTCATTGATTTGATATTCTTTAAATTCAGCAAGGCGTTTCTCTGTTTCTGCTTCCTGCCCCATGCTTGTAAACACATCTGAATAAATAACATCTGCATCTTGTACAGCTGCGACAGGATCTGTCGTCACGGTAACTTCTGCGCCTGATTGTTTCGCAAACTCACGGGCAGTGTCTGTGACTTCTTGAAGTGGTTCATAGCCTTTTGGTGATGCAACTGCAATGTCACAGCCTAACTGTGCACAGCCGACCATTAAGGAGTGTGCCACGTTATTTCCGTCACCAATATAGGCCACTTTGATTCCTTTTAAAGTACCTTTTGTTTCTTTAATGGTTAATAAATCTGCAAGTGCCTGACATGGATGTGAGTAGTCAGTTAATCCATTAATGACTGGAATAGACGCGTATTGTGCAAGCTCTTCAACCTTCTCATGCTCAAAGGTTCGAATCATAATGCCGTCTACATAGCCAGAGAGCACCTGCGCTGTATCACTGATGGTTTCACCTCTGCCAATTTGCAAATCATTTGAGCTGAGGAAGAGCGCATGTCCTCCTAGCTGTGTCATCCCCGCTTCAAACGAGACGCGGGTTCTAGTCGAAGATTTTTCAAAGATCATCGCTAACGTTTTCCCTTTGAATAAATCTTGATAGGGGTTTTGTTTCATTTCTTCTGCTTTTTCAATTAAATAAGCAATCTCATGGATTGAGAAATCTTTTAACGATAAAAAGTCTTTTCCGTATAATGCAGGTTGCACGTCAACTTGACTCATGCCGTCACTTCCTTTTTATATAATTCGTGGAGCGATACTGGTGACACATCTCCATTTTTCCCTTGCAGGAATGCTTGAACAGTTTCATATTCGGTTAGGACTTGAACGCCGTGTGTCAGTGCTTTTACACGCTGCTCTTTTGCCTCTGCATCTTCTCCTAAATGAATATGAAGGGATTTATCTTCATTCTGCAGCCAGGATTCAAAGCTGCCAGTCCAGACGTCAAAGCCTGCATGCTTCGCTTCATCTATCAATTGCTCGCTGCCTTGTATAAAGAGGCTTCCTTTTTGTTTCCAGATCGGCGCAAACACTTTTTTCAAGGCGCTTTCGGCGTTCTTGCCTACACACATTCCTTCTCCTGTCGCTTTCATTTCAGGTGTCAGCTTGAGGTCGATATCTTGAATGGCATGTGATGAGAACACTGGGAATTTGACCGCTGTCCCCCCTTTGTTTTTCGTTGCAGGGTTTAGTTCTTCAAGCGACGCACCAGCTAATAATTGAGTGGCCATTGGGATCATATCAATGCCCATTACCTTACTGACGACTGGTACAGTCCGGCTTGCCCGCGGATTCACTTCTAATACAAGCGCCTGGTCACCTTTGATGACAAATTGGATATTCATAATGCCCTTGAACGATAATTTCTTCGCTATTTGTTCAGACGCGGTATACACCTGCTGTTTAATGTCTTCACTGATCGAGATACTTGGTAAAATGGCAAAGCTGTCACCTGAGTGCACGCCCGCTTTTTCAATATGTTCTACGATGGTTGGAATGAACGCCTTTTTCCCGTCAGAAATAAGATCCACTTCAATTTCTTTTCCAGTGACGTACTCATCAATTAAGATTGGGTATGGCAAATGATCTGGCTGATCAAGCAGTGACGCCAAATGTGCTTCTGACTGAACAACGATCATTCCCATTCCGCCAATGACATACGATGGGCGAATTAATACAGGGTAACCGATGCTTTTCGCATGTACGAGTGCTTCTTCTTTTGAATAAGCTGTATCTCCTTTTGCGTGAGGAAGGTTCAGTTCATCAAGAAGCTGATAGAATAAATCACGGTCTTCAAGTGCATCCAGCGTAGCAAAGGATGTACCTAACAACGTGACGCCGGCTTTTTCTAAGCCTTCTGCGACGTTAATCGCAGTCTGTCCGCCAAATTGGACAATGACAAAATCAATTTGTTCTGCTTCCACAACGTTTAAAATGTGCTCTAATGTAATCGGCTCAAAATATAAACGATCTGCAATCTCATAATCAGTACTGACTGTTTCTGGATTGTTGTTCATCATGATGGTTTCAAATCCAAGTTTTTGTAAGGTCAGAACGCCATGAACAGCACTATAATCAAACTCGACCCCCTGCCCGATTCGAATTGGGCCAGAGCCAATGATGAGTGCACGCTGCTTTGTTTTTTCTTGATGCTCACCATCGCTTTTGCCAAAGTAGGTGGAATAGAAGTAATTCGTTTTTGCATCAAATTCCGCCGCACATGTGTCAACAATTTTAAATGAAGCAGCAATCCCGTACTCTTGACGGAGCTGCCTGATTGACTCTTCCGTTTGACCCGTAAGAAGAGCAATCGTTTCATCAAGGAAGCCTTTTTCTTTTACCTTTTTCAAGGTATCTTTTGATAACGCCCCCTTATGATCTTTCAATTCTTGTTCGAGCATGATCATATTCTGGAACACATGTAAGAAGAATCGATCGATTTTCGTTGTTTGATGAATCGTTTCAACCGTTTCTTGTCTTGAAAGAAGCTCCATAACAGCGAAAAACCGGCGATCGTCTGGTGTTTTGATGAGTTCAAATAATTGTTCTGTCGATTGCTCTTTCAGTTCTGGCAGGTAGAAGCCCTTCGTTTTAATTTCAAGTGATGCAACTGCTTTTTGGATGGCTGACTCTAAATTCCGATCAATCGCCATAACTTCACCAGTGGCCTTCATTTTTGTGCCTAATTGACGGTCTGCCTGTTTAAATTTATCAAACGGCCAGCGCGGGAATTTGACGACAACATAATCTAGTGCCGGCTCAAAACTAGCATAGGTTGTACCTGTGAGCGGGTTTTTCAATTCGTCTAGTGTATAACCCACCGCAAGCTTAGCTGCCATTTTCGCAATCGGATAGCCTGTTGCTTTTGATGCAAGAGCAGAAGAACGGCTGACCCGAGGATTCACCTCAATGACAAAGTATTCTTTACTGAGTGGATCAAGGGCAAATTGGATGTTGCAGCCGCCGACTACATCCAGCGCTGAAATGATTTTCAGGCTCGCTGAACGGAGCATTTGATAATCCTGATCCGTTAATGTTTGGGAAGGTGCAACGACAATCGAGTCTCCTGTATGCACACCAACTGGATCAATATTTTCCATGTTACATACCGTGATACACGTATTTTGACGGTCTCTCATGACCTCATACTCGACTTCTTTAAAGCCAGCTATGCTTTTTTCAACTAAACACTGGTGAATCGGACTCGCTAAAAGAGCTCCTTCAATGAGCGGCTTAAACGCCTCTTCTGTTAGAGCGATTCCGCCGCCTTTACCGCCAAGTGTGTATGCTGGTCTTAGGATGACTGGGAAGCCGACTTCTTTTGCAAATTGAAGAGCATCTTCCGCATTATCCACAATTTCACTATCTGGTACAGGTTCGTTCAAATGCTTCATGAGAGCACGGAATTTCTCTCGATCTTCACCGTTTTCAATTGTTTCAACTGACGTTCCGAGCAGGGTCACCCCATGCTTTTTCAGCACACCGGCTTTTTCTAGCTCAACAGCAAGGTTTAAAGCAGTCTGTCCGCCAAGGTTGGCTAAAAGACCATCTGGTTTTTCCTTTTCAATAATTCTTGTCACTGAATCAACTGAAAGCGGTTCAAAATAGATTTCATCAGCAAATGACTCATCTGTCATAATGGTTGCTGGGTTATTATTCACTAAGATGACTTTGTAGCCTTCTTCTTTTAAGGCCATACATCCTTGTGTTCCTGAGTAATCAAATTCTGCTGCCTGACCAATGATGATTGGACCAGACCCGATGACTAGAATGGTTTGTATGCTTTGATCTTTAGGCATGTGCGACTTCTCTCCTTGCTTGTTTCACTTTCTCAATAAAATCATCAAATACCCATTCACTTTCAGCAGGCCCTGGGTGTGCTTCTGGATGAAATTGCACTGACATAATCAGCTTTTCTTTATGAATGAATCCTTCTACAGATCCATCATTGACATGAAGGAATTTCACGTCCACTTCTTTGTCATTCATGCTTTTTTCATTCACAACGTAGCTGTGGTTTTGACTTGTCATAAAGACACGTTTGGATTCTGTATCCTGTACAGGATGATTCGCTCCCCGGTGGCCAAATGGCAGCTTATATGTATCCCCGCCAAGTGCAAGAGCGATTAATTGGTGACCTAAGCAGATCCCAAGTGTCGGAAATGTCATCATGATGTCATGAATTGTTTTTAAATACGGTGTCATGGTTTTCGGGTCTCCAGGTCCGTTTGAAAGCAGGATCGCATCGGGCTTAATCTCAAACACCTTTTCCATTTGTTTATATGGAATGACGGTTACTTTACAGCCGCGCGCTGCAAGCGAATCTGCAATTGATTTTTTAAAGCCAAAATCAATGAGCGCCACATGTTCCTCACCGCTGCCTTGTGTGTATATCTCGCTCTCTGTCACCTGTGCGACGACATCGTCTTGTTTCATTGCAGGCGGGGTTTCGTTTTCGTCAATACTGAGCACAGCGTTCATCGTTCCATTTGCCCGGATGTTTTGCACGACTGCGCGCGTATCTGTATGTGTCAGAAGCGGAATATTCCACTTTTGTAAATAATCTTTTAAGCTGACCGCTGCAAGATGATGTGAAAAATGCTCTGCTGCCTCGTAAACAACCACCGCTTTTACTTGAGGCTTTTTGCTCTCAAAGTCTTCATGATTGATGCCGTAATTTCCGATCAGCGGATATGTGAAAACAATGATCTGACCTTTATAGGAAGGATCCGTGAGTACCTCTTGATAACCTGTCATACCTGTAAAAAAGACCACTTCACCTGTGATGCCAGCTTCTCCTGTCAAATCTCCTTCAAAAGAGGCTCCATCTTCTAAATTTAAATAACCCTTCATGCTTATGTCACCCCAAAATTGAATAATTAATGATATAAATGCATTTTTATACGTTTATTTGTAAAAAAATTTATACCGAAACTGTTTTATTAGCTAATACTTGAACAATTGCTTCGATCGCCTGATCCAGCTCTGCTTTCTTCACATTCAGCGGAGGTAATAAACGAATGACATTCGGACCAGCTGGAAGCACCAGTAAACCTTGTTCTCTAAGAGCTGTGATATAGCCAGCGACTGGCTGATCACATTCAATACCTGCCATCAATCCTTTTCCCCGAACTTCTTTTACGATATTCAGCTGTTTGACATTTTGCAGCTTTTCTAACAGGTAATCGCCCTTTTCTTTTACTTCCGAAAGAAACTCTTCTTTGAAAATCACATCGAGTGTCGCATTCACAGCGGCCATGGCGAGCATGTTTCCACCAAATGTTGTGCCATGTGAACCTGGGGAGAATGCATCTCCTAACGCTTTTTTCCCTATGACTGCACCAACTGGAAAGCCATTTCCTAACCCTTTTGCCGCAGAGATAATATCAGGATCAAGACCCATCTCTTCGTACGCAAATGCTGTTCCTGTACGCCCGATGCCGGTTTGGATTTCATCTACAATCAGCAGTGCTTCATGCTTTTTACAAAATGCTTGAACGGCTTCTAGAAATTCTGGTGTCGCTGGATTCACTCCACCTTCACCTTGCACAACCTCCAGCATCACCGCTGCAACATCATCGACTTCACACGCTGACATCGCATCTGGATCATTAAATGGTACGTAGTGAAAGCCTTCTAGCATAGGACCAAAGCCAGTTTTGATTTTATCTTGACCTGTGGCAGCCATACCAGCATACGTGCGCCCATGGAAAGAGTGCAAAAATGTGACGATATTTGTTTTCCCTGTCGCTTTACGTGCTAATTTAATGGCACCTTCATTTGCCTCTGCCCCGCTATTGCAGAAAAACACGAGATCCCCTGAACTGTTTGCTGCCAGCTTTTCTGCTGCTTTTTCTTGCAGTCCATTTTCAAATAGATTTGATACATGCCAGACGTGGTCAAGCTGTTCCTTAATGGCTTCATTGACCTTTGGGTGATTGTGGCCTAAATTTGTAACCGCAATGCCTTGTATAAAGTCTAAATATTTTTTTCCATTTGTATCGACTGCCCAAGAACCTGCTGCCTCTTTAATTTCAACATTCCACCGTCCATAAGTTTGAAAGAGATGACTCACAGGACCGCCTCCTTTTGTTTCACGATTCTTGTTCCTTTAAAGGTTTCTCCTGTAAAGATACTGCCTTTGCCATTTACGATCATCACTTCATCCACATCACCTGATAAAGCACTCAAAGCCGATTGTACTTTCGGAATCATTCCCCCGGAAATAATGCCTTCATCAATGAGTGAAAGGGCTTCTTGTTCTGTGACGACATCTAATAGTTCACCATTTTTCAAAATGCCTTCAACATCTGTGACAAACATGAGCTTATCAGCTTTCATGGCTCCGGCGACAGCTGATGCTGCTAAATCGGCATTCACATTTAACGTTTGGCATTCTTCCGTCATAGACAGCGGCGCAATCACAGGAATGAATTGTTTTTCCATGAGTGCTTCTGCCATCTCTGGATGAACTTCTTTGATTTCGCCAACGTACCCGTAAACATCTTGATCTAGGAAATCGGCGACAAGCATCTGTCCATCTTTACCGGAAACGCCGACAGATGAAATATCATGCTTTGCGAGCTCTGACACAAAGTATTTATTGACCGTTCCCGAGAGAACCATTTCGGCTACCTCTAACACAGGCTTCGTTGTTTTACGCTGCCCGTCAACAAATTCTGTTTTCACTTCTAATTTTTGCAGCATATTGGTGATTTCAGGTCCTCCGCCATGCACGATAGCCAGTTTAAATCCAGCGGCTTGAAGTGAGCGGACATTTTCATAAAAGGTATCTGAAAGTTCTCGAATGACACTGCCTCCACACTTGAACACGATCGTTTTATTCATGTCTATCTCCTTCTTTATGTGCGATAGCTCGCGTTAATTTTCACATAATCATAGGTAAGGTCACAGCCCCATGCTGCTGCTTCACCATTCCCCTCACTCATTTGAATGAAAATCGTAATCTCATCCTGCTCTAGATATGCTTTTGCTTCCTCTTCTGAGAATGGCTGCGGTTCATTGTGTTTGAACAAACATTGTCCGCCTAAATAGACTTCTACCTCTTCCGGTGTGACGGAAGCTGCGCTATGACCAATCGCTCCAACGATTCGGCCCCAGTTGGCATCTGTACCATATACAGCAGTTTTGACAAGACTTGAACCAACGATTTTTTTCGCAATGATGCCGGCTTCCAAGTTATTTTTAGCACCAGCGACTTTCGCTTCAATTAATTTGGTTGCGCCTTCTCCATCTCTCGCAATCTCTTTGGCTAAATCCTCGCAAGCTAGTTTTAATCCTTCTTTAAACAATGGCCATTCTGGATGCTCTTCATTCAGCACATCGTTTTCTGCCATTCCATTTGCCATCACAAGCACCATATCGTTTGTCGAAGTTTCTCCGTCGACGGTAATTTGATTAAAGGTCACATCCGTAATGTCACGAAGCGCTTGCTGTAAGGCTTCCTGTTCGACATTTGCATCTGTTGTGACAAAGCCAAGCATTGTCGCCATGTTCGGGTGAATCATGCCAGAGCCTTTTGCTGCGCCTGAAATGAGGATCTCTTTTCCGTCTATCGTAAGGGTGTATGTTGTATTTTTAATGACAGTATCTGTCGTTAAGATCGCTTCTTCAAAATGGCCTTTTTCGGCTTTTGCTTCTTTTAACTCGGCGATGCCCTTTTTGATTTTATCCATCTCCAGACATTCTCCAATGACACCAGTAGAAGAAACCGCAATGTAATCGGGTGCTACACCTAACATGTCTGCACAGGCTGCCTGCATGTCGTATGCATCTTTTAATCCCTGCTCACCAGTACATGCATTGGCGATGGCACTATTGACAATGACACCTTTTAATTGTCCTGTCTTTTTTAAGCTTTGTTGTGTGACTTTGAGAGGCGCAGCTTGAAAGTGACTTTGTGTGTAGACCGCTGCACTTGCTGCTGGTACTTCGCTGATAATGAGACCAAGGTCTTTTTTTGAATAGCGCAAGCCAATGTGAATCCCCTTCGCTTCAAAGCCTTTTGGTGATGATACGTCACCGTCTATTTTGACAATGCTTTTTTCATTCAATTCAATCATGTTTGTTGTCTCCCCTGTTCTCTTATGGATAAAGAGGTGTCATTGTGAGGCCCGCCTCTTCATGTAAGCCTTTGATAATGTTGAAGTTTTGAACCGCTTGGCCGGCAGCGCCTTTCATAAGATTGTCTATGACCGACACGATTGTAAGTCTCCCTGTTCGTTCATCTAAATGAAAGCCAATGTCACAGAAGTTACTGCCGTATACTTCTTTCGTTTGTGGATAAATTCCGTGATCTCTCACTCTGACAAAATAGGAATCTTCATAAAAGCCTTTCATTCGCTTCATCAATTCTTCTTTTGTGATATCTGATTTTAATTGTGTATACATCGTCGCCATAATTCCTCTTGTCATCGGGACAAGATGCGTTGAAAATGTGACGTTCGCCGTTTGCGGGTTCCATTCTCTTAATATTTGCTCTATTTCTGGCGTATGCTGATGCTCATTCACCTTATAAATTTTAAAGTTATCGTTTAGTTCTGAAAAATGCGTTCCAAGTGAGGCAGATCGTCCGGCACCAGACACCCCTGTTTTTGCATCTATTATAATCATGGATTCATCGATGACATTCTGTTTGATGAGCGGTGCTAAACCGAGAAGAACTGCGGTAGGAAAGCAGCCCGGATTGGCAATCACTTCAGCCTGTTGAATTTTGTCACGATTCAGTTCGGATAAACCGTACACCGCTTGTTGAACAGATGCTTCATCCGCTGCCCTTCGTTTATACCAAGCTTCATAGGTTGATCCATCTTGAATGCGCAAATCACCTGATAAATCAATGATCGGCACTCCTTGATTCATAAGCTTTGGCGTCAGTTCACTTGATACGCCTGCTGGTGTTGCTAAAAACACAGCATCTGTCTCTTGCACAATGGCAGCCGGGTCAATGGCTTTTAATGTTTGGTCAGTAATCGTTGTCAGATGCGGATAAGATTGACTGTATGATTGCCCATCACCACTTGATGAATACAATATACATTCCTCCACATGCGGGTGATGCTTAAAGATACGAACCAATTCCGCACCACCGTACCCTGTAGCACCTATAATACCTATTTTCAACGTTAATACACCCTCTTGATCTTTGTGAAATTATTTAACATTATAACATGTATAAAAATTAATTCAATTGTATATTTAATATTTGTTTTCATTTTTTTTCAACAAAAAAAACGCATATCTTCATGAGACATGCGGATTTATCTTTCGTTTTTGATATAGATGACCATGAGCGCACTGCATAAATATAATATAGAGCTTGCATAAAAAATGAAGTAAACGGTAAAGAAATCAGCAAACAGACCGCCAAGCATAATGGCGATGGATGAAAAAAGGGCTGTCCAAAAATGATAATGACCGACTTCTTTCATTCTTTTGTTCTCTGTTGTCAGATCAGTGACCAGCAGTTTCTCCCCATGTTTTTGAAAGCCGCCCAGCGCACCAAGTGCAAGCTGAATGATATATACTTGCTCCACTTCTGTTATATGCGGAAAAAGCAGCAAAAGAAACGCCATACCGAACGAATGAATGATTAAAAAGAGCCGCCTGTCTGTGGTTTCTGGCAGTTTCCCTAATAGTAAATGAATAAACGCACCGCTTAAACCAAACAGACCATAGGCGAGACCAAACTGTGAATAGCTTGATCCAACATTTTTAATAAAAAGAATGTAAAAAGGAAATATCAAACTGCTGGCGAAAAACAGCAGACTTTGTGAGTAGACGAACCATTTCATTGCTTTTGCATTCATTGTGTATTGTACCTCTCATAAAAGTAGTTGGTAAATGTACCATCTGGATCTGCTTGTTTTTTCTTTTGGAAGAATACATCGGTTTTAGGGTAAGCCCTCTTCATTTGCGCCTTCGTTTGATAAGGCATGTACGGTAAGTAATAGCTTCCCTCGTGCCGCAGCGTGATATCTGTCATTTTTCGAATGATCCGCTCTGCTTCCGCTTTCTCTTCTTTTTCAAACCCGTAATTCACTAAAAGCACAAGGGCAAACATATCTTGTTTCGCATATGAGAGATCCGCTTTTTCATTTTTTTGAACGTAGCGTATTGTGATATTCATTAGATTCAAATCTTCCTGTTGTAAAAAGGCTCTCATGTCATCGATGTACGCACGAAAACGGTCAACTGGGACGAAATATTCCTGCAGCACATCTGTGTCTGAATCATTTTCATATTCCAAAAAGGCAGAATCAGACCGCATCACATTGTTTCTTGTGATCAGCTGATCATTTTGACTTAGGAAATACTTCTTTTGCAAATTCCAGAGCAGATCTTTCCCCATATCAAATCTCCTTGAAAGGCCGAGCATAAATTTCAAAGGCATGACGAGTTGATCTTCTTTCAGTTCTTGATATGATGCGATCCCTTGTTGTGAAGTGAGGGAATAATTCGTCACATACATTTCTTTCAAAAAGTTTGTTTTCGCTGTTGAGATTCTGGCAAGATGCATGCGTACTTCTTTATTGTGTTTGACATGCTTTTGAAAATAATCCGTATACTCATCGTAATTGAGAGAGGTTGTCTCCATTTTATATAGTTCATCTTTTGTTAAAGAAAGCTCCACATCTAAAATGACGCCGAACAAACCGTATCCCCCAATGACCGCAGAAAACAAATCATCGCCTGGTTTTACTGTGATAATCTCCCCATCTGCTTTTAAAAGCCTAAAGGAACGTACTGTATCAATGAGTGACCCGTAGCGAATGTCACGTCCATGTGCGTTTGCACTTAAAGATCCGCCAATTGTAAAGATATTTTGCGATTGCATCACCTTCACAGCAAGACCATAAGGGTTCACATATTTTTGTATATCATCCCATGTAGCGCCGCTTTGAACCCGAATCGTTTTCTTTTTTGGATCAAACGCTAAAATCTGGCGGAATTCCGTCATATCGAGCACGATGCCGTTTTCATAATATGTGTGACCGCCCATGCTATGCTGTTTGCCGGCAATAGAAATCGGCAGGTTTTTTGCTTTTGCTTCTTTTAATACTTCTTTTAACGTGTCAATTTCTTTCCCTTGAACAACTTTTTTGATTTTGACAGGCATGAGATGACTGACATCTGTAAAAGCCTCAAGATCCTGTTTTTTGTGTGCTTGGCCTTCTCGTATAGTGATTGATACAAAAAATGCAGCAGCATATACGATCAAAAGAACGATCCATAGCCATTTTCGTTTCATGATAGGTACTCCGTTCTATAAAATTACATCCATTATATCAAGCTACTCTCTTCCTCCACCTTAATTTTTCATAAAAAAAACCTGGCATGAGTTCAACTCATACCAGGCATTTTTCATTTTTGCTTATTGAATACCGAGCGCGATTTTTGCGTATCTTGACATTTTGTCTCGTGTCCAAGGCGGATTCCATACGATGTGAACTTCTGTTTCTTTTACTTCTGGAAGGTCACTTAATGCTTTTTTGACTTCATCCACGATAATTGGTGCAAGAGGACAACCCATTGATGTTAAGGTCATGGTGATATCCGCTTTTCCATTCTCATCTAGATCGACATCATAGACAAGCCCAAGGTTGACGATGTCGACATTTAGTTCAGGGTCAATCACCTGTTCTAGGGCGCCTAAAATATTTTCTTTCAATGCTTCATCCATGATATCCACTCCTTTTTCCATTAGTATAACGTACTTTTTCTTTTGACTAAACGTTTGTGCTTTTCAGATGTGTCACAAACCAATCAATCGTTTCAAACATCGCTTGTCTTGAGACCTTATGTCCAGCTTGTCCATCAGTGATAAAACGAATCAGATGCGGGTCCTGCTTATATTGTGTAGCCGCTAACTCATCATATAGAGATTTTGCGTGCCGGTAAGGGACGACAGGATCGTTTTCTGCATGCCAGAATAACAGCGGTCTTTTGTTTAATCGATCCGTTTGCAGCGTTAAATCATATGGGCGCAGGGCGTCTAATTGCAGATGAACCTCTTCGTCTGTAATATCTTTCATTAACCCTTTGTGACGCATGTCCATGATTTGTGCTTTTAGAAACGTCGTATATTTTGGACTTCCCATCAAGCTGACAGCGGCTTTGATCCAATCATGCTTGGCAAGTGCACCAAAGGTGGTGATGCCGCCCATGGAAGTACCCGCAACGCCTATCAGATCAGCTTCAATCAATTGTTTTTCTTGAAAGTATGTTTTGAGTATATCGATTTCACGAATTTCGTTCAGGACAATTTCCCAGAACTTTGATGCCAGTTCCTCTAAGCTGAGGTTTTCTGACCTTACACCATGATAAGCACAGTCAGGCAAAATGACTCTCATGCCTTTTTCCGCCAAATGGAAGGCGAAGTGTAAATTATGCTCGCGTGCACTTGTAAATCCGTGAATAAAAAATACAAGCGGCAGCGGTTTGTCTTTATTTTCAGCTTTTACGATATGTAAAAATGGAATATCGCGCGTAATTTGCTCATCAATGGTGATCACAGCCTATGAATTCTCCTTTATCATTCCCGTCTTTGTTTATTTTAACATGTAGACAACAAAGATGTGATAAAGATACACTATAGATAGAGGCGCTAACATGAATTGCCTCCTATCACTTACAGATCAAAGGAGATTTTATGGAGACTAAACCTTATCTAATCGCACTTGACCTGGATGGCACATTATTAAAAGATGATAAAACCATTTCTGCGCATACACTTGACGTCATTCGAAAAGTGAGAGACAGCGGGCATCACGTCTGTATATCTACAGGCCGGCCATTTCGATCTAGCTCTCCTTATTATCAGCAATTACAGCTTGATTCACCCATTGTGAATTTTAACGGAGCGTTTGTCCATCATCCTCTTGATGAAAAATGGGGCAGATTTCATACGTCACTTGATCTTCAAGTGGTCAAACAGCTTGTAGACATTAGTGAAGAGTATAAAGTGCACAATGTGTTAGCTGAAGTATTAGACGATTTGTATTTCCATTATCATGATGAAAAACTCATTGATATATTTAATATGAATGCAAACAAAGTCACCGTTGGAGACCTTAGGGACAACCTTGGGGAGAATGTGACGAGCGTGTTAATTCATGCAAAAGAAGAGGACGTCGGAGCCATTCGAAGCTATTTATCAGATGTTCATGCAGAAGTGATTGATCACAGGCGCTGGGCTGCCCCGTGGCACGTGATTGAAATCATTAAAACTGGCATGAACAAAGCCGTTGGACTGCAAAAGATCAGTGATTATTACGGCGTTCCTAAGGAGCGGATTGTCGCATTCGGAGATGAAGACAATGATTTAGAAATGCTTGAATTTGCTGGATGCGGTGTGGCAATGGGCAACGGAATTGATGCCGTGAAACGTGTCTCAAATGAAGTCACTGATACGAATGAACAAGATGGGATTGCAAAGTTTCTAACGAATTACTTCTCGCTTTAATTTTTCCATTCATACATAGCAGATGGAAGCGGGCATACTACCGTTAGACAGGTTGTCCTGTCAGCTTGTGTAAAGGGGCGGATTCCGAATGGGTAAAAGAAGCAAATCGAAACGCTTTATACAACAAGGTAAAGATTCAGTCAGTCTTCATGACGCACGCTTTCCTTATCGTTCGACACTTGAAGAAGCGTCAGACAGAGGAAATATGAAGACTGATGCTTCTGGAGGTTCATTGTGAGAAACGAACTTTTTGATCAAGCCAAATCGTTTACTGAAGAAGCTCTTACTTCTTCATTTTCATCTGGGTTAGAGCGTCAGCAGGCAGTGAAACGGGCGAAAAACGCCGTATCGTCTGCATTTGCCAATTCGACAGATGCAGAAAGAAACCAGCTGCATACCTTCCAAGACTTGCTTGATGATCTCTAACATAAAAAAGCTGTCCACATTAGATGGACAGCTTTTTCTAATTCCTGCACTTATTTGACTTGGAACGTTTTCTTCTCCGTGATTTGTTTCAGCCCTTCTGCTTTTCCTTTAAACGTAACGACTGCTTCGTACGTTCCGGGCTTTACACCGTTTGACCACGTATCTTGAAAATCATAGGCCTCGCCTTTTTTCAGTACAAAAGATTGGATGGCCTGTGTGAACATACGGTCTTTCGAATAGCGGTATTGTTCATTTCCGTTTTCGTCATACACACTAAGTTCGAATTTTTGGCTTGTGTTAAAGGTAAATTCAATATCTCGATCTGATTCATTTTTCAGTGACATGTTAAATTGAACTGAAGAACCTTTCTGGACGGGGTCTACTGTGAGCTCAACCGTTTTTTCTCCCATTTGACCGGATACCTCCTTGTCTGGTTCATCCTTTTTTTGTTGTCCACAAGCGGCTAAAAGCAATAGAATGAGAAGAAGCACCAACCCTTTTTTCATCTGCTACCCACCTTTTAATCTCGTCTGAAAAATCCAAGAATATTGGTTGTCTGCACAATATTTGTAAAGGCTTTTGGATCGACTTCTTTAATAATTTGTTCAAGTTCATACAGTTCATACCTTGTAATAACGATCACCATCATTTCCTTTGGCTCGTTGGTGAATGCGCCTTTTGCAGGTACAGTTGTTATGCCTCTGACCATTTTTCCATAAATGGCTTCTTTGATTTCATCTGCTTTCTTCGTGACAATCATCGCGGTCAGCTTCTCATGTCTTGTATGGATGGCATCAATGACCCTTGTGGTCACATATAATGTGACAAGGGTATATAATGCTTTCTCCCAACCTTGTAATAATCCTGCTGTAAAAATGATGATTCCATTTAAAATGAAGAAATACGTGCCAACTGGTTTATCTTTCCATTTCGCTAAAACCATAGCAACAATGTCGAGTCCGCCTGTCGATGCCCCGTATTTGAGCGTGATTCCAATCCCTACTGCGGATATGACACCGCCAAACACAGCATTTAATAAAATATCGTGGGAAACACTCGTTTCTGGTAAAATACCGAGGAAAATGGTCGTCAGCGCAACACTAATGATGCTGTACAAAGTAAAGGAACGGCCAACTTTCATCCAGCCTAAAATGCCGACTGGAATGTTTAAAATAAATAATAGAATCCCTGTTGATACATAAAATGGCGCATATTGATCGATTAAGCTGGATAACAGCTGGGCTACCCCTGTAAAACCGCTCGCATATACGTCAGCTGGGATTAAAAATAAATTTAGTCCAATCGCATTGAGTAATGCACCAATAACGACGACAATGAGTTTTTTTGCTTCTCCAATGAACATGTTGTCATTCCTCCACTTACCATTCTCTCTATGGTTTTCCCTAAAATTTAGAATTTGAACACGAAAAGATGATTTCTATGATATAGTTAGGCTAAAAAGATGTAAAATACGGCTTATTTTTTTAGAAAGAAGGGATTTATATGACTGTTCATATCATAGCAGACAGTGCTGCTGATCTGCCTCTTTCTTATTATGATGAACATAACATAACGCTCATTCCGCTCCGCGTCTTGCTTGGCGAGCAGGAATTTGAGGATTTGATCACCATTGAACCAAAACAAGTATTTGATGCGATGAGACAAGGAGCCAGTCCAAAAACATCACAGGCTTCACCAAACCGAATCAAGGAAACGTTTGTTTCTGCCGCTCAAACCCATACATCTGCCATCTATGTCGCTTTTTCATCAGAGCTTTCAGGTACATATCAGACAGCTGTGATGATGGCAAATGAAGTGAAGGAAGAATACCCTGATTTTGATTTACGAATCATTGATTCTAAATGCGCTTCACTCGGCTACGGGCTTGCTGTCAAACACGCTCAATCACTTGCCATTGACGGAAATACAATACAAGAAATTGAAACGTCTGTAAAGCATTTTTGTGAATCTTTACAACATATTTTTACTGTAGACGATTTAACGTATTTAGCAAGAGGCGGAAGAATCAGTAAAGCGTCCGCATTTGTTGGCGGTTTGTTAAGCATTAAACCCATATTACATGTCGAAGATGGAAAACTCATCCCGCTAGAAAAAATCCGCGGACGTAAAAAGCTGCTGAAACGCATTATTGAACTAATGAAAGAACGCGGAACGGATTGGTCGAACCAAACGGTTGGCATTAGTCATGGTGATGATCCTGCACTGGCAGAAGACATGAAACAACTGATTGAAGACGAATTTCATCCAAAGGAAATTGATATTCAGATCATCGGTGCCGCTGTTGGGTCCCATTCTGGACCTAGTACCCTTGCGATCTTTTTTACAGGCAAACGATCATAAAAAGCACCCTTCCCTGACACAACACGGGAAGGGTGCTTTTCTTATGACAGTTTAAATCGCTGGACGGTTTCATTTAACCTCGCCGTCATACTCATCAATTCTTCGACCTGTTTGTTCATTTGATGGAATGATTGCAGCTGTTCATTGGCTGAGGCAGAAATTTCTTCGCTGCCAGCTGCTGTTTCTTCTACAACTGCACTAATATTTTCAATCGAGTGCAGCACTTGTCCGCCAAGTTCTGTTGATTGCATAATTTGGTCATTTAAGACCGCCATTTCTTGTTTAATATGCTGCGCTTTTGTTTCTATATCTTCAAAGGAGTGTGAGGTTTTGTCCATCGCATCCTGCTGCTGAAATGAAAGCTTGACCCCTTCTTGAACAGTTTGACTAATGGATTGAATGCCTCTTTCAATATGGCTGACCATGTCAAAGATTTGTCTTGTTGCATTAGACGATTCATCGGCAAGCTTACGAATTTCATCTGCTACAACGGCAAAGCCTTTTCCAGCTTCGCCGGCTCTTGCCGCTTCAATGGCTGCGTTTAAGGAAAGCAGGTTTGTTTGGTCCGCAATGTCAGAAACCGTTTTGGCCATGGCCGAGATTCCGCTGGCGTATTGCGTGAATTCTCCTGCTGACTCTTCGATTTGTCTCGTGGCATGTGTATTTTTTTCAATCGCTTTTTTTGTTTCTGTTAACGTGTGCTTTCCGCTTTCTACTGCTTCGATGGCATCCTCTGTACTGCGGATGACCGTTTGTGAGCGTTCGGAATTTTTACGTCCATGCTGGTCCATTTTCTCAATCAAGCTGACGCCGTGCTGGAGATCTTCTGAAATCGCTTGTGACCCATTTGCCATTTCATCTGTTGAGACAGATACTTGATTCGCAGATTCCATCATCTTTTTGTTTTCATCATTCAGGTGGATCGAGAATGTCTCTACTCGGCTTGAGACATTGCTGATTTCTTTAATCAGACTAATCAGCTGATCTGTCATTTGATTAAAGGATTCATTCAAGCCGCCGATTTCATCCTTACGCTGAATATCCATCCGCTCCACAGCAAGGTTGCCTTCTGCGATCTGCTTTGCTCTGTAGGATAATGATTTGATAGGTGTCACGATGGATCGCGTTAGTCCAATATTCAAAAAGACGGCAATGACAATCAGTGTGAGGGCTGAGACGAGTGCACTTGTAATAATCCATTGCACATTGTCTGCTGCATCCTCAAGATTTTGTTTATACGCTTCTTCTGCTCTTTTATTCATCGTATGCACATCATTTAAAACGCCATCAATTCTTGCTGCCACACGTCTTGCATCCGAGGCGTTTTTTTCACCAATAGCATTGTTTGCTTCTTTGATCCACGTGTCATATTTTGAATTTAACCTTGTTAATGCCTCTTTGTTCATATTTCCTGCATGTTTGTTTAACGTTTGCAGCTGTTTTTTTGCTTTAGAAATATCGTTTTGAACGATCTCTAGCTGTTCATCTGAGAGTGTCATCGAATAATTGGTCATGGCTTGCTCGACACTTTCAAAGCCTGCCTTCGTTTTTTGTACGTTTAATAAGGTTTGGACATCTGTCTCATTTGATGATTGGATTTTTGTCATGCTGACAATGATAAAGGCGATGACGCCAACTGCTAAAAGAAGTGAGATAAGTGAATTGAGTAAAATCTTGACGCGTAAGCTCATGATGCGCCTCCCTCTTCTTTTAGAAGCGTCTGTTTCAGCCCATTTAATTTTTTAGTCAATGTCTCAGCATTTTTCAAAACCCGGATTTTTGCCATATCGATTCCATCATTGCTTAAGTCATAGACAACATGCCCGCTTTTCATTTCATTGTTCTTCACGAGCTGTTCGCTGAATTGATAGACCACTTCATCGACTTTTTTCACCATAGACGAAATGACCGCTTTTTCAGCAGTATAGTACTGATCGCTGTCTACTCCAATGGCATATTTGCCCTGTGATTGCGCTTCTTTTAATACGCCGACACCTGAATAGCCGGCTGCGGCATATAAAACGTCAGCTTTCTTTTTGATCATGTCTTTGGCTATTTTACCGCCCTTGCCTGCATCACTAAATGTGCCTGCATAGGTGGATAAGATCTTGATTTTCGGATTGACTGATTTGGCGCCTTTTTGAAATCCTTTTTCAAAACGATGGATGACATCTGCATCAACACCACCAACAAATCCAATGACATCACTTTTCGTTGTCATCGCAGCAAGCGCACCCGCTAAATAGCTGCCTTGCTCTTCTTTAAACGTCACAGAGGTCACATTTTTCAGCTCAGATACGGCATCAATAAGCAAGAACTGCTTCTTCGGATATTTCTTAGCGACTTTTTCTAGGTCTTCTTGCATACTGAAACCTACACCGATGATGAGATCATTGCCCTCTTTGACGAGCTCTGTCAGCCCTTTTTCATATGTATCAGTTTCTGCAATTTCTCTATAATCAAATTCAATGCCAAGCTCATCACGTGCTTTTTCTAATCCTTTAAATGATGAATCGTTAAATGATTGATCACCAAGACCATCATCTGTGAGCATAACGCCAATATGCTTCGCAGTTGATTTTGGCGCCCCCTCCTGTTGATTACCGCATGCGGCGAGCATCATAAGCATAGCTGCCATCAGAAGTAATGAAATCTTCACTTTCATCCAAAAACACACTCCTTTTATCATCCTTACTCCTTTTTTATCGGATTTGAGGGGCGTTGTTTCAATGGTATAGTGAAGGTTTTTCATGACTTTTTTCATAGAGAAAATCCATTATTTAAGACAAATATAAAAAAGGATAAAATCATGATGATTTTATCCTTTTTTCTTCTTTTCAGCGTGATTTGAAAACCCTTTGAAGTCTAGTGCACAAGTCTGCGGACGAATGCGGGGTTTGCCTACAGTTGCTCACTTTTTCTCGTATGTCCAGCCTTCTTTTTGGTAAACTAGACCATTTTTCATGAGATGACCTAGTGCTCTTTTAAAGGCTGCCTTGCTCATTTGAAATCTTTCACGGATATCCTCTGGATCACTTTTGTCTCCATAAGGCATAGCGCCGTTTCTTGTCCTCATATAGGTTAAAATTTCTTCTGCATCGACAGATAATGCCTCCTGTTTTCTAGGAAGCAGAGAAACGTTTACGGTTCCATCCTCTTTCACTGCAATGACGCGTCCTGTAACGGTCGATCCTAATCTTGGCTCTTCCTTTCGTTCCGTGCGGTGGATAAACCCACGCACGCCTGTATCTGTCAGCATAAAAGAACCTGTCGCAATTAAGCGATAAATTGTTCCAGTGATTTCTTTGTTCATTAAGGTTTCTGGTGCCTCAGTAAACAATTCACTGATCACATCTTCTGTGGCTGGTTTTGCGAACATTCTGCCGTAGCTTGTGACTTTCAGCATACAGTAGAGTTTGTCTCCTTTTTTCGGCCATGCTTCCTCAAAAGGCGGGAGGTGTTCTGTTGCAACAAGTGCATCCTTTGACAGTCCAACATCAACAAATGCACCCATGTCTTCTACCACATCCACGACTTCTACCCAGTCGTATGTATTCGCGTTAATTGTAGGTATTTTCATCGTGGCAGCAAGTCTTTCTTCATGATCTACATATAAGTAGACCTCTACTTCATCTCGGTCACCAATATCTTCTGTCATTTCACTGCGATGTAAGAGGACCGAATCTTCACCGTCTGTCAAAAAGTAGCCGTATTCCATTTCGTTCTCTATTTGCAAGGTCAGTTGCTCACCTGGTCTCATGTTCTCTTCCTTCCTATCTGCCCATAAAAGAGCGTTCGTTCATCTTTTGATTCACTCTATTCTACTATACTTCTCCCCGCATGAACATCTCTAGTTCTGTTAGCTAAAGTGGACAAATTGGACACGATTTATACCGCAGCCGGCTGAACTCTTTGGCTCATCTCTTCGATAAAGTTTCTTCTTCTCCTATTGGCATGATAAAATAGACGCAATATCAATACTTGGAGGTCATGTGCTATGGCAAAAGAAAGCTCATTTGACATTGTATCGAAGGTTGAACTGCCTGAGGTGCAAAACGCTGTTCAAGCAGCACTGAAAGAAATTAAAAACCGTTATGATTTTAAAGGAAGTAAAAGTGATATTTCTCTCGAAAAAGAAGAGCTCGTTCTCATCTCTGATGATGACTTCAAACTTGAGCAGCTAAAAGATGTGCTTGTGACAAAGCTGATCAAACGAAATGTTCCAACTAAAAATATCGATTATGGAAAAACCGAGCATGCCCTTGGCGGTACAGTACGCCAGCGTGCGAAGCTGATAAGCGGGATTGATCAAGACAACGCCAAAAAGATCAACGCCCTCATCAAGCAATCTGGCATTAAAGTGAAATCACAATTTCAGGATGACCAAGTGCGTGTGACAGGGAAAAATAAAGATGATTTACAAGAGGTGATTTCTCTTATGCGCAAGGCTGATTTGCCGATTGATGTCCAATTTATAAATTTTCGATAAATTTCAAATTTTCCATTGATTATTTCTCCATTTTTCGTTACAGTTGATGGAAGTTCAATTCATTGACATGTTCATATTGCTTTCTTATCAAGAGAGGCAGAGGGACTGGCCCTGTGAAGCCTCAGCAACCGGTGTAGTAGAAATCTATTTTCTATGACCAAGGTGCTAAATCCAGCAAGCAACTGCTTGGAAGATAAGGAGAAGAATTACGATACAGCCAAAAAGTCTTCTTCTTATCAGAAGGCTTTTTTTGTTACATAGAAATAAGGAGGAATACAATGGGCCTATTACAAGACTTAGAAAACCGCGTACTGATTGCTGACGGAGCGATGGGAACACTTTTATACTCTTACGGCATTGACCGCTGCTTTGAAGAATTAAATTTATCGAAAGAGGATGAAGTGAAACGCGTGCACGAAGCATATGTGCAGGCAGGCGCTGACATCATCCAAACGAACACATACGGTGCGAATTATATTAAACTATCCCGCTACGGCTTAGAGGAAGAAACGAAACGCATCAATACAAAAGCGGTACAAATTGCAAAAGCAGCCGCAGGCTCTGCTTATGTACTCGGAACAATTGGCGGTATTCGAACGTTTAACAAAAATGCCTACTCTATAGAAGAAATCAAACGAAGCTTTAGAGAGCAGCTGTACATCCTATTAAATGAAGAACCTGACGGATTGTTGCTTGAAACGTATTATGACATAGAAGAAGCGAAGGCTGTTCTCCAAATTGCCCGCAAAGAAACGACTCTTCCGATTGTCATGAACGTCTCTATGCATGAACAAGGAGTCTTGCAGGATGGTACCCCGCTGAGTGATGGTTTATCTGAGTTATCAACTCTTGGTGCAGATGTCGTCGGCATCAACTGCAGGCTGGGCCCTTATCACATGATTCAGGCACTCGAAGGCGTTCCACTTTTGGAAAATTCACATTTATCTGTCTATCCTAACAGCAGTCTCCCCTCTCTTGAAGCAGGCAGACTCGTCTATGATACAGATAATGATTATTTCCGAAAAAGTGCACTTGAATTTAGAAATCAGGGCGCACGTATTATCGGAGGCTGCTGCGGAACAACGCCCCAGCATATTAGCGCAATGGCTGAAGCGGTCAAAGATTTAGCGCCGATCACTGAAAAAGAAGTGAAAGTGTTAAAAGAAGAAATCATTTCAATCCAAGACCAGCGCACTGAACCAGGTCTTGATGAGCTGGCTGTGAAAAAACGTTCGATTATCGTAGAGCTTGATCCGCCGAAGAAGCTGAACTTCGAAAAATTTCTCGTTGCTGCAAATGAATTAAAGAATGCTGGCATTGATGCATTGACGTTAGCCGATAATTCTCTTGCGACTCCGCGCATTAGCAATGTCGCTTGCGGCGCATTATTAAAGCAGCAGCTTGATATGCGTTCTCTTGTTCATATCACATGCCGCGACCGTAATTTGATTGGGCTTCAATCTCATTTAATGGGGCTCGACACCCTTGGATTAACCGATATTTTAGCCATTACAGGCGATCCATCTAAAATTGGAGACTTCCCAGGTGCAACATCTGTGTATGATTTAACCTCCTTTGATTTGATTCGTCTCATCAAACAGTTTAACGAAGGCCTTTCTTTCTCAGGAAAGCCCCTTGGCAAAAAGACCAATTTTTCAGTGGCTGGTGCCTTTAACCCAAATGTGCGCCATATAGATAAAGCCGTGAAACGTCTTGAGAAAAAAATAGAATACGGTGCTGATTATTTTATCTCACAGCCTGTTTATTCTGAGGAACAGCTTGTGAAAATTCATGAGGAAAGCCGCCACTTGGATAAACCGATTTATATCGGCATTATGCCGTTAACAAGCAGCCGAAATGCAGAGTTTATCCATCACGAAATTCCAGGCATCAAATTATCTGATTCTATTCGTGACATTATGGCCAAAGCTGGCGAGGATAAGGAAAAGCAGCGAGCAGAAGGTTTAGCCATTGCCCGCTCTTTATTAGATACAGCCTGCGAATTGTTTAATGGCATTTATTTAATTACTCCTTTCCTTCGATCAGATTTAACAGCAGAACTGACCACCTACATCCATCAGAAAGAAAAGGAGTCTAACGTCCATGTCAACTATCACTGAACAGCTCAAGAAACGCATCCTCGTCCTTGATGGGGCAATGGGCACAATGATTCAAAACGCCAACCTGACAGCAGAGGACTTTGGCGGAGAAGAGTATGAGGGCTGTAACGAGTATTTGAATGTGACAGCCCCTCACATCATCTCTAAGATCCATAGGGAGTACCTTGAAGCAAGTGCCGATCTCATTGAAACAAATACCTTCGGCGCTACAAAGCTCGTCCTTGATGAATATGGGCTTGGCCATCTTGCCTATGAACTCAATGTTCGAGCTGCGCAGCTGGCAAAGGCAGAAGCTGACCGTTTCTCCACACCCGAAAAGCCTCGTTTTGTTGTAGGTGCAATGGGCCCGACAACAAAAACATTATCTGTAACAGGCGGCACAACCTTCAGTGAACTCGTCAGAAACTATGAAGAGCAGGCCCGCGCTCTGATTGACGGAAAGTGTGATGCCCTTCTTTTAGAAACAAGCCAAGATATGCTGAATGTAAAAGCTGGATTCAAAGGGATTCAAGAAGCCTTTCAGCAGACGGGCATTCAATTACCACTCATGGTATCAGGGACGATTGAACCAATGGGTACCACCCTTGCTGGTCAAGATATCGAAGCCTTTTATATCTCTCTTGAGCATATGAAACCCATCAGTGTCGGTCTTAACTGTGCAACTGGTCCAGAATTTATGACAGACCATATCCGGACTCTCTCCTCCATCGCAAAGTCAGCGGTGAGCTGCTATCCGAATGCTGGACTCCCAGATGAAGAAGGTCATTATCACGAATCCCCTGCTTCTCTTGCTAAGAAAATCGCCGCCTTTGCTAAGGAAGGCTGGTTAAATATTGTCGGCGGCTGCTGCGGAACTACACCTGCGCATATTCAAGCATTGTCAGATGAAGTACGCAAGCTTCAGCCGCGACCTATCACTCGCGATTCACCGCAGCATACAGTATCAGGAATTGAGCCCCTTATTTATGAGGATTCGATGCGTCCCCTTTTTGTAGGCGAACGGACCAATGTCATTGGTTCTCGTAAATTCAAACGGCTCATTGCGGAACAAAAGTTTGAAGAAGCAGCAGAAATTGCTCGTGCTCAAGTGAAAAATGGCGCTCACGTCGTTGATGTGTGTCTCGCCGATCCAGACCGTGATGAGGCAGCAGACATGGAAGGCTTTTTACAAGAAGCCATGAAAAAGGTCAAAGCCCCTTTTGTCATTGATTCAACAGATAAACACGTGATTGAAAAGGCACTCACCTATTCTCAAGGGAAAGCCATCATCAATTCCATCAATCTTGAGGATGGCGAGGAACGCTTTGAAGAGATTCTTCCTCTTGTGAAGCTATATGGCGGTGCACTTGTTGTTGGCACGATTGATGAAATAGGAATGGCCGTGACAGCAGAACGAAAGCTTGAAATTGCTGTACGTTCTCACGATTTGCTAACGAAGAAATATGGAATTCCCGCAAGTGATATCATTTTTGATCCGCTTGTCTTTCCAGTAGGCACTGGAGACGAACAATATATCGGCGCCGCTGAAGAAACGATCAAAGGCATTAAAATGATCAAGGAAACCCTGCCTGAGTGCCTCACCATTTTAGGCATCAGCAACGTATCTTTCGGACTTCCGCCTGTTGGCAGAGAAATCTTAAATGCTGTCTATTTATATCATTGCGTGCAAGCAGGACTTGACTATGCCATTGTAAATACAGAAAAGCTTGAACGCTTCGCTTCCATTCCAAAGGAAGAAATCAAACTAGCTGAAACCTTGCTTTATGAAACAAATGATCAAACACTGGCTGAATTCACCCAATTTTACCGCGGCAAAAAGAAAACGGAGAAAAAACCAAAGGTCTCCTTATCACTTGATGAAAGGCTGGCGCTCTACGTCGTCGAAGGAACGAAAGAAGGGCTCATCGATGATCTTTCCCTTGCTTTGAAGCAATATGAATCGCCGCTTCATATCATCAATGGTCCATTAATGCAGGGAATGGCTGAAGTTGGTCGTCTTTTTAATCAAAACGAACTGATTGTAGCCGAAGTGCTTCAATCGGCTGAGGTCATGAAAGCATCTGTTTCGTTTCTTGAGCAATATATGGAAAAGCAGCATGCGAGCGGGAAAGGAAAGATTCTACTTGCGACCGTAAAAGGAGATGTCCATGATATCGGGAAAAACCTTGTCGACATCATTTTGAGCAATAACGGCTTTCAAGTGGTCGACCTCGGCATCAAGGTGACACCTCAAACATTGATTGAAGCTGTGCAAAAGGAAAAACCAGATATGATCGGGTTATCAGGCTTACTTGTAAAGTCCGCCCAGCAAATGGTACTAACCGCTCAGGATTTACAAAAAGCAAACATTTCTGTTCCTATTTTGGTCGGGGGTGCTGCCCTTTCTCGTAAATTTACTAAAATGAAAATTTCGCCTCATTATGATGGACCTGTTCTTTATGCAAAAGATGCTATGGACGGACTGTCATTAGCCAATGAGTTAAAAGCGAATCCTCTTCAATTTCAAACAAAGCCGCAAGAGGAGCCAGCAGCACCTTTCAAGGAGAAAGAAGGAAAGCAGCCGAAAGCTGTCATTGAACTACTAGAAAAACGCGCAGCACTCCCGCAGGCACCGGTATTTACACCAGAAAATACCGCACGCCATTATGTGAAGGACATCGATTTGCATCATATTATGCCTTATGTGAATGAACAAATGCTCATTGGTCATCATCTCGGTTTAAAGGGAAAGGTCAAAACCTTATTAGCTGAACAGCACCCAAAAGCATTGGAATTAAAACAGCTTGTCACGGATCTTCTAAATGAAGGCAGAGAGAAAAACTGGTTTGCACCTGCATTTGTCTATCAATTCTTCCCTGCCAATTCAGACGGAAATGATTTGCATATTTATGATCCCGAAGAGCCTGACCGCATCATTGAAACGTTCCAATTTCCAAGGCAGGAGAAGCTCCCGTACCGCTCCATATCTGATTATGTACGGAAAAGTGATGAAAACGAGAAAGATTATATTGCCTTATTTGCCGTCACAGCCGGAGCGCGTATACGTGAAGTCGCGCAGCAACTTAAGCAGGAAGGGGATTATTTAAAAATGCATACTGTCCAAGCTCTGGCGCTTGAGCTTGCAGAAGGATTAGCTGAAAGAACACACCAAGTGATTCGTGACAAATGGGGCTTCCCTGACCCAGTCGATTTCACAATGGACAAACGATTCCAGGCGAAATATCAAGGGCAGCGCTATTCCTTTGGTTATCCAGCGTGTCCAAATCTTGAAGACCAAGAAAAGCTGTTCAAGCTGCTTCAGCCCGAAAAAATCGGCATCCATCTGACAGAAGGATTCATGATGGAACCGGAAGCATCTGTTTCAGCGATCGTCGTTTCCCACCCTGAAGCTCGATATTTTAATGTTCATTAATACTAGAACCTCCATCATTGGGGGTTCTTTTTTGATATAAAAATGGAATAAATATCAATTTTAGGAATAATGATCCGATAATATAAATGAAAGAAACTGAAAAGGAGATGTTTGTTATGTTCAAAAAGAAAATGGGGGTTTTACTGCTTGCCGGCCTCTTCATCGCTGCCTCTCTCTTCCAATCACCTGCACAAGCAAGTGAAGCATCTACGAAACAAACAAAAAATTATACAGAAGAATTGGAGCACCTATATCCAGACAGCGATTATGCCAACAATGATACGATGGAAAAAGCTCAGCTCCTACAGCCTTCCCTTTATTTGAATAAATCTTATTTATATCATGAGGGAAGTATTTCTTCTACAAATGATGTCGACTTTTACCATTTCACCAGCTCCAAATTTGATGGTGCGGATGGCCGTTTTTCTATTAAACTTGTGAATGTAAAGTCAGGAAATGATTTTGATCTCTATCTTTACAATAAGAACGGCGCACTTGTGTCTTCTTCTGTGCGGACTTACAACCAAAACGAGATTATTCATATGCCGAAAATTGCCGCCAGTACGGATTATTATTTAGCGGTTAAGCCTAAACAATTGTTAAATGAAGAAGATAAAACGTACCGCATTGTCTTTGACAAAAGCATTGAAAAAGCAACACTCAAACGATATGGGTCACCAGCCACACTTAATAGTTTCAATGAAGCCGGTTCTCCAAATTCTAATTTTGATTTAAGCAGCCTGCCGCAGGATGCTGTCGTGACTGGTCTTTCATTAGAAGCTGATAAAGGCAGTACAAACGCGCACAATTATGTCTTCACCGTTTCTTCCCTTAAAGGCGGAGCAGTGAATGTACCTTGGAACGGCCAAAAGGTCGACATCTCTTCCTATAAAACAAGCCAGGTTCCAGCAAAAGACCGCTTTTTTGTTTCTTTCAACGCGATAGAGGTCCCTCAGTTTATCGGCGGGCGATTAATCAAAGTCGGTGTAGTGTCGATTAAAAACTTACAGCTCACCTTTGAATATGAATACAACCGAGACTTGAATTATTAAAAGGACAAAGGGCTAAAGTAATCTTTATTTTAGCCCTTTCTCTTTTTTTCAGCGTGATAGAAAACCTTTGCAGCCTTGACAACGAATGCGAGGGTTTGTCTACACGTTGAGTGGAAAAGGATCTCCCTTTTCCTTTTTCTTATGCCTTCTTATGATACGATACATATAGATGAATTCAGCTAAGAAGGAGTTGCGTGAATTGGAAAACGTTGTACAACGAACATTAACACTTGATGACATACCCGATCTTATCGCATTATCAAAAGAGGTCGACTGGCCTGATTACAATGCGGAAGAGCTTACATCTCTTTTAACAAACGGATATTTTACAGGTTTTTCAACAACGGATGGACAAGTCATCTCATGTGCGGGACTTTTCCAATATGATAAAGCAGCATCAATTGGTGCTGTCATTGTATCTGAGACGCATCGCGGCTTAGGACTTGCAAGGAAAATGATTGACACCCTGCTTCGCCGAAGCGATCAAAGCGTTCCTGTCGTTTTAACCGCTACTGTACAAGGACAGCCCGTTTACGAAAAAATCGGATTTCAAACGGCCGGCTACATTCATACATACAAAGCACAGAAAACAAATCCTTATGCGCTTCAGGTGTCAGATAAGATTCATCTGTCTCCCGCTGATGAAACTCATCTCCCGTCTATTGAAACACTTGACGCAAAAGGAGCAGGAGCCAATCGATCAAGCTTTTTAAAAAATCGGATGCACCGGGCAGCATTCCGAATGATTGCACAGAATGAACATCATGAAACAACCGGTTTTGCGTTTGGCGTCGAAACCCCTGCTAATCTAATGATTGGACCGCTTACAGCAAACGATGAACAAACCGCTCTCTCGCTCATCCAATCACTCATCTCGTCTTATTCAGGTGCAATTCGTATAGATATGCAGGAAGAAACTGCTGAACGCCTGCATGAAACACTTGTGGAAACAGGATTTACGAAAACGAACGTAGCCCATTTTATGATGATTCGCGGGAAAGAAAAACTAAATGATCACGCCCTTTTCTATTTCCTTGCCTCTCAAGCATTTTCTTAAAAAACAAAAAAGCTGTAGACACTTGATGTCTACAGCTTTTATATTACTTCTCTCCAACTGACGCAAGAACATGAGCGAGTGCATTTGTGACCTTCCCATGCTCTGATGCATGCGGGCGGTCATCTCCATCTCCATAGCCATAATCAATCATTCGATTACGATTTAAGCAAAGCTTTGTCAGCTTCGGCTGGAATAGATCAAATAATTCAAAACGGTCTTTCAGCTGCGGGAATTGCTTTTGATAAAGCTGAATTTCTTCTGCAAGCAAGCGCCAAAGAGTCGTTTCATCTAACAGCTGATGATTGTCTAACACATTGGATACGTAGCGCAGGTTACAAATAAATAATCCTGTAAAGATAAATTGTACTAAACCTTCTGGCGGCTCACTGCGCAGCACTTCTTTTAAATCTTCTTCTAGTGAAGCTAATTCAGGCAGCGGCTGGTCACTTATATTTACATCATCAACGAAATCTTTGATCGCCAAACGATGCGGCTGATGATTTTTCAACACAAGAATCGTATTTTGACCATGCGGTGAAAAGACTGTGCCGTATTGATACATGAAGTGCAGCAGCGGCGGCATCACGACATGGAAAAACTTCGCCATCCATTCTTTTGCTGAGAGACCTGATTTTTCAATCAGCTGCTTGATATACGGCTCTCCTTCATGATCCTCATAAGTGAGTGCCGCAAGTGTAACAGGGCTCTCCCCTTCATCTAAGTACGTATAAATGCTTTCTCTAAAAATGACACCGAGCATCTCAAGATATTGATACGGCGCACCAGGCAGTTTGCTGTAGTATGGATGATCGACATTGATACTTGCATTCTCACCTGGTAAAATGACGCGGCACACATCAGATAAAAATGAATCTTGATCAGCAATCCCTTTAATATGCGCTGTAATGCGCGGGGCAATGACCGTACGTTCTGATGGGAGTCCACGGTACACGAGCGTATTTAAAATACTCATTGGCAGTTTAATATGATGCTTGCCTTTGTTTGAGATATTTGTAAAGGTTCTGATCGACTGCTGCGGGATATATTGATCCAGCCCCTCTCCCAAATACACAATCCGGCGCAAGGCCAAATCTTCCGGGAAATGCTGAATAATCATATGCGTCCACTGCCACTGATGAACAGGCATCATATAATAGTCAGCCGCATTCAGTCCTTCATCCTTTAACACGCGCTGAAATTGACGAATCGTGACTTCATCTAACTCTTTAGCGATCACCTGCTCATAGTTTTCATGATCAACTGCATGGAATGTCGCAAGCTCTCTATGTACAGCAATCCAAGACAGCTGCACACATTCTTGACGTTCTGGTGCATAGGCTAAGTAATCATCGTAGCTGAATCCTATACGCCCTTTGTTATACACAATCCAAGGATGGCCTGTCATTTCTCCTTCAATCCATGCATAATCCGTATCTGTTAGCTCATCCGCACGAAGTGCTTTTTTCGACAGCAAATGGACATCGGCTAACAAAGTATGGTGAAGCTCTTTGATTAGATGGCCTGTTGTGTCAGAGGACATTGGAATGATCGGCTGGATGTCTAGTAAAAACACAATGGCACTGACATCCTTTGACCATTTTCCATCTTGACAGCACTCAATTGATTCAGCGATTGTATCAAAACTATCAAACAATCGAGGTTTTGCCAGATAACGATATTTCTTATGTTCATGAATGATTAATTCATACTGCGCGATGCCATCCTTACAATCCAGTTCTACAGGATGAAGCATGTCCTCATACATGTATTCAGACAGCATTTTTGCCACCATTCGCTGGTTTGCCTTTTTCCAAGCAGCAGGATTCACCGCTTTTTTCAATTCATCTTGTACACTCATCGCTTCATCCTCCTTAACTTTTGATTTCTTCAAATGTGTGTGCGTTCTTGTGTGTACCAAATGTCTGGAAGACGTGCTTTTGATAAAGTGGATACACGGTTTGACGAGCAAGTTCATTGATGATCACACTGTTTCGATAAGCCCCCAGTCCCAAATCTGGAGCGCCGACCCCATGTGTATGAAGCTCTGCATTTTGTACAAAAATATCATTTTCACCCATCGTATTTGTTTTCAAACGATATTCACGTTCAACTTGGAAACGTCCTTGATCATCCCATTGAATGTGATGAGAAATAGGGTTGATAAATGGCGGCAGAACGGATTGGTAGCCAGTCGCCAATACGACAATATCTGTCTCATGTGTAAAGGATTCTTCCTTGACCCATTGTGTGCAGGAAAGTGATAATCCGCCTGTTGTTTCCTCAATTAAGTTGACCTCCGTCATGGCTTGGAGCACTGTGTTCAGCTGCTTTCCGCAGGCCGAACGTTCATAAAGCAAATGATAAATATCACGAATCATCGCCGAACTGATGCCTTTATACAGCAAATCTTGCTGTTTTAATAACGCATCTTTTTTTGTTTGCGGAAGCTCATAAAAGAAATCAATATAGTCAGGGGAGAAATACTCAAGTCCAAGGTTTGAATATTCCATTGGGAAAAATCCTTTTGACCGTGTGAACCAGTGAATATCCTTCGCTTCATCATCTAATAAAATGTCATAAAACACTTCTGCCGCACTTTGACCAGATCCGATAACTGTCACAGATTTCCCTTTGAAGCAGCCCTCTTTCTTTCGTTTTAAATAGTCAGCTGAGTGAAAAACCTTCTCTCCTAAAGCTGGCTGGAGCGATGCGGGTATCGCCGGCTGCGTGCCAATTCCTAAGACGAGATGTTTGCTTTCAAACACCTCTACAGTTTGATCCTTTACATGACGGACATGCACTTCATACCGCTTTTCCCCTGCCTTTTCGATCAGTGAGACAGATTCGACGTTCATGCCAAATCGGCAAGAGTCTAACTGGTCAGCGACCCAGCGGCAATAATGACTGTATTCCTTGCGCGGGATATGGAAGTCTTCTAGAAAGTAAAATGAATACAAACGGTTTTGTTCCTGCAAATAGTTGAGAAAGCTATATTTGCTTTTCACATCTGCCATGCTGACAAGGTCCGCTAAAAATGGGACTTGCAGTGTTGTCCCTTCAATGAGCATCCCTGGGTGCCAGTGAAAGGCTTCACTTCTTTCAAAAAACAAAGCATTGATTTCATTTACCTCTTCAGATAATGCGGCAAGCCCCAGGTTAAACGGGCCAATGCCGATCCCAATTACATCCACTACATTATTTTGCCTGTTGAACCGCGTCATGGTTATACTTCCTTTCGAATCGTTCTCGATCACAAAACATCAAAAGACCTGTTTTATCGGGTAAAGTGACTGGTTTTACACGTTCGAAGCCGCATTTTTCAAATACATGAATCATTTTTTCATTGCGAATATCCGGCTCAGCGACGATTTTTTCTGTTCGTTTGTTCTGCTCAAATTGAAATGCTGTCATTGCCTGAAGGAGCGGCGCAGCAAATCCTTTTCCCACATAATCCGGCTCCCCTATTAACAGGTGGATGCCTTGATCATGCGGAGAAGGTTCATAGTAGGATTCAATGATATCCCCTTTGACGTTATAAGCCTCAAAATAACTCATTGGTGTCCCATCAATCGTGCCTAAATAAAGGGTTTGATGCGGATCATGTATGGCCTGATAAAAATGCTTTTCAAAAGCAGGAAACGGAATATTCAAATGCCAAAATGGATGAACGTACTCTTCTTGCATCCACTTATGGACAAGCTGGACATCTCTTTCATATTCAGCACGAATAAACCTAATGCGATGCCTCATCCAATCAGCGCCTCCTTATGTAAAAAGAGCGGATTCAAGACAGCCGTGTAACGAGATTGTGTTTCCAGAGATCCGGTCAGCTCATCCATATCTTCAAATCGTGTCAGCAAATTCGCTTTTGAAGGAAGTTCTTTTGAACGGAGAAGGCTGTTAGTCAGATCAGATGCTCCGTACGTCTCCTCATGAGCGAGCAATGTATCTCTCACGAGAGCCAGCAAGTCTTCTTCTTTTGCTAATCCTTCCGTGCCAAAACCATTAATAAGACCAAATAAATGATTAAAGAAGAAATAATAACGAAGTCTCTCAACGGCTACATCATCCGCACAAATGGTTTCACTTCTCACGCTCAAGTTTTGAACTAGATTTGCGAGCTTATCCTTTTTCGATTCACTATAATAGTAGCCTTGGTTGTCACGGTAATAGAAGGTCTCTGGATAACCATCCTTCATTTGCACAACAGCATTTTGCTGATGGGCCTCGAGTGCAAGACCATACGTTTCAAACAGCCAGAGCATCGGCTTTAACGAAATGGTTAAATATTGTTTAAACCAATCTTGGCTGACCGCTTCCGTTGACCGGCCTTCTATGTCTGCAAGTTTATGAATAATTCCTGCTAATCTCGATTTTCCTCCGTACGCATGATCCTGACATAGCCCCGCAATTAAGCTTGCGCCTTTTTCACGATGCAAGAATGGATTTTGACGAATGACCACTTCAAAGCCAGATTCCGCTTCATCTCCTCGAATAGAGAGATATGCTGGATCTTCAATGACACGGAATCCAGAGAATTTTTCATATAAAGAAACGCCTAATTCTGTTTTTAAGATGCGGGACATCTCAACTCCGCGATCCAGTTCCTTTTGTTTGTTGATACGTAAAGAGTTTGTAATTTTCACAGGAACAGAGAATTTGAGCATATAAGCAGAATCCTTTTGATAGACCGTTCTAAAGGATGAGGTCGCTGTGTATTCAGATCCCAGCGGTCCTAAATAAGTCAGTTTCCCTTCCTCTATATATCGCTTCACAAATGCCTTCTCCATGACCACTTTGACTTGCAGCGGATGAATTGGAATGAGCACATATTCTCCGTTTTCTGTTAGCATATTCAGTCTCTCTGTTTCTTCTGGTACCTGACGCGAAAGTTCTTCTAACATGAGGCTTGCCGCAGATTGTGAAATAGACGAATCCTGAAGCACAATCGAATGATGCGCTTTAAAGTAATGAAGCTGAAAAGCTCCTTTCAGCTCAGGAGAATAGACAGCTTCCTCTTCTTCTGTCATCCCTTGTCTGCTTTTTGGTGTAGGATGTGTTAAATGTCCAAGGAGAAGTGACTGCTCAGCCTCGATGTACTCAAAATCAGCTTGAGATAAAGCAGCTTGATCACTTTCTCTCTCCTTTAAGAATCGTTCAATATTTCGGCAGCTTAAAATGATGCGAAGCATGAATTCATCCTCTGCATCTGTGCGGCCATATGCAATGAGAAGCTCCTTTGAACATAAAGCAACAAGTGTCGTGTAATCGACGATCGTTCCCTCTTGCTCGCTTCCATGCGGACGAAAGCGAATCGGAAAATCAAAGAGATGGCGGCCTACAGATGAAAAATATCGGATCGGAATCACAAGCTCAAGGTCTTGCTTTGCTAGTTTTGCCACGAATACAAGCGAACCATCTGCTTTTGTCTCTTTTTTTGCAGATCGATCGATTCCTGTTTCACGTAAAAAACAGTTTAAAAAGCTTTGCATAGTTGCATTTTCAGCCATTTGTTTATATTGACTCAACGTAGTACCCTCCCGGATTGAATATGAGCGATCCCGATATCAACGATGTCAGAAAGGATTTCCTCAATATGTGTGATTGTCGTTCTCGGATTTAACAAAGTGAATTTTAAGCATGTTTGACCATCCACCACTGTTTTCGCAATGACAGCCGTTCCTGATTTGAACAGCGTTCGATGAATGATTTTATTGATGTCATCCGTTCGTTGATCATTCTTAAATCGAAACACAACTGCATTGATTTCTGGCTCAGGATTGATCACTTCAAGGTGATCTTTTCTCTCTATAAGCGCGGCCACATCCTTCGCAAAATCAATGGTATGGTCAATGATGTCACCAAACCCTTCCTCCCCAATCAGACGAAGAGAAAGAAGCAATTTCAGTGCGTCAAAACGTCGCGTCGTTTGGACAGATTTATTGACGAGATGTAGAATTCCATCCAGTTCATCTTCCTTTGGGTTGAGATAATCTGCATGATAATTGATCAAACCAAAATGTCTTTTATCCTTCAGCAAAAATGCCCCGCAGGAGATCGGTTGATAAAATAGTTTGTGGAAGTCGATCGTGATTGAATCAGCAAGCTCAATACCGTCTAATTTACACCCGTAGGTTTCGCTTAATACAAGCGCTCCGCCGTAGGCAGCATCTGCATGAATCCATAAACCGTATGGCTTGACGATGTCATACACATCTCGAACCGGGTCAATACTGCCAAAATCAGTTGTCCCGCAAGTTGCCACTACCGCAAAAGGCAGGAGATCCTGTTCCTTTAACCTGACAAGTTTCTTCTTCAAATCATTGAGGTCCATACGGTGATGCTCATCCGTTTCTACTAGAACGACTGCCTGCTCCCCTAAGCCTAGCTGGGATGCAGATTTCTTCACAGTGAAGTGTGCATTCTTAGAACAAAGAATTCTCATGCGGTGCGCCTCACTCGGCAAGCCTTTCTGCTGAACATTCCATTGCCATGTGTTTTCACAAAATGCATCTCTTGCAAGAAGCAGCCCCATGTAGTTAGATTGGGTTCCACCGCTCGTAAATGTCCCATCTGCTAGATTTCCATAAGAAAACTTCGCACATAGCCACTTTAGAATTTCCTCCTCCACCAAAGATGCAATACCGCTTTGATCGAAGGAATCCATAGATTGGTTAAATGAACTTACTATCACCTCTGCGGCAAGTGCAGGTATAAGCGGCGGGCAATGCAAATGTGCCAAACATTTAGGATGCGATACATCAACGAGATGCGGCAAAAGGTGCTGCTTTATATCTTGAAAAACTGATTCCATTGATTCGCCAGACGGTTGAAACTGAAATAATGATTCGACACTAGCCGCTAATTTCCCAGGCAATATTCCGCTGTATGGGCCTTGGTCTTTTTGCCACTGATCCAGCAGGCTGTCGATAGATGTATGAAGAGCCGCTTGGAAGGACTTTCTTCCAAGCTGGCTATGATTGATAAATAATGAATCAACAGAAGCCTTAGTTGATTGCATCGTAAACGGCCTCTTTAAAAATAGCGATGACTTGTTCAAGCTGCTCTTCAGTCATAATCAATGGCGGTAAGAATCGAATGACGCTTCCGAAACGGCCTCCTGTCTCTACAATTAAGCCTTTATCGAAGCAATTCTTTTGAATGAGACTGGCTAGCTCAGGATTTGCTGGATAACTTCCATCCACATCCTGCTTCTCATTTGGATTAACTATTTCAGCACCAATCATTAATCCTCTTCCTCGAACATCACCAATAGCAGGTACATTTTCTTGAATGTCTTTTAGATAAGCCTGCATGCGATCCCCTAACTGGTCTACATGATCAAGCAGATTGTTTTCTTTTATAAATTTAAGCGTTGCGGTTCCTGCGGCCATCGCCATTTGATTCCCTCTAAATGTGCCAATGTGTGCACCTGGATTCCATTGATCCAAATCTTTATCATAAATCACAACTGAAAGCGGCAGGCTTCCACCAATGGCTTTAGATAATACAATGACGTCTGGCACAATTCCCGCATGTTCAAAGGCAAACATCTTACCTGTTCGGCCAATGCCTGATTGAACCTCATCGATAATGAGTGGAATGCCTTTTTCATTTGTGATTCTTCTCATTTCTTTCATCCATTCAATAGATGCTGGAATTGAGCCTCCCTCACCTTGCACTGCTTCGAAGATCATACCTGCTGGCGGAAGAATACCACTTTCAGGATCATTTAATACACGCTCAATATAAGAGCTGGAAATGCGGTGTGAATCTTTCCCACCAATTCCAAATGGGCAGCGATATTCATATGGATAAGGCATGAAATGCACATCTGGAATTAACCCTTGCACTCTTTCCTTTGGAGACAAATTCCCGCTTAATGACATCGTGCCATGTGTCGCACCGTGATAAGCACCGTGGAAAGAAAGAATGGAACGATTTCCTGTCGCTGTCTTGACTAATTTAATCGCTGCTTCTATGGCATCACCGCCAGTTGGTCCACAAAATTGAATTTTGGCTCTCTTTGCAAACTCTTCTGGCAGGTGAGAAAAAATTTCATTCACAAATTCTTCTTTAATTTCTGAGGTTATGTCCAACGTATGCAATGGTCTTTTTTCATGAAGCATACGTTCAATAGCTTCTATAACAACCGGATGATTGTGACCAAGTGCAAGTGTTCCTGCGCCTGCCAGACAGTCATAAAACTCTCTGCCATCCGCATCTGTCACGATCATACCCTCGGCTTTTTGCATGGCTAATGGGAACCGTCTCGGGTAAGACCTTGCATTAGATTCTCTTTGACTTTGCTGCTCTAAAAATTGCTGATTTTTAGAAACGGTTTTGATGGACATAATAAAACACTCCTCCAATTGATAAAGATTATCATTTTCATTTACTAGCCTAGAGGATTTTAGATATGAAAGTCAATTGTATTCAAAAAGATGATTCTAAAAGCATATGAATGCAATATTCTCTTTTTAATGAGTATTTTCGAGTAATTTTTACAAACATCTACTGCCATAAGGAGATGGAACGTATGAGGCGGATGAATATTGAAAAAAATTACAAATCATTTTTCCTGGTTCTTTTGTTCTATTCGACTCTAAACACTCATTTTATGCAGAAATTCGGATGAAATGAAGGTAGAAAATTGAAGAAATCACACCATTTTTTCTTGATATAAATGGTTCTGGTGGTATAATTTCTCTGAAACATAAGGGGATGGAGGGGAATTTGATGATTTTAACAAAGCACGATCTTCACCACTACTTAACGCAAGATAAGAAAGCATTAGCGATCACACGCAGAAGGCCAAAGTGGTTTGGGGATGATATATGGAAATATCAAAGGTATTTACGAAAATATGAATACTATTCTAATAGCAGCGCTCTACTCCGCAAATGGTTTTATCGTTATTTACATAAAAAGAAAGGCATGCAGCTTGGCTTTGATATTCCGATTGGCGTCTTTGGCCCCGGCCTTAGAATCAATCATACCGGGCTCTTAATTGTGAACAGGCACGCAAAAATCGGGGCATTTTGTGATATTCATCAAGGGGTGAACATTGGCCAAAACCATTCCGAAAAGGATGTACCAATTATTGGTGATCACGTATGGATTGGCCCCGGCGCTAAGCTTTTTGGGGACATTTATATTGCGAATCATATTTCAATTGGAGCAAATGCCGTAGTGAATCGTTCCTTTCATGAAGAGCAGATCGTCATCGCAGGTGTGCCGGCTCAAAAGGTAAAAGAAAAAAGCCCTTCTTCATGAAGGACTTACCTGATAAAAAAGAATAACACCGATCAAAACAGAGATGAGCAGCATGAGATAAAACAAGATGGTTAAAATCAAGATCGTCCAGCCCAGCCCCTTCCTCTCTGTCTTGATCAAATAAATACCGAGTACGATGGTACTAAATAGCACGCCTAAAATAGCCCACAGCCATTTGTCTTTGTTGTGCTTTGGCGCATCAAACCATAAATAGATGGCCACAGCAAGTGAAACGAATAGACCCGTTATTCTCAAGATTAAACTCCCCCTTATGTATACGCGCTCTCTATGATGCGTTTGAGTATCCGAAGATCAGCAACAGGAAGTAAAAGACAAAGACTAGTATAACAATAGAATAGATGATGATGGACACGATCAGAACTGTCCAGCCCAATCCTTTTCTTCCTGTTTTGATGAGGTAGATCCCAAATGCAAAGAGCCCGAATAAAAGACCTAAAATAGACCATAACCATTTATTTTTCCCATGTTTTGGTGCATCTATAAATAGATAGATTGCGACTAAAATAGAAACAAACCATCCAGTTATCCAGCCCACATTCATCTGCCACCCTTCTTCTTCAGTTTATTCCATTATATGATACTTTTGTCCTGAAAAAATAATGATTCAGAGGATATTGCGCGGAAGGCTTCGCCATTCGTCTCTCAGCATTCCGTAGCGCATAGAGTCATAATACTCTCCTTGATAATAACGGACCTTTCTCAGTCTCCCCTCAAGGACAAATCCGCATTTCTCTGCGCACCGCATCATCCGTTCATTCCCTGACCAAGTAGTTAGACCAATTCGAGGGATATCAATATGCGTAAATAATAGATCAATCCATAGATTTAACGCCTTTGTCCCAATGCCCCCGCTCCAAAAGCGTGAGTCATAAATGATAATGCCGCATTCAAGCCAACGTGTACGTTCATTCTCCCAATAATATGAGACGGTGCCTTTGATATCACCGTCTATTTCAATGCCATATAGCTTTTGGGGAATGGATTCATCCTGTAAGTATCGTTTCTTAAATGCAGCAAGCGGGATTTCGTGTTCATAAAAATAAGGGGCATTCCATTTTCGATAGGACTGATCTGGTGCTTTAAATTTTAAATGCCATACCTCCTCTAAGTCCGTTTCGTTTAATGGACGTATGTTCACAAGCTCTTCCTTTTCCCTTTTCATCTGTTCACTTTCCTTTACTTTGTCGTTCTTTTTGCTAGATGACGGTACTCGATCGGCGTCATGCCTTCGTTCTGCCGAAACAGCTTAGAAAAATAAGTAGGGTCATCAATGCCTACATGCTCTGCAATGGCTGCGATTTTTTCATTCGTTGAGACCAGCATGCTTTTGGCTTTTTCGATCTTGAGACGATGGCTGTACTGGTTCGGCGTCAATCCATATACCGTCTGCATGCATCTTGTCATGTAATCAGGATGATAGTGCAGCTTTTCTGAAAGCTGCTCCATGTGTAATTTCTCCATAAAGTGATGCTCAAGATAGTGAACTACTTCTGATGCAACGGTCTCCTTTGCACTTGGAATATGGAATGCTTCCTTTTGCAGGTGAATGAGCAGTTCCTCAAATAGGAGCTGTTTTTTCAGCGGAAGTTCAGAAGCATCATGATTTAGTGCTCTCATCGCTGAAAGGTGTTTTTCTAACACACTTCGTCCTTTCACTTTTCCTAAACGGGGCAGGCTAAATTCATATGTTGCAGGCTTTTCAAAGGTGGCTTGGTTTTGTTTCATATCAATCCAGTGTTCTCTCGGCCGGTTCGTCAGCTCAAATCGATCGATTGAGAAATGCAGCCACTCATAGTGTGTTTCCTCTTCACATGGCAAATGTCCACCATGAGACAGGCCCGGTGAGAGAATCATATATTCACCTTCTTTTATGTGATAAGCATCCGCGTCCTCTGTCATCCACAGTTCACCTTTTGTGACATAGAGAAGATCAAATACAGTGAAAGTTCTTGAGATATGTCTCTCTCCTTGATGAAATACCCCTTTACCTGAAGCAATATAAATAGGAAACGGCGGTACAGTAAATGTAATAAATCGATCCATATTCATCCCCTTATGAAGTCGGATTTCTCCAATAAGTTTCGGTTTCATCTCTTCTTATTATAGTCGATGCAAGGTACACTATAAATCGGATTTATACGAAAGGAGGCTATAAGATGAAACCTCAAACCCTGTCATATGAAAAGGTTCAAGCCAAAGGTGAAAAAACACACCCTTCATTATTTGCATTAACTTGGCCTATATTTATCGAAATCTCTTTATATATGCTCATGGGGAGCGCTGATACACTCATGCTTAGCCAATACTCTGATAACAGTGTGGCCGCAGTAGGTGTAAGCAACCAGCTCCTGAATTTATTAATTGTTATGTTCAGCTTCATTACAACAGGAACGACCATTGTGATTGCCCAGCTTTTAGGAGCTGACCGCAAGCAGGAATCGACTCAAGTTGCCTATGTCTCTCTAGGAACCAACTTCTTGATCAGCTTTATTATTAGTCTCCTTATGTTTGTGTTAGCTGTTCCAATTCTGCACATGATGGGTTTATCAAGTGAACTCATGCCGGATGCGGCGGTCTTTTTACAAATTGTCGGCCTGCTTTCTTTTATTCAAGCACTCATTATGACGTATAGTGCTATTTTAAAAAGCTATGGATATACAAGAGACACGATGTATGTCACCATCGGAATGAATTTGCTAAACGTTGCCGGCAATTATTTGGTCATTTTTGGTCCGTTTGGCTTTCCGGTATTAGGTGTCATGGGTGTTGCCTTTTCAACCTCGCTCGCTCGGTTGATCGGATTGATGGCGATGATCATCATTGTCCGCCGACGAATTGGATTGCGCTTTTCGCTGAAGAGTATGTTTCACATTCAGCGGACGCATTTAAAAAAGCTGCTGAAAATTGGAATCCCTTCTGCTGGGGAGCAGCTTTCATATAACGGCTCTCAAATGATCATTACATTGTTTATTACATTTATGGGGACGCAGGCTTTAGCAGCAAAGGTCTACACTCAAAATTTGATGATGTTCATTATGTTGTTTGGTGCAGCGATTAGCCAAGGGACACAGATTTTAATCGGGCGCCATATTGGGGCGAAAGAATTCGATGCTGCCTACAGAAGATGTATGAAAAGCCTATACTGGGCCATTGGGATCTCTCTTCTGTCTTCCACTGCCTTATCTTTATCATCGACGCATTTGCTTACTTTTTTCACTAGCAATCGTGAGATCATTCAAATCGCCGCCACACTTCTCCTATTGACGATCATTTTAGAGCCGGGACGCTCTTTTAATATGGTCATAATTAATTCATTGCGGGCTGCTGGTGACGCGAAGTTTCCAGTGTATATGGCGATGATATCAATGTGGGGAATTGGGCTTCCGATCGCTTATTTGTTAGGCATTCAGTTTGAAATGGGGCTCATCGGGGTTTGGATTTCTTTTATCGTGGATGAATGGATAAGAGGCATCTTCATGTATAAGCGCTGGCGTTCCAGAGTATGGACGGAGTATCGCTTTTCTTCCACATAAAAAGGACTGCACCCGCAGTCCTTTTTTACGTAATATCTTCTAAAATAAGTGCTTTTTCCTGTTTTGAAATAAATGCTCGCTCTGTAAAGACGCGGTATTCGTTTTCTCTTGTTTTATCTAAAATGGCTTTATAAAAGTAGGCTGCTGCTTTCACCGGTATACGTGAATACAGCGGGAATTCATGAAGATGGTCAAAGAACTCCTCGTAGTACGCCTCTGCCTCAAAGGCAATGTACTCCCAGACGTGCTGAAAAGCTTGATTTACAATCCCTTCCTGCAATTCTTGCTCTGTGTACCCGAATTGATCCATCACCTGCTTTGGCAAATAAATGCGGTCTCTTTCAGCCTGATCCTCGCCGATATCCCGAAGGATGTTGGTTAGCTGCATAGCGATTCCTAACGAAATGGCCGCTTCTTTTAGCTGCTCTTTTTTACGCGGTGCAATAATGGGAAGCAGCATGAGCCCAACGGTGCTAGCAACATGATAGGAATAGATGAGCAGTTCATCTAACGTTTCGTACCGCTGCTGCTCTAAATCCATCTCTTGTCCTTGGAGCAGGTCACGGAACGGAGCCTCATCCATCCGAAATTCTTGAAATGTATGCTCTAGCGCCACCCATATTGGATCATTCCGGTCTATCTCACCTTGTAAAAATCGATCAAACGTCTCCCGAAAGGATGCAAGGTCCTCTTTTGGCGAAGGCGACTCATCTACAATGTCATCTGCTCTCCGGCAAAAGGAATATACGGCCCAGACGGCCTGTCTCTTCTTTTTAGGCAGCATGGAAAAAGCACGGTAAAACGTTTTTGAATGGGTTTGAATGGTTTCCTCACACTCTTTCAATGCTGTTTGTACATCAACCACTTAGCTTCACTTCCTTTCTATCATTCAAATCTTTTAGTAGTACAGAAGCCATGAGCTTTGCACTTTGCATCACGATTGGCACCCCGCCGCCCGGATGAATGGAGGCACCTGCCGCATAAAGATTGTCTGTCTCTCTGACCTTCACTTGCGGGCGGAAGACACCTGATTGAAACAAATTAGGCGCAAGTCCAAAGCTGCCGCCTTCAAACAATCCTTCTCGCAAGGAATCATTTGGTGTTCTGACCTTTTTCCAGACAATCGACTCTCGCAATTTCGGAAAGCCTCTTTTCTCAAGGACATCCACCATTTTCTCGGCAAAATCTGTCTCCTTTTCCCAGTTGATATGATCTCCTGAAGGAACGGGAATCAGCATATAGAGAACACTGCAGCCATCCGGGGCAAGAGATGGATCAATGATCGATGGATTAAATGTATAAAACGACGGGTCTTGAGGAATCGTTTTCGTTTGAAAGACTTCTTTCATATGCTGATCAAAGTGTTCTCCCATAAAAAATTGATGAACAGGTGCTTCATGATACATCTTGTTTAACCCGAGATACACCATCACACAGCCAGAGGACGGCACGTATTTCCGGGGATCTTGTTCGTCTAAACCAAGCTGTTTCAACGCAGCTGGATAATCTCCATTGATCACAAATGCATCAGCGGTTACATGTTCATCCTTTACTTTTGCTCTGACTGCCCGTTTCCCCTCAAACACCAATTGCGTGACTTCTTCATTTTTTCTTACATGCACACCCATTTTGATGAGCTGCCCTTCCAATATATCTACTAAACTCGCATAGCCGCCTTTTAAATAGTAGATTCCATGTGCATGCTCACTATATGACACAAGCGAATAAATAGCCGATGCTTCATACGGGTTTCCCCCAACATAGAGGGTTTGAAGTGCGTATGCATCTCGCAGGCGTTCGTCTGAGAAATATTTTTTCAGAGCGCTTTGTACCGTTCGATACGCCTTTAATTTCATTAATATCTTCATATTTGCTTTTGTAAAAAATGTACGTTTTTCGTGAAATGATTTTTCTAGAAAGGCTTGCTGCCCTTCTTGAAACCGGTCCGTCATTTCTTCCATAAACCTCAGGAACCCTTGATCTTCCTTTGGAAATACACGTCTAATTTCATCTAGCTGACGAAGTGCATCAGAGTATTTCGTATAAGAGGTTCCATCTTGATATTGAATGGTGTACAGCGGATCAAGCTGCAACAAATCAAGAGATGAATCGTCAATTCCTACCTCATGTAAAATGCCTTTTAACATTTCCGGCAGTAGGACAATGGTCGGACCTTCATCTACTTTATATCCTTTCTCACGTACAAAAGCAAGTCTCCCGCCAAGCCGTTCATTTTTTTCGACAAGGGTAACATCATGTCCCGCTTTTTTTAAATAAAGCGCTGAGATCATTCCGCCAATACCGCCACCTGCAATCAATATATGTTTTTTCATGAGGCGCTCCCCTTTTTTTGATGTGGCATTGTTTTTTGTGAATGTTTCTCTTTTGAAAGAATGGCATTTGTCGTGATACGTGCTGATTCTAAAATGGTTGGCAGTCCGCTTCCTGGATGCGTTCCTCCTCCAACGAGCCAGCAGTGCTTTAATTCATCAAATTCATTGTGCGGCCTTAGGACCATCATCTGCGTCAGCTGGTGGCCAAGGTTAAATGTAGCTCCTTCATATACATAAAGGTCTTCCTCCCATTGTTTCGGTGTGATCATCCGCTCTACTTCTATATGCTGTCTCACATTCTGAAAGCCGGTTTTCCGCTCCAATGTATCCAGCACAAGCTCTCTAAATTCATCTTGATGCGCTTCCCAGTCAATACCGCTTTGGTTATTGGCAACTGGAGCGAGCACATAAAGAGCTGATTTTCCTTTTGGAGCAAGTGAGTCATCGGTTACACTTGCATTTTGAATATAAATAGACGGATCATCTGGCAGCTCATATGTTTTCGTAATGCCTTTGACGAATCGAGCATAATCATCGGAAAAAACGATGGTGTGATGCGGCTCATCGTACATGGTATCCAATCCTAAATAAAGCATAAAGGTAGAGCATGAGAATTTTTTCTTTTTTAATTTTTTCTCGCTGTATTTCTTTAAGAGTCCTGGCTCGACAAGCTTTGTCATCACATGTGCAAAGTCTCCATTGACGACTACCTCATCTGCCTGTATTTCTTCCCCAGATTCTAAACGAATGCCTTTCACTTCCCTGCCCTCCGTGAGCAGCTTTTCGACGCCCGCTGACAGATGAACCTTTGCTCCAGCTTCAACCGCAGCCTTTGCCATCGCTTCTGACAGCTGATTGACACCGCCCTTCGGATGGAATACACCTGTGTCATGTTCCATAAACGAAAGGATTGAGAACGCACCAGGGCATTCCCACGGTGACATTCCTAAGTACTTTGATTGAAATGTAAAGGCATATTTCACTGATTCATTCGAGAAATAGTCTGACAGCACATCAAACAAACTTTTATTTAACGAAAGCTGCGGAAGTGCTTTGATCACCTTCGGGCGCAAGTAATGATGAAAGCGATCCATTTTACTTTGTAAAATTGGTGTCAGACGATCCATTTTGCGCTTTGTATCATTCATAAATCTTAGATACCCTTCGCCCTCACCAGGTGCAAAGGCTTCTAATCGTTTGTACATTTCATCGCGATCTCGAATCATATCCAGCTGATTGTCTTGAAAAATTAATCTATACATCTCTTTTAATTCAATCACATCGATATAGTCATAAAGATTTTTACCAGCAAAGGTGAACAGTTCCTCTGCAATATGAATCATGCTGAGAAAGGTAGGACCTGTATCAAACGTGAAATCACCAAGTCGAAACTTAGCGTTACGTCCGCCGACAAAGGGCTGCTTTTCGTATACATGAACATCATGTCCTTTGCTTTGAAGCATCATAGCTGCCGCAAGTCCCCCTGGTCCCGCTCCGATCACAATGATTTTCATTATCCTTTTTCCTCCAAATTAATTCACTTTAAGTTAATTATACAAATTGAAAAGGTTAGATCAACTTTTGATGTGCTCAAAAAGTCTCATGTTATGTATCAAAAAAGCCGGCTTCCTTTCAACAAGTGCAAGAAAGCCGACCTTTTATTACGCTTCTATATCAATTCGATACGTTTCAAACCAATGATGAATCTGTGCTAGATGGGCAATCAACTGCGGGCCCTTCATGAGCTGGCCATACCATGGCACATGAAAGGAAGCTCCTTCCGTTTCAATCAGCTGCTTTAATTGATGTGGATCTAAAAATTCGTGAAGTACAGAGTCTTTTTGCGCGAGACAGTCTGTTAGCATCTCTTTCACAGCCTGAGTATAGGCTGGATGATGTGTTTTCGGATAAGGACTCTTCTTTCGATAAAGCACCTCATTCGGTAAAATTCCCTCTAATGCTTTACGTAAAACCCCTTTTTCACGATTTCCATGCATTTTCATTTCCCAAGGAATATTCCACACATATTCGACAAGACGATGATCTGCAAATGGCACACGTACCTCAAGACTAGCGCCCATACTCATGCGATCTTTTCGGTCAAGCAGCGTTGTCATAAACCAGATCATATTTAAGTAAAAAAGTTCTCTCCGGGCTTTATCGACGCCAGTTTCTCCATCTAAAAGAGGCGTTTCTGCCAACGTTTCTTCATATTTGCTTTGCGCGTATTCCTTAAGTGACAGCTTTTTTTGCCACGAATCTTGCAGAAGCTGCGTTCTCGCTTCAGTCGATCTCATCCAAGGGAAACTATTTGTTTCATTTGCCATGTGAAACCAAGGATAGCCGCCAAAAATCTCATCAGCACACTCACCTGACAAACCAACAACGAAATCCTTTTTAATTTCTCGGCAGAAAATAAGTAAAGAAGAATCGATATCTGCCATACCAGGTAAATCTCGAACCTCAACCGCTTCCTTCAAATAAGCAGCCAGCTCTTTTTGTCCGATGATACAGCTGTGATGATTCGTTTGAAACGCTTTGGTCATTTGATCAATCCATGGGCCATCAGCATTCGGCTGGAAGTGACTCGCTTCAAAGAATTGATCATTTTCTTCGTAGTCAATGGAATACGTATGAAGCGGTGCTTTCCCTATTTTCTCAAAGTGCTTAGCAGCTATGGCAGTAATAGCACTAGAATCGACGCCACCAGATAAAAATGTACATACAGGCACATCAGAGACAAGCTGTCTTGTCACGGCATCTGTAAAGAGATGCTTAATGTGCTGTGCGGTGTCATCAAGTGAGTCGGTATGCTCTTTGCTTTTGACATTCCAATATCTCCACACGCGCAGTCCGTCTTTTGAAAAGGTCAAGGCATGTGCAGGTCTCAGCTCTTTTATCCCTTTAAACACTCCTTGACCTGGTGTTCTTGACGGTCCTAAGCCAAAAATCTCCGACAGCCCTTCATGATCGACTTTTGCTTTGATATCAGGGTGTGCAAGAATTGCTTTGATCTCCGAACCAAATAAGAAGGAATGATGACGTTCTGTATAGAAAAACGGCTTGACGCCGAGCCGGTCTCTCCCTGCAAATAACAATTCACGCTCACTATCCCAGATCACAAATGCAAAAATGCCATTAAAATGGGAGACACACTCTTCCTTCCATTCTGTATAGGCATGAAGAAGAACTTCTGTATCAGAATGCCCAAGAAAGCGGTGCCCCTTTTTTAACAATTCTTTTCTTATATCCTCTGTGTTATAGAGCTCTCCGTTGTATACAATCGTATAAGCATGGTTTTGATGTGTATATGTCATCGGCTGCTTTCCGCCTTCTACATCTACAACCGCTAATCTTTTATGCCCGAAAAGAACGTGCTCACTTTTCCACGTATTTGTATCATCTGGCCCTCTTTTAGATAATGTATCTGTCATTTGATTGATTACATGATCCTGTTGGATGAGCTGCTTTTTAAAGTCTGCCCAGCCTGTAATTCCACACATCATCATCAGCTCCCATCCGTTTTTCCTCAAGTGTTCTCATTCAGCCTTTCTTAGTTTATGCATCGTCTCCTTGATAGTTGATTTGTCCTTTTTCCTCGGGCGTATAGGACAAGCTTGATTTGGTAAGAAAAGAAAGAAGAAAGGAGCTTTTGCAAATGGAGAATCGAATGAAGCAGCTTGAATGCTGCAGCCGAAGATGGTGTAACGGGTATTTGCTCATTGAAAACGGACATTGTCTGATTGAAGATGAAGAAGGAGAGATCATGCTGCCTGAAAGTCTTCAAAGCATGATGATCTATTTGAAAGAAAATGACCGTTGGACAAAAGGAGAATTGCTTGGTTCCATGATTCTCCATGAAAACGGGCAGCTAATAGAAGTACACGGGGGAGAAAACATTCAATATACGGCGTCCCTTGCCAAAGGATGGCTTGATCTTCTCATGTTCGTACCGGAAAACGTCTTTTATCACATCCTTGAACAGGTAGAGCATCTTGGTTTTTCCGTCTATGATTGTGTCTTCTCTTCCTTTCATTCATTGCAGCGCGTCTCTTTCTTTCAGTTTTCGGCAGATACGCAATCACTTGCACTTCAATGTCACTATGAGCCTGCATCCAGCCACATTCGTTTTGAATGGACCACTTCAGACGGACACCGGACGGTTTCACAATTTGATGCCACATAAAAAGGACACTGCTTTTGTTTAAGCAATGCCCTTTTTATATTAAAAGATATGGAAACCGATCGGCAGACGTAAACCGAGAAGAATGGTCACAATCGCAAATACGATAAAACCAATCAACACACCAGTCACCGATTTTCCTTTTTTCTTGCGCACTAGGACCATTTCCATGAAACCGATCACAAGGATACCGAGAATCATTTTTCCAATATACTCGCCACCGAAACCTGGAATTTTCATTCCTGTGCGAACATACAGCTCCACACCTGTTGCGATAATGATCAAGTAAAATAAGCGAACGATCATGTGCACAATTTTAGCGCCTTTGTCGTTTTTACCTGCTAGAGCAAAGGCTACAAAGAATAAAATAATCCCCAGCACCCATGCTGTGATATGTAAATGTGTTCCCATTTGTGATTTCCCCCTTTATCAGAACAAGTACCTTCTCATCGTACCACGAAATAAGTCGAACACAAAGCGACAATCCTGTGTCATCACGCGCTTTATTTGACGTGATTTGTCAGCGTTCCAATCGGTTCAATCGTGATGTCAATTCGATCTCCAGAAGCTAGAAACTTAGGCGGTTCAAAGCCCTTTCCTACCCCAGAAGGTGTACCTGTTGCAATGATGTCACCCGCTTCTAATGTCATCCCTTTTGAAAGAGTGGAGACAATATCTTCAACTGTGAAGATCATTAATTCCGTACTGGCAGACTGACGAACCTCTCCGTTTACCTTCGTTTCTACATGGAGCGCACCATGATCCTCGATCATTGACTTATGAACGATATAAGGTCCTATCGGGCAGGTAGTATCTAAGCTTTTACCAATGAAAAATTGTTTATGTTTTTTCTGCAAATCTCTTGCCGTCACATCATTTAAAATGGTGTAACCGAATATATAATCTTGGACCTCTTCAGGAGTAATGTTTTTCCCTGATTTACCCATCACGATGGCAAGCTCTCCTTCATAATCCAATTCACTTGTCACAGCTTCATGAAGAAGAATGTCCGCTTCGTGTCCAATGACAGAAGTAGGTGCCTTTGTAAAAATCATCACGTCTTTAGGAATATCTTCCGCACTCCCCATCTCCATGACATGGTCTTGATAATTCTTTCCGACACACATGATGTTTTTAGATGGCTTTGGAATCGGTGCATGGAGCTTCACATCCGAAAGCGGATATACATAAGAACCGCGGTCTTCTTCTTTTTTCTCAGCCCAATCAAGAAGCTGCCCTACATGTTCCACAAACTTGTCCCCCATTTTGATGCACTCAGATAATGAATTTGGCAGTGTCTCAAGCTCAAATAATTTGGCTTCTGCCTTTTTGACGTCCATCACCCATTCATCATCAATGACTACCCCAATAAACATGCTGCTATGTATCTCACCTGTAAAAAACTTCATGTCTTCCCCTCACAATCTTCATTTCGCTAAGTTATGATGTCTCATTTTATTTCTCTATGAAACAAAAAAAACCCTTTTTTATCATACTCTCTTTTAAAAAGGGTTTCAAAAATGATGATCTAACGCTTAGCGAAAACGGCGGTACTCCCACATGTTTCCTTGATCCCATTTACGCTCAACATTTCCTGTTCTTTGAGAACGATGCTTTTTCTTTCCACATCTATGGCAAGAGCGGCTGCGTTTATGGTGATGAGAACGTTTAGATCGATGGCTGCGGCGTGACTTGCGGCTCTTCTTATGGTGGGATCTGTGCTTGCTGCGATGTGACTTGCGGCAGCTTTTCTTATGATGAGATCTGCGCTTGCTGCGGTGTGACTTGCGGCAGCTCTTCTTATGATGCGATTTGCGCTTGCTGCGGTGTGACTTGCGGCAGCTCTTCTTATGATGAGATCTGCATTTGCTGCGGTGTGACTTTTTCGGTTCGCTCTTTTTGCTTCTGTAAGATTTTTTGCTTTTATATGACTTTTTACTCTTCATGCTTTTCTTCGAGCGATAGCTTTTCTTAGAGCGATAACTTTTCTTTGAACGATAGCTTCTGTAACTTTTTTTACTGCGGCGTGATTTACGGCGTCCACCACCAAAGAACCAATGACCGCGACTTGAATGACGAGAACGAGCTGACTTATGCGAACGTCTCGATTCTGGTTCACGATCTAAGTGATGATCACGTCCCTCACTTCGAAGTGAAGCTACTGCATGTTCAATGTGTGAATGATCAATTGTACTCACGAACAATTCCCCTCCCAGTCTATGCTTCGACAAAACAAACAGACAAAGCTGTTTATCTTCTCTGCTTTATGTTACGAGACTCGGTAGACAAGTGTTCGTGACGAATGCCTCTTTCCTTTAAAACTCCATGAATACCTACCAGCCGGTACAGGACATTCCTTCACTTTCATATCGTAAAGAAGAGCATATAGGAGGCTGATGAACATATGAACACAGAACCTTTAAAACAACTTGATATGTGGATTCATCCAAAGGATCTGATTGAATTAAAAAAAGACATTTGGAACGATGAACCTGTTGAAGCCATTCTGAAAACCGGCCAAATCAAATCACATATTTATGCTTCATATCGCGGATCACACATTAGAAAGCTTAAGAAAAAGTCCTATCAAATTGAATACCGAAAGCCAAAACAAAGACAAGGCGAGTCCATCTTCCATTTAAATGCAGAGTACAATGACCCTTCGTTTATCCGAAACAGGCTGTCCTTTTATTTCTTTGAGCAGATGGGGGTGCTAAGTCCAGCCGCTTCTCATGTGTTTCTCACCATAAACGGAAGAAAAGAAGGCATTTACTTGAAAATAGAATCCGTCGATGAGTTTTTTCTTCAAAAACGGCAGCTTTCAGGAGGCGGCATTTATTATGCAGTTGATGACGATGCGAACTTCTCCCTTTTGAGTTCTTTTGATAAAAAGCCAAAAAAGCACCTTCTTCTCGGATACGAGAAAAAAACGGGGACTCCCCAACATGATCAGCAGCTGAGCGAATTTATTTACTTTCTCAACACAGCGAAAGATGACACTTTTGCAGAAAAGATTGAACAGTACCTAGATGTGACACAATATTTCCGCTGGCTCGTCGGTGTGGTATGCACCCAAAACTTTGATGGTTTTGTTCATAACTACGCTCTTTATGTGAATGAACAAGGAAGGTTTCAAGTACTTCCTTGGGATTATGATGCAACATGGGGTCGTGACATTCATGGAGAAGAAATGGCGTTTGATTATATCCCAGTAAACGGTTTTAATACATTAACAGCTAGATTACTAGATATCCCTTCGTTTAAAAGAGCCTATTACACACTTTTTCAGCATGTACTCGATACACATTTTGTAGAAGACCGGCTCTGCCCAATCATTGAGAAATGGCATGAATCGATTGAGGATAGAATTGGAGATGATCCATATACGAAAGATCGAAAAGACATCCTGCAGTCTGAACGAGACTTAATCCGGCAGTATATCAACAAAAGACGACGTTATTTACAGGCTGAGATAAGAAAAGAGATATTTGGCATGTAAGAACACTTTCGAATTTTGTCACTTTATTACTCATATTGACGAAACAGCTTTTTTTATAGAAAAATAGGGTATACTAACCATATCCTTCTATTTGATAAAAAATGTGAGAGTTGGCGTCCGTTATGATCAATTATGAAATTGAACAAAAAAGATTACATTTAATTGAGACTGCAAAAAAATTCGGGATGAATGCCGAAGAAACGATCAGGTGCAGTCAGGAGCTTGACACACTCTTAAATAAAGGCATCAAATCCACCTCTAAAGATTGCTCAAAAAAAGGGTAAGCCATACATCAATTTCCTCTCATCAAAAGCTTTCAAAAAGACAATCACACATTAAAAGACCCATCATAAGCTATGGTGAAACGCCCAAAACAAGTGCCCTAATTTTATAAAGGATGTGCACCGCTATGCCGGCTATTGTTGGAGCCTTTAAAGTAAATGCCGTCGGAACGAGCGGAGTCGTTCATGTTGGAGACTGCATCACTATTTCTCCAAATAGTCAGGTTAAAACGTTTGCTGGCGCAGGCAGTTTTAATACTGGTGATCAATTACGAATTAGCAACTACAAAAGTGTGACAAATACGTACGACAGTGATGTCATTGATCAACCGCTTGTTGGTAACTTGTAAGGAGTGAGGATCCGTTGAACTTCTATATTAATCAAGCGATACAAATTAATTATTTACGTGTAGAGTCTGTGAGTAACTCCTCTGTTCTGCAAATTGGGAGTGCTGGATCCATCAAAGCCCTTTCCAACCTGTATAACACGGGAAGCTACGTAGAAGCAGCGCCTGCTGCAGCAGGTACACAAGGAATTGAAGAATCTCAAGGCGCAAGCACAGCACCTTTTGTACCACTTCAGTCACCAACAACTTAAGTTCATCTGCAATCCCCGGAGGTGTATGTAAATGTATGATTATCAAAGCAACGCTTCACAAGTGTATGGCATCATTCAAAAACACTCGCAACAAATCATGATGCTTGAAAAAAGGCTTAACGAACTTCAGCAGGAAATTCAAATGATCAAAGATAAGCCGACAACGAATATTGAACGGATTGATTATCAATTTGATCAACTGAAAATCGAACGGCTGGAAGGAACGCTGAATATCGGCCTCAATCCATCTGATCCAAACAGTGTTCAAAACTTTGAAGTGGGCCAAACAACAACCCCGGGAATTGGAATGATGCAGCAAGAAATGGCTGGTCAATTTTTCAATCAAACACGACAGCTTGTCGATGCATTCTTAAATGAAGAAGCACCGGACCTTCTTGAAGAGCTAGAACAGCGATATGAAGGGTCCCTCGATGAAAGCAACAAACACCATATCATTGAGGACATTCGCAAGCAAATTGACAGCAGAATCAAATACTATGCGGGACAGCTGCCGCACCGGGAAGATATGACCCCGCTGCAGCGTTCAGAGCAAATTGCTGAATATGTGAAGCATGATGTAAAGCGGGCGATTGAGCACTTTTTAGCCCATATTCCAAGTGAAACGAAAGGAGAGGAAAACGGATGAATTTCACAGTTGTCAACCGCAACATCGAGACTGGAAGCATTAAAGTAGTCGGGGTATCGTCCTCTTCCCTGTTTATCATCGGGGACACAGACCATGTACAATTATCCTCGATTTTCGATACACCGCCAGAATCACTGATTATCGGCCCGTTTGTTCCTCTGGCGCCTCGATAATGATCAAGCGCACATCTAAAGTGAAGTTCTCAAAGGTGAATTCTGTCGGGATTTCGAGTGTAGTTCAAATTGGTGATACACAAGAGCTATGCCCAACAGTCAAGGTGTTAGCTGTTCAACGAACCATTAGTTTGTTTTATGGCTATGAAGCAGGAAATTTAGATGCGAAAGAATTTGAAGTGTATTATGAACCCATTCCATTGATGCTGCCAGAACGATCAGTTAGAACAGCATTCTACCATGAAAAGCCTGTAATTAAGGTGTCTTCAATCCATGTAGAAGGGGTATCATCGTCCTCTGTCTATCAAATCGGGTCTACTTGTAGAATGAATGGCGTTGCGCGAGTGAAGCACATCAGGGAGCTGTTTAGCAATGATGAAAGTCCGCAAAACTCACAAATGGACCTACCTGCGCATATGATGTGATATGACTTCGAATAAAGGATGTCGATTATGCCAGCAATTGTCGGACCCATTTACATTAACTCTATTTCTGGAGGCGTCGTAAACGTCGGTGACTCATTCTACCTGTCGCCTAAAAGTTCGTCAAAATCTGCTTTAGGCTCTGGAGCGGGGAATACCGGAGATTTCTTGATATTAAATAATGGCATCAGCGCCACCAACTATGTGGATCCTGACTTAAATGATCAGAATATGGTAGGCAATGCATAAAGCAGCTCCTCTACACCCATTTCAAATAGAGGAGCGCTTTTTTATGCTTATTTCTTTCTGCGCTGTCTCGATTTTTTCGTTTTGACCAGCTTGCTTGCCGGCTGTTTCCGAATCCATTTGATGTACGAAGCAAGCTTTTCATCCTGCCTTAGCGCATCAATTGTATTCAAACGTGCGGCAAGCTCCTGGTTTGTAAAGAGGGCATGTACTTGTTTATGACAAGGGATGCACAGGAAGGCAGTCGGTAAAAAAGCACCGCCCTCTTCTCTTGGCGTTAAGTGATGTTCTGTGAGCAGGACATTTTGTCTTCCGCACAGCTCACATAATCCAATTGTTTGCTTTGCCACCGTGTCATCACCTCAATATTTACATTAATTCCATTGAGACTGTTGTCCCTTTCCCGCTTGGATCTGCTGGATGGACAATCAGTTTTTTCGGCAGCCGCATTTTCAATTCTTCCACATGGCTGATGACACCAACAGCTAAGTTTTGGGATTGTAACTTCTCTAATGCGGTAATCACCGTATCAAGCAAGTCTTGATCAAGGGTACCGAAGCCTTCATCAAGGAAAAAGAATTGCAGCGGAAACTCACCTCTTAGCTGAATCTGCGCTGAAAGAGCTAATGCAAGCGCAAGCGACGTCAGGAAAGTTTCCCCGCCGGACAAGCTGGACACTGGACGTCTGACACCGCCATTCGCATCATCACGCATGACAAAACCGCCTTCTGAATCAACCTCAATCGCATACCTTTGTCTTGTCAAAATACCAAGACGGGCAGATGCATCACGACTGACACTTTCCAGCTGTTCTTCTGCTAAGAACTCAACAAATGTATTTCCTTTAAAAACGGTTTGCAGCTTATCGAGCCGATCAATTTCTTGCTGGAGCTCTGCCAAGCGTTCATGAATACTTGCAAAGCGCTGGTGATTCTCTTCTATTACGCGAAGATGTGCATATGCAGAGCCACTCATCACTGTTGCTTCTTCCAATGCCTTTTCTGCCGCTTCTTTTCTCAGTTGAATGTCAGTCCATTGCTTTTCATCTAGTGACTCATCTTTCAGCAGTTCAGAAATTCGCTTTAAGTTTGCGGCACATTGCTTTCTTTTATCCTCAAATTCGTCAATTTCTTGTTTAACCGATTGACGTACTGCCTGATTCATGAAAGCAGATTCAATCTCTTGAGGCTTACCAAAAGGAGAAGACTCCGATTCTTTAGCCCATGCTGCACTTGCTTCTTGTTTTCTTCGGTCAGCCTCTTGAAGCTGACGCTCACAGCTTGAAAAATGACTTTGTGCTTCACTAAAGAGCTCCTGCGCGTGCTGTAATTGCTTGTACGATTGCTGTTCTATTTCATTGAGACGAGCAAGCGTGTGTTCAACCTCGATCAGTTCATCAGAAATAGAGACAGCTTTTAATGGATATCTCCCTAAATCTGTTTCATATTGATGAATGAGCTGCTGCTGGCTTTCTAGCTGATGCGCTAGTTTATCAAGTTCCTTCTCTACATCATATATGGCTGTTTGCAGCTGTTCTTTTGCCTGCTGCTTTTCTTCCAAAAATGAAATACTTTTCTCAATACGCTCTTTATAGCCTTCCGCTTGCTGGTCCTTTTCATCGATCTGCTTTTGCATCTCTTGTACTTGATGCAATGTAAAGTGCGGGAAGGTCTGTTCAAATTGAGACGTTTGCTCTGAAAGCTCAGATTGAAGCTCCTTGATTAGCCCGCCTAATTCTGCGATACGCTGCTGTTCAAATGTCATTTGATCTTTCATCTTGCTTATCTCTGCTGCTTGATCGTGTGTTTCATCCATTAAACGAGTTCGTTTACGTTCAACTTCTTGAATATCTTGTTTCAAGCCTTTCCATTCTTGCATGAGATACTGCAAGGACTCCGGATTTTGCACAGCTTCTACTGCTGCAGCAACTTCCGCACCAGGCGCTTTCTGAGATAAAAAGGCAAACTGCTTTACTAATTGATTGGCGTGCGTTTCCAATAGCTGCTTGGCGGCATACATGTCTCTTGTATATTCCTCTGCCAGCTTGAGCTCTTTGTCCATCCTTTGAATCACTTCATCAATTTGCGCCACAGTTTCTTCATGGTCATTGTTTTCCAATGCCTTTGGATCATGATGAATCGATCCACAAACAGGACATGGCTCACCATCTACGAGCTCTGCTGCTAATTCTTTTCTTAATTCTGCGGCCCTAACAGCGTCACGCTGTTTTAATTTTTCTAGCTTCTGACTTTGTTCTCTTTTACTCCATTCTGTAAAAGCGCGTTCGAATTCACATACATAGAAATAGAGCTGTTCAATCGCTTGAAACGATTGGTCTATTTTTTCATGATGGTCTTTTTGCTGTTTTTGAAGCTTTTCATATGCTGCTGCGGTCTGTAATGATCGCTTTTTGAGCTCCTCCATCTTTTGTTCTTCCTTGTGTATGCTCTGATGTATTCTTTGAACATTTTCGCTTAAACGCAAAGCATCTTGTACACTTTTCCGTTCTTTTACAGAGACTTGTAATTGCTCCAGCTCACGCTTCAGCTGTGTTTGTTTTGCCAGTGCACGTTCTAACAAAGATTGGAGATTGTCTGCTTCTTCTTTTTTTTGTAATAATTGCTGCGCTGTAGCATTTTTTTGCTGTTCGATTGCCGTCTTTTCCTGAAGAGCCGCCTTTTTTTTCCGTTCAATTTCCTTTAGCTGAATCAGCTGCTCTTTCTTTTGGAGAAATTCTGGTTCGGTTTCTATTTTCTTTTGTCTGGCTTGCTCATAGTCCTGCGTCATTTGATCATAGATCGTTCGTTGATGCAGCAGCTGATTTTCTGCTTCCTGTTTTTCTTTTAATGCTTGAGAAAGCTGATTTTCAGCCTTTGTTAATGCATCCGCATACGGCTTTAATGCCTCTGCCTGCTCAGCGATATGAAGCTTGGCCTTTTTCTCTTCCATTGATGGTGTCAGTTGATTCAGATTGTTTAATTCCGTCTCATAAGCTTCTTGTTCCTTTTGATACTGCCAAATCGTTTGCGCCTTTGTAAAAGCAGTGAACGCTTCATCCCGCGCTTGTTTTTTCTCATGAAAAATAGCCTTTGCCTGCTCAGCCGCTTCCTTTGCCTTTGCCAGTGCCTCTGGGCCAGCTTCACCTAAACCATTCAGCTCAGCCAGCAGTTCGTTTTTTTGTCCATATTGATTCTGCGCCTTCGCGCGCAAACGTTTGACGAGCTGATCCCCATACTTCTCCAAGTTAAACAAACGCTGAAGCATTTGTCGTCTATCGGCTCCTTTTAGAGAAAGGAATTCTGCAAACTTCCCTTGGGGCAAGACAACCGCTCGCGTAAAATCATCAATGGTTAACCCGAGTAATTCTTCTATTTTACGATTAACCTCACTCGCTTTATCTGCAAGAACTGTCTGCGTATCACCAATTTCAATCAAACGGCATAGTGTCGTTCTGACTTTCATTTCATCTGCCCGCTTGAAAGCACGTTCGACTTTATAAGAAATGTGATGTTCCTTTTGCAAAGCGAACGTAAAGGAAACTGACAGCTTTTCTTCCGCTTGGTTCAAAATACCATGTGTATTATTTAGCGCACGTTCCACTTTGCCATAGAGTGCCAGGGTCATGGCGTCTAATATGGAAGATTTTCCGCTTCCTGTCGGTCCAAAAATGCCAAACACACCTGCATCACATAATGAGCTAAAGTCAATTGTTTGTTCTTCTCTGAAGCTATGAAGTCCTTTAATGGTTAGTGTAATCGGCTTCAAGTCGCTTCCTCCTCTTGCATTTCATTGGCGAGCTCCAAAAACAGCTTGACTGTTTTTTCATCAGGAAGACCGCCGCCTGTCTGGCGCTCATAAAATTTCACGAACCGCTCTTCGATTGAGAGCTTTTCGACTTGTTTTTGTTCTTCGATTTGCTGCAGTTCTTTAAATTTTGGTCTAATGTGGACAAACCCGCTATGCTGCTTTCGGAGCTGATGGATCTCTTCAATAGAGAGCTGATCTGTTAAATGAATCTCTAAATCAATCCATGCCTGAAGATCCCGTTTTTCATCCAGCCACTCGTGTACTTGGCTCAGTCCCTCAGTCGCCTTCCATTTCACAAGTGGTTTTCCGCTTGATAACAACACTTCTTTCCAGCTTGCTTTTTCATTAGGTTTTGCCTCTACAATCGTGACTGATTTGGCATATCCTGATTCAGAAAAGCTGTAAGCAAGAGGTGACCCGGAATAGCGGGCAATCGTTTTTGCACGTTTGATGGTTTGCGGGCGGTGCAAATGACCAAGAGCAACATAGCAGGCTGCTTCTGGCAGACTTTCAGCCGCAACGGTATATGCGCCGCCTACTTCAATCGGTCTTTCTGAATCTGTTTGACTTCCACCTGCCACATAAATATGGCTCGTTGCGATATTGACTGTATCGGCTTGAAATTGAGCGCTCAGATGTTGGAATGCTTGTTGTATTTTTAAATTGTAATGATCACGAAGCAATTTCTCTTCAAATGTTTCAGCCAGCACCTCGTTTAATCTCGCCTCAGACGGATAAGCAAGGGCTGCAATGGATAAACGTTCACTGGAAGAAGGAACATCGACGCGGATGATGTCATTTGTCGGATATCCAATTAAATGAATCCCCTGATCATTTGTTAAAGGGGATGCGGCGGATAAGCGATCCGGATTATCATGATTGCCTGAGATGACCACTACCTGACGTTTTCCTTTATCAGATAAGGCGGATAGACTTTCATAAAAAAGCTGCTCTGCTCTAGCTGGCGGATTCACTGTATCAAAGGCGTCTCCAGCCATCACAATGACATCAATGTGTTCGTCTTTTACGATTTGATACAGCTCATCTAAAAACTGTGCTTGCTCATCAAGCCGGCTTCGGCCTTCTAGGGTTTTTCCTAAATGCCAATCCGCCGTATGCAGAATCCTCATGTGATTCACCTCTCATTCCGATACATTTATAAAGAAATTTCTAAATTCCCGTCAAAGAAATAAAGAATTTTCTCCTCTAATGTTCTGTTTGTTAAACGTTCTACTGCTTTTGCATATAACGCTATTTGAGTTTCATAGCGCTTTTTCAAAATAGGCGCAGCTGCTTTAAGGCCGCCTGTATATCTGCCTTGCACTCTATCGGTTTTATAATCTAGTAAATATAGCTTTCCGTCCGTTTCAAATAAACAGTCAATCATCCCTTGAATAAGGACAGGCTCTCCTTCTGCATCAATATGGCTGTATACCTCTTTAACAGGTAACACCATACTAAATGACACTTCTCGTTTCACCCAGTCCGCTTTTTGCAGCTTTTGACCAATAGAAGTAGAGAAGAAAGCTGTAATTCCTTCTTGATCAATTGACTGGACTTGTTCATTTGTTAGTAAGTCTCTCTGCTGTAAGGAATCGAGCAGTTGCTGTATACGTGAATCATCATAGAGCACATCAGAAGGAAGCGGAATATGCTGCATGACTGTGTGCATTGCGGTGCCTTGCTCTGCAGCAGTCAGTGCTTTTTTCTTCATGAAAGCCGGACGGTCATACAACGTTGTACGAGCTTTTCGAAGAGAAGAAGGAACACTGTACTCATCCTGTATTTCTTTCATTCTTTTTATCTCAGAAACAGACTGCTTTGTACCGACTTGTGAGGCCGCTAAATATGGATATCTCCATGAAAGTCTCTCTGCTACTTTCTCATCAGCATCACCATATCCTTCAACAGGCAGACCGTCCATCAATGCTTGTACCACCTCATCTTGCTGCTTCTTTTCAAGTGACATATCTTCTTTTAGAAGATCAGAAGCTTGAGTAAATGAGATCGTGAATACTGATGGATGCGACAGAACGACATTACCTGTTTCTTCTAAAATAGATGACATCGCTTGGTGACGGATAAGAGCAGGACCAATAAAATCTAAGTATGTTTTCGATTGATAACGTTCAAAATCAGGGATCAGCCAGTCCTCTCCGGTTGCAGCATTTTGCCATTTGCTTAATGCTTTCACCTGATTTTTGACAGAGCCGACCAGAAATAATTTTTCCTTAGCCCTTGTGAGCGCCACATATAGAACTCTCAGCTCTTCAGATAATAGCTCTTTTCTCATCTTTTTTTTCATCGCCACAAGCGGTAATGTTGCATAACTAATTCTCAGCTCTGGATGAATATATTTGCTTCCAAATCCTAATTCTTTATCAAGCAAGTAGGACTGGTTTAAGTCCATCATATTAAAGTTCCTGCCGAGTCCTGCGGTAAAGACGATTGGAAATTCTAATCCTTTACTGCTGTGGATCGTCATCATGCGAACAACGTCCTCTGTTTCACTGAACGTTTTTGCCGCACCAAGATCATCTCCACGCTCCTGCATTCTTTCAATAAAGCGAAGAAAACGGAACAGCCCTCTAAAGGCAGCTTTTTCATACTGCTTCGCTCGATCATAAAGAGCACGGAGGTTCGCCTGTCTCTGCTTGCCTCCAGGCATCCCGCCAACGTAATCTAGATACTGCGTATCGCGGTATACTTCCCAAATCAATTCCGCTACTGAATGATTCATGGAGAAATCACGCCACTTACGCAGCAACCTGAAAAATTGTTCTAGTTTTTTGCATGTAGGGTGATCTGAATGAGTCACACTCATAAATGCTTTCACAGCATCATAATAAGTGCCTTTCTTATCACTCGTGCGGATCAGTGCCATTTCATTTTCGTCTAAATGAACAATAGGTGATCTTAATACAGCTGCAAGCGGGATATCCTGATATGGATTATCGATGACTTTTAACAGAGAAAGAATCACAGACACCTCTGTTGCTTCAAAATAACCAGAGGAAAGATTCGCATACACAGGAATCCCCTGCTTCTTCAATTCCTCCATCATTTGCGGGGCCCACGGCATGGAGCGAAGCAAAATCACAATGTCCCGATACTGCAATTTACGGGTCATTTGCTGTTTTGCATCGTACACTTGAAATGGCTGCTCTACCAATTCTCTTATTTTTTTAGCAATGACTCTCGCTTCTAGCTGTACGGTCTCTAGTTCTTCCCGCTCTTCGTCAGTTTCTGCTTCCTGTTGATCTAAATGAACAAGGAGCATTTCTGTCGTTGTATCTTTACTTTCTGGATAACTCGCTCCAAGCTTTAATTCAGCTTGTTCATCATATTCAATTTCTCCAACTGTTTCCCCCATCAGCTGTTTGAACAAAAAGTTCGTACTGTCTAAAACATCTGAACGGCTGCGGAAGTTTTTATTTAAATCAATTCTCTTCCCTGTTTCTTTGCCATCTGGTTTAAATTGTTTATATTTGTTTAAAAAGAGCATGGGCTCAGCCAGTCTAAAACGATAAATAGACTGCTTTACATCACCAACCATAAACAGGTTGCCCTCTGCAGCATGTTGCCCTTTAGATACAAGCTTTAAAATCGTTTCTTGTACAAGGTTTGTATCTTGGTATTCATCAACGAGCACTTCTTCAAACTGCTGTTGATAGTACTTGGCCGCTTCTGTTTCGATCAAATTTCCTTCCGCGTCCTGCTCCGCTAAAATGCGTAAGCAATAATGCTCTAAATCCGAAAAGTCCACGATTGATTTTTCTTGCTTCGCTCTTTCAAATCGCTGTCCAAATTGGATGACAAGCTCCACAAGTGTTTCGACCACTGGCTTCATTTCAGCTAAGCTTTTCAAATGCTGGGCGGGACTTCGCATAAAGTATTCATCTTTGAGCTTTTCTAATTGTTTTTTTGCTTGATTGCGTGCATCTGTAGCTTTTTCTAACAGCACAGGGTCATATTCGTCCCCTTTACATGTTTTGAGCCTTTTAAAATTGATGTTTGGCAAAAGCTCGTAAAGCTTCTCAAAATCATCTTGATGCCTGATCAATTCATTGACTTGCTCTAAATCATCTATAAAATTTTCCGCTCTCGGTGCTGGGCCGCCCGGTTCTTTTGATAGAGCGAGAGCTCGTTCGAGCAGTTCCAGACAGCTTCGAAAAACGAGAGAAAGATCCTCTTTGATATATGGATAAAACGGTAATTGTTCTACTTTTGTTTGAGCATCTACATCATAAAGAGAAAGGAATGCCCTCATCCATTGCTCAGGTGAAGGGTGAGATCTGGAAAACTCATAAATTCTCTTCACAAGCCATTGCAAGTCTATATCATGACGGTCAGAAGTGTAACGATCAACCAGTTCAAAGAACGCTGGCTTTCCAGCCTTATATTCATCCTCAAACAGTTCATCTAACACTTCATCTCCTAATAATTCTCCTTCTGTTTGATCAGCCAAACGAAAGCCTGGATCAAGGTCAATCTCATAGTAAAAGGTACGCAGCACCTGTAAACAAAAAGAGTGCAAGGTAGAAATATTAGCACGATTCATGAGTGACAGCTGTCTTCTCATATGAAGGGACCCGGGGTTTTTGGCTAATTCCTTTTCAAGTGCTTCTGTGATCCGATGTTTCATCTCTGCCGCAGATGCATTTGTGAAAGTCACAACGAGCAGACGATCCACATCAACTGGATCTTCAGGACGGGTCATTTTTCGAATCAGCCGTTCAACCAAAACAGCTGTTTTACCTGACCCTGCCGCCGCCGCAACAAGGATATCTTGTCCTTCTGAAACGATGGCTTCCCACTGGTCATCCGTCCAAGTACTGTTATTCGGTTTTGGTATTTGCATACTGATCCCCTTCTTTTTTGATCCGGTCTATCACGACATCATCCTTTTCAGATGAAAGCACTCTAAATTCATTATCCTCTATCGATTCATCAAATTGGCAAATAGACTTAAATGAACAAAAGCGGCATGGTGTTTGATCCTTCAATTTATATGGATTAATGGCTACCTCGCCATTTGTAATTCTTTCGCCTGCCTCTTCAAACGTGCGCCGAACATGCTGTGTGAGTATATGAAAATGATCTTCACTTAAAACAGCAGAGTCAGAACGGAAAGACCCATCCTTTTTCAAACCGGCTTGAATGACTTGTGATCTTCCTGATTCAAGCGTTTGATCCATTAGCTTTACCGCTTCTACATCTTCAAGTAATAGACCTTTCATTTTAAATTTCTTGAATATTTCCTGCTCAATTTCATCCTCTGCAAGCGGAATCGGTGCTTGAATGAGCGGATCATGAATATGGAAATATAAAATGCCAGCTGGTGTTGCTTCTACGCCGAGCCATTCCTTCGAATACGTAATGGTCAGGTCTAAGTAAGTGAGCATTTGCAAGGCCAGTCCATAGTATACTTCTGCTAGATCAAGACCTTTCTCACTCGATTTGTAGTCGACGATTCTCAACAGCAGCCCTTTTGAACCTTCTGCTTTATCCACCCGGTCAATTCTTCCGACAAGCTCCATCGTGCAGCCATTTTTCAATTGAAAAGTAAACGGCGGCAAAGGTCCTTGACCGCCAAAGCCTAACTCAAGCCCAACGGGAGAAAATCCACTCACTTTTGCATGCTCACTTAAGATAGAAGAGACTCGAATCAAGATTTTCTGGAGCTTTTCTTTAATATAAGCATGCCGATTAGAGCTTAATAGAATTTCCTTTTGAAGACGCGGAGCAAGCTGTTCGATTGCATGTCTTGAATAAGTGACACAGTCTTCCTTCGTTAGGTTTTTCCAATCCTTTTTTTGTTCAACAAGCGTATCTGAAATATGCTTTAAAGCTGAGTGAAACAGCTGGCCGATATCAGGTGCTTCCAGTTTATAAAATTGCCGGTCTTTTAGTTTTAACCCGTGGGAAGCAAAGTGAGAAAACGCACACGCATTAAATTTCTCCATTCTTGAAACACTGCCTTGAATGTGATCACCGTAAAGTTCTTTTGTGACGTTCGGTTTTAAGCGCTTCGCTCGATTTGTAAAAAACAAACTCGACAAGATATTTTTCGAAACATCCCGATGAGATGACGTCATCAAATAATTATAGACACTCCACCATACACCACTGATGGGATATTGGTTGAGCCATTGTTGCAGCTGTGAGACGGTATAAGATAACGAGACATGCTCATTCGCTACAAATTTTAATTGCTCCTCGTCATCCAGCTGTTCCGGGTCTAACACATACAAAGCACGCTGATGATTCGGCATAAGTTCCTGACAATACTTGATAAGAGTCGAAGGCAATAGAGAGCGCCCCTCTTCATCTGACACCGAATAAGACAGATACAAATGATGGGATGGACTTGAAAGCGCTTGGTATATTAAAAATTGCTCATCTAGCAGCTGTTCCTTTCCTGTCTCTGCAAGCTCTGCTCCTGCTCGCTTTAACCATTCCCGGTCATCCTCAGACAAAACACTTTCGTCAGAAGGGCGTGCGGGAATAACGCCATCATTTACCCCAATGATAAACATGCACTTCACTTGATACATTCTCGATAAATCCATACTTCCGATAAATACTTGGTCGAGTGAAGGCGGAATTAAAGCGAATTTTAGAGAGGCGAGTCCTGTATCCATCATCTGTTGGAATAAAGGAAATGAGAGCTCCTCCTCACCGAGCATTTCAACAAATTCATCCATTAATTGAATGACAGCATCCCATACTTGTCCATGCTGCATGGCTTCAGCTAATCTACCTGCTTCCTCAGCCTCCAGCCTGGCCTTTTCAAGTTTTTCCGGCACTTGTATTTCCTCTAAAAAGACATAGACTGCCTCCACCATGTCTTTGACCTTTTGCGCTTTTTTCAGCCTTTTTTGCAACTGGAAAAGCGGGGGTGCGATCCATTCCTTTACATCATTCAGCATCTGTTCCATTTCAATTTCTTGATCTGTTTGTCCAAAATCCTCATCTAAGGATTGGAATCGTCTGTAATGGAAACGGGAACCGTTTGTCCAGCGTTCTCCTTTTACACCATAAGCAATACAGTAGTTTTCAAGCTGATCTGCCTGTTCTCTCGCTTTGTTTTTGGCAAGTTCGAGCGGAAATAAGAACTCTGTCTTCACGCAGCGAAACACGGCCTCATACCGCCAGTTTCCTTTTATGACATCCAAGCTCGAACGAATCAATTCAATGAGCGGATGATACTGCATCGATTCATTTCCATCAATAAAAAATGGAATATCATAATCTCGAAAAACCTCTTTTAACGTATCTTTATAGTCGTCTACATGCCGCGCTACAATCGAAATATCCCGCAGTCTGAGCCCTTCTTCTCTCACTAAATGAAGAATTTCTCTCGCTGCTCCCTCAATTTCAGCTCGTTTACTTGCACTTTTAGATACTGTGAGATGAGGGGTGACTTCCTGATATGGCTGCACCGGTCTCTGCTCATATTGGCGTTCTAAATAAGCAAGATCTGGCGTATGAAGATGACGGTTATTTCCCTCCAAAATGTTCTCAGAAATGGCCGCTCCGCACTCTCTTGCAAGCTGATAGAGTTGGAAATACGTTTTACCTGTCATACGAAATAAATCAAGTTCATTTGGCTGCTTATCATGATAGGAACGATCCACTGTGAACGCAACAGTTATTTTCTCAGCATGCAGCAGAAGCTGTTCAATGACGAGAAGCTGCTGCGGTGTAAATTGATAAAAACCATCTATATAAATGTGTGCTCCTTTTATTTCTTCAGATAAAGGAATTTGCTGCGTGAGAAGCGTCAAATAGTCTTCGGAGTGCACATATTCATCTTGTAAATGCTGCTCCATCTGCTGATAAAGAACATGCAGATCATGCAATTTCTCAGCTGCCCGTCTTTCTTCCGTATACTCTGAATGCATGCTCGATAATGAAATTTTTTCAATATCCTCCGGCAGCATGCAGTATCTCTTGAACTCAGCCATCGTCTTTTCGATTTGCTCCACAAACCCCGGCTTATCGCTCGCTTTTTTGAATACCTTAAACTTTTCTTTCTCCTCTTCAATCACTTTTCTTAAAAGCATTTGAATTCCTGTGCTTGTCACAAATTGCCGGTTCGCTCCGCCAGTCTGCTGTAAAATAGACCAAGCAAGACGCGTGAAACTAAATACTTTGGCCCTGATCATCCCGCCAGCTTCAGACGTTTTTGCAAGCTCATATTCCATTAAGAATGTCATTTGATCCGGGACTAAAAAAATGATTGGCGGACCCAACGGATCAAGCCGAAGCTGTTCTTTGATTTCCTCTAAGATTGCAGTCGTTTTTCCACTCCCCGATCTGCCTGCTAAAAACTGAATCTCCACGCTCCACAACACCTTTCTTATGTACTCATATTCTAGCGAAAATAAAAGTAAATAGCTATTTTCCCCTTCTCCTCCCTAAAAAAGATATAGGCACCTTTCCTCACTCTTCTCATATCATAAACCATCATGAACTCAAAGGAGGCTGGCAATATCATGTATTACGGTTATTACGACTACTCGCCATATGACATGCGCCAAAACACAAGAATCATTGCAGACCTTGAAAAAGCAATCAATGGTGAATATTCTGCGATCCAATGTTACGAAAAACTTGCCCAAAGAGCAAAAACTCCTGAGGCAAAAAAAATCATTCAAGAAATACGCCAGGATGAAGTCAGACACTATCAACTATTTTCAAAGCTATATTATTCTCTAACAGGTAAAAACCACAAACCAAGCGTAACAGAACCTTGTCCAGATCAATTTAGAGAAGGGCTTCTTTTCGCATTTAAAGATGAACAAAAAACGGTCGATTTTTACTTAACGGTATCAGATTATGTCCGGGATCAAGGAACAAAAGAGCTGATGAAACGTATCGCTCAAGATGAACAGCAGCATGCTGTATGGTTTTTATATCTTTTAACGCACCATGTGTCTTAGATAGTCCTATTTTAATAGGAGATCGTATGTTCCGTCAAAAAATGAAATTGTCTTTTTATTCATTCAATCTATAAAATAAAGGACGATTCTCAGCAAACCTCTCATCTCTTTCACTTTTTCAAACGTGAAAACGACAATTTGATAAATAAAAAAACTCCTCTGCCACAAATAGCAGAAGGAGTTTTTTTCATGATCGTTTAATGAAATTTTGCTTCATTGCTTTGCTGCTGATGTTTCAGCATCCCATCAATGGACAGCATCTTACTGCCGCTAAGTGTTAAATAAAGCGCCATGACGAGCAGCGATAGTTCAAATTCATAACCGCCAACAAATCCTTTAGAAAAACCAACCGTAATAATCGCCACAGCCATAATTGGTACAAATAATGCTGCGAAAATACGTGTTCCTAGACCTAAAATCAAGGCGATACCACCGACCAGCTCAATAGTCTTCACAATATAGGCCATAAATTCCGGTATACCGATTTGTCCAAAGAATGCCGCTGTTCCTCCCAGACCTCCTTGATATGCCTGAAGTCCGTGTAGAAAGAAGATAATACCTAAAATAACACGTACGAAAAGTGTTCCTATTTCTTGATTCGTTTTCATATAGTGATTTCCTCCTGTTTTTACACTACATAATGTAATGTTAATAAGTAAAAAAAATTAGTAATTTAGGTTAAGCATAATCATTAAGGCCACCATGAGAATGGTGGATGTGACAATGGGAATGATGGGTACATTGAAAGGAATATTGTATGTTGGGTTTAAGATCTTCTGTATTCTTAAATTCAATGCCCGATCTCCAAAGGATACCGCAAACTTCGTTTGTTTTTGAAACTGAGTTCTCTTTTTAATGAGTTTCAAAAGGGCTTGCCCTACTCCAAGCTCAGTGCCTGTCTGCCGAATCGCATAGTCATCTGCGATCACTTCACGAAAAACGGAATAGCTTTGTCTCATATGCTTTAACACCGGAATGTACCAAATAACTTTTGTGAGCATTGAGAATGTGAAGGCCTTTAAAGGATCATAGCTGTATTTATGGTGCAATTCATGATGAACAACAGCGTCAATCTCCTCTTCATCCAGCATATCCATGAGAGACGTTGATAAGTAGACCTTTGGGTGAAGCATCCCCATGGCGAAAGCAAGCGGTTCATGACAATGAAACACAATGATGTCGTTTGCATATTTCTCAGATAAAGATTCGGTCGACTGGTGATCGACTGCAAGCATCAGATTTTGCTTGAATTGAATGTACGTTTTGATTTGTTTCGTCATATAGAAAATCGCAAATCCCAACGTGTAGAGGACTAAAGCATCAAGGAAATATTTCAAAGGAGTGAATCCATAGAATTCGAGAACAGACTGGCATACATGAATCAGATTATATGTTTGATTCCAGCCAAAAAAGCTTGAAAGCACGTAATACCCCATCTGATAAAAAATCGTTAAACCAATCAATATACCGCCTAAAAATAGCAGACTCGATTTCATTTTATTCATTTTGCTGCTCCTCTTTTTTGGATGCCAGCCTCGCTTCAAGCACTTTGAGTAATTCAGGGTCAGCACTTTCAATTGCATCCACCATATGATTCACTGCCAGTGGACCAAAATCGTCCATCAGCCCTTGCGTAATCCATTTTGTCTGCTCATTTAGAAATTCTTCTTTTGTTAAAATGGGATTATAAATAGATGAACGCCCTTTTGTTTTCTTCTCCACAATTCCCTTTTCGGTTAAGCGGTTCAGCACAGTCATCACCGTGTTGAAATTAATCGGCTTTTCATCTGACAGCTTCTGCTGCACTTCTTTAATCGGCATATCCTCACCTTGATAAAGGATTTCCATAATTCTTCCCTCTAAAGGACCGAAAAAACGATTCAATCCCTTTTCATTATATTTAAATGAAGGAATTTTCATGTAATCACCTCACACTATGTAGTGTAGTGTAATTGAAAATGATAGTCAACTGATAACTAAAATAGGGGAAAATCGTTGTATATTGTTTTTGTTTTTGGTAAAAATTATATCTTCACTTTTATCAAGATGCTGTCAGGCTCTTGATAAGATAATCTTATGAAAAAGGTAAAAAAATTCGTATTTTATTTATAGAGACTTTTGTATTATAGTAAAGATAACAACATTTCACTTACTGAACAAATTTATAGGAAGAAGGTTTACATGTGATGAAACAAGGAAACAGCCTTCGAACCGATCTCATTTTGATCGCGATAAGCGGTTTAGGTGGATTTCTTTTGTCTTTAACAGGAATGTCTATTGGCTGGATGGTCGGTACATTAATCACAGCTGCATTTATTGCCATGCGACGTCCCTCCCTGTTTCAGCGTAAAGAAAACAACACCTTGCGTATTCACAGCAGATGGCTACTCCTTGGTCAATTTATTCTCGGAATCGAACTCGGACAGAAAATGAACATGAAAGTTCTTCATATTTTCGCTGAACATTGGCTCCCTGTGAGTTTCATGCTCGTTTTTTCTATTCTACTGGCGATGCTCTCTGGCTTTGCCTTATGGAAGCTGAGTAAAACAGATATGCTGACCAGCTTTGTCGGAACAGCCCCAGGCGGTTTATCTGCTATGCCAGGGATTGCCCAAGAGGTTGGAGCAAATACAGCCGTTGTCAGTCTCGTACAAACAACACGTGTATTAATGGTGGTACTCACCATCCCATTTACGGTGTTCTATTTAAATACAAAAAATCCAGCGGATGCAGCTGCAGGCGTGCAAGGGAGCGCCTTTTCATCCGGCGTTTTCACCCTGTCAAATATCTCGTGGACTGCTGCACTTATTTTAGGTGCCTGGCTTATGTCACGCCTCGCGGTTCGGCTTCATTTCCCTGCCCCTTGGCTGATTGGGAGCATGTTAGGAGTTGCAGCTCTTCAAGTAGGTGCAGGTGCTCTCATAGGTCATGATTTGATTCCTTATTGGCCAGCACAAGCGAATATCGCATCACAGGTATTTCTAGGTGCAACCATCGGTTCAAAAATGAATAAACAGATGTTTGTCGGGCTTAAAAACACGTTAATTGTAGCTGTCGTCAGCTCAGCTGGACTGATTGCTGCAACGGTTCTCAGTTCAATTGCCATTGCAGAGGTCACAGGCATTTCTGTCATTACAGCCATTCTTGCCTTTTCGCCTGGCGGTATTGCAGAAATGGCAACAACAGCAGTCACACTCCATGAGGACTCAACCTTTGTAGTAGCTGTACAAGTTGTTAGAATCATTCTTGTCATTGCGATGCTGCCACCGTTTTTTCGTTTCTTACATCATGTCTGGGCGAAAAGACATCCTGAATATAAAGCCGCAAAATAAAAAAGAGACGCTTTGCATGTGCAGAGCGCCTCTTTTTTTATTCATCCTGATTTCTTTTGACACCAACTACTTGATCCTTTGAAATCGTTCCAAAATGCCGGCTGTCGAAGCTATGTATTCGGTTATCTCCGATTACGAAGTAATGATTTTTTTTGATTTTATCTTGTCCTGTGATGGCTTTCAGCTGAAAATCTCCTGTCAGGACATTCCCCATTTTATGTTTTTTCTGCTCTTTTAAATACGGTTCTTTCCATTTTGCCCCATCGACAAATAACTGATCATCTACATACTTGATTGATTCTCCTGGAAGTCCAATGACCCGTTTGATCAAAATTTGATTTTTGGGTCCGTGAAATAACACATAATCAAACCGGCTAATTTTCGTGAGTTTTGGCGAGAACTTGTTGATTAATAATTCTGTTCCATCTGTAAATGTGGGGTCCATACTAACCCCTTCTACTTTATACTTCACAAACATGAAATTCTTTACCTGGAACAATAAGACGATGCATGTAATAATCATCAACCATAGCAATGGCTTCTTTTTCATTAAGAGCCTCCTTTGTCCTCACGCTTGCTCATTCGAATGTTCAACCTATTTTCTACTCTCTTTCCAACATACCATAATAAAACGATAACTAGAACCGCAAAAACACTTCTTAACGGATTCTTTACTAAAGCAGAAAGATCATAACCGATAAAACTAATGATAAAGAGCATGACACACTTACCAGCTAAAGCAGCTAGTGCAAATTGCCACATGCTAATTCTTGATAAGCCTGCTACTACATTGACGGCAGCAGAAGGTGTAAAAGGAAAGCAGAGTAAAATAAATAACGGACCGAATCCCCGCTTCTCCACCCAAAGCATCAATTTCTTAATAGAAGGGTGTCTGCTAATAAAGTTCAGCATTCTCATCTGTCCAAATTTTCTGATCAGTAAAAAGACAAGAATAGACCCTGCACTTGCACCGATCCAGGTTAATAAAAAGCCTTCCCAAAGGCCGAATGCATTTGCATTTGCCACCGCAAACGCCACGAGTGGTAAAAACGGAAGAAATGCTTCAATCAGAGGAAGCAATATAGCAACAATTGGTCCAAAGGCCTTGTAGCTTTCAAAAAATGATGTGATATTTTCATGAGTAAATAGAGAAAGAAATGATGTCAACTTGTTTGACTCCTTCAATTTTTGTCTACATTTCATTTTACATGGAAAACATAAAAATATACAAATAAATCCCCCTCGCCCCCTTGAGATTGTTTGACTCATTCGATATAATAAATAGGAACACTTGTTCTATTTTTAAAGAAAGCAGGCTTGGACATGACGAGACTATCAAGAATACAGCTTCAGATGATGGAACAGGCCATCTTTCTCCCAATGGTCATCTCCATCCTCAATCGTGATCTGACACACTTAAAACAACATCAAACATTTAAATTAAATGAACCATACATTCAGCTTGTGACCTCCGTGTTAAAGGAAGCACAGAAAGCACTTTACGAACTGAAGCAGCATTTACGTAAAGAAAACATGAAGGTACAGCAAATTGAACACGATGAAGGATTCACAACGTATCTATTTATCATAAATGGCTATGAAGAAAAGCATAAATACTTTAATCCGCGTATACGTCATCGAGTAGAGGAACTGCTGACTGGTTATTTTCTGCATCAAGCAAATTAATTTCTTGCTGAAATGCGGCGTGGTACCCATTCAAAGAAAAAAGCCTGCCGCGGCGGCAGGCTCCTTCTTATTTATGATAATTCAAGCTGTTTTCTCAGATCTGTTCTGACTTCTTCTAATCCTGGTCCATCTAACTCAAAGTAATACACATTCCCAGGCTGATAATCATGGCCCTTTAGCTGAATCGTATCCACTGATTTCAATGAGCTCAGTAATGGAAAAAGACCGATGAACTGTTTCATGGAAAGATTGGTTGAGACATTATCACCAAGCGTATCAATGATGTTGTCGTATGACGGGATCGAAGAAATCGATTTAGATTTTTCAAAGATGGCTTGAAGTGCTTCCATTTGGCGCTTTCCGCGCATGAGGTCACTGTCTGCTTTTCTCGTTCTCACAAAGGCTAAAGCTTCTTCACCATTTAACGTATGTGTTCCTGTTTGCACATGAACTTTCCCTTTTGAATCCTTTTCCATTTGTTTTGCGATACCTTCATCTTTAATCGTTACGTCAATTCCATTTAGCTCATCCACAATGTCTTGAAACGCCTTAAAGTTCCCTGAAATCACATAGTCTACAGGAATGTTCAACAAGTTTTCGACCGTTTTGACTGACAAATCTGCACTCCCAAACGCATGGGCGTGAGCAATTTTATCATATCCTCTCCCCGGTATATCCACATAAGCATCCCGAGGAATACTGAGAAGCTTAATGGTTTTGTCTGTTCGATTCACCGCCGCCAGTAAGACCGCATCACTTCTTGCTTCGTCTACCGTTTCACCTGGACGGCTGTCAATTCCAAGCAGCAGCACCGAAAAGCTGTCCTTTCCTGGATCAAAAGCTTTCACACGCTTTTGCGAGGTGTCTCCTCTTTCTAATGATACTTGCGCCTTATTCGACGCTTTTGAAATTTTATAGTATGCGTATCCAGTCACGGACACTGCCATCACCATGACAAATGCCATAATAAACAGCACGGCTTTTACCCAAGGCCTTAGTCTTCTTTTTGATCTTTTTTCCTTCATCCTTTCCGAACCCTCACTCTATCTTAGTCTATCAATGTAGGTTCCACTATAACATATTTTGATGAAAGTTTCCTGCATGCAACATATTTTTATGAATCCACAATAAAAAATCAGCAGAGGGCTCACCTATTGACAATCTATTGAAACATTCAAGAACCGAAAACTCAAAAAACAGCCTGCGGCAGTGGCTGTTTTTTTCATCATGATTGAATAGTCAATTGAAATTGTCCATTCAGTTCTTCTTCTGCTTCTTGAAATAACTGACGCAAGTTCTCAGCATAATCACCAAGAGCGTCTTTGCTCGTTTGAAAATTCACCCATGTCAGTTCTACTGGAAGAGTCACCTCTCCTGTCAAACAGTCCCAAAGGGCATCAAGATTTTTTCCGTAATAGTCAGGAAGGTGTAAAACTGTTTTTAGCTGGTCATGAAGCTCTTCTTGCGACCTGCACGCTGCGCCATCAAGCTGCACTTTTTTCATGTTCATCTTCCCCTCTCCTCTCTATAGTTTAAACGAATTGGAGGAGAAAGAGAAAGATGGACATCTTACTTTTGTTTCTGTCTGACACCTGAGATCAATAGAATGAGGCAGGCAGCCAAAACGAGCAAGAAAAAGAGGGCTAATACGAGCTGAGTACCGTATACATCAGCAAAGAGTCCAACAAAAACACTCGGAATACCAAGTCCTAAATAAGCAAACAAGTAATACCCTGCAACGGCTCTAGCCGCCTCCTTTTTCCCTCGCTCAACAATGAGCTGAAGTCCACCTAAATAAGTAAATCCATAGCAGGCAGTACCCGCCAGCATCGTTCCGGCAAGCACAAGGAAGATAGACCCGCTGCTTGCACCGTATAGCAAGAGGCCATATCCGCAGGGAAGACAGATAAACCCCGCAAGGAGCGCTGTACTGCTATTCATCTTGCGCACAAAGGGCTGCATCAGGACACCTGCCATATTAATTAAAAAGAGCGCCGGCCCTACCCACAATTCATAACCATTTAATTTAAGCTGTGCTGGCAAAATCGAAATGACCAGGCCGCACACCGACCATGCGATAGCAATGGCTGCATTCGCCGGCATTGTTCCTTTTGGAAATCTTGGCATATTCATTATCGGTTTACCTGAATCTCCTTGAACAGGCGGCACGAAAAAGAAGACACCCACAATGGTTAAAATCAAAAAGGCCAGCACAATCCAATAGCTAAGCGGCGTGAACGACACACGCTGAAAAGATAGAAGTGCCGTAAAAAGAGCACCGCCCCCAAATCCAACCGAACTGCATAATGCAATAAAAGTTGGAATCCAGCCTGACTTCTCTGGATATAAAGCAATTAAATATGCGGTGCATGTTCCAACACTAAGACCAAGTCCGACTCCTTGCAGCAGCCTGGCAGCAAAGAGCATCTGTATGGAAGGGTGCACAATCATCAACAAGGTGGCACATAACGAAAAACTAAGGGCGACCAATAAAATCGGTTTGCGACCAGACCGGTCTGAAATGCCGCCAAGAAAAAGCAAAACTGGAATGAGTCCGAAGACATACGCGGCAAATACAAGTGCTGTTGCTGCCTTTCCGTACCCTGCTTGTTCTGCATACGCCGTATAAAGGGGCACTTGCAGATTCACAGCAATCGTAATCATAAAAAGACCAAGTAAAACGAAAATAAACGGGATGATGGATAGGTGTGCCGTTTCTTCTTTGGATGCTGGGATCATTTGACTCTCTCCTCTATGTCATTGCATATGAGAACAGTGTACACACCATTTGGCTTACTTTCTACATCCAAAAATGACACTATTGACCAGTCCATAATTCCGTGTCATCATCAACTTATGATGTGAAAACGAGAGAAGGTGCACGATGTATATTCATTTAGACCGTTCAAGCGCTACCCCGCTCTGGCAGCAAATCGTAACTGAGATCATTCAAAAAATTCATTCAAAAAAACTGCATCCCGACGATCAGTTAACACCGACCAGAGTGTTGGCTCAGGAGCTTAATGTATCAAGATCCACCGTACAGCTTGCCTACGATGAGCTGCTGGCAAGAGGCTACGTCAGCACATCTAGAAGAGGTGGTACAAAGATCATTTCAAGTGATCAATATACAGCTTCTCCTCCCCATCAAAGTGAACCGCCTTTCTTACCTCCGATCAGACCTCACTTTGAAGAGGCCGAAAAACAAATGGATCATTGGCTGTCAGCCAATCAATTTCATGAGAAGCTTGATATTGATTTTCGACATCAAGAGCCAGCCATCGACGACCACTTTCAAAACATATGGAAACGCTCGCTCATGAAAGCATTACAGCGATTAGATATGAAGGATTGGGGCTATTCCTCTCCGCATGGATTATGGGAAGTGCGTTCAGAAATACGCCAATACTTATCTGTTGAACGCGGGATCGATGTAGAAGAAGATCAAATGGTGTTAACGGGTGGCACGCAGCAAGCCATTGATTTAATTTCACAGGTATTGCTTAAAAAAGGTGATACGGTGGCTGTTGAAGATCCAGGTTTCCCTGGGGCAAGGCTGTCGTTTATGCATCGCGAAATGAACATTCACCCCGCACCAGTTGATGAAGAAGGAATGGTGGTGAATACATTGCCTCGGCGAACAAAACTGATTGCTGTGACGCCCTCCCATCAGCGTCCAACTGGTGTATGTATGAGTGTAAACAGAAGGCAGCAGCTGCTGAAGTTTGCTGTCAGCCATCAGTCTTATATATTAGAGGACGATTTTGATGGAGATTATCGTTACCATGGCGGGCCGCTCCCTACCCTATTTTCAGAAGCACCCGACCATGTGATTTACATCTTAAGCTTCTCAAAAGTGCTGGCACCTGGCATCCGCCTAGCTGCCATTATCGGCTCCAAAGCCGTCATGAAAGAAATTGCCGCACTGCAATCACTCATTCAAAGACAGCTGCCCATTATGGAACAAATCACACTCGCTTCTTTTTTCAAAGAAGGAGAATTCACGCGGTATGTCAGGCGAATGAGACAGCTATATAAAAAAAGACAGGCAGCCATGATGGAAGCCCTTTTGTCACATCACTTTGACAAACACTTCCGTATCTATGGAACCGATACGGGTCTTCATGTCTTTTTAGAAGGAGCGCAAGTCTTTGATGAAAAAGGGAACATTGAGGCAGCAAAAGCAGCTGGCGTTGGCATTTATCCATTAAGTCCTTATTGTTTTGAAAGCAACCGAAAGGGATTACTGCTAGGATTCGCCTGTACCGACGAAAGCATGATTCAAGAGGGCGTTCACCGTTTAAAGAAAATACTTCACATCTAAAAAAGCCTGGAAGTAAACCTTCCGGGCTTTTTTAGGATGATTGCTGAATCTGACCTACTTCTTCAATAAATGCAGCTGTCTGCTGCAAGCCATCCTGAAAATGATGGGTGGCGGAAATAAACAGCTTCTCTTGATCGGGATGCTTCAAGAGCTTTTCCACCTTACTGATCCCTTTTTCAAAGGAAGTAAGACCTGTCTTTAATTGTTGATCGGCCTTTTGATAAGTGGCTGGAACTTCTTGATGATCAAGCCCTTTTTGAATCACACGATCAAATGCTTTCGTCGCTTCTGTCAATTTTTTATTTGTTTGGATCTTTCCATGTCCATCTGAGATAAACTGATCGGTCATCTTATCATATGCTTCATTTAACTCATCCATATAAGACTGAACCCATTGTTCATAAGCAGCTTCTTTCGTGTCTTGGTTTGAAGGCGATTGACCTGCTTGCTGACAGGCTGCTAGTAATGTCACTGTTAGGATAAATAGCAGCACCAAATGTGATTGTTTTTTCATACAGAGCCTCCATTTCTTTATCCCATTCGTTCATATCGGTCAAATATGAGCATCCTTTACCACATAAGAATTCTTTGCAAGAAATAATTTCTTTTATTGTAACAGACAAGCTCGTGTCACTTCTGTGATTTATGAGTAAATGGATGAAAACACGTCTAAGGATTCACATTTCCCTGTCATTTCCCAATACGACCAATAGACGACGAGACATACGTATTTGGTTTCAATGAATTCATCTTTATGATGTATTGGCGCCTTTTTGCATTGCATCCATGCTTGATAAGAGGTCCAGCGGCTGCTCTGCCGCTGGCTTTTGACTAATATCTATTGCGAAGCTCTCTTAATATAAAATCGTATACGAGATTGAGCTGCTGTTCCTTTGGATACAGCATAAATTCTTGTTTCTTAGGAAGACCTCCATCCAGACGATCTTGAAATTTCGTTCGGAGATATGCTGTTCGGTGCACCTGACTCTCAAATGATTTATATGAGACATCAAGTTTGACGGTTTGCTCATTTGTAAAGGTAACCACCGTGTCTCCGAGGGATGATTCTTGGAAGGTATGAATGTATTTGTGGGAGATCCAGCCGCACTGAGGACGGTTGGATGAATAAGTTGGGAAGAAATACAGATGATTGGATGAGTCAATCACAATTGGAGGCTTATGGGATATTCCTGTTACTTCGTATGTTCCCGCCTTTCTGCCTGCATAGCTTGAGCCGAAGAATCTGCAGCTGCGTTCAATAATTTGCAGGGGTTTTAATTCAACGTAAAAGCTTGTCTCTCTTTCTATGACTTTTGAATATACTCTTTTTCCTTCTTCAACTGGAAGGACCGCCATTGTTGTTTGATTAATGACGTATGAATCTAAAGGTGTTTCACTAATTCCTGACACTTCATTTCCTCCTGTGTTAATATTTGGTTATTTAAGATACTATTAATCTATCACCAACATATAAGAAACGACAGGATTTTTTCAAAATTTATTAAAAATCATCTTTTTATCATATTTTTTAGTCCATTCGATCTATCGAAAAGCCATTTTTAAAGATATATCACATCCTGTCGATTGGACAAGAGGTGTCGATTCTGCTCAAAAATAAATTGTCTAAAAATTATAAATTCTTGTTGATTTTTTCTCCGCCAATCCATATACTATAAAAAAGGCATCGGGGGGATTCTTTATGAAAGAGAAAAAAACGTATGCTGAGCTCATGAAGTCCCGCAACACCCAAAAAACCGAAGAAAACGGCGTCACCATTTTAGACATCTATATTCAAATGGTTTTAGATGAAGCGCTTTATAAACAGCGCTTAACCTTCCTAAGAGAAGAGATTGATAAGGCACTGGATCAGCGTGATGAAAAGCGATTCAATGACCTGTCAGCTCAATATGCAGAACACTGCTTACATCAATCATGATGATTTTACTTGCGGCAGAGAGACAGCAACTCGTCTCTTTACCGCAAGTTTTTTGTTTATCCATTTAAAATGGTCCCGCCATTCACATGCAGCATTTGTCCATTCATATAAGATGAGTCTTCGCTCGCTAAAAATAAATAACTTGGCGCTAGCTCTACTGGCTCACCAGGACGTTCCATTGGGACATCTCCGCCAAATTCAGAGACTTCTTTTTCCGTAAAGGTTGATGGAATCAGCGGTGTCCAAATAGGGCCGGGAGCTACCCCATTCACTCTAATCCCTTGTTTAATGAGCGATAAGGATAATGATCTCGTAAAGGTTACGACCGCCCCTTTTGTGGATGAATAATCGATCAATGTTTCATGCCCTTTATAGGCGGTGACAGATGCTGTATTAATGATACTGCTTCCTTTTTTTAAATGAGGAAGAACAGCTTTTGTTAAATAAAACATGGCAAAAATATTCGTTTGAAACGTCCGAAGAAGCTGATGCGAGGTAATTTGCTCAATGCTCTTTTGTGGATGCTGTTCCCCGGCGTTATTCACCAAAATATCAATGGACCCGAAAGCATCTTTTGTTTTTTTGACGACCTCATTTGAAAAAGCCTCATCCCCTAAATCACCTGCAATTAAGATGACACGGCCTCCCGCTTTCTCAATATAGTCCTTCGTCTCCTCGGCATCGCGATGTTCACTTAAGTAAACAATGGCGACATTGGCACCTTCCTTCGCAAATAAGACAGAGACTGCTCTTCCGATCCCGCTGTCTCCTCCAGTCACAATGGCTGTTTTTCCTGCTAACTTTTTGTCCTGCACCTCACGATCAAAGACAGGTCTAGGGTTCATTTTATATTCAAGACCCGGACGTTCATTTTGGTGCTGAGGCGGCAATGTTTTCTTCGGCTGCTTTGTAGACACGTTAGTCACTCCTTCCTTTTATCTTGTTTATTTTTATGTCCTGGCTGCTTTTTTATGTATGACGCCCCTGTTTCCTTTTAGATGTATGATTTTCAGCATTGTGGAAAAATTATACACAACAAGTCAAGTGGAGGCGACAACATGGAACAAGAACATAAAAGAATGGAACAGGCAAAATCGTTATGGCTGGCGGACAGTCAGAAACATTCTTTTCCTGCTGTCAGTGAGGATCTCACAGCAGATGTGATCATTGTCGGCGGCGGTATTACCGGTATCGCAGCGGCGTTTGAAATGACAGAGCGAGGACTAGATGTGATCATCATTGATGCCGATCAATTGCTGCAAGGCACGACCGGACACACAACAGCTAAAATCACCTCACAGCATGATGTATACTACCATGAACTGATTCAACAGATTGGGATGCCAAAAGCACGTTTGTATGTAGAAGCAAATGAGAAAGCAAAAGACCTCATTCAAGCTCGTGTCAAAGAGCACGACATCGATTGTCAGCTAGAGATAAAAGATGCTTACCTTTATACAAAGGAAGAAAGCGGTGTAAAAAAATTAAAGAAGGAATTAGATGCCTACAAACAGCTTGGTATTGACCGTGAATGGAAAACAAAGCTTCCTTTTGATGCTGACATCAAAGCAGCTCTTGCGATGACCAAGCAGGCACAGTTTCATCCCCTTCATTATCTCAATGCACTAATCAGCAAGCTCCTAGAGCGAGGTGTACGTATCTTTGAACAAACAACCGCTGTTGATGTAAAAGAGGGGAACCGGCCTGCTGTCGTCACAAAAAGCGGACATCATCTGACAGGGCGCTATGTCATTTCATGCTCACATTTTCCTTTTTATGATGGGAAAGGACTTTATTTCACCCGAATTCATCCAGAGCAGTCTTATGTCGTAGCAGCTAGAACAACCAAACCACTCCCAGACGGAATGTACTTAGGAATTGACCAGCCTGCTCACTCTTTAAGAACGGCAGAATGGCACGGTGAAGAAGTAGTCCTCATCGGAGGAGAAGGCCATAAAACCGGACAAGGCGGAGATGAATCCGCTCACTATGAAGGACTAGAAACGTTTGGAGACGCCACTCTTGGAATAAAAAAAGTGCTGTATCGCTGGTCGACTCACGATATGGTTACAATGGATCAAATCCCTTACATTGGCCGCCTGACCAAACACCACCAGAATATCTTTGTAGCTACCGGCTTTAGAAAATGGGGCATGACCACAAGCCACGTCGCAGCCACTCTTATCGGTGATTTAATTGAAGGAAAATCGAATCCATACGAATCAATCTTTACACCATCAAGACCTGTTACTGACTCTTTCGTCAAAGATTTCGTTAAAGAAAATGCCAATGTCGCCGCCAAGCTGATCAGTGGTAAATTCAAACAAACTGACCAAACGATCGATGATTTAAAACCAGGCGAGGGCGGCATTATCTCGTATGAGCATAAAAAGTGCGGCGCCTTTAAATCAGAGGATGGGAATGTCTTTCTTGTCGATACAACGTGTACTCACCTAGGTTGTGAAGTGGCTTGGAATAATAGTGACCGCACTTGGGATTGCCCGTGTCACGGTTCACGTTTTTCCATTACTGGAGAAGTAGTAGAAGGCCCTGCTAAGAAACCACTAAAAAGGTCATATATAGAACAGTAAAATTTTACTCGTTTCCCTTTAAAAAATCCAATATTATCCGATAAAAAACATAAAGTCTGATATTTTTGATGATTATGGGGGGACAAACACATTGTTATTTAAAAAAGAACCGAAAAGAAAAAACACTGCTTTTTTCACACAGCAGGATGATGGGATAAAACGAATCAACTTCTCGAACAATACGGACATCGCCAAACAAATCAAAATGATCGACCTGACGCAGCATGACCTATTTATATTAAAGCAGCTCAATCCAATTGTTCAGGATGATATTGCACATATTGTTGATAAGTTTTATAAAAATTTAGAAGTCGAGTCTTCCTTGATGCATATCATTCAAGACAATAGTTCTGTCGATCGTTTGAAAAAAACACTCCGCATTCATATTAGCGAAATGTTTGCAGGTGTGATTGACGAGACCTATGTGGCAAAACGCATTAAAATTGCGCAAGTTCATTTACGAATTGGACTCCAGCCTAAATGGTACATGGCAGCATTCCAAGACCTTCTGCTATCCATTATGGATTTATTCGCTCATCATATCCAAGATTTCAAAGAATATCAGACAGCAGTCAAAGCGACAACGAAAATTTTAAATTTAGAGCAGCAGCTTGTCCTAGATACATTCCAAAATGAATATTCTAAAATTCGTGATGAAGCAGAAGAGCAGCAGCAGGAGCTTCATACAAAAATCACGGAGACTTCAAATTCGCTTGCTTCGCTCTTCTCAAACACAACAAATGCAGTCGACAAGCTTGTCTCAAAATCGGATGAGATGGCGGACATGTCACAAGCTGGAACACAAATTTCAGCACAGGTCGAAGAAAAATCAATCGGCGGTAAAAAAGAATTAGAAATTCAGCAAACACAAATGAATCAAATTGATGGCAGCATGACGAAAATTGAAACAGAAATTAAGCGCCTTGAAGAAATCGCCAAACAAATTGAACAAATCTTTGGGATTGTCACAGGCATTGCAGAGCAGACGAACTTGTTATCTTTAAATGCCTCAATCGAATCTGCACGAGCAGGTGAACATGGAAAAGGCTTTGCTGTCGTTGCAAACGAGGTGCGCAAATTATCAGAGGACACGAAGAAAACGGTTTCAACTGTATCTGAACTCGTCAACAATACCAATTCACAAATCGCCATCGTGTCTCAGCACATTGCAGACGTGAATTTACTTGTGACAGATAGTAAAGAAAAAATGACACAAATCAATTCACTCTTTGATGATATCGTCAGCAGCATGAACTTAAGCAAAAACCAAAACGGAAAAATTGAAATTGACCTTCAGACCTTCCTGAACGAATTGAAAGAAGTCAAACAAACGGTGTCTCAAGTCGCAAGCTCCGTTGAATCCTTAACAAGCCTGACAAATCGCTAATACAGTCTTTTTTCTTCTGTTTTAGTATAATAGAAGAAAAGGTAGAAAAGGCGGGATTTGATTGACAACAATTTGCCTAGTCAGACACGGGGAAACAGATTGGAATGCAGCGAAACGAATTCAAGGACGAACAGACATCCCTTTAAACGACACAGGTAAATGGCAGGCTGAACAAACTGGACTTTACTTAAAGGATGTCCATTGGGATGTTGTCATTTCCAGTCCACTCATAAGGGCAAAAGAAACGGCACACTTGATTTTAAATCATGTCCATGCCCCACTTGTCATCATGGATGATTTCATTGAACGAGATTACGGTGACGCTGAAGGCATGTCGTTTGAGGAGCGGCAAAAGCTGTTTCCAGATAAACGGTATCCAAATATGGAACCACTAGAGACGATTCAAAACCGAATGTTAGAAGGAATTGAGAAAGTCAGAGCAGCCTATCCAGATCAGCATGTCCTGATCGTGGCTCACGGTGCTGCTATCCATGCTTTACTCACTACTTTGGCTGATGAACATATGGGTCTACAGAACACGAGACTTGTCAATGCTTGCTTAAATTATGTGGAATGGACAGATGGTAAATGGAAGGTCCGTGATTACAACGTGGTCAGCCATTTAACTCAATCCGCCCCTTCTTAAAGAGCCTGTTATCTTAGCAGGTTCTTTTTTTCATGACAAAAACAATGATAAAATAATATTTTTTTATATCGAAATTCGAAATAGATGCTAGACGATTCTACCTATTTTATGGCATTTCGGGTATCGAATATTTAACCGAAAATGGATCATGAGAAAAAAAGCACACTCCCTTTTTAATAGTTCATCGCTGAAATGATAGAATAAACATATTTTACCACCAGTTCCAAGTGACTTAATTCCCCAATTTTCGCTAGGACTTTCACAAAAATTCGGGTCTACTCTTATTTGCCTACTTCCCTTAAACTGAATATACAGAATAATCAAACGGATCATTCTATTAGACTACGGATGATTATTCTGAAATAAGAAAAAAGGGATGTGGAATGTGCGTGAAAAAGAAAAATGTGATGACAAGTGTTTTATTGGCTGTCCCTCTTCTGTTTTCAGCAGGGTTTGGAGGATCCATGGCAAATGCCGAGACGGTCTCCAAAACAGATAGTGAAAAAAGCTATATTGTTGGTTTTAAAGCCTCTGCCACCACAAACAGCTCTAAGAAACAAGCTGTCATTCAAAATGGTGGAAAACTAGAAAAACAATACCGCCTCATTAATGCTGCACAAGTGAAAATGTCCGAACAAGCCGCCAAAAAACTTGAACATGACCCTAGCATTGCTTACGTAGAAGAAGACCATAAAGCAGAAGCATATGCACAAACCGTCCCTTATGGAATCCCTCAAATCAAAGCTCCAGCTGTACACGCTCAAGGTTATAAAGGTGCTAATGTCAAAGTAGCTGTCCTTGATACTGGAATCCACGCTGCACACCCTGACTTAAATGTTGCAGGCGGTGCGAGCTTCGTCCCTTCAGAGCCAAATGCCACCCAAGACTTTCAATCACACGGAACTCACGTAGCTGGAACCATCGCTGCCCTTGATAACACAATTGGTGTTCTTGGGGTCGCTCCAAGCGCTTCCCTATATGCTGTGAAAGTATTAGACCGTTATGGTGACGGACAATACAGCTGGATCATTAGCGGTATTGAGTGGGCTGTAGCCAATAACATGGATGTCATCAACATGAGCTTAGGCGGAGCAAGCGGTTCAACAGCGCTTAAAAATGCTGTTGATACAGCAAATAACCGTGGAGTCGTTGTTGTTGCCGCCGCAGGTAATTCAGGCTCTAGTGGCTCTAGAAGTACAGTTGGCTATCCAGCAAAATACGAGTCTACAATTGCTGTTGCCAATGTAAACAGTAACAATGTCAGAAACTCATCTTCTAGCGCAGGTCCTGAATTAGATGTTTCTGCACCTGGTACTTCTATTTTAAGTACAGTGCCAAGCAGTGGATACACTTCTTATACTGGAACATCTATGGCGTCTCCTCATGTAGCAGGAGCAGCAGCGCTTATTCTTTCTAAAAACCCGAACCTAACAAATTCACAGGTTCGCCAGCGCTTAGAAAATACAGCGACACCGCTTGGTGACTCATTCTATTATGGAAAAGGGTTAATCAACGTTCAAGCGGCTTCTAACTAACCAAGTGTGATAAAAAAATCCGGCTGATCCAGCCGGATTTTATTTATTACTGCTTTTTCGGCGTTTTCTCTTTTTCCGCCGCTTTTTCCATATCCATGATTCTCTCCATAATGGTCGGGTGTCCATAGCGGAATATCTTCACTAAAAACGGTGGATTTACCTGAGACAGCCCTGATTTTGCAAGCTTTTGAAAAGACGTTACGCCTGCCTCCCCGTCTTTTGTCATGTTCACTGCATATTCGTCGGCTGCCCGTTCTTGATGCCTTGACACTGCATTTGTAAAAGGTGAAGCTGCAAATGACAGCATCGATACGATGATGAAAAGAAGCGGAAGAGCAGCGATGTCGTGTGACACCTTAAGTCGAAATGAGGCTGCTCCTTTTTGATAAAGATAAAAATAAAGACGGTCGATGGCAAAAAATCCGGCCAGTGACAACACTAAATATCCTGCTAATCCAATATAGACATGTTTCATGACGTAATGTCCCATTTCATGTGCCATGATAAATAAAATTTCGCGGTCTTTCAGCTTTTGCAGTGTTGTGTCCCATAAGACAATGCGCTTATTTTCACCAATTCCTGTGACATAAGCGTTCATCGTGTTCGTTTTCTCAGACATATTGACCTCATATACATGATCTGCCGGAATATGCGCTTTGTCTGCCAGCGTTAATATCTTCTTCTCAAGAGCTTGATCCTTTAGTGGATAAAAATTGTTATATAACGGATCAATGACGACTGGCTGTATAAAGAAGAGAAACAGCGTGACCGGAACTGTCAAACACCACGCATACAGCCACCAGCGCTTTCTTCTTTTTTGAATCAGCCAAAAGAACACAATGGTACAAAGAGCAAGGAGCGGATATTGAATCCAAAAATCCAGCGTTTGATCTTTCAACCAGCTTGCTGTACTTTGTGCAGATACTCCGTAGTGCAAAGACAGCTGATAGCCAATCCATTTAATTGGCAATGAAATGAGCATTGTTAAAAGCGACAGCACAAACACATACACAAGTTTGCTTAAAAACGTGAAACGAGCTGCTGCCAGGCTCCAGTCTGCTATTTTCCGTGAAAACCCTGAAATGAGCAAAAGGAAAAAGACATACCAATCTAATGGGATGGTTATGAAATACAGCAGGTTTCGTATATTCGAGAAACTCTCGCTGATCACAAGCTCATGACTTGTCATAAAAGTATGCGGATCTGCACTTGTCCCTTTTACACTTTCAGGTACTGATGAATCCCCCATTAGAAACAGATACGAATAAATAAAAAGACCGTACAATATGTATGCTACCGTTGCAAGAGCTACCCATTTACGTACTCGCACAGGTCAGCCTCCTTTCCATTCCTCTCTCTATTCTAATCACGCATTTTTTCGTTTAGAACCTGTCTCATGTGGCTCCATCATAGCATGCCCCATCTGAAAAAGCTTTCGCGAAAAAAATGATTATGCGACTCAAAAATCGGAGAAGCTACATGTAAAACAGTGAGTTGGAGGATCAAAATGAAGAAAATCCTTGCAGGAGTTGTGATTTTTGGACTTATATTAATCACCTTCTTTTATGTGTTCAGCCGGACGAGCGAAATCTTTGATGAGAATCGAGCAGAAAAATTGCTGCTCTCACCTGCGAATGAATCCATCTCTTATGAAATAGATGATAAGGACACAGTAGAAGATTTAATTGAAGAATTAAATAAAGGCAAACAAACAAGCAATCATCTCAAGAAAAATTTAAAAAAGCCTGATTATATCGCCAAGGTGATGTTCGGACGAACAAATGGCACCTCCTTTCAGCTTTGGACCAACCGATCACAGGTCGTTTTTTTAGTCGATGGGACGTTTTATGAACTGAATGAAAAACAATCGAAATCTTTTCAGAGACAGTTAAAAGAAGCCATTCAAAAGAGCTAAAATATCTTTTTAGCCCCTTGTCTTCTTTCAGCGTAATAGAACGCCTTGAATGCGAGGATTTGTCTACATGCTAAGGGAGCCTCCTCATCAGAGACTCCCTTTTTTATTTACTTTCTTCTGCTTGATACTTTTCCTTTAGCGCTCTTCTTAAAATTTTACCTGTTGTGTTTTTTGGAATATCATCTATGAAATGGATCGTTTGGGGCTGCTTATATTTCGCTAAATAGCGTGAACAATGTGTGATGATGTCTTCTTGATTAATGTGAGCATGTTTCTTAGGGGAAATGTAACAGACGACTGCCTCTCCTGTGTTTGGGTCTGGCACACCGATAACGACGGCTTCTGCTACAGCTTCATGTTGATAAAGTACTTCTTCTATTTCTCTTGGATAAACATTATAACCGCCAACAAGAATCATATCCTTTTTCCGATCGACAATATAAATATATCCTTCTTCGTCTCTTCTCGCCAAATCACCAGTATACAGCCAGCCGTCTCTTAGTGCAGCTTCGGTATCTTCTGGCATTTGATAATAGCCTTTCATGATGTTTGGCCCTTTTGCTATGAGCTCTCCGACTTCATTAGGACCAACTTCTTCTCCAAGTTCATTCACAATTTTATTCTTCACATTCATAATGTCAGTCCCGACAGAACCCGGCTTTCTTTTTCCATCAAGAGGATTGAATGCAGTCACTGGAGATGCCTCTGATAACCCATAGCCCTCAAGGACCGTCACTCCGAACTTTTCCTCAAATCCATGGAGTAAGGCAACAGGCATTGAGGCACCGCCTGATATACAGATCCTTACGGAAGACATCGCTTCATTATGCCCCTCCTGGCGGTACAAATAGTTATACATGGTAGGAACACCAACAAATAGCGTTGGCTTCTCTTTTTCCATCATGTGCAAAAGCTCTGATGGGCTGAAATGCGGCAAAACATAAATCGTCGCGCCATGCATCAACGGTGCATTCATACAGACTGTTAAACAAAAAACATGGAACATTGGCAAAGCGGCAATGACCTTGTCCTTTTCGTCAATCGATAAATACTCAGCGGTATCTCTGGCATTTGAATAAAGGTTGAGATGAGTGAGCATGGCACCTTTTGGTTTTCCTGTCGTGCCAGATGTAAATAAAATAACTGCGGTATCATCTGGATGAATGGAAGGATGTACGTGTTCATTCGCAGCACCTGACACAAGTTTTCCAAAGAAAACAAGCCGATCAGATACTTCCTTGAAGCTTGATCTGCACGCCGATTCATTTTCTGCACAAATAATGACTTTTTCAATGGACGGAAGCTGTTCATACACCTGCTCGTACACTGGCAGAAGCTGTTCAGGTGCCACAATGCCTTTTACATCGCCTGTGACGAGCATATATCCAATTTCACTAGGTGTGTATGTTGGATTAATAGGTACAACGACTACCCCTGCCTTTAATGCGCCAAAAAAAGAAATGACAAAATGCGGTGAATTCCCTAAAATAAGCGCAATATGATCCCCAGCTTGAAACCCTTCGTTGACTAATCCATCTGCAAAACGCTCGATACTTGTCATCAGCTCTCGATAGGTCCACTTCTTTCCTTCAAAGATCAGTGCGATATTTTCTCCCTTCGTCATCGCCGTCTGCTGAAGATTTTTGATCAAATCCATTCTCCCACCCCTTACGTGTCATCAATGAATGAATGACCATTCATTTTATGGCCAAACATTCCTCCTTTCTATTATAATAGACAATCGAAAAAATCCACAAGATCAAATGTAAATCGCTTTCATTTCCCTCAATCAAAAAAGCACCGCTATCTCTAGCCGTGCCTTCCCGCAATTAATAAATCAAATCAAGAAAATCCTCTTTTGATACGTTACCGAAATAATGGCGCATATCCATATCTTCTAATACGTCGCTAATTGTTTTACGATCATATTGCTGGCCAATGAGTCTCTTTTCAATATCGGCAATATCCCCTACGCCAAAGAAATCACCAAAGATTTTGCAATCCTGAATCATCCCTTTTTTCACTTCTAATCGCAAATCAATGGAGCCTGCAGGGAATCTCTTAGAATGCTGCAAATTAAATTTCGGTGAACGTCCGTAGTTCCATTCCCATTTTTGATAGCGATCTCGGGAAATTTCGTGAATCTTTTCCCAATCCTTTTCAGTCAGGCGATATTGAGGCACGTCCCCATTTGTATCAAAAATGTAGCTTAAAAGAATTTTTCTAAATTCTTCTGTTGTCATTTTTTGATCCATCAGTTCACTAATATTGGCGACCCTGCTTCTAATCGATTTGATGCCTTTTGATTCGATCTTTTCTTTTTTCACATTCAAAGCCGAAACGACATGTTCAATTTCTGAATCAAATAGCAGTGTGCCATGACTGAAAATACGTCCTCTTGTTGCGAACTGGGCATTTCCAGAAATTTTACGTCCATCTGCCATGATGTCATTTCTGCCGCTCAATTCAGCTTTAACGCCTAGCTTTTCAAGCGCTTTGATGACTGGCTCCGTGAACTTTTTAAAGTTATGGAAACTGTCCCCATCATCTTTTGTAATAAAGCTGAAGTTTAAGTTTCCTTTGTCATGGTAAACTGCACCACCGCCGGATAAGCGGCGCACGACTTTAATTCCGTTGTCTTCCACATACTTCGTGTTGATTTCTTCTATTGTATTTTGGTTCTTTCCAATAATAATTGACGGCTGATTGATGTAAAACAGTAAATATGTTTCTTCTGGATCTAAATATTTTAAGCAATATTCTTCAATTGCCAAATTAATCATTGGATCATAATGTTGTTCGTTATCGATAAACAGCATCTCTATCTTCCTTCCTTGTTCCATCTAAGCCCTGAATGGGCAAGCTGTATACTGCCAGTATATAACGCCTGTGCTTCATTGACTAGGTCTTTATGACGACCAAAATGGGGCAGATGAGTGATGATGAGTTCCCCAACATTTGCTTCCTTTGCAATCTTCCCTACTTCCGTACTGTTCATATGTCCTGCACCTGATCCATCTTGTCCAGCGTAAAAATTGCTTTCGGCAATGAGCAGATCTGCCCCTTTGCTAAATGGAATAAATGCGTCCTGATAGCTTGAGTCTGCTGTATACACGACCACAGCATCGTCTGCCTGAATTCTCATCGCATAGCATTCTGCCGGATGAACCGTTTTCAAAAAATCAATTTGAAATGGTCCGAGTTGAATTCCTTCTTCCGGCTGATAGGGCTTTGCCTTTGTATGTACATCATCAGAAAGCCGTCCAAATGCTTCTTGATCACCAGTATGTCCATAGATCGGAAGCGGGCCGCTGCTTTTTCCTAAATGATATCCCACTAGCTTCGCATATTGGAGTGGTCCGATATCTGCAATATGATCGTGGTGATAATGAGAAAGGAGAACAGCATCTAGTTCTTCTATATCAATGTATTGCTGAAGCTTTGAAAGAACACCGCTTCCGCAGTCTACAAGAAGACGAAAGCCATCTGATTCAAAAAGATAGCCTGATGTCGCTTCACCAGCTGCCGGAAACCCTCCATAGCATCCAATCACAGTTAATTTCATCGTCATTTTTCCCTCCTTTTCTAAAATTCCCCTCCTTACAATATACCCATTTTTCATGGAAAAAGCATTCTTCTTGCCTATTGTTACAAAACAGATTGACAATTATTAATCTGTTATAATACAATGATAGCAACAAAACGTATTGGAGGATGACAAATGCTAGGAAAAATCACAGAGTTTTTTAGAAATTTGCCCTCAAAGAAATGCACAAAATGTGGAAATGATTTAATGGAACAGCACGAGTGTTACGGTAATGAATGTGAGGAATGCTCACAAGTAAGTTATCTTAAATAAGGAAATAAATTGAATAAAAAAGCACTTTTTTCCTCCGTCGTCAGTTGGAGTCAAAAGTGCTTTTTATTTTTTCTGAAAAATAGGTAAAAAGGTAAAACCCCCGTCACAAAAGGTTTTTTTAGTATTTTCATATGATGAGTTTTAGTTCTGAAGACACTTTTTATTGACTCAAAACAATGAAGGAGGTTCTAAATGTCTATTTTTTCTAACAATTTTGTATTTTCTTAATATAATTTTATCGTGGACGAACCTCTTTAATTTTAGTTATACTTTAATTCATATATTAAAACTTAATATGATGGGAATATTCCTTTAATGAATATGTTAGGGAGGAAATCTATGAAAAAATTAAAATTTGGATTGGCTACTCAAATCCTAATCGGTCTTATTCTCGGTGTCGTTGTTGGGGCGATCTTTTTCGGTAACCCAGGTGTCGAGACATACTTAAAACCAATTGGAGACTTCTTCTTAAGACTCATCAAGATGATTGTCATACCAATTGTCGTATCCAGCTTAATTTTAGGTGTTGCAGGTGCGGGTGATGGTAAAAAAGTAGGGAAACTTGGTTTTAGAACCATTCTTTATTTTGAAATTATCACAACATTTGCGATTATCCTTGGTCTTGTACTTGCAAACTTTGTACAACCTGGTGCAGGCGTTGACTTTGGAAATACGGAAAAACAAGATATTAGCCAGTATGTTGAAACGGAAAAAGAGCAAAGCAGCAAATCAGTTGCTGATACGTTCCTTCATATCGTTCCAACGAACTTCTTCCAATCGTTGGCGGAAGGTGATTTGCTTGCAATTATTTTCTTCACTGTGCTATTTGCACTTGGTGTTTCAGCCATTGGTGAACGCGGCAAACCAGTGCTCGCCTTCTTCGAAGGTGTATCACATGCCATGTTCCATGTCGTCAATATTGTGATGAAAGCTGCGCCATTTGGTGTATTCGCACTCATTGGTGTGACGGTATCAAAATTTGGTCTTGAATCTCTTATTTCATTAGGTAAGCTTGTAGGTCTTGTTTATTTTGCGCTCGCTCTCTTCCTTATCGTTGTATTCGGAATTATCGGAAAGATGATTGGCGTCAATATTTTCAGATTTCTTGCTTACATGAAAGACGAGATGCTTCTTGCCTTTAGTACATCCAGCTCTGAAACAGTTTTACCAAGAGTCATGGATAAAATGGAGCGCATCGGATGTCCAAAAGGGATTGTTTCGTTTGTTATCCCAATCGGTTATACGTTTAACTTGGACGGCTCCGTCTTGTATCAAGCCATTGCAGCGCTTTTCCTTGCACAGGTATATGGCATTGACCTCACGATCGTCCAGCAGCTTACACTTGTTCTTGTGCTGATGGTAACTTCTAAAGGAATGGCTGCCGTTCCTGGTACTTCATTTGTTGTATTACTCGCAACATTAGGAACAATCGGTGTACCTGCTGAAGGTCTTGCATTTATTGCAGGTGTGGACCGTATCATGGATATGGCGCGGACTGTTGTGAACTTAACAGGTAATGCACTTGCAGCTGTTGTCATGTCTAAATGGGAAGGGCAGTATGACCCTGAAAAAGGACATCGTGTGATGACTGGACAAGATGTACCTGAACCAACACAGCTGTCAAGCTAATCAAAAAGAACCCCTTCTATCGGGGTTCTTTTTTTATGCTGTGATTAATGTTGATTGGACATAGTGGTAAAGGAGATCCGCTGTATGGACAAGTGAATCTTCATGTGTTCTTTCAAAAGCATGAGAGGAATCTATACCAGGACCAATCAGTCCATGAATGATATCATGCCCTGCTCTAATAGCTGCTGATGCATCAGAGCCATAATAAGGGTAAATATCAAGGCGGTAATCAATGTTGTTCTCTTCTGCTAATGCGGCTAAATGTTTGCGTAGTCCATAGTGATAAGGGCCGCTCGAATCTTTTACACAAATCGATACACTGTATTCATCTGTTGATTGACCGTCACCGATCGCGCCCATATCTACAGCGAGATATTCCACCGTTTCTTCAGGAATATTCGAGTTTCCGCCGTAGCCAATCTCTTCATTATTGGAAATTAAGAAATGCGTCGTATGCGGCAATGTGATGTTTTCCTTTTGAATCCGGTGGATGAGCCGCAAAAGCAGCGCCACACTTGCCTTGTCATCAAGATGTCTTGATTTAATAAAACCTGAAGACGTCACTTCCACTCTCGGATCAAATGAGATAAAGTCCCCTACTTGAATGCCAAGTGCTTTGACATCGTCTGCATTTTTCACCTTTTCATCAAGACGAATCTCCATATTTTCTTGGTTTCGTTTCGCTTTTCCAGCATCCGCATAGACGTGAACGGATGTTTGATGCATAAGAATGGTTCCTGTGTATGTATGGCCTGATGCTGTTTCAATTTCACAATATTCGCCTTCAATTGAGTTATATTGAAAGCCTCCAATGAGTGCAAGACGAAGCCGTCCATTTGATTTAATTTCCTTAACCATCGCACCGAGCGTATCGACATGCGCTGTCAGCATGCGGTGTTCCTTGTCATCTGTTCCTTTGATGGTGGCAATTAATCCACCTTTTCGATTTCGTTTTGTCTCAATATTCAAATCTTGTAAAAAGCGTTCAACAAAGCCGATCACTTTTTCTGTATTTCCTGATGGACTTGGGATCGATACGAGCTTTTGAATCAGCTGAACGGTTTCGTTTACTTCAGTTGTCATTCGGCATTTCCTCCTTTGTCTGAAAGCAATTCCTTCCATGTATGCCTTTTTCAGCATCTCTTCTTAAAATATATCGCTTCAGGTTCGAGATGTCTAATTTCAAATAAAAATCCTTCCTCTAAAAAGAGAAAGGATTCATAGATTAAGCTTCGTCCTGTTTCATTTTTCTAACGTTCCAAGCAAAGTATGCTGTTGTTGCCGCCATCATGATGATCGCAACTGTTCCAAGGATCGCTGCCTGGTGCCATAAATAGCTGTTATCACCGCTTGCAATGATCGTTCTAAATCCATTGATTGTATACGTCATTGGAAGCAGACTATGAATGACTTGGAAGAATTTCGGCACAAGCTCAAGCGGGAATGTACCAGCACTTGCTGCGAGCTGAAGAACCAAGATAATAACAGCAATGAAGCGTCCTGGGTTCCCCATAGTTGTCGCCAGCAGCTGAATAATCGCTAAGAATGTCAGACTGACGATGATCGCAAAGAGATAGAAGCGCCAGAGGCTTTCCACTTCAAGGCCAAGCCCAAAGATGAGCATGGAGCTTGCAATGACTGCTTGAAGAATACCGACAAATAGGAGCACGCTATATTTGCTGACAAACCATTCAAATGCATTTCTAGGGCGTCCAGCAGGGTCTTTCATTGGGAATACAACAGTGAGCATGAGAGCCCCTACAAAGAGTCCCATCGATAAAATATAAGGTGTGAGCCCTGTACCATAATTATCGATCTTTTTCGCTGTATCATTTTCTGTTTTCACGGGACTCGCAATCATATTGTAGTTGTCTTGACCCGCATCAATTTCTCCTGTTTCATCAGCGGCGCTTTTTAATTTATCGGACAGCTTACCTGTACCGCTCTTTAAATCTCCCAATCCTTTATCGAGTGATTTTGAACCTTCAGCAAGCTTAGATGTGTTGCTTTGAATATTCGTTGAACCACTTTCCAGCTTATTTAACGCTGCGCTTAGCTGGCTTGAACCATTGGCAAGCTTATCTGCACCGCTTTTCGCTGTATCAAGCTTTCCATTTGCTGTCTGCAGACCATCTTGTAATTGGCCTTGACCTGTTTGGAGCTTCAGTGCACCTTGATACAATTTATTTGTACCAGATGTCATTTGATCAATCGCATTTTGTATCGCGACTGTAGACGTGTACAGCTGTTCCGTTTTCTTTGGCAGCTGTTTCACTTGCTGCAGCTGAGCTTTTGCAGAAGCAACCGCAGATTGAACCTCACTTGCATCAGGCAGTTCCTGCAAAGCCGCTAAGCTTTGTTCAAGTCCAGACAGATCAGGCAATTCGATTTTTGGCAGACTATCAAGCTGATCCATTGCCGCCTTTTTCTCTTCATCTGTCATTGAGCTGTTTTGGATGATGCTTTTTACTTTGGCATCTCGATTCGATAGCGCTTCTTTTAATGAAGCCAGTTTTGTACTAAACGTTTTTGCATCTTTTTTCACCTGATCGAGTTTAGGCGCCATCTTTTCAAGATTCGCTAATTCTGGTGACGACAAGACTTTTTCTACTGCTTCGATTTTTTCTGAAAAAGATTGTGCTTTGTTGTTTAGCTGCTCAATGCCCGCTGTAAATTGCGGCATTTTAGAAGCGAGCTGCTGATGGCCTTCACGGCTTGTGTTTAACCCTTCAGTCAATGTATCAATCCCTGTACCAAGCTCTCCAAATTTCTGATCGATGGTTTGATAGCCTGTTAAGAGCTGGCCAAGACCGCTGTCAAGAGATTGTATTCCTGTGTTCAGTTCACCCATTTTACCAGCAAACTGATGAACACCTTCGCTATAGGTTAACGTTCCTTCAGCCAATTTTGCTAGATTGTCTTTTAATTTGTTACTGCCATCTTTTGCATTTTTTGTTCCGTCATCAATTTTCTTCGCACCATCGCTTGCTTGATCTAAGCCTTTTGCAATCGTTTTGAAGTTATCAAAAATGACCTCAGCATAATTTTTTGTGACTTCCTTTGAAACCGAATCTTTTAATTTGATAATGGCATTATTCGCAATTTGTGACGCCGCATAGTTGGCGCCTGGATTCGTATAATATTTCAGATTCGATTTTTTTGGATGTTTATCAAGGACTGTACTTGCATTTTTCGAGAAATCCTTTGGTATTTCCACGACGAGATAATAATCCTCATTATTTAATCCCTTCACTGCCTTTTCTTGACTATCGACAAAGTTCCATTTGAAATTATCGTTTTTCTTTAATTCCTTCACTAAATCATCGCCGACATGCAGTGTTTTCCCGTCATAATGACTGCCTTCATCCAAGTTGACAACCGCTACAGGCAATTGATCAACTGTACCATATGGATCCCAGTACGCTTTTAAAAATACGCCACTGTAAATCAGCGGAATAAATAAGACAGCTAAAATCGGGATCAGTAGTTTTTTGCTCGTCACAATGTCTTTCCATTGATTCCGAATTAAATTCATTGCTGTTTTCCTCCCATAGATGAATGACTAAATTTAGAATTTGGTCATTTGAACTTAAAAAAAATTATGTTGCTGCTGAAAGTCCTTTGAGTACATAAAGCTCCAGCGACTCGGCCACCTCTTCTTTTGTTAAAGGCTCGTATCGCTTTTCCCAATCAAAAATAAGTGCAATATATAGTTTCACCATCACAAATGCAGTCAATTCAGGATCACATGGCTTAATATCGCCTTTATCAATCGCTTCTTTTACTTTCGTTTTGATATAGCGAATGATCATTTGCTCCATCTTCTCAATCATTTCCTTGACCGCTGACGTGCCAAGCTCCGCATTTTCCTGAAAGATTTTGATTGTGAGCTGGTGGTTTTTTCGAAATTCCAATATTGCAAAGAGTGCTAAGTGAAGGTTTTCAGAGAAACTATTCTCCTCATCTATTGCTTCATCCGCAATTTTTCTCATCTCCATTAAAAGGGACGTGAAAATTTCATCAAACAGCTCTTCTTTGTTTTTGAAAAAGGTATAAATGGTTCCTTTTCCGACGTTGGCAAGCTTCGCCACAAGGTCCATTGTGGTTGCTTTATACCCGAATTGAGTAAATGCCTTCGTGGCCCCATCTAAAATCATTTGTCTCCTATCAACACTCATGATCTCACTCCCAAAATGACTATTTGAACGTTTTGGTCATTAAGTACAGAAAGTAATATACCACATCCTTTTCACCGGATGCAACAACTTTGTTCACTTTTATGATTCACAACTCTTTTTGAATTATTCGAACATGAAAAACTCCCTTTCCTTGATAGAAAAGGGAGCTTGTTTTATGAAAATAGATAAGATACAGCTTCTGAAATAGCGGCTTTTCCTTGATCAATACAATCAGGAATTCCGACACCTTCAAAAGCAGCACCTGTAATATAAACACCAGGGTATGATTGCTTAAACGTTTCTCGCATGTTCGAAATGGCTTTTTGATGACCGACGTGATATTGCGGCATGCTCGTCTTCCAGCGAGTCACTGTCGTCAGTTCTGGATCTGCTTTAATATCCATGATTTTTTTCAAATCCTCCAGCACGATGCTGACGATTTGATGGTCTGACTGCTCGACAATTGATTCGTCGCCAGCCTTCCCTACATATGCACGCAATAGCGTTTTTCCTTTAGGTGCTGTATGCGGCCATTTTTTGTTCGTCCATGTACAGGCTGTGATAGAGAAATCACTGTTTCTTGAGATGACAAAACCAGTGCCGTCGTATTCATTATGAACATCCTCTTCTTTAAAACCGAGTGCAACCGTTGCAACAGAAGTAGATGTCATATCATGCAAGTACTCAAGCCCCGCTTCTTTTGGAAACATGGAATAGATCGATTGATGCGGAGTTGTCACAATGGCTGAATCGGCAAAAAGCGTTTGACCGCTGTCTAAATGCACGCCGTAGCCTCCATCTGTTTTTTCAATCTTCTTCACTTTTGTCCCTTTATAAACCGTTGTCAGCTTGAGCTTGCTTTCTACTGCTTCAACAAGCGCTTGAAGTCCTTGATTGATCGTTTGGAACTGCCCTTGTTTTTTCGCTGTCACTTGCTGCGCTTTCGCATGCTGTTGTGATTTTTTCATCCCAAGAATCAAACTGCGATGCTTCTGTTCTGTTTGATAAAACTGCGGGAAGGTGGACATTAAGCTGAGACGGTCAATGTCACCTGCATAAATGCCTGATAGAAGAGGTTCGATTAAATTCTCAACTACTTCATCACCGACACGTCTTCTAAAAAATTCACCGAGCGACTGATCTTCTGTCTGTTTGCTTTTTGGCAGTACGAAATCCATTGCGGCTCTCGCTTTTCCTGCAACTGAAAAAAGACCGGTTGTGATGAATGGGCTGATTTGAGTTGGAATACCCATGACAGCGCCTTTTGGCATCGGGTGAAGGGTTTCATTGACTAGTACATACGCTTGCCCTGTTTCATTATTGACGAGCTGATCCGCGAGACCTACATCTTTCGCCAGCTGCGGTCCACTAACCTTTCTTTCTAAAAATGAATCAGGTCCGCGTTCAATGATGTAGCCGTCTTTATATAATGTTTGTATTTTTCCACCTAGCCTAGGGCTCGCTTCAATAAGAGATATTTGAATGGGAAGACCTTTTTCTTCGACTTCCTTTTCCAAATAGAAGGCGGCGGCTAAACCAGTGATGCCACCGCCAATGATGACAAGGTGTTTTTGATTGTCATGCATAGGATCGCCTTCTTTTATATAATTACTTGCTTTCGTCAAGCTTCTTTAATACGACAGTTGCCAGAGCATCAATAAATGCTGGTTTCGCATTTGGCATTTCTGGACGATAGTAGGCTGCACCGATTTCATCTGTTACGACTTTACATTCATAATCGTTGTCGTATAACACTTCAAGGTGGTCAGCGACAAACCCAACAGGCACATATACGAACGTTTTATAGCCTTTTTGTTCGAATAGATCCCGTGTTAAGTCTTGAACATCTGGTCCAAGCCATGGATCAGGCGTGTTGCCTTCACTTTGCCAGCCAATTTCATAATGTTCAATTCCTGCACCTTCTGCAATCATTTTGGCAGATTGTGCAAGCTGATCAGGATATGGATCTCCTGCTGCGATAATTTTTTCAGGAAGGCTGTGTGCAGACACAATGAGCACTGCCGATTCTCTTTCCTCTTCACTCATTGATGCATACGTATCCTTCACTTGTTTCACCCAATAGTCCACAAACTTTGGCTCATCGTACCAGCTTTCAACAGACGTAATCTTCAGGTTGCCAAGCTTGTCTGCCTCATCTTGTGCACGCTTGTTATACGATTTCACGCTAAAGGTTGAAAAATGCGGTGCAAGAACAATACTTACTGCTTCTGTGATACCGTCCCGGTGCATCTCTGCAACTGCATCCTCAATGAATGGCTCAATATGTTTTAAACCAATGTAGACATGAAATTCAATGTCGTCTTGGATGTCGTTCAAATGATCACACAAACCATTTGCCTGCTGTTCGGTAATTTTTGATAAAGGAGAAATACCGCCAATTGCCTTGTAGCGATCCTTCAAATCTTGCAGCATCTCTGGCTCCGGCTTTCTGCCTCTACGGATATGTGTATAATAACGCTCAATATCTTCTTCTTTATATGGGGTGCCATATGCCATGACAAGAAGTCCCATTTTCTTTTTCTCCACAACCAACACTCCTTCAGATCAGTAGAAATAGTTTAGATGGATGATTTTTTATGTTTCGCTGAATAATCGTGAATAAAATCTGTCAGCTTCTTTAACGTATCTGGTGAAACATCAGGAAATACCCCATGACCTAAGTTAAAGATAAAGTGATCTGATTTCATTCCTTGATCTAAAATATCTTTTGCTCTTTCTTCAATGACTTCCCAAGGAGCAAGTAAGATGGTTGGATCAAGGTTCCCCTGTAACGTTTTTGTGAGCCCTTCTTTTCTCGCTTCGTCTACACTCATACGCCAATCCAGTCCAACCACATCAAGCGGCAGGTCATGCCAGTCTTTCGCTAGATGGCTTGCACCAACACCATACATAATCATTGGTACGTTTTCAGACTTCAGCTCTGTGAAAATTCGCTGCATGACAGGCTTAATGAATGTCCGGTAATCTGCTGCATTTAGAGCGCCAACCCATGAGTCGAAGATTTGAAATGCACTGATCCCTGCTTTTACCTGCGCGCGTATGTACGTGATCGTCATATCAGCTAATTTGTTCATGAGCAGCATCCAAGCCTCAGGATCACTGTACATCAGCGCCTTTGTTTTATGATAATTTTTAGATGGGCCGCCTTCAATCATATAGCTTGCCATCGTAAATGGTGCGCCAGCAAAACCGATGAGTGGAACATTCAGCTGTTCCTTCGTTAAAAGCTGAATAGTATCAAGCACATATGGCAGGTCTTCTTCAGGATGAAGTTCCCCAAGACGTTCGATATCTGCTTTTGATCGAATGGGTGCATCAATCACAGGTCCAATTCCATTTTTAATTTCAACGTCCACTCCAATAGCCGGAAGCGGGGTCATAATATCTTTATATAAAATAGCGGCATCTACACCATATTGTTCTACAGGAAGTCTTGTTACATAAGCACATAACTCTGGCTGATGCGTAATTTCAAATAGCCCGTATTTTTCTTTCAGGGCACGATATTCAGGCTGTGAGCGTCCTGCCTGTCTCATATACCAAACTGGTACATGGTCTGTTTTTTCCCCTTTACACGCCTTTAAGAACGTGTCATTAAAAACCTTCGTTTTTCCCATTACCTTTCATTCCACCTTTCGCCTTACACTCTCTTTGTATAAGGCTCAAACACTGCTTTTACTATACCGCGTTTTCAAGGAACGGTATACTAAAGCGGCTCAATGTTCAAAAAATCGCCGAATATTAACGTCCAAAAGCCTCTGGCTTGATATACGCACTGCCTTCGCCTTCTTCCTGCGTTTGGGTATTATATGGAACAACCTTATACTCTGCATTTGAAAACACATTGGCATACGGCATTGTATAGCTGCCCACGCCTGTCACTGTGTCGATCAGCGTCTCACTACCATTTCTCTTTTCATAGATACGGTATTCAATGCGTTTATCCTCCTGATTGTCCCAAGACAGCTCTAATGTAAACAACCCTTTGATTTTAAACGCATAGCGGGCTTCAAATCCTGATAGTCCCTCTAAATGGATAGGCGACTCGAGCTCTTTTATTCCCTCTGGTTTTTCAAACGTTTCATTAGTGATTTGAGCTGTTGTTAAAATATCTTTAAACAGCTGCACTGGGTATTGACTGCCCCCAGTTAAATAGTGGCTGTTATCGGTTTTGTCATACCCCATCCAAATCGCACCCGTTGTACTAGGCGTATAGCCGGCAAACCAAGCATCCTTTGTTGCACCTTTCACACCCGAATATGTGGTGGTACCTGTTTTACCTGCTAAATCTCCAGCGTATGAACCGCTCTGGGCCGTCCCGCCTTTGACGACTTGCTGAAGCATTCTTGTCATATTCCAAGCATTCTGCACGCTAAACACTCGTTCTTGCTTACCACGATTCTTTTCTACCGTTTCTCCTTCATCATTGGTGATTTTCTGAATAAAGAAAGGCTTTTTATATACGCCTTCATTTGCAAATGTATGGAAGGCTCCAGCGATCTGTAATGGAGAAACTCCTTTTTCTAAACCGCCAAGCGCCATGGCTAGTCCTTTATCCGAGATATCTATCCCCATTTTCTCAAGATATGATTTCGACGTATCAATGCCCAGCTTGCTTAACGTCCACACCGCAGCAGTATTTTTACTTTTCATAAGGGCATCTACCATTGTGACACTTCCCTCATACTGCCCATCGTAATTCTTAGGTGAATAGCCGTCATAGCTTTTTTCTTTGTCTTCAAGCAATGAATAAGGTCTGAATTTTTTCTCCTGCATTGCCGGACCGTAAACCGCGATTGGCTTAAAAACAGATCCCGGCTGCCTAACAGCCGTCACCCTGTTATAACCTCTAGCCTGATATTCTCGTCCTCCGATGGCTGCTTTCACTCCACCAGACTCGTTATCAATAAATACGGCGCTGCCTTCCGGAGAACCGCTTTTTCCCGGGAAATAACGGTTGTTTTTCATCGCATCATATGCGGTTTTTTGCAGATTCATATCAATCGGAACTGTAATGGTATAGCCGCCTTGAAGCAATTGTTCATGTGAAATGGCATACTCTGACTCTGCTTCTTTAATGATGAGATCAACATAGCTGTCCACCCAAGGCGTTTCTGATTTCTTTTTCAAATGAATACCTAGTGTTCTCCCTTTTGCTTCTACTGTTTCTGTGGAAGACAAATATCCTTGTTCGTTCATTAAATTCAGGATGGTGTCCCGCCTTTGTTTATTTTTATCAGGGTGTAAAACAGGCGAGTAAGTAGATGGTGCCTTTGGCATTGCAGCGAGCGTGGCACCTTCGCTGACTGTTAAATCTTTGACATCCTTACTAAAGTAATAATTGGCTGCTGCCTGAATACCATAAACACCATGGCCGAAGTATAGCTGATTCAAATACATCTCAAGCAGCTTATCCTTTGAATAATCTCTTTCTAAGTTAATAGCAATAATGACTTCTTTTGTTTTTCGAAGAAAGGTTTTGTCATTTGTGAGAAAAATATTTTTTGCGAGCTGCTGAGTAATTGTACTGCCGCCCTCTACCTTGCCTCCTGCTAATATATCTCGATAAATTGCCCTTGAAATAGACTGTGCATCAATTCCGTGATGCTCATAAAAACGCTTGTCCTCGACAGCTACAAAAGCTTTCGCTACTTTATCAGGCACCTCTTTTAAGGACACAGGGTCCCGATTTTCTGAATACATGCTTGTGAGTTCTTTTCCATTCTGATCAATGATTTTGGAGGAAGCGTGAAATACAAGCTTCTTTTCATCTATGACATAATGTCCTAAAAATAAAATCGTCAGATAGCCAATAAATGAGAGTACGATTGTACTTCCTGCAATGACTAATGGAATGATTATCTTCTTTTTCTTCAAATTGGTCACCTCATTCCTTTATACGGATAGTATGGGATGTATTGCTTCATAATATGTTTTATGGATTGACTACCAAAGAATTATATATCATTCTTTTGTTATACTATCAAGCAGGAGGCGGTTTAGATGAATTTCTATATTACATATGGAACAGCAGATTTTTTGCATAAAATCGCAAAGAAACACCATCTGGAAAATCTGCTTTATATGGTCGGAAAAGAACAAGCAGCTCTTTTTCATGAAACGGAGGGTGAGACTGTATTTAAAGCCCCTCATGCCTATGATGTGATTTATGCGCAAGGCGAGCTTGTCCAATCTGGTTTCGTCACCTTGAATCATATCCCTGTTAAGCTTGAAAGCAGAGCACTGTTTGAATCCACCTTTCAGAAAAAGACGAACATCTCAGAACATCAGCGCGGCTTCCAGGCTCTTCGCGTTTTAAGACCTCAAAAAGATGAAGAAGTTTATTTGATTTTGACACTTTGGGAATCAGAGGACTTATTTCAAGACTTTCAAGAATCAGAAGCATTCTTTCAGCCACACGAGGATACAGGCTCCATTTTTTCTCGTCCAGCTTACCTCACATCCTACCATGCCGTCACAGACAATTAAGGAAGTGCTGCTCTCAGCACTTCTTTTTTTCATCAAAAAAAGCCCAATCGCTGGGCTCTTCATTTTATCCGCTTGATTTCAGCTCATACCGATGAATGATCGGCTGAAGCACATAGAAATTCAGCAATATCCAACCTAATAGGATCGGCCACTTCAACATAGGTGAAGCACCTTTCAATTGAATCAGCAGCACCAATAGCGGAATCAAGCAAATCATGAAAAAACTCATTTTTGAGACAAACGTTTCTCTAATTTGATGACGGCAGCTTGGACACATCATCATTTTCGTATGTGATAAATGAAACTTTTCGACGAAAGAAAATGTTTTTGAACAATTTGGACAGCTTCCCAACGCTACTCCTCCCTTTCCCTGCTTCATATTCAACTTCGACTTTTATGTAAAATGACCTTTTGATACTGACCACGAATCCTCTTCTGTTGAAAGATTCTAACAATTACCATACAATCAGTAAAAGAGCATGAAGGAGGTTTTCGATTCAATGACAATATCCACTTTACAAAAAAGCATCAATGAACGTCTTGATGAACATTATGAGGAAATGGTTGAAATTAGACGCCATCTCCATATGAATCCTGAACTTTCTTTTCAGGAAGAAGAAACAGCCGCTTTCATCGCCAACTACTATGATACATTACAAATACCTACGCGTACTCAGGTGGGCGGCCATGGTGTACTCGCATTTATTGAAGGAGCTTCTCCGGGGCCAACCATTGCCCTCAGAGCTGATTTTGATGCACTTCCCATCCACGATGAAAAGGATGTGCCTTACAAATCAACAAAGCCTGGTGTGATGCATGCGTGCGGTCACGATGGGCATACTGCGACACTTCTTGTATTAGCAAAAATCTTGCATATGCATCGTGATCAATTAAAAGGGAAGATCGTCCTCATTCATCAGCATGCGGAAGAATATGCTCCAGGCGGTGCAAAACCGATGATTGAAGACGGCTGTTTAGACGGTGTCGATGTGATATTTGGTACACACCTTTGGTCTTCAGAGCCTTGTGGCACGATTCTTTATAAAAGCGGGAACTTTATGGCAGCCGCTGATCGCTTCTCTATTCAAGTTCAAGGGAAAGGCGGACATGGCGCCCAGCCTCATTTAACAAAAGATGCCGTACTCATCGGTTCACAAATCGTCGCAAACCTGCAGCAAGTCGTTGCCCGTAAAATCAATCCGATTGATTCTGCAGTTGTCTCTGTTGGAGGTTTTGTAGCAGAGAATGCCTTTAACGTCATTGCAGATTCAGCTGTTTTAACTGGTACTGCACGATCCTTTGAAGAAAGTGCACGTCAAATGATTGAACGAGAAATTGAACAGGTGGTAAAAGGGGTATGCCAGATGCATGAAGCTGCCTACACATATGAATATGTGAGAGGATATCCAGCTGTCAAAAACCACCCGAAGCCGACTGAATATATTGCTGGCATCGCTAAACAGACAGAAGGTGTCACAGAGGTAAAAGAAGCAGAAACGCAAATGGGCGGAGAAGACTTTGCTTACTACCTTCAGCATGTCCCTGGTACCTTCTTCTACACAGGCGCCATGCCGGAAAACAGCAAAGACGTGTATCCTCATCATCATCCAAAGTTCGATATCAATGAAAAAGCAATGCCTGTCGCAGCAAAGGTACTCGCTAACGCCGTTCTTTCCTACAATGAATAAAAAAAAGCCGCTGTCCTCAGCGGCTTTTCTATTTCATTTCTTTCAATATTCGCAAGTGAAACACATGGCGTGCGACATCTCCGAGCTGTCCTGTCAGCTGATGATTCGCCACCCCGCCAACAGCGGCTCCGACGACCGGCATTAATTGAAACAGCTTCACAAGATCAATGTAATCTCGATACTCCTGCTGAAAGCTGTACCAATCCATTTCCTCGCGGCTCGTTTCCCAATCATCTATGATCTTCATCATTTTTTGACGATGTGCACTGCTGGAAAAGGCGAGTTGAAATATACAGAGCAAAAAGAGTCTTTCCTCCTTTTGAGATAAATCAAAGCCATATATACTTGCCAGCTCATAAAGGCATTTCATCTTTATACTCAGCAGCAGCGGAAAGTCTGCCATTCCGAGAAATAAACCGCCTGCACCTGTTCCAATCCCTTCGATGGCAGCCGCCTTTTGGTAATACTTCACTTTATCTTTTGCCAGTTCATTTCGTTCTACAATCGATAATTGTTCATCAATCACTGAAAATGAAGTGAAGTGTGATCCTGATACGGTGGATTCAACCATTGTTTTAATCGCACTTGTGATGACTTGATGAAACCTGGCAGGAATTCGGCGGTTCACCTGCTGCTGAACTCCTTTTGAAAACCGTTCGATCTTTGATGGTTTTCTTAAAAAACGTGTTTGAAAAAGAATGGCTTCTTCATACAACTCCCGTTCAGCTGCATTCATCCGGTCCCCTCCTTGATGTCATCATACGCTCGCTGTAAAAAACATATCTCCACTTATCTCATCTTTTTTAACCTGCTTTGTACGTAAGGCTTAAAGAGGACAAGCACAAACGCTAAAGAAATGAGAAGGGCCAGTCCGCTTCCCTGCCAGCCTCCTGCTGGAAGTACCGCACAGCTCAGCAAGATTGATTGAATGATCAGCACATTACGGACGAGAACAAAAAAGCTTCGATGCTTTTCTTTTTGAGAAACAGGATAAAGTGCCTGTAATGAAAGATGAGCAAAGTGCTTCGTTAACGGCACAAGCTGTACACCTGTGATAAATACTGTGAACAAGACAAGTAACGCACCCACCCAGCCTGCTGCACCTGTATACAAAATAATCAGGACAAACACGGCCGTTAATCTAAACACGAGACCGAAATAGTCATTTGAGCGTACAAACGCCCTCACATACATATAAGAAAAAGTTTTACGCTGATCGTAAGGAACAAACTTCATAATCCAGTCCATGTATGCTCTTCTTTTCACCTGTTTCTTTAAGTGAGGCACATCTGTAAATAAGTTTGCCAAACGATAAAAACGCTGCTTCCGTTTTAATTCATCAGAAATATGCATTTCCCATTGAAAGGGCTGTTTTTTCACTGCATTTGTTAAGTAGACGAGATAGACACCATAGATAAGATAAAAAACAATTGCAATCGCATAGGCTGCCTGTAAAACGGTGTAGATCAACATCACATTTAATAGAAAACGAAGAGCTGCATCGAGCCATCTTACGTGTTTCCCTTGAAAATAAGTGATTCTCCATTGTATGGCTGTATTAAGGCCCTTTATTAAGATCATTTGCGCCAGTATCAGCACATACCCCGTGATGCCTCCTGAAGACACCGCCGAATAAAGCGGAAGTGCGACAATGGATACAGCAATGAGAGGAAACAGCTGAGAAATGAAGCTGAAGTTAAAAGCTTGTTTTAAGTAAGGCTCCATCTTCCCTTCCAAAGGAAGCAAAAACACGAGATCGGCTTCTTTAATCAACGTACGTACGTATGAGCTTGTGAGTACCAATGAGAAAACAACTGCCATCACCCAGTAAGATGGGAAGTGAGCCGGAATATGTTTAAGCCAGCTGCTGTACCAGCTTGCTCCGCCTGCAAGGAAAAAAATGAGCACAATGACAAGATGATCGTTGAACATGTATTTTAAGTATTTTCTTGTTTCTTGTACGTGTTCCTCTAATCTTGATTTCCAAATGGTTTGTGTTGTTTTACTCATAGCTTTCTTCCTTTGTTAATTCCAAATAAAGATCATCGAGTGTCGCATCTCTCATATTGAACTGTTCTCTCAGCTCTGTCAGTGTTCCTTTCGCTCTGATTTCCCCTTCGTGCAAAATAATGAAGGAATCACAATAGCGCTCAGCTGTCGCCAAAATATGCGTTGACATCAGGACACTAGCGCCGCTTTTCTTCGCAGCATTCATCCGTTCAAGCAGTGCATTGATCGCAAGAGGATCAAGCCCTAAAAACGGTTCATCGATGATATACAGCTCTGGTTCAACAAGGAATGCACACATAATCATGACCTTCTGCTTCATTCCTTTTGAAAAATGAGCAGGGAACCATTTCAGCCGTTTCTCCATTCGAAATTCTTTCAGCAATGATGGCAGACGTTCGTCTAATTGTTCCTTTGATAGACCGTAAGCCATCGCGGTCAGCTCTAAATGCTCTTTTAACGTTAATTCTTCATATAAAACAGGTGTTTCAGGAATAAACGTAAATTGTGAACGATACGCCTCTTGGTCGTCTTGAAGGGTTCGTCCATTCAATTCAATGACACCTTTATGCGGTTTCATGAGCCCGATAATATGGCGGATGGTTGTACTTTTCCCCGCCCCGTTTAAGCCAATGAGACCGACGATTTGATTTCTTTCTAATTCAAATGAAATATTTTTTAGAACGGGATTCTTCGTATATCCACCCGTTACATCTTTTACAGTGAGAAGGGACATGAATTCGTTCCTTTCTTTCTTTTTTCCTTTATAGTAACAAAAACGAATGATAATTTGAAATGTTTACCTATAGACGAGTCATGAATAGAAAATACGCGCTTTGGTCATCATAATGTATGTAGAAGAAATGAACTTGATGACCAATAAGTAAATGAGGTGTTTGTTAAAGGCAAAGAACCGCATGACAAGTTGGTTTTTCATCTAAAAACCTTAGCTTCTGTTTTGCTTCACTGATTCTTGATTTTTGTGTCCTATACAATATGTATACGACAAACCAAAACGTCAAATGAGGTGTTTACGGCAGAAATAGCAGGCATATGAATTCTTTATTTCAGTAAATAGAGAATTCAAAAGGCATTCGAATGAAAGCATCAGCATTTCTTCTGCAGGAGCAGGATGAGCGACCAAAGGAGTTCGCTTGTCCTGTTTTCTTTTTTGCTTCTTTTTGTGATACGATAAAGGAAAAATAATGAGGAGTGACATGGCGTGAGCGACTGCATTTTTTGCAAGATCATTGATGGAGACATTCCATGTGCAAAAGTATATGAAGACGAGCATGTATTGGCTTTTCTTGATATCAGCCAAGTAACAAAAGGACATACCCTTGTAATCCCGAAAATACATAAAGAAAATATCTACGAGATGACACCAGAAGTATCTAACCACTACTTCCAAGCGATACCGAAAATTGCAAGGGCGATCAAACAGGAGTTTGAACCAATTGGGTTAAACCTCCTGAACAACAACGGTGAAAAAGCCGGACAATCCGTGTTCCATTACCATATGCATATCATTCCGCGCTACGGAAAAGGCGATGGCTTTGGTGCCGTATGGAAATCACATCAAGATCAATACACGTCAGAGGATTTAAAAGACATTTCTTCTGCTATTCACACACGGCTTACCTCATCTTAACAGATGAGGTTCAGCGTGTAGACAAACCCTCGCATTCGTTGTCAGCTCTGCGCGCTGAAAAGAAGACAAAGGGCTAAAATAAAGATCATTTTAGCCCTTTGTCAACAATCTGTACCTCATCTTAACAGATGAGGTATTTCTTATTTTTGCCCCTTTTCATTGCTTCCATCTCCTAATAGTAAGATATTTTGAACGATTCAAATTTTTTGTCCAAATGCTTCAAATTTGTGATAGGATGGTTTTATCTTTTGATCCATTAACGCGAGAAATAGGGAGAGATTGTGATGAAGCGAACGACGAATTTTAATGCTGGTCCGGCGGCACTGCCGCTAGAAGTGCTTCAAAAAGCACAGGAAGAACTTGTTGATTTTAAACAGACTGGGATGTCTGTGATGGAGCTTTCTCATCGCAGCGGTGAATATGAAGAAGTACACAATAAAGCAAAAGCGCTTTTGGTGGAACTGATGGACATTCCAGAAGATTATGAAGTCCTCTTTTTACAAGGCGGAGCTAGTCTTCAATTTGCGATGATTCCTATGAACTTTTTACATGAAGGCGAAACAGCTCATTTCATTCAAACAGGCGCTTGGTCTGAAAAAGCATTGTCAGAAGCAAAAGGGTTTGGTCAGACATCTGTGCTTGCTTCAAGTGAAGATGACAACTACTCGTATATTCCAGAAGTAGATGCTTCCGATTTAACAGATGGTGCTTACTTACACATCACATCGAACAATACGATCTTCGGCACTCAGTGGAAAACGTTCCCGAACACGTCACTCCCGCTCATTGCGGATATGTCCAGTGACATTCTCAGCAAGAAAATAGACGTTTCTTCATTTGATTTCATCTATGCCGGGGCACAAAAAAACCTAGGGCCTTCAGGTATCACGATTGTGATTGCGCGCAAACGTTTATTAGAGAAAGAGAAAAGCAGCACGCCAAAAATATTAAAATATTCAACACACGCAAAAGCCAATTCTCTTTACCATACACCACCGACTTTTGCGATTTATATGCTGTCACTTGTCCTTGAGCATGTCAAACATGCTGGCGGTGTAGAAGCAGCGGAAAAACGCAATGAACAAAAAGCAGGCATTCTCTATGATACAATTGATCAAAGCGGCGGTTTTTATCAAGGACATGCGCGTCCTGACAGCCGTTCGCATATGAATGTCACCTTTACTCTTCGCGATGATGCACTTACGTCATCCTTTGTGGAAAAAGCAAAGCAAGAGCAAATGGTTGGACTTTCCGGCCACCGTTCTGTTGGCGGATGCAGAGCATCTATTTACAATGCGGTCTCAATTGAAGACTGCCAAAAGCTTGCGGACTTTATGAAAAAGTTCCAGCAAGAAAATGAGTAAAAAGGCTTTTCTATAGAGAAATAAATTTGTTATAATAACGAGAAATATAAAGTCATGACTCTTGCAATAAATGATGAGCCATATTATTGGAGAGTCCTATAAGAGCTTAGCAGAGGAGAGCATAGAAATGAAAACAAAAGAATTAGTGATTATGTCATTGCTTGCAGCAATGGGAGCTGTTTTGCATACGATTTTCCCGCCCATCTTTTTCGGAATGAAACCTGATATGATGCTGGTCATGATGTTTTTAAGCATCATCCTTTTTCCAAAGGTACAGCATGTCGTCGTGATTGCGCTAGTGACTGGTGTCATTTCTGCATTAACAACGGGATTTCCAGGCGGACAAATTCCGAATATGATTGATAAGCCAGTAACAGCCTTTATCTTCCTAGCCCTTTTCTTATCTTGCTTGAAGATAAAGAACAAAGTGGTGCTGACCGCTGCGTTAACTGCGATTGGAACGATCGTATCCGGTGTGATTTTCCTATCTGCCGCTTTACTGATCACTGGACTGCCAGCTGCATTACCGGCACTTCTTGTGGGCGTGGTCCTGCCAGCAGCCGTGATTAATACCATTGCTATGGTATTTGTCTTCCCAATTGCTCAGTCCATTTTGAGACGTGCAAGAATGATAGAAGTTGCTTAACGAATAACCGAACCTCTTCATGATAGATGAAGAGGTTTTTTTCATGCTTTTATAAAAGAAAAAGGGTCAGCAGCAAAATGAGGAGCGAAATCCCTGCACCTGCCGCACACACAAGTGCTTTTTGCTTTAAGACATGTTTTGGCGGATAAGACCCTGCATACCCAAGCTGTCTTGCATAATGAATAGAACCAACTGTAAAAACGATGCCGATACACATAAAAACGAACAGAAAGACAGACAACCTTCTCCCCTCCCTTTTCTTCAAAAGTATGCTAAAATAAAGCAAGCTATGTATGGAAGTTCAATGAAGCTGATCGTCAGCTCAGAGAGAACATGCGAATGTGTAAAATTTGACTAGAGGTGATTTGAATGGCTAGTGGACGTTCTTTATTAACAGGATTATTTGTAGGCGGTCTCCTCGGAGGTGCGGCAGTGCTCCTGACGACTCCCTCTTCTGGCAGAGATGTGCGCGGAAAGATGAAAGATGGCTATGACAAATTCGAAGATACGCTGACAAAATTAAAAAGAGATGGACAAGCTTTAAAAGAGCAAATTGTGGAAACAGCAAAAGAAAGCGCAGAGGTGATTAAAGAAGTCGGGTCTGAATTGCAAACATCGATTCAGCAATGGTGCGAAGAAATCAAACCTCATCAACAGGACTTACAAAAGGAAATTCAGGAAATTGAGGAAAAGCTCAAACAACTGGAGAAAACCTTACAAAACTAATATACTCACAAAAAAATATTCGTTTACAAAAGTGTGCGGGGTGCGTATCCCGCACTTTTTTTGTTGAAAAAAGGTTATTTTGTCAATGTTTTTCATGACTTTTAAAAATTCTTGAATTTTCAGCTTTATTAATCTTTATTTTATTGGCATAATAGAATTACAAGAAAAAGAGAAGTAGGTGAAATGGATGAATCATTCGGAACAGCCTTTCGATGTAAAAGAAGCACTTTTATTCAGTCAAAGAATGGCCCAATTGAGCAAAGCTCTTTGGAAATCCATTGAAAAGGACTGGCAGCAGTGGATCAAACCGTATAACCTAAATATCAATGAACATCATATTTTGTGGATTGCGTATCAATTAAAAGGAGCTTCAATATCAGAAATTGCAAAGTTTGGCGTCATGCATGTATCAACGGCGTTTAACTTCTCCAAGAAACTGGAGGAACGAGGATTTTTAAAATTTTCTAAAAAGTTAAACGATAAACGCAATACGTATATTGAGCTAACGCCAAAAGGCGAAGAGACATTCCATAAACTACTCGAAGATTATGACCCGGCCCGAACTGGTATTGTCAAAGGCGCACAGCCGCTTCATGACATTTACGGAAAGTTCCCTGAGATTTTAGAAATGATGTGTATCATCCGAAACATTTATGGCGAGGATTTCATGGAGATTTTTGAGAAATCGTTTTCAAACATTGAGAAGGACTTTTTGAATGAGCGAGGAAAAGTAACGAAAAAGACTGAAGAACTTGAAGACTCAGCAGACGCAGCAGAAAAAGCGGCTAAAACAAATCAAATTGTTTAATGATCTTTATAAATTCATTCATTAGCGGCTGAAACAGCCCTTGATCATGCAAAGCAAATATCGTCTCATGAACATCCAGCTTTTCAATTAACTGTCCCGCAAAGAGCGCAAGGAGATCGTCAAACATGACGTAGCCTTGTGCTTTTTGCTTATCTATTTCCTCTGAAAGCTCAGCACAAATACGCTCAATTTCCTCTGCCTCTTCTTTCGATACACGCTGCCTGATCAATAACGCATAATATGGATAACGGCTCATATCGGCTGTCGTCAATAAAAGTTCCATATAATATTCAAGCTGGCTCATTCGTTCCTCAATACTCATGTACGTTCCCTCTTTCTCTTAGTCCTTCTATTTTAGCCGAAATTACTCATTGACGAAAGAGACGAACCTCCCCCTTCTGTTCTTTTTTCTTGAAAAACCCAAAGTTTCCTCTCTTTATTCCATTTGAAGGCAGCATTTTATTTTTTTTCACCAAAACCATTGATTTTTATCCTCAGGAAGAGTAAATTATCTTGAGATATTCAATTCGATTTTTAGATTGGAAGGATGAAAAATGAATTGTTGGAAGACCATTAATCTTGAAAAGGATTATGGTTATACGAGAATGATGATTTCAGCCATAAGTCTTGCTATCCTTTTTTTCATTATGGCATTTTTATGTTTTCAACTGACTCATCCTGAAACGAGGCTAAGCAGCCATAACGCACCGCTATTTGCCGTGCTCTTACTTGTGACATTGCTTGTCCACCGTGTGGTTCACCTGATCCCAGTGATGAAAAACAAGAAAAAAATGACGCTATTTATGAAACGAAATTGCTGGCAGCGCGTGCCTAAGAAAGTGATGCTCTTTTCACTTCTCAGCCCGTTTTGTGTCATCTCACCGGTTTACTTTGTGTTAGGCGTGGCGTTTCCCATGTACGCACACTATTTTATCATCATCGCAAGTATACATGCAGGCTATTGTTTGCCTGACTTTTTATTTGCATGGAAGCTGCTCAAAGCACCTAAATCCTGCATCATCGATCAAGCTCAAGACGAGTTTGATATTTTAGTTGACCAAACTTCCTCATCATGAGGTTTTTAAGCCAACTTCTATCTTTTTCATAAAAAATTTGGTAATGTAGTATGGGAATAGCATAGAGAGGGGGGATCTCCGATAGTTTTATTTTACTTCATCGTCTTTGCCGCGTTTATTGTGTATTCAATAAACAGGCTTACTAATACATTATGCCTTGTCAGAGAGATTCCTGAAGAACGGCAAGATAAGGTGTTTCGCTTTATCAATGTATCGATACTGATCTTACTTATCTCATCATTTGTTGAAATTACCATTTCTATTTAAGATCAAAGCAAAAGCTGCCAGTTTGAGGGCAGCTTTTTGTGTATATGTTAATTAGCAAATCCAAGATGCACCGATGATGATTAATAAGATGAATAATACGACGACTAGTGCAAAACCGCCTGCAAAGACTTCTCCTCCCATGTGAAAACACCTCCTGCCAGTTCTTCCTCTGTTCTAAGCTCAGTGTATGCAGAAAAATTAAAAACGTTTAGGCACCTGTCATCGTTTGAAAAAAGAACCGCCCTTACGCACGGCAGGACGGCTCCCTTCTGTCACAGCGATTTAATTAGTAAAGATATGCTGCACCAACGATGATCAGCAAAATGAATAGCACGACCAATAAAGCAAACCCATTAGAATATCCTGCTCCCATATAATTCAGCCTCCTTTTTGTGATCAATATATGTGTATGTCGCGCGCAATTTTTTGACTAGACGAATGCCCTTCCATTTGCATTTCTTTTTACAGCATGTCACAATATGTTATGATACAAGCAATGATAAATAAATTGGAAAGATTAGGAGTGTTTTTTGAATGAAAAAAATGGCTTTAGCAGCTGTAACAGCAGTAAGTGTTTTAACTCTTGGCGCATGCAGTAGCGGTGATAAAGATGTGATCGCAACAACAAAATCAGGAGATGTCACAAAAGGAGAACTTTATACAACTCTTAAGAAACAAGCAGGTGGAGATGCTCTAAATCTACTTGTTCAACAAAAGGTTCTTGCTGACAAATACAAAGTATCTGATAAAGAAATTGATAAGAAATTGGAAGAATATAAAAAGACACTTGGTGAAGATCGTTTAAAACAGCTTCAAGATGAATTCGGTAAAGATTACATCAAAGATCAAGTGAAATATGAGCTGCTGACTCAAAAGGCTGCCAAAGCTAACATCAAAATCACTGATAAAGAAGTAAAAGCATATTATGATGACCTTAAAGGGAAAATCCGCGCAAGCCACATTTTAGTAGCTGATAAGAAAACAGCTGACGAAGTGGAAAAGAAATTAGATAAAGGTGAAAAATGGGATGCCCTTGTCTCTGAATATTCAACTGATACAGCTTCAGCAGCACAAGGTGGCGATGTAGGCTGGTTCGCAAAAGAAGGCCAAATGGACGAGAACTTCAGCAAAGCTGCTTTCAAACTAAAAGTAAATGAAATCAGCAAGCCAGTGAAATCCCAATTCGGCTACCATATCATTAAAAAGACCGAAGAACGCGGTAAATACGATGACATGAAAGCAGACTTGAAAAAAGAACTGCTGGACCAAAAACAAGCAGACACAAATGAAATCCAAACCATCTTAAACAAATTGGTAAAAGATGCTGATGTGAAAGTAAAAGATAAAGAGCTTCAAAAAACGTTCAAAGAAAAATCTGAACAGCCTGCACAAAATCAGCAGACACAACAAAACCAGTAATCACAAAAAACCCCTCTGCCGTAATCGTGCAGAGGGGTTTTTGTATGACGAGATTAAGCAATCGAATGATCTTCATGTGCCGCAGTATCCTGTGATCTTTTCACCTGCTGATCCTGACGTCTGCGCTCTCTTTCCTGTTCCATTCGCTCGATAAAAATTTCTCCTTCCTTTTCAATAAAGGATTGATCAATTTCTTGCTCCTCTTTGGCTGTTGTCATTAATTTATACGCACAGAAAATAATGCCGATAATACATGCATACACCCACCACGGAAAAAACAACATTTTTTCATCGCCTCCTTTTCTTAAGGACATTCCTCTCTTCCTTTGTGTTACATGCTTATGCGAAAAGAAGACAAGTTATGAAAAAAAACGCCCGCATAAACGGACGTTTTGACATGATTATTCGTGATGGAAGGTTGGTTTATAAAACGAACGATTCTCAAGTGCAAAAATACGTTCTGTATATTCTCCTGGTTTCACATGCTCAAGCGCACGATCCATCATGTTCATTTTCGCATCTAAATTATCAATATAGTGGAGAATTTCAGCTTCTTTCACCATTGGTGGTTTCGGGCTGCCCCATTCTCCTTTTCCGTGATGACTCAGGACTAAGTGCTGTAAAATGAGAATTTCTTCTGAATCAATGCTAAGCTCTTCCGCAGCTTTCGCAATTTCTGTCACCATAATGGAAATGTGGCCAATTAAATTGCCTTCCACTGTATACGTGGTGGAGACTGGACCCGATAGCTCTTTGACTTTCCCTAAATCATGAAGAATAATGCCTGAATATAAAAGGTCTCGATCTAGTGATGGATATAGGTCAACAATGGATTTTGCTAAATGCAGCATGGACACCACATGATAGGCGAGTCCAGAGACAAATTCGTGATGATTTTTTGTCGCTGCTGGATAATCAGCAAATTCCTGTCCGTATTTTTTCAGCAAATGCCTTGTAACGCGCTGAATATTAGGGTTTTTCATATCAAAGATATATTGCATAATCGTATCCATCATATCGTGTTTTGGAATAGGAGCTGTTTCGAGAAAGTCATCAATTCGAATTTGCTCGTTTTCAGCAACAGGGCGTATATTCCTAAGCTTCAGCTGATTCCTCCCGCGATAATGATGAATGTCGCCTACTACCTTCACGATGGTTTGCGGGCCATAGGTGATTTCATCATTCTGCTTTGCATCCCATAGTTTCGCCTCAATATCTCCACTTTGATCTTGAAGAATGAGCGTTAAAAATGGTTTGCCATTACTTGCAATCCCTTTAGTAGATGATTTAATTAATAAATGCAGGTCAACTTGTTCGCCGACATCATAGGTCATGATCCCTTTAGCCATTCAATAAAAGCTCCTTCCATGTTTCTGCTCATATAAGTATAACATAAGTCATTATTTGTCAATCATTCAACTGCTAAACTCGTAATCTGTCCATGTTCTGCTGCCTTCGCCATATGCTGATGACAGGTGAAATAAAACAGCTGTGTTTCAAAACGCGTGAGTTCATTCATCAGCTCCAGCACTCTTCCTAGACGAACATGATCAAAATGAACGAAGCTGTCATCCATCATAAACGGAAGCTGACATTCCTGCTGATGAGACAAGGCGAGTGCAAAACGAATGGCCAGATAGACTTGTTCACATGTTGCCTGTGAGAGCTCCTCTGGGCGGAATATTCGTCCATCCATCCTTTTCACGATCAGCCGGTCATCCTCGGGTGAAAATAAAATGGCTTCATATCGATCATTCGTTAACGGCTGAATAAAGCGGGAGGCTGTTTGCAGCAGAGCTGGCAGCCTTTTTTCTTTATGTTCATTCAATTTTTCTCGAATGACGGAGCGAACAAGCTGAATTGCCGCCCATTTTTTCGCAAGGTGCTTTGCCTGCTCCTGCTCAGCTGCAAGCTGATGAGTCAAATCAGACACCGTACCCGAAGCTTCTATTTGCCGGATTTCCACTGCTCGTTCTGCCAGGCGTTTTTCCATATTCGCCGCATTCAATTGTAAGTTATTCAAGTGCTGCTTCGCTTCCGCACACTCCTCTTCAAGAAAACGCAATCCTTTGCGAACAATCGATTCTTCCTCATTAAAACAGCCGCTTCTATGAAGTTCTTGATTCAGCTGCTGCAAATGGGAAAGCCGTTCCCGATATTCTTTCGATAGATGAGAAAGAATTTGGTAATCTTTTTTGGACTCTGCCTCTACTTGACGAAAAAGCGCGTCCATTTGTTTTTCGTAATAGTGAATTTCCCCTTCTAGCGTCGTGAGCTGCTGCTTCACATGTTGAATCGATACATCCAATGTCTGACGTTCTTTTTCTCTTTTCGCTTCATCTTTCAATATCTCTTGAAAGGCCGAGATATGCTCTTGAATGGTGCCTTCCTTTCGTTGAAGAAGACTGCTTAACGCTTCCACTCTGTGCTCATAGTTGGATTGCTGGCCGGCAAGCTCGTCTATTTCCCGGCTAAGCTCCTCATATCCCGCTGTATTCGTTTTTAATTGCTTTAGGATAAGAAAGGCTTCTACTAGGAAAGAAAGCTCTGAGGACAAGCCCAGCTGTCTTTTCTTTTCCTCTACTTGCTGCTGGACAGGTTCCAGCTCCTTCTCCCAGTCTTCATATTGCCGGATGATCCTTTCGTACAAAAGCTCCTTCTGCCTCACAAGCGTTTCAGCTGAAGCTTCCTGTACTTGGAAGGAATCGAATGTTCCCCCGCCGCTTCCCTGTTTCACCTGTGTCGATTTCAAAAATGGGTAAATAGCAAAGAAGACAAAAACAGAAAATCCCGCAAATAAGAAAGTAACCCACCACTCTGTTAAAAAGAAGAGGACAAGCAGAAATGCAGCATCGAACATCACCATCACAGGAAATAACCACGCCCGGGAATGAGCCTGTTTCTCTTTTGCTCTTGTCCCCCAAGTTTCCACTGTACTATGTGGTTTGGCCTGCTGTTCTTTTAACCCTTTTAAAGCGGTTTCCGCTTCTTCCAGCTCATGTCTTGCATGATCAAACCGGTCATCCAGCTGTGCCTTTCTGTCCATTAAACGAACGTATTGGCTGACAGCCTCCTTTAATTCCCACTCAAATTCAAGGGAGTCGTCGATCTCATCGAGCTTGATTGAACGCTGCCACTTCAGCTTCGCTGCGGCTTCGTCCATTTTTTGTTTCAATGAATCACGTTCTGCTTTACATTCTGCTAAGCGATTTTTGACAAGTTCAGCATGAGATGATTCATCAACGACACGCTTCATCTCCAGTAACGTATCCTTGTCATGAAGCGGTTGAATTTGGGCCAGCGAGGTTTGCATATGATCTAATTTTTGCTTTAGTGCAGCCATTTGAGCCTTTTTCGGGTGAAGGTGTGATTCTAATTTATCCAATTCATGCTCTGTTTCTGCTTTAAAGCGTTTGACTCGTTCTGGATAACGGGCTAATTCTTTTTTTAACTCCATCTTCTTCTCTATCATGGGATAAAGTTGAATGTGTTCAGTTAACTGCTGAATCTGTTCTTCTGTCTGCTTCATTTCCTTTTGAAGCGCTGCGATAGTCTCTATTAATTCAGAATGCTCCCGTTTTTTTTCTGTATAACGGCCTTCTGCCAATCTAGCTTGTTTCAGCTGGCCTTTGAGCTCTTTTAAACGATCAAGCTGCTGGTTTAATTCCGGCTTACGTCCATTTGGTTTAAACAGCTGCTCCTGCTGCTTAAGCAGCCTGCTATCCATCTTGGAAGCCGCATCTGAGCCAAATAAACTTGAGAAAAGGAGGAATTCACCGATTTGATCTTCGTTTAAGGCTTGGACATTTTGCAGTCCAAACACATCAAATGAATAGATTGATTGAAATAATCTGCGATCCGTTCCCTTTAAAAGAGTGCGTAGAAATGCTTCGTCTTTCACTTCACCATTTGGTAAAAACACCTGTGCTTGACCGCCTCGATCAGACGATCTCTCAATGTGAATGACACCTAACTCCTCATCTAAGCAAGTGAGGGACCCACCATAGAAAGATCCTTGTTTCGGCTTGTACATCTTATTTTTAGATAAACCAAATAACATCGACTCAATAAACGCCTTCAATGTCGTTTTCCCCGATTCATTCAGGCCGTAAACAAGCTGAAAACCGTCATCAGAAAAGTGAAAGGTTCGATTTGAAAATTTCCCGAAATTCGCTATATGGAGTGAACGTATTTTCATCATACCTCTCCTTTTCTCATAATTGTTTCAGCTGTTCCGTCAGCAGCCTTTGTGCTTCTTCTTTTATATCCAATTCATCCTCTTGTGTGAGCGCTTTTCCTGACTTCCTGTAGGTTGGGTGACGCTTGATCGGTGAAAGCAGCTCTTCATATGACTCAAACTGAGCAATTTCTGCCGTTAGTTCCTTCAAAAAGGAATCTTCTGGATAGATCACTTCCTCGTTTGTTCGGCAGTCAATTGATATCACCCAAACAAACACATCTTCATCTTCCTCTTGTTCATGAAAAACAGTCATCAGCTCCTCGAGGGCCTCAAGCTGCGTATGCTCAAGATAAGAAGGCGCATCACCAGTCAATTCAATTCTCACAAAATGAGGAATACCGTCCTCTTTCAGTTCATTGATTTTGCTTTCCACAAGTGTGACAAGGTCCGTCATATGAGCCGTTTCTGTGATGTCTATTGCCAGTTTCTCAAAGATGATATCTGCACAGCTAATAAAATCCGCTGCCCGTGAATCTTCGGAGAGTTGAATCAAATAACAGCCTTTTTCTCCCGTTTCTTTTATATGTCTGCCCTGGACATTACCAGGGTAAATAATATATGGGTCTTCATGCAGAAGGGCTCTTTTATGTATATGTCCGAGCGCCCAATAATCGAAATCCCGCGCTATAAGCTGCTGAAGCTGAAATGGGGCATATGCATCATGTCCTTCTTGTCCGGCTAATGTGCCGTGAAGCATCGCAATGTGATAGGCAGCATCTGTCGTTTTGACATAATGAGATGTCATATTTTCATAGACAGCCCGCTCTTTGTAGCTAAACCCATAAATACTCGCGACAAGCTGATCCCCTCGATAATAGGAGAGCTCACTTGGTGTACTGCTCGTAAAGACATGTACATTCTCGGGCCACTCAATCGGTGTCCATTCACCGCCTAAATGATCATGATTCCCATAAATAATAAAGACTTCAATCCCGTGTGTTTGCAGTCTTACAAACTGGTTTCTTAAAAACAGCTGTGCTTTCAAGCTGCGATTGGATTCATCAAATAAATCTCCGCTCAGCAGCACAAAGTCTACTGCCCGCTCAACGGCGAGATCAAAGATGTTCTTAGCACTTTGAAATGTACTTTCTTTGAGCCGCTTAAATATGGAACTAGGTATAGTCGACATTCCTGCAAATGGGCTGTCTAAATGTAAATCTGCGGCATGAATAAAGGTGAGCTTAGTCAAACGTCTATCTCCTTGTCCGATACTGTCATTGTCCATATTTTATCATGCCATTTTTACGAATGCACGTTCTATCACTCTCATTCTAAAAAACACATTTTTAAGGGCTAAAAAAGAGGTTTTGACTTATTCCATGTTTAATTACATTAAAAAAGAGAGGAAAGGAAGATGAGGCATGGAGAAGACATACTTTTTAACCGTATTTGACCGGTCGGGTGAGACTTTATTAAATGAAAAAATCACAGCGGATAGTGACGAGAAAGCAAAGGAATTAGGACGTCATCGCTTAATGGAACAGCAATACACAAAGCATTCTCATCGACTCGTTGATCAAGCAGGCAAGCTGCTTTTATTTGAACGTTAAAAAAGCCGGCTTTTGCCGGCCTCATGTTCATTTATGCTTTTTGAAAGACTGGTCGTCTTTTATCTAAAAAGGCCTGTATACCTTCCTTGTGATCATGACTTTTTCTCAGTCTTGCCTGTGCTGCTCTCTCTTTTTGAAGAACTGATAAGAGCTTTGATTCTGACTGCTGGAAATAGATCATCTTTGTTTCGATAAAGGCTTGAAGCGGCATGTTCATAAACGGCTTCACACACACTTTTTGGTACGTATCGACCTCATCCTGAAACACCCCGTCTGCAAGGCGCAGCTTTAACGCTTCTTCAGCTGGCAGCTTTTGTCCGCTCCAAATCAATTGTTTAGCGGTTTGCTCACTGACTCTTTTTGTGAGGAAAAAATGCCCCCCGCCATCTGGTATTAATCCTACTCCATTAAAATTCATGGCGAGTTTTGCATCCTGATGCATAAACAAGTAGTCACAGCTTAGGGCAAAGCTAAAAGCGAGGCCTGCTGCTGACCCGTGGACAAGCGCAATCGTCACTTTTTTCATACCAGCTAGAGAAAGTGTAATTCCCTCGATCAAATCCATCACACGATGAAAATCTTCTTCACTTTCCTGCTTGAGCATCATCCCAATATCTCCGCCTGCTGAAAATCCTTTTCCCGCTCCCTTGATGACAACGACTTTTGCGCTGCTTTCCTCCGCTGCATCACATGCTTCTTTGAATTCAGTAAACATGTCCACATGAAACGAATTATAAGCTTCAGGCCTATTGAAAACGATTTCAAAAACATCCCCGTCTAACTGACAATTGATATATGTCATCATCCATCCCCCTTTTCTTTAAAAGCTCATAACTTACTTCCATTTCCATCAAGTAAAACCTTTTTCTCTAAATAAAAAATTTCAAGATCAATTGATACTAAAATAAGCATAATGATTGAAACAAGAAATATATTTTTATATAGTAAAAAAAGAAAGAAAATAAATTTGAAAGGAGGAGGATGATTGATCAGATGTTCCATCATGATATTGGTTAGCTTCATCGTCATGTTTTCTCCTTTTTCAAATGTCGTTTTTGCTTCACAGGCTGAAGCGAGCACACCTAGTCTTATTTCTCCATCCATCTATGATGAAGAAATCAATGCTGTGAAGACACCATCATTTTCAAAAAAACATGCCTCATCCATTCTGTTGAAGGACAGATTATCAATGGCGGATTCTAAAGCTTTTCTGTTAAAGCCTGCCCCATCAGCTGCATTATCCATTGATCTATGTTTTTTGGAAATGAAGTGTGCAATCCCCGTTATGTATCAATCTAATTACCTCTACTGATTCATTTTATTTCATCCGTATGACTATATGAAAAACACAACCTATCAAATTCGGAGGGATAAAATGAACATTAAAGAGAATGATCTTCCTGGGATCGGAAAGAAATTTGAAATTGAAACGAGAAATAGAGAAAAGATGACGATTGTGATTCATGATGATGGCAGACGGGAAATTTATCGTTTTGACGATGATGATCCAGATGAAGTGCTGTCTACCATTTCTCTCGATGATGCTGAATCCCGGCAAATCGCTGCTATTATCGGCGGTATGGTGTATAAACCTCAGGCATTAGAAACCATTGAAATGGCCTTCAATGACTTGATTATTGAATGGTTTAAGGTGGAAAAAGGTGCAAAAGCGGTTGGACATACACTCGGTGATTTAGATGTGAGACAAAATTATGAAGTGACCGTGATTGCGATCATTAAGCATACAAATGAAAAATTACTCAACCCTGGTGCCGATTCGATTATTCAAGCAAATGATACGATGGTCATTTCAGGCGAAAGAAAACACTTGAAGCGATTGGTACGTGATTTTCTTTCTAGAGGGGGAGAGTGATGAATGGATCATTTAGTCTTTGAAGTTGGGACGGCGCTTATTCTTATCGCCATCGCCAGCTTAATCGCCAATAAAATTAAATTTTCTATCATCCCTTTTCTCATTGTCCTCGGAATGATTGTTGGGCCGCATGCTCCAACCATCGGGATCATTGATTTGAAATTTATCGAAAGCACAGAGATTATTTCGTTTTTTGGCAGAATGGGCGTCCTGTTCCTTCTTTTCTATCTTGGACTTGAGTTCTCTGTCGGAAAGCTCATTAAATCGGGTAAATCCATTGCAGTCGGCGGATCTATTTATATTTTGATCAACTTCAGCTTAGGATTGCTCTACGGTTTTATCACAGGGTTTGGATTCCTTGAGGTTCTCATTATGGCAGGGGTGATCACCATTTCATCCAGCGCCATTGTGGCCAAAGTCCTTGTCGATTTGAAACGGACGGCGAATCCTGAAACAGAGTTAATTCTAGGGATTATTATGTTTGAGGATATTTTCCTTGCCGTTTATTTATCCGTCGTATCAGGTCTTGTCCTTGGAGATGCCACTACTGTTGGCGGTGCCTTATTATCAATTTTAATCGCTTTTGGTTATATGATGCTTTTCTTTATCATTGCGCGGAAGCTGCCAAAACTATTAAACAAGTTGTTTGATATCCGTTCGAACGAAGTGTTCATCATTGTGATTTTTGCGGCTTTGTTCTTTGTCGCTGGTTTCTCAGAAACGATTCATGTAGCAGAGGCTATTGGGGCTCTCTTACTTGGTCTTGTTTTCTCAGAAACAGAGCACTCTGACCGCATCGAGCATCTCGTGGTGCCGTTTAGAGATTTCTTTGGAGCGATGTTCTTTTTCAGCTTTGGTCTCAGTATCGATCCATTTACATTAGGTGATGCCTTCTGGCTTGCAATCGGCGCTGTGATTCTTACCTTAATTGGAAACTTCACTGCAGGAATGTTTGCTGGACGGAGAGCTGGATTTTCTCATAAAGCCTCTTCTAATATTGGATTAACCATCGTATCGAGAGGAGAGTTTTCAATCATTGTTGCCGAACTTGGCATTGCGGGCGGACTTGCCGCTACTTTGAAGCCCTTTGCTGCATTGTATGTCTTAATCCTTGCGATCTTAGGACCGCTCGTAACGAAAGAATCTAAGAAAATCTATCAAATCCTAAACAAAATCTTCAAATGGAAACCTGATAAACCAAAAGTAAAAAAAGAAACGACGATCTAATGAAAAAGGGCCCTATGCTTGGGCCCTTTTTTATGTGTTATTCAAATTGCTGAAATGCTGTTTCTTGTTTGACTGGCGCTTCCTCGACCCCGCGAATGGTTTGAATCACTTTCTGGTTGCGGTAAATCGATAGTTTTAAATTGGTCGCCGCTGTTCCGTGAGAATGATCAAGATTCGTGAATGTAAAGAAATGATTTGAGCGCTTGTCTTGGAACACAAGTCTGAAATCGTCTGTCACTTTAAAATGTTCGTCACTTTCCCATTCAATCAAAGATTCATATGCGCTAAACCATTCAGGAATATTCGGTGTGTACCCTGTAGCTAATACGGCATGATCTGCTGTTATGCTTTTTTCTTTCTTCAGCTGCCACTGTCTGAGGTGCAGCTCCAAAGGCTGATGCTCTCCTATTTGAATCGCTTCAAGCTCGGTCATTGGCTGAATGAGCACAGATGGCTCCTCACCTGAAACGGAGCGATGATACAGCTCCTGATAAATGCGCGAAAGCGTTGATGCATCTATGCCATTTCTTAATCCTGTCAGCCTAGGCAATGTGTTCATACGTTCTTCATAAGGAAGCGAATGAAAATACTCGACATACTTTGGTGTGAAAAGTTCTTGGCCAAGTTCTGCCGTCTCCAGCTCTCTAAATTCACTAGAACGCGTAAACCATGAAAGCTGCTGTCCTTTCTTTTGATGCTGAAGCAGATCTAAGAAAATTTCAGCTGCACTCTGCCCTGAGCCGATCACCGCCACCGACTCAGCTTCGTGAAGTGATTTCTGCTGATCTAAATAACGGCTGCTATGGGTCACATATGGACGTGCTGCTTCAGGCACATCGACTGGAATCATTGGTTTGCTTCCTGTGCCTAACACGACATGCTTTGCACGATACTCAGAAAGCGATCCATCGTTCAGCCGTCTGACTTTCACAAGGTAGCCATCTTGGCAGTCCGTCACTTCTTCTACCTTCATCCCGAACTGACAGCTGTCTAATTCTCCTGCCACCCATGATAAATACTCATTAAATTCTCTCCGCGGGATATCAAACTGCTCAAATGTATAGAACCGGTGAAGTCTATTTGATTCATGTAAATAATTTAAAAATGTATACCTGCTCCTTGGATTCGCCATTGTGACAAGGTCTGCTAAAAAGGAAACTTGCAAATCCGTTCCTTTGATCAGCATACCAGGATGCCAAGCAAACTCAGACTCTTGTTCAAAAAAACAGCATGAGACATCCTCATACTCCTCTAACAAAGCGGCCAACCCTAAATTGGCGGGCCCAATCCCAATTCCGATCACATCTATCATATGTACACCTGCTTTAACTTTTTATCACTTATATACCCTTTTACAAATGAAAAAAACACTGCGTCATCGCAGTGTTTAAACGTGAGAAACAAATAATGATTCAAGGAATTGAATTTTCTCTTCTGTATAGTGTTCATACCGGTCATTATACGATTTTGGATCTTTTGGATTGGCATACTGCGTAATTTTTCCTGACCGTGGATCAATGAATTTACTTGCTGCACCGCACCCAATGCCAATGATTGTCTGTACTTCTTCCATGATAATGATATTATACAAGCTTTCCTGTCCATCTAATGAATACCCGACATTTTCGAGATTTCCCAAAATATTTTTTTGTCTATATAAATAATAAGGGTGATATTGATGTGCTTTCGTCCAAGTGACCGCTTCATCCATCATACGTGTGATTTCTTCTCGGTCTGCTACTTGGTATTTCTCCTTATTGCGCGTCATTTCAGATGCTCTTTTAAAGGAGAGTGTATGCACAGTCAAAGATTCAGGCTTGAGCTCTTCAGTCTGCTGCAAGGAGTGTTGAAATTCTTTGAGCCCTTCTCCCGGCAATCCAATGATTAAATCCATATTGATATTATTCATGCCGTACTGTCTTGATAAGTGATACTTTTCAATCGTTTCTTCCACACTATGATGCCGGCCAATAGCCTTTAGTGTTTCATTCTCATACGATTGCGGGTTAATGCTAATCCGGTCAATATTGTAGCGGTTTAGCACCTCTAGCTTATCAGGTGAAATCGTATCAGGACGACCTGCTTCGACAGTCACTTCCCGTATATGCTTCACATCAGGGAACGAGCGGTACATTTCTTCATACAGCACATCCATTTCTTCCGCTGTGATGCTCGTTGGCGTGCCTCCGCCAAAGTAAACGGTCGTCACTTTGATCCCGTGTTCTTTTAGCCATGCGCCCATTTTTTGCATTTCATAATGCAGACCAAACAAAAACGTTCCCACTCTACCAGCTTGTCCTTTAATGGCGTAAGCAGGGAACGTGCAATAAGCACATTTTGTGGGGCAGAAAGGAATGCCAATATAAATACTCACTTCCTGCTGAAGGTCATACAGATCTGGAATGGCTTTAAGCTGACGATCGACAATCTCCTGCATCAAATTGATTTTTTCATCATGAATCAAGTAATCACGCTTTAATGCAGCATGTGCATCTTCCTTTGACATGCCTTCTCTCAGCATCTTATGAAGCAATTTCGTAGGACGTATTCCTGTGAGAATCCCCCACTTTTGTGTCATTCCTGTGTGCTCCTGAAGCAAGTGTAAATAAACAGACAGCACTGTGTTTTTGATTTGCTTCCAGCGCTCCTTATCGTTCAAGCTCTCTGGGACATCCCGCGAAAAACGACTGGTGATGTCTGATCCATCGATATGACCAGATGCTTCCACCATTCCATTTTCTTCTTTCCAACTAAATTCCATGACCAAACCATCATCCAATTCACCTGGATCAAACATCACTTCACTATCTTCTTCAAATAAATTGGCTATATTGACAAGCGGGCGATGAAATCGTTCATCTGACAGCCCTTTAATTAAAATTCGCATCATATCACCTTTATCTTCAAACTTGTTTCATTTTACAAAATTCATGTAGGAAAAGCAATGAAGGGAACAAGACGAAGGCCCTGTCATTTCTTGATTGACAAGGCCTTCACTGTATTATCTCTTAATATCGAATTGATGTAAAAATCCTTCTCTTTGCTGCATTCTAAAGTATTCCTTGATCATATAAGCCACACCCTGTTCATCATGCGAGCGCGTCACCCAATCGGCTTTACGCTTGACATCATTGGAGGCATTGCCCATAGCAACACCTAAACCAGCCAATTCAAGCATTGGAATGTCATCTGTTCCATGACCAATGACGACCGTATCTTCTAAAGTAAAACCGAGTGCAGAGGTTAAAAGAGAAAGTCCCGCTTCTTTCGAAACCCCTTTGCATACAATATTCATTTTCTCATCACTGATCCTAATAAGGTCAACAGATGGAAATGCTTGTTGAATGGTCCTGTGAATCTCAGGCTGAAGCTCCGCGGTCGAATATACTTCAATCACTGGTGTACTGACCGGTTCATCCATCAGCATATCACTTAACGATTCAACAAATTGAACGGGATAGAAAATTGGATCAGACGGATGAATTAACGTCTTGCCCATCAGCTGAGACTGCGTTTTCTTCCGGTTGCCGATCGAGAATTTTTCATGCAGCAAGCGGACATTACAATCGAAGCTTTCAAGGATTTGCACAAGATTAAATGTCTTTTCTTCCGTTAATTTCTTCACATGAAGCGGCTCATCGAGTTTATCGGCGATAAATGCACCACTATGCGTCACAAGGGTTGATGTTGGAATCTTCAACGCCTTGGCAATTTTTTGAGCGGAACGAAAATGCCGGTTGGTGACAATTGTCACATAAACCCCTTTTTTCTTAACATATTCCACAGCTTCTTTTGTAGCGGAATGGATTTTACCATTGGAACGAAGTAACGTCCCATCTATATTGAGTGCAAGTAGTTTTTTTGACACTGAGGCATCCCCCTTCTTGATGACTGTACTTACGATGAGGATATGCCCTAGCTTGGTGCTTTAGAACATGCAGTTGAAAGAGCCCCAAGTTATGAATAATTGATAAATAAAAAAAGCCTACCCCTAGGCTTTTTTTTATGTATGGTTTGGATGCGTTACAATGGAGTGATGAAGCTCCCCATGATCCCCTTATCTTTTACACACCAAAGCATTGCTTATATCAGATCCCCTTATGATGCTTTGCGTTTCTCCCAGAAGCGCTTCTCTCTCGTTTGGCTCACCGCCATAAATCCCAAGTGAAACGCACCCAATTGTCCCTTGAGAGCGCCTTTTTGAAAGCACTTTCAATATAAGTATTATCGCAGAATTTATGAGCTTCGACAACCTTTTTTTAAAAGATATTCAGGAGAAAGATAATACAAAAAAGGGCGAATAACATCGCCCTTTCAATTAGTTTTCTTCTGGATTCCCATAAAGCTCTTCAAGTGGCTTCATGATAATTTTATTTAATTCACCGATAAGTACACTCACACGTTGTTCTGCTTCCATCAACTGAGAGATTTTGTCGTGCTGCTGAACAAGAGCAACTGTTTTTTGAGCTTGCTCCACTTCTTCTTGTGTGATCTCTTGACCAGTCATTTGTTTTTGTTGAAGGTTTACTTGAATGTCACGGAAGTTCTCAAACATTCTTTTAGAGGACTCATCCGCGTTTACCTCATCATAAAGATTTCTTAAAGTTGAATATTCTTCGCTATGACGCAATGCTTTTTCAAGGTCATATGCAACATCATAAAGATTTACAGACATGTTATGTCTCCTTTCTATCCGTTATCACCGATATGATCGGCGGACACCACTCCACTATAACAAACTATGGCTTTCGTTTCACATATATACAATGAATTCATCAAAATTTCTCCAGCTTGACTTAGAATAGCGTCACAAAAACAGCCTGGATAGCACCAATCATCCCGCCTAAAAGACCGCCTAGAAATGTAATCATCTTCAGCTCCTTATTCGAGATGCTGACTACAAGCTCTTCCATTTTTTCAAGCGGAAAAAGTTCAATTTGTTCACGAATGATATCTTCAAATTGCAGCTTTGCAAGCAGACCCTCTAAAGCATTTGAAACCGCTTCGATCCCCTTATGAATCAACACTGGCGCAAAATGTGTTTTAAGGTCATCCGCTACAGCACTGACATATGCTCCAACTGGTTTGTCTAATATCAGCTTTGTAGAAAAATGAGAAAGTAATTGATTTTTCACACTAAAAATAAGTTCCTTCACATTCCATTTTTCATCAAGCTCATGAAGAGAAAATAGCTTCACCTTGTCCCATTCTTGAACAAGTAAATCTGATAAAAATCTTTTTGTTTCTGCGTTTCTTAAGAACTTGATGATTTCGGGATGTACACGATCAATTAAGCTTGAATTCCCTAAGAACATTTGGACCATACTGCCAAGCATTCCCCGTTCTTTTAAGAAATCATCGATCATATTGCCGAGCCTTGCTTTGCCTTCATCACTTTCAAAATAATGAATGCCTCTCTTTAAAATATAATCTGCTGCATCTGGAATTTTTGATGATATTTTGGTTTCCACTTCTACCGGGAGCAATTCAGATAAAGTTTGCTGATTATATGTTTCAAGCAGTGAACTGAGCTTCTGATCAGACCACTGATGGAGCCATCTATCTGCTTTGACGTCAGCCTGTGGAACGCCGAATTTTTCTAACAGGGAGAATACGGTGATCTCCATATGTGCGCCTTTGTCAATATATCGATGGACTGTACGCAGGATCTCCTGCTTTGCCTCCGATGATTCAAATCGCTTTTGAATACCTTCTGGCGTGAGCAAATGCTCCATAACCATGACACCAACCTGCTTGGCTACTTCGTCTCTTCTTTTAGGGATAAGCCCTGGTGTAAATGGAACCTGTTTTCCGAATAAGTAATATGGCTTATAAGGCCGAAAAAGCATTTTAATTGCAAGATGGTTTGTCGCTGCTCCTATGACTGCGCCAATAACAATCATAAAGATAAACGTTGTGAATATATTCAAAGTCGTCATCTACCTTTCAAACAACACCCGAAGTTTATTGTTTTGATCTATACGTATTATAGTGGTTGTCAAGTTCCCAAGCAAATGAAGCATGCAGCGAGACATATGATCAAGCGATCTGTCGTAATGATAAAGGAGCGCAAGCTTTATGTAAAATCATAAAAAAATGTTTTTGTGATGGTAAAAAAAGAAGTTGAAAAGAAGGTGTTTTTTAATGACAACATTAGGTATTGTGACCCTTTCTCCGCAGTATGAAGAGGCATTTACACGTGAGCTCGCTAAAGCTGCCCCTTCTTATCGTTTAAAGGTTGTTCGTTTTACACCATTTGATTTAAAGCCGGCTTCAAATTTGATAAAAGGCCAAACATATACGAATGGCCAAGGGTTTGCCGACGCACAATTTCCGATCCCCGACTTGATTTACGACCGATGTCTTTACCGGCATGACGCACAATCTAAAAAAGCAAAACCCATCATGGAATGGCTAAAAAAGTATCCAAAAACGGATTTTTTGAATACCGGCATTTCAAATAAAATGGTGCTATTTGAGCAGCTCCGTCTTCTCTCTTCTTTACAGCCATATTTACCTGGCTGCTCGTTATTAAAAGAGCCCTCAGACCTGATCAATATGGTAAGGGAGAACGGGGCTCGCGGTTTTTGTAAAATGCAGCCTCTTTCCCAGCAGCATGCAGCATCTACTTACTTCATTTCCTTTGATGGCATATCAACATTCACCGTTCAGCTAAATTCCAACCAAACCATTACATTTTCTCGTGCGTCAGAGATGGAGCGCTGGTGCAAAAAATATACAGGCCGGTACTTCCTTCAATTTTTCAACACGAATAATCAAAAAGAACTTTTATTCAATGAAATCAGGATTTTTCTTATGAAAGATTCACAAAATCAATGGAAACGCATGGGGATTCACACAAAATCACCTGCAAAAAATAGTCTTTTACGTCATACACAAATATCAAGTCCTGTGATAGGCTTTGAACACTATCTAAATACATTGCAGCCACCCATCAAGGAGCTCCTTTTAGATGATATTGCATCCATTCAAGCATCAATCCCAGCTTATATAGATAAAACCTACTCTCCTTGCTTTGAATTCGCAGTAGACTTACTTCATACAAATGAAGGCAGACTATTCATATCAAATATCAGATCAAAGCCAGGGCGATCCGCTTTTTTAAAAGCTTATCCTGAAAAGGAACATCAATTGATTCGTACCATTCTTGAACATGCGCAATCGATGAAGTCTCAACCGAAGGAGAGTTCTTATGAACAAAAATCGCTGCATCATCGCCCCACACCTCACAAGTAAAAAAACAATCCATCTACCCATCCATTATAAACAGAAAGATGCCATCCATTCTCTTGCTCTAGGATCCCGTTTAGTAGATGGCTTCAACATTTCCTATCATCAGCATTCAAATAAAATTTTATTATCTGAAGATCTATACAGAGATGTACTGATTCCTTACAAATCAAAAGCTGAAGTGATCATCATTGACCATACACTTTTTATAGGGCCGTTGATAGGCATTTTCACTGCAGGTTTTGAGCAAAGCACGCAGCCATTAGGAACGAGATCAGAATTTTTCATCAAACTGCTGCATTCTTTCAGGCAGCATGCTGGTTTTGCCTATCTTTTTGGGTCACATTCTATTGATTGGGAAAAAGGAATTGTAGAAGGATTGGTGTATCAGCAAGATTCATGGGTTAAAAAACAGCTTCCCCTGCCGTCAGTCATTTATGACCGGCTTCCAAATAGAAAGGCTGCTCAGTCAGCACTCATTCAAGAAACGAAGAGAAAACTCACCCAAGACTATGATATCCCTTGGTTCAACCCTTACTTTTTTAACAAATGGGAGATTCATGAACAGCTATTAACAGATGAAAAAACATGGTCCTTTCTCCCACATTCTGTACAATTAGATCCCGTGGACGCTCTTAGTAAAATTGAAACACTCCTCCATCTGCATCAAGTTATATACTTAAAACCGACAAACGGAAGTCATGGAGACGGAATTTATCAGTTAAAGAAGGAAAACCACGGAATCACTGTGCACTCAAATTTTGGAAGGGCTATTCCATATGATTCAATAGATCAGTTTGTTCAAAGGCTGCGAAAGGATCATGCAATTCATGATTTTATTGCACAACAAGGCATTGAGCTTCTTCAAATAGACAATCAACCGATGGATTTCAGAGTTCATACGAATAAAAATAAAGATGGTGATTGGACAGTTACAGCAGCAGCAGCAAAAGTTGCTGGAGATCACACCATCACGACTCACCATTTACATGGGGGAACGGTGAAAACACTTTATGCTGTCTTTCCAGAAGAAAAGAAACGTTTGCAGATTTTACAGCAGCTTTCTCATACTGCCATCACGCTTAGCCAGGTGATAGATGAAAAAATGACCGGGCATATTGGTGAAATTGGTTTTGACTTAGGCATTGATCAAGCAGGTGCAATTTGGATGTTCGAAGCCAATTCTCGCCCTGGTCGAGAGATTTTCCAGCATGTCTCTTTGAAAAAATCAGAATGGTTGATCGGGAAAAGAATCATGGATTACGCATCTTACCTTTCAGAAACAGCACTCACCACTTCAAATCACGCCAACGTCTACTGACGCTTTTTTGTCACATGTCGGTGCTCTTAAATTTATGCTTTTTCTATGCTCTTTTCATGAGATGAGATACAATAATATCAAGTTCAAGGTTGTTTCCGTGTTGTCGTGTTTGTTTATTGTTTCATCAATAAAAGCAAGGAGGCAATGATGATATGATTTCTCATTTTCAATGGAAACCCCTTTTTAAGAAAGCACAATTGCCAGGCTGGAAAATATCCTTTTTTCACAATGGTTCGCACTATGAAGGCATCTACCACAAAACAGGTGACATTGAATGGGGATCTCAGCTTCCGCCCCATGAAGTTGAACCAACCTTAAAAGAAGAAATCCACGAATTAATGCTATTCCATGTCTATGATTAAACTGTTTAAGGAGCCCCGCCATGTTAGAAAAATTAAAGCTTGTTTACGGAGACCATATCATCAGCTCACCTACTCATGACAAACAAATTCTTTGGTATCAAACAGACGAAGGCGAAATATTTGGAGTAGACAAATCGGAGCTTACAGCAAGAGAAACACTTCTTCTCAATTCTTTTCTTACACCAATTGATCTAATTCAAAAAGCGCAGACCGAGGATGAACAAAAATGGTTCAGCTATCTTTTTGAAAACAAACCACTAACTGTCCAACATCCCGTCCGTGTTTATTATTTTCAGATGATCCATCAAGAAGAACAAAGACAGCAAATAAAAGAGGCTGTGAATAACAGCCTCGAACATACTCATTTCATATGGACAGGCTCTGAAACAGCTATGCTGATTCAACCAGACGCTACAGCAGAAAATAGTCAATTAGATCAGTTAAATGATTTGTCTCTAGCCATTACAAGTGATTTTTTAACGGACTCAGTCTTTATACAAGGGCAGCTGCATTTGCCAAATGACCATTTACAGATGAGATTATTAAATGAACAACAGCTCTTTTTGCACCATATGAAGCGAGACAAGTTTAGGTCAGGAGTTGCCACATTTTATCAATGTCTGCCATCATTCATTTGTTATGATGCATCCGCCCTCTCTCATGCTATTTCAGATGCTTTTAAAGAAGCGGTCTTTGACCGGGATGTTTACCGCACTCTCATGACCTATATGCAATGTAACTTAAACGCATCCCAGGCAGCAAAAGCGTTATATGTTCACAGAAACAGTCTTCAATATCGAATTGATAAATTTATTGAGCGCACTGGGCTAGATATACGACATTTTTCAGAAGCATCAGCTGCTTATTTAATGATGACTCTACTCGATCTTTCATAAAGAACGAAAGCATGAGCATCATGCCCAAAAATAAAAATAGGATGTTGTGCACGTTGTCCATTTACAGACTCTTCCCCATTTTATACACTTTATTTATTAGTAAAGCGCTTTCAAAAAAAGAGGGGCTGGGAGGCTGACATCAAATGGCTGAGATGATGCTGAATCAAATTTATAAAGTGTACGATAACAAGGTAACAGCAGTAGACAACTTTAATCTACATATAGAAGATAAAGAATTTATTGTGTTTGTTGGTCCATCAGGCTGCGGAAAATCAACAACCCTTCGCATGATTGCAGGTCTAGAAGAAATTTCACAAGGAGACTTTCTGTTAGATGGAAAACGGATGAATGATGTAGCTCCGAAAGATCGGGATATCGCAATGGTTTTCCAAAACTATGCATTATACCCTCATATGAATGTGTACGATAATATGGCTTTTGGATTAAAGCTTCGGAAGTTTCCGAAAGCAGAAATTGATGAGCGGGTTCGAAATGCCGCTAAAATATTAGGGCTTGAGCAATATTTAGACAGGAAACCAAAAGCACTATCTGGCGGTCAAAGGCAGCGTGTTGCACTTGGCAGAGCGATTGTACGTGATGCAAAGGTTTTTCTTTTGGATGAGCCGCTTTCTAATTTAGATGCAAAACTCCGTGTTCAGATGCGTGCCGAAATTTCTAAACTTCATCAGCGTCTTCAAACGACATTTATCTATGTGACACATGATCAGACTGAAGCCATGACAATGGCAACCCGCCTTGTTGTTATGAAAGATGGATTTATTCAGCAAGTTGGAGCGCCGAAAGATGTATATGAAAACCCAGAGAATGTGTTTGTAGGTGGATTTATCGGCTCACCTGCGATGAACTTTTTTACAGGAAAGCTCTCTGACGGTACCATTGCGGTTGGAAAAACGCATATTCGTGTACCAGAAGGAAAAATGAAAGTATTACGTAGCCAAGGCTATATTGGAAAAGATGTCATACTAGGCATCAGACCAGAAGATTTTCACGATGAACCAGTATTTATAGAGGCGTCTGAAGGCACAAAAATTAATGCTAACGTAGAAGTAGCTGAATTAATGGGAGCAGAAACGATGCTTTATTCTTCTATCGATGATCAATCGTTTATTGCACGTGTTGATTCTCGTACCGATGTACAGGCCGGACAGTCTATCCCTCTTGCGATTAATATGAACAAAGCCCATTTCTTTGATTCAGATACGGAGCTGCGCATCCGCTCAGCTGAATAAAAAGATATATAAGCAGGGCCATCACTCATTATTGGGTGATGGTTTTTTGTATGTTAACACAACATTTACCATGTTCTTTTCTCGTATGTTTTTTTCGGAAATAACCATAATACTTAGTACAAAGCAGTTACTGCATTGGGTTTCGCCAAGTGGCAAATGACTTGATCATTTCGCTGGTGCGATTCCAGCAAACCCAACCAAAAAATAAATCATATACAAAAAGGAGAATCACATCATGGCAAATTCTAATAGTTCAAACCAATTACTAGTTCCTGGAGCAGAGCAGGCAATCGATCAAATGAAATACGAAATCGCTTCTGAATTTGGTGTAAACCTTGGAGCAGAAACTACAGCTCGTGCTAACGGTTCAGTTGGTGGAGAAATCACAAAACGTCTTGTGTCTTACGCTCAACAAAACCTTGGCGGAACAAAAGCTTAATTTCATATCTGGATCATCGAAGGCACCTCTTATGGTGTCTTCTTTTTTTGTTTTGATTCCTCACCAAACTCCTTTCCATCTCATATCATGTAGTAGAAAGGAGCGGATCTTCATGGACATTATTTCAGGTATGAACTTTGAACTTCTACAATTTGTCGGTATCTCTTTATTATGTGAATATGCTCATAGTATTCGGTCCTTTCACCTTTATAAAAAAAGCATCACATAAAAGTTGTACCATTTTGGGTTCTTTTCACTTATAGTATGTAGTGGAGGGATCGAACAGATGAAAATAGCTCTTTTCGGTGCTCATGGACGTGTAGGACAAGCATTTCTTCGTTTCGTTCAAGTAGATGATCGTTACATGGTTCGTTCATTGATTCGGACAAACCGAGAAGAAATGCTTGCGGGTATGTTTCAAGTCACCGGCAATTCAAGAAATCGTGAAGATGTGCTTGAGACAATCAAAGGAGCAGATATTGTTGTAAGCTGTCTATCAACAGATGGTGATGATACATTATCTGTTTCAATGGAGCATATCGTACAAGCCATGAAGCAAACAAATACATCAAGAATTATTACAATTGGTACAGCAGGTATTTTAAAAGCAAGGCAGCAGCCGAAGCTTTACCGTTTTGAAACAAATGAATCAAAGCGGACCACTTCCCGAGCAGCTAAAGAGCATGCGAAAGCGTTTGAAATCCTTCAATCGACTGATCTAGATTGGACCATTATTTGTCCAACCTATTTACCAGATGGAGAAGTGACACGGTCATATCGCTATGAGAAAGATTTTCTCCCTATAGATGGAAAGAAAATTTCAGTTGAAGATACCGCACACTTTTTATATCAGCAGTTAAATTCGAAGGAATTTGTGCATCAACGCGTCGGCATCGCTTATTGATGATGCAGTCATCGCTAATTGGAAATAAAAAAGTCGAGGTGTTTTTCCACCTCGGCTTTTTAATATGAGTATTAAAATAAATTGAAAATTCCAAAAAATCAATTAAAGAGTGATCCAACCTGATTTTGAATGAACTCTTTTTACCACACCTTTTCCTGTAACAAATCTAATTCTTTTTCCTTTTACTTTGTATTCAATGAAAGGCAATTGAACATCGATAAGGTCGTATTTTTTATTTTTTGTTAAAAAGTCTTCTAAATAGCCCATTTGCCAATATCCATTGTATACAAGATTTTTGAGAGTGCCACGAGCACTAGGAGCTAAAGTAGTTAGCAAACCAGACACTCCAGCAACTACTCCTGCAGGTGTACTAGTTACAAATACCAACCCAAGTACAGTTGCACTTGTTCCTAGTGCATCTTTTAGCTTACTGTAATCTTTTTTATTAAAGCCCTTATCATAAATATTACGCTGAGCAGATGTCATTTTTCTAACTTGGCTTAAATTGAGAGTAACCCTTGCAGCATATTCTGAAGAATTAATATTACCTAAAGCATGAACTTGTCCAACCTGATTAGCAGTCTTAAATGATTGAATTTGTGCTGATAAATCAGTTTTTGCTTCGACTACTTGTTTCTTTGGTACTTTTTGTTCAGCTGCTGATGCAACTTCACTAAACCCAGAAATAATTAATGTTGTTGCAGCAATCAAGATGACATTCTTAAATAAACTTTTTTTACTCTTCATATTCAATCCTCCTGTTTTTTTGATACAAGTATATAATATCACAAATAAGAGAAATTCATATATTTTTGGATAAAAAAACTAAAAAATATGGATAAAAATTCATTAATTAACCATTTTTAAGAATCTTATTTCGCATATATAATATACTTATAATTACAAAAACACATCTTGCTATTCATCTTAAAGTCACTGAGAAAAGCCTCTTTCAATTGAAAGAGGCTTTTCTCTATTAATAATTTCATCAACTGTTTGCAACAGCACCTTTTTGCAGTTCGTACATTTGCGCATACAGCCCTTCTTGCTGCATGAGTTGTTCATGACTGCCACGCTCGACGATTTCACCTTTTTCTAACACCAAGATCATATCGGCTTTTTTAATAGTGGATAATCGATGAGCAATCACAAAAGTCGTTCGTCCTTCTTTGACTACATCAAGCGCCCGCTGAATGATCGCTTCTGTTTCTGTATCAATGTTCGCGGTGGCTTCATCTAAAATTAAAATCGCTGGATCGTACGCCAATGCGCGCGCAAATGAAATCAACTGACGTTCCCCTGAGGAAAGCGTGCTTCCCTTTTCAACGACTGGTTCATCAAAGCCTTCTGGCAGATGCTTCAATAACTCTGCGGCTCCTACTTGCTTTAATGAGGATTCAATGGTTTCTCTTTTGATGTCTTCATTTCCTAAGCTGACATTGGAAGCAATCGTTCCAGAAAATAAATACGGATCTTGCAGCACAATGCCCATTTGTTTACGCAGCGTTTGGCGCGACTGATCATAAATGCTTTCACCATCTATGAGAATGTCTCCTTGCTGAATGTCATAAAAACGCAGCAGCAAGTTCATGATCGAGCTTTTCCCAGAACCAGTATGCCCCACAAGTGCAACCGTTTGACCTTTCTTTGCTTCAAACGTAATGTTCTTTAAGACATTTTTCCCTTCATTATAAGCAAAGGTGACATCTTTGAACTGGACGTGTCCCTCCAGCTTCTTCTGAACAGGTTCTTCCACTTCTGTTCCTGGTTCATCTAATAATCGGAAAACCCTTTCCGATGAAACCCTTGCTAATTCCAACCTAGAGAACTGATTCACAATGCCTGTAATCGGCTGGAACAATCGATTTAAATAATCGACAAATGCATAGAGCACACCAATGGACACAATGCCTGTCGCACTTAACGACGCACCGCCAAAATACCAAATAAGTGCCACATATGCTAAATTTCGCAGCAAGTTAACCAAGTTATGTGAAAGAAGTGAATTTAAATGCAGCATCTTTCGCTGATATCGAAAATGATTGTTGTTCAGCTCATCAAATTCCTCTTGCGTCGCTTTTTCATGACGAAACGCTTGAATGATTGTCATCCCTTGAATGGCTTCATTTAGCTTGGCATTGATTTCACTGATGATCGAACGAATGCGGTGATTGTACACTGCTGCAAACTTTCTATAAGTCATCGACCATAGGAAAATAATCGGTACAGCGACCAAACAAATGAGTGCCAGCTTCACATTTAATAAAAACATGGCAATGTAAATCCCAATCATGTAAATGGCACTCGTCACGAAATTAGCAAGGACTGTTACATATAGGTCACGAATGGTTTCCGTGTCATTGGTGATCCTCGCAACAACCTTTCCAGCCGGTAAATTATCAAAATATCGGATCGGCAGCGTTTGGATGTGCTCAAATACGTCTACCCTCATTTTTTGAATAATTCGATTTGCAATCCTCTGGAGCAAATAATGCTGCCCATACTGAAAGAAAATCGCAATGATGAGCAGTCCTAGATAAAATAGCACAAGCTGCACCAAGCCACTGATTTCTGGCTGATAAAAAGCAAAAATCTCCTCTTTTGATAAACGCTGTACCTCATAGGTCTCACGCTCGTTCCCATTTTCAATGGTGAGCTGATCTCCGGATATCTTTCTGTTTCCATCAAAACGAATCGGCTCATTCACAAAATAGTAGCCGAATCCGACTTGGACCACATTGATTTGCTTTCCAGAATCCATTCCATTGTTTAATCGATCGCTTCGTATATAGTTATTTCCCTGGTAATAAACGGTTTTGTCTGTCTTTTCATTGACCTCGACATACGGTTTTTCTACACCCAAAATATGATCATCAATCATTTTCTTCCCAATAAACGGCCCTGTCAGCTCAGCACCAACTGCAATCATTAGAAAGATTAAGGCAACAGACAGTACTTTCTTATATAGGAGTGCGTAGGCAAGGAGTCTTCTTCCTGTTGTCATGCCTCATCCCCTCCTTCCAGCTGATTTGTCAGCTGCTGACGCAAAAATTGTTCTTTGTACCACCCATCCTGCTGGATGAGTTCGTTGTGGGTGCCCTTTTGGACAATGCGTCCTTCTTCCATGACAAGAATGAGATCCGCATGTTCAACAGCTGATAGGCGATGAGTCGTAATAAACGTCGTTTTGCCATGACGGTTTTGTCTTAGATTCTCTAAAATAGCGGTTTCTGTTTTTGCATCTACCGCAGATAATGAGTCATCCAGAATTAAAATGTCTGGATCAATTAATAAAGCACGTGCGATGGATATTCGCTGTTTTTGTCCGCCTGACAGCGCCACACCTTTTTCTCCCACCATGGTTTCCAGACCCTCTGGCAGCAGGCGTAAATCCTTTTCAAAGTAAGCATCTTTGATTGCTTGTGCTAACTCATCTTGTTTCGCGTCCCGATGACCAAAGCGCATATTCTGTTCCACGCTTTTTGAGAAAAGTATATGATCCTGCGGTACGTATCCGATCCATTGAAATAACTGATCTAATTCAATGTTTTGAATCGGAACACCTGATAGCAGGATTTGCCCATCACCTGCCGGATACTGGCGCAGAAGCTGTTTGACAATGGTCGTTTTTCCGCTTCCCGTTTTGCCAGTAATTCCAATCGTCTGCCCTTTTCGAACAGTAAAGGACACATCAATGAGATTATCTTTAGGTGAAGTTGGATACCTGAATGTCACATGATCAAACTCAATATCTCCAGGCTCCTGTAACGTTTTTGGCTGAGCAGCATCTGTTACGTCCGGCTTATAGCTGAGTGTATGATTCAACCGGTCTAACGACGCATTTCCTCTTTGCATAATATTAATCAATTCACCGATCGCAAACATTGGCCAGATCATCATGCCAAGATAGACGTTAAATGCAACAAGCTCCCCAATGGTTAAATCACTTTGGAACACGAGATAGGCTCCGTAGCCGATTCCGATTAAGTAGCTGATCCCCACAAGTAATTTCACTGTCGGTTCAAATAATGAATCAATGGTCGCCACTCGCATATTTTTTTGGAATACATCATCTGTCATGTCGCGAAAGCGTTCGACATCTTGTTTCTCCTGCACAAAAGAGCGAATGACCCGAACGCCTGCCACTGATTCAAGCACGCGATCATTCATATCACCAAATGCATCTTGAGCGACTGTAAAGCGATCATGGATTTTGCTGCCATAGAATGCAATTAAGAGCGCCATCAGCGGCATAGGGATAATCGCCATTAAGGTTAATTTCCAGCTAATCGTCAGCCCCATCGTAAAGAAGATCATCAGCATATAAGCAGTGGAATCAACCAAGGTCAGAACACCAAAACCTGTCGTTAATGCCACAGCATTCAAATCGTTTGTACCTAATGCCATTAAGTTACCGGTTTTTTTCTTTTCATAAAAGGTAGGCGTCATCTTAAGCAAGTGGCGCATCAGTTTCCCGCGCATCACACGCTCCATGACATTTGCGCCGCCAAATAACTGATACATCCAAAAATATGTAAGTGTATAGACGACGACACCTAGTAAGCAAAAAATGGTCACATAAAACACAATACTGGATGTTGTAAATTGACCAGAACGAATGTCATCCACTGCCTGGCCAAGGTATCTTGGCGGAAGCATTTCAAGCACATTCACAATGAGCAAAAGCGTAATAGCGATCGTATAACGCCTCCACTCTTGTTTAAAGAACCAGCCTAATTTCGCAAATACTGAAAACATGTTTGTCTCTCCTTTTCAAGCTAGCCGCTTTCTAAATTTTCCTGCAAGTCACCTTGCTTTGTTTTTTGAGTTTTTCTCATTTGTCTTGATTTTGGCATGTTCACATGCTTCCACTCCTCTTCGTTTATTTGTTGTTTTCCATCCCTTTATTTCGAAATGCGAAATGAATTCAACAAAAAAAGAGGCCACCAGCTAGCTGGTACGCCTCTTTTCGTCATGTAAAAAGGCGCATGTTGACAAATACGCAACATACGCCTTGATTCATCCGATCAATTGGAACATACGAGTTCCTTTTCAATGACCAATGAAGGTGTAATTGTCACGTGAATCAACCCATTCATGCAGTTTGATTTCATTCTTCCAATGTTGCACATGACATTTCCTCCTTTTGGCTCTTGAATCTTTTTTTATCTTATAGTGGCTGTCACCATTTTGTCAATAAATATTTTTCAATAAATGAAATTTTCTAACAAAAATCAATCTCCCTTATGTGTATCTTTTTCTATTAACGGGTATACCATGAGTGTAAAGACTCCTTTTGAAAGGAATGAGGACATTGTTTCAAGCTGATCGGATGGTCGTTGCATTTGATGGACATGAAGACAGTAAGAAAGCATTAAAAAAGGCAATCGCTTTAGCCAAAACCTTGCATGCCAAGCTGACCGTTGCCTATGCCCATGATGGCAAAACAGGCAGACAGGTGTTTGATGCACCGCGCCCAATGACTGGTGGAGCTTATATCGGCGGCGGTACGGCAGATCTTCAAACACCCCCTGTGTATGTACCTCATGATGAACAGCAAAGTCCCTTGATTTTTGAAGACCATACAGAAGAGGTCGTTGCGGAAGCACGAATGCTTTTAAATGAGGAGCAGTTTGAGGCTGCCATTGAAATTGTGGAGGGAGAACCAGCAGAAGCAATTATCGAATATGCTGAGGAAATATCAGCAGACCTCATCGTCATGGGAGCACGTGACCAAAGCAGATTGAAAAAAATGCTGTTTGGCAGTGTGAGTGAAAAGTTATCAGCAAAATCAGATATACCTGTGCTTATTGTGAAATAAATGCATCACAAAAGGCTGTAAACTAATGTTTACAGCCTTTTTTATTTATGAAGAGATCGACGCTTCACTTTCATGTTTAATTTTTTGCTGGAAGCCTTCCTGTACGCGCTTTGTCAGCTCTCCTGGAACGCCTTCCCCTACTGGCTCACCATCTATTTCAACAATCGGAATGACTTCAGCCGTCGTCGAGCTGATGAAGATTTCCTGAGCGCGCAGCAGTTCTTCTTTGCTTATTCGAGTTTCTTCAACAGTACATCCTTCTGCCTCACATACCTCCAGCAGCTTTCTACGGGTAATGCCGTTTAAAATGAGATTGTTTGCAGGGTGAGTGCGAATCACGCCATCAATCACGGCATATACATTCGAGGCGGTTCCCTCTGTCACAAAACCGTCTCTTATCAGGATTGCTTCAAACGCACCAGCTTCAGATGCTTTCTGCTTTTCCATGACGTTATATAAAAGGTTTAAGCTTTTGATATCACATCTTAACCAGCGAAGATCCTCAGATAATATGGCTTTTGCACCAGCTTTCTGCTCTTGAACAGGCTTTTTCACCTGGAACGTATATGCCGTGATTTGAGGAGTGAGAGAATTACTATATTGATGTTTACGAGGGGCGACACCCCGCGTGACTTGAATATACACACCGCCATCTGTTAATTGATTGTGAGCGACGAGCTGTTGTAACTTTTCTTCCATATCAGATACTGTACCTTGCAGATGAATGCCAATTTCCTTTGCACTCTTGAACAGACGCTCTGTATGCTCTTTTAACGTAAACAAAGTACCATTGTATACACGGATGACCTCATAGACTCCGTCACCAAATTGATAGCCTCTGTCCTCAATATCAACATGTGCATCCTTTTTTTCAATGAAATCTCCATTGTACAATACTTTCATATGGAATCTCCCCTTCGCTTTGCATTAATGGTTGAATCTGATGCTATCTTAGCGGATAAATGGGTACGTTTCAATGATTATTCAGAATTATTTCACATCATAAGAAATGGATAACCTTCTATTGTAACAAATATAGATTCATAACCAAAAAGATTCCAATTTTTTAGCAACTTCTATATTCATAGGCTCTTTTTTCCTGTATACTGACACCATATAAACATGACAAAAAACAGCGGAAAAAGACAGAATCTACTACATGATTCGACACAAATTTTTGATTTATTGGAGCGATTGTAATGCAACGGGTTAAAAAAAAACAGGCACCTTCAAACACAATGCTGCTCTCAAAGGCGATTGGTTTTGTCATTCTGACACTGATCCTCTTTTTTATTTGGGATATGTCCAAAACCAATATGCAAGCAGCAGATCAGCCGGCTAAATTGTCTGCGAGCAGTCAATTTAGGGACACAAGCACTAGTATGAAAGCAAAAGATGATTCTAGAAAAACATTAGATGCACATTTTAAGATCAATTCAAATAAACATGTAACGGATCAAACGATCTTTTTAACATTTGATGACGGTCCATCAGCGACTACAAATCAGCTGTTAGATGTGCTAAAAGCGCATCAAGTGAAGGCCACATTCTTTATGCTCGGGCCGCAGATTAAAGAACACCCGGCAGCTGTGAAAAGACTTCATCAAGAAGGTCATCAATTAGGGCTGCATGGTATCACCCATGATGTGAAACGCTTTTATCAAAAAAGTGATTCTCCCGTCAACGAGATGAAAGAAGATCAGCGCATTTTGGCTTCTGTCACAGGTAAGTATACCCATCTTGTAAGAACACCTTATGGCAGCGCCCCAAATTTAACCGATCAGCAAAAAGCACGTTTAAAACAAAAAGGCTTTGTCTACTGGGATTGGACCATTGACAGTCTTGACTGGAAATATAAAAGCTCAAAATATGTACCAGAGGTATTAAATCAGCTGCAAGTGCTGGAAACAAAATATCCAAAAGAACCAAAAATCATTTTAATGCACGATCAGCCAGCGACGGCAAAATACTTAAACAGCTTAATCACGCAGCTAAAAGCAAAGGGCTATACATTTGAAGTGCTTGATGAAACAATGAAGCCGCTGCAGCAATAAAGTTAAACCCGCACCTTTAAGATGCGGGGTTTTTTTAATGATTTATAAAGCTTTCACAAGATCGCCAATTCGCTCATGAAAGACAAGATCAAAAAGCGGATCGAATTCTGTTTCACTCAAGTTCATCATCACCATGAAGATGGAAGGATCATGGGCTGCGTCTTCTGGAATATATCTTGCTGGCGCTACTTCTAGGGAAGTTCCCATGACGAGCAGCATGTCCGTTTTCTGAAGTGATGTCTCCACTTGATCAAGATGCTTGACCATATCTCCAAAAAGAACAACATCTGTTTTTAGCACACGTCCACACGTACTGCCGTCTGGGGAAATTCTTTGACAGACCGGCACCTCTTCTTTTAATAAATAAGGCAGATCGTATACCGCCTGACACGATGGACAAGTAGCCGTTTGAATGGAGCCATGGAGTTCATATACATGCTGGCTTCCCGCCTTTTTATGAAGACCGTCAATATTTTGGGTGAAAATATCCACATGCTTCCCTTGTTGCTCAAGGTTGGCTAAAAAGGTGTGCCCGCTGTTTGGCTCGTATTCTCCACTCATTTTCATCTGAAACAATTCCTTAAACTTCGGCCAGAATTGATGAGGATTTGATAAAAAGTAGGATCGGCTCATCGCCTCCATGCGGGAAGTATCTTCTGTCCACAGACCACCCGTTGATCTAAAATCAGGAATACCCGATTCTGTACTCATACCCGCACCTGAGAGTACTGTAATATGTGAAGCCTGCGATAGTTTCTCTCTTAGTGCTTCCACCTTTGTTTGATCCACGTACCATTCCTCCTTTATTCACCCAGCTGCTTCTCACCTTTTTGTTTCATATAAATGGCCTGTCCAGGGAAAGCAAATTCCACACCTTCTTCGTGGAAAATATCTATGATGCGATAGTTAATATCCTGCTTTATATCAAGGTTTTCAGACCAAGCTGTTGTATTTGTGTAAAAGTTGAAAAACAAGTTCAAATAGCTGTCAGCCAGTACATCGAGATTCACCATAATCGTCTCTTTATGCACCCCATCATGCTCGTGAAGCATCTGTTTGAGACGCTTAATACACTGATCAATGTTTTCCTTTGGTGTATTGTAGGAAACGCGAACAGAAAACGTAATCTGACGTTTATTCATCCTTGTCCAGTTTGTGATCGGCTCCTTAGAAAGCGTAGAATTCGGAACGGTCACGACGGCTTCAGCAGGTGTTCGAAACCTAGTGCTTCGAAATGTAATGTCCTCCACTGTCCCAAGAACACTTGGTGTCTCCACAAAGTCGCCCATCGTAAAAGGCTTCTCTGTAATGATGACAATCCCTCCAAAAAAGTTAGCCACTGTATCCTGCGCAGCAAGCGCAAAGGCTAGACCACCTAGACCAAGACCTGCCACAAGTCCATTGACATCATAATTAAATTCTTGTGCAATGATACTAATACTCAGTGCAATAATAATGAAGCGAAGTACCTTTGATAAAAACGGTGCTAAAATATCATCCATATCTAATTCAAATTTCGAATTGACCTTTTGAAACAAGAAGGAAGATGCAGCGGTTAAGTTACAAAGCCCCCACGTCAGCATCAATATAATGGAGGATCTATACAATTTGATGATGACATCCATATGATGCTCAAAGTATGGAGCCTGTCTTAACGCAAAATATAAACCAAGAGCCACGAAAAACAGCCTCGCTGGTTTTTCGAATGCCACAACAATTTGGTTAATGACCTCCGTTTTAGACCGATTCGTCAGCCTAAAGAGAAGTTGAAATAAATACTTCGTAAATACTTTCCGAAGCAATAAAAAAAGCAATAAAATACAAAAGCTAATACCGATTTGGATCGCGATATCTACTGTAAAATATGTATCCATCCATTTTTGTGTAAACATGTCTGTCTCTCTCCTTTAAAACAATCCTCTCTAGTTTATAATATAACCTTCGTTCATGTCCTCTCTTAAATGTCTGACCTCTACATAAAAAGCCTCGGGACTGATCCCGAGGCATGATGTTCAAATATGAAATTTTGGCTAGAGACATATCGACGGGCAGCAAACTACTTTTTCTTCTGAGCCTGATCAAGGAGAGTCGCTTTAAACATTTCAGCATCCGTTTCGGCCTTAATACGTTCTTCCACTCTAATTCTCCCTTTACCCAATCATCTCGCCTCCTTTTCATCATTATAAAACATCAGAATTTTCAGTCAACATGACGAAAGCACTAATATTTTGACGAACGCTGACGATTTGGACAAAATTGATCGAAGAAAAAATGATGTAGTTCAGATTTACTCAATAAGAGCTTGGGATATTCCTGCAACTTTTATCCTTTCATACACGATGCTTTCTCACCACATGCCATTCACCATTACATACAGCTCTCCATCCATCCATATAGTAAAGAAGGAAAAGCAGCAAAAATTTGATATGATAAGATCAGAACTTATGTCAGGAGCTGGAGCATGTGTATATTATCGCGCATAGAGGGTCTTCAAGCGCTGCCCCAGAAAATACAATTGCCGCATTTGATTTAGCGATTCAGCAAGGTGCGGATTATATTGAGTTAGACGTCCAGCTGACAATGGATCAGCACGTAGCCGTCATCCATGATGATACCGTTGATCGAACGACTAACGGAAGCGGCTTAGTGAAAAGTTATACACTTGATCAGCTGAAGAAACTGGATGCAGGAAGCTGGTTTGATTCTCAGTACGCCAACGAACGAATTCCTACATTACAAGAAATTCTAGAAAGATACAGTCAGCATGTCGGGATACTGATTGAGATCAAGCATCCAAAACAGCAGATCGGGATTGAAAAAGCAGTTGTCGACATCATCAACCGGTTTGCCTATTCCCGTCACATCATGGTTCAATCTTTTGATGCCAATGCACTTCAAAGAGTCAAAGCTTACGCCCCTTCTCTTCGAACAGCTTTTATTATAAAACCCTCTGCCTTAAAACTGACGAAAAGAAAATTAGCGGCGTACAGCTCCTTTGCGGATTGCCTTAATATGAAGAAAACGATGATCAACAGATGGTGGATTGATCGCATCCACTCATTTGGAATGGATGTTTTTATTTGGACAGTGAAAGACCAAAAAACAGCCGACAGGATGAAAACATACCCCATTGATGGAGTGGTGACGGATCACCCGCCATTTTTTCTAAAGGAGAAATGATGTAAATGAAAGCATATCTCGCCGTATTTATCGGTGGATTGGTTGGTACACTTTGCAGATATGAACTTAGCCAGTCCGTTGTCAGCCAGACATTCCCCTATGCAACACTGATTGAAAACATGACAGGCAGTCTGCTTCTTGGCTTTTCAACAGGGTATTTTATGTTTCGGAAGGGAAAAAAATATCTTGCTGCTTTGATCGGAACAGGATTTTGCGGCGGTTTTACGACCATGTCCACTTTTTCTAAAGAAACGGTTCTCTTATTACAGAATGGACTGTTCACATCAAGTGTCATGTACATTCTACTCTCAGTGATTGCTGGAGTGGGCGCTGCCTTATGTGGACTGATCACCGCTCAGCGTCTCTTTCATCAAAATGAGCAGCCGAAAGGAAGCAGATAAATGATTGTATTTTATACAGCTGTTGCCGGCGGGATGGGCAGTGCCCTTCGATTTTTCCTCAGTCAATCGATGCAGAAAACCAAGTTTCATACTCGTTTTCCGTATAGTATTATTCTCATCAACTTACTGGGCGCTGCCGGTTTAGGTTTACTGACAGGTGCAGTAACTGACAATGATCCGCTGCTTATGATCATTGGGACTGGTTTTTTCGGTGGTTTTACAACATTCTCTACATTTAGTGTAGAAGCTGCGGCCATGCTGCAAGAGCGGCAAATTGGACAACTTGCTGTCTACTTATTGGTCACAATCATCGGATCTTTATGTCTCTTTGCTGCGTGTTATCAAATAGGACAGCATCTTTTTTAAATATTGGTGATGGCAGCTAAGCTGATGAGCAGCTGATCCATGAGCTGGCGCTTCATCAAAAAGAGTGTTTTTTCACTATAGCCGATTTCCATTGCACATTTTGCCATCCGCCAATCTCGAAAATATTTGTAATCGATGAGCTGCTGCTCTATTTCATCCAACTCTTTTAATGCCGTTTCAATACAAGCAACGATGAGTTCATACTGGCTTTTTTGTTCTTCTAACTTTTTCCGTGTCATGTGGTCGAGATGATGCGGGCTTCTTTTTTCAAGCTGCCTTTCGATATTTAAGATCGCAGCTTGATAATTTTTGAAATTCTTTAAATGAAACTCAATTCGTTTCATTGAGGTTTTTTTCTCCGTGATACTTGCTGTTTCATACCAAAGCATGTCCTTCCCCCTTTATCGAACGTTTGTTCTTATTATAAACCGAACTTACATTCGTTAAAAAGAGACTAAATACCTAAAAAAACCTTGAGCTTATTTTTCGCTCAAGGTCATTTCGTTTACTAGCAGTGGCTCCTTTATATCAAGCCCAGTGCGTGCATTGCCTTTTTCTGACGATGTGACGCCTTTTTTCAAATCGATCTTTTTAACGTAGCGTCCATCCATTTCCAGCACTTTCATCCGAATATCATCCAGATAGATGGATTGTCCTTCTCGGATATCAATATTTTCTTTTAAGATGAGCCCGCCGATTGTATCAATTTCCTCATCATGATAAGAAATCTCGATCAAATCTTGAACTTCATCTAATCTCACTTTGCCGTCTAAAACATAATGATGATCGGCTCTTTTTTGAATAACTGGCTGCTCATCTTCATCGAATTCATCTCGAATATCTCCGACAATCTCTTCTAAAATATCTTCTGTTGTGACAAGTCCAGACGTTCCGCCATATTCGTCAGTTAAGATCGCCATATGCATTCTATCACGCTGCATCTTGACGAGAAGCTCTTGAATAGGGATCGTGTCAATGACCTCAATCACTGGATATATATAATCTTGAATTTTCAGTTGATCTTTTTCTCCTTGATACACAAGATCTGCGAAGAGCTGCTTTTTGTTCAGCATGCCGATGACATGGTCTTTATCTCCTGAAAACACAGGGAAACGTGTATACTTTTCCTGCGTCATAATGGCAAGGATATCATCTAACGGCATATCTTCTGGAATCGCACAAATTTCTCTCCGCGGTATCATGATCTCTCTGGCAATTCGATTATCGAAATCGAAAATTTTGTTCATATAATTATATTCTGATGGGTTGATTTCCCCATTTTTTAAGCTCTCAGATAATAAAATCTTCAATTCCTCTTCAGAGTGGGAATGTTCTTTTTCAGACCCCATATCGATACCCATCATTTTAGTTAGCAGACGTGCTGACCCGTTTAACACATAAATGAAAGGGAACATAAGGATATAAAATGCATGCAGCGGGCCTGACAGCCATAGCGTCATTTTTTCCGCCTTTTGAATGGCAAGCGATTTTGGTGCAAGCTCACCTACAACTACATGCAAAAAGGTAATAATAGAGAACGCAAGTGTTGCTGAGATCAGGCTGATTGCTGAATCAGGAATGTTTGTCAAACCGAAACCTCGAACCAAAAGTTCTTTCACAGCCGGCTTACCAATCCACCCTAAACCAAGGGATGTCACTGTAATACCGAGCTGACAGGCTGACAAATATTCATCTAGCCTTGATGTCACCTTTTTCGCCATGATGGCCTTTTTGGACCCTTCGGCAACAAGCTGATCAATTCTTGAGCTTCTCACCTTTACTATGGCAAATTCAGATGCAACAAAGAAAGCTGTTAAAGCAATCAAAACACCGACTATACTCAGATTAACAATATCGTCCATTTAACCTTGCTCTTTCTTAGAAGAACAAGGAGTCACCTCCTGATTGATGATGTTATGTTTTGCAAAACGGTTAACTGATTAAATAAGACTACATTGAGGGCCCCACTTAACCACCTCCGGTTCACGTAAAATTCCGCCTCTCTACATATATATGAAACGGTATTCATTTTATCTTATCATAAATAATCTGAAAATTCCTGTATCGTCATGTTATTTTTGACATGACTGACTAAATCGAGGGAAATCCTCCTCTGTTTCTTCTTATTGTCAGGAAATATGAACAATTAACTTGTGTTTCAGACTAGAATTATATTAAACTATTTTCATAAACTATAACGTGACGGTTAGGAGGAGATGTTCAGATGGGGCTGAGAAAAAGTATCGTATTGGTGAACTAGCACAGATTGCACAGGTGACGAAACGAACTGTAGATTATTATACAAACCTAGGTTTGCTTGCGCCTGTTAGATCTTGCTCAAATTATCGTTATTACGATGAATATGCTTTAAAACGATTACAATTAATCGTTCTTTGCAAACAGCAGAGATTGGCTCTTTCTGACATCAAATCCAGATTAGATGAACAATTCCCTTCTCAAAAGGAAGATCATGATGAACTTGTCCATTTAACCTCTGATATCGATCGGATGAATGAGCATATGGACCGCATTTTGGCACGTTGTAAGCAGCTTCAGCCAGAACAACGTGAAAAACTAAAAGAGCAGCTTACTCCTGAAAAAATGACGGCTGTCCAATCATTTTTACTGCTGTTAAGTTAAAATTTTTACTAAACAGGAGGTGTTACCTTCGTTCTCAAAGTCAGAACGAAGGCCTTAATTGGACATAGTTAATTTACTCATAGTTGCTTTACTTATAGCTTTAACCGCGTTTTTCGTTGCATCAGAGTTTGCGATCATTCGCTTAAGAAGCTCAAGAATTGATCAGTTAATCGCAGAAGGTAATAAAACAGCAGTTGCTGTCAAGCATGTAACGACTCACCTTGATGAGTACCTATCAGCCTGTCAGCTTGGTATTACCATTACCGCCCTTGGTATTGGTTGGTTAGGGGAAGAAACAATTGCGCATATGCTTGCGCCGCTCTTTGTGGAGCTGTCTATTCCTCAATCAGCTAGTTCTATTGTCACTTTTATCATTGCGTTTAGTATTATGACGTTTTTACACGTTGTGGTTGGAGAGCTTGCACCGAAAACACTCGCCATTCAAAAGGCTGAGCAAGTATCCCTTCTTTTTGCTAGACCACTGATGATTTTTTACAAAGTGATGTTCCCGTTCATTTGGGTATTAAATGGATCTGCTCGTTTATTAACGAAAGCGTTCGGTCTTCAGCAAGTATCTGAGCATGACATGGCGCACTCTGAAGAAGAATTGCGGATTATTTTATCAGAAAGCTATAAGAGCGGCGAGATTAACCAGTCTGAATTCAAATATGTGAACAAAATTTTTGAATTTGATGACCGTTTGGCGAAAGAAATTATGATTCCTCGTACTGAAGTTGTCAGCTTCCCTCATGATATTACCATCGAGGAAATGCTGAAGGTGACTAAGGTAGAGAAATATACACGTTATCCAATTGAAGATGGCGATAAAGACAACATGATCGGTGTTCTAAACATTAAAGAGGTCCTCACTGCCTGCATTAGCGGTGAGTGTTCTACAAGCGATACGATCGAAAAGTTTGTAAATCCGATTATTCATGTGATTGAAACGGTTCCTGTTCATGATTTACTGCTCAAAATGCAGCGTGAACGTGTACACATGGCCATTTTATCAGATGAATATGGCGGTACAGCAGGTCTTGTGACCGTTGAAGACATCCTTGAAGAAATCGTTGGTGAAATTCGTGATGAGTTCGACATTGATGAAATCAACGAGGTGCGTAAACTTGGAGAAGACCATTACATCTTTGATGGCAAGGTCCTTGTTGATCAAGTCAACCTGCTATTAGGTATACAGCTTGATAATGAAGAGGTCGACACAATCGGCGGCTGGTTCCTTACTCAGAAATATGAAGTAGAGAAAAATGACGCCATTCGTGAACAAGGCTATGAATTTATTATTAATGAAGTCGATGGACACCATGTAGCTTATATCGAAGTAAAAAAGTTAAATGAACAATTATTAGAAGCAGCTGAAGAAGGCGCTTCGTAACAAAAAACGCCCACTTGCTTAAGCAAGTGGGCGTTTCACATTGTGGACAAAGGGCTAAAATGATTTTTATTTTAGCCCTTTGTCTTCTTTTTCAGCGTGATAGAAAACCTTTGAAGTCTAGGAAGGACGAGTACCGGAGCGGAGCGAATTGAGCATTCGTGAGCACCGGCACGCAGGACTGACACCGAATGCGAGGGTTTGTCTACACGCTGAAACGACCCTTGCCTAAGCAAGCGGTCGTTTTTCTTATGCCTTTTCCATTAATTGAGCTTCTAGCTCTTTGATTCTCGTGTTTAATACTTCCGTCATGGCACCTAATCTTTCTTTTGGCGGCAGATGGTCAAATTCAGACAGCTCAATCGGTTCACCGATGATTAAGCGCATTTTCCCTTTTTTGAAAAGACTTTTCGCATTTGAAGGTCCTTTGTATGCTGCTGGAACAATTGGCGCTTTACCGAGCTGCGCAATAGTAACCGCCCCTCTTTTTAAAGGAACATCCTCTGTTGTACGTGTTCCGCTTGGAAAAATTCCGACGATCTTTCCCTCTTTTAATAATTTAATGGGCGTTTTAATACTGCTTGGCCCAGGATTCTCTCGATCAACTGGAAAGGCATGAATCCTTTTTAAAAATCCACCGATCCATTTATTTGCAAACAATTCTTTTTTCGCCATGTAGTGGATCTCAAACGGAAGAATTCCTGCGCCCAATGCAAGAACATCCACAAAACCCTCATGTGTACAAGCAATGACAAAACCCCGATCAGTTGGCAGATTCTCTTTTTGATATACTTTGATTCCACCTCGGAGACCAAATAATACTTTGATGGTATAGCCTGAAAATTTATACATAGTGCACTTCCTTTGTTTGAAAAATGAAGGATTTGTCTCTATTATAACAAATTTTTTATTACCTGGTACTAAAAATTTATAAGCACCCTAATCCTCCATGTCTTTTTTGTTTAAAATGAACGCTCTGTCTGTATTCAAGCACAAGGTTTTAGGGGAGAATAGAATAGGAATTGTGTCCAATTTTGTCGTTTTTCGAAGTTTTTTCCTGATTTGTTCTAGTGAAAATGCTTTATAAATGATGCAAATTTCGCTATGATAAGGAGAAATGATTTTGATTCGGCGAAAGAAATGAGTAATGTACGGTAATGAGAAGTTTCGTGCAACTTTATGCCTTTCTTATGCGTGTATAACATAGAGGGGAGAAAAATCAGTGACGATCGATGAAATTTATCAAATGTATATGAACGATGTTTACAGGTTTCTGCTCTCCATGACAAAAGACAAACATTTGGCAGAAGACTTATTGCAGGAAACCTTTATGCGTGCTTATATACATATTCATTCCTACGACCATAGCAAAGTGAAACCTTGGTTATTTCAGGTGGCACGAAATGCTTTTATTGATTATGTCAGGAAACATAAAAAAGAAGTGACCATATCGGATGACCTCATTGGCGGTCTTTTACAAACGTCTGTACAAAGCCCTGCTGAACAGGTTGAAATAAAGGAAGTCCTCACCATGTATTTGGAGCAGCTTCCAGATAACTACAAGGAAGCGTTGACATTGTATTATTTAAAAGAACTAAATTACAAGGAAGCATCCAAGGTCATGAATATTACTGAAGCAAATTTTAAAAGTGTTTTATTTCGTGCAAGGCAGCGCCTAAAAGCACTTTACAACAGAGGTGTTAATGATGAATGAAGAGTTTAACAAGCGATGGGAACAATATAATAATGGTGAGATGAATGAGGAAGAAATGATGGCGTTTGAGGAAGAGCTTGAAGAAAATGAAAAGCGCTTAAGTCAGGAACTGAACGACTCGGATTGGACAGATTTTTCTATCAGTCCTGAGAAGCAAAAAGCCATTTTACAATATGGAAAAAGAAAATCATATTTACGTATTTCTGTACTTGCTGTCATATCGACACTCATTATTTTACCGCTTTGTACATTAGGAAGTTATCTATACTACGGCGTTGGCGGAGCCGAGAGCAAAGGCAACCACTTCATGGAAACAGCCGCTGTCACCGTCGCTTTGACCAAACCAAACGTGGCCATTGATATGAAGGATTTAAAAGGACAGGTTAAGCTTTTTGGGATGAACACCGAATTGAAGCTGCAAAAACAAATTGGCAATAAAACAGAAGCCATTGGCAGTGAACAAATTGAGATGTTTTTCGATAAATTAAAGCAGCCTACCATCTCTTATTATGGTGACAACGCACGCGAAACGGAAGGTTTCTTTACCCATCCTTCGGCGCAGGCAGATGCCTCAAAAAAACAAACACTCACTACGTTAGACAAGCTTCCTGAAGGAACAGTAAGTGAAGTGTATGTATCCTATGACAAAGCTTACACACCAAAGGATGTTTATTCCTTTGCTAAAAAATACGATATGAAAGTGCTGTGGAATGCGATTAAAACAGAGGATTCATTAAGTGGAAAACAGCGGCCAATCGGCTTTCCTGGGAAGGACTCTGAATTTTTAAAAGAGCTTCAGCACACATCAAAAACTGAAGTAGATCAATTCAAAGATGCCCTTGCTTATGTCAATCAGCACCCGACTTGGGCAACAACGATCTCTGGCCGACCTGACCTTGATCTGTCTAATCGTATACGCTATATCGATCAAAATGGCGTCACGGTTTATGGTTCTGTGATCACAGGTCCTTCTAAAGAAATTGAGAAATTTGTGAAGACAAAACGCATTAAAACGGCAAAAGTGAGCGAGGTGGAATTATGGAATTGGTAAGAATTTTTAAAGAGCATAATGTATTTGGCTGGATTTCTGTCGGCACAGCGATATTATCCCTGCTCATGCTGAACCTCGCCATTATCAGCAACGTGACATTTTATTCTTTTCAAATGCTTCCTTTTGCAATGGCCGCAGTTCCATTTGGCATTATTGAACTGTTTATTAAAAAAGGCCGTACGGGTCCAGGTTTCCTCGGTGTCGTACTGAATATCTTTGTCATTGTTTGTGTCTATGCAATCGTATCAATCGATGTCGATCTTCAGTTAGGTTTTTAATCAGCACTCAAAATCAAAAGCCCGTGTTACTTGACTGCACCAAGTAGCACGGGCTTTTTTCATTTATTTTTTATTCAATTCTGAGTGTTTTCTTGAATATAAGAAATACACAACAAGCCCAATGACAAGCCAGATTAAGAAGCGAACAAAAGTGATTGCACCGAGCTTATAAATGAGCAATCCGCAAGATAGAATGGCCAAGATTGGAATAAGCGGAACTGCTGGGCATCTAAATGCTCTCGGTAAGTCCGGCTGCGTTTTTCTCATCACAATGACCGCCACTGAAATCAAAATGAATGCTGAAAGTGTCCCGATGTTCACTAGGCTTGCCAGCTCATCAAGTGGAATAAATCCACCCATTAATGCTGACAATGTACCGAAGAAAAGTGTGTTGATGTAAGGTGTTTTATGCTTTGGGTGAACCTTTGATAGAACCTTTGGCACCAAGCCATCACGAGACATGGCAAACATCACGCGTGTCTGGCCGTACAGCATGACAAGCATAACGGTTGTCATTCCTAATATCGCTCCGACATCCACAATACCAGCCACCCAGTTTTGTCCGGCTACTTGTAACACGAGAGACACTGGATGTGATACTCCCTCAAAATTCATGAAAGGAACGATGCCCGTCATAATCGCACTGACAACGACATAAAGCAGCGTACAAATCAATAAAGAAGTAATAATTCCTCTAGGCAGGTTGCGCGATGGATTTTTTGTCTCCTCTGCCGCGGAAGCAACTGCATCAAACCCGATAAATGCAAAGAATACGAGGGCTGCTGCACTTAAGACTCCTGATGTCCCAAATGGAACAAATGGTGTCCAGTTTTCAGGTTTTACATATTTCACAGCGACTAAAATAAAGAGCAAAATCACAGCAATTTTCATAATAACCATGATGTTATTGACTCGTTTAGATTCTTTAATACCAAAGTACAGCAGGAAGGTGATGACCATTAAAATAATAAATGCTGGAAGATTAAAATATGTTACTTGCCCTTTTAAACCACCTGGTGCTGCTGTTAATTCAACTGGTATATGAATCCCTATCCCATTAAAAAAAGACACAAAATAACCTGACCAGCCCGCTGAAACGGCACTAGCGGCCAGCATATATTCTAATATTAAATCCCAGCCAATGATAAACGCTAGAAATTCCCCCATTGATGCGTACGTAAATGTGTACACGGATCCTGATACCGGCACTGTAGAAGCAAATTCCGCATATGATAGTGCTGCAAACAAACAAGCAAGACCTGCGATGACAAATGATAACACAAGTCCTGGCCCCGCAGTAACGGCTCCTGTACCTGTCAGAACAAATATCCCTGTCCCGATAATGGCTCCAATGCCAAGCATGGTTAAATCAAATGAACCCAATTCCTTTTTTAATGCTTTTTCCCCTTGTGTTGCCGCAATGAGCTCTGAAATGCTCTTTTTTCTAAACAACGAATTGCTCATACCATCACTCCCAAAACTTAGTATCAGTCTAAAGACGCCACATCCATATAATTAACAATATTTTCTGAATATTCAGATTAAGTTTAGCGCAATAAATTGGTGGCGTAAAATTATTATATATGAAAATTAAAAAATGAAAACACTTTTTTTAAAAAAAGAGTGAAAATTCTTATATATCAACGAAAATTTTGTCAATAAATTGGTTAGATTTTCTTCAATTCTTATTCAATTGATAACTTGTCTTCCTCTATTTATTATTCAACATTGAAGTTTATATTTTTTTCATATACTTATTATTCAACAAAAATAAGACCCTTTTTTAAAAACGGGTCCACAACTTTGTTATTTAAAAGTCTTTAGACTGATAATGATCTTTGAGAAAAGACCAGTTCAGAGGCATAAATGATATATGAAAAAAGAGACTGCTTCATCGCAGTCTCTTCAAATAAATTAGTTTACAAATGTTTTCGCTCCAAGATAAATCGGCTTCCAATAGCTCGATGTCATATCACTGATCGTTACACCATCAGAAGCAGCATGGATAAACTTGTTGTTTCCAAGGTAGACACCCATGTGAGATGGACCCGATTTATACGTAGTAAAGAACACAAAATCTCCAACTTTTGGTGTGGATACACTTTTCATCGATCCCCAAAAACCTTCAGTTGTTTGTCTTGATATCTTTTTTTGTTTGTTAATGATATACCACATAAATCCGCTGCAATCAAAGCCCTTCGGTGTCGTTCCACCCCATCTATATGGAGTACCGTTCTGCGCTTTAGCATCTGCTATGAGCTTAGACGTGTTTAATGAAGAAGTAGAGACTGTTTTTTCTTTTACAGGTTTCGTCTTTACTTTAGACGTCTTTTTCACCTTTAGCTTTTGCCCGATTTTAATGAGATCTGTTTTAAGTTTATTTAACGATTTCAACTCTTTCACAGTCATCCCATATTTTTTGCCAATCTTAGATAATGTATCACCTTTGACAACTTTATGAGTGGCAGTCGCTGAAGCCGTTTTTACTTTTGTTGTTGTTTTTGATGTTTTCACTGCTTTTTTCGAAGAAGTGCCATTCACTTTTAAGGTTTGTCCAACATAAATTACGTTAGATTTCAGCTTATTGTCTGATTTAATTTTGCTCACGCTTGTTTTGTATCTTTTCGCTAGAACAGAAAGAGAGTCACCTTTTTGAACTTTTACTGATTGTGCTGAGGCAGCTCCGGCAAATAATGTCGTCCCAAGTAGAATTGCACTTGCAGCTGTGATCAATTGTTTTTTCATTTGTTCCTCCTGTATGTATCTATCTGATCCGAATTTTTATCTACTCCCTATTATAAGGATCAAATACCAGAAGAAATAGTCTTGACTTCCTACGACATTATGCTTATTAATTCGGCAAAATTTATTTTTTTTTAGGGTTCTTTTTATTTCATTTTTATTACACAATCATGACAAAATAATCGCATCTTGTCATGGATAAATGATACATTCATTTCTCTTTTTGGTTCATTCTATGTAAAGTGGCCCTTTACAATTTTAAAGTGAACTTTACGATGCTGTAAAAAGGAATCCACACTTCTGCTCTACCATTGTAAACGTAAGAGCAATACATAAACAATGAGGAGGCAAAATGAATGAGTGTGTTGAAAAGCTCGAAAACGAAAATCGCTGCAGTGGCAGCTGCATCTGTGCTATCGATTGGCATTTTTTCAGGGATTGAATTTGGACAAGCTGACAAAGCTGAGGCTAAAAAGAAGCCGAAAAATCACGTGCAAAATGTGATCGTGCTGATTGGAGATGGCATGGGAACACCTTATCTTTCAACTTACCGCTCATTTAAACACAACGGTGACCTTTCAAAGCAAACAGCGTTTGACCCTTACCTCACTGGCATGCATAAAACATACCCTGACGACTCTAAAAGTAACATTACCGATTCAGCAGCAGCTGGTACAGCCATGGCTACTGGTAAAAAGACATACAACAATGCCATTGGTGTAAACAAAAACGGCAAAAAATTAAAAACCGTTTTAGAAGAAGCCAAACGCAAAGGAAAATCGACGGGGCTTGTCGTAACATCTGAATTAACAAATGCTACGCCTGCTGCGTATGCCGCTCACGATGTGTCTAGGAAAAACACAGCAGCCATCGCTGATGATTTCTTCGATGAGAAAATCGGAAAACATCATACAGTCGATGTCATGCTTGGCGGAGGACTTATCGATTTTGTCCGGAAGGATCGTGATTTGACGAAGGAATTCAAACAAGCCGGTTATGATTATGTCACCAATAAAGCCGCCTTACAAAAAAACAAAAATGAAAAAGTGTTAGGCATTTTTGCTGATGGAGGTCTCGATAAAGCCATTGATCGTGATAAAACGACCCCTTCCTTGCAAGACATGACATCCTCAGCCATCAAACAGCTGTCTAAAAACAAAAAAGGATTTTTCCTTATGGTCGAAGGCAGTCAAATTGACTGGGCTGGACATGATCATGATATTGTCAGTGCGATGAGCGAAATGAAGGATTTTGAAAAAGCATTTGAAGAAGCGATTCGTTTTGCGAAAAAGGATAAAAACACGTTAGTCATCACGACAGCGGATCATTCAACTGGCGGACTTTCCTTCGGGGCAGATGGTTCAGGCAGCTGGGATTACAAACCGGTAAAAGCAGCGAAAAAGACGCCTGACTTTATCGCAAACAAAATTGTCAGCGGCATGCCTGTTGAGTCAGCACTGAAACAATATATCAATCTTGATTTCACAAAAGAAGAAATCGACTCCATTCAAAAGACCGCTGAAACAAAGGATGCTGTTAAAATTGATGATGCGATTGAAGAAGTGATCAACACGAGATCACATACAGGCTGGACAACATCTGGTCATACCGGTGATGAAGTACCATTTTATGCTTACGGACCAACAAGTGAGCAGCTAAAAGGTCTGATGGAAAACACCGATCAAGCAAGGCACATTTTTAAACTGCTGAAAAATCAATAAAAAAACCAAAAAAGATGTCTGCTAAGAGACATCTTTTTTGGTCTTTTTTAAGCAAGATATTTCCTATGAACCCCTTTTCCATCATAAGAAAACATCACTTCTTTTCCTTCAAGAACTGACTCGATATGCACACTTCTTCCCCACAGCTGATATAAATACGGAAGGACTTTTTCTAAGTATTTCAGATCAAGTTCAATGCCTTCATACCAATGCTTAATATAAAGTTCATTATTTTTTAAATAGTCGCCATCGATCACGGTCAAATACGGAAAGCCGCCATTCACTCTCATGCTGACTAATTGGTCACGAACTGCTTTCCATTCTTTATCAATGACTTTATAGTCTCTCCCCTGCTTTTGAAACAAGTACAAGTCTTCTCTCATTACAAGGTCTTTCGTTAAGTAGTTTCGAATAAAGGAAATATCCGATTCAATTTCCCTGACTTCAAACATTTTACTGCGGCCAGATCCTTCTGTGACCCCTGCTTTTTTTAATTCTTCACATGGGTTGTCATAGCGCTCTTCGATATCTTCAAAAATCTTCAGCCCTAAATAGTAAGGATTGATGCCTGTTTTAGAAGGCTGCACCACTCCTGCATTTAATTTCGCAAACTCTATCGATTCACTTGAATCCAAATCAAGCTCCCGCATAATCCGCTGGTGCCAATACGATGCCCAGCCTTCATTCATAATCTTTGTTTCCAGCTGGGGCCAAAAATAGAGCATTTCCTCTCTCAGCATAGTAAGGACATCCCGCTGCCACGGCTCCAGCTCCCGGGAATGCGCCTCAATAAAGAGTAAAAGATCCTTTTCCGGCTTTGGCGGGAATTGCTTGACGGTTTTCTTTTTCTCACGCGTTTTCGGCTCATCCATTCCCCACAAATCATCATAAGGCGTTTGACGTTTTGGTTTATCTTCTTCACATTCTTCTTCATCGTCCATATTCCAGCTTAACTTTGAACGAACAAGAGACGGATCAATATGCTCTTGAATAGACAATACAGCATCTAAAAAGGATTCAACTTCTTTTGTTCCGTGGATATGCTCATATTCTTTGATCCGCTCTGCCGCTGCTGACATGCTTTCGACCATATCTCGTTTTGTGTTTTGGAAACGGCAATTATTTTTGAAGAAATCACAGTGTGCCAATACATGAGCCACAATTAATTTATTTTGAACGAGCGTATTGTTATCAAGTAGAAAGGCGTAGCAAGGATTTGAATTGATCACCAGCTCATAAATTTTACTTAACCCTAAATCATAATGAAGCTTCATTTTATGAAATTGCTTCCCAAAGCTCCAGTGGCTGAATCGTGTTGGCATTCCGTATGCACCGAACGTATAAATAATTTCCGCGGGACAGATTTCATACCTCATCGGATAAAAATCTAGACCAAATCCTTCTGCAATTTCTGTAATTTCATCAATCGCTCTTTGTAAAAGACGTTTTTCAGATACGCTCAAGGAAACCATCCCTCCTCATCGGACTTATCCCTACTATATGAGCGTATGTAAAAAAACATGATGTTCCATCAATCGTTTAGACAACTTCCATTTCTTTCGTGGATTGCCCGCCAAATGCTTCGAAATGAATATTGTGTGCTGGAATTCCCAGCTCTTTTAGTATATGAATGATCTCCTGTGTAAACACCGGGGAACCGCATAGATAAAATTGGCCATTCCCTTCTCCGATCACCGATTGAAGAAATGGACGGTCAATGCGGGAAGCTGCTTTCTCAACAAGCTCACCTTTTCCAGACTGCGCAAATTGTTCGTTACATAGGATGATGCGCCCATGGGAAGCTGAAGCTAAAACGCCTTCAAGCTCATTTTCAAAAGCGATGACATCCTCTAATCGATCTGCATGAATCATCGTGAATAACTGGCTGTTTTGTGCTGCAGTTTTCACTAAACCAATCATTGGAGTGACACCAGACCCAGCGCTGATGAAATAAACAGGCTCTTTTATGTCTTCTTGCAAGCAGAACATTCCCTGCGGCATACTCACTTGAAGAACGTCCCCTTCTTCCATTTCATCATGTAAAAATGTAGACACATGACCATCACGCTTCACTGTAATGCGGTAATAAGATGGATGATGCTCATCTGATAAGCTGTATTGTCTGCTGGACATATAGGCTTCTCCTGGCATATCTGCCTGAACCGTAATGTATTGGCCTGCTTCATACATTGGCAGCTCTGATTCATCTTCTGGTACTAAATAAAAAGAGATAAGCGATGGAGATTCTTGCTTCTTTTTCTTAATCACAAACGGCTTCACATCTGCCCATCCGCCTGTCTGCTTCACATTTTCATCCATCATTTCTGCTTCAATGGTAATGAAAATATTCGCAATGATGTCATATGCAGTTTTCCAAGCTAATAAAGTGTCATCTTCTTCTGTTAAACCAAACACTTCTTTCATCGCTTCAATCAGGTGATATCCGACAATTGGGTACTGCTCTTTTTTGACCATGACACTGACATGCTTATGGGCAATTTGTTTGACCGCTGGAAGTAATTCCTCTAATCGATCGATGTGCAGTGCAGCTTGATATAGTGTCGCAGCAAGTGCCTCTGGCTGACTTCCGTTCATGAGATTTGTTTTATTAAATTGATTGAGCAGCTCCGGGTGCTGGCGAATCATATTTTGATAAAAAACAGTGACAAGTTTGGTTCCCTCGGCTTTTAGTAGAGGAGCTGATTGTTTTATTGCATTCATTTGATCTTTAGATAACATCGTCATTCCTTCTTTCAAAAGAAGTATTTTAAATACATCTTTATCGTAATGGATGACAGCCTCTAAAAGCAATATTTATAATACATGTTTTAAATGTTGTCACATTTCACACTTTCTCGAACAGTTTTTGTCTAAAATGTGTTACGATGATACAAAACTCTATTAGGTTTAGAGGTTGTCAAAATGAAACTTACGAATTACACAGATTTCTCATTAAGGGTACTCATTTATTTAGCTTCGAGAGAAAACAATGAATTGTCAAATATTCAGCAGATCGCCGATGTTTATGGCATTTCTAAAAATCATCTGACGAAGGTGATTTATCATCTTGGAAAACGCGGGTATGTGGACACGATTCGCGGAAGAAATGGCGGGATCAGGCTTGGAAAAAGCCCAGAAAGCATTAATATTGGAGAGGTTGTCCGTTATACAGAGGATGATTTAGTCATGGTTGAATGCTTTGATCCAAAGAAAAACGGCTGCATCATCTCCCCGATTTGTTCATTAAAGCATGTACTTCATGAAGCACTCACTGCTTATTTAAGCGTTCTTGACCGATACACACTAAAGGATTTAACACAAAACAAAGATGCTCTCAGAGAGCTCCTCCTTTAAGGCGAAAGAATTTTATTCTTTCGTCTTTTTCTTTACCTTCTTGTAATAATAATTTATTTAAAATTATTATAAATAAATATTGACTATCATGTTTGATTCAATATAATTAGGGTATATAGATTGCTAGAAAAGACTTTTTTGTTTACAGGAGGAGAAAAGAATGACAAATTCAAATCATAAAAATTTGACAACGAACCAAGGCGTGCCTGTAGGAGATAACCAAAACTCAAGAACAGCTGGTTCCCGCGGACCTACCTTTCTTGATGATTACCATTTGATTGAAAAACTCGCACACTTTGATCGTGAACGTATTCCAGAGCGTGTCGTTCATGCAAGGGGCGCCGGCGCTTACGGTGTATTTGAAGTAGAAAACAGCATGGAGAAACATACAAAAGCAGCCTTCTTAAGTGAAGAAGGAAAACAAACAGACGTTTTTGTTCGCTTCTCCACCGTTATTCATCCGAAAGGTTCACCTGAAACATTGCGTGACCCCCGCGGCTTTGCTGTCAAATTTTATACAGAAGAAGGCAACTATGATCTCGTTGGTAACAACTTGCCGATCTTCTTTATTCGTGATGCTTTGAAATTCCCTGATATGGTTCACTCTCTCAAGCCAGATCCTGTAACCAATATTCAAGATCCTGACCGTTATTGGGATTTTATGACCTTAACACCTGAATCTACACATATGCTCACATGGCTCTTCTCTGACGAAGGAATCCCTGCAAGCTACGCTGAAATGCGCGGTTCTGGTGTGCATACATTTAGATGGGTGAATAAATATGGCGAAGCAAAATATGTGAAATATCACTGGAGACCTTCTGAAGGTATTCACAACTTATCTATGGAAGAAGCAGCAGAAATTCAAGCAAACGATTTCCAGCATGCGACAAGAGATTTGTATGACCGCATTGAAAAGGGCAATTTCCCAGCATGGGACTTATATGTTCAGCTTATGCCGCTTAGCGATTATGATGAACTTGATTATGATCCATGTGACCCAACAAAAACATGGAGCGAGGAAGATTACCCACTTCAAAAAGTAGGACGCATGACACTCAACCGCAATCCTGAAAACTTCTTTGCTGAAACAGAACAGTCTGCTTTCACGCCAAGTGCATTTGTTCCAGGAATTGAGGCATCTGAAGATAAACTGCTTCAAGGCCGTTTGTTCTCATATCCTGATACGCAGCGCCACCGTCTTGGTGCGAACTACATGCGCATTCCGGTTAACTGCCCTTATGCACCTGTACACAATAACCAGCAGGATGGCTTTATGACAACGACTCGCCCAAGCGGTCATATTAACTATGAACCAAACCGTTATGACGATCAGCCAAAAGAAAACCCTCACTACAAAGAAAGTGAGCCAGTTCTTCACGGTGACCGTATGGTGAGACAAAAAATTGAAAAACCGAACGATTTCAAACAAGCTGGGGAAAAATATCGAAGCTACTCTGAGGAAGAGAAACAAGCATTGATTAAAAACCTAACAGCTGATTTGAAAGATGTAAATGACAAAACAAAATTACTTGCAATCTGCAACTTCTATCGTGCCGATGAAGATTACGGACAACGATTAGCGGATTCACTAGGTGTGGATATTCGCGCTTATCTTCAAGGAAGCATGAAGTAATTCCATGTCAAAATAAATTGTTGGACAAAGGGCTAAAATGATCTTTATTTTAGCCCTTTGTCTTTTTTTGACTGAACGCCTCGAGCACCCTTTACAAAAAAAGGTGCTTTTTTATAGTCGAAACACGTTAATACTAATCAAATGACCGGTCACCGGATGAAAATAAATTTCTGCATGTGCGGCAAAGAGAGTTGAGCCTTCCTTTACAGTGACGCGAAACACATCTTTTGTCTGCTCATCATTCACTTGTGTACGGCCAATGTAATGATAATCGTTTAAAGCTGCACCTTTATATTCATCTTTCAGCGCTGTGTACGCAAGTCTTTCCCAATTTTCTAGCGGCTGCACCGCTGCTTTTGATGCAGGATGAATCATCAAACTGCCAAGCAAAACGATTCCTGCTGCAATAAGCATCCACCATTTCGGCTGCATGATATCATTGATCTCACTTTCATCTATGTTTTGTTTAGGTTTAGCAGGCCTGTTCTTTTTCATACATGAAGCATTTATTCAGCCTATAATTCCCGGTACACGATTGATGCGAACACCAACTTTTCCCCTGAAAAAGTCGATATGATCCGAGCAAACTAATGAGGACTTCTCAAGGGAAAGGAGAAGGTTTAATGAATGTGGCGGATTATGATAAAGCACTTTATTATACGCATCGCTCGCAATGGGATAATTTACTTATTCTTATGGTACGTACGCAAGATGATTTGCTCTCGAAACGTATTGAGCATTTCTTACATGCGTATCAATTTAACCGGAACGATGCCGATGTTGAAAAATGTTTATATGGGCTCCTGCAGTACATTGACCATGCTTCAGAGGCTGCTGCTTCTGAAGTTTATTCACAACCGATGTACACATAAAGAAAAAGGGCTAAAATGATGTTTATTTTAGCCCTTCCCTTTTACATACAATTAGCAGTGCGCTGTGATAGGAAACATAAAGTGGCCTTTTGCCCATTGTTTCTTTGTGTAGATGGCGATAATCACTGACTAATTCATATGTCTCCAATTTGATTCCCTCCCATTTTACATTTACCTGTGATTGACCGGTTCATCACCTCCTTTAAAATAAAAAAAGACTTGATGAGCATACACTCATCAAGTCTTTTATGGTTTTTGTATTAGAAATTAGACTGTCAAGCTTCTCTTTTACGCAAAAGGGCACTTCAAATAACCAACCTCTGTGCTCTTTTTTATTCAATTCATTGAATTGAATGTGCGCTTAAAAGTTTTAGCATAACGTCTAAATTCCCTTCTGTCATAACAGCTCTTTTGGCTGATTTTTTTGATAATCGACTGCATACAGAGCCGCTTGGGTTCGATCTGCCAGCTCTAACTTTGATAATACATGTGATACATGCGTTTTGACAGTCTTTTCAGAAATAAACAGCGATGAGGCAATTTCTTTGTTGCTTTTGCCCTTCGCAATCTCAAATAAGACATCTCGCTCTCTATTGGTGAGCTCTTTCATCAATGCCCATTTCTGCTCTTTTGGCTCTGTCAGATGCTGCACGAGAAAGGTCGTGATATGACCATCTAATTGATAGGTGCCATTTTGTACTTCAATCATGGTTGAAAGCAGCTTTTCTGGTGCCACATCCTTTAATTGATAGGCTTTAGCCCCTGCTTGAATGGCTGGAATGACATAATCTTTATCCGCATAGCTTGTCAGGATCACAATGCGGGTGTCCGGCATTTCCAGCGTCATTTGTTTCGTTGCCTCAATGCCATTCATTACAGGCATAGACAAATCCATTAAGACAATGTCAGGCTGAGTTTCTCTGACAACCTCTAATGCCTCTTGCCCATTGGAAGCCTCACCAACGATGTCCACATCAGGCTGTGTCTGCAAGAAAAACACCAGCCCTTTTCTCACAATATGATGATCATCTGCAATGACAACTCTCATGACGATCCCTTCCTTTCTTGTGAAAATGGCACTTTTACATGAATCGTGGTTCCTTTACCTAATTCTGAATAGATACAAAATGTACCACCTGCTCTTTGGATGCGGTCAGACATCCCTTTCAGCCCAAGTGAAGGAAGGCTCATCTGCTCGTCATATTGAAAACCTTTTCCACGGTCAATGATTTTCATCTCAAAGGTGTCTCTTGATTGCTCAAGTTTGACCTCGACTTCTTCTACTTCCGCATGTTTTTGACAGTTATTCAGTGCTTCTTGACATACCCGAAACAAAGTTTCATTGTGTGAATGATCCATTTCTATACAGCCTAATAAAGATAAGTTGCAGCGTAATCCTAAAAGCTGTGCATACTCTTCAATTGCTGTCGTAAACCCTTTTTCAAGGCCTCTTGGTCTCAGCTGCCAAATGAGTGACCGCATTTCAATCAGAGCGTCTTGTGACAAATGCTGAATAAAATCAATCATTTCCCCTAGATTCTGATCGCTTGTCATTTGCCGTGCTGCCTTAGCCGTCAGACTCACAGAGAACAGCATTTGGTTGACAGAATCATGTAAGTCCTGTGCCAGCCGGTTTCTTTCTTCCAGAAGTGCGTGCTGCTGTTCATTTTGCACAAGCTTCATCCGCTGAATAGCAGTGCCAATTTGAAGTGCAATGCTTTCAAGCAAATTCAGCTCTTCTTGCGTAAACGTGACTTTTCCTTTTGCCGCCACATTTAATAAGCCGAACGTACGCTTACAAGCTTGCAGTGGAACGGTCGCATGATGAGTTATTCCTTCTGTATCCCCAAGCTTTTCTTCAATCGCCGTTTCAATCCGTTTGCAATTAATAATATTGGTGGCTGATTGCAGTGTGCCTTTTGTGTAACGGTTGATGCAATAACAATCATTTTGACACATGAGCTGTTTTTGATGCTTTGCGAGTGCTTCAGGTAAGGAAACCTCTGCCATCAGTTCATATGACCCGTCTTTTTCTATAAAATAAATCCATGCTGAATGAAAGCCTGTGACATCCATCAGCATGTGGAGTACTTCATGGAGCGTTTCTTTCATTTCCATGCCTTCATTTAGCTTTTCAGCAATTTCTTTTAACGTTTTTAATGTTTCAACCTTCTCTTGGTATTCTCCCATACTGTTTACCCCCGGCATTTACAGCCTTCACTTATCATTATGCTCATTATACCATGAGCGCCCGCGCGGCTCTTTCTCCAAAAGAATGATTTCTTCTCATCCTTTTGGCTGAGAAAAAAGCCATCATGCATTCACACACGATGGCCATGTTTTTCGTTATTTCGCTGTTTCTTCCACAATATCATAAACAACTTTCATCACTTCTTCTGACAGATGCTTCAGCTTTTCTTCGCTATCTGTTAAAGACGTGCCTTTGACTGCAATATAAAATTTCACTTTAGGTTCAGTGCCGGAAGGTCTTAAGCAGAACCACGAACCATCCTCAAGGAAATATTTCAGCACATTTGATGCTGGCAGGTGAATGGTTTCCTCTTTCTTTTCAGCCACAAAGTGCCTTTGACTTGATTGATAATCCTCGATCACTGTGATGCGCTGCCCTGCGATGGCAGCTGGCGGATTTGTTCTAAAGGTATGAAGAATTGCTGAAATCTGCTCTGCTCCTTCTTTTCCTTTTAAGGTTAACGACTTTAACCCTTCCCGATAAAATCCAAACTGCTTGAAAATATCGACAAGCGCATCGTACAAGGACTTGCCCTGCTTTTTATAGAAGGCAGCGACTTCAACGGCTAATAGTGCCGCTTGCACCGCATCTTTATCTCGGGCAAAGTCACCGATCAAATAGCCATAGCTCTCTTCATAACCGAATTGAAACGTGTATTCTCCGCTCTCTTCAAATTGCTTGATTTTTTCTCCAATAAATTTAAAGCCTGTGAGTGTGTCTATCGTGTCGGCACCAAAAGCGGATGCTACAGCGCGTCCAAGCTCACTTGTGACAATGGTTTTCATCACAACGGGACGAGGCGGCAGCTGACCGAGCTTTTGTTTTTCAGACAATAAATAATGGAGCAGCAGGGCGCCTGTTTGGTTGCCTGTTAAAACAGTAAATTCACCTTCGTGATCTCTGACCGCAATGCCTAACCTGTCAGCATCTGGGTCTGTGGCAATGAGGATATCGGCATTTTGTTTTTCGCCAAGCTTGATGGCATACTCAAATGCCGCATGCTCCTCTGGATTCGGCGAGGTCACTGTTGAAAATTGCGGATCTGGTTTTTCCTGCTCAGGCACAACAGTGACATGCTGATAACCTAGAGCCTGTAGCCCGTTTCTGACAGGGTGATTGGCTGTCCCATGAAGCGGAGTAAACACGACTTTGACATCGACCTCATGTGCCAGCTCAGGATGCACACTAATGGTTTTTAATTTTTCAATATAAGCATGGTCGATTTCTTCTCCGATTATTTTGATCAGCCCTTGCTGTTTCAACGTTTCTTCAGAATCAACGGAAATCGACAGTTCATTTTCAATTGCATCTACTTCTTGAATGACTTGATCTGCTTCAAATGGAGGCAGCTGCCCGCCATCTTCACCATACACTTTATAGCCATTATATTCTGGTGGATTATGACTTGCTGTCACGACGATTCCAGCAAATGCATGCAGCTCACGAACCGCAAAGGAGAGCTCTGGTGTCGGACGCAATTCATCAAATACATACGTTTGAATGCCTTGTGAAGCAAGTGTTTTGGCTGCTTCCATCGCAAATTCAGGCGATTTATGGCGTGAATCATATGCAATGGCGACGCCTCTATTTTTTGCATCCTCTCCATGTTTCGCAATATACGCAGCAAGACCTGCTGATGCTTTACGAACAGTGTACACATTCATTCGGTTCGTGCCTGCACCAATCTCACCGCGCATTCCTCCAGTGCCGAACTCAAGGTTTTTGTAGAAACAGTCTTCAAGTGCCTGGTGGTCATCTTGATGCGCCTCCAGCCATTCCTTTAGTTCAGTATCCAGGTGCTTCTCATTGATCCATCGCTCATAATTCGTCTTCCAACTCATGGTCGTCCTCCTATTTCTTGCCATCATTATAAATAATATCTACTTATATTTTATATCGAATCATCCTTAATGTCATGCTATATCCAAAATTGCGATGGACAATTAAAAAAGCCGATACATGATCGGCTTTCAGATTGTTAGGGCTAAAATGATGTTGTTTTTGCCCTTTGTCTTCTTTTTATTCAGCATCAAGCGGTACGACTGCTTCATGGAATAGTTGATCTAATTCTGTTTGATGTTTCTGTTTTACCGCTTCATCCCAGCCAAAACGTTCTGACATATAATCGATGACTGGCTGTGCATATTTTTTTGCCCAATTGATATTAAATAATAGGCTTCCTGTTCTTCTTAAGAAGAAATCTACGGGTGTTACAGCTAGTTCTTCTTCAATCGCATAGACAAGCTCTGCCAGTACATACGCTGGTATATTTCGTTTGTCTGCTTCCCCTTGAAGCTGCTCGACACGTTTGAAGAGACTGCTGACATTAGAGCCATATTTTTCAGCTAGTTTTTGTGCAACCGGTTCTGTTAAACCAGCAGATGCTCCTTCTGCTGTTTTCGCTTGAACAAAGGCTGCCATATTTTTAGATCCGCCTACATGGCCGCCTGAAATTGGCATATGCTTTGTTTTACATGGTCCGTAATCTTTGCCTGTTTCCTGTTTCAATCCATCACGTACTAGATCGACAATATGCTCAGCCATTTTGCGGTAGCCTGTTAATTTACCACCAGCAATGGTGATTAAGCCTGAAGATGATGTCCACACTTCATCCTTACGAGAAATTTCTGAAGGATCTTTGCCCTCTTCATGAATGAGCGGACGAAGGCCGGCCCAGTTAGATTCTACATCTTTTTCTGTAATATTGAGATCAGGGAACATGTACTGAATCGCTTGGATGACATAGTCACGATCGGCTTTTGTCATACGCGGGTGCTCCAGCTGTTTTTTGTACACTGTATCTGTTGTTCCAACGTACGTTTTGCCTTCTCTTGGAATCGCAAAGACCATACGTTTATCTGGCGTGTCAAAGTAGATCGCTTGTTTTAATGGAAAGACGGATTGGTCGAATACTAAGTGAATTCCTTTTGTATGCTGTAAGTGTTTCCCTTGTTTTGAGTGATCCTTGTCTCTTAGCTGATCTACCCATGGACCTGTTGCATTGACGATCTTCTTCGCATACACATCGTATGTTTTCTGCGTCATGACATCTTCAATGACAACACCAACCACTTTGCCTTTATCATAAATAAATTCTTTTACTTTCGCATAGTTGACTGCTTCCGCTCCGAATTTTACAGCCTCTTTCATGACTTCGATTGTGAGGCGTGCATCATCTGTACGGTATTCAACATAGTAGCCGCCGCCTTTTAAGCCGTCCTTTTTGACAAGCGGTTCTTTTGCAAGTGTTTCTTTCGCACTTAGCATGCTTCTGCGTTCGCTATGTTTTACGCCAGCTAAAAAGTCATACACTCTTAGTCCAATAGAGGTTGAAAACTTACCAAATGTCCCGCCTTTATGCATCGGAAGAAGCATCCATTCTGGCGTTGTCACATGAGGACCATTTTCGTATACAATGGCACGCTCTTTACCGACCTCTGCGACCATTTTCACTTCAAATTGTTTTAAATAACGAAGTCCGCCGTGCACTAGTTTCGTTGAGCGGCTAGACGTACCTGCTGCGAAATCCTGCATTTCTGCAAGACCGACACGCATTCCGCGTGAAGCCGCGTCAAGTGCTGTACCAGCGCCTGTTATACCCCCACCAATGATAAACACATCATATGGTTTTTTTGTCATTTCCTGCAGCATTTGTTCTCTTTCTAAGCTAGAAAAAGTCATCTCTTGTTCCTCCCATGTTGTACGGTAAAGAAAAAGAGACCGCAAACACCCAAAGCGTATTTCTACACTTCGGTGCCTGCGGTCTCTCCAGTTCTCCAACCGTTCTATTAACTTACTTGAAGTATACCATACTTTTGGTTTATTTGAAAGCTTGAGCTGCTTTTACAGCCTTTTTCCACCCGCTGTATAACGAGTCACGGCTGTCCTCTTCCATTTTAGGGTCAAAGCGCTTGTCAAGGTTCCATTGTTTTGCAATGTCTGAACGGTCGTTCCAGAAGCCAACTGCTATTCCCGCAAGATAGGCCGCACCGAGTGCCGTCGTTTCATTAATTTCTGGACGCTCTACTGGTACATCCAGCAAATCACTTTGGAAGCCCATTAAGAAATCATTCTTTACAGCTCCGCCATCCACACGCAAAGTTTTTAATGAGATGTTTGAATCCTTTTCCATCGCATCTAAAACATCCTTCGTTTGATAAGCAAGTGATTCTAACGTTGCACGGACAAAGTGCTCTTTAGAAGTACCGCGTGTTAATCCGAATACAGCGCCTCTGACATCACTGTCCCAGTATGGTGTGCCTAGACCAACGAATGCTGGAACGACATATACGCCCTCTGTTGACTCAACGCGCTCCGCATAGGCTTCGCTGTCTTTTGAGTCTTTAAACATTCTCAGTCCGTCGCGCAGCCACTGAATCGCTGAACCAGCTACGAAAATACTCCCTTCTAAAGCATATTCAACTTTACCGTCAATGCCCCATGCAATCGTCGTTAATAAACCATGATCCGACTTAATTGCTTTTTCCCCTGTATTCATCAACATGAAACATCCTGTACCATACGTGTTCTTCGCCATTCCTTCTTCAAAGCAAGCCTGACCGAATAGTGCAGACTGCTGGTCTCCCGCCGCTCCTGCAATCGGGATATTTCTGCCGAAGAAGTGATAGTCTGTTGTTTCACCATAGATGTGTGAAGATGGTTTCACATCAGGAAGCATAGAAGCAGGTACGCCAAGGATATCAAGTAGTTCTTCATCCCATTTCAGATCGTAAATGTTGAACATTAACGTTCTTGACGCGTTGGAGTAATCTGTGACGTGTGATTGACCGCCTGTCATCTTCCAAATGAGCCATGTATCAATTGTGCCAAATAGCAAGTCGCCATTTTCAGCTTTCTCACGAGCACCTTCTACGTTGTCTAAAATCCATTTTACTTTTGTCCCTGAGAAATAAGCATCAATGAGAAGACCTGTTTTATTTCTAAACGTTTCATTGTGTCCTTGCGCTTTTAACTCTTCACAAATGCCAGATGTTTGTCTAGACTGCCAAACAATTGCATTATAAACAGGTGCGCCTGTATGTTTATCCCAAACAACAGCTGTCTCACGCTGGTTCGTAATTCCGATACCGGCGATTTGATCTGCTCCAATGCCTGATTCAATCAAAGCAGTTGAAATGACCGATAGAACAGAGCTCCAAATTTCATTTGCATTGTGTTCTACCCAGCCTGGGTTCGGAAAATATTGATTAAATTCCTTCTGAGCTGTATGTGCAATTTTGCCTTCTTGATCAAATAAGATCGCTCTTGAGCTTGTTGTCCCTTGATCTAAAGCGAGAATATATTTTTCTTTTGCCATGGTGTTTTCCTCCCCTTACATACTTTCATTTACAGCATTTGTTTGGTTTTTCGTAGTTACATAGAGTCCTAACAATACCACAACTAAAATAACGCTTACAATCCAAAAGGCTGGAGTGATGTTCGCTTTAAAAGCTGCATTGTAGAAAACACCGCCAAATGCGCCGCCTAAAATTGGACCAACGACTGGCACCCAAGCATACTTCCAATTCGATGGACCTTTACCTGGAATCGGCAGAATCGCATGTGCAATTCTCGGACCTAAATCACGTGCAGGATTGATTGCATAACCAGTTGTTCCGCCTAATGAAAGACCAATTGCGACAATTAAGAATCCAACAATCAGCGGATTGACTCCGTCTGCGAATTTATTTGCACCAATCGCTAAAATTCCTAGAACCAATACAAATGTACCTATGACTTCACTAAGTACGTTTGCAAAAGTATGCGGAATCGCAGGACCAGTTGAGAATACACCTAGCTTTGCACCTGGATCGTCTGTTGCTTTCCAGTGCGGTAAGTAATGTAAAAAGACAATAATAGCTCCTATTAATGCGCCAAGCATTTGACCAACAATATACATTGGTACATCAGCCCAAGGAAAACTTCCTTCTAGCGCAAGCCCAATTGTTAGTGCAGGGTTCAAATGCGCTCCGCTGATTCCACCTGTTGCATAAGCTGCTATGGCTACTGCAAATCCCCATCCGAAAGCGATTACAATCCAGCCGGATTGATATGCGAGCGATTTCTTTAAATTGACTGCCGCACACACACCGCCTCCAAAAATTATGAGCAGCATTGTACCTACGACTTCACCCCAAAATGGTGTCATGAAAATTCCTCCTCTGGTTCAGTTGCCATCCCCTATGAATGTGTAGAAAAAGATAAAGAAAAAAGATCCACAACAAACATACTTTACATCAGGGTCATTTGTCACCTAGTAAAGCGCTGTTGTGGATCTCCGTTTCTCCATCACATGATATTAACTTAGTGCTATAGTATCAGAGGATGAAAACGTTGTCAATCAATTTTCACATTTTATCTTTTCACTTTTGGAACGCTTTCCAAAGGGCTGTATTCGATGTTGTCACAGCTGTAGCTCCTGCTTCAAGCGCTCTTTCCACATCTTCTTTTGTACGGATAAATCCGCCTGCAAATATTGGAATCCCAGCTCGCTCGCGCACTTCAGTAATTAAATCCGGCACAACCCCAGGCAATACTTCAATAAAATCTGGACGATGTTTTCCTACGAACTCCATGCTTTTTTCCATCGCACTTGTATCAAGTAAAAACATTCGCTGAATGGCATATACCTTCTTTTGTTTGGCTTTTACTATGACAGAAGACCTAGTAGAAATAATCCCTGCCGGCTTCATTTCCTGACAAATAAATTCCGTTCCATGCTCATCATGTTTGATCCCATGAATAAGATCGACATGGACGAACATTTTCTTATGATGGGCATTTGCCTCATTCATAATGCCCTTTAATCGACCTAAATGGACATCAAGTAAGACTCCATATGTAAATGGACTTTTTAAAAATTCCTCAAATTGCTTCATATTGCGAACAGCAGGTAGAATGGGTTGATCATGAAAACTCATATGCCGTCTCCTTCTAAAGTGTATTAGTTCAGTCTTCTCCTAACAGTAATAGAATCTCTTCTATTTTTCAATACACCTAGTGTATCCAATGCCGATTTTACCTAGCAGCATCTTAATGTATGTGCTCTTCCCATAGAAAAAAGCAGAGAAATCTCTCTGCTATAACTGCGCCATACTTTCTTTTAACGTGTTGATAATAAATGTGGCGTCTTCATTTGTTATATTTAACGGCGGTGCAAGCTGGGCAACGTTATTATAGCCGGCAACCGTATCACCATTTTTCCCGATGATCAGTCCGCGTTTCTTACATTCTGCAATCAATTGACCGACAACCTGTGGATCAGCCGGTTTTTTAGACTGTTGATCCTGAACAAGTTCAATACCAAACAGCAGGCCTTTCCCTCTGACATCACCGACAAATGGATGCTCTTTTAACTCTTGCAAACGTTCGAGCATGTCTTGCCCAAGCGTGTCAGACCGTTCTACTAATTTCTCGTTTTCCATGATCTCTAGGTTGGCAAGGGCAACCGCACAAGAAGCAGGGTGACCGCCAAATGTATTTACATGGCGCAGTCTGTCATACGTATCTTCCCCTGCGTACGCTTCATAAATGTCTCGTTTCACGCACGTTGCAGAAAGAGGTAAGTAGCCGCTTGTGATCCCTTTTGCCATTGTGATAATGTCCGGCTTTACTTCCTCATGCATAAAACCAAACCGCTTCCCTGTCCGTCCAAATCCGCAGATGACTTCATCCACAATGAGAAGTGCTCCATGAGCCTCACAGATGTCTTTGACCCTCTTCAAATACCCTTTCGGAGGCATTAAGATACCGCCGCCTGTAATAATCGGCTCCATAATGACCCCAGCAATGGTCTCACTTAGTTCCCACGTCATGGCTTGATCTATTGCCGCTGCACTTGCCAATGTATCTTGATCCTCAGGATGACGATACATATCAGGCGGTGCGACATGGATAAAGCCTTGACCTAATGGTTCATATTTATATTTACGCTGCGCCTGCCCCGTTGCGGCAAGGGCTGCTGCTGTATTGCCGTGATACGACCGATACCTGGAGATGAACTTTGTTCTTGTGCTCTCTCCTTTTTGCGCATGATATTGTTTGGCGATCTTAAATGCAGCTTCATTTGCTTCAGAACCGCTGTTAGAAAAGAAGATCACATAGTCCCCGCCAAGCCATTCATTTAGCTTTTCAGCCAGCTGAATCGCAGGCACATGGCTTTGCGTCAGCGGATAATAAGGCATTGTATTTAGTTGCTTATATGCCGCTTCTGCAAGCTCTTTTCTGCCATAACCGGCATTTACACACCAAAGACCTGACATCCCGTCTAAATAGCGATTCCCATGAATATCTGTCACCCATGCGCCTTCTGCCTCGTGAATAACCATGCTTTCATTTTCCTTGTTTGTCCCTTTCATATGATGCCAGATCAACTGATCATCTTTCGCCTGAAGATTTTGAGCCTGCTCATGTATTTTCATCTTCCCGCCCCCATGTATCCGTTTTCATCACTAAAGAAGCTTAGACTGGTTCAGCAGCACATTGCCTCTCCATTCATTATATGGATGAAAAGGGAGGCATATGAAACTGAAACTAGGCCGCCTGTAAGAGAGAACCAACCGTTACTTTCATTATAAAAAAGGGGCTGGGCTGATTACATTAGACAGATCGTCAACTGATTGAAAAGAACGATAAGACATTCTACTCGGGTGCCTTAGCAAATCTAACAAACCTCGTTAACGGCGATTTCCTTGAAGGAATTCATATGCAAGAATTGCAAATTCAAGCGCCTGTCGTTTCGGGGCCTGCATCATATCCTCGCCAAGCAATGCATGCAGTTTATCTAGTCTATGATAAAGGGTCTGCCTGACAATAAAGAGCTGGCTTGCAGTTTCCTTTTTAGAACCGTTTGTCTGTAAAAAGATATTCAGCGTTTGATAGAGTCTTCCGCTATTTTGCTTATCATATAGAAGCACAGGCTCCAAATACTCTTTCACCATACATTCAAGCAGTCCGCTTTCCTGCATGACAGGCATGAGACGGAGCATATGCAAATCTTGATAAAATGGGCTTTCCACCCGCTGGGGCATCACTTTCTTTAATTGCAGCACTTCTTTGGCTGCTTGAAAGCTTTTTCTCATATGCTGAAACTGTTCACAATATGGACCGATGCCAAAATTGATCACAGTTCCGCGGGGCTGCTCCCGATCATACAATTGTTTGATGTCAGCTGCCGCCTTCTCTGCCCGCTCTTTCCAGTCTTCCTTCTTTCTCGTGTTCAATAAAATAAACAAGGTTTGTCCTTGATGCTCATACGGAATCAAATGGAAACCTGCTCGCTGAAAGATGGAGCGGCACGATACGAGAAAATAAAGATTTCCTGCAATTTCTTCGATTTGATGATGCTTTTGAAAGAGCATGACCACACAGCCGGTTGGTTTTTTCAATCCTTCTGTTTCTTCAAGATGCTCTAAAATATCTCTTTCTGTATGCTCTTCTTGGAACCATTTTTGCAGCCATTCGTTCTCTTTTGTCTTCTTCAGCTCTTCTGTATAAAGCTCTCTTAACGTTTGCTGGGCAAGAGCATTTGCCCCTTTATCCATTACGAGAAGTTCGAATTCTGAGAGCGCGTTCGTTTGATGAATAAGCACAAGGTCTGCAAATGTCTGCTTGAGTGCGAGCACTTGTTTTTGTGTCACTTCGTATCCTTTTGGCAAGGAAGCAAACTGTAAATAATTCATGACCAGCTCTTCCGTTTGTTTGGAAGAATCACATAAAATAATCGGCTCCCCCTGAACAGGAATGAGTAAAAGAATGCCCCTTACGTGCTGATACACTTGATCCAAAATATCCATCTGCGGATGCGGAGTCAGTAATAGCTCATTCAACTTTGATGATAGCGCTTCTAAATCAGCCATCATTTGATACTGGCGTTCAATCATCATCGTATGGAGATGCTGTGTGATGTTGACGAATTTCACTTCTTTTGTAAACAGAATCAGCGGAAAATCTCTTTCTTCTGCATACGCAATCAGTTCTTCCGGCACATCGAATCTGAGCGGAACAAATTCAATACACAAGCCTGCCGCACCAGAATCGATCAGCTGTTTTAAAAATGCTTGAAACACCTCCAATTGATCATGAAAGCCTGCGGCTGTTGTTAATATGAGCTCTCCCCCATTTAACAAATCTTCTACAGCAGGCACTTCTAACACATGAACCCATTTGACCTGCCGAAACAATCCCTTTTCTCCTGCTAACACTTTTGCATGGGCAAAATACTTTGTTTTCAACACATCACTCACTTGAAAATGAACATCTACATTCATTGATATGTCCCCCTTTGTTTGCCGCCCGTCCCCTATCCCAGAGGGTGCATAGATAAGATCCATAATAAAACAGGTAAAGTCACGATGCTTAAAACGGTACTGAGAAATGTCGTGCTTGAGACAAACTCAGGTTTCGTTCGAAATTGTACAGCCATCAGCGTGGTATTTGCTGCTGTTGGCATGGCTGCAACTAAAATCATAATTTGTTTCACTAGATCATCTACCGGTAAAATGAGTGTAAAACCAAATGCGATGAGTGGTGAGATAAAAAGCTTCAGCAATACAGCATAAGAAATATTGCGATAATCCACTTGCTTAAAAGAAATGACGGCAAGCTGCATGCCTAAAATAAGCATAATCGTTGGTATGGCAGCATCCCCAACTAGCTGAACACCCGTCATCACCTCTTTAGGTAATGAAAGATCAATCAGCTGAAATAATAGACCGAGGAGTGCCCCATATGCAACCGGCATACGCAGCACTTTTTTCAGCACAACCTTTCCATCTCCTGCATCCTCTCCGCCCTTTGCTGCATAATACATACCGATTGTACTCATAACAAGCTGCTGCAGCACCATTAACACAATCGCAATATCAAGCCCAGCAGCTCCGAAGACAAGCAGAACAACAGGCGTGCCGTAATTCCCATTGTTCATAAAGGCTGACGACAAAATCATGGCACAATACATTTCATTCGAATAACCATAAATTCGAGATAAAATAAAGACACATAAAACAAGTGAAAGACATAGTCCGACGACAAAAATAGATAGGTACACATAGTCCATCGACACTTTGTTTTGATAAAAGGTTTCAAACGCAAGAAATGGTGACATTAAATATAAAGACATTGATGAGAGCGTATGTATGTCAAAACCAATGGCCTTCTGCCCAATATATCCGATAAGAAAGATGCCGAACACTGGCAGTAAGACAAGTAAAAACTCCATGCTGCACCTACTTTTCTCTAGATGAATTCCTATTTTTTGCTTCCTCATTATCATACCACTGTTAAACAATAAAAAAGAAGCACCCTTATGAAAGGGCGCTTCTCTCCTCATCCATATAGAACACTTCCCACAAATGACCGTCAAGATCCTGAAAGCTCCAGCCATACATAAACCCATGATCCTGCTTTTCCTTAAACGGTGAACCGCCTGCTGCCATCGCCTGCTCCACCAGCTCATCGACCTCTTTTCGTGAATCAACCCGCATAGAGACAATGACCTCTGATCCCTGCCTTGCATCCACCAATTGTTTCTCTGAGATGGTTTGAAAATGCTTATGGGATAACAGCATGACCGTAATGGTGTCACCAATGACCAAACAAGCTGCCTGATCATTCGTAAGCTGCTCTTGAAACTCAAAACCCAGCTGCTCAAAAAAAGCCCTTGATTCCTTGACATGCTTTACCGGCAAATTGATATACAGATGTTTAGCTTGTCGCCCCATATTCCTCTCCTTTTTGAACACATGATCTCCTTTCAGTATATTCGGATTTTGCTCCGGCATCCCTTTATCACATAAATAAGTGCTCCGTCTTATTTAGGCAATAAATGATAATGAATCTTGAACCGGTAGCAGCGCTCATGCTGCTACTATGTCTCTTAAAAAATGTCAACAAAAAGAAGCGCCTTGTGACAGGCGCTTCCTTTCATTATTTCTTATATTCAATATGGTACACGTCTCTTCTACGGTCTTTGAGCTGACGTACCGTTCCATCTTGCCGCTGTCTTCTTAAAATTTCTAAATCGACATCGCCAACGACAACCATCTCTATATTCGGATTACACTCTCCTACAATCCCATCTCTTGCAAATTCAAAGTCAGATGGTGCAAAAATGGCTGATTGTGCATATTGGACATCCATATTTTCGGTTTGCGGAAGGTTTCCGACAGTTCCCGAGATCACGGTATAAATCTGGTTTTCAACCGCTCTAGCCTGTGCACAGTAACGCACTCTTAAATAGCCTTGACGGTCTTCTGTACAGAACGGAGTAAAAATAATTTTTGCTCCTTTATCAGCTGCAATTCGAGCAAGCTCAGGAAATTCAATATCGTAGCAAATTTGGATTGCAATTTTTCCGCAGTCCGTATCAAATACTCGAACTTGATCACCTGCTGAGATCCCCCACCATTTTCTTTCATTCGGTGTGATATGAAGTTTATATTGCTTTTCAATCGTTCCATCACGTCTAAATAAATAAGCGATATTGTAGATTTTCCCTTCCTCTTCAACGAAATGGGATCCGCCAATGATGTTAATGTTGTACTTCACAGAAAGGTCTGTGAACAAATTAATGTAGTCCTCGGTATATTCCGTGATCCGCTGCACTGCAAGACTTGGGGAGCGCTCCTCTAAGTAAGACATGAGCTGCGTTGTAAAAATTTCTGGGAATACAGCAAAGTCAGCTGACGCATCTGATGCGACATCAACATAATACTCCACCTGATTCATAAATTCCTCGAAGGAATGAATTTGTTTCATCGCATATTGAATGACGCAAATGCGAACTGGGAACGCCGATTTATAATATCTTTTCGATTGCGGGCGATAATCAACATTGTTCCATTCCATTAACGTCGCATATGTGCTGGATGCCTTATCATCCGGCAAGTAATTCGGATTGATCCGCATGAGGCTGAATTCATTTAACAGCTGAAAAGATAAAACAGGATCATAAATTTGGTGAAGCATGACCTGCTCCACATATTGACGAGGCGTCATTTCCTCTTGGTATTTATGATAATTCGGGATGCGTCCGCCAATGATGATGCTTTTTAAATTTAATCTTCTCGCTAAGTCTTTTCTTGCTTCATATAAACGATGGCCAATTTTCATGCGGCGGTACTCAGGACTAACCATAACCTCAATTCCGTACATATTCATCCCATCTGGATTATGGTTTGTGATGTACCCATCATCTGTAATGTCCTGCCAAGTATGACGGTCATCGTATTCATCAAAGTTAATTAATAAACTTGAACAAGAGCCAATGATCTCTCCCTCAAATTCAGCACAAAACTGTCCTTCTGGGAAATGCTCAAGATGGCTTTCAAGGTGCTCTCGTTTCCATGGGTCCATGCCCGGAAAGCATACCTCCTGCAAGGCAATAATTCGGTCAATATCTTCTTCCCGGATATTACGGATGACCATTCTTTTTTCAAACCGCGTTAAATCGAGTTTTTCTGCCATGATGTTTTTGCCCCCTTACTGATCCTCTTTTTCAAGCTGATGGAATAGCTGGAGCAATTCAATTTCAGCCATGGATTCTAATCTGACATCATATTCTTCAAATTGCAGCGTGCTCGTCACTTTGTTTGGGACGATCACGCATTTCATGCCTGCCCGTTTGGCAGCAACTGACCCATTCACTGAATCCTCAAATGCCACACAATCCTTTGGCTCTACACCTAAGCAGCTTGCGGTTTGCAAATAAAGTTCTGGATGAGGTTTGACTTCTTCCACATCATCTGACGTGCGGATACATTCAAAGTAATCGAAAAGACCAATCTGCTTCAGGTGATCAGACACCCATTTATAGTCTGAGCTGGAAGCAAGTCCAATCTTGATCCCAAGCTCCTTCGCTGCCTGTAAATAAGCTTCTACGCCAGGTCTTGCTGATTCGTCCTTCATTCTCTTTTGAAAACGAGAACGCCGGTCCGCTGTGAGTGCCTCATGATCAAGCGTCTTTCCCAGCTGCTTTTCCAAGTATTCAAATGGCTTAAAGCCTGCCTGCGTCCCGATGACGTTGCCCCATACGGAAAGAGGCAGCTCCGACTCATGCTCCGCAAACATTTCTTGCAAGACTTCATATTCATGTGTTTCTGTATCTAAAATTAATCCATCAAAATCAAATATAATCGCCTTTACCAACGAGGCCACTCCTTTTTTTACGAAAGTCTTTATTATGATACTCAATGCTATCATATCGTGAATAAAATTGACTTTCAAAGATGAATGTCTGCTAAAATAAATATGTATAAAAGGAGCCTGTATCATTTTGTCAGGCTCCTACCCGTGTTCGGTTTATTCTGCAAGAGATCCAAGCGCTCCGATTCGTGGAGAAATAGGCAATGTTGAAAAAGAGCGGGTTTGGTATTACAGATCTTAAAGGTTTCTCCGTTCCCTTAAAAATAGTATGTGCGGCAGCCTTGTAAGTTAACAAGGAAGTTCACACCAACTTTTACGCATTTTGAAGGCGGCGGCTGGAAAAATCGTCTAAATCAAACGGAAAAGAAAAGCCGCATGCATTGACCTGCTCACGGTTTCGCTCGAATAGTTCACGATCACGCTTTGTAATATGGCGTTTAGGTTTGACAATAATGGTATGTAATAGCTGAAGTCCCGATAAAATACGAAAAGCATCGTCCATCGTTCCGTTATAAACTCCTTCAACAAAGGTAAGCGGTTGTTCTTTTTGACGCGCGGCGGACTGTTCTCCACCAGTATGGGATAGAAGCTCTTCTACATCCTTTGATATTTCTCCAATCGCCTGCTCCTGCAGGTCTGTAGCAGCTTTCATTAATCTCACGTGACATCTACCTCTCTGTCGTTATTTCTCCATTCAGAATAGCACAGAAAAAAAGGCGTTCGCCAAGGTAAGTGTTTCCTATATATACCCAAAGAGAGGAACGGATTTCATGAACATTAAAGGACACACGCTCTCGCTAAAAGCAGGTGAGCAGCATCATGACATTTCACTGAGTCAGTTTTTAAAAACAGCCGTGTCGGCCTCAAAACCGATTATTCATTTTTGGATGGAGCACCAAAAAATACGTTTAAATCAAAAGCCTGCCCATCACGCGGCAAAAGTCAGTACAGGCGATCACATTTTGATCGATTTATTTGAAACGGAAGAGAGTGATGTGACGCCAGAATATGGTGAATTAGAGGTGCTCTTTGAGGACGAGCACTTATTGATTGTGCAAAAGCCCGCTGGACGACCAACGCACCCGAATGAAAAGGGACAAACGGGCACACTGGCTAACCTTGTGGCCTTCCATTTTCAAGCAAATGGCGAAGAGAAACGGGTGAGACATATTCACAGGCTTGATCAAGATACAAGCGGCACTGTCATTTTTGCTAAACATAGGTTAGCTCATACTGTGCTTGATCAAATGCTTTCTAAAAAAACGATCCGTAGAACATACATCGCCATCGCAGAAGGACTTTTCAAGAAAAAGAAAGGTACTATCGATGCAGCGATCGGCCGTGACAAGCATCATGCTGTCAGACGAAGAATCTCTCCTACTGGTCAAAGTGCTGTGACTCATTTTCAGGTTATGGACACCAATAAACGTCTGCAAATGACAGCTGTTAAGCTGCAATTAGAGACCGGAAGAACACATCAAATTCGTGTCCATCTTAGCAGTCTCGGACATCCATTAGCCGGGGATACACTTTATGACGGAGCTCGCACTCATATCAACAGATGTGCTCTGCACGCCAAACAAGTAGACATGACACATCCTTTTACAGGTGAGCACTTGAGCATAGAAGCACCGCTTCCACCAGATATGGCTCAGCTCATGGACGAGATCATTCATTAAAAAAGAGCCTGCTATTGATAAGCAGGCTCTTTTTTCTTTAAACAGACGCTCTTTTTGCATAAATAATGTACCGCTCTGGTGCATTGCCGACGAAATGAAATGGATAGCATGTCGTTAACACGAGCTCTTCCTTTTCATTCTGCAAAGTAATAATGGAAGTATCATGCTGATCCACGATTTTCGTATGCGTAATTTCATAAACAAACTCACCATACGGCACAGTGATTTTCAACTGATCCCCAATATCCAGCTCACCTGTTCGGCGAAATACCGTATCACGATGGCCAGATAGGACGATTTGTCCCTTCTGATCAGGGTAATAACTGCCTTTGTAATGCCCGACTCCTTTGGCAAGATCATCTGCATCTGTCCCTTCGACAATGGGCAGATCCGCTTTTAATTTCGGAATCGTCAGGATGCCAGAAGCTTTCCCTATTTCAGGAGAAAACTTCTTCTTTGACATCCCTTGATCGTCCGCTACTGCCTTCTTCGCGTCTTCTAATGATTGTGCCGTTTGAAGGTGCGTAGAGGCGATTTGCCAAATTCCCCAGCCGAGCAAGATTATTCCTGCTGTCATCACAGTAAGTGCAAGCCATTTTTTCATGCTTAAACTCCTTTGCCTGTTACATTTCTCTTAGATGATTCACTCTCTTTAGCTTGCTGCTTTTTCTTCTTGTTTTGCTTTTTGAATTCGTCCCTCTTTTTGATACACAATGGAAGCTCCTTCAAAGCTCTTCACAAAAGCGACAGTGGCTTCTAAATCCTCTGGACCTGTTTCGGGATTTTTCCCCAGCCGGCCTATCGGCGCATATTTACTGCCAGTGGCAGTTGCCATAAAGTTATTCACGGTGAGTGTATATGTTTGATCGAGCGCAACGGATGAACCATCAGGCAGCTTTAAGTCGACTACTTTATATGTTACCGGATCATAGGAATATGAAAAGCCCGAAATGCTATAATCTGGTCCAAACTGAGGTGAAATTTGCGCTTCTATAATCTCAGCCAAGTCTTTCCCCTTAATCTCAAGTTTCACTAAAACGTTGCCGAAAGGCTGAATATTAAACAGATCTCCCCACGTAATCGGCCCTTTTTCAAGGTTTTGCCTGATCCCGCCGCCATTCATCATGGCAAAATCACTTTTCATAAAATATCTCATACCATCGGCAATCAAATTACCGAGCGGCGTGTCTCCATCATTTGAATAGCCGCCTTCCATTTTGACACCAGCTTCTCCAACTACCTCACTAATAATCGGCTCAACTTCTTTCCCGTAATGAGCTAAGATGCCGGCTGCTTCCTTGTCCTTTTCAATACCAGATTGGTCTACATACTGGATATTTGCACTCTTTTTGACAATATCCTTCGTTTTGCGGTCAAGTGTTACATTGACTTCGCCAATGGCCTTCCCGTATTCAAAGGCTTGAACAATTAATTTCCCATTGACCTCTCCGTTTACCACTTCGTGATTATGCCCTGCAAAGATGACATCAATTTCATCATCGCCTTCTTTGGCAAGCTTTGCACTCTCCCCAGTGATGGTATCTCCATTTTGGGAGGCTGTCATATGAGCTAAAACTGCAATGGCTTTGATCCCTTTTTGTTTTAATTCCTTCGCAGCATCATTCACGGCTTTGACTTCATCTGTAAATTGAATGTCTTTAATCCCTTCTGGCATCACCATTCCGGCGGCTGACTTTGTCACAACACCGATAAATGCTACAGGGATTCCTTCAACATCCATGATTTCATAAGCAGGTAAAAGTGGTTTGCCTGTCTCCTTGTATTCACAGTTTGCACAAACGAGCGGAAAATTCTGTCCATCATATCCCTTTGTGCCTTTAGGATGATCTCCACCATTTATGATACGTAATAGCTCGTCCACCCCTTCATCAAATTCATGGTTGCCAACCGTGCCAACATCAAAGCCAATGTTCTCCATGAGTTCAACTGTTGGTTCATCTTGAAGAAGAGAAGATATTGGAGAGCTGCCGCCAATCATATCTCCAGCATGGACTGTGATCGTATTTTTGTGTGCTGCTTGTTTTTGTTTCATATAAGCCGCCACATAATCCATCCGTCCGTACGTTCCTTTATTACCATCACCTTTCAGGTCCAGTTCATATTGTTGATCAACTTTCCCGTGTAAATCATTCATGCTTAAAATGGTTAATGGGACTTCCCCAGCTTCTTCTGCCGGCTGATAGCCAGCCTGTTCTGCTTCTTCTTTTGAAGCAAAAAAGATGCGTTTATCTACAGCGATTTCTTTCCAGCTGTCAGGCGATACATAGGTTTTCGCCGATGAATCACCGACATAGCGTGTCAGTCCTTTTTTCTGTTCACGTGCTCTAAATTCAAACGGCTGTTCCAGCAGCGGATCCGCTTCATTCCAAATGCCCAGCCCTTTTTCTTTCGCCTCTTTGACAGCTTTTTGGAACGTCTGATAGTCCTTTTCATCTCCAACTGGCCAGATGAAATACGTAGGGGCATATCCTTTTTTCACAAGCTCTAAATTCGTATTAACCCCTTTTTTGGTTTTCACTTGAGCTAAAAGACGTCCGTAGCCGTCCTTCGCTTCAGGACCGATCTTTAATGTGACTTTATCTCCGCTTGAAAGAAGCGTATTTAAATAGTCCGCCGCCTTCTGTCCAAAACGCAGCTGGTTTTGATCTAATTCATTTTTTGGCTTATGGTACGTTTCCGGCGTATCCATATTCACAAAGCGCACCTTTGTTGTACCAAGCACAGGCTTCTTTAGATGAATCGTATCTCCATCTACCACCCGGTCAACCGTTGCCGCATATTCTTTCTTGATTTTTGGCGGCTTTGGCTGGCGTTTCAGCAGGCTGACATCACCCTTGTGTCTTGGAAGCACCTGCAGCGTATCATATCTGCTTAACACTCCTGTAAACTCATACCATTTCCCTGTCTTTACTTCATCAATGGCACTTGTATCCACCATCACTCTAAGGATGGTGCTGTGATATTTTTTATCAATGATCACCACATTGTATCCACCACCAGCCGGCTGCTCTGGTTTTGATTCAACATAGCCTTTGACCTTCACAAGTTTTCCTTCATGTTTACGTGCCTGATCCGTTTCTAGTTGTTTCAGTGAGACTCGCTTCGGCTTTGGTAAGGTTTGATTCACACCATCGATTTTCAGGCGGTCTCGATCTGGCACAATTTCAATCAGTCCTTTATAAGACGTGATCTTACCCGATACTGTCACCTTCATGCCCGCTTTTAGTTCTGGGAAATTGCTTTGCTGTGCTGAATAAATATTGATTCCAGCTGATTGATCTTGAATGTATGTTGAGAGTTTCCCATTGCCTATAGCAGATTGATCTGCTGTCACAATTCCGCTCACCGTCACCGTCTCTCCGATCAGCTGGCGGGCTTTCTTGATTTTGATTGGCTTCTTTTGGTTCCATACCGTTTCCTTCTTTTCAGACGCGCTGGCTTGTTCTGCTGTGATCATGCCAGGCAGTAAGGATTGCAGACTAAAGATCACCAAAACCAAACAGCAGATCATTCGAATGGATCGAACACGTTTCATTAGACCTCTCCCCTTCTGAGCTTCATCTCTCATAGTGTACTAAGTAAATATTGATGGTAGATGGATTTCTTGTAAATCTTATGTCTGTTAGCTCATTGGAAACGTAATAATCACTCGTGTCCCCTCAAAGCTTTTGCTTTCAAAACGAATGCTGCCGCCATGGCTTTCAATGATTTTAATGGTCATCATTAAACCAAGGCCAGTCCCTTTTTCTTTCGTTGTATAAAAAGGTTCACCCAGTTTCCCTATTTCGTCTTCTGGTATGCCCTTTCCTTGGTCTTCAAAAATCAGCATCATTTGATTATGTTCCAATACGGATGTGACCTGAATGACACCTGTCACACCATCCATCGCTTCAATACCGTTTTTAAGAATGTTTAAGAAAACTTGTTTCAGCTCATTCGGTATACCTTGAATGTTTGGCAGCGACGGAGACAAATTCTTCTGAATAGACACGCCTTTTAAGACCGCCTGTGATTCAACGACCATGATCACTTCTTCGAGCAGAAGATTGACATGTACCGGCTCAAATTTCACCGATTTGCTTCTAGAAAGCACAAGGAATTCATTAATAATGGCCTCGAGCCGATTAAATTCAGACATCATGACATCTGCATAATCCTTCTGATATTTCTTACTTTGAATCATCAGCTGTAAAAATCCCTTTAACGATGTCAGCGGGTTTCGTATCTCATGGGCGATACCGGCTGCAAGCTGACCCACTGCGGACAGCATCTCTGACTTCATCAGCATCTTCTCTGACTGCTTTTGATTCGTAATATCCTCTGAAATCCGCATCACAGTTGACTGCATTTTGTCAGGATCATCAATTCGGTGTAAAGAGACTCTCTCCCATCGTTCACGGCCTGATAAATCCTGAAAGTACAGCTCACCTGTCCAGCTGCCTTCTTTTAAACAAACGTCCCATTGCTTTTCTAAATCATCACATTGACACAGCGCATGATAGACAGAAAAGATATCTTTGCCGATCAGGTCATATTCATGCTGCTGTACAAACTGGCAAAAGCGCTGATTCACGCATTGGATGACCCCTTCCTCAGTTGCAACAACAATATGGATATGGCTGTTATCCAGTGCTGTTATCGCTAGATGGAGTGCCTGTTTGATTTTTGTCATTTCCGTCATTTTAATCCACGTCATCACCGCTCCCTCATGATCTTGATCAAAGTTAGGTGTGATGTGAACAGTGAATTGTTCGCCTTCATTCGTTTCAATTTCTCGTTCGATGACGCGCCTGTCCGAGATAACGGATTGTATGTCATGATAGAGCGTTTCCTGCGTGAGCTTCTTGGCCAGCGACTGAAAGGATTGCTGGTGCCTTATTTGAGCTGAAGTAAATAAAGAGGCAGCTGTAGGAGTGTAGTAGCGAATATTCATGTCCCGGTCCACAAACAACGTCGCAAGCTCTGGTTTAACAGAAGGTCTGTACAGTTCTTCCCTTGTCACCCTTAAGTTGTTTATGATATTAATGAAATGCTCGTGTTTTTTCTCAAGCTGCACTATTTGCGTGTTTTTCGCTTTTAATTGAGCCCTTGCCTCCTGCTCCTTTTGTTTGACTTCATTGAGTTCATTTTCTAAATCGACAATACGCTGCTGATAGACTGAATTCTGATCTGGCATCCCTTTTTCCCTGCCGTTCTTTTGATTTTTTCCTCTCTCATTCAGTCGAATGAGAATGACGTATACTCCTTTAAAACGGCGATCAAAACTCTTTACAGTAAAATCCGCATACTGCTTTCTGCCTTTTTCCGAAATGAGAACATGCTGAAACACAACCTCCGTCTCGTCTGTCCACACCTTTTGAAAGGTTTGACTCAACATCTCTTTCAAATAATCAGGCGTTACATATTCACATGATTGATCTGACACTTCTTTGTGGTCTAAGAAAGAATAGGCCCCATTTGACATCGCCAGGATTTTGTTACCATCATTGATGACCATACATGCATCATAATCCTCGCTCACTTCTTGCATATATTGTGCGGCTCGCTTTTGTAATTTGGCATCTCGAGCGTCATGTACACTAGATGTAGAAATGTTTGAATGGGTGTAAATGTTCCACTTTTCATTGAACAGTTGAAACAATCGAGGGATATTGGGGACAGTTTCATCGGGCCCTAATATTAACATCCCTTGATCTTTTAAAGCATATTGGAATCGGGATAATACTCGTTTTTGTACTTCTGGCTCAAAGTACATCAGAACATTTCGGCAACTGATAAAATCGAGGTGGATAAAAGGTGAATCAATCAATAAATTGTGAGGAGCAAAAACAATATGTTTTCTAAGCGACTGCTTCACAATAAAAGCGTCACCTTTTGTTTCGAAATATCGCGCCCGCCATTTTTCCGGTATGCTTGCCATTGACTCTCTCGAGTAAAGACCTTTACTAGCTATTTGAATGGCTTTTCGGTTGATATCTGTCGCAAAGACTTGAAGTTCAATGGACACATTTCTTCGCTTCATTTCTTCTAAAAATAAAATCGTAAAAGAATAGGCTTCTTCCCCTGTGGAACATCCCGCAATCCAAATTCGGCAGCGAGATTTCCCGTTGCTCATCAAATGGTCAATGATTGATGGTATGATCTTCTGTTCACATATACGAAAAGCTTCCATATCTCTAAAAAAAGTAGTCGTGCCGCTTAAAAGCTGGACGTGCAGGCGATCAAGCTCATCTGGTTCTCTTTCTAATAAACGATCGTACTCTGCTAATAATGACATCGGCTGATTTGCAGCGCGCATCCGTTTTTGAATGACAGAAAGCAGCCTTTTCTTTTCATAGGTTGAAAAGGCAATTCCTTTATACATTTCAAGACGTTCAATGATTCTTAGTAAAGCTGGGTCTGTCTCATCAGCATGCGGGACATTAATGATATTGGCCATATATGCCGCAAGGGTAGATGGATCTTTGAATGTGTGATGATACATGCTGTCAAAACCACTCTCTACCTCACTGCACGATAAGGCTGTACCACCTTGCTCAACCAACTGAAGCAATCCACTCCCCACACAATGACCTTTTTGAAAAAAGATCGCAAATGCCTCTTCCTTTTGAACACTGGCAAGTGACTTAAAAAGCGAGTCGACAGAGCATGCCTTGTTTGTTGGCAGCTGCTCTGATACATGCAGCCGATGATCTTCTGTTAACGTCACAGCCGCATGCTGCGGACAAAAATAGATGGTCTTCTTCATGACTTTCTCACCATGTTTAATCGTTTTTGCCCGGTAGCCAATCGGTAAAACAAGTGCTTCCAAATCTGTTATACAATCGCCTGTCACATGATTTTGCACAACAATAAAAGAGGCATTTAATTCATGTGGAAACGATTGAAAAAAAGCCTCAAGATGATGCTGTTCAAACGGCGAAACACCGATGCCAATCACTGGTGCCTGCACATGTTCGTCTTCTATCAAACGATTAATGATTTTGTCCTGCATCTGGTACCCCCATGTTCATTCGTCTGATACTTTTTTTCGACAAAAAGGAAGAAAACCCTCTAATTGTAAATAATGTTTTTTGCATGAAAACGTGAAAACATCCTCACATTAAAACAGATTGTATAAACAGAAGGAGGAATCTCAATGCAAAACGATCAGCAACCAATGTTTCAAGGAAGCGCTCAGCAGCCTGAGCTCAACCATGGCGGGCATGAATTATTCGATTTACATGAAATTTTAGCCGGCACGATTAATATTTTGGATCAATATATGATCTTGCGGCAATTCATTCAAGATCCTGCATTATCCGACATCCTGGATCGACAATATCAATTCGTTTTATCCCAGTACAATGTCACTGTAGATTGTTTTTCTACCGGCCAAAAGCCTAGTGAAGAAACTGCTACTTATATGATGAAAGAACACACACAAGTGACATACGGAATCAAACCTTCTCAGCCGAAGAAGCCGAATCAGTCATTACAGGATGTAAAAGACTTAGGGATCACAGGACATATGCTCAGCCTAGTCAAATCACATGCTGGGTTACTTTCCATGTCCGCATTAGAAGTAACAAATCCTGTTGTCAGACGTGTGCTTGCTGCGCAGATTCCGAACTTTATCGAAATGGCATATGAAATTTTCTTGTATCAAAACAAGCATGGCTACTATCAAGTTCCTCAGCTTTCCAAACAAGATATGACAGCCATGACATCAGCTTTTGCACCACTTCAGGGGCAAGTTCAAATGCCTTCTAGCAAAGCCGATCAACAAAAGCCTCTTCATTAAAAAAACGGCTGACCCCCTTCTTTGGTCAGCCGTTTTTTCTTTGGTACATCACTTTAAACTGTTCTTCAAAATCTTTGAGTCTCTCCCCCGTCGCCTGTTCAAAGCCGCGAGCAAACTGGCCCGTTTTCGCAGTCTCCTCCATAATCTCATGTATGACGTCTCGTCCGTAAAGCTGCACCAATTCATAGATCATATAATAGCTTTGTAAATAGACATCAGTTTCATACGTTACCCGAGAGTTCTGCCAGTCTTGATCAGAATGAAGAGATTGAAAAGGAATCACGTCGAAGCGTTCAGACGTAGCATTCAACACGTCATAGGCCGTCCATTCTGCTGTTCCTTCGTGGAACCAAAGCGGAAAAATTCCTGGAGACACTTCATATGAATGGACCTTTTCATAGAAAACAAAATGAGCATACTCATGAATAAAAAGCGAATTGAAAAAGTATAAAGGCAGTGTCTCTTTCTTCAATAATGCTTCTCGTTTATCTGGATATAGCCCAATCATTTGATCATGATCAGAGTAAAATCCGGTTATATGCTTAATTCCAGCCATTTGTTCGATCGTCTCTTTATCATCAAAATAAATAACATCTAAAGGTCTGTCAGCTTCAAACTGAAACACTGACGCTGTTCTCTTCTCTGCCTGTTTCATGGCCTCTATGGTCAGATCAACAAAAGCATCCTCTTCCTCTGAATAGTAGATTCGAATATGTTCATAGACTTGCTTATTGAGTCCCTCCGTGATAACCGTTTTAGGAGAAGACTGCTCCAAATATTGTCCTGTCAGCTGAAACGCAACATAAATCAAGTACGCGGTGAAAGCATAAAAAATCAGACCTGCTGCAATCATTCCGCCTACAAGTTTTTTATGGATCAATGACGGCTTGGCTTTCATTTGCTCCCCACCTGAATTCATCTTGCACCCTCTTTCTCTTTCTATGAAGAAACAAAGATCAACAAGAGGTGATATATTTTTTACTTTATGCAGTCAGGTGCGCGAGGTGCGGTTCCAAACAAAAAAGCCGCATATGACATACGGCTTTTGTCGTAGCTATTTTGATTCAGGGAAGACACGTCTAACCGTTTCAGTAAATTCATCGAAAAATCCTGAAATCGGCTCTCCGCTTTTAATACGTTTTCCGTAACCTTGCATACGATCGACAAAGTCTGGATTAGCAGATACATACACATTGTCGATTTGTTGATCCGTTGATTTGACTTTGTCTGAAATTTTCTTTTTCAGATCGTCCGTCACATCACCGCTTTTATTGCCTTCAAGTACAACGGCAACAAATGCATTTTTTCCTGTGACAAGCACGTTCGCTGTCTTCACTTCAGACATATTGGCTACAAGCTCTGACGCCTTATCTGCAACTTTGACCTTCTGAGGTGTTTGAACATCTGGCTGATCCTGTCTCATGTTGTCATTCTTATATGTGACATTTTCATACTGCCGTTTCATTGTTCCTCTACGCTCATCGCCTTGGTTGTTCATTCCACACCCAGCGGTGATTAATGTTGGCACGAGCAGTAAAGATAGCATCCATTTCTTATTCATCAATTATTCCCTCCTTTTGCTCATAGGTTTTTCATCCAGCCGGCTTTTTATGCACCCATCCTCTGTTTCCGCAAAATGAATTCATAATTCAGCTGTGTTTGGTCATCCTAAACTTGATGAAAGATCATCACGATCAAATGGAGGGATTCGTTTGTTTAGAAAAAGAAAAGGTATGAGCACTGGCGCAATGATCGCAGTATCAACAGCTATCATTGCATTATTCTCCCCGGTTTTACGAAGAAGGCTGAAAAGCATGACACAAATGAATATGTCTTCAATGATGAAAGGCGCAAGCCATCAGCACCAAGACTCATCTCGCCATGAGTCACACTCACACAAAGAATCAAAAAGTACAGGTGAAGTTGGACAAATGATCAAGCAAGCATTCACAGCTGTCCAGCCAAATCAATCGAACAAGCACCAAGCACCATCAAGAACCCATCAGCCAAGAGAGTCTTATGCGCAATCTCTTCACATTGATGAAAGTGTGATGAATGTGATGGATGATGAATCGATCCAGCAAGTCATCAATGACATCGAGCACAAATAATCAAAACAGGAGCCTTCATAAAAAGAGGCTCCTGTTTATTCTCCAGAAAAATGTTCTTTGACCATGAGACAAAAGGAAGGTAAAAATGTCATTTCAATTGTTGTGATGAAGTCGTCATGATGCTCTAATATCAGCAAAAGTTCCTTTTCTTCCTTCCGATCTTTTTTTATTTCTACATGCTGCACTGTTTTAAAATCATATATTCCCAAAACAGATTCGGTCTTTTTTCGAACGACCTTTAAGGTAAATTCCTTCATAGCAAGCGACATATTCACAACAAATCGCTCCTCCTGATTCTCGAACCGAAACGTCAAATCTTGATATTCAATCGGCATTTCTTTTTCAAATCCGGCATCTGGCATTTTTTCAAAAAAAGAAAGCCAGTCCGTTCGATCTGGAAAGCGTTTTCCCCGCATTTTCTTCAATTCCTCATCATTAAAATTTTTATTAATTATCCTTTTTCCCCTTTTCTTTTGCAACAAATTTTAGTAATTTTAAAAAGGTGATTCTATTTTGCTAAAAGACCTCTTTATTAATTTAACAATTCTTGTCACTTTCCATTATTTATTTATGCTTGTGTTTAAAGAGAATTTTCTAAAGAAAGAAGATACCTTGCTCAGACAAATATGCAAAGGCATGCTTTCTGGGTTACTCGGTGTCCTTTTGATGTTCTTCTCTATTAAAACAGGACCAGCTATCATCGATTTAAGACATATTCCCCTTATTTTAACGGCCTTTTATGGAGGCATCGCTCAAACAATGATTGCAGCCTTTGTTGTCATCATTGGCCGATTATTAATTGAAGCCAACATCGCTTCTTCCATCAATATTTTTTCCATGATGTTTATCGCAACCTCTTCTTTTTTGATTGCAGAGCGTCATATGAATCATGTTGTGAAAATGCTGTTATCCATTACGATTGGTAATGTGATGGCCACAAGCCTGTTTATTATGGTCGTGCATGAGACATCATTTCAACTGCATTTTACTTATTGGGTTTTCTCATATATTGCTGGGTTGTTTAATTTTTATGTCATTGAGCATCAAACTAAAGCATATCAGCTGTTAAATTTGTATAAATTCCAAGCTCATTATGACTTTTTAACAGGTGTTTTAAATAAACGGAAGTTCGATGAGGTATTAAGTGATGCTTTTACTAAGAAGTTGAAGCAGCCTATCCATCAAATGTCCCTTATTTACCTAGACATCGATTACTTCAAAACCATCAATGATCAATATGGGCATCATGAGGGAGATATCGTTTTAAAAGAAATCGGTACAAGGCTGATTAAAAACACAAGAAGCTCTGATTATATTGGGCGGATTGGCGGTGAGGAATTCGCTGTCTTTCTACCAAATTGTACAATTGAAAAAACATGGCAGATTGCAGAACGCTTACGAAAAAAAATAGCAGATCAGCCGATTTATTTAAAAAATGGCATGTCCATTCACACTACGGTATCAATTGGGTGTGCTTATTCTTATGGAACGAGTGCAGACATCAAGCAATTACCGATTACAGCTGACCAGGAGCTCTATAAAGCGAAGGAGTCCGGCCGAAATCAAGTGAGCTTTTCAGAGAGAAAAAAAGACCAATTGACATAGGCATTTTCCTCAATTTGTTAGCGCTAATTATTTTTAAAAAAGTTTTCGTATAACAGTTGTTTTTTCCCGCAAACACTGGTAAAGTAAAGGTAATTATTTTTGTTCGTATCATCTTTAAGAAGAAAGTTTTGAAAGAGTTTTCGTCTTTGAAGTTTGTGTAAGAGCAAGAATAGTGAATTTAAGCGTTAAGATCGCTTTAGGAGGAAATTTCATGTTAGAAGGTAAAGTAAAATGGTTCAACTCTGAAAAAGGTTTCGGATTCATCGAAGTAGAAGGTCAAGACGATGTATTCGTTCACTTCTCTGCTATCCAAGGCGAAGGCTTCAAAACTTTAGAAGAAGGTCAAGCAGTTTCTTTCGAAATCGTTGAAGGTAACCGTGGACCACAAGCTGCTAACGTTAACAAAGCGTAATTTAAGAGCATCTGCTCTTTTAGCACTTTATAGAGTGAAGGAAAACCGCCCGGCTTTTGCCGGCGGTTTTTTTGTGCCATAAAAAAAAGAGAACCTGATGAAAGGTTCTCTTTTTTATTTGTCCTTCTGCTTTAGCTTCTGCAAAGCAGAACGATACATATCATCATTCATTTTTGTCTCTGGTTCTTCTTCTTTGACAGGTGGTTCTGGCTGCTTAAACTTTTGAAGCGCCTGTCTATAAAAATCATCGCCAGACGCAGCATCATCTGTTTGAGAAGGCTCTGACGCTTTTTTTTCAACCTCAGGTTCTACAGGTCTCGCCGCAGCCTTTGGCTCGCTATGCGGCACGTCAGGCTGATTGGAGACATCTTCTTTGATCTCTTCCTTATCGGCCGATGCGTGTCTGACATTGAATGCTACTAATCCAATAATGACTAGAACAGCAGCTACTAACGCTACAATAATCGTCGCCAAAAGAACCCTCTCCTTATCGCTTAAATGATGCAGTGACTGATGCTACACGTCTTCCTAGTGCTTTTCCGAGTTCAATGCCTTCAGTAGAAATTAATTCATCTGAATCAATCGGACATGTCACACCGGCTCCATAGTAAGAGCCGTATAAAGCATTCGCTGGAACATTTCCAGGAAGGCCGACAACAAGCATTCCTTGGTGGAACATTGGTGTAATCAAATTGTGCATTGTCATTTCTAAACCGCCGTGTGTTGTAGCAGTTGTACAGAAAACAGCCCCGACTTTATCGATTAGTTTTCCTTCTGCCCATAAGTAGCCAAGACGGTCAATCCATGTCTTTAACCCAGAACTAATGGTACCAAAGTGACCAGGGCAGCCCCAAATGATCGCATCCATTTGATCGAGCTTGCGAATGTCTGCATCTTTCACGTGATCAATGAATACTTCAGCTTGCTCTGTTTCACCTGCGCCTGCTGCAATCGCTTCTGCAAGTGCTTTTGTATGGTCACCTTCACTATCGTATACAACATAAATTTTCATGTACGGTCCCTCCACACTTATCTTGCATCTTGGTTTGCTTCCTTAGGTGCCGGAAGCAGTGATATTTCTTGTTTCTTATGCTGCTGTTCTTTTCGCTTTTTATCCTTACGTACATCTCGCAGGAACAAGCTGAGAATGACACCAGCCGCACAGAATAATGTCACCCACATGTAAGCATCATTGATGCCCATCACGTTTGAATCAACCTGTGCTTTCGTAAAGAGCTGGGTGGATACATATTTTTGAGCAGCTTCTGCTGTCATGCCCATATGATGCATCACATTCGATACAGCCGTCTGGAATGAATTCATAAAGAACGGGTCCGCTGTATTTGTTTGATCCGCCATATTGGAATAGTGGAATGTCGTCCGATTCGTATAAATCGTTGTGATCAAACTCGTACCGATGGAACCGCTAATTTGTCTTAATGTATTAGACATCGCTGTACCATGGCTGTTTAAGTGCTGTGGTAATTGGTTCATCCCTGCTGTCATAACCGGCATCATCAAGAGTGACATACCAAATGCACGTACTGCATACATGAGCACAATGTGACTATAGGAAGTATCAATTGTCAGCTTTGTAAACTCATATGTCGTAACAACGGTAATAAGCATCCCCACAATGGCAAGCGGACGAGGTCCAAATTTATCAAACAAGATCCCTGAAATCGGGGACATAATGAGCATCGCAAGTGCCCCTGGAAGCATTAATAGCCCAGATTGCAATGCCGTAAACCCAACGAGGTTTTGCAGATAAATCGGAAGTAAGAACATCCCTGTATATAAAGCAACCGTAATAATGATGTTAATGACACTTGATAATGAGAAAATGCTGTATTTAAATACGCGGAAATCAAGCATCGGATTATCAACTTTCAACTGTTGGAAAATAAAGAGAATGATCGCAATCGCACCAATAATAATCGTAGATAAGACGATCGGATCTGTCCAACCATCACTTCCTGCTTCACTCACTCCGTATAGAAGGGAAGCAAAACCGACGATTGAAAGAATCGCACCAAGACTGTCCAGCTTGATTTTTTTAGGCTCTACAATATTTTTAAACATAAAGAAAGCCGCGATAATGACAATCGCACCGATTGGCACAAGTCCATAAAACATAATACGCCAAGAATAATGTTCAATAATGTAACCAGATAATGTTGGTCCTACTGCAGGAGCAAACATCATCGCAAGACCAAAAATCCCCATTCCTTTCCCTCTGTTTTCCGGAGGGAAAATAAAAAGGATTGTTGTCATGACAAGCGGCTGTAAGATACCACCGCCGACAGCCTGAATCAAACGGCCGATGAGCATTGTTGAAAAGTTTGGCGCAATACCGCAAATAAATGTACCTAGCGTAAACGAAATCATAGCCACTAGGAATAAGCTGCGCTGTCCAAAACGTGTGATTAAGAACGCAGATAACGGAATCAGCACACCGTTGACAAGCATGTAGCCTGTGGTAAGCCACTGAATCGTCGTTGCACTTACATTAAATTCAGTCATTAAATGGGGCATGGCTACGTTCAAAAGCGTTTGGTTTAAAATCGCTACGAACAAACCGGCCATTAAAATGATCAGTAAAGACAAGGAGCCTGTTCCCTGTTTTGTCGCTGCAGGTTGATTTGCCATCTCAGACAACCTCCTTTCATTTTTTGATATCAATCATCATTAAGATGAAATTTTGACAGAAGCATTCATACCTGGAAGTACTTTGTCTGATGGGTTTTTAATTGAAATTTTCACTGCTACTTTTTGCGTTACTTTTGTATAGTTGCCACTTGAATTTGTTGCTGGCAGCATATTGAATGTTGAGTTTGTCGCATAACCAATTTGTTCAATGTTTCCTTCAAATGTTGTATCAGGATCGCCATCTACAACGATGTCGACTTTGTCGCCTTTTTCAATGTTTTTAATATCTGTTTCTTTAATATTTGCTGTGATGTAAAGCTTGCTTAAATCAATTGTTTCACCAAGAACTGTACCAGGCTGCACTTGTTGATTGTTTTGTACTTCTTTTTTGACTAATGTGCCATCAGCCACTGCTTTAATGTTTGTTTTTGTTTGTCCTTCAACTTTTGCAACCGTGCTGTCTTTTTCCACTTCGTCACCTTCGTTGATATCCCAGCCTTTGATTTGTCCAGCTGCTGGTGCTGTAATTTGATACATGTCACCTGTCACTTTTGCCTCATCTGTTTTAACAAAGTTTGTGCTTTCGTAGTAGTAATAAGCACCTCCAGCAATAATGGCAAGAATCACAATAAGGCCAATAATGTTCGTTAGCAATAAACGCCCTCTGTTCATGTTTTGTTTCTCCTTTCATGTATAAAAATATAGTGTCATCTGCTTTAGCAAACTTAGAATGCCCATCATCTGACAGAATATGAAACAAGCTCAACAATCTGTCCTTTTCCCTTCATCTACTCCCGCCCCTATCATGGTGTGCAGCCCATTTATACTTATTGTTCACTTATGAGCAAAGAGCAGAAAAAGAAGAAAAGACGATCGGCATCTTTTTTGAAAAACTTATATTTAACAAGATTAAATATTAATAAATGAAAATTGAAATGTCAAAGAGAAAGTTTTACTTTTTTTCTGGTGATCCTTTCCTTCTCCACACAAAAAAACCTTTCAGCCCTTATGCTGAAAGGTTTTTTCAAATGTGCTCGTTATGAATGAACTTCTTCCTGCTGAAAAAATTTTTTTAGTGCGAGAAAAACGTCTGATTTTTGCTTCAAAATATAATGCTTAAATTTCTCATCCTGAATATGCTTATATGCTGACATTAACGTAGAATGCCGGTTGTATTGATTCACTTCACCGTAACAGAATAAATTGGCTTTTTTCATGATCTCAGAAACAAGTTTCACACACCGGGCGTTGTCTGAGGTCAAATTGTCACCATCAGAAAAATGAAAAGGATAAATATTATATCGCGACGGCGGGTATCGTTCGTCTATGAGCTCTAGTGCCTTTCGATAGACAGACGAGCAAATGGTCCCCCCGCTCTCACCCCGTGAGAAGAAATGTTCTTCGTCTACCACCTTCGCCTCTGTATGGTGGGCAATAAATTCAATATCGACCGTCTCATACTTTGTCCGTAAGAAACGTGTCATCCAAAAGAAAAAACTTCTCGCCATATATTTTTCCCAAAGTCCCATACTTCCGCTCGTATCCATCATTGCCAAAACGACGGCTTTCGACTCTGGTTTGGTCACTTCATTCCACGTTTTATACTTGATATCCTCTGGGTAGATTGGATAAAAGGAAGGACTGCCTGTCATCGCATTTCGTTTAAATGCCGACAGCATTGTTCGTTTTTTGTGGATATTTCCTGTTAACCCGGTTTTACGAATATCGTTAAACTCAATTTGTTCGACAATGATGTCGTCAAGCTCCTTTTGCTTGAGGTTTGGCAGCTCCAGTTCACGAAACAGTGCTTCCTCGAGATCCATTAATGAGACTTCTGCTTCGTAATAATCCTCACCCGCTTGATCTCCAGCGCCCTGCCCCTTTCCTTGCCCCTGCTTACTGTCTGAGCCGTCGCGCGCAACAACATCGCCAACCTCACTGTCTCCATCGCCTTGACCCACATGCTTATTTTTGTCGTAGTTATACCGAATTTTATATTCATCTAATGAACGGATCGGAATTTTGACAACATCTTTTCCATTCGACATGATGATGCTTTCTTCTGTGACAAGGTCCGGCAAATTGTTTTTAATCGCCTCTTTGACTTTTTTCTGATGACGCTGCTGGTCGTCATAGCCTTTTCGATGGAGGGACCAGTCTTCCTGAGACACAATAAACTGACTTTTTTCTTGCCGGGACATCCATCCCCCTCCTCACCTATTTGCACAATTCTTCTAACCATCGATTCCTTTATCGTATGCTGCTCGTCATCCAAGTTGACGATCATTTCTAAAAAAGACATTACCGGTGCTGATGCGCCAATAATGCCTCCTTCATTTATTAACGATTCAGAAGACTGCCTACATATTTTAAAAGTTCATTTGCACTTGTTGAATTATAGCCATGCTCATCAATCAATCTAGCCACTACTTCATTGACCTTCTTCAGCTGCTGTTCATCCGGTGTCTTCGTCGATGTCGTGATTTTCACCACATCTTTTAGATCAGCAAATAACTTCTTCTGAATGGCCTCCCGCAATCTCTCATGTGAATTATAATCAAAGCGTTTTCCCTTTCTCGCATAAGCCGAAATACGAATCAGAATTTCTTCTCTAAATGCCTTTTTGGCGTTTTCAGAAATACCGATCTGCTCCTCAATTGAACGCATGAGTTTTTCATCAGGATTCATTTCTTCACCCGTTAACGGATCACGCAGCTTGTTTTTATTGCAGTATGCCTCGACATTATCTAAGTAATTATCCATCAGCGTTTTCGCAGACTCCTCATAGGAGTACACAAATGCCTTTTGCACTTCCTTCTTCGCAATATCATCATATTCTTTTCTCGCGACTGAAATGAAATTCAAATAACGCTCCCGGTCCTCGCTGGAGATAGACGGATGCTGATCGAGCCCTTCTTTTAAGGAACGAAGGACATCCAGTGCATTGATCGATTCCATATTCTTTCGAATGATCGTGGATGATATTCGATTGATCACATACCGCGGATCAATTCCGCTCATCCCTTCATCATGAAATTCCTTTTTCATCTCATCAATGTCGACTGATTGGAAGCCTTCGACACTTTCTCCGTCATACAGACGCATTTTTTTCACCAAATCAATATCAGAACGCTTCGGCTCTTTCAATCTCGTCAAAATGGAGAACATCGCCGCTACCTTCAGCGTATGGGGAGCAATATGCACATCTGAGACATCACTTTCTGAAATCATTTTATAATAAATGCGTTCTTCTTCTGTGACCTTTAAGTTATAAGGAATTGGCATCACAATAATTCTTGAATGCAAAGCCTCGTTCTTTTTATTTGAAATAAACGACCGGTACTCGGTTTCATTCGTATGGGCGACGATCAATTCATCTGCACTAATCAAGGCGAATCTTCCTGCCTTAAAATTTCCTTCCTGTGTTAATGACAGGAGGTGCCAGAGAAATTTCTCATCACACTTTAACATCTCCTGAAACTCCATCATCCCTCGGTTTGCCTTATTGAGTTCTCCATCAAAGCGGTACGCACGGGGATCTGACTCTGATCCAAATTCAGCAATAGTTGAAAAATCGATGCTTCCTGTTAAATCGGCAATGTCCTGAGATTTCGGATCAGACGGACTAAAGGTACCAATGCCGGTCCGTTTATCTTCAGAGAAAAAGATCCGCTCGACCCTTACATCCTCAATTCTGCCGCCATATTCCTCTTCCAGTCTCATCATGTTCAGAGGCGACAAATTCCCCTGTACACGAATCCCATATTCTCTATAGAAATCCTCCCGCAGATTTTGCGGAATGAGATGAAGCGGATCTTCGTGCATAGGGCAGCCTTTGATCGCATAAACTGCGCCATGATCTGTGAGTGAATATTCTTCAAGACCTCTTTTCAATCTAGTGACAAGCGTCGATTTCCCCCCGCTTACTGGTCCCATCAGTAATAAAATACGCTTCCTGACATCTAGTCGCTTTGCAGCAGGGTGAAAATATTCCTCTACTAATCTTTCGAGTGATTCCTCTAACCCAAACAGCTCCTGATCAAAAAATTTGTAGGTTCTGACCCCATTCTCCTCTTCAATCCCGCTGTCTTTAATCATATGATAAACGCGAGAATGAGCAGATTGAGCGACAAGTGGATTTTCCTTAATAATGTCTAAATAATCGCTGAATGTGCCTTCCCATTTGAGACGCTGCTCTTCTTCTCTGTGCTGTTCGATTTTCTTTAAAATATCCATATGAACCTCCTCTTTCAAGATTGAAGCTAGAAATCAGATACTGTTTTACAATCTATGCGGAGGCGTCCTATTACATGCTTTCGTTCTTCAAAATGACGAATTGGCAAACTGAATTGACAACCATCCGCAAGACCCTTCATAATAAAGGAAAAATAGGAGAAAAATGATTTTCTTCTCCTGCTTTTCAAGGTGAACTTCACATCATATGAAACAGGCAGCGAACGGAACAAAGGGATAAGGGGGAGCTTATATGAGAACGGTCATTATGATGGGCGTCATCATTACGTTTTTAGTATCCATTTTCACTGCTGGCTACGAAGGCAAGCCTGGTAAATGAAAAAAAGGATGTTCCATTTGCGGAACATCCTTTTCATTTAACATGTCAAAAAAAGTATGATTACGTCATATTTTTTATTCTTCTGTTTCTGATCTCATATAAAAAGCCGAGATCAGAATCTCGGCTTTTTTCATGATCTTATATGAGATCGCGATATTGCTGCTGGCGAAGTGCCTCATATACAAGAATGGCTGCCGTATTCGACAGATTTAGGGAACGAACATGCTCTGTCATCGGTAGACGAAGACAACGGTCCATATTCTGTTCAATCAAATCTTTTGGCAATCCACTTGTTTCTCTCCCAAAGACGAAGAAATAGTCTTCATCCAGCTGAGAGTAATCAAATGTCGTATGCGGCTTTTGGCCAAATTTTGTGATATAGAAAAATTGCCCCTTCGGATGAGCCTCAAACAATTCATCAAGTGAATCATGATAGACCACATTGGCATATTTCCAATAATCGAGTCCTGCACGCTTCAGCATTTTGTCATCTGTCGAAAAACCAAGCGGACGAATCAGATGAAGGGTTGTATTTGTTGCTGCACATGTACGCGCAATATTTCCAGTATTAGCTGGAATCTCTGGTTGATATAAAACGACATGAAGTCCCAAAAAAGTTCACCTCTAATTTTCTTTTCCGCTCAACATTATACCACTAACTATCCTTCGCGGCATCGTCCAAAATGTGAAAAAACATATAACGAATAGCAGGTGTATAGGCGGTCGAATCCTCGTATGACCAATAACGCATGCGGCAGTCATACGTCTGTGCATTCACAAGAGGCATTCCGCCTTTGTCATGATCAACGACAATGGTTGTATGATTATACCTTCCATCACCTTCAAAATCGTAGCAAATGACATCACCAATTTGAAGTTCGTGCGCTTCTTTGAGTTTCTTTGCTCTCAAACCCGCTTTCGAATTCGCTAAATAATTTTTCATCGAATGAGCCACCGTCCAGCTATAACTCCACGTATGCGGACGCACCCACCAGCCAGACCCGCGGTTCGGATATCCTCTCGTTGGCGCATTCCCTGCTTTCAAACATTGTGAAATAAAATTTGTACAGTTATCTTCAAAGTTTTTATAGGCTGGATTCCGCTTATTCCAGTATGTCTCCGCATACTGCACGGCTGCCCGCCGGTCATAGTGAAAAGCTCTGCCGAATTGTTCTTCGGTCTGAAAGCGCTCATCCATAAGCTCTTCCCTTTGCCGCTCTTCTAGCATCATCCGATCTTTGACAAGCATGTCGTTATAAAGGAACGCTTCTCTTTTTTCCACCTGTTCCTCTAAATAGAAAGAATCGTCTACATCCTTGCATACATAAGTGAGATGAGCAAGGTACTGCACATGTTGAGCTCCATCATCTTGTATGGCTGAATCGAGAAGTTTTGTTTTTGCTTTCGCCTTCACAATCTCAACCTGTCTTCTAGCAAAAAGCTCTTTTTTCCGCTCTACTGCTTCCACATCAGACATAAGCTGCGGCTGCTTGATTGCACGGTCATTGATTAAATACGCCAGCCTGTCTTCTAAAGTTTTCTCTAATAATTGTTTCACACAGACACCACCAAACATTATTTAAAATCTCTGTTTGGTTCATTCTATGTTCACAGGGATGTTATTTAGTATTTAAAGGTGTCTGCAGGAGCTCAATCCCTTTCACAATCTCCTCTTTTGCTTCTTCATCACTTTCCCGTTCAAGGGCATTTTCCAGCTCTGGAAGCTGCTGATCGTCGCCAATTTTGCCAATTGCCCAAGCAGCAGTTCCCCGAATGACCGGTCTCGGGTCCTTGTGCATCAACTCAATTAACACTGGTAAAGCAGATGTATCTTTAAAATGAGCGAGTGCCAAAATGGCATTCCGCTGAATGGGCTTTTTCCCCCGCCATGAACCTGAAACATGACCGTATTTTTCCTTAAACTCACGATTGCTGATCGTCAGAAGCGGCTTTAACAGCGGCTTCGCAATTTCAGGGTCCGGCTCCATTTCAGGATGCAGATGAAAGTCTTTTCCTTTATTGATCGGGCAGACGATTTGGCACGTATCACACCCGTACAATCGATTCCCTATTTTCGAACGAAACTCATCAGGTAAAAATCCTTTTGTCTGCGTTAAAAATGAAATACACCGCTGAGAATTCAGTTGTCCTGGATTCACCAGCGCACCCGTTGGACACGAATCCACACATTTATTGCAAGTTCCGCACTGATCTTCAATTTTCTCATCCGGTTCAAATGGGACATTTGTGATCATTTCAGCCAAATACACATAAGATCCAAACTCTGGCGTGATAATCATACAGTTTTTTGCACTAAAACCAATGCCCGCACGTTCCGCTACAGCACGATCAGACAATTCTCCTGTATCCACCATTGATTTTGTCCTTATATCGACATGCTTGCTTCGCAGAAATTCTTCGAGCATATCAAGCTTTTTTTTCAGCACAACATGATAATCCGTTCCCCATGAAGCCCGGCAAAAGATTCCCCTTCTCGCATCCTTAGTACTTCGTGGAGCATCTTTCATTTTGGAAGGATACGCGAGCGCTATCGCAACAATTGATTTGGCCTTCGGAAGCAGCAAAGAAGGGTTTGTCCGTTTTTCAATATCAGGCTCTTCAAAACCTGACAAATACCCTAACGATTCATGTAAGATGAGGCGGTCCTTTAATGAATCAAATGTATCGGCACTTGCAAAACGAATTTTATCGACACCAATTTCTTTCGCATATTGAATCAATTCTTCTTTTAATTCTCCAACATGAATCACCTTGCAAACCTCCTTTCTTTGTTTCTTCTGTTGTTTTCAGTATAATACGAGTGTATCATGACCGATTGGAGTGAGTCACTGTGAAGATACATATGGAAATTTCTCATCCTCAAAACCCGTCTATCCATGTTGGACAGATTGAATATTCGCATATTGAAGTGGGTACATCACCTCAAATGTTAAAAGGCCGCTTACGCCTGTTTCAAGAATCTTTATTTTTTGAATACGAAGATAAAGTCTTAGAAGAAGTACCAGCAATCAAAGAATGGACGGATCTTTTAAAAGACGTTCCTTTCCTTCCACTTCTTTCTGACATCCAAAAGGAACAATTTATTGACTCGACCAATTCCGTACAGGATTTGTCGATATTTTTCTCACTAAAATATTTTTTACCCATCCTGACATTAGATGCCGATCGCATAAAAGGACCGCTATCACTGGCAAAACATGAAGCTGGTCACATCGAATGGCAGGACGGCGCAGGATTGAATGGATTATTTTCTCAAGCAAGTAAAGCACAAATTTCTCAAGACACAAAGAACATTCTTCAAATCATCCTTTTCCCGCCATCTATTTCCCGGGAAAAGAGTGAAGCTCTTATTCAATCCTTGACGAAGATGTTTGTACAAATACATGGCGGAGAAAGCAAATATGAACTCATTGAAAAAGCACTGTAGCCTGACAGTGCTTTTTCACATTATACTGACATAATAAAAAACGCAACACTTCGTTTATCTAAGAAACGAAATACTGCGTTATAAACAAAATTATGTATTGGAGCGGGTGATGAGAATCGAACTCACGACATCAGCTTGGAAGGCTGAGGTTTTACCACTAAACTACACCCGCATCAATCTTTTAAAAGCAACGTCATCGCGTTGACTTTTATTATGTTACAACTTTCTTAACAATTCGTCAAGAGAATATGAAGATTTTTCGTCAAAAAACTTCATATTCTCCGTATATATTACGATAGTTATTTATCTAGCTGCAAATACACCAAATAAGCCTGCTTCACATCTTTTAATTCCTTTCTTAGATTCTTTTCAGAACCTGTTAAACCAGAAAACTCATAGTTCATTCCAGTTGTAATGGTAGTAGAAATTAATTTTTTCTCTCCAGGAGACATGTGAAAAATATCTGATTCTGTTATCGTTGTGTTTCCTCCTACGTCCTGATTAAAATCTATGCTAGTCGAGAGTTTTCTTAGTTCGTTGTTCTCTTTATCTACCCAAAAACCATACGTTGCTTTTAACAGATCATCTTTTTCCTCATCTAACTGATAGATAAAATTCACACTCTTATCGACACCATTTTGATGAAGTTTAATGGTGACATCTTTTGTGTCTTCTTTCAGTAATTGTCCATCCTTGTAATGCACACCAATTAAGGAAACGCTTTTATTACTTGCTTTCAGCCCATGCACTGTCATCATTAATTCGGGTTTATCTGCTGTTAATACATCCAAAAGATTTTTTTCACTCTTTGTTAGTTTCATTGGTTCAACAGTTACTTTATCGTGATTTGATGTTTCCTTATTTTTCTCTGTTGCAGGTTTATCTGATACCGTCTTCTCTGTCGTCGTTGTTTCTGCAGCCTTCTCGCCGCATCCTGCTAATAGAAAAACTGTGAAGATAAGAATGCTCCATTTTTTAAACATTGTGATCCCCTTTGATGTTTTTTATTTCTCATTATACTAAAATTTGGCTGATCATACAAAAAAAGATTAGGAAAATTCTCCTAACCTTTTGCTTTTTTCTGTTTCATGGCTGATAGGAGTGCCACAATGAGAAAACTCGCAGCAAAAATCACAATCATATAAATAAAAAAGTTTGGCTTGATCTGAAAAGTAAACGCGGACGAGCCTTCCATCTCAAAAGCGAGACTGTTAAATAATAAAGCATCATTCGTTTTTGATTGAAATAAATGATAGAACAGTACGCCGATTGTCAGCATTGGAAAGCCTAAGAACCCTAGAAAACTACCAACTATCGCGCCTTGTTTCATCGCCTGTACGTTCATGATCGTTGTCCTCCCATTCCTCCAAGCAATAACTGCTTCATAATGGACTTACCATCCCCCATAAACGGAAGAAGATAGAGTAATTGAATAAAATACGTGATTGAAAAAATGAAAAAAGCGGTCGAAACCGGGTTTTCTTTTAGAAATAAAATGGTCACAACGATGCCTGCTGCGCCAATCAAACCGGGAACGAGCGGTCCAAGCAGCGTAATCCATACCTGCTTTTTCTGAAATGGATCTAATACGGGTCTTACAAATTTCACTGACATCATGTCACTCGCAAAAAAGCCTTGAGGACCATCTCGCCCTGCAAATTTTCGATGCGCATAGCCATGTGCCGCTTCATGTAAAGCGGTTCCGGTAATTAACCCGAAATAAATAATCGTAAAATAAATCGCAATGGCTGCAATCGACGGATCGGGAATGAATAAAAAAGCGATCCCTGCCATGACCATGAAAAGCATCCAGAAAAAGATGATTTTACGCGTCACCATGAGCAAAGCCGTTCCAAAAATGTGAAGGAACGAATGACCAGTACAATCAAATCGTTCCTTCATTTTGACTTGATACTGCTTGAAAAATTGACAGCAGGCTGTCACAATCCGATATGGTGAATGATAATGAATAGACAGCAAGTGATGCTGATTCAATCCCGTCATCAACTGATAAAAGTCACGAGCAATCACCGACTCATCGACCTGAAACAAATCAGCGAGCTCTGCGGTAATACTCGCTTCTGTTCTTTTACCATCCACTTTCGTTAACATATGATAGGCACTTTCATTGATCGGGAGTGTGCTTCCATACTGCGTATCCGTGAGATGCCTCTTTTGCAAGGTCACATACGGCGCTAGTGCCGGCACCCGCTCAATCTTTAGCTTATTGTTAAGAAGTTGAATCATGTGAATACCTCCATGAAAAACCTTTGTATATGGCAAAGATGAGCAGACCCTCAAATGCAGCCACAAGCAGCCACTGAAGCGCTTGACTAGACGCCCCTATGACATAGTTCCCAATAAAAACAATCGGAATCATGAGTAAAATAAGCGCTCCAAATGAAAAAATGCCTGTGTAGGGATTGTTTCGATCAAGAGGAAGTAAAATACCTACCACATAAAAAAGCGCAGTGGCATTGCATAAGACAGCGGCACCAATCAATACGTGCCAAATCTGTTCAGGAAGCGTCAGCGTTGTCAGCATGAATAAAACAATTTGCAGTACACCAACGAGCAGAAGGCCGATAAACTTATACAAAGCTACTTCCCACGATCTCAGGCCAAATGTTTTATACATCCCCAGCATTCGTTTATCATTGCCAAACGAATTGAAAGCTGTTAATCCAGCAAGAGCGCATAGAACAAAAAATGCTTCTTCTTCAAATCGGAATCCAAACTGATAACGGACAAATAAGATCACAATGAGGAGAATAAGGAAATTTAAAATATTTTCTTCATTTCGCACCTGTGACTTCATTTCCTTCACAATAAGTGACCACTTCTTCGAAGAAGAGAACGGCAGTTTGTGTAAAAAGGTTAACGCTTTTTTCTCTGCCATAATCGGCATCATCGCAAGAGAAAGAAATGCGCCGCCTGCCGATAAGAGGATGAACAGAATCAAGACGGCATAATTTACCCCTTCAGGAGACATTCCTTGTCCCGCTAGAAAAAACGGAACTGTAAAATACATCAAATGATAATCAAACTGTATATATGATTGCTGAATTTGGCTAATATCAAAGTGCGTCAATCCATACGCGACAACCAGTGCCAATAAAACAAATATCGCTGCAAATTTTTGCAACGGTAATTTTAATTTCAGAACGAGCAAATAAGTAATATTGTAAATAAACTGCAGCAGCATTAAGACAAAAAGCGACTGCAAAAGCACCATCAAAAAGAAAGTAAAAATAAAGAAAATACCAATTCCCTGGGCAATAAAATTAGGTAAAAGCAGAATGCCGATAAAAAATAAAACAAGCCCTGTCACTACTGTCACCATCGGAATGAAGTAACCAAAACTTTTCTGAAAGGTAGAGAGCGGGAACCAGCTAAGCTGCATAGAAAACCGGTCTTGTTCAGGTGTTCTGACCTTGATCAAAACGAATAACAAGCTTGTAAAAATGGAGGCATTAATCGCCATTGACACGACGAGTAATCCGAGTGAACGTTCATCTCCGTTTAAGAAAGCCTTCATAAAGACACCCGTAAAGCTGTATCCGATAATGGCTCCCATTGTGACGGCAAACAAAAAGAATAAGACCACAATGATCCGCTTCGTTTGAGTATCAAAGAGCTTATACATCTCCTGCTGCCACATTTTAAGCATCATTTTAGAAATGATTAATGATTTCATCAAAATGTGCACCCCTATCACTTAACATTGAAGCTTTCAGAAACACCTGTTCCAGTGTGCTTGATTGATACTTCTCCTTTAGGGCTGAGACCGTTCCTTCATCCATTTTATCTCCTTTAGAAATAATGGCGATTTTGTGGCACAGCTCTTCCGCTGAAAGCATATCATGCGTTGAAAGCAAGATCGCACCATGGTGCTCGGCATACCGCTTCATCAGTTTCTTTGTGTTTATAACCGCTTCAATATCAAGTCCTCTAAAGGGCTCATCCATGATCACCAATTGACTATCAAGCATAAATGCTGCAATCAGCTGTGTCTTTTTTTTCATACCATGTGAATAAGTTTCGATCGGTCTTGATAAGGCCGAGTCCATATCAAACAGTTCAATTAGTTGATTTCTTCTGTGAATTGTTTTACATTCATACATAGAAGAAACAAAATCTAAATATTCAGCACCAGTCAATGCTTCAGGGAGCAGCAGGTCATCTGGAACATAGGCTACTTGTTTTTTAAAGGATGGTTCATCATTTGTGACGTCCTGCAAGTGAATCCTTCCTTCTGTATGCTTAATAATGCCGAGTATACAGTTAATCATCGTTGTTTTACCCGAACCATTCGGTCCAGCAACAGCAACGATTTGATGAGGGTCGATCTTTAAATGAAAATCATTGACAGCAGTCACGTTATTTTTATACGTCTTGGTTAAATTCTCAATCGTAAACATATAACCTCCAAGTGTCTGCATATTCTTTAAAAACAGATCAGGCTAAACCGCCCGCCACAGACGGTTTAGCCCTGGTGTCTTATCTAAGAAGTAAAAAGATGAATCCTAAGTATAGCTACTTACATTCAATTTGGACTTTTAAGCCACTTTCCCACTGAACGGCTCCTGTAAAGCTACCCTTGCCGTTTGCTAAACACCAAACTGCTGCTCCTAGAACAACTGTTGCTCCCAATCCAAGAAGGACAGCAACAAATACTAAGAACCAAGCTTGGTCCATAATAGCAGGTTCCATAGTGGAATAGTCAACTTGCGGCGCTGCATAAGTCATACTTTTCACCTCCCAGCTTATGATGATCGTATCATAGGCGTCACACTCCAAACATCTACAGAACATCCCATTTTTGACCGAACATACATTTGATTAAAATGTGACTTTTTATTCAATTATTCACTTTCAACTGCTCAAACCCTCTCTTATTTACTAGATTTCGACACCCTATAAGAACCACAAAACCCATATAATGTCAATTTGGCCATCTTTTTTCTTTCTTTTTTGAAATAGTTCATATTTATCATCTGTGATATATGTTCTTTCTTTTTTGTGAGATAGCAAGAATTCCCCCGATATATCAGATATAAAAGTCCTGATTATATGTCGCAATAACGTCAATTATGAAATATTTACTGATAATTCCGATAAAAGAGTGAGCATATTTTCCTTCTTCTCTTGGCTCTGAAAATATGTATATACAAGAAAATCGATTGGGAAAAAAGCCCTTGCCTTTTTTCAGCAGCACACAACATATGACTTGCTCCTTTCTATGAAAAAAAGCAAAGCAGCCATCGCAGACTGCTTTGCTTTTTCATATTTATGAGGAACTAGCAGCAGAGGCTGCATCTGGAAAATGATTGTTCCCAATGATTTCACCAGCTGGCACAGAGAGTCCTGTATTCCCTGATCTCTTGAATGGAAGGAGCGGGAAAACAAGCTCTGCTAAATAATAAGCTTCTTCTAAGTGCGGGTATCCAGAAAATATAAATGTATCAATGCCTAGAGACTGGTATTCTATGATACGATCTGCTACTGTTTGCGGGTCTCCGACGAGTGCTGTTCCTGCACCGCCGCGTACTAAACCAATGCCTGCCCAAAGATTTGGGCTGATTTCAAGTTTGCCTTTCCTCCCTTGGTGCAATTCCACCATTCGTCTTTGACCTACCGAGTCCATCCCCTGTAACACTTTTTGCGCCTCATCAATTGTTTTTTGATCCAAATGACGAATCAGATGTTCCGCTGCCTGCCATGCCTCCTCTTCGGTATCTCTCACGATCACATGAAGACGAATGCCAAACTTCACCGTTCTTCCTTCCTTTTCAGCCTGTTTCTTCACTTGAGCAATTTTCTCTTTTACTTGTGCAGGCGGTTCGCCCCAAGTTAAATAAACATCTGTATGCTTGGCGGCTGTTTGAATTCCTGCTGATGATGATCCGCCAAAAAAGACTGGTGGATGGGGTGTTTGAGCTGGTGGGAATAACAGCCGGCCATTCTCCGCTTGTAGATGTTTGCCATGAAATTGTACATTTTCTCCTTTCAATAACCGCTTCCAAATCGTCAAAAACTCTTCTGCTGCCTCATAGCGTTCATCATGAGAAATGAACAGCCCATCCCCTTCAAGCTCCTCTTTACTTCCCCCTGCTACCACATTAATCAGCAGCCTCCCGCCTGAAAGACGATCCAATGTAGAAGTCATTCTAGCAGCAACAGACGGCTGCATCAGCCCTGGTCTAAGAGCCACGAGGAACTTTAAATGAGTTGTTTCAGCAGCTAAAGCAGCTGCCGTCAGCCATGGATCTTCACATGATCTCCCAGTAGGCAGCAAGACCCCTGTATACCCAAGCTGATCAGCAGCTTGAGCAATTTGTTTAAAATATGGATAGTCTGCGTGTCTTGCCCCTTTCGCTGAACCTAAATAACGGCCGTCTCCATGCGTTGGAATAAACCATAAAATATTCATGACATCGCCCCCTGTTATTATTCACCTTGATAACTAGTGCGCCACTTGAGCAGACGCTTTTCTAACAGACGTACAAATGAATCTGTCAGCTTACCAACTACTGCAAAGATGATAATTCCTACAAACACTTTATCCGTTTGAGAGAATTGCCTTGCATCCATAATCATATAGCCTACCCCGCTGCTTGAACCCATCAACTCAGCTACCACTAGTCCAAGCCAAGCAATTCCTAATGACAGTCTCACGCCCAGAAGAATATGAGGAAGAGCAGCCGGTAAAATCAGCTTTGTGATGCTTTGATACAGATTAAACTCTAAAGCGCGAGCCACATCAAACAGCTTATTATCTACACTGCGAATACCTAGAAAAGTATTAATATAAATCGGAAAAAAAGCCCCAAGTGCAATCAATAAAATTTTCGCCGTTTCATCAAAGCCAAACCAGAGGATAAATAAAGGAGTGACCGCTAAATGTGGAACGGTTCTCAGCATTTGCAACGTCGGATCTACATACTGCTCTGTTTTTTTAGAAAACCCTACGCATACGCCCAGCAAAAGACCTAAACCACCCCCAAGTAAAAATCCACATATCGCTCGATAAAGGCTGATGTAAAGATGACCAAACAGTTCACCAGAACGAAATAAATCTCGAAAAGATTCTGCAATCAAGACAGGCGCAGGAAGTACAGTGGAAGAAACGATTTGAGAACCAGCTATGATCTGCCAAACCGCAATAAGTAGAACAGGTAATACCAGTCCCTTTAACTTATATAAAGAAGAAGCTTTTCTCCTTTTTTTCTTTGACCGCTCAATTTTAGATGCTAAAGCCGGGTTCGAAATAGCTTTCATTTACTCATCTCCTCTTTTAGCATTTTTTCAATAAACGAATTATCTACAACCTGATTGACATCAATTTTCCGCTGGATCGCCTTTGTTTTATATTGAAAATCAGCGGTATGCTGCTGAGCATTGATGATCTTCTTCGAAATGGGCTTATTGAGTGGTTCCGTATTGTTTAATACTTGTGTAACGACCTTCTTATCTAAATTTTTTAAACGCGCATATAGAGTAACAGCCTCTTCTGGATGTGATTTCTGCCACTTCACCGCATGGTCATATACCTTTAAAAATTTCACTACTAGTTCAGGATGCTGATCAGCAAACTGAGTGCGAACAAGTGTGAAACCTGGAGAATATAAATCAGTCGCTTCCCCATTCACCAGCAGCTTTGCTCCTTTCTTGATCGTTTCAAGTGATAAGAACGGCTCCCAGATCGACCAAGCATCAACGGATCCATTTTCAAATGCTGATATCGCTTCATCTGGCTGTAGCTGAATGATCTGAACATCCTTCGCAGATAAACCTGCCTGATCTAATACCTTGTATAAAAAATCAAAGCCACTGCTCCCTTTAGCGACAGCAATTTTTTTCCCTTTTAAGTCTTCTACTTTTTGAATCTCACTGTTCTTATTCACTAAAATACCGTTCGCTTTCAGCCCATCCTGAGATAAACCAATTTCCTTAAAATTAATACCAGCTGCCTGACCTGATATGACAGGTGAGTTTCCAACTTGCGAGAAATCTAATTGATTTGCAGCAAGTCCTTCAAATTGGGGAGGACCACTTTGAAACTCCACCCACTTTACCTTCACTCCTTCTTTTTCAAATGATTGTTCAAACCACCCTTTTTCCTTTGCTAAAAGCAGCGGGCTCAAACTTTGCTGAATCCCAATCCGAATTTCTTTCACCTTGTTTTCTGAGCCGTCTGCTGCTTGACCACACCCTGCTAAAACAAGGAGAAGACTCAAAAAAATCATGATCATTTGTATCTTTTTCATGCGATTTCCCCTCCCTAAATCCCTGATCCATCAGTTAGTAACAATTCATCTGTTTTCTCAAATTCCGAAAGCACCTTTTGTCTTAAATGTTGAAAAGAGGTTGACGTTCTATCACGCGGAAAAGGCAGATTCACAGGAAGAATTTTATGGATTCGGCCAGGTCTCGCTTGCATTAGCACAATTTCATTTCCTAAATAAATCGATTCATCAATATCATGAGTAACGAGCATCATCGTTGTTTTTTTCTCCTGCCAAATATCCAGCAGCACATCCTGCAAGTGTTTTCGTGTGAATGCATCCAGCGCACCAAATGGTTCATCAAGCAATAAGATCTCCGGATCACGAAGGAGTGCTCTCGCAATGGCAACCCGTTGTGACATTCCTCCTGAAAGCTCATGTGGATAAGCATGTTCAAATCCTTTTAATCGAACAATTTCAATCAATTCATCCACTTTACGGCGTACATCCTGTTGTTTTAAATTGAAATTGGCTGCTATGTTTTCTTCCACTGTCAGCCATGGAAACAGGCGGTGTTCCTGAAAGATAAAGCCCTGTTTCATTCCAGGTTCTGTGATCCGTCTGTCTCCTATTAAAATTTGCCCATCATACACTGTGTCGAGCCCGCTTATGATCTTTAGCAATGTACTTTTCCCGCATCCACTTGGACCTATCACTGTTACAAATTCACCTGGACTAATGCTCAATCTTAAGTCTTCAAGTACCCGAATGGACTGTTTGTCTTTCCAAAAGGATTTATCCACAATATCAATTGAAATCGTCATAGAAACCTCCACTCCTCTTGCGATCAGATAAATACACAGAAAGGCCCTTATCCCAAAAAAGAGATAAGAGCCTTCGTGTTGTCCGATCAGCTAATCATATTGATTTGTTAGCACCATCCTAAATCATACTAATCATATAAATCAACTCAATTTTATAAAATGGTTATTTTGTCCTTGTATGCTTTTCATCGATTCGATCGTAAATCGCTTCTATTCGTTCCTTGTTACTGTAAATCTCATATTTGTTGCGCTCAATCAATATGTCTAGTGTGATATCCATATGTTTTCTGTATTTTTTTCGTTTTTTCTTTTTTTCCATCTTCATCATCCTTTCTCATTCAAATAAAAAAAGGCTCTTCACTCATATTTGAGTGATAGAGCCTTCGGTTGACCGATCAGCCATTCTTGTTCGTGTTTTCAGTATGCTCATGTTAATACACACTATTCCTACCTGTCAACTACATTTATTGTTTTTTCAGATTTATCTAAAAAATGATTGACCAAGCAAGGAACAAGATTTATAGTCTTATTAAATATTTCTTATCAAAACAGTTGGTTTTATCTAACAAAAGGAGGATACACCCATGTCAGAAGAACGTCCATTTCGTTTAGAAACAAAAGCCATTCACGCAGGTCAGGAGCTTGATTCAGCGACCTATTCAAGAGCCGTGCCTATTTACCAAACGAGCTCCTTTGGTTTTAGAGATAGTGAGCATGCAGCGAATTTATTTGGTCTTCAGGAACCGGGAAATATTTATTCACGTATTATGAACCCTACAAATGACGTATTTGAAAAGCGTATCGCTGAGCTTGAAGGTGGAATTGGTGCACTTGCTGTTTCTTCTGGACAAGCAGCGACGACTTATTCTATTTTAAACATTGCAGGAGCCGGAGATGAAATCGTTTCCTCAAGCAGTCTTTATGGCGGCACCTACAATTTATTTGCCCATACACTCAAAAAACTTGGAATTACAGTAAAATTCGTCGATTCATCCAACCTTGAAGAACTCGAAGCAGCGATCACAGACAAAACAAAGGCAGTGTATGCAGAGAGCATTGGGAATCCAAAAGGCGACATTTTACATATTGAAGCCATCTCAGCCATTGCACACAAGCATCATATCCCGCTTATTGTGGACAACACACTCGCCAGCCCTTATTTATTAAGACCTATTGAGTTCGGTGCTGACATTGTTGTCCACTCAGCGACGAAATTTATTGGCGGTCATGGTACATCAATTGGCGGTGTCATCGTTGATAGCGGCCGATTCCCTTGGGCTGACAGCGATAAGTTCAAAGGGCTGACTGAACCAGATCCAAGCTATCACGGGCTGACATATACAGAAGCAATTGGAGAAGCGGCTTATATCACAAAAGCACGAGTACAGCTCTTACGTGATTTAGGGGCAGCTCTGTCGCCATTCAACTCATTTTTACTTCTGCAAGGTTTAGAAACATTACACCTTCGTCTTGAGCGGCATAGTGAAAATGCTTTGAAAACAGCACAATTCTTACAGGATCATCCTCTTGTCGATTGGGTAAGCTATCCGGGCCTTGAAAGTCACGAATCCTATGAGCTTGCTCAAACCTATTTACCAAAAGGACAAGGCGCGATCCTCACATTCGGTATTAAAGGTGGACGCGAAGCAGGTAAAAAGCTCATTGATTCTGTGAAGCTTTTCTCCCATCTAGCAAACGTGGGCGATTCTAAATCTCTCATCATTCATCCTGCCAGCACAACGCATCAACAATTAAGTGAGGCAGAACAAAAAGCAACAGGTGTCACACCAGAGCTCATTCGTTTATCTGTTGGGACAGAAGCGATTGAAGATATTCTTGCAGATCTTGAACAGGCGATTACAAAAAGTCAGTCTGAATGACATAGAAAAAAGCACACAGCTGTGTGCTTTTTTATTGTTTATTATTGATTGAGTAATCGAATGTCTTGGAAAGGATAAAATACAAATGAGGTAGTTCCTTGAATATCACGCTTTGTAAAAAGACCTAAGCCGTTGCGGCTGTCCATTGAATTTTGGCGATTGTCCCCCATGACAAAGTACTTTCCTTTTGGAACAGTAAGAGGACCAAAATCAGGTGTCAGCAAGGTGCCATCTGCAGCTGCTTTCTTTTTGTTTGACGCTAAGTAAGGCTCCGCCACTTTTTTTCCATTAACATATAGCTGATCATTTTTCATTTCAATTTTATCACCAGGTAAACCAATCAATCGTTTGACATAATGGGTGCTGCGGTCTTCCCCATCAAGAACAATGATCTGGCCCCGTTTATAATCACCGAAATAATCAACTGTTTTATTCACAAACACCCGCTCTGTATCATGCAATGTCGGATACATAGAAGATCCTTTGACAATGTATGGCGCGAATAAAAAGTTCCGGATGATAAAAACAGCAATAAATGCGATTAAGATGGCTTTGATCCAGCCCCATAATTCTGATTTCTTTTTTTGTGTTTTTGTATTTGTTGTCATAAGCTCCTCCTGAATTCCCCAAGGACGAAATGTGTGTCACCAGCTGCTGGCCGGCATCACGCTTGTTTCTCCCTAAATATAAACATATTTTGCCAACAAATCAAGCAATGAGAGAGAAAAAGGCAAGCACCTTTCTGTGCTTGCCCAAAACTCAGTTAGTTAGCAGAAGAATCCGCTTCTTTTTCTTTGTTTGCTTTACCATAGAAATAATCCGATGGATTCACTGGTTTGAAATCAGATAACTTATGGAATCGAAGAAGATCCCTGTAGAGCACTTTATCTGAAAGACTTAACTGATTATCAACACGGGCTTTAATCGCCTCTGTCTTTTTATTTTGTTTCACCACTTTACCCGTTTTCGTATCATAAACGGTATTATCGACAAGTGTATATTTCGGTGTCACATAGTTTCCATTACGGAAGGCAACGGTCTGATCATGCTTTTTAGAGAATAGGTCTGTTCCAAAATTCACGAATTCATTTGAATCGATACCTTGTAAGTGAAGAAGTGTTGGCATAACGTCGACTTCACCACCATACGTATGGTTCACGCCACCCTGTTTACCAGGGATACGAATCATGAGCGGAACACGCTGGTTTTGTGCATTTTGATAAGGAGTGATTTCTTTCCCTTGAATTTCACTCATTGCACGGTTATGGTTCTCAGAAATACCGTTATGGTCACCATATAATAAAATGACTGAGTCTTTATACATACCTGATTTTTTCAAGTCTTTGAAGAATTGCTCTAATGACTCATCTAAATATCTTGCTGTTTGGAAATAGTTATCGACTGTTTTATCGCCAGTTGTTGCCTTAGCGATTGTCGCATCTTTTTCATCTAAATTAAATGGATAGTGATTTGTCAGTGTCATTAAATGTGCATAAAATGGCTTTTTCATTGATTCTAGCATTGGAATTGATTCTTTGAAGAACGGTTTATCCTTCAGACCCATATTCACAAGGTTTTCTTCATCCATGTTGTAATAGGAAGCATCAAAGAATTGATCAATTCCCATATGTTTATAAATCGTGTCACGGTTCCAGAAAGATTTATAGTCCCCGTGAAGCACTGCACTCGTATAGCCTGCTTTTTGATCTAGGATGGCAGGTAGTGATTGGAAGGTATTTTCACCCTTTGTCACAAATGCTGCTCCCTCTGGCAAGCCAAACATACTATTATCCATCATCAGCTCAGCATCTGATGTCTTCCCTTGACCAGTCTGATGGAAGAAGTTATCGAAATACGTAAAGTCGTCTTTCCCATGAGCCAGTTTGTTTAAGAATGGAGTCACTTCTTCTCCATTTAATTTGTAGTCAATTAAGAAAGACTGGAAGCTTTCTAAATGAATTTTAATAATGTTTTTGCCTTTTGCTTTACCAAAATACTCTGCATTTGGCTTCGCATAGTGAGATGACGTATAGTTCACAACATCCGTTAAATCTTCACTGCTTGCATTTGCTACCTGTGTTGCGTTTTGTGCTGCTTGTACCCCATCATAAATCGTATAGTTATAAACACCTAAGTATTTGACAACATACTTATGATCAAAGGTTCTCGTTAATAATTCTGGACGATCCTTTTCAGCCAAATGAAGGTTTACAAAGAACAGTCCAATACCTGCAGCTACAATCAGCAGTGCAAACGTCTTTTTCATTTGGAACTTCTTCACTTCTGGTCTCCAAATGACAATCGCAATCAAAATGATAATATCAAGGAAGTATAAAAGGTCATGCGGCTTAATGCTTGCTAGCACACCGCCAGTCATGCCTCCCCCAAGATTTCCTGCCTGCTTCATTGTTGAGAAAGTCAAAAAGTCATCAAAGAAACGGTAATACGCTACATTTGCATATAAAAGTGCGGTCATAATAAAATCAATAACAATTAAAACAATGGCAGATTTACGCCCCTTCAAAAAGAGAGCAAGTCCAAAAAACACAATGGCTGAACTAAATGGATTTAATAAGAGAAGCCCCTCTTGAAAAGAACCCTTTACTCCTAAATTAAAGTCCATTTTGTAGGCTGTGTACGATTTTGCCCAGAATAAAAGGACAGCCAAAACAAAAAAGCTATATTTGTTTGCAAATATTTTTTTCATAAAACCTCTTCTTTCTTATCATCGTTCTGATATAAATGAAATCATAAAAAATTTACATTCATTTTGCAAATGTAAATCTTCTTCACCAAGCATGCCGATGCTCTGTCTCCGCCGGATACATGCGCTCCTTTAATATAACGAATGAGAGGCATCATAAGTTTCAAAAAAAATACGAGTAAATAAAAGGAAAAATATCCATTTACATTAAATTTACGCACACTTCATGTTTTAGTGGATGAAGAAGGTTTTGTAAATCACTCAGTATTACTTTACTTTTTTCATCTATTCGTGTCAAAGTAATTATAAAGAAAAGGAAGAATAACCTAGGCTTTTCGACTCACTTACCCAAATTTATACAAAATTCGAGCCATGCTTCTTTTATTGTGACTCAACCTCCATTAATCCATGTACCTCCCTAAAAAAACAGTTTTAAACAAAAAAAGCTTGATTTTCCCTACTGATGTGCGGTGTGATTAAGAGGTAGCTTTTAATCATATCATCCTTATGTTCATGACAAAAAATCAGGCTGGAGGACATCACATGAAGATTAACAAACAAATCAACACTTTTGAAGAGAGATTTTCAGAAGATGTAGTCACTATCATTGCTGTTACAGGACCTTCTGGCGTAGGGGCAGGGAAAGCAGGACAGGCACCTCTTTGGACCGCTTCTATTCCACTGATTGCTTGGAAAGAAAACGGCCATATCACAACCGAAAATGTAAGACTTTGCTGGCTAACAGATGACGAGGGATTACGGGAAAAACAGGCACAATTACATAAAGAATCAATCGTTACACTTCAGGTTCGAAAAGGCGAAGGTGAATTCATGCTTGTATCTTTGATCAATACAGACACAAAGGATCAAGCGCTTCAAGAAATCTTAGAAGAAGCCCAAAAGCCTGTGTTTTATCATGATGATACACTCGGAACCTTTGAGTTAGTGAAAGGACTAGACTTATTTGAAAAGACGATTCAATGGAGCAATGAAGAGTGCCTTCTCTACTTCAACCTCGAAGAAGATGAAAAAATAAATGACTCTCTTCGAACAGCAAACCGACTCATGCAAGAACAGGCCAAATGGGATTCTTCTATTAAATCATTTGCTGCGAATCAGCTGATAGATCTAGCAAAAGATTGGCAAGAACAAGACGAATCAGCTGATAAGCAAGAAGAACTCACACTGAATCAATTTATAAGCCGCATTTCACTTGAAAGCCTGCATGTTTACCCTGAGGGAGAGTTTGAAGTCTACTATCATGACGGTGATTTATTTTGGGGACATGTCATTATTGTCACAGGAAATATAAATGGCACATTTCATGATGCACACATTGCAGGCTAAAGGCTGGAGGGACAATCCATGGAAATCAAAGCTTTTCAACAATTAAATCTAATTGGGAAAACGCCAGCCATCGCCAAAATTGGCGGCTTCCGTCCTGATCCAGCTGTACACAGCTGGTTTGCCGGCCATTTTTTCATCGATCCTAATCAAGGCTGGCCGACAGATCAAGATGGGGCCATGATTCCGATTTTACAAATTTATTTACCAGAAGTGCCGGGAGGAATGAATGGCTTCAATGAGTGTAAGATGATTCAAATTTTTCTCAACCAGAAAGCACTTCCGATTGATATCACCAAAAACGGCGAAGGCTGGAAGCTCATTGAATATTCAACAATCGAAGAATTAGAAGTAGTTGAAACTCCTGAAGAAGTGAGAGGACTCAAACCCTTTCAAATACAATGGAACGAAAGTGAGCAAAGGGACTACCCTTGCTGGGAAGAAGCATGGTCATATGTGGATCTAACAGAAGTAAACGAAAGTGAAGAAGCGACAGACCACTTCTTTAATCAATACACAAATTATTCGTTCACAAAAATCGGTGGATATGGGGCGTATATTCAATCCCCACCCCATCAACAACAAGGCGAATTCATGCTTCAAATCGCCTCAGAAGAAAAACCTCGTTTCATGATTGGTGATAACGGCACGATGTATTTCTATTACAACAAAGAATTAAAAGAATGGTTTATGCACTGGGATTGTTTCTAACGTTTATTGAATGAAACCTTGCCTTCTCCTAAACGTAATGAATAATATGAAAGGAGGAAGCAAAATGGGATTCATTTTAGACATCTTTTCACTTGCTGTGTATATCCCTTTTCTACAAGTGGATGAAGAGGATATCTCAAGGAACGCAGTACATCTCAAAAAATATAGCTGGTTTCAAGCACTATTACATGATCAAACTTGCAGGGACCTCATCATTTATCATCCCGATGTTCGACGTGTCATAGGCAAGTTTAAAAGGGAGAAACTCCATAAGAAGCAATACAACTTAAGATGCGAACGTAAATTACTACAAGCATTACAACGCGCAATGTAAACTGACAACAAGAGCCGCACTTTCCTGTGGCTCTTTTTTATCAATTGAATCGTTCCTTTTGAAGAAAACATTTGACGCCTGGACAACTCTCCCCGTATATTATGTATAAATCCATCTTTTTTAAAGAAATGGGGGCCTCACATGCGCTTGTTTAAGAACTGGAGAAAAAAGCAGCAGCCTGCACAGCAAATCACTTCAGAAAAGCAAGAAGACAGCATCCCAATCAACTTCTCCACACTTCCCTTTGGTACAGACACCGTCGATGATTTTTTGTTCAACCTAGACCTGACCTCTAAGCTCACAGATCCCTATAAAGAAACAGATACGAACAAGCTTACCTAACCTTCGTAAATCCTCATCCAATACTGGATGATTTTTTTATACTCAATGAAAGGTGTATCCAATGAAAACATATTATATCGTCAGACACTGCCAAGCAGATGGACAATCTAAAGATGCAGCTTTAACGCCACAAGGCATCACTCAATCTTACGAACTCGCACAGTTTTTTTCCAGCATTCATCTCAATCAGATTATCTCAAGTCCTTATAAACGAGCGATCCAAACTACTGAGCCCCTTGCTCATGCAAAACAGCTCGAGGTAAAAATCGATCAGCGCCTCTCTGAACGTGTATTAAGCAGTAAGCCAATAGACAATTGGTATGAGAAGCTAAAGCTCAGTTTTACAGACTTACATATGACCTGTGAAGGCGGTGAATCGAGCCAAGAAGCCATGAATCGTATTGTAGAAGCACTCCATGAACACATAAAATTAGAAAAAGATCATACCCTGTTCGTCACACATGGCAATATCATGAGCCTGCTTCTTAAACACGCCGATCCAACGATTGGATTCGAAGAGTGGGAGAAACTAAGCAATCCAGATGTCTATATTCTGAAATATTTTAGTCCAGGTCATATAGAAACAAAGCGAATATGGCATTAAAAAAACGGCAGAATGAACTCTGCCGTTTTCTCATCTATTGCTGATAATAAAAGGCCTCTACCCACTCATACGGTTTCTTACGCTCCGCACACCATTTCATAAAACCTCTTGTTTCCGTTTGCTGAAACGCCATCCAGTCCGTTAAAAGCTGGCCATAATAGACGGCTTGTTTTTGAACATTGGTTCGAGTTCTTTTATCTTGAATCAGCATCATAACACGTTCAATCCCTTGAATTCTCTCTTGATCCTTCTCATAGGTGCTTAAATAAAGATCTTCATGTATATGATGAAACGAATACCACAAGGCCGATAAATAGACTTCACAAATTTGAACAATCACACGCTGTTCCTTGCTGCCCCCAAGCTCTAGTGCCTTTAATAAATGAGGCAGCCCTTCTCCCTGATGCACAAACAAGCCCTGCCAGCGATACGGTCTCACATCCATAGGATCAACATTCTCCCACGTTTGAAAAACAGGCTGGATCACCCCATTTACCAGCGGATACACAAGCAGATGATGACCATCCTCAAACCGTTCAATCCACTCAAACAGCCAAGCAGTAAATTCACGCTGTACTTCAAAATCGTTCTCTTTCATCTCTTCAATAAAGGCCTGAAGAACGTTTAGCGCATCTTTACGCAGGCCCTGTTCTTTTCTCACACAGTACTGTCTAAAAAGAGGATAATCATTTACTCCCTCGTCTTGAATGATAGCCTGTAATATCGTCTTCGTTTGCATGTTCACAACGCCGCCTCTTTACATTCATTCTTTTTTCTTTCAGTTTTACATCCATTCTTTTCTATGTTCATGAATAAATTGAATGTCTTTTTGATAATGTTCAAGATGTCCTTCATGAATCATGTCTTGAAAAGCGATATCACCCTCACTCGCTTTTCGTTTCATATACTGACATAATCCTTCTAAACGAAGCAGCAGCATCTCCAAATAATCTTCTGCTATTTCCTCACCATAAGCTTCAAAAAATAGTTTGACTCTATGCTTTATCTGGTCTGCATGTTCTGATGAATGATAGTTTACGATGTCTCCTGTTTTGGTGCGAAAAAACCTACTGATAGGTACACATGTATACAGAGTATATGCGATATCCCAAAGTCTTGGACCAGGTGCAGCTACATCAAAATCAATGATACCTACTGGTTTTTCATTATTGAAAATGATGTTGTACATCGCAAAATCATTATGGCACACAACCTCTATTTCTCCAGGCGTATTGTCCATTCGTTCCCAATCGTCTGAAATGGGAAAATCACGAACAGCATCATGATACAGTCTAAGCATTTTCGCTATATCTTTTAAGACATCAGAAGAGCACATGTATTCTTTTAAAGGATCATGACCGGCTACGCCTTCAATAAAGGACAAGATCTCTCTACCTTGTTCATCAACCCCTAAAAACTTTGGAGCATAAGAGAAATTCTTTTTTTCTAAATGCTTTAGCAGCTTTCGTATATTGATATTGTCTGACTTTACTTCTCGACGAACCGTATCTCCCGAACGATATACGTTTGAAACATTTCCACCTGCCAATAACTCCTCATGATCATTTTGTTTTTTCATAAATTCTCCCCTCAAACTGGGTTACAATGTTGATGTCAGCTAAAGATGTGTATTATGTACCCACAAATATTCATTTAGTTACACAAAGGTAGTACACTGTTTTATGTGAATCTGCTGTCTTACATGGTTAAATGTATCTTATCAAATGTTGCAAATCATCTAAAGATTATTCTGCTTAAAAAAGTACATGCTCATTATTTTCTAATAGATTTCTATTTTTTATCTAAATAACTCATTTAAACCACAAAAAACGTTTCACCACGAGGGTGAAACGTTAAGTTCACGGTCAAAACCAATCATGAAACTTTTAATAGATACCGGTGGCCGGGGTCGAACAAGCACTCCATGATAAATTATTCCAAAAAGGCAAGGTATACCCTCTTAAAGTAAAGTACTCGTTTATAAAATAAGAATCAAAGTTCTTCTTGATATATTTCTGATTTTATCGGCTTTAAACTAAAAGGTATTTTAAACTCATGAATACTTTCAATATGATGAAAAAAATGATCGATATCGTCATAATCCATTGACCATTTTTCTACCACCTTTAACTTTTTTAACTCGCTTGTTGGTTTAAATAAAAATTCACAGTGTAGTTGTTCCATATGAGAATAATCATCTTCTTCATAAACTGTAAACTGACGTACAAAATCAAAATGAAATAGTTCCTCTCCTGTAAAATCATAGACACCACACTGAAATAAAATTTCTTTATCTTCTTCGCCCTCAACTGTCTCCTTTGAAAAAGCCTTAAATGTTTCCCAAACCTTTTTTATATCATCGGTATCTTCACCTATGCTATCTTTAAGATAACTTTCAGCATTTTTAACCGTAATCATGACAACACCTCTTATGTACAATTTATTCAATCCTTCTTCAATTATCCTGCCCCTTTAGTTTAATAATAAGGTAACCATCAATAAAGTAAAAGTTAATCTCCTTAATATGTTCCTCTGTCATATCGTAAGGCTTTAATTCAGCAATATTTATTCTTTTTGCTGTTAGAGAATTAAGAAACGCCTTAAATTTCTTAACTCGCAGTCCTTAACAAGTAATTCAATAGCTTCCCGAAATAATTCAACATAAGACTTAGTTTCCTTTTCTAAAATTGCCAATTCACCTTTCACCCGTGAACACGATTTGAAGTAATTTTATCGTGTGAAAAATCAGCTAAAAAACAAATAAAAAACGCCCTCCTACAATTTGTAGAAAGACGTTTTAAATGTTGATATTCCTTAATTCTTTTGACGACAATAAAGAATATCTAAAACTAGATACCGGTGGCCGGGGTCGAACCGGCACTCCGTGAGGAACACGATTTTGAGTCGTGCGCGTCTGCCAATTCCGCCACACCGGCATGATCATTAAAGAGCGCATCTTATATTAAAAAACAATGGTGCCGAGGGCCGGACTTGAACCGGCACGGTAGTCACCTACCGCAGGATTTTAAGTCCTGTGTGTCTGCCAATTCCACCACCCCGGCAGTCTTTTCAAAAAAGGCGACACCCGGATTTGAACCGGGGATAAAGGTTTTGCAGACCTCTGCCTTACCACTTGGCTATGCCGCCATTATTGGAGCGGAAGACGGGATTCGAACCCGCGACCCCCACCTTGGCAAGGTGGTGTTCTACCACTGAACTACTTCCGCACATCAACTGGGCTAGCTGGATTCGAACCAACGCATGACGGAGTCAAAGTCCGTTGCCTTACCGCTTGGCTATAGCCCAATAATAAAATGGGGCGATTGATGGGAATCGAACCCACGAGTGCCAGAGCCACAATCTGGTGCGTTAACCACTTCGCCACAACCGCCATAGATGTTATGAATCATATCAAGAAAATTGGCAGGGGCAGTAGGAATCGAACCCACACCGGAGGTTTTGGAGACCTCTGTTCTACCTTTAAACTATGCCCCTATGAAAATAAAAATGGTGGAGGGGGGCGGATTCGAACCGCCGAACCCGGAGGGAGCGGATTTACAGTCCGCCGCGTTTAGCCACTTCGCTACCCCTCCACTTTTGAAAAACAGTGCCGGCAAGAGGACTTGAACCCCCAACCTACTGATTACAAGTCAGTTGCTCTACCAGTTGAGCTACACCGGCAAATAGTGGTGGCTCGGGACGGAATCGAACCGCCGACACACGGATTTTCAGTCCGTTGCTCTACCAACTGAGCTACCGAGCCAAGTATTCTTTTGAAAAATGGCGGTCCGGACGGGACTCGAACCCGCGACCTCCTGCGTGACAGGCAGGCATTCTAACCAACTGAACTACCGGACCATTTTGGTTGCGGGGGCAGGATTTGAACCTGCGACCTTCGGGTTATGAGCCCGACGAGCTACCGAACTGCTCCACCCCGCGACGATATAAAAGATATGGTGGAGGATGACGGGCTCGAACCGCCGACCCTCTGCTTGTAAGGCAGATGCTCTCCCAGCTGAGCTAATCCTCCGAATAAAAAATGCTGGTGTGTATTCTATAAAAATGGTGACCCGTACGGGATTCGAACCCGTGTTACCGCCGTGAAAGGGCGGTGTCTTAACCGCTTGACCAACGGGCCCTTTATTATGTAAATTGTGGCGGAGAGCAAGGGATTCGAACCCTTGAGACGGGGTTACCGCCTACACGATTTCCAATCGTGCTCCTTCGGCCACTCGGACAGCTCTCCAAATTGGCTCCGCAGGTAGGATTCGAACCTACGACCGATCGGTTAACAGCCGATAGCTCTACCACTGAGCTACTGCGGAATGAAGAAAGCCTGGCGATGTCCTACTCTCACAGGGGGAAACCCCCAACTACCATCGGCGCTGAAGAGCTTAACTTCCGTGTTCGGTATGGGAACGGGTGTGACCTCTTCGCCATCATCACCAGACAATTTAGTGACAAAAGATATTATACTATGTATTGAAAATAAATCAAGAGATATTTAAAAAATGTTCTCTCAAAACTAGATAACAATGTTCGTGCTTCACATTAGAATATAGGTTAAGTCCTCGATCTATTAGTATCTGTCAGCTCCACGTGTCACCACGCTTCCACCTCAGACCTATCAACCTGATCATCTTTCAGGGATCTTACTTCCTTGCGGAATGGGAAATCTCATCTTGAGGGGGGCTTCATGCTTAGATGCTTTCAGCACTTATCCCGTCCGCACATAGCTACCCAGCGATGCCCTTGGCAGAACAACTGGTACACCAGCGGTGCGTCCATCCCGGTCCTCTCGTACTAAGGACAGCTCCTCTCAAATTTCCTGCGCCCGCGACGGATAGGGACCGAACTGTCTCACGACGTTCTGAACCCAGCTCGCGTACCGCTTTAATGGGCGAACAGCCCAACCCTTGGGACCGACTACAGCCCCAGGATGCGATGAGCCGACATCGAGGTGCCAAACCTCCCCGTCGATGTGGACTCTTGGGGGAGATAAGCCTGTTATCCCCGGGGTAGCTTTTATCCGTTGAGCGATGGCCCTTCCATGCGGAACCACCGGATCACTAAGCCCGACTTTCGTCCCTGCTCGACTTGTAGGTCTCGCAGTCAAGCTCCCTTGTGCCTTTACACTCTGCGAATGATTTCCAACCATTCTGAGGGAACCTTTGGGCGCCTCCGTTACATTTTAGGAGGCGACCGCCCCAGTCAAACTGCCCACCTGACACTGTCTCCCTGCCCGATAAGGGCAGCGGGTTAGAAGGTCAATACAGCCAGGGTAGTATCCCACCGATGCCTCCACCGAAGCTAGCGCTCCGGTTTCCAAGGCTCCTACCTATCCTGTACAAGCTGTACCAACATTCAATATCAGGCTGCAGTAAAGCTCCACGGGGTCTTTCCGTCCTGTCGCGGGTAACCTGCATCTTCACAGGTACTATAATTTCACCGAGTCTCTCGTTGAGACAGTGCCCAGATCGTTGCGCCTTTCGTGCGGGTCGGAACTTACCCGACAAGGAATTTCGCTACCTTAGGACCGTTATAGTTACGGCCGCCGTTTACTGGGGCTTCAATTCGCACCTTCGCTTACGCTAAGCGCTCCTCTTAACCTTCCAGCACCGGGCAGGCGTCAGCCCCTATACTTCGCCTTACGGCTTCGCAGAGACCTGTGTTTTTGCTAAACAGTCGCCTGGGCCTATTCACTGCGGCTTCTCGGGGCTTTAACACCCTAAGAAGCACCCCTTCTCCCGAAGTTACGGGGTCATTTTGCCGAGTTCCTTAACGAGAGTTCTCTCGATCACCTTAGGATTCTCTCCTCGCCTACCTGTGTCGGTTTGCGGTACGGGCACCTCTCACCTCGCTAGAGGCTTTTCTTGGCAGTGTGGAATCAGGAACTTCGCTACTAAATTTCGCTCGCCATCACAGCTCAGCCTTCACGGGAAACGGATTTGCCTATTTCCCAGCCTAACTGCTTGGACGCGGATATCCAATACCGCGCTTACCCTATCCTCCTGCGTCCCCCCATTGCTCAAATGGTGAGGAGGTGGTACAGGAATATCAACCTGTTGTCCATCGCCTACGCCTTTCGGCCTCGGCTTAGGTCCCGACTAACCCTGAGCGGACGAGCCTTCCTCAGGAAACCTTAGGCATTCGGTGGACGGGATTCTCACCCGTCTTTCGCTACTCATACCGGCATTCTCACTTCTAAGCGCTCCACCAGTCCTTCCGGTCTGGCTTCACAGCCCTTAGAACGCTCTCCTACCACTGTTCGTAAGAACAGTCCGCAGCTTCGGTGATACGTTTAGCCCCGGTACATTTTCGGCGCAGAGTCACTCGACCAGTGAGCTATTACGCACTCTTTAAATGGTGGCTGCTTCTAAGCCAACATCCTGGTTGTCTAAGCAACTCCACATCCTTTTCCACTTAACGTATACTTTGGGACCTTAGCTGGCGGTCTGGGCTGTTTCCCTTTCGACTACGGATCTTATCACTCGCAGTCTGACTCCCAAGGATAAGTCATCGGCATTCGGAGTTTGACTGAATTCGGTAACCCGGTAGGGGCCCCTAGTCCAATCAGTGCTCTACCTCCGAGACTCTTACCTTGAGGCTAGCCCTAAAGCTATTTCGGAGAGAACCAGCTATCTCCAGGTTCGATTGGCATTTCACCCCTACCCACACCTCATCCCCGCACTTTTCAACGTGCGTGGGTTCGGGCCTCCATTCAGTGTTACCTGAACTTCACCCTGGACATGGGTAGATCACCTGGTTTCGGGTCTACGACCACGTACTCATGCGCCCTATTCAGACTCGCTTTCGCTGCGGCTCCGCATCTTCTGCTTAACCTTGCACGGGATCGTAACTCGCCGGTTCATTCTACAAAAGGCACGCCATCACCCGTTAACGGGCTCTGACTACTTGTAGGCACACGGTTTCAGGATCTATTTCACTCCCCTTCCGGGGTGCTTTTCACCTTTCCCTCACGGTACTGGTTCACTATCGGTCACTAGGGAGTATTTAGCCTTGGGAGATGGTCCTCCCGGATTCCGACGGAATTTCACGTGTTCCGCCGTACTCAGGATCCACTCTGGAGAGAATGACATTTCAGTTACAGGGCTGTTACCTTCTTTGGCGGGCCTTTCCAGACCTCTTCGCTTATATCATTCCTTTGTAACTCCGTATAGAGTGTCCTACAACCCCAAGAGGCAAGCCTCTTGGTTTGGGCTGTTCCCGTTTCGCTCGCCGCTACTCAGGGAATCGCATTTGCTTTCTCTTCCTCCGGGTACTTAGATGTTTCAGTTCCCCGGGTATGCCTTCTCATACTCTATGTATTCAAGTATGGATACTACTCCATTACGAGCAGTGGGTTTCCCCATTCGGAAATCTCCGGATCAAAGCTTGCTTACAGCTCCCCGAAGCATATCGGTGTTCGTCCCGTCCTTCATCGGCTCCTAGTGCCAAGGCATCCACCGTGCGCCCTTTCTAACTTAACCATTTCTTACTTTAGAAAGAATCACTATGTGTGATGAACTTTGCATTGCATTCAATGTGAATGTATTACTTATTGTTATCTAGTTTTCAAAGAACAATCCTGTCTCGCTAGAGACATGTTTTGAAGGAATGATCCTTCAAAACTAAACAAGACGAAAACGTACGCTGCTCCATATATCCTTAGAAAGGAGGTGATCCAGCCGCACCTTCCGATACGGCTACCTTGTTACGACTTCACCCCAATCATCTGCCCCACCTTCGGCGGCTGGCTCCATAAAGGTTACCTCACCGACTTCGGGTGTTGCAAACTCTCGTGGTGTGACGGGCGGTGTGTACAAGGCCCGGGAACGTATTCACCGCGGCATGCTGATCCGCGATTACTAGCGATTCCAGCTTCACGCAGTCGAGTTGCAGACTGCGATCCGAACTGAGAACAGATTTATGGGATTGGCTAAACCTTGCGGTCTTGCAGCCCTTTGTTCTGTCCATTGTAGCACGTGTGTAGCCCAGGTCATAAGGGGCATGATGATTTGACGTCATCCCCACCTTCCTCCGGTTTGTCACCGGCAGTCACCTTAGAGTGCCCAACTGAATGCTGGCAACTAAGATCAAGGGTTGCGCTCGTTGCGGGACTTAACCCAACATCTCACGACACGAGCTGACGACAACCATGCACCACCTGTCACTCTGTCCCCGAAGGGAAAGCCCTATCTCTAGGGTTGTCAGAGGATGTCAAGACCTGGTAAGGTTCTTCGCGTTGCTTCGAATTAAACCACATGCTCCACCGCTTGTGCGGGCCCCCGTCAATTCCTTTGAGTTTCAGTCTTGCGACCGTACTCCCCAGGCGGAGTGCTTAATGCGTTAGCTGCAGCACTAAGGGGCGGAAACCCCCTAACACTTAGCACTCATCGTTTACGGCGTGGACTACCAGGGTATCTAATCCTGTTCGCTCCCCACGCTTTCGCTCCTCAGCGTCAGTTACAGACCAGAGAGTCGCCTTCGCCACTGGTGTTCCTCCACATCTCTACGCATTTCACCGCTACACGTGGAATTCCACTCTCCTCTTCTGCACTCAAGTTTCCCAGTTTCCAATGACCCTCCCCGGTTGAGCCGGGGGCTTTCACATCAGACTTAAGAAACCGCCTGCGAGCCCTTTACGCCCAATAATTCCGGACAACGCTTGCCACCTACGTATTACCGCGGCTGCTGGCACGTAGTTAGCCGTGGCTTTCTGGTTAGGTACCGTCAAGGTGCGAGCAGTTACTCTCGCACTTGTTCTTCCCTAACAACAGAGCTTTACGATCCGAAAACCTTCATCACTCACGCGGCGTTGCTCCGTCAGACTTTCGTCCATTGCGGAAGATTCCCTACTGCTGCCTCCCGTAGGAGTCTGGGCCGTGTCTCAGTCCCAGTGTGGCCGATCACCCTCTCAGGTCGGCTACGCATCGTCGCCTTGGTGAGCCATTACCCCACCAACTAGCTAATGCGCCGCGGGTCCATCTGTAAGTGACAGCCGAAACCGTCTTTCATCCTTGAACCATGCGGTTCAAGGAACTATCCGGTATTAGCTCCGGTTTCCCGGAGTTATCCCAGTCTTACAGGCAGGTTACCCACGTGTTACTCACCCGTCCGCCGCTAACATCCGGGAGCAAGCTCCCTTCTGTCCGCTCGACTTGCATGTATTAGGCACGCCGCCAGCGTTCGTCCTGAGCCAGGATCAAACTCTCCGAGGTATGCAGGATGCATATCACACATGCGTTGCTACACGATGTAGCGAACTTAGCATGTGATCATTTCCTGCCTCGCCAGTTTGACTGACTACCTATGAAGTATCATAGGATTTTTTTATAAAAACTCGAATTAACAGGTACGTTTTGTCTTGTTTAGTTTTCAAAGATCATCTTCATTATCGCTCAGAGGCGACTTTCTTAATATAACATTCGAGCGCCGTGTGCGTCAAGTGTTTTTTGGAATTTCTTTTTGTCAGCTTTTCTTTCAAAGCAACTCAGTTGCTCGTTAGCGACGTTTAATAATATACCATCATAATATTCATGCGTCAATATCTTTTTTCACAAAATATCCTCGATGATAGATTTTTTGTCCCTTTGTCTCAATTGGCTCCACTTGAACAATTCCTTTTTCCACAAAGAAATCAATCATCACGCTAAGGTCAGGCGTGAAATACTTTAGATCAGGGTGTGCAAGAAGCTCACCAAAAAGCCATATATCCTTCTGTTCCATGACATGACGCAAATGAGCGGCACCAATCTCCGCTTTTGAATGGATCAAAAAATCATTTGCTAAAAATAGAAGTTCCAAACGCTTATGCAGACTTTCATGGCTTTCAATCAGTTCTGAATAAAGTTTGTATACTTCCGGCTCCATATGACGCACTTGGTTCCAAACGGTCACTTCTGGATGGAAGCCTTTATCAATTACTTCAATACGTGCTAAGTGATGCAGGGCATGCACAATGGAATTATATGCATCAAGGAATTGATTTGACTCAAAAAATGCTTTTCCTTCTATATATCTGCGAATGAGCTTGCCATATTCTAAACCGATTTTAAGCTTGCGGTTTGAAAACGGGAATGTACTTAGTTCATCAATTAAGTTGAAGATATATTCATTTCGATCAAATAGGACTTTGCCATTCAAAATCCAATCGATGATTCGGCGGTTAGTACCGAGGGTAATCCATTCCTTCAGTTGATCATCTGTGACAACATTTAAAGAAGCTGTTTGGTGATCTGATTCATAGTGCTTGATAAATAACGGCTCTTCCGCTTCTTTTACGATGACTAAAAGTGCTGCATCAAAGTTATCCGTCTCAGAAGATACTTTATGTCTTCTTTCTACTATAATCACAGCTAATGTGTCTGGATGGCTTGCTCTCTCTTGATAAATAGGACGGAGAAGATTTTCCATAGTGATTCCTCCAATACTCGGGTGTAAAGTTCTTCTCTAATGCTATGTATTTCTCCTCATAGAATCAAAATTCCTTCAATACATGAAAAAAGATCATTGAATCATTATAAGCAATTTATTCACAAAACTCTATAACTAATTCAAACAGAAAGGTAAAATGTGCTATATTGGAGATAAGGGGGACTAGGGATGGCGAAATACTCCAGTAAGATTAATAAAATCAGAACATTTGCACTTAGTTTGGTTTTTGTTGGCTTTCTGATCATGTATATCGGTGTGTTCTTCAAGGAATCGATCTGGCTGTCGACTTTCTTTATGCTGCTTGGCGTCTTATCGATTGGATTAAGTACAGCCGTTTACTTTTGGATCGGTATGCTTTCTACAAAGGCTGTACGTGTCGTTTGTCCAGGCTGTGAAAAGGAAACAAAAGTGCTTGGGCGGGTGGACATGTGCATGCATTGCAGGGAGCCGCTTACACTTGATCCAGCGTTAGAAGGTAAAGAGTTTGATGAATCCTACAATCGAAAAAAGTCATAAAAATAAGCTGACCATTTAAACGGTCAGCTTTTTCATTAATGATTTTCTTTTTTCGCACATTCTTGACAAGTTCCATAGATCTCCAAGCGATGATGACTGACTTTAAAGCCCGTCACATGGGATGCAAGCTGTTCAACTTCATCAAGGCCAGGATAGTGAAAGTCTACGATTTTTCCGCAGTTTTCACAAATCGCATGGTAGTGGTCAGATGTCGCAAAATCAAATCGGCTTGAGGAATCACCATACGTTAATTCCTTTACTAATCCAGATTCCCGGAAGACTCGTAAATTGTTGTAAACCGTTGCGACACTCATATTTGGAAATTTTCCTTCAAGTGCTTTATATATATCGTCCGCGGTTGGGTGAGTCATAGAATTTACGAGAAACTCCAAGATGGCATGGCGCTGCGGAGTAATTCGAACACCGGTTTCTTTTAGAGCATCTAAAGCGTCTTTTAGTTCGTGAGCAGCCATTTCATCATGCACCTCTCTTCAAAAATATTCTTATATTATAATCTTTATAAATAGTGTACCCCCAGAGCCGAAACTTTGTCAATTACAATCCTCTTTTTTACCTATTCTTCTTTACAAAAAAGACCGGCATGACTGCCGATCTCATCCTGTGAGGATATTAAGCGTGAGCTTTCAATTCCTCAAGCGCTTCCTCTACGTGGTCTTTTACCTTTACTTTTCGCCATTCTTTCACAAGCGTGCCTTCTTTATTAATAAGAAACGTTGAACGCTCGATTCCCATATATTCTTTGCCAAAATTCTTTTTAAGCTTCCATACCCCAAAGGCTTCAGACAATTTCTGTTCATCGTCTACAAGAAGCATAAACGGCAAATCATGTTTTTCTTTAAACTTTTGGTGCTTGTCCTGGCTGTCTGGGCTTACACCGATAATGACAGCATCTAATTCTGCAAAGCTTTGATGGCGGTCGCGGAAATCACATGCTTCTGTTGTACAGCCTGGTGTCATATCTTTTGGATAGAAATAAAGAACAATATGTTTTCCTTTAAAATCAGAAAGCTTTACTTTCTCCCCGTTGTCACCGGTTAATTCAATGTCAGGTACTTGCTGCCCTACTTCGATTGTCATGACACAATCCCTCCAACCTATTTTTTAATTAGCCTATCCAATTTTGAGAGGATATTCAACTAAGGACGCTTGCATCGGCATGTTAAAATAATGATAGACGACGTGATACGTTGAGATAGGAGGCTATTTATGAAATTCACAGAATCAGAAAAATTACATCAAGAGGCGCTGGAGCACATTGTTGGAGGTGTCAACAGCCCGTCTCGTTCATATAAGGCAGTAGGCGGCGGTTCACCCGTTGCGATGGAAAGAGGAGAAGGCGCTTATTTTTGGGATGTTGACGGAAACCGCTATATCGACTATCTAGCAGCATACGGTCCAATTATTACAGGACACGCTCACCCGCATATTACAAAAGCCATCACGAAAGCGGCTGAAACAGGTGTCCTTTACGGAACACCAACGAAGCATGAAGTCACTTTTGCTAAAATGCTGAAGGAGGCCATGCCTGCTTTGGACAAAGTTCGTTTTGTCAATTCAGGTACCGAAGCAGTGATGACAACGATTCGAGTGGCTCGCGCATATACAGGCAGAACAAAAATCATTAAGTTTGCCGGGTGCTATCACGGCCACTCTGACCTTGTGCTAGTGGCAGCCGGCTCTGGTCCTTCCACTTTAGGAACACCTGATTCAGCGGGCGTACCAAAGAGTATCGCTAATGAAGTCATTACCGTTCCATTTAATGATATTGACAGCTATAAAGAAGCATTAGACCGCTGGGGTGATGAAGTAGCAGCTGTCCTTGTCGAGCCAATTGTCGGGAACTTTGGCATCGTAGAGCCTAAGGACGGTTTCCTGCAGCAGGTCAATGACCTCACACACGAAAAAGGCGCACTGGTGATTTATGATGAAGTCATTACCGCTTTCCGCTTTATGTATGGCGGTGCACAGGACTTGCTTCAAGTAAAACCTGACCTCACTGCATTAGGAAAAATTATTGGCGGCGGACTTCCTATCGGCGCTTACGGCGGTAAAAAAGAAATTATGGAACAAGTCGCTCCGCTTGGACCAGCCTATCAAGCTGGCACAATGGCAGGAAATCCTGCATCCATTCTTTCAGGTATTGCCTGCTTGGAATTATTAAAAGAAGACGGCGTTTACGAGCGTCTTGACCAGCTTGGTGCTATGTTAGAAGAAGGCATTTTAGCCCATGCCAAAAAGCATCAAGTAGATATTACAGTGAATCGCTTAAAAGGCGCTCTCACAATTTATTTCACAACAGAAACGATTGTGAACTACGAGCAGGCTGAAAATACGGATGGCGAAATGTTTGCCCGCTTCTTCAAATTAATGCTCGCGCAAGGCATTAACCTCGCTCCTTCTAAATATGAAGCTTGGTTCTTAACGATCGCACATACTGAAAAAGATATTTCTGAGACGCTAAAAGCAGTAGATCATGCATTTGCACAGCTGAAACAATCATAATGAAGTCCAAAACAGGCGTAAAAACATGCGCCTGTTTTTTTATTGACCAGCTCTTGTTTGTCAAAAGCGTGCGAATCTGTTACATTTCTTCTCAATACCTTCTTTAGATGTTTTCATGAACTTTCAAAAATCACTTGAATATTTCGGAAGACCGCTGTATATTACTTAGTTGTTTCATCAAAATATGAATGATAAATGACGAGTGATCATCTATTATCGAAAAGAAAGGAATGCAGGGACAAAACCAATGAAACTTGGAGCCCGTATTTTAAAAACTGGTATTGCCATTGTACTCGCGCTTTACCTGGCAACATGGCTTGGGTTGCCAACACCCGTCTTCGCGGGAATTGCAGCTGTATTTGCTATCCAGCCATCTATTTATCGATCTTTTTTAACCATTGTTGATCAAGTGCAAGCCAATATTATTGGAGCAGCACTTGCCATTACGTTCGGTCTGCTTTTTGGCACAGGACCAGTCATTATCGGTTTAACCGCCGTCATGGTCATCGCCATTAATTTAAAGCTGAAGATTGAACACACCATTCCGATTGCACTTGTAACCGTCATCGCGATTTTAGAAAGTGCAGGGGATCATTTCCTTTCCTTTGCCTTAATTCGAACAGCTACTGTGGTGTTAGGAGTTCTTTCTTCATTTTTAGTGAATTTAATCTTCCTGCCGCCAAAGTATGAAACAAAACTTGTTCATCACATTATGGAAAATACGGAGGAGATTTTAAAATGGATCCGTCTGACCTCCAGACAGTCTACTGATCATTCCACTTTAAAGGATGACATCGATCAAATAAAAGAACGCATGATCAAATTAGATCACATTTACTTGTTATACAAAGAAGAACGAAGCTATTTAAAGAAAACCACGTATGTCAAATCAAGAAAGCTTGTTTTGTTCAGGCAGGCCATTATGACATCAAATCGCGCGTTGTACTTGCTGAAAAAGCTTCATAAATTAGAAAATGAAATTCATTTGATGCCAGAGCATTTCAGGGAAAGCTTAACGGATGAAATTGATTATTTATTGTATTGGCATGAGCGCACCTTGATGAAATTCGTCGGAAAAATGAAGCCGCAGGACGATGAATTTCAAAATGAATGCTCTCTTCGCCTTGAGACGTTAACGAAATCATTTATTCAGCATCAGCAAAACCAAGAAAATGACCTGCTCGATTACAACATGCTGAATGTCATGTCCAGCATCATCGAATACCGTGATGAATTAGAGCATTTAGATACATTGATTACAAGCTTCCAGACGTATCACCCAAAAGATAGTGAAATTGAGACAGAAGAAAAAGAAGCATAAACAGACAAGACCGATTCCTAGAATCGGTCTTAAATTGTTGACAAAGAACTAAAATGGTCTTTATTTTAGCTCTTTGTCATCCAGTCTAGGAAGAACGAGCCTGGCACGCAGGACTGACACCGAATGCGAGGGTTTGCCTGCACGCTGAGACCGATTCTGAGAATCGGTCTTATTTTATTTTCTTCATTTTAGGATCCAATGTATCTCTTAATCCATCCCCCATCAAGTTAAAGCCTAGAACCGTCAGCATGATCGCTATCCCTGGGAAGAATAATGTCCAGGGGGCTTGAACGAGATAAGGTCTCGCATCGGCGAGCATTTTCCCCCATTCTGGGCTTGGCGCCTGTGCACCTAACCCTAAAAAGCCTAGAGCGGCTGCCTCAATAATTGCGGTTCCGATTGCTAGCGTTGCCTGTACGATGACTGGCACCATACTATTTGGCAGAATGTGACGCAGTACGATGCGGCGGTGTGACATCCCCACCGCCTTTGCTGCCAGCACGTATTCTTCTTGTTTAATACTCAGCACTTTTGAACGAACGAGCCGTCCAAAGGTTGGGACATTAATAATCGCAATGGCAATAAGGGCATTTTGTAAGGAGGGGCCTAGAATGGAGACAATAGCAATCGCTAATAGAATGCTAGGAAAAGCAAGTAAAATATCAAACAGTCTGGAGATCACAGCATCTAGCACTCTTCCGCCATAGCCTGCAATCAATCCAAGCAGTGTGCCTAAAATGACAGACCCGAGGACCGAGAAGAAGCCCACCCATAAGGAAATCCGTGCTCCATGCACAACTCTTGAAAAGATATCTCTGCCGAAATCATCCGTACCAAACCAGTGTGCAGCTGAAGGGGCACTAAATCGCTCACCGAGTGATTGTTCATTGATTCCATAAGGAGCAATGAGCGGTGCAAAGATTGCTAGGATCAGAAATAAAAAGACAATCACACTGCCAATGACCGCCAGCTTATGCTGAAAAAACTGCTTCATTGATTCAAGAATCAATGATTGAGAGCGTTCATCTTTTGGCTGAGGTGGTTCAAGCTCTTTTTGTGCTTCCATATTGTCACTCTCCCTCCCTAATATTTAATCCTTGGATCAATGACCGCATACAAGATGTCCACAATGAAATTGATTAGGACAAATATAAGCGCAACGACGAGAATACCTGTTTGAATGACAGGGTAATCACGATAACTGATGGCGTCATATATATACCGCCCGATTCCCGGCCAAGCAAAAATGGTTTCTGTTAAAATCGCTCCACCAAGCAAGAGGCCCGTCTGAAGACCAATAATCGTCAAGATCGGAATGAGCGCATTTTTCAGGCCATGCTGATAAATGATGAACAATGAACGTACCCCTTTTGCTTTTGCTGTTCGAATAAAGTCTGAATGAAGCACTTCCAGCATACTTGCCCTTGTAATTCTCGCAATAATCGCTGCAGGGATTGTGGCGAGTGCTGTACTTGGTAAGATCAAATGCTTGATGCTGTCAGCGAATTGATCAAACCGACCTTGTAAAAGCGTGTCCAGCGTATGAATATACGTAATCGATTCGACTGGATTCCTTACGTCTTCTCGGCCCGTTGTCGGCAAAATACCTAATTCGATCGAGAACAGCCACTGCCCCATTAAACCTAACCAGAAAATCGGCATGGACACTCCGATGAGTGCAATAAACATCGCGGCATAATCAAAGAAAGAATGCTTAAACCAGGCACTGATGATTCCGGCATTCACTCCCACAACAATCGCCAGCACCATGGCAAAAAAGGTCAATTCTAACGTCGCAAATAAGTAAGGCTTCATTTCCTGGGCAATAGCCGCTCCTGTTCGAATGGAAGTCCCTAAATCCCCTTTTAAAAGGCCAAGCATATAATGACCGTATTGAACGTACCATGGCTGATCTAAACCGAGCTGGATCGTTAATTGTTCTACTGCCTCTTTCGTGGCCCGCTGTCCTAAGATGACCTGCGCTGGATTTCCAGGTATAAAACGAATAATTGAAAACACGACCAATGTCATTCCGATCAGTACTGGGATGAGCATTCCTGCCCGCTTCATACAATAAGCAAACAAACAGCTTTCACCGCCTTTTCTTTGTTTGAATAAGGGAGATACAAGATCTCCCTTATTTGCTTATTCGAAATACACGTCAGTTAAAGCTTCTGAACCAGTTGGGTGCGGCTGGTAGCCTTTTAAATCATTAGATGCGGCAAGCATTGGAATTGAATGCACCAATGGAATCCAAGGCGCTTCGTCATGAATGATTTCCTGCGCTTTTTTATACAGCTCATTTCGTTTCTTTTGATCTGTGTCTGTTTGTGCTTCAATGAGGATGTCATGCATTTTATCGTTTTCGAAGAATGTATAGTTGTTACCGCCGATGCTGTCTTTATCCAGCAGTGTGTAAATGAAATTATCAGGATCGCCATTGTCCCCTGTCCAGCCTAATAAGAACACATCTGCTTCCCCTTTACTTGCTTTATCTAAGTAGGTTGCCCAGTCATATGTCACAATTTCTGCTTTGACGCCGACCTTTTCAAAATTTGACTGAATGACTTCTGCTACCTTCATCCCATCTGGCATGTATGGACGTGGTACAGGCATTGCCCAAAGCTTGATGCGAAAGCCGTCAGGGAAGCCCGCTTCTTTTAATAGTTCTTTCGCTTTTTCTGGATCATACGGATATGGCTCAATGTCGTCATTGTAGCCTTCTAAAGCTGGCGGCAATGGGTTTTTTGCTGGCTCAGCTAGTCCGCCATAAAATGACTCAATAATCGCTTCTTTATCGACCGCATAATTAAGTGCCTGACGAACCAGCTTGTTATCAAGCGGCTTTCTTGTGACGGTCAGTCCGATATAGCCTACGTTCATCGATGGTCTTTCAATGAGCTGGAGTGCTTTGTCGGTTTTAATGCCATCTAAATCTGACGGATTCACGCCATCCATTAAGTCGATCTCGCCTGTTTTAAGGGCATTTAAACGAGCAGAGTTTTCTGGAATGGAGCGGAAGATGATTTGATTCAGCTTTGGTTTATCCTTCTGCCAATAATACTTATTTTTTTCTAACACGATACGGTCGTTTTGCTTCCACTCTTTAAACTTGAATGGCCCTGTCCCCACTGGATTTTCTCTAAATGAATCACCGCTTTTTTCAACGGCCGCTGGACTGGCAATGCCAAATGGTGACATAGCAATGTTTTTGAGAAATGTCGCCTGCGGTCGCTTCAGCTGAAATTCAATTTCATGCTCGCCTTTGACGATGATGTCTTTAATGACATGCCCTTTATCTTTTTTGTAGCCGCCAAACATCCCATAGTAAGGAAACTTTTCTGCGTCTCCATTCATCCAGCGCTCAAAATTGAATTTCACTGCTTCTGCGTTAAAGTCTGTACCATCGTGGAATTTCACACCTTTTCTTAAGTAGAACGTGTATGATTTTCCGTCCTTTGCAACATCCCATTCTGTTGCGAGTCCAGGATGGATGGTCGTGTCTTTCTCACCGTAATTCAAAAGCTTTTCAAATATATTCTCTGTGACCTTGAAGGTTTCGCCTTCTGTCGTTGTGATTGGATCTAGTGAAGTGGAATCTCCCCCTCTGCCAAATACGAGGGTATCTTTTGTTGCCTTTTCTTCCGATGTCGGTGAAGACGAGCATCCCCCTAAAAAGAGCGCCAGTGCCAGCACAAAAATGAAACTACTGAATAACCATGTCTTCTTCATTGTGTTCCTCCTTTTGATATAAATAACACGCGGCCGCGTGCCCAGGTGCCTCCTCATACAAAGCAGGAACTGCTTTCAAGCATTTCTCCCATCTTTTTGGACACCTTTTGTAGAAAGGACAGCCGCCGTGTTCCATCAATGTGGTCTCTTCTGCTGCCACATCTTGCGCCTCTAGTACGTGATCCATATGTGGAATGGATTTCAGAAGCAGCGACGTATAGGGATGGAGCGGACTGTGAAACACATCTTCGGCAGGCCCCATCTCGACAATGCGCCCAGCATACATGACGGCGATCCGGTCGCTCATATATCTGACAACCCCAAGGTCGTGAGAAATAAACAAATACGTCAGAGAAAGCGTCTTTTGCAATTCAAGCATCAAATTCAAAATTTGCGCTTGAACGGATACATCTAAAGCCGAAACTGGTTCATCGGCAATAACTAGACTTGGGTGCGTTATAAGTGCTCTAGCGATACCGATACGCTGCCTTTGTCCGCCGCTGAATTGATGCGCATAACGTTCTCCGTAGGAAGGATCAAAACCAACAATGTGCAGCATCTCTTTTACCCGTTTCCGTCTTTCTGCTTTCGTCCCATGCTGATGGACAATCAGCGGTTCCTCTAAAATATCTTTGATTTTCATTCTTGGATTTAAAGAAGCATATGGATCTTGAAAGATCATTTGAATGTCTTTTCTTAAGGAACGCATATCTCGTTCTTTTAGAAGGGTGATCTCCTGCCCTTTTAATTGAATAGAGCCTGACGTCGGTTCAGTCAATCTCATTAGGCTTTTGCCAAGTGTTGATTTCCCGCAGCCTGATTCACCAACAATGCCAAGCGTTTCTCCTTCCTTCACGTGAAAGGACACTTGATTTAAAGCCAAAGTCGATTGTTTATGTTTAGAAAAAAAAGCGGCTGTGTCATACCGTTTTGTCAGCTGATTCACTTGCAAGAGTGTGTGACTCAGTGTCTTCTCCTCCTTCCATTTGAAAACATGCCACGCGGTGATTCTGTTCAATGGATTGTAAGGCTGGATCTTTTTCAAGACATTGCGCCATTTGATATGGGCAGCGTGGTGCAAATTGACATCCGGACCGGATGGCTCCTGGCTTAGGCACATGACCTGCAATAGAGATGAGTTTTTCTTTTTTCTCTTTAAACGATGGAACTGAGGCGAAAAGACCTTTCGTGTAGGGATGCAGAGGTTTTTGAAAAATACGGTCAACGGTTCCTTCTTCTACAATTCGACCGGCATACATAATCATGACTCGCTGGCATATTTGCCGCACGACGCCTAGATCGTGGGTAATAAATAAAATAGCAGTGTCCATCTCTTCGTTCAGCTTTTTGAGCAGACGAAGGATTTGCGCTTGAATGGTCACATCAAGTGCAGTTGTCGGTTCATCAGCGATCATAAGCTTGGGGTGACAAAGCATTGCCATTGCAATCATCACACGCTGGCGCATACCGCCTGATAATTCGTGTGGATATTTTTTAAGTAACGATTCCGCTTGCTTCAACCCAACTGTTTGAAGAAGATCAATCGCCTTCGCTTTTGCTTCTTTCTGACCGATTGCTTGATGTGTGAAAAGGGCTTCCGTCATTTGTTTGCCGATGGTCATCAATGGGTTCAGAGAGGTCATAGGCTCTTGGAAAATCATCGAAATGTCATTTCCTCTTATCTCTCGCCACTGTTTCTCTGAAAGTGACAACAGATTTTGCCCTTCGAAATGAATCTCGCCCGTTGTATCGGTTTGCTGATTCAATCCCATTAATGACATGCTTGTGATACTTTTCCCGCAGCCAGATTCGCCCACAATCCCTAACGTTTCCCCTTTTTGAATCGAGAACGATATGTGATGGACGATGGGCACTTTTTGCTTTTTCTGCTGAAACGCAATGGACAGCTGTTTGACATCTAGCAGCACGTCTTGTTCTTTCACATATTCACCACCCCGTCATACTTTTTAAAATTGTATTGAGACAAGCTGGGAAATATGTCATGTTTTTGACAACATAAAAAAGCCTATCCGATAGAATCGGATAGGCTTCTACTAATTTAATGTTTGAATGGTAAATAAATGACGATAGTGGCTGTCTTGGTTCATTAGTTCTTCGTGTGTTCCTTTTTCCACAATTTCGCCTTGTTCCATGACCACAATTTGGTCAGCGTGTGTAATGGTTGATAATCGGTGTGCGACAATAAAAGTTGTGCGATCCTTCGCCAGCTTTTGCATCGCTTCTTGAATGTAATGCTCACTTTCTAAATCAAGTGCAGACGTCGCTTCGTCTAAAATCAACAGCGGTGGATTTTTAAGAAATACCCTTGCAATAGAAATCCGCTGCTTTTGTCCGCCTGACAGCTTCACGCCCCGTTCTCCTACTTTCGTGTCATATCCTTCAGGAAGAGACATAATAAAATCATGCGCATTTGCCGCTTTTGCAGCCGACACGATTTTTTCAAAAGATGCTTCAGGGTCACCAACCGCAATATTTTCTTTAATCGTGTCACTGAATAGGAATGTATCCTGCAGCACCATTCCGACTTGATTTCGAAGACTTCTTGCTTTGTACTCTTTTATATCAATGCCGTCAATTTCAAGTGACCCGTTTGTGACATCATAAAACCTTGGAATTAAGCTGACGAGTGTCGACTTCCCTCCACCACTCATTCCTACAAGCGCAACCGTTTGTCCTTTTTCTACTTTCAAGGAGATATTGTGCAGAATCTCTTCCTGCGTGTGTTCATAACGAAACGACACATTTTTAAACTCTACCTCTCCTTTTAAATGATTGGCTTCTTTTGCATTCGGCCGGTCTGTGACCTCATATGGCTCATCAATAAACTCAAAGATCCGATCCATTGATGCAACGGACTGGGTTAACGTCGTGGATGAGTTAATGAGACGGCGAATCGGGTTGTACATCCGGTCAATATAGCCGACAAAGGCGATCATCGTCCCAATTGAAAGCGACCCGTTAATCACGGTGTAACCCGCAAATGCAATGATTAACAGCGGCGCAATGTCGGTGATGGTATTGACGACAGCAAATGTTTTGGCGTTCCAATTCGTATGGTTGATTGCTTTGTTTAAGAAATTTTTGTTTTCATCATGAAAATTCTCTTGTTCATATTCTTCAATCGCAAAGCTTCGAATGACCGGCATTCCTTGTACCCGCTCATGCAGGTGCCCTTGCACTTCAGCCAGTGCCTGTGACCGCTCTTTTGTCAGCTTACGAAGCCGTCCGTAAAAATATTTTACTGCAAACGCATATAGCGGAAAAATAATGACAGACACGATGGTGAGCTTAATATCCAGTGTACACATAATGGCGATCACGATCAGTACGGTCATCATATCCAGCCAAATGTTCATGAGACCTGTGATGACAAATTCCTTTGTCTGCTCCACATCGTTGATCACTCTTGAAATAATTTCTCCTGTTCTCGTGTTGGCATAATAACGAAGACTTAGCTTTTGAATATGTGAGAACAGCTTCTCCCGAATATCAAACAATACTTTACTGCCTGTCCACTGTGCGTAGTATTGTCTATAGTATTCAACAGGCGGCCTCATCACTAAAAATAATACGAGCATGATTCCCATTATGATCAGTAGAGTTGATGTCTTTTCTTCAGCAGACCCCGAGCCTTGAATGACATCATCAATGACATACTTTAAAAGCAGAGGCAATGTTAACGGAATCGAGAATTTAATCATCCCGATGACCATTGTTAATGCAATCTGTTTTTTATACGGTGTTACAAAAGCCATGTAGCGTTTAATGACCCCCATGTAAATCTCCTTCCCAATCTATCAGTGCCTCTTATCCGTACGCAGTCAAAAACCTGTTAGCCTAAAAAGCCAAACAGGTTTTTGGATGCTCTTGCTTATTTTGTATAATGTAAAAAACGTTCATACCACATATCCACAAATTCAGGAGCAAACGGACCTTTCCGCTGGTGAATCCAATGCAGTAATGTATTCAGATGCTCTCTTAAGATACTATCGATTTCTTTTGGATAATTCATCTGCCTCTTATGATCTGCATATTCGTCCTCATCCAAAATATTGTACGTCATGTCTGGAAAGACTTTGACGTCTAAATCGTAATCAATATACTTAATTGCCTCATCATCTGTCGCAAAAGGAGAGCTGATGTTGCAGTAATAATATACCCCATCATCTCTAAGCATCCCAATTACATTAAACCATTGTTTTGCATGGAAATAGCAAATAGCCGGTTCTCTCGTCATCCAAGTACGGCCGTCGGATTCAGTCACCATTGTACGGTCGTTTGCACCAATGATACACAATTCCGTTGCTTTCAGAATGGTGGTTTCATTCCAAATCCTGTGGATCAAGCCATTATGTTTATAGCTTTGAATTTGGATGGTTTCTCCTTCCTTGGGATAGCCCATATTTTCTCCCCTACTTTCTATAACAAACAAACCTAACAGTCCAAAGACCTAATTTCCCAACTAAACATGTCTCTATTATATTATACCGTTACATCATTAAAAAATGAAATGAAAAAGCCATTCAACCCAATTGAACGGCACACTGAATTACATCACGCTAGAACTCTTTTCCATCTGTTTATATGAATGGATGACCTCTTCTGTCTGTTTTTTAAATAAGGTTTGCACTTTTTGCAGTTCCTCACGTTTCTGTTTGATCTGATCACAAAGCCTATGCCACTCTTCTTTTTTTTCATCCTGCAGCAATTGTTTTTCTGTTTCTAAGCATAGATCGAGTTCTCCCTGCACATCGAGCAGCTGATCCATGAGCTGCATTTGTTCTTTTACAAGCTGATCGAAATCAGACATCTAACTCCTCCCTTTTCATCGAATCCACTTTTTGTCTGTATACCATTTCTTGAAAGAAGGAGGAAATCCTTTGACTGTTTATGTAGAGGTTTTACAGGTTTTGTCGGATGGTGGTGAGAGGCAAAAAGAAAAGCACTTCATTCGTATATGAAGTGCTTTCCTTTGTTTCAGTGATTAGCTGTTTTGTTGTTTGTTTTGCTCAGCTTTTTGATTGTATTTTTTTACGTGCTGTGCGTCAGTCTCGCTAGCAAATTCAGTGCCGTATTGACCACCTTGTGCAGCAGCTTGGTTTTGTTTCTTCACTTGTTGTGCGTTTGTTTTGTTTTGTTGTTGATCCATCATTATCACCTCCACGCACATTAATTTGTGCAGAAGGTGTACATCCTATTCATGATTTTTTTAAACAAGCAAAGAACGTCCGCCATCCACAATAATCGTCTGGCCTCTAATCATGTCTGCTTTGCCTGATACAAGGAATTCCACGCTGTCGACCATGTCTTTAATTTCCACCATTCGGCCGGCAGGTGTATTTTTCTTCGCATCTTCTAAAAGCTCTTCACGGTTCGGGAAGTGCTTAAGTGCATCGGTATCGATCGCGCCGCCTGATACAGCGTTGACGACGATATTTTTTTGTGAAAGCTCCACTGAAAGGTAACGTGTCAAAGCTTCTAGTGCTGCTTTTGATACGCCGACTACTGTGTAATTTTCAAGGTAGCGAATAGAGCCAAGAGAGCTAATGCTGACGATATGTCCGCCGCCGTTTTTCTCCATTAGTTTCGCCGCTTCTTGTCCGCAGAATAACAAGGCTTTCGCATTGATATTCATCGTCCAGTCCCAATGATTTTCTTCAAGGTCCATAATGGGACGCTGAACACCTGAAGCCGCATTGTTTACAAATACATCTAAACGGCCAAAGGTTTCGTCGATTTGCTGAAACATGTCTTTGATTTTCTCAGGCTGGCCAACATTGGCTTTAACAACCAATGTTTTGACACCCATTGCTTCAATTTCTTCCGCTGTTTCAAGTGCGGCTTTTTTGCTTCTCGCATAGTTAATGACAATGTCATATCCTTTTTCAGCGAGGCGAAGGGCCACTTCTTTCCCTACTCCTCTGCTGCTTCCTGTAATTAATGCACATTTACGTTGACTCATTATGGTTCATCTCCTGATTTGAATAGTTTTCGTTCATTCGCTTCACACTAATAGGAAAGTTCCTATTAGGAGGTTACATTCATGTATGTCGGACGCGATTTAAGCCAGCTTGGCATGATGTCCAAGGATCAATGGAAAGATACTGAGCTTGCTTACTTTCATCATGCTTTCCAACAAATTTTACCTTATTTGAATGAAGAAGGGCAATCTAAGTATCGAGAAATCATTTCTGAAATTGAAGACCGCGGGGGATTGCACCGAAATGAAGCTGATTATACCCACGGTACAACGGTTAAATACGACTAGGCTGCTCAAGTGCCAGCTTCCAAATTTTTTGGTGTGAGACTGGCAAAGCATACGCCTCAAATTCTTCTGTTGTGACTTTTTTCAGCTTCGTGTCATCAGATACAGAGGTAACTCGTCCAAAGAAAACAGAGATATTCCAGATGAGGTGGGTAAATACATGCTGAATGGTGCCTTCTAAATCACCAAGCTCCGCTTGTACACCCGCCTCCTCTTTTAAGAAATCAATCAGCTGCTCTTTTTCCGTTTTTCTTCCCTTCATGGTTTCCATGTTAGGAAATTCCCATAAATTCGCAAGGAGGCCTGTACTTGGCCGCTTATGAATATATAGGTTGCCTGCGTCATCAAATAACACCGCTGCTGCCATTGATTTTGCAGTCGGCTTTTTCTTTTTGCTTTTCACTGGGAGCTCATGCTGAACGCCTTCCTCGAGGGCCGAGCAATGCATGTTCACAGGGCAAATGAGGCAGGCAGGGGAAGTTGGAGTGCAAATGAGCGCACCTAACTCCATCAGCCCTTGATTAAATTCTGACGGCTTTTCCCGGGAAATGAGCTGATCGACCGCAAATTCGAAAATATTTCTCGTTTTTGGTTTTGCAATATCATCCCATACGGACAAAATACGAGAAATGACCCTCATCACGTTGCCGTCTACCGCAGGATACGGCTTGTTATAGGCGATACTCAGCACTGCGCCGCTCGTATATGGGCCTACACCTTTGAGCTTTGAAAATTGCTCTTTCGTATCAGGGACAACGCCACCGTAGGATTCATATACTTCTTTCACAGCTGCCTGTAAATTACGCACTCTTGAGTAGTAACCAAGACCTTCCCATGCTTTCATGACCTTTTCTTCATCAGCTAAAGCGAGATCTTTCACCGTCGGAAACTGCTCCATAAACCGGTTGAAGTACGGAATGACCGTATCTACTCTCGTTTGCTGGAGCATGACTTCTGATACCCAGACGCGGTATGGATCTTGATTTTCACGCCATGGCAATGTTCGTTGTTCTTTTTCATACCAATCAATTAAATCATGCTGAAAGCCCGCAATATCTTTGCGGTCCAGCTTTTCTTGAATGTCTTTCATATCTATACTCCTTCTCATTGGACCGAGGGCTAACGTTCTGAATAGAACCTTATTTGTTGTATACTGTTTGTAGATACGTTAACATGTTACATTAAATCGGGATAAAGCAAAAGTGATTTTGCACATAGTCTTGATTGGAGACGTATACTTTGTATGATTGTTCCTAAGCATGATAACTAGGAGGTAATCAATTGGACACTGGTACTCATGTAGTAATGGGCATTTCTCTTGGGGGACTTGCACTTTTAGATCCAGCCGTCAGCGCAGATCCACATATGGCACACGCCGTGATGATCGCGACCATCGCCGGCTCCCAAGCACCAGACATTGATACTGTGCTAAAACTAAAAAATAATGCGGTTTATATAAGAAATCACCGAGGATTTACACATTCCATTCCGGCTGTACTGTTCTGGTCATTGCTGATTCCGGCTGTGATTTTTCCATTTGTGCCGGGGGCGAATTTACTTCACCTCTGGTTATGGACACTATTAGCCGTTGTGCTTCATGTGTTTGTTGATATTTTCAACGCATACGGCACTCAGGCCATTCGTCCATTTTCGAAGAAATGGGTAGCGCTAGGGATCATTAATACGTTTGATCCGTTTATCTTTTTTACACACCTTGTCGCCATAGTCGTTTGGGCGATTGGCGGACATCCCGGCTATACGTTTATTACGCTGTATGCGGTGATTTTCTGTTACTATATCGTCAGGGTCATTATGCAGCTACAAATTAAACGTCAGCTGCGTGCACGATTCGATGAAATTGAAGAGATTATTATTTCGCCAACAATGAAGTTCAGACAATGGCGCATTGCCGTGAAATGTAAATCCTCTTTCCATGTTGGGCGCAGCATGAATGGAGAAGTCGTCATTTTAGACACCTTTAACCGGGTGCCGGTCCCTGACACAGAGATTATGAAAATTGCCAAACAAGACGAAAACATTTCAGCCTTTCTCTCCTTCTCCCCTGTCTACCGGTGGGAAGTGGATAAATACAAGGATCATTATGAGGTACGGTTCATTGATTTGCGCTACCGCAGCAAAGGTCATTATCCTTTTGTCGCAATCTGCCATATCGACATGGACCACCAAATCAAAAATTCCTATACAGGCTGGATTTTCAGTGAAGAAAAACTGCAAAAAAAATTAAGACTCGGCTCTGTGTGAGCGAGTCTTTTTTTGTGCTTCACTTTTACAACTTCGTCATATATTCCACAATAAACTCCCAAAAGCCAGGTCCTTCTTGGTAAATCAGCCGGTCTATTTTTTCGATGAGTTTGATATAGAGTTCTTGTTCGAGGTCTTCTCTTTCTTGATATGCCGTGTTTTGTAGTTTCTTTTTGATCATGGGTGTGAAGGTTTCAATGAGTTCTTCCATTTCTCCATTGGTGATTTTGTCTCCGTGCACGGACATCTCCCCCTGTTTCTTCTTTTAGTTTGTTGAGTGCTTTTTTGTGAATGTTTGAGATGTTTTGTCTTGTTTCGCCTAACTGATCGGCTATTTCTTTCATCGTTTGGCCTTCGACATAGATTTGGGTTAAGACCATTTTTTGTTTGTCTGTGAGCTGCTGGTAGGCCTTGTACAATGTTTGATCTTGCAAGTGCTCCCCTAGGTCTTGCTGGTTGAAGAGCACGGCTTCATACGTATCTGTTTGAACAGGGTCTTTCACTTCTTGCGTATCAGGATGATCGAGTATGAGCGGAAAACGCTGCTGTTTCTTTTTTACTCGTTTGTCAAAGTCGACTGAAAAGATGCGTATCATTGTGGAGATATACTTGATGATGCGGATTTTCTGATAGAACTGTTTGAACTCGGAATCTAGTTTTTTGGCATTTTCCTCGTTTGGCTCTTCCATGACTTGCCGGAGCAGCTGCTCGTTTTTCGGGTTGCTTAAAAACTGCTGAATGAGCGGGTGATCAATGATTTCTTTCCATTTTGCTTTCAATAACAGCCGATAATCCATGTGCATCCTCCCCTTTGTTCCCTCTACTAGCATTAAGTGGACAAAAGTTAAAAAAAGTAAACTTCGTGAAACGGGTCTAATGATTCATTTTCTCCCCCTCTGCTTTCCTTTTTCTTCTTTCATACCACTTATATAGAAGACGAGCATCCGCTGGGAGGTGAGACAAATGGAGACCTTTTTTTCAGAGGAATGGTTGAAGCAGCTCGGTCAGGCTGGCTTTCCTGCCATTTTGACGGTTTACTTGCTGACACGCTTTGAACGAAAGTTTGATGAATTAAGCAAGCTCATCCAACGATTAGTCGCTGCTCAAAAAAATGATGAATCAGATTGACATCTGCTTGATTCGTTTCACCTTATGAAAACGAGGGCGAAATGAAAGGCCTTTTGTCACCTCACACAATACGATGTTGAAAGGGGATTTTATCATGAGTGAAAAGCAAAATGGAATACCACAGCCGATTCGAGGAGAAAAAGGAGCAACGGTCAAAATTCCACGTAATCTCGAGCGGGACAGACAAAATCCAGATATGCTCACGCCGCCAGAAACCGATCATGGAACGGTCTCCAACCTGAAATATTCTTTTTCTGATACACACAATCGTTTAGAAAAAGGCGGCTACGCCCGCGAGGTAACGGTCCGCGAACTGCCGATCTCTAAAAGTCTTGCATCTGTCAATATGCGGCTAAAGCCTGGTGCGATTCGTGAGCTGCACTGGCATAAGGAAGCGGAATGGGCGTACATGATTTATGGGGAAGCCCGGATTACATCGGTTGATGCAGAGGGGCGCAATTTTACAGAGGATGTGACTGAGGGTGATTTGTGGTACTTCCCATCTGGCCTGCCGCACTCTATCCAAGCACTTGAACCGGGAGCTGAATTCTTGCTTGTGTTTGATGATGGGTCATTCTCAGAAAATAGTACGTTCCAAGTAACCGATTGGCTTGCCCACACGCCAGAGGAAGTCGTGCTCAAGAACTTCGGTATGACAAAGGAGCAATTTGACAAGCTGCCAGAGAAAGAAAAGTATATTTTCCAAAAAGGAATTCCTGGTTCCCTTGAATGTGACAAGGTGAAAACAGAGCAAGGAGAAGTCCCGAATTCCTTTAAATATGAACTGTTAAAACAAGAGCCGATTACGTCAAGCGGCGGACAAGTGTGGATTGCGGACTCTACCAATTTCAAAGCGTCTAAAACGATTGCATCCGCTCTTGTGAAAGTTGATCCAGGTGCCATTCGCGAGCTGCACTGGCATCCAAATACGGATGAATGGCAATATTTCATTTCTGGAAAAGCACGAATGACGGTATTTGCTTCTGATGGACATGCGAGAACCTTCAACTATCAGGCGGGAGACGTTGGATATGTCCCATTTGCGATGGGGCATTATGTAGAAAATACAGGCGACGAACCGCTTTATTTCTTAGAAATCTTTAAGAGCGATCATTATGCAGACATTTCACTCAATCAGTGGCTTGCGGTCACACCGAAACAGCTTGTTCTTGATCATTTAGATCAAGGCGAAGACTTCTTAAAACTGCTTGATACTGAAAAACATCCTGTGATCGCTGCACCTAAAAAAGAGGATTAACATATAACTTCCTGCAAAAAGGCTGTCCTTTTTGCAGGTATCTTCATGTAAAGGAGTGTTGATTCACCTATGCAGCAATCTGTTCACGCTTTATGGCAAGGGCTGAAATGGCTCATGGCGGCGTCGGCTGTCTGTTACATATTTTTGTTGTTTTGTGTACTGTTCTTTCATTTAACGGGTGCTTTTTATCAATCGATTTTATCGATGCTTTTATTTATGGGCATCTATGTGGTACTTGGGATATCCTTTGAGCATGTGGAGCATGTGCTCATGAGGATTGTTAGAAAGTGCCGTTCCAAAAAACGCTCCATCGTTTTCTATGCCATTTCAATTCATCTCTTGTTTATTTGGGGTGCTGTCTATTTATCAGATGAATTGGTAGGCGGCATTTTACTGTCTACTTCTGAGGAAATTCTCTTTGCCCTAAGCCTTTGGTTGTTTCATTTTTTGTTTGATTATGCGACGTTTTCGTTTGAGAAAGAAGCTTAGTGATTTGCTTCATATGATGGATATCGTGTTCGATCAGCCCTTGGAAATAACTTAATAACTTGGTTTGACCAATAAAAAAAGGTTCATTCCAGCGAGATGGTTCGATTTTTTTCATTTCTTGAAGTAATTCTGTTCTGACAGAAATAAATCGCCCAATCGTCTCGCTTCTTTCTTCCTTTCTTGCTCTTTCGGCTGACTGCTGATTCATTTCAAGCGCATCAGGCGCCTGCGGTAACGCTTGCTCGTTCCAACATTCCTTTAAACGGTCGTGTAAAATAAATTCATCCCACGGAACGAAATGAGCGATGATCTCAGCAATGCTCCATTTTCCCTCAGCGATGGCGCTGCGCCACTCTTTGTCTGTTAATTCCGTTAGCGACTGTAACCATTCAATGGAGTGTTGATAGTGTTTTATCACGGTGTCTTTGTTCATGTTTTGTTATCCCCTCCATGTTTGTTTTATCAGAAATTGGTTTGTTTCATCCTTGCGAAATCATGTATAACATATTATCATATACTTTAATTACCAAATAAAAAGGGGGAATTGTCATACGCTGTCCTACATGAAAAAGCTTATTTTTTTGCACTAAAATAAACCGACCGGTCTGTTTATAAAAAAGGAGGAAAAATGATGAAATCTCAAAATGTGATCATTATCGGCAGTGGTGTAGCAGGATTGGCTACTTCTTTATTTTTAAAAAAGGCTGGAATGGAAAGTACGATTTATGAAAGCAGGTCAGATGAAAAATTAGAAACAGGCGCAGGTTTTTTACTGTCTCCAAATGGGGTAAAGATTTTGGATGAAATCGGGTGTAAAAATGAAGTGATAGCAAATGCAACCGTGATAAAGAAAATCCAGCAAATAAACAGTGAAAATGAAGTGGAAGCAATCTTTAACAATCATAGTGAAAAATATCATCATGCCCCTTTGATCAACGTCATGAGAGCACAAATCATAACCATTCTTTTAAAGGAAGTGCAACGCCAAGGAATAGAAGTGAAATACAACAAAAAGGTAACCTCGATCAAACAGCAGCCTCATTCCGTTCAGGTTCTTTTTGAAGATGAAACTGTGATAACAGGTGATATTGTAATAGGAGCAGATGGAACTTTTTCGAAAACAAGAGAAGCGGTTGCGTTTAATGCTAAATTAGACTATAGCGGTTTTTGGGGACTTCAAGGGGTATCGTTTGTGAAGGATTTTGTATTGGATGAGGCAACAAGTTATTTTTACAATGACGGAAACTTTCAATTCATTTTTGGAAAAGCGCATCCAACAAATAAAATGAATATTTTATGGCAAGCTTTCTCTCAGTGTCCTGAGAAGTTACCTACAAAACATTTTGAGAAAGCCAATAAAGAAACCATTCGACAGTTATTATATCAACAAATGGAAGGCTGGAATATTCCGAAGCACCTTTATGACATTATCGATCATACAGAGATGTTTTTCCCAAGAAGTATTTATGAAATCAAGAATCTCTCTGTGTGGTCAAAAGGACGCGTTGTTCTTGTAGGTGATGCTGTACATACGGCTAATCCTTTTGTTGGTCAAGGAGCATCGTATAGTCTAGAAGATGCGATGGTCATAGCAAAGATGCTGAGGGATCATGATTATCGAGATGCGTTCTATTATTATGAACAGGATCGAAGAAAGAGGACAGAAGAATTGAATGCGCTATTTCAGCACATGAGTATTCAAAACGATATTGATAAAAAAATGAACGAATACAATATTGAATGGGATGAAGAAACTTACGTATGAGATGAAAGATAAAAAAAACACCACTTATGATGAAAAGTGGTGTTTCTTGTGTTTTCTCCGTGCATATAGGATCGCACCAATCAAACTGACGAGTGAAATCAACGCGAGAATTCTCATATAAGGCGGATAGTAGGTTAGCACAATCTCGTTTTTGCCTTTTTCTATTGGAAAACCGATAAAGGCGTAATTGGCTTGTTCAATATCGGTCTGCTTCCCGTTTACCGTGAGCTCCCAGCCTTTTTCATATGGTACTGGCAAGATCATATAATCATCGCCGCGTTTGTTATCATATGAAATCGTAAAGCGGTTGTTTTCGAGCTTTACCTGCTGGCTGCCATTATCCTGTTTTTCTTTTTCATATGCTTTTTCTAGAATGCGGTAAGGCTCTTGATACAGCCTCAGTTGATTGAGTTCATACGTCCCTTTTGGTACTCGAATGGAAAGGATTTTTTCCGCAGGGACTCGAATCGTCACTTCATTGACGCCTGTTTTGTAGATGGATGTATTGCTTTTTCGTGAGGTGACGTAGTTGTCAACGGATAACTGAAATCCTTCGTTCCGGTCTGTCCGCTTCACATAAAAGCTCACATACACATCCCCAGCGCGGGCCATATCATCTGGCAGCGTGATATTCAGACCGCCTGTTTCTCCGTATACATCAAGCACGCCGTGTTCGTATACGGCTTGTTCCGTATGAATCTTTGTATCCTTGACTCGATCTGGCGCATGCTCAATTTCAGCGTTTCCTTTTTTGTCTAAAATCACACCCTGCAGCATCGCATGCTCCCTATCAAGTGCTGAGGCATTTTTTAAGGATTCTTCTGAATAAATCGTGCTTGTTGTTCTTGCAAATGGCAGCGGCCGTGTATTTTCATACACTTTATAATGCTCGCTTTCCAATATTGGCTTAAAATAAGCTGGCGGTGAGTAAGGCATCGTATTGTCTCTCATATAATACTTTCCGTAGGTCAGGCTGTATAAATTCGCCCTGTCCCCCATTGTTGCATAACGGCTGACACTTTCACGTCCCATATCGATTTGCAGGTCATTCCAGTAGAAATTGAGCAAATGCTGATTCAATATACTTGAATACGCACTCATGCCTTGAAAGCCTTCAAATAACGGGGTATTGTTGCGCACGCCATTCATCCAATCAATCCGGGCAAGCGGATCTTTTGAGGAGCGGCTTTGAATCTGCTGAATGAGCTTCATTTGCTCATGTCCAGCATACGCTTCACTATTCAGATATGTATCTGATACGCTCTTAATATTGCTTCTTTCAGATAAGTAGCCCTGCTGATACACGCCTGCTGTCAGTAAGCTGAAAACGATGAGCACAGCTGAAAAGAGACGAAGGTGCTGGCGTTTTTCTGCATGAATCACAAGGAAAAACAAGCTGATCACAAGCAGTCCTATGCCTGTAAATACAACAACATCCATATTTCCCTTTGCTCGTTCTGATAAGATGACTGCGAGAAGAAACACGATCCAAGCGCCTAAGACCGCACGTTTTTTCCACTTCCACTCAATTTGCGAGAAATGCTTGATGGTGATGGCTGCGACCGCTCCAACTGTAAAAGCAAGAATGTATTCAAACCTGTACTGCGGTGCTGAAAAACCATTAAACACGCTCGCCATCTTTGGACTGTAGTGAAAAACAATGAGCAGAACGCTGATTGATGTAAACATGAAAAACCACCTGTTCCGGTAAAGCGGAACGAGGAACATACAAATGAGAAAGATCACAGGTAATAAATACACCCTGCTTGTAAACAGCAGATGATCATGCAGCTCGAACCAAGGAATGGCTTGTTCATAAGGAGGTCTTATATTATTAAGAAATCCATAGACAGATGGGACAAAAAAGGCAGCACTGATTCCAAAGGATAACAGCGTAGAGACCGCCAGCGTCCAGAATACCTTCCATCCCTGCTCCTCACTTCTCAGCTTGATAATATACCTGAAGACAAGATAGATCGCTAAAAAGATAAAATGAATATAAGCAAAGTAAAAATTGTTGATGAGCATCAGGCTGCAACTCGCAATAAACCAAGCCGGCTTACCCGTTTTGAAAATCCGTTCAACCCCAAGCACAAGCAGCGGAAGCCACATCATACTGTCGGTGAAAAACTCCCAAAACGTTTGATGCCGAAAATATACAATAGACAATCCGTAGATTGCGGCTCCTGTTAATGCGCTCAGCCTATGCTGAACCATTGAAAGAAGCACACGGTAAGCGATGAAAAGAATAAGCGTCAGCTTGATCACACTCAGCCAAATGACGGCATTTGCCCAGAAATGAATGTCCGTTGACTGGATGAGATGGAGCGCATTCATCAGGCAGACGACAGCGACTGTGACCATAAAGACAGTCGACGTTGTGAAATAATAACCTAATTGCGTATATGTACCGCCGCCCAGCCCGAATTGATAGGAATAAAAGAAGTTCCCTTTGACGTATTCATCGTAAAGCAGCTTTTTAAAAGGGAGCATTTGCGAGATCCCGTCTCCATCTCCTGTCATGTACCGCCCTTGCGTATATTCATATAAGAAAAAAGAGTGGCCTAATAAAGCGAGAATGAGGCACATTCCAATGATTATCCATCTACGTTTCATCATCTAAATCCTTTCCACAAAAGATCCACTGTTCTTTGAAACAAAACAACCCAGCAAGCGATTCGTGCTTGCCGGTTATTTGACTCCACGTTATTTAAATAACTGTGTTAACACTCGGTCTTGTTCCTTTGAGCTTGTCTCTTGTTCCACCACATTTGATTCCTGGATTAAATAATGCGGCCTCTTTTTCGTTTCATAATAGATACGGCCAATATATTCTCCAATCACACCTAGACTCAAAAGCTGGACACCTCCGAGGAACAGCACAGCCGATATTAAAGTAAAATACCCCGGCACTATAATGCCCGTTCTGACGATTTGAATAAAGGTGGCTACGATGTAAATCAATGAGAGAAATAAGATTAGTATGCCAGTATAAAAACAAATTCGCAGCGGGCGATTGTTAAAAGAAATGACGCCATCTATGCCATAGTTAAATAATTTCTTCAGTGACCATTTTGTATCACCATGCTGTCTTTCTACATTTTCATAATAGATGACCTTTTCTTCAAACCCAATCCAGCAAAAAAGCCCTTTCGAAAAACGATTTCCCTCTTTCAGCTGAAGCAGTGCATCGATGGCTTGGCGTGAAATTAAACGGAAATCCCCGACGCCATCACGCAAGTCCACTTCTACTACCTTGTTCATCACCTTATAGTACATAGATGACAGGTATGAGCGCAGCTTGCTGTCACCTTTCCGATTCCGTTTGGCAATGACTTGATGATAACCTTCTTCATACCCTCTGACAAAGTCCTGAATTAAATACGTCGGGTGCTGCAGATCGGCGTCCATAATAATCGCAGCTGCTCCTTTTGCATGTTCTAGACCTGCCAAAATAGCGGCTTCCTTTCCAAAGTTACGCGAAAAGGAAATATATTTAACTTTTGCACTTTTGCGAGAGAGCTCTCTCATATATTGTAGCGTGTTGTCTTTGCTTCCATCATTCACAAAGATGATTTCAAAGTCATAATGAAAATCGCGAAACTCTTCCTCGAGTGCCTCAAAGATTCGTCTGATGTTTTCACCTTCATTGTAAGAAGGAATTATCACAGAGAGCAGTTCCCGTTCCATATCGCACCTTCTCTTCACTTTTTTCATATAGTCTGATATGTTCATTATTCCTTTTTTGTCAGAAAACGAAACCCTTTTTTATTATCCATAAATTACATGTGTCTTCAATCGTTTCATTATATCAGAGTTTTATTTCCAGTGATTTTCGGTAAGATGAATTTAATGTAATTTTAAGTTTAATCATTGTAAAAAGCCTGTAATTTCGATCACAGACTGGGTATTGTGTCATAAAGTTATTTGTTCATTTGTATATTTTCCTAATGATTGAAAAAGATGAATAGAAGTAAAAGGGCAACCTTTTAGTGAAGCAGCCCTCGATTGTTTTGTTGCAGATGCTCATTTGCCTTTGATTGTTTATTTTGAAATAAATGCAGCTGCGCGCCGTAGCTCTCGATCCACTCTTGGACAATTCGTTCTGTTGTTTCCTGTCCTTTATACTTGCGGCCAGCCTTTGCATAAGTCGTTTCAAAATCACTCCAAAGCAGTTCTACCCATGTACGTGCTTCGTCATATGTCAGCATATTGTTTTTTTCCATAAGTTGTTCTGTTAGTCGCTCAAAGTATTGTTCCATGCCTGTTCCTCCTTCATCTAGCAGAAAGTGCCTTTTTAAAAAAACTTCTTTTTTCATATACTACCCTTACGTCTTCAAAAGACGCAAATGATTTGTATTGTTTGGAGGGAATCGATATGCGTAATAAAGCAAAAGGCTTTCCAAATCAGGTAAATCACAAGTTTGAAGGCGAACCAGGCGCTACAGATGCTTATGCCTCTAAACGGCCGAATGGTGAAACGAATACACGTCCACAGGAACGTATGAGGGCATCAGGGAAACGCTAATTTTTCCAAAGGGAGTGCTTGAGATATGAGTTCAAATGGGAAATCGTATATGGCAGACTTTGTTCAATTAAGGACAACCGCTTACCCTCAACCATGGGCAAATGCAAAGCATTCTGCCTCTCAGGTCAACGGAGAAACGCAGCAAACGCAGCACGACATCGTACTTCAGAACAACGTCCGTAAACAGCGTTCGAAGTAAAGAAAAGGACTGATCTCTAAGATCAGTCCCTTTTTAAAATGTTAGCATTTTTTCTTCTTGCCTAAGCGCAAATGCGAGGGTTTGTCCGCGCGCTGGCTCAGTCCTTTTGCGTCAGCATTGAAATCGGCAGGGCATCTTCCTTATTTGGAGCCGATACTCTGTATCCCCACGCAAAAACGCCATTTAGATATTCTACATAAAACTCTTCTTCTGTGTCTTTGATTTGGTAAGTTGTTTTCGTTTGAATCAAGGCTGGATTTAATAAATAGGCTTTCGCCATATCGATTTTCCGTTCTAAAACTGCGTATTCATTCACAATGCCAAGCTGCTCAGCCTTTCGTGCTTTTTCAGAAAGGGTGGCAATTTCCTGCTTTAATTCGTATTCTGTCATCTCACTATAGCGTTTTTCCATCTGTCATTCCCCTTTGTCTAAAACGTGATCAATTGTATCGAGATCAAAGCCTTTTCTGAATAAAAATTGCTTCACTTTCATCTTCTTTTCAAATGATCCGTCATACCCTACCTTGCGTTTTGCCTTCTCCAGCATATAAAGGAGGGCTTCTTCTTCCTTTTCCTCTTCTTGTCCATCATAGGCTTCTTGAAGGGCTTTATCAATGATCTCAAACGAAAATCCTTTTCGCTGCAGCTGCAGCTTGATGCGCTGCTCGATCTCTTTTGCAGAACGATTTTTTTCTTTTTTGACAAGCTTGAGCACCTGCTTTACAGCTTCCTCGAGCTGTAGGTCATCAGGGTATTGCGATAGCGCCTGTTCAATCGTGTCATCGTCTATGCCTTTGAGCTTCAATTCTTTTTTTAAGACGGACGGTCCTTTACTGTTCGTTTTCCGGTGGGTGCTGACATAGGCTTCTGCAAATTCAAGATCATTTACATACTTATAATGCTTCAATTTGTGTATAATTTCACTAATAGCAGGTGCAGGGATTTCTTTTTTCGTTAAATAATCGGTGACTTCTTTCACTGATCTCATTCGGTAGGATAAATAATCAACGGCCTGCTGAAATCCTTTTTTCACCGAATCACCGAATTGAATCTCAATGATATCTGCTTCGTCCAGCTCTTTTCCTTTTTTCAAATCGTGCTGGACGAGCACATCTAAATCAACGCTAAAGGCGTACTTTTCATCAAGAAAGATGTTTACCCGCTCTGTATTGTTTTTCTGAGCAGAAATTTTTGTAATATAGGGCATCCTGTGATCACTCCTTTTCCAAAACAGTCAGGATGTTTCTTCTGATTCAAAATCGTGAAAGATATAGGTATGTATATGAGAGGAGAGATGTCAATTGAATATCGCCATTACCGGAGGAACCGGTTTTATCGGCCAGCATATCACAAAAGTGCTCGCTGCTGAGGGACATCATCTATATATTTTAACAAGAAATCCAAAGGAATCCGAACAAAATCATTTACATTATGTGCAGTGGCTGACCGAAGGTGCTGCGCCTGAGCATGAATTGCCTGCCATCGATGTATGGATTAACCTTGCTGGAAAATCCATTTTTACACGCTGGACAGACAAGGCAAAAGAAGGCATCCTCTCCAGCCGTCTCAAATCAACACAAGAAGTAAGACGCATTATAGAAGCGCAGGAATCGAAACCATCTGTGCTGATTCAAGCAAGTGCTGTCGGAATTTATGGCACATCTCAAACAGGAGATTTTACGGAGGAATCACCTCCTGCAGATACTGATTTCTTAAGTCATACATCAAAGCTTTGGGAGGCTGAGGGACAAAAGATTGAAGCCCTCGGCATTCGTACGGTCTACACACGCTTTGGCGTCGTGTTAGGAGAAAAAGGGACACTGCCACTGATGGCACTGCCATATAAGCTGTTTGCCGGCGGGACCATGGGCTCTGGCACACAATGGGTTTCATGGGTACATGTCGAGGATGTGGCACACCTCATTCATTATGCCATTCAAAACGACGACATTTCAGGACCACTTAATGTCACGTCTCCGAATCCTGTTCAAATGAAACAGCTCGGACAAACCATCGCCTCTGTCCTTCACCGTCCTCATTGGCTGAAGGTCCCATCTTTTGCGATGAAAACGATACTTGGCGAAATGTCATTACTTGTTTTAGAAGGTCAGCGTGCTCTTCCGAAAAAGGCACTGCTTTCTTCTTATGACTTTTTGCATCCTGAACTAAAAGAAGCGATTTTGCATTCTAAGGAATAAATGTTGTCAAAAACACCCATCCTATTAGAAATGATATGAGGGGGCGATTTTGATGAAGAAAAAAGAACACCAGCCAACTTCGAAACTGAAGAAAACCCAGGAAGTCCTGTATCAGCAGGAATTCAAAAAAGCGGAAAGAGCAGCAGAAAAAAGAAACAAATAAGACGGATATTCCCCTCCAACAAGCACATAACTAAAGTGATCTTGTAAAGGAGGGAAAGGCTTTGAAAAAAGACCAACACAAAAAATCCAACCACGAGCTCGCGGCACAAGAGACGGATGGCGAATATGTTGAATTTTCCAAAGAACTTGCAGATCCGAATGACGTAAAAGCAATGGCACGTATGAAAGCAGCCGATCAGCGCGCCAAAAAACAATAAGTAAAAAAGCAGACCTTATTCAGCGGTCTGCTTTTCTTTTATTTGATTTCAGTAAGAAGACTTGATGCTTTCTGACGTGATTTTTCCTCAGGCACCTCTTCTGGATAACCTATATGAAGGATCGCAGCAAACCGTTCGTTTTCCTTTAATCCCATGTCTTGTTGAAAGCCTTTGTCGTATAAAATACGTCCGCTCTTCCATACCATACCGATCCCTTGATCCCACGCAAGCAGCTGAAGATTTTGAATGAGCGCGCTCACGGCGGCAAAATCATCATTTCTCACCACACGGTTCTCGTCTTCTTTTAGTACGACAAGTAAAAGCGCTGGGACCTTGGAGAAGTAATCTCTGTAATGATTGATTTTTTCTTCTTTTGCATCTGGATTGTTGCGCTGAAAGAAAGCAATGAAGCGTTCTACAAAAGTCGCTTTGGCTTCTTCCGTCACCGCATATAAAAAGCGCCACGGCTCCGTGATTTTATGGTTCGGTGCATAGACCGCATCCTCTAATAACGGCTGAAGCTGCTCAATCGTCACCGGTGTGTCTTTGAATTTTCGAATCGATCGTCTATATCTGACAGCGTCTCGAACCGTTAACGCTTCTGTTTGTTGTTTCGTTTCTGGCATATATGTCATCCTTTCAATCAACTTAATTGAAATTGATTCTCATTCACATTATAAACGTCATCTCGTGCAGTTGCAAATCAAGTATCCCTCCTCCCCGTCTGCTAAATAGTTGTTTGACTTTTTCAAGTAATGTTACAATCATATTACGTTTTAAACAAATTTTGAGAAAAAAGCCAAGATGATGAAATGATTATCAAGTATTACCATTTTATCTGATCTGTTTTTTTGTCAAAAGGCTTTCAACCATGATTGGAAGGGAGGCTTCTGAATGGAATGAAAATCAATATTGGACAAATCATTAAACTCTACCGTTATAAACAAAATATGACCCAATCTGAATTGGCAGAAGGAATTTGTTCTGTCTCTCATTTAAGTAAAATTGAAAATGGCTCAAAGGAGGCCAATCAAGATACGATCAATCTGCTGCTTGAACGGCTTGGCATCAGCCAAGAAAAGCTGTCACAAAAGGCGCGTCATCTACTGTCACTTTTGGATGAGTTTCAAATGAATATGTATTTCTATGCTCTCGATCAGGCTGAACAAAATGCAGAAATGATTATTCAGCATGAGGAGCAGTTCTTTTCGCTCGATTTAGGCATTCAGTATCATTTGTCCTTATTTCAATTTTATTTATTAACGGATAAACAGCCGCTTGCCTTAAAAACACACCGCGTGCTCAAAAAATTCGAAAAAACCTTTATTGAAACGGAAAAAGAAATTTTTGAATATCTTGACGGCATTCATCAAATTAAAATTGGTCAGCTTGAAGATGGGCTGAAAAAGCTTGAAAGCTGCTTTTCCTACGCTTCAGTCGAACAAAGTGATTTGTATTATCACTATGCAAAAGCACTTGGAAACATGGGACAGCTGGGTGATGCACTTGAAGCGACACATCAAGCGATGGATTTATATAGACAAAAGAACAATTTCAAGCGGATTATTCACTGTACACTCATTCACGGCGTGATCTCACTTGAACTAAAAGCCTATCAAACTGCGAAAAAATATATAAAGGAAGTGATTTTGCACACGTCCCTTCACCCTGATGCCTATATTAAAATGTCCGCGTATTTTTATTACGGGGTGCTCTTAAAACGTGAAGGTGATTTCTCTTCATCTGTGCCTTATTTACTAGATTCACTCAATTACTTTAATCAAGAACAGATAGAAGATCGTTACTGTGAAACGCTATATGAAATTGCGACACTATATGCTGAATATGACCGCAAAAAAGCACTTCCCTACATACACGAGCTGTTAAAACAGCCTCGTATTCAGCCAAACTGTTTATATATGATCAAAATCTATAAATTGATGATTGAGGAAAACCCTCTTGATTTGAAAACCTATTTGGTCGAAGCAGCCCTTCCTTACTTTGAACACAATGAGCTGCACAGTGAATATTTGTTTGCGCTTAGAACCTTGCTTACCTATGCAGGTGCTGAGCTTGATGAGCAGGCCTATAAGTCCTACACAAAGAAACTGTTAGATCATTTAACAGTATATCTTCCCTATTACAAAAAAGCATGACCTTCTGCCGATCGAAGGTCATGCTTTTTCTATTTTTTAAATGGTCTCTTGTTGATCTGTATCATGATGGTTCACCCGTTTGACAGAATGAATATACCGTCTTTTTGCAAAGAAATCGTACGCATGCTGTCCAAAGCCAAGCCAAATACTGAGCACGATGAATGGGACCGTTCCCCATAAAGCAGGGATATGGCAAGCCATACGCAGCCAAGTATAAATCCCTGAATTCTTTTGATTTTTGGCTAGGGAAATAGACACAATTCGTTTTTCCGCCTTCTCTTCACTGATTTTATTCAGCCTGAGCAGCTGCGAGTGTCTAAAGGATTCAAAGTGAATCCGATTTTTCCAATCGAGTGATCTTAACACATCAATCGTTTTTGCACATGCAGGGCTTTGTCCGTCATAAAACACAAGCAGCCTCAGTGATTTAATGGAACGCTGTTCTCTTTTTTTCGATTCAGCGAGCTTCTTTTTTTCTTGATCGAGATAAATGATTTTTTTCATAAATTGATCGCCTGTCCTTTTCCGTCATTTTTTTAGTTCGTTCAAAGGAGATTACAACTAGATTACTATAGTTGCTGGGCCTCTTGTATTGGGAAAAAGCCAACCGTTGTGCGTTATATGAGCCTTTGGATAAGGGCAAAATCATTGATTTCATGGCATATATGAGGTTTTTCAACTAAAAGTGGTTGGGAAAATCGTGGTGCTTTGCGGTTTTCTGCGGTATTTGATAGAATTCTGCGGTTTTCTACATCTTTATGCGGTGGTTTTGTAGGTAAAACGCAAAAACAAGATAAAAAAAGACTACTTCCCATTGCGGCGAAGTAGTCTTTTGGTTTATATTTTTGCCAAAACTTCTACTATTTCTTTCTCAATATCTTTCCATAAGTAGCGGTCTGTCGTATAGTGATGTGCGGCTTCTTTCGCAAATACTTGAAAAGCTTCTTCATAATCAGGTGCATCTTTGTCCGGTTTTTTCTCGTCGACAAAGCGCTGTGCTTCTGCTGAGCGAGGTCCCCATTTCCCCACTTCATTCCCATCCTGATCAATGATGACGATAATCGGAATCGATCTTGCGGTCCCGTTCGTTAAATACTGATCCATCAGGTCTAGATGCTCATCCCGAATGAAATAGCGCGCATCAATGAGTGCTTCATTTGCAATACGCATGAAAATCGGTACATTGACCATCGCATCTCCGCACCAATCCGCAGTGATGACAAGCGCTCTGAGTTTTTTCTTTTGCAGCTTTTGCAGCAGTTCTTTTTCTTTTTGATGAATTGCGTACTGGTTGTACACCGTGAGCAGATTTTCCCGGTTTTTCTCCATATTGTGTACATATGTACGTTCAGCTAATCCCTTTGTAAACCATTCATTTAATGTCATATGAACATCCCCCTTACCCTTCAACTTTACCACTTTTGCTATTCTTTTGTCTAAAAAAACCTTCACCTAGTGAAAGGTAAAGGTCTTTTGGTTTATGGACGCCGCTTTCGATTGGGGTCCATCCCGATCAGCTTGGTGACAAGCACCATTGTGACAGGAAGTGACGTATTCTTTTTATACGCTAAATATTTCCCGCGCCATTCAGGCTTATATTTCTGTTTAAACGACCGTAAGCCGCTGAAACTGTACATATATCTGACATTGTTGAAAATGACACTTGCCAAACGCTCCGTGAGAAAGGACTGGTGGAACGTCCCTACATTCGATAAAGGTGCCATTCCCATGTTAAACGATTTGTAGCCTTTTTCTTTCGCCCATTGAAACAGGTGGATAAACAGCGCATCCATCATCCCATTCGGTGCATCATGCATATGACGCATTAAATCGATGGAAATCTCCCCTTCTTGATACATCGGCATCAATGATACAAAGGAAATGATCTGCCCTTGTTCATCCTTTAGAATTGCAATCGGTGCCTTTTGTAGATAGTCTTCTTGAAAATAACCGAGCGAAAATCCTTTTTCTTTTTTCTTTCCGAGCCAGCTGTCAGAGATCTGTTTTAAGGTTGAGATCAACTCATCCGAAAAGGGCGGTTCCAGCATTTCAAAGGTGTAGCCTTCTCGTTCAAACTTATTCGCCACAGCTCGTAAATTTGATTTTTTCTTACCTGACAGAGAAAACGTTTCTAAATCGACCATGGCTTCTTCCCCAAGCTTAAAGAAGTGAAAGCCTAAGTCATGATAGAGAGCCATTCCTTCTCGTTCTACTTGATAAAAAGCAACGCGGTAGCCGGCTTTTTCTGTCTCCTTTAAAAACTCTTCAAGTACAAGCGGATAAGACGCCTCACGTCCAGATGGATCTCCGAGCACAATGACGCAGCGCCCAATTCGCCCAAACTGAAGCATCGCTTCTCCATCACTTGAGAAAAATAGTTTTTTGTCGCCTAAAAAGCCAAGATGACTGAGAGCATTTCCGCCCTTTTCTTCTAAAAACGATTTTAGTTTTTCCTCATCTGCTTTTTCTCCAATCGGAAATGCTTTCTTATTAAAGATCAATTTACTAATGAAGAAGAAAAGCGGTACACCGATGAGAGCGATCATGCTTGTCATCGTGATATGCCGTTCATTATGCACCAAGTAATCCTTACTCAAGAAATGCCCGATTTTTGTCCAAATAAAGTTGCCAATGACATTATAGTTAAACAGCACGAGTAAATAACCAGCGGCTGCCGCCACAAACTGATTCAAGGAATAAGGTGCCTGCTGCTTCACAAATTGATTCCGAAGAGAGAAAAACACAGCCATGATGACTGGCAAAATAAAGATCAGACTGAGGTTAAATCCCTTTAACAAAGTGAACACAAAACCGCCTGCTAAGGAGATCATTGTCAGCACGTACGACCTTTTCGTTCTTTTATACACTTCAATGGACAAAATCATCAGAATGATTCCGAACATTAAAGAAAGACCATTAAATCCCGATAACAGAAAGCGCGGAATGCTGGTAATCACACCTAATCGATCGACCGGAAGCACAACAGACGCCATGATAAGCAAGCCGCTTCCAAAGGTTAAAATCGATAATGATCCGTACAATAAACGGATTAATAAAGCACGGTGCAAAACAATTAAGACGTTCGTTGTTTCAATGGCAGGCGCCATCTTCGGATTGCCTTCAAGGCGTCTAAGTGTCGTTCCCGTTAAATCGTAAGCAGCTAGACAAAGCCCTAAGATAAACGGGAAGATTGAGTACACGAAGCGGTACAAGACGAGCGCCGTCAGCACCATTTCTTTATCGAAACCAATGTACTGCATGCTCAGTAAAAAGATGAGGTCAAACGAACCAAATCCGCCCGGAACCATACTGATTAAACCGCCGATTGACGCAATCGCAAATACACCTAATACAATTCGGACATCGACATTCATTCCCATAGAGACGACAGCCATGTACATGACAAGACCAGCTGCCAGCCATTCTAAAAACGATGCACCGATATAAGCGTAAATTGGATGTTTCAGTCCATTTTCACTGCTCTCAATCGAGCTTTTTCGAAGGGATGCCATGACGATATAAATCGGTACAATACAGGCAAAGATAATGACAAATGCCCATAGCCACGGCTCCTGGCTGATAATACTTTCAACAGGAAGCACCCTGACCAAGATCAAATCACTGAAAATAGATAAGCCCAAAAGGACAGAGGAAGTCAAAAGGGCAATGCCTTTCAGCAATTTTTTCGTATCTGTTATGTACTCCTTATAGAGAAGCGTTCTAAGCCCTGCTCCTGATAGACCGCCAAATCCAAGAACGCTGTTAAAGGAGTTCGCAATCCAGGAAATGCGAATCGTTTTCCAGCCGCTGATCGGCATATTCAGGCTTTTTCGTAAAATAAAATCATATAAGGACATCGATAAAACCGCGACAAGTCCAAGAAAAACAAGAATAAACAAGTCCATTCGGTTCAAGCTGTCAATAATATAAAACGTCTTTTTAATGGAAAGTCCGCTCAGCTCCTGCTTCGCGACAAAGATCAAGACAAGGATAATCACGATCGGAAAAAGCATTTTTAAGACCGTCATACCCGTTTTTTTGTTCCACATGTTTTTCCCAACTTTCTAGGTTGCTTCAATTATTTCAACTGACCATTATTATACAACAAATACCACTTAATTCATGCAGTTTAACATTCAAAAGCTTGACGAACCTTTCAATTAGAAGTAAAAATCAGTAATATAAAGAAAAAGAGCCGCTTAAAGGAAGTGAACAAGCGTGGAATATAATATTCATGACACCACCGTATTAAAAGAAGAGATTCTATCTCCAGAGGAAAAAAAGACATGGGTTCTTTATATGAAAGTGCTCACAGCTGCAGGTCTTGGAGATGTTTCTGAATGGATGAAGCTTGATATGAGTATGCCTCAAATGAAGGTGCTCATGCTGCTCAATAACCATGGCTCTCTCAAAGTATCCGAAATCGCTGAAAAAATGGGCGCTTCTTTGTCCAATATGACAGGTCTGCTTGACCGGTTAGAACAGTCTAACTTTGTCGTGCGAAAGCACTCTGAGCGTGACCGGAGAATCATTGTTGTAGAGCTGACAGAGGAAGCGAAAAATATTTTCAGAAGCATTTATCAAAAAGGACACGAAAAAATCAAAAATTCCCTGCAGCGGCTCAATGACGAGGAAAAAGAAAAAGTCAATGAAGGCCTTGCTATCTTAGAAAAAGCACTGCGTCCTGAACGCGGCTAACAAAAGAAAAGGAAAAAAGACGGTCACTTGGAGTCCGTCTTTTTTGTTTCTTCTACTTGTCGATCTGGGGTGATAAGATTTTTACGAATCACTTCCCTGTCATCCCATAAAAGATAGGCTAAACCGATGATGAGAAAAAAGATGCTGATCCACGTACCGCCAGGGAGCAGCTGTTCAAGTTCCTCAATCGTTCTTTCTGAGCCTAAGCTGTTACTATAGCGTATCTCAAAAAGAACATATTTCGCTAAATAAAACAATGCAGCCATACAAATAAACATGGCGCCGACAATTCTTCTTCCAGACATGCGTTTACTCCTTTAATTCCACTGATTTCTTTTGATTAATTCCGTGATATGGGCAAGGTGATGCTTTGAATGCCAGACGTACATTCCCGTTGCATCATATAAGGACACCGTTTGTTGATCGGCAGGGTGATAATAAGAAGCGTTGAAGTCTTCCTCTGACATTCCCCGCAGTAAAGTGACCCACCTGCGATGCAGACTGCTAATCAAAGGCAGAGATAAACTAATGGGCGCCTTGCTGTCAGGAAGTGAGGCAAATCCCTCCTGATCATATGGACGTATGTCCGGTGTATCTTCTGTGAGAGCAAGTTTGAATCGTAAGTATGCATTCAGATGGCTGTCTGCTACGTGGTGAATGAGCTGACGAACAGTCCATCCTCCCGGCCGATAAGGTGTATCAAGCTGAGCATCTGTCAGCGGTGCGGTCACCGCTTCATACTCTTCGGGGATTGCAGCCAGCTGATCCATCCATGCTTCAAGCTGGGCTTTCGTTTTTGTTTCTACCGGTTCATATAAGCCAATCGGATATTGTAATGACGTCATACGCTCTCTCCTCCCTCAAATCCTTCAAGCACAAATTTTCCAATCATCTTACCTTGCTCAAGTGTTTGATGTGCCTGCTTCAAGTTAGCAGCATTAATCGGACTGAGAACCTTTGTTAAGGTATGCGTTATTTTTCCCTGCTCAAATAACTCACCCGCCTCTGTCAAAAGCTCATGCTGTTTGATCATGTCCGCTGTTTCATACATAGGGCGTGTGAACATGAATTCCCATACAAATGCCGCACTTTTATTTTTGAGTAATTGAATGTCTAGGTTGTGCTCGTTTTCGACAATGGTACAGATCGTGCCTTGCGGTTTGATAGCTTCTGCCATGCCTTTGAAATGTCCATCTGTATCATTTAAGCATAAAATAAAATCCACTTCGCCTATTCCTTTTTCCTCGAGCTGCGCTAAAAGCGGCTGATGATGATCAATGATATGATCGGCTCCTAATGACAGACACCACTCTTTTGTTTCTGGTCTTGATGCGGTAGCGATCACAGTTGCCTTCGCTAATTTGGCTAGTTGAATGGCGATAGACCCAACACCGCCTGCACCACCAATAATCAGCAAGGTTGAGCCTTCAGCATTCCGCTTCATATGCATCCGGTCAAATAAAGCCTCATAAGCCGTAATTGTTGTAAGGGGCATCGCGGCGGCTTCTGCAAAGGATAGATTGGCAGGCTTTTTCGCCACAATACGCTCATCCACAAGCTGATATTCACTATTCGACCCTTGACGCGTAATATCTCCCGCGTAGTATACGTGATCACCTGGCTGAAACAATGTACACGATTCACCTACTTCAACAACCGTACCGCTTGCATCATAGCCTAGAATTTTCAGTTTTTTCTCCTTCTGATCCTTCGGTGATCTCACCTTTGTATCAACTGGATTCACGGACACAGCCTCTATCTTCACCAGTACATCTCTGCCAGACACTTTAGGCTTTTCAACCTCCTGATCCATCAGGCTTTGCTCATGCTCAATCGGCAAATACTCCAATAGTCCAACTGCTTTCACTCGCTCGCACTCCCTTTCTCCATTCTTTCTTTCCACATTTTATCATAATTTTCTGATGTTTATGGCTGGATCAAACGAGTGATGGCACATTTATGACCTTTTCAGGGCCTTTCGCTCTCTCGCCATGTATGAAGGACGTGCCTTTTGCAATGAAGGAACATAAGTGAACCAGCTGTTGGATTTAAAAAACAGCTGAACGTAGTAAAACTGAATGTGCTGCAGAAAAACAACGATCAATAGGAAAAAAGTGAATGAGAGTGTAGATAGATCCGCCCTTCCTTGTATCCATTCATTAATCAATAGAATTATAAAACCGAGGATGATGAGCTGTTCAAGTCTTTGGACGAGCTGGCTAAAGACATGCCAGCGTTTTGATAGATCACCAGACTGGTGCTTTCTAATCTTTCTCGATTTGTAGAACCAAATGATACTTTCTGTTAGGTTATGAATCATAAAAAGAGCGATGAGGGCGATCAATAAAGGTGACGGGGTATAAAGGACTTGTGCAACGAACGGAAACACTAAAAAATAACAGGCAATCAATGCGTGTCTAACTGATAAGAGAAATAGGTCTTTTTCTATGGATGTTTTCATCTGTTTCACCTCCATATGTACTACGTTTCATTGGCCGAAATGTTCCCCTTCGCTATCAAAAAAGGATGCCTCAAGAAGGCATCCTTTTCATGAATCAAACTTAAAAAGCAGCGCTTAGTACGACAGGACCTTGCGGAAGCTTGTTATCCTTTTTTGGTTCAAGGGTAACAGCGACGGTATCCCATGATTCGCTTGCTTCTTTTTCAGATAACGCATAGGTGACGGTTCCTTCCCCTTTGTTATCTGTTTTAAAGGCACCGGCTGGCACCGGCTGATCTCCTTTAATGAGCCACACTTGATAAACAGCAGATGAATCAAGCTGACCCTTTAAGCCATCTGCACTCACAACAAGTTCTTTTTTGCCGTTATGCTCTATCACTGAAAAAGCACCTGTCGTTTTTGGTGATGCGGACGATGCCAGTGATTTTGTGGCAACAACTCTGACAGGTTCTTCCGCCTGTTCTTTTCCATTCGTTAAGAAATACACATTTCCAGCTGCTGAAATAAGAAGCAATGCCGCAACGAGCGGTAGGAGCCACTGGTTTCGTTTCTTTTTCAGTGGTTTGATTTCGTTTGGCTCAGATGCAGCCTTGAGCTCTTTTCTATGGCTATTCTTTTCTTCTACTGTCTCTTCTTCAAACACCTGGGATAAAATACGGTCTTTCATCCCTGCCGGAGGTGTTTGGTCTTCGGCTAGAAATGGAATGTCAGACATGAGCGATGTCAATTCTTCAAGCTCTTCTTTGCAAGCTGAGCAGTGCTTGATGTGCTCTTCAAATTGCGCGTTTTCTTCTCCTTGTAAATGCCCGTTGAAATAATCAATCACTTGATGTTTACACTGAGTCATGCCTCTTCCTCCTTTCCTCCGCGAGACAGTTTTGATCGCAAATGCTTTAATGACAATCGAACCCTTCCCTTTACCGTACCAATAGGGATGCCCAGCTTTTCCGCGATGCTCTTTTGTGTCATCCCTTTAAAATAGACATCTTCTATGATGGCTTGCTGTTCTTTTGACAGTGTAGATACTGCTTCACGTATGATTTGTTTTTCCTCGTTCCATTCCACTTCTTTTGATACATCTTCTTGATGATCGGCTAAATATTCAATATGCTCATCTTCCAAAGCCGTTTCATTCCGGTTCTTTCTTATGAGATCAATGGCCGTGTTTCGTGACATCATGAATAACCACGAGGAGAATTTCCCTTTATCCGTATGATATTCTCCTATGCCGCGCCAGAGCTTGATAAAGACCTCTTGAAGCACTTCCTCCGCGAGCTCACGGCTGCCAGTCATTTTATAAATAAACGAATATAACACACGTTCATAACGATCGTACAGCACTTCAAGCGAGGGCTTGTGACGATCATATTTGATCTTGTGATACAGCTCAAAATCTTGCAATGTGTCCATGGTCATCTCCTTCCTTTTTCATGAGAAAGAGCATGCGCATCCATCATGAAATCCTTCACGTATTGCTTATCACTCGATTTGCTGAAATAAGCCTACCTTGTACTTTACTCTTTTTTCAAGGAGAAAAAAAGAGCGCTGAAAAAGGAAGTGTGCTCCTCATGAGAATGTATTTACTTTACGACATAACAAACCATTTGGATCACTTATGGTACAAAAGTCAAGAATCCATGTGTGACCACTCTCTGATCAGTTGATTTTAGCAAGCTCTCGTCTCCCTCTCAATTCAATTGAGGTAGAACGCATTCTTTCCACATGTCATAATAGGGTGTAAATTGGAGAAATTGGAGTGTCCGTATATGATGGTGACGATTGTTCTTTTTTTATTAGCAGGTTTAGCAGAAATTGGCGGAGGCTATTTGGTATGGCTTTGGCTGCGTGAAGCAAAACCTGTCAGCTTTGGGATCGCCGGCAGCCTCATCTTGGTTGCATATGGCGTCATTCCAACCTTCCAGCAGTTTCCGACTTTCGGACGGGTTTACGCTGCCTATGGCGGTGTTTTTGTCATTCTTGCTGTGTTTTGGGGCTGGTGGGTCGATCGAAAAACACCTGATCTATATGACTGGATGGGTGCTTTGATCTGTTTGGCTGGAGTCAGTGTGATGTTATTTGCGCCTCGCAGTTAATTTCTCATTTTCTATACATCAAAAAGGGCTAAAATGATTTTTAGCCCTTTTTGAAATGTTACATTCTAAATTGTGTTTCGTATAAACGACGGTAAAGTCCATCCATTTTGAGTAATTCTTCATGTTTTCCCTGCTCTTTTACGCCTTCTTTTGTGAGTACGATAATGCGATCGGCATGCTGAATTGTCGCTAAACGATGCGCAATGATAAAAGTCGTTCGTCCTTCAGCCAGCTCTTCTAGTGATGCTTGAATAAAAGACTCTGTCTCGGTATCAAGCGAAGAGGTCGCCTCATCTAAAATGAAAATGGGCGGATTTTTCAAGAAAATACGTGCTATGGAGATACGCTGTTTTTGTCCTCCAGATAACATCATCCCGCGCTCACCAATGACCGTATCAAGTCCTTTTGGCAAACTATTGACTAAGTCCATTAGCTGAGCTTTCTCTACTGCTTGCCAAATCTCTTCTTCAGATGCATTCAGTTTTCCGTATTGGATGTTTTCACGTATTGTTCCATGAAATAAATAAATCTCCTGCTGCACGACACCAATTTGTGCGCGCAGCGATGCAAGTGTCATCTTTCGCGTGTCTATGCCATCAATTGTAATACTCCCCTCCTGCCATTCATAAAACCGGGGAAGCAGATTACAAAGCGTCGATTTTCCAGCACCAGATGGACCGACAATGGCAATTTTCTCTCCTTGTTTGACCTCAAGATTGATGTCATGCAGAACAGGTTTGTTTGATTCATATTGAAAAGATACATGCTCAAAAATGATATTCCCATTTAACTGATGGACTTCGATTGCATCCTCATCATCCTTTTCATCTGGTGTTTGGTCGATCAGTGATGCGAATCGTTTAAAGCCTGCTGCACCTTTTGGATACATTTCAATGACTGCATTGATTTGTTGAATGGGTCCTAAGAAAATACCTGTTAATAGCACGAATGAAACAAATTCCCCATATGTCATATTTTTTTGCAGTACAAACCATGCACCGCACACCAGTCCAAATACGGTGACACTTTTAATGAGTAAATGACTCACTGCTGTATGCAGTGCCATCATTTGATATGTTGTCAGTTTTGTTTTTCTAAACTGCTCGTTATGCTCGATAAAACGATCCATTTCATGTGACTCATTCCCGAAGGCTTTCACCACACGAATGCCGCTAATATTGTTTTCCACTCGTGAATGGAATTGTCCAATGCTTGAAAACATTTTATCAAAAGCAGCAGACATTTTTTTCGTAAAGTAGACTGATAATCCGATCAGGAATGGAACGACAATAAATGTGAGAACCGCAAGCTGCCAGTTAATCGATAGCATCAAACCAAATGCGCCCGTTAATGTCATGATGGCGATAAATAAATCCTCTGGGCCGTGATGTGCCATCTCTCCAATATCCATTAAATCATTGGTCATGCGTGATACGAGCTTGCCTGTTTTCTTTTGGTCAAAGAAACGGAATGACATTCTTTGTACATGAGAGAATAGTTGATTCCTCATATCGGTCTCAATATTGATCCCCAACTTATGGCCAAAATAAGTCACAACGTAATGCATGGTGGAACTGATGACATATAAAATGAGCAGCAAACTGCCCCAGAACCAAATGGCTTCCCAATTACCATTGGGCAGTAAATCGTCCATCACTTTACTGATGGCTAGCGGAAAGGATAGTTCGAGTAAGGCAGCCAGTACCGCACAGGAAAAATCTAATATAAACAGTCCCATATAAGGTTTGTAGTATGAAAAAAAACGTTTAAACAATTGACAGACCTCCTAATGATGAGATAAATCTGTCAATAAATCAGCAAACTTTTCAGCTTGATTCATGACTGCAATGGGATCATAAGGCCAAAAGAATTCTGCATCCAGTTGATAGGTTTGCTCTTTTTTAACAGCTTTTAAACTCTTCCAGATGGAATTATTTTCATCAAATGTCCCGCCATTGGATTCATCAATGAAGATATAATCCCCTGCATATTTCGGAAGGGTTTCATAGGAGAGTACCTCATAGCCTGTTTTACTGTTTAAAATTGTATCTTCAACCTCTTTTGGCGGATTCACTTTCAATTGTTGATATAGCGCCTGTCCGCCTCGGTAAATTCCGTTCCCATACACATACACATCGTTTTTAAATGCGCCCATGATGGAAACTGTTTCATTCTCTTTTAATGCAGACTTTACTTTTTTTCGAGCTGCTTCAATACGTTGATCAAAAGAGGCGAGAAACGTTTTTCCTTCCTCTTCTTTGTTTAGCACCTTAGCCAAAGTTGTGATTTCCTCATGTGCGTCTTTGAATGAATTGTAAGGATATACGAGTGTTGGCGCTATTTTTTTATACACATCATAGATTTTTTCATCCTGTACTGCGGTGATAATTAGATCAGGCTTTAAGCTAAGTGCTTTTTCAGCTGAACGCTCGTCACTAATGTCCTCTATCCCTTTGATCTTGTCCTTCAGGTGTACATTCTTTAAATCTTGTGTTGTTGCACCTACAGGGTGAACATCCAATGCAATTGCACTGCCTAAATATCCATCTATGAGAATGCGTTTTGGGTTTGCTGGAATGTCGATTTTTCCTTTTACAGTCTCAATAGTTTTCGTTTGCTGCTTTGTTTCTGCCGTTTTGGCTTGTTCTTTATTGCCACAGGCTGACAATACCAGCATGAAGATGACAGCACATATCCAATATGTTTTTTTCATATGAGTATTCCTCCTTCATTTTCCTGATACAAATGAGAATAGTTATCAATTACTAGTCTCATGTATTCTATCAACCTCATACGAAGTGGTCTATGGAGGATTCTCGCAACTTACATATGGACAATTGTTGGATTGGGTTCCTGAGTCAATCGGGAGACAAATCGGTTCATTAAATGAAGCACCCGCTCCCCCTCATCAAATCGAAACTCCTCTAGCTTTAGTGGATAGAAGGTTCCGTTTTTCACAGCGGACAATTGACGGAGAACATCGCTTTCCTCCATCCGTTGTTCCATTTGGTCATACCACCCATGTTCAACACCTACAATAAAAAACATGTGATCCGCCTCGTATTCTCTTAACCTTTCTAAAGGAATGACTGTATGTTGATTGGGGAGAAGAACTTCTTCTAGAATCGTCTTCGGAGGCTTTAAATCAAGCGTTTCGTAAAGGTAGAAGGCGCCTCTAGCATTATAGGACCACATATACACTTTGTCGTGTCCTCTCATTTCATAAATCGCCACTGTCTCTCCTTTTTCCCTAAAGGAAGATAGATCATTTCTTGCCTTTTGACTCAGATGTTCGAAGCGTTTCACCCAATCATCTGCCTCTTTCTCTCTTCCTAACAGACGACCTGTAGATAAGACCTCTTGTACAACATGACCACCGGTATATGGCAGAACAAGGACAGGGGCAATCCGCTCCAACCGTTTGATCAACGCAGGCTTCGAATAAAAATAGTTAGGAATAATGATTATATCTAATTGAAGTGATTTGAATACGTCATCAGGTGTGTGTTCATCTATGACCAGCGCACCGGCCAGCTGATCTTTGAGTATATCTGAATGGAGAAAGGTTTCTTTGTCAATGCAGACAGGCCGAATGCCTAGCGCGGCCAATGACCCGACGAATTGAAAAGCAGCAATTCGCTCTGGTCTTCGATTGTTTCTGAACTGACTAGGGGACCTTCCTGTCTTCTGCCTGAATATCCTGCTGAAATATAAACTGTCTGTATAGCCCACTTGCCGCGCAATCATTTGAATTTGATCATCTGTTTGCAGAAGACGTTTTTTTGCTTCATCTATTCGAATTTGTGCAAGATAGTCAGTCACACTCAGTCCCATACTTTGTTTAAAAAAGGTCGAAAAATAACTCTCATGAAAACCCATCTTATGGGCTAAGTCTTTTCTCGTTAGTTTTTTTTCATAATGCTGCGCCATATACTGCAAAATCATTTCAATAGAATAATGCACTTTCTCAGTGTATGGCTTGGATTGACGGTGAAAAATGTGCATGATGTCCTCCAGCCTTTTCTCCTGTTCTTGGATGCACTGACTCATCTCCATTTGTTTGATGTAGGAAAAAAGCATGGCAGAGCCTTTGACCATTGCTCCATTATCCGGCAGATCATCATAACTCATCTTAAAAACCAATTCATTTTGCGCATCATTTGCCAGGGTAAACTGATCAAATGTGATCGTATAAATCGCCATCTGTTCGTTGGATAAAGATTGGAGCATTACGTTTATACCTGAGCGGATCAACATACTGTCTTTTGCGTTTAGCTGATATTGCAATCCTTCCATTTCAATTCTCACAGATCCATCGCATGTCAAGAACATAGGGAAAGATGTCTGCCAGGAGACTGCTTGTTTGACAGAAAGAGAACGCTCTCTACTTTCTTTCATGCGCAGAATGGTATGAGTACGGGTTGTCATTTTCTCTTTCTCCTTCCATATAAAAAAAGTGCTAAAATTTTAGCACTTCAATGGTTGACTGGATATTCATTAACGAGCTCCAGCTGTTTGTAATTCTTTGTTTTTCTCTTTAAAGCGTTCGTTATGAGAGGAAACGTATGCCACTTTTTCGGCTTCTGGTTCGATGTAAAGTTTTGCGCTATTCAGTGCATTGACTCCATCAACAAACGTGCCAGCAATTAAGCGGACCTTGCTTTTATGTGTACACAAGTCGCCTACCGCATAGACGCCCGGTAAATTGGTTTCCATTTTTTCATTGACCTCGATCAGTCCCCATTCACCTTGCTTGAGGCCCCATTCTGATAGCACGCTTAAATCGCCTTTCATCCCATGATTAACGATCACAGCATCTGTTTCAATTCGTTCTTTTTCACCTGTCTCTATGTTTTGAATGGTGACGGCATCAATTTTGTCACCTTGACCATGCAGCTCTGTTAGTTCATGCGGGGTTAAAATTCGTTTGCAAGTTGCCTTCATGTTGGCGACGTTTTTCTCATGTCCGCCAAACATGTCACGGCGATGCACGACGGTGACACTTTCAGCAATCGGTGCAAGGGCATTGGCCCAGTCAACCGCTGAGTCGCCGCCTCCTGAAATAACAACCCGCTTCCCTGCAAATGTCTTAAGCTCCTGGACAGTGTAATAAAGGTTTGTCACTTCATAGCGGTCTGCATGCTCGATTTCAAGTTTCCGCTGAACTGGAATGCCGTGACCCATCGCTAATATGAGGGTCTTTGTTAAATGACGATCACCATTTTCAGCCGTCAGTATAATGTGATTATGTTCATCTCGCTCGAATGACGTGATTTTTTGATTCAGTGCAATCTCTGGTTCAAATGTTTTCGCCTGTGTTTCCAGCTGCTGTATCAGCTGTTCTCCTCTTGTTGGCGGCAAACCGCCGACATCCCAAATGACCTTTTCAGGATACAGAAGGATTTTTCCGCCAAGGCTTTCGTTGTACTCAAGTACCTTCGTCTTTAAGTCCCGCATCCCACTATAAAAGGCGGTATACATGCCTGCTGGACCGCCGCCAATAATGGTGACGTCAAACAATTCAAGCTGATCTGTCATTTGAGTCCCTCCAGTTTTCCATCGAATGATCTATTTTTCAGTGATATTGATTCTCATTATCATATGTACCTATTGTAGTCTACTCTAGTGAAGGGAATCAATAGCTTTCTGCAAAAAAAGAACAGGACGAGCGCTCACTCGTCCTGTCATCCATCACACAATGGTTAAACCAAGGTCTTTTAATTCAAGAGAAACAAGTCTTGCAATCGCATCTGCGCCTTCTTTTGTAAAGTGCGTGCGATCCTCAATTCCTGTTGACAGCATAAAGTAAGAGGTCGTTTTCTCTATACCGGAAATTTGATAAAACTGAAGACTTGCGGTATTTAAATCGACGAGAAGAACTTCTTCTTCATCGGCTAATTCTTTCATAGCGGCACAGTAATCAGGAAAATCATTGATAAATTCTCCGTCTTTTTCATGAAAACGGCCGACTGGCGTTAATAAAAGTGGTGTTGCCCCTTTTGCTCTTGCTCCATGAATATATTGAGACAGGTAGCTTTTATATGTCGTGAAAGGATCAGTATGCCGCTCAGGCTTTTCCTTGGAAGCATCATTGTGCCCCATTTGTATGAAAAGCCAGTCTCCTGGCTGAATGTCAGCCAATATGTCATCAAGGCGTCCTTCTTCAATGAATGTTTTTGAGCTTCTTCCACCAATGGCACGGTTCTCGACGTTAACCCCGTGTGCTGTATAGCGGTGTAAAAACTCTCCCCATCCTCCTTGAACAGGACGATCTGGATAAGATGAAACGGTCGAATCACCAGCTAAATAGATGGTTGTCATGTTCATACGCCTCCCTTTTTCATTGAGCCACTTCATCCGAGCGATACGGACATGCTAGTGGCTGCTGAAAAGATATGAAACAATCAGCATCGCTATTTCAATTATTCTCTTTTTAATGATCAAAACCCTGCTTACCGTAGATGTGAATATGTTAAATATGCGGCGGAAGTTCTATTTTTGATTCCACTGCTTGATGTAACGCCTGAAGCATGTAGCCAATTCCTTTATATGGAGCCAGCGGATAATTTGCTTTTTGATGAGGCTGTAATAAAGGATCGATCACTTTTCGATATTTCTTTCCACCTAGTACCACCAGTTCATCATATGCGAAAAGATTTTTTTGATGAAATTGCCGGCTCAGTTCTTCTCGTGTGATCTGTTCAGCATGCGGTGTACCAAAAGCCACATCATAATTTTCGTGAATGATATCCTGTGCCTTTAAGAACCCATGTTTCGCTGATAAGATCATCCAGTCTGAAAAAAACGTTTGAGCATAGCTTTTCGTACGCTGATGCAGAGGACTTAAATATACATGGTTCGCTGGCTGGCTCCCTGCTTCTGGATCGACATCCCAAATTTTCTTCGCGCCACATGGAATGATACAAACTCGCTTCACTCAGATTTTCTCCTTCCTTTTTCGATAGATCTGATACACAATACAGCCTAGCGCTGTGCCAAGTGTATTTAAGAGAATATCATCAATATCGCTGCTTCTTGTAATGATACCAGATTGCGAGAACATCCATTGGAGCAATTCGATCATGGTTGACAAGAGAAAGCCCCCAAGAACCGCCTTTTGCCAGCGCATAGCTCTAAAGGCTTGATATAGAAAAAAACCGAGTGGTACAAATAACAATATGTTTCCTGCTAAATTTAAAAAGACAAGATTTGGATAGCCATGATGGTAGGCGTGAAGATTTTGATAAATGGACTGCAAAGGCATGAGGTTGACACTCACCTGATCTCTTGGGGCAGAAAAACGATTTGGAAAGACTGTCAAATATAATAAAACATTCGTATAAATAAACAGACAGGCAAGGACCAATTCTGTCCGCAAATAAATAAAACGATTGTGCTTTTTTGCCTGTTTGTATCTCATATGTAAATAGAGCGGGACGAGCAGGAGAAAATAAGCAATGGAAAACATAGCACTGGATGTCATACAGAGAGCTGCCCCTTTCTCACATGATGATGCTTGACCATATTTACAGCTTATTCAGGCTTGCCCGCATCTATTCATCACTTATTCTCACATTCAATGAAGAGAAAACCATATTGACAAATCGTCATTTTCTCGCTAAAATGAATGACATTCAGTCATTTAAGGTCGGTGATGATATGTCGAAACGAGAAAAGATTATGCTTGCTGCGATTGATGCGTTTAAAGAAAAAGGAATCGAAAAGACGACCATTTCGGATATTGTGAAAGCAGCAGGAGTAGCGCAAGGAACATTTTATTTATATTTTCCTTCAAAGCTTTCCGTCATGCCTGCTATCGCAGAACATCTTATCGCACAGATGGTGCCTGCAATTGAAAAGGAATTAACTCAGCATGCAGATGTCCTCGATCAAGCAGATGCGCTTGTTGAATTCATTTTTGCTTTTACTAGACAATACCGTGATGTCCTTGCCCTGACCTACTCAGGCTTAGCCGCCACCGAGCATTTAAAGGAATGGGAAGATATTTATGAGCCGATCTACAAATGGGTCGCTGCTTTTCTAGAAAAAGCAAAGCAGGACAAAAGGGTCCGTGCGAATTTGAACTGTCAATATGCAGCCAAATTCATTATCGGTTTACTCGAATCGTCTGCTGAGCAAATGTACTTGTTTACCGAAACAGATACAGAAGAGGTTCTGATTCAAAAGCGAGAGGTGAAGCAATTTCTTCTTTACGCACTTGGCATAGAGACACCTTAACTTAACAGCACTTGCTGTACACAGCGTGTAGACAAACCCTCGCATTCTTTGTCAGTCCTGCGCGCTGGTGCTCACGAATGTCAAATTCGCTCCGCAAAAGTAGCCGTCCTTTCTAGACTTCAAAGGTTTTCTATCACGCTGAAAAGAAGACAAAGGGCTAAAATAAAGTTCATTTTAGCCCTTTGTCGACAATCTTAGTACAGCACTTGCTGTACGCTCTTTTTTGGCTTTAAAATGACGAATCGTCAGTTTTGAGTTTTAGGAGGAAATACAATGAAAAAAAGCTGGATGTATGTTGCACTCACTTGTTTATTCGAATTACTTTGGGTGTTTGGTTTAAATAGAGCTGATGCTGTGTGGGAATGGGCGATCATTATCTGTCTGATCCCAGTTGATTTTTATTTTTTAATGAAGGCCTGCGAGAAACTGCCGACAGGGACCGTGTATGCCGTGTTTGCCGGAGTTGGAACGATAGGTACATCTTTGATGGATTATGCGCTGTTCGGCGGTTCGTTTTCATTAGAAAAGCTCTTATTTATGGGAATTTTAATTCTCGGGATTATTGGACTGAAAGTGTCTGATGGAGATGCACATGAGCAGAAAGGAGAAGCGGTATAAATGGGCTGGTTTTTTGTACTGTTGGCCTCTGCCTGCGAAATCGGCGGAACCATTGGCCTCAATATGTTTAGTAAGAAAAAGCAAATCACGACAGGCATTTTATTTGTCGGCGGGTTTGCGTTATCCTTTTTGTTTTTATACGCCTCGTTCTCGTCCGTTCAAGTATCCGTCGCCTATACGGTCTGGATTGGACTTGGAACGGCGGGCTCTGTCTTGTTTAATATGATTCTATTTAAAGAGCCGAAAAACATGATTCGTATTCTCAGCTTGCTGCTGATTGTGATTGGTGTGGTTGGGCTGAAGTTGTTTGCATAATTAAATAACAAAAAAGGAAGGGAGTTAAAGCCCTTCCTTTTTTGTTTCTCATTCAATGGGTATCTTGCTGCTCAAGCAAGAGATCCATTGCGTAAATCGATTCGCCTTTTTCATCTAATAAAAAGTACACAATCAAAGGCTCTCCAAAAGATGCTGTTTGCTGCGTGAACAAGACACAGGTGAATTTTTCGATACCAATTGGTAGCTTTCTTTTTAATATAGGATGAAGAATAGGCGAAGTCCGAATTGTATCTACCTCAACATCCCAACGTTCGTTTTTTAAAGTTGGATAATGCTCTGATAACAATTGATGCAACATGTCGGTCGTGAGCGCTGCTTTTCCATCGGCTCCATCATCTATTATGTTGGTGTTATACATCCGACGGTTGCTTACCCTTTGAAGCATTGATTCGTATTCCTTTTAAGACAAAGCGTTTCTGACCATCAAGTGTACAAGTGATCAATGTCAGTTCATTTTCCCCGCGATCCTTTAATACCTCAACATCCGTTGGTTCGATCGTAGCTGAGCTGACAATTTTATATTCGTATGTTTCCGCTTGATGATGTAAGACAACTTTTTCTCCTTTAGGCACCTCTGGCAGCTGCCGGAAAAGCCGGTCGCCTCTATACCCTCTATGCCCTGCAATCGTGAAATTCCCTTCACCTGGCATTTGATGAGATTTAATTTGAGTCAGTGCTATACCTAAATTTTCTTTTGATGTAACAGGAAGTACTTTTTCATTTAAATCAATTGACGGGATCTCTAGCTCCATCACATCTCGCAGGTCTTCTTCTGACACAGTTAAATGTGGAATAGAAGAAAGGGCATCACTGTCATTTTCTTCAATCATCTTTAATGCCTGTTCCATTGCTGCTGTCTCTTGAGACGTTCGCCACTCATATATAAAAGGAACAGAGATGAGCATTAGTCCTGCGACCACCAAAAAGCTGCCTAATAAGGTTCTTTTTTTCATCTATACACTCGTTCCTTCCTTTTACTGAATGGTTCTTCTTCTGACAACAAGAAGAACAGTTCCAGAAGCTGCTAGTAACATCCCTGCATACATCAAGTAACGCAGCCATTCTTCTCCAGTTTTTGGCAGCTCACCGTTTGAGTCATGAGGCGGATGTTGATCCCCTTTATCTGAAGCTGGAGGATTCGTGTGATCCTCTTCATTCTTCACTGGTGCATTTTTCACAATCATTGTCTTGATGTCCTCTTCGCCCATTTGAATTGAAAAAGCGAGCGGTTTCTTTAACGCTACATAACCATCTGGAGCTTTCGTCTCTGTGAGTAGATACTCTCCAGGTTTAAGCCCTTTGACAATGGCTTCTCCGTCTTTTCCTGTTGTCACAGATTTTATGGTTTTCCCGGCTTTTGTACGAATGTCAAAGGCTGCCCCTTTTAAGGTTCTATCTGTCTGCTGGTCTACCTTTATGATACGCAGACTTCCTAAGATCAAATGATTCTTCGCTGTTAATTGAAGCGGCTTCTGCTGATTTTTCTCAATCGTAAACAGGATCGGTTGATTATCCAATTGATAGCCATGAGGTGCTTTCGTTTCAACGAATTGATATTCTCCCGGTTTTAGATCGTTGATGAGAAGCTTTCCTTTTTGATTCGTTACAAGTGATTTCTTCAACGTTTTCCCTTCTTTACTTAGAAGAGAAAACTCTGCATTTTCCAGCGTATGTCCTTCATCATCCACTTTGGTCAGTTCCACTGCACCCGGCGTCAGCTTGTTAATCATTTCTACTTTGGCTGGTTTGTCTTGACCTAAACGAATCTTAAATGAGACAGGTGTCTGATCCAATTCATAGCCAGTAATGCTTGCTGTTTCAACAAATCGATAGGTGCCTGGCTTCAGCTGATTGACTGTTAGTTGACCGTTTTTGTCTGTCTTTAAGTCTTTCTTTATACGTTGATCGTGCTCATCAAGCAGATCGAAGGTCACTCCTTTGAGCAACTGACCATCTTCGCCTTTTTTCTGAAGCTGTACAGCACTTGTCGTCCGAATATTTTCTTTTGTCACTTTCACCAGTTGTTTTGGATTGAAATCAATCTTAAAGTCTACTGGTTCTGCATCAAGTTTATGTCCAAAAGGAGCCTTCGTTTCAACCAATTGGTAAGCGCCTGGTTTCAAATCGTTGACAGTGATAATGCCTTTCTCGTTGGTTGTTAAACCTGACATCAATTCTTTTCCATCTTCATTGAAAAGGGTAAATTCTGCGCCTTTCAATCTTTCCTTTTCTTCCCCTATTTTTGTGAGTTCTACAGAACCTTTCTTGAGCTGATTGATTACCTCCACTTGAATCAACTCTTTTTGACCTAATTCAACTTCAAAGACAAGTGGTTTCGTACTCAATTCATAGCCTTCAAGACTCTTTCTTTCAACAAATTGATAGGTTCCAGGTTTTAAACCTGTGAAGGTGATCTCTCCATCCTGATTGGTTGTAATCCCTTCTCCTCCTGCCACTATCTTTCCTTTGGCATCAGATAGATCAAAGACAACCCCTTCTAATGATTTCCCATCTTCGCCTTTTTTGTGTAACAGTACTCCGCCTGTAGTGCGGCTGTTTTCTTTTGTCACACTGACCAGCTTCTCAGGGTTAAATGGAATAGCAAAAGTGACAGGTGTTTCGTCGAGCTCATGACCGAATGGAGCCTTCGTTTCAACAAACTGATACGTTCCAGGTTTCAGATCGTTGACGATGATCTTCCCGTTCTCATCTGTGACGAGACCTGTTTTTATCTCTTTTCCATTTGCATCTACAAGCTTGAATTCTGCTCCTTCAAGCACATCATCCTTTTCACCGAGCTTCGTGAGTTGGACATCTCCTGTTTTGAGATCATTGATCACTTTGATCTCTGCCGATGTTTTTTGTGCGATTTCGATGGTAAAAGGATAAGGTTTATTATTCTTTTGGTAACCATCAATACTCTCTGTCTCCACGAGCTGATATTTGCCCGGTTTGAGGTTATCGACCAAAATCTTCCCATCTTCATCTGTTGTCAAATCTTTACGCACAACTTCGTCATTTTGATTCAAGATTTCAAATCGAACCCCTTGAAGTTTCTTGCCATCTTCCCCTTCTTTCATCACTTCTAATGCACTTTTTTCATATAGATTCTTTTTCGAAATGATGACCGGTTCCTTTGGATCAAGTGGTACTTCAAATTGGATTGGCGTTTCATCTAACACATAACCATCTGGTGCTTTTGTTTCAACGAGCTGATACGTACCCGGTCTTAGTTCATTTATCGTGATCTTGCCATTTTCTCCTGTGACAAGCGAGTTTTGCAGCTCTTGCCCCTCTTTATCTAAAAGTTTGAATTGTGCACCTTCTAGTCTCTCTCCGCCTTCACCTATTTTGCTCAATTCAGCAGAGCCTTTGATGATGTCATTTACTGCAGTGACAGTCGTTGTTTCTGTTTGATTCTCTTTAATGGTGAACGGCCATTTTTGCTGATTTAATTGATAGCCTTTCGGTGCGTTTGTCTCCACAAAATAATAGGAACCTGGCTCAAGATGTTTGAAAAGAATTTCTCCTTTTTCGTCCGTTTTCAAGTGAGTTTGAACGGTCTCTCCAGATTCATTTTTCAGTTCAAATTCTGCATTCTCTAATGCCGCACCTGTCTCTTTGTCTTTTTTCGTTAACTTGACATGCTGGCGGATTTCTTGGTTCTGCACCGTCATGCTATTTCCTGTTTTCGCTTGATCTCCAGATTCGTAAGGCTGATCAATCGTGACATGGATCGGATCCTTCGTTTTAATATAACCATCAGGTGCTTTCTCTTCTGTCACGATATAGTCACCATACAGAAGACGATCAAATCGAAGAACTCCTGCTTCATCTGTTGCCTTTGTTCCAATGACGATCCCGCTCGCAGCATCTGTCAGAGAAAAGCTTGCTCCTTTTAGCGCTTTTCCAGTACTCGCATCTACCTTTTTGACGGTTAAAGCACCAATCGATCCCGTGCCATCTCCCATACCAGCGGTGCGTTTTACAATAACGGAGGCTTCAGATTCCTTTTTGATTTCTTTTACATTTTCACCTCTAAACGTTACTTCGTTTTGAAGTGTACTTCCCACCTTATCTAAAATGAGAGATTGGTATTCTAAAATATATGGTCTTGTGATTTCTTCTTTAAATTTGATTTGAAAAGAATCTGGATCGAATTCAAGGTCTAGCTCATAATCTTTCCCTTTTTCAAGCTCATCCTTTTTGGTCACTTGCCCCTTTTCATCTATTGTCGTCGAATAGAGATGAAATGAGTTTTCTATTATGGCTTGGTTACTGCTCGGATGGTCTATAATCGTCGCATCTTGGACTGTTGATTGACCAAAATTGATATTCAGTTTCCAATCAATGACTTTTCCTTGCTGATTTCCTGATTTACTCGTGTATTTTCCCCCATTTGGAATGGACACCACTGCATTCACATCAGATTCTTTTGTCTGTCCATCATAAAGGGTCGCTTTATTTTCGTAGGTTTTCTGTACTAAATCCATTCCTTCAACACTTGTTTGATACGTGATTTTGTATGGGGAATCAATGGCTTTTTTGAAAGTCACTTCGAAGCCTGTTTCTCCCTTTTCATTTTCAAGGAATTTGATGTCATAATGTTCTTTCGCTAATACCTCTTTTTCTTCCGCACCATTTTCCCCGCCTTGTAAATCAAGCGAATAGACGGTGATTGAATCTTTAAGCAAACGCTGATTTCCTTGAATGAAATCCTCGATTTTCGCCTCTTCTAAATGTTTCAAATTATAGTTCACACCGATATTCCATGTGATCTCTTTTTTCTTTGCATCATAAGTTCCGTTCTTAAAACCATTTGACTGCGTATATGTGTCAGGCGTGAAGACAGATTGATTTTCCTTCGTCAAATCCTTGCCATCTTCATTTACCCATTCAAGCTTTACATGATTACGCAGATTTTTTTGATCTTTATCTGCTCTTTTTTCATAGTCAAAAGACGTTGTATATGTGACAGTATGTTCTGTCTTTATTTCTTTCGTAAATTGAATATCAAATCCATTTGCATGTTCAACGATTTGATAATCTGTGCCTTCTTCAAGCACTGTATTACCTGTCGTCACTTTTAAACTATCTTTTTGCAGCGTCAATCCTTCGTTTGTAAACGTATCTTTTAATATCACATTGTTCATCGTTTGTTGATCTTTGTTGAAGATGATACGCCATGGAATGGTCTTGTTCTTGTAATTCGGTGTTCCATGATTTTTCGTTAGGATTTGCTGGTCAATTCTTTGCTTCCCTTGTTTACTCTCTTTGCCAGCTGTTACCGTATTGATAATCTCTTCAGCTTCAAAAATCCGCTCGGTTGCTTTTGTTTGATAGGTGATGAGATAAGCCGATTGAACATCTTGATTGAATTGCAAGGTAAACCCGTTTTGTTCATCCTTTTTTTGAGGTTGAACCACGTAATTTTCAAACGCTTTTGTTCCTGATTCTTTGCCATTTTGATCAATTGTGACTTCTTTGACTTGAATGGAATCAGATATCAGCGCCTGTGTGCCATTAAAGAAGTCTTCTAATAAAGCATCCTTTTCGGCAATCTTTTTTTCGTTATAGTTATAACGAATTTCCCAAGTGATCGTTTGTGTGACTGGATCGTAGTGGGCGGCTTTTTTATTTAATGGACTGCCTCTTGTCACATTCACTGTTCCTTCTGCTGAACTAATCACTTTATCAGCAGAGACAAGGGACGCTTTATTACGAAACGCAGACTGATCTTGATTCGTAATGTCCGTTTCATACATTAAACGGTAAGCTAGATGCACATCATCTTTAAATTCAATCGTGAAATCTTGACCATCTGCTGTTTGGCCAATTGTGTAGTGGTTTTCGTCAAGCTGCTGACCAATCGATGTTTCACCATTTAGCTTTGTATCAATACGATAAAGCTTAATTGAATCTTTTTTCAACGCTTGACCTTCTTGAATCGGATCTAATAGCTTCGCTTGTTTGATATCTTCTAAGTCCATATTAAAATCTACTGTCCATTGAATGGTTTCAGCATTGTAAGATCGATTTGGTTCTCCCTTTTTAGAGACATTTGGACCATTTGGAATGTATTGAATCGGAATTGATACCGTATCCTTGCCTTCAATCGGGGTAATGACCACTTCTTTTTCTTCAGTAATGACAGTTTTTTTATCTAATTGCGTCCACACTTGAAGTGTTCCATGAATATTTGAATATTGTTTAATAAAATCAGTGAATTCGATGGAGGCATTTCCGCTCTCATCTACAGAAAAATAACCAATGGTTGCCTGATTAAACTTCATCTCGAGACGATCGATTTTTTCGTAAATCACTAATTCCTCTGGAACCTTGAAATGGAATTCATCCCCGCCATTATAGCTATGACCATTTGGAATCGCCCACTCATAGTTAATGGAAATAAGCGAGTTGATATCAGGTTTCTCAACTGAATTTCCTTCCTGATCTTCAAATATTAATTTCGCATCAGTGAGGAGATTTTCTTGTATCTGCATTTGTTTTGAAACACTTTGCAGGCCTGCACGCTTAGACACGCTCACTTTGTTCTTTAGTAATTCTTCTTCATCATTTTGTTTCGTTTGAGCGGCTTCTTGATTGTTAGAAGCTTTATCTTTCTCAGATGAGGTTGAGTCATCTTTTGGGAGACTTTCTTCACCCTCATTTTGCTTTGTTTTCTCTTCTTGCTCAGCTATACTGGTGACATCGATGTCAATTGATCCTTCTAAATTTGGATCGATCTCAACATCTTCTTTAAATTTCACCGTCACTTCATTTTGTTTTGAAACAGTATACTCGCCAACAGGTATGTCACCCACAGTAATGAGTTCCTTCTGCTCCTTCTCTACCTGGATGGCTGAAGGAAGAGAAAGTACATACGGGTATTGCTTTTTTAGATCAATTCCTTTTATAGACCAATGCACAGTGGCCTTTCTTACTTGCTGATCTTCCATGCTTGATAACTTATTGCCTTCGCTATCAGCGAACTCAATATCCCCATAAATGTTTTCTTGAATTTCTTTTGCTTGTGCCCCTGCTAAAGGCAAGACTCCTAATATACTAGACTGTATGACTAGCACGGTGATGAGTGCCAGCGACAATATTCTTTTCAATACATCCACCCTTTTCTTAATTAATTTTCAACACGATAAAAAAATCATTTATTTACTGTCCGATCAATCACTCCGCTTCTGATCAAATATTTTTTTAAAAAATTGCACCTTAAGACCCTATGAATAAAATGAGTTGATCAATCATGAGCTTGAAAGGTCTTCATGAGTAGTGGATTGAGTAACTGGATTGGGGTCTATAGAAATGGGGAATAGTGAGAGGATCGTGAAAAGATTAAATGTGAATTTTTATATTTATACTGGAATGATTAATAAACGATGTGTACATGCATATATAAGCATGTATTCACATATGGTTCGTTCATATGAAACAAGCATGTATCATATCGTATGTAAGGTGAGTCAGTTCAGCATTATATAAATCGCATTCCTTTCTACTCCCTTTCATATGGTAATCAAAAAGCTGCTGCGTTTTATTCTTACATTTACCGTTTCAACAGCAAAAAAATAAACTTAAATATCTAAAATGATCCATTTTTATAGGATTCATGGCTTACTTATCACCTTTTAAAAGAAATATATGGAGAATCAGGGAATAACATTTGTTTTCGTCTAATTTTTTTCTCTTTTATTATGAAAAGTGAAGACAAAACGATTTAGCCTAAACATTAAAATCATTTTATGCCTATTTAGAAAATCAAATGTTCTTTAAGTGAACTTCATAATATAGAGGCAAGCCAAGGGAAGGAGTTAGTTGTTTAATGGAGCTCATTGATAATAAATCAAAGAGATGGATAAAAATTTTAAAACTGCTTGTATCAAAAAATAAGTGGTGGAGCCTTCAAGAGATATCGAATGAAAATATCGGCTCGGTTCGTGCGATTCAAAGCGATTTAGAACAAATGAAATCGTTCCAAACAGAGAATGGAGAGCCGTTAATCCACATAAAGCCAAGACAAGGCATATCCATTTGTTATACGGAGACGATTCGAGTGGACTACTATATCAAGGAAATTCTAAAAAATACGATTGAAATTCGATTGATTGATGGCATTTTTCTTGAAGAAAACAGGTCTTTCTATGAATGGATGGAAACGCTTAATATCAGTAGATCCACATTGTATAACACCATTCATAAAATCAATTCGCTTCTTATCTCGTATGACATTGAGTTACGACCAGATAGTATGCAGTTCCATGGAAATGAGAAGGAGATTCGTCAATTTCTTGTGGAATTTTTGTTTGAAGTGTATGGAAGCAGGCTTTGGCCATTCGATGATATTCAAAAGCAAGATGCAGTTGATTTTTTACAAAAGCTATTTCAGGTGCTCGAAGTCAATCTACCTGATGTGGCTATAGATAAATTTTGCCTATGGCTCGGCGTTTCCATACATCGAGTGAGGAAAAATTTTACAATACGACGCAATTATAGGTACTCAATGGATAAGGAAAAACAAACAGCTACTGCTAAAGGTATCTATAAACAAATCAAAAACTTGGAAGAACACGTTTGCCAAATGACAAAGGACACTTTTGGTGTTACGTTGGATCGTCACGAATTTGTCTTTTTACTATTGATTGAACCAGCTATTGGCCATTATAAATCAATTGAAACTGTCGAAGAAAAATTGACGTTCTTTCAATCGCATACACCACACCTCTTCGAAGCCATTCATTCCTTTATCAATCAATTGGAGTTGATTTTTCATCAAGAGGTGGCTAATCGCAAGGTGATGACACTGATTCTTCTCCAATATTATGTGTATTCTAGGGAAATTACCGTAAGAGATGGATTCCTTTTCAAAAAGAAATCGAGGTATTTATCAGAGGTAAAAAAACAGCTTCCTTACTTCTATTCGAGGATTACTCATATCATCCAAGAGTTAAAAACAGACGATATACTTGCTTCTTTTGTGAAAAATGAACGAGAATTGATTCGTATCATTACTTCTAACTGGAGGGGGCTTGTTCATTTGGAAATGGACCGGAGAAACGTGTTGAACATTTTTGTCATTTCAACATTAGGTTATAATCATAGTTTGTTTATTGCGGATTTAATTAAATTAAGATTGCCTCCTCTCATTCATATTTTCACAAGTCCAGAAAATACATTAAATGAACTGACAATGGATCGACTTGGGATTGATATGATTGTGACCGATACTGAACTTCCTAATCAATTAGGACGGTCTACGCTGCTGATTAGCTCTTTTCCAACAAAGAAAGAAGTGGACAACTTGCACTCAAGATTGGTTGATATGACAAACTAATATTCACAAGAAAAGCTGCTGAGGAGCTCTCAAGCAGCTTTTTTGCTTCTGTATTAATGAAGTGCTATTTGTTCATTCATCAAATCAATGGCGTAAAGCGATTGCTCATATTCATCTAATAGAAGGTAGACTTTGAGCGGTGCAGCGGTTTGATCTGTCTGCTGCGTGAATAGGACACAAGTGAATTTTTCGATTCCTTCTGGCAGCTTGCTTTTCAGAAAAGGATGAAGAATAGGAGAGATTCGAAGGGTATCAACATCTTTTAGCCAAAGCTCATCTTGTAACGCAGGATAATGGTCAACCAAAAACTGACGAAACACTTCCAATGTACTCAAGGTAGATATCCTCACTTTCTTCTATTTATGGCTTTAAGCTTACCTAAAAACAAACATGTTCAACTCATCCTATGATCTCAGTCCGCCTATTTTCGCATACTACTAGAGACACAATGTCATTTTTATTCTAAAAGGATTGTAGATCAACTTTACTGCAATGGGTTTTCAATATGTATGACGTTTACTATATGAAATACGAATTCCAACCGATGGACCTATGATCATATTCTTATCTGTTTCTTTCGTGATGAAACGACAACTTCCTTCTACAAAATTCCATTTTTATTCAAAAAAGAGGAAAATGGGATAAAAAAGAACAGCTGCTCACTGTTCTTTTAGAAGTTATGAAAGGTCTTTCAAAGAGAAAACTTCGCCGCTTACTGCATCAACGCCATCATGACAATCGAGCTTGCCGCATAAAACATATTGTTTTTGCACATCGTCATAGACGTAGATGGGTGTAAGTTCGAGGCGTTCTCTCAATGTTTCATAGGCTTCTTTCTGAGATATGGTGATTTTACTAGTTGTTTGAGATGGATTGAGTATCCCGCATACTTGAAACATCTCTTTTTTATCTATGTAATTAACGGCTTCAAAAGTGCTGGCATCAATGAAGACTTTGATCTTATCCATAAAATCACAGCCTTCTTGCTCATTCGTTTTTAATATCGCTTCGATGTAGCCATGGTCGCGGTGGAGTGTTTTTAGCACCCACTTCCCTGTATCCTTTGAATATTTTTGCGCCAAAAAGGTTCGAACCGCTTTGATACACGCAGCTTGCTCTTCTTTTGAGATCGGGAATGTATCTGGCGAAGGCTCCAGTGAGAAGGCTTGTTCAGCAGTAATGTCCTCGTTTATATCGATTTCCTTTTTTTCAAAGGCTTTGTTTAACGGTTCATTCCACTTCATGACCTGATGCATATGTATACTATTCGTTTCTTCACGCCCAATTTCAAATGGTATCGTTCCTGTTCCATCGTTCTTTACATAAATTTCTTCTAACGCATATATAGGGCGGATTCGATTCTGCTCGAAGAATGGCCAATCAAACCGCTGCACTTGCTGCTGGGCTAAATCCTCGATCCTATCAATGGAAAGCACATATTCTTCAGTTTTTAGTCGTTTTTTTGCCATAAATGGCCCTCGATGTATATAGTGAATGAGCTGCCCATGTTCATCCCATTTCACCTCGATTCTGCCTGAAGGCGTCACCTTCATACCATCTATTGCTTCTTCGAAAAAAAGTTCCCCTTTCTCCTTTTGTTGCATGTGAAAATGCTCGCCATAGACCAACCCTGTTTCTTGTTCGATCCATTGAATGACATGAGCTGGATAAGGCCTCTTAAATGTGACACCATTCTTCGCGAAGGTTTTGTCCATGACAAAAATGACCGTTTCAACCTGTCCTGTATTCAAATTCACGTCAATCACAGCTGTGCCGTCCGGGTTTAGATCATCGTCCTCGGGTTCAGCTTCATGAGAGGGAAACCATTCCATATTCAATGTATAAACCGTTTCATTGAACATATTGACGTAGCGATGAAAACTGTGTCTTTTTAAATAGTAAAGATCTAAACCAAATTTCGCCTTTGTCTGATCGATCAGTTGTTGAATGTTTGCATTCAATTGTTTCACCTCAACATTCAGTTTTATGGAAGAAAAAAGATGACGATAAAGATGAAGATGATGATTACAGTTAAGAACCCTAATGCTATTGCCATTATATTTGACTCTTTTGTATAGCCTATTAATTCGCCTTCGGTCGATCGGTCAATTTTTCTAAAGCGAAAAAGCATGCTTATATTAATAAGAGCTAGAGCCATAATCAATAAGAAAAGTAGAAACATTGGTTGGATATCAAAGAATGGGTTCGATACATTTTGGAAACTAAATGACTGAAAAAACATAAGCCCGCTCATTATCAGTTTCCAAACATTATCCATCCTCTGTTCCTTCTCCCACTCTTCCCCTAATTTTTCACTTTCATAAATAGCTATCTGCTCGTAAATTGGAATGAAGGACTTTGTTGATCCTTTTTTCATAAAACCATAAATGCTTTGAAGGAGCATTAAAATTCCTAAACAAAGAAAGAAATGTGTAAATCGAATTTCAACAATTTGAATCATCATATAAAAAGCAATGATTAAGATAACGGCTATTAAATTAGAGACAGCTATTTGTGTTGTCCTCATCTTTTTCAGTGCAGCTTGTTCCATGTAATACTCCTCTCCGTTTTAAAGGTTCCTGTTGAACGCTCTATCTTTATTACGATTTCACCGAAAAAATGTTTCAATATTTTCCCTTTCTGCTGTCAATTCTGTTTTTTCGCAAATGAAAAGACGCCCATCATTCAATGAACGTCTTTTCCTTCTTTATAAAATGATCACATCATATCTGAGCTGCCGATCTGTCTTTTATTTGCTGAGCTGCCATGTGTTTAAAGTTCTCAATAGACACCTCCTTTGACGTCTTTTCTCCGTGCTGTCTAATATTCAGTGTTTTTTCTTGCATTTCTGTATCGCCAATGACAGCGATATAAGGGATTTTTTGCATTTGTGCTTCTCTCATTTTATAGCCGAGCTTTTCATCCCGTTCATCGATTGTGACTCTGATGCCGATCTTTCTTAATTGCTGCTGCACCTCTAAGCAGTAATCAAGGTGAACAGTTGAGACAGGGATGATTTGTACTTGTACTGGTGCTAGCCATAATGGGAAAGCGCCCGCAAAATGCTCGATGAGAATACCTAGGAAACGATCTAGAGAACCAAAAATGGCACTGTGAATCACAACTGGCCGTATCTTTTCATTTTTTTCGTTGATATATGTTAAATCAAATTTCTCTGGCATTTGGAAATCCAGCTGAATTGTGGCGCACTGATGGCTCCGCTGCAAGGCATCTTTAATATGAAAATCGATCTTTGGACCATAAAATGCGCCATCTCCTTCATTTAGCTGGTAGTCGACCTTTAGACGATCAAGCACATTTTTTAGCGCTGCTTCGGATATATCCCAAATAGCGTCATCCCCTAAGGCTTTTTCTGGACGAGTGGATAGCTCGACTGAATACTCAAATCCAAATGTCCGATACACATGATCAACTAATTGAAAAATCCGTTTGATTTCAGCTTCGATTTGATCTTCTCTTAAAAAAATATGGGCATCATCTTGGCAAAATGTTCTGACCCTGAACAATCCGTTTAACGCTCCGCTAAATTCATGACGATGCACCTGACCAAACTCAGCCATTCTAATCGGAAGGTCTCTGTATGAGTATAAGCTGTTTTTGAACATGAGCATATGCCCTGGACAGTTCATCGGTTTTAAAGCAAAGCTTGTATGGTCTACTTCTGAGAAATACATATTTTCATGATAATGATCCCAGTGCCCTGACTTTTCCCAAAGCTCTTGGTTCATCATAAACGGTGTACTCACTTCTTCGTATTGCGCTTTGCCTCGCACTTCTCTTGAAAAGGCCATTAATTCATTTCTGACAATCTGACCTTTTGGTAAATAAAACGGCATACCTGGCGCTTCTTCTGAAAACATAAAGAGGGATAACTGTTTCCCTAATTTCCGGTGATCACGTTTATTCGCTTCTTCCATGAAATGAAGATACTTAGCGAGATGATTTGGATGTTGAAACGCCACACCATACACTCGCTGCAAGACATCCTGATTGCTGTCTCCCCGCCAATAAGCCCCTGCAACACGTGTTAGTTTAAATGACTTTACGTACCCTGTAGAAGGTACATGCGGCCCGCGGCATAAATCTACAAATTCTCCTTGCTGATAAACCGTGATGGCTTCTTGAGAGGGTAAATCTTTTAAAATATCCAGCTTATAAGGATCATGTGCAAACAGCGCTTCAGCTTCTTTGTATGAGACCTCTTTTCTTTGGATAGGATGATTCTCATTTATGATGTTTTTCATCTCTTTTTCAATTTCGGCTAAATCATCAACGCGTAATGATTGATTGAGCTTCATATCATAGTAAAATCCGTTTTCAATGACCGGTCCGATCCCCAGTGTGACATTGTCATATAACCTTTTCACAGCCTGGGCTAATACGTGGGCAGCTGTATGGCGCATCACTTCAAGCCCTTCTTTTGAATCTAGTGTGACAATAGACAGCCGAGCATCGCTGTTTAGCTTTTCACTTAAATCAACCATTTGATCATTGATCTTACCCGCCACTGCTTTTTTTCTTAAGCTCGGACTAATATGGGAGGCAACATCTGCGACAGTCGTACATGCGGGAAACTCCTTTATCTTTCCATCGGGAAATTGAATCTTCACCATATTTTCTCTCATAACCGACACACCTTTCCTATTTTTTGAAATAAAAAAACACACCCATCCCGCGTAAAGGGACGAATGTGTAATCCGTGGTTCCACCCAAATTCCCATAACGCGTATTCGCTTTATGGCTCTGGTGCCGTAACGTGGCATTGACGGTATTGGATACTGTGATTTCCCCAATACAGCTCAAAGGTGGTAAGACAGCATTTCTGCGTTAGGAAGATTTCAGCGTGACTTCCCTCTCTGGTAACCGATAAAAGCTGCTCATGTCCTTTTCAAAGCAATAATCCTATATGAGTGTACAAAAAAACACACCCATCCCTCATAAAGGGACGAATGTGATATCCGTGGTTCCACCCAAATTCCCATAACGCGTATTCGCTTTATGGCTCTGGTGCCGTAACGTGGCGTAGACGATATTGGATACTGTGATTTCCCCAATACAGCTCAAAGGTGGTAAGACAACTTTTCTGTGTTAGGAAGATTTCAGCGTGACTTCCCTCTCTGGTAACCAGTAAAAATGGCTCATGTCCTTTTCTTCGCTTTTAATTTCTCCATATCTTACATGATGATGATGGATTGTGTAAAGGATTATTTTGTGCAGTGATAACAAAATTCATTCTTTAAATGTAATATTGCGCGTATTCACTTGGGCTGTATTCAATTTGAAACGCAGGAGATAAGGCTCGTTTCACTTCTTCAGTGATTCGCTCTCCTTCTTGATTGAACTTTCTTTCCATGTCTACACCATTTGGCAGCAAATCATCGGTTTCTTCGTCAAACCAGCGGCCATACTGTATATTCCAATTCCATAACTTTGAGAAAAGGGTATTACTCATTGGTACATCATCTCTTTCTAAATGACATTCGCAATACCCACACTGAAAAGGTTCACCGTAATCTCCTTCAATTTTCACAAAGGGATGATCCTTATACTCTCGACAGCACACCCATTTTTTTAAGTGCTGACCAAACTCTGTCAATTTAATTGAGTAATAACGCATGGAAGTTAGTTTACCTTTCATATTAAAAATCTCTTGATCAATTAATTTCTTGATTCGATATTCAATAAAATCATCGCCGATATACTGATCTAAATGACCAATGACTTCTCCTATTAAACGTGGAGTTACAATGTACTCGTCTTCTGGCGCGGACTGATGAAGCCGCTTAGCCATTTTCACTAAATAAGCATCAAATTCATCTTCTGGTACGCTGATCGCTTGTCCTTTTTTCCATATCCGCAGCGTATGATTTTTTTTAGCAAATGAAAGCCATTCGTTTTGTAATCTTTCTCTTTCTTCTGTTGACACTGTGTGAATGTGCTGTTTACTTCTGTACAAAACCTTCAATTTTTCTGATGTGATTTCCCCGGAATGTCGAATATCCATTCGTCTTGTATTTGTATTGAACAGCTGGTCAAATGCTGTCGTTGTATTGATTACAGACAATTCTATGCTTTTCTCTTTTAATAAATAGACGGCATATCGTAAGCCAATTTGCTCATGTGCATTACTGCCTGCCCAGATGAGAATACGACTGCCTGCTTTTATCTCTTTTATTTGTTGAAGCATTTTGTGCTGATCGTTGACCATGTCATCAAAATGGCCAAATTCGTTTGACATCACGTTACGCAGCCACTCTATACGGTTCGCTTGTCCTTTATGTTCGTGTAATTGTAGAAGTGGCCCAATTGAATAAATATCATTAAAAGCGATGATATCATCTATTTGATTTTGCTTCATTTCACGTATTGCTTGTTTTAAACTACCGGCAGCTGCCGCCCCAAATATGATATGTATCATCATCCGTCTCCCTTTATCTTACAGTTTATTTCATCTTCACCTATTCATGGTTCTTGTGTCAATTCTATTGAGTCAATTTCATTCAAAAGTATGACAATAAGATGATCAGGTATTTACAGAAGTAATAAAGCAGAACTGAAGAGATAAGAATTTTTATAAAAAAACCCTACGAAACTAGGCCAAGGAACTACCCGAAATAAGTAGTTCCCATAATACAAAACTGAATCTGTGTGATTACTAGTTAATCGAATATGTTACCTTCCTTGCTCCATCACCTTCAAACTCTTCTGCTGAGAGATTCGGTCAAACGCCACCATCAAGATAGTCATGAGTAAAGCAAGAAGAACCGTTCCAGCACTGATCCAGCTCAGGTGTAATATAGATGTCCTGCTCAATACAAGTCCTCCTAAACCCGATCCTAAAGCAAATCCGAATTGAATAAATGATGTATTGACACTTAATGCGATATCAGGAGATTTGGGTACAAGTGTGACGAGATACAGCTGCTGAGCTGGCGATGTGCTCCATGTAGCAATCATCCATATCATGATAACCGCCACCATGACCACGAGATTCCCTGTCACAAATGCTAGCAGCATCAGCATGATGATTTGTAGGATAATTCCGGAGAAAATCGTGAATGTTGGGCCTTTTTTATCTGCTGCAACCCCTCCAAGACTGGAGCCCAAAAAGCTGCATATTCCCGCTAGTAATAAAATGCCACTGATTTCTGTGATGCTAAGGTTTGCTGATTCTTGCAGGAAGGGCGTTAAATAGGTAAATAAAGTGGAATATCCGCCTACATAAAAGAGTGTAACTGCCACTGCAAGCAAAATTCTCTTATCTTTTAATATCGATAATTGCATACCTAGCGTCACCGGTTCTTGTTCTTTCATAGAAGGGATGCGCCTATACACAACAATCAGCGGAATGAGCGTGATCAATCCAATGGCTGCAAATAATGCTTTCCATCCAATCATGCTGCTTAGAAATGTACCGATTGGCACACCTAAAACTAAGGAACTGCTTAATCCCATTAAAATGATGCCAATCGCTGTTCCTCTTTTTTCTCGTTCGACAAGACGAGTGGCCACAGCCATTGCCACCACAATAGCCGTTCCCCCACTAATTCCTTGTAAAACCCTAGTCATCAGCACCATTTCAAACGAATGGCTGATACTTGTGATGATATTACTTAAAGTAAAAATGATCAGCATCCATGATAATATTTTTCTGCGGTCGATATTAATGGTCAGTGCAATGACAATCGGCGCGCCGATTGCTGCTGAGAGCGCTAATGACGTGACCAATAAACCAGCAGCTGACGTCGTGACCTGTAAATCATCTGCGACCATTTGAATAATTCCTGTAATGATATATTCGATCGTTCCAATTAAAAAGGCTGCTAAAGCAAGTAAATAGACAACGGCTTTATTTTTCATCGTGGCTTTTCTCCTTTGGACAATGTGTACGTTTTAGACTTTGAAAAATTATTCTTGAATGGGAATTTGAATTTCAATGAGTCTGCCATCTTCATTTTCAGCCAACGGGTAATAAATCTCTCGGCCCGGCTGATCTTCTTTTACGTGGTATCCGTTATTTTCGATCCATGTCGCCAGGTCAACACAAGCAGATTGTGCAAATGGAGAATCTGAATGAAATAAGAGCGACGCCATAGTTTCTTCAGCTGGTAACGTACGCATCGTGATACCCTTAGGCAGAGAGCCCCTTAACGCTTTCGCGGAATACCCAACCTCAAATTCGAACTCACTTTCTTTAGCAAGTGATTCCCTCCACAGCACGATTTGTGGCTCAGAGTTCAATTCTTGCGGATGTTTATGTAACAACTGATGAAACGTTTGAAAGAATGTTGGGATTTCGTCAACAGTTCCATGGGATTGAAAAGACATGATGTGTTTGCTTTCAACCGATTTGATGATGACCTCCTGTTCTTTTTCAACACCCCCCTCTCGTTTGATGAGATGCATCCGCTCCTTAATACGCGCTAATTTCTGTTGTTCTCTCTCGATCAATTGCTGAATCTCACTCTCTTTCAAGAGAAACATGCCCTGAATCTGCTCGACAGAAATATCTTCACGAAGAAGCTGACCCATTTGCTTTAACGTAAAACCTAATTCCTTGTACAGAAAAATCCGATTGACCTCAAGCAGCTGCTCAGCTGAATAATACCGGTATCCGGAATCTTGATCGATTTGCTTAGGCTTTAATAAATCAATCTGGTCATAATACCTTAAGGTTTTGACAGGGACTTTACTTAACATAGAAAAATCGCCAATCTTGAACATTCTGCATCTCCTCCGTTTTGTTGATCTGATCAAAGTATAAACCTTTCAGTAAAGGGGAAAGTCAACAGAAGATTTTAATATTCATTCGTATTATCATTAGATTAAGTTGAAGAATGCAGACTCCAACTTCGCATCCATCATCTATCAAACATTCAGTCACCATGAAATACCTGCTGTTACGCAAAAAAACCTAGATTACTTAAAATCTAGGATTAGCTAATTTTTTGATTCTGATTACATTGAGTTACTTTGTAAATTTACATCTATTATCGATTAAAGTTTTTCTAACAATCCCATCTGTTCAACAATCTTTATATCATTCATAAATCGTTGTAAACTTACTTTATGCTCTTTTTTTTGTAAATCTGTTGAATAACCTAAGCATATATTAAAAATACTATCTAACCTTTCTCCATCTCCACTATAAAAATAATTCGTCAATACTCCATTATTTTCACTTGCAAGAACCACAACTGTAGCCATCTCTAATACATCTTCTATAACTTCTTTAGAAATCGTTCGATCTTTTTTCTTAGCACTCATGAATTCATGACTATGAATAGAATGAATCCTACCTTCAAGTAAATTGAGTATAGACTTCTTATAAATGACATACACACTGTGAATATGACTTTTATGAGGACAATAGTGATCTTGTAAAAAGAATTTTATACGTTCATCTTCTTTTTCAATTTTTATTGCATCAAGATCATATAATAATATTTGATCAATTTCTTCTATTTTCATAGGAGGAAAAGTATCGGCTACATTTGTTTTATTTTTCATATGATCACTCCAATAATTGAAATAAACCGCTCGCCGCTCCTACTCCAAACAATCCAATCTTTCAAGATACTTTAACATGGCTCCACTTTTAAAAGAACTCAATATGGCACCATCGCAAAACCGCTCAGTCCTCACCACTCCCATGATGAGAGCAAGTACACACTGCTCATTTAAATTTGAGAGCTCCACATTCTCGATATCGTTCAATCCACCTTCAATACCATTTTCTTTAAGGATTTCTCTGTAGCGGGTAAGCTCCATTTCTTGATGTTGTTCTGCAAAGGTATAGACATCTTCGATAAAGTGACGGACTGTTTCGGAATAATGCACAAAAGGCATCTGGATTGGGCGTTCAGCTGTTCCATCATTTTCTTGGTCGATCACCCATTCTCCTATACGATCCTCCTGAAGCAGCGGTATGTATTTTGTTAGAATCTCAAATTGGCTCATTGTTATCCTCCTCTATTTCATTCGTATGGTTTACTCTGTTCGATATCTATGGATCAGTATATAAAAAAATCCGTGATCATCCTACCAGCTAGACACCAGTATTCAAATCACGGACAGTTTTTATTCCTTAAATAATAAATTTGAACTGATATATCCTATTGAAAAGTAAGTGGATATCATATCACTTTAGCTATTTTAGAATGTAACGCTTGTTCTCATAGATTAAATTTCATTTCATTTTTAAATTCCAGAACCATTTGAACAGTTTTTAAGTTATGACCCAAAAAATTATCCTCAAACTCTTTTACAACCCTAAACCCTTTAGATTTATAAAAGTTTTCTCCAGATTTGTTTCCTTTTTCAACATCTACATATAATCTTTTAGTCTTTTTTTCGAGCTTAAAAACTCCTTCATTTAAAAGCTGAGTTCCAATACCCAAGCCTTGTAATTCTGGAAGTACATAAATCGCAGCCAACTCAGCATTTTCATCCTTGTAAAAAAAATTCGCAAAGGAAACAATTTCCTCTCCTTTCTGAGCAACAAGGAAAAGCGACCCCTCTACTCTTTTTTCCAAAGCTTCATCAGAATAAGCTTTTTTTAGGAAGCTATCTTGAATTTCCTCTGGTATTAGCTCCTTATATGTATAGTTCCAAGTTATTTCAGCAACTTCCCTTATTCTTTTAATATCTTTTTGATTCGCTTGACGAATTATAGTATTCATCTAATCTCCTCCATTTTTTAGAATGCTTTCAAGCCCAACAATTAGTTATATATCAGCAATAATAAAATGAAACATATGATCAACTGATAATCAACTGAATCGTACGTTTTGCTCTTGCTACATCCTGTATGAAATTGATGTTCTTCTTGATAGAAAGAATAACACTATGTCGAAGAACTGATCAAAGTGTAGATAAAAAGGTTATGGAGGAAAAAGCAGCCTAGCAATTAATTGATTAGCTTGAAGGCAACAGTTAAAAAACTCAAAAAATCACTGATTTCCCCCGAATATGGTCAATCCATCATTTTAACCAGTAAAAGCCTTATGATTTGATCGTGCATACAGAAGTGGCATTAGTTCAGAATTAAGCTGGAGCCTCCATATATATCGAAGACTCCATTTCCAACTAAACTGCTTTAGCTAAAATAATAAACCGGTGTTGTTTTGCGTCAAAATAACCCTTTTGTTCAATGATTTTATGAATGGTGTATAATTCATCCTTGAAATTACTTATTTCAAAACCTGGCACTTGCCAAGAAATTGCTTTCAGATAATACACCAATGCTCCGATATCATAAAATCTTTGAATAGGGAACTCTTCTGCACTTTTCAACACCTCAAAATGATTCTCCTGTATTTCGTTTAAAGCTTTCTCTAAGTTCCAATCAATAAATTCTTTATTTATTGGTACCCTTAGATTCTCATTAATCTCTATGCAATCGAGTCCACCGACTTGTTGAGTTAGAAAAATACCTTCTTTAGAGATAATTCTTCTCACTTCTTTAGATGAAAATGACTCATGTTGATTGATGATAAGATCAAATTTTCCAGTCTCAAACGGAAGATTTCCATCATTAGAAATTTGAACTACCTTCACTCCTAAGGGTGTTAATCGTTCTTTTGCGATAGGTACATTAGGCAAGTAACCTTCTGTAGCATAAACTGACGTTGGAAAAGGTCTTAATTTTGATAAAAACTCTCCACCACCTGTTCCCATGTCCAGCATTGATTTTGCATTTTGAACAAGAGAAGTAGCTATACTACCATATGACCATGAAAGCAGCTCACTTTTCATTCTTCCAGTTTCAGATATGAATGAGAAATCCCACCCAACAAAAGGTTCATCTGCTTGTTTTATAAATGAAGAAAACTGTTTGTCATTCATCATAATCCCTCCAATTATCATTTTGAGTTTAATGATTAAATATTTGGCGGGCCTCTTACGAATGTATAAAGTTGTTATATTTCATGTTCTTTCAGTCTCATATTGAATCACTCCCATTAAAAATACTTAAAATTATATTTAAAGAGCACCTTGCCGAAGACCTTGATTTTATATTCATCCAGCTGATAATTGAGTGAGACATGAGTTGTTTTGAGAATCGAGAGTACATGATGGGTGTCTCATTATAGAGGACTAAGTACAATAAGAATCCGAATAGGAAAAATAGATTGTTAGTTAAAGTAAAACCCCTCCTGTTGGAAGGGTTTTTATCATTTAGATACTGCCTTTTCTATTGCTGGTTTCGGTCCATCATAGCTGTCATATCCTTTTTACTTAAGAGATAAAGACACTACACACTCCACATGCGCCGTATGCGGAAACATATCGACTGGCTGCATGTATTCGATCTTGTAGTCTTTTGACATGTATTCAAGGTCTTTTGCTAGTGTGGATGGGTTGCAAGAGACGTAGACAAAGCGTTTTGGTTTGACTTGTTTGACGGTGTCTAAGAAGGTGCGCTCGCAGCCTGTTCTTGGCGGGTCGACGACGATGACGTCAGGACGGAAGCCTTCTTTGACCCATTTTGGCAGCCAATGTTCAGCTGTTCCTGTCACATAGGTCGCGTTTTTCATGCCGTGTTTTTTGGCATTTTTCTTGGCATCATCAATTGATTCTTTGATGACATCCATTCCTCGTACTTCTTTGGCGCCTTCTGAAAGCCACATCCCAATGGTTCCAACACCGCAATACGCATCGACAACCTTTTCTTTGCCAGTCAATTTGGCCGCTTTTTTCGCTTCATCGTAAAGCTTTAGCGTCTGCTTCGGATTCAATTGGAAGAAAGCACGTGCACTCAATTCAAAGGAGACGTCTCCTAAAAATTCTTGAATGACCATATTGCCAGCTAGGTGAGATGTTTTATGGCCGAAGATGACCGACGTTTTTTCACCATTAATATTGTGCATAATGGACGTCACTTCAGGCAGACGTTTTTGAATGGCTTCGGCGATTTCTTTTTTCTTTGGAAATTCAGGTTTTGATGTGACAAGAACGACTTGTACTTCCCCTGTTTCAAAGCCGACACGCACGACAATCGAGCGTACGTCGCCTTTTCTTGTCCGTTCATTGTAGACAGATACGCCGAATTTCTCTAAAATTTTGCGGACAACGCCCGTTGTTTTGTTCGTTTTTGGATGCTGCACGATACATTCCTTGATCGGTACAAGCTTATGAGAATTCAGTCCGTAAAGTCCTGCAATGATGTCTCCGCTATGAGAACGACCCACTTGGAACTGACTTTTATTTCGGTAATGCCACGGATCTTCCATGCCGATCGTTGGCCGAATATCAAGTTTTTCAACCAATAGCTTTGTATGACGCTCCATTGATTGAATGACAATATCACGCTTTTCATTTAGCTGCTGCTCATATGCCAAATGCTGAAGCTGACAGCCGCCGCACTCTTCGTATACTGGGCATGGCGGTTTGACTCGATGCTCGGAGCGCTTTCGCACTTTCCTCACTGTACCTTCTGCATATTTTGCTTGGACATTCGTTGCTTCAACCACCACTTCCTCACCTGGAAGCGCGCCTGGGACAAAGACCACTTGCTTTTTAAAATAACCGACCCCTTCACCATTAATGCCAAGGCGTTTAATGGTAAGCGGGAACTGCTGTCCCTTTTGCAAAAGGGCACCTTGCTGTTTTTCTTTCACTTTATTCTCTCCGTTCTATTTGAACCCTTGATAGGTTGTCTTCATTTTATTCCATCTCATTAGTATATCACGTATTAGACAAAGAGAGAAAATTCCTTTCCGTTATTTATCTGTCTCAATGCTTCTCCATAAATATAAAGAAGCGTAGCTTAAATATGGGGTCCATTCCTTGCTTAGCGCTGCCATCTCTTCTTTTGTCGGTTTTTCAGGCAGGTCGAAGTGCCGTTTGATTGCGTTTTGAATACCGATATCTGCCATTGGAAAAAGATTTGGTCTTCCAAGCCCATTCATGAGCACATTTTGAACCGTCCAAGGTCCAATCCCTCTAATCGGAAGCAAACGCTCTTCTACCTCTAGATCGGATAAATCGTGTAATTCCTCTAAACAAAGAGAGCCGCTCACAATTCGTTTCGATACATCGATGACATATTCTGCTTTTCGCTGACTAAATTGAAGCTTTCTCAAATCATCTGTTTCAAGAGAGGCAATGGTTTCTGGTAAAGGATCAAACCATACACCTTCTATTTGCTCGCCGTACGTATGGACAAATCGTTTCGTGAGCTCGTAAGCAAACGAAAGATTAAGCTGCTGATGAATGATACATTTCATTAAACAATGATATAAATGAAAATCCAGCATGAGCGGCGTTCCGATATGCTGCTCAAAAATGGGCGCTAGATTGGTTTGAGAAAAATGGTCTTGAATCATGTGTAATTGATGCTCCATGCCAAATATCCGTTTCACCTCAGAAAGAAGGGGTTCCTCGGGACCGTTTGCTCGCACCCGGAACATAGGCGCATCTTTTGTTCCAGTAGCTTGAACGATGACCACGTACGGTTTTTGCTCTAATCTGATCGGCACTTTGATTTCTCTTTGACTTAAATCGACTGCTTTTAATGGATCACTTGATAAGCGTCTAAGCACTTGATCGAAATGATACGGCGGCTCTACCACCAGCTGTTTTTCCCACATACATGTCATCTTCCTTTCTGCAAACATACGCAGATGTGATTGTTTCATTTTGCATGAATGATTCTCTAGATTGAATACTTTTAAACATAAAGAGTACAAGAATTTATCAGTTATATCTTCCTTATTTGTGGTCATTCTCCTTTTGGATAGACGAAAGATTTTAGTCGAATTCAGCTAAAATTCGACAGCATCCTTCAACATTCTAGGCTCATTTTCCTTAAATTAGAAATAGAACCTCTGGGTGATATCTTCCATTCCGAAAATATTTGTATAATTATGACATATCAAGGAGGTGAACAAAGAAATTAGCGGATTAGGCAATCATTTGTTTTATCTTGCAGGAACATTTTTACCTCATTGATGACCGGCTTCACTTAGTTTCACATTTTACGAAAAAGAAGACCCAAAATTTAAAAACAAAGGAGATCCGACCAATGAAAAAAACAATTCTTTCTGTTGCCCTTGCCACTGCTGTTTCTTCGACACTACCAGTATTCGCTGACGCTGCTGAGCCAAAAACTTCAGCACCTGTTTCTACTACACTTCAGCAAACTGTCTTAAACAAAGCTGCTGAAGGTAAAGCTGGCACTACGGCTAGCCCTAATGTTAACGTAAACTTTGATGTTCTTGGGATTGCCAATGCGATTGTAAACGCAGTAAACGCAAATGCGAACCGCTCTGGATTCGTTAAAAGCGTCATGGAAAGCACATTCTACGCTGCTGGCGGCAGATATAACGTCATGGTCTTTAACCTAAGCCAGAACTACGAAGATCGTTTTAACGGCGTAAAAACTTTCGCTACTGCTAATCTTGGTAATGTTGTTTACGGTATTTGGGTATTCGAAAGCGGTACATTTAAAAACAACGGCGATGGCGGCTGGGATAACTGGGCGTTTAGAGGCTGGTTTGACCGTCAAGATAAATTCGTTACGTTCCATCGTCCTTAATTCTCGGTTTTATCCATCAATCATACACGCACATTGAACCGATCTCAAAAATGAGATCGGCTTTTTTTATGAAGAAAACGTATAAGTTCACCGGCGCTGCTTCATGATATAATGCAAGTCTGGAGGGGTGCACATGCTGAGAAAACTTGCAGTGACAAAAAACGGCGACTTGATTGAACATGCAACATTGCAGCAGCTTTCAAGCCCCGATATCGCCTGGTATTGGATTGATTTTTATGCGCCAACGGAGAAGGAAGCGGCACTTTTGAAGGAATATTTTCATTTCCATCCGCTGGCAATTGAAGATTGTTTTCATTATTTACAGCGTCCCAAGCTTGATTTTTATGAAGGGTATTTGTTTTTCGTGCTGCATGCCCTTAATCAAAAAACGCTTCGTTCTGAAGAAGTCGATCTGTTTGTTGGTGAAAACTATATCGTGACCTTTCATTTGAAGGAAGCACCGTACGTTGAACGTGTGATTCGAAAGCTCAAAGGATCTGATAAAGCGAAAAACAGCGGACCTGAGCATATCGCCTACATGCTGATTGATCAGCTCGTTGATGATTATTTCCCTATTATTTATCAGATTGAAGACAGGCTGAATGAAATTGAGGATGAAGAAGGGCATAAAACGTATGGCACGCTGATGAACGAAGTATTTGGTATTCGCTCAGATTTACTCAAACTGCGAAGAACGATTATCCCGATGAGGGACCTTTTATATCGTATTGTGAACACAAATATGATGAAAAGCGATACAAACCGTCAAGCGTATTTTAATGATATTTATGATCATCTTTTGAAGCTCACAGAGATCGTTGAGTCAAACCGTGATATGACAGCCGATTTACGAGACAGCTATCAGACGCTGAATTCCAACCGGATGAATGCGATCATGATGACATTGACCATTGTGTCGACCATTTTTATTCCACTGACCTTTATTGTTGGGGTGTACGGAATGAACTTTGACAACATGCCTGAATTACACTGGAAGTACGGCTATTTTGGCGTGTTGATTTTCATGGGTCTCCTCGTCTCGGGTATGCTTTTGTGGTTTAAACATAAAGGGTGGTTTAGGATTTTTAAATAATGTTTTGAGAGAAGTGCTTGGGAGGAAGATCATATGGAAAACTGGATTCCACTGAAAGACAAAGAATTAAAATTCGCCTGGAAGACATTTGATCGAGAGTTCAAATTTAAACCAAGCATCTCTCGCTTTCCCGCTTTTCAAGCACCTTCTCCTTACATCACATATGATATCTCTGCTTATTTTGAGGACTCTTCTCTTCTTCATGCAGATGAAGATCTTGAAAAAAAGGCACTGCTCTCTTTTCAGGAGAATATCACCGGCACGGACGAATATATGCTGGCACTTGATTGGCAGCACGAATGCTACTGGATCACACCATATGGCTTGTTTGAAAAAGATGAATTTGGAGAATGGAAAGTTCCTGTTCTCCCTAATGGGGATTACTATTTCTTTTTATCAAAAGAAATGGATTGGGGCCTGCTAGGACATCCTTGGGAGCAAAGCATCACCATTTTCGGTGAGGGCATGATTGACTCTTTTTCACGACATCATCCTCTTTTGTTTCAGCGTAAAATCAGAGAGGGATAATCAAAAAGCCTGCAGGTTTTCTGCAGGCTTATTACTATAGCTGAGGCAAATGCCATACTTTTTCAAGCATGAGATCGTCTAGACTTTTAAAGGAATATCCTTGTTTTTTCAGAGCGGTGATGGCATCATCCAGCGCTTCGGCATTGTCTCTTGAGACGGTATGAAGTAAGTAAATGGCGCCTGGGTGCGCCTGTTTCATCATTTGATCGTATGCATACTGTTTTCCTTTTTGATGATGGATATGCCAGTCCACAAACGCCACTGACCAGAAAACGGTTTGGTAGCCGAGCTGTTTTGTTTCTTTTAATACCCGTTCACTGAACACACCGCGCGGCGGACGAAGATAGAGGTTATCTTGTTTTCCTGTGATTTTGTACACAGCTTCATTGACACGGTCCAATTCTTCTTTGATTTCTTTCGTACTTTTTGTTGTTAAATCAGGATGGTGATAGGAATGGTTGCCAATGATATGACCTTCCTGTGCCATACGTTTGACAAGCCCGGGCTGATCCTTTACAAAGTGACCTGTCACAAAAAAGGTGCCTGGTACTTGATGTTTTTTCAGCACGTCTAATATCTTGGGCGTGTACCCATTTTCATAGCCATTGTCGAATGTAAAATAAATCTCTTTCTTTTTCGTGTTGCCTAAATAGAACGCATCATACTTTTTTAAGAGTGCCGTTAATTCTTTGCCCGCATCCGGCGGCCTGTGCTCTTTACTTTTCGCAAATCCCCAGTTGATAGGCTTATTGGACACGGCTCCTGCTTCTGAGAGAGGCATGGAAACAAAAAGCGCACATAAACAGATCAGCATGTATTTTTTCATTTACGTCACTTCCCGGTTTTTCTTCTATTGTGCAGAATAAGACCGAGACTCATACACCGATTCACCTGCCAATTTAAAGAAAAAAGCCCGCATCGCGCGAGCTATTCTTCCTTCCAATCGGTTTTAAACCGTTCATATTTCGCTTCCAGGTCATCAATCATCTGGATCAGTCTGTCTATATCCTCAACGTCTGTTGATTCGGGATCTAATGAATCAATCACATTCATAAACATATCTAATCGGTTCTTTAAATAATCAACCTGCTGCTCTTTGCTGTCTGCTGCCTTACCCATCGATACACTCCCTTTAGCATTTGTTTATAGCTTATCTTTTTTTCCCTTGCAAATCAATTGTGTCCCCCTTGCGTATAACCGTGATGAGGCTTAAAATTAACTGTTGGCGGGTCTACGTTTGCCCGAATGAAAAGGAGATAGATACCATGAACCAAAAAACAGCACTTCGTCCGATTACACCTGCATACGACCCTTGGGAAGCCTATCTCGATATGCAGGATTACGGAGAAATGAAGCTGACAAATATTGAATTTACGACAACAACATTGTGTAACATGAGATGCGAGCATTGTGCGGTCGGCTATACCTTACAGCCTAAAGATCCGAATGCACTGCCGATTGATTTGTTACTTCGCCGTTTAGATGAAGTTCCGCTCCTGCGCTCACTTAGTATTACAGGCGGAGAGCCCATGCTTTCTCTTAAGTCTGTACGGGAATATGTCGTCCCTTTATTAAAGTATGCCCATGAACGCGGCGTCCGTACACAAATCAATTCAAATTTAACCCTTAATTTGGCGCGGTATGAAGAAATTATTCCATACTTAGATGTCCTTCACATTTCACATAACTGGGGCACTGTCGAAGAGTTTGCAACAGTCGGTTTTGCCATGATGGATCGAAAACCAACCTTTGAGCAGCGCGAGAAATTATTTAACCGCATGATTGAAAATAGTCAGGCACTTGTCAAAGCGGGCGTAACCGTATCCGCTGAAACCATGCTGAATAAGCGCACGCTTCCATATATCGAACACATCCACCGGCAAATCGTCGAGGAAATGAAATGCCAGCGCCACGAAGTTCACCCGATGTATCCAAGTGATTTCGCCAGCGCCCTTGAATCTTTGACGCTTCCGCAAATGCGGGATGCGATTCATCAGCTGCTTGATATTCGTGATCAAAACACATGGATGCTGTTTGGCACCCTGCCATTTTATTCATGCAGTACAGATAAAGAAGACCAGCGTCTCCTCAACCGATTGCGCCAGGAGAAAAATGTCACAGTACGAAATGACCCTGATGGACGCTCACGGTTGAATGTGAATATTTTTGATGGGAATATTATTGTGACAGACTTTGGCGATACACCGCCGCTGGGAAATATTGCAACTGATACATTGCAATCAGCCTATACACGCTGGATGGACACGAAATTAGCAAAAGAACTGAATTGCCATTGCCCAAGCGTGCAATGTCTCGGTCCGAATGTTCTAGTGAAAAACAGCTATTATCAAGATGTTGATTTTACTTCTCGAACAGCCAGGGGGTAACCGATAGATGGATGATACATTTCTGACAGTGGTCAAAAATAAATATATTGAAATTCTCCTTGTTGGACTCGTTCTTTGGCTTGCCGTCTTTATGATTAACAAAGCCCTTCAAATTTTCTTTAAACGAACTGAGTTTATAGAGGACAAAAAGAAGAAAACGATCGAGAGCTTGGTCAAATCGGTCACGCAGTACACCGCTTCGATTTGCTTTGTGCTCTATGTCATTTCTCTTTTCTTTCATGACTTTGGGAAAATTCTTGCGGGTGCTGGTGTCGCTGGGATCGTCATCGGTTTTGGCGCACAGACGCTGATTCGTGATATTTTAGCAGGCGTTTTTCTCATCTATGAACGTCAGATTCATAAAGGGGATTATGTGACGGTGAATAACCTCTTTAATGGAACCATTGAAGAGATTGGTCTCCGCTCTCTGCAAATTAGAGAATGGAGCGGCAAGCTGTTAACCATTTCTAACGGAGATATCCGGCAAATCCAAAACTATAACATGCACTACATGCGGATTACGGAATCTGTGTTAATTAGCGCGAATCAAAACCCAGATATCGCCTTCCAAGCACTTGAATCAGCATGTGACAATTTAAATCAAATGCATCATGATTTTCTTAAAAAAGATGAATTCCAAAACGCCATTGAACCCTTTCAGGTTCATGGAATTATGGGCTTGAATAAGCTGAATCGCGGGATTGAAATCACAGTAAAGGGAATGGTCGAAGACGAAAAATACTTCGAAGCCGCACTCGCTGTGCGAAAAGAAATGATCAAACAACTTCATCAGCATGATGTCAAATTGCTTGAGGATCTTGCTTATCCCCAGCCTGCAAAATAACCTCATTTATGATGGGGTTATTTTTTTATATACATGTTGCCGGGCTGACTCGGGCTTGCGAGAAACATGGAACACTTGAACATTCGCTAACAATTCTCTTCATTCCAGCCCTCTTACTTCTATCCTCTTGACTGATTCATGTATAATAGATAGCAGAATGATTTCATGCAGCATGGGGACCCTCATACTGTGTATTTTCTAAGTGAAAGAGAGTGAATAAGATGGGTCGTAAGTGGAACAACATTAAAGAAAAGAAAGCATCAAAGGATGCCAGTACAAGTCGTATTTACGCAAAATTCGGGCGTGAAATCTATGTGGCTGCCAAACAAGGTGAGCCAAACCCAGAATCAAACCAAGCACTTCGTTTTGTCCTAGAACGTGCAAAAACATATAGTGTCCCAAAACACATTGTGGACCGTGCCATTGAAAAAGCCAAAGGCGGTGCGGAAGAGAACTTCGATGAGCTGCGCTACGAAGGATTTGGTCCAAACGGTTCAATGGTGATCGTTGATGCCCTCACCAATAACGTGAACCGTACAGCTTCAGATGTTCGAGCAGCATTTGGGAAAAACGGCGGGAACATGGGCGTAAGCGGCTCTGTTGCCTACATGTTTGACGAAACAGCTGTCATCGGTGTCGAAGGAAAAAGTGAAGAAGAAACGCTTGAGCTTTTAATGGAAGCAGACGTTGATGTACGTGACATCATGGAAGAAGATGAAACGGTGATTGTGTACGCTGAACCAGATCAATTCCATCAAGTACAAGAAGCATTCAAACAAGCCGGCGTAGAAGAATTCACTGTCGCTGAAATCACAATGCTTCCGCAAAACGAAGTGACATTAGATGATGAATCAAAAGCACAATTTGAAAAGCTGATCGATGTTTTAGAAGAGCTTGAAGACGTGCAGCAGGTTTATCATAATGTGGATTTAGGGGAATAAAAAACTTAAGCCAAAGTAGTCGTTAGTTCTTTCAACTTCTACTAAGGCTTTTTTATTTTCCTTAAAAAATGTAATATATGTATAAGGTGTTAATATCTACAATTTCCAAGGAGATGAGTTTCATTTTTAAAACATGGTGGTTTTCTTATTATGGATTTATGATCATCCCTTATCTTGGCCTATGTCTTATTTTCAACAACTTACCGATATTGACTAAAGTTATCTTCTTTCTTTTTATCATATGGTATTTATATAACGCCTTTGACTTTTACAAAAATGAACTAAAAAGAAAAAAAGAGAAAACCTCTTAGAAAAAAACAGTCATCTCCTCTATTGATAAGAGGAGATGACTGTTTTAATTCATCCCTTGAAACCCAAACGTCAGGTGATCCTGAACAGGAATCCAAGCGCCGATTCCTTGCGAAGTTACGTTTTTCACGACGAGTTTTCGTTTATTTCCTTTTAGCACAAGGTACACTTCTCCGTATGTGACCTTTCCTTTTTCGTTAATCGCTGGTGCATAGGCATGTAGCGCTGCTGCTTTTTTCGGTGAGACGTGGTATGACTGATCTCGTTTTGTTCCTGCACCAATCACGGTATCAAAAGCGAGGGGCAGCTTTGTTTTTTGAATCGCTTTTTGCATCATCAATGTTTTCACATCTTCTGGGTTCGGCACTTTTGCTGTGAGCCCGCCGCTTACTTTTACTTGCTGCTTTTGAACGTATTTTCCAATGGCTGTTTTGTTGCCGCCTCTGTTATCAATATGGTTTGTATTCACTTTTTTGTATTCCCAGTTGGCGACCGTTTCATTTGAATCGTAGCTCAGCGCCCATCTCCCAAGGAAAATGGTCGCACGGTACCCAACAGCTAATGGCGTCCCTGAAATGCTGGATTCATTCAGCATTTTAATCAAATGCGTATTCTCAATCGGTACACTTGTTGTCTTGAACAATTCAGCAGTCAGCTCGCTCGGCTGAAGCAGCGGCTGATCCTGTGACGCGTTCGGATACGTATTCTCCTTCGAGATACTAGCGACAGAGGATGGCACTTTAAATGGCTTTGCCGCCTCCGCTGGAAAGCTGTATAGAAAACTTAAGGATAAGAGAACAACAAACATGATGCGGGGCATCTTTTTCATATCATCACTCTTTCTCATTCATTTTTCCATAGTATTTTCCGCAAAGACGTCCCTTATCCACAAAAGATTATAAAAGGAAAAATCCAATCGCCATAATAAAATAGGCAGCGAGTAATGTAGCGCCTTCAAACCAGTTTGTATCACCATCATTTGATAAAATGACCGTGAGCAGCACAGAGGATGCCATCGCAATGAGTTCTGGCAAAGAGAAAATGAGCGGCATCTGCTTGTCGAAAAATAACGAGCTGATGACAAGGATTGGCGCGACCATCATGGCAACCTGAAGTGTGGAGCCAAAGGCAATTTCCACTGCTACATCCATTTTGTTTTTATACGCCATGATGACAGCCGAGGCATGTTCTGCTGCGTTACCGACAATGGCCACAATAATGACACCGATAAACAGCTCACTCCAGCCAAACTGTTCTCCTACCGTATCAAATGTATGAACAAGGCGCTCTGAAATGTACGCAACTGCAATCGTCGAAAGCAGCAAAATCACGGTGGCAAACTTCCCAGACCATTCAGGTGTTTCTTCTTCCGTCTCTGCTTCACCTTCCATGCTCTCCTGCTTGGCAACATAGACACCGCGGTGGCTGACCAGTTTGAAATAGAGCGCCGCGACATAAAGCAAAATCATCACAATGCTGATCCCAATGCTTAAAACAAACTGTTTATTCTCTGCCATCTCCACCGAAAACACTTCTGGAACGACAAACGCTACAATGATGGCAAACATGAGCAATCCGGAGTTGTGCCTTGCATCATGGACATTGAACACTTGGCGCTTATATTTTAATCCACCAACGAAAAAAGACAGCCCCGCCACAAGCAGTAAATTTCCGATGACCGATCCTGTTAATGAAGCAAGTACGATGGCCGTCAGTCCTTGCTTTAAGGCAAAAAACGATATGATTAATTCCACTGCATTTCCGAATGTGGCGTTTAAAAGTCCGCCAATTCTAGGTCCCGCAATGATGGCAAGACTTTCTGTGGCTCTTCCCATAAAACTAGCAAGACCAATAATGGCGATACAATAAACGGCAAACATGATGACCTGCGGGAAATGAAGAAAACTGCCAATCACCGATAGCGGAACACCGATTGCGACAATTACAAGAAACAAACGATTCATACAGCCATTCTCCTTTACATATGTCTGACTGTTATTCTTTCGTGAGTGCCGGCATCATATACATTTTAGATTCGCGCGTGTGAGAAGGTGATATCAATACTCCCTTTCACGGACTGCACCATAGAGCAATGCTTCAATGCAAGGGTGATCACTTTATCGATTTGTTCATCAGATGTCTTGATGTCTTCAAATAAGATATGTAAATGAATGCAGGAAATTTTGTTTACAGCTCCTGCCCTTGTCGTTTCAGGTGTGATCGTCAGCCCTTCATAGGATATTCGCTTTTTACGGCATACATGAATAAGCATTTCTCCAAAGCAGCCTGCAATGGCTGAGGTGAACAATTGAGATGGGCGGAACCCCAGTTCTTCTGTTCCTGAAATAGGCAGCTGCCTGTCCTCAATATGTGCGATCCAATGATCCTTTTTGTATGTCAGCGTCATTCCTTTTCCACCTTTCTATTGAAACCCCTATGGTTACATTGTACGATGAAAGCATGAACTTGTAAGGAGCATCTTATGTCGAGAATTCACTTTATGATTTTAATTTTACTTGTATCTGTATCTGGTTTTTCACAGGGTGCATTACTTCCTGTCATTTCCATTATTTTTGAACATGCCGGTACTTCTCCTACATTAAACGGCCTGCATGCTACAGGCTTATATCTCGGTGTGCTGCTTGCGTCTCCTTTTATGGAAGCACCGCTTCGCCGGTTTGGATTTAAGCCGTTAATCGTCATTGGAGGCGCTGCTGTTTTTTTAAGCTTGTTTAGCTTTGTGTTTTTTGAATCTTATGTCGTCTGGTTCTTCCTCCGGCTCATGATCGGGATTGGTGACCATATGCTGCATTTCTCTACACAGACGTGGGTGACCTATGCTTCATCCTCGAGAAATCGCGGACGAAATATTTCACTGTATGGATTATCGTTTGGACTCGGATTTGCCGCCGGCCCTTTTTTAACACCGCTCATTGAGATCAATCCAGCTTTGCCTTTTATTGTTTCTGGAGCCGTTAGTTTATGTATTTGGCTGCTTGTGTTTGTTTTAAAGAATACATATCCAGATACAGGCGAAGTGCAAACGTCAGAGCAGACAAACAGTTTAAAGCGCTTTAAAAAGGCCTTTCAATTTGGCTGGGTCGCCTTTATGATGCCATTTTGCTATGGCTTTTTAGAAACGACGCTTAATAGTAACTTCCCTGTATATGCACTAAGAAGCGGTGTGACAGTAGATGCGGTTGCATTTATTTTACCTGCGTTTGCCATAGGGAGCATTGTCTTTCAGCTTCCTCTTGGGATGCTCAGTGACCGGTTTGGCAGGCGCCGCATCATTTTATGTGTGACACTCGCTGGATCATTCTTTTTCCTTTTGGCAGGGATTTTCATTCAATCCGTTTTGGCTGTTGCCATCTGTTTCTTTATTGCCGGAATGGCAGTAGGCTCTACCTTCTCTCTTGGCATCAGTTATATGACCGACTTATTGCCAAAGCATCTGCTTCCCGCCGGGAATTTGATGTGCGGGATGGCGTTTAGTGCAGGCAGTATTCTCGGGCCGGTACTCGGAGGATTCTTTGTGCAAACGTTTGAAGGAATGAATTTACTTTACCTTGTCAGCATCGTGATATTATTTGTGTTTTGCTGCGTTCGATTTGGGAGAACGACGGCATTGGTGGAAAGTCACTAAAATGGAGGGTCAATCGTTGTTTACATATCACATCACAAATGAGGTGACTTTGGCATCTCTACAATTAGATGATGCGGACACACTATTTAGCCTTATTCAAAAAATAAGACCCATTTAGGAGAATGGCTCCCTTGGGTTCATCACTGCAAAAGCATAGAAACGGTCAAAACGTTTATTCAATCGACTCAAACCACCTACAATGAGCAAAAAGGATTGGAAGCTGGCATTCAGCTGAACGAGCAATTAATTGGTGTGTTCCGTCTGACATTTGATCAACAATTAGGCAATATCGGTTATTGGATTGATGAAGATGCGCAAGGACAAGGCATTGTGACAACAATCGTGAAATATATGACAGATACCTTTGCTCCTAAAGTCGATGGATTTGAAATTTTTTGCCCTATTGACCATGTCAGAAGTGAACGTGTAGCAATAAACGCAGGGTTTCATCTCGATCCTCACTACCAGCCAAAACCTGATACAGCTTTTATCCTTAAGCGATATATACGAATGTCGAAATAAAAAACTCCCCTGCACCTATGCAGAGGAGTTTTTTCATTTAATGATAACCATTTTGCCCGTTCGCACTTCCGCTTGTTTTGTGCTTTGGCTGATGGCCTTTGTTTTGTTTCGTATTGCTTCCGCCTTTTTTCGATTGTTTGGACATATGTGATTCCCCCATCCATCAAGATTGAACATGTTCGTTCTTCTTTAGGATGCCCGAATTTCTTCACACCTTGCCTGGTACGATTTTACGCTTATGTAAAAGCGCATTGAGCTCGCCGCCAAGAATAATCATGATCCCGGTTAAATAAAACCAGATCATTAAAATGATGATTCCCCCAATACTTCCGTACATCGCGCTGTAATTAGCAAACTCGCCTACGTAAAATGAGAACAGCATGCTTACCAAGATCCATCCAATCGATGCAAAAATGGCGCCTGGGAGAACAAATTTCAATTTCAGCCTGATGTTTGGGGCGAAATAGTATAAGGATGTAAACACAATCAATAAAATCAACGGGCTAATGATCCACCTCATGGCCGTCCAAATGGTGAGAAAGGCATCTGACTGCCCGACTAATTTAGCGAGAAATAAGCCAAGTTCTTTTCCAAAGACAGGCAGCATTAAGGCAAAAATAATGGTAAGAACCATTGCGATGGTTAAGATGATTGATGTTAAACGTACGAGAACGAAGGAACGATTTTCCTCAACTTCGTAAGCATGGTTAAATGCTCTGACGACGGCATTAATGCCGTTAGATGCAGACCAAAGGGCGGCAATAATCCCGAATGACAGCAATCCGCCGTTACGGCTGTTCAGTGTCTCTTCAGCAATAGATTCAATCATGGAAAGCGCTCCATCTGGCGCATAACCAGAGATGACGCTCAGGACATCCTTCGACGTCAGCGGCAAATATCCAACGAGCGTCAGCACGAAGATGAGAAACGGAAATAATGAAAGCAAAAAGAAGTAAGCAAGCTCAGCAGATTTTGCCGGTCCTTCATGCAGCAAAAAGCGTCCAATTAACGCTTTAACAAAACCCATACGCCTCATCTCCAATGATCAATCTTTCTATTTCGATCGAAAGTGATCTTTTGTTTCTTCAATAATCTCTAATACTTTTGGGGTAGTTTCCTTTAACTGATTGACTTGTTCATTTAAAAATGACAAATCATCTGAGACTGTTCGCATCAGCTGCTTCGTTTCTTCCATTTTTTCTTTCACGCAAGCAGAAATTCTGGCTGGCTCCTGACGGTATTCCGCCAGCTTTTCCTGACAGTCATCCCATTTGTCTTTGAGCGCGATTCTCGTTGGCCGATGAAATAATGTCAGCAGTGCGCCGCAAGCTGCTCCTATCACAGCTCCTCGAAGCATGATTTGATTTTTTTCTTCCATCTCGTCTGATCTCCTTTCAGTTAAAGGTGTTTCTCTTTCTTTACATACGTCAAAAAACGATCAATTCCTGTTTCAATTAAATCATGTACTTCCTCGAAGTTTCCAGTGTAATAAGGGTCTGGCACATCATCTCGATCATCGTCTTCAACAAAGTCAAGAAGACGGCCAATAAAGTGATGTTTCCCATAGCCGGCTATACTGCGAAGTGCCCCTACATTTTCAGCATCCATCGCAATGATATAGTCGTATGCTGTGATGTCCTCATCTATGATTTGTCTTGCGGACATCCCTTCATAGCTGATCCCTTTTTCATCAAGCAGCTTTCGTGTTCCTTCATGCGGAGGACTGCCTTGATGCCAGCCGCCAATGCCTGCTGAATCAATGACAAAGTGCTCGCTTAGTCCCTCATCTTCTACTCGTTTTCTAAACATGGCCTCTGCCATCGGTGATCTGCAAATATTGCCAAGACATACGAATAATACATGAATCATCCTTCATTCTCCCCCTATCTTTTCCCTAAGACTCCCTTTTGAAAACCTTGACTTTATCATATCAAGTCCTTTTTCTTTTGGAAACTTTGCAAGAAAAGCTCTCATCGCCATTGACAAAATACACAAAAACAGGAGAAACTTTAGGAGAATTACACAAACAAAGGGGGATATTAGATGGGAATAATTGAGCAGTTTGTCACGACGATGAACAATTTTTTGTGGGGGCCTCCCCTGTTGATTTTAATTGTTGGTACCGGAATATACCTCACCTTTCGCATTCTCTTCATTCAAATTAGATTACTTCCTTATTCTTTAAAGCTCGCTTTTTCAAAACAAGACAAAATGTCAGAAGGAGATATTTCACATTTCCAAGCGTTAATGACGGCTCTTGCTGCAACTGTCGGTACAGGGAATATCGTCGGTGTGGCCTCCGCTGTTATAGCCGGTGGTCCTGGTGCAGTTTTCTGGATGTGGTTTGCTGCATTTTTCGGGATGGCAACCAAGTTTGCAGAAGCTGTTCTAGCTGTAAAATACAGGGTCAAAAATGAAAAAGGCGAAATGTCTGGCGGACCTATGTATTATTTAGAGCATGGATTAAAACAGAAATGGCTAGGGGTGCTATTTGCTGTTTTCGGCGCCAGTGCTGCCTTTGGGATCGGCAACCTGGTCCAGTCTAATTCCATCTCAGGCGTCATGAATTCTACTTTTCAAATTCCAACATGGGTAACAGGTATCATCATTACGGCTTTTACAGCACTTGTGATTTTAGGCGGAATCAAAAGCATTGGCCGGGTCACATCTATCTTTGTACCCGTCATGGCTTTATTTTACGTCATTTGCGGTCTAATCATTCTTGTTATGAATGCTGATCTTGTTCCAGGCGCAGTCAGTCTTATTTTCTCAGATGCCTTTACTGGTCAAGCCGTAGCAGGGGGTGCAATTGGGACTGTCATTCGCTGGGGTGTCGCACGAGGAGTTTTTTCCAATGAAGCAGGTCTTGGGTCAGCACCAATTGCTGCTGCAGCTGCGAAAACGGATATGCCTGCACGCCAGGCTCTCGTCTCTATGACGCAAGTGTTTATTGATACCATCATTGTTTGTTCTATCACTGGCATTACCATTGTCATGGCAGATATGTATTTAACAGTGAAAAGCGATGCGCTGACTTCGTTATCCTTTGCTCACTTCCTCGGTCCAGCTGGCTCAATCATTGTGGCAATCGGACTGCTCTTGTTTGCCTATTCAACCATCATTGGCTGGTCCTATTATGGAGAGAAATGCTTTACATATTTGGCGAAGGATTCGTACGTCATGTATTATCGCATCGTCTTTGTGATGGCTGTCTTTTTTGGTGCCGTGTTTAAGAATGACTTCGTATGGGGCGTAGCAGATATGTTGAATGGTCTGATGGCCATTCCAAACTTAATTGGCCTTATTGGTTTATCGGGCGTTGTCGTATTTGAATCAAAACGAATCATTGAAAAAATTAAACAGGAGAAAAAAGAGAAAAACATCTCGGTGTCGTCTTAATAGCCCTTTTATTCTTTTGCTTTTCTGTTAAAATAGACATATTATTCAACACATATGCAGGAAAGGACGTGCCGCCCTTGTCAGAGCAAAAAGCGGCTGAAGTCAATCAGCTGATTGAAGACATTTCGCAAAAGTTAAATATGCTGAACATTGGAGTCATCAAAGCCGAGGACTTCAGTCCAGACAAGTACGAAGATATTGAATTTCTTCACCAAATGGTGATGAAAAAATCTTCATTCAGCCCAAGTGAAATGCAAGCCATCGCAAGCGAGCTAAAAAACTTAAGAAAATAATCGTGCAAAGGAAACTAAGATTGCGGTTTTCACCGCTTTCTTACATCCATGCACAGAAAAAGCCAGCACCCCGCAAGGTGCTGGCTTTGTTTATCCTGTCAAAACTGCTTATTTTGCGAGCAGTTTTAATGATTCACGGTTAAATGCTGGAATGTCATCAGGTGTACGGCTTGTCACAAGCTGATCCTGACAAACGACAACTTCTTCATCTTTGAATTCTGCGCCTGCGTTTTCCATATCTACTTGAATGGATGTATAGCCAGTCGCGCCTCTGCCTTCCAGCGTCTTCGCTGTAATAAGCAATTGCGGTCCATGACAGATCGCAAATACTGGTTTTTTCTCGTCCATAAATGCTCTTGTGAACTTTACATAGCGATCATCTGCACGCAGAATGTCTGGTGAGAACCCGCCAGGAATCAGCAGTGCATCGAAGTCTTCAGGCTTCACGTTATCAATGGACGCATCCACTCTCACTTCTGCTTCTCCTTGCTTCCCTTTCACTGTTTTTCCTTTTTCGTTTTCAATTACTGTGATCTCATGGCCTGCATCTTTAAAGGCTTTTGCAGGCTCGGTGAATTCAACATCCTCAAAGTAATCTGTTAATACAACTGCAATTTTCTTACCCATGTAGAAACCCTCCTGCTTGATTATCGTTTACACTACACACTATACCCGGGTACATTGAAATCAAACATCCTATCCCGATCAGAAAACCCCTTATGATGAAAATAAGCATTTAGACTTATTTATATTCCCTCAACAAGGTAATTCGTATGATTTATGTTATCTTTACAATAATCTGCAAAAAATAACTACAAAAGTTAACGAAACATTTCTACAATAGGTATTGTGGTCAAAAAAATTAGAAAGGCGGAGATCAGGTGAAGAAGCAAGCACATAGGTCTAAACGAAGGAAAAACCTGTCTATTCTGCTCACTTCCATTATGATGATTAGTCTCATTCTCCCAGCAGTACCTACTCATGCAGCAATAGAAAACGGCGATGCCGTAAAAGTAAGCATCTTAGCCACAACGGATGTTCATGCGAACATGATGAATTACGATTATTACAGCGACAAAGAAACAAATGAATTTGGTTTGGCAAAAACAGCCGAGTTGATTGAAAAGCACCGTTCACAAAATCCAAATACACTCCTTGTTGATAACGGAGACCTGATTCAAGGAACCCCTCTTGGAGAATACGTTTACAAAAATGAAAAAGACAGTATCATCAATCAAACAAAGGTTCACCCCATTATTCATACACTCAACAAACTAAAGTACGATGCAGGAACACTTGGCAATCATGAATTTAACTACGGATTATCATTTCTTGACGGTACTATTGCCGGGGCTAACTTCCCGATTGTCAATGCGAACGTCAAAAAGTTAAATGGAGAACACCGTTTTACGCCTTATGTGATTCAAGATAAGACCTTTAAAGATGCAAACGGAGCTTCTCAAACTGTGAAAGTCGGTTACATAGGATTCGTTCCACCACAAATTATGACGTGGGATAAGAAGAATTTAGATGGACAAGTTCAAGTGCAGGATATCGTCGAATCTGCCAATGAAACCATTCCTGAAATGAAGGAAAAAGGCGCAGATATCATCGTCGCTCTTGCCCATACAGGAATTGAAAAAACCGCTTCGCCTAAAGGATCAGAAAATATGATCTTTGACCTTGCCACAAAAACGAAAGGCATCGATGCGATCGTGTCCGGCCACCAGCACGGCACATTCCCAAGCGCTGAATATAGCGGCATCGACAAATTCGATGTCTCAAAAGGAACGATCAACGGCATTCCAGTCGTCATGTCAAAAAACTGGGGAAGCTACCTCGGAGTCATTGATTTAACATTAGAGCCTGACGGCAGCAAATGGAAGGTCACAGACGGAACAGGAAAGATTGAATCTGTTGCAGGAGTAACCTCTCAAAACAGCACTGTGAAAGATGCCATTCAAACGACGCATCAAAACACACTTGATTATGTGAGAAAACCTGTCGGTAAAACAGAAGCAGACATTAACAGCTTTTTTGCTCAAGTGATGGATGACCCTTCTATTCAAATTGTGACAGATGCACAAAAATGGTATGCACAAGAAAAAATGAAGGATACGTCATACAAAAACTTACCGATTTTATCTGCAGGCGCTCCGTTTAAAGCCGGCGGCCGAAACGGTGTGAATTATTATACGAATATCGCAAAAGGAGATTTAGCGATTAAAAATATCGGCGATCTCTACCTTTACGACAACACCGTGCAGATTGTCAAACTGAAAGGCAGTGAAGTAAAAGACTGGCTCGAGATGTCTGCCGGACAGTTTAATCAAATCAAACCAAACGATTCAAATGAACAGCCTATTTTAAACGAAGAATACCGCTCGTATAACTTTGATGTGATCGATGGTGTCACCTATCAAGTCGATGTGACGCAGCCTGCTAAGTACAGCACAACAGGCACTCTTGTTAATGCGAATGCAAACCGCATCAAAAATCTGTCCTACAACGGGAAACCAGTCTCTGACAATCAAGAATTTTTAGTCGTAACGAACAACTATCGAGCTTCTGGCGGTGGTGGCTTCCCGCATCTGACGCAAGATAAAGTGGTGCTTGCCTCAGCTGATGAGAACCGCCAAGTGCTGATGGATTATATTATTGAACAAAAAACCATCAACCCAAGTGCGGATCAAAACTGGTCCATTGCACCAGTCAAGGGCGCAACCGTCACATTCGAATCTTCTCTTTTGGCTAAGCCGTTTGCTGAAAAATCAAGCAGCGTAGACTTTGTTCGTAACGCCAGCACAGATGGTCTTGGCGTGTACAAGCTAGCCTTTAAAGAGGATGGCACAACAGAACCGCCTGCATCAGACAACTGGAACTTAACGGTGATGCATACAAACGATACACACGCACACCTTGATGATGCGGCAAGACGTGCAACAAAGATTAAAGAAGTTCGAGCCGAAAGCAAGAACAACATTTTATTAGATGCTGGAGATGTCTTCTCTGGTGACCTATATTTTACAAAATGGCAAGGACTTGCCGACCTAAAACTGATGAACTTAATGAAATATGATGCCATGACGTTTGGTAATCATGAATTTGACAAAGGACCTTCTGTTCTTCGTCAATTCCTGACAGGTGATGCTTCAGATGTAGATGCGAAAAATCGTCACCAATTTGAAAAGCCTGCATTCCCGATTGTGTCATCAAACGTTGATGTCTCTAAGGAAAAACAATTGAGCGGCTTAGTGAAAAAGCCAGCCACATTTAAAGCTGGTGAGAAAAAAGAAGCTGGGATTTACCCATACATCCTGCTTGATGTAAACGGTGAGAAAGTGGCTGTATTCGGCTTAACTACTGAAGACACGGCCATTACGTCCAGCAGCGGTCCTAACATTCAATTCAAGGATGCATACAAGAAAGCAAAAGAAACAGTCAACACCATTCAAACAAAAGAAAAAATCAACAAAATCATTGCTTTAACACACATTGGCTATAACCGTGATCTTGAGCTTGCTCAAAAAGTAGACGGGATTGATTTAATCATTGGCGGTCACACGCACACCCTTGTTGAAAAATTAAAGGTCGTCAATAAGAAAGAACCAACGATTGTCGCACAGGTGAAAGACTACGGACAATTCTTAGGAAAAGTAGACGTGGCCTTTAATCAAAAGGGAGTCGTACAGCCAAAGGAATCTTCTTTTGACCTCATCACCATCGATGACTCTGTCAAAGAAGATGCCGATGCAAAAGCGATCCTCGATCAGTACAAGGCAGATATTCAAGATTTAAAAACGGAAAAAGTCGGGTCTACCGATGTCCTCTTAGATGGACAACGCGAGCATGTCCGTGCGAAGGAAACGAACCTTGGGAACTTTATTGCTGACGGCATGCTGAAAAAAGCACAAGAATCTGCCGGTGCTGATCTTGCCATCACAAACGGCGGCGGTATTCGAGGCAGCATTGAAAAAGGAGATATCACTTTAGGTGACATTTTAACGGTCATGCCATTCGGAAACACACTATATGTCGCAGATCTAAAAGGCAGCCAAATTAAAAAAGCACTCGAACAAGGGCTTTCAGGCATTGAGGAAGGCGGCGGCGCGTTCCCTCATGTAGCCGGCATTGAATATACGTTTACACTGAGTAAACCAGCTGGCAGCAGACTCATTGATGTCAAACTGAAAGACCAAAACGGCAAATTAACAGACATTGATGATAAGAAAACGTACCGCGTGGCGACAAACGCATTTGTCGGCACAGGCGGAGATGGCTACAGCGTCTTTACAGAAGCCTCTCACGGCGAAGACTTAGGGTATGTTGATTATGAAATCTTCAAAGAGCAAATTGAACAGGCAGACGGCGGACATATTTCTCCTGTCATCGATCATCGAGTGAAAGAAGTGTTCCTTCCGCGTTCGAAAGGAAAAGGCGCCTATGACATTCAAGATGATGAGAAATTCCAAACGTATGTGCAGCATACAAACAAAGCATTGCTCTATTTAGACAAAGCGAGCGAAGCGAAAAACGTTCAATTGTCTCTATCAAAAGCGCAGGTAGCCGAGCTGAAGAAAAGAGAGCAAGATCCAAACGTCACCATCTATCATGACAAAGTGGGACTCGCATTACCGCTCTCCAACTTGTCCGAGAAAAGCGCAGATATATGGATGACAAAGACGGATAAGGTGAAAAATGCATTAACGAATACGTATGATTTCCAAATCAAACAAGATCAGAAAAAGGTTTCTACCTTTAAAGATCCTGTCACACTATCCTTTACATTAGATGAGCCTCAAAAGGCAAAGAAACCTAGTGTATATTATGTAGACCGCAAGAAAAACCGTTATGATAAAACAAGTAACGGATCGTTCGAAAATGGGGTCGTATCAGGTCAAACTGAACACTTCAGCGAATATACTGTGCTCAACCAAAGCGGGGCAGCTGGAACAACGCCAGATCAAACTGGCGGAAACGGCGGAACTTCAGCGCCAGGCGGAGGTACAGGTACAGATCCAAACCAAGATGGAACCGGACTCCCAGGCGGCACACTGCCGAATACAGCAACGATGATGTATACAGCTGTATTGATTGGCGTACTCATGCTTACCTCAGGAGCTATCCTATATTACTACCAGCGCAAGCGTACAAGAAAAAATGTTTCATCCTAAAAGAAAAGGACAGAGCCTATGCTCTGTCCTTTTTTCATCTCAATCTTGGGATAAATAAATCCAATTGCGCTTATCAAATTCTTTCACATCATCTGATCCTATATGACGCAGCATTCTATTGAAGAACGTGATGTCATCTTCATCATCGATGGCATATAAATCCTCTTGAACATAATCTCTTATAATAAAATTCGTTAAGTTCGTATTATTCACAAAATCAGCAAAATAATCCTCTACAAGAATTATATCCTCTTCACTTAACTTTTCATCATTAATAATTGAAATATGAAACACATTCAAAATCGATTGTATATCTTCTTCATCCATATAACATAATGGATCTAGTTTTCGATCTTCTTCTGTAAACGGTTTTCGAGTATCTTCAATGATGACGTAACATAATATTCGGTGATCTTTCATCACGCTAAAAATTTCTAAATCCCTTAATTTTAGTGGTCGATTCAGTCTAATCATTTTTCCTCCTATAAATCATGATCTTGTCGTTGTATATCCCCGCTTCTCCAAAACCTGAAATGGACAGAGCCTATGCTCTGTCCATTTTTTCTCTTCTAGCAAAATCGACGAATCTGAAGCGGTCTAATCGGTGACGGCTTTCTGTGTATTGAAATAGACTCGTATCCTCTAAGAACACATAATTCTTTACCACAACGACATGGTCAAATCCCTTCAAATCAAGGTACTTGGCGTCCTCTTCTGTACATGGCTCTACTACAAATTCCTTTTGAGCATAGCTGATCGATACACCGAGTTCTCCTTCAATATACTCGTAGATTGATCCTTCGCATATGTCTTTAGACAATACTTCGACATGCTTTTGCAAAAAGTAGTCCTTGTCTAAAATCACTTCTTCCCCGCTAATATTGCGAGATCGAATGACTTTCCAGACGTCTGTCTGTTCATCAATTTTCAGCTGAGACTGAATATACTGATCCGGTTTGATTAAACCAAATTCATGAACCGTTGTGACCGTCTTTCGGCCAAGCGTTTGGGAAAGCTCTTTAAAGCTGACAAGACCTGATACAGGAAACTGCATTTTCTCCCGATTCAGCAATACAGAGCCTTTCCCGCGGATTTTTTGGATATAGCCATTTTGCACAAGAATATTTAATGCCTTTCTCACCGTCTCCCGGGACGTGTCGTACATAATAGAAAGCTCATGCTCTGATGGAAGGGTGCCTTTATCCTGCCATTCACCTTGCTCAATTCGTCTTGCGAGCTGATCATAAATCACTCGAAACTTATTCTCTTTCATTTTCCCTCCGCCCCATTTTCTAGCGTTTGGTTAAATGATAAACGATTGACTCATATGGGCGCAACGTAAATCCCTTGATGTGTGCCGGCACATCCTCATAATTGGATAACAGGACTTGCACCTCCATGTCATCTACAGCCTGCACAAGCTCATCAGGAAGCGTAAAGTCCGCCTCCCCTGGATAAAAGTGATTAATCACGAGGAGCTTCTCATCCTTGCTTTCTCTAACATAAGCAAAAATCTTTGGATCTTCTGCTAAGAGTAAGGAGAAGCTGCCATATGTGATCACGTCAAGTTCTTTACGCAGTCTGCAAAGGGCTTGGTAATGATAGAAAATAGACGTCCGGTCCTTTAATGAAGCTTCGACCGAAATGTCGTTATGGGCTGGTTCAATCCAAGGCGTTCCTGTTGAGAAACCTGCATTCTTCTCTGAGGTCCACTGCATTGGTGTTCTCGCATTATCTCTTGACTTGACCTGTAAAATGGCAAGTGCTTCTTCCTTTGATTTTCCCTTTTCTAGCATCACTTCGTACATATTGAGTGATTCGATATCACGGTAAGACGAAATGTCCTCAAAGCGAGGATTCTTCATGCCAATTTCCTCACCTTGATAAATATACGGAGTTCCCTGCATCAGATGAATCGTGGTCGCCAGCATCTTCGCTGACTGCTGATGATACGTGTCATCATCACCATACCTTGAGACGATACGCGGCTGATCATGATTGCACCAGAACAGCGCATTCCAGCCGCCGCCTTCATGCATTTTCGTCTGCCATTCAGACAGAATCGACTTCAATTCTTGAAAATCAAATGGTGCGATCGCCCACTTTTCGCCGTTTGGATAATCCACCTTTAAATGATGGAAATTGAACGTCATATCCAGCTCCTGCCGATCAGGTCTTGTATACCGAATGCAGTCTGCAATATTCGTTGAAGACATTTCTCCAACTGTCATGCTATCGTATTTCGAAAAAACCTCCTGGTTCATTTCATGCAGAAATTCATGAATTCTCGGCCCGTCCGTATAGTACATGCGGCCGTCGCCTTGCACAGATTGTCCGGCGTCATCTAAGAAACGCTGATCCTTTGAGATGTTGTTGATGACATCCAGCCTGAACCCATCAATTCCTTTTTCAAACCAAAAGTGCATGATGTCATATACTTGCCCGCGCACCTCTTCCTTCTCCCAATTGAGATCTGCCTGAGTGACATCATATAAATGAAGATAATAATCTCCTGTTACTTCGTCTAGCTCCCAGGCTGGACCGCCAAATTTCGACTGCCAATCATTCGGAGGAGATCCGTCCGCTTTTGGCTCCTTCCAAATATAATAATCTCGGTAAGGGTTATCCTTTGACTCACGCGAGGCTTGAAACCACTCATGGAAAATGGATGTATGGTTAACGGCTAGATCCATAATGACCCTTATTCCTCTCTCATGCGCTTCTTTCAGCATGCGTTCAAAATCTGTCATTGTGCCGTACATGTCATGGATTTTTGTATAATCACTAATATCATAGCCGTTGTCATGCTGCGGGGAATCATACATTGGCGTGAGCCAAATACAATCCGCCCCAAGCTCTTTAATGTAATCAAGCTTTTTCGTCACGCCATTGATATCACCTGTACCAGAGCCCGTTGTATCTAAAAAGCTCTTCGGATAAATTTGATAGACCACCGCTTTTTTCCACCATGGTTCATTTGTCTGCTGATTCAATTTCCTTCACCACCACTAGTTAAGTTCTTCTGAAAAATCCTTCTTCTTTTTTAATTTTGCATATAAAAGAGTACCGATGAATGGGAGGATGAGGACAATCACCATTCCAATTGCAAATGCACCCCAATATTTCGGGATAATGGAGAAGATTCCTGGAATGCCTCCAACACCAACTGAACTTGCCAGCACCCCTTGAGAGGCAATAAACATACCGGCTAATCCTGAGCTGATCAGTGCAAAAATAAATGGGAATCGATAACGCAGGTTGACCCCAAACATGGCCGGTTCGGTAATTCCTAAATAAGCAGAAATGCTTGATGTCAGTGAAAGTCCTTTTTGCTTTTCATCTTTTAAGACAAACATCATTGCCAGTGCAGCTGATCCTTGAGCGATATTAGACAGTGCAAGCATTGGCCATAGGAACGTGCCGTGCAGCTTTGAGTTAATCAATTGAATATCCACAGCGAGGAACGTATGGTGCATTCCTGTAATGACTAATGCTGCATACAGACCGCCGTATAATAGACCGCCAAGTGCTGCGAATTGCTGGAATACAGCTACAAGTCCAGATGTTAGAACGTTACCGATTGCAAATGTAACAGGTCCAATGACGATAAATGATAAAAATCCAATGACTAATAACGTAATCGGTGCTACAACTAACAGCTGAATACTTTCAGGTGTCCGTTTTGTGATAAATAATTCGAGTTTTGCAAGTAAATAGGAAGCAACGAGTATCGGAAGAACCTGTCCTTGATAGCCTACCTTCTGCACTTCAAGTCCAAACAAATTCCAAACAGGAATGTCACCGGTCTTCTCAGCCGCTCCATAACCCCATGCGTTTAACAAGTCCGGGTGTACGAGCATTAGACCAAGGACCATCCCTAAAAGCGGATTTCCCCCAAACCGCTTCACAGCTGACCAGCCAATTAATGCTGGCAGGAACGTGAAGGCAGTCCCTGCAATTAAGTTGATCATATTCGCTAAGTCAGCCCATGCCGGATACACATCCACAATCGACTTTTGATCGAAGAAAATATCAGGAGCTGTTAAAATATTATTAATGCCCATTAATAAACCGGCTGTGACGATGGCAGGAAGAATCGGTATAAAGATGTCCGCAAGCGTTTTCACAGCACGCTGCAATGGATTCAATTTCTGATCAGAGGCACGCTTGACATCCTCTTTTGTGGCTTCCCCAATTCCTGTCCTTTTGACCATTTCGGCATATACTCGATTGACGACCCCTTGACCGATGACAACTTGGTATTGACCGTTCGCTGAGAAAGATCCCTTCACTTCTTCAATTTGTTCAAGTGCTTTCTCATCAACCTTGTCTTCATCTTTCAGCACAAAGCGCAACCTTGTTACACAATGTGTCGCTTGATCAATATTTTCTATGCCGCCGATGGCTTTCACAATCTGATCTGCTGCTGCCTGATAATCAGCCATACTATCCCCTCCGAGATCGTTTTTTTATATAAGAAAAAAGAACCAAAAAACTTGTATATACATGTTACTTCATATTTTATATTTGTATATACATGTAGTCAACAACAAATTGCAGCGCTTACATAAAAAAAGCTCCCTCAATGTGCTCAGGGAGAGTCAGTGTGTCATCATCTTTTTTTATGCTCTGTTAATTTCTCGTATACCTTGTTTTTGTAAAAGGAGGAGGCTGGGCGGGCAAAAGTTTGGCGCTTAGATGTAAGTTCATCCAAACGTTTTTGTTTTTCTTCACAGATGAGAGACAGTTTCTTTCTTTCCTCTCCATCTATGCTTGATTGAAGTAATTCTTTGACAGTCATGAGTTCTTTTTTCAGCGCTGTTTCTTCCCCAGCAAATCCGGCATTTTTCATGATGCGGTAGCCCATTCTAAGTTCTTCTGGTACATGAGCAGCGTCATCTTTTGGCAGAGGCTTCCCAAAGCCAGATAATCCTTCAAAAGCCCCGTTATCCATCGCTTTTTTGATCCGTTCTTCTGATAATCTCTGCGCAAAATCCATAGCGTTTCTCCTTTCGCAGCAAGTATTTGATTAAGCATAGCAAAAAGGCTGGCTCTCTCACAAGAGCCAGCTTCAGCGTCTAGACAAGCCTTCGCATTCGGTATCAGTCCTGCGCTTCGGTACTCGTCCCTCCTTCTCTGAAAAGAGAAAAAGGGCTAAAATATTTTAGCCCTTTTTCGTTATTTATTGTCGTCGACTTTGAAGGTTGAGACCATTTGTGCTAAGTCCTCTGACATGTCAGAGAGCTGTTCAATCGCACTTGAAATTTGCTGCATGCCAGCACTTTGCTGTTCTGTTGCTGCCGCTACTTCTTGAGAGCTGGCTGCATGTTCTTCCGATACAACAGAAATTTGCTCAATCGATGTAGAAATCGTTTGATATGCTTGCTCAACTTGCTTAATAGAAGCAAGCAAATTGTTCGTTCTTCTTGAAAACTGAGATACACCGTCGTAAATCAAAGCGAAATTTTGTGACGTGCCTTCCATTTGCTCACGTCCTTCTTCCACTGCTTTACTACTTTCCTCTACACTTTCAAGAACGCGCTGACTGTTTTCCTGTGTGCCGATGACAAGGTCTGAAACGGTTTTAGCCGCATCCGCTGATTGCTCAGCTAACTTGCGCACCTCATCTGCCACAACAGCAAACCCTTTTCCTTCTTCTCCAACACGTGCCGCTTCAATTGAAGCATTCAGTGCAAGCAGATTCGTTTGGGCTGAAATGTCCGTAATAATTGAGATGACACTTTCAATCTCCGTTGAATGAGATTGTAATTCTTCTGCTGCCTGCTTTGAGTTGGTCATCTTGTCATGTAGCATATTCAGATGATCAAGCACATGGTTCACTAATTTTTGACCAGATTCTGATTGCTCTTGTACGTCAGAGGAAACAGATTTCATTTCGTCGACTTCTTTTGTGACGCCTTCGATTTGAGTATCGATCTCTGCAACGGATGTCGTACAATCCGTAATATTTGCGACAGAATCATTGATTCCTTCACTCATATTCGTCATGGCTTCTGACACTTGCTGCGCACTTTGACTTGATTCGGTCGTCACCGTACGAAGCTGTGAAGACATTTTCGACACTTCACTAGATGAGTTTGAGATTTTCGAAATGAGCTCTTTAATCCGTCCCTGCATCTTTTGGAAGGATGCGGCAAGCTGGCCGATCTCGTCTTTACTTTGAACCTCTACCATTCCAGTTAAATCACCGTCAGCAATTCGGTTCGCTGATTCCATTAAGGAACGTGCTGGTTTTGCAATCCTTCTTCCCATGATAAAGGAGAAGAGCAATCCACCGATGAGCACAATAGCAGATGCAACCGTAATGTAGATTGTCAGCTTCTTCGTTGTAGCTGGAACAATTGATGCATCTAAATCAATTCCTAGAATCCCTGTCAGCTCACCGCCTGAATCCTTGATTGGCAAAAAGACTGATTTATGTGTACCAAATGAATCTTTGTAAATATCACTTTTGACCATTTTATCTTCAGAGAGCGCTTGTTTCATCTCTTCTGAAAAAACATAATCTTGATCAAAGTCATTTTCTTCACCGGTTAGTATAATAATTCTTTCTTTTCCGCCTTTATTAGATAGCACGTATAAGTTCTCAAGCGTATGATCTTCTTGAAGCTCTGTGAATTTCTTTTTGACCTCCACATAAAGGGGATCATCTTTCCCGCTAATACCAAGGACGTTTCCATCCATATTATCGATCTCTTTCTTCGCTGTATCAATATCTGTTGTTAATCGATAATCAAATTGCTTTAATAACTGGGATGATAAATCCTGGCTCACTAGATAAAAAGTTAAAACGAATAATGCAACGGTTGCGAGTAATGTTACGGTAACGACTGACATGATTTTAGAGGATATCGTGTATCCTCCAAATTTCCTTTGTTTCGCCATTTTTTCCTACATCTCCACTCTCAGATTTGATTTAAGCATGTACATTTTCAAATTGTCCACAAACAGATGCAATCACATCTTTTAAATAAGATACGATATGAGGGATATGCTCTGGTAACGTATAAGGTGAGATGACAAAAAACTTACTAACACTTAGATAGAATTCTTGACCTTCTTTAGCATTTACAAGTAAAAACTTCGTTGTATCACCAAAGAACATTTCGTCTCTTTTTTCTCCAAGCTTTTCAAACAGCATTTTGTTCAATTCATTGTTCCGCTCAATTTCCATTGAAGTCGCTTCGCCAGAAATCTCTTCTTGAAAACGCGGTGAGCCGTCTAGGTAAATTCTAAATAATGTAGCCATTCCAACGTTGTCATCATTCACGACTTCTGCTTGCGGAATTTCCCTACTAAGTGCTTCTCTGAAGGCAAGGTTCACTTCTAAGAATTGACCGAGCAAACGCTGATAGCCTTCAATGCCAAACGTTAAGAGCACACTCAGCATACTGATTGAGCTTCCCATTCTTGAGCACTCAAGCGTATAACCCGTATGGTATTCACCGTAGCCTCTATGGCCAACATATGGTGTCTCTTGTTCTTCCAGGTCCAAACGCTTTAAGTCAGCAGCGTTTTTCACTAAGAATAAACTGGATGTGTAAGGTGTTTGGCCGAGCTTTTGAAAATCAAAGCACATTGAGTCTGCAAGAGAAAGATGCTGGAATTTCGCTTTGATTTCTTTTAGCATACGAAGAACACCGTCTGAGAATTGCAGCGGGTTTTCCGATACATCATACTCATTAAAGAAAGCAAAGAACCCACCCAGCGCCGAATCTGCATGAATATGCGGCACCTTCAGATCATACTTTTCAGCAATCGCTTCTGCTGTTTCACGTACCCCTTTTACATCATCAATTGCAATGGCATCTGTTGTTCCGGTTGTTGCCACAATATAAACGGGAATCCCGCCACCCTGTGCAACACGTTCCATTTGACAACGCAAATCTTCCATATCCATTGAATGATCTTTATTCGTCTTAATTCTGATCAAGTTGTCTGTGCCAAGTCCTGTTGCTTCCATTGACTTAAATAAGCTGTAATGTGCGGCATCAGAACAAAACGCATAAAGATTTTGCGGAACTCCTTTTCGCAGTGACTCCGGCGCAGCTTTTGCAATCGCTAAACGAAGTCCTGAAAAAATCGCTCCTTGACCTCCCCATGTTGTGTATCCCCCGCTCACATTTGGATCATATCCGATGAGCTTAGACATCATTGAGACCACTCTGACCTCAGCTTCCGCACCTGCTGGTCCATAAACATCCCATAGGTTGTTTCCATTTACCAGCATAGCCGTCAGCATGCCTAAAATTCCTGGTGTACTTGCCATTGGCAAAATGTTCGTGAAGAAATACTTGGTGTGGTATGGATGGTTATGTAAAAGCTTCAGTAATTCTTCATTCACAAGTTCCGCTTGCTTGCCGTTCATCGGAATTTGACTTGTTTCAGTGAGCTTTTTGTAAAAGTCCTCCCCACGATTCTTTTCACCTTTAAGGTGTGCACGGTTGGGATCCTTCAGGTCATCGACCCCTGAAATGATCTGCTCCATCAATTTGATGAGTTCTTTACGCTCTCCTGCATTTCCGTCCTCACTCGGAAACCAGTTCTGAACGAGGTTCTCTGCTCGTACAGTCATATACTATCAATCCTTTCAATGGAAGATTTCCTGTCATTGTCTATATCGACCCCAATTCAGAAGTTTATAGTCTCGATATGTTCACTTAAGTATATTTAGATAATTTGTTCACTTATTAAAATAAATGAAACCCTTAAAAAACACATCAAAACCATTATGTTCATGAAACACAAAAATATATTGATATATCATACAAGAGGAATTTTTATCCATGGTTTTGATCCATTCCAAGGATCATTTTTTTTGCTTAACCTGCATAAACATTAATAAACAATGGAAATACTCTCTAAATGACCATTGTAGAAATCAAATTAATTCTTTAGACTTGTGTCTTTTTACCTGTTTTATTGATATAGCAACTGGAAAATTACTGAATTTTCTGTCAATAATAGGTCGATTTTCATAAAAAGTTTTTCGATGGGCGAATATTTTCATTTTCTCTCCTTTTATTGCTCGGACAGGCTTGCAAAGGCTCTTCACCGGTTATGACTTTTCTATTTGTGCATTTCGTGGTATATTCTAATGGTTCGTTTTCTTTCGTTCCGCCTCTTCCGTTTAACGGAGAAAAGGAGTGTTTATATGAAAACATTTATTCAAAAAAGAGGTCTCGGCTTCTTTCTGGTTGCAGCCATCTTACTATGGCTCAAAACGTATTCAGCGTATTTAATCGAATTTAAACTTGGTATATCAAATGTGCTTCAGCATATTTTGCTTTTCGTGAATCCTATTAGCTCCAGCTTGTTCTTTCTTGGCTTTGCTTTATTGTTCAAGAAAAAATGGCAGCCTGCCGCTATCATTGTGATTCACTTTTTCATGTCTTTTTTACTATACGCAAACATCGTGTACTATCGATTCTTCAATGACTTTATCACGCTGCCCACAGTGATGCAGGCAGGAACGAATGGCGGACAATTAGGTGATAGTGCATTTTCACTCATGCGTTGGACTGATGTGTTTTACTTTATTGATACAATCATTTTGATCGTACTTGCAGTCCGCATGAAAAGGCAGCAGCAAACAAGTACAGCCACTGTACCTGTTCAAAAGTCAAAATCGTTTAGACTCGTCCTTGTGTCCTCTGTTGTGATCTTTGTTTTAAACTTAGTTGCTGCAGAAATCGATCGACCAGAGCTTTTATCAAGATCGTTCGACCGTAATTATTTAGTTAAATATTTAGGTGCTTATAACTTTACTGTGTTTGATGCCATTCAAAATGTGAAATCAAACAGCCAGCGTGCTCTTGCAAATTCAAATGACGTGACAGATGTAGAGAACTATTTAAAAGCGAACAGTGCTGATCCTAACCCGGCTTATTACGGGAAAGCGAAAGGCATGAACGTCATTACCATTTCTCTTGAATCACTGCAAAACTTTGTCATTGATTATAAGGTGAATGGAAAAGAAGTAACGCCATTCCTCAATTCATTGGCACACGACAACAAAACGTTTTACTTTGATAACTTCTTCCATCAAACAGGTCAGGGAAAAACGTCTGATGCTGAATTTATGATGGATACTGGATTATTCCCATTATCACAGGGCTCTGTTTTTATTAACAAAGCGCAAAACACATATCAAGCACTGCCTGGTATTTTGAAGAAGGATCAATATACGTCAGCAGAATTCCATGGCAATACGAAAACCTTCTGGAACCGGAATGAAATGTTTAAGTCCTTTGGATATGACAGATTTTACGATTCTGAGTACTACGATATGAACGAGCAGGATACGAAGAACTATGGACTGAAAGACAAACCGTTCTTCAAAGAATCCATGCCAATCCTTAAAAACATGAAGCAGCCGTTTTATTCGAAATTCATTACATTATCGAACCATTTCCCATTTGGAATGGATGAAGGTGATACTGATTTCGAACCTGGCGACTTCGGAGATTCTGTCGTCGATAACTATTTCCAATCGGCTCATTATTTAGATGAAGCGATTGAACAGTTCTTCAACGATTTGAAAAAGTCAGGTCTCTATGACAATACAGTCGTCATTATGTACGGAGATCATTACGGCATTTCTGAAAACCATAATGAAGCGATGGAAAAAGTGACAGGACAAAAAATTGGAGATTATGAAAATGCGCAGCTCATGCGTGTGCCGCTCTTTATCCATGTTCCTGGCGTAAAAGGCGGACAGATTCATAAATACTCTGGTGAAGTCGATGTCGCACCAACCCTTCTGCACCTGCTTGGCGATGATACGAAGAACTATTTAATGTCTGGTTCTGATATCTTATCGAAGAACTTTAAAGAGCTTGTGCCATTTAGAAACGGTGACTTCGTGTCTAAAGACTACACAAAAGTAGGCAATAACTATTACAGCAACAAAACAGGCGAGAAAATCGAGCCAACTGACAAGGCATCACAAGAAAATGAAACGGTGAAAAAGATGCTGGAGACATCTGATAAGATTGTCACCGAAGATTTACTCCGTTTCTACAAGCCTAAAGGCTTTACACCAATTGAACGCAACGACTATGACTATACAAAGAAAGTACAGGATGAAAAGGATTCCTCTTCCGCCAAAGATGAATCCGGCTCTTCTTCAAAATAACTTTCTCATGCTATGAACCAGCCGATCCTTGATCAGCTGGTTCTTTTTACGTTTGATCATGATTACTCCGGGTATAGGAGAAGAAGGAGGGATTTATCATGAAGAAAACATCAGCTTTTGTCGTGACTGCCTCACTTGCTTCGTCTGCCCTATTCGGTTTCAGCCCTGCGGTCTCAGCACACGCCATGGCCAAACCAGCAGCAGAACAATCCGTTCCTCAAGGTCCAAAAGCCGCGCTTAACAGCATTTATAAGCTGGCACATAAAGGACAAATGCCCTACTATGCTCAGGGGCTGAAAATAGGCGTTCAAACAAAAAAAGACGTTCATCATCAGCTCGGAAATCCATATCCAGAAACAGGTCAAAGCAGCTTTGATTTGTATCATGCTGAAATGGGGAATCCCGGATTTGCTTTTCACTATGATGCAAAAGGCAAAATTGATGAAATCCGTTATTTCGGTACAAATGTAGAAAAAGAAACGAATATCGGCGGTATGACCCCTTCGTTACTAAAGAAACAGCTTGGACCAGCGGATTCAGTGAGCACCATTCCGCAGACAAAAGAAAAAAAATATGTGTATCGAACCGGTGATTATGAACTCGAATTTATCGTGGGCCATGATCCAGAAATGAGTCAGCATGAGCTCACCGTCCTGCATATCAATCTCATTAAAGCCGATTCTTAAATAAAAAAGCATCCTGAGTTTGTGCTCAGGATGCTTTTAGATTGTTGACAAAGGGCTAAAATGATCTTTATTTTAGCCCTTTGTCTTCCTTTCAGCGTGATAGAAAACCTTTGCAGTCTAGGAAGGACGAGCACCGGAGCGGAGCGAATTTGACATTCGTGAGCACCGAAGCGCAGACCTGACACCGAATGCGAGGGTTTGCCTACACGCTGAAAGCATCCTGAGCTTGTGCTCAGGATGCTTTTCTTTATTATGATGCCACTTCTAACTGCGGCTTTCTTTTCATAGTTCTTTTGAGGACTGGACCTGCGACATAATCAAGTCCAAATTTGCCTGCATTCCCTTTCGCTGCCATGATAACGATGGCTATGAGCAGAAGCAGCGGGTTCACAGAGACAGTTCCAGCTAGTAAGAAAGAGACATTCATCACGCTTCCAAAAAAGGCTGCCGTTGTTGTAAACAATCCAACAATTAATCCTAGGCCTACTAAGATTTCTCCCCACATGACCATGGCACTGAATAGTCCGGCATTCGGCAAAGCGACATTTTCTAAAAACCATACATAGAACGGATACACAAGATGACCATCTTTGACGACAGGTTCAGATATCGCAAATTGCAAATAGCCTGATGCATCAAATCCACCTGTTAGTTTTCCAATACCAGATGTCAGCCAAGTCCATCCGATATAAAGTCTTGCTGCCAAAAGGATAACGGCTGCCCATACATTCGTTTGTAAGAATTTTGTAAACATGATGTTGCCTCCTTTTAATATATGTGAAATATTTCACATTTTCTTTATGATCTTATTATACTATGTTATATCTAATTTGTGATCTTTTTCACATACATATTCACAAATTGTTCATGAATATCTAATTTTTCCTAATCTCAAAAGAAACAACTTTCTTATTATGGAGGAAATTCAGCGGCAAAAGCGTTCTACCATGTACAGACCATGCTTCTTCGGCGCTGTGGGAATAGAACGGTCGAGTCATATTCAGAAAAGTGCGGTCAGTTAATATTTTAAAAGAAGCTTTCGTCTGCTGTTCGAGAAAAAGGTCCTTTACTAAGACCTTAGTCAGAGAAAATATAAGCCTCGGGCGGGTTTATTCAATTTCCTTCTTTCTTTATTATCGAAGTAAGTAACACTTCAAAATTAACTAGAGAAAATTAAGGGAGAGAAGATGATTGAATAAAGTATGGCGTTTCATCGTGTATGTATGCGTTTTCGTTCTGGTTGTTGGAGGAACCGGAGCGATCGGTTTCATGAGCACGATGCAGGAGGCTATGTCGGTTTATGATAAGCCAGTTCCTGCTTCTCTACAAAGCATCCAAACTCCTGACTATGATTCGAAAAAGCCAACAGTGGTCGTTATTTTGGCGAATGAAGTAACCGAGGTGTTTGATTTTCTCGTACCATACGAAATGTTCTCCATGACAGGTTCGTATAATGTGTTTGCGGCAGCTCCCAACAAAAACATAAAATCGTTGACGGGCGGGCTTGATGTCGTACCGCATTACTCTTTCGACGAGTTGGACAAATTGACAGGCAAAAGTCCGGATATAATCGTGATCCCTTTCATGCCGATTTTGGATGAAGCGAAATACAAGCCCGTCCGCGATTGGATAAAGAAGCACTCCGGCAAGGAAACGACATTGTTGTCCATCTGCAATGGGGCGGAAAATTTGGCGGATACCGGCCTGCTGAACAGAAAATCTGCAGCAACACATTGGGGAGATATCGGCAGATTGGAAAAGAAATATACCGAGATTACTTGGAAAAGGGATCAGCGTTACGTGCATGACGGTAACATAGTCTCCTCGGCCGGCCTGACTTCGGGGATTGATGCCACGCTGTATGTTATATCCCAGCAAATGGGAGATCCTGTAGCGGAGAAAGTGGCGAAGGAAATGAATTACCCTTCCTACGATTTTGTTCAGCATCCGCAAATGGAGCCTTTCACGGCCGGATTGAGCGATATCGTCTATATTTTGAACAATGCATTTCAATGGAGCAAGAAAAAGAACGGGGTCCTGCTGTATGACGGTGCCGACGAGCTGATGTTATCCTCGGCTTTTGACACGTACGGGGCTTCCGGAACGACAACAACATTGACGATATCCAACAAACGCGAGCCGGTTGTTACTCGACACGGTCTGAAACTGATCGCCCGATATCAAATAGAGGATGCTCCAAAACTCGACAAAATGATTTTTGTGGGGCCGGACGTTAAGACGCGCGCTGCAGATGATATCCGAAGCTGGAATGTGAACGGAGGAAAGGCTGAGCAGCTTTTCCTGCACAGTGATTCGCCAGAGCGGTTCGCGATGGAACCTGCGTTTGAAGATTTGGCGAAGCAAGAAGATATCTTGACGGCGAAATTCGCCGCCAAGCGGCTCGAGTACCGCGCCACAAGCCAGCTTAAGCTTAAAGGAGCACCATTTTCGTACGAAGCGTTCGGCATACCGATCGCTGTCGGCTTGTTGTCTATGTTCGTCGTATATTTGGTAGAAAGACGTTTCGTAAGAAGAAAGACTGTTCGCGAATAAAACAGAAAGCAAAAGCATCACAGTTTGGAATGATTTATACATGTTTGGACCAGATTAGGAAGAAGAAGCACAATCTATTTAGGATTTTTTAAGGAAAAATGAGATTGATAATGCTTTTAAAGTCGTCATGGTTGATTACTATAAATTAATTAAATTCATTATTAAACAAACGAGTACCGATAGTTCAACAAGCTATGAGTAATTTTAGGACTAAGCCCATATTCCAGTTATTCCATTAAAGGGCGCTATTATTTAAGATCAAAGGTAGAAAATGATCAAACTTTTTTATAAAACCAAAACTTAAATATGCTCGAGAAGAATCCATTTTGATCAAACTTTTTTCAAAATGGATTCTTCTAATTTATCGTAAAATAAGGGTTTATGAGGTATTTTTGATTAAACTTTATAAAAACGCCCTCTATTAAGAGGGTGTTCTTTGAGCTGAGTCAAAACTGAACAGGTCACCACCAGAATTCATCTTATCTTGTTCTTTCTGCTTCATAGAGGTAAACTTTTCCCTTGCTGAAACCGTCTAAGTCATTTCAGACAGTGAAAAGGGGTTTAATTTTGTATGAAAACACTATTTCATTTTGCTTATTTACAGGCCATCTCATGTCTATTCCCCGTCATGATCTTTGCGGCGCTTGCCCTATCAAAGACGGTGTCTATTCCTTTTCTTCACCGGTATGATTTCATTTTACTGCTTTGTCTTGTGGCTCAGATCCTGATGCTGACGCTGCGGCTGGAGACTTGGGCGGAGCTAAAGGTCATTTGTCTATTTCATCTCATAGGAATCTGTTTAGAAGTGTATAAAGTACATATGGGCTCTTGGTCCTATCCAGAAGAAGCTTATACAAAAATATTTGGGGTTCCACTTTATAGCGGCTTTATGTATGCAAGTGTGGCTAGTTATATTTATCAGGCATTTTCACGACTTCATGTAAAAGTGGCCGACTGGCCTCATCCATTTCTTTCAATTGGCATCAGTTTGTGCATTTATCTCAATTTCTTTACGCATCACTGGCTCTATGATGTCAGATGGTGGCTGACATGTCTGCTTGTTGTTGTGTTTCGGAAAACATCGGTTTCGTTTCGGGTTGGTCCATCTTCCTTTCGAATGCCGCTTGTTGTTTCATTTCTCCTGATTGGCTTTTTTATTTGGATTGCCGAAAATGTCACCACCTTTTTAGGCGCCTGGCAATATCCAAATCAGCAGCATGCTTGGTCCATTGTTCATCTAGGGAAAATTAGCTCATGGTTCTTACTCGTTGTGATCAGTATTGTGCTAGTGATCGAACAGCGAAAACAAAAAAACGTTCAGCCCATTTGACCTGGCTGAACGTTTTTTTTAATCTCGATCGACTTCCTTACGGAGATCATCTGCGACAAATTCTACATTTGTTCCAATAATAATTTGTACGGATGTTTTTCCAGAAGTCAGCACCCCTTTGGCACCTGCTTTTTTCAATGTACCTTCATTTAATAAATTTGTATCCTCTACTGTTAAGCGAAGACGTGTGGCACAATGATCAATCGTGGTGATGTTGCCTTTGCCGCCAAGTCCCTCTACGAGCATACTCGCTCCTCCTGCCGTCACCACATCATCTGCTGCGATATCTTCCATGTCATCATCTTCCCTGCCTGGTGTTTTCAGCTTTAATAGTTTAATGAGGAAATAGAAAACGACAAAGTACACGACGCCATAAATGATTCCTACTACAAGAAGCAAGATCGGCTTTTGCGCAATGCCGAAGCTTAAGACGTAATCAATCGCACCTGCTGAAAAGGCAAAACCGCTATGAATCCCAAGGGTATTCACAATAAAAAGCGAAAGTCCCGTCAAAATAGCATGGACACCATATAAAAGTGGTGATAAAAACATAAAAGAAAATTCAATTGGTTCAGTGATCCCTGTTATAAATGATGTAAGTGCCATCCCAATCATCAGACCAGCTGTTGCTTTTCGTTTCTCAGGTTTTGCAGTTACCACCATGGCTAGACATGCCGCTGGCAGACCAAACATCATCACTGGGAAGAATCCGGTCATAAAGACACCCGCGCTTGGATCTCCTTTAAAGAATCGCGCTAAATCCCCTGTTACCCCGTTGAATTCACCAAATTGAAACCAAAATAAATTATTTAATACATGATGAAGTCCCAATGGAATAAGCAATCGGTTAAAGAAACCAAACAGCCCTGCACCTGTTGCACCAAGGCTTAAAATCCATTCTCCTAAATCATTGATTACACTTTGAATCGGCGGCCATACATATCCGAAAACGGCTGCTAATAGAATGGTGAAAAGTGCCGTCATAATAGGCACAAGCCGCCTTCCGCTAAAGAAACCTAAGTATTCCGGCAGTTTCGTATCCTTAAATTTATTGTAAACATAACCTGCCAAAAGCCCGCATAAAATACCGCCCAATACCCCCATATTGTTAGTTGAGTTGATCGACGTTGTACCGGCTGACAAAATAAAATAAGAAATCGCACCTGATAATGCCGCTGCCCCGTTCCCATCCTTTGAAATACCAATCGCTACACCCATTGCAAAAATTAAAGCCAAGTTCGCAAAGATTGCATTCCCTGCCTCATAAATAAACGGGATATTGAATACATCCTCACGCCCAATGGCCAAAATAATCCCTGCTGCTGGAAGTACAGCGATTGGAAGCATAAATGATTTTCCTAGCTTTTGAAAAAACTGAAACACCATCTGACTTCTCCCCCTTTGTCATCATCATGACTAAATCGTTCATGATGTTCATAAAAAATATATCATATGCACGTCTAGTTATCTATACCAATTTGTCCACATCCATTTGAATTCCGCTCTTTACTCTTTTTGCGTAAAATGTGGTAAGCTATTGAATAGAATGAAGATATAGAAAGCGGGAATGAACAGTGATTGTCAAACATGATCATGAGTTAGAAGCCTTAAAAAAAGTCGGCCGAATTGTCGCTTTGGCAAGAGAAGAAATGAAAAGCCAAGCGAAACCAGGCATGTCTACAAAAGAATTAGATTTGATTGGGAAAAAAATATTAGAAGAGCACGGTGCCAATTCAGCACCTGAAAAGGAATATGACTTCCCTGGTACCACTTGTATCAGTGTAAACGATGAAGTTGCACACGGTATCCCTAGTGAAAAAACCATTTTACAAGAGGGCGACCTCGTGAACATTGATATCTCAGCAGAGCTTGACGGATATTATTCCGATACAGGCATTTCTTTTGTTTTAGGAACAGGTGATGCTCGTCTTGAAGCATTATGTAAGTGTGCAGAAGATGCGTTCCTTGAAGGATTAAAGCATGCAAAAGCCGGTAAAAGACAAAACCAAATTGGCCGTGCGGTGTACAATACGGCGAAAGAACAAGGATTTACCGTTATTAAAAACCTAACAGGACACGGCATTGGGAAAAATCTGCATGAAGCACCTAACCATATTTTGAACTACTATGATCCATTCGATAATGCTTTGTTTAAAAATGGCACAGTCATTGCCTTTGAACCTTTCATTTCAACAAATGCTGAATCAATTTATCAAGCTGATGATGGCTGGACATTTAAAACACCAGATAAAAGTCTAGTCGCACAGATTGAACATACGATTGTGATCACAAAAGACGAACCGATTATTTTAACAAAGCTGTAAGCAAGCGTGTCCCCTTCTTCACTGGAGGGGATTTTTTCATGCCCGTTTCACGAATCTGTCACGACTAAACAAAAATGCCTGTGGTAAAATAGGCAAAGATATGCGAAAGGGGTCTTATTTGATATGTGGTTCATCATCATAGGTGTTATCTTTTTCATCGAAAGTATTATCTTAACGGTTGTAGGGATTAAGAAAAAACAATCCATGATGACCTATCTTGGTGTTATCATCATGATTATGACGGTCGGCATGATCCTCGTTACCCTCAACCCGCCAAATTCATAAATCAATATTTCCAGCATATACATGGATCATAGGCAGATAGAATCAGTTTTCATTTCTTGATACCTGCACACTTTTCACGTCCTTTTTTGAGATGTTACAATGCAGGCAGCTTCAATTGAAAGGAGTTTTCTATCATGCATTATGGTAGCAAAGGCTGGTATGTCGAAGAATTAAAGAAGCTTGGTGTGACCAAGCATGAAGGAAGAAAGCTTCAAAGCTTAAAAACATATTTCCTTGCAAATCTTCTTGAGCAAAAGAAACGCAGCTCATAAGCGCTGAAAAGCCGTACATCTTAAGATGATGTACGGCTTTTTTTAAATGTGCTGAATTCGTTTTTCTAAAGACTTCCTCACCACATCTGCTAAAGCATCTACTTCAAGAACAGCTTTTAGTCTCTCTGGACTTGTTTGACGATATTTGACTTCATTGACCTCATGGACCGTAATCTGATGGGATGCTTTTTCTACTAATACAAGCGCTGCATCAGGCGGCACCATACCTTCTTTCAGTACACGTAAATAAAAGCCTGTATATCCTGTTTTCTGTACTTCCTTTACAAGCTTCATGTTGCCATGCTTAAGAGATAATTTCACACAAGGCTGTCTTGGCTGGCTCACCTCAACAAGTGCTTCTCCAAGTTGAAACACATCGCCAATACGCACATTCGTCTCAACTAGCTGGCGTACTGTTACATTCTCGCCAAAGGCGGCTTCCTGTAATGGAACCCCTAAAAATTGTTCAAAGTGAGCATAATGATCATACGGAAAGATGCAGACGGCTTTATCATAGCCCCCATGATGAACCAAATCCCCTTGTCCATCTCCTTCAAAATTGACCTGACTTAAATACACAGGCTCATGAATGCGCTTTTTGTTGATGGCTGTTTTGATTTCTTTTCCGTTCGCATAGGTAATGATAGGTTGTCCCACTTGGATTCCTTCTATGTCGTATCTCTTTTGTCCCACGATGGCCATCTCCTTTGGTTGTCTACTGGTTTTTATTTTACATCGTTTGACAATCAAATCATAGTCGATGCGTGAAGATCAGATGCAGGCTATGGTACGATGTGAAAAAAGGAGTGATGACCATGATTCATTATCACGCCATTGTAAAAGGACGTGTACAAGGAGTCGGCTTTCGTTATTTTGTTCAGGGAGAAGCCGTCAATCGTGGAATGAAAGGCTGGGTACGCAACACAGATGAAGGTCATGTCGAGTTAAAGGTAGAGGGTGAGCAGCAGAAAGTGATTGATTTCTTAGAGACTGTCCGTAAAGGAAGTCCTTTTTCAAAAGTCACCGACATGCAAATGGAGCCGCTCACTGAGCTGGCTCATTATCAAGATTTTCGAATACGATCATAAAAAACCTAGCTATATGTAAACATTATTCCTATTCATGATAGTTAGCAGGATTTTTCCTTATTCAGCAATCCGACCAGATTGTTGAATAAGACGTTTAGAGAAAATTGGTATAGTGAAAAGCTTACCTTAAGCTAACCGAGCAGGATAGTGTAATAGCAGTACCAATAAAATTCTGTTGCACAAAATTGGAATTTAGATGACTAAACCCCAAACTGTTTTAAATGATGATCAAGGTGCTTATAAATTCCTTTCCCCCATTCCTCGGAGCTAAGTTTCCCGAAAAAAGGATGTGGTTGAGTTGTACATTTCTCTGGTCCATTATTTTGAAATGCAATGATTTTTTGTTTCAGTCTTTCTCTTTCTGTATCAAATTCTTTTTTATCTGTTATCAAAATGGTCGGAATAGTGGACATATTTGTGAGGTATTGGCTTGTCATTGTATAAAATTGGTTTTACAAATTTTCCTATTAACCTCCCTAACCAACCTCTCGGGGGAGAAGAATACCCCATTGCTATATCTTGGAACGAAGAGCAATGAGCTAGCATTTGAGCAACATCCATTCTTCCCCACTGTGGTTGTGAATTAGGATTTAACTTGTCTATACGGTTTAAAATTTCCTCTGTATATAAATGATTAAAAATATTTTTCATAAACGTAATCCCCTACATATTGACTATTATTTATATTCACCTTCATCTGCACTTAATCCTTCTTCAACAACGGAGCGTTCGTATTATATAGTTCAGCCAGAACTTTCTGGTTGAACTTTTTTATTTAGATTTAATCTATCAGCAGTCAGGGTAGAACGTACGGGGGCGTAGGACATTGATTCCGTCAAGTAACTGTTCACCACCTACTTGTAGAAATATGTTTGAGGCTGGTTAGGACTTAGACCTCGTATAACATCGAATCGGTACGAGTCATGCATAAGATTAATTGGACTGGTTCGATATTGCCTCAAAATAGTCTAGAACTACCTTGCGAAATTCCAATGAAGCTTGCGTCATGTATCGACTTGTATGCCATAATAAAGCGATATCACGTACAAGTTCATGATTCTCAACTTGCAAATATTTAATCTTTTCCCATGATATTTTTGCTGTGCTTGGTATGAAGGCAAGTCCAATTTCAGCTTCTACAAGACTGATCAAACGTGTAGGTTCATCGCCCTCATACACATATTTAAGGTCAATTCCAGCCGATTTGCATACAGAGTCTACTAAATCACGAGTGCTGTATCCTCTTTTCACACCGACAAAGCATTCATCCTTAAGTTCTGTTAAACATACGCTAGTTCGGTCTGACAGTCGATGCCCATTAGGAACTGCTACAAGAATGGGATCAACAAAGACTACTTGACATTCGATGTCTTCACCTTGAAAAGGAGAGGACGACAAGCAAAAATCGACTTCGCCTCGATGTAAAAGCGTGACCATTTCCAGTGTGGTCAGCATTTGCACATGAAATTGTATATTAGGACGTTTTTTACGAAACTCTCGCATAATCTGAGGCAAAGTGCTTGCTGTGGTTACCGCAAGCTTTAGTGTGCCAGATTCTCCTCTAGACAAATCGCTAATCTCCTGTTTTCCCTGTTCCAACTCAAACAAAGCCCTTTCCGCGCGACGAATGAATTTGTTGCCAAATTCATTTAATCGCAGTTTCCTGCCTGTGCGATCAAATAAAGGTACCCCTAAATCTTCTTCCAGACGCTGAATCGTTTTGCTTAGCGACGATTGCGTAACGTGGAGGCTTCGTGCAGCTTCAGTTACATGCTCTAATCGAGCTACCTCTAGAAAATATTGTAGTTGAAGGAGTTCCATTTCATTTTCTCTCCAATCATTCCTTTTGGTCAATGATATCATAACTTTAAATGCGTTGGAATGAATGTAAAATTCCAAGTAAGATATCAATGTAACAAATTTAAAGGGGGAGAAAAAATGAATTCTCGTAGCAGATGGTTAATGATATCCGTTGGACTAGGAATATTATTAAACCCTTTAAATTCATCAATGATTTCTGTTGCTATTGCTAGGTTGCAACATGTGTATAGCATTGATTTTACTGCTGTTTCGTGGATTGTGTTTTCATTTTATATCGCTAGTGCTATCGCCCAACCTGTCATGGGGAAGGCTAGTGATTTATTCGGCCGGAGGAAGATATTTCTGGCTGGTCTTGTTGTATCCTTAGTTTCTTCTATTTTGGCTCCGTTTTCTCCAAATTTCGGATGGCTTATTGTGTTCAGAATCGTACAATCAATCGGAACTAGTATGCTGATTGCAGTTGGAACAGCTATAGTACGCATTCATATTACAGAAAAGCAATCAGATGCTTTAGCAGGTTTATCAATTTTCCTATCCGGTGCGGCAGCTATAGGACCTTTTGCCGGAGGAGTACTTATTCAATGGTGGGACTGGCCAGCGATCTTCATCGTCAATACCCCGTTTGTAGTGGCGAGCTTTATATTAGCTTGGAAAATGATTCCTAATGATGGACCAGCAGCAACGGTTTCACATGACATGTCGTTTCGAAAATTACTGGGTGTGATTGATGTGCCAGGAATTCTGCTCTTTGCGGTGGGTCTTATTGCCCTTCTAGTTGGCTTGCTGGCAGCGAAATCATCTGGGCATTTCTCTATGTGGAATATCGTTGTTGTGCTAATCGGGCTCGTTGCGGTGGGAATATTCGTACGACATGAGCTAAAAACAGTGTCGCCATTTATTCCTTTACGCACCTTCGCCAAATATCCAGGGATGACTTGGGTCAATATACAATACTTGCTAGTTAACTTACTTTATTATTCACTCTTTTTTGGGATTCCATCATACCTGCAAATGGTACGTCATGTCAGTGAATTCCAGACAGGGATTCTTATGTTAACTTTGGGCTTGAGTTCGATTGCAGCTTCGCCAATAGCAGGGAAATGGGTCGGTAAATCAGGACCCAGACCTGCATTGATTGTATCCTCATTACTGATGGTAGTAGGGGCAGTGTGGATCGTGACATGGACGCAAAGTTCACCAGTCATCAGTGTGTGCCTGGCGTTAGCCGCATTCGGTTTTAGCAACGGGCTAAATGCTGTTGGTATGCAGGCAGCTTTGTTTAAAAGCTCTCCAAAAGAAATTGCTGGTGTAGCATCTGGCCTATTTAATACATCGAGATACTTGGGAACAATTTTATCTTCACTGTTGACAGGTATCATTATGGGAGGTGCGTTCACCTTTACAGGATTCCGGTTGCTGGGGGTTTTCCTAACGGTCATTGCATTAGTCTTAGTATTTATAAGTCTGCGACTCAGATATTCTGAGCAATTGGATGAACCGAGTACAAGCAATTAAAACAAAAAATAAAAATTGGAGTTGAATGTTATAACAACTGTTAATATCAAGGAATGGTCCTCATGGGATCAAACTTGGCAGGGAATGCAAAAGGATAAACAACCCCAGGGTGAGAAAGTCATCAAGAAGTGGAATGCGAGAGCGCAAACTTTCGCCCATTGTTGTAGTAAGGAAGAGATCTTTTGTGGTCATCATAAATAAAAAGGGATAGATATCTATCCCTTTTGTTTTAATCAATTTAAATGTTCAACACCATATTAGAGGACACGTGTAATATGATAAAAGCCATCTTTTTATGGCATTACATATAGCTCTCGCTAGGCTTTTCCTTTCCCATGATAGGGCTTGTCCTGATAAAAATAGTTTGGTTTCACAATGGTATTGTCGTAATGCTTGTGGAATATGTGGGTAGCAGCTGGTGATACTGGCGGAATCAGCCATGTCCAGTCCCCAGTCAGCTTGCGGTCAGCCTTTTCTTCCTGCTTTTCAAACTGCTTGAATTGATGTGCTGCTGTATGGTGATCGACAATGGTTACCCCTGCTTCGCGATAAGAATGGAGAACCGCCACATTCAATTCTACAATGGCTTTATCCTTCCAAAGGGACGAATTCTTGGTTGTGTCCAGTCCTAAAAGAGAAGCGACTTTTTTCAGCATATTGTAGCGGTTTTCATCCGCTAGGTTACGGGCGCCAATTTCTGTGCCCATATACCAGCCATTGAACGGTGCAGCGTTGTAATGAATACCGCCAATCTCTAATTTCATATCAGCAATAATCGGAACTGCATACCATTTCAGTCCTAAATCTCGGAATCCATCATATTCAGGATGGGTGATCTCTACCTCTTGGACGATTTCTTTCGGAAGCTCATACAGAACAGGCGGCTGATCCTTTAGCTGAAACATGAGAGGCAGAATATCAAAATGTGTGCCCTCCCCTTTCCAGCCATGGGCTTCACATAACTTTGTTAATTCAAGAGATGCCTCGTCGCCGATGATGCCATATTCCGTCTCATAGCCTGCATAACGAACGAGCTGATGATTATAAATGACGACTTCCTTCTGCCTGTTATTCTCTGGGGGAAAGATCGTGATGGACGGTTTGATTTTCCCGCCATTTGTCGCATACTCAATATGATGAAAGAGCGCCTCTTTCACCTCATCCTCTGTCTTTACATGGCGGCAGTCATGCACGTGCAAGGTCGACCAAAACAAACGGCCAATGCAGCGGTTACTGTTGCGCCAAGCCATTTTCGCCCCGTGAGCTAATTCCTCTAGTGTATGCGTATAAATACCTTCAGACTCAATTTCTCTTTTTATTTCATGCAGACGTGCTGCTTTCTCTTCATTTGACTTATTTAATTCTTCATAGCATACAGAAATAAAAGCTTCTGCTTCATTCCACAACGCTTCTTGATTACTCAAACATACTCGCCTCACTTTAATACGAATATATCCATTGTAGCGGTTTCTATTAATAAATTCACTCGTTTCAAACCATTTTTTATCATATCATCCGACCATTGTCCTTAGGCCATAGATGAATCAATACGTTTAAGGGTCTTTTGGAGCCAGCTGACATAGCCTTTTTCTCTTTCAATTGCTCTTGTCAGCACTAAGTAATGCCCGAATTGAGCTGAATGCAGTGATTCAGCAGAAGGGTCTTCCTCTGTCAAAGCGTGCAGCTTCTGTTCCAGCATGTCTACTTTCTTAGTGCGCTCTAGCAGTTGATATGCAAACAGGTCAGCCGCTTCTTTTTTGTCCATGGAGGAGATGAAAAAGGTTTTGAGCATGAATTCATCCTTTGTTGTTTCTGGAATCGGATCTTTTATTATTAACCACTGACGCAATTCTTCTTTTCCTGCCGCTGTGATTTGATAGACCTTCTTCTCCAGCTTTTTTCCTTGTATGTGAATGTCAAATTCAATAAACCCTTCCTCTGTAAGACGCTTCAGTTCAGGGTAAATCTGACTGTGCTTCGCACTCCAAAACTGTCCAAGGGAATCCTTAAAATGTTTCGTGATATCGTATCCCGTCAGCTCACGCTGATCAAGCAAGCCAAGAATGGCATATTTTAGTACTCTCATGATGGGCCTCCAACGCTTATTCTTTGACAATAGTATACCATAGACTTTAAAATAAACATGTAAATCACAACATGTTTGAAAAAACATTATTCTAATGAAAGAAGGAATAAACATGGATCAATTCGTTGGACTTCATATGATTTATACGTATGAAAATGGCTGGGAATATGAGATTTACATTAAAAACGATCACACCATTGATTACCGCATTCATAGCGGAATGGTCGGAGGCCGATGGGTCCGTGATCAAGAAGTAAATATTGTGAAGCTGACAAAAGGCGTATACAAAGTCTCTTGGACAGAACCAACTGGGACAGACGTCTCTCTGAACTTTATGCCTGAAGAAAAACGCATGCATGGCGTCATCTTCTTCCCGAAATGGGTGCATGAACGTCCAGATATCACCGTTTGCTATCAAAATGACTACATCGATCTCATGAAAGAATCTCGTGAAAAATACGAAACCTATCCGAAATATGTTGTCCCAGAATTTGCGGACATTACGTATATCCATCATGCAGGTGTGAATGACGAAACCATTATCGCAGAAGCACCATATGAAGGCATGACAGATGAAATAAGAGCTGGACGAAAATAAAAAAAGCGGCACGCCAAGTGCCGCTTTCAGCGTGTAGACAAACCCTCGCATTCGTTGTCAGGTCTGCGTGCCGGTGCTCACGAATGTACAATTCGCTCCGCTCAGGTACTCGTCCTTCCTAGGGCTGCAAAGGTTTTCTATCACGCTGAAAAGAAGACAAAGGACTAAAATCATTTTAGTCCTTTTTTATTGAATGCCGAGCGTCTTTTGAGGAAGCACGAAACGATAGACTGGCAGTTCATCACCTGCTTTTGAAGCAATAAACCCTGATGACATATAGCTGTCCTTTGATTCTGGCTCTAGGGCAAGTGACAGCAAATTGGTTTGCGGCTGTGCCGTGACATATACCTTTGTTCCTTTTGGCAGCTGGCGTTTCTTGTCAACGAGTTTTGTTTCAAGCTGAATATCTGTTTTGCTCTTTTCCTCACGCTTTGTCACCTGATAGGCTTGTACCGGCACTTTCATGCCAGCCGGCAATGTGACACTTTTTAATCCTAATGTTCTGAGTTTCTTTTCTACTCCTTCATGCCCCGGAAGAATGAGATAAGCTGTCGGCCGTTCTCTTGTTAAGACAGGAACTGCATCGCTCGCACTGTGAAAGCGTACAGGAACTTGAGTCGTTTGTCCTTTCTCAATATCAACCATTTCCAGCGAGTCTTTGACAGGTGCTTGGAAATCATCTTGAATGACCACTTGATCATCATCATTTGGCTGCAGTCCTTTTTTGACCAGCTTCAGCCGCTCCGTCACCATTTGCTGCTTCACCTGCTTGGCATGTTTTACTGTAGTCTCAATGATTTTTTCATGGGTGGCTACTTGTGCAGCGACGCGGTGGGCAAAATCCTCTCTTCCAATCCCAATCCCTCTGCTTTCTACAAGAAATGACAGGGCTGGTGAAAGTGCAAGGGCATTACGGCCAATTCGCGCATCCGTTCCACCTTCATAGATGTCGATCTTTCCATCCTTTCCTCTTGTGTTTGTATAATACAAATCGTTAGAAAACCCTTTATTCGTCAGCGTTTCACGAACTCCGTTAACGTATAACTCATTTGATGTCAGCCGGATGCTTTCAGGAATGTTTAAATTCTTCCCTGAAAGAATAAGCAAATCATGATATTTGAGAGCGCCTGATGAACCGATATTTTCAAACTGCTTTTGACCCACATCGTATTCATGGGCATCAATAACTACCTCTGGCGCATACCGATTAAATTCTTGATGCAGGGCTGTCAGTTCTGGAGATTCTAATGTCATATGATCACGGTTTCCATCTAATCCGTTTGCAAGTCGGCGGTCAAACGCATAAGAACCATCAGGATTAATTCTTGGGACAATAATGATATTGACATGATTGAGTATACGCTCTCCTTCTTCACCTGCTAATCGTTTTGCAATGACGAGAGCAGATTCACCGGAGGCTGGTTCATTTCCGTGTATTTGTGCTTGGAGCCAGATTGTTGGCTTTTTTGAAAGTGGAGTGATAGAGCGATCCTTTGTAAAGTACAGGGCCGGAATGGACCTGCCTTCAATGGATGTTCCAATCTGTTTCTGCGTGGCATATGGGCTTTTGCGGACAATGTCTTTTAAGAAAGCTTGAAGCTCTTCTTGTGTCGTAAATGCTTCTCCTTTTTTCTGAAATGCAGGGGTATCAAATGTCTCGCCAGGCTCAGGGTATAGCTTTTTCACTGAAGCCGGCTGTTCATAACTCTTTCCATAATAAGGGGTTTCTGCATGAGCTGAAGCTGGGCTCACCATCGACAAAATTCCTGCTATGAGACATACAGCAGCAAAAAGAATTGTGCCTTTTCGTTTGGACATGCTATCCTCTCCCTTCGTTGATTTGCATTATAAAGAAAAAAACAGCAAAAGTGTCAGTATTTTTCAAAAATAAATCTTTTGGAGGAACAGGCATATCTTTGTCTAGGGCAAATGAATGGAGCTTGCCCGGCAATATGACCTAAAAAAAGTGCCTGCTCACAGCAGACACTTTTTTATTTACCAGATGGAAATGGCCCCAATGAGAACCGCCACGACAGTCATAGCGACGACTGCCAGCACAGCCCATTTCATCCCAAATTTCTGATGCTGATCCAGTGATACGCCAACAAGTCCAACAAGTAAATGAGTCGATGGAACAAGTGGACTTAACATATGAATCGGCTGTCCAATAATAGAGGCTCTGGCAATCTCAATTTTATCGACACCGTATGCTGCCGCTGTTTCTGATAGGATCGGCAGTACGCCATAAAAGTATGCATCATTCGGCATAAAGAAAGTAAAGATCCCGCTTGTTAATGCGACAATGACTGGAATAAAGCCGCCAAGCTGCTCTGGAATTGCAGATACAATGGAAATCGCCATTTCATCGACCATTTTCGTTCCAGTTAGAATACCTGTAAAAACACCTGCCGCAAAAATCATCGAAGCAATGGCTAAAACGTTTGTTGAGTGAGCCGCAATTCGCTCACGCTGCTGGTCCAAGTTCGGATAGTTGACGATAATCGCCACACAGAAAGCAAGAACAAATAGAACAGTTAAGCTGACTTTACCTGATACAAGCAGCAGCACCAATAACAAAGTCAGCGCTAGGTTAAACCACCAAAGCTTCGGCCGTTTGATGTCATCTTGCAGTGCCGCTGCCATTTCATTTGCATGAATCGGCTGGTCAAGTTCAATGACACCGAGACGTTTTCTTTCGGCTTTTCCAAGAAAATAAGAGACAATAATCATACTGAGAACCCCTGCACCAATGACCGGAATCATCGGGCCAAATAAAAGTGAAGGATCGACGCCAAGTGCACTCGCCGCTCTAGGTGTAGCTCCTCCCCATGGGATTGTATTCATAATTCCCATGCCAACCCCGGCAATACCCGCTAAAATAATTGGACGGATGCCAAGCAGCGTAAATAGTGGAAGCATCGCTGTTGTTGTAATCATATATGTTGTTGTTCCGTCACCATCAAGAGCAACAAGCATCGTCAGGACAGCTGTTCCGACCACGATTTTTAATGGATCGCCTTTAACGATTTTTAAAATTTTCGCCACCATTGGGTCAAATAAACCCGCATCAATCATAATTCCAAAGTACAAAATCGCAAACATGATCATGACCGCTGTTGGTGCGACTTGCTGCACGCCTTTGACAATCATGTCTGAAATTTCAGTAAAATGAAAACCTGCAATAAGAGCAAATGCAATCGGTGTTAACACCAATGCCGTTAAAACAGACATACGTTTCGTCATAATCAAAACCATAAATACAATCATCATAAGAAATCCTAAGATCGCTAACATATTGTTCACCCCTTATGTTGTATACGCTTTCATTAATGTGTTGGTATCCCATTTCCAACCCTTTTTGTCATCATATCTGAGGTGAGAATTGAAGTAAATATTATGAATTTTAATTCTTTTTCGGTCGATAAATGCTTTTTGTTCATTTTGTTCAACCATTAGGCTTTTTGATTCCATGAAAAAAAGCGGTCTCACTCGACCGCTTGTTCCCCTTGTATCAATTGCTCATATTGCCTTAATTGATCTTCCATAAAGATCTTTGCCTCTTTGCTGTTCATATAACGACTTGTCCAGCCCTTTTGCTTTAATCGCTTTTTCCAAGACTTCGTTTTCGTCATTTTTTGAAGAAGCTGATCCCATTCACGAATGTCATGCTGACTCATTTGTTTTGGGCCCATCACACCGCGCCAATGGGAAAAGATGAGCGGTATGCCCTGCTCTTTCCATGTCGGCACATCTTCAAATCCATCTAAGCGCTCGCTGGTTGTCGTGGCTACGAGCTTTAGCCTCTTTTTTTCATAATCATGACGAACTTCTGTAATGGTAGTCGTTGCTGCATCTACCTCATGGTCGATGAGCGCCTGAAATAAATCATCTGCACTGTCAAATTTCAGAAATTGAATGCGATATGGATCAATCCCTGCCATTTCTGCTGCCCGGGCGAAAGAGATTTGATCATCATTTCCAAAGTCAGGGGCAAACCCAATTTTTAAGGAATCTGGTTTTTTCTTGAGTGCGTGTAACAGCTCCTTCCCATTTGAAAAAGGAGAATCCACTGGGACTGCGACGACCTGCCACTCTTCTGCAAGGATTGCCAGCGGCGTCACATCATTCATCGTCACGTTACTGCTGCCAAGCAAATTACGGCTTAACAATAAGCTTGAATTTAAACTGATAAAGTTGGCTTCTCGCTCCATCATGTATGTCCACCCTTTATCCACCGTTCCGCCTCTTTGATAAAGAATGTTCACAGGCCGTTTCACCAGTTTCTCTTGTTCAAGCACTGATTTCATAACCTGAGCCGTTTGGTCGAATCCTCCCTCTGGCACACCCGACACCACAATATATAAGGAGCTTTGCTGCAGGAAAGAATTACCGGCCTTTTTTTCATTAAAGGTGAGCGTCATACAAAGGCAGAGCACGATCACAAAAAATATTCCTTTTTTCATCTTTTATGACTCCGCTTGTTTAGCAGGATAATATTTCCGTTCAGGTCTGCCAATGATTCCGTATGCAAGCTCTGCCCGGCATTCCCCTGTTGTGACGAGATACTCTACGTACCGTCTTGCAGTTGTACGTGATGCCCCCATTTTTTCCCCGAGTTCTTCTGCTGTAATCCCGCTATTCTCTGATGCCATCAATGTTTTCACTTTATCCAAGGTCAGTGAATTGATGCCTGTGGGAAGATCTCTGTCATCCCTTTGTTTAGGCTCTTCCTGCATCTGTCCAAAAAACAGATCGATCATCGTTTGATTGACTTCATCCTTTGAATTGATGATGTCTTTCTTCTCTTTATATTCGGTTAAGACTTGTGCAAACTTTTGTGCGGTCACCGGTTTGATTAAATAATGAACCACTCCGTAATGAAGCGCATCTCTTAAAAGCGTTGTTTCTGTTGCAGCCGTGATAATGATCACATCTACTTCCGGACAGCGTTCTCTTAAAAGCGGCAGCAAGTTTGTGCCGAGCTCATCAGGCATATACACATCAAGCAAAATGAGATCAACTTGTTCCCTTTGGAGCGCCTCCCACATATCCTTTGCACTCTTTGCCTTTCCGGCGACCTTAAATCCTTCTATCTTTTGTATATAAGATTCATGAATGGCAGCGATTCGAAAATCATCCTCCGCAATGAGTACCTTAATCACCATCTATTCCCCCTTTGTTCCTTTCGGTATGTACACAGTGAAGATGGCACCGCCTTCTTTTTGGTTCGCAACTTCAATCCAGCCCCCAAGCTCGTCCAATACTTCTTTCACATTCGCAAGCCCATAACCTCGTCCTTCTCCCTTTGACGAATGACCTCTTGTGAAAATCTGTGACAATTCCTCTTCATTCACTCCATCACCTGAATCTGACACTTCTATGATAATATCAAACCCAATATCTGTGATGAACAGGTCAACCTCGCGCTTCTCCTTATTTAATACAGCTTCAAAAGCATTATCGACGAGATTGCCAATGATGGTGATAAAGTGAGATAGACTTAAATGAGCTGGGAGCGGCTCAAGTGAGCTATTTTCATCAATGTGAAATTGGACTTTCTTCTCAGATGCTTTCCCTAACTTGCCAAGTAAGATAGCTTGTATTTTAGGTGACCGAATCTGCTTCATGAGTAAATCGTGCTGACGGTTTTGCAGGTGATATTCTTCTTTAATTAAGTCGATGGCTTCATCGACTTGCTTCAGCTCAAGCAGGCCTAAGATGGCGTACAGCTTATTTGAGAATTCATGTGTTTGTGCCCTCAGGTCTTCTGAATATTGGCTGACCTCTGTTAATGTATCCAGCAGCTTCGTCAGCTCTGTTTTCTCCCTGAAGCTCACAATCCCTCCAAATGCTCGATTGTCCTGCATTACTTTTTTCACATTTAAGACATAGGTTTTATCATTGACGACGGTTTCGATGTTAGGTTCAATCGTCTCTGACTTTAAATAGAGAAGAAGTTTGGCATTTGGCAAGACTTGATCAATATGAAGGGGCAGCTCTGATGAGACGCGCAGCATGTGCTCAGCTGATGTATTCATCATCGTAATCGCGCCTTTCTGGTCAAACGCAATGATCCCTTCTTTTATAGCGAGCAGCATCGCTTCTCTTTCTCGATACAACGAAGCTATTTCATGCGGCTCCAGCCCTAATGTATCTTTGCGAATACTCTTCGTTAAAAAAATTGCACCGAATATGCCCGGCAAGAGCACAAGAAGGGCAATATAGCTAAGCTTCAATAGCTGATGAGCTGTCGCTTGATCAATTTCCTTTTTTAAAAATTCGACGGTGACTGTCCCGATAATTTCTTCATGCCCTTCTGTTTCTTTCATAATGGGCGCACTGCCTCTGACAACGGTTTCACCATTAGAATTATCAGTTGATATGGAAGTTCCTCCAAATAAGAGGGTACTTCTTCCTTCCGATACACTGATGGTTTTTCCTACGTCCTCATGGTTCGTATGAACAAGGACCTTTCCTTTTCGATTGGAAATGAAGATGGCATGTGCTCTTACTTGCTCCATCATTTGCTCAAGCACTGCCTGTTCTTCATTTTGGGACGCTGATAGAGCCACCGATGCTTTAATGGGCGGCATATATGATATCGTTCTAGCGGTCTGCACCGCCAGCTGTTCAGCTTGCCCCTGCCTTTCTGATGTCTGCAAAAAACCAAAACAAATAGTTAATAATGCAATGACAACAAGCAAAAGCCCGATAATTAATCCCAAAATTTTCGTTTGTAAAGTGACTTTCCTTTTGCCCATTCTCACCGCTACAACCCCTAATTCAGTAGATTCACCCGAATAGACTCTAAGAAAATGATATCATTTTTTCTTACTAAGTTAAGAGAAAATTCTTTCAAAGAAAAAAGACGACTCAAAATCGAGTCGTCCCTGTATGCCTATTACGTGATCGATAAACCAGCACTCGCATAGCCTGCTACGGTATTCACTAAGGATAGACCTGTAGCTGATGCGGAGAATACAACAAGCAATCGTGTTTCCGGTGTAACTGGTACATTTAGACCAGTTGCAATACCGTTTGCAATCGCACCCAGCGTTAAAACACCGGTTAAAGCTGGGGCTAATGTGACACTCGCTACTTGAGTGAAACTATTATTTGGTGTTGGTGAAGCGAATAGACTAGCCGTTACGGTAATACTCGTGCCGACTAAAGAAAGAGCTGCTGTTGTGCTGAAATAACCTGCAAATGACGTGATCGTTCCAGCTCTTGGAACTGAGAACGCCATGTTGAGTAAAGTGCCTGCAGCGCCTGTTAAATCAATGATTCCGCCTAAAATACTGACACCTGTCGCTGAGTTACCAAATCCAATCAAGCTGGATGTTCCAACGAGACCGCCTGCAATTGTTGTCAGGACAGCAGGTGAACCTGAAGCAAACGGAATGATCGCACTCGATCCTGTTACACCTGTTGGACCTGTAGCGCCTGTGGCTCCTGTACCTGTGACTCCGGTGGCTCCGGTTACTCCTGTTGCTCCGGTAGCTCCGGTGACTCCAGTAGCTCCTGTATCACCCGTTACACCAGTTGCTCCAGTGGCTCCGGTTACTCCTGTTGCACCAGTTGCTCCGGTGACGCCGGTAGCCCCCGTATCTCCTGTTGCACCGGTTGCTCCGGTACCCGTAACTCCCGTTGCTCCGGTGACTCCCGTTGCTCCGGTCACTCCTGCGGCTGCCAATAACGTATAGTCTGGTGACGTATCTGGTGTACCTGTTGGTGGTGCTGTATTCACAACATAGGTTCCACCTTCAAATGTGACCACTTGACCTACTGGATAGGTTGGGGCTGTTGCTGGGTCAAACGCCAGAATGCCAGTTAATCCTACACCGGTTACTCCGGTCGCACCAGTATCACCCGTTACCCCGGTTGCTCCTGTAACTCCCGTGGCTCCGGTAGCTCCGGTTGCTCCTGTATCTCCGGTTGCTCCCGTGGCTATTCCTGTATCACCCGTTACACCAGTTGCTCCCGTGGCTCCGGTGACTCCCGTGGCATTCCTGTATCACCCGTTACACCAGTTGCTCCCGTGGCTTCGGTGACTCCCGTGGCATTCCTGTATCACCCGTTACACCAGTTGCTCCGGTGGCTCCAGTGACTCCCGTGGTTCCTGTATCACCCGTTACACCAGTTGCTCCGGTGGCTCCAGTGACTCCCGTGGCATTCCTGTATCACCCGTTACACCAGTTGCTCCGGTGGCTCCAGTGACTCCCGTGGCTGTATTACCCGTTACACCAGTTGCACCTGTTACTCCTGTAGCTCCGGTAACACCTGCGGCTGCCAATAACGTATAGTCTGGTGACGTATCTGGTGTACCTGTTGGTGGTGCTGTATTCACAACATAGGTTCCACCTTCAAATGTCACCACTTGACCTACTGGATAGGTTGGAGCTGTTGCTGGGTCAAACGCCAAAATGCCAGTTAATCCTACACCGGTTACTCCGGTGACTCCCGTATTCCTGTATCGCCCGTTACACCAGTTGCTCCGGTACTTCCTGTGACTCCCGTGGCTTCCTGTATCGCCCGTTACACCAGTTGCTCCGGTGGCTCCGGTATTCCTGTATCGCCCGTTACACCAGTTGCTCCGGTGACTCCCGTGGCTCCTGTATCGCCCGTTACACCGGTTGCTCCGGTGGCTCCGGTGACTCCGTGGCTCCTGTATCGCCCGTTACACCGGTTGCTCCGGTGGCTCCGGTGACTCCCGTGGCTCCTGTATCGCCCGTTACACCGGTTGTTCCGGTGGCTCCGGTGACTCCCGTGGCTCCTGTATCGCCCGTTACACCAGTTGCTCCGGTGACTCCCGTGGCTCCTGTATCGCCCGTTACACCAGTTGCTCCGGTGACTCCGGTCGCTCCTGTATCGCCCGTTACACCGGTTGCTCCGGTGGCTCCGGTGACTCCGGTCGCTCCTGTATCTCCTATTGCACCAGTGGCTCCTGTAACACCCGTTACTCCGGTTGCTCCCGTGGTTCCAGTTGCACCCGTATCTCCTATTGCACCGGTCGGTCCGGTGGCGCCGGTTGCTCCTGTAACTCCGGTGGCTCCTGTATCTCCTGTTGCACCAGTCGCTCCTGTACCTGTTGCTCCCGTGGCGCCTGTGACTCCCGTGGCTCCTGTATCTCCTGTTGCACCGGTCGCTCCTGTACCTGTTGCTCCCGTGGCTCCGGTTGCTCCCGTGGCGCCTGTGACTCCCGTGGCTCCTGTATCTCCTGTTGCACCGGTCGCTCCTGTACCTGTTGCTCCGGTTGCTCCCGTGGCGCCTGTAACTCCGGTTGCTCCTGTATCTCCTGTTGCTCCGGTCGCTCCTGTACCTGTTGCTCCCGTGGCTCCGGTTGCTCCCGTGGCGCCTGTAACTCCGGTTGCTCCTGTATCTCCTGTTGCACCGGTCGCTCCTGTACCTGTTGCTCCCGTGGCTCCGGTTGCTCCCGTGGCGCCTGTAACTCCCGTGGCTCCTGTATCCCCTGTTGCTCCGGTCGCTCCTGTACCTGTTGCTCCCGTGGCTCCAGTTTCACCAGCAGCTGCTAACAATGTATAATCTGCCGACGTATCCGGTGTACCTAATGGCGGTGCTGAATTGACCACATCCGTACTGCCATCGTATGTCACCACTTGCCCTACTGGGTAGGTTGGAGCTACTGCTGGATCAAATGCCAAGATGCCTGTTAAACCTACGCCTGTTGGACCGATTGGACCTGCTGGGCCTGCCGGACCCGCTGGACCCACTGCACCCGCCGGACCCGCTGGGCCTCTTCTTCCTCTCCCGCCTGGCGGACCTTGAATCACACAAACACAAGGATCTTTTCCGCAGCAAGGATTTTTCACTGGTTTCCTTGGTTTTTCTGATTTCCCTTTCTTACAACTATCACATTCCCAGCCATCATCCTTATACGCATCATACCAGCTTCCTTTTTGGTAGTGGTCTGTCGAATGAGTTGGATATGTTTTTCCGCATTGTCTACATCTTCTCATAGAATCACCCCCATCCATCGTATTCATCATGACTTGGAAAGGTGTATGTACACTTTTATTTTTTAAAATAATCAAAAAGACCTTGCACTTCATGCACAAGGTCCTTCTTTCATTAAAGTCTCATCGTCATTTTTAAATCTTTTCCTACCATACTATAATCCATATCTACCGGCCGGATGGCTTCTTTTAATGTTTTCGTACCTTCTCCTTCAAAGAAAGTAGGTGCATCTTTCCCTCCAATTAATAATGGTGCCATATAAATAATGACTTCGTTCACAAGTGATGCTTCTAAAAAGGATGCACTCACACTCCCTCCCGCCTCTACAAGCACCGACATCACAGAACGCTTTTTCAGCATACGTAATACCGCTTGAATATCTGTCCGATTTTCTCCGCTTGTGACAAATACTTGATGTCCTTTTTGCGTCAGTTGTTGATATTTTTTTTGATCGTACTTATTTGAGGTGCAAATAATGGTTTCTGCCATATGATCATTTAAACATTTCGCATGAAGAGGAATCCTTAAGGTGGAATCTAAAATGATACGAATGGGCTGTGTCACGATTGAATCTTTTACAATAAGACCTGCATCATCTTGAATAATGGTTTCGACGCCTGTTATGACAGCATCTGCTTCTTGACGTAATTGCTGCACTTCATTCCTCGCTTCTGTTCCTGTAATCCATTTGCTTTCTTGATGAGCTGTTGCAATTTTCCCGTCTAATGAAATGGCTGTTTTTAATATGACATAAGGAAGGTCTGATTGTATGGAATGAAAAAAAGGAAGATTTAAGCTGTCCGCTTCCCGCTTACATATCCCTTCTTCTACTTCTATCCCTGCTTGTTTCAACATCGTGACCCCTTTACCTGCTACAAGTGGATTTGGGTCATGAGTGGCAATGACCACACGTTTCACCCCGCTCTTTATAATGGCTTCTGAGCAAGGACCTGTTTTTCCATGATGCGAACAAGGTTCGAGCGTCACATATAGATGAGCTCCCTTCGCCTTTTCTCCTGCCATTTGCAGCGCATGAATTTCAGCATGCGGTTCGCCCGCCTTCATGTGAGCACCAATTCCAACGATCTCACCTTTTTTGACTATCACTGCTCCGACAAGCGGATTTGGCGAGGTTTGCCCTTTCATCGCTTTTGCGTTGGCAATCGCTAGCTTCATATAAAAAACATCGTCTTTCATGTAAGTCTCCTTTCCTCTCTTTCAAGGGAAAGAACTCCTTCAGGAAATGAAGGAGTTCTATTCTCATGTGCTATATTTTTTCCATCCGTTTCTTTTCAGATCGATCATAGTAAGGCAAGGAATAAAAAAGTTTATAAGATGCTCGTTGTTTACAAAAACAGCATTTGCGACATTCATATTTATTAATGAGGAGCACATGCGGACAATTGAGTACAGACAGACCTTTTTTCATATGTTCCTTGCAAACACTTATCATGAGAATCCCCCGCTTACATTCTTTTTCTTAATGAGAGATTACTTCTTTCGGAAATTGTTCAAATAAGCGTAGTACTTCGGTATGCGTCCCATCTTCTCGAACGTGATAAATCCCGCCGTCATATGAGCTTGCATATACATCATTGCCTAATTGTCTAATGGCACTAATCCCATTTTGGGCAATTCTAATTGGGCCGGTGTTGACATTCAGCTCTGGATTCCACACAACGATATAGCCCCAATAATCACCGCTTACAATATAGCCAGAGTCTGTGACTGTGACCGATTTGATCGAATACTGGTGCTCGTTATGCTGGTCTAATATTCTTCCTGTATGCAAATCAAACAATCTCACATTCTTGTCACGGCTGACAATGGCGATACGGTCTCGTTTACTATCAATAAAGACATCATTTAACAGCTCTGTCGCACCGATGTATTCCGCTTTTAAAGACAAACTCTTTTTATCTAAAAGACAGATGGTTCCTTCAACTGCTGCTGTGATGATATGATCTCCTTCTACCTTTAACGCTTTGACCGCACAATCGTGTGCTTTGGAACGGCCGATTTCCTTTAAGTGTTCTGTCGAAATGACATGGACATATCCGCCATAAGTGCCAATATAAAATTGACGATCCTCCTCATGGAAATACACGCTGTTGACCGGGCCTGTGTTGAGGTCAAACGAAACCATTTGCTGTAATGATTCATGAACAATATGCACCTGACTTGCATGGTCTCCCCACGCATAATAGCTTCCATCCCGTGCAACAGCTACTCCATTTGTTAAAACGCCCGTCGATTTGGCGATTTCAATCCCATTTTTTCTGAATTTTCCATCATCAGATGCGGTAATAATATCACCCGCATCAGTCAGCGCAATATCATTGATAGATGGTGTCGCCATTTCGATCTCATCTGATATGACTTTGCCCTTTTCGATCGACCATTCACAATATGTTTTTCCAAAGCTGGCTCCTAGTATTGACTTCTCATCCTCTGTCCAGACAAGCGAGCGCTCCCACTGATATTTATGAGGCAGCAGTGTATCGACTAAATCACCTGTTTCATAATTCCACAGCTTAATTAAATGGTCGTAGCCTGCTGTCAGCAAGTAATTGCCGCTTGGAGAAAAATTCACGCGCTTGACGCCCTGTAAATGGGCTTTGATAATTTTCTTCTCCTGTAAAGTAGCTGCATCGTAAATAATAACGGTGCCATCATCTCTGCCAAGTGCAAATACTTCTTTTTGATTGCTGCCGCTGATCGTATCCAGCTCATAATCAAACGGGCCGATTTCCCCTACAATTTCTCCGGTCTCATACAGCCATACAAGGACATATCCATCATCACCTGTTGTATAAGCTTTATCACCATGTATCCATACAGCTAATACATCTTTGCTATGGCCATGGAATTCTCTTAAAATAGCGCCCGTTTCGATATCCCACACTAAGCATCTTCTATCTCTGGACACGGATACAAGCAAAGTATCCTGCTTCGCAAAAGCAACGGCTTCCACATCATCTGCATGACCAAACAACGTGCGGATTCGGGTATGTGTGCCTGTATCATACAATTGAATCGTATAGTCTGAGGATGCACTCGCTAAATACTTTCCGTTTTCAGAAAGAGATAAAGAATTAATGATATGCTCGTGACTGCCAATAAACGTTCCTTCTCCCGTCGCCCGGTTCCACTGATAAATACAGCGGTCATAGCCGCCAGTGTAAACAATTTGGTCGTGCTGAGTTGATAAAACAGATGTAATTGGTCCTCTATGCATGGTTTTACACTCCCACCTTTATATGTTGTTTTTGACGAGTCACTAAACGAAAACCAGTAAATCGAAAAACGGGATCTGGGTGCTTCCCGTGTCTTCTTGCGACTCTGCATAAATCTCCGCCTCTTGCGAAGGAGCCGCCTTTTAAAATGTAGTAATCACTTCCGAGTGTTTCCGTTAAATCATCGACGACCTCGATGCCGCCTTCATATACGTGATATTTGGTGTTGACCCATTCCTCGACATTGCCCCCCATATCATAAAGACCAAATAAGGATCGGCCCTTTTCGTAATGACGGACAGGCGTCGTTTTTTCAATATTTGATTCGTGCGTATTGCAGTAAGAAGGATCAAACTCATCTCCCCACGGGTATTGATTTCTCGTGTTTCCCCGGGCAGCATACTCCCATTCTTCTTCAGTAGGAATCGAAACATCAATCCCAAGTTTCCCGCTCAGCCACTGACAGAACGAGAAAGCTTCCTCAATATCCATGCCCCAAGCTGGATGATCTTTTCCCCCGCCAAGCTCTTCGTTCGTTAAACTCTCTGGGTATGTCTGTCCTGTTTCATCACAATAGCTTTGATACAATTCATTGCTGACGACCGTATCTGAGATAAAAAATTCGTTGATATACGGCTGATAGGATGGAAATTCTTTGTACAGCCATTTTTGAAATTTTTTCTCACGGCCGTAGGTTGGATTGAGCAGCTTGTCCTTCCAGAATTCTGATGCCTTTTTCATATCTTCTTCATTACTTCCAATCGTTGCATAGCCGCTTGGGATTTGAATCCAATTGATATCAGGTTTCACGCTTTTCTCCCGCCTTCTTTCAATATACTCGTCTATTGATTAATTAATTTCTTCTCATCGACCATATGCCCTGAGGCTGCTTTTGCTTTTAAATAGGCTTCATTGTAGAGAGAGGCTTCGACCGTATGATCAAACCGCAAAACAGGAAGACCGTAAGCTGCAATAGAATCGACTTTATCTGGATTATTCGTTAGTAAGTGCAATGGTTTCCCTTTGTTTAAATAGTGCAAAACAGCTGCTGCTTCCTCATAATGCCGATCATCATCCCCGCAGCCGATCAGGCGGTTGGCTTCAAAAGTATCCAGTTGCATTTCCTGTAATTTATACGTCAATGCTTTTGCCATCAGCCCAATAGACCGCCCTTCTTGATTGGCCATATACACCAGCATGCCTTTTCCGTAATCGGTGATTTTCTTCAGCGATAATGCAAGCTGTGGACCACAGTCACATTTCAGTGACCCAAACACATCGCCTGTTTGGCAGACACTATGGATTCGCACAAGCGGCGGCCGTTCATTTTCAAAGTCGCCAAATAAGAGACAAGAGGAAAAGGTTTGCTGCGCGGTACTCATTTGGACAATCGATTCGATCGTTGGTTTTGTATCCCGTTCAACAGGTGCGAAGGCATACCACTTAAATGGCACTTCTTCATGTTGAATGGAAATTGGCAAATTTACAGGCCCCACGAGCAAATAGTGTTTTTCTTGAAAGGTAAAATGATGAATCATTGATTGTAGTTCATCTACAAACTTGTTCATTTGTCTCCCCCCTATTCATCACTGCACCCAATCGACTCCCATAGCGCAGTGATAGAGTGATGAATATGTGTACGCACTCCCTCTGCCTGTGTGCTCCCGCAGAAGGAAATGGATGTGCAGTGTCTCTCATCGCTTTAGACCTTGTCCTTTTCCAGTACAAAGGAGCAGAAATCTTGGTTCATATGCTTTATTTTCTGTCAGAGCAGCAAGCGTCCTTGATTGGCAGCCGCTCTTTCTTACAATGAACACCTCTGCTTGAATCACTCGCCTTTGTACTAGATTTTGACGGCAATGACATGATGCTGGCTTATTCCGGCCTTCGCTTGTAGTGGTGATATGGATACAAGCTCAAGACCTGATGTACAAATTTTTTCTCCAAGCTGAGAATCTGAAAATGAAAAATGGAAACGGCCATCTTCTCCGATTAATCCTGTTTTCCACTGTTCTCCCCAGACAACAAGTGAAAAGACACCGCCTTCATGAAGTAAAGAAGAGACCTGTTTTAAATAACGTTCATGATCATCAGGATGTTGATGATGAAAGCAGCCATGATCTAAAATTAAATCAAACTGCATCCCGCGTCCCTGATCCATGGACCATGACATAAAATCTTGATGAACAAAGTGGACAGAAACCGTTTCTCTTTTCTGTAACCCCTCCCACTCCTCATGCTCATACAGGTCGATACCGACATATGCGGAAAGCCCGCTTAAATGTTCAAGTGCTCGGCCGTTGCCGCACCCGATATCCAGCACAGAAGCAAGTGCATTCTTTTCCCTTGAACGCCATGCCTTTAATGACATCACTGCTGCGTCTGTTAAGGATGGATCAGTGGACCACATATCTGTTCTTTGCTCATAATGCTCTTGGAATGCCATGCGCATCTTTTCTAAATAAAGTCCGCTGTCTTCATGGTACAAAGCCTTTTTCATCATGAAACCTCCTTCAATTCACAATCTTCTTTTCGGGCAAAGGTGGTTTTCAAGCCAAAAACCTTATGTTAAAATGAAAGATGGATTTTTTAGGAAAATCTGTTTTTCTGAAAAAGGAGAGAAGCATCCCACATGTTCACTCTTCTTTTTCAGCATTCATCCTCATATGCAGCCGTTCGAAGGCCGCATCGCCTCAGCTTGTTCTCTCTTTTTTTCATATGAGTTCACCTCCTTCACCGTTCGATCAACTCACAATTTTCATTGAAAACGCTTTCTCTTTTGTATAAGGACTTAACGTCTTTTGAATATCTCTTGTAAAGTGCTCATAGTAGAAAGATCAATCTACTGTTTAAAATGGCTGTCATTTTTTCTTCAAGTAAACGACGATTTGCTCTGTTTTAGTAGACATTTTTCTAACAAGCTTTTCTTTTAGAGGCGCTTACGCCTTGGTTCCCGCCACCCCCTTTACTAGATTATGCTCCGAATAAACCCGTCAGAAATTTAACAACTAATTCCATAATGACTGGATTAAGCCAAATATATTGTTTTTAGTTTATTTTGTCAACAAATTATTTCCTAAACATTAAAATGAATTTTCTAATTGAAAATACAGGTATTTTTCGTGGTTTTCTGACCTTAAAACACTTATTTCTACACAAAAATACAATTTAAACCAATAGAACTAAGAAATTTATCTACTAAATTACACAAGTTTTTTATTTAATTTTAAATCAAAATAGAAAGATACAATGATTATTTCCCGAATGGATTTTTGTGATATTTCGACTATTTTTTTCTGATTTATCCTGTTTTTCTTTGGTATAACGGCTTTTTCAATTAGAGAGTTTACTATTTATTCCATACTTCTGTATTTACTTATTATCGTAAAAAAGATACATGTCTCTCTTTCAGACATGGAAGCATGAAAAAAAGCCCCTTACAAAAGTAAGAGGCTTTTTCGGCTGGCGTTTATGCCCAGTTTTTCACTTTTTCATGATCTGTGACAAAGAGAAGGACTTTCCCTTCATCTAAATGTTCTTCAAATGTCTCAGCTTCTTCTTTTGAGAAACCAATTTCATGAATTTTATTGCGGAGCTCATCACCCTTTTTACTAAAGATGTTCCCAACCGCATGTTTGAGTCCAACTTCTCTTGAGCCAATCGTATTGGCATCTGCATTACTTGCAATACGCTCTGTTCGGTCATCGTCATGGGACAGAACATAAATGTCCTCTCTTGCAACACCGAGTGATTTTAATTGCTCTACATCTCTTTGAAGTGTTTCATCATTTGAATACTCTCTTACAACAGGTTTCATTTTATATTCCTCCTTTAACGTCTTACGAATCTTTTACCCGGCATTTTTGCCATTAAACCTTCTACGAGCACATCCAATTTACATGATGTACTGTTCGAGCCTATTGGCTTATTTTTGACAAAAAGCCCGTAAAAATGACTAAATTTTCTGAAATATTATGTTCATTCCTGTGGATTTGTTGTACAATTCTTATACTGGAGGCTAGAAATGAGGGAGAGCTGATGTATTACTTTTCAGCGGAGCAGCAGTTTAATGCTTGGGTTGTCAGTGATTTGGTGAAACAGCTTTTTCAAAAGTGGAATCCTGAAGAAGCAAATTCAAAGCCGCTTACATCGTTTGCCGAACAGCACTTTCGCATCTCCATTGATTATCTCTTTTCCATCATTATTAACATTGGAGATATCGAGTCAATTGAACAAGATCCACAAGACCTGTTGTCCTCATACTTGAATATCCTTTTCCCTTTTGTGACGCGCGATATGATGAAAGCCTCCATGCAAAATGCAAACGAATATTTGTTAAAAGAACGTGATGCGGATGTGTATCAGCTGTTTGGCTGTCTCCCTCCGCTCCTCTCTGTATCTTTTCAGAAAAAGTAGTCCCCTTCGATAAGATGGCGGCTGCTTTTTTGTATGTGTTTTGAAAAGACTGTATGTTTTGAACGAAAAGAAGCATCATGTTAATGTAAATCTAGGCTGTAAGTGAAAGGGAGGATTTGACATGAGTCAACAAAAGCAAATTCAATTAGCCAAACGTCCAAAAGGATTACCTACAAAAGATGTTTTTCATTTTGAAACAGTAGATATACCTGTGCCTCAAGATGGAGAGGTCTTGATTCAAACGAAATATGTTTCTGTAGATCCTTATATGAGAGGGCGAATGCAGGATACAAAATCCTATACACCTCCGTTCAAGCTAAATGAAGTGATTCAGGGCGGTGTTGTCGGAGAAGTCGTTGAGTCGAAATCGCCTCAATTTGAAAAAGGTGATTTTGTCCTTGGATTCCTTGGATGGCAAGAATATTCCACTGCCAAAGCTGAATCTCTGACTAAAATTGATCCGTCCATTGCGCCATTGTCCTATTATTTAGGGATTTTGGGCATGCCAGGGCAAACCGCTTACTTCGGCCTGCTTACGATTGGCCAGCCAAAAGAAGGCGAGACGGTTGTCATTTCTGGAGCCGCAGGCGCAGTTGGTTCCGTTGTGGGACAAATCGCTAAGATCAAAGGCACACACGTCGTTGGAATTGCCGGATCTGACGATAAACTCGCATATTTAAAAGAATTGGGCTTTGATGAAACGATTAATTATAAAACAACAAATGATTTAGATGATGCCATTGCAAAAGCCTGTCCTAACGGCGTTGATGTGTACTTTGACAATGTAGGCGGCGAGATTTCAGATGCGGTGATGAATCATTTGAACCGTTTTGCACGCATTCCAGTATGCGGCGCAATTTCTTCTTATAACATTAGCGCAAGCGAGGACATCGGACCGCGTGTGCAAACAAAACTCATCAAAACAAGCGCATTGATGCAAGGCTTCATCGTTGGCAACTATTCAGATCGTTTTGGAGAGGCAGCGAAGGATCTCGCACAATGGGTAAAAGAAGACAAACTCACATATAAAGAAACAATCATTGAAGGCTTTGACAACATTCCTGATGCATTCCTTGGACTATTCAAAGGGGAAAATGTCGGAAAACAACTTGTCAAAATTTCATAACAAAAAAGGACCCTGCCAATAATGGAGGGTCCTTTTCTTATGCCTGCTTGGGCGCAAGGTGCAGCTGGCCTTGCTTATACACAATTTCTTCAAGCGAAAGATTCAGCTTTTTCGCCATTTTTTTCAGCATTGATTGCTCTTGAGGTGTGACAAGACTGATGACTGCGCCTTCTTTTCCTGCGCGTCCGGTTCTGCCTGAACGGTGGATGTAGCCCTCTTCATTTGGCATATCTGCATGAATCACATATGGCAGATCATCAATATCGATTCCTCTTGCTGCAATATCTGTTGCAAGGAGGAGCGGGAATTCACGCTGTTCAAATGATTTTAAGATCACAGCACGCTCAGCTTTTTTTGCTTCACTATGAAGGACACCAAGGTCGACATGATGGTACGCTAATTTCTCTGCATAAATGCTTAAGTTCGTAATGTCACGCACAAAAACGAGCGCCTGCATGTCCTCAAGCCGTGATAGCTTTTGCAGTAGTTTTACTTTGTCACGCTGATCACATAACAGATAATAGTGACCCACTTTCTGCGCTTCTTCCTCGCTTCTAGAAATTTTCAATACTTCTGGTTCAGATGTCATTTCTTTGATCAGCTGAACGGTTTCTTCTTTCAATGTTGCAGAAAAACAAAGGATTTGTCTTTCTTTTAATGTGGACTTAATGATCCCTTGGATCGTTTTCATATGCTCTGGCACAAGAAGCTGATCTGCTTCGTCTAATACAATCGTTTTGACTTCATGCATTTTCAGTTTCTTGATTTTGATTAATTCTTGTACTCGGCCCGGTGTCGCCACAACGATGTTCGGGTGTTTCTTTAGTTTTTCTTGCTGCTTCTTGATGTTCGCTCCACCAATCAAGGAGACCGCTTTGATGTCTGATCCTTGCTTGAACTCTTGCACGACATCAAAGATTTGCATCACAAGCTCTCTTGAAGGTGCCAAGATTAAGACTTGGGGATGCTTGATATTGACATCAATTTTATTTAAAAGCGGCAGTACATACGCAAGTGTCTTCCCCGTCCCAGTTGGCGATTCTGCGATCACATCACGCTTCTCCGTAATCCACTCTGCTGTTTTTTCTTGTATAGCTGTTGGTTTTTCGAAGCCAGCCGCTTGAAAGTTTTCCTGAATAAATGGCTTTGCTTCTTTCAAAAATGCCCAATTTTCCGTCATGTCGATCTCCTTTATCCTCATTCAATCTATCCTTTAGTATCTCAAAATCAGCTTTGAAACGCAATTTTTCTTTTGATGCTTTTATCGAGCCGGACAGTTCGATATAATCATGAGAGGCACTAGCCGTTTTGAATCTATTTGAGGTGTAAAAAATGATATTATCTGTTAAAGATTTAAGTCATGGCTTTGGCGACAGAGCCATTTTCCACGAAGTGTCCTTCCGTTTATTAAAAGGCGAGCATGTCGGCTTAATCGGCGCCAACGGTGAAGGAAAGTCAACGTTTATGAATATTATTACTGGCAAGCTGGAGCCAGATGCAGGAAAAGTCGAATGGGCGAAAAATGTCCGTGTCGGCTACCTTGATCAGCATACCGTGCTAGAAAAGGGAAGAACGATCCGTGAAGTCCTTCAGGATGCATTCCATTATTTATTTTCAATGGAAGCCGCGATGAATGACATTTATGGCAAAATGGGTGAAGCTGATCCTGATGAGCTGGAAAAGCTGTTAGAGGAAGTTGGCGTCATTCAGGATGCACTGACAAACAATGATTTCTATATCATTGATTCTAAGGTCGAGGAAATTGCAAGAGGTCTTGGGTTAACGGATCTTGGGCTGGACCGTGATGTGACGGAGCTCAGCGGCGGTCAGCGTACGAAGGTGCTGCTAGCGAAATTGCTGTTAGAGAAGCCAGAAATTCTCCTTCTCGATGAGCCGACCAACTATTTGGATGAGCAGCATATTGAGTGGCTGAAGCGCTATTTACAGGAATATGAAAATGCGTTTATCCTCATTTCACATGATATTCCATTTTTAAACAGTGTTATTAACTTGATTTACCATGTTGAAAATCAAGAGCTCACGCGCTATGTTGGTGATTATGATCAATTTAAACAAGTGTACGAAGTCAAAAAGCAGCAGCTTGAAGCGGCCTATAAAAGACAGCAGCAGGAAGTGGCTGAACTAAAGGATTTTGTTGCAAGAAACAAAGCACGTGTCAGCACAAGAAATATGGCGATGTCCCGTCAAAAGAAACTGGATAAGATGGATATGATTGAACTGGCGGCAGAAAAGCCAAAACCAGAATTCCACTTTAAACCGGCACGTACGTCTGGGAAACTGATTTTTGAAACGAAAGATTTGGTCATCGGTTATGATGAACCGCTCTCCCGCCCATTGAATTTGAAAATGGAACGCGGGCAAAAAATTGCGTTGTACGGTGCTAACGGTATCGGAAAAACGACGCTGCTCCGAAGTCTTCTTGGGGAAATCACACCTATTTCTGGTGAGGTGGAACGTGGAGAATTCTTGCATATTGGCTACTTTGAGCAAGAAGTAAAAGAGCAAAACAGCAATACTTGTATTGAAGAAGTATGGAGCACCTTCCCTTCTTACACGCAATATGAAGTCAGAGCCGCTCTTGCAAAATGCGGATTAACGACAAAACATATTGAAAGCCGCGTGTCTGTTTTAAGCGGAGGAGAAAAAGCAAAGGTCCGTCTTTGCAAGCTGATCAACGAAGAAACCAACTTACTTGTTCTCGATGAGCCGACAAACCACTTAGATGTCGATGCAAAAGAAGAACTAAAACGCGCGTTAAAAGAATATAAAGGCAGCGTCTTATTGATTTCTCACGAGCCTGAATTTTATCAAGATGTGGCAACCGAAACTTGGAATTGTGAATCTTGGACGACAAAAGTATTATAATGACAAAAAAGCCTTATATCTTTAGAAGATATAAGGCTCAGATGATTGTGACAAAGGGCTAAAATGATCTTTATTTTAGTCCTTTGTCTTCTTTCAGCGTGATAGAAAACCTTTGCAGCCCTAGGAATGACGGCTACCTTTGCGGAGCGAATTTGACATTCGTGAGCATCGGCGCACAGGACTGACACCGAATGCGAGGGTTTGTCTACACGCTGAGCTTTTTTCTAATCAATGACCAGCTTGGATATTCACCAAATGCTTACGTCCAAGGAGCAGGATGATCATGCCTAAGAGAACAACAGCAGCCCCGACATAATAAGGTGTACTTGCTGTATAGGATTCAGCGAGAACTCCGGCAATCCAAGGAGCAATCGCGCCCCCAATAAACCGTACAGCACTGTAAGAGGATGAAGCAATTGAACGTTCAACCGGCGCTGACCCCATCACAGCTGTCGTGAGCACCGTATTGATCATACCGAGAATTCCCCCAGCAATGACAATTCCGCAGATCACGACCACAACATGAGACGTCCATACCCCAATGCCGAATAAAATCACAGCAAACGAAGCAAACAGAACCACAAGAGAGGTCAATGTCCCAAGTTTGCGATGAATGACCGGCGCGGAGAAGACGGAGGTCACAGCCAACAATAGCCCCCATCCAAAAAAGACATAACCGAGTCCATGCTCATCAAGATGGAGCACAAATGGCGAATACGCTAAAAGCACAAAGAAACCAAAATTGTATAAGAAAGCGGCAGATGCCATCGTTAAAAGTCCTTTATATTTTAATGCTCCGACAGCCTCAAATAATTTCACTTTTTTCTGAGGCTTTTGCATAGGTGGAAGCATAAAAGTAATCGCTAAAAGTGCAATAAGCATTAATACGGCAACGCCAAAGAATGGCCCGCGCCAAGAAATTGTTCCGAGCTCTCCGCCAAGCAGCGGTCCAACCGATATCCCAAGACCTAATGCAGCCTCGTATAAAATAATGGCCTTCGCACTTCCTCCAACAGATACACCGACAATGACAGAGAGTGCAGTTGAAATAAATAAAGCATTCCCAATGCCCCATCCGCCTCTAAAGCCAATTAATTCATTAATCGTTGAAGAAGTCCCTCCTAAAGCAGAAAAAACAATAATAAAAATGAGTCCTACTAATAACGTCCATTTCGCACCAATCCGGCTAGAAATAAAGCCGGTAAAAAACATCACAAAGCCGGTCACAAGTAAGTAGCTTGTAAATAAAAGAGAGACCTGGCTTGGAGATGCGTGTAATTGCGATGCAATGGCTGGCAGGATCGGGTCCACGAGTCCTATTCCCATAAACGAAATCACACACGCAAAGGCAACAGCCCAAACGGCTTTTGGCTGCCTAAGCAGACTTGTACGCTGTTTCAACACTTCTTCTTCCTTCATTCCATCAGAACCTTTCCTTCAAATGTTGACAAAATAAAATAAACACGCAGAGGTGTTTATTTTTGTAATTGCTCAATTGCATGAGCCGCTCTTTCTTTCATCGCTTCAAGATCCTTTTTAAAGGATTGAATCGTTTCAAGCTTTTTTGTAATCAATTGATGCTGCACATTCAGCTGCGCATCGATATCTAACAGCTTCTCTAATCGTTCCTTTGGATCAAGCGACAGCAAGTAGCCTTCTTTATTCAGCTCTAGCTGCTTTCCGATTTCCATAAACGATTGAAGCTCCTGTAAAGAAAAGCCGAGTACCTCTTTTGCCTGCATCACTTTCTCTAGCTCTTCCATGTCGTCCTCTGAGTAAAGTCTGACTCCGCCCTCTGTCCGCTTTGGTGCTGATAATAAACCAATCTCTTCATAGAAACGAATCGTCCGTTTTGTTAGTCCGCTTCTTTTCGCCACTTGATCAATTTTCATCCATTCCATCGCCAGTGCCTCCTGCTCATCAATTCATGTTTTATTATACACCTTTATAACCTTAACGTAAACGTCAAAGTTTTAACACTTGATTCCCTTCGTGTTTTATTGCAAAATAAATAGGAATAATTACGATTTAAAGGAGGTACTATATGCGCTCATTTCCACCTAAAGAAGAACGGCACCAGCTATTCGGATCTGTACCGGCAAGTCTTGGCACAAAACCTTTGCAAAAAGAGGACATGACGGACATTCAAAAAACAGAGCAGGACTTTTATTTTCATCTTGAACAAGTCGGGATCTGCCGCATGTCCTATCCAGTACATATCGTGTCTAAAATGGCACCACAGCGCCAGACAACTATTGCTGAATTTACACTGAGTACATCCCTGCCAGCCCATCAAAAAGGCATTCATATGAGCCGTCTCACTGAACAGCTGCACTCGTTTTATGAGAGCAGCAAGCCGCTTGATATGAATGCGCTAAAAGAATTAACGGCAGCGCTCGCTCAGAAAATGAATCAATCCTCTGCTTCCATTCAAGTTTCCTTTCCATGGTACATGGAAAAACAGAGCCCAGTCACCGGTCAGTCAGGATTGATGCATGCGACTATCAAATATGACGTCCATTATCATGAAAAGGACGGATGGACCTGTCAAGTTGGCTGTGATGCACAGGTCACGACATTATGTCCTTGTTCCAAGGAAATCAGTGAATATGGTGCACATAATCAGCGCGGCTCTGTTTCCATTCACGTAGGGTTGTTTGAACAAGCATCGCTTCTTGACGACATCAAGGCCGCTCTTTTACATATCATTGAGTCCAATGCAAGCGCACCGCTTTATCCCGTGCTCAAAAGACCTGATGAAAAGAAAGTGACAGAAGAAGCTTATGAAAATCCGCGCTTTGTTGAAGATATCACAAGATTAATTGCCATTGAATTATATGAACAGCCATGGGTTAAAGACTTTCAAATCGAGTGCCGTAATGAGGAATCCATCCACCAGCATGATGCGTATGCCAAATGCTCCTATCAAAAAAACCTGTAGATCGCTCTACAGGTTTTCCTTCATCTTATTTATTATTAACCTTCTAATTCTTCAATCATGAGCGACAGTTCTGTCCAGCGGTCCATTGCTTGTTCTAATTCTTCCGCAACGGCTTTTTGTTCGTCCATCAGCTCTTGAATTTTCCCAAAATCACTGCCTGCCTCTGCAATGCTGGCTTCGAGCTGCTGATGTTTTTCTTCTAATGCTTGTATCCGGTCTTCAATCCCGTCCCATTCAAGCTGGTCTTTATAAGAAAGTTTTTTTCTCTTTTTCGGCGCAGCTTCTACTTGTTTCTCAGCCGGCTTTGCCTCTGTCCGCTTCTGCTCTTTTTCCTGTTCCATATAATCGCTGTAAGCACCTTGGAAGTGTGAAATGCGACCATTTCCTTCAAAGACAAGCAGGCGGTGAACCACTCGGTCTAAGAAATAACGATCGTGGGACACGGTGATGACGACGCCAGGGAACTGTTCTAAATAATCCTCTAAAATACTGAGGGTTTCTGTATCAAGGTCGTTCGTCGGCTCATCTAAAAAGAGAACATTCGGTTCTTCCATTAAGACCTTCAATAAATACAATCTGCGGCGTTCTCCCCCTGACAGCTTACGGATAAACGTCCGCTGCATCGATCTTGGGAAAAGGAAGCGCTCCAGCATCTGTTCTGCTGTTACAATGGCGCCATCAGACGTCTTGACGATCTCAGCTGTTTCCTTGATATACTCAATGATGGTCAGCTCATCATTCATTTCCTTGTGATCCTGCGTGTAATAGCCAATACGAACGGTTTGTCCAATGGTCAAATGTCCTGAAGTCGGTTCGATTTTACCCGCTAGACAGTTCAGCAGAGTGGTTTTGCCGACTCCATTCGGTCCGATAAATCCGATACGATCGCCCGGCACAACCAAATCTGTAAACCTCTCCACAAGAGTCTGGCCAGCAAATGAAATCGATAAGTCTTCTGCCTCTATCACTTGTTTTCCCAGTCGGTGCGAGCCGATGGCAAAATCAAGCTCTCCCTTCGCATCAGGCCCTTTTTGATCCTTCAGCTCTTCGACTCTGCCGATACGTGCTTTCTGCTTTGTCGTTCTTGCTTTTGCCCCTCGTCTCAGCCATGCAAGCTCTCGTCTAAGCAAGTTTTGACGCTTCGTTTCTTTCACCTGAGCTTCTGCTTCCCGCTCCGCTCTTTTTTCTAAAAAGACTTCATAATTTCCTTTATACGTATAAAGCTGTCCTTGATTTAACTCATAAATCCGATTGGCCACCCTGTTTAAGAAATAACGATCGTGCGTCACGAGAATGACAGCACCGCTATATTGGCTTAAGTATCCTTCAAGCCATTCAATGGTGGCATTATCAAGGTGGTTGGTTGGCTCATCTAAAATCAGCAAACCTGCAGGCTGAATTAAATTTTTAGCAATGGCGACACGTTTCTTCTGTCCGCCTGATAATGCATGTACAGAGCGGCTCACATCTTTCACGCCAAGCTTTGTCAAAATCGTTTTTGCTGAAAGGTTCGCATCCCAAGCGTCTTCCTGATCCATTCGGTTTTGCATGCGCATCAGCGCCTCTTGTTTTACCTCATTTTGCGGGTCATGCTCTAAATCGGCGAGTGCCTGTTCATACGCCTTCATCGTTTGAATCATTGGTGCCGTTCCAGAAAAAATGTAGTCAAGAATCGTTTCATTTCCGGTCATTTCAGGATCTTGCTCAAGAAATTCGATATCAAGTGTCCCTGCTTTCGTGATGTCACCTTCCTCAAACGATTCAAGTCCTGCGATCACCTTTAGAAGCGTTGACTTCCCTGTACCATTTGGTCCAATCAAACCAATGCGTTCCTTCGGTTCTATATGAAAAGAAATATGATCAAACAGCGTTTTCTCGCCATAGGTTTTATATAATCCTTCAACATTCAATAAACTCATTTTATCAGCCCTTACATAGATTCTTCCTTTATTTTAAATCAGCCAGTAGCAGAAAACTAGTTTTAAAAAACCCGCTGTTGAAAAGAATGTTTCCTTTTGATGCTCGATACACTATGAAGAGGTGATCTAAAGATGATAACCATTAGCTTATGTATGATTGTGAAAAATGAAGAGGAAGTGCTGGCAGACTGTCTTTCTTCTGTTCAAGACATTGTCGATGAAATGATCATCGTTGATACGGGATCAACAGATCAAACGAAGGAGATCGCTCATTCCTTTTCAGCAAAGGTGCTGGATTTTGAATGGGTTCAGCATTTTGCAAAAGCACGCAACTTTGCTTTCTCACATGCAACGAAAGAGTATGTTTTATGGCTCGATGCTGACGATGTTCTGCTTGAAGAAGACCGCCAAAAACTGCTTCAGCTTAAGAAAACACTTGATCCTTCGGTGGATGCTGTCTCAATGTTTTATCATGTGGGATTCGATGAAGACGGTCAGGTAAATTTCAAATATAGAAGAAATCGCCTTGTGAAGCGTTCGTTGAACTTTCAGTGGTATGGGGCCGTTCATGAGTTTCTTCAAGTGTATGGAAACATCCTTTCAGCAGATATCGCCGTCACACACCAAAAACGCAAGAAAACAACTGCTGGTGAGCCTGGGCGCAACTTGCGGATTTATGAAGACATGCTGGCAAAAGGAGAGGATATGACGCCCCGTGATCTCTTTTACTTTGCCAATGAACTAAGAGACAACGGGCAGCATGTCAGGGCGATTCGTTTTTATCATGAATTTTTAAACACAAAACAGTGCTGGATTGAGGACGAAATTCGCACATGCCAATATTTAGCGGACTGCTATTATGCGGCAGGCTTTGAGGAAGCGGCCTTATCCTCATTATTACGTTCCTTTTTATATGATCAGCCCCGGCCAGAATTTTGCTGCCGGATCGGGGATCATCTAAAAATACAAAATAAACATCAGGCAGCCATCTTTTGGTATGAGCAGGCGCTGAAGGCCCCTGAAAACGAAACAGCCTTCACAATTACACAATATAAAACATGGTATCCTCACCTTCAGCTTTGCTACTGTTATTATCAACTCGGCGATCTGGAGCAAGCCAAAACACATCACCTTGCCTCCTCCGCCCATTATCCGACCCATCCAAGTGTGCTGTACAATGAAAAAATATTTGCTGAACAGACATAGATCGTCTGACACCACATCCGCCTTCAATCTCTCGGCGGATGTCTCTTTTTATACACTTATTCGGTTGTGACGTTTAATACTTTAGTGATTTAAAGCGTTTTTCAACCAATTGACTAAATTGTCATTTGCGCATATACTAACATTCGTCTTACGAAAAGATTTATCCATTAGGAGGTCAACATGAGTTCTTTATTTCGAAAAAAATCTCTCGACCAGCTCATGCTTGAAAGTCAAACAAAGCGGCTCAGCCGTTCGTTGAATACGTTTGATTTAATCTTGCTTGGCATTGGCTGTGTGGTCGGGACTGGAATCTTTGTCATTACGGGGGTTGCTGCGGCAAATGATGCGGGACCTGCGATTATTATATCTTTTATTTTGGCTGCGATCGCATGCGCCCTTGCTGCTTTTTGCTACGCTGAATTCTCCTCATCCATTCCTGTGTCAGGAAGCGTCTATACGTATTCCTACGCAACACTTGGGGAATTTCTCGCCTTTTTAATGGGCTGGGATCTCATGCTTGAATATGTCATTGCGCTCTCTGCTGTAGCAAGTGGATGGTCGTCCTATTTTCAATCACTGCTCAGCGGATTCGGTCTGCACATACCGAAGGCTTTATCAGCTGCACCTGGAGCCGCTGATGGTTCCGTCTTTAACCTTCCAGGCGCACTCATTATTTTGCTCATCACCTTTATCGTCTCACGAGGCGTCAAAGAAAGCACAAAGCTGAATAACATCATTGTGCTGATCAAAATTGCCATCGTCCTTCTCTTTATCATTTCAGGCTTTGCTTACGTTAAACCTGAAAACTGGACACCGTTTATGCCAATGGGCTTCCATGGCGTGATTGCTGGAGCGGCAACTGTCTTTTTTGCTTACCTTGGATTTGATGCAATCGCCAATGCTTCTGAAGAAGTCAAAAACCCGCAAAAGGCGATGCCAATTGGAATCATCGGTGCGCTCGGTGTTTGTACGATTTTATACATCGGGGTTTCATTCGTCTTAACAGGCATGGTTCACTATACGAAGCTGAATGTCAGTGATCCTGTCGCTTTTGCTCTTCAAGTGGTTGGCCTGAATAGTGTCGCTGGTATTATATCCGCAGGTGCTATTATCGGGATTACGACAGTGTTAATTGCACTTGTCTACGCTCAGGTTCGTTTAACCTTTGCCATGAGCCGAGATGGACTCATGCCGAAAATCTTTTCAAACGTTCATCCAAAATCTAAGACACCGGTCGCCAACACTTGGCTGACAGGCGCTGTTGCGTCATGTATCGTTGGATTCGTCAACTTATCAACACTTGCTAATTTAGTCAGCATCGGTACACTTGCGGCCTTTACGGTGATCTCTATCGCTGTGATCGTACTCCGGAAAAAACATCCGAATATGAATACAGCTTTTAAAGTACCCTTTGTCCCTGTCCTTCCTATAATTAGTGCGGTCATTTGTATGATCTTGGCTTTCACACTGAAATGGGAAACATGGAGAGCCTTCCTCATCTGGATCGTCATCGGTGTTGTTGTCTATTTCACCTATGCAAGACGAAAAAGCCATCTCAACGAAACACATTAGAAAAGAGACTCGGGGGTTCCCGGTCTCTTTTTTTTTGCTTAAATCACGCTGTTTTTGGCTGAATTTGAGTCCACCATATCTGGATCTAACACGCTTGAAATCGGAATGACAAGCGGTGAACAATCTCCATTGTCCTCACCAAAACCTTGATTCAATTTCATTGAGAGAAAATAATCAATCTGCTGATAAGGTCCTAGCGTCAGTGATGACCCCCGATCCATTGCATTGATTTTAAAAGCACCGACGTTGACGACTGAGGGTGAGAATAACATCACACGTCACTTCCTTTGAATGGGTTTAGCTGCTGGCGAAAAAGAGGCAGGTGAGTCCACTTGATCTCGATCATCTACATGGCTTTTTGTACCGACAAAACCGCTGGCATCTCCAAAATTCTGTCCGTAACCCTGATTTTTTTTATCTGAGTTTTGCCACTCTGCTAACAAATTTTGTCCGACATTCACCGCCGACGCATTTTCAAAGGAATTAATTTTTAACATGAAAATATTAATATTGATATACGGAGTTGGTTGAACCACAGATAAACCTCCTTTTTATAGGTATATGCAAGCACCCATCAAGTATGTTAACGGGAGGTCTTCACATGGACTTCGAAAAAATGAAGCAGTGGATGGATATTGCCCAGCAAATGCATGGAGATGATTTTTGGAAAATGATCTTCGATGATGAGCAAAGATCCCCCTTTATGGCAAACGGTCCATCTCCATTTACATTCACACAGCAGGATCAGCGGGGATCAGATGCGTCGTTTCCTCCAATCGACATGGTGGAAACCCCTACAGAAATTCAATACTTAATTTATTTGCCTGGCTACCGAAAGGAAGACGTTCAGGTGTTATCATATGGTGAATATTTGGTTGTGAAAGGACAGCGTTTTTCCTTTTTTAACGAGCAGGACTTTCGCCAAAAGCAAGGGAAGTATGGTCCGTTTGAAAAGAAAATCCGCCTTCCAGAGATGATTCTCGGTCAAATGAATGCTGCCTTTAAAGACGGTGTACTTTACATCCGCCTGCAAAAGGATGAAGGAAAAGCGACGGCTATCATCATAGATGACGAATATTGATACTCACTGCGTCTATTTGATCACGATCATCAATTGTTTCAATTGGCAGGATCGTGATCACGCCATCAGCATTCTGTTCCCCAAAGCCATTATTTCGTTTGATCGTACTGCAATGATTGCGAACAAACGTCGAGCCAAACGTCATAGATGATCCTGTGCCAATCGAATTCGTTTTCATATGGGCAATGTGAATCTGAGTAGGCAGCATATGCTTCTCCCCTTTCTTGTCAACTCTATAAGTATATACCGGGCAGCTTTTCCATAGACTAGAGTAAGGCGGAAGAAAAGGTTGTGGTCTACTTGAAACATTTCATTCAATCACTCTTTAAAAAAACTGAATCCAATCCATCCCCATCTGTCATTGAGCTAGAAAAAAGACTCGCCGCTCTTGAGCAAAAATTGTCTGCACCAGCTGCTCCTGTCTCAGAGGATACACACATCCATATTGAATCCCTGCGCGTGGACAAGATTGATTACCATATAGAATTTGGGGAGCTTTCTATTGACCAGCTTCAAGGCAGGCTCAATATTGGGGCAACCTATTACACACCAAAGGACACATGCATCAAAAAATCCACACAAACACCGAAGCCAAAAGAAACAAAAACACCAGTCGTCTCAATTCGGTCAAAGCCTTCCTCTTCTTAAGACGCTCAGTTTTTCAGCACTACCGGCAACCAGAAATAGACCGCAAGAACAATCACTACAATACTGATGATATTTAACCAAAAACCCGCCCTGACCATATCAGATATTTTCAGCACGTCCGCACTAAAGACAGCGGCGTTTGGCGGTGTGGAAATCGGCAGCATAAACGCACAGGAGGAAGCCAAAGCAGCCGCAGCCATTAACCCATACGGCTCGATTCCAATCGCAAGCCCAAGCCCTACCGTTATCGGAATAATCATATTGGCAACAGCCGTATTTGACATAATTTCAGTCATAAACAGAATCGCTCCCGTTAAAATAATCAACAGCATGATATAAGAAAGCCCGTTTAAATGCTGTAAATTTTCTCCGATCCATCCTGTTAAATTGGTTTCTGCAAAGCCCGTAGCGAGCGAAAGCCCTCCTCCAAACAAAAGCAAAAGTCCCCACGGCAGTTCTTTCATATCCTGCCATTCTAATATTCTCTCTCCATTTGTTGCTGGAATGAGAAATAACAGCATGGCACCGAAAATGGCGATAGACGTATCAGATACGGTCATCCCTCCAAACAAAAAGAGCTTAAAAATCCATAAGAACGCCGTCATGAGAAAAACAACAAATACCCATTTTTCCTCTCTTTTCATTTTTCCTAAATCCTCTAATCCTTTTTGAATGAACGCTACACTCATTTCACCTTTGTGTTCTACCTTGAACTGTACCCTTGTCAAATACAAAAATAAAAGGACGAGCAGAATCATCGCAACAGGAAAACCAAACAAAAACCATTCGAAAAACATAATCTCTCGATCTAGCAGTTTTTTTGACATCGCAGCAAACACCGCATTTGGCACAGAACCGACAAGTGTCGCCAAACCTCCTATTGACGCTGAATACGCTACTGATAATAAGATGCTTTTACTGAATCGATCAAGAGATGGACCGGATAAGATTTCATTTGTCTTAACCTCTTTAATCACTGCAAGTGCCACTGGCAGCATCATTAGTGCTGTCGCTGCATTCGAAATCCACATAGATAAAAAAGCAGTCGCGATCATGACACCTAATACAATGCGGTCACTTCTTGTGCCAATCACCCTTAAAATGTGTAAGGCCATTCTTCTATGTAATTTCCATTTTTCAATGGCAATTGCGATCATAAATCCTCCCATGTACATAAAGACGATCGGATCTCCATAAGACCTTGATGCCTGTTCCATAGAAAGCCCGCCAAGTGTCGGGAGCAGGATGATGGGCAATAAAGATGTAGCAGGAATGGGCAGTGCTTCAGTCACCCACCATGTGGCCGTCCAAGCTGTAATGCCCAAGACTACCCTCGCAGCATAGGTCAATTCATCTTCAGGTATGAGAAAAAGAACGAGCAAAAAGAGTGTCGGTCCAAGAACAAGTCCAATCAAATTCACCTTTTTATAAACGATAACAATTCCCCCCTATTGAAAGCGCTTGTCATATTTTTTCTAATTTTCCACATTCGATGATCTTTTTAGAAATCCTTTAAATCATAAGAAAAAATGAAGATATCTTTCATGATGAATATCTGTTATTTTACTCCCATTACCCAAACCACGACATGATCTCTTGGTCTATTTTCATAGGAGAAACTATACAAATCATGACCAATCACTGTAAAATATAGAGGATCTAATCAAAAATTGAGGTGTTTTCATTGTATACGGATCAAAAAAAATCATTTTGGAAACAGAAAAAAGTCATCATCCCTCTTCTTAGCATCATCGTAGTGGCTGCTGCTTTCTTTTTCTTAAAAGATACTCTTTTCTCAAAAGAAAAAGAGGCTTTAAAAGCCGCACAAAACTTTACGAAACATATGGAGAAGAAAGACTTTACGAAGCTGGCAGATGAGGTGACAAGTGCATCTTTGAAAGCCAATGACTTTTCAAAAAAACAACTAGCCGAAAAATACGACAATATTTTCAACGGCATTGGTGCTTATGATCTGAACATATCAAAGCTCAACGTTGAAAAACAGGACAAAGGAAATGGATATCAATTTTCCTATGATGTAACGATGAAAACGTCTCTTGGCAAGCTGCATAAGCTGTCTTACAAGGGCATTCTCTCCGAAGAAGATGACAAGTGGAAAGTAGACTGGAAACCAAATCTCATCTTCCCGCAAATGGAGAAAGGAGATACCATCAAGGTCAAATCAGACCCTGCTGTCCGCGGTAACATTGTCGACCGAAAAGGACGTACACTGGCAGAAACAACTGGTGGAAACGCACTTGGCGTCATCCCAGGAAAGCTCGGAACAGGTGAAGAAAAAGAACGCAATATCAAAAAAATCAGCAAAGCTTTTGATATAGAGGAAGAACTCATCAACAATCAGCTGAAACAAGCATGGGTCACAGACGACACGTTTGTCCCGCTCAAATCGATGTTAAAACAGGAGCCAATTCCAAAGGACGTAAATGGCGTCACCTATCAATCAAAGGAAATGCGCTACTATCCTTATAACGAAGCCGCCGCTCATCTCACTGGATATGTCGGAAAAGCAAATGCGGATGATATCAAAAGAAATCCAGCATTAAAGGCGGATCAAATCATCGGCAAAACCGGCCTTGAATTCACATTTGACAAGAACTTACGCGGTCAGGATGGCGGAAGCATTCTCATCGTCCATGATGAAACAGGCATTGAAGAAACATTGCAAAAATCAGATCGAAAAGATGGAAAAACAGTGAAGCTGACGATTGATGCTTCTTTACAGAAAAAAGCCTATGATCAGCTAAAAGGTGAAAAAGGGGCAGTCACGATCATGAATCCATCATCAGGTGATCTATTAGCACTTGTCAGCACCCCTTCCTACGATGTCAATCTCATGACAAACGGGATTACACCTAAGCAATATCAGGCATACAGTGAAAACCCAGACCTTCCATTCCAAGCTCGATATGCGAGCCGGTATGCACCAGGGTCCACATTCAAAACCATTACAGCAGCGATTGGGCTGGAAACAGGTGTCACAAAGCCTGACAAAGTGCGCACCATTCACGGACTGAAATGGCAAAAGGATCAATCTTGGGGAAATTATCGCATCACACGGGTTCACGATAAAGAAAAAGTAAATATGGTCGATGCCCTTGTGTACTCAGACAATATTTATTTTGGACAGGAAGCACTCGAAATCGGCAAAGACACCTACGAGAAAAAAGTGAAAGTATTTGGATTTGGCGAAGACTTACACATGCCATTTACAATGAAGCCTGCACAAGTATCAAACGATGGTATTCAATCGGATATCTTACTGGCTGACTCAGCTTATGGCCAAGGCGAATTACTCATGTCTCCGATTGAACAAGTACATGCCTATTCTCCATTTGCTACAGGAGGCAAGCTTGTCTACCCTCGAGTGATTCAAGATGAAAAAACAGCATCACCAAAACAAATCATCAAAGAAGGCTCGGCAAACACAGTGAAAGACGCATTGACTAAGGTCGTGACCAGTCCAAACGGAACAGCCCACTCCTTACAAATCGAAGGAGCGGATATTGCCGCTAAAACGGGAACGGCAGAATTAAAGAGCAAACAAGGTGCAACAGATGGTACTGAAAATGGATTTTTACTTGCGTTTAATCCTAAAAAAGAAGATTACGTCCTCGTCGGCATGATCGAAGGTGTGAAAAACCGAGGCGGCAGTGGACTCGTCGTTCAAAAAATGAAGCCTGTGATCGCATCTTTTTATAAATAACCCTTTAGAGACACACGCTTCATCAAGCGCTTGTGTCTCTTTTTTTCTAAATCATGACAATTTGCTATTGTTTTATAGTTCACCTTATGAATAAAATGAGAAGAATGCAAAAAACAGAAAACAGATAAATGAAGGGAGGAAGTCTCATTGGCCATTGCTGCTCGTACAAAGGATAAACCTCAACATTCTGTTACCGGCTCAACGGTTTATCCCATCTTACTGATTATTGGTATTTGTCATATGCTGAACGACACATTGCAAGCCGTTATTCCTGCGATGTTCCCTATTTTAGAACGATCAATGGGGCTGACCTTTACACAATTAGGGCTGATTGCCTTTACATTAAATATGGTCTCCTCCGTGATGCAGCCTGCTATTGGGTGGTACACAGATAAACGGCCGATGCCTTATGCACTTCCGATTGCTTTATTTTCAAGTGCTGTCGGTATATTCGGACTCGCGTTTGCTCCGTCGTTTGCCACCATTCTGCTTTGCGTTGTCTTTATCGGACTTGGCTCTGCGATCTTCCATCCAGAGGGCTCCCGTGTTGCCAACATGGCAGCTGGTCCAAGACGAGGACTTGCACAGTCCATCTATCAAGTAGGCGGGAATACAGGTCAAGCCTTTGCTCCGCTTATCGCTGCATTAATGCTCGTCCCGCTCGGTCAGACAGGCGTGGCTTGGTTTACGATTGTTGGAATGATGGCGGTCGGTTTCCTTCTTTATATTTCAAGATGGTACGCAGGAAGGCTTCAAACCATTCGGGCCGAAGCGAAAAAAGCTCCTGCAAAAGCTGCTAGATCTGATATTCATCGTAAATCAGCACTCATTGCACTTGGCATTATCGTCTTTCTCATCTTCGCCCGCTCTTGGTATGGAAATGCCATTTCGAATTTCTATGCGTTTTATGCGATTGAACAATACGGTTTGACGATTAAAGAATCACAGACTTATATTTTCTTATTTCTCATTCTAGGTGCAATTGGGACATTTTTAGGCGGGCCGCTTGCAGACCGCTTTGGCAAGAAAAACGTGATTTTAGTTTCCTTATTGGCATCCTTCCCGCTTGCCCTGCTGCTGCCATTTGCCGGACCCGTTTTTGCTTATGTTTTACTCGGACTGATTGGGCTCATTTTGACATCCAGCTTCTCTGTCACCGTGGTTTATGCCCAAGAACTATTTCCCGGGAAAATTGGCACAATGTCTGGTTTAACTGTTGGGCTTGCGTTTGGTATGGGTGCAATCGGATCGGTTGCCCTCGGCTCATTCATTGATGCCTTTGGCTTAACGCCTACCATGATCGGTGTTGCCTTTTTACCGATATTAGGCATCCTAGCCTTCTTGCTTCCTAGCGACCAAACCATCTCCAAATGGAATGAATCATAAAAAGAAAACCGCTCAATGAATGAGCGGTTTTTTCAATTGTTGACAAAGGGATAAAATGATGTGTATTTTAGCACTTTGTCTTCTTTTCAGCGTGATAGAAAACCTTTGCAGTCTAGGAAGTACAGCTACTTTTGCGGAGCGAATATGTTATTCGTGAGCACCAGCGCACAGGACTGACACCGAATGCGAGGATTTGTCTACACGCTGAAACCGCTCAATAAATGAGCGGTTTTTCATCTCTCATAAAAATGCGTGTCAGGAACATGCTTCTTCGCAATAAATCCTTGCTTAAATTCTGGAAATACCTTTTGCACCTGTTTAATCTTTTGATGAACCAAGTCGGCATACGGAATATACAAATGATCCACAAGCTTCTGTTCTTTCATATAGTAATACCAATTAAGGTTAAAGGTATTCTCGTCAATGATCGTAAAGGCAGAAAAATGATAGAACAAGAGTGGACATTCATCGAGATACATATCTCCTTTTACAACTGAAAGCTTGTAGTTTTCAATGTTCCAAATCGCCGCATTGGCTCCTTTAGATGCAACGATATGAACCCCTTCAAAATCATCAACCCATCTTTCCACATACCGCTGATCTCCGTACGTCTTTTTTTCTGTATCCATTTCTACAGTACAATGGGCAAGACAGTTTTCTTTCCATTGCGTGACTGCCTGTTTGGCAACATCTGTGTTACGACAGCCTACAAACCCTGTATTAAAACGGCCAGACAACTCGTAATAACGATAGAACCGCTTGGAATTCATATGATCCGTTAAAAATAAATGAGCGCTTGGATTCTCTGCAAAAATCGCCTCTGGATCATGATAAAAATACAAATCTGTATCCAGATGGGCAAGATAATCCGCATCTGAGGACTCAAGAATATTAAGCAGATAAGCAGGTTTTAACGTCCAGCAATACTCATGAAACGTACGATCTTCTTTTGCCTTTCGCAGCGTGTCATCTTCAATGTCTTCAAGCTGTTCATATTGAACATGCGGATGAGGGAACTCCTTTAACACCTTATAAGCCAAAGGGTCTGCACATAAAACGGACAGCTTGAATGAATGAGCGTTTTGTTCAAGCGAATGAATCAGCGCCAAAAGCTTAAAGACATGGGTATTCGACACAATGGTTGTAAAGTGATAAGACACCATTTACAACACATCCACTTGGAACAAATCAACGCGCAACAGCTCTTTCGTCAGCCCTTGAATGGCTTCTACAAGTACCGTGCAGCCACACTCCTGCCGTGCAAGCTGCGCGGCTTCTGCCAGCTTTTTCAAAGGAACTTGCTTGGCTGTCAGCATATCTTTTTTATCCCGTTTGATGCCTACATTCCGCTCTGTGATCAAATGAAGCAGCTCTAAAAAATAGGATAACAGGTCATCAAATGCTGGATTCTCACGCAGCTGGCGAACTTCTTTCACAATATCATTTGTCACAGTGTGAGAAAACGGACCAGAGAAAGCTAAATGGACATCAATGGAATCAATATTGTTGTACTTCTCACACATATACAAAATGTTGTATTTGATGTCATCAAACGACGTTAAATTACTTGGATGCTCTTGATGCACACTCATGATATCCTCTCGCAATTCAAAGGAGAGACCAAGCTGATTCAGTCGAATCCCTAAATCATAATCCTCAAATCCGTAACGAACAATATTTTCATCAAACATCCCTAGTGCCATGACATGATTACGTTTAACAGAGGAGTTATTTGTAATAAAAAATCGCCATGGCAGCTCATATGAACCTAAATCATAGTGGTACGTTTCCAAGATGTCTTTTAGGATATCAATAAACTCAGACTGCAAATCGAAGCTTTTCTCTAGAAATGCACCATTTTCGACTTCTTCCAATGATAAAAGAGGCGTTTTGTCCTCCATTTTCCGTTTATACAGTCCTTGCTTTTTCAACCGCTTCATATGATCCTTATCAAAAGCTGTGTAAAAATAGCGATAAATTCGCTTCCAGCACACACCGCAAATGACAAGATCCTCCCTGCCAGCATGGGCCTCTGCATGCTTTTGAATAAACCTCGGTTCTGCCAGCATATCACTGTCATGAAAAATGAGCAGATCTCCCTCCGCCTCGCGAATGGCATGATTACGCCCCTTTGCAATTCCTTGATTGACAGGAATACGCACCTTTTTAAACGGGAAGTTCACCTCAATATTCTCAAGCATTTCCATCGTGCCATCCGTTGAGCCATTATCAGCAACAATGACCTCAAATGGAATATCTGTTTCCTGAAGCGTTAAAGAAAAAAGGCTCCCCTCTAAACGCTCTTTGGCATTATAGCTTGGAATAATGACGCTTACCTTTGGCTTTTCATTCATGCGTCATCCTCCTCCCGTTTGGCATAGCCGTTAAACAGCGGATCGACCTGCTCCACAGATTCAATCACATGGCGAAGCACTTGCCGATAGGCTTCTTGGAAAAACGGCAGGTCATTTCGTCCTTTTTCATGAATTTGCTGCATCTCATCCTTGCTCACAATCCGAAAGCCGCTGTAATGATAGCAAATAAGCGGCTGCCCATCCTCCAGAAGAATACGTCCATTCTCCTCCCGATAAGAATGCTGCCCATAGTTCCAATGACCAATATTCACGCCTTTTGTCTCAATATCTTCTACTTTGTCAAACAGCCTCGGCATATGATCTAGATATCCTTGATCGCCAAACTTGCCTTCTCCCGGTGCATTTTTACATTCTTTTAGACATTCTTCTTTCCACCAGCTGAGGCATTTTCGTCCGGCTTCATCTCCTTTAAAATGTAGAAAGCCTGAGTTATAGCGTCCTAAAAGCTTCTGAAGCATCTTCACTTCCTCTGCATCAAAGCTTGGAATGACAATATCCCCTCTCGAAATTAAAACAGAAGCATTCGGCTGATGTTGAAAAATAACCTGAGGGCTCTCATAAAAGAACAAATCGGCATCAAGATAGGTCACGCTCTCTGCCTGCTCCTGTTCAAATAACCACTCAATCCAAATCGGCTTTAAGGTCCAGCAATATTCCGATGCATCCCGTTCCTCTTTTTTCTCCAGCAGCTCTGGTGTTTCGAGCTCCCGTACATGAACAAGATCCACATGCGGGAAATTCATTTGATGAAGCAAATCAAATGCAGCATCATCCATACATAACGTCTTGATGACAGCATCATCTTCTACTTGCTTCAACGATAAGAAAAACGCAATGGCTTGATAAAGTCTTCCACTTGAAAGAACCGTACAATATATGCTGTTCATCTTTTTACACCTCTATTTTTGAAAGAATTCGCGGTACCATTCAATCGTCTTCTCTAAACCTTCATCAATGGAGTAGTCAGGCTTCCAATCAAGCAGCTTTCTCGCTTTCTCTGCCGACAAATATTGATGCTTAATCTCATGTGTTCCTTGGTTGAGAATACGAGGCTTCAGCTCACTTCCCATTGCCTTTAAAATCTTATCTACAAGTTCAAGCACTGTCAGCTGAATTTCGTTACTAAAGTTAAAGGCTTCTCCCGCCAGCCCTTTTTCCTCCATCTTCTCAGCTAGAAGCAAATAAGCCTTCACTGCATCTTCAATGTAGAAGTAATCACGAATAAATGTCCCATCACTTCTAATTTCCGGCGCCTTTCCTTCTAACACAAGCTGAATCGTTTGCGGAATGATTCTGTTGAAATTCAAATCTCCGCCTCCATATAAATTACCGCAGCGTGTAATACAAACTGGAAGACCGTATGTGTTGTAGTACGTATGAGAAATGAGATCTGCACAGCTCTTTGAGACATCATACGGATGTTTCCCGTTTAACGGCATGTCTTCATCATATGGAAGCTGCTCTTGATCACCGTATGCTTTGTCACTTGATGCCACGATCACTCGTTTGATGAGCGGCTGTCTTCTGCAAGCCTCCAGCACATTCCATGTCCCTAAGATATTCGCTTCAAATGTAGAAACAGGATGTCTATTCGCGACCCCAACAATGGCTTGGGCAGCCAAATGGAAGACGGTGTCAATTTCATATTCTCCTAACGCACGTTCAATCGTCTGCATATCCTCTAATGCGCCTTGCACCACATTCATTTTTTCAAATTGACTGCCTTGATATAAATTCGATCGAGGCACTTGATCACGCACAAGCCCAGTCACGTTTGCCCCTTGATCAATCAATTCCTTGACGAGATAGCTTCCTAACAGCCCTGTACATCCAGTTACAAATACGTTCTTTCCATTCCAAAATCCGCTCATGCTGTCACCAAACCTTCCATGGTTGTTTTCCATCTGTCCACATGTCGTTGATTTCCTTCAGGTTTTTATACGTATCAATTGCTGTCCAAAATCCGTGATGCTCATAAACGGCAAGCTCTCCATCATTCGCTAAGTTTTGAAGAGGCTCTGCTTCAAACACGCATTGATCATCGTCTGTCAAATAATCAAATACCTTTGGAGACAACACAAAAAATCCTCCATTGATCATCCCGATACTGTCTGTCTTCTCAGAGAAGGATTGTGCCATCCCGTTATACACCTTCAGTGTCCCGTACTGGGACTTCTTTTCAATTCCTGTGACAGTCGCAGCTGCTCCAAAATCCTGATGACGTTTAAGCAAATGAAACATATTGATATTGGCCAGTCCATCACCATACGTCATCATAAAGGTCTCATCACCAATGTATTCCTGTGCCCGCTTTAAACGTCCGCCTGTCATCGTATCTTCACCTGTATCTAAAAAGGTGATTTTCCAGTTTTCCGATTTCCCTAATAGCTTCATTTCTCCTGTCGCCATATCGAGCTGCATGCTGTGATGCTGCCAGTCGTAGTTTAGAAAGTACTCTTTGATCTTCTCTCCTTTATATCCAAGCAATAGGATAAATTCGTCTACACCGTAATACTGATAGATTTTCATAATATGCCATAGAATAGGCCGATCTCCGATCATAGCAAGTGGTTTAGGAAGCGCTTGTGTGACCTCACTCATTCTCGTTCCCTTTCCTCCGCAGAGAATGACTGCTTTCATCTTCTCCCCTCATCTCTCTATGAAGATTTTTGATTAAAACCCTATCTTTATGCGGAAAATCAGTACATGTACCCTCATACTTTGTCCGACATCAGGTTTTGAATCTACTCTATTCATATGTCGAAATGAGAGAGTGTGCCACCTAGCATTTAACTATTTTTACAAATAAAAAAAGAGCGAGATTCATATTCTCGCTCTTCCAAAGTTTAAATTGTATATTTTCAGGGTAGATGGTATGATAAACATGTGCATAATCAGCACAAACAGCCTCTTTCTACAAAGAGACTACTAGATTGAATGAATTCAAGTGGCAGCTTGCTTCATTCTCAATATGAATCACGGAGGTGAATTCCCATGGCACAAAACGTTCTTTGTGAAGTGAACTCTTGCCGTTTTTGGGCTGAAAACAGCTGTACCGCTTCTACCATTAAAATTGGTAAAAACACGATGACTGAAGTGACTCGCAATACTGAAACTGATTGCGAAACATTTGAAACAAAATAATCTATTTTTCTCTGAGATGAAGGAACTGGCAGGTTCCTTCTTTTCTTTTATCATTCTATCAAGAATGATAATTATTATCAAGTGTTTTTCAATAAACATTTCTCGGGAAATAATGACACGATATTTCTCCATTCGTTGACGATTTTCACTCCTTTTTCTATACTCAACATATCCGAAGAAGAAAAAGTGGTGACCAATCAATGGATTTTACGATACGTTTTCTATCATTCTTTGTCGTGGAAATTGAAGGCAAAGATGAACAAGCAAATAAACGGTTTAAACATTATCAAACACTAGATCAAGAGGAATTTGAACAAAGTGAGCTGAAGGACTTTTTAGACGGTGAGCTGAAAAAAATCGTCAAACGTAAAGTGGACAGACACCCTAAATCTGAACAAGTACCGACCAAAATTGGCCGATTTATTGTAGAACCCGGTCATGAGCTCGATTCAAACCCAAACTACAATCTATTTCATCAAACGAGATTTGCAGATACAAAAGAATTGTTTAATGAATGCAGTGAACAGTTTGTTCGCACATATTTAGATACAAGTGCTGTCAGAGGCGGCGTTTTTTTAGTTGCTTCTGCCGTTCCTAAAAAGTATTTCGATGATTCCTTTGTCTTTATTATGAAATGCGATTTCGAACAGAAAGTGGCTTCTATCGCTGATACATCTACCTTGATTAGAAAAGTCGAAATGGCTATTACGACAAAAAACATGAAATCGATTCAATACCCGTTTATGCCAGAAGAGGGCATGACTGAAGAAGCTGAAGTAAAAATTCACCAATCTTCACACGCTCGTTATTTTGAAGACTTTTTGAAATTCGTCGAATACGGTGAATCCATGCCTGAAATCATGAAATCACAGGTTATGAATATGGTACAGGAACAGGTTTTTGAAACATTACAGGATGAAAGTGAAGAATTAAAGCAATTTGAAGAGGATCTTGAAATATGGGAAGCGAGTGAAAAGCGAGAAATTAGAGAAACACTCGATACAGAGCAGGTCACACAAGCGGCCTCCCATATTGTTGAACAAACCCCTGATATCACAATGAAAATGCGTCTAGGCGAAACGGAAATCAAAGGTCTTCTAGCAGACTTTGGCCACTCGATCCATATTGCAAAGCTCAACAATCGATATGTCGTGCTCGTTGAAGCAGACCAAATCGTCTTCGAAAAAGGAAGCACACCTGTTGAGTTTCATAAACCAAATGGGTTAAAAGAGGTGGTCAGCCAGCTGACGCAAAAAGCCTATGATTCAGATCTAGAATAAAAAAACTGCCTCTTGCATTCAGCGCATGAGGCAGTTTTTTTGTATAATGCTTGATTTATTACGCTGGATCAGAAGAAACATGCAGCTCCCTGCCTCTTGCCCACATGCTGACAAGAAATAAGCTTATGATGAGCATCAGCCAAAAGACGCTGCCTGATCCAAAAAATTGAATCATCGTATACCCGCACAAGGGTCCTAAAGCCGCTCCCATATCTTGAACAAAGGAATAGCTTGCGAGGAAGCGGTTTTTATCTGTTTGAGCAGACGCTTTTTGAAAAGCAAGCGTATCCGTTAATGTCGTTAAGATTGTTGACATCAGCTGGATCAAAAGCAGCATCACAAGAAACCAGCCGCTTACTTTCAGCATGACCGCAAGAAGACTGAGACCTCCAAATGAAAGAAACATCCAGCAAAGCGTTCGTTCCTTCATCACAAGACGATCAAACCATCTGCCTGTTTTCGGTGCGACAAATGGTTCCCATCCCCATCTGAGCGCTTGAATGATTCCGCTTAATGCCGAAGCTCCGATGACAAAGCCGAACAGAGCAAATTCTCCATGACCGATCCTTGCTTCAATGACATGGCTGAGGGTTGATGCGAATAAGCCTTGTATCACAAGTGCGATCAGCATACCTGTCATTAATACTTTTACAACATCTCGTGCAAGCCACCTCTGTTTGATGACTTGATACACCTGCCCCTCTTCTCCCTTTTCAATCTCATCCAAAGAGACATAAAAATTGATTCCTAGTAATGTGAGTAAACCAAAGACAAGCGTCATGGATTGGAAACCGATCAGGCTGGCGAATATTCCACCAAATAACATGCCAAATAAACTGCCAAGCCGGTAAAGCCCATTATAAATACCCGTATAATGCCCTTGTGAGCCTTCCTCCATCTCAGCAAGTAATCTCATTCCACTCATACGCAATAACGTCCATGCCAGCCCCCAAGCGCAGCGGCAGATCAGCAGCAGCCAAAAACCGCTCACACCATAAAGCACTGTGGTCACTGATGCAATCAAAATAGCGATCAATACACCGGTCTTCATTGGGACAAACCGATAGAGCCACCAAACAACAGGTGTTAGCGGGATGCGAATGAATCGGTTGATGGACAGCAGCAGCCCGACCTCCCAAATAGATGATAAACCAACCTCTTTCCAATAGATCGGAAGAACAATATAAAGAATTGAATCCCCAATCAGTGCAAATGCTGTGATAAGCGATATTGACACCACTTGCTTTTGACGATGATCCATTTTCCCTTCCCCCTTCGCTATCTTTACAATAAGGGATGCCTTATAATAAATCTAATGAATGTTTTTGATTAAACCATCAAAATAATTGATAGGTGGTGCAAAGTTGAATTTACATGCCCTTCGAATTTTTGCAAAGGTCGCAGAGACAAAAAGCGTTACACAAACAGCAGACGCGCTATCTTTGACACAGCCAGCTGTGACGGCTCAACTTAGAAGCATTGAAAGTGAGATCGGTTTCCGTCTTTTTAAACGAAATGGAAGAGGCATTACACTTACGGAAATGGGGAAAATTCTATATCCTTATGCCCGGCAAGTGTTCGAGGCTGAAAAAGAAGTAGAATATCAGATCACACTTTTACAAAACGGAAAAAAGGGGCGGCTCCGCATCGCTTCTACCTATGTACCACTTAACTTTTTACTGCCAGATTGGCTTGCTGCCTTTAAAACTTCTTCACCACAGACAGAAATTGAATTAAAAAGCGGAAACTCCGCTCAAGTTTTAGAGAGCCTGCTTCAATATGAATCAGATGTGGCCATCGCTGTGATCGAGGATTTGCACCATGAGGAGGTTCTCACCTCTCATTTAACGAATTTAAGCTATGATTTTATTGTGCCGGCAGACCATCCGTTGAACGGAAAAACCGTCCCGTTAGAGCGCCTGAGCCAGGAGCCTTTTTTGATGCGTGAAGAAGGCAGTTCCACAAGAGATAAGCTCTTTTCATTATTTACCTCGAAAGGGATCAAAAAACCGACCGTTGATTTACAATTCAGCGGTGTTCATGAAGCGATTCAAATGATCAAAGCTGGCTATGGCATCACACTTGTTCCCCATGATGCGGTTCGAGGCAGTCTCAAGCGGCAAGAAATTGGGCGCGTGTACATTGAAGGCATTGAGATCGTCAGACCTGTTGTTGTATGCAAACGGGCGAATGATCTTGAAGAAAATAGAACCGTGGATGCCTTCCTGCAAATGAAAGGTATCGGACCATTTACTACGCCTGCTGCCAATTAAAAAAGTGCCTGCTTCTGAAACAGGCACTTTTTTTCTATTCGGCTGGCTGCACGATGTCAAACGGTACAGCTTTTGAGGCTTTCACTAATTGTTCTGGTGTGATGAGGATTTCATTTCCCCATTCACCTGCTCCAACTCCTAATATCTCTTCCTCTAATAACGAAGCTTCAATGATCGTGCGGAATCCTTCTGGCTGCCAGCAAAACGGCGGAATCGAACCAATTCGATAGCCCGTCACTTCAAGAACCTTCTCCGGTGAAGCCATTTTAATATTACGGGAGCCAGCCGCTTTCTTTAGTTTCCCTGACTTAATATGCTGGTCAGCACCAACCATCACAAGCAGCTGCTCCCCTTCTCCTGTTTCAAAAATCAATGTTTTAATCATTTGTCTTTCACGAAAACCAAGGGCTGCCGCTACATTTGCTGCTCCCTTTTCTGTTTCGGCAGAAAATGTTTTGACCTCATATGGGATGCCATGTTTGTCCAAAAAGTCATGTGCCGGTAATTTTTTCAATCGATTGAACCCCTTTCCTTACAATGTCCTTCATTTAGCTTATCACAATCTTCTCATCCTTAAGATGTATTTTTCAATGAAAAACCTATGGACACACCATCACCATGCTATACTGAACTTGTTTTTGAAAAGGAGCCGGTTTGATATGGGAAACAAGTTTTGGTGTTATACAAGCAGTAAAAGCCTTCTCATGCTGAGTGATATTCTATTTGTCATGACGATTACGTTTGTCATTTATCAAGATACACAATCTGTTGCCTATGCGGCTGTATTTCCGCTGATCAGAACGATATGCCAGCTATTGGCTGGGCTCTTCTCTCCTGTTTTAACCGATTACTTTCAAGCTGGCCACCTATTGAAATGGGTCCCGCTTTTACGTCTTGGAATGCTCATCGTGTTTACAGCCCAATTTCACTTCTTTCAGCAGCATATGGTCTGGCTGTTTAGTGCGCTTATTTTGATTTCCCTCACAGGCGGGTTCATCAGTCCTTTAATGCAGGCCATCATGCCGATGCTTGTACCAGCAAATCAGCTTGTGAAAGCAAACAGTACAGCCTCCATTTATCATCAAATGGTTCAAATCGCCGGCTATTCGTTCACTGGAATGCTCGTCCTGTTGATCGGTCCATTTTATTTAATGTGGATTACTTGTGTCATGATTGTATTGTCTTATCTATTTTTCATCCCTGTTTTTCCTCTTCTCAAGCAAGAAGAGACGGTTCGAAAAGCAAATAAGATGAACAGCTTCAAAGATGGCTGGACGATCATTTGGAGAAATAAAACGGTGCGCACCCTGACCTTTATGGATGTTTGTGAAAATATTGCGGGTGCTGTGTGGATCGGGGCAATTACACTTGCCTTTGTCACACATGATTTAAATCAAGGTGAGGAATGGTGGGGATTTATCAATGCCGCTTATTATACAGGTGCCATCATAGGCGGGCTCTTAGCTGCATGGATGAGTCAGTTTATTCAAAAACAGCTTCTCCTCTTTATGGCAGCTGGTTCATTCATTTATGCAGTGCTGACCATTGTCTATTCACTGAACAGCCTGCCGTGGCTTGCTTTGGTGCTTTGTATTTTGATGGGGCCTGCCTACCAAATCCGAGATGTTTCGCAGCAAACCATTCTTCAAACGGCAACGCCAGTACGTGATTTATCAAAGGTGTATTCGGCTCACTACGTCCTTTCTTCTGTATCTGTCGGTTTATCTATTTTCTTTGTTGGATTGATTGCAGATGCATACGGGGCGAGGTCTGTGTATTTGCTGGGCGGTCTGTTTGTGCTCGTCTGTTCCGGCATTGCCATCCTTGCTTTTATGAAGCAGAAAAAAGAGAGCAGCTGATGTATGCAGCGGCTCTTTTACTTTTCTTTTAACATCGCAAACATGTCACGGGCCATGGCTTCTAAAATATACACAACTGGCGTCTGTGTGGTGATATTGGCTCTGTGGACCCGCTCATCTGTGACGTAGTAGGCAATATTTAAATCTGAAATGCGCGAAATCGTGCAGTGCTGGTTATTCGTAATACTAATGATCTTGCTGCCTTCTCTTTTTAACTTCGAAATATGATCAATTGTAATACTGTTCTCTCCTGATACAGACAGCACAATGGTGACACTGTTGTCTAAATACTGCATATTCATCGGGAAAAACGGATCATTGATGTAAAATGAAAATTTCTCAAGACTTGAAAAGTACCTCGCACCATACTGCGCCAAAATGCCAGAACTGCCAGTTCCGATAAACAGCACATTTTTTGCCTCAGCAATAAGCTTCGCGGCCTCCTTAATTTTCCCCTCAAAGTCTCCCTTCAAGGTTCGTTCAATAAATTCATATAGAAAGTGCTGTGTACTTTTTAAAGAAGGTGTCTGCTCTGATTCTAAATACATTTTGAGCTTCACTTTAAACTCTGAAAAGCCATCACAGTTTACTTTTCGGCAAAAGCGAAGGACAGACGAAGTGGAAATATGCGCAGCATCTGCAAGGTCTCGAATTCTCATGTACACGACCTTTTCACTGTTTTCCATGATATATCGGTATAAAGCGCTTTCTAGTTCATTAAAGCTGGAAATGACCTCACTTGAAAACATCTGACTTCCCCTTTCTCCAACAACATGTCACAATGTGTTTCTTTTATGTAACAAATCTCTAAATAGGGCACCCTTGCCTAAAGACGCTGAAGTCATTTACGCACAAGATGCTCTCACGATAAGCTATAGATGTACAAAATAAAAAAGACTTTTCTCTATTATAACATTGCGCGTTACATTATTCGGAGGTGCAGAACATGCCAAAAGGATTAAAGGTTGTCACAATTGGCGGAGGATCAAGCTATACACCAGAGCTTGTAGAAGGATTCATTAAACGGTACGATGAATTTCCGATTAGCGAACTTTGGCTCGTTGATATTGAAGCGGGAAAAGAAAAGCTTGAGATCGTCGGAAATCTTGCAAAACGCATGGTCAAAAAAGCAGGTCTTCCAATCGAGGTTCATTTAACATTAGATCGCAGGAAAGCACTTGTAGATGCTGATTTTGTCACAACACAATTCCGTGTCGGACTTCTTGAAGCACGTATGAAGGATGAACGCATTCCTTTAAAATATGATGTCATTGGTCAAGAAACGAATGGTCCAGGAGGGCTATTCAAAGGACTTCGCACCATTCCTGTCATTCTTGATATTGTCAAAGATATTGAAGAGCTTTGCCCGAATGCATGGCTTGTGAATTTCACAAATCCAGCTGGTATGGTCACTGAAGCCGTTCTTCGTTATTCAAACCATCGCAAAGTCGTTGGTTTATGCAACGTGCCTATCGGCATTCGCATGGGAATCGCCAAAGGGCTTGATGTCGACGCAAGCAGAGTCGAAGTCAGCTTTGCTGGATTAAACCATATGGTCTTTGGACTCAATGTATTCTTAGATGGCAAAAGCATCATGGATCAAGTCATCGAAGACATGGCTGATCCAAACTCTAGCATGTCGATGAACAACATTCAGGCGATTCCGTGGGATGCTGATTTCTTAAAAGGGCTTGGCGTCATTCCTTGTCCGTATCACCGTTACTACTACAAAACAAGTGATATGCTGGCTGAGGAAAAGAAAGCAGCAGCAAATGAAGGAACACGTGCTGAAGTCGTTCGCGCATTAGAAAATGATTTGTTCGAGCTTTACAAAGACCCTGATCTCGACATCAAGCCGCCACAGCTTGAAAAACGAGGCGGTGCCTACTACAGTGATGCGGCTTGTAACTTGATTGCATCCATTTATAACGACAAGCATGACATTCAGCCTGTAAACACCATTAATAATGGGGCAATTAGTGACATTCCAAATGATTCTGCGGTTGAACTCAACTGCGTTATCACAAAAGACGGTCCTAAACCAATCGCTGTTGGTGAAATGCCGGTCGCTGTCAAAGGACTCATTTCTCAAATTAAATCCTTTGAACGTGTAGCTGCTGAAGCTGCCGTGACAGGCGATTACAACACAGCACTTGTCGCAATGACCATCAACCCGCTTGTTCCATCAGATGCCATTGCAAAAAGCATCCTAGATGAAATGCTAGAAGCACACAAAGAATATTTGCCACAGTTCTTCAATAAAGTAGAAGCATAAAAAGAAGCCGCACTTGTCGAAAGTGCGGTTTTCTTATTTCTCTGTAAACAACTGATCCATCTGAGGGCGGTCATAGTCTAATAGCCAGTGCTGTAAGCCTTCATAGACTGGCCGAAGACGCTCAGTATCTGCCGCAATAAGATCACAGCCTCGATCATCATATAAGTGAAAAATCATTTTTTTCGAGAGATTCATTAGGTAAATTTCATACCCCAGTTTTCCCTTCAAAATCTGATTTGGTGTAAAAAAACCTTCTTGGCATATCGCATGAAGCAAAGGGCGCAACCGAATATCTCGCAGACGGCAGTTGATAGTAAACCGCTCTAACTTCATGATCTCTTCTATTTCTGGGTGTACATAGGTCAAGAGCTCATGACGCAATCGGTAACGCATTTTTCGATTTACATATTTCTGGTAAACCAAGAGCTTACGCTTCGTTAATTCATGTTCATGTTCTGTATACACATCCGTTACAAGCAGCATCGCGTCTTCTGGATCAAAAGCATATTTCACAATCTCTAAAGCACGATCTCCCGCTTTTTCTAATACAATCGATTCTTTTCCTAATGACCAATCTGCCACTTCAAACCGTAGCCCAATAGGCCACCCATAAAAAAGAGGCGGCGTGAGGAGAAGGTCAGGAAAATGACTTTTTAAAAATCTATTCGTTTGATCGTTCATCTCATGTCCTTCCATTGATTTTATTTCTTATTTTACCTTTGAAACATACAGGAAAACAATTGGAAATAAACTGTCATTTCTTATATGATAGAAAGAGATGGAGGTGTGACCTATTGAAAAAATCAAAATGGTTTTTACAAGTGTTCCTTACAGCACTGATCACCATGTGGATACAGGCTGGACTTGATCAGGCGAACATCATTCAGATCACCAATGTTTGGGTCGATGCCAGCAGCTGGCTCCTGATCTTCTTTGTTATCTACGCAATTTTTGAATGGACAGCTCACGTCTTAACAAAACGAAAAACCGCTCTCCGCTGAACATCTCTTTTCAAAGAGATGTTTTTTCTTGAAACTCTTCTTGCACAAATTCATGAATGACGCCCATTCCTGCCTGGCTTCCAGCTGCTGCTGCAAGAACTAACTGAGCAGGGCCGCCTAAATTATCCCCACACGCAAAGACTCCACTAACGGTTGTACGTCCAAGAATATCTGTTTCAATCCCCGCATTCTTCGCCATTTGACAGCCAAGCTTTTCGGCAAATGGGGCTGACTGCTTGAATTCACTTGCGACAAAACCACCTTCCCTTCTGACTATCTCCCCATTCGCAAGCTGGAGAGCACGCAGCTGCCCATTGTCATGATCAATCGACACAATTGGCACATCAATGACTTGAATAGAATGTGCCGTCAGAAGTGCCTTGTCCTCTTCAGCCAACACGTGCCCATTTGTAAACACGATCAAATCCTTTGTCCAATTGGAAAGAAGCTTAGCCATATGCAAGGCTCGCTGATTCTCTGCAATAAGGGCAAGTGCTTTGTCTTTTAATTCCCATCCATCACAGAAAGGACAGCTAAACAACGTTTTTCCGTACACATCATGAATTCCTTCGATCTCTGGCAGAATATCCTGAAGTCCTGTTGCCAAAATGATTTTTTTCGCTTCGAATGTATCCCCCTCGTGTGTCAGTAACGTAAAGCTTTCCTCTTTCTTTTGTATATCAACAATTCGACTTCGTTTGATTTTAATACTAGGGTATTTTTGAAGGTCTGCCTCTCCGGCTTGTCTGATTTCAAACGGTGTCATTCCATCGTTTGTAATAAATCCATGTGATTCCTGCGTCACTCGATTTCTTGGCAGCTCATCATCAAATACAATGACCTGCTTTCTGCCTCTCCCTACAACAAGTGCTGCACTTAATCCGGCTGGTCCGCCTCCGATAATGGCACAATCTAATAACATATCAATCTCTCCTTTTTATTCAAGATTTTATAGACTCTTAATATCTATAATTAGTTCAAAAAAATCACATATTGAAAAATGGATTTTTTTCTGTCTGCTCAATTTGGTTCGCAATATCAATTAACCGTTTTTGACTTAACGTCTCCTGCATTTTCGTTTCCACATCCTGCATGACTTGTTCAATCAAACAGCCATCATGAGGCATGAAGGAGTCATGCTCTAAAGAGCAGCGAAATAAATTCGTTTGTCCTTCTACAGCTTGAATGACATCTAAAAACGAAATGTCTTCCTTTCGTTTGATAAGGGTATAACCTCCCTTTGCACCAGGTGTTGACTCAATCAATCCCGCCTTCACAAGCTTTGTTAAAATTTTGGATAAATAGGTTGGTGAAAGGTCTTGCATCTTAGCAAGAGGCTCAACCCCAATCGCTTTACCCTTTGGCGCAAGAGTTAAAAACACCATCGTATGCAGCGCATAGTTGGTCGCTTTAGAATATTTCATGAGAAAATTCCTTTCTATCTATTATAGACCTTTTATATCTACAATTGATCATAGATGATTCAAGAGAAAAAAGCAAGTGTTGTGGATCTGCTCCACTTTTCACATTTCCTTCCGATAATAGAAGTAAGCACAGAATAAAGTTTTGATTGAGAACGAGAAGGAGTGAAGAAAAATGTCAGATCAACAGCACAATGCAGCACACGAAGAAGAAGAGGAATTTAACGTATACGACATGCTTCCGCCCGCAGGTACAATCATCGGAGAAGCAACAGAAGAAGAAATGGAAGCCGCAGCAGCACTTGAAGTGAGACATGTCGCGTTCATGCGCCTTCAAGATATGTTCATTCAATTTGATGGCTCGTCTTACAAAGACTTATTAAAAGACTTCCAAGAATTCGAATTGGATTCCACAAAATTCTGGAGAGCCATTGCTAGACGTCTTCAAATTCCATACGAATGGCCAATCCGAATCGACCACGCAAACGGCCCTATTTATATTGGTGAAACAGAGGATAGCCGTGAGGTTGAGGAGAGTGCAGAGTAAGGGGGCCTTTTCCTCTCCATCACAATACATCGGTTAAAAAAACAAATAAGCAATATGAGCGCTGTGACGCCCATATTGCTTATTCTTGTGTTATGTTAACTCTGGCCAAAATGCTTGATTTGCCACAATTAAGTCGTCTAAAATATCTTTTGCTACTTTAGCACTCGGCACCGTTTTCGATAATGTGATGGCCTGCCATAATTTTTGATAGGACCCTTCTTCAAATGCTTCTACTACTAGTTTTTCTACGCCAACTTGCTGCTCCATGAGACTTTTTTGGAATCTTGGAATCTCTCCAACTACTAATTTTTCTGGACCATTACTGCCAACGATACAAGGAATTTCGACCATGGCTGTTGGATCAAAGTTCCTAATGGCGCCATTGTTCTCTACAATCATCAGCATCCGTTCCTTTTTATTAAAAGCAATAGCTCTTGCTAAATCAACGATATAGGAAGCGTGCTCATCAATGGTCAGCTTTGTATCCTTTGCAGTTCCTTTATCAATGATAGCCTGACATTCACTAAAAACAAAAGCTTCCCGCCCCTCCATCACTTCATTGGCACGCGTGAACGCTATGTTTGAATGTGCCACTTCTTCATCTGGAAATAGATAGTATTTCAAATACGTATTCGGTACCGTTTTTGGATCAAGTGCTTGAATATCTTTAGCCTTTTTTAATGTGCTGTTCCAGCTCTTCTGCTGTTCTAATTCAGATGTTCCATCTGTTGCATAACCATGCTCGCTTACATGCTTAATCACCTCAGGCATTAAGCTATTTCCAGCTTTATCTCGAATATCTGTCCACCAGCCAAAATGATTCAAACCATAGTAATCTACTTCTAGTTCTTTCCGTGAAGATAAGCCTAAATTTTTTGCAATTAATTCTTCGATGCCAATTGGCATATCACATATGTTTAAAATCCTAGAATTCGGTCTTAGCTTACGTGTTGCCTCTGCTACTATCGCTGCAGGGTTAGAATAGTTTAACATCCAAGCTTCAGGTGAGTATTTTTCCATATAATCGACAAGTTCTAATACACCTGGAATGGACCGCATTCCGTAAGCGATCCCGCCTGGACCGCATGTTTCCTGTCCGACGACTCCATGCTTCAATGGAATTTTCTCATCTAATTCACGCATTGCATATTTGCCGACACGGATATGTGCCATCACAAAATCGACTTGAGTAAAGGCTTCTTCTGGGTCCGTGCTTGCCAGTAATCGCACTTCTGGTGCTCGTTCTTTTAACATAATCTCACATGCATCTGCAATCGTCTTTTGTCTAGCTTCATCATTATCATAGAGTTTAATTGTATGAATTGGGAACTCCTCTAAATAGTCTAACAGCATCAAAATGATCCCTGGTGTAAATGTACTTCCTCCTCCAGCGATCGTAATATTAAATTTTTTCATGATATCCAGCTCCTTTTTCAATCTAATGAAAGTTTTGTCTCAAAGGACTCTCTCACTTGCGGTACACTTAAGCCAACAATGATCTGAATGCTTTGACCACTCTTCGCCATTCCGTGTGCCAGTTTATTTTTTGTAAAGTATTCTCTATCTTTCACCAAGCTAGGGTCAATCACTGTAATTCGCAGACGCGTGGCACAGTTTGTCACATCTTTAATGTTTTCTTTACCGCCGAGGCCTTCTAAGAAATAAACGGCTTTCTCTTCATACTCAGACGCATAAACGGGCGCTTCCTTTTGGTCATGAGCTTTTTTATGAGCATTCTCATAATCTTGTTTTGTATATAGCCTCGTCTCCTCCTCATGTTTTCGTCCTGGTAATGGAATATCAAATTTCACAATCATCCATCTAAATATGACAAAATACAATGCTGTAAAGAGAAGTCCAATCACCGCTTGGATTAGATAAATCCCTCCATGATTTGAAGAGAGCGGAATCCAGTTCAATGCAGCTATTTCAATAAGCCCGGAACCCATCATGCCCACAACACCAAACATATTCATGATTGTCACCATGGTCGCTCCAAGAAGTGCATGTATCACAAATAAATAAGGCGCGAGAAATAGAAATGTAAATTCAAGCGGTTCTGTAATTCCGGCAAATATGGCTGTTAATGTGGCGGGTAATACCAATGCCAAAACCTTTTTTCTATTTTCTTTCGGTGTTGAAAAATACATGGCTAAAGCTATCCCTAAACAGCCGAACATCTTAATATTCCCATGCAATAAAAATCCGTATGGATAAAGATCCTTCAAATCGGAAGTGGAGGACGCAAATTCATTTAAGTGAGCAATCCAATATGGTTTTAATCCCCCATTTACAGCCGCTGGACCAAACTCAAAAGGTGTATAAATAAAATGGTGAAGTCCTGTTGGAATTAACACCCTTTCCAAGAAATGAAACAGCCAGACACCAATATAACCAGACTGTGCCATGAACCCTTGGAGGGATTGAATCCCCTGCTGAACATAGGGCCATACAAAAGCCACGATAAAAGCAATAGGAATCATCACAAAGAATCCGATGATGACAACAAATACAAGCCCCTGGAAAATCCCAAGCATCTCAGGCAGCTTTTGATCATAAAAACGATTATGGATCCAAATGACAATTCCAGATATCATCACCGCACCAATGATACTTGTATCCAGTGTAGGTATACCTGCAATTTCTTTTACACCCGCTACGTTCTCGACACCTTGCGATAAATCAACACCAAAAGTAGACGGCCAAAGTGTCAAAATAGCATGAATATAATTGTTAAATACGAGATAAATCATTAAAGCTGCGAGTGTCGCACGTGCTTGCGCTTTTTTCGCAAGTGAGATGGGCAATCCAATCACAAAAGCTAGTTCCATATGATTGAAAATCGTCCATCCCCCGCTTTCAATCAGTGACCAAACCTTGTACCACATCGTACCTTCTGCAGCCATTTCCCCCATAATCGCTGGATTCTTACATAAAGTCGCGAGGCCGACAACAATACCAAAAAACGCGAATAAAAGTACAGGAACTACCATAGCACTGCCAAATCGCTTGATTGCATTCATAAGCATAACCCCTTTGCTTGATCCATAACATCACTGTAAAGGTAGCGCTTACAAAAACCAATAGGTTTGACGTATTTAGAAATCAAGTTGTAACATTAGATTATATTTTCACAGGAAGAAAATATTTTCATGTTGGAGGGCACATCGCATGATACTGGACAAGCTGGTTAATAAATACTTCGAAGATTTAAATAAGAATGACCTGCATATTATTAAAACGATCCATGATCATCTTGAAGAAATGAAGACAATGAAAATTCAGGACCTTGCCCGTTATGCTCATACTTCCATCTCATCCATCCACCGGCTTGCCAAGAAAATAGGGTTCGACGGCTACAGCGACTTAAAGTCTTATGTGAAATTAAATGCTTTCACTGAAGAGACCACACAGGATTTAATGGAGCTGCTTGATCAAGATATCCGCCAGACAAGAAAATATATGGAGCAGCTCGACTTTCATCAATTAAATCAACTGATAGATCGTGCACCGTATATTTATATTTATGGGACAGGAACAGCACAGCTCGATTTGGCCAATGATGTACAGCGGCAGCTATGGTCACTGCATAAAAAATCTCAAGTATTACGAAGCAAGCGGGACTTAACAGATGGAATCATTGAATTTGGTGAGGATGACCTTTTATTTATCATTTCTTTATCGGGTGAATCGAAGAATTTAGATGATATCATTCAATTGGTGAAAACGAGACATATCAAATTTATCAGCATGACCACTTTAAGGAATAACCTCCTTGCACAAAATGCCATGTTTAACATTTATGTAAGCAGCACCCCGTTTCACTTATATAACAAAGTGGACAACTCCAGCTTTCTGCCTTTTTATATTGTGGCAGATATTATCGTCAGGAAATTTAGTGAGTGGAAAGTGAACCAATTGAATAATAATACTTAAACATAACAGGTACAGTTTTGGAGAGAGATTCAATGTTGCTTCGCAAAAAAAGAGAGACTCTTTTGTCTCTCTCAAAAAATACTGTATAACAACGGTTTTAATGAAATATATCTACTTGCGGCTGCCTTTTCCTTTTCATGTTATTCAGCAGTATAATGCCCAGCAAGCAGTTCATCAAACGAATCCGCTAATTTGAAATCCGTCTCATCTTCTAGATCAAAGTAGTGAATCGGCGGATGCTCCTTTGTTTCTCTATAATCCAATGCAATCCACGTATGACCATCCCCACAAATGAGTACAAGTCCCTCAGGCAATTCCCATTCTTCTATTAAATAATCACTATCCATAATGCCTTCATCTTTGGCAATCCCTCTTAAATGATCAAATGACACATGATCCTCTGCCCATCCATTCGGCTGATCCGTTGGAAAAGCATTATGCAGGGTATACCCGCCATTTTGTTCGAGGATAAGTTTCTTATATGTATCAGGCAAGATGACGCCTAGCTTCTTTTCCGCTCTTGCAATGCCTTTCTCATTGATTTTCTTAAATGTCTCTTCACTTTCTCTATCCCAAAATGGTTTCAAATAAAATACCTCCAATTGTTATTTCTATCTCATTTTACCATTTAAGAGAACTAGTTTAATAGTCCTATTTATAAAAAAAGAGAAGGGTTACCCCTCCTCTTGTTGGTCATGATTGGTCTTGATTTCTCGCTTCAAATTCATCCAGCATTGCACGCACTTCATCTGTTGATGATGTGTTCATTAATTGATTTCTCAAGAAACTCGCTCCTCTGAATCCTTTTACATAAATCTTAAAGAAACGGTGCAGTGCCTTGAATGGACGCAGACCTAGTGATGAGTATTGATCATGAAGATCAAGATGTAATCTTAAGAGACCAAGCAGTTCATCACTTGTATGCTCCTTCGGCTCTTTTTCAAAAGCAAATGGGTTATGGAAAATCCCACGTCCAATCATCACGCCGTCCACTCCATACTGTTCAGCGAGCTTTAAGCCTGTTTGACGATCTGGAATATCACCATTGATTGTCAAAAGAGTATCAGGTGCTACTTCATCACGAAGTTTTTTGATCTCAGGAATGAGCTCCCAATGCGCATCAACCTGGCTCATTTCCTTTCTTGTGCGAAGATGGATTGATAAATTCACAATATCTTGCTCCAAAATATGTCTAAGCCACCCGCGCCATTCATCGACTTCAGTAAAACCAAGTCTTGTTTTGACGCTGACTGGTAATCCCCCAGCTTTTGCTGCTTGAATCAGCTCTGCGGCAACGTCTGGACGAAGAATCAAGCCGCTGCCCTTCCCATTTTGTGTGACATTTGGGACAGGACAGCCCATATTAATATCAAGCCCCTGAAATCCTAATTCCGCCATTCCAATGCTCATTTGTCTAAAGTTTTCAGGCTTGTCTCCCCAAATATGAGCAACAATCGGCTGCTCATCCTCTGTAAACGTTAAACGCCCCTTCACACTTTGAATACCATCAGGGTGGCAATAACTCTCACTGTTCGTAAACTCTGTAAAAAACACATCCGGTCTCGCCGCCTCACTCACAACATGACGAAACACAACATCTGTCACTTCTTCCATTGGTGCTAATATAAAAAATGGCCGCGGTAAATCACGCCAGAAATTTTTACTCATCTTTCATCCAATTCCTCTCATGACATAGCACCTAAAGGGCATGTCCTTCTATAAAGTCTTTCAGCAATTTTTATCATTATATACTTTAATATGAACCGGGCAAAATTGCAAAAAAGGACATTTCATAACTAAATGCGGGGTGAATATTAATTTTTGACCTCTGGTTAACCTTTTTTATGCAATTAGAGCAGGCAAAAATAAAAATATCCCGATATCGATGTTTTTCACGAAATCGGGATATCTCAATACATTACTGATTAATCACAAGACTTGCCACACACTCCACATGACTCGTATGCGGAAACATATCCACAGGCTGCACTTCCTCTGTCACATACCCGCCATCTTCAAGAATTCTCAAATCACGAGCAAGCGTCCCAGGATTACAGGAAACATAAACAACTCGGTTTGGTTTCATCTTTAAAATGGTGTCAAGCAGTGCTTCGTCACATCCTTTTCTTGGCGGATCGACGACGAGGGTGTCTGCTTTGATGCCTTCTTTGTACCAGTTTGGGATGACGGTTTCTGCTTCGCCGACTGCAAATTCAACATTATTGATTCCGTTTAAGGCAGCATTGCGTTTTGCGTCTTCAATTGCTTCTGGCACAATTTCTACGCCATTTACTCTGCCTGCTTTTTGTGCGAGAAATAAGGAAATCGTACCGATTCCGCAGTAGGCATCGATGACGGTTTCTTCGCCTTGCAGCTCTGCATATTCAAGCGCTTTGTCGTAAAGCACCTTTGTTTGGGCTGGGTTCACTTGATAAAAGGAGCGGGCTGAAATGGCAAATTTGATGTCGCCAATCGTGTCATAAATGTATTCTTCACCCCATAAAACGGTTGTTTCATCTCCGAAAATGACATTTGTTTTCTTTGAATTCACGTTTTGTACAATTGACCGAACATGTGGGAAGCGTGCTATAATCTGCTCAATCACCTGCTGCTTTTGCGGAAAATCAGCCGTTCTAGTAACAAATACAACCATCATTTCACCTGTTGCAATACCGTAGCGAACCATCACATGACGCAGCCATCCTTTGTGCCGCTCTTCGTTATATGCTTTGATGCCAAACGCATTGCATATGTCTTTTACTGCCTGTACCACTTCGTCGTTTTCTGACTGTTGGATCAAACATTTTTCCATATCAATGATTTCATGGGTACGTTGCTGATAAAACCCTGCAACAAGTCCGCCTTCACGTTCGCCAACTGGAACTTGTGCTTTGTTTCGGTAATTCCAAGGGTCTTCCATGCCGAGTACAGGATGAACTTTTACACGGCTCATATCAAGCTTGCCGATCCGCTCTAAAACGTCCTTTACTTGTTTCTGTTTAAATAGCAGCTGGCCTTCATAGCTCATATGCTGAATTTGACAGCCGCCGCACTGCTTGTAAATGGGACATGGCGCATCTTGCCTGTGCTGACTTTCCTTTGTCAGCTCCATGAGTCGTCCAAAAGCAAATCCTTTTTTGACTCGTGTGACTTTGATTTGCCCTTGTTCGTCAGGAAGGGCATTTGGTACAAAGACAGGGAATCCTTCAATTTTTGCTACACCTGCACCTTCATGCGTTAAGTCTTCGAAGGTTACATTGTAGTATTCATTCTTTTCAACAGGCGGTTTCATTTTCACCAATTTTATCACCTCATTTGCAAAGAAAAACTTGGCCGCCATAAGGAACCAAGTTCAGTCTTCACCCTATTTTTTCAGCTGTTGCTTTTGGCACAATAAATTCAATATGGCGATACAGGTTTTCAAATTCACCTGGCAGCATGCCGCCGTATTCACCATCTAAATTCAATTGCATTTTATCTTTTACATCTACCTTCACGCGATTCGCTTTTGCGTAGATGACATTGTTATCATGAATATGCTCGCCCCGCAGTGCAAGGCTGACCACTCGAATGGCTTCTGCTAGATTGACCTTCTTTAGAATAATCAGGTCAAACATCCCATCATCTAAAATGGAATCTGGCGCTAATTTTTCAAAGCCGCCTACTGAGTTTGTGAGTGAAACAAGGAACAGCATGATTTCTCCATGAAACAATTTGCCGTCATATTCAATTTCGACTTCTGTCGGGCGGATTGAAGGAAGCATCTCCATGCCTTTTAAATAATAAGCAAGCTGTCCAAGCATGGTCTTCAGTTTACTAGGCACCTCATAGGTGAGTTCTGTTAACCGGCCGCCGCCAGCAATATTAATAAAATAATGGCCATTGACTTTACCGATATCAAGCGGCTTTGCTACACCCTCAATAATGGCATCTGTCGCTTTCAAAACACCTTCTCGTGGAATTCCAAGTGCTCTTGCGAAATCATTTGTCGTTCCAACTGGAATAATTCCTAATTTTGGTCTTTTTTCAAGCGGTGCTAGTCCGTTGACGACTTCATTGATCGTGCCGTCTCCACCTGCTGCTACAATTAAATCAAAATCTCTCTGTGCGGCTTTTTCTGCTGCTTGCGTGGCATCTCCTGCACATGTCGTCGCATGACAAGAAGTTTCATAGCCAGCTTGTTCAAATTTTTGCAAAACCTGCGGTAAATTCTTCTTGAAGAGTTCACGCCCAGATGTCGGATTGTATATAATTCGAGCACGTTTCATTCATCATCATCCTATATTCATTATGCAATCTATTTTCACCACTAACAACCTTTAATTATACTATGAGATTTGAAAATGGCAACAAAACAACCACCTAATATGTGAAATCTCCTACCACATTTTCCCCAGCAAGAAAGCATTCTGATAAGATAAAAGAAAACGCTGTAAAGGATGATATGCGATGAAAAAGCCTGTCTATTTTAATCATGACGGCGGTGTTGATGATCTCGTCTCTTTATTTCTTCTCCTTCAAATGGAACATCTGAAAGTCATCGGAATGTCTGTGATTCCTGCTGATTGTTATTTAGAGCCTGCTCTCAGTGCATCTCAAAAAATCATTGATCGTTTCAGCCCTTATGAAATTGAAGTTGCTGCTTCAACTTCTAGAGGCGTCAATCCATTTCCGAAGGAGTGGCGTATGCATGCTTTTTATGTAGATGCTCTGCCAATTTTAAATGAAAAAGGTACTGTTGATACAAAAGTATCCAAGCTGCCAGCACACCTTCACCTGATTGAAACGGTTAAGAAGGCAAAAGAACCTGTCACCCTGCTCTTTACTGGTCCGCTCACAGATCTTGCACGCGCTTTAGAAGAAGATCCTTCAATCTCTAACAAAATTGAGAAATTGGTGTGGATGGGCGGCACGTTCCTTGAAAAAGGCAATGTTGAAGAACCCGAGCATGACGGGACAGCAGAATGGAATGCATTTTGGGACCCTTATGCTGTCAGCACTGTCTTTCAGGAACCGTTTCCTATTGAGATGGTCGCGCTTGAAAGTACAAATCAAGTCCCGCTTACACTTGATGTACGTCAGCGCTGGGCTTCTCTTCGTTCTCATATTGGAATAGATTTTATCGGACAGTGCTACGCCTTTTGTCCGCCGCTCATTCATCATGAAACGAACTCGACGTATTACTTATGGGACGTGCTGACAACGATTACTCTTGCTTCTACATCATTTACCCGTTCAAAAGAAGTTAATGCGATCGTTTATACTGAAACGCCTAGACAAGGTCGCACCGAAGAGCATCCAGATGGAAAATCAATTCAAGTGATTGACCATGTCGATCGTGATGCCTTTTTCCACGCATTTGAAGAGCTTATGAGAAAAGCTGTTTGTCAGATTTCAAAATAAAAAAAGCCCCGCTCATTGGCGGGGCTTCCTCTTACTCTTCTTCTGCGTACTTTTTCTTACGTCTAAACTTGCTTAACATTTCATACACGATTGGGACGATGACCAATGTGAGAAGTGTAGAACTGGTTATACCGCCAATCACGGTAACGCCAAGTCCTTTTGATACGATCTGGCTTCCGCCTTCAAATCCTAATGCGAGTGGCAGCAGTGCACCAATCGTCGCAAGTGCTGTCATTAAGATTGGACGTAATCTTGTTGTACCTGCTTCAAGTAACGCTTCTCTTGTTGAGAGACCTTCTTTTTCTTTATGAATTACGCGGTCAATCAAGACAATGGCATTAGTTACAACGATACCGATCAGCATGAGCAATCCAATCATGGCATTTAAGCTGATGGTTTCTTTTGCTATAAACAATCCAAGTAGCGCACCAATAATCGTAAATGGCAGTGAGAAGAGAATCGCAAATGGTGCAAGACCTCCGCCAAATGTGATGACGAGAACGAGATACACAATGGCAATCGCTGCTAGCATTGCAAGGCCAAGCTGTGTAAAGGATTCTTCGATATCCGCACTTACGCCGCCTGTGTCAATCGTTACGCCAGATTTCAGATCAAGCTTGTCGACTTTCTTCTGAACATCTTGTGTCACACTTGAGACGTTGTCTGTTGTCATGTCACCAGACACTTCTGCGTAGATTTTCCCATCACGTTTTGTCACCGTATTTGCAGTCGTACCATCTTTTACTTTTACGACATCACCAATTCGGACTTCTTGCCCTGTTGGTGTGGTGATCTTTTTATTTTCTAAATCTTTTTTGCTCTTATATTCATCTTTTTCCGTTTGAAGCTTCACATCAAGTTCTTTGCCGTCCTCTGTGACTTTCGTCAGTGTTGTTTCACTATTTTGAGGTGCAATCGCTTGAGCGATTTGTGAAGCAGTTAGACCTAGTTTCGCCAGTTTTTCTTGATCTGCATTAAACGTATATTCGTCGTATTTCTCAGATAAGCTTGTGCTGACATTTTTCAGGTTTTTCTCATCTTTTAAGATGTTCTCAACATCTTTTACTGTGCCTTCAATATCACTTGCTTTGTCCCCGTACACATAGTATGTCACGGTATTATTTGCACCAGCAGATGAGAAGTTTTGTGATTTCCATTCCCCTTTAGATGCTTTATCTTGCAGGGCTTTGACCACACGATCTTTTTCTTTATCAAAGTTTGGCGTGTCATCATCATATTGTACGAAGAATAACGCACCGTTAGAGTTACCGCCAACACTTGCTGTCATGGCATTTGAAGAGCCTAGTGAATACTGAACTGTCTTGACATGGTCACGTTTCATCAAATATTCTTCAGCTTTTTTCGTTTCATCAATTGCTTGCTCTCTCGTTTGTCCAGGTTCAGGTGTATATGTCACCATGGCCGTCTTCTCTGCTTCCTGTGGTAAGAAGCTGACACCGACAAGTGGTGCTAAGAATAAACTTCCGACAAGCATAAGAATGGCAATTCCTGATGTGATCCATTTATGGTTGAGTGTCCAATTAAGTACACGTCTATAACCGCCAGCAAGCTTGCTTGGTTTATGTTCTTTTACCTTTTTCGCTGTGCCGTACAGGTTCTTTTTAAATAGAGTGTGTGCCATCATTGGAACAATTGTAATAGCGACAAGCAGTGAAGCAAGTAACGCAAACACAATCGTTAAGGCAAATGGAATGAATAGTTCACCAATCATTCCACCTACTAATGCTAACGGTAAGAATACCGCAATTGTTACAATCGTCGAAGACATGATTGGGATAAACATTTCTTTTGTGGCTTCTCTGACGAGTGCCTTGCCTTTTAACGGTTCATCCTTTAACGCCATCCGTCGATAGATATTTTCTATGACCACTATCGAGTCATCGACAACACGCCCGATGGCGACGGTCATGGCACCAAGTGTCATGATATTTAACGTGATATCCAACTGATTTAATAATAAGACAGCAATCAACAGAGATAACGGAATGGAAATGACCGAAATTAATGTTGATTTGATATCTCGAAGGAACAACATAATGATAATGATCGCAAAGATTGCTCCGATGATCGCCTTGTTCAGCATTGTGCTAACAGACTCTTTAATCGGCTCTGCTTGATCATATGTCGTGCTTACTTTAATTCCTTTGTTGTCTTTTTTGAATTTCTCAAGTTCTTTTGTGACTTCTTCTGCTACACTTACTGTGTTGGCTTCAGAACCTTTGACAATTTGCAGACCGATACTGTCTTTTCCATTCGTTCTAGAGATCGATTCTGCATCTTTTACGACTTTAATATCCGCTATCTCAGATAGCTTAATCGTCGGCAGCTCTACAGATTGACTGCTTGCTGCTCCTCCACCTGTTTGCTGCTGAGCTGCTGCTTGCTGCTGACTTGCACTTCCCGCCTGCTGCTCGGCACCTTGCGCACCTGCGCTGCTAGAAGGTGCTCCAGCTCCAGCGCTTCCCGCACCGCCGCCTGCACTTGGTGTGACTGGAATTCGCATATTTTTTAAATCTTTGACGCTTAAAATATTGCCGTCCACGACAACTGATTTTTGTTTGTTGCCAAATGTGTATAGACCTAATGGTACATTCACATCAGAGCCTTTGATCATGTTTTGAACGGTATCTTCATCTAGACCGTATTCTTTCAATTTCTTTTGTTTAAACGAAAATTCTACTTCTTTGATTTGCTGTCCTGAAGTTTCGACAGAAGAGACACCGTCTAATCCTTGAAGTGAAGGAACGAGGTCATTTTCTACTTTTTGTGTAAGGTCTTGTAATGATTCTTTATCTCCAGAGACACTAAGAGCTAAAATTGGAATCGCGTTAATACTAAAGCGTGCGATTTTAGGTTTTTCTGCATTTTCAGGAAAATCGATATTGCTAATCGCATCTTCAATTTCCTTTTTTGCTTCATCCATGTCTTTGTTGTAATCGTACTCGATTTGAATGGATGATGCATTTTCAAAAGAATTAGAAGTGACCACGTTGACCCCATTGAGGTTTTGAATCGACTTTTCAATTGGATCTGTCACCTTATCTGATACTTCGTCCGGCGTTGCGCCAGGGTACGTTGTAGAAACCGTAATGACTGGAGTGTTGATATTTGGGATTGATTCTTGTTTCATACTCAATCCGGCATATAGACCAGCAACTGTTACGATAATCGTCATGAGCCATACAGCGAACTTATTCTTTAATACAAAATTGATGATCGAATTCATTATTTCCTCCATTTTCCTTTATGTATTGACTGACTGGTCATTCTATATCATAATAAACGGTGACATACAATGCCGTCAACCATTTCACTTGCGTGTGACGTAACATTCTAAAGCTGAAGGGGCCTTATTTCATGAACGAAAAAAAAGAAAAAATCATTAAAGCAAGCATCCAATTGTTTGCGAAAAAGGGTTTTTCTTCTACGACCATTCAGGAAATTGCAGATGAATGCGGAATATCAAAAGGCGCATTTTATTTACATTTCAAATCAAAAGAACAGCTTTTCAACCGAGCGTTTGAATATTATATCGACACTTCGATGCAAACTATCGAAACGATTCGAAAAGAGAATCAGCATCTCGCGCCGAGAGAGATCTTTCAGAAACAAATCGCTGAACAGTTTCAGCATTTTGCTGAGAACAAGGATTTTATCATTCTGATCCTCAGCGAGAATATTATTCCGGAAAACCAGCAAATTAAAAAGTATTCAAAAACTGTGAAAAAGCAAATGAACGATGAAATTCAAATTTCCATCTTGACCACTTATGGACAGGAGATCGAACCATATGTAACTGACCTGTCAGTCATGATTCAAGGAATTATCCAATCATATGTGCAGGTTCTGCTTTTACAGGATCAAATGCAATTATCATTTGATGAGCTCTCATCCTTTATACTCGAACGGTTTGATGATCTGGTCCACGGCTTGCTTCGTTCTCAGACGAAACCGATTTTGAAGCAAACCATTTGGGACGATGAAGTGCCGAGTGCTGATTCCCTTCAAGAGGAGCTTCGTTTGTTAAAGCTTGAGCATTTGCTTTCTGATGATACCATTGTATCCATTGAAGTGATTGAAGAAGAGCTGGCAAAAGCTGAACCTCGTAAGCCAGTCATTCAAGGGATGCTGACGAATTTAGAAAAGTGTGAGGACCCTGCTGTTCTAAGAGCAGTGGAACAATTGAAGCTGTTTCTTCAGTAAAATGGATTTAGCTCACCTTTTCCCCTTCGAATGTGCACTTTCGCTTATGCTTCATTATAAGAAAAGATTCTCTAAATTGATATACGGCTGTGGTCTGAATCTATGATAAGACCCTGTCATTTCAAGAAAAAAAACCGCCTTTTTCATAAGGCGGTTTTTTGCTATTTATCGTTTTTTGATTTCTTCAAGGAGAATCTTGTTCACCATCGGCGGGTTAGCTTGGCCCTTCGATGCTTTCATGATTTGTCCGACTAAGAAACCAATCGCGCGGTCTTTACCATTTTTAAAGTCTTCAATGGATTGCGGGTTGTTATCAAGTGCTTCTGTAACGAGTTTGAGCAGCGCACCTTCGTCAGAAATTTGGACAAGTCCTTTTTCTTTGACGATTGTTTCTGCATCTCCCCCATTTTCGATGAGCTCTTTGAATACCTTTTTCGCAATCTTAGAGGAAATCGTTCCTTTTTCAATAAGCTTGATCATACCAGCCAGTCCTTGCGGTGTTAGCTTTGTATCCTCCAGCTCTTTTTGAGCAGAGTTTAAGTAAGCAGATACTTCACCCATGAGCCAGTTTGATGCTTGCTTCGCTTCTGCACCTTCTGAAATGGTCGCTTCAAAGAAATCAGACATTTCTTTCGTCAGCGTGAGTACCATTGCATCGTATGCAGGAAGTCCAAGCTCATCGATGTAGCGTTTGCGGCGCTCGTCTGGAAGCTCTGGGATAGATGCTCTTACACGTTCTTTCCACTCGTCATCAATGTACAGCTCCACCAAATCCGGTTCTGGGAAGTAGCGGTAATCATCAGAGCCTTCTTTGACGCGCATGAGAATTGTCTTTTTAGACGCTTCGTCATAACGGCGGGTTTCCTGTTCGATCAAGCCGCCAGAAAGCAATACTTGCTCTTGACGCTTCTCTTCGAATTCAAGGCCTTTTTGTACGAAAGCGAATGAGTTCAAGTTTTTGAGCTCTGTCTTTGTACCAAACTCTTCACGGCCGATTGGGCGAAGAGAAATGTTGGCATCACAGCGAAGTGAGCCCTCTTCCATCTTACAGTCAGAAACGCCTGTATATTGAATAATGGATTTTAATTTTTCTAAGTAAGCATACGCTTCTTCTGGTGTGCGAATATCTGGCTCAGATACGATTTCAACTAGCGGTGTACCTTGACGGTTGAAATCGACGAGTGAGTAACCGTCGCCTGTGTGCGTCAGTTTCCCAGCATCCTCTTCCAAATGGAGACGCGTAATACCGATTCGTTTTGTTTTGCCTTCTACTTCAATTTCAATCCAGCCGTTTTCACCGATCGGTTTATCAAATTGAGAAATTTGATACGCCTTTGGGTTATCAGGATAGAAGTAGTTTTTACGGTCAAATTTTGTATCTGTTGCGATTTCACAGTTCAGCGCCATGGCCGCTTTCATCGCAAAGTTCACCGCTTCTTTGTTCAGTACAGGCAGTACGCCAGGATACCCAAGATCGATGACACTTGTTTGCGTGTTGGCAGCTGCACCAAAAGGTGTCGGCGAGCTTGAGAAAATTTTTGATTGTGTTTTTAGCTCTACGTGGACTTCAAGTCCAATTACCGTTTCAAAGTTCATTCTAATTCACCCCTTACAGTTCAGGTTTTGCTTTATGATGATCTGTTGCTTGCTCAAAAGCGTGAGCCACGCGGTACACTGTTCCTTCGTCAAAGTGCTTGCCGATGATTTGCAGTCCTAACGGAAGGCCATTTGCAAATCCACAAGGCACACTGATTCCTGGAACGCCTGCAAGGTTAACAGGGATCGTTAAAATATCGTTTGCATACATGGTTAGCGGGTCGCTTGTCTTTTCACCAATGTTAAATGCAGGAGTCGGCGTTGTAGGTCCTACAATGACATCATACTTTTCGAAAACATCTTCAAAGTCTTTTTTGATCAATGTACGGACTTTTTGCGCTTTTTTATAGTACGCATCGTAATATCCTGAGCTTAGCGCGAATGTACCAAGCATGATGCGGCGCTTCACTTCGTCTCCGAAGCCTTCAGAACGAGTATTTTTGTATAAATCAATAAGATTGTCTGCATTATCTGTACGGTAGCCATAGCGGATGCCGTCAAAACGTGCAAGGTTTGCAGATGCTTCTGAAGAAGACAGTAAGTAGTAAGTCGCAAGTGCATATTTAGAGTGCGGAAGAGATACTTCTTCCCACGAAGCACCAAGTCCTTCTAATACTTTTAACGCTTGAAGAACGGACTCTTTTGCTTCCTCGCCAACGCCTTCGCCAAGGTATTCTTTCGGCACAGCGATTTTCAGACCTTTGATGTCGCCAGTTAATGAAGAAAGAAAATCTGGGACATCGACATTTGCGCTTGTTGCGTCCATTTGATCGACACCTGCAATCGCTTGAAGAACATATGCGTTGTCTTCTACATTACGTGTAATCGGACCAATTTGGTCTAATGATGAAGCAAATGCGATTAATCCGTATCTGGATACACGGCCATATGTCGGCTTAAGACCGACAACCCCGCAGAAAGATGCCGGCTGACGAATAGAACCGCCTGTATCTGATCCAAGAGAGAACGGTACTTCACCTGCTGCAACAGAAGCTGCTGATCCACCGCTTGATCCGCCCGGAACGGTGTTTAAATTCCATGGGTTTTTCGTCGCTTTAAAGCCTGAGTTCTCCGTAGAAGATCCCATAGCAAATTCGTCCATATTTAATTTACCGATTGTGACTGCTTCAGCGTCTCTTAGGCGGTTCACAACGGTTGCATCATAAATTGGATCAAAGTTTTGCAGGATTTTACTTGAAGCTGTTGTACGCAAATCCTTTGTAACAATGTTATCTTTCACACCGATCGGCATACCGAACAATAGGCCAAGCTCGTCCTTTTCACCAACTGCCTCGTCCAATTCCTTTGCATACGCACGTGCTTTTTCTTCGTCCAGTGCAAGGAATGCTTGTACTTTCCCGTCTACTTCATTGATTCGTTTATAAGACTCGTCCACTAAATCAGAAACAGACAGTTCCTTTTTATGTAAAAGCTCTTTTAATTCAGAAATTTTGTGATCAAACAGTGACATGTCTCGGGCCTCCTTTAGTCCAAAATTGATGGCACACGAATATAGCCGTCTTTATGATCAGGCGCGTTTTTGACGACTGCCTCAATGGAAAGACCTTTATTCGGAACATCTTCTCTCATGACGTTTTTCATTTTTAATACGTGTGTAGTAGGTTCAACGTTTTCCGTATCTACCTCGTTTAACTGCTCTGCAAATGAAATGATGCTATCAAGCTGTTCTGTAAACATCTCAGCTTCTTCTTCTGTAATCGCAAGCCTTGCTAAATGCGCAACGTGCTTGACTTCTTCTATTGAAATTCTTGACATGCAGGTTCACCTCCAAAAATGATGCGTACTCGTGGTCATGATCATAAGTCATATACACTTTATCATATCAAATTTTACTGTTCTAAAGCAACTTTACGCAGGTGCGGTAAAAGGTCCGTTTTCTTGAAACGTCTTTATTATCAAATCGATAAAAGAAATATTCATCAGGTGACTTTTTATTTTTCAGAAAATTTTTACTTTTGTTTATTTTTGTAAACGCTTACACACTAATTCTTATCACTGGTCTGTGGATTTTTTCTTCAAAATGAAGAGGTTTAGGCAGGTTGATCACTTGGGAATACTCTGTTAGGTTAAGTAACCATAGCAGTGAGCGGGACAGTCAAGCAAAATAGCTGCCATCGCACTTCTGTATATTTTGATTGAGGTGATGTCAAATTAATACGAAAAAGGTGAGAACACAAAATGAGTATTGAAGTTACAATTTCCTTATCTATTTATTTTATCGGAATGCTTGCCATTGGCTGGTATGCATTTAGGAAAACACATGATTTAAATGATTATATGCTCGGCGGACGCGGGCTTGGCCCATTCGTTACAGCCCTTTCAGCAGGTGCTGCGGACATGAGCGGGTGGATGCTGATGGGTGTGCCAGGTGAAATGTATAAAACAGGTTTATCGACAGCCTGGCTTGCGATTGGTTTAATCGTTGGTGCTTACTTGAACTACCTCATTCTTGCACCTCGTTTACGTTCTTATACAGAAATTGCGGATGATGCGATTACGATTCCCGATTTCTTTGATAAACGATTCAAAGGATCATCTGCTTTATTAAAAGCTGTGTCAGCCGTCATCATTTTAATTTTCTTTACGCTGTATACATCGTCTGGGATGGTATCAGGCGGACGTTTATTTGAGTCAGCATTCGGTGCAAATTACACGTTTGGACTGATTTTGACGTCAAGTATTGTCATTTTGTATACATTGTTCGGCGGATTTTTGGCAGTGAGCTTAACGGACTTTGTCCAAGGAGCTATCATGTTTTTAGCATTAGTGCTCGTGCCGATCGTTGCCTTTACACAATTAGGCGGACCTGTTGCTACGATCCAAGATATTCAACAGATTGACCCTAAATTGCTTGATATTTTTAGAGGAACGAGCGTCATTGGCATTATTTCCTTCCTCGCTTGGGGACTAGGTTACTTTGGACAGCCGCATATTATCGTGCGCTTTATGGCCATTACGTCTGTAAAAGATCTAAAACCAGCACGCCGAATCGGAATGAGCTGGATGATTATTTCAGTGATTGGTTCACTGTCTGTCGGTTTAGTTGGTGTTGCATATGTTCATGAAACGGGTATGAACCTTGCTGACCCTGAAACCATCTTTATCGTCTTTTCTAAAGTATTGTTCCATCCATATATCACTGGATTTTTACTTTCTGCCATCTTAGCTGCGATTATGAGTTCAATTTCGTCTCAGCTGCTTGTCACAGCAAGTGCGATGACAGAGGATTTATACAGAACGTTCTTTAGAAAAACAGCATCAGACAAAGAGCTCGTCATGATTGGCCGGATGTCTGTACTCGTTGTCGCTGTGATTGCTCTCTGCCTTTCACTTAACCCAAGTGACACCATTCTTGACCTTGTCGGTTATGCATGGGCAGGATTTGGTTCTTCATTCGGTCCAGTCATCTTACTTTGCCTATACTGGAAGCGAATGAATCATCATGGTGCCCTAGTTGGAATGATCGTTGGTGCGGTTGTGGTTCTGACATGGATTACGACAGGCCTCAACCATGCCACAGGTATTTATGAAATGATTCCAGGCTTTACGCTTAGTGGATTAGCTGCCATTATTGTGAGCTTATTGACAAGTAAGCCGTCAAAAGCATCAAAACAGCTTTTCAACAAAATGGAAAATCATCTTGAAGAAGAAACAAAATAAAGAATTGAAGAGTCATCTGCCCTATGCGGATGACTCTCTTTTTAAATAAAATAAAAAGCTTTTCTTTCTTCAGAAACTGAATAAAATAAGAGTTGTGCAGCTATATGGGCTGTGAGAAGATCATATACATGTTGTGAAACGTACATGAAGTGAAGGAGCGATACGCATGTTTTGGACAATTGAATGGGATACAGTCTTAAAATTAGCCGTGGCCACCTTAATCGGGCTGATTATCGGGCTTGAACGAGAGCTGAAGAAAAAGCCCCTCGGCTTGAAAACGTGTATTGTCATTGCTGTCAGCTCCTGCGTCTTAACCATCATCAGCATTGATGCAGCCTACAATTTCCCTCGAGTCTCTAAGCTTCAAATGGACCCACTCAGGTTACCGGCGCAAATTATATCTGGTGTTGGTTTTATTGGAGCAGGTGTGATTCTTCGAAAAAGCAATGATGTCATCTCAGGACTCACGACTTCTGCGATGATCTGGGGAGCAGCAGGACTTGGGGTTGCAACAGGTGCAGGATTTTATAAAGAAGCCTTCCTCAGTCTTTTCTTTATTCTGATTAGTGTCGAATTTCTACCATGGCTCTTCCAGCGGATCGGACCGATTCGCCTGCAGGAAAAAGAAATCCGCATCAGAATGTCTCTTTCTGACCGAAACCGCATGACCGATATTTTAAAAGAAATGAAAGCTCTCAATATCCGCATTCATTCTGTACGAATTGATGATTTAAAAGAAAAGGACTATCCGATCATGGAAGTACGTGTACGTGTGCATAAAGACCGCTATACAACCGATGTGTACTTTGATATTAAAGATCTAGAAGGCGTCGTTGGCGTGAAGTGTGATACGGTATAGTCACAAAAAACCCCTTGCTGTTTGACACAGCAAGGGGTTTCTTTTATCGGGCCAGCTGTTGAAAGTCAAAAGGAGTAATTGGTATGTTTTGCTCAATTTCCTTTCGAAAACATGACAGCATGGCTTTTTCGTCAGAAGTCAATGTTTGGAGATCAAATGCTTGATGTAAAAGCCCATAAATAAGCATATGACGCAGCATGAGGAAATCAGGGATTGTTGCCAGCCACGCGTCATCAAGCTCATTCTCCTGTCGATAGCCTTTTAGAAAATGACTCATAAATTCTGCCGTAAATTCAGCTTTATCATCATATGGAATCACTGGATACCAAAGAACATTGTATAGCAAAATACTAATATCATTGATAAACCAGTGATATCCAATATCATCAAAATCAAATGCAATAATCTCTCCTTGATGATAATGAAAGTTCCCGTGATGCAAATCGGCATGCACCAGCCCATACACATCTTTGGAAATTCGGAGCTGGTGAAGCTTTTGCATCAGTTCATCTTTTCTTCGCAATACAACCGTTTGATCAGAAGGAATATATTGATCAAGCTTTAATTGCTCCTCTTCATACCACTCTTGACGCTTACAGCGAGGATCTTTTACTTGATATCGTTTTGTTGTTTGATGCATTCGTCCTGTATAGGACCCTAACGCTTCAAACAGCTTCCCATTCCAATCTCCTTCATTCACTTTTCTTCCCGGTGCTTTTTCATACACACGGAGTAAAAATGCGCCTCCGGCTTGATCAGGAATGGTTTCAACGTCTTTTCCTCTAGCTGATGAAATCGGCTTTGCTACAGAAATACCATGATGAGACAGGAATCGAATCCAGTCCATTTCTCCTAAAATATATGTGGGTGAACGACGAATGGTATGGGTGATTTTTAATATATAATTCTCCCCATTCATTGCCTGATATTCATACACATAATTTTCTGCATCGGCTAGAAATGTGACTTGGTCAAGCTGAAAGTCATACAAATGAGCCGCTTTCTTTAAGACTTTCTGTTCATCGTATCGTGCTTTTACTTCTTTATGCATGCTGATTCTCCTTTTATCGTCTTTTTAAATGTTCTTGACGGTAATCAGCATTATACGAGCATCAACATACCTGCCTTTCTTCTTGGTTTCTACTAATATTTTGACAAGGGTTTGGAAATCCCTCTTATTTAGTCATATATATGAACAGTTGGTTCTTTGTCTTCAGCATTTTTTGTGATCAGGGCTTCTTGTTGATCAGAAGATGTGATGTTGATTTCAATATTGGTGCTCTTGTAGTAATCCATGACTTCCCCGGTTAAATATTGTGTGAAGGCTACGACTTCCGTTTTTCCATAGAACTGCATTGGAATTTCGATTTTCATTTTTTGCAGGTTGCCGTTCTTGTAAAAACCTTTTCCTACAACACCAGTGTAATTCGGGAAGTAGTCTTCGACCTTTGTCTTGAAGCGGTCAAATCGCTCTGAATCATCTTTGTAGCTGCTTTTCGCATTATCTGAAGGGAAGAATACATTCTCCTCTTTGATCGTATCCCAATTTCCAATATCAGCAGAGCCTGCTTTCACATCCGTTTTGGCGATAAAGTTACCTGGAACGATAGATGATTTTGGTGCTTGCTTATAAAGGGCAATCATGACAGGCACTTTTTGCAGACCGTCCATTTGACGAATTCGTTTGACCACTTGTTCAGCGATTTTTTCACCCTCTGCCAAAAGTTTCTTAGAATTTTTCGATGAATCGATGGTCACCTCTTGCTGCGGGTCACCGATCTTTTCACGGTAATAATAAACAGAGTTCAGCGCAAGACCTATGACAACTCCGCCAAGTTGTAAGCTGTTTTTGTCTTTTCGAATTAAGTAATTATGCTCTAGCATTGAAGCTAAGTAAATTGGACTATTTTCATTTTTAGACTTTGTTGAACCTGAGTTTGGAAGAGCAGGATTTAAGCCTAGATTCTTAAAGTCTTTATCATCTTTTTCTGCCTTTTTCAGATCACTGCCTGTTTTTTTGCGTGCCAGCCAGCTGAGAACGGTGTCCTCATCTAAATGCTGTCCTTCTTGGAAAAGATAGTCGTTCGTATTAAATGACTCTGTTGCGAGGCGCATGAGTCCTGTTTCAAATTCATCAATGTCCAAGCGTGTGTTGAGACGCTCCGCTGTTAAACCTCTCGCAGCTCCTTGTTTAAACGGCAGCACCATTTTGTAATAGGAGTCTGAGATATTGTACATCGGGATGATGGCTGTTTCCTTTGTTTCCTTCGTTTCATCCGTTTTTTGTGTGACCTCTTCCTCTTCCTTTCCCCCAAAAGGTGCACACGCTGACAATACCAGTGTGAGCATTGTCAGCAGCAATAACAACTTTTTCAATAGAAAACACTCCTCTTATTTCTTTAGCTCCTCGAGCATTTTAGCTTCGTCCCAAATTTCAATATTGAGTTCTTCTGCCTTTGTCAGCTTACTCCCCGCTGCTTCTCCGGCAATGACTAGATCTGTTTTTTTACTCACACTACCTGCCAGCTTGCCGCCTAACGCTTCGATCGCTGCTTTTGCATCGTTTCGAGCCATTTCTTCTAATTTCCCTGTCAGCACAATGGTTTTTCCTGCAAAGTAGGAATCACTTTCTTCTGCTTTTACCGGCTTTGGCCCTGTGTAGGTCATATTGACTCCAAGTTCTTTTAGTTCGTTCAGCAGATCGAGTATTTCTTCTTTCTCAAAGTACGTGACGACGGCATCAGCCATTTTTTCACCAATTTCGTCGACTTCAAGTAATTGTTCTTTCGTTGCTTGCTTTAATTGATCGATGTTTTCGAAATGCATCGCCAAGGTCTTTGCCGCTTTTGAACCAATAAATCGAATACCGAGTCCAAATAGTAAACGCTCAAGAGAGTTTTCTTTCGACTGCTCAATCGAACGCAGTAAATTGTCGACAGATTTTTCGCCCATTCGTTCAAGCTGAATCAGTTCTTCTTTCGTTAATCGGTAAAGGTCGGACACACGAGAAACGAGCTGTTCCTTGAAAAGCTGCGTAATGACCCGTTCGCCAAGCCCATCAATATTCATTGCATTACGGGAAACGAAGTGAATGAGCCCCTCGCGTATTTGGGCAGGACATTCTGGATTGATGCATCGTAAGGCCACTTCGCCTTCGATTCGCACCAGCTCACTATGACACTCTGGACATTCAGTTGGCATGTGAAACGGCTTTTCTTCGCCTGTACGCTGATCGACAAGGACACCTGCGACTTCAGGAATAATATCGCCGGCTTTTTTCACAATCACTTGATCAAAATAGCGAATATCCTTTTCTTTGATCAAATCTTCATTATGAAGAGACGCACGCTGCACTGTCGTCCCTGCTACTTTGACAGGCTCAAGAATTGCTGTTGGTGTAATCACACCTGTTCGCCCGACACTAAGTTCAATATCAAGCAGCTTCGTTACGACCTCTTCAGCCGGAAACTTGTACGCAACCGCCCAGCGCGGGCTTTTTGCTGTAAAGCCGAGTTCTTCCTGCTGAGCGAGTGAATCGACTTTAATGACAATTCCATCGATTTCATATGAAAAATCGGCACGCTTTACTTTTAATGTTTCAATAAGGTCGATGACTTCTTCGATCGTTTGGCACATCCGTCTTTCTTTGTTTGTTTTAAAGCCAAGTTCGTCGAGAAGATCAAGTCCTGCGCTTTGCGTTTCAACACCAATTTCATCAAGCTCCGCTATACTGTAGACGAATATATCAAGGTTTCGTTTCGCTGCAATTTTCGTATCAAGTTGACGAAGTGAACCTGCAGCCGCATTACGCGGGTTTGCAAACGGCTCTTCTTCGTTTTGTATTCTTTTTTCATTTAATGCTTCAAAAGAAGGTTTTGGCATAAATGCCTCGCCTCTCACTTCAATCGACAGAGGGCGTTTGATTTTAAGCGGGATGGAACGAATCGTTTTGAGGTTTTCAGTAATATCCTCACCCGTTGTTCCATCGCCGCGTGTAGCTCCTCGGACAAACACGCCATTTTCATAACGGAGAGAAACAGCGAGTCCATCAATCTTCAGCTCGACATTGTATGCGATATCGTCACCGACTGCTTGACGAACCCGGCGGTCAAAATCAAGAAGGTCCTGTTCATTAAACGCATTCCCAAGGCTGAGCATTGGTGTGCCGTGACGCACTTTTTGGAAGGCGTCTAAAACAGCGCCGCCTACTCTTTGTGAAGGAGAATCCGCTGCTTTTAAATCAGGGTGCTCTTCCTCCAGAGAGATCAGCTCACGCATCCGCGCATCATATTCAGCGTCAGGAACACTTGGACGATCAAGTGTATGATATTCGTAGTTGTATTGATTCAAAATCTGGTGCAGTTCCTCGATCCGGCGTTTCGCTGCTTCTTTTTCCATCTGCTTCTTCCTTTCAATTCATCCGTTTTGTCAGTCCTATCAATTTATTGCTTCTCGATTGGTGCAAATGCTGCGAGAAGACGCTTAATGCCTGTAGGGCTTGGGAAGGCAATATCAAGCTCTGTGCTGTCTCCGCTGCCTTTCACACTTACAACCGTACCAACGCCCCATTTCTTATGGGCCGCTTTATCGCCCACAGCCCAGCCAATACTGCCACCGCCTGTGTTTTGAATCGTTTGTGTTTGCGGACGTGAGACTGGTCCCCGTCTTTGCGGTCGTTCTCTTGTTTGTCCAAACGATGTTTTTGTTTCTTTTTTCTCATTTAGGTTGTCCAATAAATCGGCTGGTATTTCTCGAATGAATCTAGATTCAAGGTTCATGTTCGTCCGGCCGAAAAGTGTTCTCATTTTTGCACTTGATAAATAAAGCTCTTCTTCAGCCCGTGTGATGCCCACATAAGCGAGGCGGCGCTCTTCTTCCATCTCTGCATCTTCCATTAGTGAACGACTGTGCGGGAAGACACCCTCCTCCATCCCCATTAAGAAAACAACAGGGAATTCTAGACCTTTTGCGGCGTGAAGAGTCATTAAGATGACGGCATCCTGATCTTCTTCTTCATTCTCATCCAGCTTATCAATGTCTGCGACGAGGGCGAGATCTGTCAGGAAGGTCACAAGTGACTTGTCCTCATTCTGTTCTTCAAAGTTCTTAGTGACGGATAGAAACTCGTCAATATTTTCTAAGCGGCTTTGTGCTTCAATCGTTTTTTCGAGCTTCAGCGCTTCACGATAGCCTGTTTTCTCTAGGATTTCTTCTGTTAATTCAGTGACAGATAAATAATCCTGCATGTTCGTCATTTGATCAACGAGCTGTTTGAACTCATCAAGCGCATTAGCCGCTCTTGCACTGAGTCCAATGAAATCCACCTGACCAAGTGCTTCAAACATAGACAGGTCATTCATCTCCGCATATGCTGCAATTTTATCAACAGATGTCGCACCGATTCCGCGCTTTGGTACGTTGACAATTCGTGCAAAACTAATATCGTCATCTGGGTTTGCCACTAGGCGTAAGTATGCCAAAATGTCCTTGATCTCTTTTCTGTCATAGAACTTCGTGCCGCCGACAATGTTGTATTGAATGTTTGACTTCAATAATGTTTCCTCTATGACACGAGATTGGGCATTGGTCCGATAAAGGATCGCAAAATCAGATAATTTGCGCTTACCACTCTTATAGAGCTGATGAATCTTTCCAGCGACAAATTGACCTTCACCAAATTCATTATCTGCGCGGTAATAGGCAATCTTCGCCCCTTCATCATTTTCTGTCCAAAGATTTTTCGGCTTCCGGTTTGCATTGTTTTGAATGACCGTATTTGCGGCATGCAAAATGCGTTTCGTCGATCTGTAATTCTGCTCAAGCAGAATCACTTCACTGGATGGATAATCTTTTTCAAAGGAGAGAATGTTTGTAATATCCGCTCCGCGCCAGCGATAAATAGACTGATCCGAGTCACCGACAACACATATATTTTGAAAACGCTGCGCGAGCAGTTTCACAAGCATGTACTGTGCTCTGTTCGTATCCTGATACTCATCCACATGAATGTATTGGAATTTCCGCTGATAGTGCTCTAACACTTCGGGGATGCGCTCAAACAATCGAATCGTCATCATAATTAAATCATCAAAATCGAGTGATTGATTTTTAAGTAGACGCTTTTGATAATCTGTATAGACATCGCTGACCACTTGATCATAGAAATCACCAGCTGTTTTGGCGTATTCCTCTGCGTCAATGAGTTCGTTTTTTGCACTGCTGATGGAACCTAAAATGCTGCGTGGGTCAAACTTTTTAGGATCGATATTCCGTTCTTTTAAAATGTTTTTAATAACTGAAAGCTGGTCAGATGTGTCTAAAATAGAGAAGTTGCGATTCACACCAATGCGGTCAATATCGCGTCTTAAAATACGGACACACATGCTGTGGAACGTAGAGATCCAGATGTCATCTGCGCCAGGCCCTAAAATAGCCTGGACACGTTCACGCATTTCACGTGCTGCTTTATTTGTAAATGTAATCGCTAAAATGTTCCACGGAGCCACATGCTTTTCTGCCATTAAGTAGGCAATTCGATGTGTGAGCACCCGTGTCTTCCCGCTTCCTGCTCCTGCCATCAACAATAAAGGACCGTCTGTTGCTTTGACTGCTTCTTTCTGCGCGTCATTCAGCCCTTCTAATAGATGATTCGATATTTCATTCATTCCATTCACCGCCAATTCGAACTTATGTTCTATTTTAACCCGTTTCGTCTTATTTGACTATGATGACTTTTTGACTGCTTCGACTGTCTTTAATGCTTCTTTGAAATTGTCATAAATGACGTTTCCTACAACCACGACGTCTGCATGCTGCGAGAAGTCTTTTGCCTGCTTAGCGTTCTCGATGCCGCCGCCATAAAAAAGAACTGTTTCATCAAGCACTGCTTTTGTTTCTTTGACAAGCTCTATGTCTCCAAGCGTTCCGCTGTATTCCAGATAAAAAATGGGCAGCTTCATCAAATGCTCTGCCACTCTTGCATATGCCCTGACGTCATCGATATCCAGCGCTGTATTTGCCTCTGTAAGCTTTGCCGCTTTACAATCTTCATTTAAGATCACATAACCTTCAGGCACAATCTCTTCCATTGACATCAAATCACCGAATTCCTTCATCGCGTCCTTATGGAGCCCAACAATCCAGTCAGGGTGAGAGCTGTTTAAGACGGTTGGGATGAAATACAGATCAAAGCCAGGCACAATCATCTCATGTGTGGAGATTTCGAGCACACATGGTACAAGAAACCGGCGGACCTTTGACATCAATTGAAGCACATTGTCCTCTGTCACATGATCACTGCCGCCAATCAATATGGCATCCGTCCCAGATTCGCAAATCGCTTCTAGCTGTTCATCGGAAATTTCTTTATTTGGATCGAGTTTAAAGACATGCTTCCACTCGGTAACATCATACATGAAAAACGTTCCTCCATTCGTTTCATTCCATTTAAATATTATAACAAAATCAAAGGCCGCAAAAAATGGGTAACCTCCTTTAGCTAAAAGTTTCATTCTTTTGAAAATGGGTGATTGTGACTTTAGAAAAAATTGCTGGAGAATAGATAAAAAATCCACTCGAAGAGGAGCTGAAAGAGGTTGATATTTTGGCACTTTGTCACATGTTATTATACAATAAAGGAATATTTTACTATAGATTTAAAAACCATCTATTGAGCAGAGGTGATTCAGTTGAAAAGAACGATTACATATGAACAAAATCTAGACATCGGATACATCTATATCACCCCGCAAGCGGAGCATATGAAAATCAAAGAAACCATTGAATTAGATGTCAATGAATGTGTCAATGTAGATATTGATCAAGAAGGCCGGGTGGCTGGGTTGGAGTTATTTGCAGAAGAATCCGAAGTGCTGCGGAACGTACCGGTTTATGAGGATGAACTTTCTTTACGTTTGACAGATCAGGAAATTCTCTCAACTTATCATCTGTCAGGCATTGAATTTCAATTCTCGACATCTGATCACAATGGGCTGACCGGTTTTACCATTGTCGATCCTCTTCGCTATAACATCACAAGAAAAAAACCGTTTTGATCTTTCAAAACGGTTTTTTTCAAATTATTGTCTCGCTTCATTAAAATAATGGACGGATGTCATAGCCCCTTCGTCGACCATCTTGTTGTCTTGGATATCTAATGGATCTGGGTGGCCGGCTTTTTCAGGAATCTTTTCATCTGACCGGAACATGCTTGCCCATTTTTTCAGATGCTGTTTATTTTTTACTGCTAATAACACAGCACCTCCAACCCCTAATCCTGCAAGTACATACGCATTTGGACGCTTATTCATGTATGTTCCCTCCCCTTATGATCTTATTTGTAAGTTACCCCGCCTTTTCATTTCTAAACGTCACAATATGCTGGTGTGGTTTCTCTTTCATTAAAAAGTGGAATAACAACAGCAATGAAAGAGAAAAGAGGGGAACTTCATGACCACAACCTTAATGATCATCAGCGCATTACTAGTCATTTGTTTGATCATCCCAATCATTCTACTAATCTGGATTTGGATGAGAGATGAAAAACAAGAAGAACATTCAGTTCTGCGAAATTATCCGGTCATTGGAAAGCTGCGGTTTATTTTTGAAAAAATAGGACCTGAGCTTCGCCAATATCTGTTTCTGAATGACCGAGAGGAGCTGCCCTTCTCAAGAAGAGAATACGAGCAGGCGGTCATGTCTGGGAAGTACAAAAGCCGGACGATGGGCTTTGGATCAAAACGTGATTTTGACAAGCCAGGCTATTACATTCGAAACGTCCTATTTCCAAAGCAGCGAAATGAACTACGAATCGATCAATCTGAAAAAATCAAAACAAAAGTATATCAGATTGATCAAGACAATTTACTGCGAAGAAGTGAACATTTCAAAGAAGTCGAAGCAAAGCCTTACTTTCTCCATCAAGAGGATGTACAAGTCATTGGCGAACACACATGTCAAAATCCTTTCCATGTGAAAGGATTGATCGGTCAATCTGCCATGAGCTACGGCTCCTTAGGCGACAGGGCGATTACAGCTCTATCCTCAGGATTAAAAATGGCCGGCGGGACGTGGATGAACACAGGTGAAGGCGGGCTTTCTCCTTATCATCTCAAAGGCGGCGCAGATATCATTTGCCAGATTGGACCTGGTTTATTTGGCGTCAGAACAGAAGATGGCGCATTTTCCTTTGAAGAATTCAAGAAAAAAAGCGAACACGAGGAAGTCAAAGCCTTTGAACTCAAGCTGGCACAAGGAGCAAAAACACGCGGCGGTCATATTGACGGCGAAAAAGTGACGGAAGAAATTGCGAATATCCGTAAATTACCGCCTCACCAATCCATTGACAGCCCAAACCGCTTTGAGATGTTCCACTCCATTCCTGACATGTTTGATTTCATTGAACAACTGCGGAGTATAGGTGGAAAACCAGTTGGGATCAAACTTGTTGTCGGACATAAAGAAAATATTGAAGAGCTTGCCAGCTATATGAAAAAAAGCGGGAAACACCCTGATTTCATTACAATAGATGGCGGAGAAGGCGGCACTGGTGCGTCCTTTCATGAATTGGCAGATTCCGCAGGGCTGCCGATTTTCACGGCACTCCCAATGGTTCATCAAATATTGAAAGAATACGGTGTCAGAGATCAGGTAAAACTCTTTGCTTCTGGCAAACTTCTCTCACCTGATAAAATTGCGATTGCCCTTTCCATGGGTGCTGACTTTGTCAATATCGCACGGGGACTCATGTTTTCAGTCGGCTGTATTCGCGCACAAGTGTGCCATACGAATAAATGCCCAGTTGGGGTCGCCACAACTGATCCAAAGCTGCAAAAGGGTTTAACGATTGAAGAAAAGAAATATCGAGTCTGCAATTATATCCTTTCTCTAAGAGAAGGTTTGTTTAACTTATCAGCAGCCGCAGGAATTGAATCTCCCATTCATTTTAATGAGAAACATATTGTCTATAGACAAGAAAATGGTCAGACAAGTGAAATCCCTATTTTTTCAGGGACACAGCCGTCTGTCTAGCTCGAAAAGGTGCGGAAACGCGCCTTTTTTTATTGACATTTTCGCTCAATCGCGTATAAAGAACTTAAAAAAGTAACTGAACGGAGAGCTCGAAAAAGATAAAGCGATTATGCATTCAAACCCTATTAAATAGAGCTGAACATCTTATTGATCTAAAACCGAATGACGGTGAAACATATATCGTGTAGTAGTTGCAGTAGATGTCCCTGGATTTCGGGGTTCACAAATCATTGTGTTTAAAGGAGATGCCTATTTTCAAAACTTTTTCGATAGACATGATGACGATCAGAAATGACTGCCTCTCCCCGTTGGAAAAGACTTTCAAAGGGAATGGGGGTTATTTGTTTCAAAGGACATGCAAACAGTAGGATTTAAAGAAATCATGTCTAGTGGTTTATGGGCGAGCTAAAGTAAAAAAACAGGGACACTTTATCAGCCACTGCACGCCTTTTCATAAAAAAACTGCAAACAAGTCCATTTTTCGTGAAAAGGATTGTTTACAGTGAAAGCTGCTTTATTTTGTTTCGTTATTTTCCTGCTGTTCCGCTACGCGGTCAAGTGCCATCGTGTAGGCATCGTTGCCGTAGTTCAAGCAGCGTTTGACACGTGAGATAGTTGCAGTGCTTGCACCTGTTTCCGTCTCAATTTTATGATACGTGTTTCCCTCGCGAAGCATACGCGCTACTTCAAGACGCTGTGATAAAGATTGGATTTCATTGATGGTACATAAATCATCAAAGAATCGATAACATTCTTCCAGGTCTTTAAGGGATAAGATGGAGTTGAATAACTGATCTAAGCTTTTGCCCCTTAATTTATCAATTTGCATCTTAATACATCTTCTCCTTTACTATTGCCCCACCGCTTCGCACGATCTTCTTCTGAGAAAGCGGTATCTTTCCTGACTAATTTTTTTAAAACCTCAGCAATGAGCTTTGAACAGATCATGACAGGTTTGGTTCTACGCTGAAATTGCCGTCAGGTTCTTTCGTAAGCCGAAGCTTCTTTATCGTAAACAAATTCGACAAGTTCTGTCATTTTCCTTGTATGACAATCTGACAAACTTGTTTGCTTTCGGTATAAAGATGACTTCTGCTTGGTTAGGTCTTCTACCCTTATATACAGGCTTTGCGGAAAGCTCGGCGAGACCACAAATATGCGCCCCGCCTTGCTCAATTATTCAAAATATGTTGGCCGGTCAGCGTAACCGACAGATTCATTTTACAATTAGAGTACTTCTTTCGTCATGTCAAAGCCCTCTGCTTTGTCAACAGCTCCACATAAGATCATTTTCACTTACATGGCAGTGAAGAGAACCACGGCTCACTTCTGCCCTATAACAGCAGTCAGAAATGCGGCAAAGATGATACAGCTCCACTCTGTTATATTTTAACGCATTATAGACGGAAAGAGTACAGTTTTTTTCATGACATCAAATATTCCTCTTGGTGTCACTCGAATATACGGCAAATGTGTACTTTGGAAAAAGACAAGTGTATCAATTGGGCAGTCAAATGGATAGCCGCGCTCAATGAGCAGCTCGCGTAATGTTTGTTCCTGCTGAAGAACAGTCTCAAACGGTTCAGCCGATGCACAGCCTGATAATTGCAGCGGGATTTCGTGCAAAATTTTCCCGTTCTCTGTGAGTACGATTCCCCCGCCAATTTCTTTCATCCGCTTATGTGCCAGCATCATATCTTCTTTATTTTTCCCGATCACTAAAATGTCACCCGTGAGCGAAAATGAGCTGACAAAGCCCTGCACTTTATTTGCGAACCCTTTTAGCATCGTATTCACACGCCACTCACCTTTTCGGTCAATCAGGCTAAAGAAGCTTTGATCATGGTCACATGACAGCTGGTTGATTGAGTTATCAATTTCCACTGTATAAGGCTCCATAATAACGGCATTTCTCATCTTGACACCTAGCGGCATAGAGAATTGCAAATCACTCATCGTGAGATCGTAGCCTAAATCTAATGGAGCCAGCCCGCCATTTTCCCATTTTGTTTCTTGGAATTGGTGCTGGTTCTCGCCATCTAATTTGAGAATAACCCCTTTAGATATCACCGTTTCAGGATTTGGGTTCATTGGATCATCTAAAATATTCAAAGAAGCCAGCCGGCCTGGGCCAACAACGCCTAGTAAATCATCAATTTGATAGTATTTTGCAATGTTAAATGTCGCCATATTATACGCATCAATGATCGGCACGCCTTCTTCAAGGGCAATTGAAATCAAACGGTTAATCATGCCTTCCTCATAAAAGTGAGGGGCAGCACCATCTGTTGTATAGAAAAAGTGATCATAATGTCTAAAATTACGCTCATGCAGTTCTCTTAAAATGTTCACTAAATCTGGGCGGATGGAAGAATGCCGCAATGAAACATGATAGCCAAGGGACAAGCGTTTTAACACATCGTCCGCATTCATCGCTTCATGATCACTGTCCGCGCCAAACAGCTTCATTTTTGTTAGCGTTTTCTCAGAAGCTCCAGGGAAATGCCCTTCAATTCGTTTTCTCTGCTTCTTTGTTTCTTGCATGCAATATAGAATGAGATCATCACCGTCCATCAATCTTGGCCAGCTTGTTAATTCGCCGCCTTGGAGGACGTCAGGATGATCAATCCATTCCTTCCGGTAGTTGACTGGCAGCATCTCATCTTCATATCTGACTTCCGTTTGAAGATCGTATCTGGACCACCAGAAATACTGAAATGGCTGCTTTTTTAATTCACACAGAGTGGAAAGCGCTTTCTTTTCATTGCTTTGCAAAAGAAGAAATAAGTTATCGCTGACCATTGTTGTTGTGCCAAATTGAGACACATATTCTGCAAGTGATTGGGGATTATAAATATGGAACGGGTGCGCGTGAGGCTCTATATACCCAGGCACAATGTATTTCCCTTCACAATCAATCACACGTTTAGCTGATTTATTTTGAGGAAGCTCTGCTCCGACATAAACAATTCGATCATCATGTATCCAAATATTTGCCTTCACCCATTGTTTCAAAAACGGGTTAAGCACGAGTCCATTCGTTAAAAGGAGTGTTGGAACTATTTTTGAGTCGACTACATCGATTTGTGTGCGGATGTCATTGTTTCTCCAATTAAAAGTACGTTCGGACATTCACATACTCTCCTTCATTTGTATTAGCCCTATCGTAACATAACGAACCACGTTACGCATTAATGAAACGTTACAATTTCTTGAAATCACACTTAAAATAATTTAAAAAAGGAGATTCACCTTAATGAAACCTAATCTCGGCTTAATGGAAGCGCTCATTAGAATTGCCTGCGGAATGACAATATGTACTGTGGCTGGATCGTTATATGCTAGAAAACCATGGAGTAAAATGCTGCTTTTGGGCATCATGTTTGGCGGTATGAAACTGGGATCTGGCATTCTTCGTTTTTGTCCAGTGACATATATGTGTGAGCAGCAGCACACACATAAAGAGAAGGCTGAGTAAGGCAGCCTTCTTTTTTATGATCGTTTTCATCTCATTCTGCTGCTTCACACCATTCTACTATTGTACCTGCAATAATTTCTGCTGCTTCAATCACATGCTCAATGTCGATGGATTCATTCGGAAAATGGGCAAGCTCCGTTGTTCCCGGTCCAAAAACGATGATCGGAATACCTGCCGCCTGTGACAGTAATCCTCCGTCCGTTCCCCAAGGGGCGGCTTCGATCTTCGGCGGCTGATTCATGACCGCTTCATATTGTTCCTTCAATAAACCTAAAAGCGGATGATCCGTATCGATGGAACCCGGAAGCCACCTTGCACCAAACCATTCAACCTCAACAGGATGCTCTTGGAACCATTCATCTTTTTCTCCGAGCCCTGCCATCCAATTTTCTAATTCCTTCTCTGCCTGTTCTACCGTTTCACCCGGTATCACCCCGAGCCTGCCTTCCATTATGACAAGGTCTGCTACAGAGGATGGCCAATCACCGCCTTGAATTTTCCCAATATTGATTGGGATCGGGATTGGGATATGCTGAAACAGCGGCTCAGTGATTCGCTGATTTCTTTCTTCTTCAAGTGCCGCTATATGTGAAAGGACTATCGTGCTCTTTTCAATAGCAGAAACGCCGTGATATCTTGTTCCGCCATGAGCAGCCCTTCCTTTAATATGCAGTCTGAACCATTTAGATCCTTGCTGAATCGGAAAGATTTTCATATGACTTGGCTCTGGAATGATGGCTGCCTCTGCGGTATATCCTCTTAGTATGGCTGCAAGGGTGCCTGCGCCGCCGCTCTCTTCTTCGACAACACTATGAAACACGACATCTCCCTTCAGTGGAATCTGAAGTGCCTGCAGTGCTTCAAGTGCAAAGAGTAAAGAAACGTTTCCACCTTTCATATCTGTTGCCCCGCGTCCATAAAGTCTCCCATTTATGATATGCCCGCTGTAGGGCGGATATGTCCATTGTTTGTGATCTCCTGCTGGGACAACATCCACATGCCCATTTAATAAGATAGATTTGCCGCCTCCTTTACCTTTCAATCGTCCGGCGACATTAGGACTTCCTTTAAAGGAACGTCTCGGGGAATAAAAATACGGATGATTCAGCAAGTCATCTCCACCAATGTCCCATACGTCAACATCAAAGCCAATGGCAGAAAGTTTATTTGCTACGATTTTCTGTACTTCTTGCTCATTTCCTTGTGTGCTGTCACATTGCACCATTTGCTGAAGAAGCGTCACGGCTTCTTCCTTATGCTCTTTCATCCAGCTTCTGATACGTGTAATTGGCTGCAAGTCGGTCATCCTTTCTACACAACAGATTTGACATCAGGCGCTAAAATGAGCGGCGCCTCTGTCGCCCTCATGACATCTTCCGGCTGAAACGGCGGCATGACTTCACGCAAAATGAGCAGCTGTGACTTGACCTCAATGACTGCCATATCCGTAATAATCAGATCCACACAAGACTTAGCTGTTAAAGGCAGCGTGCAGGCTGCTTTTATCTTAGATTGTCCGTGTTTATCAAGGTGGCTCATTACGACCACCACCTTTTTCGCTTTTTGCGCGAGTTCAATCGCTCCACCCATACCCGGCACTCGTTTCCCTGGCACAATCCAATTGGCAAGATCACCATGACTGCTGACTTCAAGTGCACCTAAAATGGTCATATCCAGCATCCCTTTGCGAATGATGCCAAAAGCGGTTGTGCTGTCCATATATGAGCCGCCTTTTGTTAACGTAATGGGAAAACCGCCGGCATTGCACAAATTCGGATCTTCTTCCCCTCGTGCTGGTGAAGCGCCTGCCCCCATAATGCCGTTTTCTGCATGCAGCCACACCTCGTAATGTGCTGGGATGTATTCAGCTGCAAGGGTCGGGATGCCGATCCCAAGATTGACGATCATCCCATCTTCAATTTCCTGTGCCGCGCGTTTGGCTATGCGGTGTCTTAAATCGATGTCTCCCATGCCCATGTCCAGTTCACTCCTTTTGATTGCACGATCTGGTTCACAAATACGCCTGGCGTGACGATTTCCTCTGGATGAAGCCCGCCCACAGGCACAATCTCTTCTACTTCCGCAATGGTCCAGTCTCCTGCCATCGCCACAATCGGGTTTGTATTCCGCGCGCTTTTATCAAAAATCAGGTTGCCTGCTTCATCTGCTTTGAGGGCATTCACAATTGCGATATCCGCAGTCAGTGCAGGCTCAAGGATATACTTCTTTCCATCCAGCTGAACCAATTGTTTCTCATCAAGATTCAGGCTATCCATGCCGACATCTGTCACAATGCCCGCTAAACCCATCCCGCCTGCCCTGATCTTTTCTGCTAGAATGCCCTGCGGGTAAAAAAGAACGTCTAGTGTACCTGCCTGCATTTTCTGCCCGGCAATTGGATTTGAGCCAATATGAGAGGTAATGATTTTCTTCACTCTTCCTTCTGTGATCAGCCTGCCAACACCGATTTGCGGGAAGCCTGCATCATTTCCGATCAATGTCAGGTCTTTGATATTGGCTTCTAGAATGGCATCGATCAATGATGGCGGTGACCCTACACCGCCAAACCCGCCAAACATGATGGTCATTCCGTCTCTGAAATGCGTGATGACTTCATCAAAGTTCGCTATTTTGTTCATCATCTTTCCTCCCTACATGGCAGATGGGAAAAACCCTCGATTGATGACTTCTTGCTCGACCTGCGTCATTGTCTGCCCGAATAAATGAATCAGTTCATCCATCTCCTGCTGCGTAATAGAAAGCGGCGGTGCGATCATGACCGCTGCACCTCCTACGCCATCCTCTCCAGCGCTTGCTGGGTAAACAAGCAAACCATTTTGTTTGGCCGTCTCCACAACTAAATGTGTCATTTGAGCATGGGCAGGAAATGGTGTTTTCGATAATCGGTCTGCGACAAATTCAATGCCAATGAGCAGTCCCTTTCCTCTCACATCTCCTATGATGGAATGATTTGTTTGCAAATTCTTTAAAGCATTCATTAAATATCGGCCAGACAGATCAGCTCGTTCTGAAAGCTGGTGTTTTTTCATATATCGAATGACAGCCAGTGAGACGGCTGCTGAAAGCGGATTGCCGCTATAAGTGTGGCCTGCCATCACAGAGCCCGAACCGCTGAGAATCGGTGCAATCACGTGATCCGCTGAGACAGCTGCCGCAATCGGTGAATAGCCGGCGCTCATGCCTTTTCCGAGTACCATAATATCTGGTACGACGCCCCAATGTTCCATGGCAAACATTTTCCCAGTTCGTCCAAAGCCTGTCATGACTTCATCTGCTATCATTAAAATATCGTTTTCCTCACAAACTCGCTTCATCGCCTCAAAATATCCATCTGGCGGAACAAGCGCCGCGCCCGCTGCTCCAACAATCGGCTCTGCAATAAAAGCAGCAATCCTCTCTTTTCCTATACGCTGGATGACGGTTTTAAATTCCTGTACATACCATTCGACCTGCTTGCTTTCTTCCTTTGGCAGCCACGAACGATAGCTGTATGGCGGAGACAGCACCGGGTGTTTTTCGAGCAGTGGTTCAAAGCGCTCTCTCCTTGCAATATGTCCTGACATCGACAGCGCACCGAGTGTGATGCCGTGATAACTCATCCATCTTGAGATGATGTGATTCTTCTCAGCCTTCCCCTGCTCCTGCCAATGCTGAATGGCTATTTTCATGGCGGTTTCTGTTGCCTCTGATCCGCTTCCGACAAAAAAAGACCAGTTCAGGTTCCCTGGGCAGAGCGTACTCAATTCATAGGCAAGTTCTTCCGCTGGTTCATTTGTAAATTGTGATCTGTACGTAAAGCTCACCTTTTCCGCTTGCTCTGTCATGGCATCAATGATGTCTCGTATACCATGTCCAATACTTGCCGTGACAGCACCCGATGAGCCGTCTAAATATTTTTTCCCGTCCCGATCATATAAATAAATCCCCTCTCCTTTCACAGCCACAGGATAATGCTGATTCAACATCGGTTTGATTAAGTAATCCCGGGTCTCCACTTTGTCATTCCTCCCTCTCTCGTCAGCAGCTGCATCTTTCTTTTTTCATGAATCGCAAGAAAATTTTGTATACTTGTTATAAGATTAGCTTAATCAAGAGGGCAGTCATCCTCCATTCGCCACATGCCCGAATTTCACACGCATTTTTTATACATCGTGTATAAGAGTGTTCAAAAGGAGGTCATGAGTCTATGGCGATTCTCGTCAAAGATGCACTCTCGCTCGATATCATGAAGGAAACAAAGCTGCTTGCTGGGGAAAATGGACTGGACCGCCTCATTCAGTGGGTGACCATTGTAGAAATTATCGAAGATACTTCAAGGCTTTCAGAAGGGGAACTGCTCGTCACAACCGGCTTTGGACTTGCAGACAATAGGGAAAGGCGCGCCCGGCTTGAGGAGCTGATTCAATCTCATCGTCTATCGGCCATTGCGATTTATAAAGGCGTGTACTTAACGGAGATTCCGGCATCACTGATCGAAGCTGCCAAAAACAGCGGTATTCCACTCATCGAGATTCCTTCACATGTCAACTTCTCAGACATTACAAAAGCCGTCCTAGAGCAAATCGTCAGCAGCCAGCTCCATCAGCTTAAATATTCTTCAGCTATTCACCAAAGACTGACCCATTTAAATGTAAGCAATAAAAATGTCACACAAATTACAGATGAGCTGGCACATCTCACTTCGGCAAACATCGTCGTGCTTGATGTTTTTTTACATCAAACCGCAGCTCATCTCATCAAAGATGAAGTGACGTACTCTCCTGCTGTTGGCTTTCTGACAGATCGTGAACCAATCGAAACGATGCCTCTTCTCAAGCAGGCTGAGGAGAAAGGACGGCTTGTTTATGACACATGCGGTGCGTTTGTCCTCGCTGCATGTCCGGTCATTGCGATGGGCGATATTTTCGGGTTTATTGTATCTTTAAAGAAAAAGGATGCATGGCATCATCTTGACGCGATTGCCATCGAGCATGCCGGGGCGGTGTATGCGATTGAATGGCTGAAGCAAAAAGCCATTCAAGATACAGAAAACCAAATGCAAGGTCATTTATTAGATGATATTTTGCAGCAGCAATACACAGAAGAAAGCTATGTGGTCGAACAAGCAACAAAGCTGCAATATGATATGAGCGATGAGCAGGTGGTCATCTACTTTCAATTTCAGCATCAGCACACACAGCTTGATCACCAAATGATGCAGCGCCTATCTCAATTACTCACGTCGATATTTGAACGCAGACATATTCCTTTTTTACTAAAGACAAGGCTCGATTCCATTTTTGTTCTTACACCAGCAGGAAAAAAACCGTTTCATGAAGCGGAGTGGTATCGCGCAGCAGAAGAGTGCCGGAGCACCTGGTCTTATTTTTTTCCCGTCCATCCGATTGTGATTGGCATTGGGAGAGCCTATGATCAGATCGGTCTCTTTTCAAAAAGCGCGAAGGAAGCGCAGTATGCAGCAAGGCTTCTTCCGCTTTTAAAGACAGACGAATGCATCATTCATTATCAGAAGCTCGGCTTATACGGGATGCTTCTTGAAATGAATGAAGCGGGTATGAATTTGCATGACTTTTACGTCGAGCTGTTAAGCCCCTTGCTTTATACGAAAAAACAGGGGGCTGACCTGATCCATACACTCGAAGTGTATTTGGCCCACAATGAAAATATTCAAAAATCTGCGGGGGAATTGTTTATTCATAGGCATACATTAAGCTACCGGCTGAAACAAATTGAAACGAGAACAGGCTGCAGCCTCAAATCCACGGATGATCGAATGAAGCTACAGCTCAGTATCATGGCGTACCGCCTATCTGGTCTGCTTGATCAGATGAGAACCATTTCATGATTCATTCGGCGTTTTCACCCATAGATTCATATCTTCAATTTTGTCAAAAATATAACAGTTGTTTTGGAAACGCCCGGTATACGTATAGCCGAGCTGATAAAACACTTGGTTCATTCCATAGGACAGTGCACGTGCGAGAGAATAAAAGACATAGATGTGCATGGATTGAAGTTCTTTTTCGAGTGCTAGAATCAAATGATGCATGAATCCTAGTTTTCTGTATGATGGAAGGGTCGCACAATCTGTTAATTCCGCATGACCATACGGCGCATTAATTTCAGCGGATGCTGCACTCACAATGTGCCCGTCATGTTCAACGGCATAAAAAACCGTCCCTTCCTCCATCACCTTTTGGATGTAATCTGGCTCGTTCATTGGCGTAGGATACGTTTCAAAGACGGTATCATAGAGCTTTGCCAGCTTGTGAATATCCTGCGTATCCGCTTTCCTCATCACATACTCATCCTGCCACGTGCCTTGGTCTTTTTTGAGAGGCTTTTCTTGAATAGACGCAACAATTTCATCTTCCTTCAGCCAATACGGGCTGTTCATTCGATCCTCCGTCAGAAAGAGCGACATGCCGTACGCATCACTTCCAAGGAAATAATGAGAAAACACGCCTTCAAGCCGAAAACCTTTTTCTAAAAAAAGAGGCATATGCTCACGCCTGACTTTCACAATGACCTTAGAAGCCTTGCAGTCTGCCGCATCCTTAAGAACCGACTGAATCACATCCCGCACTCTGCCGCTGTAGTCATCCAAACGGATTCGCTCATTAAATGAATCAATACAGATCGAGGCAGAAAAACGCTCGTTCGCAAGTTCCTTCAATTGCACCATATACTCATCCTCTCTTATAAATCAGCTAATAAAAAAAATCCAAATGGAAAATGAAACAATGACGATACCAGAAAAAATCGACATGATCACATACCTAATGGCTGAGCCTTTTTTGGCTTTGTTTTGCTTTCTCGCTTCATACATGATGAGATTTGAGAACAGTATAAATAAAATAAGTAAGACGATTGCAAATAGAATGATTCCTTGAATGATCATGCTGCCTCCTCATAAACTCGTCATCCCATACTACTTCTTCATATTCGAGCATCATCCCTTCTCATGAACAAAAAACACCTTTCCATCTCGTCAGATAGAAAGGTGTTTTGATTAAACGTTTTTCTCCGCAGCCTTCAGCGCACGGGCACCGATGTCACGGCGATAAAATAGACCTGGCTGTATGATTTCTTCAACCGCTTCATACACTCTTGATCTTGCCGCTTCAAATGTATCGTCAAATGCGGTCACATTCGCTACACGGCCGCCATTTGTGACGAATTGATCGTTTTCTTTTTTTGTTCCTGCGTGGAAGGTCACAACATCAGACACAGTCGTTTGCAAGGCACCGATTGGTGTGCCTTTTGCATAGTCTTCTGGGTATCCTTCTGATGCAAGAACCACACTGACAGCCGCAGTGTCTTTCCACTGTAACTCCACATCTTTTCCATCAAGAATATCGAGGAATACTTGGACTAGATCTGATTCAAGACGAGGGAGAACCACTTGCGTTTCAGGGTCGCCAAAGCGTGCATTGAATTCAATCACCTTTGAGCCTTCTGGTGTCAGCATTAAGCCTGCATATAAAATGCCTGTAAATGGACGCCCTTCCTGCACCATCGCGCGTGCTGCCGGTTTGACGACATCTTCCACCGCTTTTTGAACCACTTCATCTGAAATTTGCGGAACTGGTGAATAAGCGCCCATTCCGCCGGTGTTCGGTCCTTTGTCATCTTCAAAGGCCCGTTTGTGATCCTGCGCAATCACCATCGGATACACCTTTTCTCCGTTGACAAAGGCCATGAGTGAAAATTCTTCGCCTGTTAAAAATTCTTCAATGACGACAGATGCACTTGCATCGCCAAACTTTTCATCCTCTAAGAAATCATGCAGACAATCGACCGCCTCTTCAAGCGTCATGGCTACTGTCACGCCTTTTCCTGCGGCAAGCCCGTCTGCTTTAATAACAATCGGCGCACCCTTTTCTTCCACATATGCTTTTGCTTCTTCAAACGATGTAAAGGCAGCGTAAGCGGCTGTTGGGATATCGTAGTTCCTCATTAAGTCTTTTGCAAATTCCTTTGAGCCTTCAATGACCGCAGCTTTTGCATTCGGTCCAAATACTTTTAGACCTGCTTCTTCAAATGCATCAACGACACCTGCGATTAAAGGAACCTCTGGACCGACAATGGTTAAGCCGATTTCGTTTTCTTTTGCAAAATGAATTAATGACTCATGATCGCCTTCGTCGATTGGTACAAGCTTCGCAGCATCTGTCATTCCATCATTGCCGGGTGCGACAAATACTTGGCTGACAAGTTTACTTTGATTCACTTTCCAAGCGATGGTATGCTCTCTTCCGCCTCTGCCGATAATTAGTACGTTCACACTGTCATCCCCTTAATGTTTGAAATGTCTAACGCCAGTGAAGACCATGGCGATGCCGTATTCATCTGCCTTTTGAATCGATTCTTCGTCACGAATAGATCCGCCTGGCTGAATAATCGCTGTGACGCCTGCCTTTGCAGCAGCTTCCACTGTATCGCCCATTGGGAAGAATGCATCAGAGCCTAGTGCGCTTCCTTTTGCCTTTTCACCTGCTTGCTCAATTGCAATGTTAGCTGAGCCGACACGGTTCATTTGACCAGCACCGATCCCTGCTGTCATTTGATCTTTCGCAAGGACAATGGCATTTGATTTCACATGCTTGACTACTTTCCAAGCAAGCTTTAAGTCTTTCCATTCGTCTTCTGTTGGTTCTCTTTTCGTTGGAATAGAGATGGTTGCTTCCTCTAAGCCATACGTGTCAATATCCTGAACAAGTAATCCGCCGTGGACACTTGTCAGCTGCTTTTCTTTTTTCCCGAGATCCGCTTCTACATCTAATGTTAATAGACGAAGGTTCTTTTTCGCCGTTAACACGTCAAGTGCTTCTTGGCTGAACGAAGGAGCGATGACAATTTCTAAGAAAATCGTATGCAGCACATCAGCCGTTTGTTTATCTACTTCACGGTTAAGTGCCACAATGCCGCCAAAAATAGAAGTCTCATCTGCTTTGAATGCTCGGTCAAATGCTTCTGCAATCGTTTCTCCTGTACCAACGCCGCACGGGTTCATATGCTTCACGGCGACAGCTGCTGGCTCCGTGAATTCACGTACAATTTGGAGTGCTGCATCTGCATCTTTAATATTGTTATAGGAAAGTTCTTTACCATGTAATTGCTTTGCAGTAGCCAAAGAACCTTTGGCTGGAAGAGCATTTTCATAGAAAGTCGCCGCTTGGTGCGGATTTTCTCCATAACGAAGGGATTGTTTTTTCTCAAACGTGACAGTGAACTGTTCTGGCTCTGTTTCGCCGACAAAGTTTGTTAAGTAATCCGCAATCAGAGCATCGTAAGCAGCTGTATGACGGAAGACTTTTGCAGCGAGCTCACGTTTTTTCTCAAGTGACACGCCGCCTTCTTTGATTTGCTGAATGACTGTATCATAGTCACGAGGATCGACAATCACGGTTACGTCTTGGTGGTTTTTTGATGCTGCACGAAGCATTCCCGGTCCGCCAATATCAATGTTTTCAATCGCTTCTTCATACGTCACATCGTCTTTTGAGATCGTCTCTTTGAATGGATAAAGATTCACGACAACAAGATCAATCGGCTGAATGCCATGCTTCTCAATCTGTGCCATATGCTCATCGTTTTCTCTCACTGCTAAAAGTCCACCATGAATGTTCGGGTGAAGTGTTTTGAGTCGTCCGTCCATGATTTCAGGGAATCCAGTGACTTCTGAAATTCCAATGACATCAATGCCGTTCTCTTGAAGAAGCTTATGTGTACCTCCAGTTGAAATCACTTCAACACCAAGTTCTGTTAATTCTTTCACAAAAAGTACAAGATTCGTTTTATCGGAAACACTGATTAATGCGCGTTTGATCGTCATGCCTTCGTCACCTCATTAAGATAATTCTAAAAGTGATTTGATCACTTTTGGATATAGTGTGTGTTCTAGTTCATGCATTCTTTTTTCAATCGATTCAAGCTCTTCCCCTTGTTCGATGTAAATCGACGCTTGGTCAATGATCGGACCTGTATCCATGCCTTCATCGACAAAATGGACAGTGATTCCTGCCACTTTGACGCCTGCTTGATAGGCTTGACCAATGGCATCCAGCCCTGGGAAGGCTGGCAGCAAGGACGGGTGAATATTGACAATTTTCCCTCTGAATGCTTCAAGTAATGTCGGACCAATCAGTCTCATATACCCAGCAAGGAAAATCCATTCCACTTCATGCAGCCTAAGCTGTTCAATGATCGTTTGTTCAAAAGCGGCTTTATTCGGAAAAGCCTTCGGGGTAAAGGCAAAGGAGGGAATGCCCTCTTTCTCAGCACGCTCCAGCACCTTTGCACCCGGTTTATCACAAATCACAATGGCGGCCTCTGCCTGCCACTGTTCTTTTTTTAATGTATCTATAATGGCTTGAAAATTCGTCCCGCTTCCAGAGGCGAAGATCGCAAACTTCTTCATGAGAGGCTTCCACCGCCGAATGTGACACCTTCTCCTTTTTGAACACGACCGATGAGAAATGCTTTCTCTCCGTCTTCTTCAAGTTCTCTGATCACTTCGACAAGGTCATCTTCTTTTACCGCTAAGACAAAACCAATGCCCATATTAAACACGTTGAACATTTCTTCTGCCTTTAACTGTCCTTTTTCTTGAATAAAGGAAAAAATTGGCGGTACTGGCCATGAGCCGTTATCAATCTCAATGCCAAGCCCTTCAGGCAGCATACGTGGTAAATTTTCAATAAAGCCGCCGCCTGTCACATGTGCCATGCCGTCAATCTTGCCGGCTTTCACTTGTTTGAGAACGGGCTTCACATAAATTTTGGTCGGTTCAAGAAGTTCTTCTCCAAGCGGTCTTGTAAAAGGTTCATACGTTTGATGCAGGTCCAGACCTGCGTCTTCCAGCAATACTTTACGAACGAGAGAGTACCCATTGCTATGAATTCCGCTTGAGCTGAGTCCAATAAGCAAGTGCCCCTCTTCGATGCTCTCTCCTGTCACGATTTCATCCTTTTCAACGACGCCTACTGAAAAACCAGCAATATCATATTCATCTTCTGTGTAAAGACCCGGCATTTCTGCTGTCTCTCCGCCGACAAGCGCTGAGCCAGACTGCTCACAGCCGTCAGCCACACCTTTGACAATGGATTCAATTTTCAAAGGATCTGCTTTACCAACTGCTAAGTAATCTAAGAAAAAGAGCGGCTCTGCCCCTTGTGCCAGCACATCGTTCACACACATTGCCACGGCATCAACGCCGATCGTATCGTGTTGATCCATTAAAAAGGCAAGCTTTAATTTTGTTCCGACACCATCTGTTCCTGAGACAAGAACGGGCTTTTTGTATGGCAGCTCAGATAAATCAAACATACCGCCAAATCCGCCTAGAGCACCCATAACGCCTGCTCTTTTTGTACGTTCTACGTGTGTTTTCATTCGTTTGACGGCTTCGTATCCTGCTTCGATGTCGACACCGGCGTTTTTATATGCTTCTGACATCCCATTCACTCCTTTTAGCTGCTTCTCTTCCATTTATTTTCAGCAGAATGAAAGAGCAGCATATCAAATCATCTTGACTGCTGCTCCTTTATTCGATTATTTCGTCAGTGCTGTTTCCTTCACATGTGGAAGAACAGTATCTTCATAAATTTCAGTCGGGTATTTCCCAGTAAAGCATGCTAAACATTGACCGCGCTGCGGATCATCATACTTCCTGCCAATCCCGTCCATTAAACCGTCTACAGATAAAAATGCAATGGAGTCTGCACCGATTTCCTGTCTAATTTCTTCCACTGAATGAGAAGAAGCAATCAGCTCTTCATGTGTGGACGTATCAATTCCATAAAAACATGGATGTGCGATTGGAGGTGAACTAATGCGCACATGGACTTCCGTCGCACCCGCTTCTCTTAGCATCGTCACAATGCGGCGGCTCGTTGTTCCGCGTACGATGGAATCATCCACCATCACGACACGTTTTCCTTCGACGACCCCGCGCACAGCAGACAGCTTCATGCGTACGCCCTGCTCACGCAATGCTTGAGACGGCTGAATAAAGGTCCGTCCGACATAACGGTTTTTAATTAAACCGAGCTCATATGGAATACCTGTTGCTTCGGCATATCCAATCGCTGCAGAAATACTCGAATCTGGTACACCTGTCACAACATCCGCTTCGACATGTGCTTCCTCGGCAAGCTTTTTGCCAAGGTTCTTTCTCGCACTATGCACGTTGATGCCATTGATATTGCTGTCAGGTCTTGAGAAATAAATGTATTCCATACTGCACATGCTGCGGTTAATGTTCATGGAGAAGCGTTCAGATTTCAGGCCTTCATCATTAATGATCAGCATTTCTCCAGGCTCCACATCTCGTAAATACGTGGCACCGACAACATCAAATGCACATGTTTCAGAAGCAACCACATACGCGTCCCCAAGCATACCAAGTGAAAGCGGACGTAAGCCATTCGGATCAAGTGCCACAATCATTTCTGTTTCCGTCATAATTAAGAAAGCATATGCTCCTTTAAGCATGGACAGGGCATTCTTGATCTGCTCTTTCAATTCAATATAGCCGCTGCGCTTAATTAAATGAGCGAGCACTTCAGTGTCAGAAGATGTCTGGAATATACTCCCCTGGTTCTCTAGCTGCTGCTTTAATTGCGTTGCATTCACTAAGTTCCCATTATGAGCAAGGGCAAGACTGCCGTTGTTTTGCGAGCGGAAGAAGAGGGGCTGCACATTTTCAAAGCCGCCTCCGCCTGCTGTCGCATACCGAACGTGTCCGATCGCACCTTTTCCTTTTAAATCCTTTAGCTCACCGTTTTGAAAGACTTCCGTAATCAGTCCAAGGCCTTTATGTGCCGTCAGGTTTTCACCATCTGTTGCAATGATTCCCGCACCCTCTTGTCCTCGGTGCTGAAGACTATGCAATCCGTAATATGTGATTTGCGGGGCTTCTTCGTGTCCCCAAACCCCAAAGACGCCACACTCTTCGTTTAAGCCTCTGATTTCAGCAAGCATGGGATCGCTCCTTTCCATGCGCGTTCAAGCTCGTTGACCGCTGCATGAATCCATTGTTGTCCTTCTTGATTTTTGACAGTGAATACACCATCATTTGTGACCGTTCCAACTTCTTTCGCATCTTTGACAGCCGCAGCAAACGCTTCGCGGTGCTCTGGTTTCACTGTGACAACAAAACGTGACTGTGTTTCACTGAATAATGAAGCTTCGCTGTTTAAATCAATTTGGATATGAGCGCCAAGACCGTCTGTTCCAAATGTACTTTCAGCAAGTGCGACACCAAGACCGCCTTCAGACACATCGTGAGCTGATTGAACAAGTCCGTTTTGAATCGCAGCAAGAAGGGCTTCCTGACGCGTAAGCTCTACATCCAAATCAATTTCTGGTGCTTTTCCGTAAATACGGCCTTCTGTCATCTTTTGAAGTTCACTGCCTGCGAATTCTTCCTTCGTCTCACCAATGACGAAAATCACATCGCCAGCCTGCTGGAACGACTGCGTCGTAATATGAGCTGTATCTTCAACCAAACCAACCATCCCAATGACTGGTGTTGGGTAAATCGCTGTTCCATTTGATTCGTTATATAAAGAGACGTTACCACCGATAACCGGTGTGCTTAGCTTGCGGCATGCTTCGCTAATACCGTCAGCAGATTTTTCAATTTGCCAGAAAATTTCTGGTTTCTCTGGATTACCGAAGTTTAAGTTATCTGTTACTGCAAGCGGACGAGCGCCTGAGCACACAATGTTACGTGCTGCTTCTGCGACTGCGATTTTCCCGCCGACTTCTGGATCAAGGTAGAGATAACGTGCGTTACAATCGGTTGTCATCGCAAGGGCTTTTTTCGTTCCACGGATTCTTAAAACGCCCGCATCAGAGCCTGGTGCAACGACTGTATTTGTCCGAACCATGTAGTCATATTGATCATAAACCCATTCTTTACTTGCAATTGTTGGCTGCTGAAGGAGCTGCTTTAACGTGTCGGCTGCATCTGTGATAGCAGGTGCTTCAACTTTTGTTTCTAAAAACTCACGATAGTATGCAGGCTCACTTGACGGTTTGTGATAAACCGGCGCTTCTTCTGCAAGTGCATCAACAGGAAGCTCACATACCACTTCACCTTGATGAAGTAAACGAAGCATTTTATCGTCTGTCACATGACCAACTGATACTGCTTCAAGATCGTATTTTTCAAAAATATCAATGATTTCTTGTTCACGGCCTTTTTCAATGACCAGAAGCATTCTCTCTTGAGATTCAGACAGCATCATTTCATATGCTGACATGCCTGTTTCACGCTGCGGGATAAGATCTAAATTCATCTCGATACCAGAACCTGCTTTACTCGCCATTTCCGCACTTGAGCTTGTTAAGCCAGCCGCTCCCATATCCTGAATTCCAACGAGTGCATCGTTTTTGATGACTTCAAGGCACGCTTCAAGCAACAGTTTTTCCATGAACGGATCACCGACTTGAACTGCTGAGCGTTTTTCTTCTGATTCATCAGAAAATTCTTCAGACGCAAATGTTGCACCATGAATCCCGTCACGGCCCGTTTTGGCACCAACGTACATGACCGTGTTGCCGACACCTTTGGCCTGCCCTTTTTTAATGTCTTCATGATTGATTAATCCAACACACATTGCATTTACGAGCGGGTTGCCTTCATAGCTTTGATCGAAATGAACCTCTCCGCCGACTGTTGGAATTCCGATACAGTTTCCATAGCCTGCGATCCCTGCCACTACTTCTTCAAACAAGTACTTCACGCGCGGTGAAGTCAGTTCACCAAAACGAAGAGAGTTTAATACAGCAATTGGACGCGCACCCATGGAGAATACATCACGGATAATTCCGCCGACACCTGTCGCCGCTCCTTGATACGGTTCAATCGCAGATGGATGGTTATGTGATTCGATTTTAAATACAACCGCTTGGTTGTCTCCAATATCAACGATCCCAGCGCCTTCCCCAGGACCTTGAAGGACGTGCTCTCCTTTTGTCGGGAATTTGCTTAAAACAGGCTTTGAGTTTTTATAACTGCAATGCTCTGACCACATGACAGAAAAAATACCCGTTTCTGTGTAGTTTGGCAGCCTGCCAATAATGGATTCGATTAAAGCGAATTCTTCATCACTCAATCCCATTTGCTGATACAATTTCTCTTCTTTAATTTGCTTGTGACTTGGTTCAAGCAGTAGTGACATGAGTGTCCCTCCAATTTTTCACGATAGATTGAAACAATTTAAGTCCGTCTGCGCTGCCTAGTAATGAATCAACCGCGCGCTCAGGGTGCGGCATCATGCCGAGTACATTGCCCTCTTCATTCGTTACACCTGCAATACGATTCACACTGCCGTTAATATCGTCTCCATAAGTGAAAGCGATTTGGCCACGTTCAATGAGCTTCGCTAGAGTGTCTTCATCACAGTAGAAGTTGCCTTCACCGTGCGCTACAGGAATAGTAATGGATTCGCCTTTTTGATAACCGCTTGTAAATTGCGTTTCGTTGTTTTCTACAATGAGTTCAACTGGACGACAGATAAATTTCAAGTCTTTATTTCGTCTCATCGCACCCGGAAGAATGCCTAGCTCCTGAAGAATTTGGAACCCGTTACAAACACCAAGAACAGGTTTTCCTTCCTCAGCTGCTTTCTTCACCGCCGGCATGATGTTTGAGAAGCGGGCGATCGCACCACATCTTAAGTAATCCCCATAAGAGAAACCGCCTGGTACGAGTACACCGTCAAATCCGTCAAGACTCGTTTCGTCGTGCCATACATATTCAACTTGTTCACCTAACTCATCTTGAATCGCATGGTACATATCGATATCACAGTTAGAGCCAGGCAAGACGATCACTGCAAACTTCACTGTGCGACAACCTCCTCCACCTCATAGCGGTAATCTTCAATCACCGTGTTGGCAAGTAATTTTTCGCACATTTCTTTGACGACTGTGTCTAAATCACGATCTGATTTTTCAATGACAAGCTCCATGTATTTCCCGATACGGACATCCTTTACTTCCTGATAAGACATGCTGTGCAAAGCGTGCTGCACGGCACTTCCTTGTGGATCAAGAACGCTCTCTTTTAAGCTGACAAAAATTTTCACTTTATACATGTTTATGGCCTCCAAGTCTTTTGAAAATTTCTTCGTATGCATTCGTTAAGCCGCCCAGGTTTCGTCTGAACACGTCTTTATCAAGCTTTTCGTTTGTATCTTTGTCCCAAAGCCTGCACGTATCAGGTGAAATCTCATCAGCTAGCAAAATACGATTCTCGTGATCTATTCCGAATTCAAGCTTGAAATCAATTAAATTCACATGGCAGTCTGAGAAGATTTGTTTTAACTCTTCATTCACTTGTCTTGTGATTTGTTTCATTTCCTCGACCTGCTCTGGTGTCGCTGCATCTAAAATGCGGATATGATCTTCTGTAATGAGCGGATCGCCGAGCGCATCATCTTTGTAGTAAAACTCAATCAAAGGTGTGTTCAGTTTCGTTCCCTCTGGAATGCCGAGGCGTTTTGACATACTGCCTGCCACTACATTTCGTACAACCACTTCAAGCGGAACAATCTGCACCTTTTGAATGAGCTGCTCTGTTTCAGAAAGGCGTTTCACAAAGTGATTGTTGATTCCTTTCTCATGCAGCATTTGAAAGATTAAGCTCGAAATTTCATTGTTCAATCTGCCTTTGCCTTCAATTTCGGCTTTCTTTTCGCCGTTAAATGCTGTAGCTGAGTCTTTATATTCAACATATAAAATATGCTCGTCATCGGTCTGATAGATTCTTTTCGCTTTGCCTTCGTAGAGAAGTTCTTGTTTCACAGTCATTCAGGTTGGCCTCCTAATTTGAATGTTGGCAATTTTCAGGATTGGGCGCCTGGCGAGCAGGCGGCCCATTTCTTACGCAAGACCTAGACGTTCGAAAATCATATCGACATTTTTCAAATGATAGTTGTAATCGAAGCAGTCAGCGATTTGTTCAGGTGTTAAGCGTGACGTGATTTTTTCTTCTGCTTCTACTAATGAACGGAACGGTACTTGCTTCTCCCACGCTTCCATTGCCTTTGGCTGAACCGTGTCATATGCCTCTTCACGTGCCATGCCTGTATCGATTAATGCAAGAAGAACGCGCTGTGAGTAAATTAAGCCAAGTGTGCGGTCCATGTTGCGTTTCATGTTTTCAGGGAAAACCGTTAAGTTTTTCACGATGTTTGAGAAACGGTTGAGCATGTAGTTCAGTGCAATCGTTGCATCTGGTAAAATGATGCGCTCAGCAGATGAATGAGAAATATCACGCTCATGCCAAAGCGGTACATTTTCATAAGCTGTCAGCATATATCCACGGATCACGCGGGCAATTCCCGTCATATTCTCAGAACCGATTGGGTTACGCTTATGCGGCATTGCTGATGATCCTTTTTGTCCTTTTGCAAAGAACTCTTCTACTTCACGTGTTTCACTCTTTTGAAGACCACGAATTTCAACAGCAAATTTCTCAATGCTCGTTGCCACTAAAGCAAGAGTAGCCATGTAATCTGCATGGCGGTCACGCTGCAAGGTTTGGGTTGAAATTGGTGCAGCTTTGATGCCAAGTTTCTCACATACATATTGCTCAACAAACGGGTCGATGTTCGCATATGTGCCAACAGCTCCAGAGATTTTGCCATATTCAATGCCAGCTTTTGCTTGTTTAAAACGTTCTAGGTTACGCTTCATTTCTTCGTACCAAAGACCAAGCTTCAGGCCAAATGTTGTCGGTTCAGCGTGTACACCGTGTGTACGACCCATCATGACGGTATATTTGTGCTCTTTTGCTTTTTCTTTTAGTATGTCAACAAATCTCTCAATGTCCTTGAGCAAGATATCGTTCGCCTGTTTTAATAAATATGAAAGCGCCGTATCCACTACGTCTGTCGATGTTAACCCGTAATGAACCCACTTTCTTTCTTCTCCTAGAGATTCAGAGACAGCACGCGTAAAGGCAACCACGTCGTGGCGCGTGTCTTGTTCAATCTCTAAAATACGTCCAATATCAAAGCTTGCATTCTTGCGCATTGTCACAACGTCTTCTTTCGGAATGACACCAAGCTCTGCCCAAGCTTCACAAGCGAGAATTTCTACTTCAAGCCATGCATTAAATTTGTTTTCCTCTGTCCAGATTGCTGACATTTCTGGTCGTGCGTAACGTTCGATCATTTCCCGTTTCCTCCATCTCTTTCAGTCCATATCTTTGTGATGTTTGTCATCCACTCATCATCGAGCTGTTTCATAAACGTCATATGCCCCATCTTGCGGCCGGCTTTTACTTCATGCTTTCCATATAGATAAAGCTTCGCTTCTTTGAGAAGCTCAGGATGCTCTTTTGGAATGTCCACTTCATCGCCTAATAAATTCACCATCATTCCCTCTGATAAAAGGGCTGTACCGCCAAGCGGCAAACCACATATAGCGCGGACGTGCTGTTCAAACTGACTCGTCTCACATAAATCGAGCGTATAATGACCAGAATTATGCGGGCGCGGTGCCAGTTCATTGACGAGCAGCTTTCCGTCATTTGTCAGGAACAGTTCTACAGCAAGAGTACCAACCAGCCCCAGCTTTTCAGCCAGTGTTGTTGCCAGTTCTTTCGCCTTCTCCTGAATGCGGTTCTCTACCCTTGCAGGCACAATGCTTTGGAACAAAACATTATGCTTATGAATGTTCTCAGCGACTGGGAATACTGCAATCTCTCCATGAACAGAACGAGTGACGATCACCGAGAGCTCCATTTGGAATGGAACCCAGCTTTCTAAAATACAAGTTCCATGTGTGAGCAGTGCAGCTGCTTCCTTAAGCTGTCCTTTTTCTTTGATGACGTACTGTCCTTTTCCGTCGTAGCCGCCTCTGCATGTTTTCAGCACGGCTGGCAAACCGAGCACGTCCACTGCGTTTTCCAGCTCTTTTTCATCGCCAATGATGCGGTAAGGCGCTACTTCACAGCCTGCGTCTACAATCCCTTTTTTCTCGGTCTCACGATTTTGAGTTAAAAGAAGAAGGTCGCTTCCTTGTGGTAAATAGGCTTCTTCCTTCAGCTGATTGAGTGCATCATAGTCAATATTTTCAAACTCATAAGTCACCACATCGCTGATGTCTGCCAGCTTTCGAATCGCTTCAAGGTCACTATATGCGGCTGTGATTTCTTTATCGGCAACCTGTCCGCAAGGAGATTGTGCGACTGGGTCTAAAACTGCTGCCCGGTACCCCATTTGCTTTGCGCTGACAGCCATATATCTGCCAAGCTGTCCGCCGCCAATGATCCCGATGGTTGCGTTTGGAAAAATGGTCTGCTTAGCCAAGCTGATCACTGCTTTCTAGTACAGTCTGTTTTGTCTGCTCTCTTCTTTCTTCAAGGCGAGCTGCGATCGTTTCATCAAATGCTGAAATCATTTGTGCGGCAAGAAGGCCTGCATTTGTTGCACCGGCTTTGCCAATTGCTACTGTAGCAACTGGTACACCGCCTGGCATTTGAACGATGGATAATAAGGAATCCAGCCCGTTTAGTGCCTTTGATTGTACAGGCACACCAATGACCGGCAGTGTCGTTTTTGCTGCGACCATCCCCGGTAAATGTGCTGCGCCTCCAGCACCGGCAATGATGACCTTTAGTCCTTTACCTCTTGCTTCAGTCGCATATTCAAACATCAAGTCAGGTGTCCGGTGTGCGGATACTACCTGTTTTTCGTACGGAATGTTTAATTCCTCTAAGATGTCGCACGCATTTTTCATTGTTTCCCAATCAGATGTACTTCCCATGATGACACCTACAAGCGGCTTCATTTTGTCCCCACCTTTAAGCTGATATTCGATTTTGTATCGTTTGACACGCTTCCCAAACCTAAGCAGCTTGTCAAACGCCGAACAAAAAGGCCCGATTTGCATTGCATTGTTAGGAAGCAACACAAACCGGGCCATGGTAAGCGCTGTTCGCTTTTGAATTGCCATGTCAGTTTTGTTCACTATCCTGCATAGTCCAGTCATTTACGGTAACTGGGTAGAAACTTATGGGCCATATTCCCAAGATTATATGAGGCTCGTGTTTTGATTTCATGTTTATCTTAACAACGGATGTTCATGATGTCAACGGATTTATCGAACAATCTATGAAGTCGTCGTTTTAATGTTCGGATTTAGACTATTTTTCCTTCAAATACGATTTTTTTCCCAATCGGAATGATCTGAATCGACCCATTTTCCTTCTTTTCCTGAAAAATCGGTTCCTCCATTCGTCGGACAGGCGAGTAGCCTTCCGCTGCCATCTGGGATAACACTTGATCAATCGTCATGTTGTCTTCCACATAGAATTTTTTCTTCTTTGGTTTTGCGGTCATTCTTTAATTCTCCTTTTCTTCACAGCCTTCACCCAGAAGCCGCCATGAATCGATTTGGGCTCATATGAAATGATAAACGCCTTTGAATCCAGCGTCTTAATCGTTTCATATAATTGCAGTTCATATTTTCTCGGTGTTAAAATTTGCAATGCTGTCCGGTCTCCTTCAAGACCGCCTGCTACCCAGCTGGTGACACCATATCCTTTTTCTCTCAATTGTCTTGGGAGATCGACATCCAATTCTTTTGTGATCACGTTAACAGTTGTGTAGCCAAGTGCCAGCTTCTCTTCAATTTTCATCCCGACAATGATCCCCATCCCATAACCTAGCGCATACGCAATGACATTTTGTATTTGATCTAAGTTATCTAGAACGATACTTAACCCAATGACATAAATGAGCATTTCGATCGTACCCGCAAAAGCAGCTGCGTACCGTCTGCCTTTCATCGTTAAAATCAAACGCATGGTGGAAAAAGAAACATAGACAATATTAATCACTAAAATGATTAAAACCATGGTGAACGCATTGGATAAAAGTTGTTGAAGCACGATTCGAACCCCCTGCACTAAAAAATCAAATAAAGCACCCCATATTCTACTAGAGAACATACCTTGATACAATCAAATTTACGCGATAAAAACACATATATCTTTCGACAACAAGGGTGGTCTTTGTTACCAAGAGTTTACCCGTTTTTTTCTCTTCTCAACATGAAAACCCCCTTTTTCAAAAAAGGAGGTTTTCAGTGTGTTTTATCCGAATCGAACAGGAACAAGTGATGGAATCAAATACTCCCCAACTATGCCCCAGAGCAGCGCAATGATGACAAGCTCAACCAATAAAAAGACCCAGCCGGCATACATCAAATCTCCACGTTCGGCATCATGCTCCGATTGAATCGAGCGAAAGAGCACGATCGCAATCAACTGAAGGCCGACAAACATCATCACGGATAATATGACGGTCACATATGGAATATTCAGCATGGCAAATACAAGCCAAAGGATGGATAAAACCAAAACCGGCACAAGCGCAGCGCCAAACTTCATGATCACTTCTTTCAGTGATATGTTGCCTTTTAGCATGTACTTTCCGAGCAGCCAGACGGTAAGCATCATCAATGTCAACACAATGAGTGTAAAGACCGCTACCTTCAAAAAGGCGTCGCCAAAAGAATAATGAATGCCAAAGCCTAATAAGCGGGTCTTTGACGCCTTTAATTGAACATAGTTGCCTAAAGCAAAAAACACGCTGAATAACACAATCGATATCCAGGCGTACTTCATACGCAATGTTTCCGCTTGATTGATGGCCTGGCTCGGTGATTTTAACATCGCCAGTCCATATGAACCATAACGCTTAAACGCGCCTCCTGCACCTTGCAGTACACGCTGGATAGCTGAACGCTCATCATCCGCTGATTTTGAGGTTCTTCCACGTTTTGCAGCGCTGCGGCTGAGGCGGGATTGCCTTGTTTCTTGATCTATTGATGACTCTTCGTTTTTCTTTTCAGATGTCCCCTGATCTTGATCTTTCTCTAACATCTCATATCAACTCCTATCCAATCCTTACAGGCTCAAGTAAATGATCTGTTCGGATGACTCCTCTTAAAGTAGCGGAGTCTCTCTATTCAGTCAAGATTCCTTGACGTTCATACGAATAGACGGATAAAAGGCAGCAGAGGTTTTAAATAAGACAAAACAAAAAAGCTGACGGCCTCCATCAGCTTTTTATCAATGTTGACATTCATGGTCAACGATATTGACTCCGCTTTCCTTGCTGGACCCGGAGATTCTCCTGATGAGCGGGGAACCGAGTCTTTTTGGTCGTATCAACCTGTGTAATATGTCCATTATGAATGGTGATGACCACTGATCCATAGTCGATCCCTTTTAAGGCAGATAAAATATAATTCAGCTTTTGTTCATCCATCGCTCATCCCCCTATTTTTGTTTTCGCTCTTTTAAATAGAGAACCTCATTTTCCAGCTCATGAATCGTGTAATGCATGAGCGCTTCCTGTTTTTCTTCATGCCCCCATAAAAGGAGCTTTTGAATCAGCACCTGCTTTTTTCGTTCAATCACCTGTCTAAGCCAGCGTGACAAAAGACATCTCCTCCCCTTTTGAATGTCTGCAAGAAAAAAAGGCACCCTGAAACCTTCTATTAAAAGGAAATCAAAGCGCCTTTGGTGATCCAATCAGCGAATTATGTCTTTTTATCATAAACACATAATTCCTATAAGTCAACTATGTTTTGATTTTTTTAACAAAAAAACAGCAGCTTCCATGAGCTGCTGTTTCAAATGTTCAATTAATGATTTAAGAAAGCAAAATATAGAATAAAGATGACAAACAATCCGTACATAATTGGATGTACTTCTTTCGCTTTCCCTTTAAAGATCATCGTAATCGGGTAGAAAATAAAGCCAACCGCAATCCCTGTTGCAATACTGTATGTCAGTGGCATCATAATCATCGTTAAGAAAGCTGGTACCGCAATTTCAAAACGATCCCATGCAATCTTCGCCAGCGGAGCGACCATCAGCGCACCGACAATGATTAAAGCAGGTGCTGTCACATTCGATGTAACGATGGATAAAAGTGGTGAGAAGAACATCGCAAGCAAGAAGAAAATGCCTGTAACGACAGCTGCAAAACCAGAACGCGCACCAGCAGCAACACCTGAGCTAGATTCAACATAAGATGTCGTTGTAGATGTACCAAGAATAGAACCTACAACAATAGAAGAAGAATCCGCCAGAAGCGCTCTTCCTGCACGAGGCAGCTCATTATTTTTCATTAAACCAGCCTGTGTTGCCACAGCCACAAGTGTACCAGCTGTATCAAAGAACCCAACGAATAGGAACGTTAAAATCACGACAAGCATTTGAATGGAGAATATTTCTGGTAAGTGAATCAAGGCTTGACCAAAGGTTGGAGACAAGCTTGGAATACTTCCCACAATCTGAGACGGTACTGGTATAAGACCAAAAATCATCCCGGCAATAGCAGTCACAAGCATCCCAATGAAGACACCTGCATTCACTCGAAGAACCATTAAAATGACCGTCACAACAATACCAAACACTGTTAACAGGACAGGACCGCTATGAATGTTTCCAATCGAAACGAGCGTATTATCATTATTGGCGATAATGCCAGAGCCTTGCAGACCGACAAACGTAATGAACAAACCAATACCTGCACCAACCGCCAGCTTCAGCTCAGCCGGAATGGCATTGATGATTTTTTCACGGAAACCTGTTAAAGAAAGAGCAACGAAAATCAATCCTGAAACAAACACACCTGAAAGTGCTGCTTCCCATTTGATACCCATGCCAAGCACAACCGAAAAGGCGAAGAACGCATTCAGACCCATACCGGGTGCAATCGCAATCGGATACCTGGCGATCAATCCCATCAGAATACACCCTGCAGCAGAAGCTAACGCCGTTGCTGTAAAGACTGCCCCCTGATCAATTCGTAATTTATCTGGAAAATCCGGCACAGACACTAATGCAAGTGTGATCGGATTAACAAACAGAATGTAAGCCATCGACAAAAATGTGGTTAAACCACCGATGATCTCTCTGCGGTAATTCGTACCTAACTCATCAAACTGAAAAAACTGTTTCAAGCCAACTGACTCCCTTCATGTCCTTTTGCTTTAGTCTGTCCCATTCACTAGTCAAATAAAAAACGCCCCAACAATTTTGGGACGCTTGACTACATATGTGAATTCAGACTGTGACATAAAACAAGAACAATGCATGATTTATATCAAACGAGTGTGAATTGACGTAGTCAAGCCATTTACGGTAGCTTGGTAGAAACTTGCGGGCCATATCCCCGCGATTATACGACTTCTATCTATTTGATTTCTGTGTCTATTGTACCAACTTCATTTTTAAAATACAATACGAAAAGCGAACATTTTTCAAAGAAATGTCCGCTTCATTCGTCTTATTACACGAATTTGGAAATTCACATCTAGTTCTTTATACACCCTTCCCCAAATCCTTCTCTTTTGCAAAAACCGCTTCGGCTACATGGAAAAACTCTTTCACTGCCGGAGAAGCTTGAGAGAGCGACGGACAGGCAAGCGCAACCTCACGATGATGAGAGACATTCAGCTGGCGAATATGCACAAGCTGCTGCGTTTTTAAAAATAACTCCGGGCCTATTGTGACGCCAAGTCCTTCCCCGACCATACGGGCAATGGTCGTACAATCATGAACTTCAAATAAAACAGCTGGCTTCATTTGCGCCTCCGAAAAAATATCCTCTACATGTGATTGATACATGCCAGTCGGCATAATAAATGGTTCATCCGCCAAATCTGTTATATCTACAATGGGCTGCTGTTCATATCGATGATTTGGGTGATAGGCGACCACCATCTCATCTTTCATAAGCGGCAGTAAATCAAAGGCTTCATCCGCATGGCCTTTCACAACAAATCCAACATCAATGATGCTTGAATCCAGCCACTCCAATATTTCTTCATACGTTCCCTCATAGAATTTAAATTCGATTTTCGGATGTTTTTTCTGATAGCTCACAAGCAGTTTAGGCAATAAACAAGCCGAGGCACTGGCAAATGTGCCGATACGAATCAAACCCGTTTCAATATTTTTCGTTAACGCAATTTCTTGCTGGATTTTCTCCACTCTATTTAACACTTCTCTAATATGCGGGAGAAGCGTTTGACCAATGTCCGTCAGCATAATGCCCTTCTTTCGGTCACGAATGAATAAAGACACGCCCCACTCTGACTCTAAATTCGCCACTGCATGACTGACAGCGGACTGCGTCATATTTAATGCTTCAGCTGCTGCTGTAAAACTGCCAAGCTCCACAACTTTTGCGATAATATCAAAGCGAACAAAGCTCATGAGTATTTACTCATCTCCTTCATGAAAAACATCAATTTTACTTATGTTAGCACGGAATTTAAACTAAAGACAACGTATCAACATGAAGGAAGGGTTCAAAATGAAAAACACATCTCATCAGCTATTGATTATTCTTTTAGCTGTCGGTTCATTTGTCACAGGCACGTCAGAATTCGTCGTGTCAGGCATTCTAGATATCATTGCTGTTGATTTACACATCTCTATTCCTGCTGCCGGACAGCTCATCACCGTCTATTCTCTTTTTTATGCAGTAGGCGCTCTTTTTTTAGTCATGGCAACATCGAAGCTGAACCGAAAAAAGGTTTTGTTATCAGCTATTTTTGTGTTTATTTTAGGCAATATGCTCGCCTTTTTCAGCCATCATTTTGTGCTGCTCCTGCTATCCCGAGTCATCATGGCCATGAGCGGCGGCTTATATATTGTCGTCGCCACGAATTATGCAGCGCAGATCGCCCCGCCAGAAAAAAAGGGAAGTGCAATGGCGACTGTCATCACTGGATTCACTGTTTCACTCGTACTTGGTGTGCCGATTGGAACATTTCTATCAGGTCACGTGGATTGGCACTATATTTTTCTCATCATTGCACTAGGTACTGCTTGTCTCTTCTTGCTTCTTTATCAATTGCTGCCACGCATAGAGGGACATTCACATCTGCCATTAAAGCAGCAATTACACATCCTTCAAGACCGCAGAGTGATCAGCGGCTTAGCAACAACCGTCTTTTGGATCTTAGGCTACACGATGGTCTTTGCTTATATCTCTCCATTATTAAGACAGACCGCCGGCTTTTCACTTGAAATGACAAGCATTGCCTTGCTCGTCTTAGGAATTTCTGCTTTTATTGGCTCACGTTTTGGCGGATTCGCCGTCGATCAATGGGGACCAAACCGAACCATCTCGATCAGCATCTTGATCCAGATGTTCGCTCTCTTTGCCTTATTCTTTACGCAATTCTCTACAATTAACGTCTTGATCACACTCGCCATTTGGGGCATCGCCACATGGACAACAACACCAGCGAAGCAATTTTATCTGATCTCCCTTAAACCCCAAGCATCAGAAACCGTGCTAAGCTTTAATACAGCGATTATGAACATCGGCATGATGCTCGGATCGTCAATGGGCGGTGTGATTATACAGTATACAAATGTAACGAATTTAAGTTGGATTGGCGGATTAGCTAGTTTTGTGGCGTTGATGTTGATTCGGTATTCGTTCAATCGTCATCGACTGGTGGAACAACAGCCAAAAAGCGAACATGTATAACCATGTTCGCTTTCTTATTTATTGACTAGCTTTTGATGTTTCTTTTTTGACTGGAATGGTTACCTTTATCGCTTTCTGTGGTGCCAACATATTCAGTTCTGACAAATCAAGGTAAAGCCCATATTCTTTAAAAGAAAAATGGTTTAATGATAAAGTCTCTAACTCCTTATTATCAAATTCAAAGGTGGATTGCATCGAAGCTGTCTTCAAATTGGTCACCTTCGCATTGTTCCCCTTCAAATAATATCCGCTTTCATAATCTGCTTCTGGGTCGGACCATGACTTCAGCTTTTTAACATCGCCCAATCCAATTAATTCACCGATATTCTTCATCACATCCTCATCTAATTCTTTCTGGTCTACTCCAGTAAATTGATAATCAACAATCACAGAACGGTCTTTTTGATCTATCTTATTGATTTTGATTCCGATGCCATGGTGTTTTGTTTTGAACTGAACAGGCAGCTTTGTCTTGAGAGGAATGATGTGGCTGTATTCTCGTTCGATATCCACAGATGTGTCAAATGTCAATTCGGTCGCCTTTGGATTGATCGGCTGATTCAAAATGGTTAAATGATCGACTCTATTTTTTTTAGGAGAAAGTGGTTTTCTTCCTAACCTTGTTCCTAATTCTAACTCATACTCATTCCCTAAATTATCCTTCATTCCAAATATACTAACTCTATCATCTTTGGCAAAACCATTGTAATCAATGGCATATTGAATAGCAGAGCCATTCACTCCATTTTCTACCTTTACGTTTCTTATTTGATAACGTCCATTTAAAATAGACACGTCTTTTTGTCCCGCTAATAAAGTGGTTTTTTGCTTGACCACAGGTAACTTGAAGCGCCAATTCCCTGCAATATCCCCAATCTTCGAAATGACAAGTGACACTTGCTGACCTTGTTTGATCGTTTGTCCATTTGTATAGACTTCCGTCTGTCCAACATAGCGGCCATCTTTTAATTTTTTCAACTCTGTTTTATCATAATTAAGTTGGAAGTTTCCATCGATTTTTTCTGGATTCACTCTATACGATACAGAATCTTCTTTTGTATGGAGATTCTCCACCGTAAACGTATAAACAAGCCGTCCGGCATCATAGTACACACTGTTTACTTTCACAGTCACCCCTCTTGATTCAGCCCCTTCATTGACATGCTTCACCAAATCACTCTGAAAAAGAGCCATTCCTACTTTATCGTGAAACATCATATAAAATTGCCCAATAATCGGGACACGTGCCATCGCTGTATTAAGAGAAGGAAAAAGGAAACCTGATGAAAAGTAAAGGACGATGAGAACAATGGCAGAGTATATTGGCGTTCTCCAGTTCCAATTGAACCAATGTCTTTTCTGTTCCGCTTTCACATCCCCAATGGCTTGGCGAATCGCAGAGGTCACTTCAACTGTTGGTACATCAATCTCATCATAAAGCTTTTTCATTTCTTTTCGTTCCATCGACACTCTCCTCCTTCTCCAATGTTTGCTTTAATAACTTTCTTGCTCGATACAAATGAGTTTTAACCGTTCCTTCAGGCACACCCATCTGCTCAGAAATCATCGAAATTGAATAATCTTGAAAATAAAACAACTGAATGACCACCTGGTATTGCTCATCTAACACTTCAAGTGCATTTTTTAAATCGAGCTTGTCTTCCAAAAAATCATGACGCTCAACGCTCTCATGATGCTGTTCAAACGGAACAACATCTTGCTGCTTTTTCTTCATCGCAAAAATCGTATGAATCAAAATCCGCGTCAGCCAGGTAGAAAAATAAGCCGGTTCTTTTAATCCAGATAGATGCTTAAACGCTTTAATGACCGTTTCTTGAACAGCATCTAATGAATCCTCTTTATTTCTTGTGTAGAGAAAAGCTGTTTTATATAAACGCTCCTGGTACATCAACATTAATTTCTCAAATGCCGGGACATTCCCTTTTTGTGCTTTTTTAATTAGACGCACTTGCTTCATCTCACTCACACCTCCTACACCTGTTAGAGCAAGCTTTCTCTCAAACGGTTTCAACAAATGGAAATTTCTTTTACTTAGCATATGTCGGATAAAAATAGAGAAAGTGAAGAACGAGCCGCAAAGATTATGTCGAACATTTGATATAATGGAAGAAATATCTACAAAAAGGGGTAAGTCGATTGTTTCGATTTGAAGAACCTACGTGTACTAGCTGTAAGAAAATGATAGAAGGAAACGAAGAAGTGTACGTCAAGCTTGTCTATCCAAAGAGAAAAGGAATGACAGAGGTGAAGGCTTGGCTAAGGAATGAAGGGGTTTTTTATTGTAAGGCATGTACAGAACAAAAGACATCTCATGGAGGATAACCAAATGAACAAAATCAACTTTCCACAAACATTTCCAACAATACATACCGAAAGACTAATTTTAAAACAAGCAACGATCGAAGACGCTGAGGATATGCACATCTATTTATCCAATGAAACTGTGTGCCGCTACATGGGAATTGTTGCTCATGAATCCATCGAAGACACAAAAGAAGAAATCAAGTGGTATGACAATATCTTCAAAGAACAAACAGGCATCCGCTGGGGCATTTCTCTAAAAGAGAACCCAGTCATCATCGGCAGCTGCGGCTTTCTCAACCTAGAAAAACAGCACTGTCGCACGGAAATTGGCTACGAATTACACCACGATCATTGGAGAAAAGGCATCATGAGCGAAGCGATTGCTGCGGTGCTACGATATGGGTTTCAGGAAATGAATCTGAACCGGATTGAAGCGATTATTGATCCAGCAAATACGTCCTCTGTTCAATTATTGGAGAATGTTGATTTTGTTCGAGAGGGTTTATTAAGGGAGTATGATCTTGGTCAGAATGGGTTTGATGATGTGTTTATGTATGCGATTTTGAAAAGGGATTACAAATAAAACAAATGAAAACAGATATTCATTTCATTCAAAAGCCGCAATCTGAGTATGTTTCTTTTCACATTTATGAGCTCAATTCGACGATTGAAAAGCTTGTCCAGCAAGTAGAGCAATCAGCCCCCTTCTTCCTAGCGAAAGACCCGGAGAAAGAAAGCATGAAAAAGATCTATTATCACGACATTTTATATATTGAAAGTGTCGATAAAAAATCGTTCTTGTATACGACAGATGGGGTGTTTCTCCTAAAGGAAAAGTTATTTGAACTTGAAGAACAGCTTGAAGCACATGATTATGTCAGAATCTCGAAATCGATGATTCTGAATATTGATTCTATCGCCGACATTTCTCCTAAAACGAGTGGTCGTTTTGAAGCAAGCCTTACAAATGAAGAAAAAGTAATGATTTCACGTTTTTATATCCAAGCATTAAAAGAGAAGCTTGGATTACGGAGGAAGTGAATAGTATGAAACGTTACATCAGCAATCTTTCCATCACATTTTGTATAATCTTTACGGCGTTAGTGTTGATTTACTGTTTCACTTTTAGATCAATGCTAATTTACACCTTGGAAAAAATATCTTTCCCATTGTTTATTACTTTAAATTTTAAGTTTTCTTTGTATCCTCTCAGCTAGGCTATTACTTTGAAACTTGAGAATTCAACTTATGCTTTGAATCATCCAAATAAGGACGGTTCTGAAGGGCCCGTATACAACAGCTACGAAGATGATGATGAATTTCCTTAGTAAACTTTCAATATGTTTCGATTGGAATAATACTTAAAATGCAGGTTTCAATTAATATTGAAGAATCCTATCAAATTCAGAATTATGACTGGGATACTTATTTTAATAAAGAGTAGCTTTACTATGTGACAGTCTATTTAATTGCACAAAAAAGCCAATTCATTATAAAGAACTGGCTTCATCCCTTGATAGGGTTGTTTTAACATCATAAATTTAGATCACATTCAATTAGTATAGTTGCTTCTTAGGATGATATTTCTTTTTTACCAAACTATTCGAAAAATCCATATAGGTTTCTAAATAATTACGTAGTAGTGTTCTTTCTAATTGGTCTTCGGTTTCCTCTATAATATTTAAACAAATTGCAATGTATATAGAATTCTCAATAATAGTTTCATCATTTTCTTTCAGAGAGTTTCTATTGACGGTAGGTATGATTGACGTATTAAGAATATTTATTTTAATATCCTCAATCAATATATTATTTATTCTATTGTCTATATGAATAGACAATAGATTTCGCACAAAAACCCCTCTAACAAACAGTTTTCTATAAAAAGCTTTACGGCCACTCCATGTCAATAAGTCATTTTCATCTTCATTGTCACTCAGTTCCAAATATTCATCTTGGCCATTTACTGCAAACAGTTCATATTCTTTTTTAGTATAAATAGTTCCTAATGTATTATCATGAAATAGATCTTCGATTTCATTTATAATCTCAATATCAAAACCAATAATGTACTCTGAATATTCTTGATGAGACGGTCTATTCTTCATCAAACTTCCACCTGCTGATATTACTTCCAAAGTTGGTGGCATATAAAAATCCCACACATATTCAATAATTTCATCAGCATCATCAAAGAATTCAATAGCTTTTTCTAGTTTTGGTACGGCTTCATCATCAATCAATATTACCTCAACAGTTTCTAGCTTGTTATTTTGCACAAAGTCCTTTAATAGTACTGTTTCATCACCTTCAGAAATAAATACTATTGATTCATCTTCTACAAAGGCAGTATCAACATTTATCAAATCTGCTAGAAATTTTTTAAACATTTTGTTTGGTTTAATATATTTTACTGTTAGTTCTATACCATCTAGATAATTACTTAGATCTACACACTCAGTAAGATCCAACTCACCATTATCTATTGCTATCTTTTCAAAACCTTGACTTTCATTTTCAACGTATAAATGTACATCAATATCCTTAAATAAAAAACCTTCATTTAAATAATTTTGTAATTCCTTAATATTATTTTCCCATATTGATAAAAATTCATCTAAATTCAAAATTACTTCTGTCCCTACAAAGCTCGGCTTTTCTATCTCTTTCATTGCTACATACTGTTCATTTTTTTCTATCTCTAATTCAATAATAGAGTTACTAGTATAGTGTTTCGTTCTCACTGAAATCTTTGATGACATCATAAAACTTGCTAAAAAACCAATACCATAATTACCTATAGGTTTATATTCACTATCTAAATTCCTGAATTCTTTTGATTTATAGTAAGATGAACCCAACTCTAAAAAGTATCTTTTTATTATGGAATAATCCATACCTATTCCATTATCTTTTATAATAAACTCATTAGTACTGTATTTTAAAATTATATCTATTGTCCCTTGAAATTCACTTTCCCACGGCTCTTTCTTTTGTTTGTGTATAAAACTCTTAAGATTACAGGTATCTATTGAGTTTTGGATAACTTCTCTAAGACCAAATTTTTTATTTCCATATAATTCTTCTCCCATTAAAATCTCAACAATATTCAAATAATTGAATTCAAACTTCAAGTCTACTAATTTATAATCATTAGATTTGATAAAGTTATTTATTCTATAATGTAAATTAAATTTATGTTCATTTTTAAATTTTTCAGAAATCTCCAAAGCGTTATTTATTTCTTTCTCTACCCAACCTAAATAACTTAAAATCTTTCGATGAATTTTAGGATCTTCGCACTTACCGTAAAATTCCACAATTTTAATTCCAGTTTCATTAGTAATGATCTTTTGTTTATTTTCAATTACAAAATGTTGTTTCCATTCAGTTAGACTATATCCTAAGGGTTTAGCGGTTTCTAATAAACGAGTAGGGGTTCTAGAACTATCAAAATCTAATATATCTCCTAGTCTTAAGAGCATTGCACAAAATTGCAGATTACAATTATAATTCCCTTTAATAATGTTTACCTCTAGTTCTTTTATTAGCCAATAAAAATCCTTTGTATGTGCCTCACAAATTTTCGCTAATTCGTTAACAAAAAACACTTCTGGCATATCTGGTATAAAAAAATGATGTGACAGTTTATTTTTAATGTATTCTGATGATCTAAATGCATGTACCTCTCTTATGAACTCCTGTATGGCCAGCGTATGATCTTGTTCAAATTGTTGTAACAATAATTCATAATTTAACCCTTCGTATGTCAACTTTCCATTCTTAATATCATGTATCTCATCTTCATCCACAGCCATACCAATGTCATGGAGTAATGCAGCATAAATTATTAATGAAATTTCTAAATCATTTAAATCTCTTACATCTTCAATTAATTCGTACATATAATCCATAATCCTTAATGAATGTCTAACATCATGTTGAGTATAATATGGAAATATGCGGGGTATCCTAGTGTTTAAAACACTTTCAACTTCTCTATAAATCTCTTGAATTTTAAAATAAAAGGAAGACCCCCTTTCATATAATTCCATCATTAATTTTGTATTTTCTAAATTCATAATTCGCACACCTTAAAATTTAATTTTCGAATAATCTCAGTTTTTACTCTTTCTACTACAATATTAAATTCACTTGACAAACTTCCCAATAATAGAATTTACTCATTCAGGGTAATCATACCATATCCGAGCAATAAAATGGAGACGGAAACGTGTGAATGAAATGAACAATCTTAAGCTGTGCTATTATTGACACAAGGGAAATAAGGTTTTAGAAGTTTTATCTTCTATATACTTTTTCCTAAACAAAGACTTTTAAAGAACTTTTCTAATTTTTCATCATCATATTTTCCTCTATCATTTTTTCGATATAAATCACCAATTTCTTCTTCAATTAAAACCTTTACTAATACTCCCCTTGCATAATTTTCTAATTTCCCTGCATATAAAATCAGTTTTTCTGCTGTCCTAGTACCCTTAGGGACTGTACTATTATGAACATGCTGAGACCGAATGCCATAAATTACTCCCATATCATTAAATATTTCTTCTCGTTCTTCATAACTTTCTCCCAGTAACCAAGCTATTCGTTCTCTTAATTTATGTGTAACATCAGTATTACTAGTTGAAATTAAAGTTTCTAATAAAGAAGTAAATATCGATATTCTTTCTGGCAAGTAATTTTGTGCTCTAGCAGTTTGTAAAAGGTATAAAGCTCTTTCGATTCTCGAAGTTTCATAGACTGGAATCTCCTTAAATGAATCATCCTTATTATTCAAACCTGAAATATCTACAGCTTGACCAAAATAATTTTTATAAAACACCTCTGGCAACTTTAATTCTTCTATATTAAAATGTATTGAATCTCTACCACCTTTCAAGTTATAAAACATTACACTTCTTCCATTTGAACTGAATTTTACTTCTCTAACAGTTTCCAATTGCATATATCCCTTTTCAACACGAACACTATTATCTTTAACTAACCAAAGAAAGCTGTTAACAAGTTGAGCTTTTTTCATAAAACTATCTAAAAATTCACATTCTGATTTTTCATCAAAAAGAGAGTCTTCTTTAACTTCTCCTTCTGCATAAAAATATGGACCCGATAGTAGACAATCATATTCTAGGCTTCCAATTGCATCTCTAAAAAGAGGATGAAATATTTCTGATACCTTATTAGGGTTATTGGAAATTCTTAAATTCTCAAAAACTTTAATACCTCTATTCATTGTGTTTTTAATTTCCAAATCATAAGCATATGCAATAAACTTATATTTAATCATTTCGTACCCCTTTACTTTTTATTTTACATTAAATTAATATTATCATTCTGTTTTACACATTATTAGCACAGAATAAAAAATGCCTAGAATGCCTTACAATAAAAATTTTAAACTTTTTATTCCTACTCCCACTCAATCGTAGCAGACGGCTTACTCGTAATATCATACACTACACGGTTAATACGCTTCACTTCATTCACACGAGTTGAGATCTTTTAAAAAACATCCCAAGGGATTCTTGCCGAGTCACTCGTTATCCCATTAATCGAAGTATCAGCACGGATGCCGATTGTGTAGTCATATGTTCTTGCGTCACCCATAACCTCTACGGATGGGAGAACCGAGAAGTATTGACCGATGTCGCGCTCAAGACCGAAGTGGGCAGTTTCTTCGCGTAGAATCGCATCAGATTCACGGACGATTTCTAATTTTTCTTCAGAAATTTCACTCATTACACAGCTACCCAGTCCTGAACCTAGGACTAGAAGGTCAATTCTAAAATTGCAACATAGCACAAAAAGTCAAGTTTCCTAAAGAGCATTTCCGCTATACTAAACTCGTAAAGCAAGGAGGTGCTCGGTTGTCCTATCAAGAACATGAGAAAACGATTCAAGAAACATTAAATTATATTGAACAGCATCTGAAAGATGATTTACCGCTTCAAACTCTAGCGAAACACGCTGGTTATTCTAGGTTTCACTTTCACCGTATGTTCAAAAAAGTGATTAAGAAGTCAGTTGTTGACTATATACGGGAACGGCGAATGACCCAAGCGGCGAAGGATTTAATTCATACGAACCAAAGGGCGATCGATATCGCATTGCAGTATCGATTTAGTTCACAGGAATCCTTCACTAGAGCCTTTAAGAAGATATATGACATGTCACCCGCACGTTATCGGAGATTACTAAGGAATGTCATTGATAAGGAGGAAACGAATATGGCTGCAAATCAGAACACACCTACTGGCTGGATTATGACGGGGGACACCCCATCTGACTATGAAACAGGTTTGGATAACAGAATTGTACACAGTGGTACTAACTCCGCTTATTTAAAATCAATAGATGAAAAAGCACGAGGATTCGCGACCTTAATGCAGCAAATTAAGTCTGATCGTTACCGAGGGGAACGCCTTCAATTTTCTGCCTTTGTCAAAAGCGAAGATGTGAAAGGTTCAGCTGGTTTATGGATGAGGATTGACCATTCTTCAGGTGAAGTTCTTGCGTTTGACAACATGATGAACCGCCCAATTACAGGAACAAACGGCTGGAATCATTTTAGTGTAGTATTGGATGTTCCAGTCAAAAGTGAAGTCATTGCGTTTGGCATATTACTACATGGTCAAGGTCACATTTGGATGGACGAACTTAGTTTTAAAATTGTAGATGAAAGTGTGCCAGTGACAGAACAAAATACTGTGGATCATTTAGAGGATGAACCAGTGAATTTAAATTTTGAAGGCTAGCAGACTGAATTTAAGAGGAGGTTCATTGCCATGAAAAAAATTGGTACGATTTTATTGTTCGCTATGAATTCACTCACCTTTATTTGTGGCCTCGGAATTTTATTTGGTGAAGAGGATTAAAGATAAGCACCCATAGAACAAAAAAAATCAATTAAAAAAGATATCCCTATCCCTATCTCTTTTTTGTAAACTTGGTATAATAGAAAAAATCAGAAAAGTGAGAATGCGATGATAAGGAATAGTACTTGCCGAAATGTTTTCAGAAAGTTGCTGGCTGATGAGAAGCAATAACAAAAAGGCAGGGAACTCACCTTAGAGTAGCCTTAGTGAAATGAAAAGTATTGATGTAGTTAAGGTCGGCACCCCACCGTTATATGGGAAGGATACAGATCAAACAATCTGTATCCGAATAAGGGCATGATAATGTTTGTTTATCATGAAACAGGGGTGGTACCGCGTAAGAAGAAGTCTTTCGTCTCCAAGTTAAATCTTGGGGATGAAAGGCTTTTTTTATATTCTATTTTCTAGGAGGAATCGATCATGTTTAACCACAAAAAATACGAAAAGAAATACTTTTTGCCACCGAACCTTACGTATGATTGGGTGAAGAAAGAAACATTAGAAAGTGCTCCGATATGGTGCAGTGTGGACTTGCGGGATGGAAATCAAGCATTACCTATTCCTATGAACTTAGAAGAAAAATTGGAAATGTTTCAGTTACTAGTAGAGATAGGTTTTAAAGAAATTGAGATCGCATTTCCAGCTGCTTCTGATACGGAGTTTAGGCTATTACGGACACTGATTGATCATCATATGATTCCAGACGATGTCACGATTATGGTGATCACACAAGCGAGAGAGCATATTATCCGCCGAACCTTCGAAGCCATTAAGGGAGTACCGAAAGCGATTGTTCATTTATATAATTCGACTTCAGAAGCGCAGCGCAGACAAGTATTTAAGAAAACAAAAGATGAAATTAAACAAATTGCTATTGATGGAGCTATTTTAGTAAAAGAACTTGCCGAAAAAACAAATAGTGATATTTATTTTCAATATAGTCCTGAAAGCTTTCCAGGAACAGAAGTTGATTATGCGTTAGATATTTGTAATAGTGTTTTAGATATTTGGAAACCGACACCAACTCATAAAGCAATCATCAATATTCCGACAACAGTTGAATATTCAATGCCTCATATCTTTGCAAGTCAGATTGAGTATATACACAAAAATCTGTCTTACCGAGACAGTGTGACATTATCTGTTCATCCTCATAATGACCGCGGCTCTGGGGTGAGTGATGCAGAATTTGGTGTTCTAGCTGGCGCAGAAAGAATCGAAGGTACATTATTTGGTATCGGTGAACGTACAGGGAACGTAGACTTGATTACCTTGGCGATGAATATGTATTCACAAGGTTATGATCCAAAATTGAATTTCAATAACCTAGAAGCGATTCGTAAAAAATATGAAAAACTAACAAAAATCACTGTTCCGGAGAGGCAGCCCTATTCTGGGGAAATGGTTTTCACCGCATTCTCTGGGTCACATCAAGATGCGATATCTAAAGGTATGAAATATAGAAAGGAAAATAATGTTGATAAATGGGACGTTCCGTATATCCCAGTAGATCCAGTTGACTTGGGTAGGAATTATCAAACGGATGTGATTCGAATCAATAGCCAGTCTGGAAAAGGCGGCATAGGTTATATACTAGAAACAAATTATGGCATTCAACTTCCTTATCAAATGAATGAAGCCATGGGATATGAAGCGAAGAAAGTATCTGATCAGGCAAGTAAGGAATTGTCTGTCGAAGAAATATATCATGTTTTTAAAGAACAGTATGTTGATTATCACCCTCATTTCCAGCTGCTTGATTATCAATTTCATAAAGGAGAGAAGCAGGAAGTCACCTTAACTTTGCTGAGAGATAATCAGCAAATAGACATACAAGGAACTGGCACTGGAAGTTTAGATGCAATCAGTAATGCGTTAAAAGCATATTTTCATCTCGAGTATGTTTTGGAAGTCTATGAACAGAATTCTTTGGGCAAGGATTCTCAAGCAAAAGCCTGTGCACAAATTGGAATTTCATATCAAGGAAAAATGCATTGGGGTGCTGGAATTGATAAAGATATTATGGAAGCAACAGTGAAGGCCCTGGTGGTTGCAGTAAATAAACTAGAGGTTTGGATGTAGATGGAAAAAGATAAACTTGAAAAACATGAAGTGATGCAATATTTAAGAGAATATAACGAGCAAGAAATCTTTTATCAACAATACCAACAGAAAAAGCACGACAATCAATCATTGCAATTATTTTTGAAGGATTATGATAAACACAATTTAATGCATAAGCAAATATATATAGAAGAATTTTTGCAAAAAGGGCAGAACGAATTTGAAAAGGAAGATACCATGTGGTTAGGTCAGGAGAAAGATATCGAAGTGAGAAAGTATAGCCGTTTTATGCCTCAATTGTCGGCTATCCATGATTTCTTTGAAATGATCTATGTTCTGGAAAATGAGATGTATGTAGAAGTGGATGATAAAAAAATGACTTTAAAATCAGGAGATATTGCCTTTATTCCACCTGACACCATACACAAGCCAATTGTAATGGAGAATACAATCGCCATGCAAATCATGATCCGTAAGAGTACTTTTCAAAAAGTGTTTTTTAAAATGTTAAAAGGAAATAATGTCATTTCAGAATTCTTTTTGAATGCATTGTATATAAAAGAAAATAAAAATATTCTTATTTTCCATAGTCACTTGGATAAACATTTGCTAGACTGCTCTCTTCAACTATTTACAGAAAATTATAATCAGTTTCCTAGTTACCAGTTGATTATGAATAATTTGTTTGAGATATTATTATGTCTCTTATTAAGGTTCAAACCAAGTCATATGAACGTAAATCAGGTGAAACAATATCGTGATATACGTATTATTCAAATGCTCCAATATATTCAGCAATGTTGTGAGCATATAACAATCCAGGAGATGGCAGAGGAATTTAACCTTTCACAGTCTTACCTGTCAAAATATATAGCTCGTAAGCTTGGCAAATCATTTAGTGAGATTCGACAAGAAATAAGATTGGAAAAAGCCTGCGAAATGCTCAATGGCAGCAATTCACAAGTAGATCATATTGCGGCAGCCGTTGGTTATCAAAATGTAGAGCATTTCATTCGTTTATTTAAGAAAAAGTATCACCTAACACCACATCAATATCGTTTAAATAATAGATTATAATAGCAGAAGAATGACGCTTATCTTAAAAGGACCATTTTAAAATCGAGAAAATGTCAAATCAATACTAATAAAAAGGAGAAATCATCATGTCGATCAAGACAGTAAAAGATTATTTTAAACAATATGATATGGATACTCGAATTCAAGAATTTTCAGTGTCTAGTGCCACCGTAGACTTGGCTGCTTCTGCATTGGGCTGCGAACCTGAAAGAATCGCAAAAACACTCTCCTTTCTAGTAAATGGACAAGCTATTTTAATTGTGACCTCTGGCGATGCAAAAGTTGATAACAAAAAATTCAAGGAATATTTTAAAACAAAAGCTAAAATGCTTTCTCCTCATGAGGTCGTTGACTTGGTCGGTCATGAAATTGGCGGAGTATGTCCTTTTGCTATAAAGAATGGCGTTTCTGTTTATTTAGATATTTCACTCAAACGTTTTGAGACAGTCTATCCAGCCTGCGGGAGCAGTAACAGTGCTATTGAACTAACAATAAAACAATTAGAAAAATACTCCGGTTATTCACAATCGATTGATGTGTGTAAGGGATGGAATGATGAATGAACACATGAAGACGGAAGGAAAAAGTGCAATTAAAAATAAAAAAGAGCTAGGAACCCTTGATACACAAAGGTTTCTAGCTCTATTATAACTATTCCCACTCAATCGTAGCAGGCGGCTTACTCGTAATATCATACACCACGCGGTTAATATGCTTCACTTCATTGACGATACGAGTTGAGATCTTTTCAAGCACGTCCCAAGGGATTCTTGCCCAATCACTCGTCATCCCATCAATAGATGTAACAGCACGGATACCGATTGTGTAGTCGTATGTTCTTGCGTCACCCATGACACCTACGCTGCGGATGTCTGGGAGAACCGTGAAGTATTGCCAGATGTCGCGCTCAAGGCCGAAGTTAGCAATTTCTTCGCGTAGAATCGCATCCGATTCACGGACGATTTCTAGTTTTTCTTCAGAAATTTCACCTAGTACACGGATACCTAGTCCTGGACCTGGGAATGGCTGTCTCCAGACGATGTCATCAGGAATGCCAAGCTCTGAACCTAAGGCACGGACTTCATCCTTGAATAGCGTATTGAGTGGCTCAATCAATTCGAACTGCATGTCTTCTGGAAGACCGCCTACGTTGTGGTGAGATTTGATTGTTTGTGCCGTTGCTGTTCCGCTCTCAATGATGTCTGTGTAAAGTGTTCCTTGCGCTAAGTAGTCGATTCCTTTTAGCTTGTCCGCTTCGTCATCGAATACATAGATAAATTCGTTACCGATGATTTTACGTTTTTGCTCAGGATCAGACACACCTTTTAGCTTGTTTAAGAAACGATCTTTCGCATCTACTTTAATCACGTTCATGTTGAAACCTTCGCTAAATGTTTTCATAACCCCTTCTGCTTCGCCTTTGCGAAGAAGACCGTGGTCAACGAAAATACATGTCAGCTGATCGCCAATTGCTTTGTGGATCAATACCGCCACAACAGATGAATCCACACCGCCGCTTAGTGCGCACAATACTTGCTTGTCGCCTACTTGTTCACGGATTTTCTGCATTTCGATTTCAATAAAGTTCTCCATTGACCATTTGCCATCGCAATCACACACGCCGAAGACAAAGTTTTTCAATAGGTCATTTCCGTACTCAGAGTGACGAACCTCTGGGTGGAACTGAACGCCATAGAAATTCTTCTCAGCTAAGCTCATGGCTGAGTTTGGACAATGTGCACTTGTTGCATCGACTGTAAAGCCTTCTGGTACTTCAACAACGAGGTCACCATGGCTCATCCAAACGACTTGATCAGTCGGAAGGTCTTTGAATAAAGCAGGTGTTCCGTTAATATGGATATCTGCTTTTCCATATTCACGCTGGCTGGCCGCTTCTACTTTCCCGCCTAAATAGTGAGTCATGAGCTGCATGCCGTAGCAAATGCCTAGAACTGGAATGTCTAGATCAAAGATCTTTTCATCACAGCGGAAAGATCCTTCATCATAAACACTGTTTGGTCCACCAGAAAGGATGATTCCTTTAGGTGCCATTTCTTTAATTTCTTCAGCAGTTAAAGTGTGCGGATGAAGCTCACTGTACACACCAAATTCACGAATACGGCGTGTGATCAGCTGATTGTACTGACTGCCGAAATCGAGAACCAAAATCATTTCATTTACTAAATTTGTCATGGTGTCACCTCTATGTCCAATATAGTTTTTTATAAACGCACAGAAAAAATGAGAGGAGAAAACCTGCTCTCAGTGTGAATCACGCTTTTGAAGCGCCCAGACTCACATCCGAACGCTTCAATTTCATGTATTTTAGAAGGTTTTAATATTCACCTATTCTAACAACAGGAAGGTACGCGGTCAAGACTATCTCCTGTTTATTAAATTTTCCCATAACTTTGCCGATTGCTGCCAAAGCGCTGAGGCATCCTCTCGCCGGTAGAGCGCACGTTCATAAAACTGCGTCAGCTCTGACATATGATGATCTCCATTCTTCTCATCAATCAACGAAGCGAATTCTCTTAGCGTCATACCTGGCTTTTTCTCGATTCCTCTGCGCCCAAGCTGCTTTAATAGAGCTGCATACGCATAGAAGAATGCTTCATCCTCTGGCAGACGTTTCACCTTTCTTACAATAAAGAATGGCAGCCATCTTGTTCTGAATCGATAAAGCATCCAGCTGATGAATCCAAGCAGGACAATAGCTCCTGCCACATAACCTATAACCCAACCAACATGCACCATATTTGGCTTTGCCTGCGCTGCTCGCTCCTTTGGTTGTGCCGGCTGCTCTGTCTCCTGCTGCTGCGGCTGGTCTTGCTGCTGATCTTCACTTGCATCAGAACTAGACTGATCTTCTTCTTGCTTTTGATCATCCGTTTGATCGCTTGAAACAGCTTCATTCGTAAATGTCTCTGGGTTTGTAAATCCTTTTGTCGGTTCAAAGGTGACCCAGCCTCTGTTTGGAAAATAAACCTCTACCCATGAATGCGCATTGTTATTGGTCACTTCATACACATTGTTTCCATCCATTTGTGTTTCATATAACTGGCCAGACGTATACCCTTTCACCCATCTCGCCGGAATTCCAATTGAACGAAGCATCACGATCATAGAGGTTGAAAAATTATCACAATAGCCGATCATCGTATCAAATAAAAATTGATCCACATAATCTTCATTACGACCAGGCACAGCGACATTTTGCGTTTCATATGAAAACTTCGCAGATCCTAAATAATCCTCGATCGCTTTCGCTTTATCATACATATTATCCTTCGTTTCCGTTAAGCTGTTTGCCAAAGTTTTCACACGCTCTGGAAGTGACGATGGAAGCTGCAAGTATTCACGGCCAACCTGCTGATTCACCTGCTTCTTTGTCGGTACTTTGATTTTCTGTAAATCCTCCAGGATAAATGTAGGAGATAAGAAACTGACTTGATAGTTCCCCAAATTTTTAGGTGGGTTTTGCATAGACGGGACAATTTTCTCCGTTTTGCCCATGATTTGCAGCGGAATGTTTTCCATTGGCGTCAGCATGATCGTTCCAATAGGATACACAGCATGATTAAATCGATAATCCGATTCTATATCGATTCTTGTTTCATGCTCCTCTGTTTTCACACGATTGGTAAACCACCGATTCGGCACAGTGTCGTCCTTTAGCCGAGTAGGCTTCGTATCATTTGAAGCATCCTCCCAGCCCTTTCCTGTGTAAATACTTTTTGTTTCTACACGAAAGTAAGACGGCTCCTTTCCGCTCCATTTAAAGACAGGTGTGCGGTCCTCACTAAACGGTCCGCCAAGCGCCGAATCATCTGCACTATATCCCACTTTATTCTGCCCGGCTGTCCCATCTTGATTCGTAACCGCCTTAAAAAACGGGACAGGATCAGGCCATTTTGGATCTGACTTCGGCAAAGAAGCGCCGAGTGTCGCTGATAGAAGGACAAGCGCCAGCATGGGCAAAAACCACTTTAGACGCGCTTTCTGTGACACCCGAACTCCCTCAGCTGAACGCAGTCGATCAAAATACAGCAATCCAAGCAAACAAAAGCCAAATACCATAATACGAACAATCGCAAAGGTCGCATCATATGGCGTAAACGTATCAAGAATCGTGACATAGACAATCGTCATCAGTAAAAAGAAAAAGATACGCTGCTGATAAACCACCCAATAATGAAGCAAGTAGACAAGCAGCCACAGCAAAATATAAAACAACAATGTGCGGAAAGACGGATACATGTCACTCCACATGCCCATGCTCATTAAGGTGATATTATCCTTGATATCAGCAAACAAAGCTGCGGGATAGCCTGGCGCTGATTGATAAAAGATCAAATATAAGGCGAGCAAAATCAGTCCAGCACAAATAGGAAACGTCACATACCACTTCAGACGAAAGAACGTAAACAAACACGTAAGCCCGATAAAAATGATGAAATAAGACGTATGGCTCGTCTCTGTAAAATCTTGAAGTGGACGAAGCCACTCCCATAGCAGCAGAAAAGCTACAGCATAATAGATGAACAATTCAAAACGGCTTTGCCGCAGATGCGTATGCAGCATAAATGTTTGTCACCTCACAGTTCTTTCGTGCAGCCGGTCTTCAAATAAAAGGGTGATGCGTATTCCAGAGGCCTTGAGCCGGTCTACAAGCTGTTTTTCTTTTGTCGTCAAATGGTCAGCGGCTTTCTTCACTAAAAGCACGGTGATATTCTTTCTGTTTCGATTTCCAAAGAGACTTGCCGCAAGCTCCTCCTGCAGCTGACCCGTGACGACATATTTACCTGAATGCTGGTACTCACTCGCTGCTAACGGTTTATATTCTAGTGCGCGGGAAGGCTGATGCTGCACCCTTGTTAAATAATAAAGCATGTCCTGTAAATGAAGTTCTCCTTGTTCGACTCGAAAGGCATGCTGATCTCCTAGAGGGACAAGACCTGACGGCACTCCTTTTTTCACAGCCGTTTGAAGAACAGATGCTGTAATAGAGACGACTGTTTCAAAAACAGCTTTGTCGGTAAAATCTGCAAAGACGACAAGGTCCTTTGATTGATTCTGTTCAAATTCCTTTGTCATCAATTGGCCTCTTCTGGCTGTCGTCTTCCAGTCCACCCAAGCAAACCGGTCTCCTTGCTGGTATTCCCGTACGCCTGTTGTCACATGGGCCGGTTCATTTAACCACGAGTGAACCGCTTTGCCTCCGTTTTCATTCACTGACTCAGCAGGCTCTACTGGGATATCCAGCACTTTGGGGTAGACAAGCAGCTTTTTCTCTAACGGAATGATGATTTCTTTCTCAACAAACCCAAACATATCACCCGTTTTGATTCTAACGGCTGTCAAATGATGCTCTCCCCGCATGACATCATTCAATTGATAGGAAAATCGCCATGTTTTCCGAAACCAGGGAAAAAGCATTTGCTTCATTTCAATCTGTTCCTGTAAGTGAAAGGTCTCTGGCGGAGCATCCTCTATCATGACGTAAACGTACGGAAATGGATGGGTCCGCTTGATTTCAAGGTCAACGGACAGCACATCCCCCGCCTTCAAGCGGGTTTGCTGTAATGTCCTCTTGGCTGTCACGCGCAGCGGAACGAGCGCAAACAGCAATGCATACAAAGCATATGGTAAAAATGCATAAAAAAGGAACCAGCTCACAAACCCTCCCTGAAACATGGCATAACAAAAGGCTGCCGCAGTGAGCATGATGAGCATCATCACCCGTAACCATAATGAAACGGCTAAACGATTACGTGACTTCATTGAGTCATCGACTTTTGAACTGGCACGCCAATTTGCTCAAGCATTTGTCGCAGCAGTGTCTCCGCCTTCTTCCCTTCATATGTCGCTTCTGATGTCAAAATCATACGATGCGGTAATGTATAAGACGCCAAATACTGTACATCATCAGGAATCACATAATCACGCTGATTCAAAAGCGCATACGCCTGTGCCGCTTTCATCAAGGCGATCGATCCCCTTGGACTTACACCTAGATAAACAGATGGGTGTTTACGCGTCGCTTGAGCAATTTCAACAATATATTCTTTAATGGATGCATCCACATGAATGGTCTGAACAGCCTGCTGCAACGCATGGATATGTTCCTTTGTCATGACAGCTTGGAGCGTATCAATCGGTGATTTCTTCTCCTGCAAATTGAGCACCTCCAGCTCCTCGAGCATAGTCGGATATCCCATCTGCAGCTTGAATAAAAACCGGTCCATTTGCGCTTCTGGCAGCGGATAAGTTCCTTCATATTCCACTGGATTTTGGGTCGCCATGACGAAAAAAGGATCCGCAAGCGGCATCGTTTCTCCGTCCACTGTGACACTGCCTTCCTCCATCGCTTCAAGCAATGCTGATTGTGTTTTAGGAGAGGTCCGGTTGATCTCATCAGCCAAAATAATCTGCCCCATGATCGGTCCTTGCCTAAATTCAAATTCATTTGTCTTTTTATTGTAAATCGACACGCCTGTTACATCTGAAGGCAAAAGGTCAGGAGTGAATTGGATTCTCTTAAACTCACAGCCAATGGATTTTGCCAAAGCACGCACCATCATCGTCTTCCCTACACCAGGCACATCCTCTAGCAGCACATGCCCCTTCGCCAAAATCGCAACAAGGCTTAATATCGCAATGTCTTTTTTCCCAACCATGACTTTATTGATGTTATCTACGATTTTTTGTAAATCTGAATGCATCGGTTCATCAAATGCCATCCTGATCCTCCTATCACGTTTCTGTCAAATTTCATATAGTCTAACTTTACCATACAACGCCCATTTGCATATAACATCAACACATATAAAAAAGAAGCCTTCTCACGATGGAAAAGACTTCTTCTCTTCTTTCGGCTCACTTGCTGGCTCCATATGAACATGCGAGTGTAAAATATCATGCTCCTGCTTCATTCTGCGTTCAATTTCATCTGCAATATCATGGCTTTCTGCAATGTTCAAGTTAGGTTCGACCTCAACCACTACATCCACATGAACTGTACTTCCAAGATAACGCGCCTTAATATCCTTTAAATCGCCCACTCCTGGTGTTGCTTCAATGGTCTCTTTATATTTAGACATATCTTTTATATGAAAACCGTCTGTTAACGAATGAGAGGCATCTCTGAAAATCTCCCACGCAGTTTTACAAATAATTAAGCCAATGACAAACGCTGCAAGCGTATCAATCCATGCCAGCTGAAATTGAGAGGCTATGATTCCTACAAATGTTCCAATACTCACATACGCATCTGATTTATTATCAGCAGCTGCCGCATGAAGAGCCTGGCTATTGATCCGTTTGGACAGATTGCGGTTATAGATATACACACCGTACATCACAACAGCACTTCCTGCTGCCGTCCAGGCCGCGATCATATCCGGCGTTTGATGCTCAGATGAGAAGAGCGACTTGCCTGCACTCAGCAAAACCTGAAGCCCAACAAGCATCATGATAAAAGAAGCCACAAGAGACGCAATATTTTCCGCTCTAAAATGACCGTATGGATGATCTTCATCAGGCGGCTTTTGAGAAATACGCAGCCCAATCAACACAGCAAGGGATGCAATAATATCCGTCGTGTTATTCAATCCATCTGCCGAAAGGGCCTCTGAATGAAACACGTACCCAATAATGAGTTTGACCGCAGATAAGATCACATAGGCAATGATGCTGACCCAAGCACCTGTTTCACCTTGTCTTAATTCGTTATAGCGCTCCATGTCGCCGCGCCTCCTCACACATCACTTTTCTATTATTTATCTTACAAAGCAAAGCCCGTGTGGGTCTACAGCAACATGATTCGCTTATGTCAGCAAAATAGGATAAATAGAAATGTGTTGACCTAAGTAAACTTATTTTTATAAGGTCAAATGACCTCAAGACCTACTCCCATCAACCTTTTTCAATTCTCTTCGAAATGGACATATCGTCAAATCTCTCTCCTCAGGGGAATTATCAGAATAATTTTATTTTGAGACACAACTTCCCCACTTTCTTTTTTATGCTATTTTAAAAATAAACAGAGGGAAAAGAGGGAACATAATCTCTCAAATCCTTTCTACTTTTTAACATCATGTTAAGAGGTTTGAAATGTCAGTTTGATAACCTGTCCAATGCTGAATGACAATTCAGTGTGATAAAATTTAAAATATTCTAAAAACAAATTCTCTATTAAAGAGAAGTGTTTGGAGGTAAAGAAATGTCCAACATGACAAACGGTCTTCAAAAAAACCTTAAAACAAGACATATTTCGATGATCTCCATTGCTGGGGTCATTGGGGCAGGGCTATTTGTTGGTAGCGGCGCTGTCATTCATTCTGCAGGGCCTGGATCCATTCTTTCCTATTCTTTTGCCGGACTTCTGGTGATCTTTATTATGAGAATGCTTGGAGAAATGGCATGTGCCTATCCAACAAGCGGTTCTTTCTCACAATATGCGAGCGATGCTATCGGTCCATGGGCCGGTTTTACAATCGGCTGGCTTTACTGGTTCTTCTGGGTGATCGTCATCGCCATCGAAGCCATTGCCGGTGCTGCCATTATTCAATATTGGTATGGAGATGCACCTGTTTGGCTCACGAGTCTTATCCTCACAATCCTCTTAACATTAACAAATATCTTTTCTGTTAAATCTTTTGGCGAATTTGAATATTGGTTTTCATTGATTAAAGTCGTCAGCATTATTCTCTTTCTACTTATTGGTTTTGCATTTATCTTTGGTTTTGGCGGTCATCATACTTCAGGTCTTGCCAATCTAACAGGGAATGGCGGTTTCCTTCCAAATGGATTCAGCTCTGTATTACTCGGAATCGTCGTCGTCATCTTTTCCTTCATGGGAACGGAGATTGTGGCCATAGCGGCTGGTGAATCAGCAGACCCAGTTAAATCTGTGACGACAGCCACTCGCTCTGTTGTATGGCGTATTATCGTATTCTATGTCGGATCTATTGCTGTCGTTGTCACCTTGCTCCCGTGGAATTCCGCAAGTATTTTAACAAGCCCTTTCGTTGCGGTATTAGAATACATCGGTGTTCCATCAGCCGCTCAAGTCATGAACGTCATTGTCTTAACAGCTGTTCTATCATGTTTAAACTCCGGATTGTACACAACGTCCAGAATGCTTTATTCATTAGCAGAAAGAGGCGAAGCGCCGAAACGCTTTATGAAAATCAGCAAACGTGGTGTTCCTGTAGCGGCTACAGTCGCAGGTACCTTCTTTTCCTACATTGCCGTCATGATGAACTACTTTTATCCTGAAACCATCTTTTTGTTCTTAGTCAATGCATCTGGTGCCATTGCCCTTCTTGTCTACTTGGTCATTGCCGTTTCACAATTAAGAATGCGTCGTAAAATCGAAAAAGAAAATCCAGAGCAGCTTAAAATCAAAATGTGGCTGTTTCCATACCTCACGTACTTTACCATTTTGGTTATTTGTGCCATCTTGGCATCGATGCTGTTTATCGAATCAATGCGGCCACAGCTCATTTTGACGAGTATCATTACCTTTAGCGTGCTAGCTGCTTATTTCATCTTTAAACCGAATAAAAAAGTGCCTTCAAATGCGGCGCTTGAAAATAAACACCCGTAATTTCTCCCGCTGAAAAGCGGGTTTTTTTATTTTATTCACCTATTTTGATGTCCGCACTTATACTGTATCAAATTGTATTTAAGTGAGGATTAGTCAACATGAACCTAGAAAAATTTGTTGACGAGCTTCCAATTCCAGAAGTCGCGAAGCCCGTCAAAAAGAACCCAAGACAAACGTATTATGAAATTGCTATGGAGGAGGTATTCTTAAAAGTTCATAGAGACCTGCCCCCAACCAAGCTATGGACCTATAATGGCAGCTTGCCTGGTCCAACCATTAAAGCCAACCGAAATGAAAAGGTCAAAGTGAAATGGATGAACAAATTGCCATTGAAACATTTTCTGCCTGTCGATCACACCATTCACCATGGGCAACACGATGAACCAGAGGTCAAAACAGTCGTTCATCTGCATGGCGGCGTCACACCAGCAAGCAGTGACGGCTACCCAGAGGCCTGGTTTTCACGGGATTATGAAGCAACCGGGCCTTTTTTTGAAAGAGAGACTTACGTCTACCCAAATCATCAGCAAGCCTGTACATTGTGGTATCACGATCATGCAATGGCACTGACACGACTAAATGTGTATGCCGGCTTAGCTGGGTTTTATTTGATCTCAGATGCATTTGAAAAGTCCTTAGAGCTGCCGAAAGATGACTACGACATTCCTTTAATGATTATGGACCGGACATTTCAGGAGGATGGCTCACTGTTTTATCCTAGCAGACCAAACAACACGCCAGAGGACAGTGACATACCAGACCCATCCATCGTGCCCTTTTTTTGCGGAGAAACAATTTTAGTCAACGGAAAAGTATGGCCGTATTTAGAAGTAGAGCCGCGAAAATACCGTTTTCGTATTTTAAATGCGTCCAATACTAGAACTTACGAGCTGCATCTAGATAACGACGCCACAATCTTGCAAATTGGTTCCGATGGGGGCTTTTTGCCAAGACCCGTTCGCCATCAATCCTTTAGCATCGCACCTGCTGAACGTTTCGATGTCATCATCGACTTTTCAGCTTATGAAAACAAAACAATCACTCTCAAAAATACAGCCGGCTGCGGACAGGATGTGAATCCTGAAACAGATGCGAACATTATGCAATTCAAAGTCACGCGTCCACTAAAAGGGAGAGTACCTAAAACATTACGTCCGATTTTCAAACCGCTGCCACCGCTTCGGCCAAGTCAAGCTGATAGAGAGCGTACACTCACGCTTACCGGCACACAGGATAAATACGGCCGCCCTATCCTATTGCTCGATAACCAATTTTGGAATGACCCTGTCACGGAAAATCCTCGTCTTGGCAGTCTAGAGGTTTGGTCCATCGTCAATCCAACCAGGGGCACACACCCTATTCATTTGCACCTTGTTCAATTTAGGGTTTTAGACAGAAGGCCATTTGATACAGAAGTCTATCAATCGACAGGAGAAATCGTGTATACAGGACCAAACGAAGCGCCTCCTTTACATGAACAAGGCTACAAGGACACCATTCAGGCGCATGCAGGTGAAGTCATTCGGATTGTTGCTCGATTTGTTCCATACAGCGGCCGATATGTATGGCATTGTCATATTTTAGAACATGAAGATTATGACATGATGAGGCCGATGGATATCATTCAGTAAAAATGAAACCACTCTTCCGCTAAATGCGTAGAACTTGTATGAAAACGCTGATCACAAAGGGGCTAACAGACGATCAGTTCATTAGCCCTTTTATGATCCATTTCAAAATGGAAAAATAAATCGCATGAATCATTCCTTTAAGGAGCATTCCATACTTAAAAAGTTGACGCAGCAAACCGATAATACTACTATATACCCATTACATCTATCAAAAGGCACATATGCCATAATGAACGAACAAATGGAAAATTGCGATAAAAAACGGAGGAGTTCAATTTGAATGAAGAAAAAGAGACTTGCCAGGTCAAACAAGAAACAGCGGCAGGTAACAGAGAGAAGCTTTCAATTCATGAGAACGAGAGCATTCGGTCAAACATTGAACAACTAACCATTGAACTCAGTGAACAAAAAGAATTCAACCACTTCATATTAGATGAAAAACAAAAGGCCATCAGCACATTATCTTCCCTCATCACAAAAGGCAATTGTGATGAAGACTTAAAGACTCATTTTGAACAAGCATTACATATCGGACTTTCTGTCATAGAGATTATGGAGATTATTAAACACTGTACAAAGGTTGCTGGCTTCCCTCACTCCATTAATGCCCTGTTTATCTTTCAAAACTTATTAGATGAAAACAAATAAAACAGAGAAAACGAGATGTCATCAGTCCTCTCGTTTTTTTATGTTCATTCATATTACTCTTTTTCTTTTCCTCTGTCACATAAGCAAAATAAGAAAATAGCACTCGTATCACTGCTTAAAAACTGATTTTCCTTCTATAAATCCACCATTTCTCCAGCATTTCAAGTGACAAAATAAAAAAACGTCCAGTTATATAAATAACTGAACGTTTCCTTTATCGATTGACAGTGAAATTGTTAACGATTCCGCCATCCTTCTCCCAAGCGGCTTCCACTGTTTTCTTCTTCATATTGTATTCAAAAATCGTTCTTACCTTCGCCTTTCGTCCGGTGTCATCCTTTAATTCTTTTGCGTTCTTTGCAACACCTAAGAAATAAACAGACGACCCGTCCGTAGAAAATTGCGGCTGTGCAGCACTTAAAATATGAACATCCTGGCTGTTTTTAACGAGTGTCGTCGTTTTTCCTGTTTCTACATCAAGCAACTTAATCGAGGATATTTCTTTTTCTTTACGAACCTTTACTTCTGTATAAATCAATTTCTTATGATCTGGAGAAAATGAAATATCATTGATCGCTTGTGAGATACGTGCAATGCGTTTCCCCTTCTCACCTGTTTGAAGGGTGATCTTCATGGTTGTTGGTTCAGGATCTCTGCCCTTTTCATTTGCTTCATCGGTTTTTTGATAATCTTCTTTTAAAGAATAATGCTGGATTGCCAAATCATTTGAAGTCGGATCATATGCAAAAGAACTCACCGTATCATCCTTGCTTTTTTCCGGATACAGCTCCTTCATTTTGTGTGTTTTCAAATCAAAAGATGCGACAAAAAATTGCTCTCCAGAATCCTTATTATACCTTAGAAATAACTTCTTTCCGTCACCAGACAGTCTCATACTGTCGATGGAATCATCACTCGTAAACAGTGTTTTTTCTTCTTCAGATTTCACATTTAATTCCCGAATACTCACCTTTTGCGTGTCTTCATCCGTATACGTGTAATATAAAACCTGTTTCGTAGAATCATAAGCAATCGAAGGATATGCTGTCAGTTTCTCCGTATGAAGCGCCCGATCGTGCAAGTAATAAGTATTGTGTAACTTTTGATCTGTAAATGAAACGAGCAATTCGTCTTTTGCATCTTGGTTTGTTTTGACTTTCCCTGCATGTTTTGCCTCTTGCCCCGGCTTCATCATGAAGAAAATAACTGCCGCAATCACTGCGACGCCAATGACTGTGATGATCCACCATGTTGATTTTTTCATTGCCTTTCAGACCCTCTCTACAAGAAAAGAAGCCAGAAAATAAACTTTTCCCGCTTCTTTGCATGCCTATGTATTAATAAGTGTAATGCCCTTTTACGACACCTTTACTTGTTTTATACCCAAGTGCTTTGAATGCTTTTGGACTTACGTCTAGTACAGCATTTGGCATTCTGCCTACATCATATTTATATACTGTAATCACTTTATGTGGTTTCGCTTTTGTTGTCACTCTTAGTTTTGTACCTTTTTTCGGTACGTCAAAGCCCATTTTAGTTGCTGCATCCCAATGACCGAGTTTTTTTCCATCTGCGCCTTTTTTGCCGACACCATTATACCAAGTAATATTGCCGCTTACTTTTTTTGCACTTGCTCCATGTGAGAAACTGAATGCTAAAAATAAACTAGCTACTGTTACGATTGTCGTGATAAGCTTTTTATTCATTAAGAAATCCTCCGTTTTTGGTTTCTGCACTCATTATACATGAAGATGAACCCAGTTATTTTACAGACACATTACAATTCAAATACAAGTTGACCACTTTATGACCGATTAAGTTCATAAATACTACCAAAAACAGTCAGAACATTGTAAGCAGCCCCCCTCCTTCATTTTATATAATGAAAGTGAATCAAATTTAAGGAGGAATTTTCATGAAAAAGTGGTTCATCGTTTTGAGTGTAAGTTTAACCTTCGTTTTGATGTTTTCAAGTCTTCCTGCCTCAGCGGCTAGTCCTCGTCACGGCGCCATTGTGACACAAACAGATGAAGCCAAATGGTCAGGTATCTCTGCTGATATTGTCCTGCCGAAAACAGCCACCATTAAAAACGGCTATGCGGACTGGTATCTCGGTCTCGGCTCTGCCGTTGTAGAGAGCGGTATTTCAAAAACGTCTTCCGGCTATAAGGTCTTTCTTGGCAGCGGTTCACAAGGCGGCAGTCAATACTGGAACAGTGAATATGATCAGAGCATAAAGGATGGCGATCGTGTCAACTTAAAGCTCATCAACAATGGTGATGGCACGGTGTCACTGTATGTCAATGGGAAACTGCGCTATAAGCAGCCTGTTTACAACCCTAGCCGTTTGAAAAACCTTGATGTTGTCAAAATGGTACACGGCGTGCAGGATAATGGAACAAACAGCTATTCACAAGCGAGCTTTTCGAATGTACAGCTTCGTGCAAATACATCAGGAAGTGTCTATAAAAATTGGGATGGGTCAATCAAATCATCGCTTTCACGTAAAAATTTAGAATCTGGTGCCGCAGCTCCTAAATTCACCGTCATTTCTTCTATCCCATTAAGTACAAGCCTTTCAGCACAATAAGAAATAAAGCACCCGATAGAGGGTGCTTTTTATTGTTCACAGCTTATCAACACTTCTCTTTTAATCAAAACAAAGATTCGTGGTAACATAAACATACAACATTCGACGAAAAAAGGAGAACGAACGTGAAAAAAAGTCTACTTGTTTTCATGAGCCTAGTTGCAAGTCTCTCCATTCTAGCAGCTTGCTCAAATACAACAAAAGAACAAAAACCAGAATCTAAGGCACTTCCAACGATTAATGAACGCATTCAAAAAGAAACAAAAGAAGTAATGGAGCAATCTAAACTCATCGAAGACACTGACATCACCGTGGATCAAAAGAAAAAAATCATTTCTTTAAACGTAACGGCTACCTCTGATACCAATAGTGATTACGCTGAAGTCATCGGTTTAAACTTTGCCAAAACGCTGGCCATTGGAGCATCAACTGAAAAAGAAAACAATCTTCATAAACCGGAAAATGACAGCCTCGGCGCCCTCTATTCCTTTTATGACCTAAACATCACCGTGAAACAAGAAAACGGCAAAGTGCTCGCAAAGGGAACGAAAAAAACAAATGAAACAAAAATCACTTGGGAAAGAGCCTAATAACTGGACAAGAAAATCCTTTATGGATTTTCTTCTTTTTTTTAACAAAACTATTAACTTTATGAAAAGAATGCCGATTAGTAAGATTGTGTTGGTTCTTAAGTACCAATAATTCTTATTTACATATCGGAGGAAAGTATTATGAAAAGAACGACAGAATTTGTTTTAGGTTTAATTGGAGGTATTTTCGGATTTTTCGGCGCAATGTTCGCTCTTGCTTTCGGAGGAATCGATGCGGCATTTAGTGATTCAGGCACAAGTGAAATTACAGGGTTAGGCTGGGCAGCAATGCTTTTCTCTATTCTTGCCATTGTCGCATCTGTCATCGTAAAGAAAAAAGCAAAGCTTGGTGGAATTTTATTATTGGTATCTGCTGTGGGTGGCATTATTTCTATTTCTATGTTCTTCATCCTACCAGCTGTATTAATCATCATTGCAGGCTGCATGGGCGTGTTTAGAAAAGAGCCTGTCGTCAATAACACAACTGCATAATAAGAGATTAAAGCTTGTAGAGATTGCTCTACAAGCCTTTTCTCTCTACTATTTTTAATTCATATTGAATGGAATTAACTAACTCTATTATGTTTTCATCTGTCCAAAGATCCAACATAAATAATATATCATTCACCATGTGTGACAAATCTTTCTTGCTCATCAATTCTTCTTTGTAAGCAGGGACAACAAAGAAATAGAGTAGATCAGCCAATTCAAGAACGACACGTACATCTTTTTCATCCATGATGGCTTTATGCAAAGTATGAATCAGCCATTTGAGGTCTTCATAATTTTCAATAGGAACATACATCAATTGGTGTATTTCATCGGTATCCCTCCCCCTTAGAATCCTCTCAGCAGATTCCTTTGAAAGAGCCCCAACTGTATTTGAAGATATATTCAGAAACAAGAATTCATGTTGATCCTCTCTATTAACCGTCTTGATTGACGAACCATCCATCTCAATCACTCCCAATCCCTTATAATAATTCTATTATAAGGAAATTCAACTTCGATTTAAGTCACAAGAAGTGGATTTTATGTAATTTTAAGCTAACCGGTTTATAAAAAAACACTCCAAAACAATTATTTCTATTTTTATCATTTTTTGTTGATTTACAAGTACTTTTATCCTATTATAATAGTCATGGTCAATGTATAAGCACATGACGCTTATATAAATTAAACAAAAGGGGATTTTCATTTTGAAGAAATTCTATGCTTTATTTTTAGCTTTAGGGCTAACATTTACACTGGCTGCTTGCGGCTCAACAGAAGATGTGTCTACAGGTGCATCTAAAGAAAAAGAGTCTACAAGCACAAAAACACAATCAAAAAACAAAAAAGACAATGGTTCAAAGAAAATAAATGCGAGCAAACACAAAACAACTGCTCAAGGAATGAAAGTAAACCTTGGCGAAATTAAAATTATGAAGGATAGAATCAATGTTGGAATGAATATCGAAAATACGACAGATAAAGTTCTAAACTTCTATCCAGATCAAGGTAAAGTTGTAGCTGGAAGCATGCAATTAGATGCGAATATGTTTATGACTGATGGTGATATCGGTGGCGAAGTTGAAGGTGGCGTTAAACAAGATGGTGTTATTCAATTTTTAGCTCCTGAAGGCATAGAGATCAACATTAAAAACATCAAAGAATTAAAGCTGAAATTTGGAAATGTCACAACTGACGATTACATGAATAGTAAAGACGTGACATTCACAGTTAAAGTAAAATAAACTTTCACTAATGCCCTTGAATGATGAGGGCTTTTTTTATCAACACTTAAAAAACACTTTCCTAGAAGAAAGTGTTTTTGTTTATAAGTAACGTTTCATTCAATTTATTACGCCATAAGGATAACTAATCTTTCGAGAAGTCTCTTAAATGGAACTCTTTTTCATCGCCTCAGCCATTTCCACTTCCCCCTCTTCTTCCAGCTGTTCAATGATGCGGGCATAATCCCTTTCGTGGCGATTTTGGCTTAATTTAAAAGCAGCCTGAACTTCATCTATAATGATTTTGAAGCCTACAATGCCTTTCATTTGCTTCTCTAACAGTTCCTCAGACAACGTATCCCATAACACCGGCTGTTCTCTGCGGCCTTCGTATGTCTCCAGCATCGAGGTTAATTCCTTGACCAGTTCCGTTTTTTCAAGCAGTTCCGCCTTTCCATAAACATGAACAGCCTGATAATTCCATGTAGGTACTGCTTCTTTTTCATACCATGAAGAAGATATGTATGCATGCGGCCCTTGAAAGATGATGAGCACCTTCTCTTTCTCTTCAAACGTTTTCCACTGAGGATTTCCAATCGCCATATGCCCTGAGATCACATACGAATCGTCAACTTGATGAAAACTCACCGGAATATGTGTCGCAATGGGCTTTTCATTCGTTGTGGTCACAACTGTAGCAAATGAATGAGATTGAATAAATGATTTGATTTTCTTCATATCTTTCACTCGAAAAAATGATGGGATATGCATGTATTCTTCCCTCTTTTCTTAAAAGCTAATTCTAAAAACATGAAGCATCTCTTTTTTCTAGTAGCTCTTTTAAAGAAAGTGAAAAAAATCAATAACAAATAAACATCAAGCACAAGTATTTGGAAGACTACCTGATCATTAATAATTAGGCAACCGAGAAAAAAATTCAAAACGAAAATAAAAAACCACGTTCCTAAGAGGATAGGAGCATGGTATATATTTAAATAGGTTGAATTTCATTAATCTCTAAAAATTCAATTAAATCTTTAGGGAAGAGTTCCTCCTTGAAATTTTCCATATTATTTATAGTATCCCAAATTCCAAAACTATTTTTATCATTCTTATCATAACCAATCACATTTTCCAACCTCGGTACATTAAAATGTATTTGTTTAGATTTTGACTCTTTTATTAGTCTCCAATTTGTTGTAATCATTGCTTTTTTTGTTACTGTTTTTAAATCCTCACCTTTTGAGTTATAAGCTATAATCCTTTCAATGCCATTGTTATAAAAATCACTGTCTTTATACTCTTCTTCTGTACTAAAATTAAGTTCACTAACAAAGTCCTCTTCAAAATCAAAATCATTAATAACAAAGTAGTCTATACCTAAGTGCTTACATAATTTGATTAGTACCAAAGCTGTAATTTTCCCATGATGAGGGATAACAGCTATGTTTCTAAAGTTTAAATAAGAATTAGAGAATTTTTCATCATTTGTTTTTTCTAGCACTTTCTTACGTATAATCTCTTTGTAGACCATCATATCATTTGGGCCTTCAACAAGCAGAACTTTCCTACTAAAAATTATCTTATTTAAATTTGGTTCAATAATTTTAATATAGTTGTTGTAATCCCTTATTTTTTCGACTATATTATCATCTTTAATATCAGTAACTTCAATTTCTGATAAAAAATCTGTCTTTGGTCTATTATATTTAACCTCTGTTTGCTTCTTTATCTCGTCATACTCTAATCGAATTATATTTTTGGTGTCAAAGATGTCTATCATTTTATCTGAATGTGTAGTATAAATAACCTGATGATTATTTTCTGCAAGTCCACATAACACAACCTTATAAAAATATTCCTGATGATTTTCATGTAAAAAACTTTCCGGCTCTTCAAATAAAAATAGGCACTCGTCTTCAGTATTCGTTTCTGCAATTGCTTGTATAACTGCCATTACAAACATTGAAATATAACCATCACCAAAATGTTCAATAGGAATCAAATTTTCAGTATCCCCATTTAATCCTATCTTAAATACCATTTCTAAAAAAATATCTTCATATTCTGGTAAACCAAATTCTATATTACAATTATTATTTCTAAGGTTTTTCGAATAATTCAGTTGAATTTTTTTTATGAAATCATTTAATAACGATTGTTTGAGTATATTTTCTGTAGAGCTTTTTACTTCTTCTTTAAAGTTATCTTTTTTTTTCTGCATTTCTTTATCTGTATCCACAATACTTTTAATGTGTTTTGCAAGAAATGAAGTAAGGTTCCCCCAACTAGTTTTTTTAGTTGAAATCTCTTTCTTTATCTCGTGGAAATTTATATAAAAAATTTTAAAATATTTGGATGCTCCATACGCACCCCAATTTTTATCGTTTCTTTCTCTATCTTTAAAAGATTCAATTTTAGCATTTTCTATAACTTCCCCATCCAAATTTATTTCAAGAAAATGATAACCTGATAAATCAGCAAATTTTCCATCTGCCTTTAATTCTGAACTACTCTCAATACCCGTCATTATATAGGGAATGTTGGCCAAATCTCTATTATGAAAATCATCACGAGTAAATGTATTTTTATTTATATACCTTTCTGTAATCCCATATAAAATAGCATTGAGCAGATTAGTTTTACCGGCATTATTGTATCCAACAATTGCAATTGGCTTCTTGTTATCCTTTTTTGGAAAAACGATTGTTTCCTCTTTACCAAATGATCGATAATTTTTAACTTGTATTCCGTTTATTCTAATACTACTCACAAAATTCCTCCCTAAATAGTTTATTCTGAAGAATCAATTCATATAGCTGGTTAGGATTAAATAACTGCTCTATTCCTGTAATCGAAAATTCCAAAAATAAACAGATGCTTCTATAAAAATAATACCAACTCTAACAGCTCATCACAAGACATTAACAATTTTCTATGTATGTATCAGATAAATAGTGATATTCATACATAAATTCATAATTCTCTACTTATTGATTATATTATAAATTCAAATAATATTTTTAATAAAGACCTTTATAAAGGTACTTTATCAGTGTTATCACCAATAAAAAGATTGTATTTGTAATAAAAGTGTTCTAAACCTTAATTTATTCTCACTGTACCATACGCACAGAAGCAAATTTTTGTTTCTTTCTCTTTTGGATTGTTTCAAGGAAATATGTTTACCTCGATGATTATTGCCAATCGAATTCATTTTAAATGACCAATTAAAAAAAGACATAACAAAAACCCCTATATTTCAAGGGGTTTTCGAGGGTGTTACATCATTCCGCCCATTCCACCCATGCCGCCCATATCTGGCATTCCGCCGCCTGAGCCGCCTTCTTCTGGTTTGTCAGCAACGACTGCTTCAGTTGTTAGAAGCATTGCTGCTACAGAAGCTGCGTTTTGAAGTGCAGAGCGAGTTACTTTTGTTGGGTCAACGATTCCTTTTTCGATCATGTTTACCCATTCGTTTGTTGCTGCGTTGAAGCCTACGCCAATTTCTTCGTTTTTCAAGCGCTCAACGATAACGGATCCTTCAAGACCTGCGTTGTGAGCGATTTGACGAATTGGCTCTTCAAGAGAACGTAGAACGATGTTCACACCTGTTTGAACGTCACCATCAGCTTCGATTGAAGCGACTTTGTTGTATACATTCACAAGTGCTGTACCACCACCAGATACGATACCTTCTTCAACTGCTGCACGAGTTGAGTTCAGTGCATCCTCGATGCGTAGTTTACGCTCTTTTAGTTCTGTTTCAGTTGCAGCACCAACTTTGATGACAGCGACGCCGCCAGCTAGTTTTGCAAGACGTTCTTGTAATTTTTCTTTATCGAATTCAGAAGTTGTTTCTTCTACTTGTGCACGGATTTGGTTCACACGTGCTGAGATTTGAGCAGAATCTCCTGAGCCCTCTACGATTGTTGTGTTTTCTTTTGTCACAACGACTTTAGAAGCGCGGCCAAGCTGACCGATTTCAGTTGATTTCAGGTCAAGTCCTAAGTCTTCTGTGATTAATTCTCCGCCAGTTAGAACAGAGATGTCTTCAAGCATTGCTTTACGACGATCACCGAATCCAGGTGCTTTTACTGCTACTGCGTTGAATGTACCACGAAGTTTGTTTACAACAAGAGTTGCAAGTGCTTCGCCTTCTACATCTTCAGCAATAAGCAATAATGGTTTTCCTTGTTGTACAACTTGCTCAAGTACAGGAAGGATTTCTTGAATGTTTGTGATTTTTTTATCAGTGATTAAGATGTAAGGATTTTCAAGAACTGCTTCCATCTTATCAGAATCCGTCACCATGTATGGTGAAGCATATCCGCGGTCAAATTGCATACCTTCAACCACTTCAAGCTCAGTTGTGAATCCTTTAGATTCTTCAATTGTGATGACACCGTCGTTACCTACACGTTCCATCGCTTCAGCGATTAGGCTGCCGACTTCCTCGTCTGCTGCAGAAATAGCCGCAACTTGAGCAATTGATTCTTTACCTTCGATTGGTTTAGAAATCTCGTGCAAGCCTTCAAGTGCTACTTTCACTGCTTCTTCGATCCCTTTACGAACGCCAACAGGGTTTGCACCAGCTGTTACGTTTTTCAGACCTTCACGGATCATCGCTTGAGCTAGAACTGTTGCAGTCGTTGTACCGTCACCAGCTACGTCGTTTGTTTTGCTTGCAACTTCAGCTACAAGTTTTGCACCCATGTTTTCAAATGCATCTTCTAATTCGATTTCTTTTGCAATCGTTACACCATCATTTGTGATAAGTGGAGAACCGAATTTTTTCTCAAGAACCACGTTACGTCCTTTAGGTCCTAAAGTTACTTTTACAGCATCTGCAAGTGCATCTACACCACGTAACATTGCGCGACGTGCTTCTTCACTGAACTTAATATCTTTTGCCATAATAACGAAACCTCCTCAGTCTTTTTAAAAATTTATCTCAATGTTTTTTATGTGATTAACCAATAACAGCTAAAATGTCGCTCTCACGAAGGATTAAATATTCTTTGCCTTCATATTTCACTTCAGTGCCTGCATATTTTGAGAAGATAATGCGGTCGCCTGTGCTTACTTCTAACGCAACGCGCTCACCACTTTCAAGTACACGCCCTGAACCTGCTGCAACAATTTTACCTTCTTGCGGTTTTTCTTTTGCAGAATCCGGTAACACAATACCGCTAGCGGTTTTTTCCTCAGATTCAACGAGTTCAATGATTACGCGATCGCCTAATGGCTTTAACATAAGAAACAACCTCCTCAATTTTTATATGTAGTCTTTTTTAGCACTCATCACCAGTGAGTGCTAACACATTTATTATAATAAAGAATGTCTTCTGCAATTTCAAGTGAAAACCTTTAAAAATTTTTACGCTTTCAAGATCTTTTTTGATCTCAGATTCTTTCCTTTTCATCGAAAAAGAAGACTTGTGTTACAATAAATCTAGTTCTTTTAGTAAAGGGGTTTTCGTTACTTGAAAAAACAATATTGGTACATCATCTTAACGTATATATTGGTGCAGGTTTCTGCGTTTCCGTATTTGTTCATCATGAAGTGGTTAGGTTACATTCAGACACCGATGACACAAGCAGAGCTCTCTAAATTGTCAGGAACATGGACAATCATTAGTTTCTGTGTCGGATTAATTATTATTCTGCTCATTCTTCGGACTGTACCAACAGCTTCACTTCGAAATGAAGAACCGGCTTCAGTCGGCGCGGCAATCGCTTGGATCATTGGGGGGTTCTTTCTTTCCCTCTTAGCACAATCAATTGCAGGAGCGATTGAACAATATGCATTTGGCATTGGACGAGAATCTGAAAATACCCAAAACATTTTATCCATTATGGATGCAGTTCCATGGCTTGTGATCGTCATCGCCCTGATTGGACCGATCTTAGAGGAAATCATTTTTCGAAAAATCATCTTTGGTGTGGTTTATGAAAAAACGAATTTTTTCATTGGAGCACTTGTCAGTTCAGTGGTTTTCGCTGCTGTACACTATGATTTTCCCCATATCTTGCTCTATACCGCAATGGGCTTTACCTTTGCCTTTTTATATGCGAAAACAAAACGAATCATTGTTCCAATCGGCGCTCATATGCTGATGAACTCGCTCGTCATTCTTGTGCAGATTGAGCCTGTAAGAAAAATGATTGAAGAACAATCTCAAACCATGCAAATGATTATTGGAGGCTTTTTCTCATGAGAAACCCAGTCGTATGGGGCATCATTTATTTTGCCGTAGGTGTGGCTTTCACCTATATGGCCATTCAAAACCCAGGTGACATGTGGTCATTTTACAGCATTTTGCTGATGGTGTTTGCGGCCTATAATATCAATATCGCGCTTAAAATGTTTGCCTTCTCTGTCAAACTCAAAAAACAGCAGCAAAAATAAATCAAAAACCATTTTCCGCGGTTGGAAAATGGTTTTTTTATGGAGGATGTATCTTCATGGAACATGAAAAACTTCGTATCTTCAATGATCAGCATGAAATGATTGGAGCTGCCGCTCGTTCAGATGTCCACACCCAAGGTCTTTGGCATGAAACATTTCATTTCTGGCTTCTTAAAAAGGAACATGGCACCGTGCACCTTTATTTTCAGCTAAGAAGTCCCGCAAAAAAGGATTTCCCTTCTCTTTTTGATATCACAGCAGCAGGCCACCTTCTTGCAGATGAACAGCCTTCTGATGGCTTAAGAGAGGTAAAAGAAGAGCTTGGTCTTTCTATCCCTTTTGAGGACCTCACCTTTGCAGGTGTCATACAGGATGAAATCCATATGCCTTCGTTCATCGACCGTGAATTCTGCCATGTGTACCTTTATATGAATCAAGAAGAGCACATGGAAGTTCATCTACAGAAAGAAGAAGTCGCTGGTCTGTACAGAGCAAAGCTGCTTAATGCACAGCAGCTTTTAACAGGAGCATGCGAAAAAATTCGAATCGATGGCTTTAAAGTTGATGCAAACGGAGAACGACATGAGGAAAGTTTTGAAGTAGGTGTTCATGATTTTGTCCCGCATGAGCCCGCCTATTATGAGCACCTCTTTCATGCGATCAATCAATTTCTTTCACAATAGAAAAAGCATCGTGATCCCTCATTGGATCATGATGCCTTTTTATGAGACATAATGACTTTCTTTCTCCTCTGTTTGCTGCATTTTGCGGTAAGTCACTCTTGAAATGATAATGCTCACTTCGTATAAAACGAGCATTGGCAAGGTGACCATGAGGTGAGAAACAAGCTCTGGCGGTGTAATGAGTGCGGCAATGACAAGGAGGACAAAATAGGCATACTTCCGTATTTTTGATAAAAACATCGGTGTGATGATGCCAAGTCTTGTAAGAAACATCAACACAACGGGCATCTGAAACAAAAAGCCAAATGGAAGTGTTAACTGCATCAGAAATGTAAAATACTCATGAATCCCAATGACTTGCTCTACATTTAAATCATTCGACATCCGTATCATAAAATCAACGACAAACGGAAACAAAATAAAATAAGAGAAAGCGACACCGCTCAAAAATAACAGCAGTGCAATCGGAATATAAGCAAGTGTCACCTTTCTTTCTTTATCATATAAGCCAGGGCTCACAAACGCCCATAGCTGATATAAAATAACGGGACACGTCAAAACCAAAGCAATGACAAATGCGAACTGCATAAACACGTACAGAGGATCTGTAAGCTTAAATGCGTTCAGCGTGAGTGTTGCCGCTTCATCGGTATTTTGTAAATACACAATGACCGGCTTAGCGAGAAAAAAACCAGCCACCATAAAGGTGACAAAAAACATCGCAATGACCACTAAACGTTTTCGCAGTTCCACAATATGCTCCATAAGCGGCATATCTTTGACATTCATGAAGCTCATCCTATTCTACTGATCTTCTTTTTTCTTTTTTTCTTCCTGATCATCAGCTAAGCCTTTTGTGGCATTTTTGAATTCACGTAATGTATCTCCTGCTGCTCTTCCTAATTCAGGAAGCTTTTTCGGCCCAAAAATAATGAGCGCTACAATCGCAATCAGAATCAAACTCCCAGGACCGATCGGACCCATTTGCTCCACCCCCTTTACCCCTTTTCGTCAATCCTCCTGCGTAACAGAATAATGCTTTAAGAAATACACAAGAGATTGAAGTTCAACCGCCAAATCTATATGATGAATTCGAATGTGTTCCGGCACATTCAATCGAGCCGGCGTAAAGTTAAGGATTCCTTTGATGCCAAGGGCAATCAAACGATCTGTAATGGATTGAGCTGCTACAGCAGGTACTGTCAAAATCGCAACAGGGATATCTCCTACCTCTTGAACATGCTCTTCAAGCTTATCCAAATCATAGACAGGCACACCGCCTATCTCACTTCCTATTTTACTCTCATTGACGTCAAAAGCCATTGAAATTTTTGTATTATTATTTTTTATGAAATTATAGTGTAAAAAAGCAGTTCCTAAATTCCCGACACCGATGAGCATGACATTGGTCATTTCATCTTGGTCAAGGGTCTTTCTGAAGAAGGTCAAGAGATAATCGACATTATAGCCATACCCTTTCTTCCCAAGTGCACCAAAGTACGAAAAATCTCGGCGAATGGTGGCAGAATCCACTTTGACTGCATCACTAAGCTCTGCCGATGACACCCTTTGTTTTCCTGATGCATGCAGATTTTTTAAAAAACGGTAATATAGCGGCAAACGTTTGGCTGTCGCTTGTGGAATTTTTGACTGATCTATATTCATATAAGGTCCTCCAACTTAAATATCAGATGCTCTGTGAAAATCACCATTTTTCCCGCCTGTCTTTTCAATTAGATAGGTAGGACCGATGATCATGCCTTTATCAATCGCTTTGCACATGTCGTAAACGGTCAGTGCACATACTGAAGCAGAAGTGAGCGCTTCCATCTCCACACCCGTACTTCCTTTTGTTTTTACCTGTACTTGTATGTTCAGGATGTGCGCATTTCCGGCTTCCTCCCAATTAAAGGAGATATCCACGCCTTTTAGTGCAAGCGGATGACACATTGGAATGATGGTAGATGTTTGCTTTGCTGCCATGATGCCAGCAACCTGTGCGACAGACAGCACATCCCCTTTTCCAATTTCACGCTGTTGTATTTTATGAAACACTTCTTTTATCATACGAACACTTGAAACAGCTACGGCGGTTCTCACTGTAGACGATTTGTCACTAATGTCGACCATCTTTGCTCTTCCCTGTTCGTTAAAGTGGCTAAATTGACTCATCTTTCAACGCTCCCTCACTCAAATGATACACTATTTTTTCCTATCTGTCTTTCATTTGAATATGGCGATTGTATGTAACATTTGCCGGTTTACTGCTGATAAGCTACACTTAACATATTATAGCAGAGGTGAAGTTACATGATGATTCTACAAGTGAATCAGCTGTCCAAATCGTTTGGCGCTGATACCGTTTTAACGAATATAAAATTGGAAGTCAAAGCAAGGGATCGAATTGCCATTGTAGGTCGAAACGGCGCAGGCAAATCCACGCTTTTGAAAATCATTGCCGGTCAAATGTCTTACGAGCAAGGTGAGATCATCAAACCAAAAGACCTATCGATCGGCTATTTAGCACAGCATACCGATGTGACGTCTACACGTACGTTAAAAGACGAATTATTATCGGTTTTTGATCATTTAAAAGAGATGGAACAAGAGATGAGAACCATTGAGGAGAAAATGGCTTCCTCCACAGGTTCTGAGCTGGATGCCCTTATGAAAACCTATGATAGGCTTCAGCAGGAATTTAAAGATCAAGGCGGCTATCAATATGAAGCAGATGTCCGCTCCATTCTTCATGGACTCGGCTTTAGTCATTTTGAAGATGAGACAACCGTCCAATCCTTAAGCGGCGGCCAGAAAACCCGTCTAGCGCTTGGAAAGCTCTTGTTAATGAAACCAGAACTCTTAATTCTGGATGAGCCGACAAACCATTTAGATATTGATACCTTATCATGGCTGGAGCAGTATTTGCAAAATTATACAGGCGCTATTCTTATCGTGTCCCATGACCGCTATTTCTTAGACAAAGTCGTAAACCACGTCTATGAAGTCTCAAGAACTTCAATGAAAAAGTTTGCAGGGAACTATAGTAAGTATCTAGAGCTGAAAGCAGAGCAGCTCGAGCGTGATATGAAACTCTACGAAAAGCAGCAAGAAGAGATCTCAAAGCTTCAGGATTTCGTGGATCGCAACCTGGCAAGAGCTTCAACCACAAAGCGCGCTCAAAGCAGACGCAAGCAGCTCGAACGGATGGATCGTTTAGATAAGCCTTTAGGAGACGAAAAATCCGCAAACTTTCATTTTGATATTACGAGACAAAGCGGCAATGATGTGCTGAAAGTGCATGATCTCGATATTAGTTATGATGAAAAGACACCGCTCCTATCCTCTCTTTCTTTTCAGATTAAACGCGAGGATAGTGTGGCACTCATTGGTCCTAACGGGATCGGGAAATCAACCCTTTTAAAAACGTTAACGAACACATTAACACCCGTAAAAGGCGATATCACTTTTGGATCTCATGTCACGATTGGCTACTATGACCAAGAGCAAGCTAAACTGACATCTTCGAAAAAAGTGCTAAATGAACTTTGGGATGACTATCCTCATATGAATGAAAAAGAAATTCGGACATGTTTAGGAAACTTCCTCTTTTCCGGTGATGACGTTCTAAAGCCTGTCCATGCATTAAGCGGTGGAGAAAAAGCACGCCTTGCACTGGCAAAGCTGATGCTCCAAAAAGCCAATTTTCTTATTCTCGATGAGCCGACAAACCATCTGGACTTAGATAGTAAGGAAATTTTAGAGAATGCACTGATTGATTATCCAGGAACCATCTTATTTGTTTCGCATGATCGTTATTTTATCAATCGTCTCGCTACGAAAGTATTCGAGCTGTCACCTACAGAAACAAGAGAATATCTCGGTGACTATGATTACTACCTTGAAAAGAAAAATGAACAACTTGAGCTGGAAGCACTTCAAGAAAATGAACCTGTTAAAAAACAATCTGCCCAGCCAGCAGAAAAGGCAAAGCTTTCTTATGCGGAAGAAAAAGAACTGAAAAAGAAAGAAAGACAAAAGCAGCGCAGAATCGAAGAAATTGAAGAACGCATTGCTGTCGTCGAAGACAAACTTGGTGAAAATGAAGAGCTGCTATGTGATCCTGATATTTTTCAAGATCACGAGAAGGTCCAAGCCATTCAAACAGAAAATGATACGCTCAATCAAGAGCTGGAATCACTTTTTGCAGAGTGGGAAGAGCTGTCAGAATCTTAAAGAGTGCCCTAAAGGGTACTCTTTTTTCTTTCAATGAAAATTTATTATCCACAACGATACCCACAATAACTTCTTGATTATTCTTAAATACTTTGGACTTATCCACTTTATCCACAGAGTTTTAATCACATATCCACAAAAAAGATCGTATTTATACACATCCTCTTCAATTTAAAACAAAATTTTCTAACAATTGTGGATATATAACGTTTTCATGTGAATAAATCGCTTTCATAAAAAATAAAAACCCCTGTATATCCACAGGAGTTTTCATTCATATGAGATTAGCGGCAATCCTGGCTGACCATTCATCGCCATATCGCCTCTTATTCCTTTTTCAAATGCAACGGTTCCAGCAGCAGCGATCATGGCTGCATTGTCTGTGCAAAGGGATAATGGCGGAATAATGACCTTCACGTCTGGCAGATTCGTGAATGCTGATGTTAAAGCTTCTCTTAGTCCTTTATTGGCAGCAACTCCTCCAGCTAGAACAACTTGCTTCGCACCATAGGCTTCAGCTGCTTTCAATGTTTTCCCAACAAGCACTTCAATGACGCTTGCTTGAAAACTTGCTGCCAAATCCTCTGGGGCAATCGTTTCTCCCTTTTGTGACGCATTGTGTAAGGTATTGATCACAGCTGATTTTAAACCACTAAAGCTAAAGTGATAGGATCCTTCTTCAAGCCATGCACGAGGAAGCTTAATTGTCGGTTCCCCTTCATGCGCTAACCGATCAATGTGAGGTCCGCCTGGGTACGGGAGACCCATCGTCCGGGCCACTTTATCGTACGCTTCTCCAGCTGCATCATCTAAAGTTTCTCCGATGACCTCAAAAGATCCATGCTCCTTCATTAAAACAAGCTCAGTATGCCCACCGGAGACAACAAGAGCTAAACATGGAAACTCCAATTCATCAACAAGCTGGTTTGCATAAATATGCCCTGCAATATGATGAACACCGACAAGAGGAATTTGATGGGCAAAGCTCAGTGCCTTTGCTGCATTGACACCAATCAGCAGGGCACCGACGAGGCCAGGTCCTTCTGTGACAGCAATCGCATCTAAATCCTTAAAAGTCATACCCGCCTGTGCCATCACTTCTTCTAATACGATGGTAACTTGCTCCACGTGATGCCTCGAAGCAATTTCGGGTACAACACCGCCAAATCGTTTATGACTGTCTATTTGCGAGGCAACCACATTTGCCACGATTTCTTTTCCATTTTTCACAATGGACGCAGCTGTTTCATCGCAGCTTGTTTCTATACCTAATATAAATCGATCTGTTTGTTCACTCATTTATATTCACCCACATGACTAATGCATCTTCTCCATTATCCGTATAATAATTCTTTCGAATAGAAGCTGGTCTGAAACCGAGCTTTTCATAGAGGGATTGTGCTGGTGTATTCGAAACCCGCACCTCTAAAGAAAGATGATCTGTCTTTTTTTCTTTGCAAAATTCCATGACATATCGAAGCAATGCTTCCCCGTATCCTTTTCCTCTATGCTCAGGGAGAATCGCAATGTTCGTAATTTGTGCATCGTCCATGACAATCCAGACCCCGCAATATCCAACAGGCTGCTTATCTTCTTCAATGAGAAAATAATGGCTGTATTGGTTATGAAGAATCTCATAGACAAACGATTCCTTTTTCCAGGGTGCTGTAAACGAATGCACTTCAATCGTATACACCTCTGGAATGTCTGCTACTGTCATTTGTCGAATCTCTGCTATGTTAAGATTATTTTTGTCCTTCAAGCCATTTCACTTCCGCTTCTGCCAAACGAATATAGTTAGGAACAAGCTGATGGACATCTTCAGCAGGACGATCTGCGCCTAAAAATGCAAGCACTGAAGGTCTTGGGTTATGAAATGTCCCCTCTGCCAGTACAGCCGTTTCTCCTAAAATGGAGCGAATGCTCTCTTCATGAAGGTGCACATCTTGTCCAAGAAATAGAACAGGCTTTCCTGTCTGCTTCAGTTCATGAAGCCAATCCGCGAGCAGGATATTTTGATCTGGTTCGACCTCTTTGATCTTACCTTTTTCAAACGTATATAGTCCGGTATAAACTTGTCCTCTTCTCGCATCAAATAGAGGTGAGATATACCCATCAAAATATTGGCCATTTGCCGCAAGTGTTTCTAAACTCGAAACAGCCGATATCGGGATAGACAGCGTCCACGCAAGTGTTTTTGCTATGGTGACCCCGATTCTGACGCCAGTGTAAGAACCAGGTCCTTTTGCCACAACGATTTTACTTAGTTCGCTTGGTGATACACCACATTCTTTCATCAATGCTTCAACAGTGGGCATCGCTCGGACGGAATGGTTCTTTTTTAAATACGTGATGCTCTCGCCAATTACAGTGAAATTTCTTACAAGAGCAATTCCTAGTGTATGGTTTGATGTATCAATGGCCAATATGGTCAAATTCTTTCATCTCCTTACAAAGGGTCTCATAACGCTCCCCTTTTGCATCAAACGTGAGATGCCGTTCTTCTTCACGTTCTGTTCTCAGCATTTCAATTTTTAAATAGGAAGAAGGCAATTGAGGTTCAATAAGATGTGCCCATTCAACCAAGCATACACCTTCACCCTCAAAATATTCTTCGAGTCCGATCTCTTCCTCCGCATCTTCCATGCGGTACACGTCCATATGATAAAGTGGCAGTCTGCCATCAGTATATTCTTTAATAATTGTAAAGGTAGGGCTGTTGACGATACGGGTAATTCCTAAGCCTTCCGCAAAACCTTTTGAAAAAGTGGTTTTGCCTGCGCCTAAATCTCCTTCTAATGTCAATACATCGCCTGGCATCACAAGTTTGGCCAAAGCAGCGGCAATTCGTTTCGTCTCATCCGCACCTTTTGTCGTCCATGTTAATTTCACCGTTGATGTCACCTCATTTCTTAAAATGATTATATCCTTTTTTCATTAACATTGTTTGTTGATCATTGTCTTTTAACATAACACTGGCTGCTTGATCATCTTTGACTTGTCCAATACGTGTGATCTGAATGCCTTCTTTTTGACATTGCGATTCAAAGCTTTCCCAATCAGATTCTGGTATTGTACCAGTTAAAACAAAGTCTTCTCCCCCAAATAACACCCATTCAAGCCAGTCTTTGCGCAGGATCGGTAAATCTGGATGAATTGGAAGCTTATCAGCTTCTATCTCGATCATCACACAGCTCGCTTCGGCTATCTCATTTAACTCACTCGCTAATCCATCACTCACATCATTCAAGGTGACCCGCGGGAAACTTGAACAAATGTGTCCAGCAGCAATATGAGGCTGAGGCATTTTATGACGCTTAAGAAAAAAATCAGCATCGACCGCCTTAGAAGGGGCTGCTTCGTTCATTAAGATTGATAACCCAGCAGCTGATGAACCGAGTTCACCTGTGACAAAGACGATGTCTCCAGTCTGAGCACTGTGACGATAACAAGCTGTTCCCTTGGAAACCTCACCAATGACTGTCACGGTAATGACAAAGTCACTGCGGGTAGCCACTGTATCTCCACCAATCAAATCCATATGATAGGAGTCAGCCAACGCTTTCATTCCCTCATAAAGGTCCGTAACGATTGTCTCATCACCATGAGGCGGGATCGCAATTGAAACAAGATAATACTTTGGGGTCCCTCCCATTGCAGCGATATCACTAACATTGACTGCCAGTGCCTTAAAGCCAACTTCAAATGGTGTGGAAAAGTCAAAACGAAAATGAACATGCTCCACCATTGTATCAACACAAACGACCTCTTCACAATGTGAATGAGGTTGATAAACACTTGCATCATCACCGATGCCCATGATCAAAGAGCGCTGATATGTATCTTTTGGTGTGATTCGGCGAATAAGATCAAATTCATCCATAAAAAGACAGCCCCTTCTTACAATCAATTGGTTAAGTAGACATGATGTCAAACACAGTTAGTATTAGTGTAGCGAATATAAGTCTCAATTCCAACAAAAATGATATAAAGAAAGCCTGGTATGAAAAAACCAGGCTGAATTGAAATAATCTATCTTTTCTTTCTTATAGTGTAGCCAAACACAAATCATTTCATTGCATCTTGGGTACTTGTAGAAAGAAAAAGACATAAAAAAAAACGAAACTATACGTTTTCGTTTACAAGTCATAAAAATGGCGGTCCGGACGGGACTCGAACCCGCGACCTCCTGCGTGACAGGCAGGCATTCTAACCAACTGAACTACCGGACCATTTTGGTTGCGGGGGCAGGATTTGAACCTGCGACCTTCGGGTTATGAGCCCGACGAGCTACCGAACTGCTCCACCCCGCGACGATATAAATATAACAAGCTTGGCGGCGTCCTACTCTCACAGGGGGAAACCCCCAACTACCATCGGCGCTGAAGAGCTTAACTTCCGTGTTCGGTATGGGAACGGGTGTGACCTCTTCGCTATCGCCACCAAACCTGATGGAGAGAATGTTCTCTCAAAACTAGATAACAATGTTCATGCTTCACATTAGAATATAGGTTAAGTCCTCGATCTATTAGTATCTGTCAGCTCCACGTGTCACCACGCTTCCACCTCAGACCTATCAACCTGATCATCTTTCAGGGATCTTACTTCCTTGCGGAATGGGAAATCTCATCTTGAGGGGGGCTTCATGCTTAGATGCTTTCAGCACTTATCCCGTCCGCACATAGCTACCCAGCGATGCCCTTGGCAGAACAACTGGTACACCAGCGGTGCGTCCATCCCGGTCCTCTCGTACTAAGGACAGCTCCTCTCAAATTTCCTGCGCCCGCGACGGATAGGGACCGAACTGTCTCACGACGTTCTGAACCCAGCTCGCGTACCGCTTTAATGGGCGAACAGCCCAACCCTTGGGACCGACTACAGCCCCAGGATGCGATGAGCCGACATCGAGGTGCCAAACCTCCCCGTCGATGTGGACTCTTGGGGGAGATAAGCCTGTTATCCCCGGGGTAGCTTTTATCCGTTGAGCGATGGCCCTTCCATGCGGAACCACCGGATCACTAAGCCCGACTTTCGTCCCTGCTCGACTTGTAGGTCTCGCAGTCAAGCTCCCTTGTGCCTTTACACTCTGCGAATGATTTCCAACCATTCTGAGGGAACCTTTGGGCGCCTCCGTTACATTTTAGGAGGCGACCGCCCCAGTCAAACTGCCCACCTGACACTGTCTCCCTGCCCGATAAGGGCAGCGGGTTAGAAGGTCAATACAGCCAGGGTAGTATCCCACCGATGCCTCCACCGAAGCTAGCGCTCCGGTTTCCAAGGCTCCTACCTATCCTGTACAAGCTGTACCAACATTCAATATCAGGCTGCAGTAAAGCTCCACGGGGTCTTTCCGTCCTGTCGCGGGTAACCTGCATCTTCACAGGTACTATAATTTCACCGAGTCTCTCGTTGAGACAGTGCCCAGATCGTTGCGCCTTTCGTGCGGGTCGGAACTTACCCGACAAGGAATTTCGCTACCTTAGGACCGTTATAGTTACGGCCGCCGTTTACTGGGGCTTCAATTCGCACCTTCGCTTACGCTAAGCGCTCCTCTTAACCTTCCAGCACCGGGCAGGCGTCAGCCCCTATACTTCGCCTTACGGCTTCGCAGAGACCTGTGTTTTTGCTAAACAGTCGCCTGGGCCTATTCACTGCGGCTTCTCGGGGCTTTAACACCCTAAGAAGCACCCCTTCTCCCGAAGTTACGGGGTCATTTTGCCGAGTTCCTTAACGAGAGTTCTCTCGATCACCTTAGGATTCTCTCCTCGCCTACCTGTGTCGGTTTGCGGTACGGGCACCTCTCACCTCGCTAGAGGCTTTTCTTGGCAGTGTGGAATCAGGAACTTCGCTACTAAATTTCGCTCGCCATCACAGCTCAGCCTTTACGGGAAACGGATTTGCCTATTTCCCAGCCTAACTGCTTGGACGCGGATATCCAATACCGCGCTTACCCTATCCTCCTGCGTCCCCCCATTGCTCAAATGGTGAGGAGGTGGTACAGGAATATCAACCTGTTGTCCATCGCCTACGCCTTTCGGCCTCGGCTTAGGTCCCGACTAACCCTGAGCGGACGAGCCTTCCTCAGGAAACCTTAGGCATTCGGTGGACGGGATTCTCACCCGTCTTTCGCTACTCATACCGGCATTCTCACTTCTAAGCGCTCCACCAGTCCTTCCGGTCTGGCTTCACAGCCCTTAGAACGCTCTCCTACCACTGTTCGTAAGAACAGTCCGCAGCTTCGGTGATACGTTTAGCCCCGGTACATTTTCGGCGCAGAGTCACTCGACCAGTGAGCTATTACGCACTCTTTAAATGGTGGCTGCTTCTAAGCCAACATCCTGGTTGTCTAAGCAACTCCACATCCTTTTCCACTTAACGTATACTTTGGGACCTTAGCTGGCGGTCTGGGCTGTTTCCCTTTCGACTACGGATCTTATCACTCGCAGTCTGACTCCCAAGGATAAGTCATCGGCATTCGGAGTTTGACTGAATTCGGTAACCCGGTAGGGGCCCCTAGTCCAATCAGTGCTCTACCTCCGAGACTCTTACCTTGAGGCTAGCCCTAAAGCTATTTCGGAGAGAACCAGCTATCTCCAGGTTCGATTGGCATTTCACCCCTACCCACACCTCATCCCCGCACTTTTCAACGTGCGTGGGTTCGGGCCTCCATTCAGTGTTACCTGAACTTCACCCTGGACATGGGTAGATCACCTGGTTTCGGGTCTACGACCACGTACTCATGCGCCCTATTCAGACTCGCTTTCGCTGCGGCTCCGCATCTTCTGCTTAACCTTGCACGGGATCGTAACTCGCCGGTTCATTCTACAAAAGGCACGCCATCACCCGTTAACGGGCTCTGACTACTTGTAGGCACACGGTTTCAGGATCTATTTCACTCCCCTTCCGGGGTGCTTTTCACCTTTCCCTCACGGTACTGGTTCACTATCGGTCACTAGGGAGTATTTAGCCTTGGGAGATGGTCCTCCCGGATTCCGACGGAATTTCACGTGTTCCGCCGTACTCAGGATCCACTCTGGAGAGAATGACATTTCAGTTACAGGGCTGTTACCTTCTTTGGCGGGCCTTTCCAGACCTCTTCGCTTATATCATTCCTTTGTAACTCCGTATAGAGTGTCCTACAACCCCAAGAGGCAAGCCTCTTGGTTTGGGCTGTTCCCGTTTCGCTCGCCGCTACTCAGGGAATCGCATTTGCTTTCTCTTCCTCCGGGTACTTAGATGTTTCAGTTCCCCGGGTATGCCTTCTCATACTCTATGTATTCAAGTATGGATACTACTCCATTACGAGCAGTGGGTTTCCCCATTCGGAAATCTCCGGATCAAAGCTTGCTTACAGCTCCCCGAAGCATATCGGTGTTCGTCCCGTCCTTCATCGGCTCCTAGTGCCAAGGCATCCACCGTGCGCCCTTTCTAACTTAACCATTTCTTACTTTAGAAAGAATCACTATGTGTGATGAACTTTGCATTGCATTCAATGTGAATGTATTACTTATTGTTATCTAGTTTTCAAAGAACAATCCTGTCTCGCTAGAGACATGTTTTGAAGGAATGATCCTTCAAAACTAAACAAGACGAAAACGTACGCTGCTCCATATATCCTTAGAAAGGAGGTGATCCAGCCGCACCTTCCGATACGGCTACCTTGTTACGACTTCACCCCAATCATCTGCCCCACCTTCGGCGGCTGGCTCCATAAAGGTTACCTCACCGACTTCGGGTGTTGCAAACTCTCGTGGTGTGACGGGCGGTGTGTACAAGGCCCGGGAACGTATTCACCGCGGCATGCTGATCCGCGATTACTAGCGATTCCAGCTTCACGCAGTCGAGTTGCAGACTGCGATCCGAACTGAGAACAGATTTATGGGATTGGCTAAACCTTGCGGTCTTGCAGCCCTTTGTTCTGTCCATTGTAGCACGTGTGTAGCCCAGGTCATAAGGGGCATGATGATTTGACGTCATCCCCACCTTCCTCCGGTTTGTCACCGGCAGTCACCTTAGAGTGCCCAACTGAATGCTGGCAACTAAGATCAAGGGTTGCGCTCGTTGCGGGACTTAACCCAACATCTCACGACACGAGCTGACGACAACCATGCACCACCTGTCACTCTGTCCCCGAAGGGAAAGCCCTATCTCTAGGGTTGTCAGAGGATGTCAAGACCTGGTAAGGTTCTTCGCGTTGCTTCGAATTAAACCACATGCTCCACCGCTTGTGCGGGCCCCCGTCAATTCCTTTGAGTTTCAGTCTTGCGACCGTACTCCCCAGGCGGAGTGCTTAATGCGTTAGCTGCAGCACTAAGGGGCGGAAACCCCCTAACACTTAGCACTCATCGTTTACGGCGTGGACTACCAGGGTATCTAATCCTGTTCGCTCCCCACGCTTTCGCTCCTCAGCGTCAGTTACAGACCAGAGAGTCGCCTTCGCCACTGGTGTTCCTCCACATCTCTACGCATTTCACCGCTACACGTGGAATTCCACTCTCCTCTTCTGCACTCAAGTTTCCCAGTTTCCAATGACCCTCCCCGGTTGAGCCGGGGGCTTTCACATCAGACTTAAGAAACCGCCTGCGAGCCCTTTACGCCCAATAATTCCGGACAACGCTTGCCACCTACGTATTACCGCGGCTGCTGGCACGTAGTTAGCCGTGGCTTTCTGGTTAGGTACCGTCAAGGTGCGAGCAGTTACTCTCGCACTTGTTCTTCCCTAACAACAGAGCTTTACGATCCGAAAACCTTCATCACTCACGCGGCGTTGCTCCGTCAGACTTTCGTCCATTGCGGAAGATTCCCTACTGCTGCCTCCCGTAGGAGTCTGGGCCGTGTCTCAGTCCCAGTGTGGCCGATCACCCTCTCAGGTCGGCTACGCATCGTCGCCTTGGTGAGCCATTACCCCACCAACTAGCTAATGCGCCGCGGGTCCATCTGTAAGTGACAGCCGAAACCGTCTTTCATCCTTGAACCATGCGGTTCAAGGAACTATCCGGTATTAGCTCCGGTTTCCCGGAGTTATCCCAGTCTTACAGGCAGGTTACCCACGTGTTACTCACCCGTCCGCCGCTAACATCCGGGAGCAAGCTCCCTTCTGTCCGCTCGACTTGCATGTATTAGGCACGCCGCCAGCGTTCGTCCTGAGCCAGGATCAAACTCTCCGAAAAAGTACAAAACCGAAGTTTTGTTTTTCGTCAGCGTTTGACTGACTACCTATGAAGTATCATAGGATTTTTTTATAAAAACTCGAATTAACAGGTACGTTTTGTCTTGTTTAGTTTTCAAAGATCATGTTCAAAAATGGAGCGGGTGATGAGAATCGAACTCACGACATCAGCTTGGAAGGCTGAGGTTTTACCACTAAACTACACCCGCGTGATTTGTATTGGCGCGCCCGAGAGGAGTCGAACCCCTAACCTTTTGATCCGTAGTCAAACGCTCTATCCAATTGAGCTACGGGCGCTTAATCAGGCGACTTAATTATCTTAACATATCGTTTTTCTTAAGTCAACATCTTTTTAAAATTTGTTTGCCGCATGTGTGTGAACGTCTGTGTTTCAAATACGTCATCAGCGACGAATAAAAATATACCACGGATCATACAAAAGGGTCAATACATTTTTCTAAAAAAGTTTCATGTTTTTTTAAAATGATTTTTTCTTAGATAAATAGACATGTAATAGCCCTATTTTCTTCTCTTTCTTCATAATTCCAATGATTCTTAAATAAAATCTTTCTAAATACAAAGGAGGACAAAACATGGCCACATAGAATTTTTATTTATTGGAAAATTCTTAATATTTTTCCATGCATTTAAAGGAGGTAGGAGATGATGAAAAAGTTCGTCGCTTTTCAAATCATGATCGCTTTGGTGATAGGAGCTCTTATCGGCCATTTCTTCCCCGACTTCGGAATGGCACTGCGGCCAATTGGAGATGGATTCATCAGGCTGATTAAAATGATCGTTGTTCCAATCGTTTTCTCTACCATTGTTATTGGTGCAGCCGGCAGCGGCGGCATGAAGAAAATGGGCAGCCTTGGATTAAAGACGATCATTTGGTTTGAGGTCATCACAACCATCGTTCTTGGGATCGGGCTATTATTGGCAAATGGGCTAAAGCCTGGCGTTGGCCTCGATTTCTCTAAATTAGCTAAGAAAGATATTGGGGAATTAGATGGTTATACGGAGAAAGTCGTTGACTTTAAACAAATGGTATTAGATATCATTCCAACCAATATCGTCGATGTTATGGCTCAGAATGATTTACTTGCTGTCATTTTCTTCGCCATCTTATTTGGTGTAGCAGCAAGCGGCATCGGTAAAGCTTCTGCTCCTGTTCTCACCTTCTTTGAATCAGTGGCACAAATCATGTTTAAGCTCACACAGATGGTGATGGTAACAGCACCTATTGGGGTTCTTGCATTAATGGCTGCTTCTGTCGGCCAATATGGCATTGTTTTATTAATCCCAATGATGAAGCTTGTCGGGACTGTATTTTTAGGATTATTCATTATTCTCTTTGCTTTATTCCCTCTGGTCGCACTGATCTTCCGTTTTAACTACTTCGAAGTATTAAAAATGATTTGGGATTTGTTCCTTGTTGCCTTCTCTACTACGAGCACTGAAACTGTCCTTCCTCAATTGATGGAACGAATGGAGAAATACGGGTGTCCAAAAAGAATCGTTTCCTTCGTGATTCCATCTGGTCTTTCTCTCAATTGCGATGGATCAAGTTTATATTTATCGGTTGCCTGTGTCTTCCTTGCACAAGCGTTTGGTGTCGACATGAGTCTGTCACAGCAGCTTTTGATGATGCTTGTTCTTGTGTTAACGAGTAAAGGTATTGCAGCTGTGCCATCCGGTTCACTCGTTGTTCTTTTGGCTACCGCTCATGCAGTCGGTCTTCCCGCAGAAGGCGTTGCCATCATAGCCGGTGTTGACCGAATTATGGATATGGCACGAACTGGCGTGAATGTTCCAGGGCATGCCGTTGCATGTATTGTCGTATCTAAATGGGAAAAAGTATTCCGTGAGTCAGCATGGGAAGTTCCTAAAGCAGGTGAAGAAACAAAAGGGATGTAATGTTATATGAAGGAAAGGGCGACCCCTTTCCTTTTTTATGCTAAAAATGTTTGCTTTAGTACGGCTTTTCCTTGAGGCTGCAGCTGTACTTCTGCATATGCCCCATTAATCAGCGTCATTTGCGGCGGGACATGCCCACAATCTATATCGTAAAAAATGGGGATTTGTAGTTCCTTTTGTAATTCTTCATATACATCCTGATACTGATACCCTTCAACAGGCACATCTACTGCACTTCGCCCAAACATCATACCTGAACAGTGATCAAACCACCCTGCTAGTTTTAATTGAACAAGCGATCTCTTCACGCTTGCAGCATTTAATGCGCAGTTTTCGAAATACCAGAGAATTGGTTCGCCTTTTATGAATGTTTCCTGAAAAGCTTTGACGTCTCCAAAAGGTGTCCCTGCTAAGTGACGTATAATATCAATGCAGCCACCCAGCAGTCTGCCCTTTACCATCTTTTCTTGTTGATCAACCGTATGCCAAGCGGTAGGTTCTGTTAAATGAAAGACATGTTTACTCGGGTTGTCATGCTGCCATTCCTTTTGATACATAGATGAAGAAAACTGGGTTATCTCCGTCTCCCCTTTTGCGGAAAGTGTTCGCTCCCACATGGCAGTCGTTTGATCCAGCTCTTCTCCTCTTAGATCGACTAAGTTCGGTCCATGCGCTGTGGCAATGCCAGTTTTTAATGTGAGCGCCAGCAGGAGTGCACTCGTATCTGAGTAACCTAAAATCCACTTTTTTTGCATGGATGAGAAATCAAGGTGCTCTAACACTTCCATAAGCAGCTGTCCTCCCCATGGCGGGATGATGTGGTCAATCTCATCACATGTCATCATGTACTGAAGTTCGTTTGCTCGTTCTATCGCAGGGGCAGATTTTGCCTTTTCCTGCTGCCAGACCGTCTCTCCACATATGACATCATAGCCTCTATTTTTCATTCGTTCACATGAAAGCTGAAACATGTCATGCAAAGTTGGCTGTACACCTGAGGAAGGTGCTGTGACGCCAATTGTTTGTCCTTTTTGCAAATGCGGAAATTGTATCATTCTGCTTCCCTCCAATCTCTATCTCTCTTAACCTATCCATTTTAAAGAAAATGCCCCTTTTATAAGGGACATCTCTTCTTATTCCTTTTGACGCAGTACAGTATAGACTCCTGCAAAGATACATAGAATCCCAATGAATGAGCGTATTCCCATCTCTTCACCTAAAAGCAGCCAGCCAAGAGCTGCCCCTACGATCGGTTGAAAGAAAAAGAACAGACCGCCGCTCGAGGCATCCATCAATTGAAGCCCTCTATTCCACAAAAAGAATGCTAGAGCTGTTGAGATGATGCCTAGATAGAGAATACCGCCCCAAATCTCTGGCCTTGCCATCTGCTCCACATCTAGATGAGGTAAACGAAATAAAGCAGGTGGTGTTAAGACAATGAATGCAATGATGATCGCATATGTGGTCGTCACGACTTGAGGGTACTTTCCTGGAACCCGTTTAAGCAAAACAGACATAAGCGCCCATGTAAAAGCAGCGATGACAAGTGAGAGACCGCCAACAAATTCATCTGAGTGCACTGCGACTGGTCCAATCATGAGCCATACACCTGCTGTAGCAAGTAGGATGGATGCGCATTTTCGAACAGTCATGGCTTCTTTTAATAGAAAGAAAGCAAACAGCACCATAAAAGCAGGGGTCGCAGATGTGATAACAGCCCCCATTTGTGCCGACGTATACATGGTGCCGATTTCTTGGGTCACAATTGATAGGAAATTTCCGATCAATCCGATCATGACAACAAGCGGGATATCTTTTTTATCTAATCGAAAGGAATAGCCCAACCGCCAAATGGTGCACACCAGCACGATTCCTGCTATAGCATATCTCATCCATACAAGCTCAAGCGGTGGAACCACCGCTACTGTTACTTTGACAACAACGTACATGCCGCCCCAAATACTTGCAGCGATTGCTAGGTAAAGGGCGCCTATATATTTTTCATTCATCTTTTCCCCTCCGTTACTGGATATATTGATCGCCATATCCACAAACGGAGATCACTCTCCGTTATGGACGGAGGGTGTTTGGTACATCATGTTCAAATAAAGGCTTCCATTGCATTGTCGTCACCTCATTTGTTTTTATTTTCAGATTACTTTATAACAAATCCTGGTTGACTTCAATCCTTTTTTGTCACCATCTTTCTTCATATAATAGAAGATAAACGGGTATTGACATGCTGAATTCGTTTTCATATAGTAAGTAAAACTATAGGTGGTCGCGCAAAAAAGGAGTAGAGGTCGTTGGATATTGAAGCTAGAAGACATATTCCCAACACGGAACATACACCATTTCTCGAGGGAATAAAAGATTGTGTGCCAACACTGCTTGGTTATATGAGTATTGGGTTTGCCTTTGGAATAGTTGGAATTAGCGCACAGTTGAGCTTATGGGACATTGCGCTTCTATCAATCTTTATTTACGCAGGTGCTTCACAGTTTATTATCTGTGCACTGCTTGTTACGGGTAGTCCCCTTTCCGCTATTATTTTCACCACATTTATTGTGAATCTGCGTCATTTATTGCTCAGCCTGACGCTTGCTCCTCATTTTACACGCTACTCTGTGAAACAAAATATTGGGTTCGGTCTTTTGCTGACTGATGAATCCTTCGGTGTAGCGATGAATAAATTAGCGCAGCAAGGAAAGCTGAATAACAGGTGGATGCACGGATTGAACATAACAGCGTATTTATGCTGGATTGCTGCCTGTGTACTTGGCGGCATTTTTGGACACTGGATCTCAAATCCTGAAGCACTTGGTCTTGATTTTGCTTTATCAGCGATGTTTGCTGCACTGCTAGTCCTTTCGTTACAGACAGTACCTAAAAATAAGTTAACTCATCGCCTGTCGCTTGTTTTATATATGGTCGTTGCAATGTTTGTTTTGCTTCATTTTGTTCCATCACATGTGGCTGTTCTCATAGCAACTGTACTTGTCGCAACCATTGGGGTGGTGACAGATAAATGATTAGCAGCTTTATGTTATGGCTCATTGTTGGTTGTATGATCGTCACCGTCATTCCAAGGGTTATACCCTTTATATTTGTACGGAGTATTGAGCTGCCTGAAGTGGTGCTGAAATGGTTATCGTTTATTCCTATTTGTATCTTTACAGCTTTGATTGCAGAGCATCTCTTCATCCATACAACAACAGGCACAGGCGTCACTATCCATTGGATGTATCTTGCTGTCTTGACTCCTACTGTACTCATTGCTGTTTGGACAAAAAGCTTGTCACTTACTGTTCTTGTCGGCGTCATGCTGATGGGCACTGCTAGATGGTTTTTCTAAAAGAAAAAGCTTAACCGTATGTGGTTAAGCTTTGTTCATTTTACGATTCCGTATACAAATCCATCATAACCTTTTTCACCAACAGTTTGAATCGCTGTTGCCTCTATTCTCGGCTCTCGTTTGAGTAAATCGAAAAATTCACGAGTTCCTTGTACTCGTTCATCCTCATCAGAGTCATGAAGGACGGCTCCATTTCTGACGACATTGTCTGCAATAATGACTGTGCCCTTTTTCGAGAAATCTAACGCCCACTTCAGATATTTCGGATTGTTCGGTTTATCTGCATCAATGAAAATGAAATCGAATGGAAGCGCAGCCTTCTCTTTTAATTGAGATAACGTATCTAATGCCTTTCCTTCCAAAATGCTCACCCGTTCTGATAAGCCAGCTCTGCTGATGTTTTGCTGTGCGATCTGTACATGGTGGCTGACAGCCTCTAGTGTGATGAGTTCTCCATCCTCTTCGAGAGCACGCGCCAGCCAAATGGTACTGTATCCACCGAGTGTCCCGATTTCTAAAATGCGCTTTGCATTCTTCGTTTTTGCTAATAAATAAAGCAATTTTCCTTGGGCTGGCGACACATCAATTTCTGGCAGACCCGCTTGCTTATTATGAGTAAGAGCTTGCTCCAATACATCATCTTTAGGGATCAACTTGTCTGTGATATACTCGTCAACTTTTCCCCACACTTGCTCCATTTCATCCATCTCCCTTGATTATGTCTTCTCACTTAAGTCTACATGATGATCGTGAGAGCGTATAATCAATTCTTTTCACACATCTATTCATTTTTTTGATGAAAGACATGTGGTGATGATACATGAAGCAACGCACTGGTTTCGGTTCTACTGGTTCAGCTTATTTTTGACATCCCCTTTTTTATCTTGAAGCTTTCCTTTTGCTTGATCCTTTTTCCCTTCTGCTTTCAGGTTTTGATGATCGGTTGCTTCACCAAGCTTTTCTTTGACTTGACCTTTGACTTGATTTGTTTTTCCTTTTGCTTTATCCATATGTCCTTTTTCTTTACTCATTTGTTCCACCTCCACGTTTGATACTATGCATTTAGCCTTTTTGAAAGATACAAAACATCTGAGTGTGCGATGTACATGTTTCAGGTATGATAGACATATTAGAAAGAAGGGTTGGTGTTCTATTTCATGATCATCTCTGAAAAAATATTCACAGTTCGTGGGTTGACCTATCATATTCGGTCCGCTTCAGCGGCCGATGCCAAACAGTTATCAGCTCTCAGACTGAAAATCGATGGTGAAACAGAATATTTAGACCGTGAACCAGGCGAAGCCTTTCTTCATGAAAAAGATTTTGAGGTGTTGATCCAAGAGGATACCAAGCAAAGCCGGCATTTATTTTTGGTCGCTGCTATTGAAGGAGAGGTTGTCGGTTTTTCAAGATGCGAGGGCCATTCACTCAAGCGCTCTGCTCACAAAGTGACATTTGGCGTCGCCATACAAAAGGATGCTTGGGGCTACCACATCGGGAAAGAGCTTTTAGCCGCTTCAATCGACTGGGCAGATCAGCAGGGTATTCAGAAGATGTCACTTCAAGTGCTGGAAACCAACCAAAAAGCCATTCGATTATATGAGAACCACGGCTTTCTGATTGAAGGTGTATTAAAAAACGATAAACAGCTGAGTGACGGATTATATTATGATACTGTTGTGATGGGCAGACAGCGGCCAAGCTCCTGACTACTTACATCACATAGCCCCATATCATTGAAATCGCACTGTATATCAGAAGCAGCCCCATCACATACTGGAACGGTTTTTCGTAAGCAGTCAAAAAACGCTTATACAAAGAGCCAAATAAGCTCCAGCTGAATGTACCGAGAAAGCCAATGAGTGCGAGAATCAGCGTCCATATGACATACTGCATATTAGATTGTCCATATGGCAAAACAAATGTTGAAATTACAGTCAATCCATACAAGATCGCTTTTGGGTTGATAAATTGCAGCAGCATACCAGGGATAAAATAATTGTAGCGATCAAGTGTTTCGTCATCCCCGCCTTTACTTTTTATGATTTTGACCGCTAAATAAATCATGTATGCAGCTCCGATGAACGCCATGACCCAGCCTATTTTCGGCATCACTTGATAAAGAATAAGATTAAAGAAACAGCTCAAACACAAAATAACGAGAAATCCGATACCAACTCCTAAACAAAATCGAAATGTTTGCTTGACCCCATATTTATTCGTAAAGACCATGGCCATGATGTTGTTTGGCCCTGGGGTAAAGCTGCTAACAAAAGCATAGATCAACATAGATACAATCAAGATGCCGCCTCCCTTATACGTTATATAGACTTTAATTACTTTATTACGTAATATGCGTTTTATTGTAACGTTTGATCTTTATAAAGTAAATAGAGAAAGGAGTTTTTTTCATGGAAGACGTACAATCCATTATTTCGAAAAATGTGAGACTTCTTAGAGATCAAAAAAAATTAAGCCTCGAAAAGATGGCAGAATTAACTGGTGTCAGCAAGACCATGATTGGACAAATTGAAAGAGGAGAATCAACCCCTACCATCACGACTTTGTGGAAAATCGCCAACGGATTAAAAGTATCTTTTAGTGAACTCATTCACGCACCGCAGCCTGAAATCAAGGTAGTACGTAAGGAGGATGCGCAGGTTTTAACTGAGGACGACGGCCGATATCGTGTGTACACGACTTTCCCTTTCGATGACCGGGGGAAATTTGAAATGTACCGAGTGGAAATTGATCGAGGCGGGTCGCTGCGTGCGAGTGAACACATTGGAGGAACAGAGGAATTGATCACTGTTTTTGAGGGAGTCCTTGATTTATCCATTGGTGATGAACAATACACCTTAAAAGCCGGAGACTCTATTCGTTTTAAAGCGGACCGGACGCACACGTATAAACAAACCGGAGAACAAATGGTCCGGATGCAAATGATTCTTTATTATCCACATGAAAAAAGCTGACAGGCTTGTCCACCTGTCAGCTTTTTTGTTTTATTTAATTAAATCCCGGATCGCGTACAACAGTTCCAGTAAATGTGACACTATATTTTCCTAATCCTAATTCTTTAATAGAGGTTTGTTTTAAAATCCCGACCCAGCCATCCTCTGCATATACAATACTTTCTGGGATGTTTGATGTCGTATATGTTCTTGTTACCGAAACAGTTCGACTGGCCTGAACCGTTATTTCACTGTTTGTTTGCTCCTTTGCTTCCACTGGAGCAGTTGTGACTCCAGCACCCGTTAAGACAATTGCTCCAACCAAAACAGAAGACATGACCTTTTTCATAAAAAAATCCCTCCCTTTTTTGTTGAACGTATAAACTATACCATAATTTAGAACTTTTGTAAGTTTATTTTTTCATTTTTTTGAAAATTATGATATCATTGTCTTATGCTGGATAGAGTGTGTCACATACTTCTATGCATTTATCCTCATCTCATTCTAGTCAAACAATTGTAAACGGAGGTGATTTCATGAAAAAATGGCTCATCTGTTTTCAACTTGTTTTCCTCTTCACCTTGGCGATCACACCAATTGCTTCTGCAGCTAAATGTCCTACAGTAAAACCATGTGTCATTGATATTTAAGCATAAGAAAAGGCCGATCAAAAGTTATTCACTGATCGGCCTTTTTATTTATTTTTGCTCTGCTTCCCAGCGGGCAACCTCTTCTCTTACTTTAGGAGCCACTTCTTTTCCAAATAGCTCAATGGCTTTTAGCACTTGATCATGCGGCATTGAACCAACCGGTACATGCAGCATAAAACGAGTAATTCCTACATTTTTTCTAAGGTGGATGACTTTCTCTGCCACGGTATCTGGATCTCCTACATACAGCGCGCCTTCTAAAGTTCTCGCTGAATCAAACGTAGAACGAGTATAAGGCCCCCAGCCTCGCTCTCTCGCTAATGTGTTCATCACATGCTGTGTAGATGGGAAGAATTGATCTGCTGCCAGGTCTGTTTCTGCCGCAACAAATCCATGAGAATGTGATGCTACAGTTAATTTTTCAGGATCATGTCCAGCGTGCACTGCCGCTTGCTTGTACAGCTGAACGAGCGGTGCGAACTGTCTAGGACTTCCGCCAATGATTGCGAGTACAAGCGGTAACCCTAGTAATCCAGCACGTACGACCGATTCACGGTTTCCTCCACTGCCGATCCAGATTGGAAGCGGATCTTGAACAGGTCTTGGGTACACCCCAACATCCTGAATGGCTGGGCGATGCTTTCCGCTCCATGTGACACGCTCTGACTGCTGTAATTTCAGCAGCAAATCAAGCTTTTCTTCAAATAATTCTTCATAGTCGTCCAGGTCATAGCCAAAGAGAGGGAATGATTCAATAAATGAACCACGGCCTGCCATAATTTCTGCACGTCCGTTTGATAGTCCATCTAAGGTTGCAAAATCCTGAAATACACGAACAGGATCTGCTGATGAAAGGACTGTCACTGCACTTGTTAGACGAATATTTTTTGTTTGTGTTGCTGCAGCCGCTAAGACGACAGCTGGATTCGATGCGGCGAAATCCTCACGATGATGCTCACCTACGCCAAATACATCGAGACCGACTTGATCTGCTAAAATAATTTCTTCTACTACTTCTCGAATACGCTGTGCGTGACTGACTGTTTTTCCTGTCTGAAAATCAGGTGTTGTTTCGACAAATGTACTAATTCCTAGTTCCATGATTGGAACCCCCTATCTTATAAATATGTCACAAATTCAGAAACTGGCTTTCTGTAGCCTCTTGCTTGTCTGCTCTCTACTTTTTCTTTTCCGAGTGTAATCATTAACACAGGAACCAAATCTGATTGAATGTTTAATACCTTTTTCATTGCTTCGGGATCAAAACCGATCATCGGGCAAGTATCCCAGCCTTTATTTTTAGCGGCAAGCATAAACAGCATGGCAGATAAGGAAGCATTGCGGATCGCCTCTTCCTTCTGGAAATCTGCTCCTCTCTGCTCATAAAAACTCACGGTCTCTCTGACCATTTCTTCATATTGCTGCGTATTTAAAATGCCTAGCATTTTCAGGCCTTCATATATGTTCCCTGCGTGCTCATAAGCATTTGGATCTCCGAGTACGATGATCGCTGCTGAAGCAGAGTGCACTTTATATTGTCCAAATGCCGCTTCTCTTACTTGTTCTTTCAGCTCTTCTGTTTGAACGACAACATATTGTGTATGCTGTAAGTTAAAAGCAGATGGTGCCAGCTTGACCTCTTCAAATATGCTGTTAAGCTCTTGTCTCGAAATCGAGATATTTGGCAAAAAATTTGATGCGGATCGTCTTTCACGTACCAATGTATCAAAGCTGAGTGTCATCTTGTTTCCCCTTTTCGCGAAGTTGTTTTGCACCTAAACCGATTTTTTTTAGTAATTCAATGAGCTGTTCTTTTTCTTCTTTTTCAATAAAGGATAGATTTTGCGAAATAACATCTGTGTGTTTAGGGAAAATGTTGTCAAACAATTGCTTCCCTTTTTCCGTCAGCCGTACGTGGAATACCCGCTTATCTGAAGGCGCACATTGCCTTTTCACCAGTTCTTGTTTTTCTAGTTTGTTCACGACATATGTCATGCTTCCACTTGGGATTGACAGGATATCGCTAATTTTTTGAACAGGCTGAGGCCCTTTACTGTAGAGCAATTCAAGGATTTGAAAGTTTTCAAATCCGATATCATAACGTTCAATGTCTTTTTGGATATTTGTAAAAAGGGCTTGATAGGCTTTCATCCACACGCGGAATAGCCTTAAATCTAATTCATGTTCATGCTGCACCATGGCAACTACTCCTTTTTCAAGAAATCCTAAAACTAGGATAAATTCATCCTAACACTAGGATATTTTCTTGTCAACGAGTTTATGTCATAAAAAAAAAGACCACCTTGGTTCAGTGATCCTCTTCTTTTAAGATAAAATGCATTTCAGCAATTTGTTTATATTGTTGTACTTCCTGTAATGAGAACCTAGATTCCAAATCCGCTGGCGAAAATAGAGGAATTCCTCTTCCAATCATGACAGGTACGATTTGAAGAAAAAGCTCATCAACCAATCTTGCTTGTATGCAAGATTGAAGCAGTCCCCCGCCACCGACAATCCAAATATGCCGGCCTGTTTCATTCTTTAATTTTTTTACAAATGATAAGATATCTTCGCGAATGATATGCGTTCCTTCCAAACTCTCTTGTAACGTACGTGACATGATATAACATGTCTTTCCTTCATAGGGAAACTCATCTGGTGACAGCTGAAGAACTTGTTCATATGTATTGCGCCCCATGATCAGCGTATCGACTGACGCATAAAAGGTGTCATAGCTCGTTTCTTCTTCGCCCTCTGTCCCTATTAGCCAATCTAGCCGGTGATCCTCTCTCGCTAAATATCCATCGATACTCATCGCCCCATAAAAAAGCAGCTTCCTTTTCTCACTCAATCCCACCACTCCCTTACTTCAAATAAGAACATATATTCTATTTTATCAAAAAGGAAACACAAAGGCTACATAACTTTCTCCCTTTTTACGATTCCTGTTCCACCTTGACGAGAAGCTCGTATAATTTATGTGCGAGTTTGCCGGCATCAATGGTCATTTCTTCATGAATCCATTCCTCGAGTACACCCACGACACCAGACACGACAAAAGATGCCTCTATTTGCTCATTCTCTGTAATCGGCCGCTGATCAAGCTGCCACTCTTTCATGATTTTTTCTTTGAAAAATGCTTTGAATTGATTGGTCGTTGGGCCATTTGGTTTTACAAATAACGTCAACATATATTGATTCTCTTTCAAGTACTCAGTCGTTTTGTTTAAAAAGGAAAGCATATCAAGAGGGTCCTGACTTGGAAAGGTTTCATCATATAACCCCCCGAGCTGATCGAATAGTTCTTTCTCAAGCTGTTCATATAAATCAAACACATCTTGATAGTGCAAATAAAAGGTTCCCCTGCCTAAATCCGCTTTCCTTGATAGCTCTGATACCGTAATCTGCTGCACTTCCTTTTCCTTTAACAGCGCAAGAAAGCTTTCCCGAATGGCTCTTTTTGTTTTAATTGTTCGTCTGTCCTTCATGAAATCCCCTCCATTGTTGAACAATCAGGCGCCGAATGTCTATTTATGAACAGGATCTCGTTCATTGCCGATGTTCGATTGGTTTACTTCTTATTATAATCAACACATGTTCAATAATCTATATGTGTTCAATAAAGGAGGACTATCATATGTTTCATTTCAGACTTGCTAGAGAGGATGAACTGCCTCAAGTGGCAGAGTTGTTAGATGATTCGTTTCAGGACTATTCATTTTTTGACTTATTATGTGAAAAAGTCTCAAAGCGGTCTGCTTTCGCCCGTCAACTGCATTTGGTCAATACAAAAGTGTATTTTCAGCATCAAATCTGTTTTGTTGGGGTTGAGAACGAGAAAGTGGTGTCTGCTGCCCTTTTAAAGCATCCGCGTCTTCCTGAACCAGGCTTCATGGATTATGTGTTATCAGGTGGGTTGAAGCTGCTCTTCACTGGCGGTATATCGGCGATTCAGCATGTGTTCCGTGTTTTAAAGGAGGCGAAAAAAGCGTGTTCTTCCTTAAAGCAGCCTTACTGGTATTTAGAAGCACTTGTCGTGGCAAAAGACGAGCAAGGAAAAAAACTCGGAAGCCGCATGTTAAAGCAAGGTCTTTTCCCCTTTATCGCCCGGCAAGGCGGCGGACTGTTCACACTGATTACACACAATGAGGCCAATCGTCAGTTCTACCGAAAAAATGGCTGGATGGAGTTTGATGAAAGGGTATTGCGCGGAAAGGACATGTCCTTGAAAAGCTGGAGCTATAAAACCGTGATTAAATAAGGTATCCCCTTCAGGTGATGATATAATAGAGTCAGTTCAATCAACGATCATACTTGGAGGAGAGACTGATGATACGACGACTTGATCATATCGTGTTGACTGTACAACATATGGAGGACACCATTCGCTTTTATACAAACGTATTAGGGATGAAGGAAGAAACTTTTGGTGAAGGCCGTAAAGCGCTTCGTTTTGGTTTACAGAAGATCAACCTTCATGAAGCTGGTCATGAATTTGAGCCAAAAGCGGCTCATCCTCTTCCTGGATCTCATGATTTGTGCTTTATCACCGATTTAGACATGGACAGTTTGCTGCTGCACCTCCGGAAGCAAGTAGTCCCCATTGAAGAGGGGCCGGTCAGACGCACCGGTACATTAGGTCCAATTGAATCTGTTTATATTCGTGATCCTGATCTGAATTTAATTGAAATCTCTCGATATATAGAGGAGGGTGATCCGTCATGACTCGTATATTTTTGAGACCGATTGAAGAGCAAGATTATCCTGGTATTCAAAGAGGATGCCAGCATGCAGAAACACTTCATATGACTGGCACACGCAAAACGTTCACACTAGAAGAAATTCGCTCCGCCTATACCCGCTTTTTGCAAGATGACAGCAGACGAGATTTCGCCATTTGTCTGCTAGACACGAAAGAGATGATTGGGGATGCGGCAATTGTGGACATTGATCCAATCAATCATACGGCAAGCTTCCGCATTGCGCTTCACGGGCCGGAGCATTTTCAAAAAGGCTATGGCACTGAAGCTGTTCGGATGGTTCAAGCATTTGCCTTTAACACATTAGAACTCAACCGTCTTGAGCTCGAAGTCTTTTCCCACAATCCAAGGGCCTTTCGAAGCTATGAGAAAGCCGGATTTCAATATGAAGGAAAAAGACGCCAAGCGCTCTATTTCAACGGTACATACTCAGATGTCATCATCATGGGCATCCTTCGTGAAGAATATAACCACATGATGAATACAGATGCTCCCGCTTAAGAAGGGTCATCTTTTTTTAAAAATTGAATCCCAGTGACGATAATCAAACAAATGATGGAAGAGAGAACGATAGAGACGCTTGATAGACTAAGCGCCATGCCTTCCCATCTGCCAATAAAGAAACTGACAATCAATAAAACCAAACCAAATAAAATCAAGCATATAGGGACAATGAATCCCGCATGGCGCTGCCGGCGTCTTTTCCCTGCCCACCATGAGAGACACAGAACAACGATTGTAAAAAAGGCGGTTTGCAGCCAGAACATGTATGTCAACTCCTATTCTCTTTTTTGATCCCATAACAATGGAGGTACTTCAAATGAACATTAGACCAATTGAGCAAAAAGACAATCCGTATATCGCAGCGATTATCCGCCAGTCACTAGAATCAGCGAATTTGGCGATTGAAGGAACTGCCTATACTGATCCCCAACTTGACCAGCTTTTCGAATACTATCAATCATTGACTCATGCAGCCTATTGGATTGCTGAAGAGCAGGGTGAGATTGTTGGTGGTGTAGGGATTGCTCCATTTACAAATGGCGTATGTGAATTACAAAAGCTCTATTTAAGTCCAAAAGCACAAGGAAAAGGTGCGGGCAAAAAACTGATGGATACGGCGCTGGAATATGCCTCTACATACTACGAAGCGTGTTATTTAGAAACCCGCCGGGAATTAACAGCGGCTACAGGCCTTTATCAGCGATATGGCTTTTCTCTTCTTTCAGAACCGCTTGAAGGCTCCGAGCATTCTGCAATGGATGCTTGGTATCTCAAGACCTTCTCATCATGAGTCATAAAACAATCGATAGGTTTTGATCCTCTGAAAGCCTAACTTCTCTGCCAGTTTGATTGAAGCTAGGTGATGGACATCGCAATCCCAATGCGGTGTCCTCTTTTTTTCAAGACAGATGCTGATCATATGCTGAGCTGCCAGCAGTGCCAAACCTTTTCCTCGATAAGTCTCATCTGTCCAAATATCTATCTCCGCACGATCCTTACTTGAAAAAATAGAGACGCATTCACTTACCACGTTCTCTCTATCTAAAATGGCAATCCCGATTCCCTTTGATAGAAAGCAAGCAGTTTCTCCTCAATAGGCTTCATAATAGCTAGGAGGAAAAGCCCTGCTTGCAGTCATCACCTGCTCATTTGTCCGCTCTACTCTATAACCTGGATGAGGCGAAGTGACATGAGAATGTGCCTGTGGATAAACGTACGCATGTCTTTCCATCTCATTCAGATGTGACCCAAGGCATTTTTTCAACAACGCATCTGTTAATGGATTTGCTGAAAATATGGTAAATCGGCCGTTTTGTCTTTTCTGCCTTTCGTACACATCCACAATGAAGGCTGAGCAGCGTAACAGCTCCGCTTCACTTCTTCCTGCAACATAATAAATGCCGCATGAAGCTTCGAGAAAATAAACAAGCGGATGCACTTCATCATCTACATAAAGATGTCCTTGTATGAGGCCATCCATGACCGCATCTACAAACACTGGATATGCCGGATCAATCTGTCTAATTCCTTTTTTCATTAATGGTGCCTTTTGCTGCCTCAATAGATGCACGATGCTCCCCCCTATCCTTCCATTATAAAGAAAAAGCAGCTGACATAGAGAATTCTTTGCCAAAAAAGGGATTTTGCATCAAAGGCGCCATTTAAAAAAAGAGACCTCATTTAAAAGGTCTCTTATACTCTGGATGATATTATTCTGCTGATGCTTCTTCTGTCACCTTCCCCTTCCAAATCAGGGTTAAGCCTAATCCAAGAAATAAGACAACACCTGCGAATAAAAATGGGAAATGAATATTTTGATCGAATAAAATGCCGCCAAGTGCCGGTCCGAAAATCGTACCTAGGCTTGTGTAGGTAGAGTTCATCCCTGCTACAAATCCTTGCTGGTTGCCAGCGATTTTGGATAAGAAGGTCGTTAATGCTGGACGCAATAAATCAAACGCAAGGAAAATGACACATGTGACAATCAAGACAACCAAAAAGCCTGAAACAACGGTTGAAACGAAAGCAAGGACAGCCCCGATAATCAGACATAGCTGAATGACTCTTTTTTCTCCTAGGGCATTTACCAGTTTACCAAACACAAGTACTTGGATGATGACTGCCACAATCGAGCTGACGGTAATGATCACGGCAATATCTTTTGGACCAAATCCAAACTTATGATTTGTGAACAAGCTAAAGACTGTTTCATATGCAGATAGTCCAAATGCGAGGACAAACACAATGATAAAGGCGATGAGGTAGCTTGGATGAATTGATTTTTTCAAATCTTTAAAGAAAGTCGATTCTTTCACTTCATTCATTTGCTTCTCTCGCTCTTCTTTTGTTAAAGGCTCCTTCAACATAAACATAGACGAAATGACAGCAATAAACGCAATCCCTGCCGCAAAGAAGAATGGCAGGCGTACGCCGTATTCTGCGATAAATCCGCCAATTCCCGGGCCAATGATAAAGCCGGTACTAATGGCCGCAGAGACATAGCCCATCGCCTTTGATCTTTCTTGAACGGTCGTAATATCTGCGACATACGCCGTGACAGCCGGCATAATAAATGCCGCACTAATACCGCCTAGAAGCCTTGCAAAATACAGAACATACACGTGTGTACCAAGACCAAAAACAAGTTCTGATAACGCGAATAGAAACAGCCCAGACACAATCATAATCTTTCTTCCGTAGCGGTCTACCCATCTCCCTGCAATAGGTGATGCGATGAGCTGAGCAACGGCAAACGCCGCCACAAGGTATCCCATCGTACTCCCTGTTAGATGCATGACATTCATGAATAACGGCATGACAGGAATAATGAGACCGATGCCTAAAAACGCAATAAATATATTACTTAATAAAATCACGAGTACTGCTTTTTGCTCACGAATCGGTTTTTGCATGATGTTTGTTTCCCCTTTACTGACTCACTTGTTACTCATGATGGTTGATTCCGTGAATAAACAATGAGATCGCCTCTTTTTGCAACTCTTTCTTCTGCTCCATGGTGTCATTTTTATATAACACGTCTAATCCATAAAAAACGGAAAGTAATAGTTTCACTTTTGACTCCACATGCTGGATCGACCAGCTGCCATCTTTGTTTCCTTCAAGTAAGATATCTCTCATCACATCATCAAAATCGACATCAATCTTGTTCAGCCGCTCCATGACTTCGTCTGATGTAAAAGCACTGGCACAAAATTCCTCACTCGCTCTCATTAATGGGTAGTTAATGCCCATTTGACTGAGCATCTCTGCAAATGCAGCGAGCTTATCGACAGCCCGGTGCTGTGTTTTCTTCTCCTCATGCCACGTTTCCATCATCAAACGATGATCCTCTTCCATAATATGAAGAAACAAAAACTCTTTTCCTTTGAAATGATGATAGAGATTGCCTTTACTCACCTCAGCAGCCTCTAAAATATCGCGTACGGATGTTTCTGAATATCCTTTTTTCGCAAATAAATCACGAGAAGCGGTGACGATTTTTTGCTTCGTCTTCTCACTCTTTCCAGCCCCGCTTTGTGTACTTGTCATGTGTCACAATCCCTTTCTACCCTGCATTTCTTAATGCGGACAAAATAATACCGACCAGTTGGTTTATTTTTTTATTATAAATGGATTTTCCTCATAATACAATGAAAAAGGCATTGGACTTCATAAGGAGTGATTCATATGAAAACTAACAGAACAGTCATTTGTGCTATCACCAAAAAGGACTTATACGTATTTTTCTTCTGCGACCTTTTCATGGCGACTTTGGCGTACTACGTGTTCAAATTCAAGCCAACGACATTTTATGAATGTGCGGGAATCATGGGAAGTATTCTTTGTCCCTTTTTGATGAAAAAGTGGATATACCGGTGATCTCCCTTTCAAGTATATCCGTCATTCATTTAACTTTTCTTTATATTTAACTTCACTTAAATATAAAGATTGCCTATAATAGAAGAGAGGTGATGTCATTGGATGAGGAAATCATTCATTACGGTAAAAAGATCATTGAATACTCGAATGCACTAGGCTCAATTTATGTAGAAGAGTATCAACGATTTTTAAAACATGAGTATGCAGATTTATCAGCCAAACAAGAGCTGACACTTGAACTATTGCGCACGAAAACGAGAACAATTAATGAATTAGCTGATTACTTTTCGATTTCTGCGAGCGCAGCTAGCCAGCTTGTATCAAAGCTAGAGCAGCTCGGCTATGTCAAACGAGAAATTAATCCACATAACCGAAGAGAAATCATTGTTGATTTTGCTCAAAAGGGCCATGACTATCACAAGAATACGGAAGACATTCAACTGCACCTTATACAAAAATACTATGCAAAGCTTCCAAAAGAAGATTTAAAAACATTACTATCTCTATACGAAAAAATCTATCAGATTGCGAAAGAAGCGCCTTAATACGGTGTTTCTCTCATCGACATTTAAGCTAGATAAACTATTAAGGGGATGAAAATATGAAAAGCGTTCATTTACAAGATGGCCGTCACATCGGTTTGACTCAATACGGTGATCTTGAGGGGTTTCCAGTATTCTTTTTTCATGGGACACCTGGATCAAGAGTGATGTTTTTAGATGATGATCCAATCTCTCAAGAACTCGGCATTCGTCTCATCTGTTTGGATCGACCTGGATTTGGTTTATCTACCCCTCTACCTGACCGTACAATTTTAGACTGGGCAAAAGACGTGCTGGAAGTGGCAGATGATCTTGGCATTCAACAATTTTCAGTGATGGGTGTATCTGGAGGCGGCGCATTCGCTGCTGGTTGTGCCTATCAATTGCCGGATCGCGTCCTTTCAGCTGCACTGATCTCAAGTACAACCCCTTTTCAGAACGGGAAACCGCCTAAAAGTATGCTGAAAGAAAATAAATTGGCTTTTTTCCTTAGTAAGAAGTTTCCTTGGCTATTGAAAGCAAGCTATCGTTCCCAGAAGAAAATGATTGAGAACAAACCAGAGAAATTTAAGAAGCTGGCCAAAAACGGGAACAAGCATTTACATCCGTGGGATCGGCAATTCCTTCAAACCGATGAGCAGTTAGAAATGATGATGACACATTTACACGAAGCGACTCGTCAATCGGTAGATGAATGTATTCGTGAACCCATTTTACTCTCGAAACCATGGGCATTCGATATGAAAGATATTCAAATTCCTGTTGATGTCTGGCATGGAAAAGAAGATACAATGGCTCCATTTGTAGAAATAGAAAAAATAGCTCGGGCGATTCCAAACGTCAAAACCTATTATATAGATCAAGCAGGGCACTTTCTTACTGATGTAGACGATATTTGGCGAGATATTTTACTCTCTTTAAAGGAGCGTTCTGAACATCAGGAACATGCATAAAAAAAAGACCCGATATTACTTGGGTCTTTTTCTTCATTAATACTGTTCATAATACTTCTGCACTTTATTTGGATCTTTTGTCTTCGTAAGTGCCAGCATGAGCAGAATGCGTGCTTTTTGCGGATTTAATGAATCAGACGACACAAAGTGATGTTCATCATCCGTTTTTTCGTGGGTGACAATTCCATTACCCGTTCGGCTTGATCGCACGAGAACCACATCTTTTTTCACTGCATCTGCTGCTCCTTTGATGGCTTCTGTTGACATCGTTCCATTTCCTGCTGCGGCTACAACAATCCCTTTCGCTCCTGCTTTCACTGCGGCATCATACATATATTTTTGATCATTTTGATAGCCGTATAAAATATCGACTTGCGGCAATTCTTTTATCTTCGATACATCAAAATCGCTTTCAGTTGTATGTTTTCTTGTCGGTTCGTTATAAAAGGACACCACTTCACCAGTAACTACTCCGATATATCCTTGCTCAAGTGACTTGAAGGCATCGGTTGTGGTCGTGTTTGTTTTCGTAATAAATCGAGCTGATGCAATTCGGTCATTTAATGTGACCATGACCCCTTTGCCCTTTGCTTCTTTCGTGGATGCAATTTTCACCGCATGATACAAGTTAAGCGGACCATCTGCACTGATAGCCGACGCTGGTCTCATTGAGCCAACGACCACAACAGGCTTATCACTTTTGACAACCAAATGTAAAAAGTAAGCTGTTTCTTCAAGTGTATCTGTTCCATGCGTGATGACAATGCCATCCACTTGATCATCTTTTAATAGCTCATTCACTCGTTTGGCTAATTTTAAAAGAAGAGCGTCATCAACATTTTCACTTCCAACATTCGCTACCTGCTCACCAGTGACATTTGCAATATCCTTCAGCTGCGGAACTGAAGCAATGACTTTATCAATGCCAAGTGCACCAGATTTATAGCCTGTCGTATCTGTATCACTATCTGAACTGCCAGCAATCGTCCCGCCTGTGGCTAATACCTTAATATTTGATAAGGACTTATTCCCTGTTTCAATCGCATTGTTTTTCTCTTTTGTTTCATTAGATACGTTTTCTTTTTCGCTTTGAGTATTCTCTTGAGTGCCTGTGTTCGCACAGGCTGCTGTCACTAGTAATAAAACAGAAAGAAGGACAGCACCTAACCATTTTGTCATGTTCATTGGATCATCTCTTTTCCTCATTTGATGGATTTCATGGCTAAATCTCTTTCTATAGGCTTTACTTTATACCATACCTTCATTCATCAGCATGAGGCTAAAGATACTGAACCAATTTAAGGTAAAAAGAGCATTATATTATAGATTTATTCAATTCTTTATACCTAAATTTGCTGTAATTAAGTTGAGTATTGAAGGTGGCGTATTTTAAAAATAACCGATGCTTGATAATGAATTTATGATAAAATATAGTAAATTTTACAAAAAAGGAGTATACATTTTGCATTCGCTTCAACCCTTTTACAAAATCCTAATCACACTATTCATCAGCTCTATTTTACTCGGCTTGTTTGTCTGCTTATTTCCACCTATTCAAGCTGAACCTGCGTTTCTGATATTTTACATTCCTATCTTTTTTGTTTATTATTTCGTCTTTGCAGTTCCTTTGCAGTTATTGTTTTCTTTGCAGCCAAAGGCTTTTCATCTACTTTATTTAGCTGCTTATTTATTGATTGCAATGATTGTCATGCTCTTTTTCATTGATGGTATTGGGAGCCAGGCGTCTTTACCCATCATCATCATGAGCAGTCTTATCTACTGGACTTGTGATTCTTTGTTTTATCAAAGAATGCATGAAAAAAACACCTAACGCTAAGGTGTTTTTTTCATTAGTTTCTTTAAAGCATTTTTCTCATCAAATAATCGGTATCCATTTTGAGCGATCTTCCTAGGACGTACAAAATCCTCTTCTGTATAGTGGCGAAGGGCAAATTTTGTGTTGCTTAATAGCCTTCACTTGTACATTCCTCCTATGCTTCACCACACAATCAATCATGCCATAAAAAAATCACTGAGGATATCTAACTCAGTGATGGAATCTTTATTTCATAACTGTACCAGCGTGTGAAAGGATTGGATCTTTCAATTCAAATTCGAATGTCTTTCCGTCCACAATACCGACTGTTTTTTCACTGTCATAAAGCTCAAGCATACAAGCTGCCATTTCTTTTGATGTATGATATTTCTTGAAATTGCCTTCATATTCAAATTCGTCTACATCCAATGAACGCTTTGCAAATTCTGATTCTGTCGCGGATGGCGCTAATACTTTTGCCTGTAATTTGGCTCCTTTTCCTTTCAACTCTAGGGCCAGCCCTTCTGTAAAGGCGCTCACGTAAAACTTCGTTGCTGAATAGGTGACAGCATTGCCGACGACTGTATAGCCTGCTCGTGAAGAAATGTTAATCAGCTGCGCTCCCTCTACTTGCTCATAATCATGAACAAATAAGGTGGATAGAATCGTTAATGCTTCGATATTCAGATGAAGCATGTCCCCAATTTTACTTAAATCTTGTTCTCCTATAGAGCCAAAGTGACCAAACCCTGCATTATTTATAAACGTATCCAGCTCATAATCTGATAATGATTCATAAAATGAATACACTTGCTCTATGTTTGTTAAATCGACTGACTGTATGACTACTTTGATATCGGGATATTGATCATGAATCTTTTTCTTCAATTCTTGGAGTTTATCGAGCCGGCGTGCAGCTAATATAAGATTTTCCCCTCGTGCTGCAAAGGCAAGAGCCGCCTCATATCCAATACCTGAGCTTGCTCCTGTAATGACTGTATAGCCCATTTTATATCCCCCTATTCGTGTCTTCTTACTGGTTAAATTATAACGACAGCGTTTCGCTCAAGTCAATTTTGAAGAGAGTCAAAGGGCATCATGTCTAACTTAGTACAGCTCCTCAGTCAATTCCTTTGGAATCATTTTGGAGGATGTCATGTTGAGATTTTTTTGTTAATTTTTGAAAAACCAATTGGTAGGAATGTTCGATTAGCTCCTCTACAAATGAGGATGGAATGTCTGCATCAAGGTAAATGGAATTCCAATGAGTCTTATTCATATAGTAGCCAGGGATAATTCCTTCATGCATCTCTCTTAGTTCTTCAGCACGATGAGGATCACATTTTAACGTGATGACAGGCTTTCGATTAGCATCTCCCCCCATCATAGCAAACATCTTTCCGCCAATATGATAACGATCTGCCTGCCACTCAGGTTGATAATCATGAATTGTTCCTTTTAAAGAAAGACAAAATGCCTGTAGCTGTTCTTTTTTCATTTCATTCGCTCCTTTTTTAAGAGGTTATCTATTCTTTCTATTATATCGACAACGAGAAAAGATATCTGATCCTTTTTACATTCACTTTTCTTTTTCAGAAACAAATAATAAAAGCACAGGCCCATTGTCTCCTGTGCTTTGAATCACTTTACTTTTCTTATTCGAACGCCTTCTTTAATTGATCCCCTATCAAATGCCAAGCTTCTTCAGCTATGGCTAAATCTCCGGCATGCGTGAAGCCGTGAGGGACACCTTTAAATTGTTTGTACGTGACGTTTACCCCAGCTTCTTTTAACTTGGCAGCATATTGCTCGGCTTCTTCAGCCAGCGAATCCCTCTCTGCTGTGATGACGAGAGCTGGAGGCATTTTTGCTAAGGTTGAACGATCTGCAAAAACCGGAGAAACGAGCGGATTTTGCGGATCTTGGCCTTGCAGATAGAAGGAATTAAAGAGTCTCGCCAATTCAACTGGGATCGCTTCTTCAAACGCTGGCTTTTGTGCTGGATCAGTGGCTAGATCGAGCGGCGGATAATCAAGCACTTGATAGGCAATTGGGAGTGTATTTCCTCTTTGAATATTCAATAGACAAGCAGCCGTTGCCAAATTTCCTCCTGCGCTATGTCCGCCAATAGCTAATGCATTCCGATCGATTTGAAGTTCATCAGGGTGTTCATACAGCCACTTCAGTACATCGTAGCATTCATGGAGAGCGGCTGGGAAAGGGTGCTCGGGTGCAAGCTGATACTCGACATTGACAACGATACATTGCGCCCGGTCTGCAATGACTGGACACCATGGATTATCCATTTCAGCACTGCCCATGATAAATCCGCCGCCATGTAAATTCACAAAAACAGGAAGCAGCTGTTTTGATGTGTTCACTGGCTTAAATACCCACACCTTTGTTTCGCCAGCACTTGTTGGAATATCATATTCCATTTTGTTCACTTCAGGAGGATTTACTGGTTTTAGTTCCGATTGACTCGCTAATGAACCTTCAGATGGCTGGCGTAATGATGCAGCGATTTTGATTTGTTCTTCTAAGTTCATGATCTCAGACTCCTATCTTATTCATTTCTTAGTTAACTCATTCGTTTCCTTTTCCTCTTTTCCTCCTACTGAATCAGCAGCAATTTTCATTTGTTCACTTTTTACCTATCTCCCCTTTTTCTCACTCTTTGAAACAAGCATTGGGCAAATAAAAAAGCACTGCGGCGCTATGTCCACAGTGCTTTTCATTTCTCTTATGATACTTGCTGTTCTACCTTCACTCGTTTAATGAAGAAAGCGATGATTAACCCAATGACGGTCATGATCACTGCAAAGATAAATGCATGCTGGACACCATTTGTAAAGGCGAGCAGCTGATTCATCGGATTTGCGGGATCAGACACATTTTCCATAAAGCTGCGTGCTCCTGATGAAAGAATCGAAATACCGATTGCAGTACCAATGGCTCCTGCCACCTGCTGCAATGTATTCATAATCGCTGTACCATGCGGATATAGCTCTGGCGGCAGCTGATTCAATCCATTTGTTTGAGCAGGCATCATAATCATCGCGATTCCGATCATTAATGTAATATGAAGGGTTACAATGAATCCAATCGACGTATTCACACTTAGATTCGTAAAGCCAAACATCGTCGCTGCGACAATGACAAGACCTGGAATGACAAGCCATTTTGGACCAAACTTATCAAATAAACCACCCATGATTGGGGATAGCAGTCCGTTGATAATTCCACCTGGCAATAGCATTAAACCTGCTGTAAATGTAGAAAGCGCCAAGGACGTTTGCAGATACAATGGCAAAATCATCATAGCAGACAGCATCACCATCATACACACTAAAATCAGAAGTAACCCAATGACAAACATCGGATATTTAAACGGGCTTAAGTTCAGCATTGGTTCTTTCATGTTCAACTGTCTTAAAGAGAACACAAGAATCCCTATGACACCAACTACAATTGCAACGATGACATGCATACTGCTCCAGCCGCCGCCTTCACCGGCACTGCTAAAGCCATACACAATTCCGCCGAAACCAATGGTTGAAAGCACAATTGATAAAATGTCGATTTTCGGTCTTGTTGGTTCTGTAATATTTTGCATAAAGATATAACCAAATACGAGTGCAGCAATTAATAAAGGAAGTGAAATCCAGAAAATCCAATGCCACGTCAACGATTTCAGAATAAGTCCAGAGACGGTCGGGCCGACAGCTGGTGCAAACATGATCACAAGACCAATAATCCCCATCGATCTGCCTCGTTTATGAGGTGGAATGATGACCAAAATCGTATTAAACATCAATGGCAGAAGCAATGCTGTGCCGACTGCCTGCACGACACGTGCTACCATTAAAATACTAAAGACTGGCGCAACCGCCGCAATAAATGTTCCGATGATCGAAAAGACGAGCGATGTAATGAAAAGCTGTCTTGTCGTAAACCATTGAAGAATGAGTCCTGAAATCGGTACGAGAATACCAAGTGTTAATAAATATCCTGTTGTCAGCCACTGAGCAGTCGTCGCTTCAATTCCAAAGTCTAACGTTAAACTTCTCAGCGCCATGTTTAATGCCGTTTCACTGAACAGGCCAATAAATCCAGCTGTGATAAAAGAAATAATAATGGGCAGCGTTCGAATTTCAGAAGCTGCTGCTTTCTGTTTGTTCATATTAAGTTGGCTCCTTTTCTTTTTGAATTTAGATGAACTTAGGAAGTCAGGGTGGTCAGAAATGAGCCACTTTTATGTCTATTGAAAGACGGATAAAATCTGTTTTTCTGCAGCAAATTGAGCTATTCTTTCGATTGAATAGCCAGATTCATGTATATAAAACATGAGCTCAGGCGTCATTGGAGAGGACATACATAACGTTGTCAGTTCTATATCCTGTATGTTCGCTTCTCCCTTTTCTCTCGCTTCCTCAAGCAAATCACGAATGATTTGTCTAAGTGATTGACTGTAATGACTCTCATACACTTTACTTGTCTGCTCTAAATTCCCAGAAATTGTGAGCATCCGAATCCAGTCTAGATGGTGACCGACGATCAGATGAATTTCTTCGAGAACATAGCGCAAACGTTCACGGACCGGCTGATCACTTATTTTGCTCAAGTAAAGATGCAAAGCTGGGATCAGCTGTTCAAATCTCTCCCCAAGGATAGAAAGGCACAGATCACTTTTATTGGCGTAGCGGCGGTAAAGAGTGCCCTGCCCAACACCAGCTGTTTTCGCAATTTTGTGCATGCTGACATTTTCTACACCAAATTCTTGAAATAAGGAGAATGCGATCTCTTCAATTTCCTCCCCAATATCCTTTTCCACCATGCTCACCTTCTTTACCTTCATCCACATGACACTTATCTCTATGTGTTAAATCAAAACACTTTAGGTTTTTCTTAGGACAATTGTCCCGATATTATCTTACGGACAACTGTCCGCAATGTCAATCATTATTTTTTACTTATGATCCTTCTTTCAATTCTATTAAATAATGCACACTGTTTATCATTATTTAGACCGATTTTCCCTTTTGAAAGAATCATGTATGATCAATAAAGAAAGCGCTTCCATAAAAGGAGAGGAGAATGCGAATATGTACCGTATGAAACGAATGTTGATGTTGCTTGTCACTGGATTAGTCTTGAGTTTGTCCACATTTACAGCGGGTGCCTCGGCACAAACGGGTGGATCGTTTTATGAACCTTTTAACAACTATAATACGGGGTTATGGCAAAAAGCCGATGGATACTCGAATGGAAACATGTTTAACTGTACGTGGCGTGCAAATAACGTGTCGATGACCTCATCAGGTGAAATGCGTTTATCGCTCACAAGTCCCGCCTATAACAAGTTTGACTGCGGAGAAAACCGTTCCGTTCAAACGTACGGCTATGGGCTATATGAAGTCAACATGAAGCCAGCCAAAAATGTGGGGATCGTCTCTTCTTTCTTCACTTATACGGGACCGACTGATGGTACGCCTTGGGATGAGATTGACATTGAATTTCTAGGAAAAGATACGACAAAGGTACAGTTTAACTACTATACCAATGGTGTAGGAAATCATGAAAAGATCGTCAACCTTGGTTTCGATGCAGCGAACTCTTATCACACGTATGCATTTGACTGGCAGCCAAACTCTATCAAATGGTATGTCGATGGGCAATTAAAGCATACCGCCACCACTCAAATTCCTCAAACACCAGGGAAAATTATGATGAACCTGTGGAATGGTGCAGGTGTCGATGAATGGCTCGGCTCCTACAACGGTGTTACACCGCTCCACGCACATTATAACTGGGTGCGTTACACAAAAAGATAACTCTATCAAAAAAACCTGTGACAAGTCACAGGTTTTTCTTCGTTTAATTAGAATGAGTTTTCAGCTGATGAGCGAGTTTTTTCTCATGATTGTGGATAATATCTTCATAACTTTCTATTTTGAAATCCAATCGTTTAATGGTCTCTTCGATTTCCTTTTGTTTTTGGACGAGTCTTTCTCGTTCATTGACCAAAATGTTTTTTCGCGAAGATAACGTATAATCATCATCCTCAAAAAATAAGGCTGTATATTCTCTAAGCGCATCAATCGAGAGCCCTGCATTTCTCATACACTTGATAAATTCAATCCATTGAAGATCATCCTCTGTATAATCACGAATCCCATGATCGTCACGTTTGATTTCCCTAATCAAACCAATATTTTCGTAATATCTAAGTGTCGCAGTGGATAAATCGAGCTGTTTTGCTGCTTGTGCTATTTTCATTGTACCCTCCTTCTTTCTCTTACCTTCCGATCTCCCTTTCCTCATCATCTCCATTTTGAAAAAGAAAGCAAGATGCTTTTGGCTCAATTCTTGATTCAAGAATGTCGTAAAAGCCTGAATTCATTATCACAGAAGGTTTTCTGTTGACTTATAGTCCACTTTAACAAGTACAGTATAGAAGAAAGAATCGAATCTTATTTTTGAAAGGATGATCAAGAATGTGTCAGACGCACCAATCAAATGTTTTAAGTGTTTCACACGCAAAAGCGAATTTTGAACGGACGATCATTGAACGAAGAGCGCTTCGTCCACATGATATTTTAATTGATATTCAATTTAGCGGGATCTGTCATTCAGATATCCACAGCGCTTTTGATGAATGGGGCGGCGGTATTTTCCCGATGGTTCCGGGTCATGAGATTACTGGGGTCGTTGCAGCTGTAGGTAATGATGTGACGAAATTTCAGATCGGAGACCGTGTAGGCGTTGGCTGCTTTGTGGATTCCTGCGGCACCTGTGAATATTGTCAAAATGGAGACGAGCAGTATTGCACAAAAGGGGTCGTCCAAACGTATAACAGCCGTGACTATGACGGGGAACCGACTTATGGCGGCTACAGTCAAAAAATTGTCGTGACTGAACGATTTGTCGTCAGCATTCCTGATCAACTGCCCCTTGATGCCGCAAGTCCTCTTCTCTGTGCTGGCATTACCACTTATTCACCATTAAAGCACTGGAAGGCAGGTCCTGGCAAAAAGGTTGCTATCGTCGGAATGGGCGGACTCGGTCATGTCGCCATTCAATTCGCGAGCGCTCTAGGTGCTGAAGTGACGGTGTTGAGCCGCTCTTTAAATAAAAAAGAAGAAGCACTGTCATTTGGCGCAAAAGACTACTTTGCTACAAGTGATCCTAATACGTTTCAGACACTAGCCGGTCAGTACGACCTTATTCTCAATACGGTCTCTGCCAACATTAACGTGGATGCCTATTTGTCCTTACTCCGTGTAGATGGAACCTTGGTGAACGTCGGTGCACCGCCTAAACCGGATCAATTCCACGTCTTTTCATTAATTTCCGGCCGCCGCAGTATAGCCGGTTCACTCGTTGGCGGCATCCAAGAAACACAAGAAATGCTCGATTTCGCAGCTGCTCACAACATCGCACCACAAATTGAAGTCATCAATGCTAATCAAGTTGATGAAGCGTATGAACGTGTGCTGAAAAGTGATGTTCGTTACCGGTTTGTGATTGATATTTCGACGTTATGATCGAATTCTATTTTGAAAGACTGGCTCAATGGCTGGTCTTTTTTTTAACCATGATTTCCTCATAAACAGCTGTTTACGTTTGAAAGACTGGATGGCGGATACAAAGGGTGGAGTCCGAGCAGTAATTGTGGTTATCCTGTTCTTCTTATAGCGAGGAGAATATGTTCAAATTAAAAAAATCACATCCAAAATTCCTAAAAAATTAACTCTCTTTTTTAGAACTAAATTTGTTGACAACAAATAAATAAACATGTTATTATTAAAAATTTGATTATTTCTCCTCCAAGTGTGGTACCCTTAAAGTAGATACAATATATGGAGGTGGATGATATGTTTCAAATTGGTGATAACATTGTTTATCCAATGCACGGAGCAGGTATAATTGAAGCCATAGAAGAAAAAGAATTTTCTGATGAAAAACAGCAGTATTATGTGATTAAAATGTCAATCAGTCATATGAAAGTAATGATTCCAACACGGAAAATGTCAGGTTCACGTATAAGACCTGTTACAGATATACTGGCTTTAAAGAATGTGATGCACATTTTCCAGCATGGCAAATCAGATCAATTACTGACGTGGAAAGAACGGCATACAATTAATACAAACAAAATAAAAACGGGTAACATCCAAGATGGTGCTGAAGTTGTGCGTGATCTTATGCGTATGAAGAAAGAGAAAGCACTAAATGCTAGTGAAAAGAAAATGCTGGATGATGCCCATGAATTTTTGCTAAGTGAATTAGAAGTCATCAAAGGGATTACAGAAAAACAAATAAAAAGTTTTTGTTAAGAATCTCTTCCACGCTCACCATTTTTGAATACACGTTCTCTAAGAACATTTCCACCCTTCATTTTATTTAAAAAAAGAATTTATTTAGGCAAATTCCGCATATTGTAAATCCAATATGCTATACTGTTGATAAACCTTTGAAGCATGAATTTTTTTACGATTACCTTGTAACATCTCCCTACTTGTACGCTGAGTAGGGTTTTTTATTGAAAAAATGCGTGAAAGCATAAAAAAACAGGCTCTCTACAGAGAACCTGTTTTAAAAGGATGAAGATTAAGCAGTTTTTTGAACGTTAGCAGCTTGAGCTCCACGAGAACCTTGCTCTACGTCAAATGTAACTTTTTGACCTTCGTCTAAAGATTTGAATCCGTCACCTTGGATAGCTGAGAAATGTACGAATACATCGTCGCCTTCTTCACGTTCGATAAATCCAAAACCTTTTTCTGCGTTAAACCATTTTACTGTACCTTGTTCCATGTTTGTTGCCTCCTCGTGCGTATACCACACAATGTATTATACTATCCTTGCCCAAAGTATCCTCAAGACGAAAAGTCTTTCTTCATGCTATCCTTTACGCCGAACAAAAATAATTATTCTTATTGTAGCATGAATCGGAAATAATTGCAATTTAGGATTTAAAAGAACAAAATCAACGATCATACTCAATTTTGTTCCTCTGACTTTAAAAAAGGGTGTTCAATCCGAAGGAATAAACAAGTTTATAACGTCAATCCATTTAGACAACTTTCACTTTATTTAAAAGTAAGGAATAACGAAACATTACTGTACTCTTAGAAAATTGATGTCATTTTTATTTTAGTTAAGATTGGCATCTTTATTCCTATCAATTCTTAAAGTTACTATAAGACTAGCAACGCTGGCTAAAGTTCCTACAACAGAAACAACAATTGTTAAAAAATCTGGAATAAGAAATCCTATTGGAATGAGCCCCAGAAAAGATAGAACAATAAAACATTGGTATACACTAGATATAGTTCTCACAATCAAGTGACTGAAAAAGGACATCACTAACGGAGGAATGAATAAACATACCATTATTACAATTGATATTATTAAGATGTGAGGCTGATCAAATGAAATGACATTATCCCCAGGGGAATTTTTGGCAGCCACTAGCAAAACAACTATAGACATCATGAGAGTAAGTAAAACTAGAGAAACCCTTTTTATCATGTTATAACTCCTTTGGTTGATCTTATGCGACTTAATTTCTTTTTATCAAATTATCTCATCATAACCTTTATTTTACAATATAAACGACGAAAGGAAACTCTTAATAAAAAAGCTTATTCAGTTCTTTTATGGACAACAATCGCATGATGATTGTCAACGATTCTTTAGAGGATATTAATTAAAGTCGCAATATGATTTCACACCTAAGATAATCTGATGTGGAATCGTTCATTCAAACGAGAAATTTATATTAAAATGACCGGGCATGTTTCCACTTAGCATACAATTTTTGAATTTCATATTCAGAATAGAGTACGCCAACATACATTACCCCTTCCACGAAAATTAACTTGGTATTGCCCCTCCTTAAAATTGATCTATACAGTTTCACAAACAATTCATATATTTCAAATATTTTACATGTTATGATAGATTTGTAACAAAACCAAACTTAGGGGGAAGTATTATGAATAAACTTTACAAGGGATTAATTGTTTCAGTATTATCAATTACTTCATTAACTCTTCCAGCTTTAACAAATCAAGCTTCTGCGCAAGAACCTGCAAAAAGTCACAATATAGCAAAGCCTACAAATGAAATTGGAACAGTCGATTTCCATATGTTAAGAAACTCAAATGTTGGATTGCTGTATGGCTATACAAGGTGGGAAATCATCTCTGGCAGTCACCTTATCAGCATTAGTTCTAGTGGTGTCGTATCTTCTTACTCATCACTTGGCACGGCGTTGGTTTATGCCTATGATATAAACGATAACTACGTCATTTTTAAGATTACAGTTGAACCTCGATAATTCGAAAAGCCCACTTACTTATGGTAAAATAGACAGATTCATTAAAAAGTGATAAAAAAACCAAAGGTCTACAACCTTTGGTTTTTTAGATGCGGCCGAGAGGACTTGAACCTCCACGGGTTATTCACCCACTCGGCCTCAACATTGTGAAAACATATCATTGGTTATGAAAGCTTATTTTCATTACACTTTTATGTTCTGCTTATAGAATTCATCATTTATATGTTAGATTTAAATAACGTTTTTCAATTATTCAACTAACCCATTTCGTATGGAAAATACTACAGCTTGTGTCCGATCTTCAACACCAAGTTTTTGAAAAATACGATGGACATGTGACTTAACTGTCCCTTGTGATATATGAAGAATGTCCGCAATTTCTGAATTTCTCCGACCATAAGCCATTTGCTGCAAAACATCAGTTTCGCGTTCAGTTAAGGGTTCGGGCAAGTCTGAAGTTTTGGTATCATTTTGTTCAGTATTCTTACCTTCACTAATGGCTTTTGCAAGTGCTTTACTAGCCATTGCTGTTCGGTAGATCGCTTGACCTTGGTTAACCCATCGAATACCATCTAGAAGTTCTTTCGTATCGGTATCCTTTAATAAATAACCAACAGCACCGGCTCGAATGCCATCAAATACATAATCTTGGACATCGAATGTTGTAAGAAGCACCACTTTGATATAAGGCATTGAATCAAGAATGTTGTAAGTAGCTTCTATGCCAGTCCCATTTGGCATTTGAATATCCATTAGGACCACATCAGGATTCGTGTTTTTTGTCATCTCTATCGTTGTTTTCCCATCAGCTGCTTCACCAACAACTTCCATGTCTGCTTGTGAATCAATGATATATTTTAAACCCTGACGGACAATAGGTTGATCATCAGCCAGTACGATTCGAATCTTATTTTTTTCATCCATTTCCCATTTCCCCCCACAAAAGAATGAAACTCCTTTTTACAGATTATGTATATCATGATGTGACCTTTTTTCTATTGGGAGCGTTATCTCAATACAAAGACCATGCGGTTTCACCGAAGTAAATGTACACGTCCCTCCTTGTTGTTGACAACGTTCTATCATTCCATTTAATCCGAACCCTACTTTCAACGGGACATCATTCACATAGTCTCCATTATCAGATACCTTTAAAATAATTTCATCATTCACTTCCTGAAGGTGAATTGTAACCGATGTGGCATTTGAGTGACGTAAAATGTTAGTTAGGGATTCTTGAAGTGTGCGGTATAGTACAATACTGGTTTCATTGGGCCATTCGGAAATTTTTGATTCCTGAACAAAATTGAATTTTATTGGAGAGCGACCTTGAATTTGAGATACAAGTCCTTTTAAAGCGATAATCCCGAGACCCATTTCATCACTTGACCATTCTCTTACCGAAAAACGAACTTCAGCCATAGCTTTCCTAGCTATCTGAAGTAATTGCGTGGTTACTTCAGATGCCTTTTTCGGTTCATCCGGCAGCATAATTTCAAGAGCCTGCAGCTGAATAATTAAGGATGTGAGCTGGTGGCCAAGACCATCATGAATTTCACGAGCAAGCCTTATACGTTCTTCTAAAGCTGCATATTTCATGGAATTCATAGTAGCTTCCTGCAGTTCAGCGTGTGCTTCTTTTAACTCTTGATGTGCCTTGTTTATTTCTTGCAGGTGTAATTCCTTCATTCGATAAGCATTTTTCCAAATCTTACGAATTAAGACCACTATAAATAATCCTACTAAGATAAGAGGTGCTGTGAAAGTAACAGGCCGAGATATGCATATAAAAACCACTATTGTAAGTAAGGCCAGAATAGAAGATAAATACTTGTACTTATCATAAACCGTTGCCAAAATCCAAACTAATGGCCATAACAAAGCTGCGTCAGTTATGCCGTATACATTATTCAAAATTAATTCTATTGCTAAAATCAAGAGTGAAATAACAGCATATTTTACCCCACTCAACCAAGTCTCCCGTGCCCACAGTAAGACGAGATATAACAGTATTATTAAAGAAAACCCAATGACAGCCTCAAATACTTGATTCGTGAATTCTTTATACAACACATATAACAAAGCAATGGTTGCAATGACCTTAATCAATCGCGTATTCGCATCAAAAAGCAAACCTTATCACTTCCTCATTCTTATCAATTCCATATCTCTTGAGTTTATTCCGTTATAGTAACAAATAACAAACCAGTTGTGCCTCTACCTACAGATATATTTTTTCTTTTTTAAAATCAGTCAACGGATAGAAGATGGATACTTTGATAGTTGATATAGTCTTAAGTGTACGATTCATAGCTTGAGCTTAGGTCGATTTTTTAACATTAAATTCTACACAGCTTATATAAATCAGGCTAAATATATATTACGGAGGAATTGATTTGGATACTCAAACGTGGTTAATCATGGGGACGATCTTTTTAGTTGTTTTATTTACACAATTTGGACGAAAGAAATTTACAGTGCGAAATGCTATTTTGCCGTTTATTATATGTGGTATTGTCATAAAAATGTACGTTAAGGATATTCCCACATCAGGAAATGACATTGTTGCATTAGGGTTTATGATAGCTGCAGGCATTTTATTTGGAATATTGATTCTTTTCACTGTCAAAATAGAATGGTCTGAGGGAAAAGCCTTCACCATTGCAGGCATACCTTATTTATTATTATGGATAATCGGTCTCGGTTGGCGCATTGTATTAACTAACTATGCTGAACATTGGAATCCACAGCGCTTTATGGAGTTTATGATCACACATAAATTGGATATTGATATCATACCACCTGCCTTTATCTTCTTTACACTTGCTATGTTTACAACAAGAATTCTCGGTATCTTCATTCGACTCCAGTTGAGTCGTAAAAAAGCTGCAACAAGTGTCTAAATTAAATGATGTAAAATTAGATGTCCATGTTGTAATATTGGTGTTATCACTAGGATGAAAAAGAAAAGAAGAGGTTAACCCCAAAAGGCCTCTTCTTTTTTATATGCTGATATCTTGGATATACAAGAGTGTTAGGAGAAAATGGAGAAAAGATTTATGCACCAACTCGATCTACAGTAATTTTAAAGAATAGACGTATATGGTCACTTATTTCCTAACAAACAAAAGGCTATGGCTGAAAAATTGGACGACATGATATAAAAATATCGATCTCAAACAAAAAAGTCCACTTACTTAAGGTGAGTGGACAGATTCATTTAGAAATAAAAATACCAAAGGTCTACAACCTTTGGTATCATTGATGCGGCCGAGAGGACTTGAACCTCCACGGGTTATTCACCCACTAGGCCCTCAACCTAGCGCGTCTGCCATTCCGCCACGACCGCGTGTATGATGTGCTCATATATGCATAAGTGCACTGTTTGAAAAAACAATGCGGGTGAAGGGACTTGAACCCCCACGTCATAAAGACACTAGATCCTAAGTCTAGCGCGTCTGCCAATTCCGCCACACCCGCGTGACAATGGTGAGCCATGAAGGACTCGAACCTTCGACCCTCTGATTAAAAGTCAGATGCTCTACCAACTGAGCTAATGGCTCATCTGCTATGCAGAAAAACATATATAAAAATGGCTGGGCTAGCTGGATTCGAACCAACGCATGACGGAGTCAAAGTCCGTTGCCTTACCGCTTGGCTATAGCCCAACGAATCAAAAAACAAAACATGACCCGTACGGGATTCGAACCCGTGTTACCGCCGTGAAAGGGCGGTGTCTTAACCGCTTGACCAACGGGCCATACAATAATGGCGGAGAAGGAGGGATTTGAACCCTCGCGCCGCTTACGCGACCTACACCCTTAGCAGGGGCGCCTCTTCAGCCACTTGAGTACTTCTCCATTATGGCTCCGCAGGTAGGACTCGAACCTACGACCGATCGGTTAACAGCCGATAGCTCTACCACTGAGCTACTGCGGAATAATAAGACATGTTTCATTATATCTATGCCAGAAAAATGTGTCAAGAATTTTTAAGTGTTTCATTCCTGTCTCATTAGCGACGGCTTTTATAATTTAACATATACTAATATAACAGTCAAGCCTTTCTTCCTTCCTTTTTGTTTTCTGTTTAGACATGACAGAAAGACCCCGACCTCTAACTGAAAGACCAAGGCCTCCTTGCTGCTGCGCTCCCTATGAGTTCATGACAGCTTATACTTTCGCATCCACTTATAAAAGGTGCTTCTTGGCACACCTGCTGACCTCGCTGCTTCTGACACATGACCTTTTGTTTTGTGCAGTGCTTCTATCACTGTTTGCTTTTGAATGCGTTCCCTAAACGTGAGCTCTTTTGGAATCTCGGTACATTCTACTGGAGGCAGCTTCTGCTTTTTCTGATCCATCGTCTCTAATACCGCCGCATATTGCGATTCACCAATCCATCCTCCTTTAGGAAACAGAACCCTTATATGTTCAAACAGATTAAAAAGTTCTCGTATGTTTCCAGGCCAATGATACGCTTCTAGCTTACGAAAAAAAGATTCAGGAAATGTCGCATTCCATTGGTGTTTCTTTTGGTAATAACGATATAAATCAACAATGTCTTCTTTTCTTTCTCTAAGCGGCGGGATGTTGATTGGATAGACATGAAGACGGTAATACAAATCTTCACGTATTTTTCCTTCCTTCAGCAGTTCGTTCATATTCCGGTGTGTCGCTGTTATGATTCTAATATCCAAAGGGATTTCGTGTGTCCCGCCGAGCGGTACGACTTTCCTTTCTTCAATGACCCTAAGAAGCGCCACTTGCATCGCATAAGGGATTTCCCCAATTTCGTCTAAAAAGAGAGTTCCTTTCTGCGCCTGTTCAAATTTCCCCTTTGCTCCATGACGTTTTGCCCCTGTAAAAGCACCTTCAGCGTAACCAAAAAGTTCGCTTTCTAACAGGCTTTCAGGTATGGCTCCACAATTCACGGCAATAAACGGTCCTTTATGTCTTTCACTAGCTAAGTGAATCGCTCGAGCGGCCAGTTCTTTCCCTGTACCTGTTTCTCCCCAAATATAGACATTTGCATCTGTTTGTGCCGCTCGTTTCAATTCGCTGAGCGTCTGCTGAAATGCCGTACTTGTTCCAGATTCCCCGGGAAATTGAGCAAAAGAAACGGTTATATTGCTCTTCGCTGCTTCTTCAAGAGAAAAAGACATCCCAAGCGGCTTTCCGTCTTGTTCTGACTGAATGATCTGCTTGTCCCGTGTAACAAATGTATCGTCCATGAGCAGCGCAACATCCATTCCGTACCAGTCTGAAAACCGGTCTCTAATCGGCTTACTTGCCAAAACAATCTGCTTTTTCTCATTACAGACAACATATGGTTCGTCCGCTTCTACCTGCTGGAGACAATGACTGATCAGCTCCATCTCTTTCCTTTTTTGCTGGACCTGAATTTCTCTCTCGATGGCATATGCAACTGCTGAAGCCATTCCAAGCGTAAAAGGATGACTTTGATCCGCCATACAGGAGATATCAATGACTCCTATGATCGTGCCATCTGCATCACGAATAGGGGCCGCTGAACAACTCCAATGGTGGGAAGCGACTGAAAAATGCTCAGTTCCGTTGATCGCTACAGCTTCTCCAATGACCAGTGCCGTTCCAATAGCGTTCGTCCCCACATCGGCTTCGGTCCAGCGCGCACCCTCCATAAAATTTATTTTTTTCGCTTCTACCAGCGTCCTTTGGCTTCCAGTCAGACTTAGCACATAACCATCTGCATCGATGAGTAAAGCCATCATGTCAGATTCTTTTAATTGCTGACTGATTTTATTTAAGTAAGGAAGAGCGGCATTTAGAAAGAGTGAGTACTTCTTTTTTTGAACACTGAATAATTCCTTTTCTAACAACGACTGTCCTTTATCTAAATACGGATTCACATTTGCCTGTTTACATCTGTGCCATGACTCCATCACTCTCTTATCCAGACGAGACCTATCAAGCAAACCTTCACGAACAAAACGTTTCCAAGTATTTAAATAGCAAGGCGTCGGATTCATTCCATCCTCTCCTCTGGGGGCTTTTTATCCATTATAGATAATTATAAAAGCGCTTTCAATTATTGGCTGACCCAGGAAGTCATTCGGATAGAAAGTTTCTCTATCAGCAGTGCACCGCTCGTCCATTTGTTTGCAGCAAGGCTTCGTGTATCGCCTCAGAGAGTGTCGGATGTGCCGCAATAAACTGCTCTAATGTATCAGCTGTCAACTCTGTATGCATCATCACCGCCGCTTGTCCAATCAGTTCTGTTGCATTCGGCCCGATGATGGATACACCTAAAATTTCTTGATATTGCGGTTCGACAATGACCTTTACTTGACCAGCTGGCTGATTTAAAATTAATGCTTTTCCATTTGCAGAGAATGCGAATTTCCCTATTCGAATCTCCCCATATTGTTTTCTAGCATTCTCTTCATTTAAACCGACACTAGCGATTTCTGGAGACGTGTAGATGCACCTTGGAATCACGTGTTCATTGACTTTTACATCTTCACCTGATGCATGTGATGCCGCAATCGTTCCTTCATGAAAAGCAGCATGAGCAAGCTGAACGCCGCCTGTCACATCACCGCACGCATAGATATGCGGGAGATTGGTTTGCATATGCTCATTCACGCAGATGCCGTTTCTATCAAATTCAATACCGATCTGCTCAAGATTCAGCTCTCCCAGCTTCGGCTTTCTGCCAATGGCGACTAAACAATGATCGGACTTGATTTCACAGCGCTCCCCATGATCCTTCTCAACCACCACTTTTTTTGAGATTGCATCAAGCTGTTTAACTGCTGCTGATGTCAAAATCTCTACACCTGCTTTTTGAAGCTGATCGTGAAGACAGTTAGCTGTATCGTGATCTTCTTCAGGTAAAATGTGTGCTGCCTGTTCCACCATGACAACCTTTGACCCCATTCTGCTAAAGATGCTTGCAAACTCACAGCCGATCACCCCTCCACCAATGATACAAAGTGAATCTGGTATTGAAGGGAGCGTCATCGCATCCTTACTATCAATAATCCACTCTCTATCAAATGGGGCGAAAGGTAAAGCAGCAGGTTCTGATCCTGAAGCAATAATGATTTGTTTTGCCTGAATGATTTCAGATTTCCCTTCACTTTCTATCAATAGCTCATGTGCTGAAAGAAATGATGCCTTCCCATTTAACACGCTGATTTTGTTTTTATTCATCAAATAACGAACGCCATCAGTCAGCTGCTTGACGACTGACCGCTTCCGCTTTTGAACGGCATCCCAATGAATGCTAGGCTTCTTTTCTGAAAGCTCAATTCCAAAGTGTCCAGCTGATTTCACATGCTCGTACATATCGGCGCTTTGCAAAAGTGCTTTCGTTGGAATACAGCCTTCATTCAGGCAGGTACCTCCTAACAGGCCTTGGTCGATTAGTACAACCTCTCTGTCAAAACGGGCGGCTGTTATTGCCGCCACATATCCTGCTGGCCCGCCTCCTATAATGACAAGCGTCATTCATTTCACCTTCTTCCTATAAAAGAATGGATACTGGATTTTCTAAATATGATTTAACAGTTGATAAAAATTGTGATGCCGGCGCTCCGTCCAGCACGCGATGGTCAAAGGTCAGACTGAGTGGCAGGATCGTCCCTTTACATAATTCATTCCCATGATAAACAGGCATGTGATCCGCTTTGCCAACACCAAGAATACCTGCTTCCGGCGGATTCAAAATCGGTGTGAAATGTTCCACACCATAGGCGCCTAGATTAGTGATTGTAAAAGTAGAGCCTTCAATTTCATCGTGGAGAAGTCTGCCTTCACGTGCTTTTTTGCCATACGATTTGATACTCTTCGCCAGCTCAATAAGTGAAAGTTTTTCCGCATGCCGAATAACAGGCACTGCCAACCCGTGATCTAAAGCAGCAGCGATTCCAAGATGAACATACTCAAAAGTTTCGACTCTATCATTCTGATATTGACTGTTCATTGCAGGATGCTCTAGCAGGGAAAGAATCACTGCTTTGGCTACAAAATCAGTCATGGTTAATTTCATATCGTGTCGTGCTCCAGCTGTTTCGTTCAACTCAGACTGTAATGCTGTCAGCTTTGTCACATCCGCTTTCATCGTTATTGTTAATTGTGCACTTGTTTGCAGGCTTTCCATCATTCGCGAGGCAATGGTTTTCCGCATCATGCTGACTGGCTGATGCTTTGTTGGTTCATTGTGTTGTTCTTTTTCTTTTTCATCAGGAAGTGCCCGAAGCACATCCGCTTTCGTGATTCTCCCATCTGGACCTGTTCCCACTAGTGTATGAATATCCAGATTAGCACTTTGAGCAATCTTACGTGCAACAGGGGAGATTTTAATTCTCTCTTTCTTTTGTTTTGGCGGCAGGCCTTTTTCTTTCTTTTCCTCGACCTGTTCATTTCCTTCACCGATATAGCAGATGACAGTGCCAGGCGGTACACCTTCTCCCTCAGGCACTTTTATATCCAATATGGTTCCTTCAGCAGGTGATTCGATCTCCATTTCAATTTTTTCAGAGTTGATGCTTGCAATGCTTTCCCCTTTATTTACAGTCTCTCCGATCTCTTTATTCCAGACAGATACCGTTCCTTCTTTCATTGACATGCCCAATTTCGGCATCACAACCTCGACAGCCATCTCCCTCTCTCCTTTCTTTAGTTCAAAATCTTGTCATGACTCTTTCCAACCATCTCTAAGACGGTGTTCACAACCTTATCAGGTGTCGGCAAATAGATATCTTCAAGCGGTGGTGAAAACGGAACCGGTGTATGAGGAGCCGTCACTTTTTTGATTGGAGCGTCAAGTAAATCGAACCCTTTATCCGCAACCAGAGAAGAAATATCTGCGGCAATTCCGCACCTCGGATTTGCTTCATCTACAATGACAAGCCGATTTGTTTTTTCTACTGAAGTTAGAATGGCCTCTTCATCGAGCGGTGACAAGCTTCTTGGATCAATCACCTCTGCTTCAATTCCTTGGACAGCCAATTGCTCTGCCGCTTCGAGTGCTGTATGAACTTGTTTGCCTACTGCAAAAATGGTCACATCTGAGCCTTCTCTTTTCACATCTGCTTTGCCAAGCGGCAGCGTGTAGTATCGCTCTGGAACATCTCCTGTGATATTGTAAAGCGTTTTGTCTTCAAAAAAGATGACAGGGTCCTGATCCTCGATGGCTGCCAGCAGCAATCCTTTGGCATCGTATGGTGAAGAAGGCACCACTACTTTCAATCCAGGGATGCTTGTAAATAGCGCATACAAGCTTTGCGAATGCTGAGCAGCTGCTCTAAAACCCGCTCCATGTGTCGTTCTAATCGTGATCGGCACCTCTGCTTTTCCGCCAAACATATATCGGAATTTTGCTCCTTGATTCAGCACTTGATCCAGACAGGTGCCGATAAAATCATTAAACATGAGTTCTGCAATTGGCCTTAGTCCTGTGGAAGCTGCTGCCATGGCCGCACCTACATAGCCAGCTTCACTAATCGGTGTGTCAAGAACTCGCTCACGCCCAAACTCCTGAACGATTCCTTTCGTTACACCAAGCACACCGCCCCATGCTTCATCATCCTGTAAGTGATCGACATGAGCGCCTCCAGCAACATCTTCCCCCATTAAAATGACATCCTCGTCTCTTCTCATGGCAAGTTTAATCGCTTCATTTAATGCACTAGACATGCTGATTTCTCTTGTCATTTTCCTCTCCCCCTTTGATTTATTGATACGAAACATACACGTCGGTCAATAATTCGGTCTGATCTGGATATTCACTTTCTTCACTGAATGTAACGGCTTCATCTATCGCTTCTGCTACAGCCGCTTCAATATTTGATAGCTCCCCATTCGTCAGCAGCTGCTGCTTGATTAATTCATTTTTAAAAAGAGCGATCGCATCTCTCTCTTCTTGGTGTTCTGTTTTTTCTTGATTGGTTTTATAACGCTGGGCGTCTCCTTCGAAATGGCCATAATTTCGATATGTCATGCATTCAATTAATGTCGGACCTTCTCCATTTTTTGCTCGTTCAATTGCTTGTTCTGCGGCTTGATAAACAGCCATCACATCTTTTCCATCTACTTGAATCCCAGGAATGTCATAACCGGCCGCTCGATCTACGATTGATTTGCAGCTTGAAGCATAGGAAAATGGTGTCGCTTCCCCGTACCCATTGTTTTCTGCAATGAAAATGACGGGCAGTTTCCAGATGGCCGCGAGATTAATTCCTTCGTGGAAAGTCCCTTGATTGTTTGCACCATCCCCAAAAAAGCAAACGCTTACATTTTTTGTCTTTTTATATTTAGCTGTGAGGGCTGCCCCGCACGCAAGAGGAAAGCCCCCTCCAACAATTCCGTTGGCACCAAGCATTCCTTTATCAAAATCTGCAATGTGCATGGATCCGCCTTTGCCTTTACAGAGACCTGTGGCTTTCCCATAGATTTCTGCCATCATTCCCTTTAGATCACAGCCCTTCGCTATACAGTGGCCGTGGCCCCGGTGGGTACTTGTAATACTGTCTTTTTCATTCAGATGAGCACAGACTCCTACGGCAACAGCTTCTTCGCCAGCATAAAGATGGACAAACCCCGGCAAAATTCCTTTTGTAAAAAGCGTGTGCACTCGATCTTCAAATTGGCGGATTTCCTGCATCTTTTGATACATCCATACGGCTTTTTCTTTAGTCAATGCCATTTCCATTTAGTAAAACCTCCTATCTTTTTTGCTTGCACTTATATACAAGCAAAAATCATGCCAACATGACGACCCATGAACACTTATGCTTTGAGCGAATCACACCGATGAAAAAAGAGACAAAATGAGACATGCGTCTCTTTTTGTCTCAATATGTTCACACATCTATTGGAACAAAAAAAGCATCTCCTTAGAGGAAATGCTTTTCACAATGAATCGGTTGTACGCTCCCACTTTAATTTCCCTTTGCAGACGCCGCATACATAACGAGAGGTATCAAACCGTCTTTTCCTTATAAAAGACCTGCCGCATCCTGTGCAGACATATTCATGGCGTTTCTCCGCACGCCGCTTATTTCGTACGGTCTTTAGCGGTGTACAAAAACGCGGGGCTCCTACTTGTTTTAATAACGCTTTAAAATCACGGTCGCGATGCTGATAGCCCTTTCCCTCAAGGTGCAGATGATAATGACACAGCTCATGCTTGATGATCCCGATTAATTCTTCTCGTCCATGCTCCTCTAGATATCGGCGGTTCAGTTCAATATTGTGTGTACCAAGTAAATATCGCCCGCCTGTCGTTTTTAGCCGGTCATTAAAAATAGCCTGATGGCGGAATGTCTTACCAAAGAAATGTTGGGAAATGTGTTCTGTTAACTGCTGTAACTCTCTCTCGTTCAATCAAGATCGTTCCTTTCTATAAAAACCTCGAACGGGACAATTTCCCCTATGCATACATTGAAGGTACATCCACTGTTTCGATCAAAGGAGGAATGGGCGATGCCCAATTGGCTGAAAAATCAGATGCAGAAGGCATTTTATGAGAAAAATCATTATCAAATCAAATTGCTGAATCAATGCTGGTACTTTTATAGAAAAAAACATTCAGTCACATCAAGGCACACCCCATCCTAAGGTGCGCCTCGTTTTTTGTTTACTCTGGTTTCAGCATGGAGAGGGCAACGCGGCCTTTTGCTTGGTCAACGGAGTCCACCCATACGGTCACAATGTCACCAACTGATACAACATCAAGCGGATGCTTCACAAAACGGTTGCTTAGTTTAGAAATATGCACAAGCCCATCCTGCTTTACGCCAATATCAACAAATGCGCCGAAGTCTACAACGTTTCTCACCGTTCCTTGCAGCTCCATTCCTTGCTTCAAGTCCTCCAATTTCAACACATCTGTTTTGAGCAGCGGTTTTGGTACTTCATCCCGCGGATCACGCTCAGGTCTTGTCAGCTGATCGATGATATCTTGAAGTGTAATTGTCCCAATGTCCAGCTGCTGGGCTGCTTCGTCCAGTTTCACTTCAGCAATTTTCTCTTTTAACTGCTCTGTGCCAAGATCGTCTGGCGTCATGTTGATCATGCGTAAAAACTGTTTTGTTTCTTTATAGCTCTCGGGGTGAATGCCTGTACGGTCAAGCGGATCTTGTCCGTCTGTAATGCGAAGGAAACCGATACACTGCTCATATGTCTTAGCACCGAGCCTTGGGATATCCTTCAATTCTTTTCTGCTTGTGAATCTCCCAATCTCTTCGCGCCTTTTGATGATATTCCCAGCGACGGTTTTTGAAAGGCCTGATACATATTGCAGCAGCGCCTGTGAGGCTGTATTGACGTTCACACCAACTTGGTTGACGACTGTCTCAACGACAAAGGTTAACGAGCTGTTTAATTGCTTTTGACTCACGTCATGCTGGTATTGGCCCACACCGACAGACTTCGGATCAATTTTCACGAGCTCTGCTAAAGGATCTTGTAATCTTCTAGCGATTGAGATGGCGCTTCGTTCTTCGACTTGCAGATCTGGAAACTCTTCTCGCGCAAGTGCAGATGCGGAGTATACACTTGCTCCTGCTTCATTCACGATTAAATAGGACACTGGCTGATCCAGCTCTTGAATCAAGTCTGCAATGAATTGTTCAGTCTCTCTTGAGGCTGTTCCGTTTCCAATCGCAATAACTTCAATGTTTGATGATTGAATGATCTCTTTCACTTTTTGTTTCGCTTCCGCTTTTTTCTGCACAGGCGGGTGCGGGTAAATAACGCCAATATGATGGACTTTTCCCGTATCATCCACGACAGCTAATTTACAGCCTGTCCGAAATGCGGGGTCGACTCCAAGTACACGTTTCCCTTTCATTGGCGGCTGAAGCAGCAGTTTTCTTAAGTTTTCAGCAAAAATATGAATCGCTTGTTCCTCTGCTTTTTCTGTCAGCTCTTTTCGTATTTCACGTTCGATAGAAGGCTGAATGAGGCGTTTATATGCATCATCAATTGCCGCTTCAATAAACGGTCTCGCCGTCGTCTGTTTGCCTTTTAGAACTTGTTTGTCGAGATAGAAGCGAATATTTTCAGCAGGTGGTTCGATGGCTGCCTTTAAAATGCCTTCTTTCTCCCCGCGGTTGACCGCTAATACACGGTGCGGGACAATCTTTTTGATTGGCTCTTGATAATCGTAATACATTTCATAGACATTTTTCTCATCGCTTTCGACGTCTTTTCCTGATGTGACCAGACTGCCCTTTTGGTACGTTTCACTGCGAATCCATTTTCGCATATCGGGATCATCTGCCAGCTGTTCAGCAATGATGTGCTGCGCACCCTCAAGTGCCTCTTCTACATTTGCCACTTCTTTTTCTTCGTTAATAAAAGCAGCTGCTTTCTTCTCGATCTGATCGCTTGGCAGCGTGAGTAAATATTCCGCCAGCGGCTCCAGCCCTTTTGCTTTGGCTACATTCGCCTTTGTTTTGCGCTTTTGTTTGAATGGCCGGTATAAATCTTCGACCTCTTGCAGTTTATGAGCTTGTTCAATTTTCTGTTTTAATTCATCGGTTAGTTTGTCTTGTTCAGCAATTAAGCGAATGACTTCTTCTTTTCGGTTCGTGACATTTTGGATATATGTATAGCGCTCTGAAATGGTTTGAATTTGCACCTCATCCAGTGAGCCTGTCTGCTCTTTCCGATAACGGGCAATAAACGGGACGGTGTTGCCATCCTCTAAAAGCTTGATCACACTTTCAATTTGTTTCGTTGAAAGCTTTAATTCAGTTGCAATTTGTTTCAATAAAAAGTCAGATGTCTTCATACTTTGCATCCTCTCACTGTGTCTTCTTATTTAGTGTATCAAAAAAACCGGCAAAACAGAAAAAAGGTCAGCTATTTTACGTGAGCTGACCAAGTACATAGGTGAGATCGTCCTTTTTGTCTTGTGTGTATGTTTCAAGCTGTTTGGCGATGTCTTCAACTGAATGCCCATGCTTTAAACACATGCGCATGTTTGGCACATTCAGTCCGTCTGAATACATAATGAATATCGATCCTTTTTCGTAGGAATAGGTGTACGTTTTATATTTTCTAGGTTTCCCTGATAAGTATCCTGATGTCGGAAGTGGATAAATATAGTCGCCAGAAGGTGCATTCAAGATAAACCGAATATTACCAACCGAACAATAGGTAAATTGCTGCTGGGAAAAATTCACCTTTAATATGGCCACGGTGGCCCCGCGTTTATTTTTCATGGCCTGATTGCATCTGTCGATGAGGGTCGTCACATCCTCATGTCCATATTCTTCGACAATTTCGCTGACTAAAGAAGATGATTCATTGGCGTACTGGCCGCTGCCCAATCCGTCTGCTACAGCACAAATTAGTTCTTCATCATCTGCTTTAATAAAAAAACTGTCCCCGCAGCATGCTTTTCCTTCTTTATTCGATTGATAAATAATGGCGTTTACATGCTCATGCTGTTCAATCTGCTTCATTACCCTAGCTCCATAGACGCATCTTCTGATAATGCATCTCGCAGTTTTTTCACTGCCTTTCGCTGCAGTCTCGATACATGCATTTGGGATATACCAAGCAAATCGCCTGTTTCTTTCTGACTCTTATTTTGCAAGTAAGTCAGATTGATAATCTCTTTTTCTCTATCTGACAGCACATGAAGCACACTCTCAAGCATCATTTTTTGGTTCACACGTTCATAGCCCTCTTCCTGTGAGCCAACAACGTCTAAAATCGTCACAGTACTTCCTTCAGAATCAGCCTCTACGCCTTGGTCAACAGACAGTGCTTGATAGCTTTTGCCCATCTCCATGGTTTCAAGTACTTCTTCTTCTGTTACATCTAGGTATTCTGCAATTTCTTGGACTTTAGGTGATTTCTGTGTCTCTGTTGTCAAATGATCGACTGCCATTTTGATTCTCGGTCCAAGCTCTTTGATCCGCCTTGGTACATGGACACTCCATGTCTTATCTCTTAAAAAGCGTTTGATTTCCCCGATGATGGTTGGAATGGCAAAGGCTTCAAATGATTTACCGACGAGCGGGTCGTATCGTTTAATGGCGCCAAGTAAACCAATCATTCCAACTTGTCTGAGGTCCTCATGAAAGCTTTTTCCTTTAGAATATTTTTTCGCCAGCATATCAACCAAGTTTGTATAGCATTCGACCAGCGTGAGCTGCGCCTGCTCGTCTTGATTGGTTTGATAGCTTTGGATGAGGCGGTCTACTTCATCTTTAGTTAGTTTCATAGTTTTGGATGGTTGTGTCATGGTCAACTCGCTCCCTGTTTAAAAACTTTGTCATCGCCACGGTAACTCCGGAGTTTGCTTGCACCTCGACTTCATCCATCAATGTTTGCATTAAATATAAACCAAGACCTCCTTCTGCCAATTGATCCACCGTATGAGCAGATGTGTACGGTCCCAAGTCTTCCTGTTTTTGCTTAAAGTCAAAGCTGCCACCTTTGTCAGCGACAACGATTTCTAGACGATCCTCGTAGACAAGAAAGCGAACAGCCACCTCTCCATCTTCACCGTCTTCACCTTTGTAGGCATGCTGAACTGCATTTGTACAGGCCTCACTGACGGCAATTTTTAAGTCCTCAATCTCTTCATAGACATAGCCCATCCGGCTCGCTACTCCTGAAAGAGTCAAACGAATGATGCCTACATATTCTGGTTTCGCCGGTATTTTCATCTCGATTAGATCTACTGATTCGTTCATTGTACCCCACCCTCTGACTTTGCAGAAATGTCAATGATGTCCTTTAATCCAGTGATTTCAAACAACCTTACAAGCCGTTCTGACAAGTTCTCAAGCTTTAATGTGCCACCTGCTTTTTGAGCCGCTTTAAACAGCCCAACGAATACACCTAAACCTGTACTATCCATATACGTAACATCCTTTAGACAGATTTCAAGATGCTCTCCCGCCTCTGCTTTAGGCATGAGCGTTTCTCTTAGCTGAGGAGCGGAGTACACATCAATTTCCCCGCTGACACTGATTTTCGTTTTTTGATCTATTTGATGCTCTTTTACAGACATATTCATTATGCATTCACCTCGAAATTCTTGTTTCCTAAAGTTTTATATACCCGCATGTTCACTTTCTAAACCTTTCTTTTGAGAACAAGTAAAGTAAAGTCATCGTGCAGCTGAAAATCCTGCAGTTTGAGTAAGCTGGCGTAGATGGCATCCACCATTTCTTGAGCTGAGTAGGATAGATGCTCTGATATGAGCGCTTTGATATCCTCCCGCTCTAAGAAACCGTCCTCTGACTTGGATTCTGTGACACCATCAGAGAATAGAATGACCATATCTCCTGCGTCCAAATGCTTCTCGTACTGTCTGTAGTCAAAGTCTGGTGCGATCCCAAGGACAAGCCCTTTTGCATCTAAATCGTAAAATGTGTTCTCTTTTCTGCAATAGAAAAAGCCCGGCTCATGACCAGCCGATGCGTATTTAAACTCATGCGTTTCTTTATTATAGCTGCCATAGAACATCGTGATAAACATACTTGGGTCTACGTTTTGCTCGACTACACGATTCAGGGTTTTCAGCACCTTTGTTGGGCCGCTCCCTGACTCAGGCAAGGAATCCATCGCATATTTAATCATCGACATACAGAGCGCAGCCGGGATTCCCTTTCCAATGACATCTGCGATCGCGATATTGATTGTATCGTGATCAGTTACAAAGTGGTAATAATCTCCACTCATCTGTTTTGCCGGTACACTAATCGCACCAATATCAAAGGTATCTCCTTCTGGAATTTTCGTTTCCAGAAGGGTTTGCTGAACATTTGCAGCAATTTCGATTTCAGATTTTATTTCTTGCTGGATGCCTCTGAGTGTTAAATGTTCCTGGTAGGCAAGTCCGTACCCAATCATGACTTCAATTAAGAAGTCTAGTGAATGAAAAACATCTTCCGGCAAATCAGGGTAAAGCTCCTGAATCACTTTTCGGTGAACACTCACTATTTCTTCAGGAGGTATTTGATGCTCAATGGTTTTACGGCTAAATTTTTGAGCTTGATAAAGCGATGTTTCAGTTAAATCACTGATATAACGACTGAGCAGCTGATGGTACCGCTGCTCCATTACCTCCTTAAAATCCATGGTTTCCCTCCTAGCGAAGCCACTTAACAGCTTGTATCTCCGTTCCTTGTTCTGGTGCAGAATCTAATTTAAATTCATCCATCAGTCGTCTGACACCCGGAAGACCTGCTCCGAGTCCGCCTGATGTTGAAAATCCGTCTTCCATTACTTTACGTATATCCATGATACCCGGCCCCTCATCGGCTGCGATCACTTTGAGTCCACGCTTTCCTCGCTCCATCACTTCTTCTATACAAATCTGACCTTTACCAGCGTATAAATAGATGTTTCGAGCTAATTCTGAAATGGCCGTCGTAATTCTTGCTTGGTCAACTGTTCCAAATCCAAGTTCTTTTGCAACATTGCGCCCCAATTGTCTTGCTGCGACTATGTCCCATTCCGTCAATATTCTTACACAGGATTGGTCTTTCATATCTATTCCCCCAATTCCCGCTTCAGTGTCTCAAGCCCTTGTTCAAGATCTAGTGCTGTCTGAATTTCTTCAAGCGATATACCAAGTTCAATCAGCGTCACAGCGACTGCCGGCTGTATTCCTGTTAATACAACTTTTGCCCCCATGAGCTTGGACATGGTAATCACATCGCCTAATACCTTTGCGATAAAGGAATCAATCATATCGACGGATGTGAGGTCAATGACAACACCGTTTGCTCCTGTTTCATGAATTTTATTCAGTAAGTCTTCTTGAAAGTGGAGAGCTGTTTGATCATCAAGCTCCCACTGTATCGAAATCAGAAGGCAGTTATATAGTTTTAAGATTGGAATCTTCGGGTGATTTCTCACTGGGTTATCCCTCCAATGAAACAATTTTTCGATTTGTCATTTCCAAAGCAGTTTGAATTCCTTTTTGAAGGGTATTCTTTGTTGTAACTTGAGATAAATCAATTCCAAGGTTCACAATGGTTTGGGCTATTTCTGGGCGAATACCGACAAGCAAGCACTTCGCACCTACTAATCTCACAGCCTCTGATGCTTGAATGATATGATGCGCGACCATTGTGTCAACGACAGGTACACCCGTAATATCAATCAAGACGACCTGCGAGCGATGTTTGACGACACCATTGAGCAGGTTCTCCATAATTTTTTTCGCACGTTCTGTATCAATTGTTCCAACAAGCGGCATGACGGTGATGTGCTCAAATACTGGGATCAGCGGGGCAGAAAGTTCCTGCAGCGCAATTTTTTGAAGGTTGACTGTTTTCTCCCATGAGATGGAATACTGGTTTAAGATCTCGTTATGAATCGGTGTGATGAATCGATCGATTTGCCAGATGAGGTCATGACTTTCTTCTGTTGTATCTTTGTCGTCGTTCATTTTATGATATAAATGTGAACGGATTTCTGTTAGACCATTTGCCAGTAACTTAAGTGATATACCCATTTGAACAATTTTTAAAGCAAAAGTTTGCACTTTTTCTTCAAAATCTTCTGCATACCCTTCTGAAAGAGATGTAATGATTAATTGAACATATTCCGAACAGATGGTTTCATACATATTGTCGTTCAGCATCATGTCCGTTTCTTTTTCTCCGAGTCGTCTTAAAATGTCCGTCCACTCTTTTTGTAATTCCTCTTGATGCTTTCTTGCAAAAGCTAACACGATTTGATTCGACATGTTTTACCCCCTACGTACATAAACAGCACTTCTTTTTAGTCTTTCTTCATTATAACGTTAAAAAAAATTGAACACAAAAAAAAGTTGCTCTCAACAGAGCAACCAAATATCACCATATTAAAAATCAATAAGAGCCAAACTAACTTGTAAGGCTTCATCAACCTTCTCCATCATCTCATCATCAAGATGTGTGATTTTATCTGTCAATCTTTGTTTATCGATTGTACGAATCTGCTCTAAAAGAATGACAGAATCTCGTTCAAAGCCGTAGCGCTTTGCATCAATTTCGACGTGAGTCGGTAATTTCGCTTTTTGTATTTGGGCTGTTATGGCTGCAACGATAGCAGTCGGGCTGAAGCGATTTCCAATGTCATTTTGAATCACCAATACTGGGCGAACCCCGCCCTGCTCGGAGCCAACAACAGGAGATAAATCAGCAAAGTAAACATCACCGCGTTTAACAATCAAATGTTTAACCCCCGCTGACTAATCGCTCAACTGTATTCTCAGCCTCAAACTCTGCGTATTGTGCCTCTGAAGAGATATTCAGATTAATTTTCGCCATCTCCATGTAGCCGCGTCTCATCGATTCACGATTTTGTCGAATATTACGTTCACGAATATACGTTTTTGTCGCTCGGTAGATCAATTCATTTCTTGTTACCTTATCCTGCTCTGCTACTCGTTCGATCTCAGACATTAAAGCCTCCGGCAGTCGAATCTTCATTTCGTTTGTTGCGCTGGATTCAGACAAAAAACATACACCTCCACAAAACTTACGGATACCGTATCGATCCATTCCAAGACTAATCATACCATTATTCAATGCGCAAGCAAAGCTGTTTTTTCATGATTTCTTATTAGAACATGAAACGGCTCGCCACCCGTAAATCAAGATGATAATGGAGTTCCTCTTTCACATTATACGCTTTTTTCCGAAAATCATACGGTATTTCCAAAATCTCTAAAAAAGGGAGAATGTTTACCCCTTCTTTGTAGAATAAAAAGGAACGATGTCAGTTTGACGATCGTTCCTGTGAAAGCTGTTTAGAAAAAGCTTGGCCCGCCTTGAAGCAGCGGATTCCGTACATGCACCCTTTTGCCGTCCTCTATATATACTCTTGGGACGCGGTGGCCAATGGAGCAAGTGACTTCATAGTTAATGGTTTCAAGCCTTTTTGCAATTTCATCGACTGATACCATTTCTTCACCTTGTCCACCAATCAAAACGACTGGCTCCCCTGCTGAAAAATTCTCTTTCAGTTCAACCATGAATTGATCCATACATACCCTTCCGGCAATCTTCCGGCGCTTTCCACCAACAAGTACTTCCGTGCCTGCCAGCTTCCTGATCCACCCGTCTGCATAGCCGACTGGTACCGTACCGATCCATGTATCTTGATTGGCGGTATACGTCGCCCCATAGCTGACACTCTCACCCTTTTGAATGAGCTTCACATGGGCGAGCTTTGTATGAAGAGACATGGCTTCTTCGAGCTTGAAAGGGAGTTCATCTTTGATTTCCTCTGACGGTGACAGCCCGTACATACTGATGCCGAAGCGAACCATATTAAACAACACTTCTTTAAACCTTAAACCTGCTGCACTATTGGCACAATGAACGAGCAGTTCGTCCGTATGAAGCGGCTGAAGCAGGGTTTGAAAGGTGTCGACTTGCCGCTCAAAATAGTCCTCATCCTTTTCATCGGCTGTCGCAAAGTGAGTAAATACACCTTCCAGCTGTAAATAAGAATGCTCGCTCACAAGCTTCTTTACTTCGCTGACTTGCTCCAACGTTTTCACACCTAAACGGTTCATTCCGCTGTCTATTTTCAAATGAAAACGAATAGGTTGTCCCATATGGACGACTTCCCTCAGCCAACTGGTGGAGTAAGCGGTCATGACCACATTGTATAGAGCGGCAGTTTTGACATACTCCGGCGGTACAGCGCCGAGTACAAGAATCGGTGCTTTGATGCCTTGATTTCTTAAAGAAATGGCCTCATCTAAAAAGGCTACAGCTAACAAGTCTGCACCTGCTTCGAGGGCAGTTCTTGCCACTTCTATATCTCCATGTCCATATGCATTGGCTTTCACAACAGCCATCAGTTGAACATTTTGACCGATATGATCTTTCATATGTGAAACATTATGCTTGATTGCTGTTAAATTAATTTCTGCCCATGTGTCTCTATAAAAGGCATTTGTGTCCATCAGTCACACTTCCCTATTGAATGATTCAATCCCCTCATATGATACTAAAAATCAACAATAATGTGAAACAAATCAAAGAAAATCAGCCCTTACACAGGGCTGATGCTTCATTTTCAAGGCTTTCGCCTGAGAACTTCATTTATTTAGCTGACTGGCCTTCTACACTGTTTGCGACCATCAACAGCTCTTCCTTCGATAAATCACTTGAGGAAATTAAATAGTCAACTCCGTCAGATGTCCATGAGAGGGATTGATCTGTCAGAACCCCTACTGTCATGCCAAGATCGACCGGCTCGCCATTCATCGTGACAGGCGTAGATGCTTCAGCTACTCTCGCTTTTTCCTGAATGAGTGTGAAGGATTTCTTGCCGCCGTACGTAATCACATAACGCTTCCCAGCATCTGTCGTCATTTCTTTCTCTTCCATCTTCTTCACGCCTTCTGGCATATCAACTGGTGTTTTTACCGCAAAGCTGTCAGATGGGTCTGCACTTGTAGCAACATCCATTTGAGAGAGTGTCATGTTTTTCTTCTCATCAAATGCATCTTTGTCAAAGGATTTATTGAATTCAAAGTGAGAGAATTCCACTTTCACCATTGGCTTTTTGTCGCTATCCAGCACTTTCACACTGGCAGGCGCCATTGTTTTCTTATGAAAGGTAATCTCTTGGGTAGGCAGCATTTGGTTGTGCTGATAATTGGTCTTCGTTTCGAACACATACTTTGACTCTTTCGCTTTGAACTGAGCTGCACTGTCATTTTTAATGTCCTTCACGAGTGATTCGAATAAATAGACCTGACTGCTATTATTCGGCCAATCACTATGGAAACGAAAGCTCTTGTTCAATGAAGGTGTCAGCACAAATACACCATTGCCATTTCTTAAAATGACTTGACTCTGATCCTTTTTCGGATTTTCTAAATAGACACGGTAAAGCTCCGGCTTCTTGTACCAAATTTCTACCTGGTACTCCTGCGGGTCATTTCCTGTCTCAATGGTCATTTTTGCTTTGGCTTTGTATGATGTCATTTCCTCTGCCTTTTTGTTTAAATCTCCAACGATATCCTTCTGAGATTTTTGACCGCATGCGGAGAGAATCAGTACAAAAAGGATTCCCGTTACAAGCAAAACAAAGCTTTTTCTCACCCTTTTCAACCCCTTCGTTAATTGTGTTAAAAGGAAGAAACCGCTTGTTTGACTTTAACAGTACGCCTCAAGAGTTAACTGCGTACCGCGAACCATCAAAGCCTGTTAGCAACTCGCCCTTCCTTATCGCACTACCCAATATATGAAGGGGGGACAAACAATATGCAGACTAGCTTGACAACCTTTCAATTAAAACTTGTGCCGCAGCATATTCCTTTGTATGGGTAATGGACACATGAACCTGATCTCCCTCCGCTTTCTTGCTTTTGATGAAGGGCTTTCCATTATCGTCTTTTTGAATGTCTATGTCATGAAAGCTTAAATGCTGACCGATTCCCGTTCCGTATGCTTTAGCGAAAGCTTCCTTTGCCGCAAAGCGTCCTGCCAAAAATTCTAGCTGTCTTTTTTCACTGAGTGTACGAAAGACGTCCTGTTCACTTAAAGTCAAAATTCGTTCCGGTAAACGGGGCTGCCTGCTGAGCACTCGCGAGAGCCGGTCGATCTCTACAATATCAATGCCTATTCCTTTGATCATGAGGTACCTCCTATGATACTCGTACTAATTTGAGTGTTCGCTTCATAAACGTGTTACTATAAACTTACCATTATCTAGTCAAAAGGGGTTTGTTATGTTTATTCGAACGGAGAGCTTTCAACAATTTATTAGATCGTATCCAATCGTAACAGCGATCCTTGCTTTACAAATCGGCCTGTGGCTTATATTTGCGATTCCTGTCCCTATTATACAGCTTGGGCAGGATCATCTCGTCGGTTTCAATTATGGTGTAGCAGCTGGGGAATGGTGGCGGCTTGTCACACCTATTTTTCTGCACGGAAGTCTCACACATATTTTATTTAATTCCATGTCCCTTTTCTTATTCGCCCCAGCGCTTGAACATTTGCTTGGGAAGATTCGATTTCTGATTATTTATCTTGGTGCAGGGTTCGTTGGCAATCTCGGAACCTATTGGGTGGAGCCTTTGGAGTATGTACACGTTGGCGCTTCTGGTGCGATCTTCGGTTTGTTTGGAGTTTATTTATACCTTGTCCTATTTAAACCACACATGATGGACCGCGGCAATTCACAAGTAATTTTAACGATTCTTGCTGTTTCTGTCATCATGACGTTCGTCAATTCGAACATCAATATCATGGCTCACTTATTTGGATTGATCGGCGGTATGATTCTAGCACCTATTACGCTGTTCTTCCATTCGAAAAAAAGACGATATTAATCTCATAAAAAATGTCGATCCTCCTTAAATAGGAGCTGATCGACATTTTTCGTTTAAGACGATTGATTTTTTTCATACGAATACCAATCAAATACACGCGCTGCATCTTCTTCCTCAAGGTGATGTACACTAAAGGAATCAAGCAGCGCAGAGGATTTCACAAAGGTGTGAATACTTGCGACCCGGCCTTTCTTTTGGAAAAAAGATTGCGTCATCGTATAGTTTTGCATCCGTTTTCTCAAGACAATGCCAGTGGTCTTGCCAATGCCTCTTGATGTCATTTGAATCAATGAATCTTTGATTGTATATCCTGATTGTTTATAAGCTAAATAGCCAAAGAATAGGGCAAGCGGTAACGGAATAAGTCCTAAATACCCCCATGGCGGAAAGCGTACCGACAGGATGACACCTACAAGTAACGGTACAAAGCCATAAGAGATCAAATAGCGTTTGAGTGAACGCTTTGGCACCTTTTTCAGCTCTGTTTCTGGTGCTGCATGATAATGATCGGTGAATTGGCAGAGCAATTCATTGATCTTTTTCTTCCGAATGAGCGGAAATAAGACGGAAGACGTTTCTTTCTCTGTAATTGAACCTCCTGCACTAACCAGCATCACCGTCGCAAAACCAAAAGGCTCACGGATAATATTTTCTTTGATTTTCACTGCTTGAATTCTCGCAAGTGGAATGGTCATTTGATGTCTCTCAATGAGTCCTCTTGTAATGATGATGTCATTCCCTTTTCGCTTTGCAGCAAAATTCGCATACTGAAGTGCTGTTACCCCGACACTCAGGATCCACGCAATCAATACGGCAAGAAATATCAAAATTGCATAGATTTCAACGCTCGCATGGCTTAAAAAAGAGAACTGCTTGAAGAAACCATCCAGTGGAAGAATTTCATCTATTTGCGTGTAGATGGCGAGACACCCAGATATAATGACTCCGATACCGCTGGAAGTGGTCGCAGCCAAAAGCAGCTCTGACACACCCATACGATAGGAGACATTGATTTCTTCCTGCACAGGTTTTTGCACAGTCAAATGGCCATGCAGATCTCCTGCTTCATCCGTCATTTCTTCTTCCTGCAAGCTTTTCTTCCGGTTGAAAATCGACTGCTTTAATTGTTCCGCTTCTGCTTTTGTAATCGCGGTCAGGCTCACTTCTGGACCATCCGTTCCGCCTGCCGTTTCGATTTGGACTCGCACTAAACCGAAAATCCGTTGGAAAATCCCCTCACTTGTATTCACCGTTTGAATTCGTTCTAACGAGATATATTTTTTCTTTTTCGTGATCACACCCGATTCCACGCGAAATTCATCGTCTTCCATCCGGTAAGTGAATCGTCTCCATTCTAAAATGGTAAACACAGCTTTCCATAAAAGTAGCACACCGAGAATGATAAATGCATAAAAACGAATGCTCGAATTCGAGTTCACAAAAATCAACACGAAAAAAGGGATAATGAAGTTTTTGATCATGGATACAGCATCTGATATAAAATCAATGAACATCGAGATGGGATGTACACGTTTTGGTTCAGACATCATCTTCCGTCACCCTTGCTAAACGAGATATGTAATCACGAAGCTCATCTGCCTCTTCTAATTCTAGCGCCGGTATATCATGAACTGTGGCAGCAGTCGAAATTTGAACAGATGCCAAACGGTAGCGCCTTAAAAGCGGCCCTTGAGAAGTATCAACATGCTGAACACGCACCATCGGCACAATCACACGTGTGACGCGAATGAGCCCATGCTGTATTTCAATTTCATTTTCAAATACTTCGTAGCGCCAGATATGATGTCGGATTTTTGGTATGAGCCAAATGCCGAAAATGACCTGTAAGACCCATAAACCAGAAAGAATTGCTCCAATCCAATATGGCCATTGAAAATAGTAGCTAGCAACAAATACCCCAATGATGATGAGTAAGAAAATCAATGAGATAATTCCATTTTGAAGACGCCATACCTTTAAACCATTTAAACTAATTTGACGTTGCGGCTGTTTTCTCACATTCTTCCCCCATTCTCTTACTTTTCTATCAATATATTACGAAACAAAGCCTAAAAAGTTTCAATTTTAACCTGTTAAAAAAAGCGAACCCTGCAAAGGATTCGCTTTAGAATTAGTTGTTATAAGATTTCTTTTGACGACGATCGTTAGAAGAACGATTGCGGTCATTTGAAGAACGCTTTTTATCACCGTAAGATGAACGGCTTTTCCCGCGATAGCCGCCTCCGCCGCCACCGTCTCTACGTTTAGAAGAGCTGCGGTTGTTACGATTGCGTTTTGAAATCATTGGTGCTTCATCTGTCAAACGAACAGGCGTTGCATCTGGCTCTTTTGTCATCATTTTGATGGCAGCCGCAACCACTGTGACAGAATCATGATCTTCCAGCAATTCAGCAGCAGCTGTCATGTAGAAGTTCAAGTTGTTTTCACTGATGATTGTGCGCAGACGATCAATGGTTACTTGCTGTTGTCCTTCGATTGCCTCATCTAGTGTTGGTTCTTTCATACGATCCATTTTACGTTTAGTCGTTTGCTCAATCGCACGAAGCATATCTTTTTCACGTGGTGTGATGAATGTCATCGCCATACCTGTACGTCCAGCACGTCCAGTACGTCCAATACGGTGAACGTAGCTTTCTGGATCTTGTGGTACGTCAAAGTTATACACGTGTGTTACGCCTGAGATATCAAGTCCACGTGCTGCAACGTCTGTTGCGACAAGCACATCGATTGAACCTTCTTTGAATTTTCGAAGCGCAACCATACGTTTCGCTTGTGTCAGGTCACCATGAATTCCTTCAGCTGTATAACCTCTAAGGTTAAGTGCTTCCGTCAATTCGTCAACACGGCGTTTCGTACGGCCGAAGACAATTGAAAGCTCAGGTGATTGAATGTCAAGAAGACGAGTCAATGTATCAAACTTCTTACGCTCGTGAATATCCAAGTAGAACTGTTGGATATTAGAGACTGTCATTTCTTTCGCTTTTACTTTTACGTGTTCTGGGTTTGTCATGAAACGCTCTGCAATGCGCTTAATTGGTGCAGGCATTGTCGCAGAGAATAAAAGTGTTTGGTGTTCACTTGGTACATTTGAAAGGATCGATTCAATGTCTTCGATGAAACCCATGTTTAACATTTCGTCTGCTTCATCTAGCACAACTGTTTCAACGTTTTGAAGACGCATTGTACGACGGTTAATGTGATCGAGTAAACGTCCTGGAGTCCCTACGATGATATGAGGATTTTTCTTGAGCGAACGGATTTGACGACCGATATCTTGTCCGCCGTAAATCGGAAGTACGCGCGCACGCTTGTCTTGGCCAATTTTATATAGCTCTTCAGATACTTGAATCGCTAATTCTCTTGTTGGCGCAATGATAATCGCTTGGATGTTTGGAGAAGCTGGGTCAATTTTTTCTACAAGAGGAATACCAAATGCTGCAGTTTTCCCTGTACCTGTTTGTGCTTGTCCAATGACATCTTTATTTTGAAGACCGAGAGGAATTGTTTCCGCTTGAATCGGTGTTGCTTCTTCAAATCCCATGCGGTTAATAGCTTTCATGAGACTTTCGCTTAATTGAAAATCTTGAAACGTTATAGTCAAATTATTCAAACTCCTTCTAATTGCTGTTTCAGTAATCTCGTGAATGATCATTAAAAACTGTCCTTTTCCGAAAGGACAGGTCCATTATATACAAAGCCCGAATTACCCTACCTTATATCTTACCATTACACTATTTGTTTTTCAACAAGACAGAAATGGATATATCTACTGTTCCACAATGACAGATTCACCCTCACTTTGATCTCCGTCCATCCATTTCCACTTTTCGAACAGTTGAATTTTTCCGTTATCCAACTGTTTAGGTGTAGAATTGCAAGACCCGCTTCTCATGCTGCCGTCTTTGCTGACATGGTGGTATCTAAAATGAAGTGTTCCATCCTCATTCACAGTTCCTACAAGTACACCAGATACGATACTGCCGCCTTGATATGTGCCCGTTAATATATTCCCGTCCTGACGATATTGAAATATGGTTCCTACCGATACTTCTCCGTTACTCGAATTAGACTGCGGGACAAAGGTTTTTCCGTCATATTGAAACAACCGAATCAACCACCTTTTCTTTCCTATTGTACCATAGGCTTGTCACTCGTTCGACAAAAATGATGCAAATTTTAACAAGTGGGATTCAATTTATATTAGTTTAGCCACATTTTTGCTTTTCTATATATTAAATTGCTTTTTTTAAAAAATGTTCTACTTTCTCAAACAATTGCTGGGCACATGGCTCATGACAAACATGATGTTTACAATCCGGCAAATAAAACATTTCTTTCTGGCGAGACGGAACTTTATGATAAATAAATTCCGCACTTGAAGCAGGCACAATCCCGTCGCTTTCACCTTGAACAATTAACACAGGCAGATGAAGCTTCTCAAGCGAATTCTTCGTCTGCTTTACGAGCTTCATAAATTCTATCGCAGCTGACAGCGGTGTGCTTGTGAGCTTATGACGATATCGATCATACAAAGGGTTTGTATCAATTAACCCAGACAGGGATTCCTTCACCATCTGCCTTGTGTCTTGCATTATTTGTTTTGGGTTCACATATTTGGCCGCAGCACTTAAAAGAACGAGACGGGCAACTGGGTACTTAGCTGCTAAGTAAGAAGCAATCATTCCGCCCATAGAAAAGCCGACTAAATACACGGTGTCACAAGTTCGATAAAGGGATAGAAGTTCGAGTTCAGCTGTCGCTATCCATTCTTGATAAAGAATGCCTTTTAACTGAAGTTCATTCCCATGCCCCGGAAGCGTGACAGACTGCACATTCCAATCTGCCGCCTGTTTTAAATATTGCGCCAGCGGTTCTACTTCATAAGGGGCACCCGTAAAACCGTGGATACATAAACAGCCGATCATTCTGTCACCTTCTCACTTTTATAGTGCAGTAATGACTTCTTCCAATCTCATACCGCGTGAGGCTTTGACAAGCACAACATCGTCAGGCCTTGCCACTTCAGCTAGTTTTTTCTTCAAGTCCTCTTTGTCCATAAAGGAGCACACGCGTTCAGCGCCGAATGATTTCTTCGCTCCTTCAGCAATGAATGCACCTAGACGGCCATACGTCATGACATGATCAATAAATTCCGGCTTGATGTAACGGCCTAATTCATAATGATACGTTTCTTCTTCGCTGCCCATTTCGAGCATGTCTCCAAGTACAAGAATACGATTGGCGAAGCCGTCCATATCCCCCACAAGATCAATGGCTGCTTTCATAGAAGTAGGACTTGCATTATACGCATCATTAATGACAGTAATTCCTTTATCTGTTTTAAACAGCTCAAGACGCATTCCCGTCAACTTCGTTTGCATCAGTCCTTGGGCAATTTGTCTTTCATTCAGCCCAAAATGCTGGCCTATGGCAATAGCCGCAAGTGCATTCTTCACATTATGTTTCCCTAATACAGGAATGAGAAAACCTTGGGCATACCCTTCGACTTGAAATTCTGTTCCTTCTGCAAGCTGGTTGATGTGCGTTACTTTGATATCACAGTCCTCTGCTTCTCCAAAGGTTTTTACACGCTGCGAGAGTGAACTTGATCGTTCGCGGAGCAAGGGCTCATCACCTAAGTAATAAAAGATACCGTCTTCTTTTAACCCTTTGACGATTTCACATTTGGCATCAGCAATGGCTTCTCTTGATCCTAAATCTTGCATATGAGATTCCCCGATATTTGTGATGACTGCTGCATCCGGCTCAGCGAGATCTGATAAAAATTCGATTTCGCCTTTTGCACTCATGCCCATCTCCAAAACCGCAATATCTGTTCCTTCAGGCATTGCAAGAATGGTGAGCGGAAGACCGATATGATTATTAAAGTTACCGTCTGTTTTATGAACTTGATACGCTGTTTGCAGGACGGAATGAATCATGTCTTTCGTTGTGGTTTTCCCATTACTTCCTGTAATACCGACAACACGAGGATTTTCTTCTTTTAAGTATGATTTCGCGAGCTGTTGAAGCGCAGTTAATGTATCCTCTACAAGAATAACCGGAACGCCTTCTGGCGGATTGGCTTCTTTTTGATTCCAAAGAACAGCTGATGCTCCAAGCTCCACTGCTTTCGAAGCAAATGTGTGACCATTAAAATGTTCTCCAATAAGCGGGATAAACAGTGCGCCGTCTGATACTTTTCGTGTATCTGTTGTCACTCCGTGAATCTGCTCTTCGCCAAAAGCTTGATTAGATAGGGTTCCACCAGCCATTTGGGCGATTTGTTTCACTGTACGTTTGATCATGATTTTCGCCTCTCTTTCTCATTTCACGTTTGAAGGAAAAGAGACACTACCTAAGGATAGTGTCTGCTTGCTGCTCACATTAAAAAGTTGTTTTAATGGTTTGTTTTTCTTGATGGCGTTCAATTGCAAGTGACACCAGCTTTTCAATCAACTCTGGATACTCTACACCAGTGTGCTTCCAAAGCAATGGGAACATACTAAATGGTGTGAATCCAGGCATTGTATTCACTTCATTGATCAACACTTCACCTTTTTCAGTAAGGAAGAAGTCTGCACGTACGAGACCAGATCCATCGAGGGCTTTAAATGCCTTAATCGCCATGTCATGAATCGTCTTATATTCATCCTCTGACACACTCGCAGGAATGATCAAATCTGTATCGCCATCTTCATATTTTGCTTTGTAATCATAAAAATCTGTTTTAGGTGCAATCTCACCAACGACAGAGCATTTCGGCTCATCGTTGCCTAATACACCAATCTCGATTTCTCTTCCAACGACGCCTTCTTCTACGACCACACGACGATCATATTGGAAAGCGAGGTCAAATGCAGTCTGCAGCTCTTCTTTGCTGCGGCATTTGCTAATTCCAACACTTGATCCCATGTTGGCAGGTTTCACAAAGCATGGATAGCCAAGTACTTGTTCCACCTGTTCTAAGCTGGCTGGTGTCGCCTTCTCATAGTCTTTTTTATTGAAAGAAAGGTGCTTTGCTTGTGCAAGTCCTGCTTGTGCAAAAACATCTTTCATCATGACTTTATCCATACCCGCAGCAGACGCGAGAACGCCGTTGCCGACATACGGGATATTTAACAGTTCAAGTAACCCTTGCATTGTGCCATCTTCTCCATTTGGTCCGTGCAGCAACGGGAAGACAACATCAATTTTCTCATCAGCCGATGCAGGCTGTGGAAACATGCTTTCATTTAAAGAAGTTGGTAAAAACGTCTTTGCGTTCTGTTCAAATTGAAGCATTTTGACGTTTGATACTGGTTCAGTGAGTTTTTCTCCTCTTAACCATTCACCCTCTTCTGTAATATAAATTGGATGTATATCGAACTTCTCAGTGTTAAGTGCTTTTGTAACTGCAAGGGCTGTTTGCAGTGATACATTATGTTCGGCTGACTTTCCGCCGTAAATCAATCCTAAACTTATTTTCAATGGATACTCCCCCCACTAAAATTCATCTTTACTATCTTATCACTTTCAAGCAAAAATGCTCTAATTAATTTTTGTTGTTACGTAATTGAAATGATTTGTAAAGGTTGTAAGCGCCTCCCGAGCATTTGTATGTCATTCGCCTGTAATTTATATTAAAATGACATTGAAAAGGAGTTGTGACAAATTGAAAAAAATCACAAGTACTGAACAATTCAATGAAATTATCCAATCAGACAAAGAAGTCATCGTTAAATTCTTTGCAACATGGTGTCCTGACTGCACAAGAATGGACATGTTCATTCCAGACATCCTAGAAGCTTATGCTCACCATGAATGGTTTGAAATAAATAAAGATGATTTCCCTGAATTAGCTGAAACGTATCAGGTAATGGGCATACCAAGCCTGTTAATTTTCAAAAATGGTGAAAAAACAGGTCATTTACACAGTGCAAATGCAAAATCGCCTGAAGAAGTGACAGAGTTTCTTCAAGAACACGTTTCTTAATTGATTAAACGAAGGACATCAGCAAACACTTGCTGATGTTCTTTTTTCTTTTCAAATCTCTTCATAAGACGAGTTGCGCAGCCAAAACGTTTCAAATAGATGTTTCACTACGACAAGTAATGACAAGATTATTTCCTGGGAAAGAATGCAGCGTCGATACAGCTTGGAATATGTCGGTTACGTGAATTTTCTGAATTGAATCTTTACTTCTGACATTTGTCTTTGTATAATGGAGTTGCTAATTGAAAATGATTATCAATTTCATCTATGTGAAATCCTATAGACGTCCATTCTAATAAAGGAGCGATAAGTCACATGTCTAAGAAGAAAATTAAAACCTATCAGCAATTGATTGAAGAGAACAAAAAGGCCATCATGCGCGATCCTCAAATGATGGAAAGTATATACGAAACCATCGACAAAAAACATCAGAAGCAGCTTGCAGCTGCTGGGCGTGAATCATAAGTACAAGAGGAGCAGTCATCGCTGGCTGCTCTTTTGTCTGCTTCAATAAAATGAAAAAAGCCGATAAAATCTGTTATTCGATTTTATCGGCTTTTGTTTTAATTTGCTTTCGCTACACGATCCTGCTTCATTCCTAAATAAATGAGCATATATGTGAGATAACCCATTGTCATCGTTAAACCACCGAAGAAAAATTGAGAAAAGACTGGTTCCTCAAATGTCGTGACGGCAGCAAGAACGATCCAGCTCGCATATAAATAGACCATGAACCATTTCATGTTTCTTTTAAGTGTATACAGAAAGAAAAGACCCGCTAACGAAAAGATCCCCAGCGCTAGTCTGAAATAAACAAGGTGATCAAACTGGAAGGCAAAAGACACAAACGAAAACGACAGCAGCAACAAAATTGGTAAAGCCGTAATGAAATTTTTCACGATAGTGCCACCTCCATGACTCCTTCTTATTATAAGACAAAATCAGCAGGTTATCGTGAAATACAGACTCGTTTTCACAAAGATGTCACGAATTTTTCTTGTTATTTGACACAATTTTTACACATTTACATCACGTTTCCAAAAAAGAATCCAAGCCGATCCAACAAAGAAAACAAAATGCGCCCCCACTATAAATAGAGAAAACAAAATGCTCATCCCATCAAAAGGCGGCGGTCCTTGAAAGCTGTACTGAGTAAAGTCTGTATTCGCAAAAAGGAGGATTTTCCCCCACTGATTTTCTAAGAGAGACATGATGGGTACAAGTGATTTCGCCGCATATAAAACAAAAAACGAAGTCACAAGTGCAACAAGACTGTTTCTAAACAAACTGGAACACATAAAAGCAAAACTTGCCATCATGACCACTTCCACCCACTGAGATCCAATGACGGCAAACGTATGCTGAAATAATTGCCCCGTTCTTTCATCAAAATCAGTACCGAAGAAAATAAGACCAAATAGAAAGGCCAAAACATAATAAAAAACAAACAAATAAATGACTGTCAGCAAAAGTGTGATGTATTTTGACAGAAAAATGTGCAGTCTTGTTTTTGGCCGGATCAATAAAAACTTGATTGTTCTTTTCTGAAACTCTGTTGAGATCAAGGTCGCGCCAACAACGACAGCTAACACCTGTAAAATAAACACGACGTTCGTGGAATAAGCAAAATAGTTTGCGACTGTGTCTTGTCCACCAAAGCTTGATATGACTCGTTTCAAAGTTAGAGCCATTGCCAGTTGAAATACAACGATCAATAAAAGAGCAATGAATGTGATCTTTTTCCTCATGATTTTCTTATGCTCATTCTTGATGAGGTTAAGCATCTGTCGTCCCGCCTTCCGTCCATTTCATAAACGCCTCTTCAATTGACTGCTTTTGAGGCACCATTTCAAGTACATCAAACCCCGCCAGCACAAGCTGTTTGTTCAGCTCTGGCACACGTTCTTTGTTCAGTTGAAGCAATACACGCTCTCCATTTCGTTTATATGTATACTCGTGTTCGTCAAGCCATGAAACCGCCTTTTCTACTGGCTGAATATTCATCAGCACCTGTTCTTTCCCTTCCATATCACGGAGATGAGTGCTAGCTTTGATCTGACCCTTTTGAATGATGATCATGCGGTCACATAGCTCCTCTACCTCATGCAATAAATGCGTCGCAAATAGCACGGAGGTTCCTTCTTCTTGTACAAGCATTTGCAAGTGCTCCCGGAATTCCTTCATTCCTGCAGGATCCAGTCCATTTGTCGGTTCGTCTAAAATGAGCAGGTTCGGCCGATGCAAAATAGCTTGTGCAATCCCAAGCCTTTGTTTCATCCCTAGTGAATACGTTTTGACCTTCTGATGAATGGCATCCTCAAGACGAACTCTTTCCACTACTTCCTGAATGCGTTCCTCCGTCACCCCGTTGTGCATCGCTGCATACATTTCAAGGTTTTCAAAGCCTGTTAAATACGAATAAAATTCTGGGTTTTCTATGATCGCACCAACAGATGACATCGCCTGGAGAAAATCCTCATCTTGTGAATATCCGTTGATCATGATTTGGCCATTGTTTTTTTTCATCAAGCCAACGATCAAACGAATCAAGGTTGTTTTGCCAGATCCATTGGGACCAAGTAATCCGACAATTTCTCCTCGCCCAATGTCTATAGAAATATCTTGCAAGATCATTTTCCGGCCAATTTGTTTATCGACTTTCTCTACTTTTAAAACAGCAGACTGCAAAGTGGTTCCTCCTTCTGATGTAAAGCCTATGGCGGCAGTTACGACCGCTCATCCTGTAAAAAGTATATCACGGTAGACAAGTCAATCCATGAAAAAAAGGGCTGATCCAGTCAGCCCTTCTTGCTTATTACAGTGATAAGTTAGGTGATGATATATCTTTCTCATGTTTTTTCTCAGTTTCTGTCACAATCACAGCACATGCTGCGTCACCTGTAATATTCACTACGGTTCTTGCCATATCTAATAAACGGTCTATGCCAAGGATCAGCGCTATTCCCTCAACAGGAAGATTCACGGAATTTAACACCATGGCCAGCATGATGAGCCCTACCCCTGGGACACCTGCTGTACCGACACTTGCTAATACAGCCGTTAACACAACCGTCAGCATTTGAACAAGCGTCAGTTCAACCCCATATACTTGAGCGATAAAAATGGTCGCAACACCTTGCATAATGGCTGTGCCATCCATATTAATGGTTGCACCCAGCGGCTGCACAAAGCTTGAAATCGGCTCTGGCACCTTTAAACGCTTTTGCGCTGTTTCCATTGATACAGGCAGTACTGCGTTACTGCTTGATGTACTAAACGCAACAACCATCGCTGGTGAAAATCCTTTAAAGAAGGCAATTGGATTTCGTTTGGCTAAGATAGCAATGGTTGATCCATATGTCAGGAAGAAATGCAGGATGAGCGCAATTAACACGACCGAGAAGTAAAGTCCCATCGCTTTCATGGCATCCAGTCCCTGACTGCCGATCGCGGTTGCAATCAAACCGAATGTCCCGTACGGTGCAAATTTCATTACAACACCGACAAGATACATCATTAATTCATTTCCTTGTTCAAACAGCTTCAGCAAGCCTTCCGTTTTTTTACCAAGCATGGCTATGCCAAGACCTAAAAATACGCAGAAGACGATAATTTGGAGCATGTTTCCTTCAACTAACGATTGGACTGGATTGGTTGGAATAATGTTGAGTAGTGTTTCTGCCATTGATGGGGCTTCCTCTGCGGAATAATCAGCCGCTTTTGTATCAAAATCACCGAAAGCTCCGGGCTTAATCAATAAGGCTAATGAAATGCCAATGATAATGGCGAAAGTGGTCGTGAGCAGGAAATAAGTAATGGTTTTTACACCGATTCTGCCTAGCTTTTTCGGATCACCAAGGCCTGCTACACCGAGCGTGATCGAAAAGAATACAATGGGCACAACCAGCATTTTAATCAGGTTTAAGAAGATTTGACCTAGAGGTGTAAATAAATAAGGGTCTAACACTTTGAATACATTTGGAGCAAAAAGGTTAAGCAGCAATCCTGTGATAGCACCTAAAAACAAGGCAATAATAATTTTCGTCGCCAGCTTCAATAAAATCTCCCCTTCCTCGTCAAAAAGCCCACGAGAGAGTTTTCTCGTGGGCCTGCGTGTCCATACGTGTACCACTGTCTACTCTCTTCACGCTGATGAGGTTAGCTGACGGGTTAGGACGAAGAGATGTCCTTTTTTCTCAGATAAGAAAAATTCACCCCAAAAACATGGGTCCCCCATTCCTTTAGAAGGATTAAGCGTGTGGTAATATGATATTTTCATACCATTTATACCTTATTTTTAGAAAATTGTAAACAGGTTCATATGAACTTTTTAATTACTTTCTTCCCTATTTGTCACTTCAAGAATATCTAAAATAAACACAAAGATTGGGATACCAATAATAAGTCCCCAAATGCCAATATAGTGTTCAGAGAAGATCAGCACAATAAACGTGAAGAAAATAGGGAGTTCTGTTTTAGCTGACATGAGCTTCGGATTCAAGAAGTATGCTTCAATGGCATGGATAATGACAATCACCAGCACTATATACAGGACATACATTCCGCCTCCGAGTGTATACGCAATGATGCTGAGTGGAATAAGAGAGATAACTACACCTGCTACTGGGATTAAGCCTAGTAAAAAGACCATGACCGCTAATCCAAATAACTGCGGGAAACCCATAATGCCTAGCGCAATTGTCGTTAGCACACAGTTAACGGTTGCAATAATAAACTGTGCTTCGAGTACTTTTCCAAACGTTCGGGAAAATTTACGTCCAAAGAAGGCAATTTCATGATAGAACACGGAGATTTTACTCGTTTTGAACTTGTTCATGAATTGAATGAGGCGTTCTTTTTCGAACAGGAAGAACATGCTTAAAATTAAGGACATAATGACCTGGATACTGAACGTGCTAAAATCGGTAATGTATGTATAGAGGAAATTAAACCCTTTCTCAAAGAAAGCTGATATTTTGAAATCTCCGAATACGTTCGTGATGACGTCAAAGAAGGGTAAATCTTGTGGGTGATCTGCAATTTTCTTTCCTAAATGAAATAGCTGCTCAACCTGTTTAGCGATGATTGGCACAAAAACGAATCCGCCAAATGTCAATCCACCAGCCAGGAGAATATACAAAATGGTAATGACCGATTTCTGTCCTATTTTCAGGAAGCGATTTAAAAAGCCTCTAATGACCTCTTCCAACCGATTCATCAAAAAGGTGAAAATGAAGGTCAAAAGAATTAAATTCATCATTCCTCTTAATAGATATAATGCTGTGGCTAATACTACAAATACTGAAAACCGCTTAACACCGGGTTTTTCGAACAATTTTAAAAATGCCGTCATTACGTTACACACCTGCCAGGACTAAAGTCTATTTTTCATCGTATCTGATATACATTATATCGGATCTTTCTGTAAATTATATAATAAAAGGTCAAAGAGGTCTTACGATTTGTATTAAATTTATTGGTTTTTCTTTTTTACACAAAAAAACCGAACCCATGTAGAACATAAGGTTTCGGTTTTTGGTTGTTTTTATACTAAACAGCCTGCTTCATATTCCGCATTTCCTGAAGTGCTGTTTTGCTCTTCGCTTCGTCAAATTCACCTTCACTCTTCGCGACAACAATTGTTGCGATTCCATTTCCAATGAGGTTTGTAATTGCTCTTCCTTCACTCATGAAGCGGTCAACCCCAAGCAGCAGTGCAAGACCCTCTAATGGAATGACCTGAAGTGCCGCAAGAGTAGATGCAAGCACGATAAATCCGCTTCCTGTCACCCCAGCTGCTCCCTTTGATGTAAGCATCAGAACAAGGATAATGGTGATCTGCTGACCGATCGACAGGTCTACACCAAACACTTGCGCCAAGAAGACCACGGCCATCGATAAATAGATTGAGGTTCCGTCTAGGTTAAAAGAATAACCTGTTGGAATGACAAGACCAACAACAGACTTAGAGCACCCGTAGCGTTCCATTTTATCCATCATTCTTGGCAGCACGGATTCTGAAGAGCTTGTGCCAAGAACAATCAAAATTTCATCCTTGATAAATCGCAGATAGCTGAACAAGCTGAAGCCATACATTTTACAAATGATGTTCAGTACAATGAAGATGAACAGGAACATCGTCATATAAACGGAGAGCATCAAACTTCCCAGCGGTCTAATCGATGCCAGCCCAAAATGTCCGATTGTATAAGCCATCGCCCCAAATGCACCAAGCGGCGCAGCACGCATGATATATCCAATGATTTTAAAGAAAACAAGTGACAGCTTATCGAGCCATTCGATGATGCCTTTCCCCTTCTCGCCAAGAGCAGCGAGCGCAACACCGAATAAAATAGAGAAGAATAAGACCTGTAAAATATCACCCTTTGCGAAAGCATCAACCATGTTAGATGGCACGATGTGCGTGACAAATTCCATCCAGTCGATACCCTGTCCGCCATTTTGGGTATATTGTGAGACATCCCCTTTTTCAAGCTTGCTATAGTCAAGACCTGCACCCGGCTTCATGATATTCACAACACAAAGACCGATGACCAGAGCAAGTGTCGTGACGACTTCAAAATAAATAAATGCTTTTCCCCCAACTTTTCCAACCTTTTTCATATCTCCCATCTTGGCAATACCAAGAACAATGGTTAAGAAAATAATTGGTGCAATGACCATTTTAACGGCATTGATAAAGGTATCACCAAGCGGCTTCATTTCTTTTCCGACGTTTGGCCAAACCATCCCGACAATGATCCCGATGATGACAGCTACAATCACCTGAAATGTCAGGTTCTTCAAAATCCTTTTCATAAAAATCAACTCCCTCACCCTTTGATGTAAACGCTTAACTAGTATCTGTAGATAAATGATAGCGATTTCATCAAAGGCTGTGAAGCTTATGGACATATCGTACATTTTGGTCTTTTTGGTCTCTTAGTCAGAATGTACGATATATTTATTCACAGGCCGTCCTACCCCGCCATATTGCATATCTAATTTTAGCTCGCCTTCTTTTACGAGGAAGTCTAAATACCGGCGTGCCGTGACGCGGGCAATGCCAAGTGCATTGGCGACTTCTTCTGCAGACTGCGCGCCTTCCTGCAAGCCCATATACGCTTTAATTTCGTTCATCGTATGCACATTCAGCCCTTTAGGAAGCCAAGTATCTTCCTGCTTAACAGCAGGCTTTCGTATGATATCATCCAGCATCTCTTGAGAAAATTCTGCTGCTGTTCGAATTTTTGATTTAAACGCCTTATAGCTTTCAAGTGATTCTTTCATTCGTTCAAATTTGAATGGTTTAATAATATAATCCCGCGCGCCATTTTGAAGCATGACGCCGATGGTCTCTTTGTCCTTCGCTGCTGAAATGACAATCACATCCACTTGCATCTTTTGTTTTCTGATGTCTTGCAGCGTTTTGACGCCATCCTTTTTTGGCATATACACATCAAGTACCACGAGGTCTGGACGAATTTCTTTGACCAGCTGAATGCCCTGCTCCCCGTTCCCAGCGACAGCTGCAACTTGAAAGCCAGGAACACTCTTAATGAACTCTTTGTTCACTTCTTGCACCATCGGGTCATCTTCAATTAACAGCACCTTAATCTGAGTCATCTGTCTCTCTCCTCTATTGTCATTGGGAATTCGATTGAGAAGGTGGTACCAATGCCGATGCTTGATGTGACCTCTACATTTCCCATCCCTTTGTCGATAATCGTTTTTACAATATACAGGCCATAGCCTGTTCCGCCCTCTTTGCCGTGTGTGAAGCCTTTATCGAAAATATAAGGAATCAGTTCCTCTTCGATCCCGGAGCCATTGTCTTCAATTAAAATCGCAAGAACATCCTCCGTTTGATCGATACTAATGGAAATGACTTTTGTATCTCTTTCTACAGTATCATACGAGGCAAAGGCGTTCTCAATGAGATTTCCAAGCAGCTTCGTCATATCATGCTGATCAAGCCGTTCTGGGAAATCACGGAGACAGCTATGTTCATCTACTTCGACCTTGATGCCAAGCTCCTTGCCCCTTCTGATTTTGCTCATCAATAATCCTGCGACAGCATCATGCTGAATGACGCGATGAAGAAAGTCCGTCACATGTTCCTGCTCCTCTGTCGTTTGAAAGGCTAGATCGAGCGCGTGATCGGCTTTACCAAGCTGAATCAGTCCGGCGATCGTATGAAGCTTATTCATATGTTCATGGTTTTGCACCCGCAAACCGTCCACAAAGTTTTTAACCCCTGTTAGCTCCTCCGCCAATTTTGCCGCTTCCGTCCGGTCCTGGAAAATGGCGACCGCTCCGATGATCTTCTTTTTCATCACAATCGGGATCCGGCTGCTCATGATCCGCTTTCCGCTCATATGAATTTCTTCATTGTAGACGGGTTCTGCGCGATCAATGATCTCAGGAAGTCTTGTGTCAGGCAGCACATCCCAAATATTCAGGCCCACGACATCACCCGTCACGCCAAAAATCTGCTTCGCCTTCTCATTAAAAATGGTGATCATGTGCTGATTATCAATGGCGATGACCCCTTCATTAATAGAGTGAAAGGTTGCAGTGCGTTCCTCTAGCATTCTTACAATCTCATGCGGCTCAAGCTTAAACATTTGCTGTTTAATATGACGAGCAAGTAAAAATGAACCCACAAGCCCAAAGCTGAGTGTCAGCAGGAGAATCATGAGGATATCGCGCTTCATTTCTCCTAATATATCTGCCATACTTGGCAGGGTTCTTCCTACAAGCACAACCCCTGTTTGATTAAATTGATCATCCTTCACTGGATAAAAAGCTCTGATGGCTGTTCCAAGCTCTCCCTCTGCTTCTGAGAAATAAATATGCTCTGCAAAAGCCGGCTCTTCATCTGTTCCTTCTGAGCGCTGGCCAATCCTCGTTTTCACTGGATGCGTTAATCTCACATGATCCATATCCATCACGACAATGTAGTCAGCGTCTTGAATAATCCGAATCTCTTCGATAGCATGCTGTAATCGATCACGTTCCTTTGTCTGATCAGCTAACGCCTGCTTCACCTCATTCATTTCAGCCACAGTTCTCGCTGTGTTCATGAGTCTTTTTCGAAGCTCCCGTTCCTCTGTTTGCTGAATTCCCCCAACAAGGACAATCCCTCCGATTAAAAGGGCGAAAATGACAACGAAATATGTGAGGATGGTAAGCTTCCATCTAATAGATAATTGTTGTAATTTCAATCGATTTCTCATCATTTTTTCACCTGTATCTTTACGAATTCTTCCTCTGTCAAGTATGCTTGACATAAGGGGGATCTGACGCATGAAGAATTTACTCGCTTATACACTTTTGCTCATGATCGGTTTTGTAACCGCTTTATACTTTGGTTTTTATCATATGATGCCAAAATCAGCGACAACCTTTGATGATGAACAGACTGGACTGAAGGACCAGCTTGTGTTCAAATTCAGCCATGTCGTGGCAGACAATACACCTAAAGGACTTGCCGCAAAGAAATTTGCTGAGCTCGTGCAAGAAAAATCCGATGGTAAAATCAGCATTCAAATTTTCTCCAACGGAAGCCTTTATTCTGATATTGAAGAGATTAATGCACTCAAAGAGAATCAAGTTCAATTTATCGCTCCGTCTACCTCGAAGCTCGGCATGCTGTCTCCTGAGTGGCTGGCACTTGATCTTCCCTTTGCTTTTTCAAATTACAATGCTGTTCAAGAAGGCCTGCACGGTGCAATTGGACAAAGGTTGTTTGGCACGCTGCAAAAAGATGGATTAAAGGGAATGGCTTATTGGACAAATGGCTTTAAACAAATTACCTCTAATAAAGGGCCAATTAAACAGCCGGCAGATTTAAAAAACCAGTCTCTCCGCATTATGCAAAGCGACATGATTGAAAAACAATTCAAACTTCTTGGCGCAAAGCCCTATCAGGAATCATTTAATTCAACGTTTCAGCTATTAGAATCAAAAAAAGTAGACGGTGAAGAAAATACCATTTCAAATATTTATTCAAAAAAATTCTATCATATACAAGACTATATGACGATCAGCAATCACGGGTATTTAGGCTATGTGGTCTTAACAGATCAATCCTTCTTTGACCGCCAGACACCCGAAACGAAACGGATTTTACTTGAGGCCATGGAAGAAACTACGGCTTGGAATGAAAAGCATGCAGAACAGATGAACAAAGATCAGCTGGAGGACATTAAACGTGAATCACCGATTTCCATTCATGAATTGACGCATGCTGAAAGACAAAAATGGATGAAAGCCCTTGATCCTTTGTATGATGAAGCCGAAAAAACGATTGGCTCCACCCTCATCAAACAGATCCGCGAACTGCGTGCACGTTATGAACACTCACCTATCCATGCTTTTCAGGAAGAGAATGAGAGCAAATAAAAAATCCCTTTGATGAGGGATTTTTTTATGCGCCGGACTCACTCTGTTCTTGCTGCGTGAGCTCTTCTAATCTTGTTAAAATTCTACGCTTTCGGTATTGCATCATGCCTGTTTCGGCAATTCCTTTTAATTGGGAGCGGTTCGAAACTGCACCAAACAAAATCCCAGCGATGGGCACAAGCTGAAACAGTTTCTTCCAGCCAAACGAATCCCGGTAATTATAGACGACCTCACGCCACCCTTGGATTTGGGAAATCATGTTTTCATGCTTCCCTTCGGATGCATGATAGCTTTTCAGCTCTTTTAGAATCGATTTCTTTCCAACGACATCAGCAGAGTTCAGCTGCAAGCATTTAATGATGAAGACCCGCTCCTCTTTGTTTTTAGGGTCATAGCCATAGGTGACGGCAATATCCTGTAATGTTTTCAGGGAGAGGCCCAGTACCGCAGGAATATCAGCAGCTAGTGTAAACATTCCGCCGACACCAGTTGTCGCCCCTTGCACCGTCGCGAGATTCGTTCTGTTTTTCCCCATATGTTCACTAATGGCATCCATCATTTCGATTGGTGCCTTTCCAATATCCTCTATACGCTGAATGGATTCGCCCTCACACTTCTTTTGAAATTGATGAATGATGCCTTTTTCCGATGTCAAATAGGCACCGCCAGATTGAATGTAATGACCCATTTCATCAAGCAGCACACCGATTTTTTTCTGAATAAAAGCAGGCGTCAGCTTGTCCAGCATTTGAAATGGAAGGCGGCTGAGTTTCTCCCAGAACCATACCTTTTGCTGGTCTTTCTCCCACTTTTCGATCTCCTTTAATTGTGCTTTTAGCCACTCTCTTTCCTCCATGCCATATGCCTCCTTAGATGCCGCTGAAGTATTTGTCTGTTATTATACACAATCCTTGTCCATCATACGTATAGAACATTGAAGCGGTTCCGAAAGGTTTTAATCTTTTTCAAAACGGTTATTGCTTAATAAACAAACAAAAGAGGAGTGATCAACATGTTAGGATTTCTAATTTCATTAGTTGTGGCGATTGTCATTGGTCTCATTGGGAGTGCACTTGCTGGAGGCAGTGTACCAGGAGGATGGATCGGCTCAATGATTGCTGGGTTTGTAGGTGCTTGGATTGGTCATGGATTACTTGGAACGTGGGGTCCTAGTCTGGCAGGCTTTGCGATCATTCCAGCGATCTTAGGAGCAGCAATCTTTGTCATTATTTTAAGCCTGATCTTCCGCAGCGTGGGATCAAGGGTATCTTAAAAAAACAAATAACAGAGGAAGCAGTAGGGACACCGTCTAAGGGGCGGTGTTTTTTATGTTGCGCGTTGACAAGGTATCTATTTTTTTCACTTACATATGATAAACAAACCTATTAGTTCAGATAGTTGACTTTTCATGAAGATGGGCATATGATGATAAAAAATTGCATGAAGGAAACTTTTTGTGCCCAAGCAAAACTTTGTAGAATCTAGGTGATGACATATGACAAACAAATACATCGAGGCACAAGCACACATGTCAGAGGCAGCTGAGCGTGCACTTGAAGGAAAGGTCAAAGGATTTAGAAGGCTTCTTCCTTTTCTAGGCCCTGCTTTTATCGCTGCCATTGCATATATTGATCCAGGGAATTTTGCCACCAACATTGCGGCTGGCTCCAAATATGGATATCTCCTCTTATGGGTCATTCTCATATCAAATCTCATGGCTTTGCTCATCCAATCCTTGTCCGCAAAGCTTGGAATAGCGACAGGTAAAAACTTACCTGAAATCGCACGTGAAGAGTTTCCAAAACCCGTCTCCATCGGTTTATGGATTCAGGGCGAACTCGTCATTATTGCCACAGATTTAGCCGAGTTTATCGGGGCAGCACTTGGTTTATACTTGCTCTTTCGGATCCCGCTGCTTGAAGCATCCATTATTGCAGCTATCGGATCATTTGCGATTTTAGAATTGCAAAGACGGGGATATCGCGCATTAGAAGCCGGCATCACCGGCATGCTGTTCGTTGTCGTGATCGCTTTCGCTGTGCAAACCTTTGTCGCCAAGCCTGATATGGCAAGTGTCGCAGGCGGGCTTTTCATTCCAAAATTTGATGGCGCAGATAGTGTGCTGCTTGCAGCTGGAATTTTAGGTGCCACTGTGATGCCGCACGCGATCTATTTACATTCAGCTTTAACCCAAAGAAGAGTCGTCGGCAGAACGGAAAAGGAGAAAAAACAGATTTTCCGTTTTGAGTTTTTAGATATCCTCATTGCGATGCTAGTCGCTGGAGCCATCAATGCCAGTATGTTGATTGTGGCAGCCGCTTTATTTTATAAAAATGGCCTCTTTGTTGAAGATCTGGATGTTGCGTTCCAGCATTTTAGCACACTAGCAGGCCCTGTATCAGCTATCTTATTTGGTGTAGGCCTGCTTGTAGCCGGACTATCAAGCTCTTCTGTCGGTACATTGTCAGGCGATATCATTATGCAGGGTTTTATTCAATACCGGATTCCGCTGTATGTCCGCCGGCTGATTACTATTATTCCCCCTATTGTGATCATTGCATCTGGGGTGAATCCGACATCCGCACTTGTGATGAGTCAGGTGGTCTTATCCTTTGGTATTGCCTTTGCTTTAATTCCGCTCATTTTATTTACAAGTAAAAAACGAATTATGGGCGAATTGACGAATGCCAGCTGGGTAACAGGAATATCTTGGGTGATAGCAGCTCTTGTTGTCGCACTCAATCTCTTTTTAATTGTGGATACGTTTATGTAAAAGACAGTCGTGATGCTGTCTTTTTCTTTTCATATGGTTATGGTAAAATTCCCCTGAGAGGATGTGGGCACATGTTTTTTTATCAGGATCAAGAGATAGCCATGCGGCTGCTTGAGCCAAGAGACGCAAGAAGTCTATATTTGCTCATCCAGCGGTCAAGAAAGCATTTACGTGAATGGATGCTTTGGGTGGATTCAACGAAAACAGAAGAAGACAGCATGGCGTTCATTCAAGGCGCAATGCAGCAAGCCATGCAGAACAACGGTTTTCAAGCGGGCATTTGGTCACATGGAGAGCTTGTCGGGATCATCGGCACCCACCAAATTCATTGGATCGACAGGACTGTTTCAATTGGCTATTGGCTCGGAGAAGGCTATCAAGGAAAAGGCATCATGACAAAAGCGTGCAAAGCAGTCATTCGTTATTTATTTGAAGAATGTGGACTGCACCGCATTGAAATCAGAGCTGCTGTCGATAACCAGAAGAGCAGACGCATCGCAGAACGATTATCCTTTTCGCTTGAAGGCATTTTGAGACAATGTGAATGGCTGGGAGACCGCTTTACGGATCATTGTGTATACGCCCTTTTACAGCCTGAATATATGGAAGAAAAAACGCATTCTATGAATCAGTCCACTTAATTGTGTCGATTGCATGAATTATTTTACAAAGTGAAGCTTTGTAGTATCCGTTGCGATCAGCATCTGATAGAATAGAAGGAAAAATCGAGGTATGAAGTATGTCTCTTATTATTTTGTTTTACTTATGGATTGTCCCATTATTATTTGGCATTTTCTTCTCATTCTTAACAAAGAAAGCCACATACAAACGCCGCTTTGTCCCATCATATAGCATGGCAGGACTCAGCATCGTTTTTCTCATTCTGGCACTTGTCTTTTCAGCCAGCCATTTTCTATTCATTTGCGGTATGTTCCTTTTTGCCACAACCCTTGTCGGCACAGGCATCCCTTTATTTTTAGCCTTTACAAAAACACCGTCATAAACAAAAACCACCTTTTCTCAATGGAAAGGTGGTTTCTTTTTTATTGATTTGGCATTCTGTAAGTCACGGTGGCATCTTGATTGGCTTCAATTGTTTTCACAATGTCTTCAAGGATCTCTGATGCTCGATCATTTGAATCATACTTGCCGAGCGTCTTCACCCAAGTATCGCTTCCTGCAATCATCCCTTCAATCTTTTTGCCGGCTACAGTGACTTCATGAACATGAACGAAACTTTGCTGGTTTTGTGTGAAAATCCATAGCATGGTTTTTTTCTCCTTTATGATTTGAAATGATTTCTACCTGCTTTCTTCTCATTTTAAGCTACTTTAACTGAAAATTCATTTGAACATTGATCAATCATTGAATTTTTCAGCATAAATGAGATCTGATTCACTAGGTTCTGCCTTAAGCTCTTTCACATTACCTTCTTTATCATATTTTATATAAGTCATCTCTCGACCAGCAATACACTCACATTCATACTTTTTATTTCCATTCTCAAAAAACTCGACTTGATATCCATCCACAGCGTTCTTCCTCATATACCCTATTTTTTTCACAAAGCCATTTGGATAAAATTCCACATACTTCCCCTGTTTAATACCTTTCTCTACATAGAAATAACTTTCAATATGTCCGTTTTCGTACATATCATAGGCTAGTCCAGTAAAGAGTTGTTCTTCCCCTCCTGAAGTATATTCCACAATTGCTAGTTCGTAGGGTCCACCATACTCTAGAGATTTTTCAAACTCAGTGCCACTTTCTATAACTATCTTCTTTGACAATATATCATTTAACATATAAAAACCCTTTCAGTTTCTAACTTTCAACAAAACGAAAATCTATTTTAACTAACATGAAATCTCCTTATCCACTGCTCAAGAAATCATTCCTAACACTTTCTTTTAGCAATCTAAATTTTTGTCTGCTCAAAAATAATCTTTGTTTTCAATTCCAGTTTAAAAATGGAATCCATTGTACTTCTTTAAACATTTTTGTCTTAACTCTCTTACGGCTTTTAGAGATTATAAGATTCACTTCGAAAAATGTTCTGTCATTGATCTTAACTAATGCTATTTACTGTATCACCAGAATGAATAGCATAAGGTTTAAACCCACTTTTCCTCTGAAACACAAAAACCTCGAAAGGTTTTTAGCCGTCAAGGTTTTTTTGTATTTCATAATACTCTAATTCAATGCATCTTCTAATGTTTTCTTTTCATGTTCTAACATACCACTTATAATAATGCCACATACTACTTCATCTTTGTCCAAAGCAAGTCCTACTGTATCGTTTTATAAAATAGACACTGTATCATTTTCTGAAAATGAAATTAAGACCTTATCTAACCCTATATATACGTCTAATTTACCTTTCTCATCTATATAGGTCTTATCATTATGTTCTTCTACTTGAAAATTTGGTACTCCTTTAATCACATTTATATTTTTGTTATCCAATTTAAAATTTTCCATTTTGTGTACATTTTCACTTAATGTACATCATCATGTCTCCTTCTAAGGCATATACACAGCATGCTTTATTACAGGTAGTAATCCGTCTCCGCGGGGTTTACTAAATATTAATTCCCAATTTCCTATCTTCATAATTTCTTCGTATTTAATTCCTTGCTTAGCAAATACCCTCACTTGTCCCTCTATCCTATATTATTAATTCTATAATAGTACAACCTTCATGAATCAGCCAATGTCATCCAAGGTTTAAATTTCTTATAGAAATAAAAAACACCTGTTGCCTAAGGCAATCAAGTGCTTATAGTTAATTCTGTAACATAATCTTGAACTTTACTGAACTGGCCCCATAAATTCAGTAATAATAAGAATATGCTCCTTCAATTTGACTTTTTTTAGATTCTCTACTTTTTCTGCTCCTCCTAAACTCAATAGAGGGGTGTATCCAAAACACTCGTCATAGCCAGGGGCACTGTATTTACTAATCGCTTCAGGATAAGGCTGCCACATTAATTCATCGTTCATAAATTCATTATCTTTTAAGTCATCAAAAAAGAATTCAAATCCTGATGAAACAACATGGACATAACCTTTCCTAAAGTTTAATAAATTTAAATACTTATCTTTTTCCCATACTATAATATCACCCATTGCAGTAGTAAAAATAGGAATTGCCTGCTCATACCTTACATAACTTCTTTCTAAAATATCTAAATAATCGTCTGGATTGATAACTTTTAAAAAGTTATTAACGAAACTACCAAAACCAAATTTTTTCCACGTTTCTATTAATTCTTCAGGAATTTTATTCTTATATTTTAAAATAACATCTTCATCAACTGTTTCATATTTTATATAATCACTAAATATAGTTTCCAATTAAAATACCCTCCTTTAATTATTGAGTTAATTTCACATTTAAGTAAGTATTCTTTAGCTGCTCAGGTGACATATTCTTAGCAATTCCCCTAATTTGCTCATCAGCAACATCAATTCTATATTTCCATTGTGAACCTATCGAGGAATTTACTTTTTTATCCCCCAAACCTCCAATAATGTCTGCTCTTCCTCCAGCTATTTGATCTGGATTATGCAGTGCTGCTTTTGTTTCCAGCCATTCCGTAGCTTGCTTTGTCGCAGCTGCTCTGGAAAGGCCTTGTTTTCGTAGTTCAGCAATTTTATCTTTAAGTGCTTCTTGCCTAGCCATTTTTTGAGCTGCATTTCCTTCTATCGCTCTACCTTCAGCAATATATCTATCTCTATTTTTCAGATACTCGTCAACCGTTAACTCATTCATACCTTTTTCTTGGTCTTTTAATTGTCTTGCGAACTCTTCAGAATCATGTTTAACATTTCTTTTAAAATTAACTTCAATTTCTTTTATTCTAGGGGCATCTTCTAAATGCTTTACATCTCCCGCACTCTTAACCCCCATCTTACCATGAAACCCTTTAGCCCCAAACGGCAAAAGCATCCCCAGAGCCGCATTCATACTCGCTTCCTGCTGTTCTTTCGAGATCTTATTTCCAAACATGTCTCGGCCTGTGATCGCTTCGCTGAAACCGTTGGTGGCGGTGAGACCATATAAGCCTTTTTGAGATGTTTTCAGGGCGTCAAAGGATTTCTGTGAAGTCTTGTAGATGTCGACTGCCCTGACTGCGGCTGATGTGGCTTGGGTTGTTTTATAGACAGCTTTCCCACCTTTGAAAATGCGGCCTGCCCAGCCAACGATTGGGATGTATCCGGCTGCTGCCATGCCACCTGCCGCGACTCTCTGTCCTGCCGTGAGCTCTTCGCCTGTGATTGGATCAATGCCCGTTGCGGCACGTTTTGCATCGTTCACACCAGTCAGTTCATTCACGATGTTTCCACCATAATCGAGCGCTTTTTCATACCAAGGGCGGTTAGCGAGTGCCTCTTGTTCCTTTGCGATCTCGCGGGCTTCTTCTTGTTCTTTTTTGATTTTCAGATATTCAGCAGTTTGCTTCTCAATATCGCTTTTTGCCTTGTAGATTTCGCTATTTTGATACGCTTTCTTGTCAAAATTCATAGGCGAAATCGCTTTTCCATCATTTGTCGCATTCATCATTTCAGCGTACAATGCCATTGTAGCTTGCTGCTCCGTCTCTGACAAAGCATATTCATCTTTTAAATTTTGATCAAGCTCTCTTAGTTCTTTGACCGTCTTTTTTCGTTCATCTTCCGCATCTTCTATTTTTTCATCAAAGGTTTGACTATCAAATACCTCTAGGGAAATGAGGTCATCAATGTCTTGAAAAATCGTTTTGAGTGCCTTTTTTTGATCCTTTACAATGCTTTTGGCGTTTTTGATGCCCATATGTACTGCGTTGTCTAAAAAGTGTTCCTCTATAAAGGTATCGCCGCCAAAGCTCGTATCATCCAGTGTCCCAGAAACACCTTCATGAAAGGCTTTTTGCTTATCAATGAAGCTAATAAACATGTCTACATTTCCAGCAAGCTCTTTATAAAAGCTTTTAATGTTATCGGCACCTTTCCCAGTGAAATCATTACCGAGATTGGCAACACCTTGTAATGCCTTTTTTAAATCTACCATTTGTTCGCGGAGTTCCTGATAGTGTTTTGCCCTTGTGTCCATGGCACTTGTTAGTGCTTTTGCATCAAGTATCTTGCCCAGAAGAAGTCACTCCCTCCATTATTGATCATAAAGTCTATTTTACCTTTCTCAGCAAATTGGAAAAATAGGCTTTAAGTTACAAAAATAATTTCCAAATATTTTTAGAGGGAATAAAACAAGTGATAATTGAAATGTTTTTTCTTTTCAGCAAAAAAAGTCAGTCCTCTTTTGAGAGGACCGACTACATTTTGTTTAGAAAAAGCGTTTTAAACTTTTCTTGAGTGGAGGGATATCCAACTCGCCTTTTTCAAAGAATTTTTTCAGTAAGTACTTACTAAAACCGGCTGCTTGTGTATACGTAATTTTCCCAGGTAACGGCGGTTCATTGGTGACAGCAACATCAATAATGACGGGTTTATCAGATTGAAGGGCTGTATCAAAAGCCGGAGCTAGTTCTTCATGTGATGACACGGAGATTCCTTTGCCGCCACATGCTTCTGCAAACTTAGCAAAATCAATATCTTCAAGCTCTATGCCATAATTGATGTTTCCTTTTACCTGTTGTTCATATTCAATCATTCCAAGGTTACTGTTGTTTAAGATTACAACAACGATCGGAAGCTTATATTTTACCGCTGTCACAAAGTCTTGCATGACCATTGTGAAGCCACCATCACCACAGACAGCAATTGCTTGACGATTCGGTTCATTTAACTTAGCAGAGATCGCTCCAGGCAAACCACAGCCCATTGTGGCAAGCCAGCTGGAGATGATGAAATCCTGCTGTTTCATTTCGAAATGGCGGGCCATCCATACGGTCACATTCCCTACATCAACAGAAAGAATGGCGTCGTCTTCGACTGCTTCTTCTAATCTAGCAATGACTTGCTGCGGTTTAAGCGGTGATGTGGCAACGGATTTTTCCTTATCCATTTCTTCTCGCCATTTCATCATATGCTCAGTACAAGCTTCAAGGAAACCACGCTGCTCTTTATATTCAATGTAGGAGGTCAGCTCCTGCAAACCACTCTTGCTGTCACTCACGATTCCTACGTCTACTGGATATCTTTTACCGATTTGATCTGGTTTAATATCCAGTTGAATGGCAGGTGTGTCCTCAGGTAAGTAGTCTCTATATGGGAAGGAAGTGCCAAGCATAATTAAGAGATCACACTCTTCCATCGCTTCATATGCTGGCTTCGTTCCAATTTGACCTAGGTTCCCTAAAAAGTATGGATGTCTGTCTGGCACAACCCCTTTTGCAGGAAGTGTAATGACAATAGGTGCAGCAGCCTTTTCTGCAAACGACAGAAGCTCTTCTTTTGCATTTCTTAATCCTTTACCTGCTAAGATGACTGGCTTCTTCGCATTGTTAATCAGCTGTGCGGCTTTTAACAGTTGATCTTTCTTTGGCCGTACTTCTCCCTCAACATAAAGAGGAGATGTATAAACAGGCTTACGCTTAATTTTTTGAGAAAATAAGTCATCCGATACGGTGAGAACTGCCACACCTTTGTGGGTATAAGCTGCTTTAATGGCTTGATTCAATAAATCAGGCAGAGCTTCTGCAGTTTGTACCTGCTGATTAAAGACAGCGACGTCATCAAACATCCGCTCTAATTTGATTTCTTGAAAGGCGTCTCTCCCTACTTCATTCGAAGCAACCTGCCCTGCAATTGCTAATACGGGTGCCCCATCTGCTTTTGCATCGTATAGTCCATTTAATAAGTGGACAGCACCCGGTCCAGCGATGGATAAGCAGACACCGAGCTTACCTGTTAGTTTGGCATCAGCCGCCGCTGAAAGTGCCGCCACTTCTTCATGTCTCGTTTGTATAAATTGTATTTGGCTTGATTCATGCCTAAGCTCTTCAATCAATTCGTTTATGCTGTCGCCGGGCATTCCATAAATATGTTTTACGCCCCACTCTTCCAGTAGCGCTGTTACTTCTTTTCCTGCGGTTCTTTGCGGCATGTGAGAAAACTCCTTTTTTCTTACTCCATACCACCGCACCCTTTTGATCAAACGTTTCAACTTGCTGCTACTTTTTAAAATGATATGGAAGGGTGGCGACCACTATATCCCGCTTCCATAATAGACGGAATCTTAATAAAAAGGCAGATTGGTTATGCAAAATGGTGTGCCATCTTTTTTTCGGGATGAATTGAGGCACGAGCACCATCACTTTATATTGATGAGCATTTGCTTTTGCCTCAACCGTTTCAAGAAATTTATCAAGCGGATGAATAAGGCTTCGATAAGACGAATGCAGCATCACAAGCCGCACACCGCTATTCAGTTTTTCCCAATCCGCTTCAATTTTCTTATCTTTTTCTTTATCAAAGGATACATGAACTGCTATGACTTGCTCTGATAAGGATTTTGCATATTGAACAGATTGTTCAACGACACGTGTTACACCAGCTATTGGCACAATGACCACATTTCCTTTAATCTCAACAGGCTCTGTTTCATTCATTAAACGCAGTTGTTCTCCAACAGACAGATAATGCTTTTTAATGGAATGAAAAATCAATAGCACAATTGGCATGAAAACAAATAATGGCCATACAAGATGAAACTTGGTCAAAATGAGAATCATGAGAACCGTGAAAGAAATCAGTGCTCCGACTATATTGATAGGCATTTTCGTTTTCCAGCCCTGCGGTTTTTCACGAATCCATTTCATACACATGCCGGTCTGTGACAAGGTAAATGGAATAAATACACCGACAGCATATAGCGGGATGAGGTGTTCCGTTTTCCCATCAAACAACCAAATGAGCAGCATGGAAGCTACACCTAAAAAGATAATGCCATTAGAATAACCAAGTCGATCCCCTCTTACTGTAAACATGCGCGGCATATATTTATCCTTTGCTAAGTTGACCGCCAATAAAGGAAAGGCGGAAAAGCCGGTGTTTGCCGCTAATATCAAGATTAAAGCTGTGACAGCCTGAATGACATAATAGAAAAATGTACGTCCAAATGTATCTGATGCAATTTGTGATACTACCGTTTCTTCTGGCTTTGGTGAGATGCCAAAACCAAACGCAAGCAATGTCACGCCAACAAATAATACGGCTAGTAATCCACCCATCATCAATAATGTTCTCGCTGCATTTTGTGCAGCTGGTTTTTTAAAGGATGGAATGGTATTTGAAATGGCTTCTACCCCAGTTAGTGCAGAACAGCCAGACGAAAATGCTTTTAATAAAAGAAATAATGTAATGCCAGGTACATGTGTGCCTATCGCTGTATGCTCAGGTGCTGGAGGCACGCCTCCTGTTAATAATTTAAAGCCGCCGACTCCAATTAAAATAAGGAGTGATATGACAAACAAGTATACGGGATAAGCCAAAATAGATGCCGATTCTGTCAATCCACGAAGGTTAAGCACCATGATCAAAATGACCAATACAATTGAAATCAGCACATGATATGGGTATAGTGCCGGAAAAGCCGATGTGATGGCATCGGTACCCGCTGATATACTCACTGCTACAGTCAAAATATAATCTACAAGCAATGATCCGCCTGCGATCAGTCCTGGTTTTTCACCTAAGTTTCTGCTAGAGACGACATAGGCCCCGCCGCCTTCTGGATAAGCATAAATAATCTGTCGGTAAGATAAAATTAACGCCATTAAAAGAATTAATACACAACCTGCAATCGGGAGTGAGTACCAAAATGCTGCTGCACTAACGACTGAAAGAACAATCAAGATTTGTTCCGTACCGTATGCAACGGATGACAATGCGTCTGATGACAATAATGCCAACGCTTTGATTTTTGATAGTTTTTGTTCTCCTGCTGCCTGTGATTTTAATGGTTTCCCAATTAAAATACGCTTCATCAAACTGTACATGTGATGCCCGCTCCTTTAGTGTCAAACGATTTAAGTTACAAAAGATGGATCGCCAAAAAGACACAGAGGCAATAGAATGCCCCTGCGTCTATTGTTTAGATCACAGGTTGGTCTTTGCTCTCTTTAACGCTTACGAGGTTAGCTGACGGATTCGGGCGCATGAGATTTTGCCCTACCTAAAAAGGATTCACCCCACGTAGTGCTTTACACTACTAATGGTTCCCCCGCTCATCGAAATGATTCAGCGATTGGTCTTTTATAAAAGAGATCATACTCCCGTTTGATACCAAAGTAAAGACATTTTTTCAAGGTCTTTTGATCGTTTATCAATCAGTCTTTTTGCGGTTTTTTCGTACGAAATAAATAATCATCACGACCACAAAAATAATTAGCACAGCGATACATGCAAAGTAAATCCAAGAATCACCAACGCCTTGCTTTTCACCTTTTTGAAGATCATTTGTTGTGCTGCTGACTGTTTGATGATTAGAGAACATGTCCTTGTTTTTGCTCTCGATTGCAACTGTTGCCGTTTCCGTATTTGTTTGCAGGAAACGAATCACTTCATGTGAAAGATCAGCGTCGGCTGCATTCATTCCTGAAAAGACGGTCATTGTTTGTTCTTTATTCCATACAGATGGCTGCGTCCATACAATACGAGCAGTCGTTTCGTTGATCATACCAAAGGAGGATACATCATACTGATCCTTTTTCGCTGGAACGATGAGATCTTCTGCTTTTTCTTTTAAAAGAGAGAACGTATGGATGCCCCCGATGAAAATAAGAGAGTGATTTTTCAATTGATCATTTGTCACATTTGATGCTTTGATCAACTGATATTGAGCAGCTTCCGGCTGACTAAATGATTCTGTCAGCATCGCCATTTGATTGATCGTTTCTTGCTTGATTTGATCTGGCAAGATGATCAATGTTTTTCCTTGCTGCGTTTTTGATGTGAAAGGAAGCGGCCATGAAGCTAAATCTGGTGTATCACTAGTCGTCCCTTCTGGTATTTGAAGAGAGCTGTTCTTATCAATGTAAATCCAGCCTTCTTCATCCGTATGCCTGCAGGCTTCCATGTTTTTAAAGCCTGTAGTGACAAATTGGAGATCAATATATTCGTTCTTTTGAAGTACTTGTGAATCTACTGGAATTGACACATGATAGAATCCATTCCCATCTTTGTTTCCTAGTTTCGTTAACGGTACATCGTGTGGTTCGTTATTGATCATGACTGTTAAGCGTTCCGCTTTGTTCGCTGTATCAGATTTTTTAAATGATAGATTGAGTTTTGCACCTGATTTCTGATTAGCGATCAATGCCTTCGGATAATAGTAATGATCAGATGCCGTCTTTTTTGTTCCAACCGTAACATCATCACCACCAAAATCTTTTAAACGAATTTGATGAGATGGTTTTGATGCTTTAGCCGTAACCTTTTGAAGGAGTAAATCAGTCCCAGTGAGCTGATCGGTCAGTTCTGGTTGAGTCAAGACATTGATTTTTTCGGCAATTATTTTGGGCTGTTCAGCAGTGACAAATAAAATGGGCTGTTCTTTTTTCTTCCCTGTCAAGGTTCTCACCGCTAATGTGAGTTGATTGCTTGCTGTTTTCATCTTCGCAGCTTGCTCGATCGATTTCATTCGTCCATCCCAGTTTCCTTTTGCTCCTACAGCAATGGTTGGATGCGCGATTTGCTTCAGGTCCTTTTCTTGGACAAGTTTGAGGTCTGCCTCTCGGTCTTTGTTTTTCAACGTCCGATATACTTTCATAGCCGCTTCTAATTCAGATGCTTCCGGTGAATTTGGCATCACAATATCTGTTTGTTCTTTCTGATCACCTGTTTGAATGAAAGGTGAAGGAAAGCTGTCTAACGTCACGTCTTTCGTTTGAGTCCCTTTGAAATCCAGCTCACTTTCAGGGTATACTTTCAGCCAATTGGCAGGTGTCTCTTGGTTGATACACACACCTTCTTTTAACACGCCATAAAAGGCGAGCTGAATTTGATGAGATCCTTTTTTCAATTGCGTTTTGTTCAATTTGATTTGAATCGATTTCTTTTGGTTTTTCCCTGATACGGGAATGGTCTTTTCAATCTCTCCATCGATCATGACTGTGAATGAAGATGGCGAAATGAGTAATGGTGAAGCCTCTATATTCAATGTAAGGGTGCTAGACTCTACTTTTTCTTTTTCTATTTGATAGGAAAATTCAGTGCGGTCTTCTTGTCCATACAAGGTCACTACATCTTCTGATAAATGCTGCGTTTCTGTCTGGCTTCCTTTAGATGAGCGAATCCAGTCATCTTTCACTTGTACTCGATTTGATTGCGCCATTGCTTGACCCGCCATGAAAAAAGGCTGAATGGCAAGGGATATCACCAATATAAAAATCATCCATTTTACCGATTTCAATATGTCACCCGCTTTTCTTTTGTTGTTGATCGTAACGCTCGGTTTTGTACCATTTCACTTCTTGTTTGAATAAACGGCTTTTTGCCTCTACAAATAAGGAGTACACGACTAGCGCAATCCATACTTGAGAATAAGTGAAGTACATGAGTGCCACAATGAGTATATTTTGTTTGGTGAGCTCTGTTTTCTCAATGCTTAATGTAATCATCACTTCTGTTAGAAAGAGGAAGAAGGCCAATCCCCACAGGATCAGTGCAACGGCCCCTACAGATAAGTGAAGATCAACAAATAGGTTCACGATAAAGATGCCATTTGAGAGCAGGACACCGAAGAAAAATAAGAAATACGTAAAGAAGAAATAAAACAAATCAAAAATCATTCGTTTTCGTTTCAGCTTCATAAACTGCTTTAAAAATTTGAGCACAACATATTGATTACCTCGTGCCCAGCGCGTTCTTTGCCGCCACCAGACCTTCCACGTCTCAGGCTCTTGTTCCCATGTGATCGCAGCTGGAAAAAATCGAATGACATAGCCAAGGTTATAGACACGGATCGTTAATTCGGTATCCTCAGCCAACGCATGAACATCCCAGCCGCCAAGCTCTTCTAAAATGTGCCGGCGGATGGCGAAGTTGGTGCCTGGTATTGTTGCAATGCCAAACCACTTCCATCTTCCGCCTTGCGCCATCCATTGGAAGCAGATGGTCTCAATATTAATAAATTTGGTCAGCAGATTTTTGGCTGCATTGATGACCCTAAATTTCCCGACAACAGCGCCTGCCTTTGGGTCATTCAATAAACCAAGAACCAAATGATAGACGGCCTTTTGTTCAGGCATGTTATCTGCATCGTATACGCAGATGACTTCTCCTGTTGAAGCCTTTAAACCTTCATTCAGTGCAGTGGATTTTCCCTTTCCTGCAAATGGCGGTTTCGTTTCAATCATATGAACATGATCATATTGCTCACTGAAAGACTGCACGATGTCTCCTGTGCCATCGGAAGAATTGTCATTAATCACAATGATTTCAAGGAGATGTTTAGGATAGGATAGCTGGACCATCGCTTTTAGCGTTTGCCGGATGACAACTTCTTCATTATGAGCAGGAATCAGAATGCTGACGGTCGGCAGTTCCTTCCCTTGTTTCGTCCATTCAGGCAGCACTTTTTCGTAGGTCAGGTAGTGCTGAAAGCCGCCCTGCATGAGAAACATGTGGTATAGGAGCATGATCCAAATCAGTATTAATGAAAGATAAAATAAGACATCAGCCACCTAATTTTCTCTCCTTAAAAATTCGTTTTTTCATTGTCAGTCTTAAATACAATGTGTAAAAAGCAAATGCCGCAATAAACAGCATCACCACGACTGTGAGAATTCGCAGCATATTTTCCATACCGCTTCGTTTGACTGTTGTGGTTTCCGCTCTATTGGATTGTTCTACTTGAATATGTCCATTCCCTGATGTTTTGATCTGTACATGTGATGTTTGGACTGTTTGTTTTGTTTTCTTTAAATCCAGCCATTCACTAGAAGGAATTGCATCCATCTGTGTGATCAGATTTTGCAGTCCAGTTATTCCCGATTCCACATCATAGGAAAGCCCAATTGCGGCTGATTGAAGATGCTGGATGGATTGAATTTTCTGTTCTGTTAAAACATTTGAACCTTCTTCGTCAGTTACTGTCACTACTGACTGCTGAGGGTATAAGGTCATGCCATGTAGCATGGCGGGTTTCGTCACGAGTGGCGGAGCACCGGCCGTTTTCCAAGTATGCTCCGACAGCTGTACCTGTCCAAACAGACTGGACACATGCCTTGATATCACTTCATAGCCTTGTTGAGATATAGCATCATGCGGCACCTCGAATGCCAGTGGATATAGACCTTGCTGCGCAAGAAGCTCAATGCCTTTTGTCAGTTTTTCTTCTGTGTAGATGATTTCTTGCTGCTTAATCGAATTCGTATAAGCATGGAAGTCTTTTTCATTCGAGAAATGGCTTGCACTTTGCTTCTTCTCGGCTTTTTTTGGATCATTTGACGTAATGGACTGATCATTCTTTGCATCCCAGAACTCAAAGTCCTGACCAGAATCCTCCGTTCGATACGTTCGGCTCAATCCATGAAGAATGATGCTGGCTCCATCGCTTTGCAATTGTTTTAACACTTTTACGAGCTTCGGGCGGTCACTCAGTGTCACTTCATCACCTGTTGTTCGATCCACCCAAACAGGGGTTACAGCTATTAGAAACGGAACATGCCGAGTCGATACGTATTGTCCAAGCTCAAGCAGCTTCTTCTCGTCAGTGACAGGACTGATGTTCCCAAGCTTTAAATATTTTGTGGTCAGCTGATCAGAAGAAGGCAGGTGTTTTTCTAGCACTTCTGCAAGAAGCTCGCTGTGCTGAACAACATCTAAGATTCCGATATAAGCCGCACCTTCTTTCGTTTGAACCACAAATGGAAGATCAGCTTCATGCTTCTTCAAGAGAAATTCACTTTGCAAGTCTGGCCCTTGAACCGTTAACGCACTGATCCTTTTCTCTAGCTGACGGTAAGCTTGATCATCTGTATATTTGATTTGACTCGTGTGATCTTGTTTGTGAAAAGTAAACTTGGAGAATGGGCGAAGCTGTTCCGCATTGTACCCAATGGCTATTACCTTCTGTGATTCGTTCATCGCACGAATTGTTTTTTTCGGTAAAGTTTTCTTCATTTCACCTAGATAAATGACTTGCTGAAATTCACTGATTCTCTTTTCAGCCAAACGTTCATCAGATACAATCGTCGGCTGTTTGGAAAAATGTCCGGAAAGTAGATCCAGCATATGCACAGCTGGAGTCGCTTCTCCCGATTCTGTCGAATAAACGATGAGGGTATTTGGCTTAGCAAGAGCGTCGGCTGGAGCCATGTATTGAAACGAAAGAATCAAAAAAAGAGCGATCATCAAACAACATTTCATTAAAGAATTAAAGTTCATTCATCATCATCTCTTTTTCTAGTTCTTCTAAAAATTGCTCTGGCGTACGATAATCCGAACTGCTTGTTAAATGACAGACATGAAATGTCAAGGTGACTTCACGGCCATTTAACAGCACATGCTTTTGCAATTTATCCTTTAGCTTCTCAAGGACGACAGAGACATTCTCTTCTGGTGTATGAGTAAGCAGCAGGCCTATTCGTTCTTCAGATAATCGAAATTTCTTATCGGTTTCTCTGACACTTTCACGGATCTTGATACTTAATTGCTGAAATAGGTGTTTCATTTCTTTTTCTCCATATAACGATTTGAATTCCGCTGCATAATGGATATGAAGAAGAATAAAAACAAATGGCTGTTTGTAGCGTTCTGCCCGTTTCATTTCCTCGGACAATTCCAGTTTCATCCGCTCTGCATTGTCAAACCCTGTTGTCGAGTCTATCGCCACAAATTGTTTCATAGCCTGCTTTTGTTGTTCAATGGTGTGACGCATCGTCTTGATCCGCTCATGCAAGCTTCCTGCTGAAATCGCAAAAAAGAGGAGGGCTACAGCCCAAATCACCACATCTTGCAATGTTTGATTGGAAAAGAAAGAGTTTGTCTGACCAAGCTCTGTAAAGAACATAGTGCTTCCTATAAAGAACAACATCAGCAAAGTAAAAATTAATGCTGGTAAGATGCCAAATAAAATCCCGCATCCTAACACGACAAAAGTCAGTGTGATCATCATAAAGCTCTCCGCATCCTGTACGCTTAGGTAGCCCATAAACAAAATAAGACCTGCAAACGTGAGGAGCAGAGAATAATACAAACGATACGTATTACTGAATAACCGATTCATTAAAAAGCTCCCTTTCTGCAATTAGAGGCAACAAGTTATCGAATGAGTGTGTGTCTTTTTCATTCATATACCCTCCATAATAATCCTTGAGAGGATCTTGAATTTGTAATTCTTTCATGCGGTCATACACATCTTTTGCGAATTCCGGTTCGTTTCGTTTAAGAGCATACAAGATGACCAGTGCATATACAGAAGGCGATTCATACGTCACTGCTGGCTGCAATGTACTCAGTTTATATCTACCGTACAATTTTCCTTCTTTTGCAAAAGTTGTTTTAAGCCATTTCATGATCGCGGACGTATTCACCTTTGCACGATCGGCATGTAGTGCCGTATAGAGTTGATCAATCATATTGATTTCTCGATCAAATGAATAGGCTTTTTTCTTTATGTCATAGGATTTAGGAAAGAATCCTTTTTTTCTCGGTGCTTGTTTTAGAATGGACAATTGATTACTCGTCATTTGTTTCGTGAATATTTTGAGGGATTCCAATTCTTTGATTGCTTTTGGGTCTATATATGAGAGTGTGATTGTGTGTGAAGTTCGATTTGTTGATGCATCATAATAATCGGACAAGATGCCTCTATACATATTTTTGTCTTTTAACGCTTGTGAGATTTCTTTTGCTGTGGTTTGATATGCTGAATTCTTCCATAAACGACCTGCTTTTTGTAGTGCCGCCACTACCCGTAAATCATCAACTAAGGCATTGGCCTTACTTTTTTGATCAGATTCGATTTGCCAGCTGAGAAGATGATCGTCTAGTAAAAATTGATCTTGCAGGACACCAAATTGTTGGTCAAAAGAGTTCTGATCTTTTTTTCGAACAAGATAATCCATCCAAAGTCCAAGTGATTCAGATAAGTAGATGTGCTGCTCTGCAAATGAGGTGCGAATCATGCCTTGATCTGTCATTAAGTCGTGAGTGATAAAATATTCTCCAGGCAATACAGGCTGTGGTGATACTGGATTAGCTGATTCCTTCTGCTGTTTCCAGGTACATCCGCCTAGTAGAATGACAATGAGTAAAACAATAGTCATGCGATGTATGGGTGTATCCATTCGTGTCCCCTTTCAACTCCCGTGCTCTTTGCATCCAACGATTTATTATAGAGTGTTTCTGTTTAAATTTAAATAAATATTTTATACCAAATTACGAGTCTTTTCGCATAGGTATTCCCATTTTCAGAAAAACAGTATGCCGATATGCTTGATTGTATTGGAAAACCCATGTGTTTCCACATGGGTTTTTACACTACTATTGATCTAATTTTAATTTCTTCAATTGCTCTGCCAGTGCGTTATTGATTGGTTCTTCCACTTTCTTTTGTTTCTTCATATACTTAGACACATCGTGCTTACTGGCTTTCTTTTGATTGGATTGTGATTTGCGTTTTTCGAAAACAGACAGTTTTTCTCTATGGCCGCACACACAAGCAAAGATTTTACCATCGCCTTCTCCGCGCAGCTCGAGCTTTTTATGACAGTTCGGGCAGCGTGCGTTTGTTTTCTTCGCCACATTTTTACGGTGGCCGCATTCTCGGTCTTGGCACACGAGCATGGTGCCATGTTTTCCGTTCACTTTCAGCATAAGTTTTCCGCAGTCCGGACAATGGGTGCCAGTGACATTGTCATGCTTAAAGGTTTGGTTCGTCTGTTTGATTTCAGATACGGCTTGTTTTGCATAGGACTTCATTTCACTCATGAATTGAGCAGCCTTTAGCTGTCCTTTTGCGATTTTAGAAAGCTTTTGTTCCCATTCCGCTGTTAACGCTGGAGACTTTAAGTCCTCAGGCACTAAGGAGAGCAGCTGCTTCCCTTTTGATGTGATGAAAATGTCTTTGCCCTTTTTCTCGATTAAGAAGCTGTTGAACAGTTTTTCAATGATATCGGCTCTTGTAGCTACTGTCCCTAGTCCGCCTGTTTCACCAAGAGTTTTCACTAAATCCTTTTCCTGATCTTGCATGAATGCCGCTGGGTTCTCCATAGCAGATAGCAGCGTTGCTTCATTAAAACGAGCAGGAGGCTTCGTTTCTCCTTTTGTTTCTTTCAGCTGGCGTACTTCAAGTGATTGCCCTTCGGAGAGTACCGGCAGATGCTGATCTGCTTCGCCTGATTCCTCGTCTTCATAGGATTCATCATAAACGGCTTTCCAGCCGGCTGATTGCACGATTTTTCCTTTTGCTGTGAATGTTTCACTGCCTATTTTGGCGATCACCGTTGTTTCCTCGTATTCAAAAGGATTCATAAGTACAGCAAGGAATCGTTTGGCAATTAGATCATATAATTTACGCTCTTTATCACTTAATGCACCAGGATACAGCTCTTCCTCGGTTGGAATGATCGCATGATGATCTGACACTTTTGCATCGTTGACGAACCCTTTGTGCGCTTTCACGCCTGATTGTAAAATGCGGTTCACATGCTGTGCGTACGGTCTGACGTTCATTCCTTTTAATCGATCTTTTAATGTAGGAACGATATCCGCTGAAATAAAACGTGAATCTGTACGCGGATATGTCACAAGCTTATGCTGCTCATACAATCGTTGAAGCGTAGACAAGGTTTCTTTCGCCGAGAAGCCGTAGCGTTTATGCGCATCACGCTGCAATTCAGTCAGGTCGTACAGCCCTGGAGCAAAAGCTTTTTTCGCTGTTTTTTTCAATGCATCGATCACTGCTGGTTTTCCTTTGCAGCCTGCTAAGCGCTCTTTTATGACATTCTCTTGGAATGTGCGGTTTTGCTTTGTTTTGGCATCCTGCCAGGTCAACGTAAGTCCATCTACTAGTGCAGTCAATCCATAGAATGGCTTCGGCTGGAATTGCTGAATGTCTTCTTCTCGTTTGGCGATCATGGCAATCGTTGGTGTCTGTACCCGTCCGCAGGAAAGCTGTGCATTGAATTTGGTCGTCAGCGCTCTTGTTGCGTTGATCCCTACAATCCAGTCTGCCTCTGCACGTGCAACTGCCGAGCGATACAGGTTATCATATTCTCTGCCGTCTTTTAATCGTTTGAAGCCTTCTTGAATGGCTTTATCTGTAACAGATGAGATCCATAGTCGTTTTAGCGGCTTTTTCACGTGCGCTTTTTCAAGAATCCATCTTGCGACAAGCTCTCCTTCACGTCCAGCATCTGTTGCGATGACAATGTCTTTTACATCTTTTCTTGCAAGCTGCGCTTTCACTGCTTGAAATTGTTTACCTGTCTTTTTCATGACGACAAGCTTGAGCGGCTCTGGAATGATCGGCAAATCCTCTAAACGCCAGGATTGAAATTCTTTTCCGTAGCCTTCTGGATCAGCCAGTGTGACCAAATGACCAAGCGCCCACGTTACAATGTATTGATCTCCTTCTAAAAAACCATTTCCTTTTTTATGACACTTCAGCACACGCGCTAAGTCACGTCCTACTGAAGGTTTCTCTGCTAATACAACTGTTTTTGACACTAGATTTCACATCTCTTTCTTCTATCCATCCTTTTATTATAGCAGACGTGGAGATGTGGTTCTAATGACGGATTATTTCTTCAAGCGCTTAATGATTTCATTTGTGATTTCTTGTGTTTGATAAGCCCCGCCGATGTCTGCCGTTAAAAAGTTGTCTGCTGTGACTGACTCGATGATTTCGAGCAGGTGTGTGCCCAGTTCTTCCTCTCCGAAATGATCAAGCATGAGTTTAGCGGTCCAAATTTGACCGATTGGGTTAGCGATTCCTTTTCCTGCAATGTCTGGGGCTGATCCGTGTACAGGCTCAAACATGGATGGATATTTGCCATTTACATTGATGTTGGCGGCAGGCGCCACGCCAATACTTCCCATAATGGCAGCCCCAAGATCAGTTAAAATATCGCCAAATAAATTGCTGGCAACAATCACATCGAATTTCTCTGGTCTTGTCACAAAGAAGGCTGAGAGCGCATCAATGTGCTGCGAGTCTGCTGTCACCTCTGGATAATCCTTTGCTACGTCTTGAAACACTTCATCCCAAAATGGCATTGTATGAACGATTCCATTTGATTTGGTTGCACTTGTCACATGCTTTCGTCTTTTTTCTGCTAATTGAAAGGCAAAACGTATGGCTCGCTCTGTCCCTTTTCTTGAGAAAACAGCATTTTGAATGGCAAGCTGATCTTCCCCTTGATAGATGCGGCCTCCGATTTCACTATATTCACCTTCACCGTTTTCTCTTACAACAAGAAGATCGAAATCCTTTGGCTGAGCAAGCGGGGAGCGAATGCCGCTCAGCTGTTTTGCAGGTCTAACGTTAATCACCTGCTCAAATTCACGTCTAATTTTAATGAGCAATCCCCAAAGTGATACATGATCCGGCACTAAATTGGCATCTCCGACGGCCCCTAAGAAAATGCTGTCAAAGGCTTTCAGTTGTTCCAATCCATCCTTTGGCATCATTTCGCCATGCTCTAAATAATATTCACAGCTCCACGGAAAATCCTGAAAGGTGAAAGACAGACCGCCATGCACCTCTGATACCGCTTTCAAAACCCGTATGGCTTCAGGTACAACTTCCTTTCCAACCCCGTCTCCTGGTATCGCTGCAATTGAAACATGCTTCATTGATTTTTCCCCCTTTGTTATCGGTCGACCGTCGACCCTATTTAATTTGAGTTTACTAAAGAGTGCCTGTTCTTACAATGGACAAAAGACGCTTTTTTGATCAAAGCGCCTTTTTATCCTGCACCAGTATCGGGGACTTCTGTTTCTTTCTTCCCGCACCTTTTTTATCTGAAAGCAGCAAACCTCCTAAGGTCAGTGCCGTTCCAAGCGCAGACATGAAGGTCAATCTCTCGTGAAGAACGATCATTGAAATGACCATCGTAATAATGGGCACTCCATAAATATACACACTCGATTTCACCACACCGAGCGTTTTCACGGAAAAGCTCCATGTCAGAAAACAAATAGCAGATGCGAAAAGACCTAAAAACAGTAAGTGGAAGGCAAACGATGGATTCGTGAATCGCTCCCAGTCTAAACGAATCTTAAAATGCCAGATCAATGGAATCATCCATAACAGTCCGTAAAAGAAGACACGCCTAGTCACCTGAATGATATGGTACCCATATTGGTTGATGATCTTCGATAAGATGGAATAGAGTGCCCAGACGATGGTAGCCGTTAATGCTAAGACATCACCAAGTGGATTCAGCTGAAACGTCGTCATTCCATTCATGCTAATCAGCACAATTCCCGTCATCGCGATGAAAAATCCTATGAAAAACCGGCTGTTCAGCGGCTCATCTTTTAATAAAAAATAAGCCAATAAAAAAGAGAAGAATGGGACAACGGAGCTGATGACACCTGCATTCGAAGCGAACGTATAAGTAAGTGCGACATTTTCTAAAAAGTAATATAAGACCACACCGCATAAACCTGCGAGTGCAAACATCCCTTCATGCTTTTTACTTTGCACTTTCATGGTAACTGGATAGATGATCATTAGAGCCAAGTACCCTATAAAAAAACGAAAAAATAAAATCTCTGTTGGAGAAAAAGCCGTTAATAATATTTTGGTTGATATAAAGGTAGATCCCCATAAAAAAATGGTGAACATGGCTGCTAGATGACCAAGAAGCTGTTTATTTTTCATTTTGTGTTACCTGCTTTGCAAAAATTTGCTGATACTGCCCTGGCGTAAGCCCAATAAATTCCGAAAAGAAATGAGTCAAATGACTTTGATCAGAAAATCCAGCGGCAGCAGCTACATCTATTGGCTTCATTCCTTGGGCGAGAAGTTCCTTCGCATAGTTCACCCTGATTGTCTGTAAATAACGATACGGCGTAATTCCTCTGAACTTTGTAAAAGCACGCAGCAATGAATATTTGTTCATGGACACAAGCTCACCTAAGTCATCTAACGATATATTTTCCGTGAGATGTGTTTCAATATATTGCTGTACGTCTTGGACTTTTTGTTCATTGGCATTGGCTGCTGATGCTTTTTCCTCTGGTGTATCAGAATAGGTTTCGATCAACTGCTTCATCAAAAAGTAAAAGGCTTCCTGTTTATTCAAAGCAGGAGCTTCTTCTGTGATCATTTGATGAAGATCATATAATTGCTTTGCTAGTTCACTTTGTGAAACCACAGGGGCTTTAAAATGCGGCTTGTGCTGAAAGACCTTTTCCAGCAACTCTGGTTCAATATTTAAGCTGCGATAATCTAGCGGCATGTGATCAAATTGTTCACATGCGTGGTTATCGTATGGATTGAAAAGAAGGATATCTCCTTTTTCAATGATGTATTCTTGATTTTGGCAGAACATACGCCTTTGACCGCCTTCAATAAATCCAATCACATAGTATGTATGAAAATGTTTTGGGAACTTTTTGATGATGGCATGAAAGCGATACGCCTCTATTTGCAAGTCCTGATCAAAATGGACTGTTCGTTCCTCTAGTATTCTCATGTCGATCCCCTCTTTTCACTGAGCTCATCATTAGTGTAGCACACCCTTTTTCTCTTGGATTGTACGATATTGACTTTGCGATGCAGGCTTGCCTAGAGGGAAGAACTTGGATAACATGAGACAAAAGATGATGTATAAAAGAGGGAATGATGGGATGAATTCATTCGAGATGGAAAAACCAACACCGTATCACATGCAATTTTATGAACAGCTGAAGCAAATGATATTTGATGGCCAGTTTCAGCCAGGAGAGCGCATCAATGAAACGCAGCTTGCCAAACAATTTGGCGTAAGCCGATCACCGGTAAGAGAGGCGATGAGGCTGTTAGAAAAAGACGAGCTTTTAATCGCGGATCATCGCTCAGGCTATTCCGTCTATACGTTAACAGAAAAAGATGTCGAGGAGCTTTATCAAATTCGGGTGGCCTTAGAAACACTTGCTGTTGAGCTTGCCTGTAAGGAAGCCACGCAAAGAGAAATGGATGAAATTGAGCAGGTTCTCACGCAGGCGGACGAAGCGATCAAGCAGCAGCTGCCATCTAAAGAGATTGTCCAGTTACATGAAGCCTTTCACCAAAAAATCATTTTGGCGAGTCACAATGACCGCTTATCCAAACAATTGAATCACGTGAATGCACTCATTCACTATTGCCGCATCTTCCATTTTAGCGGCGGAGCTCGTGCTGAAACGATTCAAAGAGAGCATGCAGCCATCTATTCTGAAATAAAAGAACGCCGCTCCACAGAAGCCGTTCAAGCAATGACAGAGCATTTATTACATGATGTCATGCACTTAAAGCAAGTACTCTGTAAAACAAACAAAGAGTAAAGGACTTTTCCCATTTTTTAAGCATTCCATGAACATATTTTGAATTTTTCGTAGATTTCAGCATGTCCAGACGATCTTTCGTTTATATTAGAAGATGAGAAACTAGCTTTTATACAGGAGGATTTGTATATGCATACAAGTATTAGCCGTCTTCGACAGGCGGGTTTTATTGAGGGTATGTCTCTTTTAACCCTTCTTTTAATTGCCATGCCTCTAAAATATTTTGCGGATATTCCGATGGCAGTCACTATTGTAGGCTCTCTTCATGGCGCATTGTTTGTCATCTATATGCTCATTTTGGCATATGTGACTTTTAAAGTTCGCTGGCATTTGAAATGGTCCATCGCTGGTTTTTTTGCGGCTTTCATTCCTTTCGGTAATTTCGCCTACGATAAGGTACTCCGCCAATATGATACAAAAGCTTAATCAAAAAGGGCTAAAACGACATTCGTTTTAGCCCTTAGTCTTCACGCTGAAGCGTCCTGATAAAGGAACGCTTTTTTATATTGATGCATATTTCACAATGGCTGCTTGACGCGTCATATCGTGATACGCCACCCATAATTCATCACCAGGCAAGACGCTAGTGATTGGATCGATTGGCTGTTTCACTTCATACATCATGCCATTTCTCTCAACCTGAATGATCGCTAACGGCAGATTGCCGATGACGCCAGCAAATTCGATATTGGTCACTTTTGCGCTTCCTTGTTTCTCTTGCATAAGACCCATTTCTCTATCCAGCTCTTCTTTCTTTGTCTGGATCGTAATTTGAGTGCCAGCTGCGACCTGCATATGGTCAGGGATGAACTGGCTGACCGTTTTTGTGATGGATTCATCTCCGTTTGAAACCGTCACATCAAGCTGAATAGGCTTTTGCTCATGGATGGCAATTGGATATTGTTTCACACGCTGGATCGTTCCTGTTAACGTCACATCTTTCCCCGATCGATTCCGCACTTCATGGCCATAGGCTGCCATTTTGAGATAGCCGTTGATGTCGACGAGATCGGCTTTTTCTCCTGTTCTAAATTCAAAACCAGCGGCTTGAATCATCGGAATGATATACGTTTTCTGATCTAATTCAAATGTGAGTGATAAGACGGTGCCTCGTCCTACGGTTCCATATGATTCTATTTTTCTCAAAACAGCGCCTTTGATGAACTTTGGCTGACTTGGCTGCGAGAAGTCACCTTCTTTTAAGAGCATTGCCTTTTTCTTCTTCGGATCATAGTGAATGACAATACGCTGGCCTGGCTGTGGTATCTGGGTGTAGGATACTACCGTTTTAACCGTCTTTTCTATACGCTGCCCTTCATATTCAAATTGAAGCCGCATGCTGACAACTGGCTGTTCGTTGATGTAGGTGCCCGTTTCTTTAACAGACACAATATTGGCTTCTAATGTGACACTGTCCTTTATTTTGTTTCTTCTCACCAGTCTCAAAATCGGCGGCAGGAAGATCGCTAGTACAAATAATAACAGCGGGATCAAGATCCATATCGCCCAGTTAAGAATGAGCGGTCCGCCCTTCATTACATATTGCGTAAAGGTATCAACAGACGTTTGGTGGGCTGGACTGGCGTTTTCAATTGAGATGACCTTCTGCAAAGGAAATTCCTTTAGCTCTTTGCTTTTCGTCTCAAATGCACCCGTTAATTGATTGTCAAATGAATAATAGAGCCAATTGCTCTTCACATTTTTATTGAAAGAGAGCCCTTCTTTTTGTAAAGATTCATATGAAAACGACTGCAAAAGCTTGCTGGCAGACGTCGCCTTATTCGTACGATGGTTATAAATATAACCTGTCAGTTTGCCTTTTGCTTCGTCCTTTGCTGTAGAGCCTGCCAGGAGAACTTCTTCTTCATTAAGCTGGTAAATAAAGGCTTGATAAATCGGTTTTGGTGTTGGAACGACTTCCCCAAGCCTTCCTTCTGCATTCACTTTTCTTGCCCTTTTTGGATATTCCGATTCCACAGCGACTGCAAAGTTTTGTGATGTCCCGATTGTTTTCTCCAGCTGCTGCTCCACCTTATCTTCAATGAGGCTAAACGGTTCAGCGTTTTTGGAGACATAAACCCCCAGCTGATGCTTCTCGTTTGAGATTCCGCTGACATACGCCTTCTGGTCATTTTTCAAAGCCAATTCATACATAGGAATTGGCGTCTGCCCTCTAAAGGAATTCATGACGACATCGATAGAAACGGGTCTTGCTGGCAGCTTTAGCTCGTTCAGATTGTGCACATGAAACTGCCCATTCTTCAGCTCACCGATGACCGCAGCGGCACCGTCCATTTCTCCTGTAAATACGAGCCGTCCATTCCATTGGTATGTATTCGTTTTTAAAAATGAGGGAATCTGCAGGTTATTTTGAACGAGCTCTTTCTTTTTTCCGCTTGGTGTTAGTTTCTCGATCAACAGCTGCCCGTCTTTATTTTTTAAAGCCAGTAAGAGATTGTTTCCTTGAATGGATGGCAGCATTTCATTAAACGAATCACTTTCTGTGGTCCATTCACTGATTCTTTTTCCTGATTGAGGATCATACATTGCAAAATGGAGCTGCTGGTCTTTTGATACAGCACTCACCACTCGTTTTCCTTCATCAAATGTAAACATTCCTTTGACGTCATACTCTGTTACTTTCCCATCTGACAAATCATCTTGGTAATGATTCCACACCAAAACACTGAGAATGATCGCTGGAATAAAGAAGACAATATATCTGAGGAAGATGACTGGTATTCTTTTCACTTGATCGCTTCCTTTCATGAGGTTCCTGTAACTTATACGTCAGTACAGCGAAAATGTTTCATGCTAGAAGAATACCATCAAAGCCTCTAAAATCCATATTTTACAAACTTTGTTGTTTACGATAAAATCCAATCAGATTCAAAAAAGGAGTTATCTCATTGGATAAGCTATCATCAATCATTCTAGCAGCTTGGCTGCGTGTCCCTCGCTGGTTCAAGCAATGGGTACTCGTATCCATTTCCATTTTCTTTTTTTATATGTGTTTTGTAAAGGGGCTGACTAGCTGGCACACCTTGCCGCCTGTCACTTTGCTCTCATGTGTGATTGGTTCCTTCATCATTTGGCTGATGTGGCTTAAGGGACAAAAAAATAAGTGAAAAGAGGACAATGATGAAAAAATCGATTCTATATTTTGCGATCTCTTTTGTGCTGCAATTCGTTTGGTTTGGTCTTGTGCACCCAAATAGAGGCGTGACACTGCTGGACATGTTCATGTTTTCTATTTTGTTTGCGGTCATGTTCTTTTTTATTGAGCGAATTTGGCGGTATCAGAAGAAAGGACAAAGTAAATGATCATGAAGCTCGCTTTGTTCACTCTGATGATCTGTGCATTTATCGGCCTGCTGTTAGTATCGAACCCTTTTGGAGCGGACGCTATGCGTTTGGTTGCGACCTTTGTTTTCCCTTTTCTTGGGCTCGTTGGTCTCGGGGTCCTATTGTTTAACCCAATGAAAAAGGCTGCCAAATAGATGGCAGCCTGTTCCTTACTCTTTTCATGCAAATAAATAATTAATGTTTAATCTCCGTTACGGAGTGTATGAATTAAGATTCGATCATATCAGTGTGTCATATGTGTTCCGAGTGAACCTACGTTTGAAAGTAAACGCCATGGAAGTTCTGGATAACAAGACAACGAAAGCCCTACCTCTCATTCGTCCTTACGGCTCCGAAGCCGCGCCAGTGTGAATTGTAAATCAAAACGTCTTTTTTCCATTCTTCCGCTTATATAGGGGGGCGGGTGCAGAAGGAAAAGAATAAGTTTGTTCGCTTTGACAGCGTCTCGTTCTTATCAAGTAGAAGCTCTATTGCTTCTCATTATGTCATAGAAAAAAGAAAGTTTACTTTCTTTATTTATTTGCTTATTTCAACACTTAATATCAAACTATAACACATTCCCCCTTCTTACGCAAGTGTTAAAGTGATAATTCTGCTGGTGTACGGCTTCCTTCATTCATATAACGGATGGAGGTTGGGTTAATCTTCAGAATCACTAAATTCGGATCATCTTTTCCTTTAAACCATTTCTCCATCTCATCAGACCAAAGACGGTCGATCAGTTCCCGATCGTCGGTTAATGCTGCGGTGCCTGCAATCTCTGCATAAGTATCACCGAATCCTTCGCCTGAATATCCAATGAGAATATGAACATTCGGATTTTTTTCAATTTCTTCTGCTTTATGTGTTTCTTTACTCGTTGGTGTATATAACGTCAGCCCTTCATGGAAAAAAGTCATGTAGCGGGTATGCGGCTTATCCTGTTCAACAGTCGCCAATGTTCCGACCTTTTGTTCATCTAATAGGTTTAATACCTTTTGTTTTAATTCTTCTTGAGACATATCGTTTCACTCCTTCAAAATTTCATCCGTATTCATAGGTTTCCACGACAGCCCATTCATTAAACAAAGAAATGTGTTTTTCATAAAAAGAGACCTTCTAGCTGATGCTATAGAAAACAGGTTCAATGAAGGGAGAAATTGAACATGCATCATGAAACGATGTTTCATTTAAGTTCACTTGTCATTGCGGCAGTTGTTGTAGGCATTATCGTATGGTCTGTCATATCTGTGCAGAAGAATCGCAAGAAATACTAAAAACACCGCCCAATCAAAGCTGGGCGGTGCCGCGGTAGATCATGTATTCATAAAGGAACCGCCATTGACGTGAAGTGTCTGTCCTGTCATATAAGACGATTCGTCAGAAGCCAGCAGCACAAAGCAGCCGACATGCTCTACAGGCTGTCCTGGTCTTCCCATTGGGGTTTCTGACCCGAAGCTTTCCACACTGTCTTCATCAAATGTAGATGGAATGAGCGGCGTCCAAATTGGACCTGGCGCTACACCGTTCACCCTAATCCCATCTTTCACAAGCGATTGTGCCATAGAACGTGTAAATCCGTTGATGGCTCCTTTTGTCGCCGTATAATCAATCAGCACTGGGTTACCCCGGTATGGATTAATTGATGTTGTATTAATGATGGAGCTTCCCGGTTTTAAATAATCCAATGCCTTTTTCGTAAAATAGAAATAGGAATAGAAGTTGGTTCTAAAGGTTTGGTGAAGCTGTTCACTAGAAATATCCTGAATCCGTTCTTTCGGGTGCTGTTCAGCCGCATTATTCACTAAAATGTCTAATTGACCAAAGGCTTCAACTGTTTTTTCTACTGCTTTCTCACAAAAGGCTTCGTCACCGACATCTCCTGCAATCGTTAAACATTTGACGCCTTCCTGTTCTACGCGCTTTTGCGTATCCTTTGCATCCTCATGTTCATTTAAATATACAATGGCGACATTTGCACCTTCCTTTGCATAGGCAACAGATACTGCCCGTCCAATTCCACTATCTCCACCTGTAATCAGTGCCACTTTTCCTTTTAGCTTGCCAGAACCTTGATATGATTCATCCTCAAAGATCGGCGCTGGATTCATTTCCCTTTCACTGCCTGGCTGCTGATCCTGCGTTTGGCGCGGAATGCCATTTGTTAAATATTCACGTAAATCCATGTGTAAGCTCCTCCTTGATTTGTTGATGTATCCTTTCATTACCACCTCATTTTTCCACTCAAACATCATGAAGCTGTACCGATGTGTTCCCGAAAATCAGCATGTTTGAAGAGGAGAAAAAACGGTTACATGATCATCAAAAAGGAGCGTTCTCACATGCTGTCTACTATTTCGAAAACCTTTAGCAGACCAAAAGGCTGGCTCGGAAGCATCGCTGGATTCATTATGGCAAATGAAAATAAAGCATTGAATCAGTGGGCCATTCGCCACTTAGATTTGACAGATGGTGAAAACATTTTGGAAATTGGCTATGGACCCGGCTACAGTATTAAACATATGCTCAAGCATTATCAAGACCTTCACATTGATGGGCTGGATGCTTCTTCTACCATGCAGGAGCAAGCACAGTCCCGCGTCAGCAAACGAGCAAAAGACAAACAGGTTAGGCTGTATGTCGGAAAAATCGAGAAAACACGCCTTCCCGGAGAGCAGTATGACAAAGTGCTATCTGTTAATAATTTTACAATTTGGGATGATCCAAAAACGGGATTACTCAATCTTTATCACACTTTGAAACCAGGCGGGACTCTCGTTATTGTGATGCAGCCAAGAGAAAAAGGAGCTGACGCCAAGCGGACAAAAGAGATGGGTGAAAACATATTAAATGACATACAGTTTGCAGGGTTTGACCAATTTTCTATTGAGTATGAAGAAATTCGCCCTACCCTTGCTGTCTGTGTCACAGCAAAAAAGCCGAGAAGCGAATAAGCTCTCGGCCTTTTTCTTACCACTTTGCCTCTTTGACAAATTGATAGAAAAGCTGATGTAATTTCTGTTCAATGTCTTCCTTAGTCCCCTGTCCATAAAGCGCCATGCTTTCTTCACTTTCAATGATGGATGAACTGATCAGACTAAACATTTCTGATCCTTCCTTGCCAAGCTCTTGCGGCGCAAGCATCATGAGCATTCGTGACATCTGCTGCTGCCCGCCATCCATGCTTTTAACCTTGTATGCCTGATCAAGATCATAAATATGAAAAATTGGTTCCTTGATGTCTGCATGCTTTAAATGAAAAAGAGCAAATTCAGTACCAGGTATGCCTAAGCCGCCTTGCTGTTCACGTTCCAGAAGACCGCTCGCCACATCATCCGCATGTATGATAAACCCTTCCTCTTCAAGCTGACGAAGCAGCTGCCTGATGGTTTCATCATGCTGCGGCATCGTCTTTCTTTTTTCGATGGTAAAATGGGACAGGATGCTGCGAATCACAAACATATAATTTGTCACCTGCTCTGCAACCGCCATCATATCAACGATTTCTTGCACCAATTCTTTCGGAGATTCTTTTGTTCTTTTTTTCTCGATGATATAAGGAATCTTCCGTTTAATATGAGCCTTCACACGCATGGCATCATCCTCGTTTAAAAGCGGGCTGACCATGATGTAATCGATATGCTCATATGGGATTGGAACGGTCGAGACAATCATGTCATAGCTCGATGCATCGATTTCCTTTAGTTCCATCAAAGAGGATAGATCGAACTTGGCGATCTCCGGCAATTCTTTTTTCAACCGGGAGGCGAGCATTTTCGAAGAACCAATCCCGCTTGAGCAAACAACCAGCGCATGAATTTTTGTTTCTTCTTTTTTGATTTCAAGCACTGAGCCAAAGTGAAGCACAAGAAAGGCAATTTCATCCTCTGGAAATTCAATCTCTGGAAAGAAACGCTCGACTCCTTCTTCAATCGCCATAAACAGCAAAAAGTAGTCTTTTTTAATTTGTTGTGTGAGCGGATTATAGATTCTCATCTTTTCCTTTAGACGGTTCATGGCAGGTTCGAGATGAGACACGAGCCCCTCATACAATGAATCATTTTCATTGAGATGATAGCCGGTTTTATTTGAAATAAAATCAATGAGCTTTTTCGTTCTCAGCGCTATATCCAGCTCAATTTCATCAATACGGTATTCTGCCCCAAAGCTGCGATTTGCACTGCGAAGATGGATGGTCATATATCCGACCTCCGCTTCAGGAATCTCGACATTAAACATGCGTTCAAGCGCTCTTGCCATTCGAAGTGATGATTCAAATTCCTTCGTCCTCTTTAATTCCAGCAGCTCTTTCTCTTCCATTCGAATGGTTTCCCCAAGCTGAATACGTTCGATCGCATAGGTTAAGTGAACAACAAGTGCAATATAGGCACTATCAGATAATGAGAGTGACAATCGATCTTTCAAATGAAAGAGCAGTCTTTCTACCTTAAGCAGCTGTCCTCTGCTGACAACACCAAACACTTTTTCCGTCGCTTTCGTTCGATGTTTGATATTCATTTCAATCGTTTCTAAAAATAATTGAATGTCGAGCCGGTCAACAATGAGATTGCCGACAATTTTTCGTTTTGCTTCCTCCGCCCCTTTTAATTCAATGCCGTACCCGCGCTTGCGGATAAGCTGCAAACCATATGGAGCAATCCACTCCGTCAGTTCATCTAAATCATAGCTGATCGTCGCATTTGTTACCTGTAAGTCAGCTGCGAGTGTGTATAATTTCACCGGTTCCTTCGCTTCAAGCAGCGCACATAGGATTAAGAGCTTTCGTTCATCTGAGCTATATTCGATTTGATCCTCATTTGACATATGAGCAAGAAGCCGCTGTTTATCCTCCTGTTCGCCGACTGCCTTCAAGCCTTTCCCCGGCTGTTTATCTAATGAAAGATGATAATCTTTCAATATTGGTTTAATGGATTTTAGTTCTCTATGGATCGTTCTAGTACTTACCTGAACAGAATCGGCTATCTCACGAATGGTGACATAACGATTTTGCTGAATGATGTATTTAATGACTTTCTGTTCTCGTGCCGTTATGTACATGAAATGCCTCCTTCTGCATAAATAGGTCTATAGTCACACCTTAATATAAAACGCTTTCAACAAGCGATGCAATCTTAAGTTAATCTGACTTTGGCACAGCGGCTATGACAAAATTAAAAACAAAGGTTTCATCAGACGCTTCTCCAAAATGAAGGCCCATAATCCTTTTGATGAAATTGAACCTTTTGTTTTTGAAAAGGCAGTGAACCTCCGGCTTTTAAAGAATAAGTCGGATTGTATACTGGAGAGCCAAAGCAATAATCGATTGTGCCTTCTTCCGGACGGAACATGACGGTTCGCATCGTTCCAAACAGCTCCTCATAATTGTGCACAGCCAGACCATCAGGATATTCTGTCTGGAACAGTTTAGCAAGAGAATCACTTGATCGTTGCTCTTTTAAAGCTTCCATTAACATATCGTATCTGACAACAGAATGATGTTTGGTCATCCCTTTTGCTGTTTGATCAGCTACCGGATGATTCGTTGCGGCAATATAACCTCTCTCCGGTCTTCTCACCCTTTTTTGACCATCAATGATTTCAATCACAGCCGCCTCTCCTTTTCGATCAGCTAGCATGATATGAACATTTGAGGCAACAGGCATTTCCTTGATAGAGCGAATGGCTCCCTCAACCGTTTGACAGGATTCCAGAACAGAGCGAATCACATGATACACCTGCAAACCGGCTACTGCTGGAGGCTTTAGACCGGGTTCATTGCCAACCGGCGGACCACAAGCAGAGAAAGTCACAGCAAGACCATGCTCATTCATCCCATCAGATCTGCCAAACAAGAGCAGTGACGAGCCTGTATGATATGCTGAGCCTTTTACATGTGTCGTCACAAGACGCATATCATCAAAAATCGGAGAGAAATCATAGTTACGCAGCATGACTGTTTGTTGACCTGCCGCCATATTCCCCTGCCTCACGCAGTGGGAACAGCCCGGCTGAAGATGAGATGAATAGAAAAAGGTTAAATAACGCTCATCTAATTGCAGTTCATCACAAAATCCAGCAATCTCTTCATCTAACTGTGGAAGATAAGGACGCATCAGCTGCTTCGTTTCCTTCACAGCCTCCTTTCTTGCCGGTTCTGTCCGAATATATTGTGTCTTTAGCAACGGATTCTCCTTAAGCCAGGCAGCCTGCTGTTTTCCCACTTCATAAGCCGTTCCTGTCATCTCTTGAAAATATGCACTGATCTCCTCCATGCCTGTACACCTCTTTCGCCTTCGTTTCTTTTATCATATCGAAACCGTCATTTATTGAAAAGGATGAAAAAAACTGCAATCCCACCGGATTACAGCTGTTTACAGTGTGCTTGAAACAATGCTTCTGCCATTGCATCATACCCCTTAGGATTCGGGTGAAATTGATCAATCGATAAGTAAGCTCTTTCATGCCCTTCAAACGCTTTGTACACATCCACAACTTCTACATGCGGATTCGCAGCAAGCAAACGAAGTTGTTGATTATATTGCTGAAGCCACCTACCGGCTATTGGTATTTGCGGAAATGGATTATATAAATTCATGAAATACACGTAGTAGGGCTGATGCTGCCCTCTTTTGATCTGAGCGATTTCTTGAATCATCTTGCTAAAATTCGCCTGGCAATGCATGACTGCTTGCAGCAGTTTCTTTTCATCTTCACTTTCTTCATACTGCTGAACAGCTTGAACAAGGTCATTCCCACAGCCTGTGATGGTGATGATGTCAGCTGCCGCAATCGAACGTCTCACCTCTGACCGTTTGAAGAGCTGTAAAATCTGCTCGGTCGTTAACCCTGATTTTGCAAATACGGACAGCTCGACTGGTACATGCGTCTTTTTTTCAAGCATCCACCAAAACCGCTGAACAAATCCTCCGCCAAATAAACGTGCCCCCACCCCAACTGTTAAGGAATCTCCAATCGCAACATAGGATCGTCCCACTCTTATCCCTCACTCTCTCCTGCCTTCTCTTATATATACGAATTCGGAGAACAGATGCTTGTAGCAGATGACTTAGGGGCATCCATCTTTTTTTGAGATGCAGCGCCTTTACAAACTCTTTACTTGCGATATCAAACGTTTTTTTGTTCAATAAGAGTAGGCTTTTTGCGCTGAAAACTGCGTGTTTACGCGTTCCAGAAAAATTTACAAACTTTTTATCTTGATTTCGAGACTTTATACCTTGACTTCAAACTACATTGTGATTACAATGAAAATATCAGTTTTCATGTAACTGTGCTTGTTACATCTTTTTCATAGCGTTCCAATATGATTAAAGATGCCACATATTCAGTGTATCTTTGGGATACACTAAAAAAATCACTGAAACAGAAAGGATTGAATGAACATGGCAAAAGTTTTATACATCACTGCACATCCGCATGATGAAACAGTTTCTTACAGTATGGCTACTGCTAAGGCGTTTATCGAATCTTATAAGGAAGCAAATCCAAGTGACGAGGTTGTACATATCGATTTGTACAAAGAAAACATCCCTCACATTGATGCAGATGTATTCGCTGGCTGGGGCAAACTTCAATCTGGCGCTGGTTTCGATACACTTTCAGCTGAAGAGCAAGCGAAAGTTGCTCGCCTAAACGAATTAAGTGATCAATTCGTTTCTGCTGACAAATATGTATTTGTTTCACCACTTTGGAACTTCTCATTCCCACCAGTTCTTAAAGCATACATCGACTCTGTTGCTGTAGCTGGTAAAACATTCAAATACACTGAGCAAGGTCCTGTTGGATTATTAACAGACAAAAAAGCTCTTCACATCCAAGCACGTGGCGGATACTACACTGAAGGTCCTGCTGCTGAACTTGAAGCAGGTCACCGTTACCTTGGTACAATCGCTAGCTTCTTCGGAATTCCTTCTTTCGAAGGTCTTATCGTTGAAGGTCACAATGCTGAGCCTGCAAAAGCAGAGCAAATTAAAGCAGATGCAATCGAACGTGCGAAAGCTTTAGGAAAAACTTTCTAATAACTGCACGCAAAAAGCCAATGATCTTTACGGTCATTGGCTTTTTATTTGTTCAGATGAAAAGCCTAATTCTCTCGAAATATCACTGGCGGCTTTTTTCACGTGTTGAATTAAGTAAGGCAGGCGTTCTTTTTGATAGCCTGCTTCAAATCCTGCAATGCTAATACCTGCTGTCACTTCCCCAAGATGATTGAAAATAGGGGCTCCAATCGCAGCTGTATAGTTTTCAAGCTCAGAATAGCTTAGCGTATATCCCCGCGCATTTGATTCTTCCAGCATGTTTCTTAGAACCTCTTTATCTGTGATGGTCCCAATTCCGATCTTCCCCAGCTCAATTGAGTCAATATAGGCAAGTATCTCGCTCTTTGGCAAAAAAGAGAGAATACTTCTCGCACAAGCACCTGCATATAGGGGAGACCGTCTGCCAACGGCGGTGTAGAGACGAACAGGCTGCGTACCTTCAATCTTTTCCACATAAATGGCTTCGTCGCCCTCACGAACAATGAGCTGTACAGCTTCTCCTACTTCATCCCGTAAGCTTTCCATAAATGGTCTTGCAATCTTCCGAATATCAAGGCGGTCCGCCACAAGCTGACCGTATTCAAGGAACATTAAGCCTAATCGATAAACACCTGTTTCTTGCTTTTCTAACAGCCCCATATCGGCTAAAGAGCTCGCCATACGATGGACAGATGTTTTCGGCATACCGGAAAGCTCAATCATTTCATTTAATGTTAATTGATCGTGAGCGATAAACAGCCGCAAAATCTCCATTGATTTCACGACCGTTTTATTTGTGTTTTGCATCTTCTTCACCTTTTCTAAACGAGAATGCTTCCAGCTTGATTCTTGCGGCCAGCTCCTTCAGTTCTGCTTCTTGCTTAAATAACACCTCCTCCGCCTCCCGATGATCTATTTGTTCAAAATACAGATTTGCCCCAGGCATTGCTTGTGCAATAAGCGGCAAATCAACAGTCGCTACTTCTCCAATACGCGGGTATCCGCCTGTCGTCTGCCGATCTGCCAGCAGAATAATCGGCTGGCCATCAGGAGGAATTTGAATAGATCCAAAGGCGACCGCTTCTGAGATCAATTCCAATTTTTCTTTTAAATGAACCGGCTCTCCCTTCAGCCGGCAGCCCATGCGATCTGATTGGGGTGTGACCTGATAAGGCTGCTCAAAAAACGCGGTTTGAGATGTTTCTTGAAAATAAGAAAGATGCCTGCCTGCCAGCACACGAATCACTGGTGATTTCCGCAGCGGTAAAAAATGATCATGACTCACTGTCCAATCGGGTGCGCCGTATCCCGCCTGTTTCATTTTATTTTTTAGCCTATCAAACAAATGATCCGCTACGATAGACGGCTCTCCAACAGGCAGAACGTCGCCTTTTTCAAGCGGTCGTCCTTTCAGTCCACCGATCCCTGCTCTTACATAAGTGCTTTTGCTCTGCATGACTGGCTCCACATCAAATCCACCTGCCACAGCAAGATAAACGCGGCAGCCTCTCTTACAAAGACCAAAAGTGATCGTGCTTCCTGATCGAACAAAGAGCGGCTTCCATAATGGTGCCCGCTCTCCATCAATATCAATCTCTACATCAGCACCAGTGACGGCAATGAGCTGATCCTTCTCACATGTGAGCACAGGACCCGGCCCCATCAACGTGACTTCCAGCACGGCTTCGTTTTCTTGGTTGCCTGTGAGAATGTTGGCGATTCTAAGTGAGAGCGGGTCCATGCCGCCGCTCGTTAAGACGCCATACTTTTGATAGCCTTGCCGCCCTTTATCTTGAATGGTTGTGTACATCCCTGGCTTGATGACATGAATACTCAACGTTCTGCCTCCTTCATGCTGAAAAATTCCTTTTCAGACATTTGGACAAATCTGACCTCGTCCCCTGCTTTCAATAGACTCGGAATTTCCTCGTCTGGGCGAAAAAGCGGCAGCGGGGTTTGTCCAATGAGCTGCCAGCCCCCGGGTGTGGAAATTGGATAAACGCCTGTCTGCTTTCCCGCAATACCAACAGAGCCTTTTGGAATGGACATCCTTGGTGTTTCTCTGCGTGGTGCTGCGATCTTTTCAGACAGCCCGCCTAAAAACGGAAACCCTGGGGCAAATCCAATCATATAGACAAGGTACGTCCCGGCAGTGTGAATACGCACGACTTCCTCTGGCGTTAAACCATTGATACGGGCAACCTCTTCTAAATCAGGGCCCAGCGCTCCCCCGTAACAGACTGGAATGTCAACGATGCGGCGCTTTACCTGAACTCCCTCCTGCCATTTGTCTTCAAGAAGTTGTTCAATATAGCCTTTGACCCATTCATACGGAGACAGGTCTTGTGTTTGCAGCTGGGCCGATTGATGTACGGTATAAGGCTCGTAAAAAACAGTCACGTTTGTAAAGGCTTGAACCGCTTCTACATATCCTTCAAATGGGTGCTGTTCAATACATGCAAACAGCTGCTCAACACGTGCATGAATCTCCTCACGTATATCAGCTCCAGCTTGGATGACGATCGCTGCATCTCCCAGCGGGTGGTAGGTGATAGAATCTTTTATCGTTGAAAAAGCCACTTGAGGACACCTCTCTTTCTACAGTACACCGAGCTTTTGATCTCTTTGATCTGTGATGAACATATGCCCGGGTGCATGAGTAATCGCAATGTCGGGTTTTGTATGCATGACAATGGCTTGCGGCGTCACACCACATGCCCAAAACACCGGGACCTCTCCTTCTTTGATCACAGACGGTTCTCCAAAGTCAGGCTGACCTACATTGGAAATGCCAATCACCGCTGGGTCCCCTATATGGATCGGGCCGCCATGGACTGACGGAAATCGAGACGTCACTTGAACACTTCTTGTGACCTGATGCGCCGGAATAGGTCTCATGCTGACTACCATCGGGCCATGAAAGACTCCTGCTTTTTCACAAGCTATATTCGTTTGATACATGGGTACGTTATGACCGTCTTCGATATGGCGGACAGGAATGTCATTCAGCATAAGCGCGTGCTCAAACGTAAAACTGCATCCAATGAGAAAGGCAACCATATCATCCTCCCAATAAGCAGAGATATCTGTGACCTCTTCTTCAAGAATCCCTTTTCGGTAAATACGGTACTTAGGAAAATCCGTACGAATATCCGCTTGAGGCGCCGACCGTCTTGGTACTGGATCACCTGGGTCCAGTACATCAAGCAAGGGACATGCAGCCGGATTCCGCTGACAAAATAAAAGAAAATCAAAGGCAAGTTCCTTTTTGACAATCATTAAATTGGCTTGAGCAAACCCTTCTGCAAAGCCAGCCGTTGGTCCTGTGATCTTTTTTTCGCGAATCAATTCTCTCATCTGTGATGGCTCATATGTTTGATAAGTATTCATCTGAATCAGCTCCATAGTTTCGGGATTTCATTAATGATGGTATAGCCGCCCATCATCGTCATAATGACCACAACAAATGCACCAGTCACTGTCAAAAAGAATGGATGACGATAATCTCCGACAATGTCTTTCTTATACGCCGCAACGAGTAATGTGCCAAGGGCGAGCGGCAAAATCAATGCATTGATCGCTCCAACTAATATCAATATGTTCACTGGTCTTCCGATCGTAATAAAACAAATGGTTGAGAGGGCAATAAAGCCAATGATGATACCACGCTGGTTTTGCTCAATTTTTGGTGAGAAGGTTTTGAAAAAAGAAACAGATGTATATGCCGCTCCAATGACGGATGTAATGGCCGCAGCCCACATAATAATTCCGAACATTTTATATCCGATATTTCCTGAAGCTAATTGAAAAACAGAGGCAGGCGGGTTGGATGGATCTATCTGCAAGCCTTTTGAGACAACTCCTAATGCGGCAAGAAAGAGTGCTACACGCATGACAGATGTAATTAAGACACCGAAAATAGAGCTTTTCGTCACTTGAGGAAGTGCATCCTTCCCCTTAATACCTGCATCCAGCAAGCGATGCCCGCCAGCAAAGACGATATAGCCACCTACTGTTCCGCCCACAAGTGTCACAATAGATAAAATATCAATCGTTTCTGGGACAAATGTTCTCACGGCTGCTTCTCCAACTGGCGGCGCTGTTGAAACCGCCACGTACAGCATCAGGCCAATCATGACAAAACCTGCTATTTGTGTGAAACGGTCCATTGCTTTCCCAGCTTCTTTAATCACAAAGATCAAAATGGCAATGACAGCACTGATGGCTGCTCCGATTCGCGGATCAATTCCTGTGATCACCTGAAAACCGAGCCCAGCTCCAGCGATATTTCCGATGTTAAAGGCAAGTCCTCCTATGACAATCAAAAAGGCCAGCACATACCCGAGACCCGGGAGTACCATATTGGCAATATCCTGACCTCGTTTTTCTGAGACGGCAATGATGCGCCATACATTTGTTTGTGCAAAAATATCTAATAAAATGGAGATCAAAATGACAAACCCAAAGCTAGCTGCAAGCTGCTGTGTGAAGACGGTCGTTTGTGTTAAAAATCCCGGTCCGATCGCGGACGTCGCCATTAAAAAGGCAGCGCCCATCAGCATAGACCGATTCCCCTTTGGAGCCTTCATGTGTTTGACTTTCTCTGTTTTCATGCTGTTTCCCCCTTTGATGACAATTTTTATTGAAAGGCCTTGAGATGAATACCGGCTTCTTTTAGCTCCGCTGTAATGGTTTTCGCAAATTGAAGCGCATGGCTGCCGTCTCCGTGAATGCAGACAGTATCTGCTTTGAGCTCGATATCTTCTCCTTGAACTGTACGAACCTTGCCTTCTCGCACCATACGAACAACCTGCTGGACGGCCCGTTCATCCTCTTCAATGAGTGCATGTGGTTCGCGGCGGGATGTCAGCGTCCCATCTGTTTGATACGTCCGATCAGAAAAAACTTCATGTGCCACTTGAAGACCTATTCGTTCACCTGCTAACGCAAGTTCACTGCCTGACAGACCAAATAATACTAGGTTAGGATCCACATCATACACTGCCTTCGCAATTGATTCAGATAATTCAGTATTTTTAGCCGCCATGTTGTAGAGAGCGCCGTGTGGTTTGACATGCTGCATCGTGCCGCCCTCGGCCTTGAGAAAGGCTGATAGAGCGCCAATTTGATAGATGACAAGATCATAGGCTTCCTCTGCGGAGATAGCCATTGGACGTCTGCCAAAGCCGGCCAAATCTTGCAAACCTGGATGTGCACCAATTTTGACCCCTTTATCCAGTGCCATTTTGACCGTCTTTCTCATAACGGTTGGATCTCCTGCATGAAAACCGCAAGCAACATTGGCTGAGGTGACATATTCTAAGATTTGTTCGTCTGCACCGATTGTGTATTGACCAAAGCTTTCTCCCAGATCACAGTTGATATCCACTTGATACATAGAATCCCTCCTTATTGTTCCGAAATACGGAATATAAAGTCCGAATATTCGAATTTATATTGATTATACCAACTTTGGATAGACTGCACATGAAATTGTCAGAAAATATAACAATAGAACTAGGAGAAAACAAAAAAAGCGAGAGGTAAAGCCCTCTCACTTTTTCTGTAAATGCACCTTATTTAGACAGCACCCAATGTTGGATGGCCTTTGCAACGCCGTGTTCTGTGTTAGGCGCTGTAATCCAATCCGCCGCCTCTTTCACCACTTCCTGGGCATTTCCCATCGCAATGCCTAATCCAGCTTCTTGAATCATGGCCATATCATTGAGGCTGTCGCCAAGGGACATGACGTTGTCCATCGTACAGCCAATGCGTTCTGCTACTTTTGCAAGAGCTGCCGCTTTGTTAATGCCGGCTGCATTGACTTCAATATTAGTCGGACTTGAGTTTGTGATCTCTAGGTACTTATTTGTTTTCAATGTATTGAGTACTTCCTCGCGAACGTCATCATCATGAATATCAAAGCCAAATTTCAGCCATTCATGGTCATGAATTCGTTCTGGGAATTCACCTCTCCACACCTTATCCACAGTCGAAGCCCAGTAATCGGTTTCGTACCTATTTTTTAAATCCCACATCATTTGGACGTGATCAGGATGCAGCAGATCTCGTTCGATCAGCTGGAAGTTTGAATCCCAGATCTCACTTCCGTTTGCTGTCACGAGGTAAGACGATAACTTGAGCGGCTCAACCAGCTCTCGGCATGTCATCAGTGTCCGCCCTGTGCTAATGACCACATGGACCCCTTTTGCTTCAGCTTCTTTAATGGCTTGTTTATTTTCCTCTGGAATGATGTGCTCACTGTTTAACAGCGTGCCATCCATATCAATGGCAATCAATCGGATGTCTTTCTTATGAGCTTGTGTTGACAAATTGAGTACCCCACTTTGTATCGATTTTTGAAACTATCTTTATTTTAATATAAAGATGAAGCTGGCACAAAGGGACGAGTTTGATCCCATAGAAAAAAGACCTGGTTACAGGTCTCTTCAGATTGGCTTAGCGTTCACATGCAATGCCGTCTTTATCACGATCAAGGTGCTTATTTTTAAGATAAAGTGCTTTTGATGCATACGGCTTGTACTTTGTTTTGCCGCCTTTGTTTTTTGTGTTTTTACTTTTTGCCACGCCGCCTTTATAGACTTTGTTCAGCGCTTTGCAGTTTTTGTAGGACTTGACTGTTTTTGCATCTGCTGTGTGGGTGTCGACTTGTGTAAAGCTTAGTAAAAGACCTAAAGACAAGACAGCCACCATGATTTTTTTCAACATGTAAAATCCCCCTATTTTTTCTAATTTTACATTTTTATCATATGTCACCACTTTTTGTTTTTCAAGACTATCGAGCTAAATATTTTGATTTTTTTGGAATGAAATAAACCTTATATCCTATGTGATACAATGAGTGGGAAACCTTTCCGTTTTTGACACGTATATGAAGAGAGGAGTTTTTCACATGAAAATGAAATATACCATTCTATATGTAAACGATGTGGAGGCTAGCATTCATTTCTATCAACATGTCCTTGGTTTCCCGATAAAATTGAGGGTTGAATCCTATGTTGAGTTTGACACTGGAGACGTGACGTTATCGATTAATTCACGCCAGGATGTCAAAGAGGCACTCGGATTGCCTGTCCCTGAAGCAAATCAAGCGTCTCAAACGTTTGAGATTGGCTTTGTTGTGGATGATGTGGAGCAAACGATTGCATCAATGAAGGAAAAAGGGGTTTCGATCATCAAAGAACCTGCCAAAAAACCATGGGGTCAAACGGTCGCTTATGTGTCTGATCCTGATGGTCATTTCATTGAAATATGTGATGCGGTCTCCTAATTGTCTTTGAAGGGAGTGAACCAAAATGAGAAAAAAACATGCCTTTTTCGCCGGTGTCTGCTCAATGATTGTGATTTGCAGTGCCGCTATGATGTTGCAGCACCTTGAATGGATTGGGTTTGTCAGCGGCGGGATCTCTATTATTGGGGTCGTGATATCTGGGGTGCTAATGGGTGCTTGGACAAGTGGAGAAGAGACACGAGCAGCCTATCATTCTGAAACAAAAGAACACCGCATGTGGCGTCTTGATACGGCTTTTCTTGTGATCATTTTTGCACTTCCACACATGGCTGCGTCGGTCTTATACGTTTTGATGTAAACACTTGTTAAAAGGAGTTAGTCATATGGCTGTTTTTATTCTATTCATTGTATTTGGCTTTCCTATTCTCTCTGTGCTGATTGGCATTTTTGGCACGCTTTTTTTGAAGAATGTTTGGATGCCTAGCGGCTCAAGTAAAAAAGAACAGTTTCCACTGTTCTTTTTTTGAATCATATATCCGCACACCATAGTTCAATTTCAATTTTCAGCTCCGGCCATCCTAAAGCTGATACATAAGCAACCGTCATTGATGGGTAAGCTGTTTTGAAGATCGTATCCCACTGAGGATATAGATGGTCCCAGTCGATTTCTTCTGTTGCCCATATATTGACCTTGATCACATGTTCTTCATTCAATCCTTCTGATTCAAGGATTTTTTTGATGTTTTCAAACGTATTCGTTACTTGGTCGTTTAAGCTTGATGGGATCTGCCCATCTATATCTGTCCCTACCTGACCCGATGTAACAAATAATCCCGCACCCTTTGGCACCCTTGTGATATGACTGTAGTGACCAACAGGTTTCGGCATACTTTCCGGGTTTTTTCTCGTGATTTTTTCCATGTTATGTCCCTCACTCACGTTTATTTTTCTGCTAGTTTCTTCGTTTTGTAGACAGACTTCACCAATTTCTATCTATCCTAAAAGAAAACAGCAGTGGAGTATCCATAGCCACAAGGTAAGAACATCAATATCTTCTTTTTCATGACCGGTACACTCCTTTTGTTTGCGTGAGCAAGATTTTGATTAACTTCATCGTACCTGACTAGTGATACATAGTCAAAATGATTTATAGACGATAACGTGCAATGTCCTGATTTAATCGCATGCTAAGTTCATTGAGTCTTTCTGCTGCTTTTGCCACATTAGAGATGGCTGTCACTTGTTCGTCTGTGGATGCAGTGATTTCTTCGATCGCCGCAGCATTTTCTTGAGAAACATGTGCTGCTCCGTGCATGGCTTTAGTGATGAGGTCGTTTTGCTCCAGCAGTGTATTCAGCTCTTTTGCCATCGCGTTTGTTTCAACGATGGTTTGTGAAATCAATGTAGAGATGGCATTGAATTCATGTTCTGTTGCATGCACCGCTTCATCCAGCTCGGCAAAACGATCCATTGTGTTAGACATGATACCAGCTGTTGTTGTCGTTTCTTCTTTAATGCCTTGGATCATTTGCTGAATTTGAACGGCTGATTGTTTTGTCTGCTCAGCTAAATTCCGCACTTCACTCGCCACAACTGAGAAGCCTTTGCCATGCTCTCCTGCACGTGCTGCCTCAATACTTGCATTCAGCGCCAGTAAATTCGTCTCATTTGAAATGCTTTCAATCGTATCTGTGATTTGAGAGATATCCTGTACTTTTGTACTTAACTGCTCGATTCCTGCTCTAATGCCTTGAGACGCCTGAATCGATTGTTCATTCGATTGTTTTAATTGCTGTACGATTTGCTGGCCCTGCTGTGATGATTGACTTGATTGGTCGGAAATCCGTTTAATTTGATCACTCTGTTCTTTGACATTCTCAATAGATTGATTAAACTGGGTCATTTGTTGATTGGCGACTTCAAGATCGGATGCTTGATGAAGTGTTCCAGTCGATATGTCTCCGATGGCTCGTCCAATTTCTTCACTGCTGGCTGAGGTTTCTTCAGATATTGCCGATAAATCTGTCGCTGATTCAACAAGCTGACTGCTCGTTTCCTGTAAACCGCTCACCAGTGTTCTAAGCTCTCCTGACATATGGTTAAAGCCTTTTGCCAGCTGTCCGATTTCATCCGTTGTTTCCTTTAAGTTCGTGCGTTCAATATTCCCTGCCGCAATTTCCTTTGAAGCAGCAGTGACTTGCTTCAGCAGTCTGACTTTTCCTCGAGCAGCTAAATAAAATACGCCTAGGCTCAGAAGGGCGACACCCGCTGTAATAAGAATAATATAGAGCTTCATCTGCTCTAATTCTTTATAAAATTCGTCTTGGAAGACAGCGATGCCTACACTCCAATTCCAAGGCGTAAACTGGCTCATATAGGCGAGCTTTTCTTTTTCTTCGCCGGTTGCATCGTCCTTATCCATATAGGTCACATAGTGTGCATCCTCGCCTTTTGCATTGGCGCCAGCGACCATTTTTTGACGATTGGTCGTGTTATCTGGAATGACGCCGATGTCGTTGACTGGATGAACCTGGGTTGAATAGTCAGTGCCATAAGCGATAAGATAGCCTTTATTTTTATAGATAAAATCTGATTTTTGAGATTGGTATCCCTTCCCGTTGTCATTTTTGGGTCCGCTCAAGTAAAGCCGGGCTTGTTCTTGCGCCTGCTCAAGCGTCAGTTCTTTTTTCTCCACACGGTCATTCAACTGTTCAAGTGTGGCCATCGCTCCGCTCACAATGTGCTTTAAATCTGCTTTCCCTGCATCAATTAATACATGTTTCGCTAACAAATATCCCGTTGTTCCAACTAGTCCGCCTGTTAAAATCGTGATCACGATAATGGCAGACATTAATTGAAAAAAGACACTTCTTGACGCAAACGCTTTCTTTTTCATGTACAAATTCCCCCTTACTTTATATATCGTCAAGCAGGGAAAAGTATTAAAAAAGTCATAGAAAAAATCCCTTTCACACGATGGAAAGGGATTTTTCTCATTATCGAGCTGTTTCTTTAAGAATGGCTTGATAAAGATCGTCTGTTGGCGAGAGTCGACATACCTCTTCCAGCACACCTTCAATGCCTTTTTCTTTTCTTAATGCCTGCAAACGAACAGCTTCTTCGTCTCCAGTAAAGTCATAAGACAAAGCTGCCACAATACCTTTAATTAAATACTGTGGCTGTTTGATTTTTTTCGCTGGACCAATTAAACGGTCATCTGCTCCAAGCTTTCTAAGCGGGGAACGTGCGACGCGCGTGACTTCATCAGAGATAAAGGCATTTTCAAATCGTTTGATGATTTTTTGAATATACGCATCATGTTCTTCTTTTTGAAAGCCATATGTGTCGATTAAATAACTGCCCGTTTCGTGAAGTGCACCTTCGACCACTTGACGAATCTCTGGTGTATCGACAGCTTCTTTAATCGTTTGCACACCTTTCTCGTACCCGACATAAGCAGCTAGTGCATGTCCTGTGTTGACAGTAAAGAGCTTACGCTCAATATAAGGCGTCAAATCTTGTACAAAGGTCGCTCCATCGATCTGAGGAACGTCTCCGATAAAGCCTGTCTCATCAATGACCCACTCGAAAAATGGTTCGACTGATACTTTCAAAATGTCCTCATGGTGCTGAATCGGGACAATGCGGTCAACCGCAGCGTTTGGAAAACCAACTGTGTGTGACAGCGCTTCTTGTTCATCAGCTGTTAAATGAGAGAAAACGGCTTCCTTTAAATGAGAGCTGCCGCCAATCATATTTTCACACGCCACAATGTTGATGATATGATCAGGCTTTTTCTGTTTTAAACCTTCAGCAATCGATGAAGCAATGATGTTCAAAACGGCTGGTCCAACAGCTGTTGTAATGAGGTCAGCTGTTGCTACCGCCTCAGTTAATGCAGCGGGATCTTTTGCGGAATTGATGGCTGACACAGGACCAACTACTTCTTGCTGCTGCCCTGGTGCTGCGAGTTCAACCGTGTATTCTCCTTTTTCATTCAGCTCGTTGATGACCGCTTCATTTACGTCGGTAAAAACGAGCTCAAAGCCTGATGCTTTTAACAAAGATCCAATAAATCCTCTGCCAATATTGCCTGCTCCAAAATGAAGTGCCTTCATGTTAGTTCACCTCGTTAAAGATGGCGATCAGTTCATCCTGATCCTTTGCATGAATGATACGCTCTACATTTTCTTCCTCTGAACAGACGATCGCAATTTGAGAAAGAATATCGAGATGTTCATTGTTTTTACCAGCTATGCCAAATACAACTTTGGCAATATTCCCCTCTCCATATTCAACGCCATCTGGAATTTGGATAATGGAAATTCCTGAATGAAGGACAGCCGCTTTCGCATCCTCTGTTCCATGAGGAATGGCAATTCCATTGCCCATAAATGTAGAAGAAATATTTTCTCTTTCAAACATTTTGTCAACATAATCACTCGTGACATAGCCGTTTGCCACTAAGACTTCGCCTGCTTTTTTAATGGCTTCTTCTTTAGAGCCCGCTTGTTCGTTTAGAAAAATATTATCTTTTGAAAGTACTTGTTTCATGAAAGATCACACACCTTTTTTAGAATGGAAAATCAGAAAACAACCAAAACGGGGAGTTCAATTAGGAAAAATTGGACTCAACCCGTTTCGTCATGTTATTTTTTCAATTTCTCAATCAGCTGGTCGTATTTCGGGCTGTTTAAGAAATTATCAACTGAGATATGCACAGCTCCTGGCAGTTTTGCCTTGGCTCTATCTGTTAAATCTTTATGAGTAAAGACCACATCGGCATCATCTGGGATGTTACTGATGGATGTATTTGTTACATCAATATCAAGCTCTGCCTTTTTGACTTTATTCTTTAAGACGGATGCGCCCATCGCACTTGAGCCCATTCCTGCATCACAGGCAAAGATGATTTTATTCACGTCATCTGGATTGATTTCATCTGGAGATGCTGCTTGCTCGTTCGCTTCAGCACCTTCTTTTTGTGCTGTAAGAGTAGCTGCGGCTGCACTTTTCTTGCCTTTCATGTCTTGCATTTTTTCTGTTGCTGCCGTTAAGTCTTCGTCCACTTCTTTAGACGCTTTTAAAATGACAGAAGCGACAAGGAACGATACGGCCGCTGCCACGACAACACCTGCTAGAACGGCAAGGTGACCGCCTTTTGGTGACATGAGCATAAGAGCGATAATACTTCCTGGTGACGGCACTGCTTTTAAGCCTGCATTTAACAGTGTAAATGTCAGCACGCCGCTTGCTCCCCCAGCAATAACCGCCAAAATGAGCTTTGGCTTCATTAAGATGTATGGGAAGTAAATCTCATGGATTCCCCCTAAGAATTGAATGACAATCGCACCCGGTGCAGACTGCTTCGCCGTCCCTCTTCCAAAGAACATGTAGGCTAGAAGAACACCGAGACCTGGTCCTGGGTTTGTTTCAAGCAAGAACAGAACGGACTGGCCTGTCTTCGCTGCTTGCTCTACTCCTAATGGACCTAAAATCCCTTGGTTAATGGCATTGTTTAAGAACAATACTTTCGCTGGTTCAATGAAGATACTTGCCAGCGGAAGTAAATGTGCATTGACAATGATATCTACACCTGCCGCAAGGGCTTTATTTAAACCTAGTACCACTGGACCGATGGCGTAGAAAGCAATGGCGACTAAAATGGCACCTAGAATACCTGCACTAAAGTTATTAATCAGCATTTCAAAACCTGATTTGATTCGGTCTTTAAACAGCTGGTCGATTTTCTTAATGAGATAACCGCCAAGCGGCCCCATGATCATTGCACCTAAAAACATCGGGATGTCCGAACCGACAATAACCCCAATCGTAGCTGTTGCACCGAGTACCCCGCCTCGATGGTCATATACGAGCTTCCCGCCTGTGTAACCGATTAAAAGCGGCAGCAAGTAGTTGATCATTGGGCCAACTAGTGTATTTAATTGTTCATTCGGAAAATAACCACTTGGAATGAACAATGCTGTGATGAGTCCCCAAGCGATAAATGCTCCAATATTCGGCATGATCATACCGCTTAAATAGCTTCCGAAGCGCTGTACTTTTACGCGAAATCCGCTTTTTTCCTGCATCTATGAAAACTCCTTTCTTCTCTCCCTTTATTTAGGGCTTTATAGGTCAAAAGATATAAGAACAAGATTCAGTGAAGCCCTTATGCCTATCGTAAAACGCTTTCACTATCTCTTCAATTGAAACTAAATGTCACTTTGTCACTTAGTGTGTGACAAAATTGAAATATGACATGAACTTTCTGTCAGATCCCAACATATAATGGGTGAAAAGCCTGATCTGCCGTTGTTTTTACGCAAAATTCATTGGAATTTCACAACTTTCAAATGGTCTCTTCTTGTTTCCTCTTCTTAAATCGAATAGGCTTATAATTGGATGAAACCTATTCAATTAAGAAATGTCTGCGCAGACATGAAACAGAAAAAGTGAACCATCTTGCTGTTTGTTTCGTTTACCTTTTAGAGAGGGCGGTACAATAGGAAGAGCGGTTTTTTCTGTGACTCACAGTTTACTGCCGCTTTCTTTCTGATACATGAGACACTTTCATAGGTAGAAAGGCGGTTATTCACCTTGTTTAAAAATAGTAAATGGCTTCTGCTTCTTATGGTCATGTTCGCTTTTTTCATTCCAAAGGAAGCATTTGCTCATGCATACGTCGTGAGCTCGAACCCAGCGGCAAATGAAGAGCTGGATCAGCAGCCTCCTTCCGTCTCGATCACATTTAGTGAAGGGATTGAAAGCGGATTTCATGCCATTAAGGTGCTAAATGCAAAAGGGGATCGTGTGGATAAAGGAGATACGGTCATTAAAGATCAAAAGATCATGGAAGCGGCTTTAAAAAAGAATTTACCAAAAGGAATTTACACCATTCAGTGGAATGCGGTATCAGCGGACGGACACTCTGTTTCTGGCATGATTCCGTTTAGTATTGGAAAAGCGGATGGCGGTTTTGACCAATTAGAACAAGGTCAAACGGATGAATCCATTGATGTGGCCTCCACTATTGATAAAGCCTTTCTTTATACGTCATTCAGCTTATTCCTTGGGACCATTTTGTTTGGACTGCTTTGGTTTAAGACTGCGATTTCACCTGTATTGGCGAAACGAATGAAGCGGCTTTTAACCGTGTCATTGATCATGATGGGCGGAGCACTTGTGTTCCAGCTGCCGATTCAAACAAAATCAGCGGCAGACGTGTCCTTTTGGGGGGCATTCCAGCCTTCGCTTTTACAAGAAACGATTGCGTCCACTTCTGGCGGTAGTCTGTGGATGATGCTTATGGCGTCATTTGTTCTTCTTACCATCTGGACGATTGTAGCGGTGAGAAAAGGGGACTTCTCTTCTTTTCGGATTTGGCTGTTTCCACTGCTCCTATTCACAGTGCTCCTTTGGGTGAAAGCACAAATCGGACATCCAGCCGCAACAGACAATAAAATACTCACAACATCACTTGATTTCATCCATCTCGTCTCTGCTTCGATTTGGGTCGGTGGTTTAACAGCCATTGTCCTTCTATTGGTGAAGAAACTGCCAAATGAAGATCAGCCGCTCATTCGGAGTACGCTAGCAGCATTTCATCCTTGGGCACTGCTCTCTGTTGGGCTCATTGTGTTCTCTGGATTTGTGAATGCCATCTTTATTTTGCAATCGTTTGACGCTCTTTTCCAATCAGCATACGGACGCACCTTTTTAATCAAGCTTGGTTTATTTATCCTCATGGGCCTGCTTGGGCTTATGCATTACTTGATGCTGAGATGGGAAAAGATGCTGAAACGCAGCGTTTCCTTACGAGCTGAATGGATGATCGGGATTGCCATTTTGTTATTAACGGCTGTCTTTACCAATATTCCGAGCCCTCCTCCGCCTGCACCTGAGCCCTTCTTTGGCGCAAATCAGGTCGAGCATCGTGACATTGTGTCCTTGAGCATTACCCCGAATGCCCCGGGGAAAAACTCGTTCGAAGTGGCATTTACAAAGAAGAATGGAGAAACGATCACTGATATTCAATCTGTGACAGCCAAGATCCATAAGGTGGCTTTATTCGGTGATGAGACACCAAGTGAATTTCAACTGAAACGATTAAAAAATGGTCATTTCTCTGCTGAAAATCTCTTATTAAATGAAAAAGGCACATGGAAAATTGAAATCCATGCGTTAACTGGTTCTTTTAAGAATATCGATACTACATTTATTAGAAGAAACTAAAAGGAGTTATCACTATGAAAAAATACGTTAAAGCTTTATTACCAATGCTTCTCGCTTCATTTTTATTGGCGATTCCTGTGAGTGCGCACGTGACAGTCAAGCCTGATACATCTGCGGCAAATGCTTGGGAGACCTATACATTAAAGGTTCCTTCTGAGAGTGACAGCCCGACGACAAAGGTTGTTTTGACAATACCTAAAGGCGTAGAATTCCAGCAATATGAGCCAGTACCTGGCTGGAAAACGTCAACTGAAGAGAAAGATGGCAAGGTGACAAGAGTGACTTGGGAAGCTACTGGTAAAGGTGTGCTTGCTGGACAATTCCAGCAATTCGTTTTTGTAGCGAAAAACCCTGAAAAAGCAGGGGAAGCTGCTTGGGATGCGTATCAATATTATAAGGATGGAACGGTCGTTGAATGGACTGGCGATAAAGATGCTGATAAACCTCATTCCATCACAAACATTGTGGCATCTAATACCGTAACGGATTCACATGGCCAGGAAAAACCAAAAGAAGAAAAGGCCTCTGAAACAGCCTCTGCTTCTTCCTCACCGCTTGTCCTTGGTCTATCCATTGCTGCCCTAGTCGTGGCGCTGATTGCACTTGGGCTTGCTTTTAGAAAGAAATAAAGAGATACATGAGCGATCGTTATCTAGGAAACGGTCGCTTTTTCTTGCACCACAGATTGTTTACTTTTATTAGAAATCAATTTTTTCCATTTTCCCAACTTATTATTTCCAATATAGGATTGAATAGGATAAAGCCGCATGCCATAATGAGACACATGACCACATAGGAGGCTATGAGATGAACCATGTAATCATTTTTGCTCATCCCCAGCAAAGCTTAAATCAAACCTTATTAGATCTTGTTGTGAGCACTCTTTTGAACAATGGTCATGAAGTGACTGTTCGTGATGTCTATACTCTAGGTTTTTCGCCAGAGCTCACCATTACAGAAAAGGCTGCCATCAAATGCGGTGATGTGCCGATTGCCATTCAAAGAGAGCAGAAACTGATTCAGCAGGCGGATGTGCTGACATTTATTTTTCCAATATGGTGGACCGGCTTGCCAGCTATGCTAAAGGGTTATGTAGAGCGCGTCTTTTCTGAGGGTTTTGCTTATCAGATCAATGAGGATGGAGAGATTGAAAATTTGCTTCGGCACAAAAAAGGTGTCATTATCAACACGCATGATGCCCCGAGGACTTTTCTTGATTCCAATAAAATCTTCACCTCCTCTCATCACATGACAACTGATACTGAAGTCTTCAATTTTATTGGCGTTCAGCCAGTCGAACGGCTTTTGTTCAGCAGCATGGAGCAGGCATCTGCAGATTACATACACGAAATTCTGAAAGAAACGAAAGAAACGGTGGATCAGCTTTTTCCGCCGGCTGTTTAATAAAAAAAGACTGCCGAGATTTCTCGGACAGTCTTTTTCACGTTTATTCGTCTAACCCAATAGATACATATTTTGTTTCTAAATAAGGTTCGATCCCTTCGATGCCGCCTTCTCGGCCAATCCCACTCTCTTTCATACCGCCAAAAGGTGCTTGGACAGCCGATGGACCGCCATCATTCCAGCCAATAATCCCATAATCGAGGTTTTCTGAAATGTAGAGCCCGTTCCGATAATTTTCTGTAAAGAAATAAGCTGCAAGGCCAAAAGGTGTATCGTTGGCTAATTCAATTGCCTCGTCTAACGTTTTGAATGTCGTAATTGGTGCCACTGGACCAAAGGTCTCTTCATGCATGATGTTCATCGAATTATCCACATGTGTAAGGACCGTTGGCTGGACAAAATAATATGATTTGTCCTCGTCGAAATGCGTATCGCCGCCGACAAGAACTTTCGCTCCTTTATCCACTGCATCTTGAATTTGGTCGACAATTTTATCAAAGCCGCGTTTGTTGATAATTGGACCGATGGATGTGCCTTCTTCAAAGCCATTTCCCACTTTCAGCTTCTCTACCTCTTTGCTGAAGCTTTGTGCAAATGCTTCATGAATGTCTTCATGCACAATTAAGCGGTTGGCACAGACACAGGTTTGTCCTGCGTTCCGAAACTTAGATGCTACGGCTTGTTTGACAGCTAATTCAAGGTTTGCATCCTTGTCTACGATGAGCGGGGCATGACCGCCAAGCTCCATTGATACGTGTTTGACTGTGCTGGCACTGTTTTTGATCAAATGCTTTCCGACGGGCGTTGAGCCTGTAAACGTGATTTTACGAATCAATGGACTATCTGTGAAGATTTCACCCACTTCTTTGCCGTCTCCCACAACCCATTGCAGTGCATCCTCTGGAATGCCGGCTTCATGACCTAATTTCACTAGTTCAATGGCTGTCAGCGGTGTGTCTTCAGCAGGTTTTACAATAAACGTACAGCCTGCTGCAAGCGCAGGAGCTGCCTTTCTCGTAATCATCGCCGCAGGGAAATTCCACGGAGTAATGGCAGCAACCGGACCAACTGGCTGTTTTGTGACAAAAAGGCGTTTGTTCGTCGTATGTGACGGGATGGTTCTGCCGTAGATTCGCTTTGCTTCTTCCGCGTACCATTCAATATAACCAGCCGCATAGACGATTTCTCCTAATGCTTCTTGATATGGCTTTCCGTTTTCTTCTGTGATGATTTTCGCAAGCCTTTCTTTATGCTCAATCATCAGATCAAACCACTTGCGAATGATATTGGCACGTTCATGCGCTGACGTTTTCGCCCATGATTTAAATGCTTTGTGTGAACGGGAAATTGCGTCTTCGATCTGTTCTTTTGTATGCTGAGCAACTGAAGCAATTTCTTCTCCTGTTGCAGGATTATACACTTTGAGTTCGTTTGTCATGCTCTACCGTCTCCTTCGTTCTTGGATTCATTACATATAGTATATACCCAATGAGTACCCAACCTAAAAGCAATATCCATTCAGCTGGCCACGATAAGGAGGCCGGCATTCCCGGAAAGTAAAATGAAAGGAAAAGAAGACTCAGTCCGATGGCTAAAACACCTGTCGTCCGCCAATATTTAATGCTGTATGGACGCTCAAGCTCAGGTTCTGTTTTGCGAAGCCTCATAAAGGCAATGGACACGATTAAATACCCAACGATGATTCCTACACCGCCTGCATTGACAATCCATACAAGGGCAGGACGCCCTAGTAATGGAGCGAAAAAAGCCAAAGCTCCAAGAAATAAAATGGCATTTGTCGGTGTTTTATACTTTGGATGAATATACGCAAACCATTTGGAAATCATACCTCTTTCCGCCATAGCATATAGAATACGGCTTGCACCGATAATAAAAGCATTCCAGCTCGTCACAATTCCTGCTACCCCTCCAATGACAAGCACTGTTCCAAACGCTTGATGACCGAGAAGCTGTACCATCGCATCTGCTGTTGCTAATGAAGAAGCTTCAAGCTGTCCTTTTGACAGCCCAGCTGCTACCCCAAAGACAATAAGCAGATAAAAAATGACCGCGCTCACGATGGAGATAATCAAGATTCTCCCAATGATTTTTTTTGGTGCGTTAATCTCCGCCGCTACTTGCGGAATGACATCAAACCCAACGAATAAAAAGGGAATCATGACTAACACCGCCATAAGACCGCCCACCCCGCCTTGAAACATCGGCTCAAGGTTTGCAAAATCTCCATTAAATGTTGCGCCGCCTAAAAGGAGAAAACCTGTCAGAATAATCGCCACTGTGAACACGGACTGAAAAATGGCAGCAGGCTTCGCCCCAATGTAATTCAGCGCTGTTAAAAACAATGCACCGCCAGATCCAATCAATACCCACGTGAAATAAACGTCCCAGCCCCCTATATTCCATAAGAAGCCAACATGCTGTGTTGGAATCACATAATCAATGACGGTCGGCAAGGCGACAGCTTCAAACGTAATCACAGACACATAACCAAACAATACGCCCCATGCTGAGACGAACGCTGCTTTCATCCCAAATGCCCGCTGGACAAAGACGAGCCCTCCGCCTGTCTCTGGAATCGCAGATGAAAGCTCGGCATACGTAAGTCCAATAAAGATGACGAGAATACCGCCTATAACGAAAGCAATCACACTGCCTAAAAATCCAGCTGTTAAAATCCAATCTCCCGAAAGTACAACCCAGCCCCAGCCAAGCATTGCACCAATGGACAAAAACAGTACGTCAGACTGCGACATCGTTTTTCCCATTTGTTGTTTTTGCATACAACCATCCCCCTTTGTTGTTTAGCGTGCTTTGAAGGCGTCCTCGATGATCCCTAGTCCTTCGTGAAGCAGCTCATCTGTGATGACAAGTGGTGTTAAGAAGCGAATGATATTCCCATTAATCCCTGCCGTTAAAAGAAGCAGCCCGTGCTCATTTGCATATGCTGCAATCGCTGCGGCTCTTTTCTTATCTGGTGTACGCGTTGTTTGATCTTCCACAATTTCAATTGCCGCCATTGCCCCTAACCGGCGGACTTCCCCAATGTATGGATACGCCTTTCTCCATTCATTTGCTTTGTCCTCAATGACTTGTCCAATGTGTTCAGATCGTTGATTCAGTTGTTCTGTTTCAATGATATCAAGAACCGCCAGTGCTGCTACACAGCCTAATGGACTGCCTGCATATGTTCCTCCAAGCTCCCCTGGATCTGCCGCATCAAGCATTTCTTTTCTGCCAACGACACCGCTCAGCGGTAAGCCAGCTGCAAGAGATTTTGACACAGTGATTAAGTCCGGCACCACATCAAAGTGTTCAATCGCAAAGTATTTCCCTGTTCTCGCAAAACCGGTTTGGATCTCATCTGCAACAAAGACAATCCCGTGCTGCTGACAGAAGGAAGCGACATGCTGAACGAAACGCTTCGATGGCACTATGAATCCGCCCTCCCCTTGGACTGGTTCCATGACCACACAAGCAACCGTTTCTGGTGCAACGGCTGCGACGAAGAATTGATTGAATTGGTCAATGATGTACTCGTCGTACGCGGCATCGCTTAATCCTTCTGGCTTTTGATAGTAATACGGGTATGGTGCTTGGTACACCTCTGACGCAAATGGTCCGAAGCCAAATTTATATGGCTTGACCTTGCTTGTCATGCTCATTGTCATATTCGTTCTGCCGTGAAAACCTCTTGTGAACGACACAACGGCCTGTCTTTTCGTATATTTACGTGCAATTTTCACCGCATTTTCAACAGCTTCTGCACCTGAATTAAGAAAAATGGCTTTCTTATCATGGTCACCTGGTGTGAGATGGCACAGCTTCTCTGCCAATTCGATATACGATTCGTACATCATCACGTTGAATCCTGGGTGAATCAGGCTCTCTGCCTGTGCTTTGACCGCTTCCACGACCTTTGGATGTGAATGTCCTACGTTTAATGTGCCAATGGCGCCTGCAAAATCGATAAATCGCTTTCCATCAATATCGAACAGCTCGGCTCCTTTCCCCTTCGCTGCAAGATGACGGTTGCCATTACTCACGCCTCTTGCGACGTATTGATCTCTTTTCCCCTGCCATTCTTCAGTTGAAAAACGGTTTGTTGTCGTTTGACTCATTGTCATCCATCCCCTTTATATCCTTTTTTATTATTCTGAATATTTTTTGGTATGATAGAAAGTACCAATATCATTTTTTTCATGGTACCAGAGAGGATGGAATGGTGAGATGCTGACAATTCAACTAGATCAAACAGGGCAAAACGGATATATTTATCATCAAATTTATATGAAAATCAAAGAAGAAATCTTAAATCGCAACCTGCAGCCGCACGATCAATTACCGTCCAAACGAGAGTTAGCGGGTGCATTAAACGTTAGCGTTAATTCAGTGAATGGCGCCTATCAGCAGCTGCTTGCCGAGGGGTATTTATACTCGGTTGAGCGCAAAGGTTTTTTCGTGGAGTCACTAGAAACGTTTCATGAATCAGGGCAGTTGAAACCCTCTTCTCTTCCTATAGATTTAAAGGAAGAACCGATTGCACGAGACGACTGGTATTCTTTTTCACATATCTCCGTCGATACAGCGAACTTTCCATTTAAAAGCTGGCTGAAAAGTGAACAAAAGGCGATCCATCTTCACCAAGAAGCCTTCGGTGAGCTTCCGCATCCACAAGGTGTGTATGAGCTGCGGGAAACAATTGCGCGGCTGATCGGACTTGCACGAGGAGTCAAATGCTACCCGGAACAGCTCATTTTAAGTGCAGGCACACAGTCACTTATCCATTCGTTATCAAGCATTCTTCCGCCTGATCAAATATACGGGTTAGAAAACCCTGGCTACCGCCGGCTCTATCAAATGCTGAAAAACAATCATCACCAAATTGAAACGATTGGCATTGACCAAAAAGGGGTGCGAATGAGCGACATTCATAAGAAACAGCCGAATGTGTTGATCATTACCCCTTCACATCAATTTCCAACAGGGGTGATTATGCCGATTTCCCGGCGCATTCAGCTGTTAAACTGGGCAGCTGATCAGCCAGATCGTTATATTATTGAGGATGATTATGACAGTGAATTTAAATATGGCACAGACAGCATTCCAGCGCTGCAAAGTCTCGACCGATATGACAAAGTGATTTATATGGGCACCTTCTCAAAATCATTGCTGCCCGGCTTGCGGCTAAGCTATATGGTACTGCCTCAGCATTTATTGAGACGTTATAAGGAGGAACAGCATTTTTTCATTCAAACAGCCAATCTTTTTACACAATACACCCTTCTTCATTTTATAAAAGATAGGGCGTATCAACGGCATATTAAAAGAATGAATGGTTTATATGAGGAAAAACGGAAGCAGCTCATTGAAGAACTCAATACGGTTTTTACTGACAATGTGCGGATTATTGGAGAAAATGCTGGACTTCATTTTATCGCAGAGTTCCGTTCAAATCGGTCGCAGCATGAGATTTTACAGCGAGCGAAAGACAGAAAGCTGAAAATGTACGGAATGGATCGTTTTACCCTTGATGAGCAATTGCCAGGGCATCAGCCAGGCTTTGTTCCGCTCGTCCTCGGCTTCTCACATATGAGGCGAGAGGATATTCAACCGGCTGTGAAACGGCTGTATGACGCCATTTTCGGGACATAAAACAGCCAGCTGCTCTTCATAGACAGCTGGCTTACCACCGTTCTTTACCTACTCTTAAAATAGATGACACAAGCCCAGGAAAAGCAGTCTCGATGTCTTCTTTTCTTAAAGAATAGTAACGGTGCTTCCCATCAATTCTCACTTTCACGACGCCTGCCTCCCTCAGTACTTTGAAGTGATGGGAAAGCGTAGATTTGGCAATATTCATCTCATACGTGCCGCATGTCCTCTCCCCCGCCTCTGCTAAGCAGCGAACAATTTCTAACCGGATTGGATCAGCCAATGCGTGCAGAACAGAAATCAGTCTCATATCTTCTTGGTTTGGATGGTTTGGATTCGTCATACGATAAATGTATCGTATTTTGTGCTCACATACAATCTCATTCACCTGGAACTGACTAGTCAAGTAACGATATGACTTCACAAACGTCCATTATTCATGAGACTGTCTGAAGGGAAGGAACCCATTTTGACACGTAATATATGGATTAATTTATTGATGATGATGCTCACGATCTCCTTATGCGCCTGCCAGTCCGTTCAATCTTTTCAGTCAAAACCACCTAGTGCGGAAGAGTTATTAGCTATCGATCAGACGGCAGATTTATTTCAATGGGAAGGAACGGTCTATGAAACAAATGTAGATTGGACGACATCCTTACACGTCACAAAACAGCAGCAAGTAGGTGTCATTCAGAAAACAGCCGCCAAAAATTTTAAACATGGTACAGCCTCTCGGTTACAAAAAGGAACCGCTATTTACTCTGTGAAAGAGAGAGAAGATATGTTGGTCGTCGAACTTCACGGCAAAACAAAAATATATCTCGCACATGCGGAAGGATAAAATACCTGTCATGCAGACGGGTATTTTTTTAAGTTCATTTTCTTGTCATGGGTCATTGGTTTTGTTATCATAGCAAAAGTGACCACTCGGTTTCCATTGTGACCATATGGTTTTGCCGATTCGGAAAGGACTTATGAAGATGAACGAAAAGCAAGAAGAGATTTTGCGGGTTTCGAAGAAATTATTTTCTCAAAAAGGCTATATGAGTGTCTCCATGCAGTCAATTGCCGATGCCTGTAAAATATCAAAAGCGTCTATTTATAAACTGTTTGATTCAAAGGAAGCTCTTCTATTAGAACTGATTAAATACAATCAGTGCAAAATGAGAGAGATTTCTCAGATCATTCATTCAGAAACGACGCTGTCCAAAAAGGAAAAATTCACAAAGAAGATCAAGCTTGAGCTTGAAGAGTTTAAAGAGAATCATAAATTTTTGAATATGCTGTCCTTTGAAGCTTTTTCACAGCATTCGCCTATTGTCATTAAACACTTGCGCGAGACACGCTCCATTATCATGCAGCGCCACAGAGACATTATTTTGAGCACCTATGGAGAATCTGTCGCTCCTTATGTTTGGGATCTTGTGATTGTTCTCAATGGATTAATGAGAGAATTCATCTTAATGCTGGCGATTGAGCACAAGAACATCAAATTAGAAAATGCTGCCGAGATGATCATCGGTGTGATGGATCGTGTATCGAAAAAGCCTTGCTCGATTGAGCCTGTGTTAACAGATCAACTGATGGACTCTTATTTGTTTTCCTCACAGGACGAATATGATGAAGAGAAGCTTGTCATCTCGTACTTAACGAAGATCAAACAAGAGCTGCACGCACTGCCAAACGGAGAAGAAAAGGACGATCTCCTCTCTGCGTATGAGCTGCTCAATCAAGAATTATCAAAGGATGAACCGAGAACCTTTTTAGTCAGCTCACTGCTCGATTATTTAGGCAAAAACAGCGTTTTATCACAAAACGTGTCACAGCTGAAAAGCATCATTTTATAGATAAAGAAGGGATAACATGAACCAATCAACTACATCGTATAATCGATCTGTGATTGTTGGGATTTTCCTCGTTGGGGCATTCGTCGCGATTTTAAACCAAACGCTTCTCATTCCAGCGATCCCGCATATCATGGAAGATTTCAATATTGATGTCAGCAAAGGACAATGGCTCACAACAGCCTTTATGCTGACAAACGGGATTCTCATCCCCATTACGGCTTTCCTCATTGAGAAATTTTCAAGCCGTTCTTTAGTTTTAACGGCACTTAGCATCTTTACAGCCGGTACAATTCTTGCTTCATTTGCAACGAATTTCCCGGTGTTACTTGCAGCGCGTATCGTACAGGCAGCCGGTGCAGGGATTTTAATGCCGCTGATGCAAACGATTTTTTTAACCATTTTCCCGAAAGAAAAACGCGGGCAGGCAATGGGCATGGTCGGACTTGTCATTTCGTTCGCACCAGCGCTTGGACCAACACTTGGCGGCTGGATTGTCGATTCCTTCAGCTGGAAGGCCCTGTTTTATATTGTTATGCCAATCGGTATCATTGATCTCATTCTTGCTTTCTTCTTAATGAAAAATGTGACGCAGCAAAGAGAGACACGTATTGATGTCTTATCTGTCATCTTGTCGTCCTTCGGTTTCGGCGGGCTGCTTTACGGATTTTCTAGTGTCGGCACGTATGGATGGACGAGTGCAACTGTTCTCATTTCGCTGATTGTCGGCGCCGTGAGCTTGTTCTTCTTTATCCTGCGCCAGTCGAACTTAACAAGACCGATGCTTGAGTTTGGCGTATTTAAATTTGCGATCTTTAGCTTAACAACTTTCCTCGGGATGCTTGTCTTTGCTTTATTGATTGGTACAGAGACGATTCTGCCGCTTTATACGCAGAATGTCAGAGGGCTGTCTGCACTTGATACAGGGCTGATCTTATTGCCGGGTGCTCTCTTCATGGGACTCCTGTCACCGATTATTGGACGGATTTTTGATAAAGTCGGCGGAAGAGGGCTGGCATTAGGCGGATTTACGATCCTCACCGTTACCACCCTGCCATTTATGCTGCTCACCCTTGATTCATCGATCGCTCTCATTACGGTCGCCTATACGCTTCGCTTAATCGGGGTTGGGATGATCATGATGCCGCTGACAACCGCAGGTATTAACGCATTACCGCCTCATTTGATCCCGCATGGGACAGCGATGAATAACACGATGAGACAAGTAGGCGGTTCCATTGGAACGGCTGTGCTTGTTTCCATCATGAGCAGCTCTGCTGCAAATGCAGAATTGGCCAATCCATTAAAATCGGCCGTTCATGGAATGAATACGTCATTTTTCATTTCTGGTCTGATTGCTGTCATTGGACTCGTCCTCTCCTTTTTCTTAAAGGCAAAACGTGATAACAAAGTGATGAAGCAGGAGATATCTTCCTCCTCGTCTTCTTCATAAGAAAAAGAGCTCGGCATATAGCCGGCTCTTTTTTCATATACTCACACAATATCGTCCTCTCTATAAACACATTTGTATTTCTAGTGAAGAAAAACCTTGATAATTTAAGGAAAAGAGTTGATAATAGGAACTATTCAATTTGTGAGAAAATTTTTACTATAGGAGATGTATGCATTGAAGGTCGTTAAATTTGGTGGCAGTTCACTTGCTTCTGGCAAGCAGCTGCAAAAGGTATTTGACATTGTAACAGCAGATCCAGCTCGAAAAGCAGTCGTTGTTTCCGCACCAGGAAAACGGCATTCAACGGATACGAAGGTCACCGATCTATTAATTAGCTGCGGTGAACAATATTTACGTTTAGGTGAAGCAGATGATTTAAAGGAAGCGGTTATCGAGCGGTATGCCTCAATAGCAGATGAACTCGGATTAGATCATGACATTATCGATACCATCAGGCAAGATCTAGAGACACTATTACAGGCTGATTCATCCCGCCCTGAGTGCTATCTTGATGCCATTAAAGCAAGCGGTGAAGACAATAACGCTAAGCTCATTGCCGCCTATTTCCGTCATCAGGGTGTTGAAGCTCATTATGTGAATCCAAAGGAAGCTGGTTTGTTTGTGAGCGATGAGCCTGGCCAAGCGCAAGTCCTGCCGGAATCATATGATCATTTGTACAAATTAAGAGAGCGCTCTGGCATTATTATATTCCCTGGCTTTTTTGGCTTTAGTCTAGCAGGAGACATCGTCACCTTTTCGCGAAGCGGCTCCGATATTACCGGCTCCATTTTGGCGAACGGCCTGAAGGCAGATGTATATGAAAACTTTACAGATGTGGATGCTGTCTACGCTGTCAATCCAACAATCGTTCATGAACCGAAAGAGATTACAGAGCTGACGTATCGGGAAATGCGCGAACTGTCTTATGCTGGTTTTTCTGTGTTCCATGATGAAGCACTCATTCCAGCCTTCCGTGCAGGCATTCCGGTTCAGATTAAAAACACGAATAATCCTTCGGCAAAAGGGACAAAAATCGTGAATCAGCGGGATCATACAAATGGACCTGTTGTTGGAATCGCCTCAGACAATGGGTTTTGCAGCATTTACATTAGCAAATATTTGATGAACAGAGAAGTCGGTTTTGGACGTAAGGTGCTGCAAACACTAGAGGAATATGGGCTTACGTATGAGCACGTCCCTTCTGGCATTGATGATATGAACATTATTTTACGGCAGGATCAGCTGGAGGAGCAGCATATTGAAGAGGAGCTGCTAGACCGCTTGAAGGTCGTGCTTGATGCAGATGAGGTCGTTTTAGAGCGAAATCTCTCGCTTATTATGGTTGTGGGAGAAGCGATGCGTCATAATGTTGGCACAACGGCAAGAGCGGCAAAGGCGCTCTCAAAAGCGAAGGTCAATATTGAAATGATCAATCAAGGCTCTTCAGAGGTCAGCATGATGTTCGGCGTCAAAGCGGCGCAAGAAAAAGAAGCTGTTCAAGCCTTGTATGAGGAATTTTTCTCTATGTCTACTGTCCCTGTCTCTCTTTAATCAGAAGGCTGCCAGATCTTTGGATCAGCAGTCTTTTTTCATCTCGACGATCAGAGTGTTTTTGCGCATTAAAGTGTATCTATTTCTTGTTTGATTTTGTATGATAGAGACAAATCAACTATCCGTTCCGGCCTATGTTCGGAGCTACAAGGAGTCCTAAAACAATGCCTCGTCAACAACTATTAAAACAGTTTCGCAATTTTCATGATGCTTCTACTAGTATTTTAAACATGATGAGTCAATTCATTGATGTGAATACACTGTTTATTGCTAAAAATGATCAAAACACCAATCAGATTGTAAAGGTGCTAAATCATGACGAGCAGCTTCTTGAAGAAGGAGAAGAACTCCCTTACGAAAAAACATTTTGCAAGCTGGCAGTCGATCATAAGGATACACTTGTGATCCCTGACATTTCGAGGGATGACCGATCTAAATATTTAGAGGTCACGAAACATCTTCAAAACGGCTCGTTTATTGGGGTTCCCATTGATTTTACAGATGGGACGAACTACGGGACGATTTGCGGACTAGATTTGAGGCCGAAGCAGTTCACAGAAGAGCATGTGTATATGTTTGAAACGATGGCTTCTTTATTAAGCTACGTTCTCGAACTAGACCGTGCTAACCGGCAAATTCAGCAATTGTCTGTACCGATCGTACCAGTAGTTGACGGTGTCGCCGTGCTTCCTCTGCTTGGTGATATCGAAGAGACACGTGCTCAGCATATTTTGGAAACCATTTTACAGGAAAGCTACAGGCTGTCGCTCTCTCATTTGGTCATTGATGTCTCGGGAACAAAAAGCCTGAATGAACAAAGCATTCAATATTTGGTCAGCTACGCACAAACGCTGAGACTTTTAGGAATTTCGGCAGTTTTAACGGGCATTAAGCAAGACCTTGCTTTAAGTGCGATTCAATCCAACATATCGTTTAAAGACATCACCATCCGGAAAGATTTACCACAGGCACTTGCTCATATTGGATTAACGTTTACCAAAAATGAATAAGTGGTGATTCACCAAAAAGGGCTAAAATGAACTTCATTTTAGCCCTTTTCTTCTGGAAACGGCAATCGAATGGTAAAGGTCGTTCCTTTGTTTTTTTCACTTTTCATATCAATATGCCCTTCATGCAGGTCCACAAGCTGCTTCACGATGGACAAGCCCAATCCGTATTCTCCATACGGTGTATTCGTTCTTGAGATATCCGCTTTATAAAAACGTTCCCATATGTGTTTGACTTCGTCTGGCGCAATGCCAATGCCTGTGTCTTCCACTTCAATGATCGTCTCTTGATTTTCTTGTTTTCCTCTTAAGTAAATACGGCCGCCTTCTGTGAATTGAATCGCGTTCTTTGTGATATTGACAAGTATTTGAATGAGCCTGTCATAATCTGCATAAACCTTTAGTTCAGGATCAACATCCACGATCAGCTGATTGTTTTTCTCTTCGGCGATTCGGCTCAGCTGCTCTTTCATCACTTCAAATGTGTCAATGAGTGGATAGTGAAATTTCTGAAGGGTAATTTGATTCGATCTAATTTTCTCATAATCCATATTTTCATTGACGAGGCGCAGCATACGTTTTGTCTCGTCAGTGATTAAGGCATAGCATTTCTCTTTCTCTTCTGCTGACACATCCGCAGTGTTCAGCCATTCCACCAGTCCTCGAATGGTGGTCAGCGGTGTTTTCAATTCGTGAGACACATCTGCGATGAATTGGCGTCTGCGCTTTTCAAGCCGGTCAATTTCCTCTCTTGATTGCTGAAGACGCTTGGCCATCATATTAAAATCCTCACCAAGTGTGCCAATTTCATCAAGGTGTTTGTTTTCAAGCTTGATGTTGTAATCACCTTGCGCAATCTTTTCAGTCGCCTCTCTCAGCTTTTTGATGCGGTTCACATGAAATTTAGACAGGAACAGGCTGAGAATAAAGGTGATCGTCAGCGCCACAAAAACGATGATATACAGATAACGATTCATTTGGGCGATGAGCTGTTCAGCGCCTTGAATCGGGGCAATAAGGACGACTCCACCCTTTAGCTTTCCATCCTCCATGACAGGGAGCGCCACAAGTGATGCCTCTTGATCAAGGCGGCGTGAATCACTTCGCTTCACAATGATTTGCTCTCCTTTTGAGAGTTTGGCCCATAAATCCTTTGTCAATAATACTTCATGCGGCGGCATCTCTTGCTGCTGAGACAGTATATCTCCTTTTTCATCAAACACGAAAAAACGAATTTGCCTCGTCGAAAGAATATCTTCAAATGGACGCAGACGAAAGGTCATCTCGCTTTTAGGGAGTCGTTTATAATCTTGCAAGATTTCATTCCCATAGGAGCTCATTTCATTCACTCTGTTTTGATAGGCAATATCTTTCACAAAATGAGATAAAAGGGTGCTGATAATGACAATGGCGATGAGCAATAACCCAAGGTGACTGATCAGCAGCTGATAAAAATATTTAATCTTCATCGAACTTATACCCTACGCCCCATACTGTATACAAAAAGGGCTTAGGCCCGTCCCCAATTTTTTGGCGCAGCCGTTTAATATGAACATCTACCGTTCGCTCATCTCCATAAAATTGGTATCCCCAAATTTGCTCAAGCAATTGTTCTCGTGAAAATACTTGCCGAGGATGCTGAATAAAAAAGCACAGCAGATCGTATTCTTTCGGTGTGAGGTTCTCTATTCGCTCTCCATCCAGGAAAACTTCCCTCGTTTTCTTATCCAACTGAAAATGTGCTGTCTCCAGCCGTTCGCCCTCATTCACCTTTTCTTGAGGAGTTGTATGAGCAAAGCGTCGTTTCACCGCTTTAATTCTTGCCATCAAGGTTAGTGGACTAAAGGGCTTGGTCACATAATCATCTGCCCCAAGATCAAAACCAAGCACCTGATCAGATTCGGTTTCCTTTGCTGTCAGCATGATAATCGGAATGTCACTGATCTGGCGTACCTTTTGACAAATGGTCAGACCATCCATCGAAGGAAGCATGACATCTAAAATGAGCAGATCCCAATCCTCCTCTTGCTTAAAGCGATTCAATCCTTCTAAACCATCATGGACAAATTCCGCTTGAAATCCCTCTCGTTGAAAAAACATATCCGTCATTGTACAAACGCTCTGATTATCTTCAATCATTAATATTTTCATGATCAGCCTCCGCTGCTACCATTGTTTTTCTTTATGTAGCTTTATTTTACATGTTCCCTTTCAAATCTCAATTGGATTCCACTGTTTTTATGAACTTATCATCGTTTGGTCATCTTTTATTCATACTTATTGAAAGAACTAATACTGCGGTGAATCACATGAGGTTTTTTTATGATGGCATTGCAGAAGATGGCAAGATATTAATTGAAGTTATTCAACATGACTTTACAAAATATCAAGATGAGGACAGTGTCATTTATGATCTTTAACTCATGAGGAAGTCTCATATATTTAGATAAATCACTTCCTGACAGTTATATGATAGATCTATTTAAAAAAGCTCATCACTATCGATGAGCTTTTTTATCATGCCAGCAACTTCAAATAAGCAGCGTCGTTTCCCTCTTCAACCGCCTGTAAAATCTGCTGTGCCTGTGATGCGCTTGTGATACTGCTTAACTTTTGTATGATGTCTTCTTTCGATAACGCACAGCCTGGTGCTCCCTGCGGAATATCAACCCGCTTGCTCATGGTGGTGCCGTCAGATAAGGTGAGCTTCACAATCGTAAAGCGTCCTTTTGGAACAGCATCGGGATGAGGTTCTACTGTTTGATCATAACCTCTGCTCACCCGCTTCATCCATGTCAGCATGTCTAATGGAATGTTTTTTTTCGTAAAGGCATCCAGCGTAAGCGTCTGTCCAAACACTGCAAGTGCGATGACGTATTCGACACTGAATCGTCCTTCTTCCCCGGTTAAAGGTGTCTGCTCAATAAGCGCTGCATCTCCGCCTGGCGGGAATATGACATCGACCTGTTTTACCTGCTCCGGCAAGAAAGCCCGCTCTTTCGTTAAGGATTGGATCGCATCTGCTGCATGGTGGGCAGCTGAGCAGAATGGATATACTTTGAACCACAGCCCCGGTGAAACAATACGCCATGTAGAACCATAGCCCTCTAGTAAACGACTTTTCGCAAGTTCCAGATCTCCATAGAGTGAAAAGAAACCAAGTGCGCCATCAAGAACCGAGTCATTCCCCCCAAAACCTGAACAAGCTAAATCCATAGACCAAACGGCTGTTTTAGCAGCTAAACCGGCTTGTAATGGTTTCATATCAGAGCCAAATTGCTTTCGCATTCCGGCTGATTGCGCTCCGGCAAAGCCGATTGCTTTCGTCAGTTCTTCCTCGGAGACTTGTTTCAAATAACCAATCGCGCATACTGCCGCAATGGCTCCGAGTGTTCCTGTATTATGCCAGCCCCGCTCATAATGCGCCTTACCGATGGATTCGCCAAGTCTTGCCATCACTTCGACACCTGTGATGTAGGCAGCTAAAAACCGCTCGCTATACCCTTTGCCTTCTGTCAGCTGTGATAGCAGCGCCGGAATGATAACCGCACTTGGATGTCCTCTCACATCTGAGTGCACATCATCATAATCAAGGGCATGGATGAGGTAGCCGTTCAGCATCGCTGCGGATTGGCGGCTCACCTTCTTTCCTTGTCCAATGACAGGAATCTGAGCGGCTCCGCCTTCCTGTTCAACAAGCTGCATCAGCTTCTGAATCCCTTCATCCTCTTTCGCAGCAAGCGCTGATGCCGCAGCGTCTAAAAGGCCATTTCCAGCCATTTGAATGGCCCGTTCATCTTGCAGCGGATTAGCAGAAAGCACTGCTTCTGCCAGTTGTTTTGTTAATTCCATGATTGAGACTCCATTGCCCGAACGGCAAGCTCAGCAAAGAAGGCAGCGGCAGCTGGAAGTGCGTCTTCATTTAATGTAAACGCAGGGTGATGCCACTCCTTCGTACCACTAGTCCCCATCCATACAAAAAATCCTGGAATGCGTTCTTGATAAAGGGCAAAATCTTCTCCGCCCGGTGACTGCTCTGCCTGCACGACATGTAAATCAAGCGAATCAGCCGTTTCTTCTACCACCTTTGTCAGACGCTCATCATTCATGACAGAAGGCAGATAAGGATGCCATCTCACTTCAGCCTCTGCTCCAAAACCTTCTGCAATCCCGCTGACGATTTGTTTCATAAGCTTCGGAATCATCGCCCTTACTTCAGGCTCAAACGTCCGAACGGTTCCTTCCATCTCGACACGGTCGGGAATCACATTCCATGACGTACCGCCTTGAATGCGTGTGATACTGACAACCGCATGATGCAAGGAGCTGATGCGGCGGCTGACGATTTGCTGAAGGGCACTTGTGATCTGCCCGCTGATGGCAATTGGGTCTACCGTGTGATTTGGAATACCAGCATGACCACCCGTTCCTTTAATATCGATTTCAAACCGGTCCACACTCGCCATCAATGCTTTTTCTCTAATGCCAATCGTGCCAACTGGCAGGTCAGGCTTGTTGTGCATACCGAAAATCGCATCGACTCCATCTAAAACGCCTGCCTCTATAACGTGCTTCGCTCCTTGAGCAACTTCCTCAGCCGGCTGGAACAAAATACGGACCGTTCCTTTGATCTCATGTTTCCGCTCTTTTAATAAAAGAGCCGCACCAAAAATAGAAGCTGTATGGAAATCATGACCGCATGCATGCATTTTCCCCGGTACCTTTGAAGAAAATGGTTCACCAGATGCCTCTTCAATCGGAAGTGCATCAATATCAGCTCTCAGAGCAATCGTCGGTCCCTCATGTTCTCCCTTGATTTCACACACAACACCTGTTTGAAGTGCTGGGATATCAAGCACAGTGATCCCTTCCTCTTCTAACCAGCGGCGCAGTTTCTTTGTCGTTTCATATTCTTCAAACGCCAGCTCTGGATGCTCATGAAGCGCTCGGCGAATGTTGATCAAACGTTTGTTTAAAGCTTCATTTCCTATTGATTTCACTAGATAATCACCCCTCTAAAGAATAAAAAGCAGCTTATGCTTCTTCAGCCGCTGCTTCTTTTTGGATAAATCGTTTCGTCCGTTCATTCTTTGTTTCATCAAATAACTCAGTTGGCGTCCCCTGCTCAATAATATGACCATCCGCCATGAAAATCACATGGTCTGCCACTTCTCTTGCAAACGCCATTTCATGTGTGACGATGATCATCGTTGTTTCTTGGATCGCAATAGATTTAATGACTTGAAGCACACCTGAAACAAGCTCTGGATCAAGCGCTGACGTTGGTTCATCCAGCAAAATCGCATGTGGATCAACCGCTAACGCGCGGGCAATCCCAATCCGCTGCTGCTGTCCGCCAGATAATGTGACTGGGTAGCTGTCAGCCTTTTGCTCTAACCCTACCTGCTTCAGCAGTTTCATACCGATTTCATTCGCCTGCTGCTTCGTCATTTTTTTCGTTACAAGCAATGATTCTGTAATGTTTTGCAGTGCTGTCTTGTTTTTAAACAAATTATAGTTTTGAAACACCATGGCCGTTTGTTGACGCAGGTGATAGGCTTCTTTACGTGAATATTTGGACGCATCGAGCTTCGCATCGCCAATTTCAATCGTGCCTTCATCAGGTATTTCTAATAAATTTAAACAGCGCAGCAAGGTGGATTTACCGGAGCCAGAAGGTCCGATAATGGCCACAACCTGCCCTTTTTGTACATCAAGATTAATTCCGTCTAAGACGACAAGGTCGCCGAATGATTTCTTCAAATTGGTGAGCTTGATCATGTCCACACCTCCTTAATTCCGGTAAGGTTTGCTGATTTTTCGTTCAAATAGGTCTTGCAGGAAGCTATAAATGATCGTCAGCACCCAATACACAATCCCTACGGCTAAATAGGTTTCAAAGTATTTATAGTTCGCCGATGCGATCATCTTCCCTTGTGCAAACATTTCTGCCACACCAATCGTAAAGGCAAGAGATGTTTCCTTTAAAAGACCGATAAAGGTATTCCCCGTCGCTGGGATTGCATTTCTGATGGCCTGCGGGAAAATAATTCTAACGTAAGACTGCCATCTTGTCATACCGACAGATAAGCACGCCTCCAGCTGCCCTTCATCCACTGAATTCAGAGCCGCTCTGAAAATTTCTGCTAAGTATGCTGAGTTTTTAATACTTAATCCGATAATGACCGCTGTTAAAGCATCCATTGAGGTCATCGCAGGGAATAGCTGCGGGAGACCAAAATAAATGAGAAAGAGCTGAACCAAGGTTGGAACCGCTCTGAAGAAAGAAATATACAGCTTGGCAAATTGGTATAAGACAGGTATCCGGTTTTTCGTAATGAGAGCGAATACCACACCAATGATAATGGCAAATACCATGGAGACAATCGCCATGAAGATCGTTATCGGCAAGTATTGAAGCAATGTCGGAAAAACCGTCACCATATACTGCCAATCAATTTTGTTCATGTCTGTCTTCACCGCCGCTGTCGTTATTTTTTAATAGGCACTGTCACATCGTCTTTGAAATATTTCTCAGACAATTTCTTAAGTGTCCCGTCTTCTCTTAATTCTTTGATGGCTTTGTTAAATTCTTCTCTTAGTTTGTCATGCTTTTTATCTTTCGCAAATGGGTAGCCTACTTCTTCATATACAATTGGGTTGCCTACGATTTTCAGCGGCAGACCTGTTTTTTCAATTTGAGCAAGTAATACACTGCGTCCGTTGACATATGCATCTACACGGCCATTTGCCACTTCATTTAATACGCCGTCTTGCGTTTCATATGTTTTAATCTTGATTTTCTTGTCTGGGTCTTTGCTCTCTAAGTTTTTAGCATGGTTAGAGCCAAGAACCGCCGCCACTGTTTTTCCTTTTAAATCGTCAAGACCTTTGATGTCGTTGTTGTCTTTTTTCACGATGATTTGTGTTCCTGCGTAAGCGTACGTATCTGTAAAGTTAAATGTTTGTTTACGCTCGTCTGTGACTGCAACTTGGTTTGACACTGTATCGAGCTTACCAGATGTCAGCTGTCCCATCAGTCCGCTGAATTCACTCAGCTGCCAGTCTAGTTTGTAGCCAAGCTTTTTCGCAATGGCTTCTGTTACTTCAACATCGAATCCTACAAGCTTGCCATTGTCTTTATAAGCAAACGGATAGCTTTGTCCTGTAGCGCCTACTTTTAACACTTTTTCGTCTTTGCCTTCACTCTGATTGTTGCCGCCGCAAGCTGCTAAAACTGCCAGCATTGCTGCAAATAGAACGACTAGCCACTTTTTGTTTTTCATGTTTGTAAACCCTTCTTCCTCTTATGGTTGTGTGATATCTGATCTTAATTGTTTTTTGAAATAAACCGTGATATGACCTTTGCCTAAATCTTTTTCTCCTGCTCTGACATAGCCTTTACGCTCATACATTTCTATGAGCCATGGATGTTTATCAGCTGTGCCGAGCGACACGTATGGCACTTTCAGTGTATCCCTTAGCACTTCGGTTTCAACCCATTCCAGCAAGGCAGAACCTGTGCCTTTTTTGGCGGCTGGTTCTGAGGCAAACCACCAAATGTGAGGGACGCCGAACGGTCCTGGCTGCTCTCCCCAAGGCATACGGAGTGATAAAGTGGATAGAAGCTCTCCGTTTTCTTCCATCACATAGCAAAGATTTTTTTGTACATTTTTCTGAACGAGAGCGAAATCAGCATGTGCTGCTTGGAATTGGATCCCGAGCTCACGAATTGGCTCGTAGGCTCTTGTTGTCAGTTCAAGCAGCGCCTCTATATCTGCCTCTGTTGCCAGACGAAACGTGTATCCCAACGTTAGTCACCTCATCCTTATGTCGTGTAGCGATTTTTTGGCTCTGTTAATCCGAGATTTTCTCGTAAGGTTTGTCCTGTGTAATCGGTTTTGAATAAGCCTCGTTCCTGAAGGATTGGGACGACGCGGTCTACGAACACATCCAGCCCTTCTGGCAAGAGCGGCGGCATGACATTAAAGCCGTCTGCTGCTTCTTCATGAAGCCATGTTTCCATCACATCTGCCAGCTGATGCGGCGTTCCAATGAAAATATTATGACCGCGTGAGCCGGCAATCGATTGATAAAGCTGGCGAATGGTCAGGTTATCTTTTCTCGCCATATTCATCACGAGATCAAAACGGCTTTTCACCGCATTTGAGGTGCTTGGATCAATCTCTGGAAGCGGCCCGTCTAAAGGATACTGAGACAGATCAATCCCGCCTAAGTAATTTTGCAGAATGCTCAGTCCAATCTCAGGAACAATCAGCTCCTGTAATTCTTCATATTTCGCTTGGGCTTCTTCCTCTGTATCAGCAATGATTGGGAAGATACCCGGCATGATACTGACGTCCTCTCTAGCACGGCCAGCAGCCTCTACTTTCCCCTTCAAGCTTTGATAAAATTCCTTCGCTTTATCGAGATCGTTTTGTGCAGTGAAAATGAGCTCTGCTGTTTTTGCTGCAAGCTTTTGGCCATCTTCAGAAGATCCTGCTTGAATGATTACTGGCTGCCCTTGCGGCGTGCGTGATACGTTGAGAGGACCTCTTACTGAGAAGAACTCACCTTTGTGCTGGAGCTCATGAAGCTTACTAGATTCGAAGAATTCTCCCGTTTCCTTGTTTCTGACAAGGGCGTCTTCCTCCCAAGAATCCCAGAGACCTTTGACGACCTCGACGAACTCTTCTGCCCGCTCATATCGTTTATGGTGTGCTAAATGCTCTTCTCCGCTAAAATTTTTCGCTGTTTCTTCAATAGAAGATGTGACCACATTCCATGCCGCTCTTCCGCCTGATAAATGATCAAGGGAGGCAAACTGCCTTGCAATATGGAAAGGCTCACTGTATGTAGTGGATGCTGTTGCTGCTAAACCAATGGTGGAAGTAGACTCAGCAATGGATGAAAGCAGGGTCAGCGGTTCAAATCTCGTTAATACGTTCGGATGAGAGGTTTGATTAATGGATAAACTGTCAGCTAAAAAGAGTAAATCCAGCTTTCCTTCCTCTGCCTTTTTCGCTAATTGTTTAAAATAATCTAGATTCATGGCTGCGTCTGGTACTGCATTCGGATGTCTCCAAGAGGCAACGTGATGTCCAGTTCCTGCGATGAATACGCCTAGCTTGAGCTTCCTTTTCGGCTGTGACACTTGTTCTTCATCCTTTCTATATCCTAAATGTATCAAACCGAAGTCCTTAGAAGATACATTTTTCTGATTGAATTAATCGGTTTTATTAATAAAAAAAGGGCAAATGTTGCGAAAAATGAAAAATAATTATTACTATATGCCCTTTTTACAGGATTGTCAACCGCCTTCTGAACCTCCAAAATAAGGGATTTCAAACGTTCATGACGGTGTATCAATCTCAATATTTCCGATGAGCCTGTCTGTGGTATGTGTCACCAATTGACTACGCTCCAGCATGTTGTGGGCGATGACAGAATGAGTGGAATTTGCGGTGCGTACGGCAATTGCTTTTTGAGGAGATATATTGATGATGTTATTGCGCAGCACACGGGCTGAGGCGGCCTGGTCAATAAAGATCGCCGTCGGCTGTCCGATCGATCGATTTAAATAGAAGCGGTTATCTCCAATTTGTGGCGAACCATTTTTAATATACATCACCACATATAAGGATGTTTCTTCAAAGGAATTATCTTTAATCTCTAATGCCCCCGTCGTACTGCTGTATACAGCATAGTTTTGATAGTCCTTAAAGCGATTCTGCCAAATGAAAGCCTTTGCATTCCCAGTAATACTAATGGTATACGAGGATACAAGCTCTGGATGTCCTTCTTGAATAAAGTGATTGCCGTTAATCCCGACTTCCCCTTCCTGCACCCAGATTCCTCTGCTGAATTCTTTAAATTGATTGTGCTGGATCAGGATATTCGTGCCTCTCACCACGGCCGCATCGATCACTGAGTAGACCGTATTGTTTGAAAAGACGACACTATCCGATTGATAGATATGCAGCGAGGCGCTTCTTTTTCCGGTATTCGTTCCTGATTCAATATGGTTTCCTTCTATTAGAATGCGATTCGCCATATAAACGGACACAGCCGCATCTTCAAAAAGACTGATCTTATTGCCTGTAATGTGAACACTGTCTCCCCTCACATCAATCCCTTTTTCAAACCCCTCAATCATATTGCCAATAATAATCACATTGTTTTCCGTTTGACCAAGTGAGACGCCTAAGCTCGTAATCCCTGCTTTTGTCACACCTCCTCCTACTGCACGAATCAAATTGTTGGCAATGATCGTTTCGGTGGAAAAGCCATAGGAGATACTGCTATCTGTATGATTACCTTCAATGATCACACCATAGCCGTTAAAGTTATAGATGGAGCTTGCAGCACCTCCTCTGACGATGTTGTTGCGAATCTGAATATTCAGAGGCTCCTCCATATTCACGGCATTTTCTCCATAGCCTTCAATATCAATGCCCATTCTTGGCTCGACCCCATTTACTCCTGCTCTTTCCAAGAGACAGTCCTCTACAATGACCCCATCACAGCCTGTAATCGAAATATTGTTGCGTCTCGAATCTGTGACGGTGCAGCCAGAAATATCAATAGATGAAGCAGGCGAATACGGTTCACCCTCTGTCAACAAACCGTGGGGACTGACAATGATGCCGTCTCCCGTACAATTTTTTATTTGGACATAATTGACCTCTACATGGGAGGCACCTTCGATACATATCCCAAAGCCCCATTCATGGGTTCTTCGTTCAGCGGGGAGCGGCTTGTATATATGCTCATGACGATCCCCTTCAATACGCCCGCCTCGGATGGTCACATGCTGAACCTTTCCTATATAAAAGGCTGCATATCCCCATGAATCATTTGGTTTTACCTTTATCACAGCGTCTGACGCCATCTCAATGCATATATGACTTGGCACCCGTATACCTGCACCTCGGAAAGGAAAAAATGAATCACCTCTGTACACCGCATCTATTAAATACGTGCCGCTCGGCAGCCAGACATGGGAATACCCTTGTGCTTTTGTCCATTCTAAACATTCATTAAGCTTAGCTGTGCAATCCGTTTTCCCGTCAGCAATTACGCCAAAATCTAGTACATTGACAACAGGTTTTTTTAGATCAGCTTCATTCAATTCCCCCAACTTAAATCACTCCTTTTCACACATGTCCTCTCGTCATCCTATGCATGTGGTAAAGGTTTGCTTGTACATTGTTTAAAATTTTAAATAAATTCTTTTGGAATAACTTTCCGATAATTTTCACTTTGAAGAATTTTTCGATTTTTTGAGTCTTTACGCCTATTGAACTAACATTTTCCTGTTTTAGAATAGTTTTATATTGACACAAGAACTATACAAGAATATCATTTTTCTCATATCTCTTTTTTTAAGAAAGGATCTATGCCATGTCTACAATTGACCACGATAAAATTGTTAAAAGTGTTCCTCAAAAAGGGTTTTTTGGACATCCTAAAGGACTTTACACACTGTTTTTCACTGAATTTTGGGAGCGTTTCTCCTATTACGGCATGCGTGCACTGCTTATTTATTATATGTACACAGAGGTGACAAAAGGCGGTCTAGGCTTTGACCAGACGACAGCCAATTCGATCATGTCTGTTTACGGTGCACTTGTTTATATGTCAGGCGTTATTGGCGGATGGCTCGCCGACCGGGTATTTGGATCATCCAGTACGGTCTTTTATGGCGGAGTTTTCATTATGCTTGGCCACGTGATTTTGGCTTTGCCAAGCGGAGCAACAGCGCTCTTTATTAGTATGGGACTGATTATTATCGGGACAGGTCTTCTCAAGCCAAATGTTTCAAACATTGTTGGCGACCTGTATACAAAAACAGACCCACGCAGGGACTCTGGCTTTAGTATTTTCTACATGGGAATCAACATGGGTGGCTTTATCTCCCCATTAATTGTCGGAACACTCGGTCAAAAAGTGAATTTCCACCTCGGGTTCTCACTCGCTGCCGTTGGAATGCTTGTTGGACTCATTACATTTGTCATCACAAAAAAACCGAACCTTGGTCTTGCCGGTACTTATGTGACAAATCCGTTATCAGCTTCCGAACGTAAGAACTTCAAAATTTACGGATCATTGGTTGTGATTTTGCTCGCGGTTTTTGCTGTCATTGGCATTCAAACAGGCGCACTCACAATTAATCTATTCACTTGGTTTGTCAGTGCCCTTGGTGTACTCATTCCGATTGTTTATTTCATTATCATGTATTTCAGTAAAAAGACGAGCGCAGTGGAGCAATCCAGGGTCCTCGCTTATATTCCATTGTTCCTTGCTGCTGTGATGTTTTGGGCGATTCAAGAACAGGGCTCAAACATTTTAGCGACATATGCAGATCAACGAACAAACTTGAATTTCCTTGGGATGACATTAGCCTCTTCGTGGTTCCAATCATTGAACCCAATCTTTATTGTGCTGCTGTCTCCAGTGTTTGCTTGGTTATGGGTCAGACTCGGGAAGAAACAGCCGTCTACCCCGATTAAGTTCTCACTCGGTCTTTTGTTTGCAGGGTTATCCTTCATCATCATGATCATTCCTGCATACATGTCAGGCCCGAACACACTTGTGAGCCCATTATGGCTCGTTCTGAGCTTCTTCCTCGTCGTGATCGGAGAGCTCTGCTTATCACCAGTTGGATTGTCAGCGACAACAAAGCTGGCACCTGCTGCCTTCTCAGCGCAAACGATGAGCCTTTGGTTCCTTTCAAATGCGATGGCACAGGCGATCAATGCGCAAGTAGTCAAACTGTTTGATAAAGTGCCAGAAACCGTCTATTTCGGTATCATCGGATTCCTTGCCATCGTTTTATGCGGTGTGATGCTATTACTTACACCAGTGATTAAGAAAGCGATGAAAGGCGTTCATTAAATCAAAAAAAGAAGCCTCCCGATTAGGTTGGCTTCTTTTTTATGGTTTAAAACCGAATCTCGTCATCTCCATGGATTTGCAGCTTCAGCGGCTCGCTTTGTGCCTGATGCTTTTTCACATAGCGGTGATAGACAACATACCCAATGATCATGAGCGGTACGCCGACATATAGCCCGATGCGCTGCTCTTGATCAAAGGCAAGGCTGACTAACACGATGGTGTTCAGTGTGATCGCAATGATCGGCAGCACTGGATAGAGAGGGGTTTTAAATTTTAAGTTTTCCAGCTTTCCGCCTGCTTTCAAATATTTTCTACGGAAAAGAAGCTGTGATAATGTAATCGTGATCCAGCCTGTCTGTGCACTCATGCCGGCAATGGACACGATCCAAGCAAATACCGTTTTCTCTGCAAAGAACCCGGATAACAGCGAAATCCCTGTAAACAGGAAGGTGAGCAGTAAGGCATTCATCGGAATACCGCGCTGATTGACGCGTCTAAATGCTTTTCCTGCCATTCCTTCTTTCGATAAGGAATACAGCATTCTCGTCGATGCATACAAGCCAGAGTTCGCAACAGATAATAAAGCAATGATAATGACAAAGTTCATGATGTCTGCCGCAAAAGGAATGCCCGTTCTCTCAAACACAGTAACAAATGGGCTTTGCAGCACACTGGCTTCCTTCCAAGGCACCATACCCGCTAAAACGAAAATAGATAAGACGAAAAAGACAAGTGTACGCCATACGGTTTGATGGATCGAACGGGGAACGGTTTTCTCAGGGTTTTCACTTTCTCCTGCCGCAATCCCGATCAGCTCGGTTCCTTGAAACGAAAAATTCACCGTGATCATCGTGACCACAACGGCAAGCAGTCCATTTGGAAACAGCCCGTCATTCACAAAATGGCTGAAGTAAGGGGCGGGTTCACCGCTCGTTGTATCAATAAACCCAAACATCGCCGCTCCGCCTACGCCAATAAAGAGTAAAATCGCAATAATCTTAATGGTGGAAAAGAAAAACTCCGACTCCCCGAACGCTTTCGCCGACCGGGCATTTAATAAGAAAAGACAGAGTCCGAATATGAGACACCAAATCCACACATCCACTTGCGGGAGCCAGCGCCTCATCAGCTGCCCTGCTGATAAGAACTCAAGAGCGACCGTTGCCGCCCAGCCGAGCCAATAAATCCAGCCGACAGCAAAACCAGCTGCCGGGCTGACAAATTTCGTCGCATACGTATGAAACGACCCCGACACAGGAAGTGCAACAGACAGCTCCCCAAGACACAGCATGGTTAAATACATGATCAATCCGCCCACAATATATGAAAGAACGGCTCCGACCGGCCCTGCTTGTCCAATCGTATAGCCCGTTCCTAAGAAAAAGCCTGTCCCAATGACACCGCCAAGTGAAATCATAAATAAATGGCGGGAGGTCATCGCCCTTTTCAATTGTTCAGGCTGATTTTGTCCAACATCCACAATGATGCCCTCCTTCTTCTAAGATGCTCTGTTATCAAAACATGTCTCCATGTGATTCATTCCATTTTCAAAACAACCTATTAATTATACATCTTTTATAATAAATATGCTTCCTTCTATGGTCACTGTCTCAAAGTCTTTATTTTAGTAATGTTCGCACAACTATGTGGTGGATCTGGTCATTTAATAGGATGCCATATATCTAAAATATTGCACAAAAAAACCAGCATGAAACTTTATCGTTGCACACTGGTTTCGTTTCATTCTTTTCGAGTCTCATTTTAGACAGTTCTTATGATCACTTTAGTCACAAGTCATTCTGCTTTTAACAAACACACTTTGATAAATTCATCTATTTCCTGAAAGCAGCGCTTTTTAGATTCAGCGTGAAAGGCCGCAGAATATGGATTGGCGAATCCATGCTCTCCCTCTACTATTGTCACGCAAAGCTTTTCCTTTTTCTCCAAAACACTCGCAATCTCCTTGGGATGAAAGGATGCTTCGATCTCCGGGAAAAATAACAGCGTTTTGCAGGCAGGCGCAAGATCGACGTCATCTCTGATTCTCGAACCATAAAATCCAATGATTCCGGTAAACAGCTGATCATTTTGGCTGCATCGCCAGGCAATTGTTGCCCCCACACTAAAACCTAGCAGAAATATATCTATCGCGGCATTCTTCGTTTTTAGCTCTTTTGCCAGATTCAGCACACTCTTTACTGGCTCATCAAAACCAACTTTATTCATAAAGTAGCCGTAAGCCTCATTTTCACTGACATAAGGGAAGTACTTAGCCTGTCCCAATAAATGAGGACAATAAACCTCAAAACCAGCTTTGTCGAAATAATGGATCATACTCTTCATATGATCATTTATTCCGTATATTTCGTGTATTAAGATCATGACAGGTTTTTGTTTCGATGTATGCAAATGTTCACACTTCCCTTTTGTTACTTAGAAGTCAATTGAATCGATTGGAAAATTTCGTTGTGATGATCATAGCATATTTTACCATTAAATCGTCTATCTAACGTTCACACCAATCAAACCATCTTAATCAACATTTGAACTTGCGTTTTGTTTTATTCACCTTTTAACTTGGGTATAGTTCTATCGTTTGTCCGTTCGACCGTTTGAGGGCATAAAGTTGGTGAGATTCGCTCAAGCTAGTTTCAAATGCTTTACTTTTAGGTTGCTTCTCTGTAAGATCATATGTTGTAAATACCAACAAGAAAAGTGGGGAATAAAATGAGAAAAATGTTCTTTGCCATTATTTTAGGCGTTTGTGTTGCATTGATCACTGCATGTGGATCTGGTGCAAGCGACAACGCGAATAAACAATCTGGGTCTAAGGAATCAGGCGACCTTTGGAAATCCATTCAGGATAAAGGTGTATTAACCATCGGAACAGAGGGAACTTATGCTCCTTTCACCTTCCATGACAAAAAGACAGATAAATTAACTGGCTATGATGTAGAAGTCATCACAGAAGTAGCAAAACGCCTTGACTTAAAACCTGAATTCAAAGAAACACAATGGGACAGTATGTTTGCTGGACTGAATGCAAAACGTTTTGACGTGGTAGCGAACCAAGTTGGGAAAACTGGACGTGAAAACCAATATGATTTCTCTGATAAATACACGACATCTCAAGCTATTGTTGTGACAAAATCAGATAACAACGACATCAAGAAACTATCTGATGTCAAAGGCAAAAAAGCAGCACAATCGTTAACAAGTAACTACAATAAACTAGCAACAGATGCTGGCGCTAAGATTGAAGGCGTTGAAGGTCTTGCACAATCTATTCAATTGATTCAGCAGGGACGTGCTGATCTAACGTTCAATGACAAATTGGCTGTATTGAATTACTTGAAAACAAGCGGTAACAAAAACCTAAAAGTTGCATTTGAAACAGGAGATCCTCAAGAAACGTATTTCGCATTCAGAAAAGGCAGCGGCGAAGTCGTTGACAAAGTGAATGGCGCATTAAAAGAAATGAAGAAAGACGGTACACTCGCTAAGATTTCTAAGAAATGGTTTGGTGAAGATGTTACAAAATAATATCCTAGGAGTCGTCATTCCTTGGGATCTTCTTCAGCAATCTTTTTGGCCAATGGTGATGCAGGGGATTTATTATACAATTCCCCTCGCCATCATTGCCTTTATTATTGGTATTTTTATCGCGCTTGTGACAGCTCTTGCTAGAATGTCTAAAATGAAAGCCCTCAGATGGATCTTCTCCATCTATGTGTCGGCCGTTCGCGGAACGCCGCTTTTTGTGCAATTGTTTATTATTTTCTATTTCTTTCCGACATTTAATATCACACTGGATCCATATCCAAGTGCCATTATTGCTTTTTCATTAAACGTAGGTGCGTATGCGTCGGAAATTATCCGTGCATCCGTCCTTTCTGTTCCAAAAGGACAATGGGAAGCTGGTTATTCAATCGGAATGACGCATCGCAAAACGCTCGTCCGCGTCATTTTACCGCAGGCTGTGCGTGTATCAATTCCGCCATTGTCTAATTCATTCATTAGTTTGGTGAAGGATACATCCCTTGCCTCCCAAATTCTTGTGGCAGAGATGTTCCGTAAATCACAGGAAATTGCTGCGGCGAACTTGGATCAAATATTGTTCATTTATATGGAAGCAGCCCTGATCTATTGGGTATTCTGCTTCATTCTATCGCTCGTTCAGCATCAAATTGAAAAACGACTTGATCGATATGTCGCAAGGTAAGGAGGGAACGACATGCTAACAGTCAAAGGCTTAAAGAAATCCTTTGGGGAAAATGAGATTTTAAAGTCGATTGATTTTTCGATCAACAAAGGGCAGGTTGTGGCGATTCTTGGTCCATCTGGCTCAGGGAAAACAACGATGCTTCGCTGTTTAAATGCACTTGAAATACCAAATGGCGGCTCCTTTACCTTCGATGATTTCTCGATTGATTTTTCGAAAAAAAATAAATCAGCTGATCTGCTGAAGCTTCGCCGGAAATCAGGAATGGTGTTTCAGGATTATCACCTGTTTCCTCACCGCACAGTGCTTGAAAATGTGATGGAAGGCCCTGTTCAGGTGCAGCGCCGTCCAAAGGAAATGGTTCGAAAAGAAGCCATTCAGCTCTTGCAAAAGGTCGGTCTTGAAGATAAAAAAGACCTGTATCCATTCCAGCTGTCAGGCGGTCAAAAGCAGCGTGTTGGGATTGCCCGTGCACTTGCCATTCAGCCAGAGCTTATGCTTTTTGATGAACCTACCTCTGCGCTTGACCCTGAGCTTGTCGGGGAAGTCTTAAAGGTCATGAAGGATCTAGCGAAGGAAGGCTGGACCATGGCAGTTGTCACACATGAAATCAAGTTTGCTCAGGAAGTAGCAGACGAAGTGATTTTTATTGATGGCGGCGTCATCGTCGAACAAGGTCCTCCAGAAGAAATCTTCAAACGACCAAAGGAAGAACGAACAAAACAATTCTTAAACCGGATTTTGAATCCAGTATGATGAAAAAAGGCTGTTCTCACGTGGTGAGGACAGCCTTTTTTTATATCTCTTTTTGAAGGCGAAGTGCCAGTAAGTCTTGAAGGAGCAGTCTCGCTCCCTCTGGACTGATAACCACTCCACCCGATAGCACTTTGTTGGAGTTTGTCACTTCCCCTGTGACGATACAGGGTTTGTCCTGCCAATATGGCTTTATGACAATTTGGTCTTCTTCTCGATAAATTTCCATAAAATCGCGCGGATGAATTTTCAACCGTTTTCTTATATCTGTCGGCAGAACAATTCTTCCGACGTTATCTATATATCTTACATAGCCTTGATTTAACAAATTGACCCCCTCCTGCATCTCTAGATATAAGCAATTCCCTCTTTATCAAGGAATAAAGCGCTTCAATCGGTTATGGAAAGGATAAGTTGCAGGCTGATCCAGTGCTAAACACGCTTCCCATATATGATATACCTATTTGGTGCAGGACCAATGAAAGAAAAAGGATAACATGTGGTGAGAACAAGTTCTTCCTTTTCCTGTTGAAGTGTAATAATACTTTGATCATCTTTTTTCACAATCTTTGTTTTCTCAATTTCATAGGTAAATTGACCGTATGAAAGCTCAATGACGAGTTGATCCCCTTTCACCAGTTCTCCTGTTCGTCTAAACACAGTATCACGATGCCCAGATAAAACGATTTGTCCTTGTTCATTAGGTAAATAGCTCTCGTGGTAATGACCAACACCCTTTGCCAAATCCTCCGCATCCGTTCCTTCTACAATTGGTAACTCAGCATTTAACTTTGGAATGTGCAAGAGCCCAATGATTTCACCAGCCTTTGGCACAAAAGGGGAATCCGTCGCCCCCTTTTGCTGGATGGCTGCTTGCGCAGACTGGAAAGATTGATCTACTTGCCTTTGCCCATCAACGATCGTCATATATCCTATCATCACAAGACAAATACCTGCTGTGATCAGTGTCGCCGAGATGATTTTTTGAACCATGGACGATTACCCGTTTCTTTTTCTTCTTTTCCATACAATAAGGGCCGCACCTATTAATACGAGTGCAAATCCGACTAGTAAAATGTTGTACATCGCTGTTGCAGTGTTCGGAAGATGATGACCAGGTGTATCTGGTTCTGAATGAGAAGGCTGTTCGGGATTCCCTGGCACCTCTGGCACATGCGGCGGTTCTACCGTTGTTGAGTTTTCAGGTTTGTCTGGTTCATCCACATTCTCACCCTTCACAACTGCGATATTTTGAATGGTTTTACCTTCAGATCCTTTAGCAACTTTCGCTTCAAACGTCACTGTATGCCAGTCCGTATCTTTGATATCACCAAACTGACCGGTTACTGTGCCTTTTGTGTAGTCTCCGTTGTCGTCATCTTTTGCATCTGTGACAGCTTGATCATCTACTTTTAATGATCCTTCGACATATTCAAGACCTTCTGGCAGTTGATCGACAATGACTAGATCTTTGACGATGCTGTCTTCTACACTATTTTTTGTTTTGATAGTGTAAAGAAGGGTGTCGCCTACTTGGACTTGTTTTTCATTTGTATTGCCCTCTGCTTTTTGAGCAATCTCAGATGTTTTTTCTGATTCAAGTTTTGGATCTCTTGGATCAATGTTTGTTTCGGTTGTCGGCTCATCTGGCGGTGTGTTTTCGCCTGTTACTTTCGCTGTGTTTTGAATACTTTTATCCGCTTGACCTTTAGCGATCTTCGCTTCAAAAGTAATCGTATGCCAGTCCGTATCTTTGATATCGCCAAATTGACCGGTTACTGTGCCTTTTGTGTAGTCTCCGTTGTCGTCATCTTTTGCATCTGTGACAGCTTGATCATCTACTTTTAGTGAACCTTCGACGTATTCAAGACCTTCTGGCAGTTGATCCGTGATGACTAAATTTTTGACGATGCTGTCTTCTACACTATTTTTTGTTTTGATAGTGTAAAGAAGGGTGTCGCCTACTTGGACTTGTTTTTCATTTGTATTGCCCTCTGCTTTTTGAGCAATCTCAGATGTTTTTTCTGATTCAAGTTTTGGATCTCTTGGATCAATGTTTGTTTCGGTTGTCGGCTCATCTGGCGGTGTGTTTTCGCCTGTTACTTTCGCTGTGTTTTGAATACTTTTATCCGCTTGACCTTTAGCGATCTTCGCTTCAAAAGTAATCGTATGCCAGTCCGTATCTTTGATATCGCCAAATTGACCGGTTACTGTGCCTTTTGTGTAGTCTCCGTTGTCGTCATCTTTTGCATCTGTGACAGCTTGATCATCTACTTTTAGTGAACCTTCGACGTATTCAAGACCTTCTGGCAGTTGATCCGTGATGACTAAATTTTTGACGATGCTGTCTTCTACACTATTTTTTGTTTTGATGGTGTAAAGAAGGGTGTCGCCTACTTGGACTTGTTTTTCATTTGTATTGCCCTCTGCTTTTTGAGCAATCTCAGATGTTTTTTCTGATTCAAGTTTTGGATCTCTTGGATCAATGTTTGTTTCGGTTGTCGGCTCATCTGGCGGTGTGTTTTCGCCTGTTACTTTCGCTGTGTTTTGAATACTTTTATCCGCTTGACCTTTAGCGATCTTCGCTTCAAAAGTAATCGTATGCCAGTCCGTATCTTTGATATCGCCAAATTGACCGGTTACTGTGCCTTTTGTGTAGTCTCCGTTGTCGTCATCTTTTGCATCTGTGACAGCTTGATCATCTACTTTTAATGATCCTTCGACGTATTCAAGACCTTCTGGCAGTTGATCCGTGATGACTAAATTTTTGACGATGCTGTCTTCTACACTATTTTTTGTTTTAATCGTGTAGAGAAGGGTATCGCCTACCTGTGGTGTCTTTTTATCTGTGTTACCTTCTGCTTTTTTCTGTAAGACCGCTGATTTTTCTGATTCAAGCTTTGGATCACGCGGATAAATTTCTATTTCTGTTGTTGGCTCATCTGGCGGTGTGTTTTCGCCTGTTACTTCAGCTGTATTTTGAATGTCTTGACCAGCCTGTCCCTTTTCAACTGTCACTTCAAACGTCACAGTGTGCCAGTCCGTGTCCTTCACATCGCCAAAATAACCCGTGACCTTTCCATCTGTGTAGTCACCGTTATCGTCATCTTTCACATCTGTGACGGATTCTCCATCAATCTCAAGAGAACCAGCGACATACTCCAGCCCTTTTGGTAATTGATCTGAGATCACTAGATTTTCAACAAGACTGTCTTCTATCGTGTTCTTTGTTTTAATCGTATAAAGAAGGGTGTCCCCTACTTCTGGGTGCTTCTCATCTGTGTTACCTTCTGCTTTTTTCTGTAAGACCGCTGATTTTTCTGATTCAAGCTTTGGATCACGCGGATAAATTTCTATTTCTGTTGTTGGTTTGTCTGGCGGCGTGTTTTCGCCTGTGACACTCGCTGTATTTTGAATGTCTTTACCAGACTGTCCTTTTTCAATCGTGACCTCAAACGTCACGGTATGCCAATCGATATCCTTAATGTCACCGAATTGTCCTGAAATGGTTCTGTTTGTGACATCACCATTGTCTTGATCTTGCTCATCTGTCACCGCTTGTCCATCTACCTTAAGTGAATTCGGCACATATGCTAATCCTTCTGGCAGTTCATCCGAAATCACTAAGTTTTCAACGAGACTGTCTTCTATCGTATTTTTTGTTTTAATTGTATAAAGAAGGGTGTCACCGACCTCTGGATGCTTCTCATCTGTATTACCATCTGCTTTTTTCTGCAAGACGGCTGATTTTTCAGAAGTCAGCTTCGGGTCACGAGGATAGATTTCTATATTCGTTGTCGGCTTGTCTGGCGGTGTGTTGCCGGTTGTGACATTGGCTGTATTTTGAATGTCTTTGCCTGCCTGACCTTTTTCAACTATGACTTCAAACGTCAAGGTATGCCATTTCACATCTTTCACTTCACCGAACGTTCCAGTGACAGTTCCATCTGTCATATCACCGTTGTCGTCATCTTTTACATCTGTGACTGGATTTCCATCTACTTGAAGTGAATTTGGTACATAAGATAATCCTTGAGGTAACTTGTCAGAAATCACAAGATCTTCAATCACGCTATCTTCAATAGCGTTACGGGCTTGAATGGTATACAGTAATGTGTCGCCTACTTCTGGATGTTTCTCATCTGTATTACCTTCTGCTTTTTTCTGTAAGACCGCTGATTTTTCTGATTCAAGCTTTGGATCACGCGGATAAATTTCTATTTCTGTTGTTGGTTTGTCTGGTGGTATATTATCCCCTTCGACATTCGCTGTATTTTGAATATCCTTGCCAGCTTGACCTTTTGCTACTTTCGCTTCAAATGTCACGGTGTGCCAATCAGTGTCTTTCACATCACCTATTTGACCTGTAACAGTGCCGTTTGTATAATCACCTTTGTCTTGATCTTTGGCATCAGTTACGCTTGTACCGTCTACCTTAAGAGATCCAGAAACATACGTTAAACCACTCGGAAGATTATCTGATATGGTCAGATTCTTAAGAACGCCGTATTGCACCGTATTTTTTGCTCTAATTGTATAAAGCAAAGTGTCGCCTACTTCTGGATTCTTTTCATCTGTGTTGCCTTCTGCTTTTTTCTGTAAAGCAACCGATTTTTCTGATTCAAGGTTAGGAGGATATGGATCGAATTCAGGCTTCACCCTTGAAGCTAAGTCGTAAGATAATGAATCACCTGCAGTGCCCATATATGTTGTACTTAATGTTTTCGCATCAAGTGTAAAAAGAGTAGAATGACCAATAGAGTCATCTTTTCCTGATTGTAATAGCATTTGTCCATTTGGCAAAAAGCTAATTCCTCGTACTCCTCCCTCAATAGGTTTACCATCTGCATTTGTGATTGGAATCACTCGAATGACTTCAGCTGTTTCAGGATTCATTTGCGCAATGGACCCACTGGTATTAGATGCGAACCAAAGATAGCCATCCTTATCGACGACAAGGTCTCCGCCAATGTCTCCGCTAATGCCAGGGCCAACGTCATAACCGACAATTTTCTTGGCCGTTTTTTGACCAGTTGCTAAGTCGTACGTTGCAAGGTAGGGTTCTCCACCAACCACATACGAATGAATATATTTACCGTTATAAACAACGGCATTAGGCGCTCTTCCGCCTAAAACACCTACACGCTCTGCTTGTCCAGTGGTCGCATTTATTTTATAAAGAACTGGCTCTCCACTTGCTGTCGTAGTTGCATACACAGTGTTTTCTTGATCATTCACAGCAACACCGTTCACTACAGTCGAATTAATTCCCTTCACCTGTACACTAGCCTTTACGTTTGTTGGATTTTGCCCATCAAGCTGATAAAGAACTAGCTTCCCATTTCCAATCATGTAGGAATCTGCGTTATTGACAACCACCGTCCCAGCGGCTTTCGTAACAGGTGGTGAGACGGTTAATAAATTTCCAGCAATCAGCACCAATATAAGAAATAATTGACTCGTTCTTTTAAATATGTTCATTTTTTGACATCCCCTTTTACTTGCTTTAAATCATAATGGTATGTACCAGTTCACCTCCCACACTTTGGTAAAGAATATCAATAAAATTTCAAAAGCCTCAACAGGACTAAATAACTATTTTCGACAAAAATAGACATTTCGAACTACATATCTCCAAATGAGTGATTTACTTATGTTCTTCCAATAAAATAACCTTTTTTCATCTCATATTTCCTCATCTATCTATCTTCTCAAACAGGTCTTATGATGTGTATTACATACAATCCTTTCTATTAAAAGATAAATAATCTTTAATTGGATAATGATGATTTTTTGTCAGCACATATTGGTTTTTTTTCTTTTTCTCTCAAAAAAAGGGAATGATTGGATCGCTTTGTCAAAAAAAACAATCCAAAAGTCTTGCTGCTTGTTTTGATGTTTTGACCTTTACGATTCGAAAAAATTCTTTTCTTAAGTAAGCGATTACAATTGAGCAAAGCCATTTAAAGGGGTGTGAGAGTATGTTACGATGGAAATCGAGTGTTTAAGAAAGAAGGGAATGCTTTTGAAGCGGGAACATCTTTTACGTTGGTTTTTTTATTTTGTTGGATTGATCGTACTAGCTTTTGGACTATCGCTGACAGTGAAAGGGAAGATCCTTGGGATTGGTCCTTGGGACGCTTTCCACTACGGGCTGTTTCAGCATTTTGGACTCACAATTGGACAATGGTCCATTATTATTGGTGCACTCATTGTGACACTGACTTCTGTTTTTACGAAATCATTTCCAAAGATCGGCGCTTTACTGAATATGGTGCTGATTGGCGTGTTTATTGATTTCTTTAATGTGATATTACCTGCGCCACATGGGTATTTACCGGCTTTATATGTGTTTATTACCGGCGTTGTTGTCTCTGGATATGGCGTTGGCATTTATGTTTCAGCCAATCTTGGCGCTGGGCCAAGGGATTCATTAATGCTGCTCATCTCAGCAAAAACAGGGCTGAACGTTCAGTGGGTTCGAAATGGCATTGAGTTAACAGTGCTTTTGTTTGCATGGATGCTCGGTGGACCGATCGGCATTGGAACGATTTTGACTGCTATCTTCACAGGTCTTGTCCTGCGTTTTTCCTTGCCGCAATCGACACGGCTCCTGCAGCTGCTCATTACAAAAACAGCAGAGAAACCTGTTCAAACCCTTACAAGATGAAAGTAAGCCATTCTTATCATAGAATGGCTTTTCTTGTGTTAAAATTAATAAACAGAATATTCACACACAGGAGTTAGAGACCTCATGCAGCTTTTCCACTATCATTACTGGACACCATTTGTTGAAGAGACAGAACAAACGTATCGTTCGCTGGGCTTTGAGGTAAAAGGACGTTTCACAAAGGATGGTTCCTTTCATCCCCCGTTCACATGGGATGATTTTAGAGATAAGCAGCCGACCTTTCGAATCATCGAAATGAGAAAAGGTCAGATTAATATCACATTCGGATATAGTAAAAAAGTCTTGTTTGATCACATCGGCTTTCTTGTCTCAGACGAAGAATATGATCAACTGCTTGCACAAGCTAAAGAACTAAACTGGCCAATCCAAGCTGGGGAACGGAGAACGTTTCTTTCGACACCTCTTCGTTTAAGGCTTGAATTACAGCGCCGTACAGATGTCATTGAAAAGGGAAACGATGCGCTGCATGCTCTGACAATTGCTGTTCCTGATTTGTCACAGACACCTAAAGTTGATCAGCTGCTATCACCTTTGCATCAGCCCATTCACTGGCAAAAAGGAGAACGGCTTTCCCTGCTTAACGTGGTCATAACAGATGATGATGGAGTTGATACAACTGATCCGAATGGTGTTCACATCGTGAAACAGACGTAAAGCAGCGAGGCTCGCTTCCTTTTTTACGTTAATGGACTCTTTTGCACGGCACTCTCCAATGGTACAATCAATGTAAAAAATTAGAGGTTCGTTATGAAGATATTTGCTATCCAATTACAACACTTAGATGAAATCAATGCACGACAACAAATAGAGCGTCTGAAACCCTTTGTGTCATCTGAAAAGCGTGCTGCCGCTGAACGCTTTCGTTTTTTGATCGATGCAAGAAGAACCTTATTAGGTGAAGTGCTGGTTCGTCAAACGATCCATGATATGTACGAGCTGCCTATGGATCAGATCGTTTTTGAAACTGAGGGCAATGGCAAGCCTGTTGTCCGGCATCTTCCTTCTTTTCATTTTAATCTTTCTCATTCTGGCAATTGGGTCATTTGTGCAGTAGATGATGCACCTGTTGGGATTGATATTGAGGAAATCAAACCAATTGATTTGGCGATTGCCAAACGATTTTTTTCAGCGGATGAGTATCAGGATTTACTCTCACAGCCGGCAGAACGGCAGGAAGCCTATTTCTTTCATCTATGGTCAATGAAGGAGGCCTTTATCAAGCTGACTGGAAAAGGATTATCCTATGGGCTGTCGTCCTTTACTGCCCGTCTGTCAGAGGATGGACAGGCTGCGTTGACATTACCTGATCATGAAGCGCCTTGCTTTGTTCAAACATATTCACTTGACCCTGCCTACCAAATGGCGGTATGCACACGAAAGTCTGCTGCGGCTGAAAGCGTTGAGAGACTTACTTGCAGTGATATACTGTCCCGCCTTTAATAACGCGTGCTTTGCTGAAATACCGTCTTTAATAGATCGACTCCGCGTGTGATCTGCTCTTCTTTCACCTGCCAGATGTTCAGCTGAAGAATGGGTTCCTTTTGATAGGCCGACAGGTAATAACGGTCAATTGGCTGAATGGAAACAGATGCCTTTTTCAGCTGCTGAATGAGCTGGTTCATGGGAATCGACCGGTCGACACGTACATGTGTATGGGTAGCCGGCTCCTGTTCTCCCAGTTGATAAGCGCTCTGATCATTTTTTAAACTTGCTACGAGCTGCTTGGAGCGGTTTCGATAGGTCTCCCGCATCCTGTCTCTATGCCGCTCAAACATCCCGCTTTTTAAATATATTTCTAAGGCTGCCTGGGACAGCATCGAGCTGTCGATATCAATCAGTCGTTTGTGTTCGCTAAAAGGTCTAATCAGTTCTTCAGGTAAGACGACCGCTCCTGTTCGAAGCCCCGGAAAAATGATTTTCGAAAAGCTTTTCAAATAAATGACCTTTCCTGCCTGATCATATGAATAGATCGGGTCTCTTTTTGTGTCGAATTCTAAATCTGCTATATAATCATCCTCAACAATGTAGACATCATATTTCTCGGCAAGAAATGCAATCGCTCTTTTTTCTCGTTTTGATAAACTCGTTCCAAGCGGGTTTTGAAATCTTGGCATCGTATAGAAAAAACGAATCTCCTCTTCTCGAAAGATGCGCTCTAATTCGATAAGATCAATCCCTTTTTCCGTCCGCTGAATTCCGCGCACAGGTAATTGATTCTTCTCTAAATATTGGAGATATAAGTGATAACCCGGCTGTTCGACTAGTATGGTTTGTTTTCCATTTGGAAAAGGGATGGTGCTTAAAATGGATAAAGCGAGCTGAATACCAGAGGTCATGACGATCTGTTCTGGGTGAGCAAACACTTGATAATCCATTAATCGCTTTGAGATGACTGGCAGCAGTGATGGTAAACCGTTGGCTGTGCCGTAAATAAATAAGTCATTTTGATACAAATCGATCGCTTGGTTGATGCAGTGCTGGAAATCGACATATGAAAACACAACGGGATCAGGTGCAGATGAAGCAAAATCAATCCATGTGCCGTCCTGCTTGCCTGCTGGCTGCTTCGTTTTCACAACATAATAGCCGCTTCTTTCTACAGAATACAGCAAGTGTTCACGCTCCAATGTATCAAGCGCCTTGATGACAGTGCTTTTACTCACTGCATATTGAGCCGCTAAGTGGCGAATGGATGGAATTTTCATCCCAGCACTGTACTCACCAGAATCCATTTTTTCTTTTAAGCTCAAGACAAGCTGATCATATTTTCTCACACCTTTTCCTCCTTGTACCGGTACAGATATCATGTTCTCTTATTGTACACGTTAGATGATCCGATTACGATAGAAGAACAGAACCGGTCAATTCATTTGAAGCATGCATGCTCATGTAAGGAGTCACGTTATGAATATGTCAAAACAAAAAGCGTATGCTGCCGCGATCGCATACGCCTCTATCATTGGCTTTTCCTTTTTGTTTGTCAAAATAGCATTAGAATCAGCAAACCCAATAGATTTATTGGCACACCGCTTTACCATTTCTTTTGCAGCCGCTCTATTGCTGTATCCGTTTCTACGAAAAAAGTATCGTATATCCATTCAATGGCGTGATCTTATTTATATCGTACCGTTTTCCTTGCTTTATCCTGTTTTGTTCTTTGCCTTTCAAGTGTGGGGATTGATGTATACATCTTCTTCAGAGGCTGGCATCATTCAAGCGACGATTCCCATTCTGACGATGCTGCTGGCAGCCTGGTTTTTAAAGGAACGTGCGACATGGATACAAGTACTGTTTACCTTTCTTTCTGTGTGCGGGGTGATGCTTCTCTTTGTCATGAAGGGAATTGATGTCAAGCATTCTCACTTCATCGGCTATGTGCTGATTTTACTTTCAGCCTTGTCATCCAGTGCATATAGTGTGTTTGCCAGAGTGATTACAAAACGCTTCCATGTGATCGAACTCACCTTTGTGATGACCTTCTTTGGCTTTGTCTTTTTCAATGCCGCCGCGCTTATCCGGCATTCGATCAATGGCACATTGCCGGAGTTTTTCAGTCCATTTACAGAAGCATCCTTTGTATGGTCGATGCTCTTTTTAGGCATTCTTTCATCGCTTCTCACGGCGTATTTATCAAACTATGCACTCTCTCAGCTTGAAGCGGCAAAGGTCAGCATCTTTAACAATTTATCCGCATTTATCACGGTCGCCGCCGGGGTTCTCATTTTACACGAAACGATTGATTGGTATCATCTCATCGGAGGGGTGCTGGTCATTGGCGGAGTAATTGGCGGGAATGTCGTGAAGAAACAGCATTCATAAGAAAAAGCGGCCTCTTTATAGAGAGCCGCTTTCTTTTTAATGTCTAATCAATTGCTGCTTGGCTGCAAGCTCAATGACATGCCTCATCTGCTCTGCAAATGGCTCAAGGTGTGTGTTGATGTACATGTGGCCTCCATCGAAATTGGTGCGTTCGATGGTTTTAACCCATTTTAGCCAGCCGCTTGCATCCTGTATGCATTTCTCATCTTGCTTTCCATTGAATAAATAAACAGGTGTATCGATGATCGATTGATCTGTGTGCTGAAAAGTTTCCAGTGCCCGGTAGTCTGCACGCAATGACGGTGTAAAGTAATCCATCATTGGTTTGTTCTCTAATAATTCCTTTGGAATCCCGCCCATTTCGGCAATATGCTGTACAAATGCTTCATTGGATAAATGGGTCAGCATCTGCCGTTTAGTTTGCGGAGGCTGAATGGCTGAGATCACCACTGCTGCGGGATAAATTCCTTCCTTTTCTAGCAGCTGGGTTAGTCTGTATACCACAAGTCCTCCCATTGAATGTCCGAACAGAATAAATGGGCGGTTCAATTTGTTCGTGAGTCCTTCTTTATACAGCTCTGCCAGCCGGTCAATGCTTGATTCAAGCGGCATGAGATTGGTGCCGTGCCCTGGGGGCTCTGCTGCTGTGACTTCGGCCACGTCTTTTAGCTGTTCAAAGAGCGGACGGTATGAGGCGGAATATCCGCCGGCAAAAGGAAAACAAATAAGCTGAATGAGATCTGATTTTTTTTCAAAGGTTTTCAATAACTGATTCATACGTCTTTACCCCTTTATAATCGTTTGAAGAATCCGTGCCAGTTCATCTGCCTGCGGTCTTTTCATCATGGTGACATGGTCGCCTTTGATGTGGTAATACGAGCACGACTCTTTCGTATAAGCCTCCCAGTCTGCGAACTTCTTCTGGAAATCGCTTGCGTGATCACTGCTTTGGACAATATAAAATGGCACAGGGAATGGTTCTTTTTCTAATTCAATGGCTTGTGACATGATCGTATTATGCGTTTGCATTTGCAAATATTTATCTAAATATTGATCATTCATGAATTGATGAACAACTTCATCCTTTTCTGCCTCTTTGAGTATTTTCTGCTTCACTTCTTGGAAGCTCAATCCTTGTAAAGCTTCTGGCTGAATGCCGACCAGATTCCCCATTCCAAGGACAAGTGCGAGCATTTTTACTTCTTCTTCGTTCATATCGGCATGAAGTGCCTGATCTGCCTCATCTCTTAGCACTGGGACCGTATCTAAAATGATGAGTCCTTTCGGTGCTTTTCCTGCATGGCAGAGCCGCTGATTCATTCCGTAGGCAAGATGCCCGCCCATTGAATGCCCTGCGAGATAGTCAATGCCCGGACGGTAGAACGTTTCAATGGCTTCAATAAAAAGGGTCACAAGCTCCGTATAATGGAGGAATTGCGGCTCTTCATCCTCATATAGGCCAGGAGACTGCAAGGCGTACACAGCGCCTTGATGTGTCATAAGCTTAGCAACATCGATATAGCCCATCACCGTTCCACCAGCTGGCGGTGCAAAGAATATTCTCGGTTCGGCTGGGTCGCCTTTTTTCAGCTCAATCACATAGTCCTTCGGAGACCTTTCGATGTTCTCAGCGGCTTCTGGCACTGATTCTAAATGTGCGGCTAACTGGGCAGGCGCCGGGTGCATGAAAATCCATTTTGGATCAACACGAACACCTTTTTCTTTTAATTTGGCGACAGCCTGAATACTCATGATGGAATCGCCGCCCAGATCAAAGAAGGAGTCATGCATACCTACTTGTTTCACACCAAGTACTTCCTTGAAAGCTGCGACAATCCGCTCCTCCGTTTCAGTGACCGGTTTATCGTCATTATCAGAAAGGGAGATTGTTTCTGTTGGCTCTGGCAGTGCTTTTTGATCAACCTTTCCGTTCGTTGTCACCGGCATTTCATCCAGTACGACAAAGTAACTTGGAATCATATAGCCTGGCAGGCTTTCCTGTAAAAAGGCTTTCCAGCCCGGAACAGGATTTTCTCCGTTTGTCACAAGGTAGGCCGCCAGCCGTTTTGAGCTGCCATACGTTTTGGCGATGACTGTACATTCTTTGACTTGTGGATGCTTGAGCAGGGCTGTCTCAATTTCTCCGCATTCAATTCGGTAGCCTCTAATTTTCACCAAATGATCTTTTCGGCCAAGATATTCAATAGTGCCATCTGACCGCCATGTACCAAGGTCGCCTGAACGATACAGTTTGTCTCCCTTTAGTTCATGGAAAGGATTATCAATAAACCGCTCCTTTGTCTGCTCTGGATCATGAAGGTAGCCTTTCGCAAGGCCAGTTCCGCCGATATAAATTTCTCCTTTGACGCCTGCTGGTACTGGATTGAGCGCATCGTCCAGTATGACGACAGTTGAATTCGACACTGGCACACCAATTGGAACTGATTTTGCGCCTGCTGGCACGTGTGTGACTTGATGTGTTGTGGCTAATGTCGTGTTTTCTGTTGGACCGTAAGCATTGACGAGCACACCTTCCATATGCAGCAATGCCTTTCGTGCATGCTCACTTGACATGGCTTCCCCGCCAACGAGTAATGTGCGGTAGCCTGCCACACTTTTTGGATCATGCTCCACCAATCGATTAAATAAAGCGGTTGGCAGACAGTTGGCTGTGACTTGATGCGTTTTGATGAACTGCGTTAATTCGTCCATATTCAGTGCTGCATATTTTGGGAGCAGAATCAGCTGACCGCCATTCAGCAGCATTCCCCATAATTCAAATGTAAAGGCATCAAAAGCATAGTTTGAGAGCTGAAGCATTTTGTCATCTGGACCGAGCTTTATATAATTTGTTTCTCTAACCAAGCGGACAACTCCTGCATGAGGGAGCATCACGCCTTTTGGTGTACCTGTTGAGCCTGATGTGTAGTTGACATAGGCTATTTGGTCTTCCCCTATGATCGATGCTTCTCTTTGATACACTGCATTTGTTTCTAGTATTGGCTTGTCCATGACAATCTTTGTGCCTGTAAAGTCTACGAGACGATCTGCAAGATGAGACTGGGTGATGATCACATCGCTTTGCGTATCACGAACGATGAGACGGATGCGTGCATCAGGATATTCAGGTGACATCGGAACATACGCAGCACCAGATTTGACGATTCCTAGGACCGACACAATCATGTCAAAGGAGCGATCAAATAGCATCGGTACAAGGGAGCCTGGTCCAATTCCTTTTGACTGCAAGTAAGCAGCAAGCTTTGTCGCCTTCTCATCCAAGGCTTCATACGTCATGTGCTCATCCATATAGGACAAGGCAATACGATGCGGATCACGCTGCACCTGCTCTTCAAACAGTTCTTGAAGCGTACGCTTTGGATATAGCGTATCTGTTTGATTTTTTCCTATAATCATGGCCGCCTGTTCCGCTTTGTCCATTAAGCAATAATCAGCAAATGTACGCTCAGGCTGAGCCGTCATGCCATCTAACAAATGGAGATAATAGTTCATATAACGTTGGATAGTCTCTTGATCAAATAAATCCGTATTGTATTCCACATGAATCGACAGCTGCTCTTCCTGTTCAAATATATGCAGGGTGAGATCAAATTTAGATACTGTATGATGGACCATCACATGTTCACTTGTCAGCCCTTTGAGATTTACATCGAGCGAATCGGTGACATACCCCATGGCCGCCTGAAAAATAGGTGACCGGCTTAAGTCTCGATCTAACGAAAGATCATCGACAAGCTTGTCAAATGGATAATGCTGATGCTCAAAGGCTTTTAACGTCATCTCCTTCACATTTTCCAAGAGATCAGCGAACGTCTCTGCTGTTGAGACGTCCTGTCTCAGCGCAAGTGTATTCACAAACATCCCAACAAGCTGCTCTGATTGCTTGGCATCCCGCCCTGCTATAGGTGATCCAATAATGATATCTGTCTGTCCGGACAGCTTGTGAAGCAAGACGTAGTACGCGGACAGCATCGTCATGAACAGCGTCGTGCCCTGCTGCTTGGACAAAGCCTGCAAGCGGCGGATAAGCGGTTCATCCAGTACGATTTGCTCTGTAGCACCGTTAAATGTTTGAACCGGCGGACGAGGACGGTCAAACGGCAGTTCCAGCACTGGAAGTTCACCTTGTAACGTATTGAGCCAATAGGTTTGATCTTCTTGATGATGCTTTAATTGTTCATTTTCCCAATGTACATAATCCGTCCATTCGATTTCTAAGGCTGGGAGCTGCGGCGTTTCATCTGCAAGCAGTGCGTCATATGCCACTTCTAACTCCTGAATGAGCAGGCTGAGTGACCATGCATCTGAAATGATGTGATGCTGCGCGCAAAGGAGATAATACTCCTCCTTGCCCATATCTACTATCGTCCACTGCGCAAGAGGTCCTCTTTCTAAATCATAGACGCGTTCTGCCTCTTGCTGAATGAGCTGCTTGAGTCTTCTCGCTCTTGTTTTTTCATTAAATAACGAGAAATTTGCCACTGTGACAGATGGCGGAAGGTCTTCACGAATGAGTTGAACCGGCTTGCCGCCAAGTGATTTAAATACTGCCCGAAGTGCTTCATGCCGCTTTGTTAAAAGACCAATCGCTTTTGTTAATGCTTGAATGTGTAATGGTCCTGTCAGCTTCCAAGCACCTAATATATTGTAATGATGGCTCTTTTCTAATGTCGATAAGAACCAAATACGCTTCTGGGCATGTGACAGCTCATAGCTCGTTTGCTTTTCAAGCTTTGGAATTTTGGCTTCCTGAACGGCTGGCGTCCCTTTGATGTCATCAACCATTTGCGCCAGATGTGCCAGATGTTTGCTTTCAAATAATATTTTTAAAGGCGCCTTAATTGAAAATTCATGATTGATCCGAGATATGGTTTGAGTCGCCTTTAGTGAATGTCCGCCAAGGTCGAAGAATTGATCCTCTTTAAACACACGATCTACATCTAAAATGTCCTCCCAAATGGCGGCAAGAAGCTGCTCTGTCTTCGTTTCTGGCAATTGCTTTTCAAGTCTTTGTGCATTTTTGTCATGATTCAGTTTGAGGGCTTCAAGATCAATAGAGCCATCTTGTTTTTTCGGTATTTCCTGTACTTGCTGAATGTCCCATTTGCCTGCTGCGACGCTCGTGATCTCTTCAACATGCACTTCTTTGCCAAGATGAACGGTGTAAAAAAGCTTTTTCTCAAAGACCGGTATTGGAGCTGGCTGAAGATACCCGGCGATGTCTGGATTTGCTCCGTCCAGACCGATAAACAGATGCGCTTCATTCAGCCGGACACCTAGACATAATGAATGGAGACCTTGCTTCTTTCCAATCAATTGAAATCCTTTGCGAACGGTGAGAGCTGCTCCGGTATGCCCCTTAGACAAACCGAGATTATCCCACATACTGAAGTTCAAAGAGATCGCTCGTCTTCCTTCTTGAAAGGTGAGAGCATGCGCGAGTCCATCTAAAAAGCTGTTGGCCGCAGAGTATGCCCCAAATGTTGTGCCGCCAAAAAAGCCATTGACCGATCCAAAAAAGACAAGCGGTACTGTCGGATCATACTTAAAGGCTTCCTGCAGGACCCAAGCTCCATCTGCTTTCCCTGACATTTCTTTTGTGAAATCCTCTTCTGACGTATGAGCTAGTGTATACTTGTCCACCTGCTGAAAATGCTCAGACACATTACCAGCACCGGCTAAATGCAGCACCCCCCGAATTGATTGTCCAAAATGCTTTTCTGCTTTATAAATCGCCTGCTCGATGTCACGTAAATCGGTCACATCCGCTTGGATATAAATGACGTCACCAATATCTTTTAGCTGTGAGAAGGCTTCTTTCTTTTCCAAGCTGTCTTCCAGAGATGTCCGTCCGATCAATACGAGCTTTAAGCCAAATTGGAGCATTTGCTTAGACAGCTCAAATCCAATCCCGCCAAGTCCTCCAGTTAATAAATAAAGACCTTCATATTCTAAAAACCCTTCTGTTTGAGGCGCTTCGAGCATATCGACTTTTTCCAGCTTTGGTACGAATCTGTCTCCATTTCGGTAAGATACCTCCGCTTTTATATGAATCGCAGACAATTCTTCCGCAATATGCTTGGCATCCTGTTCTACATTCTCCGCTTCAATATCAAGATGAGACACCTCTGCTCCTTCCCATTCTTGCGGAATGGTTTTTAGCAGACCTACAAGCGGCGTTTTCTCTACATGAAGATCGTCTTCAGGCTTCACAAATTGACCACCTTTTGTCACAACGACAAGACGGATGAGCTCTTTATTTGCTTGTCTCAATGCTTGATACAAGTACAAAATGGATTGATTGGTGCAGGCATGCAGCTCTTTGAACTGCGCCGGATCAACGATGTCTTCTTTGTCTGACACATTCCACAGATGGAGCATGCGCTCTGTCTTTAGTTCATCTGCTTCAAGTGCTGCAACGAGCCTGACGTAATCCCCCTTGATTCTCGGGTTCATCTGGTACATCCCTTTGGAAAGACGCAAAAATTCATGCCCTTTTCTCACAGAAATATATGGCTGATTCTTTTGTTCAAATTGGGCGTAAAGCGATTGATAAAGTCCTTTTTCATCCTCGAAAACGAGTACATGGTCAGCAAAAGGCTGAGTTGGACCGATATGCTCCTTAGCCCAAATGCGTTTGAAAAACCAATCTGGGAGTGTTTGTTCATTTTCAGAAGCAAGATCCAGTGCCTGTTCAATGTCACGGAAGGCTCCTTCTTTTAGTGCTACGCCTAACTGGGCACGCTGAATTTTCCCACTCTCCGTTTTCGGAAATTGATCTTTTTTCACCGGTATGATGTGATCAGGCTCTATGCCGATTTTTCGAATGATAGCTTCTCTAATCTGTTGAATCATCGTGATTTGTTCCTCTATTGAATCCCTTTGTGAGACAAAAAAGACGGCAAGCGTGTCATTGCTTGATTCGGGATTGTAAATGCCGTACGCAGCGGCAAAGGTGACTTCCACCCCGTCCACCTCTTCTACAACCGCTTCAATTTCGTAATTCAAATAATTAGCGCCGTTGATGACAATGATGTCTTTTTCTCGACCGGTCAGAACGAGACGCCCTTCGTGAATAAAGCCTAAATCCCCCGTGTGAAACCAGCCGTTTTCCGCAAATACTTCTTGATTGGCTTCCTCATTTTGATAGTAGCCCATCATAATTGTTGGACTTTTCACCTGCAAGCGCCCAACCTGATCTTCTGGCAGCACCTCGTGATGCTCATCTACAATTCGAATCCATACAGATGGAATCGGCGTGCCGACTTCTGTAAACGTCATCTTGTTCGGATGATCGTGCGTCACATATTCAATCTCACTTGTTAACGAGGTTTGATCAATCGTCAGCTGTCCATCCTGTTCACCGTTCCGCATGAATTTTTTTGACTGAACAATGGCTGAGGATGTTTCTGACATGCCGTATGCAGGTACCATTGCATGGCGGTTTAATCCGTGCTGTCCCATCATGTGCATGAAGCGCTGTGTGACTTTCGGGACAACCGCTTCGGCTGCATTCATGATATAAGTCAGAGTGGACAGATCCCAGCTCCCCTTACGAATGTCGTCCTCATATTCATTCATCATGGCAAAGGCAAAGTTTGGCGCCCATGTCCTTGTGACACCGTATGTTTCTACCCAATCCAGCCACACCATCGGCCGCTCGATAAATTGATCGATGGAGGGACTAATCTGCTGGCAGCCGAGGTAGACGTCATGTACATGAAACATGACAATTCCACCAACATGATCAAGCGGCATCCAGTTAAGTGACACATCCTCATGTGTAAAGCCGTTTACCTGCTCAAAGGCCACAATTCTAGATAAAATGCTTTGATGATGATGACGGATACACTTTGGTACACCCGTACTTCCTGAAGACAGCAGCTGCAGCACAGGCTCATCCGGCTCCGGCTCATAATGCTGTTCATCTGGTTCATATGCCAGCAATGCTTCAATTGTTAAGATAGGTATGACCTTTGCTTCAAATGTCTCACGCAGCCCAGCAATGTCCTCAACACTTGCTTCATTCGTAATAATGAAAGGTTCATTTTGCAGCTGAAACACGCCCTTCAGCTTATTCACACCTTGATTCATTTCATCATAAACAGGCGGCACAGAGACCGGGGTCGGAATGATTCCTCCGAGAATACAGCCCCAGAACACCGTGATAAAATCTTGATGATCTTTCAATTGAAGTAACACTTGATCGCCGTTTGTCAGTCCTGCTGCCCTTAAACCGGACAGAACCCGTTCAGCGCTTGTTAATAATTCAGGATAGGTTTGGGTCAACGTACGCCCGCCTTCTTTTATATAAGTCACCCCGCGGTCTGGTGACATAAAGGCTGATCGAATCAGCACCTCTGTCAGCGTGACAGGTGTGCCTGGTTTTTTGATCACATCTCCGCCATACACAAGTGCGGGCGGCTTCTCATGGACAGATGATTGTTTTGTTTTGCCCGCTTCACTTTTCGAAATCGGTCCGTTCCCTTGAGTACGCTGTCGATCAGGAAACAGGTCATCTAAGTGATAGGGCGTGCGTTTTTCTGACTGACTTTCAATGAAAGCGGCCGCTGCCTCTACTCCATCTATAGCTTTGGTGCGCTGTTCTATCTTTCTTAATTCCTCTTGATCTATGATTTCAATTGAAAGCAGTGCCTCTGTGTCGACTGCTCCACTTTCTGTCTTTGGCAAAGAAGGTAATAAGACGAGAGCGGCTGGCACTTCATGAGGATGAAGCGGACCTTTCATCAGATCCTCCCTTGTCAGCGAAGAGTCCTTCGCCTGTGCAAATAGCACAAGCGATAGACTGCCTTCTTGATTTTTCTTTGGAATGATTGCACATTCCTTTAGTGGAAAATGAAGCATCATGACTTGCTCTAATGCTTTAAGATCCATCCGTTTTCCGTTGATTCTGACGATATGATTTGCTGCATGTCCTTTTCGTCTACTCACTAACATCGTTTCTTCTCCTCCTACATCCAATCCAAAATCTGAATCTTGTTTTCTTCAGTCCAAACGCCGACATCCCCTGTCGGATAGAGGTATTCGCCAGTTTGATGTTTGAATGGATGCGGAATTTTATGCGTCTCCATCCAATCGGCAAGCTCCCCGCAAAGTGCTTTAATATCCTTTGCGCCGATAAAAATATCTCCAGAAAATCCTACCGGCATAAGCTGATGCTCTTCGCTCAGGACGTATATTTCCGTCTCACAGGAAGGATCATGTACACCTGAATAGACCTCTTCTTGATCTGGGTACAGCACGCTGACTTGTGCGTTTTTCGCCCAATCGGTGATCATCTGCTCTTTTTCTTCATTCGTGACGATCGTGAAGGAAGAGAGAGGTATCTCCATTTGTTCTGTCATGGCTTCAAGTGTGTGAATCAGCTGCTGCATCAGCGATTGTATTTGCTTTTCTGTATATTGATTGAAGCGGTATGTGACCCGCAGCTCAAGTGTATCTCCCGGAACTGCCACAAGGGTCAGGTCATAGTTCGTTTCTTCATGACTCGCAATATCTAAAATGCGTACTCCGTATGGCTCGATAGATTCAATCGGATAGTTTTCAAACACGACAATGCTGTTAAACAATGAATCTCCATTCGGAATGTGGGTCAGCTGCTGAATATCTGGCAGTACGGTATATTCGAATTCCCGCATCTGAAATACTGTTTCTTGTGTATGTGCCAGCAGCTTGGAAATGGTCCACTCTGGCGTGATCGGCAAACGGAGCGGCAATGTGTTAATAAAGAGCCCTGTCATGCTTTCAACCTGTGGTAAGTCCGCCGGCCGTCCTGATACTGTCACTCCGAATACGACATCCTCTGATCCTGAATGAAGATGCAAAAGCAGCCCCCATGCTGTCTGAATCAAGGTGCTCATTGTCACCTTCTTCTTGCCTGTCATCTCTTCGAGTTTCTGCTGCATCTCGGGCGTTAGTTTGATACTTAGCTGATCAACACCTGCTTCTTCATCCGAAACATGCCCGCCGTCTCCTGGAAGCGGGGTAGCCTCCTCTACTCCTGACATATAACGTTTCCAGAACTCTAGCGCCTTCTCTTGATCCTGCTTTTGCAGCCACTCGATAAAATCTTTATATGGACGTACAGCAGGAAGATCCATCTCCCGTTCATCCACAAGAGAGCGATACAAAGAAAAGGATTCTTCAATAAAGCTGAACAAGCTCCAGCCATCAATTAAAATATGATGAAAGCTAAAAACAAACGTGCATGTGTTTTCATCTCGATGGAATAAAGCAATACGAATCAGTGGTTCATTCATATCCTCTAGTTTGAAATCCTTTAAACGATCTGTTTGCAAATATTGCTTGATGGCTTCCTTCTGATCCGTTTCACTCAGGTGGCGCACATCGTGCTGAGTGAGATGAATGCTTCCTTCTGATTGAATCAACTGAACAGGCTCCTTTAGCCCTTCCCAAGCAAATGTTGTCCGCAAAATCGAATGACGCTCTACAAGCAGATTCCAGGCCTTTTCATAGGCTGCGCCGTCCGTTAAGCCTTCGAGCGTCATATGCACTTGACCAAAATACGCCTGTGATGCTTGATCTAATAGTGCATGAAACAGCATCCCTTGCTGCATTGGAGATAGTGGATACACATCCACTACATTCTCTGGAAGCTCATCGATTTGCTTTTGTGTCAGCTGAACCATTGGAAAATCAGATGGTGTAAAGCCGCCTTTTGTCTCTATACAATGCGTCAGAATATCCTCCATTTTTTCTTTGAATCGTTCAGGTAACAAGCGCACCTCTTCATACTGAAGCAGTTCACGATGGATCATAAAATTCATCTGAAGCTGACCGTTCACAACATATCCGTACACATCGATCAAATGCTGTCTTTCTGCTTTTGGATCATGTACATGTCCATTTCGTTCATCTGCTAAATAAAGATGTGCTTCACCGTCTATTTGATCTAACTGTCCAAGATAATTAAAGCTCATCTGCGGCGCTGCTTTTTTGAGTAAACGAGATGCTGTCATGTATTGAAGCAAGCCATAGCCGATTCCTTTTTGCGGCACAGCTCTTAAGGTTTCTTTGACATCTTTGATTTGTCTCTCAACATCGGTTTGAATAAAAGGAATAAAAATAGGATAAGAACTTGTAAACCATCCGACTGTTCGTGACAAATCCATCTGTTCAAATAAATCCTCGCGTCCGTGCCCTTCTAACGTAATGAGTAGTGGCTTTCCAACGGCTTGCGTGAGTCCTGATAAGAGTAAATCGTTTACCTCTGTTCGGTACGCTTGTGATGCCTGTCTTAGTAAAATATCTGTTTGATCCTTCGTCAATTGAATAGACAGGATCTCTGCATGTTCTTCTATATTGAAAAGCGCAGGTGTTTGAAAAGGAGAACCCTCTTCCTCTTGGCTCGTGATCTTTTGCCAAAAAGGAACCTGCTCTTGTAATTGATCGGTTTGTGCATATTCATAAAGAGCATCTGCCCACTGCTGATAGGACGCCGTTTTCTTTGCAAGCTCGATTTCCTGCCCTGCCGCAAGCTGCTTCAGTCCATTTAATAGGTCTTCCTGTATGATGCGCCATGAGATTCCATCCATCACAAGATGGTGGGCAGCGATAAAGAGTTCTGACGTACCATTACTTGTGTGAAAAAGGATGGCTTTGATCAATTCTCCTCGCTCTAATGACAACGTTCCTTGACAAGCGGCGGTCTCCATGCGGATTTGTTCCAGCGCTTCTTTCTGAGAAACACCCGTCAAATCAAAGAAGGTGACACAAGGGGTGATGCCAGGCGCACGAATGGTTTGAATCCACGAGCCATCTGCTGCTTTTGTATATACCGCTCTCAGCATATCGTGATGATCGACAATTTTTGAGAGAACCTGTGTCAGCTGCTTTAGCTGTATGGATTGCTTGAATTCCATATGCGCTGATAAATTCCAATAATCTTGGTTTGTCAATGATTGCTCAAAGAACCATGATTGGATCGGAAGCAGGCGAACAGCTCCTGTGACAGGCGACTGATCATAGGTTACAGAAACATCTGCCCTTTTCATTGCGAGTGCCAGCTGTGAAATCGTCTGTTTTTCAAATACATCTCTCGGCTGAATGACGTAGCCTTCCTGTGCTAAGCGCGCCACCATTTGTATAACAATAATTGAATCTCCGCCAAGCTCAAAGTAGTTATCATGTACGCCAATCGAAGGAGTACCGAGCAGCTGAGTCCACACTTTTTCCAGTACACGTTCTTCCTCACTGAGTGCCCTGTCAGCCGGTTTGTCCACTTCTTCCTGCTTCCACTCTGGCGGCGGGAGACGTTTTTGGTCTACCTTGCCATTTGCCGTGAGCGGGAGTTCCTCCAGCTCTATTAATAAGCTTGGAACCATATAATCTGGGAGTATTTCTTTTAATTGATGGCGAATGTCTTGCGTGGTCATGCTGCCCTTTTGGACAAAATAACCGATCAAACGCTTATGACCACTCTCATGCTGATGCGGAATGACCGCACATTCTATGATGTCTTCAAAGCGCAGCATAGCGGCTTCAATTTCTCCGCATTCGACGCGGTGTCCGCGAATTTTTACTTGATGATCGATTCTTCCAAGGCAGTCGATGATGCCGTTTGGCAGCCAGCGGCCCATATCGCCTGTTTTATATAAACGCGCTCCTTCTTGGAAAGGATGCGGGATAAATGATTGCGATGTTTTTTCTTCATCTCCAAGGTATCCGAGTGCAAGCCCTGTACCGCCTACATAGATCTCTCCAATAACACCTTGCGGAACCGGCTGCAGCTGGTCGTCTAGTACATAGGCTTGTGAATACGCAATTGGCTGACCGATAGGAACCGTGGTCTGCCCGTCATCCAGTGCCCGAATGTGATGCACACAGGAGAACGTCGTATTCTCAGTTGGTCCATAGCCGTTTAAAAGGCCTTCAGGTAAATACGGCAGCGCTTTACGGATATGAGCAGCTGATAAAGCATCACCACCGACCAATAATGCTTCGAATCCACATAAAGCTTCTGGATGTTCCTCTGTTAACCGGTTAAACAGCGGCACTGTCAGAAATCCTGTTGTGATCTTGTAAGATGTCAGCGTGTCAGCCAGCGTATCCATTGATAAAATCGTATTTCGATCGGTCAGTATCAGTCTTCCTCCGTTGAGCAGGGCTCCCCATATTTCATACGTAAAGGCATCGAAGGAAAAGCTCGCGATTTGTAAAATGCGCGTATGTTCATCAAGGGTGACATAATCTGTTTCACATACAAGCCGGATGACCGCTTGATGCGGAATTAAAACCCCTTTTGGCTGACCGGTTGATCCTGATGTGTAATTGATATAAGCAAGTCCATCAGGTTTTAAAGCAGCAGGTTTGAATTCTACCTCTGATAAAAACTCTTCATACCCCTGATCAAGACAAATGAGCTCGGTTTGACTGATCGAGACTTGTTTCAGCCATTCATTTTTTGTTAGTAACAGCTGAATACCTGTATCCCTGAGCATATAATCAATGCGTGCTTCTGGATATTCAGGATCAATTGGGACATAGGCCCCGCCTGCTTTTACAATTGCCAGCACCCCAAAAATCATTTCAGGCGACCTGTCGATCAGAAGCCCTACTGGTTCATGCGGCTTCACTCCTCGCTGCTGCAAATAAGCAGCAAGCCGATCGACTTTCTCTTGCAACTCCTGATACGTCCACTGGTATTCCCCCGATTCGAGGGCGATCGCATGAGGTGTCTTTTTCACCTGCGCTTCAAACCGTTCTGTGATGAGAAGCGGGCCTGCTGGTTGTTCTGTTTTGCCGCTCCATTCATAGAGCAGCTGCTGCCTCTCTTTCTCTGGCAGATAATTCATTTGTCTGATCGGCTGTGCTGGATTTTCACAAATACATGCAAGCAGCTGCTCGTAGTAACAAAGGAACCGATCCATCGTGTCGTCAGAAAATAAATCTGCATCATACTCCAGTTTTAATTGAAGACCCTCCGCTCCTTCAAAAACAAACAGGGATAGATCAAATTTAGCCGTATCGTTATCCTCAATGGCTAAAACGGATGTCGCCTCACCCATTGGAGAAGCTTCAAGGGGCAGGTTTTGCAGAACGAACATGACCTGAAACAGCGGCTGCTTGCCAGCCTCACGTACAATATTCAGCTCATCTACGATCATCTCAAACGGCACATCCTGATGCGCATAGGCGCCCATTGTTGTTTTCTTCACTCGCTCTAATAGCTCTGTGAAAGCCGGATTCCCGCTATGATCGATCCGAAGTGCCAGTGTATTCACGAAAAATCCGATGAGCTGCTCCATCTCTGCTCGATTTCTCCCGGCAATGACGGATCCAATGACAAACTCATCCTGTGAAGACAATCGATGCAGCAAGGTAGAGAAAGCCGAAAGTAATGTCATATAAAGGGTGCTGTCTGTATTTTTAGAAAGAGCAGCCAGCTGCTCAGACAGCGGCTTCGACAGGCGGTATTTTTTCGTCTTTCCTCTGTAAGATTGAACGGCCGGCCGCGTATAATCATACGGCAGCAGCAACTCTTCCACAGGTACCGCAAATTGCTCCTTCCAATAAGAAAGCTGCTGATGCAGTGTTTCTCCAGTCAAATACTCCTTCTGCCAAAGTGCGTAATCTGCATATTGAATCGGCAGCGGTGAGAGATCAGGCTCCCTCCCCTCGATCATCGCTGTATACCATTCGGACAGCTCCCTTGCGGCAATGCCAATCGACCAGCCATCTGACACGATGTGGTGAATGGACATCAGCAGCAAATGATCTGTTTCTGACAGTCGAATCAGTTTCGCGCGAAAAAGTGCATCATGCTCTAAGCGGAAAGGTGTGCCCGCTTCTTTTTTCGCCCACTCAGCCGCTTTTTGTTCTTTTTCTTCCTGTGATGCCAAATCTGATACATCAACCACCTCAAGCGCTGGAAGAATCATATGCTCATGTATGATCTGTACCGGTTCATCGCCGTTCATCGCAAAGGATGTTCTGAGTGATTCATGCCTTTGCACCATTTCCTGCAGGCTGCGTTGAAGCACCTTTACATCTAAAGGTCCATTCATCCGAAAGGAAATTGTATTATTGTATAATGGCAGATCGGGCTGTAATTGATAGAGAAACCATTGTCTTTGCTGGGCATAGGACATCGGAAGCTCCTGACCCTTTTCTATCTTCCGTATCGGAATTGCTTCATCGGCTTTGGCATGTGAATCCATCCAGTCCGCTAACTCTCCAAGTCTCGTATGCTCAAAAAGAACAGCGAGCGGTACGTCAAATCCCGTTTTTTGTCTAACAGCAGACAGCATTTGCGTTGCCTTGAGCGAATGACCTCCGAGTAAAAAGAAATGATCACCACAGCTGATGTTTGAGACATCAAGCAGCTCGGACCAAATGTGTGCCAAGAGTTTCTCCGTCTCGGTTTGAGGTGCTCTGTCCTCTGAAGCATGTCCACTTTCCTCTATTAATTCATTGAAATGCACTTCGTCCGGCATCCCATCCTCTGTTTCTTTCCAGTATTCTTCAGGATATAGATGGACGGAACATTCACCAGAGAGACGAGACAGTATACACGTATAAATGGACTGATACAGCCTTTCTTCAACAGCCTTTGTTTGATCGGTCTTGAAAAAGACATATACGGCCTGCTCTGTTTGTATCTCCCCTTGTATCATTTCTTGAATTTCCTGCTTCGATCGATCCAACCCGATATAAATGAGAGGAGCCTCTGTCATCAAACATGCTAGCATTGTTTGAATGCCCGCCCGTTTTGAAATCGGGAGATAGCCCCTTTCTTTTAGCATGCCTTTGATCATTGAGCCTTCACTCATTCCGGTCTCATCCCACATGCTAAAGCTAAAGCAATACGGCTTCACTGAAGATGTCAGCCTCTGATAATGAGCAAATTGTTCAACGAACTCATTGGCTGCACAATAAGCCCCAACGGTCATCCCGCCCTTTAACGTTCGCGCTGACGAGCTAGAAAGGAATAAGACATTGTGCCGTTTAGAGGCTGCTTCATGAAGCGCAATCGTGCCATATACCTTCGCTTCGTACATCGCATGTAATGACACAGACGTCATATCACGAAGCAGCTCTTCTTGAATGATGCCAGCGAAATGAATAACGCCATGAAGCCTTTTGCCTAAAGCCGTCTCCTGTCTTGAGATCAGTTCTTCAATGGCTTTTGCGTCAGTGATGTCTACTTTTTCATAAAGAACTGTGCCTCCGCGCTTTTCCGCTAGTTTCTCAAGTGAAATCAATACGTCTTGCTGCTCCATAGATAAAGCCTCTCTCGCCTTTCTTCCAACCAGCACAAGTTGCGCTTGATAGGATGTCAGCAGGTGCTCACTCAGCATTCGTCCAATGCCGCCAAGCCCGCCTGTCATCACATAAAGCCCGGATGATTCAAATGGCGGTTTCTTCATCCTTTGTTCTTTTTCCAGATGAAGCGGTGTTAAAAGAGGAGTATAACGAACACCTTCGCGATAAGCGGCGATATGATGGCTTGTGTCATGTGTGAGCTCTGTCATGATTGATGATGCATGAGAACGGCCAGCGTCCGGTTCTGCCAGAGAAAAATCAAGACACCGCACCTTGATAAACGGCCATTCATGCTGAACAGCTGTCATCAGTCCTGCTGTCGTTGCTTTCTCCACATCATGTGTTTGATCTTCTGGCAAATTCATCGCATGAGCAGAGACAAAGGTGATCTCTACCGGCTCCTCATAGGCAGCGATCGCTTTTGTTACATATAATGCACTCATGCTGCCAGCTTCCTGTGCTTCTTTCGCCAACGCCGCATGAAGTGTGTCTTCTTGAGTTGTGTAGTTCCAAAGGTGAATGATTTGTTTCACCGAAACGCCATACGAACGGAGCGTCTCAAAGAGTTGTTCGTAGTCAGACGGCCGATTCGGGTGGATGATGAAGTGTGTTTGTGTGAGTTGTGTGAATGCTTGACCCGGTTCAACCGTAATATAAGTTTGTTCATTGCTTGAAAGGGATCTCAATTGATCTGTCAGCCCTAATGTGTCTGCAAAGATCACCGTGTCCCCTGCTGTTTGTTTTTCAGCTTTATAAAGCGGAGCAGGTGTCCACTTTTTTTGTAAACTCCAATCAGGCAAGGTGTGTTCATTTTCAAGTCTAATGTCCAGCTCCTTAATGATTTCATCAAATTCGCCTTCCTGCCATCGCTTCTTGAGCTGTGCCCTTTCTATTTTTCCAGAGCTTGTTTTCGGAAAGGCATGCTTCTGGACAGGAATCACGCGCGATGCTGACAGCCCCATTTTTGTTGCAATATGGGATTTAATAGTCTGACTTGCCCTCATGATATAAGAAGGTTCATACAGCTTCGGTGTAAAAAAGAGAATCAGCTCGTCGGATGCAGATGCTTCCATCCGAGCGGAACAGGCGGCTACAAAGCTCGTTTCGACGCCGGGTACTTCCTCTGCAATGACTTCTATTTCATAGTTGTGATAATTTTTCCCGTTGATGATGATCATGTCTTTTTCTCTTCCGGTTAATGTCAGCCTTCCTTCGTGCAGAAAACCTAAATCCCCTGTGTGGAACCAGCCGTCTGTTTGAAAGACTTCTTGATTCGCTTCGTCATTCTTGTAATAGCCCTTCATTGTCGTCGGCCCTTTAATTTGAACACTGCCAATATGATCTTCGGGAAGAAGCTCATGCTGATGATTAACAATACGAATCGTGATACCAGGAATCGGTCTTCCCAGCTCTGTAAAGCTGACAGTTCCTGTCTCACGTGCCTCCGCTGGTCTTAGCTGCTCTGTGAGTGATGTTTCCTCAAAGGTTAGAACCCCGCTGCTTTCATCTCCCCGCTCTATCGCAAAAGAGAAGACAACAGCTGAAGAGATTTCAGACATGCCGAAAGCCGGTCTAATGACGTCTCCCTTTAAGCCGTGCGGAGCCAGCAAGTGTAAAAATCGGTGAATCGTCTTCGGTACGACCGCTTCTGCCCCATTGATCATACAAGTCATAGCAGAAAGATCCCAAGATCCTGACGAAATGTCTTTCTCATAATCATTGATCATCGCAAATGCGAAGTTAGGCGCCCATGTCTTCGTTGCACGGTAGCGGTCCATCCAGTCAAGCCAGCGCAGCGGCTGAGCGATAAAATCATCTGTTCTTGCCCGAACCTGCTCACAGCCCGTGTACACATTGACAAGGTGAAACATCACAATGCCGCCAATATGATCTAAAGGCATCCAGTCTAACGACACATCCTCTTGTGTAAACCCATTGGCTGCCACTGTTCCTTTGACATTCGCCAGCACACTTCGATGAGAATGCTCTACGCATTTGGGCATCCCTGTACTTCCAGACGTTAAGATAAAAAAGACTGAATCATCCGGTGACGCTGGATAAGCCTCTATATCTCTTTCTAAAGAAAGCATCGGTTCAACGGCTGCGACTCGTAACTTGTCTGTATGCCACAATAATGCTAAGCCTTGCACCTCTTCAATCAGCGAGTCATCTGTTAAAATGAGCGGATGCTCCAGCAGGTTCCACGCATGATGAAGCTTCTTCACGGAGGCATTCATTTCACGATAGGTCGGTGCAGCGGACACTAGTGTTGGAACAAATCCCCCTAACACACACGCCCAAAAGGCTGTTACCATCGCATGATTGGATGAAAACTGAAAGAACACAGGATCACCCGGTTCAAGTCCGAGCGCCCTCAAACCTGTCAAAACCCGCTCAGCGTCCTCCTTTAACTGCGCGTAGGATTGTGTGAGTTCATTTTCACTATTGACGATATAAGTCAGCCCATTTGTCGTTTTTGCCGCCTCTGTTAAGGCGTCCTGCAAGGTTTGGGCTCCTTCCTTAACATCTAGATCCCCTCCATAGGAAAGGGCAGGCGGCATGTCCGCTAAAGCAGGGGAAGCCGTTTGCATCTGTATCGATTGAACTGCGGCCTCCTGCTCCATGTGATTGTCGAGAAATAAATGAGAGAGGTGATATGGCCGCGGTCGAATGGTTTTTTCACGAGAAAAAACAGCGAAGCGTTCGATTTCGTTGGTTTGTAAAATGGTTCTCTGTACATCTTGTAAAATCGTATCCATTGATTCATGTACATTTGATTGGTTCATAATTGATGGTTTCATATGAGTTCCTTTCCTTTTTGGACAGGCAGAGCTGCCAATGTGCACCCCTGCCTGATCTAAAGTTTACAAAACAGCTTCTCTATTTTTTTGATTCACGATCTTTTGGATCAACTGGGCATTTTGAGCTGCAAATTCTTTGTTTTTGAACATGTCAGCATGTTGACCATAGCCTTGATAATGGCGATAAGCACCGGTCGTCGCTTCTTCCCAATGACCCATCCAGTCTGGAATCTCAATTTGTTCTTCTGATTGGATGAAATCAATATCTGCTTGTATCTTTCCTCGATTCACCCCCTTCACAAATGTTTCATAATAGGCACGCGTTTTTTGAGCAAGCGCTTCTTGAACGAGCTCTTCTTGGGCAAGTTCACTTTGCTTCGATTGATGGACAATCGCTGCGATATCGTCATCAATGGATCGTCCTTCTAAATCACTTTCTCCAATTTTTTTATAGGAATCGATCATGATGACCTTTTCCACCGTCCGCCCTGCTTGTTCAAGCGATTGAATGAGCTCAAAGGCCAGATAGCACCCGCCAGAGTAGCCCATCAAAGTCAGCGGCCCTTCAGGCTGAAGGTGCTGAATATGCTGAACGTATTGCATCATGCGGTGATCAGCTTCAATAAAATCAAAAGCGATCAAACGAACGCTATCAAGCGTGTTGGCGGCTTCCTGATAGATAAAGCCGTAGCCTGGTAATGGCGGAAGAGCAAAGACTGTTGGAGTTTGAGATTCATTGAATACAAGATAGCCGGCAGCTTCATGATCCTGCTGTTGAATATAACGGCTGATTGCTTCAATTGTCGGCGTCTCAAACAGCAAGTGAATAGGCACTTGAACATCGAATTCCTTTGACACCTTTGATAAAAGCGACATCGCTTTTAAAGAATGTCCGCCAAGCTCAAAGAAATGGTCATCTGTACTGATATCATCTCGTTCAAGCACTTCACGCCACATGACAAGCAGCTTTTGTTCTACCTCATTTGCCGGAAGTTTCACATGGCGGTTTCCTTGAGGCGCCTCTGGCTTTGGCAGCTGACGTTTATCAACCTTTCCGTTTGGTGTCAGCGGCATTTTCTCAAGTCTGATCAGTTCATGAGGCTGCATGTAAGCCGGAAGTTTCTCCTTCAGCCCTGACTTGATCACATCAACTTTGTCCTTCCACTCCTCCTCACACGTCATATAGGCGAGCAGCCTTGTATGCTGCGAACCATGCTGATCCGTTATAAGGGCAGCTTGCTTTACGCCTGTATGCATGAGAAGGTGGACTTCAATTTCTGTCAGCTCAATTCGGTGGCCGCGAATTTTCACCTGATCGTCCACTCTGCCTGCATACTCAATCAGACCGTCTGCTCGAAAATAAGCCAAATCTCCCGTACGATACAGCCTTTCTCCCGCAGCAAATGGATGTGTAATAAAGGCTTCTTTTGTCAGATCAGGACGATTCAAATACCCCTTTGCAAGTCCTTTGCCGCTGAGACAAAGTTCTCCGACCATTCCAATCGGCTGAAGCTGTCCTTGCTGGCTCAATATATAAGCACCCGTTTGGTTAATCGGCTTTCCGATTGGAATAGAATGCGCTTCGATCGGCGGAGCTTCATCTACAGGATAATAGGTGGCGAAAACCGTTGATTCGGTTGGGCCGTAGACATTGATTAGTCTGCCTTTTCCCATGACACCAAAGGCTTTTCTCACATGCTGTACAGATGCACGCTCCCCTCCGAACAGCACCTTGCGCACACTGCGCATCCAATCAATTTCTTCATCAACGAGAAGATTAAATAAAGCAGTTGGGATAAACATGACAGAAATGCTTTCTTTTTTAATCAGCTCCGTCAGCTCGTGCATATCTAAAATGGTGTCTTTTTTCGGCAGGACAAGCTTTGCTCCGTTTAAAAGCGCACCATATACATCAAAGGTAAAGCCATCAAATACGCTGTTGGATAGCGACAGCAGTGTATCTGTTTCTGAAATGGTTAAGTAGTTCGTATTTTTGACCACCCGGGCAATATTGGAATGGGTTGTCATGATGCCTTTTGGCTGACCCGTTGTGCCTGATGTATACATGATATAAGCTGTATCGTGTAAACCTGCTTCCAGCGGCAGATTCTCTGAGCTCATCAGTGAAATTTCCTGATCATCTGCAAACAGATACGTGCCAGCAAACCCAAGTCCCTTCGCCTGACCAATAAAGGATGAGTGAGTCAGAAGATGCGTCGCTCCGCTGTCTTTAAGCATGTATTGAATGCGGCTTTCTGGATAATCAGGATCAATTGGCACATAGGCTGCGCCTGCTTTTAAGACAGCAAGCAGACTCACAATGAGTTCAGGTGTTCGATCAGCTAAAATGGCGATGACCGTTTGATGTTCGGCCCCATTTTTTTGCAAATGCCTTGCCAATCGATTGGCCTGTTCATTCAGCTCGGCATATGTCATCGTTTGCTCTTCTGCTGATAGCGCAACTGCATTTGGCTGTTTGCGGACATTATGCTCAAACCATTTCGACAAATACAACTGGTCATGCTCAAGCTCAGGTGCATTCCATTCCTCAAGAATCAGCTGTTTTTCCTGTTTCGTGACGAGTGGGATTGTATGAACCGATTGTTCGGGATGCTTGACCGCCTCATTTATCAATAGACTGAGCTGTTCCTTTAACTTGTGAACAAATTGAGGATCAAACGCTCTTTTGTTAAAGGCCAGCTTCAATAGTAATTCTTCTCCAGGCGATGCGAGCAGATTGAGATCATAGTTTGATTTTTCATAGACATTCATGTCCTCTACCGTGAACCCTAACCGTGCTTCTTGCTCGTCCTTCTTTGCGGCTGGGACATTTTCAAACACAACAATATGATCAATGAGCTGCTGCTGACCTGTCTTTGCCTGAATATCATAAATCGGAATATATTGGTGCGGCTCGGCTGCAAGAGACTGCTGCTGTGTTTCTGACAGGAGCGCACGAAATGTCATGTGATCTGTCAGCTGAATTCTTCTTGGGATGACATTGATGAACAATCCAACCATCCTGTCAACACCAGCCAAGTCAGCAGGACGTCCTGACACAACTGTTCCAAACAGCACATCATTTGACCGCTGATACCTGCTCAGCAGAATCGACCAAACGGATTGAAGCGCACTGCTTAACGTAGCATTTTGCTGCAGCGCTAACTCTGATAAAGCGGCCGTTTCTTCTTTGCTCATGGACCATTCAATTTCGCCTAATTCATGTTCATTCGTTTGTTTTCGCTGTTCTTTAAAGGTCGATTGTCCATCAAACCCTGCTAATGATTGCTGCCAATATTGAAGTGATGCTTGTTTATCTTGTTTTTCCAGCCACTTTATATATTCTTTATATGGTTTGACCGGTTCTAGCTTGTAAGGAACGTCATGTAAAAGTGCATGGTAAATCGCAAATAACTCCTGCACCACAAGCCCAAAGCACCAGCCATCAAGAAGGATATGATGATAGCTCCATATCCAGCGATAGCTGGCAGGGCCCGTTTGGAAAACAGATGCCCGCATAAGAGAATCCTTTGAGAGGTCAAATCCTCTCAGCTGATCCTGTTGTTTGAATTTCTTTATACGTTCAAGCTGTTCGTCTTCAGAAAGATTTTGCACATCCACAAAATCAATTGTAAAAGGACGTTCCTTTAGTACAACTTGGACAGGGCGCTTTACTTTTTCGTGGAGAAACACGGTACGAAAAATATCGTACCGCTCCACAATGATATTCATGCTTTTCTCAAGTAAGTCATGACGCAGTGTGCCCTTAACGTTCATATCCATCTGCTCTATATAAAAGCCCTTTTCTTGATGATGGAGGGTATGAAACAGCATTCCTTCTTGCATCGGTGACAGATAATACATGTCTTGAACTTGGTCCCTTTTAAATTGACTCATCTATTTCATCCTCCCTTCCTTTTTTTATGACTGATCTCGTGTTGTTAAGTCAATTTCTCCTCAAGCATGTCAAAAATGTCGTCCATTTCATCCATTTCAAGGTCAGCCGCAGAGAAGTCACTTGGCGTAAATTCCCGTTCGTGCTGCGCTAAGCAATGAGTGATGATGGATTGGATTTTTTCCTTCAACAATGCCATGAACTGCTGTATCGTCTGTTCTTCATATTCACTTGCACAATAGGAACAAGACAAAATGAATCGATTGTGTTGAACAAGACCACTAAGGTTCAGCTTATAAACAGCTTCGGAATCAGAGCTTGCTTGTCGTCCCATATCATAAGTCGACGGCCTAAAGAGTTCTGTCGTCACTTCCTGATCAATCTGACCAAGATAGTTCAAGCTGATTTCAGGATGTACGTGCTGTCCTGACAGTTCAGTGGCTGTCATGTATTTTAAAATCCCGTAGCCAATTCCTTTATTTGGCACACTGCGCAGCATTTCTTTTGTTCCTTTAATAGCATCAGCTATGGTCTGATCCGGCTTCACTTCAAGAACAACTGGATACATGCTCGTAAACCAGCCAATCGTGCGAGAGACATCCAGCCCTGATAAAATATCCTCTCTTCCATGACCTTCAAGCTGCACATGTACATGGGACTCACCTGTCCACTCTTGAACAGCAAGGCCGAGAGCACATAAAAGAATATCGTTCATTTCCGTTGTGTACGGCAGATGAATATCGGTTAAAAGATGCTCAGTTTCTGTTTCTGTCAACTGCATTTGAACCGATTTGGTTTCGGCAACTTTTCTTTTCGTCACTTCATGATCAACAGGTAATGTGGTTAATGGTTTGCTTTCAATCTCTGCCCAATACTCCTGCTGACTTTTTAAAGGCTGTGACTGTGCATAACGTTCAATGGCCTCTGCCCATTCTTTAAACGAATAAGTTTTCAGCGGCAGGACAAGCGTTTGCCCATGAGCTGCCTGCTGATATAGAGACATAAAGTCCTCTAGTAAAATCCGGCATGAGACACCGTCAATGACTAAATGGTGTGTCACGATGAGTAAATGATCGCCATCTTCTGCATGGAAACAAATCACTTTCATTAACGGACCTGTTTCGATATTCAACTGACGCTGATACTCATTGGCATATGTGGAAATAGCCTTTTTCACGTCGTGCTCTTTTGAGACATCATGAGAAATAATCTTCAGCGGTTCCGTGAGCTCCCGCTGGTTGTATTGCAGGATACCGCCATGTTCCTGCCTGTATACCATACGCAGTGCATCATGATGTGAAAGCAGTTTTTGCATGACTTGTTCTGTAATGGAAAGGTCAAATCCATTTGGCGCATGAAGCATCATCGAGAGATTCCAATGGTGCTGATCGCTGAATGCTCGTTCAAAGAACCAGCGCTGAATTGGTGTTAAAATGACTTCTCCTTCGACAGATGATTGGTCAGCTGTGAGAAGCTCGGCTTCCTCGATATATGGGCGCAGCTCCGCAATCGTTGGGTACTGGAATAGAAGTTTCATATCGAGCTTCCAGCCCGCTTGCGTGAGCCTGCTTGCCATTTGGATACCTTTAATCGAATCTCCGCCAAGGAAGAAGAAGTGATCGTGGATACCGACTTGGCTGACGCCAAGGACATCTTCCCAAATGCCGCAAAGCAGTGTTTCCACTTCATCTCTTGGAGCTTCGTATACCGTTTGGTTCGCTTCCATATCAGGAGCTGGCAATGCTTTCAGATCGACTTTTCCATTGGCCGTCATTGGAAATTGGTCTAGTTTTACGATCCATGCTGGTACCATATATTCTGGCAACGTGCATTTCAGGCTTTCTTTTAAGTCCTCTGTATCGGTCTCCGTGATCACGTAAGCGGCAAGGGCGTCCTGATCACTTGCATCTTTGACCGTGGTCACGACGGCTTCTTTGACCGAATCCAGCGTCAGGAGCTGGGCTTCAATTTCTGACAGCTCAATACGGAAGCCGCGGATGTTGACCTGATGGTCTATTCTGCCGAGATAGATCAGCTCACCATCGTCTGTCCATTTCACTAAATCGCCTGTACGGTACATGCGCTCGCCTGGATAAAATGGATCTGGGACAAATCGTTTGTCGGTTTCTTCTGGAAGATTCCAGTAGCCTCTTGCCAGTCCTTTTCCTGCAATGACGAGCTCACCCGGTACGCCTGGTGGTGACAGGTCATATAACGAACCCATGATGTAGAAACGTGTATTGGCAATCGCCGTTCCAATCGGAAGCGTGCCTTGTTCTGGATCGATCATCCCGCTTGTCGCTACAACTGTATTTTCAGTTGGACCGTAGTTATTGACGAGTTTGTATGGAACTGGCTTTACCTGTTTCAGCTTGTCTCCGCCTGTGAGTAAATAACGTAGAGAATGGTTGTCCATTGACATAAACTGCTCGCATAACTGCGTTGGCAGGAAGGCAATGGTGATGTCTTCTTCATTGAAATACGCATTGAGCTTGATCATATCGAGACGAATCGCTTCGTCGATGATGTGCAGCTCTGCGGCGGCGATCCACGTCGGGAACATCTCCCAAATGGAGGCATCAAAGCCAAAGCCGGCATATTTCGCAGTTCGATCCTCGTGCGTCACCTGGAACGCATCATTGTGCCAGAATGCAAGATTCACAAGGGACTGGTGCTCGACCATGACACCCTTCGGCTGCCCCGTCGTCCCAGACGTATAAATCATGTAGGCAAGATCCGTTGGTTTGATATGAACCTGAATCTCGTGGGCTTCTCCCTCTACCGCATCTTCTAAGAACAGGACATGACCTGTGAATGAAGCTGGTGCAGTAAGTCCTTTCTGCATCAGAAGTACCTCTGCACCGCAGTCTTCCAGCATGTACGCAATACGCTGCGCCGGATAATCTGCATCAATCGGAACGAATGCCGCACCTGCCTTGAGAACGCCAAGAACAGCAGCTGTCATATCAAGGGATGGGCGGGTGAGAATACCGACGCGATCTCCTGGTTTTGTGCCGTTTGAGATGAGTCTTGAAGCGACTACATTCGCCCGGCTATTCAGTTCTTTATACGTCCAGCTTGTACCGCAGAAGGTCGCTGCTTTTTGGTGCGGTGCTTCTTGTGCCTTAGATTCAATTAGCGCATGAACGGTTTGATCTGACGGAACGTCAAGGTCTCGTCCTGACCATTCATTGATCAGCTCTCGTTTTTCCTCTTCATTTATGAGAGATAGCGCTGAAATCGGCTGATTCAGTTTAGCCACCATATCGTCTATGATTTTTTCAATATATCGGCTCCAGCGCTGAATGGTGCTCTTTTTAAACAGGGCCGCTGCATACTCAAAGCGCAAACCTACTTGGTCATTTTCTTCAAATACACCGAGCGTTATATCAAATTTTGCCTGAACGGTATCTTGCTGCTTTTGCGACAGCTTGAGTCCATTCAAATCCGGTAACGTCAGGTCACGGTCATCTGTTGTCAGCATGACACTAAACAATGGATTGCGGCTCGTGTCTTTCGGAAGATCTAACTGAGCCACCAATTCCTCAAACGGGAATTCTTGATGTTCATAGGCTGATAGACTGCGATCTTTCATTTTTTCAAGCAGCTGTGCTGTCGTTTCTTCTGGCTGCACTTCGTTTCGAAGAGCCAGCGTATTGACAAACATGCCTGGAACCCGTTCGATTGAAGCATGCGTACGTCCTGCCGTTACAGCGCCTATGACGATATCTGTCTGCCCAGTTAATTTCGAAAGGAAAATGGCAAATGCCGTTTGCATCACCATGTTCAAGCTCACACCTTTTTCCGCCATGAGCGTTTTGATGGATTGCACCTTTTCAGCAGACAACCATCTATCGACTCGCCCTCCTTCAAATGACTGAACTTGAGGACGCGGAAAATCAAGGGGCAATGCTAAGTCTTCCGGCGGCTGTGCATATTGCTCCAGCCAATACTGCCGCTGTTTCTCAAGCATCGCCTGCTGCTTTTCTTCCTGCTGCCATACTGCAAAATCCTTGTAATGCAGCTGAACTGGCGGTAACGTCTTTTTCTCATACAGCTCTGCGAGTTCTTGAATAAGCAGGCTGCGTGTGACACCATCTGCAATGATATGGTGCATATCCATCATGAATACATATTTCTCATCAGAAAGCTTCGCCACTTTTGCCCTCATTAATGGTGCTTGATGTAATGAGAATGGTGTAATGAATGACTCGACGACAGACTGCTCCTGATCGCCCTCTATTTCAACAACCTCTAATGTAAACGGTACTTGGCGATAGACTTTTTGAACGGGTACGCCGTCAATTTCGACAAAGGCAGTCCGCAATGATTCATGTCTGTCGATCAAGGCTTGAAGCGCTTCTTCTAGCTGCTTCACATCAAGGCTGCCTTCCATCATTAAAACCGCTGGCATATGATAAGTGACTGCTTCAGGATGCAGCTGCTGCAGTACATACATCCGCTTTTGAGCAGAAGAGACGGGATAGAAATCTTGCTTTTCCGTCGGCTGAATGGATGTCACCACCGAAGAATCCGCTTCTTCCAAGTAGGCTGCCATTGCCCGTATGGTTGGTTTTTCAAAAAGGACTTTGAGCGGCACATGCTTGTTCAGCTTCGCCTGCACCTTCGAAATGAGCACCATGCCCTTGAGGGAATGACCTCCCAATTCAAAGAAGTGGTCAAGAACCCCCATTTGTTCAACTCCAAGAACTTCTGACCAAATGTCACACAGCGCCCGCTCAAGTACCGTTTCTGGTGCCACATGCGCCGCATGGTTCATATGCACCTCATGCGGAAGCGGCAGAGACTTCGCATCTACCTTTCCGTTTTGGGTAAGGGGAATGTGATCGACTTTCACAAAGTACGTAGGAATCATATAATCCGGCAGTGTCTCCGCAAGATTTTCTCTAAACGTCAGTGTTCCAATGTGTTCAGACGCTGTGTAATAGAGTGCAAGCTCCGGTAAACGGGACAGGTGCAAGACTTTCACATAGACTTCTTGAATAGATGCCAGAGCACGTGCTGCATGCTCAATTTCCTGTTTCTCAATGCGATAACCGCGGATTTTCACTTGGTCATCGACTCTTCCAAGAAACTCAATATCTCCATTTGCATGCTGTCTGACCAAATCCCCTGTGCGATACATTCTCTCTTGAGGATCATATGGATTTTCAAGAAAACGTTCCGCTGTTAATTCAGGCTGATTTAAATATCCTCTCGACACGCCTTCTCCAGATATATAAAGCTCTCCCGGCGCGCCATACGGGACAAGCCGCTGCTGCTGATTGCATACGAGCGCTCTTGTGTGAGCAATTGGCTGCCCGATCAAAGATCGTTCCTTCAAAGCGTCCAGCTCTTGCGGTGTGATCAGCTTGGTCACTGTACCAATGGTTGTCTCAGTCGGACCGTAATGGTTCATTACTGCCACGCATGGATGCTGCATCATAAATGTCTCAACATCCTCAGGGATCATCGGTTCTCCTCCAAGGACCACTAGGCGTAAAGCGTTAAACGAATGTTCCTTAGAATCTGCCATCATATGAAATAGAGATGGTGTCATTTTGATATAAGTCAGCTCTTGTTCATCAATCATCCGCATCAGACGTACAGGGTCTGTATACACGTCTTCATGAGGAACATAGAGTGTCCCCCCTGCTTTTAAAACAGGGAAAATGCTTGTGTAACCAAGATCATATGCATAAGAAGAAAGCAGTGCCGTCCGATCACATTCTTGCAATGTCACCTCATTTGTCAGCCAGTTGACATAGTGTGATAGATTACGATGCGTGAGCTGTACACCCTTCGGCTGCCCTGTGGTACCAGATGTGTAAATCACATAAGCGAGCTGATCAACCGATACTTCCGGCAGTTCTAGTGAGTGGCTTTGATGCACTGCTTGTTCAACCTGCACCACTTGAATCGACTTGTGATTCTGATAGGAATCTGCAAGAGACTCATTTGTCACGATGACTTGTGCATCTGAATCCTCTAATGTGTAGCGGATTCGTTCAGCCGGAAAAGCTGGATCAATCGGGACAAACGCTCCTCCTGCTTTCATCACACCAAGCATGGAGACGATGACATAGACAGAGCGGTCAAGGATCAGTGCCACAGCTTGTTCTTTCTCGACGCCTCGTTTTTTAAGCTCACAGCTAAGTGCATATGACATATCCTCAAGCTCGCGGTAGGTGAGTTTTCTTTGATCATCCATGACGGCGATAGCATCCGGTGTTTCCTTAGCCTGACGTGAAAATTGGACATGGAATGGCTCATGACGATTCGTTTGTCCTTCGGCTTTTTTCTCCAGACGCTCTATTTGTTCTTGCTGATCCAGTATATGGAGCAAGCCGATCTGTTCCTCTGGATGACGAACCGCCTCACGAATAATCGCCAGGAGATGAGTTCCAAAACGTCGGACGGTCTCTTCTTTAAATAAGGCTGCTGCATAGTCAAAGCTCAGCTTTAATGCTCCCTCGCGTTCAAATGCTTCTAGAGATAGATCAAATTTGACCGAGTGATGCTGAATGGCATAAGGCGAAATGTGCAGATCGCCGAGCTTCAGCGCCGGAACCTCCATGTTCTGCATGTTAAATGAGACGCTAAAAAGCGGACTCCGAGTTGTATCACGGTCTAATGGAAGATGTGCAATTAACTCTTCGAGTGGATAGCTTTGATGTGCAAAAGCGTCAACACTTGTTTCTTTTATTTCTTCAAGCAGCTGTAAAAATGTTTTGCTTTGTTCTGGTTTTCCGCGCATCGCAATGGTGTTGATAAACATCCCCGGCATGTCCTGAATATCAGGGTGTGTCCGTCCAGCAACAGGCGAACCCACAATGATATCTTCCTGCCCGCTATAGGAGGCAAGCAGCACCTGAAAGGCAGATAACAAGAACATATACATGGTCGTATCGGTTTTCTGAAGCAGTTCATGAATCCGCTGAGTCGTTGCTTGATCACAGCCAAACATGAATCGTTCTCCAGAAAAATCACGTTCTGCTGGACGCGGATAATCAGTTGGCAGCTCTAAAACCGGTAAATCTCCTTCGAATTGCTTCAGCCAATACGCTTCATGTTCCTTCTGTTTCTCCGTTTCTTCTTCACTTAGCTGCCAGACAGCGTAATCTTTATAATGAATGGCTCGTTCAGCAAGAGCTTCTCCATCATAAGCCTTCGCCAAATCTTGAATGAACGTCTTCATCGAGCTGCCATCTGTAATGAGATGATGTGCTTCCAAGACGAGAAGGTGACGGTTCTCACTGACTTTCAGCAGCTGAGCTCGCAAAAGGGGTGCCGCTGTTAAATCAAATGGCGATTGACGTTCAGTAAGAAATGCCTCCGCCTCTTCTTCCTTGATGTCATGAACAGGAAGGTCAAACGCAGTCCATTCATGCACCCTTTGGACAATGTCTTCTCCGTTCATATGAAAACTCGTTCTTAAGATTTCATGCGTTTGGATTAACTGATTAAATGCTGATTTGAGCCGCTGATATTCGAGTGTTCCCTCAAGCGTTAAGACGATCGGAATATGATAATTCGTGCTGTCAGGTTCAAGTGTCTGCAAAATGTATAAACGGCGCTGAGCTGGTGATACCGGATATTCTTCCGCCTGCTCTGCTGGTAAAATAGGATGTCCGGTTTCTTCTTGACCATCCTGATCGATGTAAGCCGCTAATGAACGAATCGTCGGCTTCTCGAAAATCACTTGAATCGGCACTTCCTTTTGAAGCACTTCTTGAACCTTCGCAGACATCATCATCGCTTTGAGCGAGTGCCCGCCAGCCATAAAGAAATGCTCGTCTATCCCAACCGTTTTCCCAAGAAGCTCCTCCCAAATGTCAGCGAGTGCCTTTTCTGTCTCAGTCTCAGGCAGAATGATTTTGATCTCCTCGCGATGCACTTCGTCAGGCTTTGGTAAAGCTTTTCGATCCACCTTCCCGTTCGATGTCAGCGCAAAGGTATCCAGCTTCATCACATGGTGCGGCACCATATAAGCTGGCAGTTTTTGATTAAATACATCTCGCACCTCTTCTTCTGTGTGCGTCCCTGTAAAGTATGCAATGATTTCCTTTTCATCTAAAGAAAGCTGCTGAACAAGTACAACTGCTTCATCTATGCCCGCTTCTTGGTGAAGCACTGATTCAATTTCACCAAGCTCAATACGGAAACCACGAATTTTCACCTGTTCATCGGCACGGCCGAGGAATTCAATCTGACCATCCGCACCATATCTAGCCAAGTCCCCTGTTCGATACATCCGTCCTGACGGCTTAAAAGGATCTGCCATGAATACTTGATCAGTCAAATCTGGACGTTTGATATACCCTCTTGAAACACCATCTCCGCCCACATAAAGCTCTCCTAGCGCTCCTATTGGCTGAAGTCTTTGATAGTCATCTAAAATATAAGCTGACGTGTGATTGATTGGCTGACCAATTGGGATCGGACCCGTTTCATCTCCTCTTACTTCGTAAAAGGTCGAGATGGTTGTATTTTCTGTTGGGCCGTAGACATTCAGTAAGGTAAGTGCTGGATGATGCTTTTTCACAAGCTCCGCACTTTTCACATTGATCACATCACCGCCCGTGAATAATGTTTTTAACCCTTTGAACATTTGCGGCCGCTGCTGAGCGAGCTGATTAAATAAACCAGTCGTTAAAAAGAGCGCTGTGATCTGATGTGTTTGGATAAATTGTTCAAATCGGTGAATATCCAATAAAGTATCACGGTCAACAGGATAAAGCGTCGCCCCATTCAGAAGTGTAGTGAAGATTTCAAGGGTAATCGCATCAAAGCTGACAGCTCCTGTATGCGCCATACGATCCGACGTGTTCAATCCTATTTTCTCCTGAGAGCATACCAACCTCACAATATGCTGATGCTCAATTTGAACTCCTTTTGGCCGTCCAGTTGAGCCCGATGTGAACATGATATATGCCAATTGAGATGGAGACGTCTCGACCGATAACTCCGCTTGTGAGTGATGAGACATGCCGGTCACATGAACAGCTTTGATGCTTTCATCAACTGGCGGCTGGCTGTCAGCATAGAGCAAAATGGATACGCCGCTGTCTTCAAGCATCCAACGGATTCTCTCATCAGGCTGAGCTGGATCAATCGGTACATAAGCAGCCCCTGCATGTAAAATAGCCAAAATGGAGATCACTGCATCTGCTGATCGGTTCATATACACTGCGACAGCATCCCCCGGCTGAACGCCGTTTTCAACAAGACTGCTGGCTAAACGACGGATTTCCTGTCCAAGCTCTTCGTATGTGAATGTTCGCTCGCCTTCGACTAATGCCGGATGGTCAGGATGCGCCTTGATACGTTCATTGAGCAGCTCAGGAATGGACAGGTGCTTCGGATAATCTCGCTCCGTTTGGTTCCACGCTTCAATCAGCTGCTTTTCTTCTTCTGTAATACATGTCACTTCATAAAGACGTACGTCAGGATTGTGAATGATTTGTTTCATGAGATTGGTCAGATGTTTTGATATGTTTTCAATGACCTTTTCTTCAAAAGCCACCGCATTGTATTTAAATTTCAATGTCCACGTTTCACCAGGATAGACAAGAACATTGAGATCGAAATTCGTTTGTTCAAATCCGTCCTTTACATCAATGGCAAAACCGAGACGTGCAGACATGGTGTCACCAGACAGCTCCTGATCTAAAGGATAGTTTTCAAACCCAACCAAATGATCAAAGAGCTTTCCTCCAGCAGCTGTTTTCTGCTGAATGTCATAAAGCGGCATAAAATCATAGTTTTCGGCTTCCAGTGCATGCTGCTGAACCTTTTGAAACAGCTGTTTAAAGGTCTGTTCCTGATCCAATGTCACCCGAACAGGTATCGTATTGATAAACAGCCCTGCCATGCGCTCAATCCCAGACACACTTGGGGATCTGCCTGATACGACTGTTCCGAATGTGACATCATTTGATGCATGATAGGTGCCTAAAAGAACGGACCAGACAGCCTGAAAAAGGTTCGGTGCTGTCACTTGGCATTGTCTTGCCGCATCTTGAATGGCTTGTACCGTTTGAGCGTCCCATGTAAACGTCCATTCCTGATGGTCATATTGTCCGTTCGCTTCTTTTTGCTGCAGCAGCCCTTGGTGCTGTACAGCACCATCCAGCCGCTCCGTCCAATAGTCTTCCGCTTCTTGTTTGTTTTGCTTTCCAAGCCACTGGATATAGTCCGCATAAGGCTTACCTTGTGAGCGATCCGGCGTTCGGCCGTTCCGATAAGATTCATAGTAATGAAACAGTTTTTTCATCAACACACCCATGGACCAACCATCCATAATGATGTGATGGTTGCTCCAAATCAGATGCCAGTTTGTTTCATTTAGTTGAAAAACAGCGACTTTCAACAACAGATCATTCGTTAAGTGAAATCCTTGCTTTCTCACTTGCTTTTTATATTGATCCAATACCTTTTTCTGCTCTTGATGATTCAGATGAGATAGATCCTCTCTATACACATCTAAATGACGTTCAGCCAGTACAACCTGACGAGGCTTTTGTAATTGCTGATAGACAAAGGCTGTACGCAGAATGTCGTATGTCCGTACGAGTTCATTGAGACTCTTTTCAAAAAGATCGAGATCAAAATCTCCGCTTATTCCAAGCTCAAGCTGTGTGAAATAAGAGGAGGAATTAGGGTCTAGCATGGCATGGTACAGCATGCCCTCTTGCATTGGTGTTAAAGGATATACCTTTTGAATTTTCTGCTTGCTCATAAGTCCACCTCTTCGTTTTGCTTAAAATAGGTCCATTAGCTTTTCAAGTTCATCCATGGTGAGATCCTCATCCCCCACATCACTAGGTGTGATCTGACTCTCATCCTGTGATCGACAATGTGAGATTAATGCCTTCACATTCTTTTCTAGGAGTTCCTTGAACTGTTCCATCGTACGTTCTTCGAATTCAAGGTGATGATAGGATATCGTCACATGGAGCATGGCTTGTTCTACGAAACCAACAATATCCAGCGCATGAGGTTTCTCGGATTCAGGGCTCAGCGATTGTCCCGCATGCCATGCAGAGCGTCTCAGTTCACCGCCGCCGATCTGTTCATCAAACTGACCAAGATAGTTAAAGCTGATATCTGGTGTGACTTGAAAATCGATATCGTCCTTCATCTTGTCAGGCGTTAAGTATTTTAAAACGCCATAGCCGATTCCCTTGTTCGGAATGTGCCTGAGTTCCTCTTTTAAATGCTTGATCTGATAAGAAAGATCGTCTGCATGCGACATATCCAGTAATACTGGATACATGCTAGTAAACCAGCCAATGGTCCGTGATACATTGACCGCAGGGAGGATATCCTCTCTCCCGTGCCCTTCAAGATGAATAAAGTGTCTGTCTTCACCTGTCCACTCTTTCATGGACAACCCTAATGCCGTCAGCAAAATATCATTGATTTCCGTTTGGTAGGCTTCATGTACATCCGTCAGCAGACTGCGTGTTTCCTCCTCAGACAATGTAAAACGAACGGTCTCTGTATGAAGCATTCGTTGATCCTCCGTGACATGATCCTTTTGAAGCGGACGAACGGAATGCGCAAGTACCTTTTTCCAATAATCTCTTTCCGATAGCACCTCATCTGACACAGCGTATTCAGTCAACTTTTGTGCATATTCTTGGAAGGAGTGTGTTTTTTCAGGAAGGGTAAGAGTTTCCCCGCGCTTTGACTGTTCATAAAGAGCCATGAAATCTTCAAGGAAAATACGCCATGACACACCATCAATGACAAGGTGATGTACAGCGAGCAATAAATGATCCCCTTGGTCCGTTCGGAAAATGGCAGGTTTCACTAGTGGTCCCTCCGCTAGCGACATACTCGCCTGCACTTCATTTGCCAGCTTTTCTACCTGCTGGATCTGCTGCGACAGCTCTCCTTTTACTTCCACCACATCAATTGCCACATTGTTTTCCTCGATTCCTCGATGACGCTGGATGACGCGCCCTTCTTCGAGCGGATACACCATTCGCAATGCATCATGATGAATCATGAGCTGCTCTAGCACTTGCTGAACGATTTGTTCATCCAAACCATTTGGTGCTTGGAGCATAACCGATTGGTTCCAATGGTGCTGATTCGTAAAGTTTCGTTCAAAAAACCAACGCTGAATCGGTGTTAAAATGACTTCTCCTTCGACAGGTGATTGGTCTGCTGTGAGAAGATCGGCTTCCTCGATATATGGGCGCAGCTCCGCAATCGTTGGGTACTGGAATAGAAGTTTCATATCGAGCTTCCAGCCCGCTTGCGTGAGCCTGCTTGCCATTTGGATACCTTTAATCGAATCTCCGCCAAGGAAGAAGAAGTGATCGTGGATACCGACTTGGCTGACGCCAAGGACATCTTCCCAAATGCCGCAAAGCAGTGTTTCCACTTCATCTCTTGGAGCTTCGTATACCGTTTGGTTCGCTTCCATATCAGGAGCTGGCAATGCTTTCAGATCGACTTTTCCATTGGCCGTCATTGGAAATTGGTCTAGTTTTACGATCCATGCTGGTACCATATATTCTGGCAACGTGCATTTCAGGCTTTCTTTTAAGTCCTCTGTATCTGTATCGTTCTCCGTAATCACGTAAGCGGCAAGGGCGTCCTGATCACTTGCATCTTTGACCGTGGTCACGACAGCTTCTTTGACCGAATCTAGCGTCAGAAGCTGGGCTTCAATTTCTGACAGCTCAATACGGAAGCCGCGGATGTTGACCTGATGGTCTATTCTGCCGAGATAGATCAGCTCACCATCGTCTGTCCATTTCACTAAATCGCCTGTACGGTACATGCGCTCGCTTGGATAAAATGGATCTGGGACAAATCGTTTGTCGGTTTCTTCTGGAAGATTCCAGTAGCCTCTCGCCAGTCCTTTTCCTGCAATGACGAGCTCGCCCGGTACGCCTGGCGGCGACAGGTCATATAACGAACCCATGATGTAGAAACGTGTATTGGCAATCGCCGTTCCAATCGGAAGCGTGCCTTGTTCTGGATCGATCATCCCGCTTGTCGCTACAACTGTATTTTCAGTTGGACCGTAGTTATTGACGAGTTTGTATGGAACTGGCTTTACCTGTTTCAGCTTGTCTCCGCCTGTGAGTAAATAACGTAGAGAATGGTTGTCCATTGACATAAACTGCTCGCATAACTGCGTTGGCAGGAAGGCAATGGTGATGTCTTCTTTATTGAAATACGCATTGAGCTTGATCATATCGAGACGAATTGCTTCGTCGATGATGTGCAGCTCTGCGCCGGCGATCCACGTCGGGAACATTTCCCAAATGGAGGCATCAAAGCCAAAGCCGGCATATTTCGCAGTTCGATCCTCGTCCGTCACCTGGAACGCATCATTGTGCCAGAATGCAAGATTTACAAGGGACTGGTGCTCGACCATGACACCCTTCGGCTGCCCCGTCGTCCCAGAGGTATAAATCATGTAGGCAAGATCCGTTGGTTTGATATGAACCTGAATCTCGTGGGCTTCTCCCTCTACCGCATCTTCTATGAACAGGACATGACCTGTGAATGAAGATGGCGCAGTGAGTCCTTTTTGCATCAGAAGTACTTCTGCCCCGCAGTCTTCCAGCATGTACGCAATACGCTGCGCCGGATAATCTGGATCAATCGGAACGAATGCCGCACCTGCCTTGAGAACGCCAAGGACAGCAGCTGTCATATCAAGGGATGGACGGGTAAGAATACCGACGCGGTCTCCTGGTTTTGTGCCGCTTGCGATGAGTCTTGAAGCGACTACATTCGCCCGGCTGTTCAACTCTTTATACGTCCAGTCCCTTCCGCAGAAGGTTGCCGCTTTTTGGTGCGGTGCTTCATGTGCCTTAGACTCAATTAGCGCATGAACAGTTTGATCTGACGGAACGTCTAGGACAGGCCCTGACCATTCAATCAGCAGTTTTTGCTGCTGCTGCGGTGACAATAATTGCATTTGATCTAACAATTGATCTGGAGCTGACACCATTTGTTCCAGCAAATGAAGGAAATATTCTTTCCACTTTTCAATTGACGTCTTTTGAAAGATAGAACAATTAAAATCAAACACGAGCTCAATTTGATCTGCGGATTCGTTTCCAGTTAAGGTCAAATCAAATTTAGCGATATTCTCCTCGAATGGCTGTGGAACAACCTGAAGCCCATCCATAGATAAATCACGAATATCCGCATTCTCCATTGAGAAGACCACATCAAAAATTGGATGACGGCTTGTGTCTCGAACCGTTTGCACTTGATCTACCAATTCTTCAAATGGGTACAGCTGATGCTCGTTTGCCTCTAACACAAGCTGATGAACATTTGACGCAAATTCAGCAGCTGTCTGATGTCCTGCTGGTCTTGTTCTAAGTGCCAGCGTGTTCACAAACATGCCGATCACAGATTGAATATCAGGATGGGTTCTGCCCACAACCGGAGAACCAATGATGATATCCTCTTGTCTTGAAAGTTTGCTTAAAAGAAGACTGTAGCCAGCCAGCAGGACTGTATAAGTCGTACTGTTGAGCGCTCTTACAAGCTCGTCCAATTTCGCTTTAAGCGAACCTTCGATTGTAAATGAGACACGATCTCCTGCGAATGTTTGCACTTTTGGCCTTGGCAGATCTTCCGGCAGTGCCAGTACAGGCAGCTCCCCTTGTAATTGATCCAGCCAGAATGCCTCTTCAGCTGCTTTTTGCGCAGCAGATGCCTCACTTTTTGACCAAACTGCATAATCCTTATATTGAACAGGCAATTCCTCTAGTTTGTCTCCTCGATACAGGGCCGAAAGTTCCTCAATTAAAATGCCAACAGACGCACCATCTGAAATGATATGATGCATATCAATCAGTAAATAATGGACATTTACGGAGACGGAAACCAGCCCTATTCTGAGTAAAGGCGCTTTTTCTACATCAAATGGCCTGATAAAGTCATTCATTAATTCCTGTATGTCTCGGCCGTTCTGTTCAATTTTTTCAATGTCTATAGAGACATTTGTTTCAATCCGTTGAACAGGTTCATTCTGAACAAAATCAAAGCTCGTTCGGAAAGCTTCATGACGTTGGACTAGCTGATCAATCGCCTTTTCAAATCGTTTTTCATCAAAGACGCCTTCTAGCTTTAAGGCAGCCGGCATATGGTAGCTTTGCTCTGCATCAGTCATTTTCTCCAAAACAAACAGTCTTTTCTGAGCAGATGTCACTGGATAATAGGCCGCCTCTTTGGCGATTTCTACTCGCTTGATCTCCGTTTGATCCGCTTGATCCACCACAAGGGCGAACGCCTCTAATGTTGGGGATTCAAATAAGGACTTCAAAGTGAGCTCCACCTGCATCTCTTCATACAGCCTGTTCAGCATTTTCATGCCGCGCAGCGAATGGCCCCCGCATTCAAAGAAATGATCATGCCTGCCGATGCGCGGTACTTCAAGAACTTCCTCCCAAATGTTCGCCAGCAGACGCTCTGTTTCTGTTTGAGGAGAGGTGTATTCATTTTCCCCCTGCTCACTGAGATCAGGCGCCGGCAGCGCCCGCCTATCGACCTTGCCGTTATTCGTCAAAGGAAGCTCGTCTAATTGCATGAAAAATGCCGGCATCATATACACAGGCAGTTCACGTCCTGCTTGCTCACGTAAATCAGTTAACGAGACAGATCCTTCTGCTGTGAAATACGCACATAACGTGTCATTCGGAGCTGCAATGACGACAGCTTCCTTCACCTGAGGATGCCGCAGCAGCTGGTGTTCAATTTCTCCAAGCTCGATACGCTGTCCGCGAATCTTCACTTGATGATCGATCCGTCCAATGAATTCAATATCTCCATTTGACAGCCAGCGTGCAAGATCGCCCGTTTTATACATGGTTTCTTCAGGGCGGAAAGGATTTTTGACAAACTTTTCGTTTGTTAGTTCTGGCTGCTTATAATATCCTTTCACCAGTCCATCACCAGCGACACATAGCTCTCCCGCCACGCCCGGCGGCTGAACATGTCCAAACTCATCTACAATATAAACAGCCGTTTGACTCACTGGCTTTCCGATTGGGATAGATAACGCCTGCTTCTCAATGTGATTCACAGGATAATAGGTGGTGAAAATTGTGCTCTCAGAAGGTCCGTACATATGAACAAGCCTGTCTTCCCCAACTGTCTCAAGTGCAGTCACTACATGAGGCACAGAAGCACGTTCTCCGCCAAACAGCACTTTTCTTACGTTTTTCAGGCTGTCTTTTTTCATATCGATGAGTAAGTGAAAAAGAGCTGTCGTGATCATTAAAATACTGACTTTTTCCTTCTCAATCGCTCCAGAGAGCTCATTCATGTTTAAGATTTGGTCCTTTGGCAGAACAATGAGTTTCGCTCCGTTTAATAAAGCACCAAACACATCAAACATAAAGGCATCAAATACATAGTTTGAAATGCTCATCACCGTGTCCTCATGATGAACCGTGAGATAATTCGATTGCTTCACCGTTCTCAAAATGTTCCGGTGTGTCACCATATTTCCTTTAGGCTTACCGGTTGTACCTGATGTATAGGTCAAATTCGCCAAGTCCTCAGGTAAAATATGAGCATCTATAGGGCTGTCTGAATGCTGAGCAATCGCTTGATCTTCTGTTTCTATGATGGTTCCCTCAAATGCAGTGAGCACTGAGCGATGGCGCAGCACTTGATGTGTCAGTAAAAATTGTGCACCGCTGTCTGTTAAAAAGTGCTTCACGCGCTCATCAGGGAAATCGGGGTCAATTGGTACATAGACACCGCCCGCCTTAAGCACAGCCAAAACAGAGAGCACCATGTCATTAGACCGTTCAAAGAATAAGGCCGCTTTCATCCCTTTTTCAAAACCATTTTCACTCAAATAATGAGCCAGCTGATTCACTCGGTCATTCAGCTCTTGATAAGAAAGAACCACATCTTCACATTGCAATGCAGGCTGATCTCCATGCTGCTGCACCTGTTTTTCAAACTGCGTCACAATGGTTTCTTCTGCTGGATAAGGCGAAGGTAACGGATTCCACCTATTTAACTGAGCTTCTGCTTCTTGTTCAGACAGTAATCGATAGGATTGAATAGCTTCCTGCGGTGTTTGAACCATCTGTTCCAGCAGATAAACATAATGCTTAAGCATTTGCTCTGCTGTAGTTCGCTTAAATAGCGCCGTACTGTAATCTAGTACAAAGGATAAGCCTTGATCTGACTCCATGGCTTGCAGTGTTAAATCAAATTTCGCAATATGGAAATTGGTTTCTTCAACCTCGACCAGCATGTCTCCAATATGCTGGGCTGCTCCATGATCCGGCGTCAGTGTAAAGACGGTATCAAACAATGGATGACGGCTAAAATCTCTTGGCACATTCAGCTTTTCAAGCAGCCGTTCAAATGGATATTGCTGATGCTCAAATGCCTGCATTGTCTTTTTCTTTACTTGCTCAATCAACTGAGACATGGTTCCATTCGGATCTACCTCTGACCGCAAAGCAAGTGTCTGGACAAACATACCGATCATGTCATTCAAATCTGTATGCACACGCCCTGCCGCCGGTGTTCCGACTACAAATTCCTTTTGACCCGTATATTTCGCAAGCAATGTATAGTAAGCAGAAAGCAGCACCGTATACAATGTCGTGTGGTGATTCGCTGCAAGCTGCTGTAATTGATTCTTTAACGTTTCATCTATTTCTTTGATGACACGATCACCTGCGAAAGACTGGACAGCTGGACGCTGATAATCGGTCAGCAGCTGTAAAGCCGGAATATCGCCCGAAAATTCTTGCAGCCAGAATGCCTCTTCTTTTTGAAAGCCTTGGTGCTGTTGCCAAACTGCATAATCTTGGTATTGAAGCTTCAATGGTGCTCTGACCGATCCCTCGTAAGCATCTGACAGCTCACGCAGCATTAAATCGATCGAAAGACCATCTGAAATCAGATGATGCATATCGAAAAAGAGCAAATGCTCCTGATCATGCAATGACTGCAAACCAATTCGAAGAAGTGGTGCACACTCAAGATCAAAAGGTCTGACAAATTGCTGCATGTTTTCTTCTATCGTACCGCCTGTCAGCTGTTCTATTTGAAAGGACACTGATGAAGCGATCCGCTGACGAGGAACACCTTTTATCGTATGAAAAGAAATACGCAGCATATCATGACGTGAAATCAGCCTTTCAAAGGCTTCAATCAGCTTCTCAAGCTGCAGGGTTCCTTTTAACCTCACAACAGCAGGCATATGATATGCAGTGCTTTGTTCCAGTTGACTCACCATATAGACGCGCTGCTGTGGAGGTGACAATGGATAATGATCTGCAGCCGGCGCTTTTGGTATCACCGTTTCAGAAGACCTATCCGCTTGCTCAATATAAGCAGCCAAAGCAGCAATCGTTTGCTGTTCAAATAAAACCGACAGCGGCACTTCTACTTGAAAGTCTCGCTGAACCTGTGTAAGTACAGTCATCGCTTTGAGCGAATGCCCGCCTCGATCGAAGAAAGAATCATATACACCGATCTTCTCTTGATCAAGAATGTCTTCCCACAAATGAACAAGCTTCGTTTCTATATCGTTTCTAGGTGCCGTATAAATGGCATGAACCGCTCTATCACCTTTTAACGCAGCAAGTGCACGACGGTCGACTTTGCCGCTGACTGTGAGTGGAAAAGCATCGAGCTCTTTGAAATAAAGAGGCATCATGTAGGCTGGAAGCTGATGTTTGATAGTCGCTTGCAGCATGTCAACAGACACACCTTCTTGACAAGCTTGATAGTAAGCACTTAACGCCTTTTCTCCATCCGCTTCATCAACCACTAGCACGACAGCCTTATCAACTCCATCTACCTGCTCCATCACCGCTTCAATCTCGCCTGTTTCTATGCGATAACCCCTTATTTTCACTTGATCATCCATTCTGCCAAGATAATCAATCGTGCCATCTGGAAGCCACCTGACTAGATCGCCCGTTCGATACATCCGCTCATGCGGAGAAAACGGGTCTGCCGTGAATACCTTCTCTGTCAATTCAGGCTGATTCACATAGCCTCGCCCAACACCTATACCGGCAATGCAAAGCTCTCCTGCAGCCCCATGCACCTGTAATTGATCATGTTCATTTAAAATATAAATTCGATGATGACCAAGCGGTTTTCCAATCGAAACATAGCGCTGTTCAGTTAATACGCTCAGCTCACTGAGATCTAGACGATGAACCGCCGCATCCACACACGTCTCAGTTGGACCATACACATTCCACAGAGTAAAATTAGGTTGACTCATACGAACCGCTTCGATGAGTGAACGTGCTGCTTTCGCAGGAAGCGCTTCTCCCCCAATCAACATGTGCGTCAATGACAGCCCGTCCAAATCCGCAGCAAGTAAAAGCTGCACATGCGCCGGTGTTCCATCTGCCGCTTCAATTTGATGTTTTCTGTAATAAGCCGCTAGCTGCATCCCATTTCTCGTTGTTTCTCGCGGGATGATATGAAGCGTATGTCCAAATAAAAGGGCAGCAAAGATTTGTTTCACCGATGCATCGAAATGGAATGGGGCTAGAAGCGCCATTTGAAGCTCATTCGTCCCTTGATAAATCTCATGATGCAAAGCATGGACCAAATGATGAAGCTGAAGATGCTCAATCATGACACCCTTTGGCTTTCCAGTCGTACCCGATGTATAAATCATGTAGGCTAAATCCTCCGGCGCCGTCTGATCTACGAGCTCAGGCAGCTGTGCATCACCTAATAATATTTGCTGCTGCACGATCAATTTTTCCGAGAGGGCTGGGTACTCTTGAATGAACGATTCCTCTGTTAACACAATAGAAGCACCTGAATCTTCCACAATAAATTGAATACGCTCCTCAGGTAATGCCGGATCAATTGGTACATATGCCCCGCCAGCCTTTAATATGCCGAAGACCGCCACCATGGCATCTGTCTTCCGATCCATCAATACAGCAACAGGCACATCACGTGAGATACCTTTCATTTGTAAAAACCGTGCCAGCTTTTCTGCCTGTCGATGCAGCTCTCCATAAGTAAATATTCCATTTTCCGCTACAACAGCAGCCCGATCTGCATACTTGTTTGCTGTCTCATCAAATATGTGATGAACCGGTTTTGCTGCTGGTCTTTCAAATGATTCTCCCTCAGATAATTGCAGCAGCTCCTTTTGTTCCCCTGCTGAAAGTAAAGGCAGTGTCCCAATCAGCTGATCAGGCTGAGAGACGGCCGCTTCTAGTAATATCAAGAATCGATCAAACATCTTACTCATTTCTTCTTCTGTGAATACATCTGTACGGTAATCCAAATCAATGGTCAATGTATCAGTATCCCAGCGGTCTTTCACATGTATTGAAATGTCATTCATTCCGCTCCCGCTAAAAATCGGTTCAGTAATGAACGACAGGTTCTCTTTTTTCTGCCACTGCATGACCTGGTATTCTAAAGAAATGTCAAAAAGGCGTCCTGTAAACCCTTCTCTTTCCCGCAAATCATTCATGAGCAGATTGTAAGGGTACTTTTGGTGACGTAAGATCTTCATTTGATCCGCCATGACCTGTTTTACGAAATCAAGAAACGTTTGCGACCCTTGAACAGATGCACGCATTGGAATTGTGGATACAAACATTCCAATCATCTTTTTTTCTTTGGCATTCGTCCGGTTGCCCATAAAGGTTCCAAGAACGACATCTTCCATACCGCTAAACCGATGTAAGTAAATATAGACAGTGGACATAAACATTGAAAGCATGCTGACTTTCTGCTCTTCACAAAAGGCACGAAGCTTCTCCTTTAAAGAATCTGGAACATCCCCTGAAAATCGCTCCGCATGTAAACTCATCTCGTATCCCTTATGCGGTTTTAAAGATGCGAAGTCTGGAATAAGAGCAAATTGCTCATTCCAAAAAGCTTGGTCTTTTTGAAAACGTTTAGAAGATTCATATGTCTGCTCACTCATGATGTGATCAACGAAGGAAATCTCCTCAACTGGCGAGATGTCTACTCCTTGCAGCATGTCATGATATAAATCAATAATGCGATTTCCCATTAGAATGATGGAAATACCATCCGCCACAATATGATGTGCTTTACAGAACAGCCAGCATTCTTGATCACTGATTTGAAACACCGTAAATTCAATCAAGGGGCTGTCAATCAATGGCATCGGCTCACGAATTTGCTCGTTTGCCCAAGCCCTTACTTCCCCTTCACTCCAGCCCTTCTCCATACGAATCGGCTGTTTTTCATAAGGTTTGATATATTGAACGGGCTCCTCCTCTTCATCTCGATACACGAGCCTCAGCCGAAGAGAGTCAGTTTGTCGAAGGTATGCTTGAAGCACATCAACGACCAAAGAAGGATCGAGACCTGATACTGATCTCAATCTGGCGAAACCACCCAAATTAGAAATACTTGTACCTGGATAAAATCTTTCCGTGTAGAATACTCGCTTTTGCGCATGTGTTAAGGGGTAATAAACTGTATTCATTCTCATCCTCCGCCTCTTCTATGTTTTCTCCACCAATTTCACCCTGCACCCTCTATATCAAAAGAACCAAGTCTATTTCATTAAAATAGACGGTTTAACAGAAAAGGAGCCCACCCCGAATAAAACGGAGGGACTCCCATTTTCATTCGGTAGCCTGCCGACCATAGCAAAAAAAGAATCATTTACCTTAGGACATGGCTTTGCGTCTCTATGTTTCCATAGATTTGCCTTTTTCTTCTTTTCTTCTAGATATTTTCTATTTACGTCCACTTTATATGAAAATATTGTTTTTTTCACCGAAAAATGGGTGTAAAGATTCATGCGTCATACCGAAGGGATCACCTGATAATTGACGATATTTACCGAAAATAACTAATAATAGTTGCGTTCAACCGAAAATAATCGACTAAATACCGCAAAAATTTCATATTTTCCCTTAAATTTTGTAAATATGACCGAAAATGTAGGATAGAGGTCTCCTTTCGTCCCTCTCAAATTCTTAAATCTTAAGAACTACATTCCCTAAAAAAAATGATTTTTTTTACTGTAAAAACAACAAAAAAAGAGCTGCCATTTCTAATGACAACTCCTTGTTTCTTCATTATATTTACATCACCTTAGACAGACCAATCGTTTTCTCAATAATGAGCAGCGCAATGATAGAAATGATAATAAATATGACAGATATCGCATTGACACTCGGATCAAAGGTCTGCTCAATGTAATTAAAGGTCCTGACGGGAATAGTGATGGTTTGAGGAGAAGAAACAAACAAACTGATCGATATTTCCCCAAATGACGTCACCGCTGAAAACACTCCGCCTGCAATGATTCCCGGCTTAATCAAAGGCAGTGTGACTCGAAAAAACGTACGAATGGGTCCTGCGCCAAGATTCATTGAAGCCAGCTCAAGCCGCGGATCTAAATTCGAAACACTTACGCCTACCGTTCGAACCACATAGGGAAAACCAATGATGACGTGACCAATAACGAGCGCCCACAAAGATCCTGTAAAGCCCATAGCCGTAAACAAGTAAAGCATAGCAATCCCTAATACCACCTGAGGAATCATGAGAGGTGACAGAATGAAAGCTTGGACAGCCTCCTTTCCCTTAAAGGAAAGCCTGGCTAAAGCATACGAAGCCATTGTCCCTAAAAGAACCGTGAGAGGCGTCACGATGAATAGCAGAATCACACTGATCCGAAGAGATTCCATCCATTCTGGATTTGACACGACCTCATGAAACCAACGAACAGAGAACGAAGTCGGTGGAAATTCAGGAAAAGCATTTGGACTAAAAGCAGATAGGACGATCACAAGAACAGGTATGGTTAAAAAAAGATAAACCAAAGATCCAGCAGTCCAAATCAGGATGGAAAGCAAGCGGTCCCCTATTGACTTTTTACGCATGCATCCTCGCCTCCCAACGCTTCAATAAATAGCTTAATAGACTGACCACCACAAGCACACAAACCAATAATGTAAAGGACATAGCTGCAGCAAGAGGCAGATTATAAACCTGCATCACCTGCTGATAAATTGACAGCGGCAGCAGAGGCTGCATCCGTCCGCCGACTAACAGCGGGGTGATATAACTTCCTGCTGCCAGTGAGAAGACGATGATCGCGCCAGTCACCATGCCTGGAATGGTCAGTGGTAAGGTGACATGAAAAAAGGTTCGAATACGGCCAGCTCCAAGACTCATAGAAGCCGGTCTTAAGTGACGATCCATATCGGTTAAGCTTGTTGCGATCGGCAGTACTGCAAATGGCAGCATGACTTGGACATAGGCAATAATGACCGCATTCATATTCCACAGCATCGAGAGCGGCTTCTCAATCACATGTAAATCTAGTAACATGCCATTGATCAGACCATTTTGCGAAAGAAGAACAATCCATGCAAACGTCCGAATCACAACACTTGTCAAAAGCGGCGATACAAGTAAGATATAGAAAAATGCCCGCAGACGCGGATTAGGTGCTTTGACGAGCAAGTATGCTGCGGGGTATGCCATCAATAAACAAATCACCGTTGTCTGCAAAGCCACCCACACAGTACTTCCAATCGCCTTCACATATGCATCTGTCGTGAACACATGAATATATTGAGAAAAACTATACGTTTGTAATGTATTCATCATCGAATCGACATCGCGAAAACTGAGAACGAGCATCATCACAAGCGGAGCTAGTAGAAATACAACAAGAAACAAACAGGCTGGCAGCAGCATAAACCAATGAAATCGTTGATTCTTTTTCTTGATTCGCATCACGTATGCACCTTCGAATCCAAGAAAACAATATCTTCAGGCTGCCAATGGATATGAACGATTTCTCCAACTTTAGGCAGCTCAGGAAATTCGGCATCAGAAGCATGGACAATGATTTCACCATTATCAAGCCCCACAACCAAACGTAATGAATGCCCGATATAACTCACATCTGACAGCACGCCTGATACATGGTTCGGCTTTACTTCCTCCCGTTCAGAAGAGATGCTGACTCTTTCAGGACGTAGCATAAGTAATTGCTTTTCCCTCTTCTCTTGATGTGCCGCAGCCTGCAGCTGAAGATGCTGACCGTTTGAATGGGTTACATGCGGAACCGTAAATGCAGCATCAGCTTCATTGTACACGGCCTCAAAGATGTTCACCTGTCCGATGAATTCAGCTACAAATCGATTATTTGGCTGGCGGTACACCTCTAAAGGCGTCCCAATCTGCTGAATTCTCCCCTCTCCTAAAATTCCAACCCGATCAGAAAGGCTTAAGGCCTCCTCTTGATCATGTGTCACAAGAATGGTTGTAATCCCGACATTTCTTTGAATATTTCGAAGCTCTGTCTGCATGTTTTTTCTTAGTTTGGCATCTAAGTTGCTGAGCGGTTCATCAAGAAGGAGAACAGACGGCTGAATGGCCAGCGCTCTTGCAATCGCTACCCGCTGCTGCTGACCACCGCTTAATTGGTGGGGCATCCGTTTCGCAAATGCCTCTAATTGAACAAGAGACAAGCTTTCCATCACCTTCTCTTTGATTTCCGCCTTCTTTTTCTTTTGAACTTTTAGTCCGTACGCTACATTATCAAATACAGTCAGATGCGGAAAGAGTGCATAGCTTTGAAAGACCATACCTGTTTTTCTTTGGTAAGGCGGCAAAGCTGTCACATCCTGATCACCAATATAGACGACGCCTTTTGTTGGTTCTAAAAAACCGCCAATGATGTTTAATAACGTTGATTTTCCGCAGCCGCTGGGACCAAGAAGGGAGAAAAACTCTCCCTCATTCACCGTAAGACTGACATCGTTGAGAGCAATCTGCTCACCGAAGTGCTGACTGATGTGTTCTAAATGAATTCCACTCATGCGATCACCTATTTTCCTCCGCCTAATACTTCGTTCCATCGATTAGTCCAATTGCCAAGCTCCGAGGTCGCTGTTTCATAATCTACCCAAGTCAGCTTGCTGTAATAGTTTTCTCCGACTTTCACCTTCCCCTTAATCTTGTCACCGTATTTCACATCAGAATTCGACATGCCATAATAAGATTTTTCAGAGAAAGCCTCCTGAGCTTCTTTTCCACTTAAGTAGTTTAATAGTTTGTATGCCGCTTCTTCATGCTGACTTCCCTTCGTTAAAGCCCAGCTCGCAACAGCTGCAACAGCGCCTTCTTTCGGATATGAGAAACCAATATCCATTCCTTCTTCTTCAAGTGCAAATACTCGCCCGTCCCAATATGGAACAGCCGCGACGTCGCCACGTTCTAACAAGGTTTGAATCGATCCTGGGTTATCTGGAAAAGCAGCTACATGACCTTTTAATTGCGCGAGACTTTTAAATGCTTTATCAATATCCTTAGGATTTGATTCTGCCCCCCCTTGAGCATGAACAAGTGCAGAGAAAAATTGTAAACCGGCTGAATAAGTCGGAGATGAAATGGCTACCTTCCCTTTCAGCTGACTGCTCCATAGGTCAGTCCAGCTGTTTGGCTCCTGCTTTACGAGGTCTTTTCTATAAGCAATCCCAAGCTGCCCCATACTAAAGCCTGCTGCATATTGTTTTCCATCAACAGTGAGCTTCTTTTGGACAGAACGGTAAAGTTTTTTGACGTTCGGTGCTTGATCTTCATCGATAGGCGCAAGAACGTTTGCTGCGATACCTCTTTGAATGGTATCAGGCTGTAAAATAAGTAAGTCATACGGTGGATTTTTACCATTTGACGCTTTTAATTTTGTAAACCATTCAGAATCCGCCCCAGAGACGGTTTGCACTTTAATTCCCGTATCTTTTTCGAACTTTTCAAGGATTGGTTTGATATTCTTTTCCCAATCGCCTCCATATACACCAACAATCACGGTCTGCTGCTGTTTGCCTTGATCCTTTCCATTTCCACCACAAGCGGTCAGCAGTAAAACGATTGATAGAATGCCTGCAAAAATAGCGATTAATCTTCTTTTCATGATTCATTTCCCCCTTTTTGTCCATTCATTTGACGAAGTGCTTGAGTAATATCTTCCTTTGTTAATGGCTCATTTCTATGACTGAAATGTTGATGAACAGCATGTTTATAGTGTGTACGTTCATTAGCCGGATAGGAACGCAGCTGAACGGCTAACTCACTGCTCGCTTCGTCCGTCCATACTTTCTCATATGCTGCTCTTTGTTCTCCAAAATCCCACATATCAGCAGATGCAGAATCATCAACCTTTTCACGTACCCTGCTCGTCTGCACTTCATCAATCTTCCATTCATTTTGGTCTAAATACACTTTTACACCATATTGCTGCAGTGCTCTTTCTTCACTTAATAGACCTGCCTCCACTTCCTGAAGGACTTTTTCTTTCTTCCTAGCAAACGGATTCCCCCAGCCGCCTCCACTTGGTGAGACCAATTGAACGATATCACCTTTTTCAAGTCTCAGAACATCTATTTTGGGCTGATCTTGTTTCTCACCATTAGCTGTGATCAGCTTGACCTCACCAACCGCTCCTGCTCGGCCGCCCATTAACCCCCAAGGCTGAAACTTCATCCGTTCCATTCCTCGTGCTGTCACCATCGATTCAGGCTTCATCATTTCAAATTCCAAACCAATCGCATGTCCGCCTCGATTTTCACCAGCTCCACCTGTATCCGGCAGAAGCTCATATCGATGAACATGAATATCAATATGCTGTTCCAAGCTCTCAATTGGGGTATTCTTCAAAAAGCCAGATGAATGATCAATACCGTCCACTCCATCAGTACCATTTTGAGCACCGCCTCCTCCGCCTAATGGTTCAACAACGGACATTTTCCTGCCACCCGTTTGATCATCAGGTACAGAGAGAACCACAATGGCAGATTGGCCTGCACCTGCTGCTGGCACTGCTTCAGGTAACAGCTTACCAATGGCGCCTAGCACGACATTGTACAGCCTCATTGTAATCGAATGCCGAATTCCGACAGAGGCAGGGTATTCTGGGTGCACCAGCGTTCCTTTAGGAGAGACCACGTCAATTGGATACGTTATTCCACCATTAATCGGTATAAAAGGATCCTTACTAATGATGTAATTAATCAACCCTTGATAAAGAAAGGAGTGCTTCTGACCATTGGTGACAAGGTTAAAGGCTGTTTTTACTTGCGGATCACACTCAGAAAAATCGAGCGTCAGCCGTTTCCCTTTGATCGTTAGCTTGATTTTCAACCGAATAGGGACGTCCGAAATCATATCATCATCTAAATAATCAGCAAATTCACTCGTCCCATCCGGTATAGCTTCAATGACCTTTCCAGCACGATCCTCGGCTTGCTTCAGCAAGTCTATCATGCCTTGTTTTACTTCGTTTTTTCCAAATTTTTCAATCATTTCTTTTAACCGAATATCTGCTGTATTGACTGCAGCAATCATCGCATTGATATCACCATCATTTAAATGACTCGCGCGGCTGTTAGCTCTTAAAAAGGTACGTACGACCTGATTTTCTTCCCCGCCTTCATAAATTTTTACTGGCGGAATTCTTAATCCTTCTTGATGAACATCCGTCGCTGTCGGTGAAATACTCGAAGGCACAAGTCCACCCACATCACTGACATGAACAAAAGACCAAGCATAGCTGACAATTTCACCATCTACAAAAATCGGCTTAATGATATGGACATCTGGCAGGTGAGTCGCCAAGCCATCTGTCGTATAAGGATCATTTGTGATGATAATGTCTCCTGGCTGCATCGGCCCGCTTTCTTCAATCGCTTTTCTTAGACTCAGCCCTAAAAAGATCGTCACACCTACTGTCTTCGGATAAACAAAGAAATCTCCAGAAGGCGTGGCTAATGCTGTCGCAAAGTCAGCAGATTCTTTGACGAAGGTCGTAAATGACGTTCGTTCAATGACATGTCCCATGCCTGATGCAATCGCATTAAAATAACTGCGCATCATCTCAAGCTTTGCTGGATCAGTTCTCATGTAAAGCCACCTCCTTTGAAATCACTAAGTTACCTGATAGATCAATGCTGCCTGTCCAGTTTGGCAAAATTAATGTTGTCGTATCATCCTGCTCAATAATGGCAGGCCCATTTACAATAGAACCTACTGACAGCGTATCCCGGTTATAAACCGATGCTTCGTATTCTTTTTCTTCTATAAAAATTCGTCTATATTCATATGGTTTCAAAGACTGACCAATGCTTTCATGAACAGGTGAGAAAGGCAGCGGAGGCGTCTCGCCTATGACTCGAACACGTAAATGCGTAAATTCGATTTTTGCCTGATCATCCCTATGACCATATTGACGCTGATGCAATTTGTGAAAGGCTTCAATGAGTTGATGCATATCTTGTTCCTGCTTTAGCCAATCAATCGATAATGGCAATTCAATCTCAAATGCCTGTCCTTGATAACGTGCGTCTGCTAATAATAGAATGGATGTCTGATTGATATGCTGAATGTTCTGCTGACTGACCCAATCAGTCGCTTTTCGCGACAGCATCTCATAATCTTGTTTTAGTTGGTTGATCGAATAGTCTTGTAAGCAAATTTTCTTAGACAGCACCGCATCATGAATAAAATCAGCTGTTAAAGCACCTAACGCACATAATGTACCCGGACTTGGAGGAACAACCACATTTTTCGCATGAATTTCTCTCGCAAGGAAATTCGCCACAACCGGTCCTGCTCCGCCAAACGCCAGCAAACTAAAATCTCTAGGGTCAAACCCTTGCTCCTCCATGACATTGCTTAATTCTGTGTACATATTGGCTACGGCTACTTGAATGAGCTGGTCAGCCGCCTCTTCAACCGTTCTGTTGAGCTGATCAGCAATTGGCTGAAAGGCCTTTTTCGCTGCAGACAGTTGTAATTGTAAATGTCCTCCGGCAAAACGTTCTTGATTGAGATAACCACATATGAGAAACGCATCGGTTAAAGCCGCCTTTTCTCCCTTCCCATACGAAGCTGGTCCCGGGTTTGAGCCAACTGATTCCGGTCCTGCTTTGAGAAGCCCGCCCTGATCAATCCATGCTACCGAACCCCCCCCTGCTCCTATTGAATACATCGCAACAGATGGAAGAATAATAGGGAAACCTGAAAGCTGATTCGATTGAGCCATTGTAGGCTGTCCATTTTGAATAATCGAGATATCCGCACTCGTTCCCCCGACATCAAAAGTGATCAAGTTAGGTTCACTCGCTGATGCTGCAATTCTTGCCGCACCGATGACACCAGCTGCCGGACCAGAAAAGAGAGTCTTAACAGGTGAGGCAGCCGCACTTTCTGCATCCATTAAACCACCATTTGATTGGGTAATGTATGGAGAAATTGGTACACCTTCTTCCTTCAAACGGCTTTTCAATGTTTTTAAATACTGTTTCACCTTTGGTTGAATGTACAAATTAACAACAGACATCACTGTACGCTCGTATTCCCTCATTTGAGGCCATAATTCAGATGAGGTAAGGACTTCTAACTGTGGATAATGATGATTGATATAAGCTTTTGCCTGTAATTCATGAACTGGGTTTTGATAACTATGTAAAAAAGAAATGACGATACCTGCTAACTTTTTAGACATAACATGCTGGACTGCATCATCTAATTGCTGCAGATGGAGAGGTTTTTTGATCGTGCCATCGTGTATCAACCTTTCAGAGATTGGATATACATGCTTTCGTGGTATCAATGGTTCTGGCAAACGAGAATTGAAGTCATAAGGAATGGGTAATCGTAAACGTTGAAGTGACAATATATCTTGAAAGCCTTCCGTCACAAAAAGGGCTAAGTCTGCTCCTTTTCGCTGCAATAATGTATTAAGACCGATTGTCATTCCGTGAACAAGGTATTGGATTTTGGATAAATCAACACCTCTTTTTTTTAGAAGATTTAGCCCATTGATAATTCCTTGGGCTGGGTCATCTGTCACTGTGGGCGTCTTGAGTTCAGTTAACTCCCCAGTTGCCTCATTTATCAGCGATAAATCAGTAAATGTTCCGCCTATGTCTATTCCGAGCCGGTATGAGACATCCGCCATTTGTACTTCCCTCCTACAATGTAATTAGAATCATATTTTGATAAATTACGACATTTTTTGATATTTGACTCCATATTATTAAAGCAGATCGGTCTAGTCAATTTTAATTTTTTAAAATTTCTGTGTGTTAAATTCTTGAAATTAGCTCAAAAAGCAGTGATAAAGCCCTTTTGAATGAACATATTCGTTATATGATCCACAAAATTAAAATTTTTATGAATTTCTACAAAAATGAAAATCAAGAAATCGTGTAAAATCTGTTTTTTGAATTTTAAAAGACGTTTTTTCAAAACCAGGAGAAATTGGTAAGTAATTCTGCTATACTTCTGTTTACAAAATACGCAAACAAGAAAGAGAGCTAGCATCTATGAAACTTCTTAAAATCATTCTCTTGCTTTTATTAATTGTCATTGGTGTAGCAACAGGCTATATCAAGCTGGAGCAAGGGAAACAAGAGACAGCGAATTCATCTTATGACAAAACCATTCACTTTCCATCAGATCGCTATCCCGAAACAGCCAAGCACATAGAAGAAGCCATTGATGAAGGTCATTCGTCCATTTGCACAATTGACCGTAAACATAGCGATGAGCAGAGAGATCAATCATTACATGGCGTTCCAACAAAGCGCGGGTATGATCGGGACGAATGGCCAATGGCGATGTGTAAAGAAGGGGGCACAGGAGCTTCTGTCAAATATGTAAGCCCTTCAGATAATAGAGGCGCAGGCTCGTGGGTAAGTCATCAACTATCAGATGATCCTGATGGCACAAGAATTCAATTTATCATCGATTAGCAGCCTTTCCCTTTTCTATATTAAAAAAATTTTCATATGACTGCATGCAGGTATTTTAAACACTTTTTTCATGCCGATAATCCTTAAGGAGGGATATCCTACCTTATACCTAAAGGAGTCAAAAAGCATGAAGAAAAAGGGAAAACTGAGGCTTGGTGCCAAAATTTTGCTGATCTTTTTAAGTGTCCTCATCATCTTTTCCGCGGTTGTTGGTTATGTGGTGAATCGCGAAATGACAGAAAACATCAAGCAAATGGCAACTGAAAAAGCAAAAGGTGATTTAAAACTAGGCTACGCCTACCTGAATGAAAAAGTAGCAGGCTCGTGGCAGATTAAAGAGGGCAAGTTATTCAAAGGAAATACGCAAATCAATGATCATGACACATTGGTTGACCAATTAGCCGAATATACCGGTGATACCATCACGATTTTCCAAGGAAATACCCGTGTTGCCACGAATGTCTTGTTAAACGGGAAACGAGCTGTAGGTACAGAAGTCTCTCCTGAAGTGAAGACCACTGTTTTAGATAAAGGAGAAAACTATTACGGCACTGCAAATGTTGCCGGGAAAGATTATCAAACGGCTTATATGCCAATCAAAAATGAAGCAGGCGAAATAATTGGTATTTTTTATACTGGCGCCAATCAAAGCATGATTTCACAAATGCTCCAGTCATTCTATATAAAATTTGTCATCGTCCTTTTATTAAGTTTGATCGTTTCGGTCATCATTATTTCTATTTTCACTAAGCGGATTCAGGTACGTCTCAAGCATATGGCTTCTGCCATTAAGAATGCAGGCGAAGGTAATTTAACCATCAATGTGACGGATACTGCCGGTGATGAATTGTCTGACCTGGCTGGTCATTTCAATAAGATGCGTGAAAAACTAAATCAAACCATTTTAAATGTCATGAACACGTCTGAATTAGTGGCCACATCCTCTGAGCAGCTGTCAGCTAGCGCAGAAGAAACGAGTGCAGCATCAGAAAAAATCACCCACACGATCCAAGAAGTAGCACAATCATCAGAAGAACAATCAGCTCAAATGACAGCCAGTGAGCACACGATGATTCAAGTATCAAACGAGCTGGCAAACATCACTGAAAATGCAGGACAAATGGCTTCAAGAAGTCACTCCGCACAAGAAGTGGCCCAAAAAGGTGTACACAATATCGGTGAAGTTCATTCACAAATGACGTCTATTGCAAAATCAATTGAAGAAAACGGTACAGCGATTCAAGCGTTGGAAACACGTTCAGCTGAAATTGATCATATTTCCAAAGTTATTACAGATATCGCCAGCCAAACTAACCTGCTTGCTCTTAATGCAGCAATTGAAGCAGCACGGGCAGGTGAGCATGGAAAAGGGTTTGCTGTAGTCGCAGATGAAGTGAGAAAGCTCGCTGAAGAATCCCAAGCATCATCAAACATGATTTCCCACCTCATTTCTGAAATACAAAAAGAGATGACTCATTCGACGAATGCCATCAAACGAGTAAGAGAGGAAGCTGCTCAAGGGACTGTTCTTATCTCTCATACAGAGGAATCATTTCATGATATCCAGCAGTCAATGAGAGAAATGGCAGATGGCATTAAGCATTTATCAAGTGCATCACAAAAAATCGCAGCTTATACAAACGATGCGAAACAGTCTTTTGCCTCTATTACAGAAGGCGTTAAACTAACGAGTGAACATTCACAGCAAGTAGCCGGTTTAACCGAAGAACAATTTGCTGCAATGGAAGAAGTAACAGCTTCATCAGAAGCGCTCGCCCATTTAGCAGGAGATTTAAAAGCAATGGTCTCGCAATTTCACATCTAGATCCCACAACAAATAGCGCAAGACGGCGACAATCGTCTTGCTGCCTAACATTCTCCTCAAGAATCACTCTTTCAATCATTCACGTTCCAACAAAAATTCATAAATAAAGGAGTTTTTTATATGAATCACTTGAACCAAGCTTATTCTCTATCTATCTCCTACCACCAAATCACTGTATACACCGGAAGCGAAACACCACCTGTCATTGATTGGACAGATGAGGACATTCTTCAAGGATATGCAACTGGAGATCAAGGAGTTTCCTTTGAAGGGGTCAATAATGGAAAAGCGTCTATTATTGTGACATTAAATAGCGACGAGCCCCAAGTCTCAGTTGATAGAGCCATAACAGTGCCCTTTACGCATACAAGTGATCAAGTTTATATCACAAGCGTCATGGCCAATGTGCTGTCTTTCTCCATTCCAAAAGGAGACTATCAGCTTACTTGCTATACCTCACAGCAGCCTGATCAAGACGTTTATTATGTAAATTTCCAAACGGTGTAGATTACGACTGATCGTATAGATCAAGCCACTTTTCCGCATAGTCTACCGATTCTCTCATGGGCAATAAATAGGAATTGGCAAGTCCGATGTGACTGTGATGATGAATGCCTCCTGATTGCAGAAAATCATAGCCAATCTGTTCAAATAGTTCTTCTCTTGTGATGATATCTTGGTACTCTTTCCATACCCTCCACCCATTTTCTAAAATAGGAGCTCCTCTTGTCATGAGGTCCTGCTGAGGGATTCGGTATTCAGCTAGATGAAAAGCTGTCATGCTCTCAAATGATGCACCGATCAGCAGCACTTGAGCATGAAGATCATACATGCGGCCAAGAGGCGAATCCTCTCCTAATCCAAAGGATAGCGCATGTTGTTTCAAAATTTCATGTTTTCTTTTTCCCCAGGCTGTGAATGAAAAATGAGGATGATTGCTTCTCGCAACACCTGGGTATTTCCAAAATGTTTCCGCCACCTTTCCCATTGCTGTTGGCGTCGTGTAGGCTGGGTCAAATGCGGGCATTGTTTCTTTGATCGATTTCCACCATGAATAAGGAACAGGCGGATCGATCCAATCGGCGGGATCAGAAAGCTCTAACGTTTGTGCCGGCATAATCAGTGTCCCCTCTTCTGTTAAGGTTTCCATCAATGCTTGTATGACGGCTACAGCACCTCCGTTTACCCAGCCGATAGATGATAAAGATGAGTGAACACATAAAATCATGCCCTTTTTCACTCCAAGTTGAACCAAGTCTGCTTTGATTCTTTCCTTTGTCATCGGTTCAGCTTGATTTTCGATTAATTTTTGCATCGTTCCTTTTCCTCCTGCGTCTCTTCTATTTACTGATGAATGAGACGTTTAACCGCAATAGACAGTTTGTAATTTGCGTAATTTGTCAGCTCCGTTAAAAACTGATCAAGTTCATCATGGCTGGAGAAATGTCCTTCAGCCATATAACAGCCCTCGCCACTTATTTTGAACAAATTCTTGATTTCTTCCTTTTCATAAAGAAACGACAGAAGTGGTTCATGATGATGACTACGGGTATAGAGCTGCAAAAAGGTTTGGATCGTCTTTTGTGTCCGCCAATCAATTGAAATGGTATATGCTTCAATCACGCCTTCTTCTTCTAGCTTTAACACCCGATTTGCAACAGCTTGACCGGTTAAATGAACTTTTTCACCTAGAGCTTTCATGGTTAATCGGCTGTTCTTTGATAGTTCTTTTAAAATATTCATATCTGTTTGATCTAGCATTGGCTCACCTCTTTCAAAAATCAAGCCCTTCCGATGAAAGACTTTCATGATCCTCTGTCACATAGAACTCTTTTAATATACTGTAAACTTAATCAGAAAAAAAGGAGGCCTTTTTATGAAAATCACACTCATTCGCAATGCTACTTTATACCTTCACTATGGTCATTCAACTTTTTTAATCGATCCCTTTTTAGCAGCAAAAGGAACATATCCACCGTTCCCTCATACAGCCAATCAACATTTGAACAACCCTATTGTGGAGCTTCCTGTAAACATTAATTTAGACAGTCTGTTACACCCAGATGCCGTCTTACTCACTCATTTACATGTGGATCACTTTGACGATGAGGCAAAAAAGAAATTAGCTCAAGATGGGCCAATTTATACTCAATCTGAGAAGGACCGAAAAGAAGTTGAAGAAGCTGGATTTAATCATGTCACATGCATTGAAGATGAAATGGACATTTGCGGCGTTCATATTAAACGTACAGGCGGACAGCATGGAACAGGAGAAACAGCGAAACGGATGGGACAGGTGAGCGGTTTTGTTTTCTCTCATCCTGATGAACCCACCCTTTATATTGCAGGTGATACCATTTGGTGTGATGAACCGAAAGAGGTTGTGAATACATGCAAGCCAGACGTCATTGTGGTCAATAGCGGAGCTGCTCAATTTTTAGAAGGTGATCCGATCACAATGACCAAGGAAGAAATTTTAGACATCCACCGTTCTCAGCCAAAAGCTCAAATTGTCGCCTGTCATCTTGAAGCTGTGAATCATTGCTTGTTAACAAGAGCTGCTTTAGAATCTTACATTCAAGAGCATCATGCAGATCAAGTCATTTTTGTCCCTCAAGATGGAGAAAGTCTCACCTTTTGATCAACAATAAAAAAACCGGCACGTCGCTGCCGGTTTCATCATTATTATGGGCGATGGTGCTGTGGTTTTTTCAGTAATGGAACAAATCCGTTATTCTTTAAGTGATTGTAATGCTCATCCATTCGTTTCGTGATGTGTGTGCCTTGTTCCTTTGTTAACACACCATACTGTACATATTTCTCAATGACTTCTTTTCGCTTAGAAAGAATTTGCTGCTCAAGGATTTCAATTTGTTTTTGTTGTTCTGCTGTTAATTTCACTTGATGTGTCACTGGACGCTTTTCCATTTGAGGTGTTTCTCCATGAGCCGTTTCTATATGAAAACCACATAACAGCATCATCGACAAGATGATCAAACCACTTATTTTTTTCATCATTGTTGTTCCCTCCTTTATTCGCCTTTATTTTGCGCTCACTTTCCTTTTTTATACATTATTTCAACACGCAAATTGCTTATAATATTCTTACTTTTTCACTTTTCTTCTGAAAACGTTGTCCTAACAGAAAAAGCGTGCTATGTTTTGTTTTGTATAAAAAATAGAGGAGGATTCTTAAATGAGTCGTTTTTATCATAAAAAACCTATATGGATCATGCTTGTTGTATCTGCTTTCATACTTATCATGTCTGCTTGCAGTCAATCAGGCTCATCTCAATCTGGAGACACAAAGTGGGATCAAATTAAAAAGAAGGGGAAAATCGTCGTTGCTACTTCAGGCACCCTTTATCCAACGTCTTATCATGATACTTCTAACGGCAAGGATCAATTAACTGGCTATGAAGTAGAAGTCGTCAAAGAAGCGTTTAAACGTCTTGATGTAAAAGTAGAATTTAAAGAAATGGGCTATGATGGGATGCTGAGCGCCATTAATTCTGGTCAAGTGGATGCCGCTGCAAATGATATCGACATCACAGATGACAGAAAAGACAAGTTCGCCTTTTCAACCCCTTATAAATATTCCTACGGAACGGCTATCGTACGGAAAGATGATTTATCCGGCATTAAAACTTTAAAGGATTTAAAAGGAAAGAAAGCAGCAGGTGCTGCCACGACGATTTACATGGATGTCGCCCGTAAGTACGGTGCAAAGGAAGTCATTTATGATAATGCGACAAACGAGCAATACTTAAAGGATGTTGCAAACGGCCGTACAGATGTCATTCTAAATGATTATTACTTACAGACACTGGCTCTTGCTGCATTTCCTAAACTAAATATTACGATTCACCCTGACTTGAAATATATGCCGAATGAACAAGGTTTTGTCATGAAGAAGGACAACAAAGAGCTTCAAAAAGAATTGAATCGTGTATTAGGCGACATGAAAAAAGACGGAACAATGAAAAAGATTTCTGAGAAATTCTTTAACCATGCAGACGTCTCTAAGAAAATTGATGCTGATGTCGAAGATGTCGACATTTCCAAATAAGGAGCCGCAATCGTGGGAGATATTCATTTAGAATATATATTTAATCCTGCACTGGCAAAAGCGTCATTTCCGTTTGTCATGAAAGGCATCTGGCTGACGCTGCTCATTTCCTTTGTGAGCATGTTTTTTGGTACCATTCTTGGCTTTTTTATCGCTCTTGCCAGGATGGCGAATTCATGGATTCTTCGGCTGCCTGCACGGCTGTATATTTCATTCATGCGAGGCGTGCCCATTCTGGTGATTTTGTTTATTCTTTATTTTGGGTTCCCTTATATCGGCATTGAGTTCACAGCCGTCACTGCCGCCATTATTGGATTCAGCTTCAATAGTGCTGCCTATATTGCAGAAATTAACCGGGCAGCCCTCTCCTCTGTTCCAAGTGGACAGGTGGAAGCCGCTAAATCATTAGGTCTCAGCTATTGGCAAACGATGCGCGGTGTCATTTTGCCTCAATCCGTCCGCATCGCCCTGCCGCCATTGACCAATGTCATGCTCGATTTAATCAAAGCTTCCTCACTGGCAGCGATGATTACTGTACCAGAGCTCTTCCAGCAAGCAAAAATTGTAGGCGGACGAGAATTCGATTATATGACCATGTATATTTTGGTCGCACTCATTTACTGGGGCATTTGCAGTGTCGTCTCATTGCTTCAGGACTTTTTAGAAAAACGCTATGCGAAATATCTGTAGCAAAAAAAAGAGCAGATCAATGAGATCTGCTCTTTTTTAATGAATGAGCCATAACCACACATATAACCCAAGTAAAGTGAGAATCAAGGTTGGGATGGTCAGGATGATTCCGGCTTTCATGTAAGCCCCCCAAGAGATATGGACGCCTTTTTTCTTTAAGACATGAAGCCACAGCAATGTCGCCAATGAGCCGATTGGGGTCATTTTCGGTCCAAGGTTGGAGCCGATGACATTGGCATAAATCAGTCCGTCTCTCATGACACCTGCTGTATCTGTATGGCCAATGGCAATCGCATCAATTAAAACGGTTGGCAGATTGTTCATTACAGAAGACAGCACTGCGGCAAGCACGCCCATAAACATCGTTCCTGCAAGCAAGCCATGTGATGCCCCTTGTTCGATCCATGCCGCCAATATTTCTGTAAGACCGACATTTTTCAGTCCGTATACGACGACATACATGCCGATCGAGAAAAACACAATGGACCACGGCGCTTCTTTGATCACTCGCTTTGTCGCCACTTGCGGACTTCTTCTCGCCAGCCACAAGAAAGCAAGGGCAATCCCGCCTACGATGATGGACACTGGAACACCGATCAGCTCCCCCGCAAAATAACCAACAAGCAGACAGCCGAGCACATACCAAGACAAGCGGAACATGCGAATATCTCGAATAGCTGATGCCGGCTCCTTCGCCTGTGACAGATCGTAGGTTTTTGGAATAAGCTTTCGGTAAAACACATACAGAACCAGCATACTCGCTCCAAGCGACACAAGGTTTGGCACGAACATATTCGCTGTATATTCTAGAAAACCAATATGAAAATAGTCGGCTGATACGATATTGACCAGGTTACTAATGACAAATGGCAAGGAGGTTGTATCTGCAATAAAGCCGCTTGCCATCACAAAAGGCAGCACCATGCGCTCATCCAGCTTCAACGCTCTCACCACAGATAAAACGATTGGGGTCAAAATCAGTGCCGCTCCATCGTTGGCAAAAAAAGCAGCCACAACAGCGCCGAGCAATGTTAAATAAATAAACATGCGGACACCGTTGCCTCTTGCGGCTTTTGCCATATGCAGTGCAGCCCATTCAAAAAAACCGATCTCATCTAAAATTAACGAAATGATAATAATGCCAATAAAGGCAAAGGTGGCGTTCCATACAATTTGCGTGACTTCCCACACATCGCCCAGATGAACGACGCCAAAGGCAAGTGCAAGAATGGCGCCTCCACATGCTGACCATCCTATGGTGATACGTCCTGGCTGCCAAATGACAAGGACGAGGGTCATGATGAAAATCAAAATGGCTAAGGTGACTGAACCCAAAGGTGGCCCCCCTTTCACTTTTCTCATAAAATCTTTATCTATCATACAACGAAATGCATCAGTTGTATGCCATTTTCAAATTTCACATGAAAACCCGCAGGTGATCCTATGCACCTGCGGAATCCATCATGATTATTGATCTTTTTTCATCAGCATCAATTCAATAAACAACTCACACCGCTGGCTAAAATGACTTAAGTCGATCGAAGTCATGTCAAAAATTTGTTTCATTCGATAGTTTAATGTATTTTGATGAATAAACAACTGCTCTGCCGCTGGCTTTAGCTTGCAGTTATTCAATAAGTAGACTTCCAGCGTTTTTAAAAACGAGGTATGACTCTCGCGGTCTTTTTCCTTCAAGCGTAACAAATCTGGATTGAAGTCGTTTTTCTTTTTTTGATGGCTGTAAATGGAGTCTAAAAACCGGAAGACCCCCAGATTCTCGTAATCATATGGAATTAGTTCTTGTCCTCCGACAATTTTCACTGCCTTCACGACCTCTATCGCTTCAAATCGACTTGTACTCATTTTCATGACATCACGATACTCTCTTCCCATCCCGATATACAAAGGGGAAGGATGTGCATTCGTTTTCGATTGCAGATGTGCGATGACATCAGCTGCAGTCGCTTTCGGTGAGTGCCGGTCTGACAGGCTGCCTAATATGACGACGATATCTGCTTGAACCGAATAGACGTGATTCACCTTATCCTCTAGCTGCAAATACGTTCGAATGACATCCTTCACATCTTCTGCCGTCTCACTTTTGTTATCGGCAGCGTGCACAACCATGACGGTAAATACGGCTGGCAGCGGAATGCTTAAGTTCTCAGCCTCCCATTTCAGCTCTTCTTCTGTATAAAAATGATCATCCATGACCTTTTTGAAAAACTCTTCAATCTTGCCTTCCTTTTTCTCAAGCTGTTTCTTATTCTTATAAATCACTTTTCCAACCTGAAAAGAAGCTTCGTGTAAAAATTGCAGCTCCTCCTGAGAAAGGGAGTCCTCAATGTCCTGCACCCAAATAAAACCTACTACCTCTTGTTTATGCTTGGCGCTCACAGCCACCCGCCGATTAAAACCGAGCTCGTCATGACCGCTCACATAAAAAGGCTTTGACTCCTTGTGAAGCCGCTCGATTACCCCTGTTTTCTTTAACCAATCGACTACAGACCCCGGACATTCCTTGGAGAAAATCGTTTGCTGATTGACTGGGTCAAACTGCTGAATGCTGTAAGAATTATAAGCAAGGAGCTGACACTCTGTGCTTTCTAAAATGACTGGTTTTTTTAAATATCCGCTAATAAATGCAATTAATTTATCGACATCAAAAAATGTATGAAGCTTTTCTAATATCTCTTCCATCCCGATTGCTCCCTGATTAAGTGATACATTTATCATACTTCTTTCCAGTCAGATTTGTATAGAAACAAGTCGCAGGCAGGCGCAAAAAAAGCATGAACCCGTCAATGCAGGTTCATGCTTTTCCATATTAAAACATTTCACTAATCGTTTTTGCCTGCATGTGCAGAGCTAAGTAATCTGGACCGCCTGCTTTTGAATCCGTTCCTGACATTTTGAAGCCGCCGAATGGATGGTAACCAACGATGGCACCTGTGCAGTTACGGTTAAAGTAAAGGTTCCCTACATGGAACTCCTGCTTCGCACGGTTGATGTGATCACGATTATTCGTAATGACAGCACCTGTTAAACCGTATTCTGTGTTATTGGCTACCTCAAGTGCCTCATCAAAGCTAGAAACTTTCGAGAAAGCCAAGACTGGTCCAAAGATTTCTTCTTGCATTAATCGGGAAGTAGGCTCAAGGTCTGCAAAAATGGTCGGATGGATGAAGTAGCCTTCCGAATCATCACTCGTTCCGCCCGTGACTAAGCGGCCTTCCTGTTTGCCGACCTCGATATAATCCGTAATCTTGTCAAAGGACGCTTGATCAATGACAGGTCCCATGTAAACATCCGCAGAAAGTGGGTTGGCTGTTGTTTTCGTTTCTGTGATTTCCTTCACTCGCTCAACCACTTGGTCATACAGCTTCTCGTGGACGACAGCACGAGATCCAGCTGAACATTTCTGACCTGAAAACCCGAAGGCTGATGTGAAAATGGCATTAGCCGCTAATTCAACATCTGCATCCTCATCAACAACCACTGTATCTTTACCGCCCATTTCAGCGATGACACGTTTTAAATGCTGCTGGCCTGGCTGCACTTTTGCCGCGCGTTCAAAGATACGTGTCCCTACTTCTCTTGATCCAGTGAATGTAATCAGACTCGTTTTCGGATGATCTACTAAGTAATCCCCAACCTCTGCTCCGCTTCCTGGTACAAAGTTGACAACACCCTTTGGAAGACCGGCTTGCTCAAGCTCCTCCACAAAACGGGCTGCAATGACAGGCGTCGCACTCGCTGGTTTTAAAACAACTGTATTCCCAGTGACGATTGGCGCTACTGTTGTTCCTGCCATGATTGCAAACAAGAAGTTCCACGGCGGAATCACGAGCGTCACGCCAGTTGGTGTGTACACATATTGATTGCGTTCCCCTTCGCGGCTATTCACTGGTTTGCCTTTCGCCAGCTCCAGCATTTGACGGGCATAATACTCTAGGAAGTCAATCGCTTCTGCTGTATCTGCATCCGCTTCATTCCAAGGCTTACCTGCTTCTTTGACAAGAAGGGCTGAATACTCATGCTTTTTACGGCGAATGCTTGCCGCAGCTCGGAATAATACGCCAGCTCTTTCTTCTGGAGACGTGTAGCGCCATGTCTCGAATGCTTTCGCTGCTGCTTGAACCGCCTGCTCTGCCTCTTCCTTCCCGGCCTTCGATACAGTTCCAACCACTTCATCCTTTTTCGCTGGGTTGATCGAAACAATCTTATCCTTCGTTTCGATTCTCTCTCCATTAATCACGAGCGGATAGGTTTGACCAAGTGATTCTGTTACTTTAGCTAATGCTTGTTCAAACGCTTTGCGGTTTTCTTCCTGGCTAAAATCCGTGAATGGTTCATGCTTGTAAGGTGTTGTCATTATTGTCACGCTCCCGTTTCAAATTATTTTTTCGTCATCCCTTTTAAAGCAAAGGCAATGTTTGCCGGCCGTTCTGCAAGACGTCTCATGTAGTAGCCGTACCACTCTCGTCCATACGGAGTATAGACCCTCATTTGATAGCCTTCTTTCACAAGTGCCTGCTGCGTTTCTGATCTCATGCCGTACAGCATTTGAAATTCGAACTGACTAGTCTGTATATTGTGTTTTTTCACAATATTTTTCGTGAACTCAATCATTCGATCGTCATGTGTCGCAATGGCTGTATAGTTCCCTGAGAGCAATTGCTTTTCGATCAGCTTTTGATAATTCTGATCGACGTCTTTTTTGTTTGGATACGCCACTTCGGCGGATTCCTTATAGGCACCCTTTACAAGTCTTAAAAATGGCTGCAGCTCATTTAGGTCATCAAGATCCTTTTCTGTTCTGTACAAATACGCCTGCAAGACCGTACTGACATACTCATATTGAGATTTCATCTCTTTAAAAATGTCCAGCGTTTTTTGGCAGCGCTGTTCATCCTCCATATCGATTGTCACCATGATACGGTGCTTCTCTGCCGTATCTAAAATACGTTTCATATTGCGATACACAAGGTCATCGTCAATATCCAGGCCAAGTGATGTCATTTTGAGTGACACGTGAGAATTGAGTCCCGCCTCAGCAATCCGCTGAATGGTTTGTATACACTCAGTCGTCCGCTCATTTGCAATCTCTGCCTTTGTGACAAACTCACCAAGGTGATCAACTGTCACGGCCATTCCTTGTTCATTTAATCGTTTGATGACAGGGATGGCACTCTCAAAATCCTTCCCTCCGATGATTTTCTTAGATGCAACAGCACTTCCCCAATTACGAGCAATATGGTTCAAGAGACTGCTCTTTGACAAAAACAAGAAGAAATTTCTTGTGACCGACTCCATAAAGGGCACCTCCCACTCTTTGTAAGCTATGTCTTTATTGTAATGCTCATAAGCTGTCCGCTACAATATTTGAAGATGACAAAAATTCTGACTTTTTTTGTGGTTTTATCACAATAAGAGATAAAAAAGAGCCTGCCGCGATCCGGCTGGCTCTTCCCTGCTTACGCCCACACCTCATCAAGGGTAGACTGCAGCAGCTCATTTAATTCTTGCATCAGGTTGTCTTTCGGCTGATTGTAGCTTTTCACCAATTCATCAAATCGCGCGAGCTCTTTGTCGATAAATGGATGGACATAAGCGAGGCGGTTCTCTACATCCATTTCTTCTCCGTCCATTTTACGTTTGAGCAGCTCATGGATTTCCGCTAAAAGCGGACCTTCCTCCACTAGTTCCTCAAGCAGTTCATAAAAGTCCATCGGCGGTACCGTTCGGTAGCGTTCAATCCACTGACAAGCAAGCAGCGGACGAAGCACATAGAAATACTTCTTGATTCGCACCTGCTCTCCTCGTAAATACCCGCTTTCATTCCGCTTCGCCATATTGAGGTAATGATACATCAATGCTGCGGGATAAAACGCTCGATCCTTTAATTCTCTTAGCTGCTTTGCCAAAGAGAAAGATTCAGCATAAATGATGTCAGAAGACAGCCATTCCATGATGGACGGATTCGATTTATTGAATAAGCGAAGTGCCTTTCTAAGCTCCCAGCCGCTTATATCAAGCACATCATCAATCGGCCGTTCAATGACATCACGATGTTCTTCCATCGCCCAATACCATTCTTTTCGAGGAACATATAAAAAACGAACATCGTAATCACTATCAGTCGAGGGGAATCCCCATGCTCTGCTGCCTGATTCGACCGCGAGGCAAATCTTTACGTCGTACGTTTCTTCGATGATTTTCAACTCTTCCTTGATCCTCTCTCTCATCATCCATCAACTCTTTCTATAGAATTCTGCATGACTTCTTCACGTTTTGGTAAAATACGAATAAGACATATATGAAAAAGGAGTTGGATCTCATGTCTTTATCTCGCATCATGAAATGGATCACCGGGATTTTTGAAGCCTGTCTTGCCATCCCTGTCATCGGAGGACTATTTATTATTAGCAATGGCTATTCACCGCTCATGGTCATGCTTATTCTGCATATTATCACACTCGTCTTATCGAAGCGAGACCAAGGACCAATGATTGGCAGCATCATTGGAATTATCACATCGTGCCTTGCCTGGATTCCGATACTTGGATTCATCCTGCATATCATCACAGCTCTTGCCCTTATTATCACAGCGTTAGTGCCTGATGAAAAAACGAGACAAAATACGAGTTATTAAAAAAGAGGCCCTCCTAGAGCGGCCTCTTTGTTCTTTTATTTGAGCAAATGCTTTTGTAAGAAGGAGAGCTTCTCTGTTTGAAAAGCCGGGATAAACTCGTGTCCAAAATAGCGATATACCTTAAGGTCTTTATCTGCTTCTAAATGGTTGTATGCCGCAAACACAGTAGATGGCGGGGTTATTTTGTCAATCAGACCGATCGCCATCAATGTTGGCTGTTTCACCCATCCAGCTAAATTGATTAAATCAAAATAGCTTAATGTCTCAAATGCCTTTTTCTCCACTTCCGGATCACTGTTTCTTCGAAAGTATGAATTGATTTCTAAATAAGGCTGCTCCAATGCAACGTCTACTGCACGCTCGAAGTTTGATAAATAAGGGTAGTCTGCTACGACGACCTTCGGAATGTCTGAAAGGGCTGCAGCTGCAACCGCTAATGCGCCTCCCTGGCTCCCACCAATCACGCCGATCCGGTATACATCCACTTCCGGGAAGGACTGAATGACTTCAAGTGCACGAACCGCATCTAAATAAACACCGCGATAATAGTAGGTCTCCTTTGATAAAATACCTTTTGTCATCCACCCTAAAGCGTGACCGCCTGGTGTCACTGCCTGATCTTCACTGCCGCCTTGACCGCGGACGAGCATACCAAATGTTGCATAGCCGTGCAGCGCCCAGTTGACGATGTCATGAATGCCGCCGTCATAGCTGGCATTATAGCCATGATAACGAACGAGCGCTGGATGCGGACCTGATTGATCTGGTACCGCGTACCAGCCTTCAATACGAGAATGATCAAAGCTTTGATACGTCAGGCGGTACACCTTGACGCCTTTCACTGGATAGTCATAAGGTTCAAGTGTTAGCTTTGCCTCCACTTGGCGCAGTTCTTCGAGCGATTTCTTCCAAAAGTCTGAGAAATCAGGACGTGCAGTTTTCTTTGGTTTATATTTTTTTAGCTCTTCTAGTGATAAATCGAACAATTGCATATCATACTATTCCCCTTTGTTTTATTAGTTATGAGTATCATACCACTCATTTCTTGATTGAGAAAGTCATTTAACAAAACCTTCTGACATTTCTATTGGCAAAGGTGATGGAAACCTTTATGATAAAGAAACTGGCCTTGAAGACTAGAATAAACCATTACATACATTCATGATTTTCACATGACATATAGCGAATAAAGGAGGAACCCATATGAAAATCGCCCTTGTCCAAATGGACGTACAAATTGGAGAACCTGAAGTGAATTTTAAAAAAGCAGAAGCGTTTTTAGAAGAAGCAGTGCGCGAGCAGCCTGATCTGATCATTTTACCCGAAATGTGGAATACCGGCTACGCCCTTGAACAAGCCGATCAGCTTGCGGATATAAACGGTGAACGCACCAAACAGCTCTTCTCCTCCTTTGCCCGCAAGCACCAAGTGTATCTCATCGCAGGCAGTGTGTTAAATAAGCGGACAGAAGATGAAAACATCACCAACACAATGTATGTTTTTAACCGCCAAGGTGAGCTTCTGTTAGATTATGATAAAATTCATTTGTTCCGTCTAATGGATGAGCACAACTATTTAACCGCTGGTGATCAGCTTGGTTTATTTGACTATGGTGAAGATGTAACAATTGGTGCGATGATCTGCTATGACCTCCGCTTCCCGCAGCTTTCCAGAACACTTGTGAACAAAGGAGCGAAGGTGCTCGTCAATACGGCACAATGGCCGTCAGCAAGAGTGGACCATTGGCGCAGCCTGCTCATCGCAAGAGCGATTGAAAACCAGTCATTTATGATTGCTGTGAACAGAACTGGCACAAGCAGGGACACGGAATTCCCTGGACACTCTATGGTGATTGATCCACTCGGCCGCATCCTGCTTGAAACAAGCGATGACGAAGACATTTATTATGCGGAAATTGATCTTCAGCTAGTGGATGAAGTCAGACAGCAAATTCCGGTTATGACGGATCAGCGTCTCGACTTATATTAAACAGCAGGGTGCTCCCCTGCTGTTTGCGTTTAATTAAACGTTTGTTTAAGCTTTTCCTTGGTTCTGATAAAGGTCCATGAAGGCTTGAGCGGCTTTCGTTAAATACCTTTCTTCAACATATGCAAACACAAGAGTTCGGGTTGGGCATGAATCAATGTTTAAATAAATGACCCCGTTCCTATCCTCTTGTGCCACCATTTTCGGCACAACGGTCACACCTAGTTCGTTTTTGACCAATGCCTGTGCTGTTTGAATATGACTTGTTTCAAAAGCCACTTTTGGCTGAAAACCGTGATGACGGCACAGTTCCATGACCACTTGCCGAAAACCGTATCCCTCTTTCAGCATAATAAATGGGATACCTTCAAGAAGTTGAAAGGGAACCATTTCTTTTTGCCCTGCTCGCTTAATGATCTCGTTCAATTCCTCTGATAACGAAGGCTGAGCAGTTTGTGGAACTGCAAGAAGGAGCGGCTCTGTCAGCATTGGTTTCATTTTCAATGATTCATGCTCGACAGGCATAGATAAAATAGCCAAATCCAGTTTTCCAGCCAATAGAAGTTTTTCGAGCTCACGAGGTGAATCTTCTATCAATTGAACGTGAACATGAGGATACGTTTGACAAAAGGTTTTTAATAAGCCAGGCAAGACATATCCTCCTGTGACTGCTGGCGCTCCAATGTTCAGCTCTCTCCCGATTTCATAAGCTGCTTCTCCCATTTCACGCAGCAAATCATCTCTTTCCTTCAAAATATTCTCAGCCCTTTTAATGAATCGTCTCCCTTGAGGTGTGGGCGTTACTTGTCCATACTTTCGAATAAATAGTGGTGTGTCTAATTCCTCTTCCAGCTTCTTCATTTGCTGGCTTAAAGAAGGCTGTGCAATATGAAGTTGATCTGCTGCTTTTGTAAAGCTTTGCTGCCGGTACACTTCAATGACATATTCCATCATTCGTATATCCACTTTCATCACCTCATAGGTTTTAACTATTCATGTCATATCTTTTATGTCTTAGACAAATAACAGAAGGAATTCTACGATAAAGAGACCACAAAGGGGGAAAAGAAATGAATCCATATGCTAAAGCCGAGAACCAATTCTCACAAAATGCCGAGAACTATCGAGATTCACCTATATTTGCAGCCGGAGAAGAGCTGGAATGGATGAAATCAACAGCAAATGCGAAGGGTCATGAGCATTTACTTGATATTGGCTGTGCGGCAGGACATACCGTTTTTTCCTTTTCAGACGTTATCTCTAAAGGGGTCGGCATTGATGTCACACAAAAAATGATCGAGGTTGCATCAGCACTCGCGGAAGAACGCCATCTAAAACATATTACTTTTGAGCAGGCAGCCGCAGAAGCATTGCCCTTCTCTGATGAATCATTTGATTTAGTGACGTGCCGATTTGCTGCTCACCACTTTCCAAACCTTCCGGCAGCCATGTCGGAAATCAGTCGAGTTTTAAAGAAAGGCGGCAAATTTCTCCTCGTTGATCATTATGCACCCGAAAACCCTGCACAGGATTCATTTATTAATCATCTAAATAGACTGAGAGACCCTTCTCATGTGCGGGAAAGCTCGTTATCAGAGTGGAAACAGCTCTTCGCTGACAACCATTTGACTAAAGAAGATATTCGTTACTGGGATCTGCATATTGATTATCAGGACTGGATCATACGCGGACGTACACCAGAGAATGTTCAAAAGGAGATCGTTTCCCACCTTCAAGCCACAGACTCTGACACAAAGCAGCTGTTTCAGCTTCAATTCGATGCACAGCATCAGCCCATTTCCTTCTGTTTAAAAGCTGCACTGATTCAGGGAATCAAGAATTGAACTTATAGAAAAAGTCTACCATCTCCGGTAGACTTTTTTAATCTTCACTGTTTCACAGGTAGCTTTTCATGTTCGTGACACGTCTCTCCTCACGACTAGATCATGTTTCTATTATATGATAATTGAACGAAGATAGGTGAGGCATTTTAGATCCTCTGAATAAAAAAAGAACCTACCCTCTTTGGAATAAGTTCTTCACTGCACGCGTAACTTACGGCGCAATATCCTCTAATACTTTTTCGCGCGTTTCGATCATTTTAAAAGCAAGAATTGCTCCCACTACAGTCACACTTGCAAACAGAATAAAAATAGTTGAAACACCGCTTACCTCTAAAATAAAACCTATCATAATAGGAGCGATCGCTGAGGCCAGCCTAAGCCATGCTGTAGCAAATGCTGTTCCAATCACCCTCATACGTGTCGGATAAATTTCAGGTGTATACAGATACAGAAGAACGGTAATTGTTCCCATCATTCCGTAAGCTGCGGACCCTAAATAGATGACGCTTTCTGGAGAATTCGCTCCGCTGATCCATAAAGCCGTTAATAAAACACCAGTTAATACAAATGCAATGGTTGCCCAGCGCTTTCGTCCTACTTTATCAATTAAAAATGCACAGGCGAATACCCCTATGGTCTGTAAAATATTTGTGAGAGATGCTGCCCTTAATGAATCTCCAACTGGCAAATGGTAAACAGTATTATAAAGACTCGGTAACCAGTTATTTAAACCATTCGATACAAAGTAGGCAGAAAACCATAGTCCCCATACGATCAATGTTCTTTTCCGGTAAAAAGTTGAAAATAGCTCTTTCCAGTCGCCCTTTTCAGTACTGCTGGATACTTGCTTTGCGACAGGCATTCGTTTGTCAGTACTAGCTTCAATTTCTTCTATAATTCTTTCGGCATCATCTAACCTGCCTTTCGAAATAAGCCACCTTGGAGATTCGCGCAGCATGAAAAAGAATACAAAGACAATTAAACCTCCAATGCCCCCAATCAAGAACATCCATTTCCACCCAAAGCTAGGTACAACAAATGCCCCAATTTGAGCTGAGATCATTAATCCTAATGGAAAAATCATCTCATAAAGCATAAAAAATCTACCTCTTCCTTGGGCGCGGGACAACTCATTGATATATGAGGCTGCTACTGGCACCTCTCCTCCGACTCCAATCCCTTGTATAAAACGGAAAATAAAAAGGGCCATAAAATTACCTGAAAATACACATGCGATACTCATAATAGACATGAGGAATACCGTCCACTTAGCACTAAATACACGGCCGCGCCTTTCGGCTAACCACCCAAAGAAAATAGCACCAATCGCTTGTCCTATATAACCAGACCCAATAAGAAGACCAATTTGTGCAGGTGATAAATTCCACATGCCGATGAGGACCGGGAGAACAAACGCTAAAGATAGAGCATCAAAAGCATCAAAAAAAGTAGCAGATCCCATAATGATACGAGGTTTTAAATGCCATCTCGAAAAAGGTACACTTTCCATCCTAGTCAATAGTTGTGAAGCTCTATCAACAACTTGCTCATCATGAGAATTTGAATTTCCACTGAGTTCTAACGTCATGGTATCTCCTCCTTATTGGAGGAAATGATGCAAAAGTACATGCCGAAGAGCGCTAAAGAAATCGCTTACATTTTAAATCAAGTGAAATTCTCAAGCGATCTTACGAGTTTTCAGCATCTATCATTGCTTTTTTGGCGTTCCCGTGGTGCCCCGATCTATATAGTACATAGGGAAAATATGCTCCATCGCCTCTAACTGTTCTCCTTCCAATAGCTGTGCTAGTAAAGAAACAGCTTTTCTTCCCATTCCAACTAAATCAACATGAACAGAAGATAAAGAAGGGGTTAAAAAACTTGCAATGGGCACATCATCGGCACCAACGACAGACAAATCATGAGGTATTGACACATTTGCGATATCTGCAGCCTTCATGACCCCCATCGCCAAAAAATCCGAAGAGCAAACAACTCCAGTCATGTGCTGGTTTCCTTGGAGAAATTGAGAAACCACTTCTACTACTTTTCCCCCATCAAATTCATCTAACTCAAACACAAGCTCTTTGTTCATTGTTAATCCTAAACGTTTCAATGTGCGCTCGTATCCTTTGTAATACCTCACACTATGCATCGAACTCATTGGACCATTCACCAGCCCAATGGTTCGATGACCTTTATCAAATAAGGCGGTTACAGATTGACACACACCTTCTTCATCATCTGGCCTGACACATGGAAATGGAGAATCCTCTAAGTAACTTCCGACAACGATAATGGGAATAGCCAAACTTTTTAACCAATCCATGCTCAATTCTTCATTTCTTGGAGAAAATAAAATGGCACCATCTACGGCCTGCGTTTCAAGTAATCGCTGCTGCTGTACAGATGTAAATGACATCAGCATATTGAATTCGGTCTCATCTAATTCCTTCGCTATACCATCTAAAATCGTCGAAAAAAATGGATTATTCAAAATATATGAACCGCGAGGAACCACTACAGCGATATTCCCAGTCTTTCTTTTAACGAGCCCTCTCGCTCCTAAATTAGGGCGGTAGCCTAACTCATCAATTACTTGTTTGATTCTTTCAGCCGTTTGAGCACCTACTCCTGGTTTACCACTTAATACTCGGGAAACAGAGGCTATAGATACCCCAGCTTTCAATGCGACATCTTTAATACTTACTGACACATTTCATACCTCCGGGAGTCTGTTGTTTTTCTTTATTATAACCTGACTCACCTTCATCATGAAATCAATGGTCTGTTATCTACTGACGTTTTCCTTAAGCAAACCAACACTTTGAAGGCCCTGGCGAATCTCTTCTTTTTCCTTTTGAGTTAAAGGTAATACCGGCTTCCTAGCAAGCGAACTGCTGATCAAACCTCGCTGGAACATCGCTTCCTTCATTCGCAGATGAGAGGTAGAGGAAGGTTCATCCATTTTATACACAGCATGCTTTAATTCAAAGATTCTATCGTACACTTTATTAGCTGCTGCAAGGTCTTGTTCTTCCACACATTTCACAAGTTCAGCGATCAAATCGGGCACAAAACAGCCGAAACCGACAAGCGCCCCATCAATCCCTTGGACTAATGTTGGCAATAAATATTCATCGTGACATGTGAGCAGCGATACATCTGGTGCATGCTTTTTCAGTGCGCGCACATCGACTTCATATTGTGCCATGTCTCTTTGACCAATTTTAAATGAGACAACATTCTCAATTTCCGACATTTCTAGTAATTGATTCGTTGTATAAGAGGTTTTTGTCCAAGTTGGATATTGATGGACGATGATTGAAATGTCAATCGCTTCTGCAACATCTTTAAAAAATTGGACAGGTGATTCAGGCTGCATACCGAATCTCAGCCATGAATGCGGCGGCATGAGAAGGATACCTTCTCCGCCAGCTTCTTGAACGGCTTTTGCATGCTGGATCGCTTCAATTGTCCCTTCAGCTGAAACCCCAGAAATGACAGGTACTTCCCCTTTTAATTCGTCGGCTGCAATACGTACAGCCTCAGCTCGTTCATGTGGCAGCAGGGTCATAATCTCGCCAGTATGTCCATTGACAACGATCCCGTTAATCCCTTCATGCTCCGCCACCCAGCGAACAAGTTTGCGAAATGCAGGTTCATCAATTGAATAATCATCTTTAAAAGGAATTAAGACAGCCGGGAACACACCGCTCCATTTTTCTTTATTTTTCATCAACAAATTCCTCCCCATTCGGTTATAGTAAACGTTTACGGTAAGCGTTTACGTAAACAATCATAAAATGTTCTCACGGAAGATGTCAACATTATTTTTTAAAGATTATAATAATTCAAAAAACTCTTATTGAAATTTATATACTATTTTATTTTTCCAAAAAAGAAAATGATCTATATCAAAAACCTCATCATCATGAAATGATTGAAGTAGGAACACCGCTTTTTCCAAACGGCCGCACACCAAAAAAAGGATAAATACATTTTGGTTGTCAAAGCATCATCATATGTAAGAAGGAATAGAATTCAATAGAAAAAAGTCTACCCTAAGCGGTAGACTTTTTTTATTTCGAATATAAATCCCAGCCAAGCTTGAGTGTGTCCACAATATAATTGGCGACTTCCTCAGCCTCTAAATGATCTGTTTCCACTCTGGAGTTATGAAGAGAATAAATCTCCCGGCGTTCTTCAAACAGCTCTTTCATCTCATCAAGCGTCCGGTTGTGAAGAACAGGACGGTTTTCGATTAAAATATCAAGCCGCTGCTTCCAATTCTCCCACGATAGATCAAGGAAAAGAACGGTACAATGCTTCAAGCAGGCGCGTTTGATTTCTTCCTGTTTGAATGCACCGCCTCCAAGGGAGACGATCTTGAGCTGTGTATGTTCACATAAATCGACGATATAATCCTTTTCAGCCTGCCTGAAGAATGCTTCTCCTTTTTGCTGAAACATCTCTGGAATCGTCATGTTGTAATTTTTCTCAATCTCCTGATCGACATCAATAAAATCTCTATATAGCTTTTTGGCAACCAGCTGCCCAATGGTTGTTTTCCCAACACCCATAAAGCCAATGAGGACAATATTCCGCTGTCTTACAGGAATTTCTCTATTGTTTTTCATGGTCGTGACACGTCCTCCCTACGACAAGGAATGCTACATAATGTTTCTATTATATGATAAATGGAGCGCGAAAAGATAGGCAATCTTAAAAATTGTGTTTGACGACGTAGCCGAGCTGTTCAGAAAGCCTCTGTGCCTGTTCTTTCACTTTTTGCTGCAGCTGGGGAATGATTTCTTCAGTAAACCGGTGGGTTGGACCAGATATGGATAAACAAGCCTTCACTTCCCCATGAATGTTAAAGACTGGTGCCGCTACTGCCGCAGATCCTACCTCTCGTTCATCGATACTGCAAGAAGTATACGTCTCAAGAATATGTTTACGTTCCTTTTGCCAGTCACCCTTCATCACATGATCAGCCTCAGACGCTAATACTTTTTGTTGAAATTCTTCACTTTGAAATGCCAATAATACCTTTCCGCCTGCACCTGCGTACAATGGCAGCTTCTCACCAATCTTGACAAGATGCCGAATCGATTGCAGCCCTTCCGCTTGTTCAATACAAACCCTGCTTGTTGAATCCAGTACATACAGGTTGACGGTTTCCTTTGTTTCATCACGAAGTGAGTACATGAGTGGCTTAGCCAGTTCCCTCAATTTAATGGACTTCCCTGCAATGTATCCGAGGAGATAAAGCCTTTGACCCAATCGGTATTTCATTGTTTCTTGATTCTTTTCCACAAAATGATTCATTTCAAGTGCCTTGAGCAGTCTCGTTGTCGTAGACATTGCTAAATTCATCTCTTTTGAAATATCCGTTAGCGTCAGCTCTTGACGTTCTTCACTAAAACAATAAAGAATATCCAAGGCGCGCTGAACTGTACGCAGTCCTGATTCTTCTTTTGACTTCTTATCAGCCATGTTCATTTTCTCCTTTTCCCCTTTGATTTCTTATCGACATCAACGATCGATTTTGCTATAATCCATTTTAAACGTTCCACTAAAAGAAAACAAATTCCACCAGTCGGAATAAAACCAATTGAAGGTATTTGATGGAGGAGATATTTGCATGTACCTGCTCGTTTTTACACTTCTTATTAGCTTATATATTGTTCATCAACTATTTCCTGCTCCCATACTCTCCTATTTTGTTGGTCTGCTGGCCGCTGCTTCACTCACTATTTCTTTTAAGAAAGCAAATGGGCTTTATTTGAAAACAGGTGCTGTATTTCTCATCATTGGTTTGTTCTTATTCTTCTTATCCGGCCAGCCATTGCACACGTTTTTTCTTCACTTTCATTCCATGCTGGGCTTGCTTTCTCTCTTTTTCATGCTGCCTTTTATTCATTCTCTCATACATGTTGGACATTTCGATACACAATTAAATAAACTGCTCACGCTGCGTACAACGAGCTCAAACCAGCTTTATCGCAAGAGTTCATTTGTCACTCATATTCTCGGCATGTTTTTAAATATCGCAACGATTCCTTTACTATATACATCGCTCAAACCGTCGCTCGAATCCCTAAAAGAACAAGTGAAACAACATCTTTATACACGCAATCTCTTAAGGTCATATGCATTATGTTTAAGCTGGAGTCCTGTTGAAGTACTGGTAAGCGTCACCATTGATGCAACCAAACTAAAATATTATCAAATTGCACCTATTACTTTTGGTTTAATGGTCGTCGTGCTGGCGATAGATTGGATGCTTTTTTCTCATCAAAGCAAACGATTACCAAGCATCATTCAGTCTTCAGAAACAAACGCCAATCCTCATCGAATTAAGCGAAAAACCCTTCAGCTCGCTTTCATGCTGCTAGGTTTTATGACAGTCGTCTCTCTTGTCGATGCATGGATTGGAAAAGGCTATTTATTCGCTGTAGTACTGACGATTATTCCATTTGCTCTATTATTCTCTTCTGTCATTAAAAAAAGAAAACAATATATCGCCGTCTCTGTCCCTCATTGGAAAGAAAGAACCCGTCAGCTCTCCAACTATATGTGTCTATTTTTAAGTGCTGGCTTCTTTGTCGATATGCTCCTTGCCACAAACAGTATGCAGCCGATTCAAGCATTTATTGTCAGTATATCAGACCATGCGATTTGGGTTTATTGTGTCATTGGGCTGTATTTTCTGATTACCGCCCTTTGCGGCTTTCACCCGCTTGTCTCACTTGCTTTGTTAGTCAGTATGATGGCACCAGTCATCCCTGAACTGCCTGCTCTTCCCATTGCAATCATGCTGATCGTTGCGGGCACATCAACTGTCATGTTTAGTCCTTTTAATGTTTCTGTCTCCCTATTAGCTGATTTGATGAAGGTCAATCCTTACCGTATCACTCGCTGGAATATATGGTTTGCCAGCCTTTATATCAGCATGGGTATCGCCTGTGCAGCGATCATCACCGTTATCTTTTATACATAAAAAAGAGAACTCACCTCTGAGTTCTCTTTTGCTTTCCCGCTATGGTTTTAATTGAATACGTTCAATTTTACCTACGATAAAAATATACGACAATGCCCCGATTAATGCGACTAAACTGACGAATAAAATTCCTCCATTGTAAGAGCCTGTCGCCGACACGATGAGTCCGATAATCAGCGGAGTGATGATCCCAGCTAAATTAGCAAAAAAGTTAAATACGCCGCCAGCCAGCCCAACCATTTCCCGCGGTGCCACCTCAGACAGCATCGTCCAAGAGATATTAGACAGTCCTTGCGCAAATGAAGCGATGGATAAAATGGTCAGCACAATCGGGAGATTCGTTGTATAGTTCGCTAAAACAATGGTACTCGTCATCAGCAAGCCAACCACTACCGGCAGCTTTCTCGCTACATTCACTGATACGCCCTTTTTAAGCAGCCAATCAGACACATAACCTCCAAACAAGACCCCAAAGAATGCAGCAATATAAGGAAGAGAAGCAGCAAAACCTACCTTGAGAAACGCCATATTTTTCGCCTCTGCCAAATAGGTCGGAAACCACGTTAAAAAGAAAAAAAGTGTAGACGCAACAGAGAATTGGCCAATATAGAGCCCGATCAATTTACGATATTTCAGAAGGGCGGCAAAGTCTGCCCATTTCAGCTTCTCCTGTGATGCGACTGTCAGCCCTTCGCCTTGCCGGATTAATTCTAACTCATCTTCATTTATCTTCGGATGCTCTTTCGGTTCGTGATAATACTTGTACCAAAAGAAAGCAAATATGATACCGAGCGCACCTGCCGTAATAAAGACGGTTCTCCAATCGAAAGTCGTCATGATCCAAAAAAGAAGAGGTGTCGCAAATGCAAGACCCACATACTCTCCAGCTGTGTATACTCCTGTTGCAAAAGCCCGTTCCCGCCTCGGAAACCATGTGGTGACAATACGGTTATTTGCAGGAAATGCGGGAGATTCTGTAATCCCAATAAACAAACGGCAGCCGAATAAAAAAGCAAAGCTGTTCGCAAACGCCTGTAAGCCTGTGAAAATAGACCAAGTAACGAGAGATATCCCATACGTTACCTTTGAGCCAAATTTATCGAGAATAAAACCGCCTGGTATTTGCATCGCTGTATATGTCCAGCTAAATGCCGAAAAAATCAGGCCTAATAAGGCTGGATTTAATTGCAATGAAGATTGAATCGCAGGAGCAACAATGGACACACTGGCTCGATCAATATAATTAATAGCGGTAATAAAAAACAACAGAATCAATATGCCAAAACGGGCTTTCGTTGGTTTCACATATGCGGGCTGCAATTCATTCCCCTTCAGTTCTGAATGCACTTTCATAACCATCCTCCTTTGTTTCCGCAGCGTGCGGTTCGGTTGAGCGTATTAAATAACCCCTTTTTCTTCTAACTGCTTACACTCTTCTTCTGTTAAGCCAAGCATATTTGTTAAAATCTCATAATTATGTTCGCCTAAATCAGGTGCAATGTGACGGATATTTCCAGGTGTTTTTTCAAACTTCGGAATGATCCCAGGCACCTTCACTTTTCCAAGACGAGGGTGATGCACCTCGACAATATTCTCTCGTGCTTTAAATTGCGGATGTTCAAAAATATCCCGAATACTTAAAATTGGGCTCACAGGGACGCCATGTGTATCTAGAATTTCTAATACGTCATCCCTTGTTTTCGACGCGATCCATTGCGAAACGATCGCATCCATTTCTTTGTTATGCTTCAGCCTGGATGCATTGACCGCGAATTTTTCATTCTCTAGTAAATCTAATCGATTCATCGCTTCTGCCAATCGATTGAAGGTCGAATCTGTACTCGTCACAAGAACCAAATAATGACCATCCTTTGTCTCATAGGTACCGGCAGGGCTTGAATGACCGCTTAGCCCCGGTGAACGCTCACGCACCTTCCCAAGCTTGTCATATTCTGCAACCAAAAACTCTAACATACGAAACACAGATTCATAGAGGGCCAAATCCACCATTTGCCCAGTTCCTTCTGGATGTGTATCCCTGTAATACATCGCTGTCACAGTAGCAAACGCCACATAGATGCCAGCAATATAATCAGTGAGAGAAAAGGAAGGGCTGACTGGATGCCGGTCTGGAAACCCTTGAATATATGTAAAGCCGCTAAACGCCGTTGCCGGTGTTCCAAATCCGGCCTTGTCCTTAAACGGACCCGTTTGTCCATAACCTGATACACGAATCATGATTAAACGAGGGTTGATTTCTTTTAACACATCGTACCCAACTCCCCATTTTTCGAGTGTTCCAGGGCGAAAATTTTCAATCAGCACATCGACCTGACCTGCAAGCTTTTTAAAAATGTCTTTTGCTTCGTCTTTGTGCAGATCCAGTGTTAGGGATTTCTTATTCCGTGAGAGACCTGACCATCTAAGCGGTTCTCCATCTGCAAAAGGGCCAACATGCCGCAGCGTATCGCCTTTACCAGGAATCTCGACTTTGATGACCTCTGCTCCAAAATCCCCTAGAAGCACCGCGCCATAGGGTGCAGCAATCATCGTAGAGACGTCTAATATTTTTATTCCTTCGAGCGGTGTATTCATATTCATTGCTTGACTCCCTTTCATTCAAGTGATGAAGGGCTAAAATCATTCCTAATTTTAGCCCTTTTCATCTTTCTGATTGACCCGGAAGGCCCTGATGATTCAAAAGGAGGGCTTACCAGTGCAGTTTGTTAATCCTTTGGAAGCTGCCCTTGCGGCGTGTAGAGCCAAATGAGCCATAAAGGTTCATCTCCTGTATTGACATGCTGGTGCGGGACACCGTCTGGAATGAACATGAAATCATTTTGTTTAAAGGACTGCCTTTCTCCATCACAAATGACTTCGCCAGATCCTTTAATCACAAAATCAAATTCCTCTGAACCCGGGTGATTGTGCACTGAACTTGCTTCCCCTGGTTCAAAAATGGTGAGACCCGCCATCATATGCTCTGATCCAACAGTATCTGGTGTAATCGTTTGAAATACCTTACGAATCATTTGCTCCTCTGGACGATCTAAGCCTAACCATAATGGGTTCCCATCTTGAAACGGATTCAATACTTTAATTTTCATTGCTAATTCCTCCCTCGTTATGTTTAATTCACGCTGACATGTGAGCGCTTTGAATTTGGTGAATAAATATCATTAATATTCCAATGTCCATCCGTAGGAACAGGATCATTTTTCATTACTACATCAATAACGCAAGGCTCCTGAGAGGCAATCGCTTCAGCTAAAGCTTCTTTGAATTCAGAAGCAGAGGTGATGTTAATCCCTTTCATTCCATAACCTCTCGCAATGGCAGCAAAATCCGGTGAATAGCTTTCTCCACCTTTTCTGAAAACAGTGCCGTACGTCGTTTCATAGTGCGCCATTTGCAAGCCGGCTATTGTGCCAAAGGCACTGTTATTCATCACAATCCACACAACAGGAATGTTCTCTTCAACGGCTGTTGCGAGAACGGATGGATTTTGACCGAATCCGCCGTCCCCAACGAGTGACACAACGACACGGTCAGGCTGGGCAATCTTTGCCCCAAGTGCGGCAGGGGCTCCAAATCCCATCGTTGCAAAACCGCCTGGCGTTAAAATGGTTCCTGGCGTGAGCACAGGAAATTGCTGTCCCACCCCATTTTTATTCCAGCCAACATCCGTTGTAATAAAGGCATCTGGCGGCAATACTTCCCGCACTTCCTGCAAAATACGCTGCGGCTTCATTGGGAAGGATTCATCTAAAACATTCGTCAAATTGCTCGCCTGAAATTCCTTACGATATGCCGCAATTTCCTTCTTCAATTCAGGTCGATTCAGCCCTTTTGGCAGTCTTTCTCTCGCCACTCGATTGAGTACAGTCAAGGCTTGCTTAAGATCGGCTACTGCTCCAATTTCAACAGGGTAGTTACGTCCAATTTCATTCGGGTCAATATCAATATGAATGAGCTTGGTTGATGGGAAGCGGAACGTATAATCTGATTCCCACGAGCTCGCATCAGCTTCAGCAAAACGAGTGCCTAAAGCCAATATATAATCCGCTTCTTTGCACTGATCATTGATAAATTTTGTCCCCCAAAATCCTGTCATTCCAAGCGTCATTGGGTGATCATCCGGCATCGCTCCTTTCCCCATCAAAGAATGGGCAACAGGGATACTTAGATGATCAGAGAATGCCTTTAATTCTTCAGCTGCATCAGCTAGTAAAATGCCTCCCCCTACATATAAAAGCGGCCTTTCTGCCTGCAGCAATCGATCTAATATCCGATTGGCCGTTTGATCATCAATAGAAGGTTTTTCAATGGTGTGTGTATGCTGGTTAATTTGTTCAAACAAGGACACATCTAGGTCTTTTGAGAACACATCCATTGGAACAGAAATAAGCACCGGGCCAGGACGGCCGCTTTCAGCTAACTGAAATGCTTTTGATAAAATCTCTGGAAATAATTCTGGAATATCGACTCGCCATGCTCTTTTCACAAACGGCCGGTAAATTTCGTATTGAGAGGCATCGGAGTGAAGATTGATCTCTTGATGTGGGTGCTTTCCGTAGTAATGACTTGGGACGTCTCCTGCAATAACAACCATTGGAATGGAATCAAGTGCTGCATTCGCTACCCCTGTTGCCGCATTGGTGAGTCCGGGACCTAAATGACTGAGAACCACAGCCGTCTGTTTCTTCGCCCGCGCATAACCATCTGCTGCATGTGCTGCTATCTGTTCATGCCTGACATTTACAAATTGAATCGAGCTTTTTTCAAGCGCTGATAAAAAAGCAATATTCGTATGACCACAGAGGCCGAAAATATGCTCGACTCCCCGATTTTCTAAGTACTGGATAACCTGTGTAGAAATATTCTTCTTCATGTTTCTCTCCTCTCACGGTGCAGCTATGAATCTGCTACTCACTTATTCTTTGAAAACACAATAGATAGAACATTGTTCAAATCCTGTATTGCCACTTGCCCGGGAGCTGAGCTTTCTTTCCCTACAGCAAAGGTCATGACAGATCCAAAAAGTCCGCCAATCATTCTTGTAAAAGCCCCGTATTCCCCCATTGCCATCGAAATAACGGGAATTGACAGCTGCTTTTTCGCATGGCTGGTCGCCGAGAGCAGTGTTAATGCATCGTCATAGGAATGCGGCATCACTGCGATCTTTGCGATGTCGGCGCCGACTGATTCTGCATTGACGAATAACTGCACGAGACGATCTACCTCAGGGGTGCGCTGGAAATCGTGATACGACACAATCAAGGTGACCCCATTTCTTTTCGCCGCCTGACTGACTTGCTGTATATGTGTCACATCATGCATCAATTCATAATCAACGGCGTCCACAAGCTGTGTGGAACAAAGCTCGGCAAGCAAAGAAACCTTCTCAGATTCCGAAAGTGATGTACTTTCGCCGCCCTCCTTTTCAGAACGAATGGTGAATAAAAATGGGATGCCCTTTGCCTTTTCTACCATTCCCTTAAGGGTTTCTATCACTTGTTCCTTGTCATGAAGGTGATGAAAAAAATCCGCCCGCCACTCTATCACATCAGGCTTCTTCTCAGTTAACACCTCGACCTCATGAAACAATTCTTCCTTTGTTTGTCCGATGAGCGGCGTACAAATCATTGGCTGACCACCTGTCTGCACACTTTTTACCTTTTGCTGAAATGCATTCACATCCAACGCCCCTTTCACAGACCCTGTGGAAGCACGACCATTTTGGTTTCGGTCATCTCCTCGATGGCGAAACGCGGACCTTCTCTTCCAAGGCCACTTCGCTTAATCCCACCATAAGGCCAATGATCCAGTCTAAAATTCGATGTCCCATTGATGACAACCCCGCCAGTTTCAAGCTCTTTTGCTGCGTGCAATGCCACATCCAGCTGATTCGTAAAGATCCCTGCCTGCAACCCATATCGACTATCATTTGCTTCTTTAATTGCCTCCTCCAGCTCCTCATATGGGAGAATGCTGACAACTGGGCCGAACACTTCCTCACAGACGACCTTGGCCTGTTTCGGAGGGTTTAGCAAAATAGCCGGTGTGATGCTCGCTCCATTTCTTTTTCCCCCATATAAAAGCTGGGCACCCATACTCTCTGCCTCTTGTATCCACGCCTCAACACGCTGCGCGGCCTGAACATCGACCATACAGCCGATATCACTCTCACTGGACAGCGGATCTCCAACGACAAGCTGCTCTACTTTTTGTTTTAATACATCAGTAAACGACGACATCATTTCTTGGTGGACATAAATTCTTTGAACAGAGATACAGCTTTGACCAGAATTACTAAAGCCTGTTTTGGCACAAAGGGATGCGGCTTGTTCAATATCTGCATCGTGATGAACAATCGTCGCGCCATTCCCTCCGAGTTCGAGCAGTACCTTTTTTAATCCCGCAGAGGTTGTAATATGTTCTCCACCGGCAGCCCCACCGGTAAAAGAGATGAGATTCGTTCTTTCATCAGTGACTAACTGCTTCCCAGCATCGACTCCGCCAATTACAAGCTGCAATCCAGCCTCAGGAAATCCTGCTTCGAGAAGGAGTTCGACAAACGCTGTGGCAACAGCTGATGTTTGCGGTGCGGGCTTTAAAATGATGACATTCCCTCCCGCAAAGGCCGGACCGACTTTGTGGCAAATTAAATTGAGCGGTGCATTAAAAGGAGTAATCGCCAGCACAACTCCGACTGGTACTTTAAATGTCATGGCCATTGCTCCCTGTCCACGCGATGATACATTGCCAGGAATGGTCTCACCTATTAATCGATTCGCTTCTTCCGCCGATTGCGCCAGCGTCTCGATTGATCGCGAGACTTCATCTCTTGTATTTTTAAGCGGTTTGCCTAATTCTAGCGAAATAAGCTTTGCAAAATGGTCTTTTTGTTCTTCAAGCAAGGTGGCTGCTTTTGTTAGAAGCTTTGAGCGTTCGATTGCCGATATTCCCGCTATTTGTTTTTTAGCATGCTGCGCAATAGAAAGTGCTTGTTCTATGTCTTCTGATGAGGCGAGATAGGATGTACCGATCCTTTCTCCTGAATAAGGATTGATGATATCTGTTTTCACACGACCGGTATCAAGCCACTCGCCATTTATATATGACAACGCTCTCAAACTACTCAAATTTTCTCTCCCTCCTTAAAGTGCCGCGTTTCAGGTCCTGCATAACGAACCAATCTTTCTTCATTCGGACAAGGTCCTTTCACGAGGGCTCCCTTTGTCAGCTCCTCATATGCATGCGCCACGATACCCATTCCTCTGGATAAGGAAAAAATACCTTTTGCTGCTTCTGCTGGAATGTTTAATTCACATTGGATGGCAGCAGATACACCATCTATATTCATCGTGATTTTCTTCCCTTTCAGTTGTTCAAGCTCATGTCTAATCGCTTCGGCTAACCGTAAATATGTGCCGCTGATAAGACCTTGCTGGACATGTTTGTGACTCAGCTCATATAGACGTCTCACCCTCGGGTCATCATCATGAAGCTGATGGCCGATTCCCGGGATTTTTTCCTTGCGATTTAACCATGTTTGACACACTTGCTTTGCCGCAGAGTGTATATCCTTTTGATCATCGTAGATCGCTTTGGCCTCGTATAACATACACATGGCCTTCTCTCCAGCTCCGCCATGAATGTCACCTAATAGATTCACCCCTGTTGCAACAGAGGAATTAAACGAAATGCCGCAAGTCACCGCCATTCTAGCTGCTGCAATAGATGGTGCTCTTGGTCCATGGTCCGCACCTGCGACAAGAACACTTTCAAAAAGAGCTGCTTTAGAAGCATCCAATAATTCACCAACAAGCAGTAAATAGAGCATTTGTGGATACGACAATTCACCAATCAGTTCTTCAATCGGATACCCTCGAATTTCAATTGAATTTTTTTGAATATGACTAATCTCAGTCTCCCACCAAGCGCCTCCCTCTTTGTAAATTTCCAGTGCACTTCGATTTTTCATTGTGTGAATCATTCCTTTAGCTTCTTATTTGGAGGTGAACCACCCCTTTATTCCATCCAGTGGAATCTAATTTCACTTTTCGGAATGTGGTTTCATTGTAAGCGCATTCTTTTTATTCGTCAATTATTTTTTCTGAAAATACTGTCAATAGAAGTGAAATTAAGTGAATCGAACTAATTATATTTGCTTTTTTTGATCAAAAAAATTGATATTTAGTTAAATGGACTTAAGTAGATCGTTCTACTAATTTAATGAATTTTTGGTTATTTTGTCAAACCCAATTGAAATTCAACATAAAAAAACCTCTCCATCAATGGAGAGGTTTCTTTTTTATTTCCACCAGTCATCAAACATGGAAGCGGGTACTTGGCGTTTATGTTCTGATTGAACATAGCGCTTTTCAATCGCTTCTGCTGCTTGATCTGACACTGGTTTTCCTTCTAAGTAATCATCAATTTCACTGTACGTAATACCGAGTTCTGTTTCATCCGTTTGCTGAGGTTTGTCATCCAGCAGATCGGCTGTTGGTTTCTTTAAATACAAGCGTTCCGGTGCTTCTAGCGCTTCGAGTAGCGCCCGGCCTTGGCGTTTTGTCAGACCTGTGAGCGGAAGAACATCTGCACCGCCGTCACCATACTTCGTAAAGAAGCCGGTTACTGCTTCAGCTGCATGATCTGTACCGATGACAAGCAATCCTTCCTCACCACCGACAGCATATTGCGCGATCATTCTCATACGTGCTTTGACATTCCCTTTATTAAAGTCAGACAATGGTCCGCCCGTTTCCTTTTGATATTGATCACTGAATGCTGATACGGCAGGTGCAATATCATATTTCCACGATTTGTCTGGCTGAATAAATGATAGAGCGAGCTGTGCATCATCTTCATCCTGCTGCACACCGTGCGGAAGGCGTACCGCAATAAAGACAGCATCCTCTTTTCCTTCCTGACGAAGCTCACTGACAGCAAGCTGTGCAAGACGTCCGGCAAGCGTTGAATCCTGCCCGCCGCTAATGCCGAGAACGAATCCTTTTGCCCCGGTTTTTTTCAAGTATTCCTTTAGAAATCCAACCCGTTTTTCGATCTCCTGCTTTGGGTCAATTGAGGGCTGCACATGCAACTCTTGGCTGATCTTTTTCTGCAAACTCATACACTTTTCCTCCTAAGCATCCTCTACATGAAGAGAACAGGTTTTACTCACAATCCATTGATTTAACAACGTTTTTTGAATCTTCATTATACCATGTTTTCATCAAGAGCATTTTGTTAGACGTTCCCCTATTTCTTAGATGATCAAACATTCACAAGTGAAAAAGACCACGTCTTTATGGACTGGTCCTTTTCTTTATTAATCGATTTCTACCCGTATGGATGTACAGCTTGATCCATTACACTTCCCAATATCAGCAGGGCATGCAGACACGGCCACAATGAGATCCATTTCAGCCCTCAGGCGAATGTAGTCACCGGGCATCGATTTTGGCAGCTCCACAGACAGCTTTCCTTTTTCATCAATGACTGTATTCATAAAGGCATTAAAAGGATAGTACATATCCTCCTTTGGAATTCCAAAGGGCTCAAAAGCAGTCCGCAAATTGTCGTAGCATGTATGCATGACCTCTAAGTGCGTCCGGCCGTATAAAAGCTGATACATCTCTTGCCGGCAGGCGGGCATGTATAAATCATGGCACTCCACTGTATCTTCAATGATCGTAAACATCGGTTTATATAAATTAGAATAGAGCTTATCGCCTTTTTTCACTTTGGATGAAAATAGGCTGTCCATCGTCGCACCTTGGTCAAATTTTTCATAAAAATCCTTTTCATGATAGGCCATCACATCTGCTACTTGCTGGCCTTCGACATCAACCACTCGCATACATTGGCCTTTTCCTAAACGAAAGCCGTGTCTACCCTTCGGTAAAATGACGTATTCTCCGTTCATCACATGCACTCCTTTCCATGACAGTATGCCCAAAATATCCCCTTGATCATGTATAAAAAAAAGAGGCGGTCACAAGCTAATGTCATTGAAACAGAAAGGTGTTGCACTTGCATTGAAAGAAGAACAATCTTTATCTTGGTGGCAGCTTTCTCTCATCGGAGTCGGCTGTACAATTGGCACTGGGTTCTTCCTTGGCTCCAGCATCGCCATTACAAAGTCCGGTTATTCCGTCTGCATTTCCTTTTTGCTTGCTGCGGTCGGAACGTATCTCGTTTTTAAACATTTAGCTGCGATGACAGCCGATAACCCTGATAAAGGGTCGTTTTGTTCCTATGCTCGTAAAGCATACGGACGCTGGGCAGGGTTTAGCAATGGCTGGGTGTATTGGTTTGCAGAAATGCTGATTACCGGAAGTCAGTTAACAGCCATTTCTCTATTTACCCGCCACTGGTTTCCTTCTGTCCCGCTTTGGGTGTTTTCTGCGATTTATTCCGCTCTTGCCCTGCTCGTCATTATCATAGGGCTTTCTTCTTTTCAAAAGACAGAAAATGTTCTTGCGGTACTGAAGACAGCGGCGATTTTTCTGTTTATGATTCTTGCGGTGCTTGTGTTATTCGGCATTTTGACAGAACATAAACCGACCCTGCATCTGCCTAACAAAGATCACGAATGGATGCCTCTTGGTCCGCTTGGTCTTTGGAATGGATTGATTTATGCGTTTTATGCATTTGGGGGAATTGAAGTCATGGGTCTGATGGCGGTTCATTTAAAGGACCCGAAGGATGCGGCAAAGGCTGGACGTGTCATGCTGATCATTCTAGCGGTCATCTATATCGTCTCGATCGGACTTGCTCTCTTGCTTGTCCCAGTGACAGCCTTTAATGAGAACAGCAGTCCATTTATTACTTCATTAGAGCCGTTTCATTTATCGATCTTTCTTCATATCTTTAATGGTATTTTCATCATTGCCGGTTTTTCGACATTGGTTGCCTCTCTCTATGCGGTCACAACACTGCTCGGCACGATGTCAGAGCATCAAGATGCACCTGCTTGCTTTAAACAAAAAGATCCATCTCATGTAAGATGGTCTTCGATTATCTTAACTGCTGCTGGCTTAATTGTCTCGATTCTGCTTGCACTCTTTTTGTCCAAACACATATACGAGCATCTCACAACAGCAGCTGGTCTTACCCTGCTGTACACATGGATCTTTATTCTGTTCTCAAGTAAAAAGTTATCTAAGCCATCCACTCGCCAAACGTGCGAAATGATTCTTGCGCTGCTCTTAATTGGAGCCGCCGTTTCAGGCACATTAACAGAGGCAAGCGGACGACCTGGCTTTTTTATCAGCCTTGGGATCATTGCAGTGATTGCCATCATGGTGCTATTTATGAGGAAAAAGTGGAAGCAGGATCAGACCGCATCATAATTTCATCATGTTTTTTAATGCAGTAAATGGACATTTGGCGGAGGCTGGTTTCTCCGCCTCTTCATCAGGGAGAAAGTATTGCTTCCATTCATGATTGGCCGGGTCACCGTACCATTTTAATGATGGATGAACACTGACCTCATCATATGCTTTGAGCCGCTTGCGAACGAGCTGGCTCATTTTTTGTCCAAACTTTGTCGACCCATTCAATTTCTCAAACACCCATCTAGGCTGAAACGCCATCAAGAGATAAGGGAAGTGGCGGCTTTTTCTGAGTTTGTGAGCAGGTGTGGAACACAAAATAAAATACGCTTCACCATGGAAGCAATACTCCCACTCATGATGATGAGTATCTAGCGGAATCTCCTCAGGCCACGGTTCTTCATCTTTTTGATGCAGCCGTTGAAGCAGCGACCAAAACTGCTGCTCAAACTCTTCAAGCGAGCTTTCCTTTAAATCCTGCGGTGTTTCAAAAAAACAAATAAATGAAGCATATTGACCGGTTTCTTTCGCACAGCCTTGATATTCTTTCAGCAGCTGGGCTAATTCATCAACTTCTTCCTCTTTCCTAGGGTCACCGACAAACCCATAGCGTAAATGATCGAGAAAAAATCCCTGTCTTCCGGGTACACAAGGGAATGTATCTGCTTCATCTCCTACCATCTCGCCAAATTGTGTGAAAGCATCCTGCTTCCATTCTTCTAGTGATCGTAGATTTTGATCAAGGCAACTTTTTGCATACAGCTGGGCCATTTCCTTCCACCTCGTTTTAGCGTCTTCTCCATAGCCTATGAGGTGCAAATAGCTGTTGTGACTGTCCTTCCAAGACTTTCCTAGCGCATGACAAGATGGGGTTTCCCTTCAAATTGAGCAGGTATTTGTTTCTTTTATTCTATTATGTATGATCAGACTAGTGTAAATTAATAGAGAGCCTTTCCGTCATACCTACGATCGATTCTTCATCAAAAAGACGGAATCCAGCACCCAATAAATAAGGGCTGCGCAGAAGCTAAACAGATAGACTTTATAGCTGATGAACACAACAAGCCCATAATCAATCCATAAAGCCAAAGCCGAACAAACCACCCATGCCGCAACAAAATAAATCAATAAGTCACGGCTTCGAAACCTTTTAGGATGCCGGTGTAAAACAAGCTGAATCGGTGCAGCAAAAATGACATAAGCGAGCAAAATGAACAGACTGGTCATCTCCACATAACTAAAGCCCACTTCAGGCGGCATGAATAAAAACGTATAAACGAACGTTGCTGTGATGACTGATAAAATCAACATACACACATAGTTGAATACTGGCAAAAGCATACGCATAGCAGAAGCTCCTTCAAACCATTTTCTATTCCATCATTATTCAAGAATGTGTTATTTCTGTCAATTCTTACAAAAAAGACTTAATATGTCAGTCTTTTTTCTACCCAATCAACGCCATAATTCCTTGATACCCAAAATAGGCGCCGAAACCAAGTAAAGATAAACCTGCAAGAACGGATAAGCCATGTAAAACACGTTCACTTAAATAACGCCTGAACGAACTAGCAAGCAGCGCCATGCTGAAATCCCAGATCAGCATGCCGATAAAAATAGCCAAACTGTACATGAGCATTTGGGAAGCTCCATACTTTTCGATCGTATTGGCTAAGATGCTGCCATAGATGCCAAGCCAAAACAAAATACTGAGCGGATTAGATAGAGAAATAAAAAATCCAGTCATGAACGATTTGCCAATTGATGTGTTTTCGCTGTCCTTTTTCGGACTCTCTTGCAAATTGATTTTACGCAGACTTTCAATGCCGGTATAGGTCAAAACGAAAAAGCCGAACAGCCACAAAAAGGTTTTGACAAGAGGTGCAGTCAAAAGCTGGGCGACACCAAAATAGATGAGAAGCATATAGACAATATCCGCAGCCATAGCCCCCACACCAAAAATCCACGCATGCCAAAATCCACTTTTAATCCCTCTGTCGATTTGGGCTGCATTGACTGGCCCAACAGGCGCTGAAAGTGACAACCCTAAAAAGATATAACCAAAAAACACCGCCACATAGACGTCCTCCTTTTGATGCTGACTTGTACATGTTATTCAAACTTTCTGCGTTTTAGTACAAGTCCTTTGTCATCATTTCAGGTGGACTAGCCGTAGGGTCATTCGCTTAGCGGTCTGCTTTCAGTGCCGACTGCTGCGCGTGTACCGTTTCTTTTTTCTTAGAACGATTCATTTGAATTGCAGCTGCAAACAGAAGAACAGCTAAGAAGGCAAAGACAAAGACGGCACTTGCCGCTCCTGCCCATTCCAAACTAAATCCAATCAAAAAGGACAAGCAGGCTCCGCCTAAGCTCGCGGCTGCAATAAAATAACTCGTCGCCTCATCGATGGCATTTTCAATCATTAAGGCAGATGCTGTCAGTGCGATTGGGAACATGCCAGCTGCGCAAAGGCCGATGAAAAAGATGAGGATCAGCTGCGCGGCGATGTGGGTTGTCAGAGCGAATATCACAAGCAGCAGAATCATAAGTGATGCGCTTAGCTTTAAAAAACGCAGCGGATGCAGCTGATCAGCTTTTCTCGCAATCACGGTTCTGCCGATGACGATCGCTGTCCAGAAAGTAGAGACCGCAAAGAGGCCCCAATTTTCTCCCCCTTTTTCCAGCATGATCGACGGCAAAAAGTTCGCAAAGTTCGTTTCAATTCCTGCGTAGAAAAAGGCAAAGCAAATCATAATGACCACGATCATTCGATTGTTTCGATCAACAAGTAAAGACGGTTTCCGCGTCCCCCCTGTGGAGGGAGCATCCATCTGTCCATGAGGCAGTTTGTTCATAAAAACCAGCCAGAGCATGAGGAAAAATGTCAGCGCACCCACCTGAAATAAAAACACATACTGCCATGTCTGTTCTGTGACAGTCAGCAGAATCACTAGCGGAAATAACAGCGCACCTAATCCAAAAAAGACCTCCATAATACTGATTCGCTTTGCACTATTAGCCATCGAAATGACATACGCACCGGCTGTTGTCTCAAGACTGCCAGCGCCGCTCCCAAGAAAAAAACCTGCCAGCACAAGCGTTGTCCAGCCCGGCACCAACAGCCCCAGCAGAAGTGAGCCGATCATCAGCAAAAGACCCATCGTCAGCACAGCGCCATAGCCTTTTTTTCTCACTAGAATGGGGGATAACAGAACACCTGTCAAAAAACCAATAAACTGAAAAAAAATTAAAGATGATAATTCCCCGGGACCCTTATCGTAACTCGACAGCAAATAAGGCGTTAAGCTGCCAAAAAACACATGAATGGTCCCAATAAAAAAATAAAAGACACAGCCAAAATAAAATACCTTTTTCATCTTTTCACTTCCTCTAAAAAGGAGCGGAGTCATCACATCCTCCGCTCCACCTCTTTAATATGCCTGGGCAGAGACAACTGCCTCTTCCCTCTCAAAGCATGTATTGAGCGCAGCCTGTGCGCGATACCCATCTTCAAAATCAGCGACCTTCATATGAGATGGGTATGGATCTGTATTCACCCAATGCATCAGCTGATCGCGGAATGTATCGGACCATCCGTAAAATTCATTTGGCGGATCTGTCAGCAAGGTTTGCGGCATTTGATGACGTTCCACACACAATCCATCACTGATCTCATATTCGTTTTTCATGTTTGTATGGTATTTGAATACCTTGTCATGACCAACGACTTCTACACTAAATCCACATTCTTCAGGCTGCGTGCTTTTGGATGTCACCAAATGAAAGAACACTTGATTTTCCATCTGTCCGAAAATTTCGGTATGATCATCCACCTGAACCTTTTTATCTTCTTTTTCCTTTACGTGTGTCAGCATCTTGGTATTAAGTGATTCTTTCTTCATTTCACTGCCAAATAAGTACCACAGCATATCAATCAAATGAATACCAAGATCCCCTAATGCACCGCTCGTACGCAGACTTTCTCCGCTGTCTCTCCATGAAAATGTCTTTCTTCTAAGGGCACTGTTTTTCTTAAAATGAGTTCTGACGGTTAAAATGCGGCCTAATTCACCGTTAGCAATCAAGTTCTTCAATATATTCACAAAGGATAAATAACGATAGTTAAAGCCCATACTGGCTTGAACTTGGAACTGTTTGGCTGTCTCCACCATTTCCTTCGCTTCCTTCAGCGACACAGCCATCGGTTTTTCACATAAAATCGGCTGTCCTGCTCTTAGCGATTGAAGGGCATGGTCCTTGTGACAAAAATTAGGAGAAGCAATGATCAACCCATCAGATGCATCTGCCAGTGTCTCAATACTTGAATACACACGTCCGCCGTACTGTTTAATGAATCCCTGTGCAACTGACTCGTGCAAATCATAGACACCGGATAATTCTGCACCTTTGATCGTTGATAATGCTCTTGCATGTGCTTTTGCAATATTCCCTGCTCCAACAATTCCAATTTTCTTCATGAATGTGCCTCCTCATGTTTATACATCACTGTTTTCAGTGTTTCATAGATTCCTTTTGCATACCCATGATGACAAATTTGGTGATGGTGCCGTTTGGCTTCGGCTGTCGCATTTTGGACAAGGAAACCGTGCGTGACGGATTGAAGCATCCGCAAATCGTTCCCGCTATCACCAAAGGCAAAGCCTTGATCTTTCGATAAATCATATTGGTTCAGCATAAAACGGACAATTTCATCCTTCCCTGTTCCGACTGGTAAAAAATCGACATCATAGCAATCCGCAGGATCTCCTGCAAGCGGGTTGCATTTGTTGATGTTGACTGCCACGCCTCGCTCTTTAGCAAGTGTTTGGATAAATGATAGATGATGAAGATCCGTCCGCTCATCCTGCTCCTGATAATAGAAATTCTTCTTATACCCTGAGCTGCCCAGCTGCGTTTGCGGTCTAAGGGAAATTCCCTTTTCTCGGATGGTTTCCAGGATGTCTTCGATTTTTTCATCTGAAAAGCCCTGCGCATCCAGCCGCTTCATCCACTCTGCATCTGTCTGTCCAAAATGAGCATCTGACGTATATACAATCTCAGTCCCTAAGTTCGACGCAATGAAATGCGGGAATTGATGAAAACCGCCTTTTTTCATTTTGCTCGTGACAGAATCGAGACTGCTTCCCGTCACCCAGCCCAGCAAGAGCTGTCCCGCTTCACTCTTTTCTGCTACAAAGGCTTCCAGCCGCTTGATATCCTCTCTCTGTTCCTCTGTCATTCCGTGAGAATAATAGGTTTCATCAAAGTCACAGAAGACGATCCACTGCGGATTCTTCGGCTGATTCAGCAGTTTTTTATTGAATGGAAGACTTGATAACATGTTGAACCCCCTCGATGACCTTCTCCTGATCTTGCAGCGGCATTCCTGGATAAAGCGGCAAGTGAAGTAATTGCTGCGCTGCTTTTTCCGTGTGTGGAAGTGTCGTTTGTCTATATTTTTGAGAAACAAGATTTGTTTGATGCTGATGCGATAGAATCGGGTAATAGACATCAGTCTCTATGCCCATTTCCAACAATTTCGCTGCCAGTTCATCTCGGTCTCCCTTCAGTACTCGGATCGGGAATAGATGCCATACATGATCATCCGTCAGCTTCGGAAGCTTCATATATCCTTCATCCTCAAGCGTTTGCAGCTGATCAATGTATCGCTTTGCTAAGTAAAAACGTTTAAAGTTTTGCAATCCTAGATACTTCATTCGTTCGAGTCCGATCGCTGCCTGCAAATTATCAATTTTGGAATTAAAGCCGTAGTCACTGCGTTTGACATTTTTCTTTCCAGCTTCAAATCCGTGATAGCTGATCTCCATGCATTTTTCCGCTAGTGCCTCATCATTTGTAGCGATGGCTCCTGCCTTTCCGCAGACCCCAAGGTTTTTGTATGGATTAAAGCTGAGAACAAGTCCATCTCCATAAGCACCAAGTCCGCTGCTGCCAATCGCTTGACAGCCATCTTCAATGATTTTCAACCCATGCTGTTTCGCAATCGCCGAAATCACCTTCATATCTGCTTGCTTTCCATATAAATGAACCGGTAGTATGGCTACCGTTTTATCTGTGATATGCTTCTCAATTTCACTCGGTGCCAAGCAGTAGGTTTCTGGATCGATATCGGCATACACCGGAACAGCCCCAATGGCAAGCACTGCATTTTCTGTTGCAGCAAAGCTATTGGCTGGCAAAATCACTTCGTCTCCTGGATGGACGCCTGCTGATATGAGACTGATCATCAATGCATCTGTTCCACTTGACGTGGCAATGACATATTTTTTCCCTAAGTACTCAGCAATCGCCTTTTCAAACGTCGGAATATATGGCCCTGAAGTAAAACGGCCAGAGCTCAATACTTCCTTCAGCACCAGCATAATATCATCGATTTCATCCTCTGAAATCAGTTTGTCAACTGGCAGAAACGGTATCTTTTTTTCCTTATTTTGTTTATAATGGAAGAGAATTTTTTCCAAACCTGTGCGCTCTATATCTTGCTCAAGGAACGTCACCAGCTTTTCATTTGCTAGATGCTTTTCAACTGAATCAGCCTTTACTTGAACACCTTGATTGATCATATCCAGCAAAGGAAGATAATCCTTGCTTTTACCTGATATCTTCGTCAATATTTGCATTCCATTCCCTCCAATTAATCAATTCCTTTTGTTAATATTTAACTTGTTTCACATTGTAAATGATGTTATCGATTTCAGAACAATAACTTTGTGTAAAGGATTTGTTAATATGTGTACAATTTATGAAATTGCCAAACGCTGCGGGGTTTCAACCACCACCGTTTCCAGAGTGCTAAACCATCACCCATATGTGTCAGAAGAAAAGCGGCAGCTCATTTTACAGGTGATGAAAGAAATGGAATATACACCGAGTTCAGCAGCCCGCACACTAAGGTCACATCAGACAAAAACCATTGCTGTGTCTGTTCCAGCTGTGGACCATCCTTTTTTTGCACAATTGATTAAAGGCATTTCAAAGGAAGCCCTGGATCAAGGATATAAAGCCATCGTGCTTCAGACGTTTTATCAACAAGCATTAGAGCTTGAAGGGCTTCAATTATTGAAAAGAAAAGAAGTCGATGGGGTCATATTGGGGGCATTAGAAAATCAGTGGGAAAAGATCGAGCCATATTTAACAAACGGCCCCATTGTCATGGCAAATGAATATCATCAAACAGCAAACATCCCGATTATCGGATACGATGAACGGGAAGCCGCCTATAAAGCGGTCGACTACTTGATTCGGTCGGGGCGAAAAGCGATTGGATTTTGCTTTGATACAGAAAGCAGTGAAGCGCAGAAACAAAGGAAACAGGGCTATCTTGATGCACTCTCTGCTCACGGTTTGCCGCTGCAAGATGATTGGCTGTTTGGAGAGGCCTTTACCATTGAAGACGGCTTTCGCTTAATGGATGTCATCCATCACATGAACAATGCGCCTGATGCCATTTTCACCGGCAATGATCAAGTCGCAGCAGGGCTCATTAAACAGGCCATTTCATATGGCTATCAAATCCCCGAGGATCTAGCGGTCATCGGCTATGACAACCAAGACATATGTGAGGTGACAGCTCCAACGATCACCACGATTGACATACCGATCGTAGAGCTTGGCCAGCGGTCTGTACAGCAAATGATCGCCCTCCTGCAAGACCAAAAACCATTACAGCGCGAACATATCCAGCTGCCTACCCGGCTCGTGACAAGAGAATCTACATAAAGAAAAAGACTGAGAGAAATCTCAGTCTTTCAGATTGTTGACAAAGGGCTAAAATGATTTTGATTTTAGCCCTTTGTCTTCTTTTCAGCGTGATAGAAAACCTTTGCAGTCTAGGAAGGACGAGCAGCGGAGCGGAGCGAATTTGACATTCGTGAGCACCGGAGCGCAGACCTGACACCGAATGCGAGGGTTTGTCTACACGCTGAGACTGAGAGAGATCTCAGTCTTTTCTAATCTATCAACCTATACAAATTGAGCAAGAATGAATGTCCATATACATACAATACCGAGCAGGATGAAACTGTACTTCACGGTCTTTTTGAAGAGCTCAGATTCTTTCCCTGTTTCTCCAACAGCTGCTGTAGCGATAGCGATAGATTGTGGAGAAATTAATTTCGCCATCACACCACCGGTCGTATTCGCCCCAATTAACAAACCTGCCTGTGAGCCGATTTGAGAAGCAGTGACCGCTTGAAGGTTACCGAATAAGGCGTTGTTACTCACAACAGACCCCGTAATAAACACGCCGATCCAGCCAAGCACCGGGCTGACAAGCGGGAACAAATCGCCTGTTTTGGCAAGAGCAAGTCCAATGGCTGAACTTAGTCCAGCAAAGTTCGCCAGGTTGGCAAAGCCCATGACAAAACAAATAGTCAGAACAGGAATCCAAAGCTCTTTCACCGCTGCTTTTAAGCAGACAGCGCCTTCTGTTAATGTAATATGTCTGCTAAACAGCCCTGTCAGCATGACCGCAATCAGAATGGCAGTACCCGTTGCACTGATGACATCAATTTTAAAGATCGCATCAATAGGTGTTTCTGTTTGTGCAATTGGTGGTAATTTCACAATTTGCTGATGTAAAAACGGCATTTTCACTATAATGGTCGTCCAGTTAAGCGGTCCTCCTACAGCAAACAATGCTTTAAATGCTGGCAGACTCCATACTGTAATAACAGCAGTTAAAATATAGAACGGAGACCATGCTTTCAGTATTTCAACACCGCGATACGTTTGTTTCTGTTCAATATCTGGCGCTCCTTCTTCTCGATAAATGTGTTTTGGCTGCCATTTCCGAAGAAATAAAGCCAAAATCCCCATACTTGCTAATGCAGAAATAATATTGGCAAGCTCAGGACCCATCGTCACCATTGTGACAGCTTGCAAAATGGCATAGGTTCCACTCACAACAAGCAAGGCTGGCAGAGTTTCTTTGATTCCTTTGAAGCCATCTACAATCAGAATAAGGAGAAACGGAATACAGAATGAAATAAACGGGATCGTATATACAAGGGTTTGAGATAACGCAAGCGGCGTCATATTGCCCATTTGCGCCCCTGTAATCACTGGGATGCCCACAGCACCAAATGCGCCAGATGCAGCATTGGCAATTAAGCAGAGCATCGCAGCTTTCAGCGGTTTAAACCCAAGCTCTGTTAAGAGAGCGGCACTGATCGCAATCGGTACACCAAACCCAGCAGCTCCCTCTAAAAATGCATTAAAGCTAAAACCAATTAATAAGAGCTGAAGACGTTGATCTTGAGAGATTCCTGCAATACTAGAACGAATGACATCGAACTTACCAGATTTCACAGCAATTTTATAGAGCCATACCGCCATGATGACGATATATCCAATTGGCCACAGTCCATTAGATATACCGAGCAGCACAGCAGATAATGCCTTTTCAACTGGCATATGAAAGAAGAAAACAGCTGTTACAAAACTGACGATTAAGGTAAAACAAGCGGCTAAAACACCTTTTAGCTTAAAAACGGTTAATGCAAGAAGGAAAAACAAGATTGGGAGCATTGCCACCAATGCACTGACGAATTCATTACCAAACGGATCATATATTTGCTGCCACATAGTGATTCATCCTTTTCTGCTCAGATAGGTTGCTTTTGATTGATTAAAAATGAGGAGCCAAAATCTCTTTTAACACATTCACACTGTGTGCAAATTTTTCTTTCTCCGTATCGTTCAGTGCAAGCTCCATCACTTCTGTTGCGCCATTTCGATTCACAAGGGCAGGTACACCAATGTAGACATCTTCTGCTCCGTACTCTCCATCTAAGTAAGTGCTGACAGTTAGAATGCTGTTTTCATTGTGCAGAATCGCTCTTGTAATACGGGCTAAACTCATTGCTACACCGTAATAAGTGGCGCCTTTTTTCTCAATGATTTGGTAAGCCGCATGACGGACATTTTCCATGATTTCATCTAAGTCTTCTTGTTTGTATTGATCATTTCTCTTCATTAATTCTGTAATTGGTACACTTCCGATATTCGCATGACTCCAAACAGCAAGCTCTGTATCTCCATGCTCTCCAATAATGTACGCATGCACGTTGTGTGCCGCTGCTTCAAAGTACTCACTGAGCATGTATCTAAATCTTGCCGTATCAAGCGTCGTACCACTGCCAATCACTCGTTCTTTTGGAAGACCACTGAATTTCCAAGTCGCATATGTCAAAATATCCACTGGGTTTGTAGCAACTAAGAAAATGCCATCAAATCCACTTTTCATTACGTTTTCTACAATGCCTTTAAATATATTTAAATTTTTCTCAACAAGGTCAAGTCTTGTTTCACCTGGCTTTTGATTTGCACCAGCACAGATACAGACGATATCTGCATCCTTACAATCCTCATAATCTCCATACCATGTATTCACAGGATGCGGGGCAAATGCTTTTCCGTGATTTAAATCCATCACGTCACCCATTGCTTTGTCTTGATTCAAATCGATGACAACCAATTCATCTGTGATCGCTTGATTTATTAATGTAAAGGCATAACTGCTGCCGACGAAACCTGCTCCAATAAGGGCTACTTTGTTTACTTTTTCGTTTGTCATTTATCTCATCCTCCTGAGTAAAACTAGGCTGTTTTTGTTATGTGAAGTATTTCACATACATATTGTGCAACACTTCACAAACTTTTGCAAGGGGGTTGCTCAAAAAATATATGTAGCGAATTTGTGAACATTTATTGTGCTTTCAAAGCGCTGGCTTCATACATATTTCCACAAGAAAAAAGCTGCCAAACGCTCTTCGGCAGCTTCATACATGATTAATAAGGTCCCCAGTTGATCATGACCCCGATACAAATAAACACAAGACCGATGACAAACCAAATGAGGGCAAGCGGCACCATAAAACGCAGCCACTTTACATAAGGAATACCACTTGCAGCAAGCACAGCCATCAACACACCAGAAGTCGGATTGATACAGTTGACCACCCCTTCGCCAAGCATTACCGCTTCTACAGCTACCTGTCTTGTGATGCCCATTAAATCAGCCAGCGGCGCAAGAATTGGGATAAAGACAACGGCTTCACCTGACCCTGATGAAATCAAAAAGTGAAGAAGCGCACTCGCAATATACATCCCGATCGCACCAGCGATTGGACTAAAGCCTGTCAGCATACTTGCCAAGCCATTAACCACTGTATCAAGTAGCTTTCCGTTTTCTAAAATGACCGAAATACAGCGTGCCATCCCAACAATAAGTGCGCCGTATACAAGGCTTTGGCACCCAATAATAAACGTTTTGGCAATATCATTGGCTGCTAATCCTCCAAGCAGTCCAGCAGCGATAGCCATAAAAATGAACACACCCGCCATTTCCTTATCGGTCCAGCCTAGCTGAAGTGCGCCATATAAGAAACCTCCAAGTGACAATCCGCACACCGCTAAAATCAGCTTATGTCTGCCAGTAAATGCAGGCTTGTCCACAGATTCCGCATCGGCTCCGCCAAGCCCCTTAGCAGGAAACCATTGATCGCCTAGAATGCTTCCCTTTTCTTTATTCTTCAGACGTCTTGTATATAAATAGATGTACACAATACTAGAAATAAGAAAACAAAGATAAATAATGACACGCAGGCCAATACCAGAAAAGATCGGCAGCTCTGCAATCGTTTGTGATAAACCTAATGGAGATGGGGATAAAATCGTTGCGTTAAACCCTGCATAACAGCCGATGTATATGACAGCCGCTCCTGCTACAGCATCCCATTTCAAGGATCGTGCTACAATGATGCCGATTGGAATAAACCCAATGACAGAGTTCACGACAATTCCGGTCGTTCCAAGGACTGAAAATAATCCCCCAACAATACAAATAAACAATAATTGCTTCGTTTGAAATCGGCTGATGACATGGTGAATCATCCCGTTAATAGCACCTGTCTTCTCTAAAATGGCAATGGTTCCGCCCGTAAATAGAATCAGAAAAATAATAGAAGAGGACCCTACCATTCCTTCTTGTATCGCTGTAAAAAAGCCAACTGGACTCACCGGTGATTGATCAATACGGTGATAGCTGCCAGGAACGGCTGTTGTGATCTCCCCAGATGTCTTTCGGTCAAACTCACCCGCTGGTACAAAATACGTTGCTATCGTACAAATCAGTGCAATCATAAATAAGAGAACATACGCATCCGGCATTTGAAGTTTTCGTTTTTGTTTCTCTGGTGCTGATACTGTCGCAGTTTTCATGTGTCAAAACCCCTTTGTCCCGATCGGAATTTCACTTAATTTTCAGAATAATCAAATGATGTGTTATATTATAAACACTGTTGATATTTAAGAGCAATATTATTTCACTAAAATAACGTTTTGGCAGATTATCTGCCAGCAAGGAGGCTTCTCATGACAACTTTGACAAACGAAATGAAACAAACCGTGACAGACATCTTTGAACACTTGCATGCCCACCCAGAAATAAGCTGGGAAGAAACAGAAACGACCGCTTATATTGAAAATAGATTGAAAAAATTGGGCTGCAAAACTCAAACATTTGACGACTGTACAGGGGTGATCGGTGAAATTGGAGAAGGCGCACCAGTGGTCGCTGTGAGAGCCGATATTGATGCACTTTGGCAGGAAGTAGATGGTGAGTTTCAAGCCAATCATTCATGTGGCCACGATGCACACATGACAATGGCTCTTGGCACCTTCATAGCATTAAAGGAAAAAGAACGCCCGAATGGCACGATCCGTTTCATCTTTCAGCCTGCCGAGGAAAGAGGCGGCGGTGCGCTGAAAATGATTGAAAAAGGTGTGCTGGCAGATGTCGATTACTTATATGGCGTACATGTGCGCCCAATTCAAGAAACATTAAACGGACGCTGCGCTCCTGCTATTTTGCACGGATCAAGTAATCATTATGTCGGCACCATTATTGGCGAGGAAGCGCACGGTGCACGTCCACACCTTGGCGTCAACGTAATAGAAGTGGCTTCTACCCTTGTGCAGAGACTCGCGCATATCCATGTCGATCCAAGAGTCGCGCATTCTGTCAAAATGACCAATCTACATGCTGGCGGGGGCAGCTCAAACATCATCCCAGGCAAAGCTTCTTTTACATTAGATGTACGGGCGCAAACAAACGAAGTGATGGATGAACTAGAAAAAGAAATTGAAAGAGCCGTTCATTCTGTAGCGGATGCCTTTGGCGCTTCCATTACACTTTCAACAGACCATCGTCTGCCTGCCGCCACCTTAAATGAGGAAGCTGTCCAGTTCATGTCTCATGCGATTGAGCAGGTTTTAGGCAAAGAGCAGCTTGATCCCCCGATCGTCACAACAGGTGGAGAGGACTTTCACTTTTATGCGGCAAAGCTTCCGCATATCAAATCCACGATGCTCGGATTAGGCTGTGATTTAAAGCCCGGTCTTCATCATCCGTATATGACCTTCGACCGTTCTGCAATCTTTACTGGCATTGAAATTTTGACTGAGGCTGTCTATCAAACACTCCAGCAACATTCATCATAAAATAAAAAGCCACCCGCCTTCTCTTCATGGCGGGTGGTCTGCTTTATATTATGCATTCAGATCTGTCATAGCTGGAACATTGATTTCTTTCACGCAAGATACCCTAGATAAATGAATCACACATCTCGCAAGCTCCACAATATCCTGGACAGGGATTCTCGTTTCATCATATAGAGTGATGGCCTTTTCGGCTCCATCTTCATACGGGACCTCCGCCGCCAGCTCTCCTGGATTGATACAGGTGACAGATATTTTATCTTTTCTCACATGCTCTCTCAGCGCATTCACAATTCCGCGCAGGCCAAATTTAGATGCAACAAACGAGACCTGCGGCAGGTTTGTATGATCGAGTCCCGCCGTTGAGCCAATGACGATGATTTTTCCATTCTCCGATTTCCTTACGTGCGGAAGCAGTGCCTGGATGTACGTAATGGTTGAGGTGATATTCACATTGATCAGATGTGCAATATCCTCTGGCTGATCGTGATCAAAGGAATAATCGTCTTCAAAGCCTCGTTTTTCCCATAAACCGACGTTATAGATGAGTACATCAATCGTCTTGTTCTCCAGTGCTTCGAGCATATAAGGGATATGCGTTTGGCTAGATAAGTCGATTTTCAGCCAAATTCTATGTACACCGTCATCTATGCTCAAGCTGCTTGGTTCACTTCGCGACACAATCCAAACTGTATCTCCACTTGAAGGAAGACCCTTTACAAAAGCATCTCCTAATCCTTGACTTGCCCCGAATATGATATAGTTTTTACTCATAGCTCCTCCTTCTATGGCTCACAAACTGAAAGCGTTTTATACCTATATCATACAGATTCTAAGAGACCACCGCCCCTTTTATGCTCATCTTCAAATATTAATTAGCGCGGCTACTGGATTTCCTTTAATTCCACTGGTAATGCACGTGCCTCTATAAAGCTTTTGATCATCTCTGTAAAAAGTTCTTTTTTCTCAAAAGTAAATGTATGTCCAATACCGGGAACGACGACACCTGTTGCCTTCGGATGTGAATTTGTTATTTTTTTTGCTGACCGTTTCATGATGCCTTTTTCTTTTTCTCCCACTGTGACAAGAATGCGTGCCTTTGCTTGTTGAAATGTGTCAGGGAGCTTGTAATGAAGGTTTTCTTGAAACATCGTAAGCAGAGTCTTCTTTTGCAATTGTTTCGAATCTGACGCATAATGACCCAGTACATCGTTAGGAAGTCCCATCTTTTCTGCTTGCAGCTGGATAAACCAATCTTTCTTTAATAACGGATATGTAAGAGGTAAAATGGGCCTTACCATCAAATAGAGATATGGTAATGGCAACACAAGGGCGCTATTGATGACGGCGATGTCTGCGATGTCTGGCTCTCTCGCTAACACATCAACGGCTACCTGTGCCCCTAGAGAGAAACCAATCAGAATAACCGTTCGGCCATGTGCATGCTCCTTCATCCATGAAATCACTTCAAGGGCACTTTCTCGCATGGAAAACGACGTTTCTTTTGCTCTTGTCCCGTGACCAATAAAATCAGGAGAATAGCATTCGTACGTTTCCTTGAAAGTTTCCATATGCTCCTGCCACATCCAACTGCTTACGCCTCCGCCGTGCAGGAAAATCATCATCGGTTTTTCCACCATCGACAACTCATCCACCATCCTTATGTATAAGAAAAAGCAGCCGCTTATTGAGCAGACTGCTTTTTCCATATGCTCCCTTCTATTATAAGGGAACTGTTATACAATTGGCTATTTTTTCAAATCTTCGATCGAGTTGACGTTTTTCATATAAGTCGGAACAACGAGACCCATTCGAAGACCTTTCATACTTGTACCAAGGTCATCATATTTTCCTTTAAACTTCGCTGCATACGTTTTATGCGTATTTGGCAGCCAAGCGGATAATGATGCATCCGCACTTCCGGTTGCAATTGCTGTCCACATTGGACCTGCTTCAACCTGAGTCAACGTCACTTTAAACCCGAGTTCACGCAATACTTCTGCTGCGACATTGGTACTTGCAATCTCACTATCCCAGGCAACGTAGGCAAGATTGACTTTGTCACCATTCGACTTTTTCACGCCTTTTGTCCATTTCGCCACTTGGTCTTTATGTTTTTTTACATATTTTATGGCGGCATCCTGTGGTTTCACGCCATCTTGGATATCAATCATGACTTCGCCCATGTCATCTTGAGACCATTTAAACTGACTAAGCATTTTGGCTGCTTCCGGCTGATCCTTCGCAAATCCTTTACGTGAAATGGTATGAATTTCTTCCGCTTCACCATAAGATTTTTTTGGATCCTCTAAATATTTTAAATCATAGCGGGAAAACATCCAGTGTGGATTCCAGCCAGTGATGATGATTGGCTTTTTACGGTCGTAAGATTTTTTAAGCGTTGCAGTCATCGCTGCACTTGATGCAGACACAACCGTCCAATCCTCTAAGCCGTAATCCTTTTTCGCTTGATCTGTCAGTGCCATAATCCCTGAACCAGGATCGATTCCGATAATGGTTTTATTCACCTGCTGTGCTGCACTCGCATTAGAATCTGTCTGAGCACCGCAAGCGGCTAGTAAAAAGACAAGCAGGGCGGTCATCCCAATGTAGAGAGACTTTTTCCACATTAAGCATTCCCCCTGGATTTTTTCGTTTTAATGTTTTGGGTAATACGGTCAAGTGTAATCGCCACAATAACAATGGCAATACCTGCTTCAAAACCAATACCTGTTTTCAGCTGCGTTACCGCACTATATACTTCTGAACCAAGTCCTGGTGCACCTACCATTGCCGCAATCACGACCATTGATAGAGCCAGCATGATACTTTGGTTAATACCAGCTAAGATGGTTTTTGTTGCGAGCGGAAGCTGAACTTTGAATAAACGCTGGAATGTCGTTGAACCAAATGCTTCGGTTGCTTCAATTAAATCAGCTGGTACTTGTTTAATACCTAGAATGGTCATACGAATCGTTGGCGGCATGGAGAAAATAACCGATGCCACAACCCCAGGAACAACCCCAATGTTAAAGAAGAAGATCGCTGGTAATAGATAAACGAATGCAGGCATTGTCTGCATTAAATCTAAAATAGGTGTCACAATTTTACGCACTGTTTCCTTCTGTGATGCCCAAATACCGATCGGAACCCCGATCACGATGGAAATGACCACAGCGGTCAAAACGAGCGCAAGTGTTTGAAGCATTGGATGCCAGTAGCCTAAATAGTCGATCAGTAAAAATCCAATAAGTGTGAAAAGAGCAACTCCTCTTGTACTGATCCACCAAGCAATGCCGGCAAAGATAAGGGTTAAAATAATGGATGGAATGACGCCAAGTGCTGCCACAATCCCATTTACTGTTCCTGATAATCCATTTGTGATGCCATCAAAGAAACCACCAAACGTTAATGTTAACCAGTCAACAAATTGATCGATATATTCCGCGAACGGAATTCTAGGTAAATCACTCATACTAAACATCTTATTCTACCTCCTGTGCAGAAGGCTCTTGTGCTTTAATTTCCTCTAGCTTGTTAGAAGACATGTTGATATACTCATCATTTCCTGATAATGCACCAATCAATGCACCTCTGACCACAATGCCCTTCATTCTGTTTTTCTCATCGACAACGGCAATCGGAATGTTCGCATCAGATACCGCATCAAAGATCTCTGTCAAATACGTAGATTCCAACACTGTCGTAAATTCTTTATCAAGAACAGTTTCAAGTGACGCTCCCGTTTCTGCTGCCTTTTTCGCTGCTTGGGCAGAAATGACACCTAATAAATGCTTTTTCTTATCTACTGCATAAATAGACGAAATCCCAAGGTTTTTCATGAGCGTGAGTGCAACACGTGCCCCTTTATCGATCTGAACTGTTTCTGCACGTTTCATAATATGACCAGCGGTTAATACTTTAGAAAGGTCAACATCTTCAACGAAGCGTTCAACATATTCATTCGATGGGTTCATCAGAATTTCTTCTGGTGTTCCGATTTGAACGATATTTCCGTCCTTCATGAGTACAATGCGGTCACCAATACGAAGCGCCTCATCTAAATCATGGGTAATGAAAATGATCGTTTTTCCTACAGATGTATGAAGCTCAAGCAATTCATCCTGCATATCTTTACGAATTAATGGATCTAGTGCGCTGAATGCTTCATCCATTAATAAAATGTCAGGGTCATTCGCTAACGCACGTGCCAATCCAACACGCTGCTGCATACCACCACTTAATTGATTTGGGTATTGCTCTTCAAAGCCTTCAAGTCCAACAAGCTTTAAAGATTCAAGCGCTTTTGCGCGGCGCTCTTCTTTTTCTACACCTTGCAATTCAAGTCCGTACTCCGTGTTCTCAAGAATTGTACGATGCGGGAACAATGCGAAGTTTTGGAAAACCATGCTGATCTTTTTCCGTCTCACTTCACGCAATTGATCCTTTGACATATTTGTTATCATATCCCCATCAATAAATATTTCTCCGGAGGTTGGTTCGATTAACCTGTTTAGCAGCCGCACAAGTGTGGACTTTCCGCTCCCTGATAGCCCCATGATGACAAATATCTCGCCGTCATACACATCAAAATTTGCTCGATTGACACCAACAGTTGCGCCGGTCTCTTTTAGGATTTCTCTTTTTGTTTTCCCTTTTTCAAGCATTTGAGATGCTTTTTTAGCATTTTTACCGAAAATTTTAGATACATTATTTATCTTGATTTTGATATTTCTCTCTTCAGAATTCATATTTTCCCTCCAAATTAGCATCTTTATAACCGTAACATAAGCGTTATGATGCGAACAATCTTTAGAATTCGCTTATTTCCCCACAATATGTATGAATTCCATATAGAGGTCTGGTCATTAGAGTTTATACGCCGTATTACTCGTAAATCCTATAGAATGCTTCATAAACTACATATTTTACGGGGTATTTCCTCTCATCAGACAATATTTTACTGGAAATTCCTAATTGTGCTAAAAAATAAGCCGAATCCTCGTCATAGCAGATTTTTTGAATCATGGGCGAACCATTCCCCTGAACAGGATTTACCCGAAAAAGGTCACATAAAAACCTTTTTTCTCAAATTTAAATTAAATTCATAAAAAAACTGCCTGCAACTTTAGTTACAGACAGCTTGTTTTTTAGGATTCCAGGGCAGCCCGCTTAATATTATCTTGAAGCTCAAGCATACGTTTTGTTCCATCTTCGCGTAATCGCTTGTTCTCTTCTTCGATCTGTTTCGTCTCTTTCATCCCTTGTACAATTGTATTAAAGGAAGATTCGATCGTTTCAATGTCGATGCTTGGACGGCCAGATAATTTGGCAATCTCCACACTTTGACTTGAAATATTTTCAGCATTTCGTTTCAGCATTTCATTTGTTCTTCTATCCAGCTCACTCATAGAATCAGCCACAAGCTTTTGTCTCTTCGCTGTAACAGCTTGAATGATCCCATTTTTGAAAATTGGAATCGTGATGATGAAGGCAGAGTTGATTTTACCGATTAATTTCGTATTCCCACGCTGAAGCAGACGGATTTGCGGTGCTGTTTGAAGCGCCACCATTCGCGCCATATCAAGATCATATACACGCTCTTCAAGCGCTTGAATGCCATTACGAAGCGTATCAAGCTCCATTTGTGCCAGCTGGTTTCCACTAGCTGCTTTTTCTTCATATGAAGGAACCAATTGCTTTAATTCTTCGATTTTCATTTGACCAGCTACGACATACTTTTCAAGCTCCATGTAGTATTGAATGTTATGCTCATACATTTCTTCAAGCGTCACAGTCGATTTGGTCATTTCATCTTTATATTTACTAATTTCTACATTAATTTTTTCAATTTCTGCACCGAGGGTTTGATATTTACTAAAAATCTTTTCGATCATGCTGCCGCCGCGCTTAAAGATTTTTGACAGCAAACCACCCTTCGGTTCGTCAAAATCATTTTTATCAAAGCGATCCATAATCTTGCCAAGCTGCGTCAGCATTGTTCCTGAGTCAGTGACGCTTGTTGAACGCATCATTGAAAGGATACGATCAGAGAACTTAGAGATTTCAACGGCCGGCTGTTTTCCGTATTCAAGCAATTCCAGCTGATTTTTCGCATCGATCTGTCTCGCAATATTTTGCACTTCTGGCTCATTTCGAAGCTGAACGCGAATATCGTCTGCTTTCTCAATCGTGATTTCCTCTTTATCAATTGAAATGATGTCATTTCCGTTTGTATTTGTCATAAGCTTTGATCTCCTTATCGGTTTTTAATGGATTGAAATAACTTTCTAACGATGGACGGCTCTTTAAACTCCTGGTTCATGACCATCTCATCAAGCCAATGGGTATCAAATAATTGGTCATCGATATACCGTTCGATACACTGATATCCCGCCGGATGATATACGAAGAGATCCACACCCATTTCATTTAGGAAAATCAGGGCGGCCGCATCAGAGCGAGTCAGCTCACCATTATATTCCGTATGGTATAAAATCACTTTCGGTACGGTTTGTGCATAATCAAAGGTTTGAATCAGTTCAACGAGGTCCTGACTCATATGCAGAACCTGTTTGAATAAATAAATGCGGACATCTAATTCGGTCTCATTGCCTTCTTTTAATAGCTTCGGATGCTGACAGATTCGAGATATCGCCTCTGCTATCGCACGCTGCGTGCCCTCATATAGATGAGAAAACTGCCACACATTGCTTTTCATTAATAATCCAGGATCAATCTCGCCAGTAGAAGAAAGTGCATGCTGATAATGAAATTGATAATTCGATGTCACTTCTTTCGTAAAAGGAAAATGGCGAATGGTCTTCGTTTCTTTCCCTTCCATTAACGTATGGATACGATCCCAGTATTCACGTTTGTCTCGTGTGACACCCATCATTTTCGCAAAAAGATTCGGAATCTGTATCGTGTCCCGGTCTGCTTTGAAATTCGGACGGATAAAGGATCGTTCCTTTGCAATTAAAAACAGTTCATCATACGTTGTCTTGAGCGTAATGGAATGAGGAGTATGATCTCTGAATTGCCACGGCTTATACAGCATTGAATCTTCCGTGTGAAGCACCTCTTCAAGCTCTCTTGTCGAGCGGTACGCCACCGTTGATTTCCTCTCAGGCTTTTCAGTTGGGAACGGCTCAAGCTTTGAAGTTCCCGGGTACTGATCAATAAAAGTCAGCTTTTCTTCTGGATCTAATTCGCGGAACGAATCCTCGCCTTCTGGATGAAATAGCACAACATCACAGCCAATCAGCATGACATAGTAAAGAAAATAAAGCTGACTTTTATTCGCCTCTCCATACCAAATGACAGCCGGCATTTTTTCTTCTATATTGACTTCCTTCAGCCATGGACCTAGATGATTATTTGAAAACTTCACGACATCCAGCAGAACCCGGCGGAAATCGGGATGCTGAAATCCACCTTCATGCAGCTGCTTGAAATGCTCAAACACCTTGATCAATGAAAGTCGGATATGCCGGTTCATCACAGGGTTTGGATGGCGTACAATCAGCTGTTCACCATCTAAAAAAGCCACAAAGCGATTCACGGACAATCCCTTTTCTTCTTGGTTAATCAAATGAATACGCTGCAACGCCTGAAAATGCTCCGGCTCAATATGACGATTGAGTGTTTCACTTAAAATATGCATGCCGTCTGTTTCGTATAATTCATGTAAATAAATAAAATAATCGGTTGCATCATGCGGAGTGCCAAGGACCCGGGCGGCGAGACGCGGCAAGGACAACGTATGCTCGTCCTTTACATAACCGTCTCTTTCAGGGAGCGGCTTTTTCAGCACGTTTTTCCAGGCTTCCTGCTCCGCCCGTGTATGGGTGACATTGATTTCTTTATAACTCACGCCGCTCCTTCCTTTCTCCTATATTTTCTCGAAAGCTACTACTATCATATCATTCAGCCTTCTACTTCTGCTATCGAATCGAAGGCTTTTTTACGTTCATCATCTGCTCGATGACACAAGCGGTGATTTCATCCGCTGCGGCCATACCAGATGCCGATGTCGGCTCAAGTGATGGGTCAAAGTCGAGAACTTCTCCATGCCTTGGGGCAAAGCCCATATCTGATTGACGAATGAGCCCTGCATCTAACAGGGAATCACCCGCACCATAGACGTATTCAAGCTGCAGCCTGTCCTTTAGAAAAGCAACAGCATCCCACTTATTAAGCGGCTGTGGAATAAAGTAAAGCTTCCGTCCTTGAAGAGAAACCTGCCAACCTCTCTCCTCGCCCCACAACTTCAATTCAGCAAGCGGAATGTGAGATAGATACTCATCTTTCATAATTAAATAAAGAAATCTCCCCTCTGCTGTACGGGTACGCTTCACCCATGCCGCAACTGGAAGCTCGGAGATCGCCCTCAGCATCTCTCTGACTGGCATACACTCTCTAAGTCTCTCATCTACAATGGCCTGCCAATCCTCAAGCGGCTTGCCATGGTGAAGAATACAGCCCCCGTTTGTTGTGACAGCATACTCCGGTTTAAGCTCTTGCTCAAAGAAGGTGATTCGTTCATACTGTGCGGTTGTTCTTGTCGTCACTGGAATAAACCAGCCTGATTGATGAATCGTCTGCAAGGATTTTTTCGTTTCAATAGACATATAGGAAAGCGGGCGTTCGTCCAGCACCTCAACTAAATCATACTCTCCTTCATACGCATACTGCTCAAGCACTCGATGTGAGTAAATCAGTGTCCGGTCTAAATCACTGGCAAATGCATATGTCTTCATGACGTTTGCTCCAGCGGGCGAATTAACCCACAGCACGTGTAGGACATATTGGCATATTCAATGACAGGAACACCTCTGTCCTCAGCCAAAAGTAAAATATGCTTCAGCTTTTCTTGAGATCCAGGCTGAATCAAGATTTTCCAAGGGATTCTTCTAAGCAGCACACGGGTCGTCTCACCAACACCCGGCTTAATCAAATGGGTATTTTCAATTTGAAACTCCTGACCGATTGCTTCAATGGAAGCCATCCCCCGCCAATCTGCCGGCGCCCCTTGCGTAAGTATGGTTTCTGCTTTCTCTTGTACATTTGGTCCGAGGCTGGAAAATGCCTCTTCAATTGTATCCACATACAGATTGGACACATCCTCATCAAGCAGCTCTTTATAATACTTGGCCCCATGGAAATCATCGGCATTGATCCAGCGGTTGTTTAGTACCGTACGACTAACCAGTCCAGACACCGTTGAATTCAAGCAGGCACTTGGAATAAGAAAGTCCTCTCTCGTGCCGTATACATGTGTACAATAGCCAGGGTCAGCCAGTACAGCCAGCTCACTAGAGAGACGCACACCATACTTTTTTTCAAAATCAAGAACAGCTTTTTGTAGTTCTTTCGAAATCGCACCTTTTCCAGTCCATCCATCGATAAAGGCAATTTCAAAACCTGGATGTTCTTTCAGCATATAAAGCAGTGCATTCTCATCTATTCCGCGGTCGCGAATAATAGAGATGCTGTAATGGGGCAGATCGACACCATACGTCTTTCGAATATATCGTTTAATCAGCACCCCGATCGGTGTCCCTGCACGCGCCAAGCTGCAAAGTACGGTTTGGAAGCCTCGCTTTTTCACAATCTGTTCTGCTACAACAGCTACTGCTTCTGCTACCTTTTCCTTACTTTCTTCAAGAGATTGATAGAATAAAGTCATATAAGATGCCGTTGGTTTGTACTCAATTGGCAGCATTTCTGAATAATGCGCACCGCTCTGAATCGAACGCTCCCGCTCTTCTGTACTTTTCTCCATCTCTATAGAGGATAAATCTTTGAGTAAGAAGGTTACATCCTGCTCTGGATAGCTCCCCATCTTTGTATACACATTAGCCATTCACCTTCACCTCGTCTGATAAAGTCACAATATGCACATGCTTCACATGCCGCTCAGCAAATAAATGAACAAGCGGAAGCAATGCCTCCTGAGAAACCTTTTTCTCAAAAAAGAGAAATACATCATCATATTCACCTTTTGGAATGTTGTACACGTAGTGCTGAATTCGGGCATCCTCTGGATTCATAAAGGTAAACCCATTTTGGACAGCGTATCCATCCTTTTCGACTGGGTGAATGGGGCTTCTCGTCGTTGAATGAAAGAGAACGCCTTCCCCCATATGTGCAGACAGTCTCATCGGCACATACATCAGCTCACCTGTCCCTAAGCAGAGTGTTTGTTTTCCTTTGCGTTCCTGCCGCAGCCTCAATCCCGCTTCGGCAGCTGCTTGGTCGAGCGCTTCCGTATCTGTCGCATTTAAACCAAAACGGCCCGTTTCATGTATATATGGCGAATGACCTGCCGAATTTGTTGCATGAGAAAGTGAATATGGCACTTGCTTAAAGAAAGGTTGAAGAGAGTGAAAAGAGAGACTTGGCTGCTTCTCTTGCTCCGCAATCTCATACGAATAAGCTGGCTCATCGAGCGTTTTGCCTCGAAAGACCATCTGCCCTTTTAATAAAGACAAAGATGTAATGTGAATGCCAAGCTCCTCTTCAAGCTGGCTCATGGCTTTCTCATGCTCCTCCGTCCGCCAGTCCAAAATGGAAAGAATGGTATAAGAATGCCTTGGGTACTTTGCATGAAGGTCACGAATGATGTTGATATTGGTACGACCTGTTGTGACTTCATCATCTACTAACACGATGGGGCGGTCTGTGCGAAGGAATGCTTCGTCTGCATAACACAGCTGATCTGTTGCATGCGAATGTTCTTCTTCAAATACCAACGAGGGGTCAAGATCCAGCAGCTGTTCACGTGTCGTATGAATGTAAGATGCGCCTTCTATCACATCATACACACCATGTCCAAGGGCTGTTGCCGTTTCCGCAAAGCCGATGACGACAGGCTTATTACCTGCTGAAAGCTTTTCTTTTTTGAGTGTTTCATAGGCTGCCGTTAACACCGTGTGATCATCCGTCTTGAGTGCCTCTACAAGAAGATCTTGGTGCGGGGGCATCTTTCCCGTTTGTTCTTTGGCATATGCCATCGCTAAAAGACCCGAGACAAGGAGCGGTTTCACCGGATGAACGGGAATATGCTTTCCAAGCACCTTACTAACGAATAAAAAGGCTCTTTTTTTGTTCACCCTTGCCGCCATCTCAAAAAGATGCTCTTTTTCCAGCTGGAGCGCACCTTCTTTGAGGTCAAGCTCAACCTCCATATGTTCCAAGATGTTCAGCGTATGCCGCTTCTGATTCTGTGAGTATGTCGATATAGCTTCTATTTTCATGAAACACCCCGTAAATGTCTGACTTAATTAATATGTGCTCTGCCCACCGGTAATGGGGCTTCGTTTCATTCATCTTATTAGAAAAGGCACTCTTCATCACGCCAACTGTGCCGTCGGCATGTTCCAAAATGCTTAATGCATCCAAGTACTCTTCCTTTGTCACAACGTACATGCTTTGGACTGGCTTGAGATGTGTTGGATGAATTACTGTCTTTCCAAGAATGCCGTTGGCTACATCGAGTCTTGTCTCTTTGAGTAAACCTTGTACGTCATCGAATTCAGATAAGGACAGCTCACCGCCCTTAGAAAGCGCACGGATAAATGGTTTTTGTTCCTTTCGTGCAGGGCCAAAATGCTCCCATACAGCACCTGAAACAACAAAGGAACGGCCAAAATAATTGATAATATCTGTGATCAAATCTGCAATCAATCTGATTTCATAGATGGTGGTGTCGCGATCACGGCGAATGCCATATAAGCCGCAAAGATCGGTTGCCCCAATACGAATATTCAAAATATATTCTTCATCATTCAGCATGATCTTCTTTAACTTAGACAGCACCGTATATCTTGTTTCTTTTTCTAATAAATCGGGTGTTTCCAAAATGGGCATACCGTACAGCGTTGTCTTCGTTTGTGCTGACGCCTGTTTCAAGCTGTCCAAATAATCCTTCGCATTATGAATAGAACACTTCGGAAATACAAAACCCGTCAATAAACGAAGAGATGGACCAAGCAAATCTGCCATTTTGAGCAGCTGCTTCGGCGAACGAACCCGAATAAATAAAAGCGGCATTTGTTCAGCCATTTCAGGTGTATGCGTTAATTTGTCCGACAGTTTGGCGAGTTGTACCACTAGATTCTGTTCAGCCATTTCCACTTCTTGATCACCGATGGCATCCTCTAAACAAAATACAACAGAGCAAAGCGCTTCATATTTCTGCGACAGCAGCATGTCTGCTATATCCTGTCTTGTCGCAGGCATATACAAAGTAGCACCTAATGCATGCGCAAGTACGTGCCTTGGCGTCATCAAATGCATCGCCACCGGCCGTTTGAAAAAAATATCGTGCTGCCTCGCCTCTGATAAAAACTGAAAATACCGCATGCTGTGCCACCTCCTGTTGTTGAGAGAAAATCGAACAAATGACTTGATGATTCAAAAAAGGATGGAGCCGCTAATCAACTCCATTCCTTTTTGATCGTCCTATTCTTCTTTTGAAGCCGCAGCTTCGTTTGTCACATCTTGATGTTTCTTCTTATTGATTTTATGAACAATAAATGTTCCGATAAACGCTAGAATAATAATCGCAAAGAATGCAAGATGCGGAATTTCAATATCTGCAGCACTTAAACCCATTTTGATTGCAATAATCCCGATGAGAATAAACGCGGTATTCTCAAGCTCTGGAATACGGTCAATGAGGACAAGGAATAACTGTGCCACTGTACGCATCATGAGAATTCCAAGCATTCCGCCTAATAGCAGAATCCATACTTGCTCAGATACTGCGAATGCCGCAAGAATACTGTCCACCGAGAAGGCAAGGTCCATAATTTCTACAGAAATAACGGTTGCCCAGAACACACCAAATACACGAATCATCCAGCCTTCTTTTTTCAGTTCCTTCGCTTCATCATCGCCGTCACCTAACCAGAAGTGCTTAATAACAAGCCATGCTAAGTAAGCAGCTCCGAGAACCTTAATCCACCAGAACTTAATAAGCAGCATCCCTACGCCAATGAATAGAAAACGGAAGAAATAAGCGCCAATTAATCCGTAGGTTAATGCCTTTTTACGCTGCTTTTCAGGTAAATGTTTCACCATAACAGCTAATACAAGTGCGTTATCTGCAGATAACAATCCTTCAAGCACGACAAGCGTCCCAATAAGCCCCCAAGAGACAGGGTCTGTTAATACCTCTGCCCACATATGCCAATCAAAAAACGAGGCGTACGTATCCAACATATGTTTCAAAATCTCCAACTTGGTTTTCCTCCTATAAGTGTAGAAGCATCAGCAGGCTTTCGCCTGCTGTTATTCTTGATCGCTGTTTCTTTCTCACTTTGGAAAAGACCCTCATATGAGTTTTTGACAGCACCTCTTGAATTGATTTATTTCTCTTATTTACACTTCTAACCCATAATTTTGACAAAGAGCTGCAAGGCCGCCAGAGAATCCGCTTCCGATCGCGTTAAACTTCCAATCACTTCCGTGTCGGTACAATTCACATACCACAACAGCTGTTTCAATCGAGAAGTCTTCCCCTAAATCGAAGCGAATCAATTCTTCCCCGCCCTCTTCATTTACAACACGAACAAATGCATTAGAGACTTGTCCAAAATTCTGGCTGCGCGTCTCTGCATCATGGATCGTAACTGTAATTCCGATACGATCAATGTTAGCAGGAATTTTCGAGAAATCAACGAGAATTTGCTCGTCATCTCCATCTCCTTCACCCGTCCGGTTATCACCTGTATGAGTGACACTGCCGCTCGGATGCTGAAGGTTATTGTAGAACACGAAATCTGTATCTTGCTGACAACGATTGTTTGCATCCACCAAGAAAGCCGAAGCGTCCAAATCAAATTCGGCTCCGCCAGAATATTTATTCGTATCCCAGCCAAGACCGATCATCACTTTCGTCAGCCCTGGATTGGTTTTGGTTAAATCGACACGTTGTCCTTTTGAAAGCTGAATCGCCATATTCTTATCTCTCCTGTCTTTGAAAATAGGGAATGATCGTTATCCGATATCTAAGCCAAAGTCCGTTGCAATGCGTGCAAGGCCGCCTTGATAGCCTGACCCGACAGCTGAGAATTTCCATTCCCCGCCATGACGGTATAATTCACCTACAATAATGGCTGTCTCAATTGAGAAATCCTCTGCCAAATCGTAGCGAATGAGTTCTTCATTTGATGCAGCATTTAAAATACGTACATATGCGTTAGACACTTGTCCGAAATTTTGACTGCGCGCTTCTGCATCATGAATCGTAATGACAAATGAAATCTTCTCAATACTTGCTGGTACAGCTGCAAGATCAACATTGACCTGCTCGTCATCTCCGTCCCCTTCGCCAGTGCGGTTATCGCCTGTATGTACGACACTTCCGCCTCCGCCAGTTGTTTGGTTGTAAAAAACAAAGTCAGATGGAGAGCTTGCTTTACCTGCCGCATCTAAAAGGAATACACTTGCGTCTAGATCAAAGTCATGTCCGCCGTCATACTTATTGACGTCCCAGCCAAGACCGACGACTACTTTTGTTAAACCCGGATTCGTTTTTGTTAAATCAATTTTTTGACCTTTCGCTAAAGAAATTCCCACTAGGAACCTCTCCCTTCTGTTTAAATATAGTTTCTCGTAATATCAGCAAGCTTTGCATCATTTGTACCATTTCCAAGAGCCGCAAATTTCCACTCATTCTCGTGACGATAAAGCTCTCCGACGATTAATGATGTTTTTCCTGCATAATCATCTTTTAAATTATATTTCACTAATTCTTGATTGTTTGAACGATCAACAATGCGAATGTAAGCATTTTGAATCATACCAAAGTGTTGGTTTCTTCTAAGGGCATCATAAATGTTCACGACAAACACCAATTTATTCACATTACCCGGCACCTTGCTCAAGTTGACGAGGACTTGTTCATCATCTCCGTCTCCTTCACCAGTCAGGTTGTCACCTGTATGCTCAACACTGCCGCATTTACTTTTTAGGTTGCCAAAATAAATCAAATCTTTATTTTCCGTAAACTTATCATTTTTCAGCATAAGCACTGAAGCATCACAATCAACATCAGCGCCACCTCCGCCGCCAAACAGCTTTCCTAAAAATCCGCCACCTTGTGATACAGGGTCCCAGCCAAGTCCAACAAGAATATTCGTTAGCCCTGTTTTCCCTTTTGTTAAATCAATACGTTGACCTTTTTCTAATGTAATCGCCAAATCAATCACTCCTCCAGCATAATAAAAATCTATTTATTAAGCGATGGACCCTATTAAAATCATCATACATGAAAATTCGACAAAATTCATGAAATGACATTGGAGCCTCTTACTCTTTTTTCTATTTACTAGTATATACGATCTATGTTCAAGATAGGTTTCAAACACTTTATATTTTTTTAACGAAAGATGCATATTAAAAATGGTTCATGTCGTAAATGAATTGTTTCATGTGAAACATTGTCGAAAGTTCCCGATGAGCAGCTCTTGCTGAAAAGGACCGTATTGATGTGGTTTTATATGTTGATATAGAAAAGATAAAAGCATGTGATCAAAGGCTAAACCCTTTCGTTTCCTTCCATCCATGGATTTCTTTATACTTATATTCAGCATGTTGATGAAAGGATGTTGATGATGCCATCACTTCATATATTAGATCAAGTCGCCATTCCTAAAGGTCAGACAGCGCAGGAGACATTGATTCACACAACGCAGCTGGCTCAGCTGGCTGAAACACTTGGGTATGAGCGCTATTGGTTCGCTGAACACCACAGCACAAGAGGGCTCGCTAGTACAGCGCCTGAAATATTAATGGCTCATATTGCGTCTCATACATCGACCTTGCGTACCGGATCTGGCGGCATTTTACTTCCTCAATACAGTCCGTTTAAAGTAGCAGAGGTCACGCGGCAGCTTGAAGCCCTTTATCCTGGACGGATTGAGATCGGAGTCGGCAAATCTCCGGGTGGGATTGAAAGGACGAGACTCGCTTTGACAGACGGCGGGCATAAAGACCTGTCTCAGTTTGACCGCCAGCTGAAGGACCTTCTTTTTTACTTATCAGACAGCCTGCCTTCTGGTCATCCGCACGCAGGCGTGAAAGCTGCTCCGCTTGTTGATGCTCATCCGCCGGTTTGGCTGCTTGGACTGGGAGAAAACAGTGCCGTGCAGGCGGCGGAGCTTGGAATCAACTATATTTTTGGCCACTTTATCCATCCTGCACGCGGCAAGCAAGCATTTGAGACGTATCGATCACACTTTTCTCCATCTGTCTTTTCCAGCCAGCCACAATCTATGTTTGCCGTCTTTGTCATCTGCGGTGAAACAGATGAAGAAGCAGACCGGATCGCCAGCAGTACAGATTTATGGCTGCTGCGTGTTGAAAAAGGACTGGATAGCCGCGTTCCTTCTATAGAAGAAGCAAATGCCTATCACTACACCACGCAGGAGAAGGAAAAAGTGCTGCAAAACCGCCAGCGGATGATTGTCGGCTCGAAGGAAACGGTGAAAGAGCAATTACAAACCTTGATGGACCGCTATCAAACGGATGACATCATGATTCTCAACAATTCCTTTGATCCAATTGAAAAACAGCGTTCCTTCAAGCGAATAGCAGAATTATTTTGAAGCCAGCTTTCTAGGCTTCTTTTTTACATTGTCATAAAAAATGGGAAATGTAACATCAAGATGTCAAAATCCTTCCATCTGTCATCTGATCGCAAATGTGTCTTCTAATCGTTAGCGAACTGTAAACGCATAAGAGGTGTACCTTTTATATAGTAGAGGTACATATTCAAAGGACGGTTTACAACGCTGAGAAAGAAGGAGATGACAGGACATGAAAAAGAGACTCGATTGGGTAGATGCAGCGAAAGGAATCGGCATTCTGCTCGTGGTCATGGCGCATGTGCCCATTCCAGATTCGCTCAAGCAGTTCATTTACTCTTTTCATATGCCGCTTTTCTTTTTACTATCAGGTATGATGTTTCGATCATCCTCATCCCCTGCTCTGTCATTTATTCAGAAAAAAGCCAAAAGCTTACTCTTGCCCTATCTTTATTTCTCCATCATTACGTATGTATTTTGGTTCTCCGTTACCCGTTTTTTCGCATTCAAGGGACAAACGGATATTGACCCTTTCGTTCCGTTTACAGGTATTTTCATATCCAATGCAGATGAAGCAAGACTCACACATAACCCAGCGATTTGGTTTTTAACGACGCTCTTTTTAGTGGAGATTTTATTTTTCTTTATGCATCGACTGACAAAAGGAAAACCCTCTGCCGTGATCTTGCTGACTGTTTTTTGCGGCGGTGCTGGATATGCTACTACCTTGCTTTTAGATCAAAGTCTTCCTTGGAATGCCAATGTTGCCTTGACGGCTGTTGTGTTTTATTCGATTGGATTTTTAGCAAAGCAGTGGTTTGTGGAATTAAAAACAGATCCAACTCTTCTTTTATGTACAGGTCTGCTTGTGCTGACGGCTTACATGCAGAGCTTTAATTCACGGATCGATATGCGTGTCAACGACTACGGTGATCTCTTTATTTTCTATGCATGTGCTCTGCTCGGTTCAGCTGCCGTGATTTATTTAAGCTTTAAATTGAAAACATCCCCTATTTTGACGTACCTAGGACGAAATTCTATTGTTATTCTTGTCTTGCAGTTTGCCGGCATCGATATTATGAAAGCATTTGTTTTTTATGGACTTGGTATCAATATTGCTGATACAGCGCAGCTTTCTTGGACACTTTTTTATACGATTGGCACATTGCTGCTCATGGTGCCATGTATCTCCTTCCTGAGCAAGTACCCGATGCTGCTCGGCAAACCGGCCAAAGCCGCACAACGCTACGAACAAAAAACATCCGCCGGCTGAACAGGCGGATGTTTTTTGGATTAATCATTGATTTGAGAAGGATAAAGTGTCATTCCACCATCCACAAATAAGGTGGTGCCTGTGATATACGCCGCTTCCTTAGAAACGAGGAATGCAGCAGCGGCTCCAATCTCCTTCGGTTCACCAAAGGTTCTCATCGGAATTTTCTCAAGCTGCTTTTGTTTTTTCTGTTCGTCCTGCAAATCATCATTCGATTCGGTTGCCATGGTACCCGGCGCAATCGCGTTGATTCGAATACCTGCTTCGGCATAATCAAGAGCCAGCGTCTTCGTCATCATATTCATTCCGCCCTTTGAAGTGGAATAATGAACGTTGAACGGGCGCGGAATTTCCTGATGGACACTGGAAATATTTAAAATGGACCCTTTGATGTCATGCTCCATCATATAGGCGAGCGCAGCCTTTGCGCCTAAAAATGCACCTGTTATGTTCACATCGATGACGTTTTGCCATTGCTCAAGCGTCATCTCATGCGGCAGCGCTTCTTCGCCGTTGAAGCCTGAATTATTGACGAATACATCTACTGTACCGAAATGCTCCAGTGCTGTATCCATGATAGCTTGGATACCTTCCTCTTTTGAGACGTCTGCGTGCACTTTCACCGCCCTACCTCCGTGCTGCTGAATGGCTTGTACGGTCTCTTCAGCTCCATCTTCATCGCCTTTATAGTTTACAACCACATTCATTTCCTCTTGTCCAAACCGCAATGCGATCGCTTGTCCAATTCCTTTTGAAGAGCCTGTGACAATGGCTGTTTTCCCTTTTAAATCTTGATACATTTTTATTTCCTCCATTCACGTGCTTCATCTTGTTGATACACAATGGTTACCCATTTTGGAAAAAACAAAAACACAACCCTCTGCATTCGTACTCTAAGAGGATTGTGCGTTTCATCAAGCTAAAAGGTGTTATAAACATTTTCACACGTTTCGGCGGTTGGCTGATAAAAACAATGCGACTTATACCTTGCCACAAACGGCTGATTGTACCAAGTCGCTGGACAATCGCCAGGCGGTTTAAAATACCAAAGGCTGAATTTTGCCGGCCAAAAACGTTCTCCGTTAATATTTCTCCGCGCAAGTGTTTTTTCCGTTTCTCGTGCTCGCTGATAGAAGTAACCATGCGTGACCGCTTCGAATGCATGCTCCTGATAAATCATTTGTGGAATCGTACGCAGCCCTTTAAAGTCAGAGCAGTTCGCACGCAGTCGATTGATGCCCACGTTTCCTACGAGCAGCATCCCTCGCCTTCCTTCACCTTCTGCCTCCGCTCTCAGCAGTCTGGCCATTAAATCAATATCAGAGCTTGTCGCTCTTACCACTGCCATACATCCACCTCCAGTTCGTTTCTCTTTTATTTTATGTAGCGTTTCTGTGTAGATGACTGCCATTTTGACATGAAAAAGCACGTTCAGTGTCGGCAGCCTGTCTAAATTTGCTGGACATGTGTCTTGCTGCCAACAACACTCAAACCAAGTAACCATACACATAACAGGAAGAAATATTCATTACTATATACTCATTTACAAGTCATAAAAATCCTTCTAATTGCGACATCATCTTCAAAAACAGTCATTTGAACCTATTCAATAATCCGACTCAAAACCTTAAAATATAAAATGTTGAGTTTCTATAGGAGATATCAAATAATAATTACAAGTTTCTCCTCTCAACTTAGTGTCATTTTTACTACTTGAAGCCAATCAACCTCGGAAACGCACTGAGGTATTGACAGTACTTTCGCTTCATTCTACAGTAAAAAACATACAGTATTTTTCTTTTTGTGCAAAAAGAACGATATGAACTACAGCTTTTCAATGAAATTCACCATAAACCCGAGGAGGAAAACACGCCATGTTTAAAAAGAAATTATCCCTGTTTCTTCTGATCTTGTGTGTAACTGTTGTCGCTGCTGCTTGTAGTGGTGGAAAAGACAAAACAGCTGCGAAAGAAAACGATACCAAAAAATCTCTTGATGCAGCAGAAGTAAAGGTAGAAAGTGCTGAGTACACATTACCACCTCAATACGATACATCTGTACAGGATGATCAGTATGTACTAAAAGTGAATGTATCTGTAAAAAATATCAGCAAAGAGCCTCTCAATGTTGATAAAAGCAACTTCACGCTTTACCAAGATGACGCACAGGTATCTACGATCTCTCCAGATGACTACAACGAAGTATTATCTTCAAGCTCTTTAAATGCAGACAAAGTAACAAAAGGCGGTCTTTTCTTTGTTGTTGACAAAGACAAGGACTATCAGCTTGTTTACACAGAGCCAGGAAGCGGATCGAAAAAAGATGACAAAACATTAGAATTCGATATTAAAGGAAAAGACTTAATGAAAAAAGCAGATACACTACAAGCATCTGCAAAAGCTCTTTCTTCTTATATTGATGTGATGATTTTTGGTAAGAAAAACGACGATTTCGAAAAACTAACAGGTGATAACAAATCAACTGTTGTGAACGAATTTGATAAATCATTCAAGCAAGGTTACATTACTTCATCAGGTATTTCTTCTAGCTCAGCGAAGGACGAAAACCTTGATAAGCTTTTAAAAGCAGTAAAAGAAACATTAGCTGAAAAATCAAAAGTATCAACAAAAACAAAAGCGATCAGTGGTGATAAAGCTGTCGTGACTGTGACTCTTACACCAATTGATGCAAGCCCGCTTGTCGATCGTTTGAAAGAGAAAGCTACTGAGTTCTACAGCAAAAACCGTTCAGCATCTTATGATGATGCACAGAAATATCTACTTTCTATCTATCCAGATGAATTTAAAAAATTAGGACCATCATCTTCTGAAGAAACAGTAGAAGTGAACATGAAGAAAAATGATATCGACCAATGGAAACTTGATTTGAACGACTACAAAACAAGCTCATTAGTTGAGAAATTCATCAAGAACTAAAGAAAAACCCCCGATTCTGGGGGTTTTTTCTTAATTTATTTCGGTTGTTTCCTATATTTGATTCCGAAATACAGAGAAGAAAGCAAGAAAATCGATAGCCACACCCACTGAATATCCACCATAAATATAGTAATGGCTGCTACTATTAATATAGTGAGGTCCAGCTTTTTTTCATAACGAGAATATTTCATGAAGAAGAATTCCCCTTTTCAGCTTCATATTCTTTAATGATCTCAATTGGATCAATCGCATCTTCCTCTTGTGCGTATTCCTCTACATAAGGAGTTGTTAATTTTTCAAACCTTTGTTCATCATCTACTAAAGCAACATAGACTTCATATCCCTCATAATCAGAAGGGAATAACGTTGCAGTAGAACTACCGGTTTCTAAAGCCTTGTCTATTGCATTTTTTAATTCTAATAAACCTACCCTGTTTCCCAAAATAAAGGCTTCAAAATGATGTGTTTGCTGAGCATATATATTACATAGTCCTAACACATCATCGTCATCTGTTTGAAAAGACATGCCCAAACCTCCTTTGGTAAAATCAGGATAATTATATCATTTTCTCTTCCATCTTGCTATTGCGAGCCTCTTTTATAGGAATCTCTGAATATAAAAAAACTTGCAGAATATATCTGCAAGTTTTACTTTCTTTATTTCGCAAGCATCCATTTCTCTTTCATAAACAAGCTTCTGACGATAACAAACAGGATAACGACTGCCAGTGCTGAGGAGCCGAGTGTCAGAGTGATTGACATTGGATCGATGATACCAAACATCAATTGCTTACAAAGCGCATGAATATTAAGGAATGGGACCGCAAAGTAATACGTATCTAGCTGCGTTGCACCTGCTCTCATGGTAAAGAACATTGGGAGCACACCTAGCGTAATGATCATGGACATGTACGATTGCGCTTCTTTCACTGAGCTTGAAACGACACTGAGTAGCAGTTCAATCATCGATACCATGAAGGAGAAGATAATTAACGCCGCAAACATGACACCGATAATGCTCCACATTTGATCACCAAAGTTCAGAGCTTGCTTCAGCTTTTCTGTAAAGAGCAAAGTGGATAGAAGCAGCATGCCGATCGCCACAATCCCACTTAAAATACCGAACATGGAGACAGCGAGCCATTTCCCAATGAGAATCTGGAGTCTGCTGGCCGGTGTCAGGAATAAGGCTTCAATGGATTTTCGGTCTTTTTCACCTGCTACAATATCAAGCGCAGCCGGCAAAGCTCCTGAGATGACGGAGGTCACCAAAATCATTGGAAGGAGAATTGACAACAGCATAGCGGTCACTCCGTTTTCCCCTTCATCCCCTTCTTCTACATCAACAGACTGAACTTCAAACGGATGAATAACGGACGTATCGATTTGATCCGCTGCTAAACGCTTCTCGACCACCTGATTTTGATACTGCTCCAGCAATGATTGCAGCATTTGAACCGTGATCACCGAATCATCATCTGTCGTATAACCATGAATTTTAATGGCGAATGGCTTTTGATGCTGAAGCATATCACCTGCTTCTTTCGGCATTTCCAGGTAAGCATTTGCCTCCCCATCTTTGACGGCTTGTTGCGGATCATCAAATGTTTCAAGGTTTAGGTTTTTCACCTCTTTGATCATTTGGTTCATTTCGGCTGGAAGCTGTTCATTGATGGCGACTGTATAGGCTTTATCCCCTGGATCTGCAATCATGCTTTCATAAAAGAACACCAGCCCAAGCATCGTCAAAAGAGGAATCAGCACGGTTAAGAGCAACGTTTTTCGATCCCTCAGCGCATCTGTCATTTCTTTTAAAAAGACGGTTTTCCACATTATGAAATCCCCCTAGCTAGCTTTGACATAAAGATATAGTTCAAGTCATCACTTTGTTCCTGTGTATATAATTCTGGAAGTGTGCCTTTATACACAAGCTCTCCCTGATGAATCATCATGACACTGTCACAAAGCTGGCTGACTTCTTCCATGATGTGGCTTGAAAAAAGGATGGTTTTATTTTGCTGCTTGAGCTGATGGATAAAGTCTCTGAAAATATTACTTGATGTAATATCCAAGCCTGTTGTCGGCTCATCAAATAAAATAATGTCAGGATCATGAATCAAGGTTCTGGCAATCGCCACCTTTTGTTTCATTCCTCTTGAGAATCCTTTCACCTTGCGATCCATGTATTGTCTCATCCCAAAACGCTTTGCCAAATCCTCTATTCTTGCTTTGATTTCATGCTGATCTAAGCCATACAATTTGCCAAAGTATTCAAGGTTTTCTCGTGCCGTCAAACGATCGTAAAGCCCCGTCTCACCGCCAAACAAGACACCAATTCGCTTTTTCACTTCTGTTGATTCTTTCACCGTATCAAAGCCTGCGACAGTGACTGATCCGTGCGTAGGCTCTAATAATGTGGCTACGGCGCGCAACAATGTCGTTTTCCCTGCACCATTTTCTCCTAGGATGCCAACGACTTCCCCTTCCTTCACGGAGAACGTCATATGTTTCATCGCTTTTACGACCTTTTTCTTATCTTTAAACCAGCAGCTGCAATCGCTGAGAGTAATCATGTGGTTCGCCCCTTTCAACTTTCTAAGTCTATGATAGAAAAAATAACGCTTGCCTGATACAAAAATGTCGCGAAACGTCCTTTTTCTGTCTTGAAATGATCTATTTCAAAAAAACAAATGGTAAAATAGACAAATAATAAGAATAGTCATAGGTGATTTTTATGATAAAAGTAGGTCTCGTCGACGATTACCGAGTAGATTTAGAAAAGCTGCACGCCATTGTAGGCAGGATGGAGGCTGTGGACATTGTCTTTGTCACGCAGTCAGCAGAGGATGCATATGAGAAGGTCAAACAAGGAGACATTGATCTGTTGTTCGCTGACATTGAAATGCCTGGAATGTCCGGCTATGAATTAGCGGACCTTATTCACTCTCACGCACTGAATGTCGATGTGGTCTTTGTGACAGGAAACAGTGGTTATGCAGTCCATGCGTTTGATTTGAATGTACATGATTATATTATGAAGCCCTACCAAGCTGATCGAATTGCAAAATGCTTAGAGCGTTATATGTCCACCAAGCAGGAGAAAAGCATTCATGGACGGCTTCTCATTAAACAGCAGTCAGATATTCATGTGCTGCAGAAAAAGGATGTCATTTTTGTTGAACGAACGGGCCGGTCAACAACTATCGTGACAACAACAGGAGATATTCAGACCTATCAGACATTAAACGAGTTAAAGGGCGATCTGGCTGAAAAGGATTTTATCCGCTCCCACCGATCGTTTATTATCAATATTCATTACATTAAGAATTTCTCGGCGTATGCTAAAAATTCGTATATCGTGTCTTTTGAAGGTACAGATAAAAAAGCCATGATGACCAAGCAGCAATTAGAATTTTTTAAGAAATACTATTTTTAAGGAGAACAAACGTGAACGCATTCTATCTTGGATTTCGCATTTATGCTCTCATATGGCTGGGTCTTGCGTTTCATGCAGCTGCTGAAGCTTTTCTGCCGCTATCATCAACTGTGTTGTGGCTTCTTACCTTTTGCGTGATGTGTGCTTATACATTCTTTATGTACAAAAGATTTTTGCCTCATACGAGTGGTGATATGATATTAGGCGCTTTTATTCTCATTACCTGCACAGGCCTTTTGCTGTTTCTAACGGAACCGAATGAGCTGACCTATCTTGTGGCGCTCATCATCATGGTGACAGTCGATATCCTCTCATTGAAGGTGATGCAGACAGAGAAACAGTTAAATGGACGGCTTCAAGAGCTCATAAACGCAGAATCAAGAACCAATGAATTACTTCTTGAACTGCGCAGTAAACATCATGAAACAGCCAGACATTTAAATGCCTTTTCCGCGTCGAACGACGAGCATGAGATCAAAGATTTGATTCAGCAATACGTCAAACATTTCCCATGGATTAAAGGAGAAAATGCTTATTTGGCCTCAACCTTGCACCCTTTTTTCCAACGGGCTGAGAAAGAGAACATAGCACTTTCACTAGACCTTCAAGCACCCTTTTCATCGCTGCCCTTTTCAAAGGCGGATCAGGTTAGTTTTACTGGCAACCTGCTTGATAATGCCCTAGATGCAGCAATTGAAGCGAAGCAAGCCGGAAAAGAGGGCAGCATTTCGGTCACGACCTCTATTCGGAGCGGACTATTTTTAATCCATTGTGAAAACAGCACAAAAGGTATGGAAAAACACGTGCTAGATCATTTGTTCAAAACTTTTGGCCGCTCAACAAAAGGCGGCGATCATCAAGGCATGGGGACGTATATCATTCAACAGCTTGTAGAAAAGGCAGACGGTACGCTTGATTTCACTTACCGTTCTCCAAATTTGCGGCTCGTCATCAAAATCCCTCTCACCATGTCATAAAAAAAAGGTGCATAGCTGCACCTTTTTTTAGTGTTAAGAGAAAATCTTATCGATTTGATTGATTTCCTCTTCTGTTAATTGAACATCGTTTGTTTTTAGGTTTTGCAGCACTTGGTCTGCTCGTTTTGCCCCTGGAATAATAGCATCAATGCCATCCTGCGCTAAGAGCCAAGCGAGTGCGACGTGTGCTGTTTCTGCATTCTTTGATTGAGCAATGGCTTTCAGCTTGTCTACTTTTTCGAGATTTGAAAGGAATGCATCGCCTTGGAAAAGCGGGTCCTTTGCTCGAATATCATCAAATGTCGCATCTTTTGTAAATTTCCCAGTCAACAAGCCTGATGCCAATGGGAAATAAGGAATAAAGGAAATACCATGCTCGACGCAGTATGGAAGAAGATCCTGCTCTGCCTGACGTTTCAGTAGAGAATACTCTGATTGAAGCACGTCTAAGTAACCATCTCGGTTAAAGGCTTGAAGCTGTTCAAAATCAAGGTTTGATGCACCGATTGCCCTGATTTTCCCTTCGTCCTTCAATTCCTTTAATGTGCCTGCTACTTCTTCGAGCGGCGTACGTCCATCTGGGAAATGCATATAGTACAAATCAATATAATCTGTTTGCAGTCGTTTCAGGCTATTTTCAACCTGCTCTCTTAAGAAATCACGGCTGTTATCAAGTTCAATTTGCCCGTTTACTTCCTTATGAGCTCCTTTTGTCGCAAGGACAAGCTTTTCTCTGCCGCCTCTTTTGGCAATGATCTCACCGATTAATTCCTCTGAACGGCCCAGCCCATAAATAAAAGCAGAATCTAAGAAATTGACACCTTGATCAAGAGCCGTCTCCACAAGCTCCCGTCCAGCATCCTCACTAAGATTTGGGAATAAATTATGTCCACCTACTGCATTCGTACCAAGCCCTATCGGATTTACCTGCAAATCAGTTCGTCCAAGCGTTACCTTTTTCAAAAGCTCATCTCCCTTATCTACATAATCATCCTTATTTTCCCACGAATCATTTCCAACATTCAAGTATACCGCTCTCTAAAAATCAACCTGCGGGTGGACGCCGCGAAAATAGAAGATGCGTATGATGAAGATAGACTAAAACGAAAAGGAGATCTTCTCATGACCATTCAAATTGTCATCATTATTATTATTATGCTTTTGAGAACAGGCAAAGAAAAGGAAATCCGCCCCGTCAGATTTCTCATAGGGCCGCTCATTTTATTAGGCTTTCTCTCATATTCCATTACTCAGCATATTGAAATCACGGCGATAAGCCTGCTTGTCATGACTTTATTTGCACTCGTAGGTTTTGCAATCGGGCTATGGAGAGGTAAACTATACAAAGTAACATTTGATCAACACTCGGGACGTATTTATGCCGCCAGCTCACTTTATGGAACACTTTTTTTCATCGGGATCATCCTTATCCGGATGACAGTAGGTTCAATTGTACAGGATGGCGGTCATTCCCTGATCATTTTCGCAAATGGCCTGACATTCCTTCCAATCGGCAGTATGATCGGATTGCGGTTTATTCTTTTAAAGAGATATATGGGCATCAAGGCATCTGCTGCTATTAACTGACAGACAGGAGTTTTTGATATGAACCTTCAGCAGCCACTCAAGCTTTTAGGTCAAATGAGGCGAAAATTCGTATTAGGCCTTGTTTTGACCTATATGTATATTCAAATGTATGAGCCCCTTTCAATAGGCGAATTGGTGTTTCGCACCTTCGTCTATTTGGTGTTTCTCCTATGTCTTTTTCCAAAAAGCAAGCTGTCACCTAAAAAGCAATTTTCCATACTCCTCTTGATGTGGGTGCTGACACATCTCTTGTGGGTGGTGACAGGTCAGATTCAAGACAGCATTGGGCTGACCTTTTTTATGATTGGCTTTATCGCTTTTCGTTTTTCAGAGGCGCATCATCCCTATCTATTTGCTTTCATCTTTTTCACCAGTGGGGTCAGCTATTATATAAACGATTTTTCTTGGAACATGGTAATCACTCTCCCGCTATTCCAACTGCTTGTGTATACACTTGTCTTGATTTCTAGAATGCGGCGGCGTGAACAGGAATTAAAGGAAGAACACTTCGGAGAACTGCAATTGGTTCACAAGGAATTATCAGAAGCCCATGAACAATTGAAGCAGGCGCATATGGAGCTTGAAGAAGCGACCGTTCAGTCACTCCAATTTGCAGTGCTGGAGGAGCGAAGCAGAATTGCACGCGATCTGCATGACAGCATCGGTCACCAATTAACCTCAATGATTGTTCAGCTGCAGTCTTTGCCCTACCGTTTAAAGCAGGAAGAACCAGAGCAGATGGCGCAGACGTTTCAGGAGCTCATCAATATTTCTAAAAATTGTCTCACCGAGGTTCGTTCTGTGGTTCATCATATGGCGTCAGACGATGCAGGTCTCGGACTTGCCGGGCTTCGCAGTCTCATCAAGCAAGGAGAGATATCGGGAGAGCTTGACATTCACTTTCATACAGAGCAGCTTACGTATAAAAAGTGGCCGCTCTCCGTATCTGAGCTGCTTTATCGCATTTTACAAGAAGCCATCACCAATACAATTCGCCATGCCAAGGCCACTACGATGACCATTACACTATATAACCATCAGCATGAGCTGATGATGAACATTGAAGACGATGGATATTTGACCAGCGAAAAAGATATCTCATTTGGCTTTGGGCTGTCAGGCATGAAGGCACGGTGTGACGCAGCAGGCGGTTCCCTCAAGACGTCCATACGCGAGCCGCACGGCTTTTGTATTCATATTCAAATTCCAATCAAGGAGGACTCCGAGACATGACAAACCCTATTAAGATTGGCATTATTGATGATCAGCCGCTGATCCGCCAAGGATTTCGTTATATTGCAAGCGCTCAAGAGGATATTGACGTCATATGGGAGGCGTCAGACGGTCAGGAGGCAGTTGAGCTTTGCTCGATCAACACACCAGACGTACTGCTCATGGATGTACAAATGCCTGGAATGGATGGCATCACGGCAACAGAGCGCATTTTAAAAAAGTATCCAGATGTAAAAGTTGTGATTCTCACGACCTTTGATACGGAAGAATACGTCTTTGACGGAATTCGTGCAGGGGCAGTCGGTTATTTGCTGAAGGATACAATGCCTGAGGAATTAATTGAGGCCATCCGCACCGCCTTTGCTGGTGAATCTGTATTTCGAACGGCAGCATCTGAGCACATGATGGCACGAGCTCTTCAGCAGGCAAATGATACACATCACACGCATCTGCTTCACGAATCATTCACAGAACGTGAACGCGATGTATTACAGCAAATGGCCTATGGCTTAAAAAATGAAGATATTGCTGATCAATTATTTATCAGCAAAAGTACGGTAAAAACGCATGTGCACCGTATTTTACAAAAGCTCAATGCACAAGACCGCACACAGGCTGTCGTCTTCGCCATCCGGCACCGCCTCGTGAAATAAAAACTACCTTCATTTCAAGAATTTTATACAAAAAACATTTAAAACCCAAAATAAATCTATGAATTGATACTTATTAACTAGTATATTATGCTTATTTAATTCCTTATTTTATAGGTGATTGTGTTAAAAACTATCAAAAATAGGGACTGAAACCTATTCCTCATCATGAATGAATTTCGATAGAATGAATAGTGCAAATCGTCATTAGGATATTTTCCCCTCTAACACCCGAATATACCAATCTATCTGTTTCTTTTTTCTTAGTCAGATAGCGGGAATGAAATGACGAAAGAAAAGCAAAGGAGCTTCAACTGTGAATCTTAAAAAAATAAGTGCACTCCTCATGATTTCATTCGTGATGATCATCTCTGCAGCCTGCCAGAGCTCAGCCAAATCAACCGACGCTGATCAAAAGTTAACGAAAACAGCAGAGGTAAAAGTCAACAGCTACGAATATACGTTACCAGAAGACTCAACAACTACCTTGAGAGACAATGAATTGGTGCTAAAAGTCAACCTGACGATCACAAACAAAGGTGACAAGGCCCTCTCATTATATAATTCTGACTTCTCCCTTTATCAGGACGACGCCAAAGTATCTGATTTAAAATTCTACGGCAGCAAAGATCGTCTTGACCTTGGTTCATTGAACAAAGGCAAGTCACTTTCAGGAGCTCTTTATTTCCTAGTAGACAAAGGGAAAAAATATCAGTTCGTCTATCAGGACAGCATCAAGAAAAACAGTGATTCCATCCAAATCGACTTAGATGGAAACAAAATACTCGATTCAGCTAAAAAGCTGGATAACCCAGCAAAAGCGTTATCCGCTTATACTGATATTATTGTTTTTGATAAAAAGAACGATGAATTCGCAGATTTAACGGGTGACAACCAATCGGATGTCGTCAATAAATACCATGAGATGTTTGTAAAAGACTTCAAAAGAAGTGCAGGAATATACGGAAATGAAGTGAGTGACCGAGATATTCTGTCGATGTACAAACGCATTCAAAACACCATGAAGGATAAAGCAAAGGTAGAAACAAGTGTGAAAACCATCTCTGATGACGAAGCAAAGGTTGTCGCTCAAGTAACAGGCATTGATGCTTCTAACTTAAAAGACAAGCTAGACAAGCAAAGAGACGAGTTTTACAACGGGAAAATCCGTTCTAAAGAAGAATTGTATAAAAAAAGCTTAAACATGTACGCATCTGAATTCGAAAAACTTCCTCCCGTCTCCAGCCCAGCTGAATATGAAGTGAAAATGAAACGTAATGGGGATGGTCAATGGAAAATAGACCTCAACGATTATAATACAGAGCAGTACATGAGTGGTTTTATTAAAACGAGATAATCTAAAAAAAGACGCTGGCCTCTGAAGGTGCCGCGTCTTTTTTAGATTATACTGTCGCCTCTTGCTCTTCTTTCACCGCTTTTTCAATATCTTTAAAACGGCTCGATACAGTAGACGCACTAATGCCATACTTTTTCGCTACTTGTGCTTGAGAAAGCGGGGCATCGCTTGCAAGTGAATGAATATAGTATTCGATTCCCGCAGCAAATGACGCTGCTTTACGGATCACAGGTGATTTCTGATCACAGTAGGCTTTCCAAACCGTTAAAGCACCATCTGTCAGGCTCTGGTCACCGTGCTCCTTCATTCCGTCTTCAATCAGCTTAGCTGTTTCCAGCTGAACGTCACTTGCCCAGTCCATACGATCTGCTGATAGACCTGCATCGCCTTCTGTTTGACCATGTGTTTCTGACTCTTCTACTTCTTGCTTCGCAAACATACACTTCAGCACATCAGGGAATGACTCTCTCATAAATGTGCTGCGCGCTCCTCCATTTGCTTCATATGCATCAACAAGCTGGCGGACCTGAAGAAGAAGAGAATCTGTAAACTCTTTCGCAAACATCGTATATTGAATAAAAAACTCTGCTTTTTCTTCAAATTGAACAGGAAAACCAAGCACGAGACTTCCCTTCTCAGGCAGTACCGTTTGATCAGGTTTTACATCTACTTCAACCTTCTCCGCTGTTACCATATTCTCAAAGTAAAGAGACTCGTCCGTTTTTTCATTTAATAAAAGCAAAGATGGTTCCATGTCTGTCCAGGACTGGACTACTTGTCTTGTTTTCGGACGGGTAATATCCTCTGCTTTCTTTGTCAGGAATTCTTGAAAAATGGTTTCCTTCTTATCAGTTAATGGGCGGAAGAAGATGCCCCATACACTCAAATGAAAAACTGAGATTTGTTGCGTTTCTTTATCCATATCTGCAAGGAAAGAAAACTCATTAATGAATTGATTGATTGCTCTCTGATGTTTAGAAAAAGCATAATTCATTAAATCCTTTTGAACTTGTACAGCTTCCTTAAATACAAGCTCAGACGTTTGTTCTCCGCCTGATTTTTGACCACAGCAATGTTTATATTTTTTTCCGCTTCCGCATGGGCAGAGCGCATTTCGTTTAATTTTTCCCAAAATAAAACCTCCGACATTCTAGTCTAACCTCACTATTTTAACAAACGATTGCACAGGAGGGTTTTATTTTCAAGAAAAAAGAAAAATCAGAATGATCAGTTAAATTATAAAAACATCTTAAGATCACGATAGATCATAGGAAAGACAGACTTTCTCTGTTTATTTTCTCCAATCATACCAACAAATTTTCCTCAGCTCATTCCTTCGAATAGCTGCTTTGCTTCAAAATAAAAGATTTGAACGAATTTCTTCGTATTGACTCTGCCCGTTGATCCTGAAGGTGAAGATGTCTTCTGCATTTCTTTCATTCTTTGGCTGACATCGGTAAAATCAAAAAACTTCGACGCGTAGTGCTCAAACTTAGGATTTGAGAAATCTGTTAATCCTAGTGAGGCAAAATGATTCAAAGAATGGTGAATAGCTCGTCTAATCCGCTGCTCCGCCGCTTTCACTTCCCGCATCACTTCTACATCGGTTGCCCCATGATCCAGCTTTCTTTCGGCTGTTTTGATAAACAGCTGCTTTAGCGGCGGAAAATTGACCTCATGAGAATTGGCTGACTGTGTTTCATGTAAGTACGTGAGTATCTCCAGTAAATCCTTAGAGCCGCTCTCACCGACAATACCCAGCTCGGATAAGAGGAATTCCCCAGCCTCTTTCATCGTTCTTCTCTTCGCCCCAGCGCCCGCACCTCGAGAAATCACAGGCTCTAATGGCAGCACGTGGCGAAGGGAGGCTTGTATATCGTAAATCGATTTTTCCAGCTTGATACGCTCCATGACTTTTCGAATCACACTGACGATTTCAATGCGATTGACAGGCTTATGGATATAATATTCAATCCCTAATTCATAGGCTTCTGCCATCATCTCTTTCGCCTCTACTTGGGAAATCATAATGACCTTGCCTTTGAATTCAGGGTGAATATGGCGAATGGTTTGAATGCCATCTCTAGCAGGCATTAAAAGATCAATTAAAAGGATGTCTACTTTCTTTAGGTTCAGTGAGTGTGCCTCTAGTCCAACTCCGTCACCCGCTTCATCTACGACCTCTCCCAAATCCTCATCCTCTATAATTTGACCTAAAATCGAGCGTATTGCACGATCATCATCTGCAATGAAGAATCGCATACACTCACCCTCTCTGTATTAAATTTTGTATAGGAAGGACAAGCAGAAAAGCTGTACCTTTTGTTTCTTTTTGTTCGATTTGAATATGACCGCCAAGCTCTTGTACCAGCTCTCTCACATAGGATAAGCCGATCCCAGTAGACGGCGTTCCAAATGCATCAAATTTGGAGGTGTAACCTGGATCAAACACAATCTCTCTCATTTTTTTAGGAATCCCCGGTCCGTCATCTTCAATCCGAATCTCTATTTTATCATGACTTCCTTTCAATTCGAGTGAGATCATCCCGGTATCTTTTATTGCTTCGACTGCATTAGCCATTAAATTATTAATCAGCGATAAGAAAATAAACACATGATAATCATGCAGATGAATGCCCTTTATATCAGATGTAAAGGAGATATTTTTCCCAAGAGATAAAGCATACTTCTCTTGTATCCGGATGACAATTTGAACGAGCTCTTCCGCCTTCATGTAATCTTGCATATTTTCCTTCGAAATGAGCTTTGAAAGCCCAGCATAAATTCGCTGATTGTCCTTTTTCACTTCATGAATTTCTCCTGCGAGCTTTAACAGCTCCTGACTCACTTTTTTCCCTGCTTCGTGTTCATGCAGCAGACGATAAAGCCGGTATGATTCCTGCGTAATATGCTCTGTATGTTTTAACGTTTTCTTTAAGTGCACCGTTTCTTCATATAAATTCGAAATGACCATCATCATATGCTCATTTTGTTTCATGATCTGCTTCTCTCTTGATTGAGCCTCATACAGCTTCATCATATTAAAAAAACTGATCACCACAAAGCTGTGAGCAAACGCAATGAGGAACATATCGCTCAGCTTTGATATGGTCATCGTTGTATCAAACACTAAAAATTGTACAAACAGCTCGACAAAATCAGCAACTAATTCGATCATTAGACCGATGATCCCAATGAAAATAGAGCGCTGTTTAAAGCGTCCCGTACGGACGGCAAAAAACAGGAAAGCATAAGTGAAATAGAAAAAGAAGCTTGGGAATTGCTGATAAAATGATGAAGCCAGATCAGCATTCTGCTGAATCAAATCTAAGCCAACCCGAAAAAGCACAATTGCTGCGCCTGTTAAAAACCCCGGCAAAAGCGGTCTAGATTTTCTTAAGAGTAATAAACAAAAGAAAAACGCAGGTGCGCCAAAGCTGATGCGAAACGTCTCATTCACAGGATAAAACTTCAGCTCTCCTGCAAGCGGCACAATGACCATCATAAAAATTAAAATGAATGCGTCCTTTTTGACAAGCTGATTTAAACTCAAATGACTGACATCCCTTCCCCTGTTTGCATAGCCACAGTATACAAGGAGACTCTTTTCTTCACAATGTGCAAAAAAATAATTTTCACCGCTCTTTTTATCTCCAAAATTCTTTTTTATGACTATTCTCCGGGGCAGCAAGGTGACCTTTCAGCTATTCAGTGTTTTGATCATTGACGACAATAATAGGAATTGTTTAGACAATAGTCGACAGACAGATTTTTATTTGTAAGTTTTTCTGTAGATTTACGTCAGATTGTGTAGTTTCCAAGATAAATTGAATGAATAATTTTAGTGAAACTATATGTAAGCGTTTTCTTAATTTTCACTAAAAACCCTTTTTGTTTTTCCGCCGACAATGCCTTCATTTGTACATATATTTAGGTGTAAAGGAGTGGTGCAAGCAGCGCATGACAAGTTCTTTGAAGATGTGTAACATGTTTTCGTGCCTAGTTGATCGCATTTTTTGTCATCCGCCAATTCAATAGGGTACTTTTTGATTTTTGATTGGAGGAATCGTATGAAAACAACAATTTCTAATAATACACAACACGCATGCCAGTCTTCTGTTGATCAATGGGCAGAAGAAATACGTCCGTATCACATAAACGGACAGAATGCTGGCTACATTCCAGCACTTGGAAAAGTGAATTCCTCTCAACTTGGTATCAGCGTGATAGGCCCAGATGGATCATCTGTACGATATGGTGATTGGGACGTTCCCTTTACCCTGCAAAGTATCTCAAAAGTCATCAGCTTTATAGCTGCCTGTTTAGGAAGAGGCGTACCTTACGTCTTGGATCGGGTAGATGTAGAGCCAACTGGTGATGCATTTAATTCCATCTACCGTCTTGAGATGCATAAACCAGGGAAGCCCTTTAATCCAATGATTAATGCTGGAGCTATTACCGTATCCTCCATCCTTCCCGGAAAGACTTCTACAGAAAAGCTAGCATATATTTTCGATTTAATCGAAAACTTAATAGGTAAGCGTCCTTCTGTTAATGAAGAGGTTTATCAATCAGAATGGGCAACTGCGCACCGCAACCGGGCACTTGCTTATTATTTAAAAGAAACCAATTATTTAGAATCGGATGTCGAGGACACGTTAGAAGTGTATTTAAAGCAATGTTCCATCGAGGTCACAACAGAGGACATCGCCTTGATTGGACTGATTATATCAAGTGATGGCTACCATCCCTTTAAACAAGTCCAAGTCATCCCAAAGGATATCGCCAGACTAACAAAGGCATTGATGCTGACATGCGGCATGTATAATGCGTCTGGGAATTTTGCTGCTTTCGTAGGCGTTCCAGCCAAAAGTGGCGTGTCTGGAGGAATTATGGCTTGCGTTCCGCCAAGCGCAAGAAGAGAGTTCCCGTTTCAGACAGGCTGTGGAATTGGCATTTACGGTCCTGCCATTGACGATTGCGGAAATAGTGTTACTGGTGTCATGATGCTGAAAAAGCTCGCTAAAGAGTGGGATCTCAGTATTTTTTAAAAAGAACAGTGATGAATTCGAAGAGGTGATGTTATGAACGAAAAAGCTTTGCTATCTTATTTAACACATACAAATGATTTTATTTGGACTTATATTGTGATTGCTCTGTTACTTGGAGTTGGACTCTACTTCACATATAGAACACGCTTCCTGCAAGTGAGAATGATGAAAGAAATGCTGCGTGTCCTGAAAGAAGGAAGAAAAGAAAAAGAGGGAATATCACCGTTCCAAGCATTTGCCATCAGTATGGCAGCACGTGTAGGGACAGGGAATATCACAGGGATTGCTATCGCTATTGCCATTGGCGGCCCTGGCGCCATCTTTTGGATGTGGATCGTAGCCATTATCGGTTCTGCTTCAAGTTTCGTTGAAAGTACACTAGCTCAAGTATATAAAGTAAAAGACAAAACAGGCTTCCGCGGAGGACCTGCTTATTACATGGAAAAAGGGTTAAACAAGCGCTGGATGGGGATTTTATTTGCGATCCTGATTACGATTTCTTTTGGAATCGTCTTTAACGCAGTTCAATCAAATACGATCTCTGTCGCTTTTAAAAACTCCTTTGGTTTAGACCGTTTAACCGTCGGTATTGTGATGGCTGTCATTATTGCAGCAATCATTTTCAAAGGCATCCAAGCGATCGCAAAGGCTTCTGAATACATTGTCGTTGTGCTTGCAGTTGCTTATATCGGAATTGCGTTCTTTGTCATTGTCACAAATATCACGGAACTTCCTGGTGTCATCAGCACGATTGTGAAACACGCCTTCGGGTTTGAACAGTTCGCTGGCGGTACGCTAGGCGGTGCTTTATTACAAGGGATTAAACGCGGTCTTTTCTCGAATGAAGCCGGTATGGGTAGTGCACCTAACGCAGCAGCAACGGCTGTCACAAGCCACCCTGTTAAACAAGGATTAATCCAAGCATTCGGCGTGTTAACAGATACGTTAATTATTTGTACAAGCACAGCCTTCCTTGTTCTGTTTTCTGATGCGTATAAAACAACAAACCTGCAAGGAATTGAATTAACACAGGCTTCTCTTAGTCAGCATATTGGACCATGGGCCTCTAGCTTCCTTGCCATCATGATTTTCCTATTCGCGTTCAGTACATTGATCGGTAACTATTACTATGGGGAAACGAACATTGAATTCCTAGGAGCGAACAAAATTTGGCTAAACATCTATCGAATTGCCGTTATTGGAATGGTTCTGTTCGGTTCGGTTGCCACTGTTCCTCTCGTTTGGGGTCTAGCCGATCTCTTCATGGGACTCATGGTCATCGTCAACCTCATCGCCATTACCATGCTGTCTAAGGTCGCCTTCGCAGCACTGAAGGATTACACGAGACAGAAAAAAGAAGGCAAAGATCCTGTTTTCTATAAAAATGCCGTTCCAAACAATGAGAAAATTGAATGCTGGAACGACGAACCTGCTGCATTGAAAAAGAACCAAATCGGATAAATCAAAAAAGCTCTGGTCAACTGATCAGAGCTTTTTTCTTTATGTCAAAAATTCAAGTATGAGTTTGTTGACGACTTCTGGTTTTTCATGATTGATCCAATGAGAGGCATCATCGACAAAGATCAGCTGGCCATTTGGACAGATCTTTATCGTTTCCTTCGCCAGCTTTCTGCTTAAAAATTTGTCCTCCATCCCCCAGATCATGCGAACAGGAACGAGAATTCGTTTGGAAATCGGCTTTTCAAAGCCGCCTTTTTTGATGGCTCGGTACCAATTCAGCATTGAGGTCAAGGCGCCTGGCTGCGTCCAAGCGAGCTTGTAGCTTGAGACATCTTCCTTCGTGAACAAATGTGGCCTTGCCGTCAGCCCGATGGCTTCATCCAGCTTTTGAAAGTGATTTTCTTGAAGTGCTGCCTCTGGAGCATTCGGAAGCTGAAAAAAAGCGATATAGGAGCTTTTCTTCCACTGCGGCGGATAAAAAGGAAGAACCTTCATCATCACCCGCGGATGCGGCATATTAACAATGATTAATTTCTCGACATATTGAGAACGGGTTGAAGCCAAATGCCAAGCAACAGCTCCGCCCCAGTCATGTCCGCCGACAATCGCCTTTTGGTTCGGGCTCAGCGTCTTGATCAAACCCACAATATCATCTCTCAGTTTATCTAATACGTAGGATTCGACTCCTTCTGGTTTGTCACTTAGGTGGTAGCCTCTTTGATCAGGAACAACAACACGATAGCCTGCCTCAGCCAAGGGGATGATTTGATTTTTCCAGCCATACCAAAACTCAGGAAACCCGTGAAGCAGCACAAGCAGCGGGCCATTTTCCGGTCCAGCCATTGCTGTATGAAGTGTTACACCATTTGTTTGGATTGATTGAAACTCAATTTGTTCCATTCCTTTGCCACCCTTCTCCTTGTCGTTTTATTCTTCCAACATAGCATATTTTCCATTTTTCAGAAAATAAAAACACTCACAAAAAAACCTTCACTATGGTGAAGGTCTCAGATTGTTGACAAAGGGCTAAAATGATCTTTATTTTAGCTCTTTGTCTTCTTTTCAGCGTGATAGAAAACCTTTGCAGTCTAGGAAGGACGAGCATTAGCGCGGAGCGAATTTGACATTCGTGAGCACCAACGCGCAGGACTGACAAAGAATGCGAGGGTTTGTCTACACGCTGAAACCTTCACTATGGTGAAGGTCTTACTCTATTTCATAAAATTCAGAACCCAGATCAACCCATTTTTCCGGTCCTGTACTTGTCCGTGAAGTGCGCCAAAGAAGGTATCCTGTAATTCGACCAGTACATCTCCATCAGCTTCCAGCGCTTCATAGACAGCCTTTAGTTCTTCTTCATTGTCAAACTGCATGATCAATCTAAGATTCTCTGGCTTTGGTGTGCGTCCAAACGTATCTGAAAAATGAAGCAGTGATTCCCCAAGATGCAATTCAGCATGCAGGACACGGTCTTGATGTTCATTTAAGATCTGAATATCCCCACCAAAAATCCCTTGATAATATTGAAGAGATTCTTTCACATCTTCTACAACAATATAAGGACTAACACTAATCATATCCCTCATCCTCCTCTAGTTCCGTCCATCATCTCTTTTATAGCTTATCCCAAATCGTATGAAAAAAGGCACAAATCGTCAACGGATTTGCACCTTTTTCTCATGAAGATTTCGCTAATTCACTATGTTTGTTTGAATACGCTGCGTACATGACGACACCAATTAACAGCCAAACCCCAAAGTAAAGCCATGTCCGGCCTGGTAAGTTGAGCATTAGGAACAAGCAGCAGCCCATTGATATAATCGGCAAAACCGGCACAAAAGGAACCCTGAAGCCCCTCTCAAGCTGCTGATGTGTTTTTCTCAGAATAAGCACAGATAAACTGACCATTGCAAACGTTAATAACGCACCGATATTCGCTAAGTTGGACAGATCCTTCAAATCAATAAAGCCTGAAATAACAGCTGTCATTCCGCCAATCATCCATATGCTAGCAACAGGCGTATCGCTTTTGTTTGTTTTTGAAAACACTTTAGGCAAAAGTCCGTCTCGGCCCATCGCATAAGCAATTCGAGTTGCTGCATAATTATTGGCGAAAATCACAGCCATCAATCCAATGACCGCACCAACAGAAATAATACCAGCCACGCTATTTTGATGTACACTTTGCAGGACATAGGACATAGCCTCTGTGACATTCAGCTGTGTATAGTGCACCATGCCTGTCATGACCAAACAAACGACAATGTAAATAATCGTACAAATAAGTAATGAACCTATGATCCCAATTGGCAGGTTCCGCTGCGGATTTTTCACCTCTTCTGCTGAAGCAGAAATTGCATCAAATCCTAAAAAGGCAAAAAATACAGCAGCAGCACCAGCAATGACGCCTTCTGCGCCAAACGGCATAAACGGCTGCCAATTGGCTGGCTGTACATAAAAGCCGCCTACTACAATGAAAAGAACAATAATACCGAGTTTCACAAACACCATGATATTATTAAATTTTTTACTTTCCTTCGTTCCTCTAGATAAGATCCACGCAATCAGTAAAGCAATGATAATCGCCGGCAGATTCATATATCCGCCTTGCTCCGGCCCCGCTAAGAATTGATGCGGAATAGAAATTCCAAATCCCTCAAGCAAGCTGTTGAAATAACTAGACCAGCCACTGGCAACAGCTGAAGCAGTCAGCATATAGACGGATAATAAGGTCCATCCCATTAAATGGCCTACAAGCTCGCCCATGGTCGTATATGAATAAATGTACGCACTGCCGAATACAGGAAGCGCTGAAGCCATTTCCGCATAACAAAGTGCTGCCAAGCTGCACACAATGGCTGCAATCGCAAAGGAGAAAATAACAGCCGGTCCTGCATCCTTAGCCGCTGTAATACCAGTTAACACCATAACCCCTGTGCCAATCACTGCCCCTATACCAAGAAGCGTGAGATCGAGCCCGCCCAGCGTTTTCTTTACCTTTTGCTGTCTGCTCTGTTCCAACAAATCGTGAACGTGTTTCTTACGAAGAATATGTCGCAAACCCTTTCCCTCCAAAACGTTAGAAAAACAAAAAATCATTCAAATTTCATTATAGCAGAATAGGTACTAAGCATTCACAACCAATTCACGTAAATCTTTCTTCATAATTTTACCAAGCTTGTTTTTTGGCAGATCACTGATGAAATGAATAGATGGCACTTTGTAATCTGCCAAACGTTCCTGACAATAGTTCACCACATCTTCTTCGCAGAAATCGGCCGATTCGTCTTTTACGATATACGCACTTGGCACTTCACCATATAATTTGTCCGGCACCCCGATGACAGCTGATTCAATCACACCTGGAATTTGTTCAATGACTTCTTCTACTTGGTCAGGATAGATATTGTCTCCACCGTATAAAATGACATCTTTGTATCTGCCTGTGATAAATAGAAAACCGTCTTCGTCTAGATAGCCTGCATCTCCCATATGGAACCAGCCGTCTTTGAGCACCTTCGCAGTAGCGTCAGGCTGATGATAATAGCCTAAGAAATAAAATGGGCTTCTCATGACGACTTCGCCAATTTCTCCAGCTGGCAGTGTTTCCTCTGTCTCAGGATGAACGATTTTCACTTCTACATCTGGATCCACTTTACCAGCAGAGCCCATTTTATCCTCGCCCATCGCAGGATGCCAAGCACTGACAACCCATGCTTCCGTGCTTCCGTAGCCATGCATCATCTGAATGCCTGCTTCTTTATAGTCCTTAATCAAACGTACCGGCACCTTCGTACCGCCAGAAATCGCAATTTCAAAGGATGAAAGATCGTACGAACCGCGTTTCATTTCTTCCAGCATGTACGTATAAGCTGATGGGAAAGCCATCATGAACGTAATTCTTTCTTTTTCAATTGTTTCTAAAATGCGCTTCGGTGTTGCATCATGTAAGAAAACAAGCGTATACCCTTCAATCGCAGCGGCAATCAGGTGATTAATTGAACTCATATGATACAGAGGGTGACTCGCCAAGTACCGCTTTCCTTTCAAGTCAAATCCTCGATTCCCACGTCTTGTTAAAAATTCATAGATTCGTCCATGTCCGACCATACAGCCTTTTGGATTCCCCGTTGTCCCAGAGGTAAATAAGATCATCGCTAGATCCTCTTCTGATACCTCTTCCGCAAGATCGCTGCCATCATTTGAAGCCAATATGTCTTCAAACAGCTGCGTTGTTTTCGCATTCACACCAGATTCCACCATGAGGCAGTTGTCTAAAGACACATTCACCGCAGCAATGATGTCACGGAATTCTCGGTCAAAAAATAAAGCCTTTGGCTCTGCTTTTTTCAAAATACCTTCCAGCTCAAATGAAGTAAGCTGCCAGCTAAGCGGAACTGCGACTGCACCTGCTTTAATGGCTGCCAGCATAATTGTTGAAAAGTGATGATGGTTTTGACAAATAAAGCAAACGCGGTCACCTTTTCGAATTCCTTTTTGATGTAAGTAATGAGCAAGCTGGTCGATGCGTTTTGCATATTCTTCAAATGTATAAGACACACCTCCGCCAGTTACCGCTTCAATTTGTGAAGAGCGTTCCATTCTGTCGTTTAGTAATGCCTGTAGAGTATTCAATATCTTCATCTCCAAACGTTTGATTTCCAATAGCCAATTTCCAGTGAATTGGATTGGCAGATTTTATCTCATTCACATTCTAAAATAAAAACAGCTGAAAGTAAAATCATTTCAATTTGGAATTGTTCTTTTTATTAATTGATAATATAGGTAATTTTATAGCCGTCTTCCATTTTGGTTTAAATCATGATGATTATTATGATAAGATAGACCTAGTAATTGATCGGAAAATGCGAATGCAATAGGAAAAGAGGTATGGAGAATGCAACATTTCGAGCTAGAGGCAAGTTTGTTAGACCATGCACTGACGAAGTATTTAAAGGCGACGAAACAAATAGATGAAGAAAATATTCCGAAAAACGTGACGAATGTCAAAGGGTTTATTTTACGTATCATCTACCGCCATCAATCATGTACTGTGAAAAATATTCTGCAGGAAGTTTCATTATCTCCCTCTGCAACAACAACCGCTCTCAATCACTTAGAAGACGAAGGGCTGATTATCCGCTCTCGAAATAATAATGACCGCCGTACTGTGTGGATTGAACTCTCTGAATCGGGCGAACAAATTGCTAAACAAATGATCGACAATCGCCAGCTGCTTGTGAATCAATTATTCAACCACCTTTCAGAGGAAGATAAAAAGACATTTTTTGAATTAATTGAAAAAATGATGGACGAGCACACATTAAAGGCTTAGGAATTACTCCTAAGCCCTTAAATTTTCGACAAAGGGCTAAATGCTCTTTGTCTTCTTTTCAGCGTGATAGAAAACCTTTGCAGCCCTAGGAAGGACGAGTACCGGAGCGGAGCGAATTGGCATTCGTGAGCACCGGCACGCAGACCTGACACCGAATGCGAGGGTTTGTCTACACGCTGAGGCTTAGGAATACTCCTAAGCCTCTTTTTTTATGGCTTTAAAACGACCTTTATACAATCATCCTGTTTATCATTGAAGATGTGGTACGCATGAGCGGCTTCATCTAATGGCAATTTGTGTGTGATAATCGCTCTAGGATCAACTTCACCGCTTGTCACTTTTTGATAAAGCTTTGACATGTATCCTCTCGCCGGAGCTTGGCCCATTTTTAGGGTGACGTTTCTTGCAAAAAAAGCACCTAATGGGAACATGTTGTATAGGCCGCCGTACACACCCGTCATCTGCACTGTTCCACATTTGCGAACGGCTTTTGTGGCAATTTGAATGGGTCCGATCGTTCCTCCTTGGAGCTTGAGCTTTTGCTCAATTTTTTCAAGCGGGGACTTCTTCCCGTCCATTCCCACACAATCAATCACAACATCGGCTCCACCCTTAGTGAGCTCCTTTAACGTTTCTCCCATGTCGGGATCTTCTGTAAAATCAAAGACTTCCACGCCGTTCATCCGTTTTGCATGCCGCAGGCGGTAATCAATGTAATCGACGGCAATCACACGTTCTGCCCCTTTTTGCCAAGCAAATTGCTGTGCCATTAACCCAACAGGTCCGCAGCCTAGCACGATGACCGTATCACCTTTTTTCACACCTGCGTGCTCTACGCTCCAATAGGCAGTTGGCAGGACATCTGATAAGAACAGCAATTGTTCATCCTCCAGCTCGCAATCATCTGGGATCTTAAACGGGGTGTAGTTGCCAAAAGGTACGCGTAAATACTCTGCCTGTCCTCCCGGATAATTCCCATATTTCTCACTATATCCAAAAAGTCCCCCCGAATCGTAGTGCGGGTTTGAGTTGTCACATTGGCTTTCTAAGTGATGATCGCAATATTGGCATTTACCACATGCAACCGTAAATGGAATGACGACACGGTCTCCCTTTTTTACAGCTGTGACATCCGGGCCAACTTCCTCCACAATCCCCATTGGTTCATGCCCAATCACATAGCCGATTGGAAGCGGGAAATTCCCCTGATACAAATGTAAATCTGATCCACAAATTGATGTTGATGTAATCCGTATAATCACATCTTCCCGATCTTGAATAGACGGTGCATCTACCTTCTTCACTGCAATGCTATTTTTCCCTTGATAAGTAACAGCTCTCACATGCATTTCCTCCTTTAGCTCAAGTCATCTTTACATAGCTTCACCTTGAATGAATGGTTCATTCATCAAATGAGAAAATTATGTGGAGGAGGCAAAAAACAAAAAAGCCCGTCGATTGTTTCGACAGACTCATGATGTCGTGTAACGCGTTACACAATTATTCCTTTTCAACAAAAAACAAATCATATTGAGTTGAAGTCTCCCGATTGAACATCAAATTCCCTTCTTGAATAAAATAAGGACAGATACTTGGGCTTGGAGATTCTTCAAACTGCTCATACACCTGCTCAATTTCTCCTGGAAGCAGCAAAACCAAAATTTTATTTGAATGAGACACAAATTCATAAGAGTGAATCGTATCCGGCGGGATATAGGCAAAGTCACCCGGCATCAAGCAAATATCCTCTCCGTTCAAATGAAGGTTCATTTTCCCTTCAACACAATAGAGTGCTTCAGTATGAACTTGATGATAATGCGGCGGGAAATATTTCTCTTTCGCTCCTTCAACCACAAAATGACTGAATCCGCCTCCTGTTGTTTCTACTGTTGCAATCAGCTCATGAATCTGACCATCAATGATGTATTGCTTCCCTTCACCAGCCTCTAATACATAAGGCTGTACCTCGTGAGGAAGCTGACTATGAAATAAAACGGAGGGCCTCGTTGTATTGGACAGTTCTCTAATTCCATGCATCAGGATGATATCGCTTTCTTTTTCAGCCTGCTGAAAACTGGCTGCATCGAAAGCATGATTCATCAAAGAATATTCATTTTGAAAAAGTCTCTTTCCAATTTGCTGATAGACATCTGTCATTTGTCCGCCCAACGTATATGAAATAAACCTAGTTTTGTGACTATGCATTCTGTAGCCATGAATCGTTTTGGGCGGGATATGAATATAATCAAAGGCTGTTACCATATATTTTTTACCGTCCAGCATCACTTCAAGCTTTCCTTCCAGCACAAAAATGGTTTCAAATAAGTGCTCATGACAGTGCAGAGGAAAATAAGCTCCTTTCCCACCTGTGATTAAGGCAAGCTCAAACAGCTGATTCGTTTGATTTGCTTCTGCCAGCATATGAACAAGCTGATTCTCCAGCCCATACAGCTTTCCGGAACCAGACACGGTATAAAAAGGGGTACCTTCGGATTGCTTGATCGATTGCGGTTGCTCCGACATCCCATCACTCCTCATGACTAATTAACTATCTATATTATATAGACCAATTGATATAATAGATAGACAATATGCGAGAGATTTTACTCTTCTCGCATAAATAAGTGTCTAAGGTAACTTTTTACGTGTTCTAAAGGGGTCGTTTGCTTGAGTGCAGTGGTCATCGATAGCCCCCCAATCACCATTGAGTGTAGGAGAGAAGCCAGCTCATCCGCTTTGTTTTCTTCATACCCGCTGTTCATTAGCTTTTCTTTTACAAGCTCCTGCCAGCGGATCATTTCATGTTTGCATGCAGCATGGAGCTGTGTGTTTTCGGGTTTGGACTCTGCCGCCAGCAAGACAATTGGAATCCCTCTTTCACTTTCTTTCTCCATAAATCCTCGAATGATCTTTGTCATAAAACGATCGATGGCGATATATGGGTCATCCGAATAGGCAAAGCCTTCTTCAATTTGATTGATGACCTTTTGACTAATGTATTCAACAGATGCAATGGCCAGCTCTTCTTTTCCATTTGGAAAGTAATAATAAAGAGAGCCTTTAGGTGTGCCGCTCTCTCTGATAATTTGATTCAATCCTGTCGCATGGTATCCCTGTTTACGTAAAAGAAGTGCTGCCGTTTGAATGATTTTGTCCTTCGTACTCACGTGTGACACTCTTTTCCCTCCATAGACCAAAGTCGCTTATCATGCGTTATCGATTTAATTGACTAGTTCCTTTCCAAATCGAGGATGTCTCCATTTCCGCCGCAAGCCTGAGCAGCCAGTCCTCTTTTCCTTTAGGCGCTGTCACCTGTACCCCTAAAGGCATACCCGCGCTAGTGAGATGAAGAGGAACACTCATTGATGGCTGACCTGTTAAGTTGGCAAGCTGTGTAAATGGGGTGTAGGTCAGGCTCTTGAGGAACATGTCATAAATAAGATCCTGCTGTGCTTGCATGGAAAGAGATGACACACGTAAAAGTGCAGCTGTTTCCTGATCTGAATGCATAAGTTCACCAACCTTTGGAGCTGAGTAGGCAGTAGCTGGTGTCACATAGAGATCGTAGGTTTGATGAAATGACGCCATTTGTGCAGCAGCCCGATCCCACGCATCAAGACTTTCTGTATAAGCAGCAGCGGTCACATTCTTGCCAGCCTCCGCCAGCACCCATGCTACGATGTCCGTTTCCTCCGGCTTTACTGGACGCCCTAACGAACGAGCCAAGGAAGTGAATAATGCAGACATTTCTCCGCTGTTCATCACGTAATATTGCTGCATGAGATGGACCCCATCAATTTCCGGCTTGGCTTCTTCTACTTGATGGCCTTGCTCACTAAGCCATTTCACTGTTTGCTGAACCGCCTTCTTCGCCTCCTCACTGACCTTCGTGCCAACTGGAGATTCTACGCTGTAAGCAATTCGCATAGAAGATGTACGTTTCACCAGATCCTCTTGATAACTGCCATCGTATAATGGGGTTTGGAAAGCAGCTTCAGGCTGAATGACTTGAAGAAGGTCAAGAAGGGCTGCACTGTCCCGCACTGTTTTTGTGAGTGTAAAGTCGATGGAAGCCCCTTGCCACTGCCTTCCTGCGCCTGGGCCTACCGGCGTTCTTCCCCGCGTGGGCTTAAGGCCGAACAAACCGGTAAAGGATGCTGGAATGCGAATAGAACCACCGCCATCACTTGCTCCGCCAGCAGGTACAATACCGCTCGCAACAGCTGCTGCTGTCCCGCCGCTTGAGCCACCCGGAGAATAGTCCGTATTCCAAGGATTTCTCGTTGGACCATGTAAAGCAGGTTCCGTCACATTTCTTAAACCGAATTCCGGTGTATTTGTATGTCCAATCATGAGAAAACCAGCCTGCTTCAACCGATCAACAAAGTGCGAATCCGAATTTGCTTTTACATCCTTTAACAGCAACGCTCCTGCTGTCAGCGGTTCATTTTTAATCCCTTGCGATATATTTTTTAGCACAAACGGAACACCCGCAAATGGCTGATACTCATGTAACTCCTTGATGTCTTTTAAAACTTGATCTTGTCTCGTCCGTATCACAGCGTTTAGTTCTGGATTGACCTCATTCAATCTATCAAATGCCGCCTGCATAAGCTCCTCAGGCGTTACCTGCTTATTCCGCACAAGTGCTGCTAAGCCAGTCGCATCATACGTCATATACTCTTTTACGTTCATCAGCATGTCCTTCTTTCTCTTATCATGTTGTCTCTATTGTCTACTAGAATTCTATGAATTTCAATTTCAGATTACTTGTAAAGATAACTTTCTGAACAAGACGACAATTCTACTATCCCATCCATCTGCTTTCTCCGATATAATAGAGAAAAAAGACCGAGGTCATCGGATGAGAGGAGCCACGCATTGAAAAAGAAATTACTTATCGTCATTGCGTTTCTTCTTGCGTTGACAACTGCTTTGCCTTTCCATTCGCAGGCAGCTGCACCGCCAAAAGAAACAGATGTCATCATCGTCTATAAAAATCAAAAAGGAAAACAAACAGCTATTGAGGAAAGTGAGAAAGTGAACGCACAGTACATACATCTTCCCGCTGTCGCTGTGACAGCAGATGAACAAGCGGTCACCTCACTCAAAAAAGACCCAAACATCGCTTACGTCTCAAAAAACGTAAAGGTCAAACTCGCGGCTTCAACTGTGAAGAAAACAGCCGCTGCAACTAATCAGGATGTATTGGTACAAAAATCTTACAATCTACAAAAACTAAATATAAAGCAAGCAATAAAAGAAGGCGTGACTGGTAAAAATGTAAAAGTAGCCGTATTAGATACTGGTATTTTCCCACACGAGGATTTAAAGGTATCCGGCGGTAAATCATTCGTGAACTACACATCCTCTTATAAAGATGATGAAGGACATGGCACACATGTCGCCGGCACGATTGGTGCGCTTAATAACGATTATGGAACAGTTGGCGTCGCTTCTGGTGTGAAGCTGTATGCTGTGAAAGTGTTAGATAAAAAGGGAGAAGGCGACCTATATAGTCTGCTTCGAGGCATCGATTGGGCGATTACCAATAAGATGGACATTATTAATTTAAGTTTAGGCTTTGAAGACAATATCCCCATCTTGCGTTCAGCAGTGGATGAAGCATATAAAAAAGGACTGCTCGTGGTTGCTGCAAGCGGAAATGATGGGAAAAAGAATCATATTAGCTACCCAGCCGCCTACAATAGCGTCATTGCCGTTTCTGCAACGACTGACAAAGACAAACTTTCGTCTATCTCGAATACAGGGAAAGGGATTGAATTTTCTGCTCCTGGCGAGAACGTCATCAGTACCTATTTGAAAAATGAATATTGGTATGCAACGGGTACATCTCAAGCTGCACCGCATGTCACAGGAATGCTGGCACTGTTAAAGCAGCTTCATCCGAAGAAAACAAATGCACAGCTTCGCACTTTATTGCGCAGCTATACAGTGGATCTTGGCGCAAAAGGGAAGGATCCACAATTCGGCTATGGCCGCGTGCAATATGTGCCGCAATCCACCTTTTTAAAGGCTGCGGCCAGTGCTGTCAAAACAGCCGAAACATCTAAAAAGCAGGCAGATGTCAATCAAGCCAAAACGAGAATTGGCCGGCTCACTGCAAGCAAGCAAAAAACAGCACTCACAGAACGGGTGAAGAAAGTCCAAGCAGCCATTGATATCCGCTCGGCACGTGCAAAGGTCAAAACAGCCGAAAAGAACAAAACACAGGGCGCTATTAAAAGTGCTCAAACGGCCATCAAAAAACTAAACAAAGGCAAAGAAAAAACAAGCCTGCAAAACCGGCTCGACAAAGTCAAAAAACAAGTCGCTTATCAAAAGAAAGTGACAGACGCTAAACAAAAGGTCAAAAAAGCGGAAGCCAAACGAACAAAGAAAACAAAAGCAGTAGCTCAAAGCGCTGTCAAACAGCTAAAAGCCTCCAAAACAAAAACCAATTTACAAAAACGTTTAAACCGTATTAAGGTTTAACAGAAAAAACGATTCCTTTCAGCGAGGAATCGTTTTTTTCTATCTCAACATCGGCTCAAACAAGCTGTGATGATATTTCCCTTCGGCATCTGCCCTCACTTGATCGAGAATGCTTTCTAACGAAGCCGTCACGCTCTCTAATGCCCGCCGCACTGTACCGTGTTCAAAATCCGCTAAACTCTCCGGCAATTCATCTTCATCCAGCACAAAGACATCACCATTCGGAAGAACGAGAAGATCAATAATGAGGTCTTCAAACATGACCAGCTGCCCGTTGAACTGTGTATCTCCCACAATATTAAAATAAGATCCTAGTTCCTTTCCTTGATCATCTCTCCAGAAATATATGTTATAAGGACGATCCTTCCAATAATAAGCGGTCGTATAGCTCCCTTTTGGAATGGTTAGAGCACCCTCACCTGCCCTCATCGTAAACGGGTCTTCAATCTTGTGAAACAGCACAGCCTGCTGCTCCTTTGCGTCTAACAGCTGACAGATATGTTCCACAACTTTCTGATCGTATTTGATTTTTCTCTCGATGACTTCATCCCAACGATCCGCATGCAGCGAAAATAACATGTCACAACTCCCTCTAAACATTTGGTCTCTTTCCAGTATACACCGATTTTTTTTGAAGAAATAAAGGATTGCCTCATTTACTTATGGAAGACCTATGACGAGGTGAAATAAATGAACGGAATCACGATTCTTGAAAATTTTACACAGCTTGGACAAATCATCCTCATGATTTGTGGTTATGTCCTTTATTGGCAGCTGGTGAAAACGAAGAGAGAACGAAAGCTGTCTCCTTATGAGCGCATGTTAAAATTCTTTGTCATGTTCGGTTTAATCTCGTGGGGGGTATCATATTGGGCGCTGGTACTGTGGGCGTAAATCGAAAAAAGGAAGAGCTGTCCATGGAGGTAAGCTCTTCCTTTTGCTGCACGTTATACTATGAACCTGCCGGCTGTTCTTTCTTGATCACATATTGATAGCTCTTGACATGCGTCCCATTTTGGTTCACAAATTCTTTATCAAGCGCACGCTCAAAGCCCATTCTTTCATATAGGCGAATGGCGGCCTGCATTTTATCAGATGTATGAAGATACAGGACATTTTCGCCCCATGATTGCGTCAGTTCAATACTTTTACGCAGCAATGACTCTGCAATGCCTTTTCCCCTCACATCGGGATCTACTCCTAAAAACCGGACGATGGCTGATGTAATGCCCATTTCGGGTTTGTCATATGCTTGCTCTGATGAACGGAACATTTGGAGCGTCCCCACGACCTTGCCGTCAAGTTCCGCCACAAGCATCAGCTCCATGTTCGGATTATCTACAGCTGCTGCAAGCGCGGCAGAATAATTTTGCCAGCCTTCCTCTGTAAATTGAGGCTCATACTGTGCATAGGATTTGATCAGCACGTGCGTGATGGCCTCATGATCTTCTTTGACTGCTTGACGAATGATTAGCTCTTGCTGCTTCATGTCAGCACCTCCTGCTCTCTATTAGTGGGTATACATATCATGCAATCACTGCATGCAATAGCCTTTACTCTTTTCTCTACTCATTCAATGTAAAGAGTCTCATGCGAAAGATCAATCATTTTGCACGGAATCATCTTTGAAAATTTTTCATTGAAAAGGAACGCTTGATTCATTATGCTGTGTTGAGGAAGTATACGAGGAGTGTTGTCATCATATGAGTTCTTTATCTTATCCCCAAGAATCGAAAAAAAATCGATTTCTCCTTGCCGCATTGCTCGGATCTTTAACAGCTCTTGCTCCGCTGGCAATGGATATGTATTTACCTGCTTTGCCTCATATTGCTCGTGATTTTGAGGCAAGCACGGCGTTGTCCCAATTAAGTCTGATGGCTTGTCTCATTGGACTGGCGCTCGGCCAGCTGATTGCAGGTCCGATCAGCGATACGATTGGCAGAAGAAAACCGCTGATGATTGGCTTGACCATCTTTATTGCGGCATCCCTTCTTTGTACAGTGGTCACATCGATTTGGACGTTCATTCTTCTTAGATTGATTCAAGGACTTGCTGGTTCAGCAGGCATTGTCATTGCACGAGCCATTGTCCGAGATCATTATGAAGGATCAGAAATGACGAAATTCTTTGCACTGCTGATGTTAGTCAACGGGGTTGCTCCGGCAGCAGCACCTATTGCAGGCGGACAGATTTTACGATTCACAACATGGCAGGGTGTATTTGTACTACTAGGAATCCTCGGGGCATTGATGCTGCTGAGATCCATTTTTTCACTGCAAGAAAGCTTACCCGCGGAGCGTAGACAGACCGGGGGCTTTCAACAGATTGCAGGTGCAATGAAAATTTTAGCCAGTGATCGTCTCTTTGTTGGGTATGCCCTTTCGCAAGGTCTTGTATTTGCAGCGATGTTTGCCTATATTTCTGGTTCACCGTTTGTGCTTCAAGATATTTTCAACCTTTCTCCACAAGGATTTAGTGCGGCCTTTGCGGTAAATAGTCTTGGAATCATCACGGCTGGACAAGTATTTGCCCGAGTTGCTGCGAAAATTGGTGAAGAGAAAGTCCTTCGCATTGGATTGCTGACAGCTGCGTTAGGGGGAGTCACTTTATTTTTCATGATCTCGATTGATGCAGGATTGTACGGTATTCTGATTCCATTGTTTTTTGTTGTCTCAAGCGTTGGAATTGTCGGCACCTCTGCGCCGTCTCTGGCGATGCAGCATCACGGAGCGCATGCAGGAAGTGCAGCTGCACTGATCGGCGTGGCGCAAATGCTGCTAGGCGCTTGCATGACACCTCTTGTCGGACTTGCCGGAAGCCAAACAGCCTTTCCAATGGGTCTGATTATTATGCTTTGTGATCTAGGCGCACTTTGCTGCTATTTCTTCTTTGTGGCCCGAGCGAAAAAAAGACCCGCATAAGCGGGTTTTTCATTTATTATGGCTTGCTCCAATTGATGGTGCGGAACACGTTGCTCTGGTCATTGTTGTGATATGCATCTAAATCAAAGCCTGATATTCCAAAACCAATTGCCATGACAATTCCTCCGGCAACGGTGAAGATGATCCCCCATTTGATACATTGCTTTTTTAAATCATTCACGTTCATACTCTCACGACCTTCTTTTTAAACATTCCCATGAATGCCTTAGTGGTTTGAATAGTCATTTGCACAAATAGCTTAGTCAAATACGCCGTGGCTATGCCGCTTAATAATCCGACACCTAATAGAAGAATACCAACGCCAATCTGCGTCACCACTACATGCAAACCGTCCTGAAAAATAAATGGAGAACCAATGATGCTCCAAAAACCGCCGAGCAGACCAACCAGCGTCACTGTTCCTGTCACGAGCGGAATGCACCAAATCACCATATACACAGAAAGAATCAGCAGGAAGACTGTTGCTAGAATACTGCCCCATAACGGAAAGCCTAAAATGAGAATGGAGAGTCTTGTGGCTTTTTCTCCAAACGTCGGCACCTGAACGGTTTTTATTCCTTGTTCCTTCAAAATCCCTTCAGCGATCATAGCAGGCTGACCGACTTGATGAACCGCTTCCTGTTCACTGTAGCCATCTTCCTGATAATCCTCAATCATTTCATCGTAGTATTCGATAAACCGATCACTGTCTTTTTCGCCTAGAAGATGCAGATGCTTCTTTAGGCTGCTCAAAAATTCTTTTTTATTCATTGCCCTGTCCTCCAGAAATAAAGTCGTAAATCGCCATCACCTGATCCCATTCCTCTAAAAACTGCGCCATATGCTCCCGCCCGCTTTCTGTCATGCGGTAGTATTTTCTTAATCGACTGTTATGTTCCTGGGAATAGGTCTCCACATAATTGTTTTGCTCTAAACGCTTTAAAATTGGATATAATGTCGATTCTGAAATCTCAATACAATGGGACATATCTTTAATGATTTGATAACCATAGGAATCGCCTTTCTTTAATACCGCCAGTACACAAAATTCCAGTAACCCTTTTTTTAATTGTGCATTCATGTTTACAACTCCTAACTCTTTATACTATACATTACATAGTATTGTGTGACAAGAGGTATAGAGAATAAAAAAAGACCCATTTTAGGGTCTTTTAGCTCTTTGTCTTCTTTTCATTTTTATATATTCACAAATCCTTCTCCGAACACATCGCGTACGTCATGGACAACCACGAATGCGTCTCGATCAATTTTCTTAATAATTTTCTTGAGACGCATGAGCTCTTGCTTTTGAATGACTGCGTAAAGAATTTCCTTCGATTCCTTTGAATAATGACCGCGTCCGTTTAAAATCGTGACGCCTCGATCTAAGGTGTGATTGATTTCTTCGGCAATATCATCTTTGCACGAAGAAATAATCGTCACTGCTTTTTTCGTGTTAAGTCCTTCTATCACGAAGTCCATCACCTTTGTCCCCACGTACAGCATCACAATGGTAAACATTAATTTTTCCGCACCAATAATAAAGTAGGAAGCAAATACAACGATCAAATCAAAGAACAAGATGGCATAGCTCACGTTCCAGTCTAAATACTTGTTGGCAATTCTTCCGAGAATGGCAGAACCCGCCGTTGTTCCACCGGCTCTGAGCACAAGACCAATCCCAATTCCGATGATGATTCCTGCGAAAATTGCTCCAATAATCATTTCATGTACATTCACGACCCATGTTGTGGTCAGATGTAAAAATAGGGAGTTACTTGCGACGGCAACCACGGTGTAAATTGTGGTTTTCTTGTCTAAGTACTTATACCCGACAAGCAGTAAAATGGCATTGAACACGAGGTTCGTCAGCCACGGTGCTATTGCAAACAAATAATAAAAAATGATGGACAGCCCCGTTACGCCGCCTTCACCAAATTCAAGCGGAATGACAAACATATTTACTGCTGCGGCAAATAAAAAAGAACCAACCAGAATCATCGCTATATCTTTTACACATTTTTTCAATTTCTTCTTTCCTCCTTTTTTAAGCATATAAAAAACCCTCTTTCTGCACGAAAGAAGACAGTCGTTGGACAACATAAAAATCAAAAGACGGCGCCTTTTGATGAAGCTTTCTGAAATCAATCTTTCCATAATATATATCTCTTTTTAGAGGCTGTCAATGACTTGGTTTTCTATTATTTTGACTGCATTTTTATGCATCAAAACCTGCATGTTTTCAGGGTTTTCGCGCCCTAATATGCTTTTTCCTCTCCTTGACAAAAACGCTTTAGTCATTTAAACTACTGCCTCATATCATACCCATCAAATCCGATCTAAAAAGGAGGCTGTTTGATTCCGATGAATCCTATTCAAAGCCGTTTACAGGCTCACGCACCTTTGATTTTAGACGGTGCATTAGCAACAGAGCTTGAACGAAAGGGCTGTAACTTAAACGATCGTTTATGGTCAGCCAAAATACTCATTGAACAGCCACAATTGATTCAACAAGTACACTTGGACTACTTCCTAGCAGGTGCTGACTGCGCAACAACCGCCAGCTACCAAACAACGATTGAAGGCTTTGCTGAAAAAGGCTATACAAAAGAAGAAGCGATTGAACTCATGAAACGCTCTGTCTCTTTAGCGAAAGAAGCACGCGATCTTTTTTGGCAGGATGAAGCGCGTCGTGAAGGGCGGACAAAACCATTTGTCGCTGGATCTGTGGGGCCATTCGGCGCTTATTTGTCTGACGGTTCAGAATATAAGGGAAATTACGGACTTACTAAGCAGGCTCTCATTGATTTTCACAGACCAAGAATTCAGGCATTAGTAGAAGCGGGTGCAGATATTCTTGCTTGCGAAACGATTCCTTGTCTGATTGAAGCAACTGCCATTGCAAAGCTGCTGCAGGATGAATTCAGCGGGGTATCTGCTTGGATTACATTCAGCGCGAAGGACGACCGTCATATTAGTGAAGGAGATTTACTCAGAGAATGTGTACAAGCACTGGAACCTTATGAACAAATCGCTGCTGTCGGCGTGAACTGCACGCCGCCGCAATTTATCACTTCTCTCATTCAAGAGATGAAAAAAGGAACGAGCAAACCGATTGTGGTGTATCCAAACTCAGGTGAAGTATATGATCCTGAAGAAAAGGTATGGAGCGGAGATACGTCACATCTTACTTTTGGCGAATGTGCGTATCAATGGTACAAAGACGGCGCGCATATCATCGGCGGCTGCTGCCGGACGACCCCAGAAGATATTAATGACATCTTAAAACGAACCACATCATAGCATCATGAATCATCACACATACTTCTAAGCAAAAGGGCGGGAAGACATGGAACAAGCAAAAGATCAGTCACAACAATACCAACGAAAAATGACAAGCCGGCACCTGTTCATGCTTTCTCTAGGCGGCGTCATTGGAACAGGGCTCTTTTTAAGCTCTGGCTATACCATCAATCAGGCCGGACCTGCGGGAACCATTCTTGCCTATCTTGTGGGGGCATTAATTGTCTACCTCGTGATGCTTTGTTTAGGTGAGCTGTCTGTCGCAATGCCGGTCACAGGGGCTTTTCATACGTATGCAACAAAATACATTGGACCTGGTACAGGCTATACGGTCGCTTGGCTATATTGGCTGACGTGGACAGTGGCACTCGGTTCGGAATTTACAGCGGCAGGACTATTAATGCAGCGCTGGTTTCCAGACACTTCGGTTTGGATGTGGAGTGGTGTTTTTGCTCTTCTCATCTTTTTACTGAACGCATTTACAGTCAAGTTTTTTGCAGAATCAGAGTTTTGGTTTTCCAGTATTAAAGTAATGGCTATTATTCTCTTTATTATTCTTGGCGGAGCTGCAATGTTTGGTTTGATTCCATTAAAGGGCGGTGAGGCCGCTCCGTTCTTTTCTAATTTCACTGGTGAAGGCGGACTTTTCCCAAACGGTTTTTTACCGATTTTAATGACGATGCTTGCGGTCAATTTTGCTTTTTCAGGTACGGAGTTGATTGGGATTGCTGCGGGTGAAAGCGTCAATCCTGACGAGACCATTCCAAGAGCAATTCGCACAACCGTCCTGCGTCTCGTCCTGTTTTTCGTTGGAACGATCGTTGTTTTAGCTGGCTTGATTCCAGTAGAAGAAGCCGGGGTGATCAAAAGCCCATTTGTCGTGGTATTTGATCGTATCGGGATTCCTTATGCCGCAGATTTCATGAATTTTGTCATCCTGACCGCGATCTTATCTGCCGCAAACTCAGGATTATACGCATCATCTCGTATGCTTTGGTCGCTTTCTGAGGAACGAACACTTCCTAAAAAACTAGCGAAGCTGACGTCAAAAGGAATTCCTTTGAATGCACTCATTTTAAGTATGATCGGTGGTATTCTTTCTTTGCTATCGAGTGTGATCGCACCAGCAACGGTATACCTTGTCCTTGTGTCAATCTCTGGACTGGCCGTTGTGGTCGTATGGATGGGGATTGCTGCCTCACAGTTTATGTTTCGGAAAAGATTTTTACAGGAAGGCGGACAGCTTCATGATTTATCCTTTCGAACACCGCTCTATCCAGTAGTTCCGATTGCAGCCTTCCTTCTATGTCTTGCATCTGTCATCGGCATTGCCTTTGATCCAAATCAGCGGATTGCCCTTATCTGCGGCATTCCTTTCATTGCGCTCTGCTATGCTGCCTATTACGTGACAGCTTGGATTCAGAAAAAACGAGAAAAACCTGGTGTATAAACATCAGGTTTTTTTCTATATAAACCATCTGACAAAAAAGGATATCGCTAGTAAAAGAAGCACACTTTGGTATATGATAGGAATCTATGATTTTCAGGATGAACCAAGGGAGTTGTCGTGAATATGGAAATGACCATTACAAGAGCATTAAGTGAACTGAAAATGTTAGATAAGAGAATCAACCGAACTGTTGATGAAGCCGTACTTGGTGGATTGATGATCGGGAAACATATACAGCATGGATTTCAGAATCAAGAAGAAGTTGAAAAAAAGGCGAAGGCTGATGACCAATCGATTCAAGCTTTAATCAAACGCCGAAATGCCATCAAATCGGCCATCGTTGTATCGAATGCGACCACAATGATTGATGTGGCGGGTGTCCGTATGACGGTGGCAGAAGCGATTGAACGTAAGACGTCGATAGACTACGATATTCGTTATTTACGGAAAATGAAACAGGTGTACAAAGAGCTGGTCGACAAAGCTGAACAAACGAATGAAGATGTGAAAAAGAGACTTGATCAGCATTTAGAGACCTTGTTTGGAAAAGATGGAAAGACACAAGCGGCTGCTAACCAAGAGATTGTGAAGTCTTTTCTAGCTGAAAATGAGGCGGTGATCATCGATCCGCTTCGCCTTCGAGTGAAAATTGAACAGCTTTCGAAAGAAATTGAAGATTTTCAAATGGAAGTTGATTTTTCCTTATCTGAAAGCAATACACTGACGAAAATACAGATTGATTAATTGATTTTGTTAGTGAGCCGAAAATCGATAGAACTAAACACCTCCGAGGGAAAGGTCATTCCCTCCTCATCTGATGATCATCTTAGGATGATCCTTGATAAAAGCTCAAAGCTGAACATTCAAGGATCAAAGTTCAAGTGTGAAAGTTCTTATCCATCAAAGCTCAAGATTAAAAGTTAAACGCTCGATCGAATCTGGGAATAACGGCTGATGAGTGTTTGTTTATCGACTCTTTCGGTTGCCGCCCAGCAGGTTTGCTAACAAAAAGAAAAGGATGTCACATGATGACATCCTTTTTTCCATCAAAACGACAGGGTTTTCGCTAAGTCGTCTCATCCAGCAGATTAGTTAAGAATTGATTGAATAAGCCAAATGGTACACACTTGAGACATTTGAAGATAGCTTGATGTCGTTTGAAGTGAACGTGATTAGAACGACATCAAAATAATGTTTAAACCTGCCATTATCAAAATAATCGTAGCCTGCAGCTGAAGGAACTTGAATCGTTAGTGAAAATTGTCCATTCTCGTCTGTTGTGCCTGTCGCTGTTTGAGCCAATGACTTGATCTCTGCTTCAAAATAAAGCTGGATTGGCTGATTAGCCATCAATTTACCATTTTTATCCTTTAAGGTTCCTTTAAACGTAGCTGGATAACGCGGACCCACTCGATATTTACTGCCATAACCGTAATCGGCCATTCCACCATTTTTTGCTGTGACACTTGTTACTTGTACAGATGCTGGTGCTGCTCCTGTTTCCTCTGCATGTGCAAAGGCTGGGAATACAAGAAGCAATGATAGAAAGAAAGCAAACATCATTTTTTTCATCGATAAATCCTCCTTTTTTTTCCTACAATATTATCATCGGCATATATTGGTATTTTTCCAGTAAAAAACAAAAAAACTTCCCTTTTTTTAGAAAGGGAAGTTTCAGATTGGTGACATCTTTTTTTATGAGATTAGTAACGTGATGTATATGCCAAATGGTACACACTTGTGACATTTGAAGATAGTTTGATGTCGTTTGACGTGAACGTCACTGGAACGATATCGTAGTAATGTGTTGACCAGCCTGCATTATTGTATGATTGGTAGCCTGCACCTGCAGGAACTTGAAACGTCAGTGAAAATTGCCCATACTCGTCTGTTGTGCCTGTCGCTGTTTGAGCATATGATTTGATCGCTGCTTCAAAATAAAGCTTGATCGGCTGATTAGGCATGAGATTTCCGCTTGCATCTTTTAGTGTTCCTTTAAACGTAGCTGGATAATAAGAACCCACGCGATATTTACTGCCATAGCCGTAATTCACTATTCCACTATCGGCTGCTGTGACACTTGTTACTTGTACGGAAGCTGGTACTGCACCTGTTTCTTCAGCATGTGCAAAGCTTGGGAATACGAGAAGCAATGATAGAAAGAAAGCAAACATGATTTTTTTCATCGATATATCCTCCTTTTTTTTCCTACTATATTACTATCGACAGGAATTGGTATTTTTCCAGTTAAAAACAAAAAAACCTCCCCTTTATTAGAAAGGGAGGTCTTTTTTTATTTTTTCACAACCACTTTTACCGCTTTGCTTTCTCTTTTTCTCACATCTGAAGCAGTCACATACAAAACCGTTTTGGCTTTCTGAGGTTTTATTTGGGCAGTAAATGCACCCTTGCTATTGGTCTTGACTGTTTTGATGACTTTCTTTGATTTGTTTTTCACTTTAATGGTCAAGCCTGCACCCGCAGTCCCTTTGACCGCTTTACTTTTGACGGTTACTTTGCTCACTTTCGGCTTAGCTGGTGCTTTGCCTTTTTTCACAACGGTTTTGAGCGTCGTAGCGGCCTTTCCTTTTGAAATTTTAATGTGAAGGACCTTGTTTTTGTTCTGATGCTTAATCTTCACACTAAAGGTTCCTTTTTTGCCTGCTGTGCCTTTTCCAAGCAGGGTTTTGCCTCTATACACAGAAATTGCAGCGCCGGCTTTTGCTTTACCTGTCACCTTTTGGTGCTGATCCTCCACTTTGCTCACAGATGCATTCAGTTCAACAGCGCTTAATGCAGCAAATGCATTCAATCTCCCATGTCCTGTCATCCAATCGATACCCGGGATTTTCGGATCGACAATTGGCTCCTCATTTTCATCATAGAAAACGTCGTCTTTTCCATCAACAGATTTAAATGAGATGTCATCTGCTGTACTTTGTAAAAGATTTCTCACTTGATTTGGCTTCAAGGATGGATTTTTAGAAAGCAGTAACCCTGCTGCTGCTGCCACATATGGTGTCGCCATTGATGTCCCGCTAAGGTATGAGACATTCCCATCAGGCATTAAGCTCGGAATATCCGACCCTGGTGCTGACATGCTCAGTCCTTTGCCATAGCTTGAGAACTCAGCGGCAATATCCATACGGTTGCTTGCGCCAACCGCCATTGCGTATTTTGATGTCGCAGGGTAGCCCATTTCTGGTATGCCATCATTTCCACTCGCCACGACGACTAGTACATTTCTTTGAGCAGCGTAATTCATTGCATATTCAATCACTCTGCTGTAATAGCCGCCAAGGCTCATGTTAATGACCTTTGCGCCTTTGTCTACTGCATGCTTGATTCCAAGTGCAATATGCTCTGTATCTCCAAATCCATAAGCATCCAGCACCTTCACTGGAATGATGCCCGTATGTTGGTTGAGACCTGCCATTGAGTAATGATTATCGGATTTTGCGGCAATGATGCCTGCCACATGCGTACCGTGTCCATTGTCATCAATCGCATCTTTGTTTCGTCCAATGAGATTCGCACCTAAGTCTGTACGAACAGTCCCGCTTAAATCTGTCAAACGGCTGTCTACACCTGTATCCACAACAGCAATTAATGTTTGCTTCATTTTGCTTGTGCCAATCAGTGTATTCATTTGTTCAAATTTGACGTCCGCGCCTTTTTTTCCGCTGTTTTGCGCACTGTTTTTTAGCGGCCACTGATAACCATACTGCGCGTCGTTGCTTAGCGCACGATAGGTTTGAACAGGCTCTGCAAATTCAACATTCGGCATGCTGGAGAGCTTTCTTGCCGTGCTTTTGATGACCGCTTTGCCTGCTTTTAGTGTCTTTCCAGCTGATTCTTGCCCTGCTGGCACATCATAGACATACATTCCTTTGAATAAAGGACTGACTGACTGTGATGTCACACGGTTTTCTTGGATGCCGTAGCTTTTCATCTTCTTTTTCGCAGATTGAAGTGTTTGGCCATCCTTTAATTTAAAAATGATCTTATTCGTTTTAACCTTCTCTTCTTTTACAAGCTTTTGTTTCTCTAATACATAACCGGCTGATTTTCCTTCAAGCTGATCAATGCCAATTTTTTGACTGACGGCTTCTAATTCCTTTTTTAAATAAGCCGGACTTGCATCTTTGAGCATATCAAAAAGGGACCTAATCGCCTGTTGTTCTTTTTCTGTTACGATATGACCACTAAATGCACCATTTTTCTCTACGTCACTTAGCAGTGTTTTTAATGTGAGCAGATGATTGTATACCTTTTGCTGCTCTTTTTGATGTTTGATGAGCTTTGATTTGAGAAACGGCTTTGTCTTTTGGAGCAGAAGCGAAAGCTTCCGACCTTCTGCCGTTTCATTGAATCGTTTATCTTCGATTGTACGAATCGATTGAAGAATTTCACGCCCGTACTTTTTCTCTATAATGATGATTTCAGGCTCATCGTCTTCAGGGAAAACGGGTTCAGAAGGCGGGAGGTTAGCTCCTTTATATCCAATTGTGAATACCGCATCCTCTTCCTCATCACGGCTGTCTTCCTCCGACCCTAAATAGAGCACTTTGACATAATAGGGACCTGACCATGCATGCGGGAAGTTGATCTCTGTTTCTCCGCTAGATGTGTCCACGCGATATCTTGAATATGTGTCATCCTTCATCGCTCTGTCCTTACTTGGATAGACCGATACGGACAGCACTTGTTTACTTTTTACAGAAATTTGCATATGTGTATGTTTTGCCACCTCTTGTGCAGATGGCGTGATTTGATACCACGACTCTTCCTTTTCATTCTGTAATGTACCTGAGATGACTTCTCCATTTTTTAACCCAATGGCTTCATTGACACTTGTTCCATGACTGGCAGCTGCTGCCTCGTATTCAGGTAATGCTGCCATACATAGAATGATGGCCATGAGTACGGCCACACAGGATTTGACCTGCTTTTTGAACATGAAAAGACCCCCTTATCTTTTATGATACCTTGGAAGAATATCACAGAAAGACATTTAGTAGAATCTGTTTATTACATAATTAAACTCGTTTTAAGCTAGGATTTGAGATATTCAGTCAGCAAGACAGATAGCTTCATAAACTTTTTGCCATTTCAAACGGAAAATGATGCTATTTAACCATGACGAAAAGTACATTACAATCAACTTGTAAGCGCTTAACAAACGAGAGAGAAGGGATCAGCTTGTTCCAAAAAGATCATGTTTTCACACAAGTAAACGGACGATCAAAGAATGAGATTTTACAATACATTTCCGAGAAAGCTGAAGACCTTCAGATTACAAACGATCAGGCGGGGCTATTAGCAGATTTGTTGACACGCGAAGACGAAGTCTCAACAGGACTTCAGCAAGGCTTCGCCATTCCACATACAAAAAGCTCCGCTGTACAAACGGCTTCACTTCTTTTTTTAGAACTTGAACAACCCATTGAATGGGGAAGCTTCGACGATTTGCCCACAAGCTATTTATTTACACTGCTCGTTCCACTAGAGGAAGCAAATATCACACACCTGAAATTACTGTCAGGTATTGCGACCAGCCTAATGGAACCTGCTTTTATCGAAAAGATTCAACCAGGTCAAACAGCTGATTACTATTACGAAGTCATTGAACAACAATTGAAAGAGGGGATTACACAATGAAAATTGTCGGTGTCACTTCATGTCCAGCAGGGTTAGCTCACACACCAATGGCAGCCAAAGCGTTAGAAAATGCAGGTAAACAGCTCGGACACGAGATCAAAATCGAACAGCAAGGGATTATGGGACAGGTGAACGGCATTACAGCAGAGGAAGCACAGCAGGCAGACCTCTGCATCATTGCCTCAAATCAGCATATTAACGATGCGGAACGCTTCTCAGGCATTCCCACTGTACGTGTCGAAATCGGACGAGCCTTAAAAAATGCCGAACAAATCATCACCAAAGCTGTAGCACTTGTAGAAAAGAAAAAGTCTGAATCTCAATAAACATGAGCAATGCCATATAGAAAGGAGCAAAGAAAATGAAAGCAAAATTAAAAGTCATTGAAGGCCATCTCATGACCGGTATTTCTTATATTCTTCCTGTAATCATCGGCGCCTCACTTATCGTTGGTTTAGCAAAACTGGTCGGATTAGGGTTTGGTGTTTCAGATTTAAACACCTATAAAGATGCTGGCGGCATACTGCACGGTGCTTATTTAATGGAGCAGGTTGGCTGGACAGGTATTGGCTTAATGAACGTCCTGCTCGCTGGATTTATCGCCTATTCGATTGCGGATAAATCAGGGCTTGCAGCCGGCTTTATCGGCGGTGCTCTCGCCAGCTCAACCAATGCTGGATTTATTGGTGCCGTCATCGCAGGCTTCTTCGCAGGATATGTTGCTCTTTTTGTAAAACGAAAAATTCAAATTCAAGGCTCTGCAGCCGGGCTCGTCCCTCTGCTCATCCTGCCGCTCATTACTGTTGGCTTAACAGGGCTTCTTATGTCAGTTCTGCTGGGCGGACCATTAGGTGCTTTGAACACGGCATTAATTGAATGGATCAAAGGCATGGTCGCTGATGGAACAAGCACTCTCGCACTCGCTCTGATTTTAGGTGCGATGATTGGCTTCGATCTTGGCGGACCGGTGAATAAATCCGCTTGGATGGCTGGTAACGCACTCTTCCTATCAGGCGTCTATCTCCCTGCCATTCTCGTCAATATTGCCATTGTCATTCCACCGCTTGGATACGGGCTTGCGACATTGATTCGAAAACGCAACTTCTCCCCAACCTTTAGAGAAGCCGGACGAGGCGGTCTTGTCATGGGTATTATCGGTATTACGGAAGGGGCAATCCCTTTTACCCTCGTCAATCCTTTGAAATTGATTCCGCTCAATGTTGTCGCATGTGCTGTTGGAAGCGGGGTCGCTGCATTATTAGGAGTTCATGACATCATGCCGCCAATTGGCGGGCTATACGGCTTCTTCTCAGTCGGAAACTGGTGGGCTTATTTAATCGGAGCTCTAACTGGCGCACTCGTCATCGGTATTGGCGCCAACCTGCTTGTGAATTTCTCTGAGAAAAAAGAGCCAAAAACGCCGGAACATGATCAAAAGCAGAAAGAAGAAGACGATTTTGACCTTGTGCTAGAAGGATAATTTGAACGAAGAAAGGTGTCGTTGATCAATGACTGTCAATGTACATGTGATTCCACATACTCACTGGGACCGGGAATGGTATTTCACCACCTCCCGCTCCCGTATCTACTTAATGAAAAGCGTAATGGACATCTTAGATACCCTTGAAACAGATGAAAGATTCCATTACTTCATGCTCGATGCCCAGGCATCCTTATTAGATGATTATTTGAAATGGCGTCCAGAGGATGAGAATCGAATCAAGAAGCTTGTCACAGCGAAACGTCTCATCATTGGCCCATGGTATACCCAAACCGACCAGCTCGTCATTTCAGGTGAATCGATTGTGCGGAACCTGCAATATGGAATTGAACGCTGTCAGCAGTTCGGCCACGTGATGAAAGTCGGCTATGTCCCTGATTCCTTCGGTCAATCCGCACAAATGCCTCAAATTTATCGAGGCTTCGGCATTGTCGATACAGCATTTTGGCGCGGCGTTTCTGACCATATGACGAATCATACTGAATTCAATTGGCGCGGCGCTGACGGCAGTGAAGTATTTGCTGTGAATCTGCCATTTGGCTACTACTACGGTGGAAATATCCCTGAGAAGGATGAGGACTTACAAGCCTTTTTAACTGAAAAAATTGGTGCGCTGCAAGCAAAGGCAACCACAAAGAATGTCTATTTCCCGAACGGTTTTGACCAAGCACCGATTCGCAAAAACCTTCCTGACTTATTAGAAAAAGCCAATGAACTTGACGAGCATCACTATCAAATCAGCAGTTTAGAAGATTATATTGCAGCAGTGAAAAAAGAGCGGACATCTTTCGAGACATTACACGGAGAGCTCATTCATGCGAAGCATATGCGGATTCACAAATCGATCTTTTCAACACGAGCGGATTTAAAAATCTTAAACAATCAAATTGAAAACTATCTCGTGAATGTGATGGAGCCCATCCTAACGATCAGCTATTCGCTTGGACACGACTATCCGCATGATACGGTTCGCGATATTTGGTACCTCATGTTTGAAAATGCAGCGCATGACAGCATTGGCGGCTGTAATAGTGACACGACAAACCAAGATGTCTTCTTCCGCTACAAGCAGGCAAAGGAAATCGCTGAGAATCTTGTGGACTTGCACATGCGTCTCATCACTATTCGACTGCAAACAGAGCAAGAAATCACGTTCACGTTGTTCAATACACTGCCTTCAAAACGTTCTGAAGTCATTGAAGTCGAAACCTTTATCACAGAACGTCCATTTACGCTAAAGGATGCCAATGGACGAACGCTTCAGTACACAGTGAAAAGCAAAACCGATGTCACAGATTATGTGCTGGCACAGCAAATTTCTCTTAACCCAAGTAAAGAAGTGTACATGCCAAAGCAAGTATGGAAAGCCGTTCTGCTGATTGAAGCCACCAGCTTACCGTCAGTTGGTTATACACAGGTCAGCATGGTCTTCGATGAATCAAGCGAATCTCTATGGGAACAAACTGAAGGACGCGTAATTGAAAATACGTATTATCGCATTGCGGCAAATGACAACGGATCACTGGACATCACAGATAAACAAACTGGCCGGACATTCTCTGAGCAAATGATCTTTGAAGACAACGGAGACGATGGGGATTCCTATAACTATTCACCCCCGCGTGAGGACCTGTATATGTCATCCAAGGATCTTTCATCAGCAGACATCTCAGTGGCTAAAAGCGGCCTGCAGCAAGAGCTGACCATCCAGCTTCAGCTCACTGTCCCGTATGACCTAGAGGAGCGCTCTCAGCAATCGGCTTCGACTTCACTTCCGATCACAGCGAAGGTGACATTAAACAAAGACGATGCTGTCATCCGTTTTCATGTAGATGTGGACAACCATGCGTTAGATCATCGCCTGCGCGTTCTCTTTGATACAGGCATCGCATCAAACGTATCACTGAGCGATCAGCAGTTTGGGACAATCGAACGCCCAACAGAGCTGACGCAAGAGCTTGAATGGTGGAACAATGAACATTGGGAAGAAAAACCGATCACCATTGAACCGATGCAATCCTTTACTGCACTTCGTGATGAAGCATACGGTGTCGCTCTATTGACGGACTGCGTGAGAGAATACCAAATCACAGGAGAAGACTACACAACGATCGCATATACGCTCTTCCGCTGTTTCGGAAAAATGGGGAAAGAAAACCTTCTTTACCGTCCAGGCCGCGCATCTGGTGAAAAAATTGTGGAGACACCTGACGCTCAGCTGCAAGGTGCACTGTCATTCTCATTTGGAATGCACTATAGCAAGGACGCAGTCAGCGAGGGACACTTAGCGCAGCTTGCCAAACGGTATACCACCCCTGTTCAATGCTACGAGCGGGCAGACTTTTTAAACGGTCGTTTAATTTTCTCTTTCCGAGATGAAAAAGAAGACTTACAATCTACTTATAGTCTGCTTGACATCGAGACAGACGGAGCCATTCTAAGCGCTCTGAAAAAAGAAGAGCACGGAACAGGCATTGTCATTCGTCTCTTCAATCCATATTTAACGCGTCAAACAGCCGCTTCAATCAATAGTTCATCTCTACAACACGGAGAAACAGCGAATTTAGGAGAAACACCTGAAGGCCATATACTCAAAGCACAACATGGATCATTACACATTGAACCGCTCACACCTTGTCAGGTACAAACCTACATTGTAAAGAAAAAATGAACATGTAGGGGCGGGATCCAATGGATTCCGCCCCTCTTTAATGGAGGGCATTGATCATGCGAATTGGAGGCATTGAAGCAGGCGGAACGAAATTTGTCTGCGGCTACGGAACAACAGACGGAACGATTGAACACATGACTTCCTTTGCAACAGGGAATCCAGATGAAACATGCCGGCAAGTGATCGATTACTTTACAAAGCATCGTGTCGATGCAATTGGAATTGGGGCATTCGGGCCTGTCGATGTGAAAGAGCAAAGCCCAAGCTACGGGACGATTTTAGATACACCAAAAACAGCCTGGCGCCAATTCCCTTTCCTCTCTACCTTAAAACAAGCCCTCGGGCTCCCGATGAAGCTTGATACCGATGTAAACTGTGCAGCACTCGGAGAAGCCCGTTTTTCAACTGAAGCAGAAAAGCCTGCTTCTCTGGTCTACATCACCGTTGGGACTGGAATAGGCGGCGGTGCCTATATTGAACATCGCCTTATTCACGGATTGCTGCATCCAGAAATGGGTCATATCACCGTTCAGCGGCATCCTCATGACACCTACGGAGGCTGCTGCCCTATTCATCATGATTGTTTAGAGGGACTGGCATCTGGACCTGCCATAGAAGGACGCTATCATACACTGGCACCCATGCTGCCAGAGGATCATCCTGCTTGGTCACTTCATGCTTATTATCTCGGTCAAATGACCGCTAACCTGCTGCTCACCCTTTCACCAGAACGCATCATTTTAGGAGGAGGCGTGATGAAACAGCCGGCTATGCTGCCGCTTATTCTTGATGAAACAGACAAACGGCTTCACGGCTATTTGCAGCTGCCAAAGCCTTTACATGAAATTATCACAAAACCATCCTTTGATGGATTATCTGGTTTAATGGGCGCCATTGCTCTTGGAACTGATGCCTTACAGGCGCAAGGAGCCGCGCAATGATGATGACGGCAGATCCTCGAACCTATCAGCTGATTCAGCGGCTATTTGAAACAAAGGGGTTCGTAAAGCTGGAGGAGCTCACTGCCTCTTTTCGCTTATCTGACCGCTCTATTCGCAATTTAATCAAGGAGGCAAATGAGTATTTAAAGGAAGCTGGAGCTATGATTAAAACGATTCGAGGAAAGGGGTATACTCTTTTAACAAGTGACCAAGACGCTTTCTTACTTTGGCTTCATCAACAAAAGCTTCCTGCCCGCTCTCTTGTCCCCGTCATGCCAGAAGAGCGTGTACGATTTATGATGAGAAAGCTGCTGCTTCAATCAGATTACTTAAAAATTGACCAGCTGGCTGAAGAACTGTTTATCAGCCGCATGACGGTCAGCAGTGATTTAAAAAAAGGACGAGAGCTGTTAGCCCGTTACGGTATGACCCTTGTATCAAAGCCTGGATTTGGCTTAAAGATTGAAGGGGATGAGCTGCAAAAAAGAACGTGCTATGCAGACTTACTCCTTGAGGAAGAGCCTGCACTCTCTCATATCACCGAGCGGGAGCAACTCCATTTTCCTGATATTTCTCTTGAAACCATTCGATCGATTGTCCTGACGAACCTGCATCAAGAGTCATTGCTCATTAAAGATATTGCCTTAAAAAATTTAGTCATTCACTTAGCCATTGCGATTCAGCAAACACGGAAAAACCAGCGGATATCCGCCAGTACCGCCCGCACACAAAGATCACCAGTTTTGATGAGAATTGCCCAAAAAATCATCCATCAGGTGAGTGACACTTTTTATGTGACCTTATCAGAGGATGAAACAGATTACTTAGTCATGCATCTGCTGGCGAATCAAACGTGGAAAGAAGCCGCCCAGCACCAGACGACAGTAGAAGTTCAGCAGGCGGTTACAGTCTTTCTACAGCACATTGAGAAAACAAGCGGCCATCGTTTTGCTGAGGACAACATCCTGCAGCAAGACTTGATGCTTCATATGAAGCCGCTATTAAATCGAATCCAATATGGCGTATCATTACAAAATCCGCTTTTACATGAGATCAAAGCGTCCTATCCTTACCCGTTTGATTTGGCTGTCAGCGGACTAAATGCCTTACAGCTGGTGCGCACACCAAATGAAGACGAGGCCGCATATGTTGCCTTGCATATCGCTGCTTCATTTGAAAGAAGTCAGCTCGATACCTCGCAAAAAAAGAAAGCCATTATCGTGTGCGGATCTGGACTAGGGACGGCAAGGCTGCTTGAAATTAAATTGAAGTCAGCCTTTCAGCACGAGCTTGACATTGTTGAGCTCTATTCCTATCAGGATTATCTCATGAGCACCTCGTTGCCGTGTGACGTCATCATCACAACCGTTCCACTCACACCAAAGGGGAAACCAGTCATTCAGGTCAGCGCCTTTTTTGAACAACACGATATACAGCGTGTGAATGAAGTTATTCATTTATTAAATGGACACGGGGCACCCTTAAAAGAACTGATGGCGTTTTTTCAAGAGCGGTTGACTTTAATGAATGCTGATCTAAGCAGCAAAGATGAGGTATTAGACACATTATGTAGCCGTTTAGAGGCACATCAGCTAGTATCGTCTTCTTTTCGGTCCTCGGTGCTTGAGCGGGAGCAAATGTCGTCTACCTATCTTGGCAGCGGTATTGCAATGCCGCACCCGCTCATCACAAATGAAGGCACCTCCTCTGTAGCCATCGCACGCTTAAAACAGCCGATTGACTGGCAGGGAGACCAAGTATCACTTGTCTTTTTATTAGCGATTCATAAGGATGACGCTGCCTGTATGAACCAATTCTTTGAAAAGGCTGTCGATTTACTGGACAATCCAGACCGCATTCACTCCCTCAAGCAAGCCAAAACATTTAATGAGCTGATGGATGCGTTGTTTCAATAAGATCAAAAAAAGGCCGCCCAGTTCATGAGGCGGCCATCGTGTTATTTAGATATACGTATCATCAATCGTATATGACATTTTTTCCTTCTTCACTTAATTTTTTTAAGGAGCTCAGCATATGATTGATTTCTTCATCGGAATGTCTTTCCCATGAGCCTAATTCTGCGACTATTTTCAACGGAGATTTCGATCGATAAGAACGTGTTGGGTTGCCAGGGAATCTTTTGTCAGTCACATTTGGATCATTTTCAAACTCGCCTAACGGTTCTACAATATAAATTCTTTCTTTCGCATCAGACCTAGCTAATTCAGCACCCCATTTGGCCGCGTTTAGTGTTCCGGTGAAATAGATATGGTTCGATTTTTTATCCTGATAATTGGATAAATGCAGCGGTTCAAGCAGATCTCCAATCTTCAACTCCGCTTTTGTCCCATGAAAAAATGGCCCAGGATCTAACACCTTTTGCTTGTCATTCATACAGCCACACCCCTTATCGTTTTTGACTTGCGTATAACAGTATACGGCTAGATATGGGCGAGAAACAGTCTATAAATTTAATTAAATTCAGGGTATAATGATAGTAGAGAGTTAGATGTTATTTGTAAACTCCAGCAAGTTGAAAAACAGCAAGAATACTTACAAAGCAGCCTTCTTGAAAGAGATAAAAAGCTGTTAGAAGCCATAAAGAAGATCTGATCAGGATTAAAGAAGATGAGGATAAAGTAGCCAATGAGACGTTTGAGGTCTTGGCATGTTGGCATCAATAATTATATAATTGACTAAATTTTACTTTGGGGGTGATTTTTGTATGTCTATTCAAGTGGATGATGATGATATTTTAGAGATGTGTAATATATATGCTCAAGAAACTCATCACATGGAAGCATTGATTTTGGGGAATCGAAAAGGTTTGTTAGAATTAAGAAATGCAATTGATAAGGCTTTAGAAACTGGTAGTTCTGTTGCACATTTATATCCATCTGATTTTGAGGGTTATGAAACTTGTATTGCTTTAGTGGATGATGAAAAGCGGTTTAAGAAATTGATTACTCCTTATGTAGAGGAATACACACAAGACGATGATGCGATTGATCCAATTGATATTATTAAAGAATACGATTCCAAAAAAGAAAAACCCTTATAATAGGGTTTTTCTTTTTTTCTAGTGGAGTATAGTTTCACCTTTTTTAGCTTTGTGTTTGCTTGGTATTGATGCTCTAAGTGCATGGTGTATGTGGATGTTTGGAGCTACGTGAAAATGCCAGTACCATTTGGTTGAACCCGGTTTTAATGGGACTTTTCCATTATCAACTGCAAATACTCGTGTTTTCTTTTTACCCTTTTTATGGAATACCTTAACAAGGCTTGTTACTTTTCCATATTTATTTGTGTAGTTCCAACCAATTTCATAGTTTTTACCAAAACCTTTTATTCTGTTTTTCAAATACTTTACGGCAACTTTTGCGCCTTTTGATCTAATAGCCCATAAAGCAACTCGACCAACAGTCATTGCGATAGGTATGAAGAATACTGGTAGTGCTTGTGTTGTGATTTCACTCTGATTACTTTTGGAGTCAAGTTGTTTCATTCGGTTTTCTAAAGATAAAAATTCTTCATTGTTGAAATATTGATCTATCAATTTATTTTGTTCTGACTCTGACATGTTTTCGAATTCTTTTTCTGTAAATGGAAGGTTTTCTATGTATTCTCCCATTTTCATTTCAAGTTCGTCTAATTCTTTGGTAGCTTGTTCATTCTGTAGAACTGTTGGTGTTACTAACGATTCTAATTCTTGTGAATTGATAAAGTGTGTTTCTGCTGATGCTTCTGATGAAAATGGAGTCCATATTGACAAGACAAGAGCTAGGGTAATTAGGATTAAAAGTGTTTTTTTGAACATTTTATTTATATTTCCTCCTTTTGTATTAAATTCCAAAATCAAGGTTATCAAATTAAAATGAGTGTATCAATGGATTTAAGATAGATTCAAGAAAATTCCTTTTTTGGTTGCGGTGTCCGCAATCATTTTTTTATTTTTTAGAACTTCGTTTTGGTGAAAATTTGTGTGGTAGACAAATGACACAAGCCGAAATGCATAATCCTAAACAATGGGGCAAGATATTCCCACCACAATCTAAAGAAGCCCAAACTAAAAATACAAGCTGCCTGGGTCTACCAACTGATGTAGCATTCTAAACAGCGAAATGGATTGTGATATTCTTCGGATTATAAAAGAAAACAGTTTATTAGGCTGTTAAAATCTAGCTATCATTTTAGAACAACTCGAACAATATGATCTTGCCAATAAAGTGAACGAAAAAAAGCCAACCACCCGCTCATGAGGTGATTGGCTTATTCATATGTTACTTCCCGATGTTGTCTCCATTTTGCTGTATCAAGGTTTCATACCAGTAAGAGCTCTTTTTGCGAATTCTCTTGAGGTCTTTTAGGTCAAATTCGTCGCGATTGACGTAGATGAATCCGTAGCGCTTGGAGCATCCTTGGTGTGTGCTGATTAAGTCGATGGCTGACCACGGGCAGTATCCAAATACCTCGACGCCGTCTGTGATCGCCCATTTGATTTGTTCGATATGTTTTTCTAAATAATCAATTCGATAGTCATCCTGAATTGATCCATCTTCTTCTAACTTGTCGAAAGCACCCAATCCGTTTTCTGTGATAATAAGCGGCAGCTGATAGCGGTCATAAATCTCCCGCATCGTTGAACGGAAGCCGACAGGGTCAATCTCCCAGCCAAACGCATTTTTACTTAAGAATGGGTTGTTGCCGCCTTTGTAGACGCCATCTTCACCTGATTTCAAATGCTGATCTCCACCGCGTGCAAATTCGTCGTTGCCATCTCCTTTACTCGCTTCAACCGTTTGTGAGGTGTAGTAGTTAAAGGCAATGAAGTCTGGCTTTGCACTTTTCAAAATATCCATATCTCCCTCTTCGATGACAGGAAGAATGTCTTTTTCTTTCATGTACGCCCAAGCAAGGTTGTTATAACGGCCGAACACCGCCATATCAAGATAAAGCCAGTTGCGGATCGCATTGTAATTCGCCGCAGCAAGCACATCTTCAGGCTTTGGAGAAGCCGGATAAATGAGCGCGACGTTTGGCGCCGGTCCAATTTTCGCTTCAGGCAGCATTTGATGACAGAGCGTCATGGCTTTTGCTTGTGCAACGAGCATATGATGATTTTGCTGATACAGTTCTTTTTTCGGATTTTCTAAATTTGGATCAAGTGTACCGAGCGCTGATCCATGCAAGATCATCATGTTTTGTTCATTAATGGTCAGCCAATATTTCACCTTCTGACCATACTCCTTGAATAGCACCTCTGCATAGCGTTCAAACGCATCCACTGTCCCGCGGTTAGACCACCCGCCCTTTACTTGAAGTGCATGAGGCAGGTCAAAATGATACATTGTCACGATAGGTTCAATGTCATAGCGGCGTAATTCATCGATGAGAGAATGATAAAATTCAATCCCCTTTTGATTGATCTCCCCATCTCCATCTGGAATGATCCGTGTCCACGCAATGGAAAAGCGATAAGCCTTCAAGCCCATTTCCGCAAACATCTTCACATCCTCTTTATAGCGGTGATAGTGATCGCTTGCGACTTTAAAATCCGTTGTCCCTTCAGGATAACTTGCTCTCATGTCAATGACAGAAGGCCCCTTGCCATCCTCGTTCCATGCACCCTCTACCTGATAGGCGGAAGTAGATCCGCCCCAGAAAAAGTCTTTTGGAAATGATGCTAGTGTTGAATATCTCATGATTTCTTCCTCCTCTTGTTTAAACTAGATGTAAAAATGATTGTCCTGGTGTGATTTGTTTCTCTTCTGTTTCTATGATATCGCTAAACTCACCTGAATTGGTAATAATCACTGGTGTTGTGACGGACAAGCCGGCTGCTTGGATAGCTTCAATATCAAACTCAGCAAGCAGTTCGCCTTCTGTAATCGTTTGCCCCTGAGCAACCTTCGGGGTAAAATGCTTTCCGCCTAATTGCACGGTATCCAGTCCAATATGAATGAGTACTTCTGCTCCGCTTTCAGAGGTTAGACCATACGCATGTCCAGTTGGGAACACCGTTGTCACAACTCCTGAGACTGGTGCAAACAGCTTTCCTTCAGATGGGATGATGGCTGCACCCTTTCCTAGTGCACCTGATGAGAATGCCTTATCCTGCACTTCCTCCAGCTTGATGACCTCGCCCTTTAAAGGACTTTTCACATGAGCGGCTTTGACCCCATGTTCGTTTTCAATTGCCGGTGCAGAAGCGGCTGCCGGTGTTTCATCTTCGTCTACTGGATCTTTAAATCCAATCAAATAGGTTAAGATGATCGAAAGGACGAACGACACCGAGATTCCGATGATGAACCCTGTAAATCCTTGACCGTAGAAAATCGGCAGTGTCAGTAAACTTGGAAGGCCTGACGCAATCGCAATACTTTGTGAATAACCGATGATCGCACCGCCGACTCCGGCAGAGATAACGGCTGCAATAAATGGTTTTTTCAAACGAAGCGTAACCCCGTATACAGCTGGCTCTGTGATCCCAAACACAGCAGAAACTGCTGTCGATCCAGCCAATGATTTCAGTTTTTTATTCTTTGTTTTCAGCATAACACCGATGGAAGCACCGGCTTGTGAGAATACAGCTGGCGCAGTGGCCGGCTTGATATGATCTTTCCCATGGACTGCGATATTATTTAAAATCACTGGCACAAGTCCCCAATGGATACCGAAGATGACAAGAATCTGCCAAGCCATCGCAATTAAAGCACCTGCAAGTGTAGGACTAAAGGAGAATACTTTCAGCAAAACAGCTGCAATGCCATTCCCTGCATACACACCAAATGGTCCGAATACGATGAGTGTCAGCGGAACAACCGTGACAAGCAAAATCAGTGGAGTAATAAAGTTTTTGACACTTTCATGAATGACTTTGTTAAAGAAACGTTCGATATATCCCATGACAAACACTGCCAAAATGATTGGGATGACCGTAGATGTATAAGACATTAAGACGACTGGAATCCCGAAGAATGTCACATCTCCGCCGCCTTTTGACAATTCTTGAATGGTTGGGTAAATCAGTGCACCCGCTATCGTCACAGCGACAAACGGATTCGCTTTAAACTTCCTAGCAGAAGTGAATGCGAGCAATAATGGCAGGAAGTAGAACAAGCTGTCTGACGCAGCAAATAAAATTTGATACGACGTATCTTCAGGAGATAACCATTTCGCGTTGATACAGATGCCTAATAGACCTTTTAAAATACCTGCACCCGCCATGACACCAAGAAGTGGTGTGAAAATCCCCGATACAATGTCGACGAATTTTCCGAAAAGGCTTGTGCTCTCATCACCTGATTTTGCAGATGAAGCAGCGGAATCCTCTAATAGATTCGTAAACTCTCCAATTTCTCGATAAACCTCTGGTACTGTATTGCCAATGACCACTTGAAATTGGCCGCCACTTTCCATCACTGTGACGACGCCATTTAATTTTTCAATAGCCGCTTTATCTGCTTTTGATCTGTCATTTAATGTGAAGCGAAGCCTTGTGGCACAATGAACCAATGAATGAACGTTTTTCTCTGTACCAATGTGTTTGATAATGTCTTCTGCTAATTGACGATAACTCATACAAAAACCCCCTTTTTTTCAAAAAAATACGTTTTTGGGCAAAATAAAAACCTAAACGGGCACCAAAAATAGTCGCAACTTGCTGTTGCGCTTTTTCAGTGAACGTTTAGGTTTTGCCTGCCGAACAGTCACAATCCTCTAAGACGATCATTGTGAAACCGTATTCTTTTATGTTTATGAGCAAATAGTACCACTCACCTTTTCTCATGTCAACGCTTTCTTTTAAAATCTATCTTTATTTTTCTCGTTTGATCAGTCGATTCAAGTGAATTGATAGATACAGCATCTCCTCTGATGTGAGATCTCGGTGATAGGTTTGATAGACATATTCTGCGATTTTCTTTGCGCAATCGTATGCTTTCGGATATTTCACTTTAATCAGCTGATATAAGTCCTGATCTTCGCTGACAAGCAGTGTTTCATTGATCAGACGCTGGACGAAAAAGCGCAAATGCGTGAGAAAACGATAAAAGTTGAGTGAGTCTTCATCAAATTCCATGTTGAGATGATATTTCACAATGGTGAGAATAGCATTGACTTCCTTTGTGATATTGACCGTCGTATTCATATCCTCATTGAGCTCTGCGTTAATGATATGCATGGCAATAAAGCCTGCTTCATCCTCCGGCAGTTCAATATGAAGACGCTCTTCAATCATCTCAAGACAGTCCTTTGCCACAAGAAATTCATCTTTGTATAAGCGTTTAATCTCCCAAATAAGCGAATTCTCAATCAGATGATTTTTCTTCAACCGTTCGATGGCGTAATGAATGTGGTCTGCCAGCGATACATGCAGACTTTCGTTTAATCTTCGGTTCAGCTTTGTATGTGCATATTGGATCATTTCCTCCGTTACCTTGACCACATCATACGGAACCTCTTGAAGCAGCATTTTCATCCGCTCGTGAACAGAATGATCCTCTAGGCGAAAGACTTTATCAATTAACGCTTCGTCCACCGGGTCCCCCGGACGCCGCTGGAACGCAATGCCTCTCCCCATGACGACGATTTCTTTTCCTTGTTCATCTATGACACTAATGACATTATTGTTTAGAACCTTTTGTATCTGCATTTCCAAACACCTCCGTCTATGACCAACAACTTTACAAAATATGCTCTCATCTTAACACAACTGTCAAATCACTTGGCGTTTTTATCTGACTTTTGCAATAGATTTCAACATGATTCTACCCTTTCATAGCTGGTCTGATCCTTCAATTGCCTGCATACAATACTCCGAGGAGGTGACCTTCTGTGAAGGCTTTTTTCTGTTCTGCATCATTTTTATTCTTGCTCATGTTCACCCTCATCATTCTAGGCATCGTGTTCTGGCTGAGTGGACAAGGCTTAGGTCAGCTTTGGAGATATGTGCTCTTTTCACTTGTCACAGCGGCCATTTTGCGCGGCGTCACCACTTGGCTGAAGCGGCATGTGATGCACCATTCATCCAAATAAAAACGGCTGCCCGGAATGTTCAGGCAGCCGTTCCTTTATTCTTTAGAAGATGCGGCTTCTTGCGAAGAAGCACGCAGCTCATCATTGATTTTTTTCGCATCCTCTAAAAACTCTGTTTCATATCCACTTTTGAGTGCCCACATATAAAATAGCAGAGCAACCACTGTAATAAGTGCCATGTCCCAGCCATAATGAATGATGTTATAACCACCGAATTTGTCACTTCCAAGGCAGGAAATTGTCATCATCACAAGCAGGTACACAACCATCCAAGCACCCGCTTTAAAGTTGCGGCCGAAGCCTTTCCACTTCGCTTTTGCTTGATAGTAAAAATAGATAGGTAGACCGATGAGAATAATGAACAGCACCTGACCTGTTAACGGCCATCTCGCCCAATACAGCGTCAATGAGGCGAAGACAAAGCCGAGAGGAGCAATGATGCTGAGTCCTTTTATTCGAAGTGGTCGATATAAATCTGTCCCTGTCTTTCTCAGCGTCATGACGGTCACTGGTCCAGTCAAATAAGAAATGAGCGTTGCAACAGAGATAATTTCAGCAAGTACACCCCAGCCTCTAAATAAAAACAGAAAGATAAACGATACGGCTAAGTTAAAAAACATTGCTGGACGAGGCACGCCGTAAATAGGGTGCAGACGGCCAAGCACACTTGGCATGTATTTATTTTTTTCCATTCCATAAATCATACGAGATGTTGTTGCGGTATACGTAATTCCTGTACCAGAAGGTGACACAAACGCATCCGCATATAAAATCAGAACAAGCCAGTTAATCCCAAGCGCAATGGCAAGGTCAGCAAATGGCGAATTAAAATTCAAATGGCTCCATCCATTCACAATCATAGATGGATCAACAGCACCGATAAAGGCGACTTGTAAAAGAACATAAATCACAGTCGCAATGAAAATCGATCCGACAATGGCAATTGGAATCGACCGGCCTGGATTCTTTGCCTCACCGGCCATATTAATCGGGCTTTGAAAGCCATTAAAGGCAAACACAATCCCTGATGTCGCAACAGCTGTCAGCACACTCGCCCAGCCGTTAGGGGCAATACTTGTTCCAGAAGTAAAATTCTCACTATGAAAACCTACGAATAAGAGCGCACCAATTGTTAATCCTGGAATGACAATTTTAAACACAGTAATGAATGTATTCGCTTTTGAAAATAACCCAACTGTCCAATAATTAAGCAGAAAGTAAATCACAAGCAGCACACTGGCAACCATAAGCCCTTCTGTCGTCAAAACCCCTTTTGTGACCAAATGGGTTGTCCACTTTGCCCACTCCCAAGGCCATGAGCTCATGTACTGGACGGAAGCAACCGCCTCAACAGGAATGACAGAAACAATGGCGATCCAGTTCGCCCAAGCTGCAATAAACCCAATAAAAGATCCGTGTGAATATTGCGTATATTTCACCATTCCGCCTGCCTCTGGAAACATCGATCCGAGTTCACTATAAGACAAAGCGATAAATAAAATCACAACCATCCCAATCAACCAGGACAAAATAGCAGCAGGGCCGGCGATTTGAGCCGCACGCCAAGCACCGAAGAGCCATCCTGAACCAATGATTGAGCCAAGACCTACCATCATTAAAGCGAAAGTTCCCATCCTACGATGCAAATGATTCATGTTCATAACACCTTTCGATTAAAATACAGAGCATGTGTCAAGCAAGCGTCTTTCTTTCAATGCAGCTCACTTTCATTTTACTGGCAAATATTTCTTCTAATGAACCTTTACCCTTGCTCATTTTTTCGCCTGTTATATTATCTCTCAATTCTCCATTTTCTGAAATAGTCGAACATGCTTATTTCAAAAGAAAGCGCTTTTTCACCTGTTCAATCTATTAGACTGAATAACTACCTTTACCCTTATTTTGAAAAAAACAAAACAAGAAAGATAGAGGAAATGACCTCCTCTCCCTTCTAACCCGTGCCATGCATAGAAAAAAAGGATAAAGGGGGTTCCCTCTATCCTTGTGAAATCGCTTGTTCTTTTTCAATGACAGCTAGTCTTTCTTGAACTTCTTCTTCAGATAAATTGTGCTGTTTCACGTACAGGTTACGTTCGCTTGTGCGGCATTCATGACTGCAGCTGCGCATATACTTATGCTCACTCTCTTCAGTGGCAATCATCTTGCGATTACATGCAGGGTTCGCACAGTTCACATAACGCTCGCAAGGTTCACCCGTGAAGAAATCTTTTCCGACAACCACATGCTCTGTTTGATTCACTGGTACTGTTAAGCGATTATCAAACACATAGCATTGACCATCCCAAAGCTTCCCTTGTACTTCTGGGTCTTTTCCGTAAGTGACAATTCCGCCATCGAGCTGAGAGACATCTTCAAAGCCTTCACGCTTTAACCAGCCTGAAAATTTCTCACAGCGTACGCCGCCTGTGCAATACGTCAGGATTTTTTTGCCTTCAAGAATCTCTTTATTGTCACGAATCCACTCAGGTAATTCACGGAATGTCTCAATATCAGGACGGACTGCCCCTCTGAAATGACCAACATCAAACTCGTAATCATTACGTGCATCAATCACAACCGTATCAGGTGATTGCATTTGCTCGTAAAATTCAACCGGGCTAAGATGTTTCCCCGTTAATTCTAACGGATTCACATCATCCTCAAGGCTAAGGTTCACTAGTTCATTCCGATGACGGACGTGCATTTTTTTAAACGCATGACCATCTGCTTCGTCAATTTTAATTGGCATAGACGCAAAGCGTGGATCTTCTTTTAACGCTTGCATGTACTTGTCCGTTTGCTCAATGGTTCCAGAAACAGTTCCATTCAAGCCTTCTGCTGATACGAGGATACGGCCTAACAAACCAAGCTCCTTACAGAATGCTAAATGCTCTGCTGTAAACGTCTCTGGGTCCTCAATGGGGACATATTGATAGTAAAGTAAAACGCGATATTGTTTTTCCATCTATATAAACACCTCTTAAATTTAATCAAAACATACCGTTCTTTATCATACAGGAAATACATACCTAAAGGCAATGTCGGCGGCTCAATTCCATAAAACGGAAGGGTCTTTCTTCTCATATTTATTTGACAGAACTTTCTGTAAAATGAGATGATTTATGAATAATATGATGTAGTAAAGGAGCAATGATGATCCATGATCCAGCCAGAAGATATTGTCAGAAGCGGTCCTAACCAATTTATTTCTCAAAAGGGAATATATCATGAACTAGATTCCCTTGTATCTGCTTTTCAGTCACCTGCTGTGGTGACAGGATATGATTCCTACCAAGCTTTTTCACAATACACAAAGCTGCCGACTGAGTGGCCTGTCATTCAGCACAAAGGATACAGTTCACCCAATGCGGTCACACGGATCGCAGAAGAGCTTAACGGGTCAGATGTGATTATCGGCATCGGAGGCGGAACGATTTTAGATACCGCCAAATCAGTTGCAGACGCTCTTCAAATCGAAGTTATCATGGTACCAACGATTCCCGGCACCTGTGCTGCCTCTACACCACTCAGCGTCATTTATGATGAAAAGGGCAATTTCATGAGAGTCGATTATCATAAACGATCCAGCTACCTCACTGTAATTGATCATACTTTTTTGCTTTCCTCTCCTCTTTCCTACCTTCAAAGCGGCATTGGTGATACGCTGGCAAAATGGTATGAAGCGGAAGCGATTATTCGTAACACAAAAGGCGCCTTGCCGCTCATGGTGCATGCTGCATTAAAGCAGGCAGTATATGTTCGAGACATTCTTCTTTCTCATAGTGAAGAAGCGGTTAACAGCTTAAAAACAGGTCAGCTTTCACAAGCATTTGCAGATGTAACAGATACGATTATTACGTTAGCCGGAACAGTCGGAGGCTATGGGGGACGTTATGGAAGAATGGCAGGAGCCCATGCCGTTCATAATGGATTGACATTTATTGAAGAAACGCATCATGTGTTACATGGACAAAAAGTGGCTTATGGCATCCTTGTCCAGCTTGCCGCGGAAAATCGAATGAGTGAAGTAGAAGAGTTACTTGAACTTTATGAAACACTCGGATTACCTAGAAATATGAGTGAGCTTGGCATCACAGCTCAGCTGGAAGAAGCCGCAAAAACAGTGGCAAGCCATGCTGCACGAGCAGACGAAACCTTTTGCCTGATTGGAGAGTATTCCATAGAGCAAATTGTCGACGCCATTCAAATCATTGAAAACGTATCAGCCTCAAAAAATTGTTAAATAAAAAAAGCACAGGCATCGCACCTGTGCTTTTCTTTCGATTAAAAATTAAAGTTATCTGGATCTGGACCTGTGCGCTCATCTTCATTGAGCTGATCAATGACACCCATCTCACGTGTGGACAGCTCGAAATCGAAGACTTGTGTGTTTTCAATGATTCGGCTCTTCGTCACTGATTTTGGGATGGTGATAATGCCATGCTGCAAGTCCCAGCGAAGAATCACTTGCGCTACTGACTTATCATGTTTTTTCGCGATATCCTGGAGAACAGGATGGTTCAGAAGCTTCCCGCTGCCTAATGGCGACCACGCCTCTACATGAATTCCTTTCGATTTACAGTAGTCTCGTAAAGGCTCCTGCGTCAGCTTCGGATGAAGCTCGATTTGATTCACCATTGGCACAACTTCTGCCTCTTCCAATAAATCCTCTAAATGATGCTGATGGAAATTACACACTCCGATCGCTCGAACGCGTCCATCCTTATATAGTTTCTCTAGCGCTTTCCATGTTTCTTTATATTTGCCTTCAACTGGCCAATGAATTAAATAAAGGTCTAATACATCTAGCCCCAGCTTGTTCATACTTGTTTCAAAGGCTTCGAGTGTTGATTCATAGCCTTGATCATTATTCCAGACCTTTGTCGTAATGAATAGATCATCGCGAGAGATACCTGATTGCTGAATGGCTTTGCCTACCCCTTCTTCATTTTGATAGGCTGCGGCTGTATCAATGCTGCGGTAGCCCGCTTCAAGAGCGTCTTTGACTGCATTTACCGCCTCATCCCCATCTTTTACCTGCCATACACCAAAGCCTAGCTTCGGCATTTTTACTCCGTTTGCTAATGTGACTGTATCTGTTAATCCACTCATCCAAACAAACCTCCGCTTCCTTTTTACTTACCAAGCACTATACCCGAATTTTCTATTGATCATGCATGACATTCTGGCTGAGCTATTTGATATATTTTCCTATATCAACTTGATTGGTGTCAACGATTTGATATTTGCTGGTTTGATCTTTTGTTTTAGAAAAATCATATGTTTCTAAAAATGTTTGATCGTAAAAAGTCAGACCATAAGTTTCCTTCTCATTCTCATACACTCTGATCCAATAAGACTCTTTTGAAGTTTTTTTAGTTTCATTCGTTTTCTTTAATTTCATACCCGAAAATTCCTTGAGTAACTTTTGAATATCCTCTTTCTTTTCCACCATAACACGCTCATTATCATGCTCAATTTGAATCGAAGTCACCTTGTTTTGATCAATTGAGGCCACTTCATCAAAAGAGTATGTTTTTGCATTGATTATAAAATAAATACCAATTCCTAATAAAATAATGACAACTAAACCAATCATCCACTTTTTCAACCTAACTCCTCCTACTATTCACACCACACCTATAAAAACAACGAAGTCCAATCATCCTCCTCAGAGAATACCTGAATTCCGTGCTGTTTGAGCAAGGCGGATGTCACACCATCTCCAGCTTTTGTTCTGCCGTTAAAATCTCCGCGATAAATCATCCGGCTGCCGCAGGAGGGGCTGTACTCTTTTAACACAACTGCCGTCGCTTTCAGAGACTGAACCTGTTCCAGCGCGGCCTTCGCGCCTTTTACATACATCTCCGTGACATCATTTCCGTGTACATCAATCACGGAGGCGAGGCCCTGTAATACATCATGTCCGTCTCCGCCAATGATTTCTGCGGGAGGTCTTGGCGTGGAGAAGCCGCCAAGGAGCTCAGGACAAACTGTGACTGCTTTTCCCTCCCGAACAAGCTCTTCAATTCGCTGATCTAATCGATGACTGCCATTATAACGAACCTTCAACCCAGCAAGACAAGCACTGACGACAATCACGCATGTTCCTCATTTTTTTTGCTGACTTTAAAATAAATACATACAGGCAAGAAACATATCGTATTCACCAAAAAGGGCAGAGCACAATACAAAGCAGCAGCCCAAATCGGTTCTCCAGCTCCTGCAATACCAAAAAAATAAACAAATAATAGCAAGCTGACAAACAAACCTACGAATGGCATGATGAATACGTATTTTTTATAATTTTCTATCATTTCTTTCTCCAATGAGCTCCCTCCCTTTCATCATGGTCATGAATAACGTCAATATATGTTAATTTTATCTATATCTTTTCTTTCCAAGCCTTTAAGAAACGCTCAATCACTTGTAATTCATCTTCGTGAAACTGCTGAAGAAATTCTAAATAGGACGTGACTGCATTTTCATGTAACTCATCATGCAGCGCCGCCAGTTGCTTGCCTTCCTCTGTCAAAGAATAATAGACAGATTTCTTATCACCTTGCCGGTGGCAATAATCCACCATGCCTTTTTCAATTAGTTTTTTCACAGCCTTTGTAATAGCTGGCTTTGATAGTTTTAGTTGTTGAGATAGAAATGTATTATTTGATTCGTTTGGATTGGCTTGAATCATCGATAAAATGTGAAGCTGTGTGAGTGTCCATTCTTGTTTGAGTGTATCAGTCGTGGTAATCAGTGGATCTGTTGGATCATTCCGTCTCTTTTCCCTATGCATAATCAGATCTTGAATCGCTTTTAATACAATCTGCTCTTTTGTTTCCATCTGAACCTCCACTCTTAACTGGTTAATAAAATGGTACTAATAATGAAGAATGGAGTCAAAAGAAATGTCGGTGTGAGTAAAATAATAGGACATCAGACCTGAAAATCGCATATGCACTTTTATACTAGATTTCCCTCATCCTGTCACATGCTATAATCATGGGGATGTCATCCAATTTATCATAATGAAAAGGTGATCTAAATGAAACCTGAACAACAAATGGCCATTCACCAGTTAGAAGAAAAGATACACCTGTTTTCCTCTGCTGTGAACGGAACCTTTCTTGCATCGGACGATTTCGTTCTATCAAATACTCATATATCGACTGACACGTTCAATTTGCTCTTACCAACATCAGCTCAAATCCAAGATCCGAAAAAAGTGAAAGCAGCCATTGAACATATGCGGTCACAGAAACTCATCTTCAGCACATGGGTCGATCACCGTTTACTCCATTCTGATTGGGCTGATTTATTAAAGGAATATCAGCTTCAAGAGGTCGAACGCAATACCATCATGATGCTTGAGCATACAGGTGACATTGATCCAGTCACATCCTCATCACTTACAATCAAGGAAGTACTTGATGAGCAGAGGCTCTTTGATTACAAAAATATCTTTATTGAACTATTCAAAGGGTCGACTGAGGCCGCCGCCTTAGAAGACTATTTCCAGCGTTTTTCGATTGAAGCATTGCACTCAAAAGCTCGCATGTTCGTGGGGTATGAACACCAAAAGCCGGTCACAACAGGCTTATTATTCGAGGCAAACGACAGCTACGGTATTTATGATGTCATGACAAGGGCAGAGCACCGCGGAAAGGGACTTGGCAGTGACATGTTCCATTATCTTCTGACCCAGACAAAGAATAAACAAAAGTGTGTCATCTTACAAGCATCAGCGGACGGCAAAAATATTTACCAGCGTGCCGGCTTTCAACCAATCGGCGAAATGGCGGTCTTTGAATAGAAAGTACTTTTCGTGTGAATTTGAAATGAACATAAAAAAGCTGCCTATCTTTAGGCAGCTATTCAGCATGATGCTGACGATCCATATAAAGCGGCGGTCTCTTAAGCGAAATCACCGCACAGCTAAAGGCAATCAGTACAAACACAGCACCGAATTTAGCCAGATCAACAGATGAACCGGTCATCGTAAACATGACTCCGCCAACCGCAGATCCAATCGAAATGCCGATTTGCAAGGCCGATGTGTTTAAACTTTGCTGAATATCAGACGTAACAGGATCTGTTTGAATCAAATAACTTTGCAAAGCAGGCGTCAGAGCCCAGCTGAGCGCTCCCCAAAGGACAACCATGACCATAAAGAGCGCGAACACCCCCGATGTATAAGGAATGGTAAACATGACAACCGCAAACGCTATTGTCACCAGCAAAATGGCTTTTCCTGAACCCAGTCTGTCACTCAGCCAGCCGCCAAGCCCATTCCCGCCTATCGACGCAAGCCCGAAGATTAAATAACAAATACTAATCCAAAACGGGGTCATATGCAGAACTTCCATCAGAAATGGAGTGAAATAAGAATAAAGCATATAATGGCCAGCAAGCATAAACAAACTGATCAGGTGTGCACTAAAAATCTTCGGATGCCCTAAAGAACGAATCTGCTCTTTAAGAGGCGTCACTTTTTCAACAGGCATTTTTTCCAATAGAAAATAAATCAGCACCATCGATATGGCAGAAAGAATACTGATTCCTAAAAACATCACTCTCCAGCCAAAGCTCTCTGTAATAAAAATACCGATCGGTACACCGAGAACAAGCGAAGAACTAATCCCAATAAAAATCAGCCCTAATGCCTTTGCACGATGCGCTGGTTCCACCAATTTGGCGGTGATCGTCAAAGATAACACCACCACAAGCGCTGTACTCATCGCAATCAACACCCTTGATATCATAACAAGGGCAAAGGTCGAACTAAAATAAGTGAACACATTTCCTAATGTAAACACCAATAACGCAATTAAATAAAGGCGCTTTCGTTCGATTTTGGCTGTCGCGGTCAGCAGCACGGGTGCTGAAATGGCATACACAATCGCAAATACCGTAATGAGTTGTCCGGCTGTTGCAAGAGACACATTCAAATCCTCTGCAAGACTTGGCAGAATGCCACCGACCACAAGCTCAACTAATCCAACCGCAAAAGTAGAAACGGCTAATAAATATACTCTCCAGTTCATGTCTAACATCCCTTCTGTATATCATCGCTTTCACTTTTGATACAGGGTGCAGACAAACAAAAAAACCCTGATTACAAAAAAGGAAAGCGCGCTTTTGTAATCAGGATTTATCGGATCCTGGTAGAAACCCTCAAACCATATTATTGAGGTTATACAAGTCTATTTTTTTCTTCAAATATATTAGCATAGCCTTACATAACTCGCAAGCTGTAAAAATAGAAAAATACTGCCATTCCGTTACCTACACAAAAGGCGCCGTAAAAGGAATCAGAACAACTTGCTTTCTCCCCCATTTACAGGTAAACTGATGAAAAATCAACGAACAAGGATCAACGTAGATCTGGAATAGTAGCTTGAATCGATCTTTAACAGAGAGGGAACGGTGCTGAGAAGTTCCTACTGCCATCTTCAAGTGAACCTGCCGATTTAGTTCTGTTTCATACAGCGGTTCATACCGTTATCATGATTGAGTGTAAAGCTGTGCTTTAAATTAGGGTGGTACCACCAGGAATGGTCCCTAACTTAAAGTACAGCTTTTTTGTTTTAAAAAAGGAGGAACCTGCAATGTCAAAGAAACAATTTGTTGAGAAAATTACAAGCATGGAAGACGACTTTGCCCAGTGGTATACAGATGTTGTCACAAAGGCGCGGCTCGTCGACTATTCAAGCGTGAGAGGCAGTATGATCATTCAGCCGTACGGCTTTAAAATTTGGGAGAATATTCGCGACGAACTTGACCGCCAGATTAAAGAAACGGGTCATGAGAATGTCTATATGCCGCTTTTTATCCCAGAAAGCCTGCTGCAGCAGGAAAAAGATCATATCGAAGGCTTTGCTCCTGAAGTGGCGTGGGTGACACATGGCGGTGAATCCGAATTACAAGAAAGGCTCTGCGTCAGACCAACCTCTGAAGTGCTGTTCGCCGAGCATTACAAAAACATTATTCATTCCTACCGTGATTTACCGAAGCTATATAACCAATGGGCCAATGTCGTCCGCTGGGAAAAGACAACACGTCCCTTCCTCAGAACCCTTGAATTCCTATGGCAGGAAGGGCACACGTGCCATGAGACTGAGCAAGAAGCGATTGAAGAAACAGAAAGAATGCTTCACACTTACGCTTCTCTTTGCGAAGATCTCCTTGCCATTCCTGTCATTAAAGGGAGAAAAACAGAGAAGGAAAAATTCGCCGGCGCTCGCTTCACCTATACGGTTGAAAGCTTGATGCATGATGGAAAAGCGCTTCAAACTGCTACTTCTCATTTCTTCGGGAACGGATTTGCCAAAGCATTTGGCATCGAATTCTTAAACCGTGAAGGAAAACTAGAGCATGTCCAGCAAACCTCTTGGGGTTTCACAACAAGAATCATCGGCGCTATGATCATGGTTCATGGCGATGACAGAGGGCTCGTCCTCCCGCCAAATATTGCGCCAACCCAAGTGCGTATCGTGCCAATCGCTTCTCATAAAGAAGGTGTACTGGACCATGCCTATGAATTAAAGGATCGCCTCGCCCATATCGCACGTGCTGACATCGACGCAAGCGATAAACAGCCAGGCTGGAAATTCAACGAGTGTGAAATGCAGGGCATTCCTCTACGTGTCGAAGTAGGACCTAAGGACATCGAAAAAGGACAGGTGATGCTTGCAAGACGAGACACTGGTGAAAAGCAAGCTGTCACGTTAGATGCACTTGAACAAACCATTACATCCACGCTTGAAGATATTCAACGGACGATGTACGAAAAGGCGAAAGAACGATTACATGAAAAAACATCAACAGCTCACACCATCGAAGACTTTGAGCACATTCTTTCAAAAGAAAATCGATTGATTAAAGCTATGTGGTGTGGTGATGAAGCCTGTGAAAACGACATTAAAGAAAGAACAGGCGCGACCTCACGCTGTATCCCATTCGAACAGGAAACCATTTCTGACACATGTGTCTGCTGCGGCAAGCCTGCATCTGATATGGTGTTCTGGGCGAAAGCCTATTAAGAATATGAACGATAAAGAAGCATCTCTCACGATGCTTCTTTTTTTGTTAAAAAGACCCAAACACCCATTGACCTCATCTGCACGATCCCCTATAATTCATATTAATATAATCGGTTTTTAAGACTTTAACTGGAGTGGTGATACATGAAACGCTGGCCCTCATTCTTTGCCGAACGCTGTCCTAAATGTAAATCAGCATTAGAAGTCTCAAAGTCCAATGCCCTGCAAGGCAAAGTCGTGAAAACATGTCCCAACCTTCATTATCAAAAAGAGTACCACGCAGCACTAGAAACGTATATCGAGCACGATGACGTCAAATAAAAAAGACCAACACGTTTGCTTTGTTGGTCTTTTCTTTATAAAATATCCAGCCAAATTTTGACCGCTGTCGCCGTAATCATCACAGCAAGTGCCCATTGCAAGTAGACGGCGTTGATTTTCTGACCGACCTTCGCACCAATCGGAGCTGCCATTAAACTAGCCGCCATCAGCACAACAGCAGGAAGAAGCATGACCTGACCCGTCAATACCTTTCCAGTCGATGCGCCTATCGCAGAAAGAAACGTAATCGCAAGTGACGACGCAATCGTCATCCGTACAGGAATTTTTAAAATAGACAGCATCACAGGCACTAAAATAAAGGCTCCGCCTGCACCTAATACCCCTGAAACACTGCCAATCACAAAGGCAATACCTGATGCCAGTCCTTTATGAAAAGTGACTTCTCCCTCTGCGTCTGCACGCTGTCCTTTTTTCGGAATCAGCATGAGAATAACCGCCACAATGGCGAGTACTCCATAGACTAGGTTCATCCCTTTCTCCGGCATAAAATGTGATACATAACTGCCTAATAAGCTGCCCGCCAATATACTGCTTCCCATATATAAAATCAGCGAGCGATGTAAAAATCCGCTTTTTCGATAAGCGAGTACACCACCCAGCGTCGAAAAAAGCACTTGAATGGCACCAATCCCTGATACCTCGTGTGCTGATAGTGCCATCACACCGAGAAGAGGCGGGATATAAAGAAGCATGGGATAGTTGATCACAGATCCGCCGATCCCCACCATTCCTGATAAGAAGGAACCAATACATCCGATGATAAAAAGAGTAATCAAAAATGCAAAATCCACGCTGGTCTCCTCCTTTGCAAAAGGAAAAGGGGATCTTCAGCAGATACCCCTACATCCTTTAGGACCCTTTTCTCATCCAGAACTTCAACACGTGACCTTCTTCTGTCTGCATGATCAATTCATGTCCGCTTGACTTCGCCCATGCGGCCAAGTCAGCTTTAGCCCCTTTATCTGTTGCATGTATTTCTAAAACTTGACCTTCCGCCAAGTCGTTCATTTTTTTCTTCGTTCGAATAATCGGCATTGGGCATGCGAGCCCTGTTACGTCTAATAATTGATCAGATGTCATTTGATTGTTCCTCTTTTCTTATTTTATTGGACATTATCGAATCGCACAACGGTTTGGACCAATTTCCATTTCACGCTGCGCTTCCACATCTGGGTTCAGCTTCCCCATATTGGCTTGACGAATCTCTTGAAAAGCATGCGGCTGTGCAGGCAGACCTTCCGTCACCATCTGTCTAAACACATGTTGATCTTCAATATGAAGCCCATGATTTTCTTTCAAAAGTGAGCCGAGCTCCTTCCAAACACTGCCGTCTTCATTCATTTCTTCTATGGTCATGAAGTGCGCAGGCAGAACGATGTATTCCTTTGAAAGCGCCATATACCGTTCATAAAGCGTCTCTCTCAAATCATCTACCCAGTCCTCCGCCCTTCCAGCAAGATCAGGTCTTCCAATTGAATCAATAAACAAAATATCACCTGAAAGAAGATATTGATTGTCTACGATAAAAGATGTTGAGCCGATCGTATGTCCCGGGGAATAAATGGGTTGAATATCGATAGAAGCTGTTCCAATCGTTATCCGCTGTCCTTCTTCAAGACGTTCATATTCAAAGGTTACCTCTTCCGCATCTTTTGGCGGCAGCCAGTAGGTAGCACTCGTTAGTTCAGCCAGCTTTTTCCCACCAGAAATATGATCTGCATGAAGGTGAGTATCCATCACATGCGTCACAGAGACATCATGCTTTTTCGCAAAATCGATATAGACCTCCGTCATTCGAGCTGCATCCACAACCGCAGCTTCTCCATTGGACATGATCATATAGGACAGACATCCTTTGCCCATCCGTACAAATTGATACAGCTCTCCACCGCCGCTTAAATCACCGATCTTCACTGGCTCGACATGCTCACTCCATGCCTTAATACCGCCCTGCAAATAGTGAACAGGCACGCCAGCCTCTGATAGCATCTCCGCCACCAGGATAGAGGAACCTTCCTTGGCACAAACCACCAACACTTCTTGGTCACTAGGAATATGCTGTAAAAGGTCCTCTACTCCGTCAAGCAGATCAAAATAAGGCACATTCATATCAACGATTGCTTCCCCTTCAATCTTCCAGTCCTGCACATCTGCTTGATTTCGCACATCTAGCAAAAAGAGCGGCTCTTTGCCCACGATCTTTTTTGTTAACTGCTCTGCAGTCATGGCTTTTACCGTCATGTTTTATTCAGCTCCTATTTTTCAATGGCTCCTGTCCAGCTATTCATGCCTGGCACCACATTGATTAATTGTTGAAATCCTTTCTCTTTTAGCTTTTGCGCAGCTAATTCACTTCTTCTGCCTGAATGACAGATGAGATAAATGTCCGATTCTCTTGTTAACTCCTCTGCACGATCTTCCACCTCACCAAGCGGGATATGAACAGCTCCTGGGATATGCCCCGCTTCGTATTCATCCAGCTCTCGTACATCCAAAATAAACAGAGATTGATCTTCTTTTACCTTCTGTTGAAAGGCATTCAAAGATATTTCCGAAATCATGGGCTCCCCCTCTTCCTTCTGCACTCCACCCTTACGTATCAAATGATGAAGCACCTGTCCTTCTACTTTTGTTCCTAAAAATTCGTGGCCGGCACTTTTTGACCAAGCCGCTAAATCCGCTGCTGATCCTTTATCGGTAGCCTGCACTTCAAGCACATCTCCTGGCAAAAGCTCATTCATTTGTTTTTTTGTTTTCACAATCGGCATCGGGCATGCCAATCCTTTTGCATCTAAAATGACTGTTGGTTGCTGCATATGATGTCCTCCTTTATATAGGGGTGGGGGTATATTTTTATGCGTGCTTAATGCCAAGCATTCATACCACCCTTGATGTTTGTAATATGAGTAAATCCCTGTTTCTTCAATATTTTCGCTGCCTGCATACTTCTCATTCCGCTTTGGCATATCACGTAGATTTCTTCATTCTTCTCAAGCTGAGAAGCTCGTTCTTTTAACTGGGGTAAAGGAATGTTTCGAAATCCTTTTATATGGTTTGTTTGAAATTCTACTGGTGATCGTACGTCAATGAGTTGTTGACCTTTGTTTTTCAGCCTTTTCTTCATATCGGCTGCATCCATTTGGTTCACACCTCGAACCGGAAGAAACCGGCTCACGAGTAAGCCAATCACCAGGATGAACAAAATCGCTTGAATCATTTCATCACCTCACTAAATAAATAAATTCACATTCCCGATTTCAGCCTCTGCTAAATAAGCGGCGACACCAGCATATTGAATGTCATCTAATAATTCTTTCTCCTGCAGCCCTAAAAGGTCCATCGTCATTGTACATGCTACGAGATTAATCTCCTGTTCCTTCGCCATATCAATGAGCTGCGGCAAGGTCATGGCATTGTGCTTTTTGATCACGTGCTTAATCATTTTGGGGCCCATTCCAGCAAAATTCATCTTTGAAATGCCCATTCGATCAGCCCCGCGCGGCATCATCTTGCCAAACATTTTTTCTAAAAAACCTTTTTTCATTGGCACCATTTCATCCTTGCGCAAGGCATTCAGCCCCCAAAAGGTATGAAAAATCGTCACCTCATGATCATAGGCCGCTGCACCATTGGCAATAATGTAAGCCGCCATTGCTTTATCATAATCTCCACTAAATAGCACAATCGTCGTGCGTTTTTTCTGTTCTGCCATCTTGCTCCTCCTTCACAATTACCCGCGGGGGTATATAGAAAACAAAAAATATATACACATACCGGTAAGGGTATATTATAACAAGTAAAAAAATCCGTCAACCTTCAAAGGCTGAAGAATTTCTTACCGGCTTTTCACCAATAGCTCAACCGCTTCTTTCACAAGACCTTCCGTATCCTTGCCTTGTTCAAGACTTTCACGGACACATTGCTCAAGATTTGTACTCACAATCACACCCATCGCCCGATCAATGGCATTGCGTGATGCAGACAGCTGCGTCACCACCTCACGGCAATCCTTTCCCTGCTCCATCATCGCAAGAACCCCTTTAATCTGCCCCTCAATCCGACGAAGACGGTTCTTCATCTGTTGATTATACTCCATTCACAAGTACTCCTTTCTAATCTTTCTATGAACAGATAGTATACCCTAAGAGGTATTTAGTCAAACGACTTGCCCATCTCTTTTGTAGAGAACGTATGTGAAAATAATTGCACATTCCACCATTTATTGATAAAAAGAAAATAATCAACGAACGAGAAATCATTGAAAGAAAAGAGGACAGCCCATGACTTTACAGCATTATATTGGATCAAACAAAGAACTGCCGCTTGGTACCATTGGTCAAAATCCTACCTATAAACCATTCTCTGAGCTCAATATCAACATGTTTGATAAGAAACAAAAAAAGCCAAAAACCTATCAAAAAGAAGAACTTTTGATAGAAGTATTTGAAACAGAAGAGGATTTCGAAGGCATTCACATTGATGATCTAGATCCCTTCTATGAAGCGGTAAGAAACAAATTCACGCATCCTTTTGTTTATGAATTAGACATCATTCATTCTCTTCGTGCACTTTTTAAATTCATTGAAAAAGAGCTTTCAAAAGGAGAAACCATCGAAATCTATTCTTGTCTAAATGAACTCGAAACGAAAGAAAAGGACGATCAATTGGATGTAGAAATTGACCTAAGCAAAAAACGGTTTGGAAAACATATTGATTTTAAAGGGATCGATGAACTGATTGATATGTTTGAGTTAGAAAACTTACAATATGTGTTGGTGAAGAAATAGACCTCCTGCGGTAAAAGTATAGAGAAAAGGAGACACTATCATGAACTTGACATGTGAATCTAAAAATTTTGATGATTATTTATGTGAACTAGCTGAAGTTGATTATTCTCATCCTCTTATTCGAGCAAAATCAAATGAACTTTTCAACCCTTTGCAGACAGAAATAGAAAAAGCAAAAGCAGCCTATGAGTTTGTTCGAGATGAAATTCCCCATACATGGGATATCCAATCCAAACGAGTGACTTGTCATGCATCTGAGGTATTAACTTATAAAGAGGGAATTTGCTATGCAAAGTCCAACCTATTAGCTGCTCTATTGCGCTCACAAGGAATACCCACAGGTTTCTGTTACCAGCGGTTAATGTTGTTCGATACGCCAGATAAAGGATATTGTATTCACGCATTAAATGCTGTATTTTTTCATTCACTTAATAAATGGATTCGATTAGACTCTCGCGGCAACAAAACAGGAATTGATGCTCAATTCTCACTTGATCATGAAAGATTAGCTTTTCATACTCAACAAGAATTAGATGAAGTCGACTATCCTTTGATATATGTTAAACCACATCCAAACACAATGAGCGTTTTAAAAGAACATACAGATGCTATCGAGATGTATAAACATCATTTACCAGAGAAGATATAGGCTTGGGGGCAAAAAGCCTTCGACAAAACCAAACGGAAAATAAACCGGTGCTTGTCAGCATCGGTTATGCCCCTTCTCACTGATTTGCATAGGATCTTTTTTATATTAAATACACTCAATAACTTCATCCAAACAATAGCTAACCTTCAATCAAACGTTTTAACTTAAGCTCCGTTTCAGTATCCTCAACTGGAGTATAGACGCTGCATCTTAAATCAGTATCCCCATACACTTGTAATGAAGTTAGGTTAAACAACATTTTACCTGCCTTAGCATGACGAAATTCAATTAATACTTCAGGCGCATAGCTGATCTCATTTTCATTCCAAATTTTACGAAACTCAGGATATGCCTGCTCCATTTCTTCTATAAATTGCTCATACCAGTCATCAGCCACATACTGTCCATAATACGTTCTAAATATGGCGATATATCCTCTAACAAAATGCTCCCAATTCACCGCTAAACTTTTAAATTCCTTTCTTGCGAATAGTAAGCGTATGATATTCCTTTCTGCCGGGATGATTTGTTCAAAGTCCAAAAATACGTTAGCTGCTGCTTGATTCCACCCAACAATCTGACTTCTTCTGTCAGATACAATCGTTGGGCAATAACGAAGTTCCTGCAAAATTTTCACTAAAGCCGGACTGATTTCCTTCTCATTCTCAATGATAAAGGATTGTTTCACTCCTTCCTCTAACGCTAAAGCGTACAAATATCTCCTTTCATCGTTATTTAATTGTAATGCACGAGAAATCGCATCTAATACCGAAGTCGATACCTTTATATCTCTTCCTTGCTCTAACCATGTATACCAAGTAAGACTCACACCGGCTAGTTGAGCCACTTCTTCTCTTCTTAGTCCTGGTGTTCTTCTGCGGGTGCCTACAGGTAGACCAACCATTTGAGGCGTAATTTTCGAACGTTGATTCTTTAGAAATTCTGATAATGCTTGAAGTCTAGTTTCAGGTTTCATTCAGATCTCCCTTTAAAAGAGTATTAATTATACTAGGATAAACAACAACTTGTAATAGGATAACACAATGGCTAAAGTTAATAAAAACAAGGAGGGAATGATCATGAAAAGAGTTGTCATTACTGGAATGGGAGTTATTTCTCCACTAGGAAATGATGTAAATAGCTTTTGGAATCAGCTAATGAAAGGACAATCGGGAATATCTCTCATTGATTCTTTTGATACGACTGATTATAAAACAAAAATAGCGGGAATCGTTCGTGATTTCGATGCAGATAAAATATTAGGAAGAAAAGAAGCAAAACGATTAGATCGTTTTAGTCAGTTTGCCTTAGCAGCAGCCGAACAAGCATTAGAAAATTCACAATTACAGTTAGATCAAGTTGATCTTGAACGTTTAGGCGTATATGTTGGGTCAGGAATCGGAGGCATCCAATCGCTTGTTGATCATGTGAATGTATTAGATAAACGAGGTCCCTCGAGAGTAAGTCCCAGCCTTGTACCCATGATGATTTCAAATGCAGCTGCGGCCCAAATCAGCATAAAATTAGGAGCACAAGGACCATCATTGTCACCAGTCACAGCTTGTTCTATTGGGAACACCGCTATTGGCGAAGCTTTCAATGCGATCCGAAATGATGATGCAGATATTATATTTGCCGGAGGAGCAGAAGCTGCCGTCTCACAGATATCCTTGGCTAGTTTTGGAAACGCACATGCACTATCTACTAGAAACCAAGACCCAAGTCGAGCGAGCCGTCCATTCGATACAGATAGAGATGGATTTGTTATGAGTGAAGGCGCAGGTATCTTAGTATTAGAATCATTAGAAAACGCGATTCTTAGAGATGCGCCGATATTATGTGAAGTAGTGGGATATGGAGCTAGTTCAGACGCTCACCATATGGTAGCATCCCACCCAGAAGGTAAGGGTGCCTACTTAGCCATGAAAAAAGCATTGAGAAGTGCAAACATATCAACAGATGACATCGATGTTATTAGTGCTCATGCAACAAGTACACAAGTAGGTGATCGTTCAGAAGTTTTAGCTATTAAGAAATTATTTGGTGAACGTTCAAGTGAAATTCCAACAACAGCAAACAAATCAATGACGGGGCACATGTTTGGTGCTGCCGGCGGAGTAGAAGCCATTGCTTTAGTGGAAAGTTTGAGACGAGGAGTAATTCCGCCAACTATTAATGTAGAGAATCAAGATCCAGATTGCAATTTAGATGTTGTATTAGAAGCAAGACAGCTTCCATTGAAATATGGGCTATCCAATTCTTTTGGTTTTGGAGGACATAATTCAGCCATCTTGTTAAAACATTACGATTGATGTAGCTATCAAGGGTTTATAGCCCTTGATTTTTTTCATTTTAGGAATACCTTACAGACAAATGATGACGGGTCTCAGCAATCTGATATATTAAATGGAGAAAAGAGAATACTTAAAAAAACATTTAGAAAGAAGGTGACCCATGCCAAACAACGAAACACCCAACCCACTCATCCATGAAAAATCACCCTACCTCCTTCAGCACGCCCACAACCCAGTTCACTGGTACCCGTGGGGGCAAGAAGCCTTCGACAAAGCCAAGCGTGAAAATAAACCGGTGCTAGTCAGCATTGGTTACGCCACTTGCCCCTGATGCCATTACATATTTTTATGGAAGGGACTATACCACATAATGTGCTCTAAAACTTTTAAAGTTTAAATTTGTACTTTAGTAGTCCCTTTTGTTTCCCTTCTTCACATTTTCCCAATCCCGTTCTACATTTTTCCTGACTCTGTGAAGAAGTTTAAAAATGGTTTCCTTTTCCTCAGGTGAAAAATCAGAACAGGCCACTTTCGTAGAATGTTCTTCTTCTTTTTTTAAAAAAGGATAAACTTTTTTCCCTTTCTCAGTCGTGAACAGCTTTTTTATTTTTTTATTCTGTCTGTCCGGCTGTTTTTCAATCAATCCCTGTATTTCCAATTTCTTGATTGCCCGCGCAGCCGTTGTTCGGTCAACTTTTATCATTTCAGCCAATTTATCTTGTATAACACCGGGGTTTTCGTATATACGTACAAGATAGAGATACTGCCCTCTCGTTAAGTCCAAATCTTTAAATTCAATATTGCTTATGGAATCTAAAGCTCTTGCTATCATGCCGATCTCTCGTAAAATGTCGTTCACACCCAAAACTCCTCACATGTTTTTTGTTGCAATTACACCTATTTTTTGTTGCAATTACAACGAAAATAATTTAACCTTACTTTTATAAGAACACACGCGTGCTATAGAGTCCAGACTAATATCAGAAAAGGATTGGTAAATAATGATTATAAAAAGAATAACAAATGAAAATGATTTACATGTTGCTCAAGATATTAGAAAATCGGTATTCATTGAAGAACAGCAAGTACCTGAATCCGATGAGTTCGATCAATTCGATACACTCAATGAACAATGCCAGCATGTCTTGGTATATCATGAGAATCAGCCTGTCGGCACAGGCCGTGTGCGCATCGTTGATCATACAGGTAAACTGGAAAGAATCTGTATCCTAAAACCTTATCGTAAGTATGGTTTAGGCAAAATCATCATTGGAGAGCTGGAAAAAATCATGCAAGAAAAAGGCATTTCTAAGATTAAGCTGCATGGGCAAACACATGCAGAAGGCTTTTATAAAAAACTGGGCTATCAAACTACTTCAGATGAATTTATGGAAGACGGAATTCCACACATCTTAATGACAAAAGAAATATCTTGAAATACAAATCATGTCTAATAAAAAGAAGTATGTTTATTACGGACTAGGTATATTCGTATTAAGTTTAGGCATTTCTTTAACAATACAATCAGGACTAGGTACTTCCCCATTCGATGCCCTTTTGGTTGGCCTTTCCAAAGAAGTCGGTCTTACCGTAGGAAGCTGGGAGGTCCTTATCTCTGTCATTATCTTACTCTGTAACTCTATATTAACAAGAAAAAAACCTGTTTTATTAGGTTTGATTACAGCATTCGTGACTGGAATAGGCATTGATCTGTGGTTGTTCCTCATAAAACATGTCATCTACACAAGCATGTGGTTTAGCAAACTGACGTGTTTCGGAGTTGGTTTGGTATTCATTGGTCTTGGAACAGCCATCTATCTTCAAACAAAATTTGCATCAACGCCTATCGATCATTTAACACTCATTATTCGAGATATTTCAAAAAGAACCCTCCTATTTTCAAGAACAGTATTGTATGCTTTTTTCTTATTTTTGGCTTATATATGTAAAGGTCCTATCGGTATCGGAACCATTTTAACTGTGTGTTTAGGAGGCATGATCCTTCACTTTTTTATGTCTATTGTTGAACGTCGCCTTTTATCCAATTGAGGTCTGGAATCACCTTATAAAAAGAAAAGAAGAGGCTAACCTTAAAAGACCTCTTCTTTTTTGATATTTGGTATATTAGATATTGGAAAGACCATACTGATAAGAAACTTTATCGAAAGAAGGTGATCCCATGCCCACTAACAATAAACCCAACCGATTAATCGCTGAAAAGTCGCCATACCTTCTCCAACACGCCTATAACCCAGTCAACTGGTACACATGGTCAGACGAAGCATTTGAAAAAGCGAAACGTGAAAACAAACCTGTTTTCGTATCGATTGGGTATGGGTAGCTAAAGGAACTTGTCACTGGTGCCACGTCATGGCACACGAAAGCTTTGAAGATCAACAAGTCGCTGACATCTTAAATGAGCATTTCATTTCAATCAAAGTCGATCGTGAGGAGCGTCCAGATATCGACTCGATGTATATGTCTGTTTGTCAGATGATGACGGGGCAAGGCGGCTGGCCGTTGAACGTGTTTGTCACGCCAGAGCAAAAGCCTTTTTATGCTGGGACATATTTCCCAAAAAGAAGTGCATACGGGCGTCCTGGCTTCATCGAGGCACTGACACAATTGCTGGATGCGTACCATAACGACCGAGATCATATTGAATCATTGGCTGAGAAAGCGACAAATAATCTGCGGATTAAAGCAGCAGGGCAGACAGAAAACACACTGTCTCAAGAGGCAGTTCACAAAGCCTATTATCAGCTCATGAGCAGCTTTGATACGCTGTATGGCGGATTCGGTTCCGCGCCAAAATTTCCTGCACCTCATATGCTCTCATTTCTGATGCGCTATTACGAATGGACTGGACAGGAGAACGCGTTATATGCGGTCGCGAAAACGTTAGATGGGATGGCAAATGGCGGTATATACGACCATGTTGGGTCAGGCTTTTCTCGTTATTCGACGGATGAAAAATGGCTTGTGCCGCATTTTGAAAAAATGCTGTATGATAATGCCCTGTTGATGGAAGCTTACACAGAAGCGTATCAGCTCACCTCAAAACCTGAATATAAAAAGCTTGTCCAACGCCTGATCCAATTTATTAAACAAGAGATGATGAATTCTGGCGGCTCCTTTTATTCAGCGATAGATGCAGATTCTGAAGGGAAAGAAGGGCAATATTACGTCTGGTCAAAAGATGAGATCATCACCCATTTAGAGGAGGAGCTTGGCGCTTTATTTTGCGAAGTCTATCACATCACAGAAGAGGGGAACTTTGAAGGGGAAAACATCCCTCATACCATTTCCACCTCTTTTGAGGACATCAAGGCCTCTTTTTCGATCGACGATAAAACCCTTCGGTCAAAGCTGCAAGAAGCCCAGCATATCTTACAATCAGTCAGACAGCAGCGACCCGCGCCGCTTGTCGATGACAAGGTGCTCACATCTTGGAATGCGCTGATGATCGCAGCTCTCGCCAAAGCAGGAAAGGTCTTTGATGCAGAGGAAGCGATCCATATGGCGAAGCAGGCGATGTCTTTTCTAGAAACACATCTTATTCAACATGAGCGGCTCATGGTCCGCTACAGAGAAGGTGACGTGAAGCATCTCGGCTTTATCGAGGATTATGCACATATGCTAAAAGCCTATATGTCTTTATACGAAGCGACCTTTGAATTAGATTGGCTGGAAAAAGCCTCAGCCATTGCTGAGAACATGTTTGAGCTGTTTTGGGACAAGGAAAAAGGGGGCTTTTTCTTCTCGGGATCAGATGCGGAATCGCTCCTCGTTCGAGAAAAAGAAGTGTACGACGGTGCTATGCCTTCTGGCAACAGCACTGCACTCAAGCACCTTCTCATGCTAAGCAGACTGACCGGACGTCAGGATTGGCTAGACACATTAGATCATCAGATGTTCCAAGCCTTTTATGTCGATGTCTCGTCCTATCCAAGCGGTCATACAGCGTTTCTGCAAGGGCTCTTAAGTCAATATGCAACGAAAAGAGAAATCATCATTCTCGGAAAAAACGGCGACCCTCAAAAAGAACAGCTTTTACAGGCGCTTCAAAAACGCTTCGTGCCATTTGATATCATATTGACTGCCGAAACAGGGGAAGAATTAGCGAAGCTCGCGCCCTTTACAAAAGATTACAAAACAATTGATGGAAAAACCACCGTGTATATTTGTGAAAACTACAGCTGCCGCCAGCCAATCACCGATATCGACGAAGCGATGGAACAATTATTCCACAATTGAGTTTGTCATAAGATGACTATGAGAAGACAAAATGAGGACAAACAGATAAAAAACATGTCAATCCGCTAACAAATTGTCTGTACGGTTTTATTTTTCCTAAAAAACGGTTAGAATGCGCACTAGACGTTCTCATACCGAAGGGAGAGAAAATGATGAAAAAGGTATCATACACACTCATCGCTTGTTTGTTATCTGTTGGACTTGCAGCCTGCTCGTCAAACGATGCCAAACAAGATAAGCAAAACGATTCAGCCAAAAACAAGGAAACAACACAGGCTGATCAAAAAGAGCAGCAAAAGCAAATGGAAGAAATGCAAAAGAAATTAGACGCACAAAAAATCGATGATCAAAAGGTCGTTGCGACCGTCAACAAAGACAAAATCACAGGCAGTGAATACAATAGCGCCTTATCTACCATTCAAGGCCAGCTTCAGCAGTCCGGGCAAGACCCAACTTCTAAAGAAGGCGAAAAAGCAGTCAAGAAACAAACCATTGATGCGCTCGTAGGCCAAGAGCTCATCCTGCAAGATGCCGAGAAGAAGGGGTTCAAAGCCTCTGACAAAGAGATAGATAAGCAGCTAAAGGAAGAAAAGAAACAGTTTAAAGACAACGCTCAATTCGAAGAAGCACTTAAAAAGAGCGGACTCACATTGGATCAGCTGAAAAGCGACATTGCCGACAGCATCAAATACAGCCAATATGTCGACAAAGAAATTAAATCAGCCTCCGTTTCTGAGAAAGATGTCAAAGCGTACTATGACCAATACGCAGACCAAATGAAAAAACAAAAGCAAAAAGTACCAGAATACAAAGAGGTTAAATCACAAATTAAAAAACAGCTAGAATCTCAAGAAAAGCAGAAAGAAGTACAAAAAGAAATTGAAAAACTAAAGAAATCTGCGAAAATTAATGTGTCTCTATAACCGCAGCTAAGAAAAATCCGCCATTGTGCGGATTTTTTTGTTACTCCACGAACCATTTTTCCAAATTTATGACAAAAGCCTCATCATAAACGTCTCTTCCATCCGATATGATGGGAGTACAAAAGAAAGCGCTAACAATTCTTTTGTCTCTGAAAGGGTACAGGATCAAAAGCCATTCTCGTACTTTTGCTTCAGTCAATCGGACATCTACAAAAGGAGGATCTTTATGTTCAAATGGTTTAAACCTGCTCCACATATCGACAGGCTTGATGATGCCAAAACAGATGAGACGTATAAGCGGCTGCGGCTGCAAGTCTTTCTAGGCATCTTTATCGGGTATGCGGGCTACTATTTGCTGCGCAAAAATTTCGCTTTTGCCATTCCATATCTACAGGAAGAGGGGTTCACGAAAAGTGAATTAGGCTTTGTACTCGCAGCTGTATCCATTGCTTATGGCTTTAGTAAATTCATCATGGGGATGATTTCAGACCGCTGTAACCCCAGATACTTTTTAGCTGCCGGGCTCTTTTTATCAGCTCTTATCAATATCCTATTTGTCTCATTTCCATGGGTCACGTCCAGTGTATGGATCATGTTTTTATTCATGTTCTTAAACGGCTGGTTTCAAGGCATGGGGTGGCCGCCATGCGGACGTACGATGGCGCACTGGTTTTCGGTTAGTGAACGTGGTACGAAAATGTCCATTTGGAACGTCGCTCACAATATCGGCGGAGGGATTCTTGCACCGCTTATCACATTAGGAATTGTGCTGTTTGCGACGTGGAAAAGTATCTTTTTCTTCCCTGCCATCATTGCCATTATCGTCTCCTTCGTGATCATTCTTCTCGTACGGGATACCCCGCAATCCACTGGTCTTCCGCCAATCGAGGAATATCGAAATGACTATCCGGCACAAAACTATGAGGATCAAGAAAAAGAATTAACAGTGAAAGAGATTTTATTTAAATATGTACTCAACAATAAATTCCTATGGTATATCGCCATTGCTAACGTGTTTGTGTACTTTGTTCGTTACGGTGTCGTTGACTGGGCGCCGACCTACTTAACAGAAGCAAAGGGCTTTTCACCAGAGCATTCACGCTGGTCTTATTTTCTTTATGAATATGCAGGCATTCCCGGTACATTATTGTGCGGCTGGATCAGTGACCGCTTCTTTAGAAGCCGCCGCGCACCAGCTGGCGTCATCTTTATGGCCGGGGTGTTAATTGCCGTTCTTGTTTACTGGCTAAACCCTGCAGGCAATCCAATGGTCGATAACATTGCCCTTATCAGCATCGGCTTTTTGATTTACGGACCTGTTATGCTCATTGGGCTTCAAGCCATTGATCTCGCTCCGAAAAAAGCGGCTGGCACTGCTGCCGGACTGACAGGCTTCTTCGGCTACATTGGCGGCTCTGCCTTTGCCAATGCCATGATGGGTGTCGTCGTAGATCACTATGACTGGACAGGAGGCTTCATTTTACTGGTTGGTTCTTGTGTGCTTGCGATTGTTTTTCTCGCCATGACATGGAATACAGGAAAGCGCGTAGAGCAAGCTTAATGAAAATCACATAAAAGATTCATATCCGCCCAACATGCTCTTTACATCTATTTCTTATGATGGAGGCAGTTACCGTAAAAGGAGGTTAAAATATGAAGAAAAGTAGATTACTTGCTTTCGTGTTGCTCTCTTTTGCTTTACTGTCTTTTGCGTGGGTGCCGGCCACCGTATCGGCACATGAACATCTTTTATCTCCAGATCGCATCTTAACCGTTGCACACCGCGGAGCATCAGGGTATGCACCAGAGCATACCCTGGCTTCCTACAAGCTCGCCACAAAGATGAATGCAGATTACCTCGAACTCGACCTTCAAATGACAAAGGATGGACATCTCATCGTGATGCATGATGAAACCGTTGATCGAACCACTAACGGAACAGGCTGGGTCAAAGACCTCACACTTGCTGAAATCAAACAGCTTGATGCTGGTACATGGTTTAACGAAGCAAATCCCGACAGACAAAATGCCAACTATATCGGACAGAGAGTCCTTACATTAGATGAGGTGCTGCGCTATTTCGGCAAACGAGAGAATTATTATATTGAAACAAAAAAACCAGACCTTTATCCGCAAATGGAAGAAAAACTATTGGCCGCCTTAAAGAAACATCACCTTCTTGGGAAACACACAAGAAAAGGCCAGGTCATCATTCAATCCTTTAGTGAAAACAGCCTGCTAAAGCTGCAGAAATTAGCTCCACGCCTGCCAAAAGTACAACTATTAGACAGAGCACAAATGGCATCGATCACAGACGATCAGCTCAACTTCATCAAAACGTACGCTGTAGGGGTCGGACCGAATTTTAGAGCATTAACACCTGAAAACGTCCAGCAGGTCAGAAGCCATGGACTCCTCCTTCATCCATATACGGTCAACAGCGAAGCAGACATGACACGTCTTCTGCAATACGGCGTTACCGGTCTTTTCACCAACTATCCAGATGTCTTTAACCGTGTAAAAGCTTCACTCTAAATAAAAAAAGCGTTGCGGTCCATCCCGCAACGCTTTTGATTATTTCACCGTTTGATCAGAAGAAGCTGTTTCAATCGGTTTTCGTTTTCCAATTCCAAATACAAAAAAGCTAAGTGCCACTAAAATCAAGAACCCAATTGCTACAATAAGAGAAATACGCGTATCCTGATTAATGAGCATAAACACAAGAACCATTAATAAAAATCCGATTGTAAGATAGTTAGAAAACGGTGCTAGCGGCATCTTGAACGGATGCTGATCAAGCGCTGCCCCCTTCGCCTTTCTGAAGCCGATATGACTAATCAAAATGACAAACCAAGGCACCATCCCAGGAAGTACACTCGCACTATACACATAGACGAAAATGTTTGGCGGAGAAACATAATTCAGGACCACTCCTATCGCTAAACCAATCAGCACAGCGAATGTCCCAAAATAAGGTACACCGTTCTTCGAAATTTTCGTAAAGAAAGCAGGCGCCTGACCATTCACACCTAATGTATAAAGCATACGGCCCGCACTGAAAATACCACTATTACAGCCGGACATCGCTGCTGTAATGACAACAAAGTTAATAATACCAGCCGCTGCTGTAATCCCGATCTTCGCAAACGTCGCCACAAATGGACTGCCAAGGGTATTCAGCTGATCCCAAGGATACACAGTCACAATGACAAAGATCGCACCGATATAGAAAATCAAAATACGCCAGATGATACTTTTGATGGCATTGGTCAGCGTCTTTTCTGGATTTTGTGCTTCACCTGCTGTAATCCCAATCAGCTCAACACCCTGGTAGGCAGCAATGACGAGCGACAATGCAAACAAGAACCCGGTAAATCCACCTGTAAAGAACCCGCCGTGCGCCCACAGATTAGACAAACCAATAGGCGTCCCGCCATTTCCAAATCCAAAGAAAATAATGCCTAGACCTGCAATAATCATCAAGATAATCGTCACAATTTTGATCATCGCAAACCAAAATTCAAATTCACCGAACGACTTAACCGAAATTAAATTGGCTGCTCCTAAAATGATCATCGCAATTAACCCTGGAATCCACGCAGGCAGCTCTGGGAACCAATATTTCATATAAGCCCCAACCGCAATGATTTCAGACATTCCGACAATGACCCACTGGAACCAGTTACTCCAAGCCGTCATATACCCTGCAAGCGGATGAATATATTGATGCCCGAATGTAGCAAATGACCCTGTACTCGGCTCAAGATATAACATTTCTCCCATCGCACGCATAATAAAAAAGATAAAAATACCACACACTGCGTACGCTAGAAGAACCGATGGACCTGTCCACTGAATGGCCTTCGCTGACCCCATAAATAAGCCAACACCGATTGTGCCGCCAAGAGCGATCATTTGAATATGGCGGGCACTTAACCCTCTCTTTAATTCCTTTTGAGCCACTTTTCTTCCCCCTCATCAACAAACAACATAAAAAGTAAAAATCAGAATTTTCATTCTGATTGAGAAACATCAATCTTTCGATGTATATTATCATAATAAATCTACCCTTAAAAAACAATTGTTTTTTTGAGGAAAACACTATTAACAAAATATTCTGACATAAAAAACCTCTCTAAATATATTATTTTTATATAAAGGATTTAGAGATTTTCAAGAGTAAGTATTTTTTCTAATAGGTGACAACAGAACAATTATAAAAAAGACATAATCAAACAGCTATCTATATGTAATATGCTATTCGATCATGCCCTCATTATATTTTTAAAACATAGTTTGCCAAGACATTACTTCTTTTTTTCTCTAGTAAGAATCTTAATGGCAAATAAAATTATTAATCCGATTAAGATCAACACGACCTCCATCGGACCAGAAATATGGCTAAACTTTAAAAAAGCAATAAGTAAGATAACGATTCCAACACCTACATAAAAAATCAGATCCGAATTTCTCTTTGATGACATAAATTAAATCCCCTTTTTGTACTTTTAAATAAACACAGACAAAGATTTATATACACAAATGACAACCGCAATCAAAATGATTTGTAAAATTGGTTTCTTCTCAAAATACCTTAACCATACACCAACAACAACTAAACCTAGATAAAAGAATGGATTGAAGAAGATATTCGATGGGAAATTTTCTATTGTTAATTTATTTGCGTTTGATAAAGCAATAGTTTTTATCACTTGGTTTAGATTCAAAATGAGATTAAATAAGCTAGCGATGAAAAAACTTTTCATTATACTTATTCTAATATTCATCATGACAGAGCTAATATGAATGAGTAAAGAAACAATCACAATATCAATGAATGATGCTAAAATTAAAAGTACAATTGTCATTACTATCACAGTATTTTCCCCTACATTAATTGATGACTCTTGTAACAAAGGGGCAGAAATAGCTTCTGTAATGTAAAGCGACACTATGAAATGAATGATGATAATTAAGCTCCAGATAAATAGCAATGAAAGCTTCTCTTTTTTTAACATGTTCATCTCCTTAAGACATACACTATAATAAAAATTCAACTAAAGCAGCCAAAAATAACAACACTGTCCCATAAATAAAGTTTTTGATCACTGTATAAACATCTTTCCAAAAGTCAAACTTGTTACCTAAAACAAAGTATTTTAAAAATAAAATCATTGGATAAATACCAATTTTAAAGAAAAAGTAGATTGCAGGAAGCTCAATCACTCCATGCAAAATATGATAAAAAATGTATCCAACATCATGACCTAATAAGAGGGCTCCCTTCATTGTCACTCCAAGCAAGTATGCATTTGAAGCGATAAGAAAGGTAGTAAGTAAGCCTGCTGTGACGACGCCAGCGACAAGAACCATACAGTATAAAAAATTGTTGGTAAAATAAAGGTACATACTATCCTCTACATATATGATATCTGAGGGTGCTTTTTTAGTTAATATAAAACCAATCCCCCCGAATACTACATGAAGAATGATAAATAAAAAAATGGACACTGCTGAAAGTCTAATTTTATTTATAAACAAGTTCTTCATACTGATCCTCTAAGTAAAAAACCTTATCACATATCTCTCTTAAAGTTTCGATTTGATGTGTTGAGAATACAATGGAACATTGTTTGCTTGTAAGTTCTTTAAACTTTTCAATGATTACTTTTTGACTTTTCTTATCAATACCAGTGAGTGGTTCATCTAATAATAAATAATGAATCTCTTCATTAATGAGTGCGGCACAAAGCGCTAACTTTTGTTTCATACCGTGAGAATAATGTTTAATCAATTTATCCTTATTCGGATATAGAGTATAGTCCTTTAAAATACCATGAACTTTTGAAACATCTCTTTTCTTAGAAACAGCTTGTATAAACTCAAGATATTCAAATCCTGTTAAATATTCATACGATCTAGGAACGTCGGGCACGAACACTACATTTTCCTCGACTTCTTTCGTAATGTCACCACTATCTAACTCATAAATACCTGCTATACACTTTAATAATGTAGATTTACCAGAACCATTAGAACCAACTATCGCAACAATCTCACCCGGTTTCAATTCCAAATTGATCTTCTCAAAGATCAGACTATTTCCATAACTAAAAGATGCTTCTTTAACTTGCATTTTTAATCACATCCTTCACTTTGGTATTTCTCAAATATAAGACCGCGACGACGATAATAGAAAACTGAATAACAATTAAAGTTACTATGTACTTTCCTAAATGAAAAGGCATCTCCACGTTAAAAATCTCTATAATAAAAATAAAGGAAAGCAAAACAGAGATTATGTACAAATAAACATTTTCAAACATGACTGCTTTACTGGAGTTTCCTATTTCATAGTCACTCTCAGGATTTATCTTCGGGAAAAGTATCGCACCAATGGTCGCGGCTAGCCCCATATTGATAAATACAAAAACAATTAAAAGAGCAACACCAAACATGATTGGATAAGGAATATGTAAGATGGTCATTGTGATGACACTAAAGATTACTGGTATCCCAGATAAAATTATATATAAGTAAACTTTCTGTATTAATATTTCATTTAAAGAAATGTTCCATGCAGTATTGGGTGGCAATGCAAAAAATTCAATATCAGGACTCATAACCTTTTTTAAGTAATCGGTTATAAAATTAGAGAAAGCCACAGCTATAAATATGATGGATACTATAACATAAGAATTATTCTTCAAAATTAATTTAACTAACATCGGAATAGTTGCTAATGAACATACATGCAGAACATATAAATATTTTAAAAACTTTATTTTATTATGGTAAGTCCTTTTTAAAAGCAAGATATCTTTGTTAAAGAAAATCAACTTTATAAACCCTTGCCTATACTGATCAACAGCTTCTTTTGTATTTACTTCTTCTTTACCAATTTTCCGAACCAACTTATAATAGTGAAGTATCATAGACAGAATAAACAGAACCGAACAGACGATGAACAGTTCCGTCAAGATGTTGAATATATCAAATTGTAAATGATTATAGATTTGGATAATTTCCGACTTAAAAAGATGTAAAATTGATAACAATACAATATAGACAGTAAAACATACTAAAATGAGCTTTAATAGTCGCACATTTTGGCCATGTCCTTTTTGAAAGTAGCTTTTATAAAACTGATAAGAAGAAAGATTCATCACTGTTAAAATTATTAATATCACTATTAGCAACAAAGAGATGATTCCTATTAGATGTCCAATCATGAACATAGGCAAACAAAATATCAAGAAAAATTTCAGTATAATTTTACCTAAATAGTAAAAATAAACCTGCCAATAAATTCTTCTATATGATTCTGTTCTATTCACAACGATATTTTGATGTAAAGTGTAAACTAAATAATTTTTTGCAGGAAAATCTCTCGCATCAATAATTGCTAAGAAGCAACCTATAGTACTGATTAGTGATATGTCTAATAATCCAGCCTTTAAAACAAAAAATAAGCTAATACCTATAGCTGGGTAAATGATTAAGTATCTCATAAATAGAAATAAATATGCAGCACTACCTAACCATTGAGGTAATGATGCTTCATCTATTTTCTTTCTAAAATACATTTTTTCAAATATTAAAGCTAACCTCATATAATATCACCTAATATAGAGTAATAGGGGGAGAAGACAAAGATTAGTAGTTAATTACTGCTTTTCTCCCCTGCGCTTTTGCTATTGCCTTTAAAGCCCCAATAGCTCCAGCTAAAGCAAGCCCTACGCCTGTAGTTGCTCCAACAATACCAATAATAGTTGCGACTGTTCCACCTGCCATAATAAGATCTGCAATTGTTTCAGCTGTACTTATTTCAATACCAAGCTTCGCTACTAAAAAGTTTTGACTAACACTGATGAAAGCAACAGACGTTACTACGATTGTTGCGATTATTGATATAAAACCAAATCCGAATAGTTTTTGACGTGTCGATAAACCCATAAGTATTCCCCTTTTCTTTGATTATTTTCTCCCCCTTATTTATATTTTGTCACTTAAATTGTATAATTTCAACATTACATACAAAATATATAATAAATAGTAAAATAAAACCATTATATTCAACCTATTGATGAAAGTAAAATAAGGATAAAGACTATGTTAGCAATAAGATAAAACGCAAAAAATAAATCAAAAGCCCTTTAAATCATTTCGTCAAAAAGACTACCTGCACATAATTACAAAACTTAGGTTTCAAAAAACTTTGATGTTCAACTCACAGTTACCTTGTATAATATCTACAAATGCTTTAACACCAAATAGTTAATTTCGATTAGTTCTATTAGGTGGTTCATATTAAAAAAACTCGTAAAGAAACAAGATTCTCTACGAGCTGATACCGTTTCACACGGTCTTCTCAAGTTAAAACTGTAAATTCATAGGAACATCCGACAATATCAATCCTCCACCATATTGATCATTGTAGATGTCTTTTCGTCCATTTCCTCAATTCGAATCCCGTCTACCCATACCGTTCCCTTGCCGCCGAACAGCACTCTAAAATAAAGGGATTCACTGTGAGAAGGGAAATCTAAGACAATTGCATATTAATTTGATTCCATTCCATAGAACCAGTCACAGGTGGATTCTCACTAACATCTTCTTGGTCTATAAAACAAAACACTACGAGCGTTTTGTTTTATATTGCGATCATGATCAACATAAAGCAGCTTCTGCTATTTTTCCTAAAACACTTTCCTCTGGTAAATCGCAGTAGAAAGTCCCCAAGACAGCAAGTAGAAGAGCATAATCAGCACAGCTGACCCCGTATATAAAACAGGAATCGATAAGTTCATGATAAAATCAGTGATCCCACTGAATTGCTCTGCTAAATAGAGAACAACAGGCGGTCCCATAGCAGATAATACGATAAAGCCAATGATCACTGCCGTTGTGATATAACCAGGCTTTAAGATATAAAACAATGGAAACGTACACGCCGCGAACAATAAAAACAACCCGCTGCCAATCGCAATATCTGACAGCGAAAACAGCTTCCCAAACACAAATAATGCACCACTTGTCAGCACGATCGCAATACTCATATAGAAAATGGCGCCAAGATAACGTGATGCGATAATTTCTTTACGTGTATAGGGCAAGGAGTTTAATAGAATATTCGTTTCTGCCTTTTCATCATACGCATATGTGTTAAATGGAATGAAAACACTAGCGACTAGAAACGTCAATACTGGATGAACATCCATGAAAATAAAAAATAAGATAAACGGAATAAAAATAAGTAACTGCTTCTTTTGCAAAATAACATCACGCTTAATTAAATGAAACATGCGCAACCCCGCCTTTCAAATAAAACATGATATCCTCAAGCGACGCCGGTTCAATCACAACAGCATCCCCAAAAATAAGTTTCACCTCATCAATCCGATCTGTTAACGCTTCAAATCCGGCTGCCGTACGCTGAATATGGACAAACGCCTTTTCTGTGTCTCGATCCAATAACTCCAGGCTTCCTTTCACAAGCGCATAACTTTCTGCCACTTCATGAATCGACTGTTGAAAGACCAATCTTCCATTTTGTATAAACGCAATATAATCTGCGATCCGGTCTAAATCAGTCGTCACATGCGTCGAAAAAAAGATCGTCCGATCTCCATCAATCATCAATTCTTGTAACGTGCTGAGCAGCTCTCTTCTAAAAACCGGATCCAAACCAGCAGTTGGTTCATCCATGATAATCAGCTCTGCATGATGCGACAGCGCAATCGCAAGTGACGCCTTCATCTGCATCCCTTTTGAAAATGTTTTGATCGCTTTATTCAGCGGCAGACCAAACTGTTCAATATATTGATCAAAAAGCTGGTCATCCCAGCGTTTATAGGCAGGAGCCACAATCCGTTTGATGTCCTTTAAATTCAACCCTGGAAAGAAAACATTGGCATCGTAAACAAATCCGATTCTTTCCTTAATCTCTTTTTCATGAGTTTGATAATCCAACCCAAAAACCTTTATGTCACCTGAATCGGGTTTTAACAAATTCATGATCATTTTAATGGTAGTCGACTTACCCGCTCCATTCTCTCCAATAAACCCTGTGACAAAGCCTTTCTTAACCTGTAAATCCAGATCCTGAACGGAAAAATCTTTGAATCGTTTCGATACTCCTTTGAATTCAATCACATGCTCCACTCATCTCACTCCTCATATAAAAACTTTAATAACTGCTGCAATTCATCAAAAGATAAACCTAATTCTTTCCCGTTTGTGACAACGGCTCCGAGCTGTTCCTCGATCACCTTCAATTTCTTCTCTCTCATGACCTCTAGGTTTTGCTCAGCAACAAATGATCCCTTACCAACAATCGAATAAATAAAACCTGCCTTCTCTAACTCTTCATATGCTCGCTTTGTTGTGATAACGCTGATTTGTAAATCCTTCGCCAACTTTCGAATAGACGGCAGTGCCGCACCTTCCGCCAGCTCCCCCGTTAAAATCATCGATTTGATTTGATTCGTAATTTGCTCATAAATGGGCTCCTTAGAGTGGTTTGAAATCGTAATTTGCATATAAAAACCTCTTTTTTCTGTACTGGTGTTTGGAACGGAATATTGTATATACACTATATATACATTATATACACACTAAAAGAATAATCAACCATTTTTTGATTGCAACTCAACTAAAAAAACCACACAGCTCTTCAGCTATGCGGTCTTCCCCGAAAAATTTATCTCCAATACACCCATTTTCCCATCATCCACTCCACCGGACCTCTTCTCCATTTTTTCAAATAGAGATAGCTGATGAACAGCTGTGCAGTATACAGTCCGAGAGCTAGTAGCAGTCCAAACATTGACCCCATCTCTCCAAATAGACCAAGTCCATAAGAATAGAAAATTGTTGTACAAATGATCGACTGCGCCAAATAGTTTGATAGGGACAAACGACCAAGCCCTGCAAGCAGACGTTTAAGGCCTTGGGCTGCTTTCGAATAGTAGAATACAATAAAAGCTTGAATATACCCGATCGCCAACACATATCCACCGAAAATCATAACAAATTCACTCCAAGGCGCATCAATAAACGTTGCACATTTTAGTGCAAGCCCAACGACAATCATCCAGACCCAGCCTTTTCGATAGGCCATACCTCGATCTTCTTCTGTCAGATGTCCACGTTTACCAATCACCATACCTAGCAATGCGAACGGCCCCACCATCATCGTACCGAAAAGAAACCCTAGTATCGGCATAAGCGTAATGGTCACGATCGCCAGAATGATGGTCACAATCAGCATATCGTCTTCAACCGTAACCCGGCTGAGCAAAATATCCCCATACGCTCCCTTCGCATACACATCAGTTAAAAGTTCATCGCTCCCATAAACGAGTTTCATCATATATGGCACAACAACTAAAGACAACGCCCCTAACACACCCGACCAAATCAGCATTGTTTTAATCCGGCTGCTCAAAAACATCATCAAGAAAAACGTACAAGCTCCATAATAAAGAAGAATGTCACCGTTCCAAATAAAGATGTAATGCAGCATCCCAAGCACAATAAGACCAAAACCTCGGCGAACGACAATGGCATTCGTATTCAGTCCCTTAGCCTTCGTCGATTCAATCAGCTTGATAAAAGAATACCCAAACAAAAAGGAAAAAATAGGATAAAAAGACCCTTGGAACAAAATTTCCGTCACATATACACCAAATTCCTGTCCCCAAAAACTCGAATCAAACATTTTCTCAAAATCATAATCATATTGAAAATTAAGCATATTCACAATCAAAATACCTAATAAACTAAAACCACGCAAACTATCAATAAACTCAACCCTAGATCCCTTCAACTCGACAGCTCCTTCGGACAATATAAAGATAAAGCATATTTATCCTACCACACTTTTAAAAAAATGGTTTCCATCCCCATGTGAAAAAGTTCGTTTTAAGGTAAATTTAATAAAAAAACCTAGAATCTATATTCTAGGTATCATACTGAATACTTATGACTTATGACTTTCTTCTTCTCGCAGCACACGCTTCAAATAAAACAAAATTCCCAAACCGAATAAAATCAACGACATTTCCCAGTCTGCAGAAATCGGCAACCATTTCAGCATTATTAAAATCAGCAAAACCACTCCAACACCTGCGAAAAAAATGACGTTTCTTTTTAATTCTTTGTTTGATTGAAACAACACTCTCTCCTCCTTGATACTTACTAACCAATTGAATGTTTTTCTAACCAGTCGGTATCTCCCATTTTCCGACCTATTAACTGCCCCTAAAAACTCCTTTGATCTGAAGGGTAAATCCAAGGAAGATTCTCAGGCCAGTTGAGTTTCTGCGTTTCCACTATTCATCCCCCTTTTCCTTTAGCTGAAAAGCAATAATCTTCCCTAAAGCTTCCTCTGCAGCAAAAGGAGTAACGCTGCCTGTTGGATTTTCTTGTTCTTGTTTTAAGCACTCGTACATGTTTTTTTCAATTTTTGATGGATCAATCCAAGAGATACACCATGATGCCCAGAAACAAGTAGGTCCCTCATAATGTTTAGCCAGTGCCAGAAGGAATGGCAAGCTAGGCTGCCCAATCCTCATGAGTGACATGGCAGCGGCCATTCTTGTATCTTCTTCGTCACTTTCTAATAGCCGAGCTAGCGGTTCTGCTGCGTCCCCCGCATCTGCTCCAAATTCACCAAGTACAGCTGCTGCAATGTTCCGCAGAGAGCCTTTTTCTTTTAAAGCCTCAACAAGGACGGGCACTGCATCTTTTCCATATTTTCTTAAATCTCCTATTGCTTGAACGATCGTTACTTCATTTGTATTGGCCAATTGTTGAACTGATTGAGATAACTTATTTTCTGGTTTCATTTACAATCAACTCCTCTTTTTAATGAACCGCACGGTATCGATAACAAAGCACATAAAATCCAGCCCCAGCCGCTAGAGATATAATTGTAGTCAACAAGCCATCAGTGATGAGATGAATACTAATAATGACCATAGCACTGATCACAGACGCAAATAGCAAGGATCGATAATAGGCGGCCAAAGCAAAACTCATTTCTCGTCTCAGAGGCTGCATAAAGGCAAAGAGTCGTATGGCCAAAATCCATATATAAACTCCTCCACCAAATAAGGTCCAATACAAAACATCCTGAATCTCAACCAAATAAAGAGAAATCAAGTAGAAAGCATACAGCCAAAAGGTTTGAAACACCTCTAACAGAATGATTTTTTGATATAAAACGCCTGGAAAAAGGTAAAGCGCTCCTGTTTGCGCGTGTCTTACAATCCCTGCATAATATGAACTAAAAAGAACGGATGCCGCGATGACGATCAAGAATAGATTCAGCCAATCTAAAAAATAAGTAAAGACAACATAGTAAGTACCAATTAACAGCATAGTAGATAGTACATGGAAAATCATATATTTTTTTATCAGCAATAATTCAATCCAAAGAAAAGCCCAGCTGCCCGTTAATGCCGGAAGTCCCCACCATGTCCTGCTCTTTTTTTGAACGATTGGACTTGATTGAATATGTTTCCCCTCAAATTTCTCCCAAAATACTGCCTCCTTGACTAAAGACTCCTTCATTTCTAAACGATGACTAGCCTTGTACATCATCATGAAGGATAGAAACATCACTCCAATAAAAATGAAGACAGAAAGAATGGAGAACTCTTCGATCATACGTCCAGATTGAAACATCAAAGAATCAGCAAAGTTCATCAACGAGGGCTGTTTCATCATTAATTGATTCAAAACAAGCAGTGCATAGCTGAAAAACATCAATACAAAGCCGAGTAAGAGCAGTCGCTTGTATACTCTAATGCTTCTAGCACAAGACACCGCAATCATCCAAGTTTCAACCAAACATAACAGCCCTGTCAGGATAAGTGATTTGCCAAGCAGAAACGGGTACTGCTGCGTCATAAAAAACAGAAGAAGGTCCGCAGCCAAAGCAGAGATAACGAGAAGAGCCCCTCGCCAGAAAATGTGATACATCCACACACTGATAACAACCGTCCATAAAGAAGCGCCATTTCCATATAACCAAATGATATCGTTCATCTGACTAGGCAGCCGATTCGTAAACAAACCAAAACCCGTATAAAGAACAAACAAACAGACAATGATCCATCCTGCTGCGCTTGTATCCCAATCACCCATACTTAAAACTGCGCTTAGCTGAAAACCAATTGCCGCTATGAAAAGAAGTAAGATCAGAAAAGGCATTTTCTTTTCTTGATTTTTATTGATCAAGCGCCTTTGAGATTTCATCCATAAAAGGGAGAGTGTGTTATTCACTTGACCACTCCCCCAAAAGTTGAATAACTTCTGCCCTCCACTCAACCTGTTCTTCCTTTAATTGAGGAACACCCATACTCTTCATGATGGCACCGTCTCGAATCAATACAACCCTGCTAGCCGTATCAAGGACAAACTCCAGACTATGAGTCGACACAAAGACCGACCCACCTTGACTGCTTTTTTGTCTCAGCCAATCCGACAGCCACTGTTTTGATGGAATATCTAACCCGACAGTCGGTTCATCTAATATAAAAAGGGAGGCATCTTGAACAATGGCTCCTGCTAAGACGACACGCTGCTTTTGGCCTCTTGAAAGCCTTCCGCACAGTTCATTCATCTTCTCTTCCATATGTACTTCTTTCAACGCTTCATATACCTTTTCCTTGATCTGTTTTAAGCCTTTATGATATCCACGTGCCCGGAATTGAACATGTTCAGCAGCCGTTAAGTCTGGATACAAATATGGCTGATCTGGAATAAGAGCTACTTGTTTTTGGACATGGGCATGACCAGGCGGGAAACCCTCTATGAGAATTTCCCCTCCATCTGGTTTATATAGACCTGTTACACACCGAATCGTTGTCGTCTTCCCGGCACCATTAGGCCCAAGCAGTGCCACAACCTCACCTGCTTCGATGGAAAATGACAGACCCTCTATCCCATCACCATTGCTATATCGTTTACTTACATTCTGAACCTCCATGAACGGCATCAAATCTCTCCTTTTGATTAGAGTGATGTATGCTTATCTATGGTGTGTTATAAAATCAAAAACAAATGTCATTAGACCCACTAATTCATTACCCTAATATTACCATATAGAGGATAACAAGGTAATAGAAATGAGATAATCTATTCTATAAACAACGGAAAAAGAAATTATATTATGTACAAAATAAAAAAAGATTGGGTTGCAGTATCCCAATCTTTTATCTATTAAACCGCTCCATCAACTAAAACGATCTCCTGACACGCCCAAGCATCCACCTCTACCTTAAAAGCAGGAGAAGCCAATGCCACGACATAAATCATCGTCATACAAGGCAGATGATCGCCTAAAAACTGCCCCATGATTCGTTTTCTGCTCTCAGCATCGAACTCTCCTACGAGATAAAATACTAATTTCGTTATATCTTCCACGGCCATATCTGCTGCTTCTACGTTTCGTTTCACATTCTCTAACGCTAGTTCAAGCTGCTCCATCGGGCTCTCTGGAATTGTCCCGTCCGCCTCCATCCCCACCTGACCTGATAGAGTTAACCACCGCTGTGGTCCGGTTGTTTCTATCTGATGTGTATATGGCGCAACTGGCGGATGAATGGTCTCAGGATTACGTGATGTTCTCATAAATAAAAACCCCTTTTCTGAAAATGCAGTTAATTTTTATCATCATATCAAATTTTCAACCGTATTCAGATTTTTATGCTCAAAGTAGACCTGAAGATACTGCTATAATTCTTGTCTTCTAAAAAGAAACCATCCGATAAGAAAAAAGAAACCAATCAATACCGATACACCTAGAAAACTTGTAAGTGCCTGATCCGAATAAGTCCCTTTATGAATCATCTCTTCGGCTGCACTTGTCACGCCTTTAGGCGCAAACTTCCCTATTGTCTCTTCATAAAATGAAGGAACGGTAAACAGAATAAGGTTGATCAAAAGCGACACACCGCCAGCTGTGACAGAACGTTGAAAGAACGCCGAAGCACAAATGGTCGATACTACAATCAGCAATAAATTTGGATAATAAAGAAGTGTTCCTTTTAACACATTGACCCAATCCACATGACCAAATTGAATGTCCACATAATAAACAGAGGCAAGCACCGCCACCACCAAACTAAACAAAGTCAAACAGGCATAGGCGCATATTTTCGAGACATAGTAACTCGTTCGACTGATCGGTTTCACCATAATCATCGCGGTCACTCCAGAGGCACGCTCTCCAGCGATCGTCCCCATCACGATCATAATCAGGATAAACACACCTAGCGAATCAAATTTACTCAATGCACTCGCCAAAGCCTCTCCTGCACTTGGCTCTGGTATATAAAATGTAGACCCTTCAGGTAAATTAGCTGATTTCGATAGAAGATCCGGAAGCATTTTGAGCGTAATAGGCTGCGTAATCATTAAAATCGTAAAAATAATAGGAACAAATAAGATTTTATAGCTAGTAAATAACTCCCTAAATTCCTTTTTCAACATCATCATGCATTCACAACCTTCATGAAAATATCTTCAAGCGTCAGCTTAGATAGTCGATAAAGGAGGAGAACACCGCCAGATTCAGTGATGAGACGAGGCAGCTCCTTCAATGCTATTTGTTGATCGTTTACTCGCACCTGATAAGCATCTCCTGTCTCAAAGCATTCCTCCACCCAATCCCGCTCTTTTAACAAAGCCACTAGTTTCGTATTCTGTTGTTCTAATTGAAATTCAATCACTGGCTGAATATAGTCTTCTTTGATCTGTTTCATGGAAGAAGACATCTCAATTTTGCCACTGTTGATCATGATAATATGATCTGCCACACGTTCAATGTCATCTAAAATATGGGTAGACATAAAGATCAACATTTCTTGTTTCAGACGCTCGATCAATGTCAGAACATCTTTTCTCCCCATTGGATCAAGTGCAGACACAGGTTCATCCAAGATGAGAACCTTCGGGCTGTTGATAAGCGCTTGCGCAATGGCAAGCCGTTGCTTCATTCCTCCGCTATAGCTGCCAATGGCACGATCCTTCGCCTCATATATGCGGCAAAGCTTCAACAGCTCCTCTGTTTTGGAGCGAATGATTTTTTTCTCTAAATGAAATAACCCGCCAACCCAATGCATCCACTCCTGCCCCGTCATATCCTGATAAAATGCAGGATGCTGCGGACAATACCCTATCACATGACTGATTTGATCCATCTCCTTTGTGACATCCAAACCAGCCACCTTCACGACCCCAGAAGTAGGACGAGCAAGCCCTGTGAGAATCCGGATCGTCGTTGTCTTCCCCGCTCCATTGGCTCCTAAAAAGCCAACACATCCAACCTCCCCAACAGAAAACGAAACATCTTTTAAAACTTCATTCGGGCCATACGATTTCGTCAGCCCATAACACTCCAACATATTCAAGCGAATCCCCCCTACTAAGAATGTTTACGACCAAAAATGAAATACACAATAGGACCGACACTGGCCACAAACACAATCACCAACGCCCAAACCCACTTCACCTCTCCTCTAATTCTCGATGGATCTCTTTTCAACAAATCAAACAAACCAATCACCATCAAAATCGCTTGCAGCAAAATAAGAGGTAAAATCATTTTCACATCCATCCACGCCACTCCTTTTCAAACGCCAATTTGTTTTGGTATTACTTCTTTTGACGACATGAAGAGAGGATTCGTTCAAACGGATTTTATTTTTATCGATCGATTGATCTATAAGATAGAAAAAAGCCCAGTGAAGGTTAGTTCACTGGGCTTGCTTGTTATTCTCATGATGAACCTCGCAAAATCTTTTCCATCTTCTTTCCTTTCGCTAACTCATCAATCAGCTTATCCATATACCGAATGTTTTTCATGGTTTCTTCCTCAATGTCCTCTACCCGAACACCACAAATGACGCCTTTGATTAAACTGCGGGAAGGATGAAGCTCAGGAGCCTCAGCAAAAAAAGTTTCCATGTCTATCTGTTTATCTACCTGTTTCTGCAGCTCTTCTGGACTGTACCCTGTTAACCAACAAATAATCGTATCGACTTCAGCCTTTGTTCGTCCTTTTCTCTCTGCCTTTGCGATGTAGAGAGGATAAATTTTTGCAAAGCTCATTGTGTAAACTTTATGTTTAGTCATGAGTTATTCTCTCTTCCTTTTTTATATATTAGCTATTAGCTTGTATTGCTTGCGCAAGGTTTGTTTAGCAATGTACTTACTCATGATAACCAGGCTATTAATACAACTTAAAAACGTTCTGAAAACTGTAGCCTTCTAATATTGTACCCTGAATCAAAGAACATCGTACGATCAAATTTATCATTTTCTAGTTCTTTTGACACAAAAACACCCCTTTAGAAAATGAAATCTAAAGGGGTATCAAAAATCCAATTTTATTTAATCCCTACTCCACCGTCACACTCTTCGCAAGGTTACGTGGTTTATCCACATCACACCCACGGTGAAGGGCTGCGTAGTAAGCGATTAGCTGTAATGGTACAACAGATGCAAGTGGTGCAAGTGCTGGGTGTACAGCTGGAAGGACGAAACGGTCGCCTTCGTCTTCTAGGCCTTTTAGTGAGATGACACATGGGTTTGCTCCGCGTGCAACAACTTCTTTGACGTTACCGCGAATGCTGAGGTTCACGTGCTCTTGTGTTGCAAGGGCAATGACTGGTGTGCCTTCTTCAATCAAAGCAATTGTGCCGTGTTTGAGTTCTCCGCCAGCAAAGCCTTCTGCTTGGATATAAGAGATCTCTTTTAGCTTCAGTGAACCTTCAAGGCACACATAGTAGTCAAGTCCTCTTCCGATAAAGAATGCGTTACGTGTCACTGTGAAGAAGTCACGAGCGATTTGTTCCATTTCATCCTTTTGATCCACAAGGGCTTCCATTGCGTTTGCTACAATACCAAGCTCTTTCACAAGATCAAAGTCAAGAGATTGACCATTTAATTCAGCTGCAACTGATGCAAGGATTGCAAGTACAGCGATTTGTGCTGTGTAGGCTTTTGTTGAAGCCACTGCGATTTCTGGTCCTGCATGAAGAAGCAATGTGAAGTCCGCTTCACGAGAAAGCGTAGATCCTGGTACGTTTGTGATCGTTAATGCTTTATGACCAAGTTCTTTGACTTGAACAAGTACAGCACGGCTGTCCGCAGTCTCCCCAGATTGAGAAAGGAAGATGAACAACGGTTTTTTCGATAGAAGCGGCATGTTGTAAGAGAATTCACTTGCTACATGGACTTCTACAGGTACTTTTGCCCAGTCTTCAATGTATTGTTTACCGACAAGTCCAGCATGGTAGCTCGTTCCGCAAGCCACGATGTAGATGCGGTCTGCTTCTGCTACTGCGCTTGCGATATCGCCAGCGACTGACAGCTTGCCGTTTTCGTCTTGATATTCTTGGATGATTTTGCGCATAACAAGCGGCTGTTCATCCGTTTCTTTTAACATGTAGTGAGGATATGTGCCTTTCTCAATGTCGCTTGCATCAAGCTCAGCGATATAAGAAGGACGTGTCATGATATCACCGTCAAGGTTTTTAATAATAACCTCGTCTTTTGTGACAATGACCATTTCTTTATCCATTAATTCCGCATATTCGTTTGTTACTTGAAGCATCGCCATTGCGTCAGAAGCCACAACGTTGAAATCTTCGCCGAAACCAACCAATAATGGGCTTTTGTTTTTCGCCACATAGATTGTTTCTTTGTTTTCGTTATCGAAAAGGGCAATCGCGTAAGAGCCTTTTAGTTGAAGAAGCGTTTGACGGAAAGCTTCCTCTGTATCAAGACCTCTGCTGACAAATTGTTCGATGACTTGAACAACAACCTCTGTATCTGTGTCGCTTTTTAGTGTGACGTCTTGTAAATATTCGCGTGTCAGTTGTACATAGTTCTCGATGACACCGTTATGAACAAGCGTAAAACGGCCAGAAGCACTTTGATGCGGATGCGCATTTAGATGGCTTGGTACACCGTGAGTTGCCCAGCGTGTATGTCCAATTCCTGCTGAAGATGCCACGTTTGCATCCACGACTTCACGAAGCTCAGCGATACGTCCTTTTTCTTTGAACACATGTACGCCTTCTTCGTTTGCCACAGCGATACCTGCTGAATCATACCCGCGGTACTCAAGCTTCTCTAAACCTTTTAATAAGATTTCCTTCGCATCATTCTGACCAATATAACCTACGATTCCACACATAAATATTCTTCCTCCCGATCATGTGAAAGGGACAAAGAAAGCCTACTAAAATAGAAGGGACATTTCTTCGTCCCTCTCTACATGTTTAATTTGGGAGATCATGTGTATTCCCTTTGTACAAAGAGTCACCTCTTTGCTTTAAAGAAACACTTACGGCTGTGATCTCTTTTTTTGATCAGCCGGGAGGCATCCGCCGAAAATTCGATAACCTCCATCCTCGTCAACTAAGCATCTTTCGTCCGATCGCTTAGTTCGGGCGCTATAATTATAAGAGAGTTTCTGAACATCTACCCTGCCTTTCCTGATAGAATAAAAATCCAGTAACACAAGGATGATTGTACTATAAGGTCTGACCTCCGTCAATCACAATTTAGCGGGTGATCCCCTTCATTTGAGAAAGTGAGACCTCCATACACTATATGCGATGAGGCTTGTCACGTTCTACCTTTGATGTGCTCTCCTATGTATGAAGGCAGCTTCAAGTTGCCCTCGCTTATATCATTCGTATAGATCCATCCAATTATGTCGTTTATTCAAAAAAAAGCAAACCGCTGCCAGCGGTTTGCTTTCATCTATTACTCAATACCCATTTCTTCTTTCACAACAGCTGTAATTCGAGCCACATATTCATTACACAGCTCTTTTGTTTTCGCCTCTGCCATGACACGTACAAGCGGCTCTGTTCCCGATGGACGAACAAGGATACGGCCGTCACCATTCATCTCTTTTTCAACCTCTTGGATCACTGCTTTTACTTTTTCATTTTCTTCTACTTTATATTTATCAGACACTTTCACATTCACTAAAAGCTGCGGGAACTTTTCCATTTCCGCTGCAAGCTCTGATAATGTTTTCCCTGTCGCTTTGAGCGTATTCACAAGCATGATCGCAGAAAGCATGCCATCACCTGTCGTATTATAATCAAGGAAAATCAAATGGCCTGACTGCTCGCCGCCGACATTATAGCCATCATTTTTCATCGCTTCGACCACATAGCGGTCACCAACAGCAGTTTGAATGCTCTTAATACCTTGCTTCTCAAGCGCTTTATAGAAACCAAGGTTACTCATGACCGTTGACACGACGGTGTCATCCTTTAATCGGCCTTCATCCTTCAAATAACGTGCACATATGTACATAATTTGATCGCCGTCTACGATATCACCTTTTTCATCGACTGCAATTAAACGGTCACCGTCACCATCAAACGCAAGACCAATATCTGCACCCTTCTCCTTCACAAAAGCAGAAAGTGCCTCTGGATGAGTGGAGCCTACACCATCATTGATATTCAATCCGTTTGGTGATGTTCCCATTGTGGACACATCAGCATCTAAATCTGCAAATAAATGTGTCGCTAGAGAAGAGGTTGCACCGTGTGCACAGTCAAGCGCCACGTGAATACCTGTGAAATCCTCGTCCGCTGTCTGCTTCAAGAATTGCAAATATTTCTGACCGCCTTCGAAGTAGTCGTTCACCGTTCCAAGATCGGCTCCAACCGGGCGAGGTAATTGATCGACTGGCTGATCCATCAGCTGCTCAATTTCATTTTCCTGTTCATCTGACAGCTTAAAGCCGTCACCGCCGAAGAATTTAATGCCGTTGTCTTGAACTGGATTGTGTGAAGCAGATATCATGACACCCGCTTCTGCATCCATTGCCTTCGTTAAATAAGACACACCAGGTGTTGAGATCACACCTAGACGCATCACTTCAGCTCCAATTGAAAGTAAGCCTGCAACGAGTGCTCCTTCTAACATATGACCAGATACACGTGTGTCTCGACCAACGAGTACCTTTGGACGTTCTTTATCCTTCGTGAGCACATAGCCGCCAAATCTCCCAACTTTAAATGCGAGCTCTGGCGTTAATTCGCTATTCGCTACACCCCTTACACCATCAGTTCCAAAGTACTTGCCCATGTTTCAATCGCTCCTTTTTTACCATTCAAGAGGACGCTTCGTCCTCTTTTTTATCTTCTTTGACCCGCTGTCTTTGACTCGATTCTTTCTTTGCTTTATCTTGCGTGGATTCTTCTTTACTCTTCTCACCCTGATCATCGTCATCAGTTGATGAATTTTGCTGATCTTTTTGATCCTTCCGATCATTCGTCGAAGCCGGCTGATCCTCTGTATCAGTAGAAGTGAGTTTCACTTTGACCTTTGATCTCGATAATGTCCATGTCACATTTTGAGGACCATTCACTTGAACTTTGACCTCATGGGTTCCTTCGTTCAGGTCCCCTGCATTGATATAGGCTTCAACATCTGAAGCCTTTAGTTTATCAATCGCACTCTTTGATCCCTTTGCTGTTAACGTGAGCCGTCCAGAGGAGGGGCTCACAAAATCAGATGTGAGATCCTTGCTCAAACCCACGACAGAAATTGGTACATTATCGATCTTTTTTTCTTCAGCTGTTGCAACCTTCACTTTGATCTTAACGGTTTCGGGTGATACCTTTTTCACACCATCTGGCAGGGGAATATCGGCATCAATCTCCGTATCATCTTTGATCTTGCTTAGGTCCAGCTTGACACCATCAATAAAATCAAGTGCATCCAGCACCTTTTGAGAGCCGTACACTGTGACCTCACTAGGGCTTGTCTCAATGCTTGAGATGCTGATCCCTTCTGGCAAGCTGCCCGTCCGCTCAATTTTAAAAGGGACCTTTTTGCTCGGGCTTGAGATTGGGACCGTAATATCCACCACAGACGGACTTACTTCGACTGGCAGCTCATTCCCACTGCTATCATACACAGTGAGCTTCGCTTCTTTTTCGATTTGCTGATCGACATCCTCTAAGTTCACAAAAGCTTTAATGACAGAAATTTTGTCGATGACGTCCTTTGATCCAGTGACCGAGACCTTTTTCGGATTCACAATGGGCTGTTCAGGTGAATAGCCGTCTTTAATTTTATTTTGATTATAAAATTCAGTTTCAACAGGAAATTCAGCTGTCGTTTTTTCTTGTATCGTCACAGTCGTCACGGATGGATTAATCGATAGTGTGAGTCCTTTCGATACATCTCTTGCCTTCAGCTCCACTTTATGTGTACCTGTCGATAAGTTCTGCATGTCTGCGTAAATTTCAAAATTCTTTGTTTGTCTTGCTGTTTTCACAGCACTTGTTGATCCTTTAATCGTGACATTGACTGTCTGCGGCACACCAGTGACAACGTACTTCTCGTCATCATAATACGCTTTAACAGGAATGTCGGTTAAAGTTGCTTCATCTGTCGTCGATGTTGGGAAAAAGGATTCACCGATTTTTTTCGGCGTGGGCGCTTGCGCTGAATTGACTGCACCATACAGCAATAAAGCGAAGACCAATGCAAGAAGCTTAACGGCCCAGCGATTATTCAAAATCTTATCCATTTTTCTTGCCCCTCCAATACCATTTGGTCGAGGAAGCATCTTTGCTGTTCTTACTAAATTCAGCAATCAGCATTTCTTCAAGCGCTTCTTCTGTCAATTCTCGGTGGAGATCACCATTTCTTGCGACAGAAATGCCGCCAGTTTCCTCAGAAACGATGACAGTTAAGCTGTCTGTCACTTCACTTATCCCAACTGCCGCTCTATGACGCGTCCCAAGCTCCTTAGAGATAAAAGGGCTTTCTGACAGCGGTAAATAACAAGCTGCAGCTGCAATCTCATCCCGCTTCATAATGACAGCACCGTCATGAAGCGGTGTATTCGGAATGAAAATGTTAATGAGCAGCTCTGAACTCACCTTTGCATTCAAAGGAATTCCTGTCTCTATGTAATCATTCATTCCGGTATCGCGCTCAATTGTCAGCAGCGCGCCAATTCTCCGTTTTGCCATATAGTTAATTGCTTTTGTAATTGCCTCGATCGTTTTCTGCTGCTGTTCCTCTACAGGTGTCCCGCTTCTTGAGAAGAAACGGCCGCGCCCAAGCTGCTCAAGCGCTCTCCTTAGCTCTGGCTGAAAAATAATAATGATCGCAAGGAATCCCCACGTAATCGCTTGATCCATCAGCCATTGAAGTGTGTTAAGACCGAGATACGCACTTCCCATCCTGACGAGAACAATGACCACAATTCCCTTTAAAAGCTGAACCGCTTTTGTTCCGCGGATGACCATCATTAATTTATATATCACATACCAAACAACGAGAATATCAACAGCATTACCGAGGTACTGCAAAAAAGGAATATCCCCTAAAGCCATTTCCTCGTCCTCCAGAATTTTCAGTTATTCTTCGTTTGATGCATTTTTTAATAAAAAAAGAGCCTATGTATCAATACATAGCGTGGCTATTATACCACATTTTGTTTCAGCAAGGAAAATAGTTGCCATATCTGGCTGACTTGCTAGTATGCTTGAATCTCACCAATGTATAGAAAAAGAGCAGCCCCCTTTAGAGACTGCTCTTAAACCGATTGAGTTACTTTTGCTCCTCTGGACCAATGACCCGCATCACGTTTTGTGCTGTTGATTTCATTTTGTACCAGATCCAATCAAACACTTCATTAATTTCATTAATTTGACCAGTGACTTGTCCGGCAGAAGCAGTCAGCTGTTCCCCATTGACGACGGTGACATTGCCATCAACCTTGCCTTCTACAATCAGCTTACCATTTTTGACAGTGATATCACCTTTTACGGTTTCCCCTTTAGGTACGGTCACTGTATCATTTTCAACGACGAGATTCGGCTGCTTCGACACACTGAAATTATGATCGGTATTCCAGCTTGTAAACAGACTGCCTCCCATCAAAATGAGAAAGAGGGCAGCGGCTACCATCAGCGGGTGAGCTTTGATCCATCTTTGAACCGACACACGCTTTTTCTCCTTCGGAAGACCTGCCATCACCTTTGCAGTGAAATCAGATGGTGCTTCTATATGAGATGTACTCTGCACTAGCGCGATGGATTTCTCAATTTGTTGAAAATGAGTACGGCACTCCTCACACGATTGCAGATGGCTTTTTAATTCTTTTTCGTCTTGGGGCTCAATGTCCCCGTCTAAATACTGATGCATAAGCTGGACGATTCTATCCTGACAGCTCATCAAAATCACCTCACTCAAAGGTCTCTCAACTGTTTCCGGAGAGCCTCTCTACCCCTGTGTATTCTCGTTTTCACCGTACCAACTGGTATATTCAGAATCTCACTAATTTCTTTTAACGAGAGTTCATCAATATACTTTAATACGATGACCGAACGATATTTGTCGGGTAATCTTAGAATTTTTTGCTGAATGGTACTCGATAATTCAAGAGACACCACCTCATCCTCTGGCAAAATGCCATCAGCAGCAATTTGAGAATACATATTTAATCCTTCTGTTCCTGCCACCTCTGCATCTAAATAATAATCCGGCTTTTTTTTGCGAATACGGTCGATGGTCAGGTTGGTTGCAATGCGGTACAGCCACGTGGAAAACTTACGATTCACATCAAAGCTTTCGATATTCACATAGGCACGAATAAACGCCTCCTGCGCAATATCCTCCGCTTCATGTGCATTCCCAAGCATACGGTAGCACAGCTGATAAATTTTGTCTTTATACAGGTCTACGATGTCCGTAAATGCGTTCTGGTCGCCTTTTTTCACTTGCTTAATTCTCTTTTTAATCATTGTGTCCATAGTATATTCAACCTCTGCCTTCACCGGTCTTTATGTATACGAACCTCTTTCCAAAAGGTTTCATTCTCCTCTAAAAAATAGTGTAACAAATTTTTGACAGTGTGTTACGCTTATCAACCGGTAAAAACCTTAACATATCCTTAAATTTTCCCAAAACAAAAAAGAACGGGAACAAGTCCCGCTCTACAATAGCTTTTCACCCATTAACGATCCAATTAGTGCCACAGCCGCTTCTGCTGTTTTATTTTTCTCATCTAATACCGGATTTACTTCAACAAATTCAGCAGACGTTAAAATACCCGCCTCCTCTAAAAGCTCCATTGCGAGATGACTTTCCCGGTAACTAATGCCGCCCGCTACCGGTGTGCCTACTCCAGGGCACTCCGCTGGATCTAGTCCGTCTAAATCAAGCGACAGATGGACACCATCTGTTCTTTCCTTTAGATACGCAATGGCTTCCTCCATCACCCTTGTCATCCCTAAACGATCAATTTCATGCATCGTATATACTTTAATGCCTTTCTCTCGAATCAATGCCCGTTCTCCTTCATCTAAGGATCGAGCACCAATTAAAACGACATTTTCAGGCTTCAATTTAGGAGAATAACCGCCAATGTTTGTTAAATCAGCATGCCCAAGACCGAGACTGACAGCAAGCGGCATGCCGTGGATATTCCCAGATGGAGACGTTTCCTCCGTATTCAAATCCCCGTGTGCATCATACCAAATGACACCTAAGTTTTCATAATGCTTGGATACCCCAGCAAGAGTGCCAATCGCAATGCTATGATCACCGCCTAAAATGAGCGGAAACGAACCTGACTGCACAATACTGTCAACCTTCTCAGCAAGCAGCCGATTCGCACCAGCATTCTCCGTCAAATTTTTTAGCTTTTCACTTGTATATAAACCTTTCTCATCATCTCTTTGTTCAACTCGAATATCACCTAGATCCTCTACATCAAATGAGAGCGTTTCCAATTTTTCTTTTACACCTGCACAACGAATCGCACTCGGCCCCATATCGACGCCCCTTCTCGTTTGCCCCAAGTCCATTGGAACTCCGACAATCGTGACCTTCTTTTCCTCTCCCATATGTACATCCCCTTTCCGTTCATGATTATATTTTACTTTCTTGATGCCTTCTGACTCAACTCAACAACATTTTGAATAGTTATACATTCACTCTGCCAACATAAAAAAAGACACCTTTTTCAAAAAGGTGTCTTAACTGGGCTAGCTGGATTCGAACCAACGCATGACGGAGTCAAAGTCCGTTGCCTTACCGCTTGGCTATAGCCCAAAAATGGTGGAGGGGGGCGGATTCGAACCGCCGAACCCGGAGGGAGCGGATTTACAGTCCGCCGCGTTTAGCCACTTCGCTACCCCTCCACATATGGAATTGATAAAGAAAAAACAGTGCCGGCAAGAGGACTTGAACCCCCAACCTACTGATTACAAGTCAGTTGCTCTACCAGTTGAGCTACACCGGCATATGGTGGAGGATGACGGGCTCGAACCGCCGACCCTCTGCTTGTAAGGCAGATGCTCTCCCAGCTGAGCTAATCCTCCACATTATGGTGACCCGTACGGGATTCGAACCCGTGTTACCGCCGTGAAAGGGCGGTGTCTTAACCGCTTGACCAACGGGCCAGTTTGTCAAGTTTGTTGTTTCCGTGAAGCTGACAAAAGTTATTATATACAGGTTGTCCCCCTTTTGTAAAGGGGATTTTTATTTTTTTTATTTTCTAACTATTTACTCCCTATTCGTTCAACATTTCGACTGAAATATAATTTCAATATTCAAATATAATATTGAAATTTCATATCATACTCAATATACTGAAAATGAAGAAATAAGGAGGTATGTCACATGCAGCCATCTCAACTGCGTTCTTTGACAACAGAATCAAGAAACCCCAACACAATGGGAATTTCACAAGCAGATCCGCTTGAAATACTCCAGATGATCAATGAAGAAGATATGAAGGTCGCTCAAGCAGTCAACCTTGTACTTCCACATGTCAAAACAGCAAGTGACTTTGCCTATGAATCCATCTCAAATGGAGGCAGACTCGTTTATTTAGGTGCCGGAACAAGCGGCAGAATTGGCGTAATGGATGCTGTCGAATGTCCCCCAACCTATAGCGTCTCACCTGATGTGATTGTAGGAATTATGGCAGGAGGAGATTCTGCTTTTTCTCAAGCTGCTGAAGATGTGGAAGACAGTGAAGAAGCTGGCAAACAGGATTTAGTACAAATTCACCTGACATCAAAAGATACAGTCGTCGGTATTGCCGCAAGCGGCAGAACACCTTATATCATCGGTGCTTTAAACTACGCAAAGTCAATTGGTGCAAAAACAGTAGCCCTCAGCTGCAATGAACAAGCAGAAATTAGCGAGCTTGCAGATTGCGCCATTGAGGTCATTGTGGGACCAGAAGCCATCACTGGGTCAACAAGAATGAAAGCGGCATCCGCTCATAAAATGATTTTAAATATGCTTTCCACCTCAGTCATGATCAGACAAGGAAAAGTATATGAAAACCTGATGGTTGATGTAAAAGTCAGCAATCATAAATTAAAAGAACGCGCCATCACCATCATTCAACATGTGACAAACGCTTCCTACGAACAAGCCGTAAAGACTCTTGAAGCAGCAGACTTAGAAGTCAAAACCGCCATCGTCATGCTCCAAACAAACACAGATAAGGAAACCGCCAAAGATTTACTCAACAAAACGAATGGCCATATCGACAAAGCGATCTCACGTTATCAATCCTAAAGGAGGCAGAGCTCATGTCAGCAGGTGGACTTACCCTACTACACACAATCAAATCAAAGCTTCCCCAATCTGAAAAAATCATTGCAGACTACATCCTTGCCCATCCTGACAAAGTCATTAAAAGCACAGTACACGAAATTAGTCAGGCAGCTGGCGCAAGCAGCTCTGCAGTCATCCGCCTTTGTAAATCCCTCGGGCTGGATGGCTATCACGATTTAAAAATGCGGATCGCTGGAGACTTGATGCATGACGATAAACAAGGCTACAGAGATATCGAACAAGATGAACCGCTTCAATCCATTATTCAAAAAACAGCAGGAAACTCGATTCAATCGATTAAGGACACCGCTTCTATTTTAAATGCAGAAGCTTTAGAAAAGGCAGTTCAATTACTGATGCATGCAAATCAAATTCATTTTATCGGTGTTGGTGCATCTGGCATCGTCGCAGCTGATGCCCAGCAGAAATTTCTCAGAATTAACTATGCAGCAACAGCCTTCACTGACATGCACATCGCATCCACAGTCATCGCAAATGCGGGAGAGAATGACATTGTGTTTGGTATATCCTTTTCAGGAGAAACGTTAGACATCATTCAAGCCCTTCAGCTCGCAAAAGACAATCAAGTGAAAACCATTGCTTTAACGCATCCAGGTCATACAAGCGTTTCTGCTTTATGTGATGTTCACCTATCGACGTCCGGTTCCAATGAAGCACCTTTTCGCAGTGCTGCCACTTCCTCTAGAATGGCACAGCTCTACTTAATTGATGTCTTGTTCCTCAGTTTAGCTTCCCGGCAATATGAAGAGACAGCGCAATATATTGACAAGACAAGGCATGCCATCCGCTCCATGAAACGAAAATCAAAGGGGGATTCAACATGAGTCATCAAAAGAAATATCAGCAGTTGGCGAAAGACATTCTTTCACTCTGTGGTGGTTCTGAAAATATCTCTTCGCATACACATTGTATGACACGGCTCCGAATTACACCGATTGACAATGAAAAAGTTCACATCACAGCAATCAAAGAACTCGATGGCGTCATTGGCGTCGTCGAAGCAGAAACGCTTCAAATCATTTTAGGAACTGGTGTTGTCAACCAAGTATCAAGTGCGTTTGAACAGCTGCTAAATGCCTCTGGCTCTTATGATTTAAACAACGAAGCACAAAAAAACAAGCAAGCCATTTCACAAAAGAACCGCACACCGTTCAAGCTCTTCTTACGGCGGATTGCCAGCATTTTTATTCCAATCATTCCGGCACTAGTTGCCTCAGGTCTTATTACGGGGATAACAAAAGCGATCGTGCAAGCAGGCTGGCTTGACGAAAAATCTCAAGCCGCGATTATTTTAACGGTTATAGGGTCTGGCCTTTTCGCTTATCTCGGGATATTAGTCGGAACAAATGCCGCAAAGGAATTTGGAGGCTCTCCTGCATTAGGCGCATTAGCTGGTATCCTCATTATTAACCCAGCCTCCGCAGACATTATGTTATTTGGCACAAATATTCTACCAGGCAGAGGCGGACTCATCGGTGTTCTTCTAGCCGCCATCTTTATGGCACTTGTGGAAACCCGAATTAGACGCTTCGTCCCGCAATCACTTGATATCATCGTCACACCAACCATCACACTACTCATTACAGGCATTTTCACGTACGTTGTCTTCATGCCAGTCGGAGGATTTATATCTGATGCCATCACCTCAGGACTGACTTACCTATTAAATATGGGCGGTATTTTCGCAGGGTTTGTTCTTGGTGCGACCTTCCTCCCACTTGTTGTAACAGGACTTCACCAAGGGCTGACACCGATTCATATGGAACTTATCAATTCAATTGGAGATGACCCGCTTCTGCCAATTCTCGCTATGGGCGGTGCAGGACAGGTGGGCGCTGCATTCGCCATTTATATGAAAACAAAAAAGAAAAAGCTCAAAAGAGCCATTGCTGGTGGGCTTCCTTCAGGGATGCTGGGCATTGGCGAACCACTCATTTTTGGTGTCACACTCCCGCTGGGACGACCATTTCTCACCGCTTGTCTTGGTGCAGGAATCGGCGGCGCATTTCAAGCCTACTTCCAAATTGCGACGAAAGCCATCGGGGTATCCGGTCTTCCATTAACCTTTATTGTTCACACACATCAAATGCTTCTTTACTTAATTGGACTATTTATCGCATATGTTGCTGGATTTTTCTTCACATACTTATTTGGATTTCATGATGATATGGCTGTTGAATTCGAGGATCACAATCAATAAGGAGGTCTAGACCTTGAAGAAATGTTTTCTTTTGATCACATGTCTGTTCATGCTCCTTGGGTTACCAGTACAAACATTTGCAACTAGCTCCCATCCTGTATCGTCTTTGTCTAAAACAGCACCTGAAGAATATCCCGTCTTAAAAAAAGCAAAACGACCGGAACAAGTAGGCTTTTCTTCCAGGCAGCTGAGGAAGGTTGATCAAATGATTCAAAATGACATCAAAGAAGGATTTCCAGGAGCAGCTCTCATCATTATCAAGGACGGAAAGATCGTCCATCAAAAAGCCTATGGCTACCGGCAAAAATATGATGGCACAACAGAACTCAAATCGTATAAAAAAATGAAAAAAGATACACTATTCGATTTGGCATCCAATACAAAAATGTATGCGACCAACTATGCCCTGCAAAAGCTTGTCTACGAGAAAAAACTTGATGTCAACGAAAAAATACAGACCATCCTTCCAGATTTTCAGGATGAACCTGATGCAAAGGTAACCGGTAAAGATCAGCTTCGGATAAAGGATCTTCTCACACATTCTGCCGGTCTCCCTTCCAGTGTCTTATTTTATAGCAAAGAATCAGCTGGCTCTTTTTTCTCTCAAGACAGAAAAACAACGATGAAATGGCTGCCAAAGGTACCGCTGCAATACAAGCCAGGTACCCAGCACATTTATAGTGACATTGATTACATGCTTCTAGGCATGATCATCGAGAAAAAAACAGGCATGCCTCTTGATCAATATGTCGAGTCAACGATTTATCGGCCGCTAGGTCTCAAACACACAATGTTCAATCCACTGCAAAAAGGGTACAAACCGAAGCATTTTGCAGCAACCGAACGTTTAGGCAATTCACGAGACAGTGTGATCGATTTTGAAAACATCCGGCGGTACACCCTGCTAGGTGAAGTACACGACGAGAAAGCATATTACTCAATGGCAGGCATCTCCGGTCACGCTGGGCTTTTCTCGAACACCTCAGATATGGCCGTGCTGCTTCAGCTGATGCTTAACAAAGGAGGCTATGGAAAAACAACCATCTTTGATCAAGCTTCTATCGATCTCTTTACAGCCTCCTCTGCTACGAACCCAACTTACGGGCTAGGCTGGCGAAAAAACGGTCATACTGACATGGAATGGATGTTTGGAAAATATGCAAGTAACGAAGCCTATGGGCATACTGGCTGGACCGGCACCATGACGTTGATTGATCCTAAACACAATTTAGGTGTCGTGTTGCTGACGAATAAGAAACATTCACCCGTTGTTTCACCAGAAACCAATCCTAATCAATTTGAAGGTGACCTGTTCCCAACTGGTACTTATGGAAGCATCATGACCGCAATCTACGAATCTTTTCAGTAAAAGGAGGAATTCGATGTTGAAAGCTCTCTTCCCCGCTGCACTGGTTTTGGCCCTGCTAACCTCTTCCATTCCAACGGAAAAGGTTAGCTCTGCCTCTCTGCCCACCGCCAAACAAATGGTTCAAGACATGTCACTGGATGAAAAGATCGGTCAAATGCTCATGCCAGACTTTCGCAATTGGCAAACAAAAAATGAATCCGCACCTACAGGCTTCACAAAGATGAATAACGAAGTATCTCATCTTGTAGAAAAATATCATCTAGGCGGTGTCATCTTATTTGCCGAGAATGTCGTTGATACGAAGCAAACCGTGAAACTCACCCATGAATTTCAAAAAGCATCACCAAACATTCCTTTACTCATTTCCATTGATCAAGAAGGCGGAATCGTCACAAGGTTACAAAAGGGAACACATTTCCCAGGAAATATGTCGATTGGTGCCTCTAGAAGCAAAAAAAATGCATATGACACAGGAAAAATCATTGGAAAAGAATTAAACGCCTTAGGGATTAATACAAATTTCTCTCCTGTGCTTGATGTGAATAATAACCCAAACAACCCCGTCATTGGTGTCCGTTCCTTTAGCTCTGATCCTGCTCTTGTCACTAGACTTGGTCTTCAAACCATGAAAGGACTTCAAAAGGAAAAGACCATTTCCACACTAAAACATTTCCCGGGACATGGTGATACAGCCGTCGATAGTCACTACGGTTTACCGCTTGTAGAGCATGACCTAGATCGTTTAAAAAAGGTTGAGCTGTATCCATTTCAACAAGCGATCAACGCTGGTGCGGATATGGTCATGACCGCTCATGTTCAATTTCCTGCCATTGATGACACAACGTATCAAAGTAAAAAAGATGGCGAGGACATCATGGTTCCAGCAACCTTATCAAAACAGGTCATCACACACTTATTAAAAGAAGAGATGGGCTTTCAAGGTGTTGTTGTGACAGATGCTCTAAATATGAAAGCGATTGCAGATAATTTCGGACAGGAAGAAGCAGTTGTGATGGCCATTAAGGCAGGTGTCGACATCGCTCTCATGCCAGCACCAGTCACCTCATTAAAAACAGAGAAAAACCTAGAGAATGTATTCAATGCTGTCAAACAAGCGATTTTAAAGAAAGAGATTCCGATGTCGCAGATCAACGAATCTGTCGAAAAAATTCTTCAATTAAAAATCAAACGCGGCATTATTACCTCGAAAAAACCGATCAGTCTTGAGAAAAAAATCAAAAAAGCCACTCAAGTCGTTGGGAAAAAGTCGCACCTTAAAGCAGAACAAAAAATGGCACGTGAAGGGATCACCCTGCTTAAAAACAACAAAAAAACCTTACCTTTCAAGCCTAAAAAGAATGACAAAATCGTGGTCATGGCACCTTACGAAGATCAGACAAAAGCAATGTCTGTCACAGTCGAATCTCTCATGAAACAAAAAAAGATCAAGCCTGTACGCATCCAGTCATATGCTTTTGCGGATAAAACGTTCACCAAAGAATCGGCCAAACTAATAAAAGAAGCTGACTATGTCATCACGGGCTCTTACGTTGTCCAAAATGACCCAGCTGTGAATGACGGCGTAATTGATGACAATGTCCAGGACCCGAAAAAATGGGCAACCGCCTTCCCTCGTGCTGTCATGAAAGAAGCAGCAGCACAAAACAAAAAAATGGTCATCATGAGTCTTAGAAACCCTTATGATGCGGCAAATTTTGAAGAAGCTGATGCCTTACTAGCTGTGTACGGTTTTAAAGGCTACTCAAACGGACAATTTAATCAGCCAAATATTCCTGCTGGACTAGAAGTGATATTTGGAGCTGCATCACCTAAAGGGAAACTGCCAGTTGATATCCCATCTGTCACTCATCCAAATCAAACCCTTTACCCATTCGGCTATGGACTCAACTTGAAAGGGAAACAGATCAAATAGGAGGGATTCTCTTGAAAAAAACAGCAAGCTTCATACTCGCAAGCATTCTCATGATGAGCACATTGACCGCCGCCTCTCCCGCAGATCAAGAACGAACAGACACAAAAGGAAAAAAAGCAGCAGTCAAAACAGGGATCGAAACACTACTCTCAAGCAATCTTTCATGGCTAAAAGGGAAAAGGGTTGGCCTCATTACCAATCCGACTGGCATTGATGCAAATATGAAAAGCAGTGTCGATCTCCTATTTGAACATCCAAATATCAAGCTAACTGCTTTATATGGACCTGAACACGGCGTGCGCGGCGATGCACAAGCAGGAGAAGGCGTCGAATCCTATACCGATGAAAAAACAGGTCTTCCTGTTTACTCTCTTTATGGAAAAACAAGAAAACCAACTCCTGAAATGCTGAAAAATGTAGATGTCCTGCTGTTTGATATTCAAGACGTTGGTGCTCGTTATTACACCTATATTTACACGATGGCCTATGCGATGGAAGCTGCTAAGGAAAACAACATTCCCTTTGTTGTCCTAGACCGCCCAAATCCCATTGGCGGACTAAAAGTAGAAGGACCTGTATTAGAGCCTGAATACGCCTCTTTTGTAGGGCTCTATCCAATCCCATTAAGACATGGAATGACTACTGGTGAGCTTGCAAACCTGTTTAACAAAGAGTTTCATATCAATGCTGATGTAACAGTCGTCAAAATGAAAAATTGGAAGCGGTCCATGACATTCGATGATACGAAGCTGCCGTTCGTCCTTCCTTCCCCTAACATGCCAACAGTGGATAGTACCTTTGTATATCCTGCCACAGGATTAATTGAAGGCACAAATGTCTCTGAAGGCAGAGGAACGACGAAACCATTCGAGCTCATTGGTGCACCATATATCAATAGCAGCGAGCTGGCAGATCACTTAAATCAGCTAAAACTAAAAGGCGTTCAATTTAGACCTGTGTCATTCACCCCCACATTTTCTAAACATGCCGGTACACTATCTCATGGTGTGCAGTTATACGTCACAGACCGCTCATCCTTCGAAGCGGTGAAAACGGGGTTATCCATCATCAAAGCAATACATGATCTATATCCTAATGACTTTCAGTTCCTTCAAACAGGCAGCTTTGACAAACTCATCGGGAATGGCTGGATGAAAGAAGAAATCAATAAAGGGACTTCCGTCAAACATATTATGAAACGCTATCATCACGACCTCAAAACATTCGAAAAGAAACGGAAAAAATATCTCATCTATTAAATCACAGAAAAAACCTCCATCTATTAAAGGATGGAGGTTTTTTCATGAGAAAGATTTGGTCACAGCAGGTGCTTTCAGCTCAAAACGATTGAGTAAGAAACCAAACAAGGCAGCAAGCACTTGCTGAAACAGCATACCAATCACCACAGGAACAGCGACAGCAGGCGGGAAAAAGCTAATGGCAAGCACAGCCCCCGCACTAATGTTTCTCATACCGCCCGTATACACGATGGCCACAATCTCTCCTTGAGTACATTTCATCGTCTTTCCAATCAACCATGCAAACGCATATCCGCTCATCGCAATGAGAAACACAGTCGCTGCCTTGCTAAAAAATGCGGCATCCAGTTCACGCAAGTATGGCGCAACAACAGAACTGTTAATCGACACCACTACAAACAAGCCTATTTTTGAAAAAGGTGACAGTGTCTGACTGATCATTTTCGTCACAGCAGGCTTTGCATAGTGACGAACGAGCATCCCTAAAATAGATGGAAGCACCACCATCCCAAACAGCCCTTTCATGATCGCGACCATGTTCATATGAACTTGTGTACCGGCTAAAAGTGACAAACTGGCTGGCACAATCAATGGCGAAAGCAATGTATCAATTAAAATAATGGATAACGTTAACCCAACATTCCCCTTATACATTGCCGCCCATATTAAACTAGAAACTCCTGTGGGAATCACCATTGCAAGTGTCAAACCGGTGATCGTCATAGCATCACCCGCAAATATGAGATGTCCCGCTGACCAAGCATAAAGAGGCATCAACACGTGCAAAATCATAAACGATAAAATCAAAGGTAATGGGTGCATCACCGTATGCTTTAAAGCCGAAAATGTAGAAGACAAACTCCCTGCAAAGGTCATCACAGCAAATACCCATGGCACCAAAAACGTAAAATCCTTTAAATAGGCCGCCAACAAAACACCGAGTAACACACTAAAAGGTGTAATGAGCGGCATCATCCGGCCGAGCACTTGATTCAAACGCACAAGCATGCCGGCCACCTCCATCTCTTCACTTTCTTACCTTTTCTATTGTAACAGACAGAAAGGCCTTTTTAAGAACCATTCACTTGTTTCACAAGCTTTTGACTTGATGTATCCATTCCAACTACGTCCACCTGAACGTCATTTGCTTGATACATCTCCTTTATACGTTCTATTGCTGCTACGCCTGATTCATCCCATATACGCGCTTCAGATATCACCATCGGCAATAAATAAATCATTAGCAAGACGCCGCCTGTTATACATAGCCATAAATTTCGTCCCCAACAATAAAAAAAGACATAAAAAAAAGCCTTCTCATCATCGAGAAACCTTGCCATATCAACATATATAGAGGAAAGCTTCCAAGCGGGCTCGAACCGCTGACCTCTTCCTTACCATGGAAGTGCTCTACCTACTGAGCTATGGAAGCATGGCTCCGCAGGTAGGACTCGAACCTACGACCGATCGGTTAACAGCCGATAGCTCTACCACTGAGCTACTGCGGAATGATAAAGTAACTTCTTCCATTGGAAGGATATAAATAAAAAGCTTGGCGGCGTCCTACTCTCACAGGGGGAAACCCCCAACTACCATCGGCGCTGAAGAGCTTAACTTCCGTGTTCGGTATGGGAACGGGTGTGACCTCTTCGCTATCGCCACCAAACCTGATGGAGAGAATGTTCTCTCAAAACTAGATAACAATGTTCATGCTTCACATTAGAATATAGGTTAAGTCCTCGATCTATTAGTATCTGTCAGCTCCACGTGTCACCACGCTTCCACCTCAGACCTATCAACCTGATCATCTTTCAGGGATCTTACTTCCTTGCGGAATGGGAAATCTCATCTTGAGGGGGGCTTCATGCTTAGATGCTTTCAGCACTTATCCCGTCCGCACATAGCTACCCAGCGATGCCCTTGGCAGAACAACTGGTACACCAGCGGTGCGTCCATCCCGGTCCTCTCGTACTAAGGACAGCTCCTCTCAAATTTCCTGCGCCCGCGACGGATAGGGACCGAACTGTCTCACGACGTTCTGAACCCAGCTCGCGTACCGCTTTAATGGGCGAACAGCCCAACCCTTGGGACCGACTACAGCCCCAGGATGCGATGAGCCGACATCGAGGTGCCAAACCTCCCCGTCGATGTGGACTCTTGGGGGAGATAAGCCTGTTATCCCCGGGGTAGCTTTTATCCGTTGAGCGATGGCCCTTCCATGCGGAACCACCGGATCACTAAGCCCGACTTTCGTCCCTGCTCGACTTGTAGGTCTCGCAGTCAAGCTCCCTTGTGCCTTTACACTCTGCGAATGATTTCCAACCATTCTGAGGGAACCTTTGGGCGCCTCCGTTACATTTTAGGAGGCGACCGCCCCAGTCAAACTGCCCACCTGACACTGTCTCCCTGCCCGATAAGGGCAGCGGGTTAGAAGGTCAATACAGCCAGGGTAGTATCCCACCGATGCCTCCACCGAAGCTAGCGCTCCGGTTTCCAAGGCTCCTACCTATCCTGTACAAGCTGTACCAACATTCAATATCAGGCTGCAGTAAAGCTCCACGGGGTCTTTCCGTCCTGTCGCGGGTAACCTGCATCTTCACAGGTACTATAATTTCACCGAGTCTCTCGTTGAGACAGTGCCCAGATCGTTGCGCCTTTCGTGCGGGTCGGAACTTACCCGACAAGGAATTTCGCTACCTTAGGACCGTTATAGTTACGGCCGCCGTTTACTGGGGCTTCAATTCGCACCTTCGCTTACGCTAAGCGCTCCTCTTAACCTTCCAGCACCGGGCAGGCGTCAGCCCCTATACTTCGCCTTACGGCTTCGCAGAGACCTGTGTTTTTGCTAAACAGTCGCCTGGGCCTATTCACTGCGGCTTCTCGGGGCTTTAACACCCTAAGAAGCACCCCTTCTCCCGAAGTTACGGGGTCATTTTGCCGAGTTCCTTAACGAGAGTTCTCTCGATCACCTTAGGATTCTCTCCTCGCCTACCTGTGTCGGTTTGCGGTACGGGCACCTCTCACCTCGCTAGAGGCTTTTCTTGGCAGTGTGGAATCAGGAACTTCGCTACTAAATTTCGCTCGCCATCACAGCTCAGCCTTCACGGGAAACGGATTTGCCTATTTCCCAGCCTAACTGCTTGGACGCGGATATCCAATACCGCGCTTACCCTATCCTCCTGCGTCCCCCCATTGCTCAAATGGTGAGGAGGTGGTACAGGAATATCAACCTGTTGTCCATCGCCTACGCCTTTCGGCCTCGGCTTAGGTCCCGACTAACCCTGAGCGGACGAGCCTTCCTCAGGAAACCTTAGGCATTCGGTGGACGGGATTCTCACCCGTCTTTCGCTACTCATACCGGCATTCTCACTTCTAAGCGCTCCACCAGTCCTTCCGGTCTGGCTTCACAGCCCTTAGAACGCTCTCCTACCACTGTTCGTAAGAACAGTCCGCAGCTTCGGTGATACGTTTAGCCCCGGTACATTTTCGGCGCAGAGTCACTCGACCAGTGAGCTATTACGCACTCTTTAAATGGTGGCTGCTTCTAAGCCAACATCCTGGTTGTCTAAGCAACTCCACATCCTTTTCCACTTAACGTATACTTTGGGACCTTAGCTGGCGGTCTGGGCTGTTTCCCTTTCGACTACGGATCTTATCACTCGCAGTCTGACTCCCAAGGATAAGTCATCGGCATTCGGAGTTTGACTGAATTCGGTAACCCGGTAGGGGCCCCTAGTCCAATCAGTGCTCTACCTCCGAGACTCTTACCTTGAGGCTAGCCCTAAAGCTATTTCGGAGAGAACCAGCTATCTCCAGGTTCGATTGGCATTTCACCCCTACCCACACCTCATCCCCGCACTTTTCAACGTGCGTGGGTTCGGGCCTCCATTCAGTGTTACCTGAACTTCACCCTGGACATGGGTAGATCACCTGGTTTCGGGTCTACGACCACGTACTCATGCGCCCTATTCAGACTCGCTTTCGCTGCGGCTCCGCATCTTCTGCTTAACCTTGCACGGGATCGTAACTCGCCGGTTCATTCTACAAAAGGCACGCCATCACCCGTTAACGGGCTCTGACTACTTGTAGGCACACGGTTTCAGGATCTATTTCACTCCCCTTCCGGGGTGCTTTTCACCTTTCCCTCACGGTACTGGTTCACTATCGGTCACTAGGGAGTATTTAGCCTTGGGAGATGGTCCTCCCGGATTCCGACGGAATTTCACGTGTTCCGCCGTACTCAGGATCCACTCTGGAGAGAACAACATTTCAGTTACAGGGCTGTTACCTTCTTTGGCGGGCCTTTCCAGACCTCTTCGCTTATATCGTTCCTTTGTAACTCCGTATAGAGTGTCCTACAACCCCAAGAGGCAAGCCTCTTGGTTTGGGCTGTTCCCGTTTCGCTCGCCGCTACTCAGGGAATCGCATTTGCTTTCTCTTCCTCCGGGTACTTAGATGTTTCAGTTCCCCGGGTATGCCTTCTCATACTCTATGTATTCAAGTATGGATACTACTCCATTACGAGCAGTGGGTTTCCCCATTCGGAAATCTCCGGATCAAAGCTTGCTTACAGCTCCCCGAAGCATATCGGTGTTCGTCCCGTCCTTCATCGGCTCCTAGTGCCAAGGCATCCACCGTGCGCCCTTTCTAACTTAACCATTTCTTACTTTAGAAAGAATCACTATGTGTGATGAACTTTGCATTGCATTCAATGTGAATGTATTACTTATTGTTATCTAGTTTTCAAAGAACAATCCTGTCTCGCTAGAGACATGTTTTGAAGGAATGATCCTTCAAAACTAAACAAGACGAAAACGTACGCTGCTCCATATATCCTTAGAAAGGAGGTGATCCAGCCGCACCTTCCGATACGGCTACCTTGTTACGACTTCACCCCAATCATCTGCCCCACCTTCGGCGGCTGGCTCCATAAAGGTTACCTCACCGACTTCGGGTGTTGCAAACTCTCGTGGTGTGACGGGCGGTGTGTACAAGGCCCGGGAACGTATTCACCGCGGCATGCTGATCCGCGATTACTAGCGATTCCAGCTTCACGCAGTCGAGTTGCAGACTGCGATCCGAACTGAGAACAGATTTATGGGATTGGCTAAACCTTGCGGTCTTGCAGCCCTTTGTTCTGTCCATTGTAGCACGTGTGTAGCCCAGGTCATAAGGGGCATGATGATTTGACGTCATCCCCACCTTCCTCCGGTTTGTCACCGGCAGTCACCTTAGAGTGCCCAACTGAATGCTGGCAACTAAGATCAAGGGTTGCGCTCGTTGCGGGACTTAACCCAACATCTCACGACACGAGCTGACGACAACCATGCACCACCTGTCACTCTGTCCCCGAAGGGAAAGCCCTATCTCTAGGGTTGTCAGAGGATGTCAAGACCTGGTAAGGTTCTTCGCGTTGCTTCGAATTAAACCACATGCTCCACCGCTTGTGCGGGCCCCCGTCAATTCCTTTGAGTTTCAGTCTTGCGACCGTACTCCCCAGGCGGAGTGCTTAATGCGTTAGCTGCAGCACTAAGGGGCGGAAACCCCCTAACACTTAGCACTCATCGTTTACGGCGTGGACTACCAGGGTATCTAATCCTGTTCGCTCCCCACGCTTTCGCTCCTCAGCGTCAGTTACAGACCAGAGAGTCGCCTTCGCCACTGGTGTTCCTCCACATCTCTACGCATTTCACCGCTACACGTGGAATTCCACTCTCCTCTTCTGCACTCAAGTTTCCCAGTTTCCAATGACCCTCCCCGGTTGAGCCGGGGGCTTTCACATCAGACTTAAGAAACCGCCTGCGAGCCCTTTACGCCCAATAATTCCGGACAACGCTTGCCACCTACGTATTACCGCGGCTGCTGGCACGTAGTTAGCCGTGGCTTTCTGGTTAGGTACCGTCAAGGTGCGAGCAGTTACTCTCGCACTTGTTCTTCCCTAACAACAGAGCTTTACGATCCGAAAACCTTCATCACTCACGCGGCGTTGCTCCGTCAGACTTTCGTCCATTGCGGAAGATTCCCTACTGCTGCCTCCCGTAGGAGTCTGGGCCGTGTCTCAGTCCCAGTGTGGCCGATCACCCTCTCAGGTCGGCTACGCATCGTCGCCTTGGTGAGCCATTACCCCACCAACTAGCTAATGCGCCGCGGGTCCATCTGTAAGTGACAGCCGAAACCGTCTTTCATCCTTGAACCATGCGGTTCAAGGAACTATCCGGTATTAGCTCCGGTTTCCCGGAGTTATCCCAGTCTTACAGGCAGGTTACCCACGTGTTACTCACCCGTCCGCCGCTAACATCCGGGAGCAAGCTCCCTTCTGTCCGCTCGACTTGCATGTATTAGGCACGCCGCCAGCGTTCGTCCTGAGCCAGGATCAAACTCTCCGAAAAAGTACAAAACCGAAGTTTTGCTTTTCGCCAGTTTGACTGACTACCTATGAAGTATCATAGGATTTTTTATAAAAACTCGAATTAACAGGTACGTTTTGTCTTGTTTAGTTTTCAAAGATCATCTTCGCCGTTCTTAGCGGCTTTAATAATATAACATTTCGCTTCATCTTATGTCAACAACTTTTTTCAAGTTTATTTCCCGAAGCGTTTTTGTGTTTGTCACTGTGTGTCAGCGACGATTAATAATATATCACGAAAACATTCTATCGGTCAACGCCTTTTCAAAACTTTTTTTGAAATAGTTTTATTAAGCATCTTAAACCCTTGTCCTGCATACAATCAAGTAACAATCTTGGACAAGGCAGGAGTGTTTGAATTGAGTCGATTATATGTGTTGCCTATTAAACGGCTGAAGCAAGTTGTCATTATTCTTGTAGCAGCCCTTGCAGCTGCAACCTTTTTTTATGTACAAAAGGCACCGCCGCTGTCGGTATTTAAAACTGAACATGGACCCCGAGCCATTTATAAAGGTGAGACTTCATCAAAACATGTCTCTCTCACTTTTAATATTGGCTGGGGGGATGAGAAGGCTGTTCCTATTTTAAATGTCCTTCGAGAGTACGGTATAAAGAACGCCACTTTCTTTCTGTCTGCTTCTTGGGCCGAGCGTCATCCTGATATCGTGAAACAAATTAGGGAGGACGGCCATCAAATTGGAAGCCTCGGCTATGCTTATAAAAATTATAGCCAGCTTGAAGATAGTGAAATCAAGCAAGATCTTGTCCGTGCACAAAATACATTTCAAAAGCTTGGACTCGATGACATTCAACTATTAAGACCGCCAACTGGACAGTTTAACGAAACAGCACTGAAAATTGCCACACAGTACGGTTATACCGTTGTTCATTACAGCATCAATTCACAGGATTGGCTGAATCCGGGTGTCGGCCAGATTGTTCAAAATGTAAATGATCGAATGAAAAGCGGAGACATTGTACTCCTTCACGCCTCAGATTCAGCAACGCAAACCGCTCAAGCCTTACCCGCTATTTTGAAACAAATAAAAGAAAAGAATTTAAAAAATGTGACAGTTGGCGAGCTGATCTCCAATACGAAAACAAAGTCATCAGAAGTTAAGTAGCTTTCGCTTTTGAAAACCGCGGCATAGCTAACAGCTGAAACGCATTACAGCCTAATAGCGGAAATAGCATTAAATACAGCCAGTCCTCTTCATTGACTCTAAGCGCCGGGAACCATTCTAACGACGTGATGACAACCATGAGAAACATTGCAGAAACAAAAGTTTTCTTAGAGGACTGCTGCTGTTTAAAGTAAGCCACGATCAATGCAAACACACCGATAAAAACAGGCAGCCACAAGTATGGAAGAAATGAATCATTCTCCCCGAAAAACAAAAATCGCAAGTAAGCTAAATCAAACAGCACAAAAATCACAAGAAACAGCTGAATGGTATTCCATAAAGAATGAGACCGGAAAATCTCTAACGCAAACCGGTGCACCGTCAAAAAGACAACAAATCCCATTTGGCTAATTACACTAAAGATCATCCCCACACCAATGAACCAAAACAACACAGATGCGATCTCTAGAATTTCAAACGATATAAAAAGCTTCTGATACTTCCCCCACTCCAGCGCAAAGCCTACCACGCTTGTAATGACCGCTCCAACAGCTAGCACAGAGAAGAAAAAACGAACTAAATCCCGACTTTTCATTGAATTGATCCAACCCCTATTTTTGTTATGTATAAATTTACGTGAAACATTCATATTAAAAGTAAGACATGTAACGAAAGGAGCCACAGTATGTCAAAAGGCATCTTGCGTATAATGAGCTGTTTTCTTCTTTTATCTCTAACAGCTTGTGCTCCCAAAACCCAATCCTCATCTAATATGGACTATGACGAAACAAAAAAAATGGTCGTCGATATATTAAAGACAGATGACGGTAAAAAGGCCATTCAACAGTTATTAAATGACGAGGCAATGAATGAAGCTTTGGTAATGGATGAACAAACTGTGAAAAAAACCATAGAGAAAACACTGACTTCTGATAAAGGCAAAGAGTTCTGGAAGAAGGTCTTTGAGGATTCTAAATTTGCCGAGACTTTCGCAAAATCCATGCAGCAACAGCATGAAAGAATGTTAAAACAATTAATGAAGGATCCTGACTATCAACAGCTGATGATGGATATTCTCAAAGATCCTGAGATGGAAAAGAAATACGGTGAACTGGTAAAAAGTAAAGAGTTTAGAAAGCACTTAGAAAAAGTCATTACGGAAACATTGAGCAGCCCTCTTTATAAGAAGAAATTCGAAGATGAGCTCAAAAAGGCAGCATCTGAGAGCGGCAGTGATTCCGGCTCGCAAGGAAGCGAAGGAAGCGACAGTTAAACATCACCCGAGTGGCGTTCATCCACTCGGGCTTTCATTATGCTTTCACTGCTAATTGTTCAATGACTTTATTCGCAATGTGTTGATACACTTCTCCTGTCGGGTGACTCGCATCATAGACAGAAGGTGCGAAATCATCCTCATTCCAATCAGGCTGTCTTAAAGGAATTTGGCCAAGGACTGATACACGCAGCTCTTCAGCCAGCTTGTCCCCGCCGCCTTTTCCAAAGACGTATTCCTTTTCACCTGTTTTTTTGCTTTCATAATAGCTCATATTCTCAACGACACCGAGCACTTCATGATCTGTTTGCAGTGCCATTGCGCCTGCTCTTGCTGCAACGAAGGCAGCCGTTGGATGCGGTGTAGTGACAATGATTTCTTTACAGCTAGGCAGCATTGTATGAATATCAAGCGCCACATCTCCCGTTCCAGGCGGAAGGTCTAATAGTAAGTAATCTAATTCTCCCCACTCAACTTCGTGGAAGAAGTTATTTAACATTTTTCCAAGCATCGGTCCTCTCCAAATAACCGGTGCATTTTCTTCAACAAAAAAGCCCATTGAAATCACTTTGACACCAAAGCGCTCCACAGGAATAATTTTTTCCCCTTTAACTGTTGGTCTGACAGTGATTCCCATCATATCCGGTACGCTAAAGCCATAAATATCAGCATCAATCAGCCCGACTTTTTTCCCTAGACGAGCCAGCGCTACAGCAAGGTTAACAGAAACAGTCGATTTACCAACGCCGCCCTTTCCACTCGCAATCGCTAAGAACTCGGGAGGATTTTTAGAGTTAAGCAAGGTTTCTTCTTCATCTTGTGATGGCATAAACTTTTCAAGTGTTTCCTGAGGCAGTTCCTCAAAACGAAGTCCTACTGTGTTAGCGCCTGCTGCTTTCAAGGCTTGTACGATGTCTTGCTGCAGCTTCATCTGCTCAGCAGTGCCTGTTTTGGCAATGGCCACCTTTAGGCTCACGTGCTCTTTCTCAGGCTTTAGGCTGATTTCCTTGATGGCATCCAGCTCACCAAGCGGTATATGAAGGAAAGGTTCGTCCATCTTCCCAACTAGTTTTCTCACATCATCTTGTCCGATCATAGCAGAACCTCACCCTTTATTGAATTCGTTTACAATCCAAGTATATCATACATATCCTTACAATGTCTGTCCTGTTTGCCTGCGATCAAAAGGAAAAAGCCCCTTATTCAGGCGGCTCTTTTTGCTCTGTTAAATATCTTAAAATCCCTTTATAAATAGAGGCAGCAATTTGATCCTGATATTTAGGTGTTGCCAGCTGACCAGCCTCTTTCGGGTTGGAGAGAAATCCAATTTCCACAAGAGCTCCTGGCTTTGTGACATTTTGCATTAAATAAATGCCGTTGATCCGCTTCGCCTTTCGATCTGTGTTTTCAAGATTTCTGCGTAATTCATCCTGAATGAACTTCGCTGCCTTTTCATTTTCTTCATACTTTCCATAAAAAAACGTCTGCGCCCCGCTCCATTTGTTGGATGGTATCGCATTTAAATGAATGCTTAAATAGAGGTCTGCTTCAGACTCATTGATGACTTTTACGCGGTTCCTTAAATCCTCCGCTTTCTTTCGGGCATATCCCCTTGTATTCTTTGATGATAAATCAGAATCATCCTCTCGGGTCATGAGAACAAGCGCGCCCTGCTCCTGCAAATAATCCCGTATCTTCATGGAGACATCCAGTGCAATCTCTTTCTCAAGCAGCTCTCCCCCCACAGCCCCGCCATCTGGACCGCCGTGACCCGGATCTAAATAGATGATCTTCCCGCTTAGAGGCAAATTCCACGATTTCCATGAATCATCATTTAGAAATTGAAACCTGAATAAGAATAAGAGGACAATAAATCCAATTAAAAACCCTGTCCACTTCAGCTTTCTTTTCATCCCTGTCCCTCCCATACACCATTATTTTATAGATATGGGACAAGGGCTGGAAATATGCTTAGTGCAGCCGAAGCTTGTGTCTTTTTTCTGATTCACGAAAGCCTTCCTGCCACCACATGCTTAAAAAATCTCTCGCAAATGGATATAAACATGACATCTTCCGCTCCATACGGAACATATTCCCCCACGATTGCAAACACCCTGCGAGCTCTTCAATCAGCTCAGCTTCCTCCTGGGAGGATCGCTTCTTGATATCGTCAAACGATTCTCCGTATTTACTTGACTCACCGTATCTTCCGCCAGCTAAAAAAGCTTCAATCGCAAAATCAATACAGCCATCACTCATAATACCCGCTGGATCATCTGCAAATGGAAACAGCTTCTTCGTGAATTTCTCGGAAGCGGCCGTTACTTGTTGAAGTGACAATGTACGCAAAAGCTTCTTTTCAAGCGTGACATCTCGTTTTGTTTTCAGTTGATAAAATGAAAGCACTTCTGCCATGGACTGAACTCCTTTTTTCTTTGTATTGTTCGTTGGTTTGAACAAAACATGCAGTTCAGTAAATGGAAATGACGGCTTGTGAACGATCAGAATGGAAAATTGTGATAAAATAGACATTTACATATAGAAAGAATGATAAAGGGGCAAAATCAATGAAGAAATGGATGTATATCCTGCTGCTATTAACAGTCGTCTTATCTGCATGCAGCAGTCAAGCTAGTGAGAAAGAAAGCGACATCAAAGGAATAGAAGATATTTCCTTAAAACAGCTTTCTAAGCACAAAAATTCTTATATTGGAGACAACGGAGCAATCGGCGCTATTTTATCAGATCTTCCAGGTAACGTGATTCGCGAGTATGAAATCGCAGATGAAAAAGCACTAAAAGTAACATATGGCGTGAAGGAAAATGCCACTTATACAGAAGAACAATTTGATGCATCTTGGTTTGATAAGAAGGATACCATTGAAAAAAACTACTTATATAATGCATTAGCACTTTTTATTCTTGTCGATAATCTAGAGCAAGTGACACTTAACATGAGCTCTAAAGACGAGCCGTCCGTCACGTTTAAAAGAAAACAGCTAGAAAAAAAGCTCCCTCACCCTTTTAAAAAGTACAAAGACGATACACCGCTTTGGCAAAAGGAACTGGTTGATGGAGTTGTGAAGTCAAAAGAGAAACGCCAAGATGTATACAAAGCGTTTCCAATGCAGAAATAATAAAACAGAGGGGAGTCTCCCTCTGTTTTTTTGATGATTATTTAGTAAAAGCCTGAATCAATCGTTGTCGAAAGTTTTGATCCACTGCTGCAGTAAGAATAAATTCGTTGAATACTTCCCCAATCCAGTGAGAATTGTTCGCTTTCGGATCATTGATAAAAAGAGAGATGGAGATAGAGGATGTATCTGTTCTTCGATATAAAGCACCTGTGAAAACAAACAATGTTGCTCCGCCTTTATACCAAAAATATTGATCTGTCTCCTTTTTCAATGTTTCTCCCAGTACGATTTGGCTAAAAAGACTCTTTTCTTCTGTTGTTAACAGCTCGTCATGAAGACGTTTCATAAAATATGTATATTCATTGGTTGTAGACTTTGTCATTTTTTGCGTCAGTAATGATTGTATACGCCACCCTAATAAGTTCTTTTTTTTCATTTTTCCTTCTAACACCTTTTTATGCTCTGGGTCATTTTTCATGATATTAAAAATCTCATTCATTAGAGATTTGTATTGTTCTTCGGATACGCCGCTCATTTTCTTGAATGCATCCCGCCGACGATCAGATACATAAGCGGACCACAAAATCATTGGCGTCAGCGGCATGAGTTCATCATGTTCTGTAAGACCTGCTTGTTTCATCTGATCATTGATCTTTTCTAAGCCCAGCCGGTCAATCAAATAATCCGTACAAGCATTCGAACTGAATTGCATCATCCCTTTGGCAATATCTAATAAAGTCGCATGCTCAGAAAAATCATTGACCTCCAGCCAGTACGTGTGCGCACCACCGTCTGTTCTATCAATATAAAACCGCTCTAAATCAGACAATGCCACTTTTTCCTCTAGCTTGATGGTGCCTCTCGATACAGCTTTAACGAAATGAAATAAAACCACTAATTTCACCGTACTTGCAAGTGGTGTTTTTTGATCAGCATTCCATTCTAACATCACATCATCATTTTCAATGATTGTCACTGAAACGTCCTTTTTGTTTTTTGCGACAAATATCAAAAGATCTTCCTTCGTTTTCTTCATATCTCTTTTATACAGCAAGACTTGAACCACCACGTAAAGTATGACCACACATATGACAATTAGACCGATTATGAGTAACATGTTTCTCCTTTCCAAATAACAGAGGATTTACATATTCAATATAACAAATATTTCAAATAAAGGAACCGAAAAGGCAGAGGTACATGAATCCTCCGCTTCTTGATATCCTTATTCATGGGGCAAATGCAGCTTCATTCCTTCATGAGTGGCTTCAAATCCTAATTTCTCATAAAAATGTCGTGCTTCTGGCCTCTGTTTATCTGTTGTCAGCTGAATCATATGACAGCCGCGGTCGCTTGCGCGTTGAATGGCCCACTTTATAAGCAGCGAGCCGACTCCTTTTCCTCTATGAGTCGAAGCCGTGCGTACTCCTTCGATGGATGCTCTCCATCCTCCTTGATGCGTAAGAAATGGCGTCATCGTTAACTGAAGAACACCAACTGCTTCTTTCTGGTCACACGCAACAATGAGTTCAATATTTGGATCAGCATCGATTGAATGAAAGGCTTTGATATAGCTTTCTAATAATGGGCGAGTGTAACGCTCTCTCTTTTGACCTAACTTATCATCTGAAAGCATGAAGATGATTTTGTCGAGATCTTCTTGCACAGCTTCTCTAAATGTCAATTGATTTAAATTCAATGAAAGCACCTCCTATGATGGATGGAAACTATCTTCACTTACCAAAATGCCAAATGCAACCGTTCTTCTATAAAATTTGATCAGCTGCTTTTTTAACCACATAACTAGGCGGCGGTGTGTACCCTTGGGAAAATCAATCATAAGAAAATGTGCATCAAAGATCCTCCCTCTTCTGCTTATTTGACCTGATTATATCAACATCGAAAGCGAAGGGATATTTGGAATGGCGAATTACTTCATATCATGAAGACTTATCATGCCTTCTTCACGAACCATTCCTCTTGTAAGATGGCATAGTAAAACTCATCCCACCACTCATTTCCTTGTGGTATACATTTTTTAAAATACCCCTCTCTCCTCATCCCCATTTTCTCCATCACTCTCCACGATGGCACATTTTCAGGCTGACAAGTGGCGATAATCCGATGTAAGTTTAGCGTGTGAAAACCATGATGCAGGACAGCATAAGCCGCTTCTGATGCATATCCCTTGTTTTGATAGGCAGGATTGAAAACCCAGCCAATCTCATAAGTGTGCTCACCAAAGTAAGGATGAAACACGATATGCCCGATACATGTATGATCTTCTTTTAAAAGGACAGCAACATACTTAGCATCTTCATGACGATTATTTTTGACAAATTCCTTCGCATCTTCTTTAGAAAATACATCTTCCGGAATATACTTCATCACCGTCTCATTAGATGTATAAGCATAGACATCCTGCCAATCTTCCTCAGCAAATGATCGAATGATACACCTTTCTGTTGTTAGATTCATAGGACACCCTCCATAGACTTCGTGTTTTAAATAGAAACCTTGCTATGATGCTATTTTATATGTTTCCAAACAGAAAAAAACACAAATAAAAAAAGCACCAGCAGGATGCTGATGCTTTTTTTATATGGTTTGTCTGTAACAAACCTTTGTAAAACGTCCATACAATATAAAATTGATTAACGTTTTGAGAACTGAGGAGCTCTACGTGCGCCTTTAAGACCGTATTTCTTACGCTCTTTCATACGAGGGTCACGAGTAAGAAGTCCAGCACGTTTAAGTGGTGTACGGTACTCAGGATCTACTTCTAGAAGAGCACGAGAGATACCGTGACGAATTGCTCCAGCTTGACCAGAGAATCCACCACCGTGAACAGTTACAAGAACATCGTAGCTGTTAGCTGTTTCTGTGATGTTCAAAGGCTGTTTCACGTCTTCGATTAAAGCAGCAAATGGAATGTATTCAGTAATTTCACGATTATTAACGACGATACGGCCTTCACCTGGAACTAAGCGAACGCGCGCTACAGAACTTTTACGACGACCTGTACCGTAATATTGAACCTGTGCCAAATTGTTAACCTCCCTTATAATTAACCGCGAAGTTCGTAAACTTCAGGTTGTTGTGCTTGATGTGGATGCTCAGAACCACGGTACACATTTAATTTTTTGAACATTTGACGACCTAGTGGACCCTTTGGAAGCATACCTTTGATAGCAAGCTCCAACATTTTTTCAGGGTAGTTTGTACGCATCTCAAGAGCAGTTCTTTGTTTCAAACCACCTGGGTGCATCGTGTGACGGTAGTAAATTTTGTCCGTCAATTTCTTACCAGTTAATTCGATTTTCTCAGCATTGATGATGATCACATGATCACCTGTATCAACGTGTGGTGTATAAGTTGGTTTGTGCTTACCGCGCAAAAGTGATGCTACTTCAGTAGAAAGACGACCTAGAGTCTTGCCTGCCGCATCAACAACTAGCCATTTGCGCTCAATTGTGCTTGCGTTCGCCATTGGTGTTGTACGCATGAGTTTCCCTCCTAAATAAATCAATGAATTTTCCTTGAATCAAATGCTACGTTCTATTTCAAAACACAGAATAAGTCTTCCGGGGCTTATTTGTGGGGTTGAAATACATACCATATGATATCTTATAACTTTCTGCTTCCTGTGTCAAGAACATGTTACACCTGGTTTAGTTGTCATAGAAAACTTCCCATAAATACAGTCCGTGACTAGGCGCAGTCTTGCCTGCCGCTTCGCGATTTCGGGCGGCAAGCATGGCTTTTATCTCCTCAGGGTGAAATTTACCAGAACCAATTTCAAGTAACGTCCCAGCGATAATGCGCACCATGTTGTATAAAAAACCATTCCCTCTCACACGCATTTCAAGCCCGTCTGAGACGTTTTTCCACTCGAGGGCATAAATATCCCTCACCTTGTCCTGAACCTCTGTATTGGCTGCACAAAAGCTTGTAAAGTTATGTGTCCCAATCAGGTGCTCAGCAGCTTTTCTCATTTTATCGATATCCAGCCGGTAAGGATAGTGGCAGGCATACTGTCTCGTGAACACATTTTGGTGTGTTTCCGTTGAGACCTTATAACGGTACTCCTTCGAAACAACACCAAATCTGGCATGAAACGAGTCATCGACCTCCTCAGCCTTTAGAACACGGATATCATCCGGCAGCAAGCTGTTGAGGGCAAATGGCCATCTCTCCATCGGGATCGAGAGCGGGGTGTCAAAATGGATGACCTGTCCCTTTGCATGGACACCGCTGTCTGTCCGGCCGGAAGCCACAATCGGAATCAGTTCATCCTGTTTGTGCATTCTTGCAAGGGCAGACTCTATCTCCGTCTGAACGGTTCGCTGCCCTGGCTGCACCTGATAGCCTTTAAAATGTGTCCCGTCGTAGGATACGGTACATTTAACCTTCATCTAGGAATCACCTAATTTCTAAGCAGCACAAGGAGCGCTGTTAACAGGATGAATAGAAGCAGCGTGAACGTGTCCTTCATACCCCAGACAAGCTGACGGTATTTCGTCCGTCCTTCTCCCCCGCGGTAGCCTCTCGCTTCCATCGCGGTCGCCAGTTCTTCTGCACGCTTAAACGCACTGACGAAAAGCGGAACAAGCAAAGGAACGATCGCTTTCAGGCGATCCTTTAAAGGTCCGCTTGTAAAATCAACGCCTCGTGCCATTTGTGCCTTCATGATTTTGTCGGTCTCTTCTAGTAACGTCGGAATAAACCGAAGAGAGATGGACATCATGAGAGCAAGCTCATGAACAGGCAGTTTGATTTTACGGAATGGGTGCAGAAGCTTCTCCATCCCGTCTGTCACTTCTATAGGCGTTGTCGTTAACGTAAGAAGTGTCGTCATCATGATGAGATAGACAAAACGGAGTGAAATGAAGATCCCCTGCTTTAGACCTTCTTCATAAATATTCAGAAAACCAAAGTGGAATAGCAAGGCGCCATCCTTTGTCATGAAAATATGCAGAATAAAGGTAAACAGGACAATCCATAGGATCGGCTTCATTCCCTTGAGAATAAAGTATAACGGCACCTGAGAAACCATCACCACAAGAATGGTAAAGACACCTAAAAGCCCGTAAGTGATGTAATTATTAGCAAAAAAGACAATAAAGACAAAAAAGAAAATTGATAACAGCTTTGTCCTTGGATCAAGACGATGGACAAAGGATGAACCTGGCACATATTTGCCGATAATCATACTATCCATCATGATGTCGTGTCCTCCTGATAAAGAGCTGTTAAGGCTTCTGCCATTTCATCCATGGTCAGAAGCGGCCTTGGAAACGTAATACCAAGCTTTTCTTCTACAGTCTGCTGGAACTTAATCGTTTCTGGGAGGTCGAGACCAAACGAAGACATGTCTGTACGATTGGCAAACAACTCTCTCGGCGTACCTGTCGCCTTCACTGTCCCTTTATGCATCACAATCATTTGATCCGCATAATGAGCGGCATCTTCCATACTGTGTGTGACCAAAATCGTGGTGAGGTTTGCCTTTTGATGAAGGTCATAGAACATGTCCATGATTTCCTTCCGCCCGCGTGGATCTAGCCCAGCAGTCGGCTCATCAAGCACAAGCACCTCTGGTTCCATGGCTAAGACGCCTGCTATCGCCACACGTCTCATTTGACCGCCGCTTAGTTCAAAGGGAGATCGAGATAATAGGGACTCAGGAAGACCAACCAGTTTCAGCATCTCCTTCGCCTTCGCTTCTGCCTTCGCTTGAGGAACGCCGAAGTTCATCGGACCAAAGCAGATATCCTTGAGGATGGTTTCCTCAAAGAGTTGATGTTCAGGAAACTGAAACACGATGCCTACCTTTTTGCGGAGGGGTTTCATATCCTTCTGCTTTTTATTGGCTTGTAAAACTGTCTCTCCAAGCGCAATGCTCCCCTTCGTTGGTTTGAGCAATCCATTTAAATGCTGCAGCAATGTAGACTTGCCAGAGCCCGTATGACCAATGACAGCGACATAGCTGCCTTCTTTGATGGAAGCATTGACATCATACAAAGCGAGACGCTCAAACGGCGTTTTCATTTGATAACGATGCTCTAATTCTTTGATCGTAATGTCCATAGCTCTTTCACCAATCCTTCTTGTGTCAAATGGGCATTTGCAAGCGGCACACCATGCTGCTTCAATTGCTTGCTCAATCGATAGGAGAATGGCAGATCAAGTCCAATCTGAACCAGCTGTTCATCTAGTTCAAATACTTCCTCTGGCGTTCCCTCGGCAAATTTCTTCCCGCCATTCATCACAATGACGCGATCTGCCTTGGCAGCCTCGTCTAAATCATGTGTGATGGAAATGACTGTGACCGTTCCTTGTTCCTTCAGTAGTCTAACAGTCTCTAACACTTCTTCACGGCCAATCGGATCAAGCATTGATGTTGCTTCATCCAAGATCATGATGTCAGGGCTTGCGGCAAGCACACCTGCAATGGCGACTCTCTGCTTCTGCCCGCCTGATAGATGGTGCGGCTCTTGATCAAGAAACTCCTGCATATTGACCTGTTTGACAGCCCAATCTACACGTTCTATCATCAATTCCCGCTCAACCCCGTTATTTTCTAAACCAAAAGCCACATCATCACGAACCGTTGAGCCCACAAATTGATTATCTGGGTTTTGAAAGACCATTCCGACCTTTTTGCGAATATCCCACACACTTTCTTCTTTGAGCTCAATCTCTCCAACCTTGACCGTACCAGCATCCGGTAAAATGAGCCCATTCAGCACACGGGCAAGTGTGGATTTACCTGAACCGTTATGACCAACAATGGCGAGCCATTCATTTTGATTCACATGCAGTGACACTTGATCTAAAGCGGGCTTGTCCGCATCCTTGTGATAACGAAATACAATGTCCTTTACGTCAATTAATGTCTTCCCCATCTCTACCGGACCTCCTCTCAGCTCAACCTCTTCTTTGCTTATTCCTAAAAAAAGCCGTAGTACCTAAAAAAGGGCATAGATCCAGTTATGAACTGTCCCGCCCTTTCTTAGATACACGATATGTGATTAAACTAATTCAATGACAGCCATTGGTGCGCCATCGCCGCGACGAGGTCCAAGCTTCATGATACGAGTGTATCCACCTTGGCGATCTTCGTAGCGAGTTGCAACGTCAGCGAATAATTTTTGAAGTGCATCTTGGTTTGTTTCAGCGTTAGCTACTTCATTACGAATGTAAGCTGCAGCTTGACGGCGAGCATGAAGATCTCCGCGTTTGCCAAGAGTGATCATTTTTTCAACTACAGAGCGAAGTTCTTTCGCACGTGTTTCAGTTGTTTCAATGCGTTCGTTGATGATCAAATCAGTCGTTAGGTCACGAAGCATTGCTTTACGTTGTGCACTAGTGCGTCCTAGCTTTCTGTATGCCATGTGATGTCCCCTCCTTAATTAGAGATGCTGTATGAATAAAAAACACACGAAAATCCTAGTTCACAATGAAACTAGTCAATCGTCTTTACGAAGACCCAGTCCAAGTTCTTCTAGTTTCGCTTTCACTTCTTCAAGAGATTTACGTCCAAGGTTACGAACTTTCATCATATCCTCTTCTGTCTTGTTAGCAAGCTCTTGAACAGTATTAATACCCGCACGCTTCAAACAGTTGTAAGAACGAACAGAAAGATCAAGCTCTTCAATTGTCATTTCAAGCACTTTTTCTTTTTGGTCTTCTTCTTTCTCAACCATGATTTCAGCATGCTGAGCTTCGTCAGTTAACCCAACGAAAATATTCAGGTGTTCAGTTAAAATCTTAGAACCTAGAGCGATCGCTTCTTTCGGTCCTGTGCTTCCATCAGTCCATACATCTAGTGTTAGTTTATCATAGTTTGTGATTTGCCCAACACGGGTGTTCTCCACTTGATAAGTCACACGAGATACAGGTGTATAGATTGAGTCGATCGGAATCACACCGATTGGCTGATCGTCTCTTTTGTTTGCATCAGCAGGATTATACCCGCGACCTCTTTGTGCAGTTAAGCGAACACGGAAGCTCGCATTCTTGCCAAGAGTTGCGATGTGAAGATCTGGATTTAAAATTTCAATATCGCTGTCGTGTGTAATATCAGCAGCTGTTACAGTACCTTCATCTTGTACATCAATTTCAAGCGTCTTCTCTTCTTCAGAGTAGATTTTGAGTGCAAGCTTTTTAATGTTTAAGATAATCGTTGTAACATCTTCAACCACGCCTTCGATCGTTGAGAATTCGTGTAAGACACCATCTATCTGGATCGATGTTACAGCTGCACCAGGAAGTGAGGATAAAAGGATACGACGAAGGGAGTTCCCTAAAGTGGTACCATATCCACGCTCAAGTGGCTCTACGACAAACTTGCCATACTTGGCATCGTCGCTGATTTCAACCGTTTCGATTTTTGGTTTTTCAATTTCGATCATCTAATAAAACCCTCCTTCAAAACGTCGAAACCTCGAATAGAATCATATGAGATTCCATCCGAAATTCCTCATTGTTTAGTCCCGTATGTGCTCAGGCAACGAGTCGTGTATTCGTCTCATAAATAACTGTATCATAACCCATTATTGACAGGGACACAAAATCTATACAAACAAATTACACGCGGCGACGTTTTGGTGGACGGCATCCGTTATGAGGAACTGGAGTTACGTCTCTAATTGCAGTAACTTCAAGACCTGCAGCTTGAAGTGCACGAATTGCAGCTTCACGACCAGAACCAGGACCTTTAACAGTTACTTCAAGTGTTTTAAGACCATGTTCGATAGAACCTTTAGCAGCAGTTTCAGCAGCCATTTGTGCAGCGAAAGGAGTAGATTTACGAGAACCTCTGAATCCTAATGCACCAGCACTTGACCAAGAAATTGCGTTTCCATGAACATCAGTAATCGTTACAATCGTGTTGTTGAAAGTGGAACGGATATGAGCGATTCCAGCTTCAATATTCTTTTTCACGCGACGTTTACGCGTATTTTGTTTACGAGCAGCAGCCATTCTTTAACTACCTCCTTTACTTATTTTTTCTTGTTAGCTACAGTACGACGCGGACCTTTACGAGTACGCGCGTTGTTTTTTGTGTTTTGTCCACGAACAGGAAGTCCTCTACGATGACGGATTCCGCGGTAGCTTCCGATTTCAATTAGACGCTTAATGTTAAGTGAAACTTCACGACGAAGGTCACCTTCTACTTTAAGTTTGTCAATGATATCACGGATTTTACCAAGTTCGTCTTCAGTTAGATCGCGAACGCGAGTGTCTTCAGAAACACCTGCTTCTTTAAGGACTTGTTGCGCAGTCGTACGACCAATTCCAAAAACATATGTTAAAGAAATGACAACACGTTTATCACGTGGAATATCTACACCAGCAATACGAGCCATGATTTGGGCACCTCCTTGTTATTAGCCTTGTTTTTGTTTATGTTTTGGGTTTTCACAGATCACCATTACTTTTCCTTTTCTGCGAATCACTTTACATTTTTCACAGATAGGTTTAACAGATGGTCTCACTTTCATGTGTTTCCAACCTCCTTCTTCCGGAGTTGCTTTATTTGTAACGGTACGTAATTCTACCACGAGTTAAGTCATATGGAGATAATTCTACCGTAACTTTGTCTCCAGGTAAAATGCGAATGAAGTGCATACGGATTTTTCCTGATACATGAGCCAAAACTGTATGACCATTCTCTAGTTCAACTTTGAACATTGCATTTGGCAAAGTTTCTGCTACAGTACCTTCCACTTCAATTACATCGTCTTTCGCCATTCAAGTGTTCTCCCTTCTTCAAATCAGTAACTTGCTCTCTGACAAATGTCCAAATGAGAATCTCTCAATTGTCCATCTATCACCCGACCTGTTTTGAATATACTGTTCTGAACTTCCGGAGATACGCAATCATAAAAGGTTATATGATTGATATTTTTTCTTAGGAGAATGAAATTTACGCTTTTCTCCGTCTGCGATTAGTACATGGCAGCCAACGAACATGCCGATGACACCTGTATACTGATCTTGTTCTTTCTTTGGACTATACAGACAACCTGCCCGATTTGGGCCTGAAAGGCTTCAGTGAAGACCTAAATCTTAGTCAGTATATCAAAACCTGTATCTGTAATCGCAATCGTATGCTCAAAGTGAGCACACTTTTTCCCATCAACCGTTACAACCGTCCAGTTATCAGCCAATGTTTTCACATATCGGCTGCCTGCGTTCACCATCGGTTCGATGGCCAACACCATTCCAGGTTTTAGCCGCGGGCCTTTGTTGGGCGGACCATAATGAGGAATTTGAGGGTCCTCATGAAGATCCTGTCCGACCCCATGTCCAACATATTCTCTAACAACTGAAAAATTTTCATTTTCAACATACGTTTGTATGGCATGGGAAATGTTCGACAGACGTTCGCCTGGCTTTGCTTCCTGTAAGCCTTTATATAGAGATTCCTCTGTGACTTCCAGTAGTTTGCGGTCTTCATCACTGATTACCCCAACTGGATAAGTCCAAGCAGAGTCACCATGATAGCCATTTAACTTTGCGCCAATATCGATACTAATGATGTCACCATCACGTAAAACCCGTTTACCAGGAATACCGTGAACGAGTTCTTCATTCACCGAAACGCAAATGCTCCCGCGAAAACCATTATACCCTTTAAAAGATGGGATTGCACCCTGCTTTGTAATAAAACGTTCGGCAATTTGATCCAATTCTTTTGTCGAAATACCTGGTTTTATATGTTTCTTCAGCTCTTCATGAGTCAGTGCGACAATACGTCCAGCTTCTCTCATAATCTCAAGCTCGCGAGGAGTTTTACAGATAATCATTTATTTAATCCTCCAAGCAGGTCCTTGATATCTGCATATACATCGTTAATGTGCTTCGCACCATCAATGTTTGCAAGATATCCTTTTTCTGAATAGAAGTTCAGTAAAGGTTCAGTCTGCTTTAAGTTCACTTCAAGTCTAGTCGAAACGGTTTCTGCATTATCATCTGCACGTTGATAAAGCTCGCCTCCACACTTGTCACAAACATTTTCTTTCGCAGGTGGATTAAATACTAAATGATATGTTGCTCCGCAATTTTTGCAAATTCTTCGGCCAGTCAGACGCTCCATCAAAGCATCTTTATCGACTTTAATATTAATGACATAATCAATCGTTCTGCCAAGGTCCTTTAGAATTTCTTCTAAAGCTTCAGCCTGAGCGACTGTTCGCGGAAATCCGTCCAGAAGAAAACCTTGTTCACAATCATTTTTGCCAAGTCTTTCTCTAACAATACCGATTGTGACCTCATCAGGAACAAGCTCTCCTTTATCGATAAAGGATTTTGCTTCGAGCCCAAGTTGTGTCTCCTCTTTCATAGCAGCGCGGAACATATCTCCTGTTGAGATATGAGGGATCCCATAATCATCAACAATTCGTTCTGCCTGAGTGCCTTTACCAGCACCCGGAAGCCCCATTAAGACTAAGTTCATTTCGGATTTCCCCTTCCTTACTTAGAGAGGTTGGGCAGCTGCCCAGCCCTCTGTTTTATTTCATAAATCCACGGTAGTTTCGTTTCACTAATTGGCTTTCAAGCTGTTTCATTGTTTCAAGTGCAACACCTACAACAATGAGAAGACTTGTGCCGCCAATTTGTGCAGCGGAAGGTAATCCAGCGAATTGAATGAAAAAGATAGGAAGTATTGAAATCACGGCTAAGAAAATGGCGCCCACAAACGTGAGTCGGTACAAAATGCTCGTAATTCTATCTTGAGTCATTTTCCCTGGACGAACTCCCGGGATATAGCCACCCTGCTTTTGCAGATTTTCAGCCATTTGTTCAGGATTGACTTGGACAAAGGCATAAAAATATGTGAAAGCAACAATCAGTGCTACATAAATCGTCATACCGATTGGCTTAGTATAGTCAAAGTTGTTGGTTATCCAAGTTGTCACATTATTGGTTCCGAAGAACGATGCGATCGTCTGCGGAGTAATAATGAAAGAAACGGCAAAGATGACTGGAATCACCCCTGCTGGATTCACTTTCAATGGAAGGTGCGTTGCTTGACTAGCAGACATTTGTGCACGGCCAGTTCCTTTTGAATATTGAATTGCAATCTTTCTCACTGCCATTTGAATGTAAATAACACCGATAACAATGACAAGAATGGCAATTACAATAAGGGCAATTTTAAGGATTTGCATGAACAGCTGTCCATCTCCACCTACAAATTGTTGAGCGTACACTTGTTTTAATGTTTGAGGGATACCAGCGATGATACCGGAAAAGATAATAATCGAAATCCCGTTACCAACACCGTGAGCAGTAATCTGCTCACCCAGCCACATTAAAAATGCTGTTCCCGCAGTAAGTACGACCGCAATTAAGAGATACGTTGAAACACCAGGGTTTTCAATCAGCATGCCTCCTGCCATATTGTTGAATCCATATGACATTCCTAACGCCTGGATAAATCCTAGAACAATTGTAAAATACCTTGTGAATTGTGCTAATTTTCGGCGGCCAACCTCTCCTTGCTTTGACCACTCAGTAAACTTCGGAACAACATCCATCTGCAAGAGCTGAATGATGATCGAAGCAGTGATATACGGCATAATCCCCATTGCAAGAATGGAGAATTGGAAAAGTGCCCCGCCCCCAAACGTGTTGAGGATTCCGAAAACACTCATTTGATCCTGTGCCTGGAGAACTTCGGCGTTCACATTAGGCACAGGGATGAAAGCACCTATACGAAAGACGACTAACATTAAAAGTGTGAATATAATCTTATTCCGTATATCTTTCACGCGCATAAAATTGGAGATTGTCTTAAACAAGTTAGATCACCTCGGCTGTACCGCCAGCAGCTTCAATCGCTTCTTTCGCAGAAGCAGAGAATTTATTGGCTTTTACAGTTAATTTTTTTTCTAATTTACCGTTGCCAAGAATTTTTACTCCTGCTTTTAACTTGCTTATTGCACCAGTCTCTAGAAGAAGTTCAGGAGTTACTTCCGTTCCTTCGTCAAAACTGTTTAATCTGTCTAAGTTGATTACCGCGTAATCTTTACGGTTGATGTTTGTAAAACCACGTTTTGGAAGGCGTTGGAATAAAGGCATCTGACCACCTTCGAAACCAGGGCGTACACCGCCGCCAGAACGAGCGTTTTGACCTTTATGACCTTTACCAGAAGTTTTACCGTTACCTGATCCAATACCACGACCAACACGGTTGCGTACTTTACGTGAACCTTCTGAAGGCTTCAATTCATGAAGTTTCATTTGGGCACCTCCTTATCGATTAAAAATGTTTTATTGTTCTTTAACAGAAACTAAATGAGACACCTTGTTAATCATGCCGCGGATCGCTGCATTGTCTTCATGTACGACTGTTTGGTTTGTTTTCTTAAGACCAAGAGTACGAACAGTGACACGCTGATCTTCAGGGCGACCGATTACACTGCGTTTGAGGGTAATTTCTAATTTATTTGCCATTATTGTTCCCTCCTTATCCTAACAGGTCTTCTACAGATTTTCCACGAAGCTTCGCTACATCTTCAGCACGTTTAAGCTCACTTAAACCTTGAAGTGTTGCGCGGATCATGTTGATCGGTGTATTAGAACCTAGAGATTTAGAAAGGATATCAGCTAGACCAGCAAGCTCAAGTACCGCACGCACTGGGCCTCCAGCGATAACTCCTGTACCTTCTGAAGCAGGCTTCAATAGAACGTTTCCTGCACCGAATCGACCGATGATTTCATGTGGAATTGTAGTTCCAACCATTGGTACTTCAATTAAATTCTTTTTCGCATCTTCAACAGCTTTGCGGATCGCTTCTGGTACTTCTTGTGCTTTACCAGTACCGAAACCTACATGACCGTTTTTGTCACCGACAACAACTAAAGCTGCAAAACGGAAACGACGTCCACCTTTAACAACTTTCGCTACGCGGTTAACCGTAACTAAGCGTTCTTCTAACTCTAATTTGCTTGGGTCAATACGACTCATTCGGATGTGTCCCTCCTTCTTTTATTAAAATTTAAGTCCAGCCTCACGAGCAGCTTCAGCTAGAGCTTTTACACGTCCATGATATAGGTATCCTCCGCGGTCAAATACCACGTTAGAGATTCCTTTTTCAACAGCACGTTTTGCAACAAGTTCGCCAACTTTAGTAGCAGCTGCAGTGTCAGAACTATTCTCGCTCTTTAACTCTTTATCAAGAGTAGAAGCACTTACAAGTGTTACACCGTTAACATCATCAATTACTTGAGCGTAGATATTCTTGTTAGAACGGAAAACGTTAAGGCGAGGTCTTTCAGCAGTACCTGAAAGTTTCGCACGAACACGAGCATGTCTTTTAAGACGAGTAGCGTTTTTGCTAGTTTTCGTAATCATCCGAGTCACTCCTTTCTTCACTTTAAGCGATCTTACTTACCAGTTTTTCCTTCTTTACGGCGAACGAATTCACCTTCGTAACGAATTCCTTTACCTTTGTAAGGCTCTGGAGCACGGACAGCGCGGATGTTAGAAGCTAGAGCTCCTACACGCTCTTTATCGATACCTTTAATGATTACTTTCGTTTGAGATGGAACTTCTACTTCAACTCCAGCCTCAGGAACGATTTCAACTGGGTGAGAGTATCCAACGTTAAGAACAAGTTTGTTTCCAGATTTAGCTGCACGGTAACCGACACCGATAAGTTCTAAACCTCTTTCGAAACCTTTAGATACACCTTCAACCATGTTTGCAATCAAGCTACGTGTTGTACCATGTAATGCACGGTGTTCTTTATTTTCAGACGGACGGCTTACAGTTAAGACGTTGTCCTCAATTTTAATTTCCATATCAGGGTGAAATGTACGAGTTAGTTCACCTTTTGGTCCCTTTACTGTCACTGTGTTATCGTTGTTTGTCACAGTTACTCCTGAAGGGATCTCGATTAGTTTTTTACCTATACGAGACATACCAAGCACCTCCATTCATCTTAAACTTTTTTTACCATACGTAAGCAAGTACTTCTCCACCAGCTTGTTTAGCACGGGCTTCTTTGTCCGATAAAACACCTTGTGATGTAGAAATAATTGCGATTCCAAGTCCGTTAAGTACACGTGGTACTTCATTTGATTTCGCATATACGCGTAAACCAGGTTTACTGATTCTTTTAAGACCAGTGATAACACGTTCGTTGTTTTGGCCGTATTTAAGGAACAAACGGATAATTCCTTGTTTGCTGTCTTCGACGTACTCAACGTCACGGATAAAACCTTCACGCTTTAAGATTTCAGCAATTTCTCTTTTGATTTTTGAAGCCGGTACTTCTAGCTTCTCATGACGTACCATGTTCGCATTGCGAATACGAGTCAGCAAATCTGCAATCGGATCTGTCATAACCATTATTTAATAACCTCCTTCCCATTTATGGGGATTACCAGCTGGCTTTTTTAACGCCAGGAATTTGTCCTTTATATGCAAGTTCGCGGAAACAAATACGGCAAAGTTTAAACTTACGAATAACTGAATGTGGACGTCCACAACGTTCGCAGCGCGTATACTCTTGAACTTTAAACTTTTGTTTGCGTTGTTGTTTCGCAATCATAGACTTTTTAGCCACGATTTCGCCTCCCTTTCATTGATTATTTCTGGAACGGCATACCTACTTGAGTTAATAACTCACGTGCTTCTTCGTCCGTATTGGCAGTAGTAACGATAACGATATCCATACCGCGGACCTTTGTTACTTTATCGTAATCAATTTCTGGGAAGATTAACTGTTCTTTAATACCAAGCGTGTAGTTTCCACGACCGTCGAAAGATTTCTTAGAAATCCCGCGGAAGTCACGTACACGTGGTAAAGACACAGAAATAAGTTTATCAAGGAAATCATACATGCGCTCTCCGCGAAGTGTTACTTTCGCACCGATTGGCATTCCTTCACGTAGACGGAATCCAGCAATAGACTTCTTCGCACGAGTAACGACAGGTTTTTGACCAGCGATAAACGTTAATTCTTCAACAGCAGTATCGATTGCTTTAGCGTTTTGAACGGCGTCACCAACACCCATGTTGATCACGATTTTTTCGATTTTTGGCACTTGCATTACTGAAGTGTATTCAAACTTAGAAACTAATGCAGGTGTAATTTCTTTTACATACTTTTCTTTAAGGCGGTTCATGAGAAAGACCTCCCTTCCTTATTTACTATTTATCTAGAACTTGCCCAGATTTTTTCGCTACACGGACTTTCTTTCCGTCCTCAACTTTATACCCAACACGTGTCACTTCACCCGTTTTAGGATCAAGCGGCATTACGTTTGATACGTGGATCGGCGCTTCTTGTTCAGAAATTCCGCCTTGAGGGTTAGCTTGGGTTGGTTTAGAGTGTTTTTTCACAAGGTTAATACCTTCTACTAAAACACGTTCCTTTTTAGGGAAAGCAGCAAGGATGACACCTTGTTTACCTTTATCTTTACCAGAGATAACCACTACTTTATCGCCCTTTTTAACATGCATTTAATCGCACCTCCTTGAGTCGCGGATTGTATTCATTAAAGTACTTCTGGTGCTAGAGAAACAATTTTCATATAGTTGTTTTCACGAAGTTCACGTGCTACTGGTCCGAAGATACGAGTTCCACGTGGGCTCTTGTCGTCACGGATGATGACACATGCATTTTCGTCGAAACTGATGTAAGATCCATCGTTTCTGCGAGCTCCGCTCTTTGTACGAACGATAACTGCTTTCACAACTTCACCTTTTTTGACAACGCCTCCAGGTGTTGCTTGTTTAACCGTACAAACAATGACATCACCGATGTTAGCCGTCTTACGTCCAGAGCCACCAAGAACTTTAATCGTTAGTACTTCGCGTGCGCCAGAGTTGTCAGCTACTTTTAAACGAGTCTCCTGTTGAATCATTAATGTTACCTCCTTTCGGAAAAAGAAATCCGAACTTTATTAGATAATAACGGCTTCTTCGACAACTTCAACTAGACGAAAGCGTTTAGTCGCAGATAAAGGACGAGTTTCCATGACCTTTACGATGTCTCCGATTTTTGCTTGGTTGTTTTCATCATGTGCTTTGAACTTTTTAGAGTATCTTACACGTTTGCCATAAAGTGAATGCTTTTTGTATGTTTCAACTACAACAGTGATGGTTTTATCCATTTTGTCAGAAACAACACGACCTTGATACACTTTACGTTGGTTACGTTCGCTCATGTTTGCGGGGCCTCCCCTCTAATTATTATTTATTAGCAGCGATTTCTCTTTGACGAATCACAGTTTTCATGCGTGCGATTGATTTACGCACTTCACGAATGCGAGCAGTGTTTTCAAGCTGCCCAGTCGCTAATTGGAAACGAAGATTGAAAAGTTCTTCTTTAAGAGACTTTACTTTTTGTTCAATTTCAGCAGTGGTAAGGTCACGAATTTCATTAGCTTTCATTTGATTCACCACCAATTTCTTCACGTTTTACGAACTTCGTTTTAATTGGCAATTTGTGAGATGCAAGACGAAGAGCTTCACGAGCAACTTCTTCAGACACGCCAGAAATTTCAAATAAAACTTTGCCCGGTTTTACTACAGCTACCCATCCTTCTGGAGCACCTTTACCGGAACCCATGCGGACCTCTAGAGGTTTAGCTGTGTATGGCTTAGAAGGGAAAATTTTAATCCAAACTTTACCGCCACGTTTCATGTAACGAGTCATAGCAATACGAGCAGCTTCGATTTGACGGTTTGTGATCCAAGAAGCTTCAAGAGCTTGGATACCGTACTCACCGAAATGTACTTCAGTACCGCCTTTTGCACGACCACGCATTTTTCCACGATGTTCTCTGCGATACTTCACGCGTTTTGGCAATAACATATTATTTTCCTCCTTCCGCAGTATTCTTCTTAGTTGGAAGGACTTCTCCACGATAGATCCATACTTTTACGCCAAGCTTACCATAAGTAGTGTCAGCTTCAGCAGTAGCATAGTCGATGTCAGCACGAAGTGTGTGCAATGGAACAGTACCTTCACTGTAATATTCAGAACGAGCAATATCTGCACCGCCAAGACGACCAGAAACCATTGTTTTGATTCCTTGTGCTCCAGCACGCATTGTGCGTTGGATTGTTTGTTTTTGTGCACGACGGAATGAAATACGATTTTCAAGTTGACGAGCGATGTTTTCAGCAACTAGCTGAGCATCAAGATCTGCTCTCTTGATTTCAAGAATGTTGATGTGTACACGTTTGCCAGTTAGGCTGTTAAGAGCTTTACGAAGTGCTTCAACTTCAGATCCGCCTTTACCAATTACCATACCTGGTTTAGCCGTGTGGATTGTGATATTTACGCGGTTTGCAGCACGTTCGATTTCTACTTTAGAAACAGACGCGTCAGACAAACGCTTGCTGATGAATTCACGGATTTTCAAGTCTTCATGTAAGAAGTCAGCGTAATCTTTTCCTGCGAACCATTTAGATTCCCAATCACGAATGACGCCAATACGAAGACCTACTGGATTTACCTTTTGACCCACGGATTATCCCTCCTTCTTTTCTGATACAACGATTGTAATGTGGCTAGTACGTTTGTTAATTGCGCTCGCACGACCCATAGCACGTGGACGGAATCTCTTAAGTGTTGGACCTTCGTCAACGAATGCTTGAGTAATCACTAGGCTGTTAGCGTCCAACTCGTAGTTGTGCTCAGCGTTTGCGATAGCAGATTTTAATACTTTTTCAATAATTGGTGAAGCAGCCTTAGGTGTAAGGTTTAAGATAGAAACTGCTTCTCCTACTTGCTTACCTCGGATCAGGTCCATTACTAGACGTGCTTTACGAGGAGCAATACGGACTGTTCTTGCGACAGCTTTAGCTTGCATTTAAAAGCCTCCTCTCATTAGCGTCTTGTTTTTTTATCGTCACTAGCATGACCTTTGTAAGTACGGCTTGGTGCGAATTCGCCCAATTTGTGACCTACCATATCTTCAGAAATGAAAACAGGTACATGTTTGCGTCCGTCATAGACAGCGATTGTGTGACCGATGAATTGTGGGAAAATTGTAGAACGACGAGACCAAGTTTTTACGACTTGCTTTTTGTCAGTTTCATTCAATTTCTCGACTTTAGCCATCAAATGATCATCAACAAATGGTCCTTTTTTTAAGCTGCGAGCCATTGTGGAACCTCCCTTCGTGATTGAACTACGGTCCTAAATGAACCGTAGACAACCCCGTTACTTGTTTTTACGACGACGTACAATGAATTTATCAGACTTGTTGGTTTTCTTACGAGTCTTGAATCCAAGAGTCGGTTTACCCCATGGAGACATTGGTGATTTACGTCCGATTGGAGCGCGTCCTTCACCACCACCGTGTGGGTGATCGTTAGGGTTCATTACAGAACCACGAACTGTTGGGCGTACGCCTTTCCAGCGAGAACGTCCAGCTTTACCGATGTTAATTAATTCGTGTTGCTCGTTTCCAACTTGACCGATAGTCGCACGGCAAGCAGAAAGAATCATGCGAACTTCTCCTGAGTTCAAACGTACAAGAACGTATTTACCTTCTTTACCTAGAACTTGAGCAGAAGTACCAGCAGAACGAACTAATTGTCCACCTTTACCTGGTTTTAATTCAATGTTATGCACAACTGTACCAACTGGGATGTTGATAAGTGGAAGAGCATTACCTGGTTTGATGTCAGCTTCTGGTCCAGAAGTAACTTCAGTACCAACTTGGATTCCTTTCGGAGCAAGAATGTAACGTTTCTCACCATCTGCATAGTTTACAAGAGCGATGTTCGCTGAACGGTTTGGATCATACTCGATTGTAGCAACGCGTCCAGGTATACCGTCTTTATCACGCTTAAAGTCGATGATACGGTATTGACGTTTGTGACCGCCACCTTGATGACGAACAGTCAATCTACCTTGGTTGTTACGTCCGCCTTTTTTGTGTAGCGGTGCAAGCAACGATTTTTCTGGTTTGTCAGTCGTGATTTCAGCAAAATCTGAAGTAGTCATGCCACGACGACCATTACTGGTTGGTTTATACTTTTTAATCGCCATTTTGAATTTCCCTCCTTCTTTTTAAGATTTACGCTTCAAAAATTTCGATTTCTTTGCTGTCAGCAGTTAATTTCACGATCGCTTTTCTGCGACGGCTAGTCATACCAGTGTAGCGTCCAACGCGTTTTGATTTCCCTTTGTAGTTTTGAACGTTGACTTTCTCAACTTTCACTCCAAAGATTTCTTCAACAGCATCTTTCACTTCTGTTTTGTTAGCTCTGACATCAACTTCGAACGTGTACTTCTTCTCTGTCATTAGATCAGCAGAACGTTCAGTAATGATAGGGCGCTTTAGAACATCACGAGGATCTTTCATTATGCAAGTCCCTCCTCTACTTTTTCAACCGCTGCTTTAGTGATCAGAAGTTTGTCGTGGTTGACAACGTCAAGAACGTTGATACCGTTAGCTTCAACAACTGTTACTCCAGGGATGTTACGAGCAGATAAAGCAACTGTTTCGTTTGCATCCGCAGTGACGATCAACGCTTTCTTCTCAACAGATAATCCTTTAAGGATGCCTGCGAACTCTTTCGTTTTCACTGCATCTAGAGTCAAATCTTCAAGAACGATGATGTTGTTGTCGATTACTTTAGAAGACAATACTGACTTGATAGCCAAGCGGCGAACTTTTTTAGGTAATTTATAAGAATAGCTGCGTGGTGTTGGACCGAATACGATACCGCCTCCGCGCCATTGTGGTGAACGGATAGAACCTTGACGAGCACGACCTGTACCCTTCTGTCTCCAAGGTTTACGACCTCCGCCACGTACTTCAGAACGAGTTTTTACTTTGTGAGTTCCTTGACGTAAGGAAGCTCTTTGCATAAGAATAGCATCGAATACTACGCTTTCGTTTGGCTCGATTCCAAACACAGAAGCGTTTAATTCGATTTCACCGTTAGTAGAACCGTTTTGGTTAAATAATGCTACTTTTGGCATGACTTGTTTCCTCCTTTCCTAAGAGAGTTATTTAGATTTAACTGCACTCTTTACAGTTACTAGAGATTTTTTAGCTCCTGGTACGTTTCCTTTGATCAATAGAAGATTGCGTTCTGCATCAACTTTAACGATCTCAAGGTTTTGGACAGTGATTTGCTCTCCGCCCATACGACCTGGAAGAAGTTTACCTTTGAATACACGGTTTGGATCAACAGGTCCCATTGAACCAGGACGACGGTGGTAACGTGAACCGTGAGTCATTGGTCCGCGTGATTGTCCGTGGCGTTTGATAGCCCCTTGGAATCCTTTACCTTTTGATGTTCCTGTTACATCTACGATATCTCCATTTGCGAAAATATCAACTTTGACTTCCTGACCAACTTCATACGCATCTAACTCCGCACCGCGTAATTCTTTTACGAAGCGCTTAGGAGCAGTTTCCGCTTTAGCAACGTGGCCTTTCTCTGGTTTGTTAGAAAGCTTTTCACGTTTGTCATCAAAACCGATTTGGATTGCTTCATAGCCATCCGTGTCAACAGTCTTCTTTTGAAGAACAACGTTAGCAGCAGCCTCAACAACAGTTACAGGGATAAGATCACCGTTTTCTGCGAATACTTGCGTCATACCAATTTTTCTACCTAAGATTCCTTTGGTCATTAGTCACACCTCCTATAATATGTGTTTTCTATTTGAATTAAAGTTTGATTTCGATATCTACACCAGATGGTAAATCTAAACGCATAAGTGCATCAACTGTTTGTGGAGTTGGATTCACGATGTCGATTAGACGTTTGTGAGTACGCATCTCAAATTGCTCACGAGAATCTTTGTACTTATGCACCGCACGAAGGATTGTGTAAACTGATTTTTCAGTTGGAAGCGGGATTGGACCAGATACACTAGCACCAGAACGCTTAGCCGTTTCAACAATCTTCTCAGCAGATTGATCAAGAATTCTATGATCATATGCTTTTAAACGAATACGAATTTTTTGTTTTGCCATTATTTTCCCTCCTTTTCGCCTACTTACGTTAGACAGTTCTCCGTGAGAAAAACCTGATCACCTCGCCATGGCAAAGCGGCCGGGTGTGTCAGCAACCTCTCACTTCATCGCAGTCAAAGACCAACATGCACTATTGTACCAAATTGGCCTGCGTGTTGCAATAATAAATCGGATAAATTTATGATTTGCACACTTTTCATATTATACAGGGATTCAGCCTATAAATCAAGCTTTCCCTGAAGATGATGTATAGCAGTCTTTCTTATGATGCGTATAAATTCATCTGGCTCCTCAATATGCGGGGAATGTGCAGATTCTTTAAAAGTAAACCATTCTTTGATTGGTGCTTTTAATTGATCAACATATGGTTTTGATACAGCAGCTGGTGTAATCATATCGTGATCACCGATGAGAAAGTAGCACGGTATTAATATAGTAGAAACTCGGTATTGAATGCTCTCATTCATTAGCTGATTCCATAGCTTGTCTTGACTAAACTTCTGCCCTTTTATGAACTTCCATTTATCTTTCAGCTGATATTGCTTACTAAAAAGAAACCCTTTTAGCATTTGAAAAACCGGCTTCCATCTATGTGTGAAACCTACGCTTGCGAATTCTTTATATAGTGAAAACAAGGCATGAGCTGATGTTCGTTTCCATGGAGGAGGAGTCAGTAATCGAAGACACCCAGTAAACAGCCGATTGCGATGGTATTTCTTCAATAGAAGCTCGTACGAAACGATATCTTCTTTTAACACATCTACTACCTGACTAATCCCATAATAAGCATGATATAGATCTGGACGCTTATGTACTGCTTGTATGGCAATTAATGATCCCCACGAGTATCCCGCAATATACAATTTTGAATGACCTAGATAAGATAGGATCTTCTCGGTCAGTTCAATCGTGTCTTCAATAAATTGTTGAATGGTCATCGATGCATCAGGAAGATTCTTTTGATAAGAAAGTCCTGCGCCCCGCTGATCCCAATGCACAACTGTAAAGTCCTGATCAAGTTCCTCGTGAAAGGAATCAATATAACTGATTTGAGCCGAGCCGGGCCCGCCGTGTAAAAATAAAAGTACAGGCTTCGATTCACTCGTCTGGTCTTCTTTCATCATAATCCATTGGTCAATCCCGCCGATCAACCATTTTTTCAAATATGTCTTTGCCATTCCAGCGATCCTCTCGGTTCCATTTAGATTCTATAGCTTATAGTAGCCGTTCTGATCTGGAAAAGCAAAAAAAGAGACCCTTTTGCAAGGAGTCTCTTTTATATGTTTATTACTTAATGATAGTTGAAACGACGCCAGAACCTACAGTACGTCCACCCTCACGGATAGAGAAACGAGTTCCTTCTTCGATAGCGATAGTAGAGATAAGTTCAACTTCCATCTCAGTGTTATCGCCAGGCATTACCATTTCAGTACCTTCTGGAAGATGTACGATACCAGTTACGTCAGTTGTACGGAAGTAGAACTGCGGACGGTAGTTAGCGAAGAATGGAGTATGACGTCCACCCTCTTCTTTAGAAAGTACATAAACTTCAGCTTTGAAACGGCTATGTGGAGTGATTGTACCTGGTTTAGCAAGTACTTGACCACGTTGGATATCTTCACGAGATACACCACGAAGTAGTGCACCGATGTTGTCACCAGCTTCAGCATAGTCAAGAAGTTTACGGAACATTTCAACACCTGTAACAGTTGTTTTACCGTTTTCTTCTTGAAGACCGATGATTTCAACTTCGTCACCGACTTTAACTTGTCCACGCTCAACACGACCAGTAGCAACTGTTCCACGACCAGTGATTGAGAATACGTCCTCAACTGGCATCATGAATGGCTTCTCAGTGTCACGCTCTGGAGTTGGGATGTACTCATCAACCGCATCCATAAGTTCAAAGATTTTTGCTTCGTAATCAGCATCTCCTTCAAGAGCTTTAAGAGCAGAACCTTTGATAACTGGTACATCGTCACCAGGGAAGTCATAGTCAGAAAGAAGGTCACGAACTTCCATTTCAACAAGTTCAAGTAACTCTTCATCGTCAACCATGTCACATTTGTTAAGGAATACTACGATGTAAGGTACACCTACGTTACGAGAAAGTAGGATGTGCTCACGTGTTTGTGGCATTGGACCGTCAGCAGCAGATACTACTAAGATCGCGCCGTCCATTTGAGCAGCACCAGTGATCATGTTTTTAACATAGTCAGCGTGTCCTGGGCAGTCTACGTGTGCATAGTGACGAGATTCAGTTTCATACTCAACGTGTGCAGTTGAGATTGTGATTCCACGCTCGCGCTCTTCTGGAGCACCATCGATTTGGTCATAAGCCATAGCTGTACCTTTACCAGATTTCTTATGAAGAACTGTTGAGATAGCAGCAGTTAGAGTTGTTTTACCATGGTCAACGTGTCCAATTGTACCAATGTTAGCATGCGATTTGGAACGGTCGAATTTTTCTTTAGCCATTCTAAAAATCCTCCTTAAAGGTTCATTGTATTTGGTATAGAGTGATAGAAAGTGAAGAGTTACCTCTCACTTTCTGATCTTCAATAGTAGTTATACTTTAGTTTAAAGGCAAAATCAATTATTCACCTTTATTTTTTTTGATGATTTCTTCACTGATGCTCTTAGGCACTTCTTCGTAGTGATCCATGTGCATAGTGAAAGTACCGCGTCCTTGTGTGTTAGAACGGAGTGCAGTTGCATATCCGAACATTTCAGAAAGTGGAACCATAGCGCGAACAACTTGAGCGTTACCGCGAGCTTCCATACCTTCTACACGTCCACGACGAGATGTGATATCACCCATGATGTCTCCCATGTATTCTTCAGGGATAACGACTTCCACTTTCATCATTGGCTCAAGTAGAACTGGGTTACATTTGCTAACAGCATTTTTCAATGCCATAGATGCAGCAATTTTGAACGCCATTTCGTTCGAGTCAACATCGTGGTAAGATCCATCAAATAATTTTGCTTTGATGTCGATTAATGGGAATCCAGCTAATACACCATTTTCAAGTGAATCTTCAAGACCTGCTTGAATTGCTGGAATGTATTCACGTGGAACAACCCCACCGACGATTGCATTTTCAAATTCGAAGCCTGCGCCTTCTTCGTTTGGTTCGAATTCGATCCAAACGTGTCCGAACTGACCGCGTCCACCAGACTGACGTACGAATTTACCTTCAACTTTTGCACCAGAACGGAATGTTTCACGGTACGCAACTTGAGGAGCACCTACGTTAGCTTCAACCTTGAACTCACGCTTCATACGGTCAACAATGATATCAAGGTGAAGCTCACCCATACCAGAGATGATCGTTTGACCAGTTTCAGGGTTTGTTTGTGTACGGAATGTTGGATCCTCTTCAGCTAGTTTAGCTAAAGCGATACCCATTTTATCTTGGTCAGCCTTTGATTTAGGCTCGATAGCTACATCGATAACTGGCTCTGGGAATTCCATAGACTCAAGGATAACAAGATCTTTCTCGTCACAAAGAGTGTCACCAGTAGATGTATCTTTAAGACCTACAGCTGCTGCGATATCCCCTGCATATACAGTAGAGATTTCTTCACGGCTGTTAGCGTGCATTTGAAGGATACGTCCAACACGTTCACGCTTGTTCTTAGAAGAGTTCTTCACGTATGAACCAGAATCAAGTGTTCCAGAGTATACGCGGAAGAAAGTTAGTTTCCCAACATAAGGGTCAGTCATAACTTTAAACGCAAGAGCTGCGAATGGTGCGTCATCAGTAGACTCACGAACAACCTCTTCATTTGAATCTGGCAGGATACCTTTGATTGCAGCAACATCAGTTGGTGCAGGAAGGTAGTCAAGCACAGCGTCAAGTACAAGCTGAACACCTTTGTTTTTGAAAGCAGAACCAACAAGAACTGGGTAGAATTCAACATTCAACGTTCCTTTACGGATTGCAGCTTTCAATTCAGGAATTGTGATTTCTTCACCCTCAAGGTATTTTTCCATAAGCTCTTCATCAAGCTCAGCGACAGCTTCAATTAGGCTGCTGCGAAGCTCTTCAGCTTTGTCTTTATACTCAGCAGGGATTTCTTGTGCATCAGAGCGAGTTCCAAGGTCATCTTCGTAGAAGTATGCTACGTTTTCTACAAGGTCGATGATTCCTTCGAATTGATCTTCAGCGCCGATCGGCAATTGAATTGCATGAGCGTTCGCTTGAAGACGATCTCTTAATGTGCTTACAGAGTATAGGAAGTCCGCACCGGTTTTATCCATTTTGTTAACGAATACGATACGAGGTACTCCGTAAGTTGTTGCTTGGCGCCAAACTGTTTCAGTTTGTGGCTCTACACCTGATTGTGCATCAAGGACAGCAACCGCACCATCAAGTACACGTAAAGAACGTTCAACTTCAACAGTGAAGTCTACGTGTCCTGGTGTATCGATGATGTTTACACGGTAACCTTTCCATTGTGCTGTAGTAGCAGCAGAAGTGATTGTAATACCACGTTCTTGCTCCTGCTCCATCCAGTCCATTTGTGAAGCTCCTTCGTGAGTTTCACCAATTTTATGGATACGACCAGTGTAGTACAAGATACGCTCAGTCGTTGTCGTTTTACCGGCATCGATGTGAGCCATGATACCAATATTACGAGTTTTGTCTAAGGAGAACTCTCTTGCCATTGGGTAATTTCTCCTTCCTCATTAGGGAATAGTTTTTTTAGTTTGGTATAAATCCTACCAGCGGTAGTGAGCGAATGCTTTGTTCGCTTCTGCCATTTTGTGTGTATCTTCACGTTTCTTAACAGCAGCACCAGTGTTGTTAGCTGCGTCAAGGATTTCGTTAGCAAGACGCTCTTCCATCGTTTTTTCTCCACGAAGACGAGCATAGTTTACTAACCAGCGAAGACCTAAAGTAGTACGACGGTCTGGGCGAACTTCTACAGGAACTTGGTAGTTAGCTCCACCTACACGACGTGCTTTAACTTCAAGAACTGGCATGATGTTTTTCAAGGCTTGTTCGAAAACCTCCATCGCTTCATTACCAGTACGTTCTTTGATGATATCAAAAGACTTGTAGAGGATTGTTTGTGACTTTCCTCTTTTACCGTCGATCATCATTTTGTTGATCAAACGAGATACAAGTTTAGAATTGTAAATTGGATCTGGTAATACGTCTCTTTTTGCTACAGGACCTTTACGTGGCATCTGAATAGCCTCCCTTCTCTTTTAAAAGGATTTCTATCTGTCTCTCATCTCAAATATCATTGTCAGTTACCTGACTCCACTGATCTGATATCAACTTCTAAAAACCCTTATGTTTGTTTGTATTATTTGCTTTGTTTAGGGCGTTTTGTTCCGTATTTAGAACGTCCTTGCATACGACCGTCAACTCCGGCAGTATCAAGCGCACCACGAACGATGTGGTAACGTACACCCGGTAAGTCTTTTACACGTCCGCCACGGATAAGTACTACACTGTGCTCTTGTAGGTTATGTCCGATACCAGGAATGTAAGCTGTTACCTCAATCAGGTTAGACAAACGTACACGAGCATATTTACGTAGTGCTGAGTTTGGTTTTTTCGGTGTCATTGTACCGACACGAGTACAAACCCCGCGCTTCTGTGGAGATGTTACGTTAGTGTGCTCTTTTTTGAAACTGTTGTATCCTTTGTTAAGTGCAGGAGACTTTGAGTTTTCAACTTTACTCACGCGTCCTTTGCGTATTAGCTGATTAATTGTAGGCATGTTGTTATTCCTCCCTTCATTACTTTTTTTATAACCCACATACCCAGGTGGTTCATCAAAAGGCAAAAAACAATGCTTTTGCATTTTATACATGCAAAAACAAAACAAGTACGCTATAACATAATGGCAACAGCTGCTGCCCCAACTTCAATTCCGCAGGCCTTGCCGAGCTTTTTCATGGAATCTACCACTAAAATGTCTACACCCTTCTCTTGCGCTAGTTTCAATACACTAGCGGTTAAAGCAGGATCAGCATCTTTCGCTACGACGACTTCCTTTACTGAATCTCGTTTCAGAGCTTTTACTGTTTGCTTCGTACCAATAATAATGGATTGAGCCTGTGATACTTTATCATAAGACATCGAATATCCTCCAAAGTAACAGGTTTTATTTTGAGCACCTTGGTTATATTATCATCATGGCAGAAGGATGTCAATATCGTATGACAGATTATCTTGACATCCTTCACCATTTTTTGATGATTTTATAGGAATCTCACGAAAAAGATTACTCTACAGGAACCATGTCGTCAGACGGCTGCACTTGCGAAACCGGCTTAACTTTACGGTAGTTTGGCATTCCCGTTCCAGCAGGAACAAGTTTACCGATGATAACATTCTCTTTCAAGCCAAGCAGTTCATCACGTTTTCCTTTGATCGCCGCATCTGTTAAGACACGAGTCGTTTCTTGGAAGGATGCAGCAGACAAGAATGAGTCTGTTTCAAGCGAAGCTTTTGTAATACCAAGAAGAACTGGACGGCCTGTTGCAGGACGTTTGCCTTCGAATAGTACTTTTTTGTTCGCTTCAGTGAATTGATGTACATCAAGAAGTGTGCCTGGTAATACGTCTGTATCCCCTGCATCAGCGACACGCACTTTACGAAGCATTTGGCGAACCATTACCTCTACGTGCTTATCTCCGATTTCTACCCCTTGCATACGGTATACTTTTTGTACTTCATGAAGCAGATATTCTTGAACAGCTGTCATGTCAGTCACTTTAAGAAGTTCTTTCGGATCGATCGAACCTTCTGTCAGTACTTGACCACGAGTGACTTTGTCACCTTCAACAACTTTCAGACGTGCATTGTAAGGAGCTGTGTAAGAACGAGTTTCAACTTCGCCTTGAACCACAATTTCCTGCTGCTTGTCACGAACATCGTTAATTTCAGCAACGACACCATCAATTTCAGAAATTGTCGCTTGCCCTTTCGGATTACGCGCTTCAAATAGCTCTTGGATACGAGGTAGACCTTGTGTGATATCGTCTCCTGCTACCCCACCGGTGTGGAACGTACGCATTGTAAGCTGTGTTCCTGGCTCACCGATTGATTGTGCAGCGATGATTCCAACTGCTTCACCGACTTCAACGTCAGTACCAGTTGCAAGGTTACGGCCGTAGCATCGTTTACATACACCATGAGGCGTGTTACATGTAAATGCAGAACGGATCCATACTTCCTCAATTCCTGCTTCAACTACTTCAAGTGCCTTATCTTCATCAATTAGTTCGTTTTCGGCTACAATGACTTCGCCTGTTTCAGGATGAACAATTGGTTTTCTTGCAAAACGTCCGATCAGACGTTCTTCAAGTTTCTCAATAATTTCATTTCCTTCTTTAATGGACTTCGCCAAGATTCCACGGTCTGTACCGCAATCTGTTTCACGGATGATGACATCCTGTGCAACGTCAACGAGACGACGCGTGAGGTAACCTGAGTCAGCTGTTTTAAGGGCTGTATCGGCAAGACCTTTACGCGCACCGTGAGTGGAAATAAAGTATTCCAATACGGTTAAACCTTCACGGAAACTAGATTTAATCGGAAGTTCAATGATACGTCCAGCCGGGTTGGCCATCAGACCACGCATACCAGCCAGCTGAGTGAAGTTAGATGCGTTACCACGCGCTCCAGAGTCACTCATCATGTAGATTGGGTTGACTTCATCAAGGGACTTCATCAGTTTACCTTGGATGACATCTTTAGAAGAACTCCAGATTGAAATAACTCTCTCATAACGCTCTTCTTCAGTAATCAAACCACGTCTGAATTGCTTCATAACGTTATCTACTTTTGCTTGTGCTTCTTCAAGGATCTTCTGCTTATCATCTAGTACGACGATATCAGAAACACCAACCGTAATACCGGCTTTAGTAGAGTATCTGAAACCAAGATTTTTCATGCGATCAAGCATTTTAGATGTCTCAGTGATATGGAATCTCTTAAAGATTTCCGCAATGATTTTACCTAAAATACCTTTTTTGAACGGCGCATTGATTTCTTGTTTCTCGATCGCAGCTTTTACATCCTCACCTTTTTCAAGGAAGAAACGATCAGGCGTTTTTTCTTCAATATTGCTCTTTGTCGGCTCATTCATGTATGGGAATGATTCCGGTAAGATTTCGTTAAAGATCAATTTTCCAACTGTTGTAATCAACAATTTAGAACGCTGTTCATCAGTAAATGTGACATTCTTCAACGAGCTAGCTGCAACAGCTACACGTGTATGAAGATGCACATAACCATTTTGATAAGCTAGAAGGGCTTCGTCAGTATCTTTGAAGACCATACCTTCTCCGATAGCACCTTTGCGCTCAAGTGTAAGGTAGTAGTTACCAAGCACCATATCCTGAGATGGCGTAACAACTGGTTTTCCATCTTTCGGATTCAAAATGTTTTGAGCAGCAAGCATTAAGATACGAGCTTCAGCTTGAGCTTCAGCAGATAATGGTACGTGAACCGCCATTTGGTCACCGTCAAAGTCAGCGTTGTAGGCTGTACATACAAGTGGATGAAGACGAATTGCGCGTCCTTCCACAAGTGTAGGTTCAAACGCTTGAATACCAAGTCTGTGAAGAGTCGGTGCACGGTTTAGTAAGACTGGATGCTCACGAATAACTGATTCTAAAACATCCCATACTTCCGGCTGCACGCGCTCAATTTTACGCTTCGCACTCTTGATGTTGTGAGCTAATCCTTTTTCAACAAGCTCCTTCATCACGAATGGTTTGAATAATTCAAGAGCCATCTCTTTCGGAAGTCCACACTGATACATTTTCAAATGTGGTCCTACGACGATAACTGAACGTCCAGAATAGTCAACACGTTTACCAAGCAAGTTTTGACGGAAACGTCCTTGTTTCCCTTTCAGCATGTGAGAAAGAGATTTCAATGGTCTATTTCCTGGTCCTGTTACTGGTCGGCCTCTACGTCCATTATCAATCAAGGCATCGACAGCTTCTTGAAGCATACGCTTCTCGTTCTGAACGATGATGCTTGGCGCGCCAAGATCTAATAAACGCTTCAGACGATTGTTACGGTTGATGACACGACGATAAAGGTCGTTCAAGTCAGAAGTAGCAAAACGTCCACCATCAAGCTGAACCATTGGACGTAATTCTGGCGGAATAACCGGAAGTACATCAAGAATCATCCAAGATGGTTTGTTTCCTGAGTTACGGAAGGCTTCTAACACTTCAAGGCGTTTGATCGCACGTGTACGGCGCTGTCCTTGAGCAGTTTTCAGCTCTTCTTTCAGTGTATCTACTTCTTTTACAAGATCGATATCTTGAAGAAGTTTGTTGATTGCTTCTGCACCCATAGCTGCTTGGAATGTATTACCGTATTTATCTAAATAAGCACGGAATTCTTTCTCAGAAAGAAGTTGTTTCTTCTCAAGCGGTGTGTTGCCCGGATCTGTCACGACGTAAGAAGCGAAGTAGATCACTTCTTCTAACGCACGTGGTGACATATCAAGAACAAGACCCATACGGCTTGGGATACCTTTGAAATACCAAATGTGGGAAACTGGGGCAGCCAGTTCGATATGCCCCATTCTCTCACGACGGACTTTTGCCCGTGTTACTTCTACACCACAACGGTCACATACAACACCCTTATACCGAACGCGTTTATACTTCCCACAATGACATTCCCAGTCTTTTTGCGGTCCGAAGATACGTTCACAAAAGAGACCATCTTTTTCAGGTTTCAGTGTACGATAGTTAATCGTTTCAGGCTTTTTCACTTCACCAAAAGACCAAGAACGGATTTTATCAGGTGATGCGAGACCGATGTTCATATACTCAAAATTGTTCACATCTAGCAAGGGGCCTACCTCCCTTTTAATCTTCGGGTTATACCCTAGTCACTTGCTCTAATCGTTTCTTCTATTCTTTTGTGACTGCGTCACGTTCAAGATCGACAGGTGCGAGGTCTGCAGCATCTTCGTCATTAGATAACGCTAATCCGTCTGCTTTCTTCGTTTCCTCATCGTCTTCTAAATCTCTCATTTCTATCTCTTCTTCATCGCCAGATAGGATTTTGACATCCATACCTAAACTTTGAAGTTCTTTAATTAACACTTTGAATGATTCAGGGACACCTGGTTCAGGTACGTTATCCCCTTTGACGATGGCTTCGTATGTTTTCACACGACCCACAACGTCATCCGATTTAACTGTTAAGATCTCTTGAAGTGTATATGCTGCACCGTAAGCTTCAAGTGCCCATACTTCCATCTCTCCGAAACGCTGACCACCAAACTGAGCTTTACCGCCAAGTGGCTGCTGCGTAACAAGTGAGTATGGTCCAGTTGAACGAGCGTGAAGTTTATCGTCAACCATGTGAGCCAGTTTGATCATGTACATGATTCCGACAGATACACGGTTGTCGAATGGTTCACCAGTTCGACCGTCATAAAGGACTGTTTTCGCATCACGGGACATACCTGCTTCTTCAAGCGTTTCCCAAACATCTTCCTCGCGCGCACCATCAAATACTGGTGACGCAATGTGGATGCCAAGGTAACGTGCAGCCATACCCATATGAAGCTCAAGTACCTGACCGATGTTCATACGAGATGGTACCCCTAGAGGGTTCAACATGATATCGATCGGTGTTCCGTCTGGAAGATAAGGCATATCTTCTTCTGGAAGGATTTTAGAGATAACCCCTTTGTTACCATGTCGTCCGGCCATTTTGTCACCTTCAGAAATCTTACGCTTCTGAACGATGTATACGCGGACTAACTGGTTTACACCTGGAGGTAATTCATCTCCATCTTCACGGTTAAAGACTTTTACATCGTGGATAATTCCGCCGCCGCCGTGTGGAACACGCAGTGACGTATCACGAACTTCACGAGCCTTTTCACCGAAGATTGCATGTAATAGACGTTCTTCAGCTGTTAGTTCAGTTACACCTTTAGGCGTTACTTTTCCTACAAGAAGGTCTCCGTCTTTTACTTCTGCACCAATACGGATGATTCCGCGCTCGTCAAGGTTGCGTAAAGCATCTTCCCCAACGTTTGGAATATCACGAGTGATTTCTTCTGGTCCAAGCTTTGTATCACGAGCTTCTGATTCATATTCTTCAATATGAATAGACGTGTAGACGTCATCTTTTACAAGGCGCTCACTCATGATGATCGCATCCTCGTAGTTGTAACCGTCCCAAGTCATGAATCCGACCATAACGTTACGTCCTAGAGCCAATTCACCTTTTTCCATAGAAGGTCCGTCTGCAAGGATTTCTCCTTTAACGACTTCATCTCCAACACTTACGATAGGACGCTGGTTGTAGCAAGTCCCTTGGTTAGAGCGGACAAATTTCAGCAAGCTGTATTTGTCTAGGTTTCCTTTGACTTGTTGTCCGTCAACGTCTTCATAACGGCGAACCCAAATATTTTTTGCTTCTACACGTTCTACAACACCTGGGTAGCGGCAGATGACAGCAGCACCAGAGTCTTTACCTGATACGTACTCCATACCTGTACCAACAATCGGTGATTCTGGCTGCATCAAAGGTACAGCCTGACGCTGCATGTTCGCTCCCATTAGAGCACGGTTAGAGTCATCGTTTTCTAAGAATGGGATACATGCTGTCGCTGCAGAAACAACCTGCTTTGGCGAAACGTCCATGTAGTCAACGCGGTTTCGAGGAACAACGGTGTTTTCCCCTCTGAAACGAGCAATGATATTATCATCGATAAACGAACCATCTTCACCTAATATAGCGTTCGCTTGTGCTACTACGTAGTTATCCTCTTCATCAGCAGTTAAGTAATCGATTCTCGGTGTCACTTTACCAGTTTCAGGATCAACCCGGCGGTAAGGTGTTTCGATAAATCCGAAGCGATTCACTTTTGCAAATGAAGATAGAGAGTTGATCAAACCAATGTTTGGACCCTCTGGTGTTTCAATCGGACACATACGTCCATAGTGAGAGTAGTGAACGTCACGAACTTCCATTCCTGCACGCTCACGTGTCAAACCACCCGGTCCAAGCGCTGACAGACGACGTTTGTGCGTCAATTCAGCAAGCGGGTTTGTTTGATCCATGAACTGAGAAAGCTGAGAACTACCAAAGAACTCTTTGATAGAAGCGATCACAGGACGAATGTTGATCAGCTGCTGAGGTGTGATCGTGTTTGTGTCTTGAATCGACATTCTTTCACGAACAACACGCTCCATTCTGCTTAAACCAATACGGAATTGGTTTTGCAGAAGTTCACCTACAGAACGCAGACGACGGTTACCAAGGTGGTCGATATCATCTGTGTCACCTACACCATGAAGAAGGTTGAAGAAGTAACTGATTGATGCAATGATGTCAGAAGGCGTGATGTTTTTCACAGCTTCCTCTACATATGCATTACCAATCACGTTGATCACTTGCTCGCCTTCTTGATCAGTCGGTGCATAAATCTTAATAGATTGAAGTTCTACTTCATCTTCTACTACGCCACCATTAGGATAAAGCTTTCTAAATCCGATGCCGTTTTCTAAGTATGGAAGAACTTTATCAAGAACTCTTCTGTCTAAAATTTGACCTTTTTCTGCTAGAATTTCACCTGTTTCAGGATCAACTAACGTTTCAGCCAATTTTTGATTGAACAGTCTATTTTTAATATGAAGCTTCTTATTAATCTTGTAGCGTCCAACATTTGCTAAGTCATATCTCTTCGGATCGAAGAAGCGAGAGTCTAGCAAGCTTTTCGCATTTTCAACAGTTGGCGGCTCTCCAGGACGGAGGCGCTCGTAGATTTCGAGAAGTGCTTTATCTGCATTCTCTGTATTGTCTTTTTCCAGCGTATTGCGTAAGTATTCATTCTCGCCAATGAGGTCAAGAATCTCTTGATCAGAGCTGAAGCCGAGAGCACGCAAAAGAACCGTAACCGGCAACTTACGTGTGCGATCGATGCGTACATAGACTACATCCTTCGCATCAGTTTCGTATTCTAACCATGCGCCACGGTTTGGAATGACAGTCGCAGTAAAACCTTTTTTACCGTTTTTGTCTACTTTACCACTGAAATATACACTTGGAGAACGCACTAACTGAGAAACGATTACACGTTCCGCACCATTAATGATAAAAGTACCTGTGTCTGTCATGATTGGGAAATCCCCCATGAACACATCTTGGTCTTTTACTTCTCCAGTTTCTTTGTTAATTAAACGAACTTTTACTCTTAGTGGAGCAGAGTAAGTTACATCACGTTCTTTTGATTCTGCTACAGGATACTTAGGATCCCCTAGGCTGTAATCAATGAATTCAAGAGAAAGGTTACCAGTAAAATCCTCAATTGGGGATATATCTTGAAACATCTCTCTAAGACCCTCATCAAGAAACCACTGATAAGAAGAGGTTTGAATTTCAATGAGATTTGGTAATTCTAACACTTCGCTTATGCGTGCGTAGCTTCTGCGCTGGCGGTGTCGTCCATACTGAACTAGTTGACCTGTCAACTGATTCACCCCTCAAATCATGCGTATTATATGTGTAAAAAGTATTTCTGTCTTTCAAATGTCAGTAAAGAAATACTTTTACAAGACAAAAGAAAAAAGGGTTTCTAAAATAAGAAAACCACATCCAAAAACAAATACCGATTTTATTAGTTTTCCCAAGTATGCATAATTTATACAAAATAGTTGTTTTTTAAGCCTATCAAGCAAAATATACACATTGGCATTTTATAATGTTAACACAGCTAGGAAACTGCGTCAAACTTTTTTAGCTTTGATTATATAGTAGCCCTTTTTTTTCAGTACAACCTCGACTTCTCCAAAGAGCTGCTCTAATTTTTCAATCGCAGATGGCCCACCTTGCTTTTTCTGAATAACCACCCACAACTCACCTTCCGGCAATAAATGATCAGCACTTTTTTCAAAGATCGCATGTACAACTTTCTTCCCTGCCCGTATTGGGGGATTGGTCAGTATAGAGGCAAAAGCAGCTGAGGAATGAACATTCGAGAACAAATCACTTTGATAGATGCGGACATTATCAATGCGATTATGTTTAGCGTTTTCCTTTGAAAGTTCGACTGCTCTTTCGTTCACATCAATCATATGAATGGTACGGCTAGTCATTTCGTTTGCTAACGATAAGCCGATCGGTCCATAACCGCAACCGACATCTAAGACATCGCCATCCAAGTCAGGTTCTTCGAAAGCTTCAATTAAAAGCCTTGAACCAAAGTCGACTTCTTTCTTAGAAAACACTCCACTGTCACTTGTAAAAGTAAAGGTACGGTTTCTCAAGGTGAAGTCCCATGTCTGTTTATTGCTTTTCACTGATGGCTTTTCCGTATAATAGTGGTCACTCATTGTGAATGGACCTCCTCTGGATTCAATCGTTTCAGGAGATTAGAAAAGAAAAAGCCCGCCAGTAAAAGCGAGCTTTCCCAAAAGATTAGGCGAAGATTACTTAACTTCTACAGAAGCGCCAACTTCTTCAAGCTTAGCTTTAAGTTCTTCAGCTTCTTCTTTAGCAATACCTTCTTTAAGTGGTTTTGGAGTGTTGTCAACAAGTTCTTTAGCTTCTTTCAAGCCAAGACCAGTGATTTCACGAACCACTTTGATAACTTTGATTTTTTGGTCTCCAGCACCAGCAAGTACTAGATCAAAATCAGTTTTTTCTTCAGCAGCAGCACCGCCACCAGCAGCTACAGCTACAGGAGCAGCAGCAGTTACGCCAAATTCTTCTTCGATTGCTTTTACTAAGTCGTTTAACTCAAGTACAGTTGCTTCTTTAACTGAAGCAATGATTTCTTCGATATTTAAAGCCATTTGTAATTCCTCCATTTTAAGTTTTTTTACGTAAACGTAAAGTACGCATTAAGCGCCTTGTTCTTCTTTTTGATCTGCAACTGCTTTAGTAGCAAGAGCAAGGTTACGAACTGGAGCTTGAAGAACGCTAAGCAACATAGAAAGTAAGCCTTCGCGAGACGGAAGTTCCGCAAGAGCCTTCACTTCTTCTACAGTCGCTACGTTTCCTTCGATGACACCAGCTTTGATTTCTAAAGCTTCGTGGCTTTTCGCAAATTCGTTGATGATTTTCGCAGGTGCGATAACATCTTCGTTACTGAATGCGATAGCGTTTGGACCTGTTAAGAAATCGTTTAAACCCGTTAGTTCAACTTGTTCAACTGCACGGCGAGTCAAAGTGTTTTTGTAAACTTTGAATTCTACGCCAGCTTCACGAAGCTGTTTACGAAGTTCAGTCACTTCAGAAACTGAAAGACCGCGGTAATCTACAATGACAGTAGACATACTATCTTTAAATTTAGAAGTAATTTCATCAACGACAACTTTTTTAGTATCGATTGCATTGCTCATGGTTACACCTCCTGTACATTCTTTGTGTAACACTTATACCGATCAGGCCATCACGTTCCTAACGAACGGTTCTCCATATAAAAAGCCTCCATTAAGACATGGAGGCTGTATATACAAGCATACGTTAACGTAAGACTGTGACATATACACCTCGGCGGGTTATTTAAGCCATAAGGCCCCTGCTGTCTACGGTATAAATGGACATTATTCTATTTTACAACATTTTGATATTATCAAAATGGTTGTCATAAGTCAAGAATTATTTTGCAGAGAAAGAAGATGGATCCACTTTCACGCCAGGGCCCATAGTAGATGTAACAGAAACGTTTTTCACGTATACACCTTTAGCCGCTGCAGGTTTTGCTTTAAGGATTGTGTCATAGATTGTTGCAAAGTTCTCAACAAGCTTTTCGTCCTCGAAAGAAACCTTTCCGATTGGCGCGTGGATGTTACCAGCTTTATCAACGCGGTATTCTACTTTACCAGCTTTGATTTCATTGATTGCTTTTTCAACTTCGAACGTTACAGTTCCTGTTTTAGGGTTTGGCATAAGACCTTTTGGTCCAAGAACACGACCGATCTTACCAACTTCACCCATCATGTCAGGTGTCGCAACGATTACATCGAAATCGAACCAGCCTTGTTGGATTTTAGTGATGTAATCAGAATCTCCAACGTAGTCTGCTCCAGCAGCTTCTGCTTCTTTTGCTTTTTCGCCTTTAGCGAACACAAGAACGCGTTGAGTTTTACCAGTTCCGTTAGGAAGTACAACTGCACCGCGGATTTGTTGATCGTTTTTACGAGGGTCTACGCCCAAACGAAAAGCAACTTCTACAGTCGCATCAAATTTCGCTGTATTTGCTTTTTTTGTAAGAGAAACAGCTTCAGCTACATCATACGCTTTAGTACGTTCGATCAGCTTAGCAGCTTCTACATACTTTTTACCTTTTTTAGCCATTATAAAAATCCTCCTTATGTGGTTTTAGCGGAATAACCTCCCACGAATAAGGGTTGCGAACTTGTCAAAACCAAACTCGCAACCCAACAAGACAAAAAATTAATCTTCGATGACAATACCCATACTGCGTGCAGTACCTTCAACCATGCGCATAGCTGATTCAACGCTAGCAGCGTTTAAGTCAGGCATTTTTGTTTCCGCGATTTCGCGAACTTTATCACGCTTAACAGTTGCCACTTTATTACGGTTAGGTTCACCAGAACCAGACTCAATACCAGCTGCTTTTTTAAGTAAAACTGCAGCAGGTGGAGTTTTAGTAATAAATGTAAATGAACGGTCTTCAAAAACCGAAATTTCAACAGGAATGATAAGACCAGCTTGGTCAGCTGTACGAGCGTTAAACTCCTTACAGAATCCCATGATATTAACACCGGCTTGACCTAGTGCAGGTCCAACTGGTGGAGCTGGGTTAGCTTTTCCAGCAGGAATTTGCAATTTAACAACTTTAACTACTTTTTTAGCCACGAGACACACCTCCTTAAAGTCCGTGATGTGGTAATAGGGGAATCCCCCTCCCACTCAACAACTTCATTCTTTATATGAATGACGAAATAACTAGCTAGCGATCTTGAGTGAACTCAAGACGTACCTTTGCTATATTACCACTTCTATACACTCATTTCAAGCTCTTTTGAATTACAATTTATCGATCTGTGTGAACTCAAGTTCAACAGGTGTTTCTCTACCAAACATATTAACGAATACTTTGACTTTGCTTTTATCGTAGTCAATTTCTTCAATAGAGCCAGTGAAGTTAGCAAATGGTCCATCGATGACCTTAACTGTTTCTTTTAGTTCAAAGTCGATTTCTGTTTTGCGTTCTTCAAGACCCATTCTCTTCAGAATGGTTTCAGCTTCGCCTGGCAGCAGCGCAGTCGGCTTTGAGCCTGATCCAGCTGATCCAACGAATCCAGTGACACCCGGTGTATTACGCACGACATACCAAGAGTCGTCAGTCATCACGATTTCCACTAGGACATAGCCAGGGAATACTTTCTTTTTGACAACTTTTTTCTTACCATTTTTAATATCAGTTTCTTCTTCTTCTGGTACGACGACGCGGAAGATTTTATCCTGCATGCCCATTGATTCAACACGCTTTTCCAAGTTCGCTTTTACTTTGTTTTCATAGCCAGAGTACGTATGCACAACATACCAATTCTTTTCCATTTTCGTTCAGGACTATTTAGTCCTTCCCTCCCCACATTTCGTAATGTCTATTTGACGAATCTCGAGTACCGGTAAATATTTTCAAGCAATTGAAAAAACCCGTAAAACGGGTTTTTTGGCAAGTCATATTATGATCTATTATAGCACGTTCAGCAGACCATTATTCAAGTATTAATGAATTAATTCGATTAATTGTGAGATTCCTATATCAAGAAAAGAGAAAAAGATGGCAAAGAATACGACTGTTAAAATAACAGTGATTGTGTAGCGGACCATTTCGTTCTTCTTTGGCCAGCTGACCTTTTTCATTTCTTTTCCGACACTTTTTAAGAAACTGATAATACGCATGTAAAAGACCTCCACAGATTAAAGAACGCAAATCTTACTTCGTTTCTAAATGTGTTTTATGTGAATTACAAGTCTTGCAATATTTCTTAACTTCTAATCTTTCAGCTGCTGAAGCAACACTTTTCATTGTCGTATAATTGCGGCTTCCGCAGTCTTTACAGGCTAGAGTAATCTTTTTCCTCATTTTTACACCTATTTTCTCGACATCATTTCATTAGTACCTTATCACAGTGTCGAAAAAGCTGTCAATATAGGTTTGATTAGAGACTAATCTCGCGAAGCTCTAAATATTTCTCTAATTTTCTCTTTACTCTTTGGAGTGCGTTATCAATTGATTTCACATGACGGTTTAAATCTTCAGAAATCTCCTGATAGGATCTGCCATCAAGATAAAGCACAAGTACCTTTCTTTCCAGCTCGCTTAGCAGTTCACCCATCTTCATTTCGATATCATCAAATTCTTCTTTGCTAATGATTAAATCTTCTGGGTTAAGCGCTTTAGCACCGGAAATGACATCCAATAAAGTTCTGTCCGATTCTTCATCGTAGATCGGTTTGTCTAATGATACATAGGAATTTAACGGGATATGTTTTTGGCGAGTAGCTGTTTTAATTGCGGTGATAATTTGGCGGGTAATACATAATTCTGCAAAAGCCTTAAATGAAGTAAGCTTGTCCTCTCTGAAATCGCGGATAGACTTATAAAGTCCGATCATTCCCTCTTGGACAATGTCCTCTCGATCCGCTCCTATCAAGAAATAAGATCTTGCTTTTGCACGTACAAAATTGCGGTATTTCGTTATTAAATAATCTAGCGCATCACTATCTCCGACATGAACCCTTTCAATGACTTGTTCATCTTCCAACTGGCAAAATTGCTCTCTGATGGACTTACCCTTGCTGTTGTTTAGATTCACTTCGATCCCCCCGACCGCACCTAGATAGAAATATTATACATTAATGGTTGAAATATCGTCAAGCTATTCCAGATTCCCACGCCGCCATTTTTCAAACGTTTTCAATACATCTTCTGACAATTCAATCTTAGATGCTGGTTTATCAGAAGTAATCTTTTTGACCCTCGTTTCAATCTTTCGTTCTATCACTTCAATCTCTCTTAAAAGCTCACGAGCCGACTTCCGAAGAGCACCTTGTCCAAAAATAGCCCATTGTTCCGTAAAATCTGAGGTTGCCACATGAATTTGCGTCCGAATATTATTCAAATCCTGTGCCAGTTTTTCAATCCGCTCATCCGCCGTTTCATTCTCTCTCGTAAAGATGACCTCTACTCGGTGATTAGTCCGCTTTTTTTCAATTCCTTTGACCATATGGGCATCGAATACGACAATGACTCGATACCCTGTGTATGCTTGATATTCTGCTAAATGTTGAATCAGCACGTCTCTGGCTTCTTCAAAGCTGTTTTCCTTTAAGTGCTGCAGCTGAGGCCATGCACCTATCATGTTGTATCCATCGACTAAGAGGATATCCATCTCTATTCTCCTAACGGATAACGTTTTCGATACACTTCATACATCAATAGACTAGCGGCAACTGATGCGTTTAACGAAGTAACCTTCCCGGCCATAGGCAGTTTAATTAGAAAATCACACTTTTCCTTAATCAATCGGCCAATTCCTTTTCCTTCACTGCCAATCACAAGAGCCAGCGGCATTGTACCATCAAATTGTCTGTAATCCTGTTTAGCAGACGCATCTGTTCCCGCAACCCAGATTCCTCTTTCTTTCATTTCATCAAGGGCTCTTGAAAGATTGGTTACTTTAGCGACTGGAATATGCTCGATTGCTCCAGTGGATGCCTTAGCAACTGTTGTTGTTAGACCGACTGCTCTCCTTTTCGGAATGACAATCCCGTGTGCACCTACAGCATCTGCCGTACGCATAATAGATCCTAAATTATGCGGGTCTTCAATTTCATCTAAAATCAGAAAGAAAGGCTGTTCATTCCGCTTTTCAGCGATTTGATACAGATCGTCCAATTCTGCATATTCATATGCTGCTACTTGTGCAACGATTCCCTGGTGCTGACCTGTAACCATTTGATCAAGCTTTTTCCTCGGAACATACTGAATGGTGATATTTTGCTTTTTAGCGAGTTCAATGACCTGCTGGGCTTGTCCTTTTACAGTGTTTTCTGCCATCCAGAGCTTGTATAACTCCCGATCTGACTTCAGTGTCTCAATCACTGCATTTTTCCCAATGACATAATCATGTTGCTGACTCATTTGTCTTCCTCCCTGACGTTCCGATTTCAATCGCCTGACCAATCAGCTCTTCTAAGCGTTCGTCCTGCTTTTCGATAAATAAATAACCCATGAGCGCTTCAAACGCTGTACTATAACGATACGTTTGAACGTCTGTGTTTTTAGGCACTGTGCCTGATTTTGCGTTTCTTCCTCTTTTCAGCACCGCTTCTTCTGCTTCAGTGAAAAAACCTTGCTGCTGAAGCGTAAATAAAATAGCAGCTTGTGATTTTGCTGAAACAATTTTGCTTGCTCGTTTGTGCAGCTCATTTGGTTTTGTCGCCCCCGTTTGGAGGAGGTGATGCCTCACATATACTTCAAAAATGGCATCACCCATATAAGCTAGCGCAAGTCCGTTCAGCTGTTTACCGTCTTTCAGCTTTTCAAAATTCAACATTGCCTATTCTCCTCTTTTCCAGCGAGTACCTTGAGGAGTGTCCTCCAACACAATATTCATGCTCTTTAATTGATCACGTATTTGATCAGATAGGGCAAAGTCACGATTTCTTCTAGCTTCATTACGTTTTTCAATTAACGCTTCAACCTCTTCGTCAAGCGTGTGCTTTTCTTCTAATGAGAAGCCAAGAACAGACGTAATTTCTTGGAACAAGCCGATAAATGCCTTGATCACTTCCTCCGAAGTATGATCATTTTCCATATAATAATTCGCCTGTTTCGCTAATTCGAATAAAACAGAGATTGCATTTGCCGTATTGAAGTCATCGTTCATTTCAGAAATAAATGTCGCACGCTGCTCTTCAACTTTTGCCAGCCATTCAGCATTGTCTTCCGTGATATTCGTGCTGCTCTCAAGACGATGATGTAAATTCGCATACGATGTCTTGAGTCGGTTAAACGCACTCTTTGTACTTTCTAATAAATCCATTGAGTAGTTAATTGGGTGACGATAGTGAACCGACAACATAAAGAAGCGGAGCACATCAGGATCTTGTTCTTTCACAATGTCATGCACCAGCACAAAGTTGCCAAGTGATTTTGACATTTTTTCATTATCAATATTAATATACCCGTTATGCATCCAATACTTCGCAAAAGGCTTCCCTGTCAAAGCCTCAGATTGGGCAATTTCATTCTCATGGTGCGGGAATGTTAAGTCCTGCCCGCCAGCATGAATGTCGATCGTATCACCTAAATATTTTTTGACCATTGCCGAGCATTCGATATGCCAGCCTGGGCGTCCTTCGCCCCACGGGCTATCCCAAGAGATCTCCTGATCCTTTGCAGCCTTCCAAAGAGCAAAGTCCAGTGCATCTCGTTTCTTTTCACCTACACGAATACGGGCACCTGTCTTCAGCTCATCAATTGATTGGTGAGAAAGCTTTCCATAGCCTTCAAATGAGCGTGTGCTGTAATACACGTCGCCATCTGCTTCATAGGCGTAGCCTTTTTCAATCAATGTCGCAATAAACGCAATGATATCATCCATGTTTTCCGTCACTCGCGGGTGAAGGTCTGCTTTTTTGCACCCTAGTGCACTGACGTCTTCGAAGTAGGCCTGGATAAACCGGTCAGCAATTGTCGGCACATCTTCTCCGAGTTCGTTGGCTGCTTTGATGAGTTTATCATCCACATCTGTAAAGTTTGATACAAAGTTCACATCGTAACCGCTGTATTCCAAATACTTACGTACAGTGTCATAAACAATAGCAGGTCTAGCATTCCCGATATGAATGTAGTTATAAACGGTTGGTCCGCACACATACATCTTGACCTTTCCTGGCTCAAGCGGGACAAATTCTTCCTTCTTACGTGTCAATGTATTATAAATATTGATTGTCATGATTGTTCTTCCTTTCTGCTCAATGAAGCCAGCTCACCTTTTAGCTTTTCCATTTCTCGTTCCAATTCTTTAAAACGATCAGAAACTGGATCTGGCAAATCTTGATGATTGAGATCACGATTGATTTTCTTTCCATTTTGAACGACGACTCGCCCAGGTATACCTACAACGGTGGAATGATCCGGGACGTCCTTTAACACGACCGACCCTGCACCAATCTTGGACCCTTTTCCAACCGTGATAGAACCAAGCACCTTGGCACCTGTCGCAATGAGGGCATCGTCTAAAATGGTCGGATGCCGCTTTCCCTTTTCTTTCCCTGTTCCCCCTAATGTCACGCCTTGGAAAACAGTGACGTTGTCTCCAATTTCACATGTTTCCCCGATCACGACGCCCATGCCGTGATCAATGAAGAACCGCCTGCCAATGGTTGCCGCTGGGTGAATCTCCACCCCTGTGAAAAAACGGCTGACCTGAGAAATGATCCGCGCAATAAAATACAGCTTACGCTTATAAAATGCGTGCGCAATACGGTGAGCCCAAATCGCATGAAGCCCTGAATAGGTTAGCACTACTTCAATATAGCTTCTAGCAGCAGGATCTTGATCAAACACAGTATCAATATCTTCTTTCAGCATTTTGAAAAACACATGCTCCCCCCGTTCTTCCCCATCAATCTCTCTTAGGACTTGCTCTCTTTTTTTGGACAAATAAAAAACGCCTCTGCCATATGACAGAGACGTTTTGAAAACGCGGTTCCACTCTGTTTAGAAAGCCAATTATCTTGCAGCCTTCTCAACTTAATCCCATAACGGAGGGTACCGCCCTTGCATACTAACATACGTGTTCCTCAAGGGTCTTGAGGGTGCATTTCCAATGTCTTCCCATAAGTCTCTTTCAGCCGGTGGAGACTCTTTCTGTGATGGACGAGTACATTGTACTTCTCCCTCGCAACGATTTCTTTATATTTGTTTAATGCGGTTTAATACCGTTTCTTTACCTAGCAATTCAATACTTTGCGGAAGTTCTGGGCCATGCGTTTGTCCTGTGACAGCCACACGAATCGGCATGAATAGTTTCTTGCCTTTATGCCCTGTTTCTTTTTGTACCGCTTTAATGGCAGCCTTAATTTCATCAGGTGTGAAAGACTCAAGCTGTTCAAGCTGACCTGCAAAAGATGCCATAACTTCAGGTACTTGCTCCTCTGCTAGAACTTCCTTTGCCTCTTGATTATACTCAATTTGCTCCTTAAAGAACAACTCTGTTAACTCAACAATTTCTGCTCCGTAGCTTAATTGTTCGTGATACAGAGAAATAAGCTTACGTACCCACGTGTTTTCTTCTTCAGTCAGCTGCTCGCTTACCTTGCCTGCCTTTTGAAGATGCGGAAGTGTTAGTGCCACAACCTGATCAAGATCAAGTGCTTTCACGTATTGGTTGTTCACCCATTTTAGTTTATGCATATCGAATAGAGCTGGTGACTTAGAAAGTCGGTTCACATCGAAAATGTCGATGAATTGCTCTTTTGTAAACAGTTCTTCTTCGCCTACTGGAGACCATCCAAGTAATGCAATAAAGTTAAACAGGGCTTCAGGTAAATAGCCTAAATTCTTATATTGCTCGATGAATTGAATAATCGATTCATCACGTTTACTTAATTTCTTACGGTTCTCGTTCACAATCAACGTCATATGTCCGAATAGCGGAACATCCCAGCCAAATGCATTAAAAATCATGATTTGTTTAGGGGTATTTGAAATATGATCTTCTCCGCGAAGAACGTGAGTCATTTTCATCAAATGATCATCCACAGCTACTGCAAAGTTATAAGTTGGCGTACCATCTTTCTTCACAATAACAAAATCACCAATGCCGTCTGTTTCAAATGAAATATCACCTTTGACCATGTCGTCAAATTTGATGATTTCTCCTTTTGGTACTCGGAAGCGGATGCTTGGCTCTCTTCCTTCAGCAATCAGCTTGTCCTCTTCTTCTTTTGATAAATGACTGCATTTACCAGAATATCGAGGCATTTCGCTGCGGGCGATTTGTGCTTCACGCTCTGCCTCTAGCTCTTCTGCCGTACAATAGCACTTATACGCCAAGTCCTTCTCTAACAGCTCATCATAATATTTTTTGTAAATATCATTACGCTCTGATTGTCTGTAAGGACCGTAACCGCCATCTTTATCAATGCTCTCATCCCAATCAATACCGAGCCATTGCAGGTGGCGAAGCTGGCTTTCCTCCCCGCCTTCTACATTACGCTTTTGATCCGTATCCTCGATTCGAATAATAAATTTGCCGCCTTGGCTGCGTGCGAACAAATAGTTGAAAAGAGCCGTTCTAGCATTCCCAATATGTAAATGACCAGTTGGACTCGGTGCATAACGAACACGCACTTCATTTCCCATGAGTTTAACTTCCTTTCATCTGCATCATGTTGTCTGACACCAATTTTTTATAAACGTATTTTATCATCAAAACCCATTCTCATCAAAATGGATTTTACTTTTTCTGAAGAAGCACTGTTGCCTGAGAAGCAATTCCTTCGCCTCTTCCTGTAAATCCGAGTTTCTCTGTTGTTGTTGCTTTGACATTCACCTGTGTGACATCTGCCTCAAGTGCTTCTGCAATTTTCTCACACATTGGCTGAATGTAAGGTGCCATTTTGGGTTTTTGCGCCATGATGGTGCAGTCAATATTCACAAGTGTGTAGCCCTTTTCTTTCACTAGTGCCCACACATGCTGCAATAATTTAAAAGAATCTGCATCCTTAAACTCAGGGTCAGTGTCTGGGAAATGTCTGCCGATATCTCCTTCAGCAATCGCACCTAGGCATGCATCTGCCACCGTGTGAAGCAGTACGTCAGCGTCTGAATGCCCTAGCAGTCCCTTTTCATAAGGGATGGTGACCCCGCCGATAATTAGAGGTCTCCCCTCTGTTAATTGATGTACATCAAAGCCTTGTCCTATTCTCAACATGATCTAGTACCCTCTTTCCGCATCCATAATTGCCTTGGCAACCAATAAATCATCCGGTGTTGTCAGCTTAATATTGGTATAGTCTCCTTGGACAATATACACATTCTCGCCATGTAATTGTTCAACTAGGCTGGCGTCGTCTGTTCCAAGGAAGCCTGTCCGCTCAGCATATTCATGCGCCTCTTTTAAAATAGAATGACGAAAAGCTTGTGGGGTCTGGACTGCCCACAAGCTCTGACGTTCAATGGTTTGTTCCACTTTGCCTTCTTGAACGCGTTTGATTGTGTCTTTCACTGGTACCGCCACAACTGCGGAGCCTTTTTCAATCGCTGCTTTAACGAGCAAGTCAATCTGTGTATGCTTAATAAAAGGCCTTGCCCCATCATGAACAAGCACGATGTCCGCATCTTTCACAGCCTTTAATCCTTCGTATACACTTTGCTGACGTTCTTCACCGCCAGTGACAAGTGAAACAGGCGTTTGAAAAGCGTGTACCTTGAGTAGCCTTTCAAAGTCTTGACGCTCCTCTTCATTGATCGCTAGGATCATGCGTTTGCATTGCGCATGAGCGTCAAACACCTTTAATGTATGAATGATGACCGGCATTCTTTTCAGCTCAATAAAAAGCTTATTGCGGCCGGCCTTCATTCGTTTCCCCTGCCCCGCAGCCGGAATAACTACTTCATAATACATGTTCGTTCTCCCTTTAGAGCGCCTTCTCCAGAAGTTTTGGCTTCGCAAAAATCATTCTTCCAGCAGCAGTCTGCAGCACACTAGTGACGAGCACATCGATGTCTTTTCCAATGTAATTGCGTCCTTCTTCGACCACAATCATCGTACCGTCATCTAAGTAAGCAACACCTTGGTTATGCTCTTTCCCATCTTTGATGACCTGTACCTTCATTTCTTCCCCAGGCAGTACAACCGGTTTAACGGCATTGGCTAGATCATTGATGTTTAACACTGCTACTTTTTGAAGTTCGCATACTTTATTTAAATTAAAATCATTGGTCACAACAACACCTGAAGTTAATTTAGCGAGCTTCACAAGCTTGCTATCAACCTCTTGAATGTCTTCGAAGTCACCTTCGTAAATTTCAACTTTGATATCCAACTCTTTTTGAATACGATTTAAAATATCAAGACCTCTTCGGCCTCTATTTCTCTTTAATACATCTGAAGAGTCTGCGATATGCTGTAATTCCTCGAGCACAAATTGAGGAATGACCATAACGCCTTCTAAGAATCCAGTTTGGCAAATATCTGCGATTCTTCCATCAATGATAACACTTGTGTCTAAAATTTTCAGCTTTTTATCTTCTATTTCAGGTTCATCATCAGCTGCTCCTTTTTTCTTGCTGACCTTTGCAGATCGGGAGAACAGCCCTATCATTTCATCCTTCTTCTTAAACCCTACCTGAAACCCAAGGTATCCTAAAAAGAAAGCCAGGAAAATCGGAATAATGGTACCAAAAATATGATATGGGATATTGTTTAGCGGGATCACGTTTACAATAAGATATGCTAGAATAAGTCCAAATACTAAACCGAAACTTCCAGATATAAGATCAGGAAGAGGCGCCTTCAAGAGAGAATCCTCGATCCATTTTACCCAATTTACCACATAACCTGTGCACCATTTACCAATGATGAAGAACACAAAGGCTCCTATTAGTGCTGAAGAGTAAGCATTTGTTATGAAAGGTATGTCCTTTGCATTTAAAAGCAGAAATAACTCTGGAATAATAAAAATTCCCACAACTGCACCCAAAATGATAAAAAACGCCTGAACGATTCTTTTTAACATACCTTCACCTCCTTTATTTTTCATCTGTCAATCCACCTTCATCTGACATTAATATATGTTTAAGTTTCCTATCATGAGCAACAGAAAACAAAACCATCATTAATATACCCATATTCATCCATTTTTAACCGTAATAGAGAAAAATTTCTCTTCTTAAAGCTGACGGTCAATGTAATGTTTTTCTTGTAACCTTTTTAATCCTTTTTTTATCTTTTTCGCTCTTACTTCTCCAATTCCTTCTACTTCATCCAATTCTTGTACATCCGCTTCCATAATTCGATCTAACACACCGAATGCTTCAACTACATTTTCGACGATTGGCATTGGCAGTCTAGGGATTTTATGGAGCAACCTGTATCCTCTTGTGTACACATATTCGTCAATATTTGTAGAAGCTGGATATCCAAGTAACTTGTACAGAATGGAATCATCTAAAAGCTCAAAGCTCGACATATCTTGAAGTTGTTTCAGCAGCACATACGGATCTTTGATCTTTTCTTTCACGTAATCTTTGATAAATAAAGCCGCTTCCTGCTCCATATCTGTAATCAGCTCATTGACCTGCAGACGGATCAAGTGCCCTTCTGTTCCGAGCTCTTTGATATACATATTGATTTCATTTTTGATTCTGAGTACCATTTCGTAGCGGTGCAGCACGGATAATACATCACCAAAGGTCACAAGCTCTTCAAATTCTAGGGCGCTTAACGCAGAAATGGCGTGATCTAAAATGGTTTTATATTTTTCAAGTGTCTGAATGGCTTGGTTGGCTTTTGTTAAAATAAAGCCAATATCTTTCAGCGTATAACGACGATTCCCTTGGTATAAGGTAATGACGTTCCTCCGTTCAGAAATGGCAATGATTAAGCAGCCTGTCTGCTTCGCTACACGTTCAGCCGTACGGTGCCTCATGCCTGTTTCCGATGAATGGATGGTTGCATCTGGCATCAGCTGTGTATTCGCATACAAGATTTTTTGACCAGAATCGCTAAGAATAATGGCCCCGTCCATCTTTGCCAATTCATATAAATGTGCTGGGGAGAAGGCAGAATTAATATGAAATCCTCCATCTACCACACTTTTTACTTTGTCATTATAACCAACAACAATGAGACCGCCAGTATTGGCTCTCAGGACGTTTTCAATCCCTGCCCGCAGAGGTGTTCCTGGTGCTACAAACTGTACAATATCTAAGAGATCGAGTTCTCTCGCTCCTTTTTTCTCTTTTTCCATTTCTATGATCCCCCTAGTGAAATTCGAAGTGCCTCCGCTACATTTTCTACACCAACTAACTCAATCCCTCTCGGCTTTTTCCATCCGTCTATATTCGCTTGAGGAATAAACATTCGCTTGAATCCTAGTTTCGCAGCTTCCTGCACTCGCTGTTCAATTCTTGATACTCTTCTGACTTCTCCCGTCAGACCGACCTCTCCTATAAAGCAATCCGCTTGATGCGGCGCTGCGTCTTTAAAGCTTGATGCAATACTGACGGCAATGGCTAAGTCAATCGCCGGTTCGTCAAGCTTCACACCGCCTGCGACCTTTAAATACGCATCTTGGTTTTGCAGCAGCAGCCCCACGCGTTTTTCTAAAACTGCCATGAGGAGCGACACTCGATTATGATCAAGGCCAGTGGCCATTCTGCGCGGATTCCCAAAGCTTGTCGGGGAAATTAACGCCTGTATCTCGACAAGTACGGGTCTTGTTCCTTCCATTGAGGCAACAACACACGAACCAGATACACCTGCCGACCGCTCTTCTAAAAAGATTTCTGAAGGGTTTAATACTTCCGTGAGCCCTTCCTCTCTCATTTCAAAAATTCCCAATTCATTCGTTGAACCAAATCGGTTTTTGACCGCCCGTAAGATACGAAACGTATGATGACGCTCGCCTTCAAAATAAAGAACTGTGTCCACCATATGCTCTAAAAGGCGTGGACCTGCGATCGAGCCTTCTTTGGTCACGTGACCAACGATAAAAATAGGAATACCATTTGTCTTGGCAATTTTCATCAGCTGTGCTGTACATTCTCTTACTTGAGATACAGAACCGGGAGCTGACGTTATATCGCTTTGATAAACGGTTTGAATCGAATCCACCACAACAAAAGCAGGTTTCATCTCCTGTATAGCAGACGTTATATACTCCATATCGGTTTCAGCCAAAACATGTAAAGAGGCGCTTTCAATGCCAAGGCGGTCCGCTCTTAGCTTCGTTTGTTTAATGGACTCCTCACCAGATATGTATAACACATTCTGATTTTTGTCTGAGAGCTGTGCGGATACTTGTAATAATAATGTGGACTTCCCAATCCCAGGATCTCCGCCAATGAGAACAAGAGAGCCTTTGACAATTCCACTTCCTAACACTCGGTTAAATTCTTCTAAATTCGTTTTAATTCGGGGTTCTTCGGATGTTTCAATTGCAGATATAGGTGAAGGTTTTTGAATGGTTTGAACAGAATGATTAAAAGCACTTCGGCGGTTTGCCGGCTCTTTGCGAACGACCTCTTCTGTCATACTGTTCCACGTGCCGCAGCCTGGACATTTCCCCATCCATTTGGCTGACTCATAACCGCACGATTGGCATATAAATTTTGATTTTGTCTTAGCCATAGATTGAAGAATACAACTCCTTATACTGGTCAGAAAATAAGTAAAGGGAGGCATACACCTTGCTGGTATGCCTCACACTTTTTTCTTACTATATTAGTTCGTAGCAGCCGTCGCTTTTACGACAATTTCTCCATCTTCCACATCTAATACGATATGTTGACCTTTTTCAATATTGCCCTTCAGAAGCTCTTCAGAAAGTCGATCTTCCACGTGCTTTTGAATCGCTCTTCTTAACGGGCGCGCACCGTACTCAAGATCTACACCTTCGTCGGCAATCTTCGCTTTTGCTGCTTCCGTCAATTCAATTGATAGGTCTTGTTCTTTTAATCGTTTTGTCAATTGATCAGACATGAGAGACACGATCTCTTTTAGATGTTTCTTCTCAAGCGAGTGGAAGACAATGATTTCATCAATACGGTTGATAAACTCAGGTCTAAACGCACGTTTCAGCTCGCCCATCACTTTGCCTTTCATATCCTTGTAATTTTGACCTTCATCCTGCACGTTAAAGCCAACATATTTATTGCGCTTCAGCTCACTAGCTCCAACGTTTGATGTCATGATCAAAATCGTATTTCTAAAGTCAACGGTACGTCCTTTAGAATCAGTCAGACGACCATCTTCTAACACTTGCAGCAAGATATTAAATACATCTGGATGCGCCTTTTCAATCTCGTCTAAAAGAACGACAGAATAAGGTTTTCTTCTCACTTTTTCAGTCAGCTGTCCACCTTCATCATAGCCGACATAGCCTGGAGGTGATCCGACAAGTCTGGATGTAGAGTGTTTCTCCATGTATTCAGACATATCAATACGGATCATTGCTTCTTCATCACCGAAAATAGACTCAGCGAGTGCTCTTGCAAGCTCCGTTTTACCAACCCCTGTAGGTCCTAAGAAGATAAAGGAACCGATTGGACGTTTTGGATCTTTCAGGCCAGCACGAGCACGTCTCACAGCTTTTGCTACAGCGACAACCGCTTCATCCTGTCCGATCACACGAGAGTGGAGCAATTGTTCCATATTCAGAAGCTTATCTGTCTCCGTTTGAGCAATTTTCGAAACAGGAACTCCCGTCCAGCTGGAAACGACCATTGCAATATCATCTACAGATACCTCTGAATTCTCTTGTCCCTGCTTTTCTTTCCATGATTTCTTTGTGACTTCTACTTTTTCACGCAAACGCTGCTCTGTATCGCGAAGAGAAGCTGCTTTTTCAAATTCTTGACTTTGAACTGCTGCATCCTTTTCCTTGCGTACTTCATCCAGCTTTTGCTCTAGTTCTTTTAGGTTAGGCGGTGTTGTGAACGAACGTAAACGGACTTTCGAACCTGCCTCATCAATTAAATCAATCGCCTTATCTGGAAGGAAACGATCCGAAATATAACGGTCAGACAGCTTCACTGCCGCCTCAATTGCTTCATCTGTAATGGACACACGGTGATGTGCTTCATACCGGTCTCTAAGCCCTCTTAAGATTTGAATACTTTCATCAACAGACGGCTGATCGACTTGAATTGGCTGGAAACGTCGTTCAAGCGCAGCATCCTTTTCAATATATTTACGGTACTCATCTAACGTTGTCGCTCCGATACATTGAAGCTCTCCACGTGCTAAGGATGGCTTTAAGATATTAGATGCATCAATTGCACCCTCTGCTCCACCAGCACCAATGAGCGTATGAAGCTCATCGATAAAGAGAATGATATTTCCTGCCTGACGAATTTCGTCCATCACTTTTTTCAAACGATCCTCGAATTCACCACGATATTTCGTACCAGCTACAACTGTTCCCATATCTAGTGTCATCACTCGTTTATCACGCAGGATTTCAGGTACTTCATTATGAATAATTTGCTGTGCAAGACCTTCTGCGATGGCTGTTTTACCAACACCAGGCTCACCAATCAGCACAGGGTTATTTTTTGTTCTTCTACTTAGAACTTCAATGACACGTTGAATTTCTTTGCTTCGGCCAATGACAGGGTCCAAGCTGTCCTCTTTTGCGATAGCTGTCAAATCTCTTGCCAAGCTATCTAGTGTTGGTGTATTTGCATTGCTATTAGAGCCGGCCGCAGATGCACCTGTTTCATTGCTTCCAAGCAGCTGTAGGACTTGCTGACGTGCTTTATTTAAGCTCACTCCGAGGTTATTTAAGACACGGGCAGCGACACCCTCTCCCTCACGAATAAGACCTAATAGAATGTGTTCTGTCCCTACATAGGAATGACCTAGCTTTCTTGCTTCATCCATTGAAAGCTCAGTGACCTTCTTCGCTCTAGGCGTATAATGAGGAATAGCTTGAGACACCTCTTGCCCTCTTCCAATCAAGCTTTCGACTTCTTTTTGGATTTTATCTGAAACAAGGCCCAGTGCTTCTAACGCTTTGGCAGCGATGCCCTCACCTTCACGTACAAGGCCAAGTAAAATGTGCTCAGTACCAATATTCTTATGGCCTAGGCGAATGGCTTCTTCTTGTGCAAGTGCTAATACCTTTTGAGCTCTTTCAGTGAATCTTCCAAACATCATATCGTTTCATCCTCCTGTCCATTCCTATGCATTTCTAAGCGCAGCCTTTCTCTTATGATCGCTGCTCGTTTTATATCTCGTTCATTTGGCTCCAAGGCTCCTCCTGAATATTGCTGAAGGAAGCCAGGCTGGGTCAAAATCATGAGTTCATTCAGTATATTACTTGAAAGCCCCTTAATGATACCTAAATCAATTCCAAGCCGCACATCTGACAAACACTTTGCTGTTTCCTTTGATTCAATCATACGACAATTGGCCAAAATCCCTAAAGAACGGTACACTCTGTCCTCAAGTTCAATTTTAGATGTTTGATATAACGCTTTTCGTGCTGATCGCTCTTGTTCAATGAGCTGAGCGGTCACACTATTCAAGTCATCTACAATGTCTTCTTCTGATTGACCAAGTGTCATTTGATTTGATATTTGAAAGATGTTCCCTATTGCTTCGCTGCCCTCACCATAAATTCCTCTGACCACAAGACCTAATTGATTAATGGCCGGAATAATCCGATTCATTTGTCTTGTGAGCGCTAATGCCGGTAAATGCATCATGACCGAAGCCCTAATACCTGTACCTACATTGGTCGGACAGCTTGTTAAGTATCCTCGCTTTTCAGAAAATGCATAATCCACTTGCTCTTCAATCCAATCATCTACCTGATTAGCCGCTTTTAGTGCATTGGCTAGCTGAAAACCAGGGAATAAGCATTGGATTCGAATATGGTCTTCTTCATTTAACATCACACTGATTTCTTCATTTTCAGAAAGCAAGCACCCGCCAAATCTCGATTCAGCTAAATTGGGGCTAATCAAATGCTTTTCAACAAGCACCCTCTTTGCTAAAGGCTGCGTTTCATTCATTCGAATCAGAACAAAGTTTCCAACGTCCTTCACTTCCTGGCTAGCAAACTTTTGTTCGAATTGCTGGAGAACAGCTTCAGCTTCTTCTTGAGAAAACTGAGTTGGGAAACGAACATGCTCTAGATTGCGTGCTAGCCGGATACGACTGCTTAGAACAATGTCACTTTCTGGTCCTTTTTGTTTCATCCACTGACTTAAAGCGTCTTGAATAAAATGCTGGAGCGACATGTCGTTAATCTCCCTCCCTCTGCTGAGATTGCTCATGCTCTAATGCACGAATTTGATCTCGAACTTCCGCTGCTTTTTCGAACTCTTCCTGTTCAATCAGCTGCTTCAGCTCTTGTTGCATTAACTCAAGTTTCCGGCGGACATGCAGGCTGCCGGCAATTCGTTTAGGGACTTTTCCATTATGGACTGTATTTCCACTATGGACTTTCCGTAAAACAGGGTTCAGATACTGATCAAATGTACGATAGCATTCTGCACAGCCAAATCGGCCTGTTTTTCTGAACTGCTGAAAGGTTAAGCCACACTTAGGACATTGATCCACTTCTTTCGCTTCGTGAAAAATAGACGAGCCCTTGTTAGCACTTGTGGTGAAGCTAGGATCAATATTCAATAAGCCTGATAATAAGTTGTGAATCGAGAAACCTTGGTTTCCACTCATAGCATATGAATCACTGTTTTCTTTTGCACATTGTTCACATATGTGCATTTCTTGTTTTTCTCCATTTATAACTTTCGTAAAGTGAAAAGTGGCTGGTCTCTCATTACATTCTTGACAAATCAATCTTTTCACCCGCTTTACTTTAATTTCAAAGCATTTAACATCGCTTTCATCATCCGAGCCCGCAGTTCATCTCGTTCAGGTAAATCAATATGCAATACAGAACGGTCCATGACACTTATCATCATCTTAGCTTCTCTTTCAGATAAAATGTTATTTTCAACAAGACGCATGATGATATGATCAGATGCAGCCTGTGATAAACGATGATATATTTGGGAAATAATATTGTTCAATAAGTCGACTTCATCATTCATTTTGACTTTAATGATGCGGATATAGCCACCGCCGCCACGCTTACTTTCAACGATATAGCCTCTCTCACTCGTAAAGCGTGTATTGATAACATAGTTAATTTGTGAAGGTACGCATTGAAACTTATCTGCAATTTCATTGCGTTTAATTTCTAATATTTCTCGACCGTTCTGATCCAAGACTTCCTTCAAATACTGCTCGATGATATCAGAAATATTTTGTGCCACTCCGCCTCCTCCTCCATTGACTTTGACTATATTTGACTTTAATCTTACTATAAATTTTTTCGATCGATTTTTCAAGATAATCGCTCAACTAACAATATTATTTCCACATTTATATGGTGCCAAACCTCCCAAAAACACAAAAAAGACCAGTTCCAAATGGAACTGATCCTTATAAAAGCTTGGCGGCGTCCTACTCTCACAGGGGGAAACCCCCAACTACCATCGGCGCTGAAGAGCTTAACTTCCGTGTTCGGTATGGGAACGGGTGTGACCTCTTCGCTATCGCCACCAAACCTGATGGAGAGAATGTTCTCTCAAAACTAGATAACAATGTTCATGCTTCACATTAGAATATAGGTTAAGTCCTCGATCTATTAGTATCTGTCAGCTCCACGTGTCACCACGCTTCCACCTCAGACCTATCAACCTGATCATCTTTCAGGGATCTTACTTCCTTGCGGAATGGGAAATCTCATCTTGAGGGGGGCTTCATGCTTAGATGCTTTCAGCACTTATCCCGTCCGCACATAGCTACCCAGCGATGCCCTTGGCAGAACAACTGGTACACCAGCGGTGCGTCCATCCCGGTCCTCTCGTACTAAGGACAGCTCCTCTCAAATTTCCTGCGCCCGCGACGGATAGGGACCGAACTGTCTCACGACGTTCTGAACCCAGCTCGCGTACCGCTTTAATGGGCGAACAGCCCAACCCTTGGGACCGACTACAGCCCCAGGATGCGATGAGCCGACATCGAGGTGCCAAACCTCCCCGTCGATGTGGACTCTTGGGGGAGATAAGCCTGTTATCCCCGGGGTAGCTTTTATCCGTTGAGCGATGGCCCTTCCATGCGGAACCACCGGATCACTAAGCCCGACTTTCGTCCCTGCTCGACTTGTAGGTCTCGCAGTCAAGCTCCCTTGTGCCTTTACACTCTGCGAATGATTTCCAACCATTCTGAGGGAACCTTTGGGCGCCTCCGTTACATTTTAGGAGGCGACCGCCCCAGTCAAACTGCCCACCTGACACTGTCTCCCTGCCCGATAAGGGCAGCGGGTTAGAAGGTCAATACAGCCAGGGTAGTATCCCACCGATGCCTCCACCGAAGCTAGCGCTCCGGTTTCCAAGGCTCCTACCTATCCTGTACAAGCTGTACCAACATTCAATATCAGGCTGCAGTAAAGCTCCACGGGGTCTTTCCGTCCTGTCGCGGGTAACCTGCATCTTCACAGGTACTATAATTTCACCGAGTCTCTCGTTGAGACAGTGCCCAGATCGTTGCGCCTTTCGTGCGGGTCGGAACTTACCCGACAAGGAATTTCGCTACCTTAGGACCGTTATAGTTACGGCCGCCGTTTACTGGGGCTTCAATTCGCACCTTCGCTTACGCTAAGCGCTCCTCTTAACCTTCCAGCACCGGGCAGGCGTCAGCCCCTATACTTCGCCTTACGGCTTCGCAGAGACCTGTGTTTTTGCTAAACAGTCGCCTGGGCCTATTCACTGCGGCTTCTCGGGGCTTTAACACCCTAAGAAGCACCCCTTCTCCCGAAGTTACGGGGTCATTTTGCCGAGTTCCTTAACGAGAGTTCTCTCGATCACCTTAGGATTCTCTCCTCGCCTACCTGTGTCGGTTTGCGGTACGGGCACCTCTCACCTCGCTAGAGGCTTTTCTTGGCAGTGTGGAATCAGGAACTTCGCTACTAAATTTCGCTCGCCATCACAGCTCAGCCTTCACGGGAAACGGATTTGCCTATTTCCCAGCCTAACTGCTTGGACGCGGATATCCAATACCGCGCTTACCCTATCCTCCTGCGTCCCCCCATTGCTCAAATGGTGAGGAGGTGGTACAGGAATATCAACCTGTTGTCCATCGCCTACGCCTTTCGGCCTCGGCTTAGGTCCCGACTAACCCTGAGCGGACGAGCCTTCCTCAGGAAACCTTAGGCATTCGGTGGACGGGATTCTCACCCGTCTTTCGCTACTCATACCGGCATTCTCACTTCTAAGCGCTCCACCAGTCCTTCCGGTCTGGCTTCACAGCCCTTAGAACGCTCTCCTACCACTGTTCGTAAGAACAGTCCGCAGCTTCGGTGATACGTTTAGCCCCGGTACATTTTCGGCGCAGAGTCACTCGACCAGTGAGCTATTACGCACTCTTTAAATGGTGGCTGCTTCTAAGCCAACATCCTGGTTGTCTAAGCAACTCCACATCCTTTTCCACTTAACGTATACTTTGGGACCTTAGCTGGCGGTCTGGGCTGTTTCCCTTTCGACTACGGATCTTATCACTCGCAGTCTGACTCCCAAGGATAAGTCATCGGCATTCGGAGTTTGACTGAATTCGGTAACCCGGTAGGGGCCCCTAGTCCAATCAGTGCTCTACCTCCGAGACTCTTACCTTGAGGCTAGCCCTAAAGCTATTTCGGAGAGAACCAGCTATCTCCAGGTTCGATTGGCATTTCACCCCTACCCACACCTCATCCCCGCACTTTTCAACGTGCGTGGGTTCGGGCCTCCATTCAGTGTTACCTGAACTTCACCCTGGACATGGGTAGATCACCTGGTTTCGGGTCTACGACCACGTACTCATGCGCCCTATTCAGACTCGCTTTCGCTGCGGCTCCGCATCTTCTGCTTAACCTTGCACGGGATCGTAACTCGCCGGTTCATTCTACAAAAGGCACGCCATCACCCGTTAACGGGCTCTGACTACTTGTAGGCACACGGTTTCAGGATCTATTTCACTCCCCTTCCGGGGTGCTTTTCACCTTTCCCTCACGGTACTGGTTCACTATCGGTCACTAGGGAGTATTTAGCCTTGGGAGATGGTCCTCCCGGATTCCGACGGAATTTCACGTGTTCCGCCGTACTCAGGATCCACTCTGGAGAGAACAACATTTCAATTACAGGGCTGTTACCTTCTTTGGCGGGCCTTTCCAGACCTCTTCGCTTATATCGTTCCTTTGTAACTCCGTATAGAGTGTCCTACAACCCCAAGAGGCAAGCCTCTTGGTTTGGGCTGTTCCCGTTTCGCTCGCCGCTACTCAGGGAATCGCATTTGCTTTCTCTTCCTCCGGGTACTTAGATGTTTCAGTTCCCCGGGTATGCCTTCTCATACTCTATGTATTCAAGTATGGATACTACTCCATTACGAGCAGTGGGTTTCCCCATTCGGAAATCTCCGGATCAAAGCTTGCTTACAGCTCCCCGAAGCATATCGGTGTTCGTCCCGTCCTTCATCGGCTCCTAGTGCCAAGGCATCCACCGTGCGCCCTTTCTAACTTAACCATTTCTTACTTTAGAAAGAATCACTATGTGTGATGAACTTTGCATTGCATTCAATGTGAATGTATTACTTATTGTTATCTAGTTTTCAAAGAACAATCCTGTCTCGCTAGAGACATGTTTTGAAGGAATGATCCTTCAAAACTAAACAAGACGAAAACGTACGCTGCTCCATATATCCTTAGAAAGGAGGTGATCCAGCCGCACCTTCCGATACGGCTACCTTGTTACGACTTCACCCCAATCATCTGCCCCACCTTCGGCGGCTGGCTCCATAAAGGTTACCTCACCGACTTCGGGTGTTGCAAACTCTCGTGGTGTGACGGGCGGTGTGTACAAGGCCCGGGAACGTATTCACCGCGGCATGCTGATCCGCGATTACTAGCGATTCCAGCTTCACGCAGTCGAGTTGCAGACTGCGATCCGAACTGAGAACAGATTTATGGGATTGGCTAAACCTTGCGGTCTTGCAGCCCTTTGTTCTGTCCATTGTAGCACGTGTGTAGCCCAGGTCATAAGGGGCATGATGATTTGACGTCATCCCCACCTTCCTCCGGTTTGTCACCGGCAGTCACCTTAGAGTGCCCAACTGAATGCTGGCAACTAAGATCAAGGGTTGCGCTCGTTGCGGGACTTAACCCAACATCTCACGACACGAGCTGACGACAACCATGCACCACCTGTCACTCTGTCCCCGAAGGGAAAGCCCTATCTCTAGGGTTGTCAGAGGATGTCAAGACCTGGTAAGGTTCTTCGCGTTGCTTCGAATTAAACCACATGCTCCACCGCTTGTGCGGGCCCCCGTCAATTCCTTTGAGTTTCAGTCTTGCGACCGTACTCCCCAGGCGGAGTGCTTAATGCGTTAGCTGCAGCACTAAGGGGCGGAAACCCCCTAACACTTAGCACTCATCGTTTACGGCGTGGACTACCAGGGTATCTAATCCTGTTCGCTCCCCACGCTTTCGCTCCTCAGCGTCAGTTACAGACCAGAGAGTCGCCTTCGCCACTGGTGTTCCTCCACATCTCTACGCATTTCACCGCTACACGTGGAATTCCACTCTCCTCTTCTGCACTCAAGTTTCCCAGTTTCCAATGACCCTCCCCGGTTGAGCCGGGGGCTTTCACATCAGACTTAAGAAACCGCCTGCGAGCCCTTTACGCCCAATAATTCCGGACAACGCTTGCCACCTACGTATTACCGCGGCTGCTGGCACGTAGTTAGCCGTGGCTTTCTGGTTAGGTACCGTCAAGGTGCGAGCAGTTACTCTCGCACTTGTTCTTCCCTAACAACAGAGCTTTACGATCCGAAAACCTTCATCACTCACGCGGCGTTGCTCCGTCAGACTTTCGTCCATTGCGGAAGATTCCCTACTGCTGCCTCCCGTAGGAGTCTGGGCCGTGTCTCAGTCCCAGTGTGGCCGATCACCCTCTCAGGTCGGCTACGCATCGTCGCCTTGGTGAGCCATTACCCCACCAACTAGCTAATGCGCCGCGGGTCCATCTGTAAGTGACAGCCGAAACCGTCTTTCATCCTTGAACCATGCGGTTCAAGGAACTATCCGGTATTAGCTCCGGTTTCCCGGAGTTATCCCAGTCTTACAGGCAGGTTACCCACGTGTTACTCACCCGTCCGCCGCTAACATCCGGGAGCAAGCTCCCTTCTGTCCGCTCGACTTGCATGTATTAGGCACGCCGCCAGCGTTCGTCCTGAGCCAGGATCAAACTCTCCGAAAAAGTACAAAACCGAAGTTTTGTTTTTCGTCAGCGTTTGACTGACTACCTATGAAGTATCATAGGATTTTTTTATAAAAACTCGAATTAACAGGTACGTTTTGTCTTGTTTAGTTTTCAAAGATCATATTGGTGGAGCCTAGCGGGATCGAACCGCTGACCTCCTGCGTGCAAGGCAGGCGCTCTCCCAGCTGAGCTAAGGCCCCATAAAAGATGGTCGGGAAGACAGGATTCGAACCTGCGACCCCTTGGTCCCAAACCAAGTGCTCTACCAAGCTGAGCTACTTCCCGATCTTAATGGCGCGCCCGAGAGGAGTCGAACCCCTAACCTTTTGATCCGTAGTCAAACGCTCTATCCAATTGAGCTACGGGCGCTTATTTATAATGCCGAGGGCCGGACTTGAACCGGCACGGTAGTCACCTACCGCAGGATTTTAAGTCCTGTGTGTCTGCCAATTCCACCACCCCGGCGTGGATGGTATAAGCGGAAGACGGGATTCGAACCCGCGACCCCCACCTTGGCAAGGTGGTGTTCTACCACTGAACTACTTCCGCATTACAGGATTTCTTTATTTTATTTGGCAATGCGGGTGAAGGGACTTGAACCCCCACGTCATAAAGACACTAGATCCTAAGTCTAGCGCGTCTGCCAATTCCGCCACACCCGCATGAAACATGGTGAGCCATGAAGGACTCGAACCTTCGACCCTCTGATTAAAAGTCAGATGCTCTACCAACTGAGCTAATGGCTCGCTTTTAAAGCGACTTGTCTATCTTACCATATGAAAGTGGTGCCGGCAAGAGGACTTGAACCCCCAACCTACTGATTACAAGTCAGTTGCTCTACCAGTTGAGCTACACCGGCTTTATCTATCCTAACATTATGTAAGAATAAATATGGTGGAGGATGACGGGCTCGAACCGCCGACCCTCTGCTTGTAAGGCAGATGCTCTCCCAGCTGAGCTAATCCTCCATATTGTGTCGTTTCGAAGTGTCTCTCGATCTGACAAATAGTATTATATAACGATAAGATATTGTTTGTAAAGACTTTTTTGAAATAATTTTTGAATTTATTTTAAAGCTGTTTTTTCATCTTTTCGTTAAGGCACCTAAAGAATTTTACCACTTGTCTCATCATTTTAAAAGCCTTTTTTTCATTTTTTTATGTTTTTTTGTTAAAAAGAGCACTAATAAGGCTCTATCATTGCAAAAACAGCAATTCCGAAGCTTTCATACCCTTGTTTTATTTCATATATCTTCGGATAAAAACCATTCAAAAAAGGAATTCTGTTATTATTTTATTTTTCTGAGAAATCTTTTTTGCCTAAAAAGCGTAAAAATAATGACTGGTCTTTACTATTTTCAACAAAAATCATTTCATATCATTTTTTCTGCTGCTTCAAACACTCAACAGCTTTATCATCGATATAAAGTTTTTAACAGAAGAAATAATATTAGTATTCTTTTCTCTCCTTTTAAGTTAAAGATTTAACAATGGCCGACTATCCCTTTGGGGTGTGATGCCTTTCTATCTCGTGTCCCTATACATCATCTATTTAGTCCAAGGAGAGGTTTTATATGCTTTTAATGTTGACCCTTAATAATTTGAACTGATGGTTCATATAATGACTGAAATGTTAAATTGAAGGAACGTAAAGTTTAATTTAATTTAGCAATCATCGAGGGAAAAAAGTATTCTCATTTTACGAACCTAATTATATAGAAGCAAGTCATTCAAAAACACAAAAAAGACCAGTTCCAAATGGAACTGATCCTTATAAAAGCTTGGCGGCGTCCTACTCTCACAGGGGGAAACCCCCAACTACCATCGGCGCTGAAGAGCTTAACTTCCGTGTTCGGTATGGGAACGGGTGTGACCTCTTCGCTATCGCCACCAAACCTGATGGAGAGAATGTTCTCTCAAAACTAGATAACAATGTTCATGCTTCACATTAGAATATAGGTTAAGTCCTCGATCTATTAGTATCTGTCAGCTCCACGTGTCACCACGCTTCCACCTCAGACCTATCAACCTGATCATCTTTCAGGGATCTTACTTCCTTGCGGAATGGGAAATCTCATCTTGAGGGGGGCTTCATGCTTAGATGCTTTCAGCACTTATCCCGTCCGCACATAGCTACCCAGCGATGCCCTTGGCAGAACAACTGGTACACCAGCGGTGCGTCCATCCCGGTCCTCTCGTACTAAGGACAGCTCCTCTCAAATTTCCTGCGCCCGCGACGGATAGGGACCGAACTGTCTCACGACGTTCTGAACCCAGCTCGCGTACCGCTTTAATGGGCGAACAGCCCAACCCTTGGGACCGACTACAGCCCCAGGATGCGATGAGCCGACATCGAGGTGCCAAACCTCCCCGTCGATGTGGACTCTTGGGGGAGATAAGCCTGTTATCCCCGGGGTAGCTTTTATCCGTTGAGCGATGGCCCTTCCATGCGGAACCACCGGATCACTAAGCCCGACTTTCGTCCCTGCTCGACTTGTAGGTCTCGCAGTCAAGCTCCCTTGTGCCTTTACACTCTGCGAATGATTTCCAACCATTCTGAGGGAACCTTTGGGCGCCTCCGTTACATTTTAGGAGGCGACCGCCCCAGTCAAACTGCCCACCTGACACTGTCTCCCTGCCCGATAAGGGCAGCGGGTTAGAAGGTCAATACAGCCAGGGTAGTATCCCACCGATGCCTCCACCGAAGCTAGCGCTCCGGTTTCCAAGGCTCCTACCTATCCTGTACAAGCTGTACCAACATTCAATATCAGGCTGCAGTAAAGCTCCACGGGGTCTTTCCGTCCTGTCGCGGGTAACCTGCATCTTCACAGGTACTATAATTTCACCGAGTCTCTCGTTGAGACAGTGCCCAGATCGTTGCGCCTTTCGTGCGGGTCGGAACTTACCCGACAAGGAATTTCGCTACCTTAGGACCGTTATAGTTACGGCCGCCGTTTACTGGGGCTTCAATTCGCACCTTCGCTTACGCTAAGCGCTCCTCTTAACCTTCCAGCACCGGGCAGGCGTCAGCCCCTATACTTCGCCTTACGGCTTCGCAGAGACCTGTGTTTTTGCTAAACAGTCGCCTGGGCCTATTCACTGCGGCTTCTCGGGGCTTTAACACCCTAAGAAGCACCCCTTCTCCCGAAGTTACGGGGTCATTTTGCCGAGTTCCTTAACGAGAGTTCTCTCGATCACCTTAGGATTCTCTCCTCGCCTACCTGTGTCGGTTTGCGGTACGGGCACCTCTCACCTCGCTAGAGGCTTTTCTTGGCAGTGTGGAATCAGGAACTTCGCTACTAAATTTCGCTCGCCATCACAGCTCAGCCTTCACGGGAAACGGATTTGCCTATTTCCCAGCCTAACTGCTTGGACGCGGATATCCAATACCGCGCTTACCCTATCCTCCTGCGTCCCCCCATTGCTCAAATGGTGAGGAGGTGGTACAGGAATATCAACCTGTTGTCCATCGCCTACGCCTTTCGGCCTCGGCTTAGGTCCCGACTAACCCTGAGCGGACGAGCCTTCCTCAGGAAACCTTAGGCATTCGGTGGACGGGATTCTCACCCGTCTTTCGCTACTCATACCGGCATTCTCACTTCTAAGCGCTCCACCAGTCCTTCCGGTCTGGCTTCACAGCCCTTAGAACGCTCTCCTACCACTGTTCGTAAGAACAGTCCGCAGCTTCGGTGATACGTTTAGCCCCGGTACATTTTCGGCGCAGAGTCACTCGACCAGTGAGCTATTACGCACTCTTTAAATGGTGGCTGCTTCTAAGCCAACATCCTGGTTGTCTAAGCAACTCCACATCCTTTTCCACTTAACGTATACTTTGGGACCTTAGCTGGCGGTCTGGGCTGTTTCCCTTTCGACTACGGATCTTATCACTCGCAGTCTGACTCCCAAGGATAAGTCATCGGCATTCGGAGTTTGACTGAATTCGGTAACCCGGTAGGGGCCCCTAGTCCAATCAGTGCTCTACCTCCGAGACTCTTACCTTGAGGCTAGCCCTAAAGCTATTTCGGAGAGAACCAGCTATCTCCAGGTTCGATTGGCATTTCACCCCTACCCACACCTCATCCCCGCACTTTTCAACGTGCGTGGGTTCGGGCCTCCATTCAGTGTTACCTGAACTTCACCCTGGACATGGGTAGATCACCTGGTTTCGGGTCTACGACCACGTACTCATGCGCCCTATTCAGACTCGCTTTCGCTGCGGCTCCGCATCTTCTGCTTAACCTTGCACGGGATCGTAACTCGCCGGTTCATTCTACAAAAGGCACGCCATCACCCGTTAACGGGCTCTGACTACTTGTAGGCACACGGTTTCAGGATCTATTTCACTCCCCTTCCGGGGTGCTTTTCACCTTTCCCTCACGGTACTGGTTCACTATCGGTCACTAGGGAGTATTTAGCCTTGGGAGATGGTCCTCCCGGATTCCGACGGAATTTCACGTGTTCCGCCGTACTCAGGATCCACTCTGGAGAGAACAACATTTCAATTACAGGGCTGTTACCTTCTTTGGCGGGCCTTTCCAGACCTCTTCGCTTATATCGTTCCTTTGTAACTCCGTATAGAGTGTCCTACAACCCCAAGAGGCAAGCCTCTTGGTTTGGGCTGTTCCCGTTTCGCTCGCCGCTACTCAGGGAATCGCATTTGCTTTCTCTTCCTCCGGGTACTTAGATGTTTCAGTTCCCCGGGTATGCCTTCTCATACTCTATGTATTCAAGTATGGATACTACTCCATTACGAGCAGTGGGTTTCCCCATTCGGAAATCTCCGGATCAAAGCTTGCTTACAGCTCCCCGAAGCATATCGGTGTTCGTCCCGTCCTTCATCGGCTCCTAGTGCCAAGGCATCCACCGTGCGCCCTTTCTAACTTAACCATTTCTTACTTTAGAAAGAATCACTATGTGTGATGAACTTTGCATTGCATTCAATGTGAATGTATTACTTATTGTTATCTAGTTTTCAAAGAACAATCCTGTCTCGCTAGAGACATGTTTTGAAGGAATGATCCTTCAAAACTAAACAAGACGAAAACGTACGCTGCTCCATATATCCTTAGAAAGGAGGTGATCCAGCCGCACCTTCCGATACGGCTACCTTGTTACGACTTCACCCCAATCATCTGCCCCACCTTCGGCGGCTGGCTCCATAAAGGTTACCTCACCGACTTCGGGTGTTGCAAACTCTCGTGGTGTGACGGGCGGTGTGTACAAGGCCCGGGAACGTATTCACCGCGGCATGCTGATCCGCGATTACTAGCGATTCCAGCTTCACGCAGTCGAGTTGCAGACTGCGATCCGAACTGAGAACAGATTTATGGGATTGGCTAAACCTTGCGGTCTTGCAGCCCTTTGTTCTGTCCATTGTAGCACGTGTGTAGCCCAGGTCATAAGGGGCATGATGATTTGACGTCATCCCCACCTTCCTCCGGTTTGTCACCGGCAGTCACCTTAGAGTGCCCAACTGAATGCTGGCAACTAAGATCAAGGGTTGCGCTCGTTGCGGGACTTAACCCAACATCTCACGACACGAGCTGACGACAACCATGCACCACCTGTCACTCTGTCCCCGAAGGGAAAGCCCTATCTCTAGGGTTGTCAGAGGATGTCAAGACCTGGTAAGGTTCTTCGCGTTGCTTCGAATTAAACCACATGCTCCACCGCTTGTGCGGGCCCCCGTCAATTCCTTTGAGTTTCAGTCTTGCGACCGTACTCCCCAGGCGGAGTGCTTAATGCGTTAGCTGCAGCACTAAGGGGCGGAAACCCCCTAACACTTAGCACTCATCGTTTACGGCGTGGACTACCAGGGTATCTAATCCTGTTCGCTCCCCACGCTTTCGCTCCTCAGCGTCAGTTACAGACCAGAGAGTCGCCTTCGCCACTGGTGTTCCTCCACATCTCTACGCATTTCACCGCTACACGTGGAATTCCACTCTCCTCTTCTGCACTCAAGTTTCCCAGTTTCCAATGACCCTCCCCGGTTGAGCCGGGGGCTTTCACATCAGACTTAAGAAACCGCCTGCGAGCCCTTTACGCCCAATAATTCCGGACAACGCTTGCCACCTACGTATTACCGCGGCTGCTGGCACGTAGTTAGCCGTGGCTTTCTGGTTAGGTACCGTCAAGGTGCGAGCAGTTACTCTCGCACTTGTTCTTCCCTAACAACAGAGCTTTACGATCCGAAAACCTTCATCACTCACGCGGCGTTGCTCCGTCAGACTTTCGTCCATTGCGGAAGATTCCCTACTGCTGCCTCCCGTAGGAGTCTGGGCCGTGTCTCAGTCCCAGTGTGGCCGATCACCCTCTCAGGTCGGCTACGCATCGTCGCCTTGGTGAGCCATTACCCCACCAACTAGCTAATGCGCCGCGGGTCCATCTGTAAGTGACAGCCGAAACCGTCTTTCATCCTTGAACCATGCGGTTCAAGGAACTATCCGGTATTAGCTCCGGTTTCCCGGAGTTATCCCAGTCTTACAGGCAGGTTACCCACGTGTTACTCACCCGTCCGCCGCTAACATCCGGGAGCAAGCTCCCTTCTGTCCGCTCGACTTGCATGTATTAGGCACGCCGCCAGCGTTCGTCCTGAGCCAGGATCAAACTCTCCGAAAAAGTACAAAACCGAAGTTTTGCTTTTCGCCAGTTTGACTGACTACCTATGAAGTATCATAGGATTTTTTTATAAAAACTCGAATTAACAGGTACGTTTTGTCTTGTTTAGTTTTCAAAGATCATTTTCGTTATCGCTCTTAAGCGACTTTAATATCTTAACATTTCGTGTCGGTTAAAGTCAAGAACTTTTTTCAATTTCTTTTTTTAACCTCGTTGCTGTTTTGCGGCAACGAATAATAATATACCATCTGAATTCTTTCCTTGCAATAGTTTTTTTAAAAAAAGTTTCATTTTATGAAAAATAAAAAGCGCCATAGATAAAATGGCGCTTTGATTGATGTATTAGCGGTTTCTCATTTGTGGGAAAAGTAGTACATCTCTGATTGATGGAGAATTTGTTAAAAGCATGATTAATCGGTCGATCCCGATTCCTAAACCACCTGTTGGAGGCATGCCGTATTCTAATGCTTCAACAAAATCGTCATCCATTAGATGTGCTTCGTCATTTCCTTCTTCACGTTCTTTTAATTGTGCTTCAAAACGTTCTCTTTGATCGATTGGATCGTTTAGCTCTGTGAATGCATTTGCGTGTTCACGGCGTACGATAAACAACTCAAAACGATCTGTGAAGCGAGGATCTTCAGGATTTTTCTTAGCTAATGGAGAAATCTCCACTGGATGTCCGTAAATGAATGTAGGCTGAACCAATGTTTCTTCTACTTTTTGCTCGAAGAACTCATTGATAATATGACCTACTGTCATATTTTTCGTGATTTCAACACCATGATCAGCAGCATGCTGTTTTGCTTCTTCTACAGACATCTCCTGCCAGAAGTCTACACCTGTTGCTTCTTTAACCGCTTCAACCATATGCAGTCTCTTCCATTCAGGTTTGAGATCAATTTCATCTTCTCCATATTGAATGGTTGTTGTTCCCAGCACCTCTTGGGCAATATGAGCAATCAAGTTTTCAGTCAGATTCATGATGTCTTTGTAGTCTGCGTATGCTTCATACAGCTCAATCATAGTGAATTCTGGGTTATGACGAGTCGATACACCTTCATTACGGAATACGCGGCCAATCTCGTATACTTTCTCTAGACCACCGACAATTAGGCGTTTTAAGTGCAGCTCGATCGCAATACGCATATAAAGCGGCATATCAAGTGCATTGTGATGAGTAATGAAAGGACGCGCTGATGCACCACCAGGAATGCTGTGCATTGTTGGTGTTTCAACTTCTAAGTATCCTTTAGAATCTAAGTATCTTCTCATTGATTGAATGATTTTGCTTCGCATAATGAACGTCTGCTTACTTTCTGGATTTACAATGAGGTCCAGGTAGCGCTGACGATAGCGTTGTTCAACATCTTTTAATCCATGATATTTATCCGGAAGCGGGCGAAGTGCTTTTGTCAGAACCTCAAAGCTAGTCGCTTTAATAGAAAGTTCTCCTACATTTGTTTTAAAAACAGTTCCTGTTACACCGATGATATCGCCTAGGTCTGAGCTTTTAAATAATTCGTAAGCTTCTTCCCCTACACTATCTTTACGAACATAGATTTGAATTTGTCCTTCTAAGTCTTGAATATGCGCAAAGCCAGCTTTTCCTTTTCCACGCTTTGTCATCATACGTCCAGCGATTGTCACTTGAGCCGCTTTTCCTTCTAAGTCTTCTTTAGAAAACTCGTCATATTCAGCGATAATTTGCGCAGATTGATGAGAGCGGTCATATCGTTCACCGAATGGATCGATACCCTCTTCTCTCATTTTATTCATTTTGTCACGTCTGACCTGGAATTGGTCATTTAATTCTTCGTTATTAAGCCCTTCATTACTCATTTATATCACTCCAATAATGTATTTTGCAGAGAAAAGCAGAAAAACTGCCAGTACATCAACTAGCAGTGAGCTACAAAAAGAAAGATAGTCTTATCCTACTTTTATACTTTGAAGCTCTTTTGCCTCGGCTTCGATCGTAAAGTCATCAAGAACTTGTACAAGCTCCGCTCTCGTTTCACTTTGATTGATTTGGTTTCTTACGTCAGCGTTGCCGCGGACCCCTTTTAAGTACCATGCCGCATGTTTTCTCATTTCTCTAACAGCCACATGCTCACCTTTCAGGTCAATGAGTCGGTCTAAGTGAAGTTTGCATACTGACATTTTCTCACGTACGTTTGGCTCTTCTTTCAGTTCACCCGTTTTTAAATAATGAACCGTGCGATAAATCATCCACGGGTTTCCAAGTGCGGCTCTTCCGATCATGACAGCGTCCACACCCGTTTCATCAAGCATACGTTTTGCATCTTGAGGGGTTTTGACATCGCCATTGCCGATGACAGGAATTGAAACAGATTGTTTAACCTCTTTGATGATATCCCAATTCGCTGTTCCTTCGTACATTTGCACGCGTGTCCGTCCGTGAAGCGCAACCGCTTGTCCACCTGCTCGTTCTACAGCACGAGCATTGTCGATAGCGAAGATATGGTCTTCGTCCCAGCCCATTCTCATTTTCACTGTCACTGGTTTGTCTACAGCTTCTACGACAGCAGAGACCATTTCATAAATTTTGTTTGGATCAAGGAGCCATTTCGCTCCTGCATCACATTTCGTAATCTTTGGTACAGGACAGCCCATGTTGATATCAATAATATCAGCTGTGGTATTCTGGTCTACAAACTTTGCCGCTTCGACGAGTGTGTCTTTTTCCCCTCCAAATATCTGAAGGCTCAAAGGCTTTTCCCGTTCATCAATGTATAGCATACCCATTGTTCTCGCATTGTTGATCAGGATCGCTTTGTCACTGACCATTTCAGCGCAGACTAAGCCCGCTCCAAACTCTTTCACGGTCAGTCTGAAAGCAGAGTTGCACACACCAGCCATTGGCGCGAGCACTACTTTGTTTTTAATCTCGATATCTCCGATTTTAAACATTTTTCCCCCTCCTTTCTTCTTCAAGAATTGGTGAAAGTTCTTCCACCGTTATATTTAAAGCATCTGCTATTTGACCAACCAATTGGTTTGTTGGTAATCGATTGCCTCGCTCAATTTCCCCTAAGACAGAGACAGAGATGCCCAGTCTTTTCGCGAACCCTTCCTGAGTATACCCTTTTAGCTTTCGGTATGCACGAATTCTTCTACCCCACATGTCTTTTTCCATATGCTTACACCTTCTTGGTCTGTTACGGCATTTATTTGTACTTCGCCGATTTCTGGGCAAATCTCACTCATCGGGACAAGAACGAATAAACGTTCGTACATCCTAGGATGCGGCACTACAAGTTGTTCTGTTTCAATATTTTCACGATTATAAAGTAAAATGTCAAGGTCAGCCGTTCGCGGACCCCATCTCACTTCTCTGGTTCTGCCTAACTCCTGCTCGATTTTCTGAGTAAGAGACAGCAGCTCCTCTGGACGAAGTGAAGTGGTAATTTTTACGGCCATGTTTAAAAAGTCATCTTGGTTTTCATAGCCTACAGGTGCTGTTTCATATATCGATGAGATTAATTCCACTTGAACCTCTGGATGTTCATGCAGTTTTTTGACGGCTTCTCTTAAATAGGTTTCTTTTTTACCTATGTTTGAGCCTAATGCGATGTATGCTGTATTATTCATGTACGCGATCTCGTCATTTCAATTGCAACGGACTGATAGTGTCCTGGAATTGGCGGATCTGGTTTGATCACCTTCACTGTACATTCCTGAACTGTCGGAAAGTCCTTTAACACTTGGTTTGCAATTCTTTCTGTCAGTGTTTCAACGAGATTGACCGGCTCACCTTCTACAATGCTTTGGCAGATTTGATAAAGCTCTGCATAGTTGATGGTCTCATTGAGGTCATCAGTTTGTCCGGCTTTACTTAAATCAAGTGAAGCTATTAAGTCCACGCGGAATCGCTGCCCTAATTTATTTTCTTCTGCAAATACACCGTGGTACCCGTAAAATTCCATTCCGTTTACATATACTTTATCGATGATAAGCGCCTCCCTTATTCAGCATGGCATCCATCATTTTTGCCATTCTTGCTATTTCTTTTACATCATGTACACGGACCATCGCACTGCCCTTTTGAATTCCAAGGCAAACCGTCGCACCTGTTCCTTCAGTACGTTCTTCAGGTGGCAGGTCTAAGACAGCACCAATGAATCGTTTTCGAGATGTAGCTAGCAGCAGTGGATATCCAAGGTGACAAAAATGTTCGAGTTCATTCATGACCTTCAGGTTGTCCTCTTTATTTTTCGCAAATCCTACACCTGGATCTAATATCATCATGTCATCGCGGACACCCGCTTGCTGGGCAATTTGGACACTTTCTTTCAAATCGGCGATCATATCTGAAATCAGATGTGTGTAGTTTCGTTCTGGCCGATTGTGCATTAAAATGATTGGGACATTGTGCTTCGCTGCCACATGTGCCATTTGGGGATCTGCCTTCGCCCCCCATACATCATTAATGATGGAAGCTCCAGCTTTCACCGCTTCATCTGCGACACGGGCTTTATACGTATCAATAGAGATAGGTACATCTAATTCTTTTGTGATCTTCTCAATGACAGGAATGACCCTAGAAAGCTCTTCTTCTTCCGAGACAAGTGCCGCTCCCGGGCGAGTCGACTCTCCGCCAATATCAATAATATGCGCTCCGTCTTCTATCAGCTGCGCTGCATGAGCCAGTGCTTTATCTACTTGATTAAACTTTCCTCCATCTGAAAAAGAGTCAGGAGTGACATTTAAAATGCCCATGACCAATGTCTTTTCTTCATAACTAAGGGTGTGATGCTTGGCCTGTATGATTTTAGGCTGTTTTATCAATTGTTGTGTCATTGTGTCCACCTACTCTTTATGGTCTTGACGTTCTTTTGTGTATTGCATTCTTAACTTTGTTGAGATGGTCCGGCTGTTTTTGGACAAGTGGATGTTTCCTATACTCCCGAAAGGTACAACTCCCTGAACAGAATTGGTCATCCACGCCTCATCAGCTGAGAGCAAATGCGAGACTGGATATTGTCCTTCCTTTAGGGAGGCCCCCATAGTGTGGAGCGCTTCCATACAGTATCGACGAGTAACCCCATTTAAAATGCCTGTATCAAGTGACGGTGTATAGATCACATCATCTTTTCGCCAAAATATATTCGAGGTAATGCCTTCTGCCACATCATCTTCTTTTGTTAAAAAGATTCCTTCTAACCCCGGGTCATTCCCCACTTCTCTTTTCGCGAGCAGGTTGTTCATATAATGATGAGACTTGAGGCGTCTTGGTCCTTCTGGTGTGTTTCTTCTTGTTTGAAGAATGACTCCCTTTTTCTCATCCAAAATAGATTCAGGATGGAATGGAGAGATCATGACAAAAACGACAGGCTCTTCATAAGAATCTGCAGAAAACCCATTGCCTCTGCCTGCAGAAACATTCAAGCGAATTCTCGCATGGCCGCCGGCTATTTGGTTTTTATTCAGTAAAGTATGAATGATGTCGAGTACAAATGGTTTCTCTATTGTGGATTCGATGCAAAGGTCACGTAATGATTGATTGAGCCTTTCAAGATGCCAATCTAACAGGAAGACTTGTCCTGCCAGGCTGGTAAATGTTTCGAATACACCGATGCCATATAGAAAACCATGATCAAAAGGAGAAAGAGTCGCGTCTTTCTCCTCTATATACTGACCGTTCAGATAAATGATCATGCGTTTACTTCATGCCCCTTTTTACGATAGGTTTCAATGAAATTTTTCAGCATTTCTTTTCCGAAGGACGTCATAATCGATTCAGGATGGAATTGCACACTTTCAATCGGCAATTCTTTATGGCGAATCGCCATGAGCTCGCCTTCCTTTGTGCTGGCTGTTGCGTCAAAGCACTCTGGCAGCGTCTCGTTTTTGACAATTAACGAATGATATCTCGTTGCGACGAGCGGATTTTGAAGTCCTGTGAAAACGCCTTTTCCGTCATGTTTAATCTCTGACGTTTTACCATGCATTAAGCGCTCTGCTCGAACGACATCCCCGCCAAAGACTTGTGCGATGGATTGATGACCTAGACACACGCCGAAGATCGGAATGCTTCCTGCAAAGTGCTTGATCGCCTCCATACTAATTCCCGCTTCATCAGGACTGCATGGCCCTGGGGAAATCATAAGAAAATCCGGCTTGAGCTCTTCAATTTCTTGAATGGTTACTTGATCATTCCGTTTCACGATCAATTCTTCTCCAAGCTCACCTAAATACTGAACCAGGTTGTACGTAAATGAATCATAATTATCAATCATTAAAATCATACTCTGCTCACCTCTAACTCAAAATAGTCTCTTCTTTGCTCAGCTGTAATGCTTTTTTCACTGCATAGGCTTTTTTAATCGATTCTTTATATTCGTGTTTTGGGACAGAATCAATGACGATCCCCGCACCTGACTGCATAAAGGCTTTTCCTTCTGTACAATACGCAGTACGAATGACGATATTAAAGTGCATATCTTGATTGAATCCAAACCAGCCTATAGATCCAGTATAAAGCCCACGTCTTGTTGGCTCAAGTTCTTCTATGATTTCCATTGTTCTCACTTTTGGAGCACCTGTAATCGTTCCACCTGGGAATACAGCTCTCATGACATCTACCGCGTCACATTCATCACGCAGCTCCCCTTGTACATTTGATACAATATGCATCACGTGTGAATATTTCTCAATCGCCATAAATTCGTTCACTTTTACGGATCCATAAGTGGATACGCGTCCAAGGTCATTCCGCTCAAGATCAACGAGCATCACATGCTCTGCACGTTCTTTTTCATTTTCAATGAGTTCCTTTGCCAGCGCTTGATCCTCAGCGTCGTCTTTGCCTCGTGATCTTGTTCCGGCAATTGGTCTTGTTTCTAGCTGAGTTCCTTTTTTCTTAATCAGCAGCTCTGGAGATCCACAAACAATCTGGAAGTCAGGCGTATGCAAGTAAGACATGTAAGGAGATGGATTTACTTGACGTAACGTTTTGTATAAATCATACGGATGAGTATGAAGCTGTTCATCTTGTCTGATGGATAAGTTCACTTGGAACACATCACCGTTTGCGATATATTGCTTAATTTTCTCTACTGCTTCTCCAAAGGTTTCTTCAGTGAAAGGTGCTGCTGGTACAAATTCTGTGGAAAATTCATTTACAGGTGATTGTGCTGATTCTTCAAAAGAGCTTGTCCATTTTTGCTTCCATTCTTCAAGCCTTTGGTTCGCTTTACTCACTGATTCCGTTTCCTCTGTGTGAGTAATCAGCCACAGCGCGTGCTCTTTATGATCAAAGACTGCAACATCATTAAACACGAGGAAATAAAGGTCTGGTGTTTGAAGGTCGTCAATCGCCAGCATTTTAAAATGCTCGATGTATCTAGCATAATCGTAGCTTAAAAACCCAATTGCTCCACCTTGGAAGTCGGGGTATTCGTCGTTTGTTTCAGTTTGAAGAGTTTGAAACCAATCCGTAAACGCTCTGAATGGATCACCTTCTTTGAACAGCACCTCATCTTGATAATGGATGGTCGTCATCCCATCCTTCCCCTTTGCTTTAGCGATCGGGTGAATACCAGCGATGCTATATGAACCGCCGCGTGCACTTTCAAGAAGCACATGATGTGTTTCACGAGCAGTTAATTGTTCGTATCTTTTCAAAAATGCATCTTTCGTAAAAGGAATTTTGATGCCCATCGGCCTGCGTTGTGTCATGTTATCATCCTTTTTCATTTTCATTAACCTTATTGTAATGCAATCCAATTTATTTAGAAAATAGTATTTGCTTTCCATCTTCAGAATTCATGAAAAAACCCCAGCAAATGCTGGGGTGATTGGTTTAATCGAATTGATAAAGCGGTGTACTGAGGTAACGCTCACCATTACTTGGGATGATTGCCAGAACCTTTTTCCCTTTACCAAGCTTCTTCGCTGTTTGAAGCGCTGCGTAAATAGCTGCTCCAGAAGAAATACCGCCAAGGATTCCTTCTTCTTTCGCTGCTTTTCTTGCAAGCTCAAATGCATCTTCGTTTTTCACTTGGATGATGCCGTCATATATTTCTGTGTTCAAGATTGAAGGAACAAAACCTGCTCCAATTCCTTGAATTTTATGCGGACCTGGCTTCCCGCCTGACAATACAGGGGAATCTGTCGGCTCTACTGCATAAAGCTGAATGGATGGGATGGCTTCTTTTAGGACTTCACCAGCACCTGTAATTGTACCGCCCGTACCAACACCTGCAATAAATGCATCAAGCTCGCCGTCAAACTGTTCAAGAATTTCTTTCCCAGTTGTACGGCGGTGAATCTCCGCATTGGCTTCGTTGCTAAATTGCTGAGGCATGAAGTAACCATGCTCTTCTGCTAATTCTTCCGCTTTTTTGATGGCACCTTTCATTCCTTCTGCACCTGGTGTTAAGACAAGCTCCGCACCATAAGCGCGTAAAAGGTTGCGGCGCTCCTGACTCATTGTGTCCGGCATAACCAAAATCGCATTGATTCCTTTAGCAGCCGCTACCATTGCAAGGCCGATTCCTGTGTTTCCGCTTGTTGGTTCAATAAGCGTATCGCCGGCTTTTAATGTTCCTTTTGCTTCAGCATCTTCGATCATTGCTAAAGCAATACGATCTTTGACACTGCTGCCTGGGTTCATATATTCAAGTTTCAAGTAGACATCCGCACTGTCTTCATCTACTAAACGGTTTAATTTAACGACTGGTGTATTTCCTATTAGTTCAAAAACTGAATTTGCAATACGAGCCATCACTAACACCTCTATCTCCGAGTAATTTTATTGTATTAATATTAAATTATCAATTTCAAAAAATTTTGTCAATGCTTTTAGTCCTGCTCGCCATCGTAAAACCATGTGACTTTTGCTTCTTTCCACAGGGTTTTAACATTCGCCTTTTCACCTAGATCTTCCATGGCGATCTGTCTTTTAATCTGATCTTTGACTTCGTCATAGGAGAAAGAGCGGCCATTTAATTTTTCTTTTAACTGAATAATGGCATACCCGTTTTTGGTCTGAATCGGCTCTTTCGTCCATTCATCTGGCTGAAGCTTTTGAGCTTCTTGTATGTATAGGGCTGGGATACTTTCCTGCTCTTCTGTCACAAATCCAAGATCTCCGCCGTATGGTGAGGTGTAACGGTCGATTGAACGTTCAGCTGCCACAGCTTCGAAGCTAGATCCACCTTTTAAATCTTTCAATACATTTTCAGCCTCGCCCTTTGTCTTCACAACGATATGGCGAATGCGGTATGAATCATCATATTGATATAAGTCCTTGTTTTTTTCATAAAACGATTTCGCTTCTTTTTCAGAAACGACGGCATCTCTCGTTAAAAGCTGCTCTAATAAAATTTGATAACGAATCTGATCTTTCCATTCCTTCTCACTTGTATGTCCATCTTCATAGAAATTATTAGACACCGCTTTGAGCATGAGCAATTCACGATTGATCTCTTTTGAAGACACCTCCAGCTTGTTTTGCTTGGCAAGCTGATTGACCACCTTCTGATTGATCATTTGCTCAAGTGTCGCCTTTCCGTAGCGGTCTTCCATTTTCTTTAGCCATTCTTGACGCGTCACCTTCTCTTTTCCAATCGACGCAATTTCTTCACCGCTCTTCCCGTTAGAAGAAGCCTGTGACATTTGTGACTTTGTTAATACATATGCAATGACAACGGCATTAATCATGAGCAACACGAGGATAAATGTCCATACCACTCTTGCTTTTAGTCTCATCTTTCGTCTCCTTTCCATCTAAAAAGAAAACCCGCTGCTTAGAGCTTAGCGGGTTAATTCTTCACGTAGCTCCTCTAGCTCTTCTTTTGTAAATACATACGTTTCGTTACAAAAATGGCATTGAGCTTCTGCTTGTCCGTCTTGTTCAATCATATCATCAATTTCGGCTTTCCCTAGGCTGATAATGCCATTTGCAAAGCGTTCTTTTGAGCAGTTACAAGAAAATTCGACAGGTACAGTTTCTAAAATTTGAGGTTTTTCACCGAGTACTTCTTCTAATATTTCTTCTGGTGTCATCCCTTTTTCAATGAGTTTAGAGATTGGTTCAATGGTTGACAGGCGCTTTTCTAGTCTTTCAATGACAGCATCTTCTGTACCAGGCAGCAATTGAATGATGAAACCGCCTGCTGCGAGGATCGAATTATCTGGATTGACAAGGACGCCTACGCCTACAGAGGAAGGCACTTGCTCAGAAGAAACAAGATAATAAGTGAAGTCATCTCCAATTTCACCTGAAACGATTTCCGTTTGTCCTGTAAAGTGATCCTTCAGCCCGATATCTTTGACAACACTTAACGTTCCAGATGTTCCGACTGCACGTCTAACATCCAGTTTGCCATGTTCATTTAAGTCAAAGTGAACTTGTGGGTTTGAGACATATCCTCGTACCTGGCCTTTTGCATTTCCATCAGCAATAATGGCGCCGATTGGTCCACCGCCTTCTATTTTGACAGTTAACTTATTCTCACCTTTCAGCATAGCACCCATCATGACTGTTGCTGTCATCGTTCTGCCAATCGCTGCTGATGCAGTCGGCCACGTGTGATGTCTTCTTTGTGCTTCGTTGATTGTATCTGTTGTGTTTGCAGCATATGCGCGGACTTTTCCGTCATATGCTAACGCTTTAACTAAGTAATCCATTTAATTTAAACCTCCTATAATACACCGACACGATTACGTTCATAAATGAGCTGCAGTCCTTTTAATGTAAGGAACGGATCGACAATATCAATACAGTCTGATTCATTTCCAATTAATGTAGACAAACCGCCTGTTGCAATGACTTTCGGTGTTTGTTTGGCTTGCTGCTTCATCCGTTTCACTATTCCCTCGACTTGACCAACATATCCATAAAGGATGCCGGATTGCATCGCACTGATAGTGTTTTTTCCAACAATGTGATCAGGACGGACAATTTCAATTCTCGGCAGCTTCGCCGCTCTTGTATATAAAGCCTCAGTTGAGATGGTAATACCCGGTGCAATCGCTCCACCCATGTATTGTTTTTGTTCATTGATATAACAGTAGGTTGTTGCTGTTCCAAAGTCTACCACAATAAGAGGCGCCCCATATAGGTGAATTGCTGCTACTGCATTGACAATTCGATCTGCCCCGACTTCCTTTGGATTGTCACACATAATGTTTAATCCAGTCTTCATTCCAGGCCCTACAATTTGGGGAGTTATGTGAAAATACTTTTCGCACATTCTTTCAAGTGCAAACATCATTGGCGGGACAACAGACGAGATGATAATTCCTTCTATTTGGTCAAACATCAGCCCCACATAATCAAATAAAGCCCTGATGGACATACCAAATTCGTCTTCTGTTTTATGACGGCTTGTTTCAATTCGCCAATGGTAGTTTAGATCGCCATTATGATAAACACCTAAAACGGTATTTGTGTTTCCTACATCTATCACGAGTAACAACTTCATCACCACTTTGAATAGTTTCTCAAAAAGAGCATTTTTCGACTTTCTATCATACCATACACGAATTGAGTTCCATTTGTAAACAATTCGAAACCGATCCATTCATGAATCGAAATAAAAAAAGCTGCCGGTGATCCCGGCAGCTTTCACAGAAGGAGATTAGATCTCCTCATCTTCTTTTTTCTTGATGTTTACTTTCACATCATCGTTTTTCTCTTCGTCATCTGCGTATACACGCTCTGGAAGCTTTCCAGTTTCGTAAAGAGATTTAATTTGCTCAGCATCTAATGTTTCAACTTCTAGAAGGGCTTGTGCGATGATTTCTAGCTTATCTTTATTCTCAGTGAGAATTTGTTTCGCACGTTCATAGCTCTCCTTAATGAAACGCTGAACTTCTTGGTCAATTTCGTAAGCGATCGCTTCACTGTAATTCGGCTCATTGTTGAAATCACGGCCAAGGAATACTTGACCTCCTTGTGCTTGACCGAATTGAAGCGGACCAAGCTTATCAGACATACCGAACTCTGTGACCATTCTTCTTGCAATGCCTGTTGCACGCTGGAAGTCGTTGTGAGCACCTGTACTTACTTCACCAAACGTAATTTCCTCTGCAACACGACCGCCGAGCAAGCCGACAATTTTATCAAGAAGCTCTGGTTTCGTTTGGAAATAACGGTCTTCTCTTGGAAGCATAACCGCATATCCGCCTGCCTGACCACGAGGAACGATCGTTACTTTATGCACCATGTCCGCTTCGTCTAGGATAAGACCAATGACGGTATGACCTGCTTCATGGTAAGCGACGATATTGCGTTCTTTCTTCGAAATGACGCGGCTTTTCTTCGCCGGCCCAGCGATGACACGGTCAGTCGCTTCGTCGATATCACGCATATCGATTTTCTTTTTGTTTTGACGGGCAGCAACAAGTGCTGCTTCGTTTAGTAAGTTCTCAAGATCTGCTCCAGAGAACCCTGGTGTTCTGCTTGCAATGGCTTTTAAATTGACTGTCTCATCAAGCGGTTTGTTTTTCGCATGAACTTTCAGTACTTCTTCACGGCCAATAACATCTGGGCGGTCAACCGTAATTTGACGGTCAAAACGTCCCGGACGCAGCAATGCAGGGTCTAGAATATCTGCACGGTTTGTCGCAGCAATGATAATAATACCTTCGTTGGCACTAAAACCATCCATTTCAACAAGAAGCTGGTTAAGCGTTTGTTCACGCTCGTCATGACCACCGCCAAGACCGGCTCCACGCTGACGACCCACTGCATCAATCTCATCAATAAAGATTAAACAAGGTGCATTCTTTTTCGCATTTTCGAATAAATCACGTACACGTGATGCACCGACACCGACGAACATCTCGACGAAGTCAGAACCACTGATGCTGAAGAAAGGAACGCCTGCTTCTCCTGCAGATGCTCTTGCAAGCAATGTTTTACCTGTACCTGGAGGTCCTACTAGTAAAACCCCTTTAGGAATTCTTGCGCCAAGCTCCGCAAATTTACGTGGGTCCTTCAGGAATTCAACCACTTCTACAAGCTCTTGCTTTTCTTCATCTGCACCGGCAACATCTTTAAATTTCACACGTTTCTTCTCTTCTGTGTAAAGCTTCGCCTTACTCTTACCAAAGTTCATGACTCGGCTTCCGCCGCCCTGAGCTTGGTTCAATAAGAAGAAGAACAAGATAAAGATGATGATAAACGGAATGATGGTTGTCAGAACTTGCAACCATCCATTTGTTTCAGGTGCTGGTTCTACTTTTACATCTGTATTCTTCAGTGCACTGTAAATTTGGTCAACACCTTGACCATCTGGAACATGGGTAATGAAGAATTGATCTTTCTTCGCGCCATCTAATTGACCACGAATTTCATAAACCCCTCTTACAGGCTGAATGGAGATACTCTCCACTTTTCCCGCACTTAGATTTTGCGAAAATTTGCTGTAAGACATGTTCTCAGGCTTTTGATTTGGGGATCCTAACCAACTAACGACCCCTATCACAAGTAATAAAATAAGTATATAAAAAATCGTATTACGAAAAACCCGATTCATTCCTTACCTCCTCCCACAGTAAGCACAACTATGTTCAATAGTATCATAGAAAATCATTCCAACACAACCAATAACCTCATGTATACGTATGCTGATCAGCCTTCGTAAACAGATGGTTTTAACACTCCAATATACGGGAGGTTTCGGTAACGTTCAGCGAAATCCAATCCATAGCCGACAACAAATGCATCTGGCACTTCAAATCCAACATAATCTGCTTTGATGTCTGCTTTGCGGCCGCTTGGTTTATCAAGCAATGTCACAATTTTAATGGAATTTGCTTTACGGTATCGGAAAAGCTCTACCAGATAGCTCAAAGTTAACCCACTGTCGATGATATCTTCCATAATCAAAATATCTCTTCCTTCAACAGAAGTATCTAGATCCTTAATGATCTTTACTTCTCCAGAAGATACGGTAGACTTTCCGTAGCTAGATACATCCATAAAATCAAGTTCTAAATATGTATCAATGTGTTTGATCAGGTCTGCCATGAATGGAAGAGCACCTTTCAAAACACCAATAGCCAGGGGAAATTTACCATCATAATCGCTGGTTAATGTTGCACCCAGTTCCTTCACTTTTTGCTGGATCTCTTCTTCTGAGATCAAAATCTTTTCAATATCTTGTTTCATGCTTTTGCTTGCCCCCTACAAATTTTCGTGCTGTCTATATTGTAATACAATGAGATCGCTGTTTGTCATATCAATTTCTTCAAAAACAGATTTTTTCAGACCTGGGATCCAGATGATTTGATGATCCGAGTCAGTGACGATCGGCCAGCTGTCTCTTTCTGCAAGAGGCACTTTTTTATCAATAAATATATCCTTCACCTTTTTTGATCCATTCATCCCTTTAAGTTTGATTCGATCACCATTTTTTCGTGAGCGAATGATCAAAGGGAGACGAACATGATCTTTTTGAAGCAAGAAAAAATGGTTTCCGTTCCGTGCATCCTTCGGAACATGATTTGATACGACGATAGACTGTCCATTTGGGAGAAAAAGCTCTTCTCCGAGCTCAACATTTAAGTGAAGAGCATAAGACTGGTCTAATACATGCGATCGTTCAAAGGTAAACATACAGTAATCATAAGACTTGACAGCTTGTAAACCCTTTGGCAAATCTAATGATCCAGACGGTTGATCGGTATGAGATAACCAGTCCAAAGTCCCTAGAATATGCTGGTTTGAAAACGCTGATTGAGTGTTTTCATAAAGATAGTTTAATATTAGTTGAATGCCTCTTCTTTGTAAAGGCAAAGGCAGGTCAAGCAAAGGCTTCGTTTTGATCTCAATTTGTTTAGGCGATTGACTCGTTATCACTTGGTTCATTTGTTCCTTTGTTAAACCCTGCAAGTATTGCTCATCCTCAGTCAGCATGTCACTTACAAACTGAAAGCTTTCATGTACATGAGGTGCCTCTTCTTTTAACACAGGAAGGATGTGTCTTCTTACCCGGTTTCTCAAGTAGTCATCTGTGTAATTGCTCTGATCAATGACATAGGGGACATGTTCTTTTTCACAAGCTTTTAGCACGTCGTCTTTAGAGTATCCAATGAGCGGACGAATCAGCCACCCATTTTGAAAGGGACGTTTTGCTTGGATACCCGCAAGTCCAATACCAACAGTCCCTCTCGCAAGTCTCATCAACATTGTTTCTACTTGGTCGTCTCCATGATGTGCAAGCGCTATAAATTGAGCGTTGTATTGCTCCATCAATTGACGAAAGAAAGCATATCTGCACTCCCTTGCAGCTGCCTGTTTGTTTAAGCGGTTTTCTTTTGCATATTGGGTGACCTGTATGCGGGACGATTCAAAAGGGATCTCGTGCTCCTTACAGTAAGCCTCAACAAACGCCAAATCAGCAAAGGACTCTTCTCCTCTGAACATGTGATCTACATGGGCTGCAATCAGCTGATAGGAACTTTTGCGACGCTTGTTAAGTTCATGCAGTAAGAGCATGGAATCCGGTCCGCCGGAAACCCCGACAATGACTGTCGTATTTTCAAGGTAAACATCATGTTTTCTCAAAAAAGATTCAATTCTATTCACAACTTCCTCCTCACAAAGAGCAGGTAATTTAAAGATATACATATCCTATCACTTTCAGTAGCTCCAAGCAAAGAAGAAGCCTGCTTTTTTACAGCTCTACAACAGGAACAAAACCACATATGCACAGTAAAGAGCGAGTACACTGCATACGATAAGAATGGTTTCAAAAAGCCCGCCTGATTTTTTACGTACTGACGTTCTTTTTGCTGCTGCAGTCCGCGATCGTGAAGTCACTTGTTGATTTTGATTAACAGCAGGTTTTGGCGCATTTTTTTGCTGCTGCTTCTTTTGACGCGATTTTCTTGATGCAATCAGCTGTCCTTCTTTCAGCATCGCACCTTTCATGTCTGCTGCTGATTGATACTTACCTTGTAGAGCAGCCTTTAACACCCTTTCATATCGCTTTAATAAAGGATGTCCTTCAATGGCTCGATAAAGCTGTTTATCTGGCTCTGCTCCTTTTTTGAATTCTTTCTTATACGCACAGTTGACCATCACCATGGTCAGGGCAAATAAATCATAAGTTGGTTCAGCTTTTCGTGTACCGAATCCCCAATAGCCTCGATCAAAAAACTCGGTATACTCCTTAATTGCCCTGCCCGCTTTCGTCGTTCCTCCTACATCAATGCACCGGATCGTGGCAGGGGGACCAGAAACAATGAGATTATCCGGCTTTAAATCACCAAAAATCCAACCTTCCTGATGTAAATGAGCCAAGCTGGATAAAAGCTGAATCATTAAAACCACAATCCACTCATCACCCTTTTGTTTCACAAATTCAAGCAATAATGGGCCTCTGACATATTCCATCACATAAAAAGAGCGTTTTTGAGGCATACCGGGATAAATCGCATCATCCATATCATAAAAAGAAGGCCCCATGGTTTTCACAGGAGCCTTTGAAAAGGATTTTAATACATTGACTTCAGATGCAATGAGCATACTGTCATCACTCACTTTAAGGGCCGCTTGCCCATGTGGCGATTCGGCCAGATAGACAACACCGTTCGCCCCTTTTCCAAGCTCTTTTACAATACGGTAATGATGGTGGTGCCATTTCCCTTGAATCACCGTGCCTAACGGGATGTTAGAAGCCGAATTCATCATTATGCTCTTCCTTTGCTTCAAGCAGCCCTTTGCGTGAACGCACTGATTTGAAATGCTGAAGTGCTTCCCGAAGCGCTGGTCCCGTTGGGGTGATTCCTCCAGTGGTCAGTTTTGGGAAAATAGATGATAATGAATCGAATCGAGGCGTCCAATTCAATACAATTTCAGCATCTGAGTTTTTCCCGGGAAATACACACATCCCAAACTGATTTTCTCCAATTCTTGAATTTAAACTGATGGAAAGGTCGATGAGTGCTTCTTTGACGGTCGGCAGCTTCGGTTTCATACTTGCACTTGTATCAACAAGCACGAGTACTTGAAGGTGAACCGTCTCTCCTAACTCATCGACAACCTCCATTACTTCCCCGCGCTTATCAGGTGGAAGCTCTTCAATTTCAGCATCTTTGCCGAGAATTTGCTGCAATTCTTTATTCACAACACCTTGCAGGGTTTGTGTCATCGCTTTTTTCGTGACCATTTGTACGGTTTGAGATAACTGCTGGACGTAGACAACTTGGTGGATACCTCCGCCTGCGAGAGCAATTCCCTCAACTTCCTTCATCGCTTCATGATCGTGTCTGTTTTCTTCCATAATGCCAATGACATTGACTGTAATCCCTTGTTCCTTTGCCAATGAGGCAATCGCAAGCGGATCTTCCCCGTGATTTGAGCAGCCATCTGTAATCAATAAGATTTGGTTGACGTGACCTTTTCGCATCTTCATTCCTCCTGGGATTGTAACTGAATGCTTATATCCCCATCATCGCCAGAAGAAATTCATATTATACGATATTTTAAGAAATCTCTTGTTTCTCAAGATAGAATGTACCGGTCGGAATGGAAGCCCATTTTGGTGTGTTGTGGTCGAGCCTGATGACAACAACTGTCATATCGTCGTCAATTTGGCCTGCTCTTGTTCGAATAACCTCTTCCATTAATAAATCAGCAATTTCTTGCGGATCTTCTGTTTTAAAGCTTTTCATTTTCCGTTTCACCCAAAGATCATGATTTTCAATATGCTTCGGCCCTTCAAAAATGCCGTCACTCATCATAATCAATAGATCTCCTGCCTTCATTTGTTCACTCACAACCTCGACTTCGAATTCATCAATAATACCGATGGGCAAGTTGCTTGCTTGTACCTTCATCACCTGATCACCCCTTTTAATAAAGCTGGGTGTTGAACCAATCTTGAGGAACTTACAGCTCGCATCCTGTAAATCAATGATCGATAAATCCAATGTTGAATAGATCTCGTCCGTCGTTCGTAAAGATAAAATACTATTAATGGTTTTAATCGCCACTTTTTCATTGATACCTGACGCCAATATTTTTTCTAACAGCTTAATCGTTTCATTGCTTTCAAAATGAGCCCGTGCTCCATTGCCCATTCCATCACTAATAGCTGCAGCATACTTGCCCGCACCAAGCTCCATCATGCTGTAGCTGTCTCCAGATACCAGTCCTCCGCCTTTTGCTGCATGAGCTACACCTGTAGCCACTCGATATGATTTAGCAGAGCCAAATACAACGTGACAATAGCCTGTTGGATGCTCTGCACACTGCTCTGCTTTGACTAAAATCTGTTCTTCTAAAATATCTGAAAGCATTGGAGCAATGATTTTTTCACATTCCCCATGCCCTTGGCAATATGGGATTCTCATTTCAATATCGACATTTCCCTGCTCTAAGCTATAGATTTCTACTTGCTGGATTTCAATGCCAAAGTGCTGGAGCGCTTCTATCATCTGCTCTTCCTGAATAAAATGCTGTTCTCTTTCTCGTTTTATTTCCCGGGAAAAATCCTCCATCACTTGCGAGACTCCCATCAGCTGTTCAGCTACAAGACGTCTGCTGTCTTGGACCTTTTTCTTCAGTGTCTGGTTGGCTTTATAGTAAGCGATCTCCTCTTCAATCAATTCCTCGACATGTTTTGATTTTGAGCAGTGCTGACTAAATTTCTTTTTCAATTTTCGGTTATGCTCATACGTTTTTTCATCAGATTCATGCATAACTTGTTTCATTAGTTCATAGGTTGTATCAAAGTTCTGCACCCAGCATTTATTTTTCTTATAGCACGTTTGACAGGATCGTTCTGTGATCGTACTTAAAAAAAGATCTACATCCTCTTCCTGCTTCTTCTCTTCAGGAATGGATTCGTAAAATGTCGCAAAACTCTCAGACAGCGCATGAAATACATTAGAGAATTGGTCTACCTTTTTTGCTGTCACGTCTCGTACCTTCCGAGCGTATTGCTGCTGCTCCTGTACATGCTCTACCGTACCAGGAATGTATTTCGCTACCTTGGAAGTGACTGATTGTGGCGTGAGCAAAAAGAGCGCAACCGCTATAAGTGATTCATACAGTGTGGTCATGAGACCTGCTGAACCTTCTCCGTACAGTGAAATGAGTAAGGAACCCACAATTAAGCCGATGGCTGCCCCTGCTTTCTTCCCTTCTTTCAGCAATCCACCTAGTAAGCCTGAAAAGGCAAGAAGACTCATCTGATAAAGGTTTCCGATGTTTGCGAGACCGAGAATTAATCCTGTCACAACACCGACCGTACAACCAATACTGGCTCCACCAATAAAGGCAAATGTCAGCACTACATAACGTGACAAAATATGCTCTGCCTGCATCCCTTGAAATGAGATCCCAGCAAGGCCAGTTAAAACTGAGGCAATTAAAATCATAAAACAAATAATTTCTTCGACCTTTAAAGAGTGTTTAATTTTCCTGACTGTAAAAATTGGCAGGCTTTGAAGAAAAATCAGTGTCAAAATGAAGGCAAGTCCTGCTTCGACACCCGCCATGACGTAATCATAGCTTTGCACAGCACCTTGCTCTAGGTAAACAAACGCTCCTCGGGTGATCAGCATCGAGAGAACAATGACAACCGGTAATGTTTTCACTGGGTCTTTGATGATGAAAGAAACGACCTTTGACATAAGGAGAAACATGAGCAGCGACGCAAACACAAACAATGCATTTTGAGGTGATATCGTCATCGCCCCAGCGAGTAATGCTAGACAAGCAAGCATCGCCTTATCTCTTTTAATAAGCAGCATGGAGCCAAAGAAAGGCAGAGCAAACGGCATAATTTCAGATAATATAAAGGCTCGTCCTAATAAAAAGCCTAGAACAACATAAATAAACCCTTTATAGAAAAAAAGAGAATGCGTGTGATGAAGAAACAGGTTTTTCATCTTTTTTAACCCCGCACTGATTCTTTCAAACCCCGCTCCTGTTAAATCAGTTCTTCTTTCTAGTTTTTCCATCTTCTCATCCCCCACCTGATATTCGTTGCTTGTCATTATAGCGAAGGTGAAAAAGAAATTTTGTCAAAAGAAGTTGTCATTTCCATAAAACGTTCGACGCTTTATTCGTCAAAGGGGCATACTTTCATGAAAGTCGATGTCTTTCATCAGAATTTTACGAAGTCACAAAAAAACAGCTTTCCTATAGAAAGCTGTTTCGAAGATGACCCGTACGGGATTCGAACCCGTGTTACCGCCGTGAAAGGGCGGTGTCTTAACCGCTTGACCAACGGGCCTTGCTTTATGTTCTAGTTAAAAGGATAGCGGCGGAGGGGATCGAACCCCCGACCTCACGGGTATGAACCGTACGCTCTAGCCAGCTGAGCTACACCGCCATAATGAAAATGCGCTAAGAAGCACAAGAACTATAATACAAAGGATTCGCTTGTCCGTCAATAGAAAGTTTTAAATTAAATGACGAAATCTCAAAAAATGTCGGATGCATCATAAAAAAAGCACCTGCTGAACAGCAGATGCTTTGTTGTGAAAATATATAGAAAGCAGCAACAAGTTAACCTCTTCTTGCTCCGCGCCCCCCACGTTTTGATTCCGTGTTACGTTTTAAAGATGTTAAGCGATCTTCGCTATCTTTTAAGAATTTGTTCATTTTTTGTTCAAACGATTCCTTCGGACGGAAATCATTTCTGCTCGGTCTTGATTGTTGTTGAGGACGATCTTTTGCTTTTTTAATGGACAAGCCGATTTTACCGTCTTTTTCAACGTTAATCACTTTCACTTCAACTTGTTCACCGACTTTTAAATGCTCATTAATATCTTTTACATAGTTATCGGCTACCTCACTGATATGAACGAGACCAGTTGAACCGCCTGGCAACTCCACAAAAGCTCCAAAATTTGTAATGCCCGTAACTTTCCCTTGTAACTTGCTGCCAACTTCAATCGACATAAAAAAAGTGCTCCTCCTTAGACTTATAAAAAAATCTCATTTGTTCAATTATACATAAACTGAATTTTAAGTGTCAACAAGGCTAATCGCTCTTATTGCCCACATCAAAGATTTTTTCGCCTTTTTTGGACATATAATAGTCCCGTCGTGCCAGTTCGAGTACGTATTCCTTGCTTTTCAGCTTCTTAATTTCATCAGAAATATCTTCCTGCTTTGTTTGTAATTGCTTCAACTCTTTTTCGAGCGCAACCTTCTTCTCTTCTTTTTCCTTTAGTGAAGACGATTGCGACCAGAGGGCACTTGTCACCAAGACAGCAAACATGAGCACGATCACACCAAACACGGTAAGCCTTCTAAGGAGTCCGCGACGTTTGCGTTTTAAGCGCTGTGCTTGCTGTTCCATTTGTTTTTGATAATCATTTTGAATTTGTGCGATATTTCTTTTTCTCTTGTTCAAGGTTGAAGGCCTCCTCTCTTACTTTGTCCAGAATTGTTTCCATTTCGTTTTGATGGTACCAGATAATTTCTTGGCCCCTTGTAAAATTCCTGCTCCTTTTGAGAAAAACAATCTCATTGATGTTCGCCATTTTTCGGGAATCCGATGAATAATGGTCACATTGAGTAACCAGATGAGCGGATAACAAACAATCGACAGCACCTTCCACACGAGCCGAAACGTAAAACGAACTAGACGTAAGAGCGAGTGGAGCAAGAACAGAATAGCACTTATGACCAATGTGATCATCCAGCGGATCGGCTGGAAGACAATCGACATGACCAGCCTTTTCAGGAAGAGAACGGTCTGATATACACACATCATGATAAACTTGAGAATCTTAAGATACAACTGTTTCATCAATGCCTGATACATCGAGAAACCAAGAGCAACGGCTAGAAAAATATAAAGCCTGAATTCTCCCTCATTTGTCAGCAGCAGAACATAAAAGAATAAGAGACCCTGTACCATCCAAAAAAGGAGATCGTGTATAGCCAAAAGCCATTTTGCTGTTTTTTCCCGGTTCACAAACAGCTTGTACGTATCAAGCGATGCGCCCAGCCAGATGCCCATCGCCGCCATGGAAAGCATCGTATAAAACTGGACTGTCAGCGTCATTTAAACAGCTTGCTAAAAAATCCTTTAGCTTTCTCCCCGTGCTGCTCATCCACATAGATTAAATCAAAGACACGCCCTTTGATCGACACAACGCCCTTTTCGACGTCTAGGTTTTTCATTTGCAGATTTTCTCCGCGGATGGCAAGAATCCCCATGACCGTCTCAAGCAAAAATTCTTCACTATCAAAGCTTTCCACTTGTTTGACACCGGTAATATCTAAATGCTTTCTGTTTCGCATTGTGACATTGTGCTCCGCTTCTGATGACAGCTTCGTGCCTTGAGGTTGATTATAATATTGATTCATTTATACATCCCCCATATCTCATACTTGCATGTTACTGCATTGTATGTGATAAAAGGGGCATTTAGAACAAGCCCTATTCTGCTGTTTTTTCTTCTTTTAGCACAGTGTACATGCCAGCCGCTTCTTCTTTTTTCGTCGTGTCTTTTAACTCGTTGACTTGAACAGTTACTAGTTTTTGACCAAAGCGGATTTGGAGCTCATCTCCTTCTTTCACGTCAGAGCTTGCTTTCGCCTGTGTTCCGTTAATAGAAATCCTGCCTTGATCAGCTACTTCTTTTGCCAATGTTCTTCTTTTAATTAAACGGGACACTTTTAAAAATTTATCTAATCTCATGTATGTTCACCTCTTTCTATGCGTTTCGCATCGTTCCATAGGTCATCCATTTCCTCTAGCGTTAAGTCATCTAATGAACGGCCCATGTCCTTTGCTTTTTGTTCGATATGCTGAAAGCGCCGCATGAATTTTGTGTTGGCAGAAGCGAGTGCCGTTTCAGGCTCTAGGTGATAGAACCTACCAATGTTGACGAGAACAAACAAAAGATCTCCAAATTCATCTTTCATCTGCTTCGTTGCACCTTCGTCCGTCTTCTCTGCCACTTCAACGAGAAATTCCTGCTTTTCTTCTTCGTATTTGTTCCAAATATCTTGAACATCTGTCCAATCAAAGCCCACCTTGGCGGCTTTCTTTTGGAGTTTATATGCCTTTGTTAGTGCTGGAAGTGTCGCCGGAATCGATTGTAAAATAGAAGCGGCGCGCTCTGGCTTTTCCTGCTGCTTGATTTTTTCCCAGTTGGCGACCACGTCTGCTGCCTCAGAAACATTCGTGTCACCAAACACATGAGGGTGTCGCCGAATCATTTTTTCTGTGACATGCTGGATGACGTCATCAATAGAGAAATAACCGTCATCTTCTCCAATTTGAGCGTGAAGTAATACCTGCAGCAGCACATCACCGAGCTCTTCCACTATATGATCTGGGTCATCTTCATCTATCGCTTCAAGCAGTTCATAGCATTCTTCAATTAAATATGGTTTGAGTGACTCATTGGTTTGTTTTTGATCCCATGGACAGCCGCCCGGACCTCTTAATGTACGTATAACGTCACGGAAGGTGTCAAATTGTTGATAAAGCAGCTGTTCATCTTGAATCGGAGGAACATAAACACTCGTTAAGTTATTTATCGTCACATCTCGATCAAGTTCAAATAAAGGAACGGCAGTAATCTGTTCCTGACTGCTTCCAGCTGCTGTCACTATATAAACTTCATAATCGTCAGGGAGCTTTTCCATCAGCGTGAGTTTCACATTCGAAGCTGTCATCTGATCATATACCTGACAAATCAGGACATGCTGGGTTAATTTCAGATCATCCGCTCTCATATCCCCTGCATCAACGAATTGTAGTCCCTCGATGGGGTCAATCTGCAAGGAGTTGAATGTCGCATCTAGAAAGCTTTGTCCACCAGCGACAGACACCTCAATCCCGCGCTCTTTCTGCTCAGCGACGAGCAGCTGTACGGTCTTTTCTGCTACAAATGGATGACCAGGTACTGCGTACACAATGTCTTTTTCCGCTGCCTCTGCAAATAATATTTCGGTAATTTCCTGATACACCTGATCAAACTGATCGTGCTTTTCATAAATTTCATCAAAAAAGGTGAGAGATGGGACCTCCTGCATCAACTCTGCGGTAAGCGGATGATCCTGCGTTCTCATAAATACTTCTTTCGCCTGCTTCAGCTGCTTATATACACCGAGCGTCAGCTGATCCATGTCGCCTGCCCCGAGACCGACGACGGTAATCTTACCTGCCATTTTGATTCCCTCTCATCTGTTTAAAATATAAAATCTTTTCTCCTAATGGAATGAGTCTCCATTCCTCGTCCGTAAATACTTCTAGCTTAAGAATACTATATAAAAAGGCGAAACCACCAATAAAAACTGATGTCAGGCTCTCTAAAACGGAAAACGGACGTTTTTCAAAGGGGATAACCCATGAAAACAGAGTCTGATATCCTATTAAGACCACAGCCATGAAGGCGGCTGATAAAAGAATTTTTACTGGGAACAGCTCTCTCCATGAAATCCATCCTTTATGCTTCAAATAAACGGCATTGAGCAAGGCTGCTGTGAGAAAACCACATACAGTTGACCATGCGGCCCCGTGGATGCCAAATAACGGAACAAGCGCAATCGTTAGAATCCATTTCACCAGCACGCTGAGGACCACCACAACAGCTGGATACACGGTATGCCCGAGCCCTTGCAGTAAAGCCGCCTGCGTAATGGCAATCGACGTAAAGGCAATCGATATACAGAATATTTGCAAGGCATCGGTGCCTAAATCATTACGAAAAAGCATTGTATTTACTGGTGCTAAAATACAAATCAGTCCAACCGCTGATCCAATCCCTAATACCGACGTGGTCTTAACCGATGACCGAACTTTTTGCCGTATCGTTTCATGCTCTCCATTCCTCATGGCTGCCGATAAAAATGGCACAAGAGAGGTTCCGATGCTGATGGCAAACACCGTTCCTAGCTGCAAGAACGGCTGACCTCGGTCATACACACCTTTTGCCGCCTTTGCCGCCGCTTCACTGAGACCCTCGCTGCGCAGCAATGCATACAGATGAAAGGCATCAATCATTTGCATCCATAAAATGAGCAAACCGCTGACACAAATCGTCAATGTATACAGCACCAAACTCTTCAAAACATCTTTTTTTTGAAGTGTCGCCTGTTTGCCTGACATACTTGCAGCAGACTGCTTTCGATAGGTCAGCCAAAGGAAAAGAAGCAAAATGAGCGAGGCCGCACTTCCCGCAATAGAAGAGAATACCGCACCTGCCCCTGTTTCATAAAGCGAATAGCCGTGTCTCACGAAATAAAAGGATAAAACAAGCAGAACGCCTACCCTGATGAGCTGCTCAACTAATTGAGAAACAGCCGTTGGAAGCATCAGACCGTCACTCTGAAAAACGCCCCTCAGCATCACAGTGAGCGGCAGAAATAGAAACACAAAAGCACTCATCTGGATGAGCAAAATTAATTGACTGTCTGCCATAAGGCTCGCAATTGTGCCTGCTCCTATGTAAAGGCAAAGAAATAAGACTAAGCTCAGTAATGTGATATATACCAAGGATACCCTTGAAATGATCCGTCGATTCTCTTCCCCATGCTCACTCAAAAGCTTGGACACCATGACAGGAAATCCTGTTGTGCCAAGCATGATGGCAATGCCAAGGAATGGATATACCTGCTGATAAATATAAAATCCTGTGTCCCCTACGATGTTTTGAAATGGGACACGGTAAACGGCACTTAGTACCTTTGATAACAAGCCTGCGATGGTCAAAATCACCGCACCCTGGAAAAGCCAGTGCGGCTGATTCACAGCATTTTTCATGGATGACTCCTTTAAAATAGATCTACAGTTAAACGCACTCATTATATCATACGTGAATGAAAAGACGTTCCTTTCTAAGGAGTAGACGGCATATTTCACGTTTTGTTTCATCCCATATAAAAAACCGACAAAATCAAATGATTTCATCGGCATTCTTTCGTTTTATCAAAATGATATAGAGTTATTAGACCTAATGTTCCATTTGACGGGCTAAGAAGCCAGCTGCCGTTTCTGCCGCTTTATGCTCCACTTCTCCCATTGAACGCTCTTTAGAAAATAAGACGACGGCGCCAATCGGATCTCCGTTTGCAACAATAGGTGCAATGGTATAAGAAGATACGTCATCATCAATACCATCGACAAGTTGAATTTCTTTTTTGCTTTCTTCTAACACAGAATTACGCTGATCCATTGTTCGTTCAAGTAAATCACTGATGGATTTGTTTAAGTACTCTTTTTTCGAACTGCCGGATACAGCAATATACGTATCTCGATCACAGATCAGGATGGAATGACCCAGACTGTCGAATAATGCATCAGCATATTCCTTCGCAAAGTCTCCTAGCTCACTAATCGGCGAATACTTCTTCAAAATCACTTCTCCATCGCGGTCGACGAAAATCTCAAGCGGATCTCCTTCCCGGATGCGCAATGTTCTGCGAATCTCCTTCGGAATAACCACTCTACCTAGATCATCGATGCGGCGTACAATTCCAGTTGCTTTCATTCACTGCTGCCTCTCTTTCGTTTGATGATGTGTTGGGTGAATGGAACAAAAGCGTCCACTTTATGCAACATTCACCACTTGACCCTGAGTTTAGTATCCGTCACATCAAACGTAATATACACGAGAGACAAACAAAATTTTATGAAGATGGAATGGTTTCTTTTTTCACATCTTGAAGGCCTCGAAGCATGTTAAGAACAACCTCAAGCCATTCCTCGGTCTTCTTGCCTTTCGTTTGGACAGAAATAATCAGCTTGCTGCTTTCCATTCCTAACCCGATTTCACGTCCATATTTACTGCCGAGCTCAAATAATTTTTGACCGTCGATTTCACTGCTTGCTTTCTCATCAAGGGTAAGTCTGACAATGCCTTTCTCCATCTTGATCAGCTCGACACGTTCCTGAACAGCGTACACCTTCATTGTCGCAATCGTAAACAAGTCAGCCACTTCTTGCGGATATTCACCAAATCGGTCGATCATTTCATCCTGAAGCTCTTTTCGCTCTTCAATCGAGCCAATTGCTCTGAACTGTTTATACATTTCAATCTTTTGCTTGCCATCCGAAATATAAGTGTCTGGGATGTAAGCATCAATTTGCAGATCAATTTCTGGCTCGAATTTATCTTGAGCCGTTGTATCGCCTCTTCTTTCCTCAATGGCTTCTTTCAGCATTTGAGAATAGAGGTCGAATCCAACTGAATCAATGAAGCCATGCTGCTGAGCACCAAGTAAGTTCCCTGCTCCTCGAATCGTTAAATCACGCATCGCAATTTTAAACCCAGATCCGAGCTCTGTGAATTCTTTAATAGCTTGAAGTCTTTTCTCCGCAACTTCAGAAAGAACTTTATCTTTTCGATACGTGAAATAAGCATAAGCAACACGGTTCGAACGCCCGACTCGTCCTCTTAGCTGGTACAGCTGAGAAAGCCCCATTTTATCGGCATCGTGGACGATGAGTGTGTTCACATTTGGAATATCGACTCCCGTTTCAATGATGGTGGTACTGACCAATACATCTGATTCACCTTCAAGGAAATTGATCATCACTGATTCCAGCTCGTTCTCACTCATTTTCCCGTGCGCATAACTGACTTTTGCGTCTGGGACTAGCATGGAGATTTCATCTGCTTTTCGTTCAATATCCTCAACACGGTTGTAAAGGAAGTACACTTGACCGCCGCGTGCTAATTCTCGCTCAATCGCTTCTCTGACTAAAGCACCATTGTACTCGACCACATAGGTTTGAACAGGGAATCGGTTTTCAGGCGGTGTTTCAATAACCGATAAATCCCGCACGCCAAGCATGGACATATGAAGCGTACGCGGAATTGGCGTAGCCGTTAATGTCAGTACGTCGATATTGGCTTTCATCTGTTTAATTTTCTCTTTATGCGTCACACCAAAACGCTGTTCCTCATCAATGATTAACAGCCCTAAATCCTTGTAGACGATGTCTTTTGAAAGAAGACGGTGTGTGCCGATGACCATATCAATCGTTCCGTTTTTCAGCCCTTTTAACGTTTCGGTTGTTTCTTTTCTTGTACGGAAACGGCTCAGCTGCGCAATTTTGACAGGGTAGTCTTGGAATCGGTCCATGATTGTGTCAAAATGCTGCTGCGCTAAGATGGTTGTCGGAACTAGCAGGGCTACCTGCTTCCCGTCAGCAATGGCTTTGAAGGCCGCTCGAATGGCCACCTCCGTTTTTCCGTAACCCACATCTCCACAAAGCAGACGGTCCATTGGACGCTCCCGCTCCATATCCTGTTTAATTTCGTGAATCGAACGGATTTGATCATCTGTTTCCTGGTAAGGGAACGCAGATTCAAACTGGCGCTGCATCTCATGGTCAGGCGAGAAGGCATATCCTTTGCTTGCCTCACGTTCTGCGTACAGCTTAATCAGATCATCTGCGATATCCTGTACAGATGTTTCAACTTTTTTCTTCACGCGTTTCCAATCGCTGCCGCCTAGTTTGTACAGCTTTGGTTCTTTGCCTTCTGATCCTACATATTTCTGCACCTGATCAATTTGTTCAACCGGTACATAAAGCTTGTCGCTTCCTTGATAATGAATATTTAAATAATCTTTATGAATGCCGCCGATTTCAAGCGTTTCAATTCCTAAATATTTACCGATCCCGTGGTTAATGTGCACCACATAATCGCCGACTTGAAGCTCTGAATAGCTCTTGATTCGCTCTGCATTGGTCAGCTTTTGTTTACGCGCCTGCTTTTTCACACGTTTCTTGAAAAGTTCACCTTCTGTGATCACAGCAATTTTGGATAACGGCAGTTCAAAGCCTGTTTGGAGCTCACCTTGTAAAATATACACCTGTCCGCTTACAAGCTCAGCGTCCGGTTTAGCAAGAGCGGCTTCAATGTCATAATCATGCAGAACAGACGACAGCTTTTCTGTCCGTTCTTCATCAGCACCTAAGAAGACAACCGTGTATTGCTGTTTTTTATAGCGTTCGATTTCACTCGCCAGCACATTCATCTGCCCGTGGAAATTCTGCATTTGCTTACTAGATACATTGACGATATTTTGCGGATTTGTCTGCTGGACATGTCTCAGGAACAAGGAGTAGTACAGAATGGACCTCGATTGCTGATTGATCAGTTCTTGGAACGGGAAAGAAAGAGATAAATCATGAAGAATATTGCCTTCTTCAAGCAGACTAATTGTCCAATCAGCTTCTTCCTGTTCAAGCTGTTCTTCCATCTCCTGAATTCTGCTGATTTCATCTAAAATAATAATCGTATCCTGCGAAGTGTAATCTAGCAAACTAGCAGGCTTTTCATAGAAATAGGACAGATACTTCGTCATTTCCTGTGTCACGATGCCTTCTAGCAGCTTCTCGCGATCAGCAGAAATATTTTGATGAAGCAGCTCTTTTTGCTGATCTGAGTTGAATTTCTTTAAACTCTTCGCCAGCCCTTGATCAAGCTGTTCAATGGCTCTCACACGTTCAGGCCCTCTCACAATCAACTCTTTTGCCGGACCTATTTTGATTTCTTGAAGGGTTTCTAATGAACGCTGTGTATCTGAATGAAACGTTCGAATGGAGTCTATTTCTGTATCAAACAGTTCAATACGGATTGGATGATCTTCCGTTAACGCATAGATGTCGATAATTCCTCCGCGCACACTAAAATCTCCGGGCGCAGCAACCATTGACGTCCGGTCATAACCAATTTGTACGAGCTGTTTTGAAAACGCCTCCAAATCAATTTCTTCACCGATCTTTAAATGGACCTGACTCTCCTTCCAGAGCTCAACTGGCGGAAGCATCCTGCGGACCGCAGCAGCGGGAGTGACGATAATAGGGTTTTCTCCATTTGCAAGTCGATTCAGGACATCTAAACGCTGTGCTCTCAGCTCAGGGCTGGCCACTGCAATTTCTGAAGCGATGAGTTCATTGACAGGATAAAGAAGAACCGAGCGATCCGACATCACACTTGCTAGATCATCTGTTACCTTCTGCGCCTGATATAAATTGTGAGTCACAATAAACATTGGCCGCTTAAGTTCGTCTGATATCGCGGCTGTAAATAAAGATCTGACGGAGCCTGATAGTCCGGCAAGCAGCTGTTCTTTTAACCCTTCCTTTAGCCCATTAAAAATGGACTGAAAATCATCACTTTGTTTGATAAATAATTGTATGTTTTTCATTTGGCTCCTCCTCCCTGTTTGTTTAAAACAGAAAAACGCTTTGGTCTAATATCTACACCAAAGCTTTTTTATTGAATAAAAGTATGATACTGATGGTAATCAGGATTTCTTTCGAGCGCCTCTTGGCAATCCTCACAAATGGTTTGTACATGTAAATCACCATTTTCCCTATAAGAAATCATATCGTTTCTTTCCTCATTTGTTAAGTGATGAAATCCAAGTGCTTCACTTTGGACAGCGGATTCATCTAGACTGCCGACCTTTACACCACAGTGGCGGCAGTAATAATGCAAAGCCATACGTGATCCTCCCATGCTGAGATTTTATGATCAGTATGTGCTTTGCTTATCATTCTTATACCTTCTTGTTAAAATCATTCATCACTTCTAAAAATGGCTTTTTTAAAGCTGCTTCACAGGCCTCAACAGACGCTTGAATGGCTGATGCAATGTCAGGCTGTTCCTCTTCTGAAAAACGTCCTAGTACGTAATCAACGACCTTCATGCCGTTTTGAGGACGCCCAATGCCGATACGGAATCGGTCAAATTCAGGAGAACCTAAATGCTGAATCAATGATTTGATTCCATTATGCCCGCCTGCACTTCCTTTTGTACGTAAGCGAATCCGGCCAGTTGGCAAATCAAGATCATCATAAATTACTTTCAAATGTTCAAGGGGAATATCGTAATAGTCCATCAGCGGACGCACACATTCTCCTGATAAGTTCATATATGTAAGCGGCTTTACAAGTAGAACCTTTTGCCCCGAAACAAACCCAGTTCCAAATTGTCCATGGAATTTTGATTGATTTAAAGGAATGTCCCATTTTTTCGATAATTCATCTATTGTCATAAACCCGACATTATGTCTTGTTTTTTCATATTCTTTTCCTGGATTGCCTAATCCAACGAATGCAATCATGAAACCAATAACCTCCTTTGTCACACAGCACACGCCTAAAAAATGAGCCAATCAGATTGCCTCATGTAAAAACGTATGAATTCTTTTCATTCTAGCACAAAAGACGCAACCGCGGGAGGGTTACGTCTCTAAAATGACCAGTTATTCTCCATCGTCATCCTTTTCTTTAATGGCCTCAGGCTCTTGCGGCTCCTCTTCGCTATCTGGCTCAGGAACCTCTGATTGCTGAGGCGGCAGAATGGATGCCACGACTTCTTCTGGATCGTTATTGATTTGATAAGATGACTGAACAGGCAGATCAGCAACTGTTAAGACATCATTGACTTCTAAGTTTGTAATATCAGCTTCAATATTCTGCGGTATGTCTTTTGGTTTTGCTGTAACAGATAGTTCAAATAGTGGCTGCTGAAGCACACCGCCATCTTTTACCCCTTTAGACTCGCCAATCAGCTGTATTGGTACATCTGCCTCAATTTCACGCTGTAAGTCAACGACTTGGAAATCAGCATGGACAAGCTCGTTTTTCAACGGATCTGTTTGTAATTCTGTCACCATTACAGATTTCGTTTCACCACCCACGTCTAAGGTGATTATTGTATTCTTCCCTTCATCACGTAAGGTTTTTAATAAATCGATGCTGTCTAATGAAACAGCCAGGCTGTCTGTATTTTTTCCGTATATGACACCAGGAACGTGTCCTGAATGACGGATTTTTTGCAGTGTGGAACGTTTGAAATCAGTTCTTTTATTTGCTTTTAAAGTTGCCATATTCAGCACCATCCTATTTCTTTTTTGTCACTACTCTCATAATTACCCATAACCGAATCATTTTAAACATGTTTCACTGTGATTGATGAAAGCAAAAAGACCCCAAGCTTGATGCCTAGGGCCTTTTTTAATAAGAAAATTAGCTAAAAAGGTAGCTCACAGATTCTTCTTCATGTACACGGATGATGGCTTCTGCAAGCAAAGGCCCAACTGAAAGCGGAATGAATTTTCCAACTTTCTTGTCATCAGTTAATTGAATACTGTTTGTCACAACTAATTCTTTAATTTTAGAGTTTGTGATACGTTCTACTGCTGGTCCAGACAATACTGGGTGCGTACAGCAAGCATAGACTTCAGCCGCTCCATTTTCCACAAGTGCATTTGCAGCAAGTGTAATAGTACCAGCTGTATCAATGATATCATCGATTAGAATGGCCGTTTTGCCTTCAATGTTACCAATAATGTTCATGACTTCAGCAACGTTTGGCTTTGGACGGCGTTTGTCGATAATTGCGATTGGCGCTTTCAGGCGGTCTGCCATTTTACGCGCACGTGTCACACCACCGTGGTCAGGAGACACAACAACGATATCATTCAAGTTCTTCTGTTCGAAATAGTTTGTTAAGATTGGCACAGCCATTAAGTTATCGATTGGAATATCAAAGAAACCTTGGATTTGCGGCGCATGAAGATCAAGTGCAATCACACGTGTAGCACCTGCTGTTTCAAGCAAGTTTGCAAAAAGCTTCGCAGTGATTGGCTCACGAGGCTTTGCCTTACGATCTTGACGTGCGTATCCGTAATAAGGGATCACAATATTGACAGTTTTCGCAGAAGCGCGTTTTAGCGCATCCACCATAATGAGCAGTTCCATAATATGCTCATTGACTGGCGCACTTGTTGATTGAATGACATAGCAATCACAGCCGCGGATACTTTCTTCAATATTAATTTGGACTTCACCGTCACTAAAGCGTTTAACAGAGCTCTTTCCTACATCAACTCCGATACGATCGGCAATTTCTTTGGCAAGTTCAGGGTTTGAATTCAAAGAGAATATCTTTAAATTCGCATCAGCATAACGATTAGACATGGTAAACCTCCGGGTATTTGGATTATTTTTTATGAATATTTTTCACATAATCTTCTTTATTGACTTGTCTTGCTCTAGCAATAGACAATGCATCCTGCGGTACATCTTCTGTAACCGTTGAACCGGCTGCAACATATGCCCCTTTTCCGACATTGACTGGTGCAACGAGATTTGAATTACAGCCAATAAAGGCGCCGTCTTCAATCTTCGTTAAGAATTTGTTTTTCCCATCATAGTTGACTGTAATGGAACCACAGCCAAGGTTTACATCAGTTCCGACCTCTGCATCTCCAATGTAGCTTAGATGAGATGCTTTGCTGCGGTCACCGAAAACTGTTTTCTTGATTTCGACAAAATTCCCGATTTTCACTTCATCGCCAATTTTCGACAACGGGCGAATATGAGCGAACGGTCCAATTGTCACATCGACTCCAACCTCACTATCGCAGACGACAGATTGCTTAATGGCTGTTCGATCTCCGATGATGCTGTCAACAATCTCAGTGTTTGGCCCAATAGTGGCGTCTGCACCGATTTTTACATTCCCTTTGATGACCGTCCCAGGATAAATGATTGTATCTTCGCCGATGACAGCATCTGGCGAAATATACGTGTTCTCAGGATCAATCAAGGTCACACCATTCTTCATATGCTGATGATTAATACGTCGCTTCATGAATTGCTCTGCTTGTGATAGAGCGATACGATCATTGACTCCAAGTGTTTCTTCAAAATGCGGCGTTTGATAAGCTGCAACTGTTTGCCCTTCATTTTTTAAAATTTCAATGACGTCTGGCAAGTAGTATTCACCCTGTGCATTTTCATTCGACACTTGCTCAATCACACGGAAGAGATCTTCATTTGAAAAGCAATAAGTCCCTGTATTAATTTCATTCACTTGACGCTCTGCATCGTTCGCATCTTTATGCTCGACAATTTTCACGACAGCACCTGTTTCGTCACGAATAATACGGCCATAGCCTGTCGGATCATCCGCATGTGCTGTTAAAATAGTGACTTTCGCTTGATGTTTTTGATGCTCGCTTAACATGGCTTCCATTGTTTCCGCTGTCAATAAGGGCGTATCACCACAAATGACAATGGTTGTTCCCTTTTCCTGCGCAAGGAACGACTTTGCTTGTTTGACGGCATGGGCTGTTCCCAGCTGTTCTTCTTGAAGTGCATACTCACTTCTGTCTCCAAGCTGCTCTTTCACGTCCTCTGCTCCATGACCGACAATCGTCACTAGCTTGGCTAAAGAAAGCTTTAACGCTTCATCTGCCACATGCTCGACCATTGGCTTTCCGCAAACTGGATGAAGTACTTTATATAGCTTCGACTTCATTCTCGTTCCTTTTCCCGCTGCTAAAATCACTGCGAACCGCTTATCCATTGATTGGCCTCCAATATCCCTATTATCCATAGAAAAATATATCCTAAATAAGGACTGATTTCAAGGATACATCAGGAAGTACAATAATTTTCTAACAGATGAAACACATAAGAAACAAGAGAAAGAACGCAAAAAAGACAGCATTTAAAAGAAAACATTCATTTTCTCTTAAAGCTGTCTTTTTAGGTTCACGTATGATTAAGAAGCTCCAGCTTCTTCATATTCAATTGTTTCTTCCTCTTCGCCTAAGCGATGATATTCATTTAAAACAGCATCTTGGATTTTACCCCGAGTGCTTGAATTAATTGGATGTGCAATATCGCGAAACTCTCCATCAGGCGTGCGTTTGCTAGGCATTGCAACAAACAACCCATTGTTTCCATCAATCACACGAATATCATGAACAACAAATTCGTGGTCCAGCGTGATGGATGCAATCGCCCTCATGCGACCATCGGTATTCACGCGGCGTAATCTTACGTCAGTAACTTCCACAGTAGTTCACCACCTTTTCCCAATATAAAAGCATTACTTAGGTATTCAACGATCGTGGTAATTCTCCTGCTCTTTTTTTAAACTTTTTTTGAAATATCGGGATATTTATACATTATTTGTCATATTGGTGACGGCGCTTACATTTTCAGCATAAAAAAAGACATCATGATGATGTCTTTTCCTGCATATGATGAAACCAAACGGCTTTCATTGAGAGTGCCTGTTTATTTTACTAATGCAACTACTTCTATTTCTACAAGCGCATCCTTTGGAAGTCTTGCCACTTCCACACATGAACGAGCTGGCTTATGTGTATGGAAATACTCACCGTACACTTCATTCACTTCAGCGAATTGTTCCATATCTTTAATGAAAACAGTTGCTTTCACGACTGTTTCAAAGGAAGCACCTGCTGCTTCAAGTACAGCCTCAAGATTACGGAACACTTGATGAGTTTGTTCTTTAATATCTCCATTGACAAAATCTCCAACTGGAGTTAATGGAATCTGTCCTGAGCTGTAAAACATGTTATTGACAATAATTCCTTGAGAGTAAGGTCCAATGGCTGCTGGTGCATGTTTGGTTTGAACAACTTTTGTCATATCAATCTCTCCCATTCAAATACATGTTTAATCAAAGCTTACGCTTTCGAATGAAAAAACTCGTGGAAATTGCCTTCATTGATCTCAATGATTTTTTGCTTCATATCAATGGTTGAAAGCTTTAACAACGAGACATATTCATCGACAAGACGTTCATCTACGCCTTCATCTTCTAAAAGAACACCGATCCCTGCAACATTTGCATTAAATTCTTCAAGCAAATTCATCATGCCGTTAATGGTTCCGCCCGCTTTCATAAAGTCATCAATGATCAACACATTGGAGCCTTTATCTAAGCTGCGCTTTGCAAGGGACATGGTTTGAATTCGGTTAGAAGAACCTGACGCATAATTAATACTGACAGTTGATCCTTCGGTTACCTTATTATCTTTTCTAACGATTACAACAGGGACATTTAAATAACCCGCAACAGAATAGGCAATCGGAATACCCTTTGTCGCAACTGTCATGACGACATCAATCGCACGATCCGCAAAGATGGTCGCAAACAGCTTACCGATTTTCGCAAGAATCGATGGATTGCCTAAAACATCGGTTAAATATAAATAACCGCCAGGAAGTACACGTTCAGGAGTTGATAATGCCTCTCCGATATCGTTTACTACGTCATCTGCTTCTTTTAGGTGTATTTTTGGAATATATTTCACTCCGCCAGCAGCGCCAGGTACAGTAAGCAATGTGCCTATTCCCTGCTGTTCGAAGGTCTGTTTGATAATCGTTAAGTCTTCACTAATGGAGGACTTTGCAGATTGATAACGTTCTGCAAAAAAAGTTAAAGGTACTAGTACGTGCGGGTGGGCTAACAAATAATTTGTTAAGTCCACCAATCTGCCGCTTCGACGAAACTTCATGAACTTACCCCCAGAACCCGAATAATTTATGAATAATATAACTTAATATACGGATTTAATCAAGGGCATTTTGTTCGCCGATCATGCGGACAGCGTATACTTGATCACAAAATCCTCTCAGTCCGTTATATATTCTTTGTACCTTCGATTCATATTGAATCAAGCCAAACACAGTTGGGCCGCTTCCACTCATTAATACAGCATCAGCACCGAAACGCTTCATCTGTCTTTTGATCATATCTACTTCCGGATACATCTTTAATGTCACAGACTCCAGAACGTTACCGAGTGAGCCGCACATCTCTTTATAATCTTTCGCTTCAATGGCTTCAATCATACGCTGTACATTTGGGTGTTCTACTTTGCTTGCGTCATATTGTCTATAAACTTCAGCTGTAGATACCCCAATCACCGGCTTCGCTAAAATCACCCAGCAATGCGGTGGTGTCGCGATATGCTTTAGTTTCTCTCCACGTCCTGTCGCTAGTGCTGTGCCTCCGTGTACACAAAAAGACACATCTGAGCCGATCTCCGCTCCAAGCTCAGCCAGTTCATCTAACGTGAGATTTAACTTCCACAAACGGTTTAAACCGCGAAGCGCTGCTGCAGCATCACTGCTGCCTCCAGCTAAACCTGCTGCAACAGGAATTGCTTTTGTGATGACAATCGATACCCCTTTTTGAATACCGAACCTTGTTTTGAGTAATTTAGCCGCCTGATAAGCCAGGTTACGCTGATCATCTGGCACAAATCGATTATGAGATGATACACGGATTTCATCTTTGTCCAGCTCCGTCAGCTCAAGTCGATCTGCAAGGTCTATTGTTGTCATCACCATCTCCACTTCGTGATATCCATCCGGTCTTTTTCCATGAACATCAAGTGAGAGATTAATTTTTGCCGGTGCTTTTTCTAAAATACGCAAACATTTCACCTACTTCTCCATCTAAACATAAGTATCAATATTGTATCACATTTGATGGATCTGATGAATATTGGCTTTCACGCCTAGCACACTGACTTTTTCAACAAAAAAAGCCAGAGACACCCGAGGTATCCCTGACCATTTTTCTATCGTTGATTCTCATCCTGAGCCATGTGCTCCTGAGCTAATTCGATGGCACGTTTGACCATATTACCTGCGTCACGCGCACGAATTTCTCCCCAGCCTCCATTTTTGACGGTATCATAAAATCCAAGATCCTTTGCCAGCTCGTATTTGAACTCATCTGACATAATGCCTCGGCGTCTACCCAAACGAAACAGCCCCTTTAGTCGAGAATTCGAATCAGTACCACTGCTTTTGTGGCTTTCTTATTTTGTATCGAATCCTTTCTTTTACCCCTTTCAAAAAATGGACAGACTCCCATTCAGAAAAAAAGGCAAAACAAAAAGCAGTAAACAAAAAGTTCACTGCCCATTAATAGGCGACTGAGCTAGCGGCATCATCGAACGTTAATTCGACCGTCTCAGTCAGTATATCTGCATAACTGTAAGAAACTCTTTCAAACGAATTCTCATCTTGATCTAATTGAATCACAAATACAGAAGGGTACGTTTCAGCTAAAATGCCCGAACGCTCAATTGTTTTACGGCGGCCTCCGTTAGCCTTTAACGTCAAACGTTTACCTAAGTTACCATCAAGCGATCTTTTGATGTCGGACAAAGTCTTCGCCATTGCATCCACCTCACTGAGATAATTATACAACAACGGCCCATTTTTGTCAAATAAAAATTAAATTATATCAACCAACACGAGCCATTGTCAACAAAATAATTTTGACAAACTTCTACCTTTTCTCCTCCCTATTTTTCTCAAATTCCGGTGAATTATGTATCCTATTGAAATTTCTTTTTGACCATAAAAAAAACCAGACTGAAATCAGTCGGGTTATGTCGATTCATGATCTTTTTTATATGGCATACCTACCCTTAGAACACCCTTCGTCTCGATGCCTCCAAGGCCTTTTTCTCTTGTTAATGTATTACGAAGCACATCCCACACATTGATTCGATCTACAAATGGAGTGAAGCTGATCTTCGCAACGATATACACGGGATCGAGCGCATGAATGTTCACACGTGAAGGTGAGCTTGCAAAATTGGCACCTGCCTGGATCAATGATTCGAAATGAGATTGACAGGCGCCTGCAAAGATCACAAGTTGATCTAAATGAGGAATTTTCTTTCTTGCTTTTTGAACCGTTTCAACGAAATGACGAGAATGGCGATAGGCACCAATATCATTTACGCCGCCCTTTTGCTTGGAATACGCATCATGCCCTGTAATGACCAATATATCAGGCCGATATTGATCAAGTAACGAATCGATCACGCTTGGCATTTTCTTCTCATGACAATGCACTCCGTACACAGGTACACCAATTCGTTCATATACATCTAAGCATTTCTTTAAGTATGAAGCATCTCCATCTAAATGAAGGACCTTTCCAGGCATGTGAAAATACTGTTCCTGATGCTGATATTGTCCAGAAGTATAATACTCTTGTTTTTCACGTAGCAGCTGATAATCCTGTCTTAGTAAGTCGAGCGATTCGTTAATTTTCCGTTCGTCGTCCTTTTCCCTTGTCAGCTGCTCCTCTTTTTGAATCAAGACGAGATCCGACATCTTAGCATCAGCAATCAGCCTCACTTCATTCCCATGCAATATGGCAGTGGCTTCGTGCTGATCTGTCTCATCAATTCGAATGATTCGAAACATAATATCCATTTGATAGGATGCCCTCGTCACCATATCTCCTATTTGAAATTGCATGCTTTTCACTCCACAATCAGGCTCATATCCTGTTGGTATCGTCTTGCACTAAACATGTTCTTCTTTCATATGTGCTGTTCTTTCTAGCCTATGCCCGAACAGTTGAAGTGGTGAAAAGCAAAAGAAAAAAGCCCTTACGAAAGGGCTTTTTGCAAAACATTCGACAAACGGGCAAATTCCTCAATGGATAATGATTCTCCGCGGCGCTTTCCATCAATATCTGCTGTTTGAAGTGCTTCTTCGATGATGGCTTTATGTTTTTTTCCATCAGGTAGATTGTTCATCAAATTATTCATCAATGTTTTCCGGCGCTGGCCAAAGCTCGCTCGAATCAATTGAAAGAAAAACGCATCATTTTCTACTGAAACAGCAGGCGTTTCACGAACAGTCAGCTTAATCACAGCCGAATCGACATTTGGCTGAGGAACAAAAACCGTTTTAGGCACAACCATCACCGTTTTTGCTTCCGTGTAAAATTGAACTGCGATAGACAGTGAATTGTATTCCTTAGATGAAGGTACAGCTGCCATACGATCTGCTACTTCTTTTTGCAGCATGACCACAATCCCTTTCAATGGAAGGTTTTCTTCAAGCAATTTCATAATAATCGGTGTTGTCACGTAATACGGAAGGTTGGCTACAACCATCACTTCTTTACAGTCAGCAAAATTTTCTTCGATGACCTTTCTCACATCCGCCTTTAATACATCTTGATGAATGATCGTGACATTATCATATGGAGAAAGCGTATCGTTTAAAATAGGCAATAAACGCTGATCGATTTCAAAAGCGGTGACTTTCTTTGCACGTTTAGCGAGCTGCTCTGTCAATGCGCCGATACCAGGCCCAATTTCAATGACGCCGGTCTCATCTGTAACCTCTGCATGATCGACAATGCGATCTAAAATATTTGTATCAATTAAGAAGTTCTGCCCTAAGCTCTTTTTAAAAGAGAAACCGTACTTCTTCAGTATTTCCTTCGTTCTGACGGGTGTCGCAATATCTTTATTCATCGGCTTCCTCCTGCATGACGGTCTTTAAGGCCGCAATAAAATCATGTTTGGTTATTTGGAACATGTGAAGGCGCTTTTGCAGCTGCTTCGCATTGGTATATCCTATATTTAAAAGCACTCCTAGTCGTTCGCGGCGGCGTTTCGATGCTTCGCCACCGATAAGGCCTGCGTCAAATAAGTCGTCTAATGTAATGTCACTTTCCGATTCTTCCATTTCTTCATGGACATGGGCAAGACATTCCCGAATACTGTCCAAGGAAGCATGCTCGACACCAATTCCTTTATCCCGCTTCGCCTTCGCAAGATGTTTTGGCAAAAAAGCGTGCTTACAGCCAGGAACCGCCTCTGCGATGGTTTTACGGATCTTCTCACCAGGAAAATCGGGATCTGTTAAAATAATGACGCCTCTCGTCTCCTGAGCAAGACGCACTTGTTGAATGACTGTATCGCCAATGGCAGATCCGTTTGTTTCAATCGTATCTGCATCCACCGCCATCTTCACTCTGGCAGTGTCATCACGACCCTCCACCACAATGATTTCTTTGATTTTCATGTATTCCTCCGCTTGCAAAAACAATCTACATTTTTTGGTTAAAAAAACGAAACCTTTCATGCTGCTTTTGCGTCTAATTAATTAGAAAACAGTGCTTCTATTATAACCAAAAAAACAGAGGGTGCGCAAAGCCCTCTGTTCATATAAATGATTTGATGTGTTTATTTGAGTACTCTAATCTTCACTCGTTTATTTCCCCATTGATAAGCTGCCGACTTACTTGGGACGAACACATCAATTTTATTCCCTTTTATAGCAGATCCAGTGTCTGATGCAACGGCATAACCATAGCCTTCCACATACACTTTTGAGCCCAGCGGAATGACACTCGGATCAACTGCTATGACCTTTGCACCTGGATTTGCTTTTAAATTAAAGCCAGTAGACGTTCTGCCCGTACATCCAGCACAGCTCGCTGTATAGGCTGTTGACGCTACATAAAATTCTTTTCCTGACGATTCATTGCTTCGCGAAACCGCAGGGGACGCTGTAGGCTCCTTTTTGGTCACTTGTGTACCAATGGCCACTAAACGGTCCTTACTATCTTTTTCGGTCACTTCTTTAATCAATTCTTTAGACACCACTTTGCCGTTTTCTTTCACAATGGCATAGTGCTTCTTCAATTTACCTTCTTCACCTTTTTTAAGTACCTTCTCTTTCCCTTTTTCAAGAGAATGATCCTTTTTATGTTTGGTATCAAAAGCAATTTTCTCTTCCACTACATCGGTGACCTTTTCCACCCGAGTGATCTTTATATCTGCGCTCTTTTTAGAAAGGCTACTATGTAACGCAGGCTTGATCTTATCGTGCTTCTTGAGCTTCAGCTCTTGTTGCTTTAAAAAGTCAGCGACCGTAGTCGAAGTGGTCCACACTTTTTTATCTTTTCCTCCATCATTTAAGCTGACCTGGAAGGCCTGCTGAACCACAAGATTCATATCCTTTTTTAACTTGTCATTCTTTCCTGGAGTTACTTGATCGTGCTTCCCAATATCTATCTTCTCATTCTTCAATAATGCTCCAACCGTCTGATCTGTTGTCCATATCGTTTTCTCTTTCCCATCTAGGGTCAGGTGAACCGGTATAGCCGCATCATACACAATGTTCATGTTGTCTTGAATCTTTGTATTTAGACTTGGAGAGATATGATCCTCCGCCTTGGCCCTTATTCCAAGGTCTGAAAGCAGCTGAGCTACTGTCTCTTCATGTGTACGAATTGTCTTCTCTTTACCATTGATTGAAATGGTAATAGACTGCTTAGTGAGCTCATGCGCACCGTAAGCCGTTCCAGTTCCAGCTAAAAGCAAGCAAACAACTAGTAATAAAACCTTGCCTTTTCCTAGCTTAACAGAAAACAGATTTTTCATTTTTTGTACGATGAAAAACGCCTCCTTCTCCTCGGAGAGATTATATAGAGTATCTCAAAACCTGTCAACCCTTCCACCCACTGTACAAAAATGCTCGATTGTAAACCTATTATGGGAGATTTATGGAAGGAAGGGAAGAAAGACTTATCGACAACTTATCCTATGAGGAGGCGCAAACGTGTAGAACTTTTTCGTTATGTTTCACAATTGGACAAGCTTAAACAAGGATTGACATCATATACTGTCAGTTTATACGGAAAACTTTTTTTGCATTTTTTGTTGTCAATTCAGCAAGCTCTTCAAAGCTGATTTCTCTCAGCTCCGCAATTTGTTCTGCGATATATTTCACATAACTTGGCTCGTTACGTTTCCCTCTAAATGGCACTGGCGTTAAGTAAGGGCAGTCTGTTTCAATCAAGAGCCGGTCACTTGGTATCTCCTTTACAACTTCCTTTGGCTTTTTGGCATTTTTAAATGTCACGGGTCCACCGAATGAAATATAAAAGTTCATCTCCATACACGCTTTTGCAGTTTCCAGACTGCCAGTAAAGCAGTGCATAATACCTCCAACCTCAGCTGCTCCCTCTTCCTTTAAAATCGTCACGACATCTTCCGTTGCGTCACGGTTATGAATAACGATTGGAAGATTCACTTCCTTCGCAAGAGCAATTTGGCGTCTAAAGACTTCCTTTTGCACATCTTTTGGCGACTTGTCCCAATAGTAATCCAGACCCATTTCTCCAATCGCAACCACTTTTTCGTGTTGAGATAAATCTTTGATCCAAGCCAAATCCTCATCTGTCATATCAATGGCATCGACTGGATGCCAGCCGATAGCTGCATATATGAAATCATACTCTTCAATTAACTCCATCGCTCTCGTAATTGTTGGGCGGTCAAACCCTACCACCACGATTTTCTCAACTTTTTCGCTTTTCGCTCTTTCGATCACCTGCTCTAAGTCTTCATTGTATTGTTCTGCATTTAAGTGGGCATGTGTATCAAATAACATGGTTGATTGCTCCTTTCGACAATTCTTCTAAAAAACAAAAGGTGTTCGACGAAATGTTACACGTGGAACACCTTTGTTGATTTATAAAATTTTTGTTCCATTTGCTAGAGATTGATCTACTTCAAGAACCTGCAATTTCCCGCCAGTTTCTCCAGTTAAAATCATTCCCTGGGAAATTTCCCCTCGGAGTTTAACTGGGGTAAGATTCGCTACGCAAACAAGCTTCTTCCCTACTAATTCCTCTGGTTGATAGTGCTTGGCAATCCCAGAAACTATTTGTCTTTTTTCAAATCCAAAATCAAGCTGAAGCTTTAAGAGACGATCCGCTTTTTTAACTGGAGCTGCTTCCAATACTTGTGCAACTCGAAGATCGACTTTCGAGAAATCATCAAATGCAATTTCTGCTCCCAGCTCAGGTAATTCCGTTTCTTCGATTTCCACTTTCTCTTCTTCTACCTTAGGTGCACTTCCCTGCATTTTTTCTTTAATGTAGGCTACTTCTTCTTCAACTTCTAAACGCGGGAACAAAGGCTCTCCTTTTTGTACCGTCGCTTGTTGAATCGCACCAAATGATAGGATACTGTCCCAGCTTTTGAGCTTCTCTTCTTCAATTCCAAGCTGGAAGAAGATTTTCTCGGGTGTTTTCGTTAGGAATGGCGTTAAGAGTACTGCTGTGATTCGAAGTGATTCTGCTAAATGATACATAACAGAATGCAGTTCTTTTCGTTTTGTTTCATCCTTTGCCAGCACCCATGGAGCTGTTTGATCAATATATTTATTGGTTCTGCTGATTAATGTCCAAACATTTGAAAGAGCCACAGAGAATTCAAGGTTTTCCATCGCCTCTTCATAGGCTTTGACTGTTTGCTCAGCGACTGCTTTCAGCTCTTCATCAAACTCATTAACAGGACCCTTATAGCTGCTTAAAGTGCCGTCAAAATATTTTTGTACCATCGCAACTGTACGATTAAGCAAGTTACCTAAATCATTGGCAAGGTCATAGTTTACACGTTCCACGAATCCTTCTGGTGTAAACACACCATCCGCACCAAATGGTACTTCGCGAAGCAGATAATAACGAAGGGCATCGAGACCATAGCGATCAATTAATGTGACCGGATCTACCACATTCCCTTTTGATTTAGACATTTTGCCATCTTTCATGAGCAGCCAGCCGTGTGCGAAAATTTGTTTCGGCAGAGGCAGATCTAATGCCATAAGCATAATCGGCCAATAAATCGTATGGAAACGTACAATTTCTTTCCCTACGAGATGTACGTTGGCAGGCCAATATTTTTTGTATTTTTCATCTTGATCTGTTCCATAGCCAATCGCAGTTAAATAGTTGAATAACGCATCAATCCATACATAAATGACGTGCTTTGGATTGTTAGGAACTTTAATTCCCCAATCAAAGGTTGTTCTTGATACTGCTAAATCCTCTAAACCTGGTTTAATGAAGTTATTAATCATTTCATTCTTTCTTGATTCAGGCTGAATAAACGATGGATTCTTTTCGTAATAGTCGAGCAAACGATCTGCATACTTACTCATGCGGAAGAAATATGATTCCTCTTTAATTAATTCAACAGGGTGGCCGCTGTCAGGGCTTTTCCCGCCAATGACTTCCCCTTTCTCATTACGCTCAACATCAACAAGCTGTGTTTCCGTATAGAATGTCTCATCAGGAATACTGTACCAGCCCTCGTATTGATCTAAATAAATATCGCCTTGATCAAGCAGTTTTTGGAAGACTTGCTCAATGATTTTCGTATGTCTTTTTTCCGTTGTACGGATGAAGTCATCATTAGAAATGTCGAGTTTCTTCCATAATGTTTGAATGTCTTCAACAACTGGATCTAAATACTCGATCGGTGTGATATTTTGTTCTTCAGCTTTTTGCTGAATTTTTTGTCCGTGCTCATCTGTACCTGTTAAATACATCACATCATAGCCTTGAAGACGTTTATAACGAGCCATAGCATCTCCTGCTACTGTCGTATAAGCATGTCCAATATGTAATTTTCCGCTCGGATAGTAAATAGGTGTTGTCAGATAAAACGTTTTTTTCTTTTCTGGCATGTCGGAACCTCCTGCGTGTGTGTAAATGTCAAAAACTCCCGCCCAATGGACGAGAGCGGTTATCATCATTACATGAAAATGTGTCAGATCAATTCATTCAATTTTGCACTTGTGCTTTCTCTATGATACCATCTTAGCCTTTAAGATCAAGCATATATACATAGAACAAGATGAAATGAACGAAAAAGATGAGTTTTTCAAAAAAACGACAAACCCGTCGACATTTTGTCGAATATTGTCGTATGAAATCTATTTCCAGATTTACAATTGGCTAAATTAGGGCAAAAGTCTTGTTAATCTGAACTCGTCATTTCTTACATTTTCATAGAAAAAGCCTACAAAATCCTTATACATCAGTAGTTTCAAGGTCTTTTGACTTTAAGAGTCATATTTTACAAACAATAGTAAACAAAATGATTGACGATTTATGGAAACCTTGTTATGCTAGGAATGTAAGGAATTTGTCGAATAATGACGAAGATAATATTATTTTAAGAATAAGTTCTTTTTGGGAGGAGAATGAAGATGAAATCTACAGGTATTGTACGTAAAGTTGACGAATTAGGACGCGTGGTGATTCCAATCGAACTTCGCCGTACGCTAGGAATCGCTGAAAAAGACGCTTTGGAAATTTATGTTGATGATGAAAAAATTATCCTAAAAAAATATAAACCAAACATGACTTGCCAAGTAACAGGTGAAGTATCAGACGATAACCTTAAACTTGCTAATGGTAAATTAGTTCTTAGCCGTGAAGGTGCAGAGCAAATCATTAACGAAATCCAAAACCAACTTCAATCACAAAAATAAGGTTCATATAAAAAAGGTTCTTGCACCGTTTGCAAGAACCTTTCTTTATTGTTCAATATGATAGGCATCGTATATCGTGCGCTTTGGCACACCACGTTCGACAGCTGTACGTTTAATAGCTTCTTTCGACGTTAACCCTTCCTCTATGTAATGGATCACATGTTCTTTTTCAGATAAGGACGTCCACCATGCTTCTTCATTTAGCTCTTCTTCAGCTTGATCATTTCCTTGTACCACAAGACAGAACTCACCTCGGATTTGATTCTCCGCAGCCCATGTCAGCACAGACTCTAAATCTCCACGAATAAACTCTTCGAATTTTTTCGTCAGTTCTCTCGTAATTGCGATGTTCCGATTTCCCCACACTTCCTTTATCAAAGTCAGCGTTTCTTTTAATCGATGGGGCGCTTCATAGAAAATGACCGTTTCTTGGCGTTTCTTCAAGGCTTCAAGCTGCTTTTTCTTTTCTTTTTTTTGACGGTCGAGAAAACCATAAAAGAAAAATGGCTGAGGCGCGATTCCTGATGCAATGAGTGCCGTTAATGCAGCATTTGCGCCAGGTAACGGAATGACATAGCCTCCGATGCTAGTAAAATCTCGAACCACTTCAGCCCCTGGATCTGAAATCGTCGGTAAACCGGCATCACTCACGAGAGCGATATTTTTCCCTTCTTTTAGCCATTCGATTAATTTGTGGCCGCTGCTGTCTTTGTTATGCTCATGATAACTCGTTAATGGTGTATCAATCTCGTATACATGACAAAGCTTTTTCGTTTGCCTTGTATCTTCTGCGGCAATATAATCTACATCTTTTAACGTTTGTATCGCGCGGAACGTCATATCTTCTAGATTTCCAATCGGGGTTGGAACGAGATAAAGAATGCCCATATCAGATTGACCATCAAAGCTTTTCTGTGTCTTTTTCATGTGCCGCCTCCTTTTCCATTCGCATTTCTTCTATATAAATGTCTTTCTTTTTCCTCGTCCACGTTTTGAAACGATATTCTTGCTGCATGGCTTCTCTTTTGGTTGCAAAACATTCATGATAAAAAAGCTCAACCGGCCGTCTCGCTCTTGTATACTTTGCTCCCTTTCCACTATTGTGGGTCATCAATCTTTTTTGTAAATCATTTGTATAACCCGCATACAGGCTGCCATCTGCACATTTTAATACATAGAAATAATGATTATGCTTCTCCATACAGTATCGTCCTGATTTCATCTGTATACTCCTGGTCTTCCCCATAAACAAAAAGAGGCGGGAGAATTTTCAGATCTGGTTTTCCATCTTTTATGCCCTCTACCAAGATGGTATTGGCTTCTTTCCCTTGTTTGGGATAAACAAATTGAATTCGTTTTGGCTCAATTCGGTATTTCTTCATTAATTCTACAATCTCAAGCAGCCGTCCTGGTCGATGAACCATCGCCAGTTTCCCCCCTTGCTTTAGCAGCGTGGAAGAAACACGAATGACATCTTCTAATGTACAATGAATTTCATGCCGTGCAATCGCCAAATATTCATTTTCATTGATTTCATCCTTAGAAGGTGTTTTAAAATATGGCGGGTTACATGTAATCACATCAACTTTATGGTTGCCGTAGCGTTCCGGCATATCATTCAAGTCACCACGAATCAATTCGATCTGGTGCTCAAGTTGATTATACTCCACACTTCTTTTGGCCATATCAAACAGCCGTTCTTGAATTTCAACACCCGTAATCGAGGCCTTAGAACGAGTTGAAAGCAGCAATGGCACGATGCCATTTCCGGTACAAAGATCAATGATCTCCCCTTTCTGGATCGGAACATACGCAAATTTAGCTAATAACACTGCATCCAATGAAAAGGCAAACACAGTTTTACTTTGTATAATCTTCATATCTTCGGCGAGCAAGTAATCTAAACGTTCATCTTCTCTTAACGAAACCATGATGTATCCTTTCTTTTCCTGTGAAAAAGGCTCCCGATTCAGCGGAAGCCTTTTCTCATTTTTTATTTAAAAATGACAGACAGAACAAACAGTCTCCCTCTTTACGAATGCTCCCATAATGTACATTACAAATATGGAAGCCCTCCTGATATAACCGGGCCAGGTTATCATGACCTTCTCCTATATCAGAATGACTTGGCTTCTGAGCAGAATCATTCTCTGCCTCAGACGATTTGTCTCGATCGGACTGATCCAGACGTTCACGCAAGTGCTGATTCTCCATCTGCAGCTGGTGATTTTCTTCAATCACTTCACCGATATGATTTTTCAAATCACCTAACTGGCGATAAAGAGAACCAATTTGTTCTTCTAAATTAATCACCGTATCAAATAGTTCCTTTTTATCCAAGGTGGCACACCTCGTTACTCAGTTGTTTGTGCAGATACAACGCCTTCTTGTAATAATTCTTCCCATGTATATTCTATCACTTTTTCTTGCCCGGTTAATTCAACTTGCAAAATTCGTTCTAAAATATTGAGCCCTACTACCTTTGCAGAGCCATTTGACGTCTGAATCGTTTCGCCGATATCCGGTAATTGTTCTTTCGCTGTTTCATACTCATCATTCTCATATTTCAAGCAGCACATCAAACGGCCGCAAAGTCCTGAAATTTTTGTAGGATTTAACGACAGGTTTTGATCCTTTGCCATCTTAATAGACACTGGTTCAAAGTCTCCTAAGAATGTCGAACAGCAAAGCATTCGCCCGCAAGGACCAATTCCGCCAAGCATTTTTGCCTCGTCTCTTACACCAATCTGGCGAAGTTCAATTCTCGTCTTGAAGATTGATGCAAGGTCCTTCACTAGCTCACGGAAATCGACTCTGCCATCCGCTGTGAAGTAGAAGATGACCTTGTTTCGGTCAAATGTAAATTCAACATCAACCAGTTTCATTTCTAGCCCATGTTCACTTACCTTCTGAAGACATGTATCAAAGGCTGTCATCGCTGCTTCTTTGTTTTCTTCAACGATGAGCCGGTCTCTTTCGTCTGCTACACGAATGACTTTACGCAGAGGGAGAACCACATCGTGTTCATCTACTTTTTTGTTAGCGATGACCACTTGTCCGTACTCAACCCCTCTGACCGTTTCTACAATGACACAACTATCATTTTCTATATGAAATCCATTAGGATCGAAATAATAGATTTTGCCCGCTTTTTTAAAGCGAACACCAATTACGTTGTACAAGCTTATCCCTCCTGCAACATCAACACCAATTGCTCCATCAGCCCTTGGGCATTCACGTTGGATTGAAGTCTCTTTTTCGCTTCTAGTACAGCAAGGATCTGGCTGGTCACCATCTGCTGTGTGGAATGCAGCGCATGCTGCTTCATTGTCTGGAATAAGTCTTGATAAATGACTTTATCTTCATTTCCTATTTGAATCGACAATACATCACGATATATAAATAAAAGCATATCCAGACCTGTTTCTTGAAGGTCTTTCTCTTTGAAAAAAGGCATCCATTGATCCTGTATATAAAAAAATGCATGTTCTTTTCGCTGGTGTAAGACTTCATACAATTTTATCACTTTCGCTCTAGACTCTGCAAACTGATCATTTCGACTTAATTCGAGTGCTTCAGCCAAATTATTGGTTAAATTCGACAAAAGCCTTGCGAGATGCTGAGATACGCCTTCTTGTAAAAGCTGCTGCTCCAAGGATTGTGGCTGCAGCGGCTGAAAGCTGAGCATCTGACATCTTGAAATAATCGTATCCAGCATTTTATGCGATTGCTCAGTGATTAAAACCGCCATCGTTTCCCGATTAGGCTCCTCTAGGAACTTCAATAAACTGTTCGCGGCATTGACCGTCATTTTGTCCGCATGAAGAATAATATACATTTTCCGGTGAGATTCTACACCTGCTTTTGTAAATTCCTCTTGCAGTGCCTGCACTTGCGCCTTCTTAATTGATTGGCCATCGGGCTGTACAAGATGTAAATCGGGATGGTTTCCTGATGCAATCCTTTTGCAGTTTTGACAGGATTCACATGGTTTCACTCCTGATTCCAAACAAAAAAAGCTCTTAGCCAAAAGCATCGCTGCATCCAGTTTTCCTGTCCCTTTTTTTCCTTCAAATAAGTAGGCATGCGCAAGTCGGTCTTTATCAATACTATTAAAAATCAGCCGCATGACGCGCGGCTGCAAATCATTCATGTCATCCCAGCTAATTGCCATGTTATCACTCTCTATGTGTAAAGGTTAATCAATAAACCTTTTATTTCTCCAATACGTTCAAGCAAATCAATAGATGGTTTCTCTTGATTCATCATATCCTCTGTTAATTCAATCAGCTTTTCATCCAGCGCTTTGACTAAAGCGAGTGTACGTGTGTTGCCATAAATGTCAAAACTTCTTGATGTTTCTATATTTAAACCATTATCGACTGTCTCTTTCACAAAGCGCTTCACCAGTCCTTTAAACCTAGCCAAATCCTTAAGGTTTCGTGACTTTGCGAGCTTTTTACCGAACACTTCGATATCACTTAGCATGACCGTCAGCTGTTCTAAGCGCAGTTTGCCGCTTTGCGTCTCCATCGAAGCTTTGAAGGAGGCAGATGTCTGGTTTCCTTTCATCGCTTGAAGTTCACGCTTTTCTAAGCGCAGCCGCATATCTTGATTAATTTTCACAGCAACCCATCCTTAAAATTGATGAAATTGTTCAACTGGCAGAATAAAGACAGTAGCTCCGCCAACTTCAACCTCAACAGGGTATGGTACGTATGAATCTGCATTTCCACCCATTGGGGATACAGGCGCGATCATTTGATCACGTTTACGGCAATTTTCTTTTATAAGCTGCAATGCTTTATCCACCCGGACATCATCACAACCAATAATAAAAGTCGTATTCCCAGACTTTAAAAACCCACCAGTTGAAGCTAATTTTGTCACGCCGAAATGATGTTCAGTCAATATTTTCAACAACTTGCTGCTATCTTGGTCCTGTACAACGGCAACAATTAATTTCATTTGATTGGCCTCCTTTATTTTAGGCACAGATGACATGCCGATGTCTTCCTCTATATTATAACAACGATTGGGAATTAGGTCATATTTGATTTTGCTTTAATGTGTCCTGAATCAATTGAAGGACTTCTTCATAGACAGCCTGCATCGGCTGAGACGCATCCACTACACGGAATCGTTCTGGTGATTGTGCAATAAGCAGTTCATAACCTTCTCTGACCAGCTGGTGGAAATTCAGCGTCTCCATGTCTAATCGATTCTTTTCTCTTCCCTGGTTGGCATCAATTCGCTTTAGCCCTTCCTCAGGTGTAATAGAAAAATAAATGGTCAATTGCGGCATCGTGCCATTAATAGCAAAGTCGTTAATTGACTTTACTTCTTCAATCCCAAGCCCTCTCGCATAGCCTTGATAAGCAAGGGAGCTATCGACAAAACGATCACATAAAACCGTCTGCCCGCGCTGTAATGCCGGTTCTACCTTCTCAGCCAAATGCTGCCTTCTTGCGGCTGCATACAGCAAAGCTTCTGTTTTCGCGTCCATTTTTGTGTTTTTTTCATTTAAAATGACTTCACGAATCTGCTCTGCAATGTCAATGCCGCCAGGCTCACGTGTCGCCATCACTGCATATCCTTGGCGTTCCATTTCTTCATACACTTTCTGAATCACTGTCGTTTTTCCGGCACCCTCCGGCCCTTCAAACGTAATAAACATACCGCTCATAGTGTCTCCTCTTCTATATAAACATATAATTTTCTCTGATGAATCACCTGACTGGCTTGAACATGAACCTGATGTCCAAGCAAACGGCTTAAAGCAGCAATTTGATCGCTTTCAATACGCTCTCCCTTAACGATCAAAGGAATACCCGGTGGATATGGAATAACAGATTCTGCACTAACCCGGCCTGCTGCATGTTCAAATGAAACGGCTTCTATACCCTGTCTATAATCATCGTTCTCAATCGTCAGCGCCTCACGTTGGATATGATCTTTTCCTTTGAGCAATGAATCGCTTTGATTAAGGACCTGCTCTATCCGTTTAAAAGGAATATCCTTCTTCTGTTCTAAGCCAAAGACAAGTAAAACCTGATGTTCGTCTGCAAGCTCTGGGTGAACCTCAACTGACTCAAGCACTCGTTTTAGTTCATAACCAGTCAGCCCTTTTGTTGATCGAATGACACATTTTAATGGATCGTTAGAAAGCCATTCAGACTCGACCACTTCAAGCTGAGGTATTCGGTTGAACTCATTTTTCAGCTCTGCCAGCCCTTTCATGATTCCATCCAAGATCCCTTTTTTCTTGATCTCCTCGACATAAGCTCTTGCCACATCTAATGAGGCCATAATTGGATAGGATGGAGAACTGCTTTGAAGCATCGTGAGGAATGTTTTCAACCGTTTTGCATCCATTCGCCCCCCCTGAAGATGAAGGTAGGATCCCATCGTCATTGCCGGAAGGGTTTTATGTGCTGATTGTACCACCACGTCAGCTCCATAGGAAAGAGCAGATGGAGGAAAAGCGCCGCCTAATACAAAATGTGCACCATGTGCCTCATCAACCAAAACGATTATACCCGCTTCGTGGCACATGTGAATCAGCTTTGATAAATTAGCTGCATGACCGTAGTAGTTCGGATAAGTCAAAACGATCGCCCGGGCATTAGGATGTTTTGCTATAGCTTTATTGACTGTTTCATCCGTCACATGTGTTGGAACATGCAGGTGTGGATCTACCTCAGCTTCTAACATAATAGGCGTTGCTCCTGCAAGCTCAACCGCATGGTAAACAGACTTATGACAATTTCGCTGGACGAAAATCTCATCTCCCCCACGACAGGCTGCCATCACCATCGCTAAATTTCCGACAGTTGTCCCATTCACAAGGAAAAAGCTTTGATCTGAACCATATAGCTTTGCCAATAAATGTTCAGCCTCTTGAATCACACCAGTTGGATTATGGAGATCATCTAATCCTTCAAGCTCTGTTACATCCAGCTGAAGAATTGACTCATAATAAGACCGTGCCTCATCAAAAAAGACATCTCCATTGTGATGTCCTGGAACGTGAAAAGAATAAGGCTTCTTTTCCGCATGTTGTACTAATGCTATATATAAAGGTGTTTTCAAACAAATCGACCCTTTTCACTTTAACGATATCTTATGTCTATTATAACGTTCATACAAAGGAACCGAAAGATGGATTCTCATTCCTTTATTGGTTGGTGATTCGTCAGCTGCTGTTCTGCCTCATACATGCTGCTTTTCAATTGAGCTCGCTCTTGGCTTCCATGCTCTTTCACCTGTAACGTTTCCTGTAAGGTTTCGGCTAATTGGCGTTGAACCTTTTTCAACGTATCTATAGGTGCAGAAGCTGCCTCTTCAAGAAGCTCACCCTGCTGCTTTGATACCTTTTCATATGTTTTTTGAATTCGATTCTCAAGAGCTGAATTGGCACGCTGCTGAATATGCGTTAACGCAATCGACATTTGGTTGATCCATAGAGGAATAGACGCAAAAACAGTGGATTGAATGTGATTGGCCAATGTATGATTTGTATGCTGGATCATTCGTATTTGGGCATTACATTGCAAAGCAATTTGCCGGCTTAGCAGCAAATCATATTTCCGTTCCTTCAGCCTCTCCATATAATCTTCTGCATTGACTTCCTGATTCATCAATTGCTCCTCTATAGTCCGATGACCAGTCTGCTCGGTTTCTAATATGATCTGCTTCTCTAAAGTTGTCATCTTCGCTTCAACTGCTGCAACCTGCAGCGTCATCTCTTGGAAAAAAGTTTGATTTTCTTCAAATAAACGCTCTAATAACATATGGTCCGAGATTAATCCGCCTTTTGCGTAACGAAGCCTTGCTGATAATCTCTCGATCTGTGATTTTGCATGTTGAAAACGCGATATAATTTCCTGAGTAGAACGCTTCTCCCGCTGAAACAACTTCAAAAAAAAGCCCTGCTTCTTTGGCAGTAAATCCTCAGGTTCTACTATATGCAGCTGCTGCAAAAAAGCCTCAAGCACGTCTCCTATTTGATCGATATCTTTTTTCTCAACGTATTTCATCATTTGTTGTGATTGCTCCAACAATCGTTCCTGAACACGTGTACCATAGAAAAGCAGCTTTTGCGGATTGTCAGGGATCTGCTCGGCACGCTGTATGGCTTCTTGTTTCTCCTCATCAGATAAGGTATCAAACACCCGAAACTGAAGATCTGTAGTGGAAGCAGGTGATGATGTGATGTGATCTTCTGGTTTCATTGCATTTGACTCCTTTCATTATTTCTTTATCATTTTATCTGCCACTTCAAGCTCAATATGGAGGGCTTCTATGTCTCTTCCTAATACTTGTTGCAAATCATTCGTCAATTGCTTTTGCAGCTCTGTCAGCGTCACTCGAGTTTGGCTCAGTGTCATTTCCAGCTCATGACTGCGATCAGGCTGATTATACAATAGTGCATATTTTTCAGTTAGTTCAACGACAGAATCCAAGCTTTCGAAATAAAAACGCTGTGCATCATAAAATCGGGTCGGCTCTTTTTTTGTAATCGTATAGATTCGTCGTGCAAGTCGAAGAATTTCATAATTATGTTTGATCGTCTGTACGTTCTTCACAGCAAATAAAGCCTTCTTTAAACGTACGAGCTTTTGTCCTGCTTCTTTTAAATGCTGTTTGATATATACATAATCACTACGAGACAGTCCGTGTTTCTTTAAAAACAACTGGAAAGCAACCCATCTGCTCCCTGCAAACATCACGCCCCACCCCATCATCGCATACAGTATCGATAATCCAACATGATGATGGAAAATCCCAATACTGACGGTTAAAATCACAAGCGAAAAAAAAGTAGAGAGGATGGCCCATATAAAAGTATAAAAAATTGATTTCATGTTCATCGACTCCTATGAATAATCAGGCTCTCTGTTTATCTTATTATTAATTACGGATGATGTCCAAACTAAGTTCCAAAAAACAGGCCTAATCCTTCATGGCTCATAAAAAAAGACCATCTAAATGGTCTATGAATACAAAGGCGGCGTATGAAGATTTTTAAGCTTTCTAACATAATCGGCATAGCTAGGATCCGAGGTCGATGTAGAAATTAACTTTCGCTCACATTCTCGGCACAAAAACTGATGATATAAATAAATTCCCTTTGTTTTTTTCTCTTCACAAATCAAACAAATCGCTTCTCGCTCTTTTTTGCTCATTGTGACACCTCCACTTATAGCTTCAGTATGCCCTAGCGCTTTCAATTGTATACAAAATTAAGAATGTTTTAGATGGTAGTTTAGTATATGTATCCATGTCAGATCGAGTGTTTGTTCCTTTTCTTAAAAAACAAAAAAGACCAGTTCCGACTGGAACTGATCCTTATAAAAGCTTGGCGGCGTCCTACTCTCACAGGGGGAAACCCCCAACTACCATCGGCGCTGAAGAGCTTAACTTCCGTGTTCGGTATGGGAACGGGTGTGACCTCTTCGCTATCGCCACCAAACCTGATGGAGAGAATGTTCTCTCAAAACTAGATAACAATGTTCATGCTTCACATTAGAATATAGGTTAAGTCCTCGATCTATTAGTATCTGTCAGCTCCACGTGTCACCACGCTTCCACCTCAGACCTATCAACCTGATCATCTTTCAGGGATCTTACTTCCTTGCGGAATGGGAAATCTCATCTTGAGGGGGGCTTCATGCTTAGATGCTTTCAGCACTTATCCCGTCCGCACATAGCTACCCAGCGATGCCCTTGGCAGAACAACTGGTACACCAGCGGTGCGTCCATCCCGGTCCTCTCGTACTAAGGACAGCTCCTCTCAAATTTCCTGCGCCCGCGACGGATAGGGACCGAACTGTCTCACGACGTTCTGAACCCAGCTCGCGTACCGCTTTAATGGGCGAACAGCCCAACCCTTGGGACCGACTACAGCCCCAGGATGCGATGAGCCGACATCGAGGTGCCAAACCTCCCCGTCGATGTGGACTCTTGGGGGAGATAAGCCTGTTATCCCCGGGGTAGCTTTTATCCGTTGAGCGATGGCCCTTCCATGCGGAACCACCGGATCACTAAGCCCGACTTTCGTCCCTGCTCGACTTGTAGGTCTCGCAGTCAAGCTCCCTTGTGCCTTTACACTCTGCGAATGATTTCCAACCATTCTGAGGGAACCTTTGGGCGCCTCCGTTACATTTTAGGAGGCGACCGCCCCAGTCAAACTGCCCACCTGACACTGTCTCCCTGCCCGATAAGGGCAGCGGGTTAGAAGGTCAATACAGCCAGGGTAGTATCCCACCGATGCCTCCACCGAAGCTAGCGCTCCGGTTTCCAAGGCTCCTACCTATCCTGTACAAGCTGTACCAACATTCAATATCAGGCTGCAGTAAAGCTCCACGGGGTCTTTCCGTCCTGTCGCGGGTAACCTGCATCTTCACAGGTACTATAATTTCACCGAGTCTCTCGTTGAGACAGTGCCCAGATCGTTGCGCCTTTCGTGCGGGTCGGAACTTACCCGACAAGGAATTTCGCTACCTTAGGACCGTTATAGTTACGGCCGCCGTTTACTGGGGCTTCAATTCGCACCTTCGCTTACGCTAAGCGCTCCTCTTAACCTTCCAGCACCGGGCAGGCGTCAGCCCCTATACTTCGCCTTACGGCTTCGCAGAGACCTGTGTTTTTGCTAAACAGTCGCCTGGGCCTATTCACTGCGGCTTCTCGGGGCTTTAACACCCTAAGAAGCACCCCTTCTCCCGAAGTTACGGGGTCATTTTGCCGAGTTCCTTAACGAGAGTTCTCTCGATCACCTTAGGATTCTCTCCTCGCCTACCTGTGTCGGTTTGCGGTACGGGCACCTCTCACCTCGCTAGAGGCTTTTCTTGGCAGTGTGGAATCAGGAACTTCGCTACTAAATTTCGCTCGCCATCACAGCTCAGCCTTTACGGGAAACGGATTTGCCTATTTCCCAGCCTAACTGCTTGGACGCGGATATCCAATACCGCGCTTACCCTATCCTCCTGCGTCCCCCCATTGCTCAAATGGTGAGGAGGTGGTACAGGAATATCAACCTGTTGTCCATCGCCTACGCCTTTCGGCCTCGGCTTAGGTCCCGACTAACCCTGAGCGGACGAGCCTTCCTCAGGAAACCTTAGGCATTCGGTGGACGGGATTCTCACCCGTCTTTCGCTACTCATACCGGCATTCTCACTTCTAAGCGCTCCACCAGTCCTTCCGGTCTGGCTTCACAGCCCTTAGAACGCTCTCCTACCACTGTTCGTAAGAACAGTCCGCAGCTTCGGTGATACGTTTAGCCCCGGTACATTTTCGGCGCAGAGTCACTCGACCAGTGAGCTATTACGCACTCTTTAAATGGTGGCTGCTTCTAAGCCAACATCCTGGTTGTCTAAGCAACTCCACATCCTTTTCCACTTAACGTATACTTTGGGACCTTAGCTGGCGGTCTGGGCTGTTTCCCTTTCGACTACGGATCTTATCACTCGCAGTCTGACTCCCAAGGATAAGTCATCGGCATTCGGAGTTTGACTGAATTCGGTAACCCGGTAGGGGCCCCTAGTCCAATCAGTGCTCTACCTCCGAGACTCTTACCTTGAGGCTAGCCCTAAAGCTATTTCGGAGAGAACCAGCTATCTCCAGGTTCGATTGGCATTTCACCCCTACCCACACCTCATCCCCGCACTTTTCAACGTGCGTGGGTTCGGGCCTCCATTCAGTGTTACCTGAACTTCACCCTGGACATGGGTAGATCACCTGGTTTCGGGTCTACGACCACGTACTCATGCGCCCTATTCAGACTCGCTTTCGCTGCGGCTCCGCATCTTCTGCTTAACCTTGCACGGGATCGTAACTCGCCGGTTCATTCTACAAAAGGCACGCCATCACCCGTTAACGGGCTCTGACTACTTGTAGGCACACGGTTTCAGGATCTATTTCACTCCCCTTCCGGGGTGCTTTTCACCTTTCCCTCACGGTACTGGTTCACTATCGGTCACTAGGGAGTATTTAGCCTTGGGAGATGGTCCTCCCGGATTCCGACGGAATTTCACGTGTTCCGCCGTACTCAGGATCCACTCTGGAGAGAACGACATTTCAGTTACAGGGCTGTTACCTTCTTTGGCGGGCCTTTCCAGACCTCTTCGCTTATATCATTCCTTTGTAACTCCGTATAGAGTGTCCTACAACCCCAAGAGGCAAGCCTCTTGGTTTGGGCTGTTCCCGTTTCGCTCGCCGCTACTCAGGGAATCGCATTTGCTTTCTCTTCCTCCGGGTACTTAGATGTTTCAGTTCCCCGGGTATGCCTTCTCATACTCTATGTATTCAAGTATGGATACTACTCCATTACGAGCAGTGGGTTTCCCCATTCGGAAATCTCCGGATCAAAGCTTGCTTACAGCTCCCCGAAGCATATCGGTGTTCGTCCCGTCCTTCATCGGCTCCTAGTGCCAAGGCATCCACCGTGCGCCCTTTCTAACTTAACCATTTCTTACTTTAGAAAGAATCACTATGTGTGATGAACTTTGCATTGCATTCAATGTGAATGTATTACTTATTGTTATCTAGTTTTCAAAGAACACGTTGGTGGAGCCTAGCGGGATCGAACCGCTGACCTCCTGCGTGCAAGGCAGGCGCTCTCCCAGCTGAGCTAAGGCCCCGATTTAATAGAAGATGGTGGGCCTGAGTGGACTCGAACCACCGACCTCACGCTTATCAGGCGTGCGCTCTAACCAGCTGAGCTACAGGCCCATCTTTCATATCGAAGATATGATGTTGTAGGATCTTTTGCAAGTTCCTTCAAAACTAAACAAGACGAAAACGTACGCTGCTCCATATATCCTTAGAAAGGAGGTGATCCAGCCGCACCTTCCGATACGGCTACCTTGTTACGACTTCACCCCAATCATCTGCCCCACCTTCGGCGGCTGGCTCCATAAAGGTTACCTCACCGACTTCGGGTGTTGCAAACTCTCGTGGTGTGACGGGCGGTGTGTACAAGGCCCGGGAACGTATTCACCGCGGCATGCTGATCCGCGATTACTAGCGATTCCAGCTTCACGCAGTCGAGTTGCAGACTGCGATCCGAACTGAGAACAGATTTATGGGATTGGCTAAACCTTGCGGTCTTGCAGCCCTTTGTTCTGTCCATTGTAGCACGTGTGTAGCCCAGGTCATAAGGGGCATGATGATTTGACGTCATCCCCACCTTCCTCCGGTTTGTCACCGGCAGTCACCTTAGAGTGCCCAACTGAATGCTGGCAACTAAGATCAAGGGTTGCGCTCGTTGCGGGACTTAACCCAACATCTCACGACACGAGCTGACGACAACCATGCACCACCTGTCACTCTGTCCCCGAAGGGAAAGCCCTATCTCTAGGGTTGTCAGAGGATGTCAAGACCTGGTAAGGTTCTTCGCGTTGCTTCGAATTAAACCACATGCTCCACCGCTTGTGCGGGCCCCCGTCAATTCCTTTGAGTTTCAGTCTTGCGACCGTACTCCCCAGGCGGAGTGCTTAATGCGTTAGCTGCAGCACTAAGGGGCGGAAACCCCCTAACACTTAGCACTCATCGTTTACGGCGTGGACTACCAGGGTATCTAATCCTGTTCGCTCCCCACGCTTTCGCTCCTCAGCGTCAGTTACAGACCAGAGAGTCGCCTTCGCCACTGGTGTTCCTCCACATCTCTACGCATTTCACCGCTACACGTGGAATTCCACTCTCCTCTTCTGCACTCAAGTTTCCCAGTTTCCAATGACCCTCCCCGGTTGAGCCGGGGGCTTTCACATCAGACTTAAGAAACCGCCTGCGAGCCCTTTACGCCCAATAATTCCGGACAACGCTTGCCACCTACGTATTACCGCGGCTGCTGGCACGTAGTTAGCCGTGGCTTTCTGGTTAGGTACCGTCAAGGTGCGAGCAGTTACTCTCGCACTTGTTCTTCCCTAACAACAGAGCTTTACGATCCGAAAACCTTCATCACTCACGCGGCGTTGCTCCGTCAGACTTTCGTCCATTGCGGAAGATTCCCTACTGCTGCCTCCCGTAGGAGTCTGGGCCGTGTCTCAGTCCCAGTGTGGCCGATCACCCTCTCAGGTCGGCTACGCATCGTCGCCTTGGTGAGCCATTACCCCACCAACTAGCTAATGCGCCGCGGGTCCATCTGTAAGTGACAGCCGAAACCGTCTTTCATCCTTGAACCATGCGGTTCAAGGAACTATCCGGTATTAGCTCCGGTTTCCCGGAGTTATCCCAGTCTTACAGGCAGGTTACCCACGTGTTACTCACCCGTCCGCCGCTAACATCCGGGAGCAAGCTCCCTTCTGTCCGCTCGACTTGCATGTATTAGGCACGCCGCCAGCGTTCGTCCTGAGCCAGGATCAAACTCTCCGAAAAAGTACAAAACCGAAGTTTTGCTTTTCGCCAGTTTGACTGACTACCTATGAAGTATCATAGGATTTTTTTATAAAAACTCGAATTAACAGGTACGTTTTGTCTTGTTTAGTTTTCAAAGAACTTGTTTACCGCTTCAGAAGCGACTAGAACATCTTATCACATCCAAGTTGTTAGTGTCAACAACTTTTTTGTTATTATGTTTTTTCGTTTCTTCGTCATCAGCGACGTATATTAATTTACCACCCTATCGAATCAAAGTCAATAATATTTTTCATTAAATAATAAATTTTTCAATGACGATTAAAGCTGCTACGCCCGGAATACCCAATAAACCACTAATTCCACTCGTTACAGGGTTAATAGAGACATGTAAGCCTAGACTCTCGCCAAATAGGTTGAGGCAAAATAAAAAAAGAGCGCCTGCCACAAACTTCACTCCGATAAGCCCTAACCATTTGAATGGATTCGCCTGCACACCTGACATAAACAACAATAGCACAGCTAGCAAAATTGACCCGATCACAATAACAGGTTCCATAATCCTCTCATCTCCTCTTCATATGAATAGTACAAGCATATGAGAGGACTATGTATAATAGACCTGCTATTTCCAGTTGTTTAAACGTAAATTCCTCTTTTTCGCTTCTCTCAGATAGAAAAAGTACTTCGCTTGAGCAAGCTTTAATTCGAATAGAATGTCCGGTGAAGGCTCAACGCTATTTGCGACAAGCTTTTTTTGTCTGTTCCATTCTTCCTTTTGCTTAAAAAGCTGTTGAATTAATATCTCATCGAATTCTTTTCGAATTGATTTTCTGCGAAGAAAACCCATGTACCGTACTTCTCCTTCCTACATCTCACGTCTGCCTTCTAGAGCCTTAGACAGTGTAACTTCATCCGCATACTCTAAATCCCCGCCTACTGGAAGTCCGTGAGCAATGCGAGAGAGTTTAATTCCTGATGGTTTCAACAATCTGGAGATATACATGGCTGTTGCTTCTCCTTCAATGTTTGGATTCGTTGCAAGGATCACCTCTGTCACTTGATCATCTTGCAATCTTTTTAATAGATCAGGAATTTTAATATCCTCCGGTCCAATTCCGTCCATTGGCGAAATGGCACCATGAAGCACATGATATAAGCCGTTGTATTCTTTCATTTTTTCCATTGCGATTACATCTTTTGGATCCTGTACTACACAGATAACAGATTGATCTCTTCTTGTATCTTCACAAATATAGCAAGGATCTTGGTCTGTGATATGACCGCATACCGAACAATAAGTTAAATTACGCTTTGCATTTACAAGCGCCTTCGCAAAATCTAGTACGACATCTTCCTGCATACTAAGAACAAAAAAAGCCAGACGGACCGCAGTTTTCGGTCCGATTCCTGGCAATTTCATAAAGCTGTCAATCAGCTTTGATATTGGTTCAGGATATTGCATCTTCAGTTATTCCTCCTAGAATAAACCTGGCATGTTCATTCCTTTTGTGAATTGACCCATCGTTTCATTCGTTAGCTCATCGACTTTTTTCAATGCATCGTTTGTCGCAGCAAGGACAAGATCTTGAAGCATATCGATATCTTCTGGATCAACAACTTCTTCATTAATTGCTACATCAACGACTTCTTTTTGTCCATTTACTTTTACAGTGACCATACCGCCACCAGCTGTACCTTCAAGGACTTTTTCTGCAAGCTCTTCCTGAGCCTTAGCCATATCCTTTTGCATTTTTTGCATTTGTTTCATCATTTTTTGCATATTTCCCATTCCACCGCGCATATGAACACCACTCTCTTTCATTTTTATTAATCTTTAATTTCAATTAAATCAGTTCCTACTAATTTCTTTGCTTCCGCAATCAACGGATCCTCTTCAGAAGAAGTTCCCTGACCATCTGCTTGTTCATCCGGCTGATGATCTCTTAAAAATTCTTCTCTTATTTTACCCCATTGAGCGTCAGGAACGCCAACTAATTCCACTCTTTTTCCTAACATAGACTCTAGCAGTTGTTCAAGATTGGTCCGAACACCGCTTTTATCTTCAGCAACCATTTTACAATGTATTTCAAACTTGAATTTTAATACAAAGGCATGCGAAGCAGCCGCAACTGGCTCACTATCCGTTAATAACGCAGCGTGAGACACCTTATTCTGTTGTTTCAACTGGGCAAGGAGCTCTCCCCATTTGCCTTTAATTTTTTCTAACTCAGGCCGTTTCGCTTCTTTCAAAATCTCATGAATTCGTCCGACAGGTGCACGATAGCCATTTTTGTTACTCGTTTGTGGTCGAGGCGCTTCCTTTTTTTCTTGAGAGCTATGAGATGGAGACATTGGTACACCTTCGGCTCTTAGCCTCGATAGTTCCTGTTCCAGCCTGTTTATTTTATCTGTTAGCGCCGTTAAATCAGCGTCAGCATGCCCTTGTGTCAATCCTGCCGTTGACTGACACAGCTTTACAACAGCTACCTCGAAGAAAATCCTTGGATGATTTGTCCATTTCATTTCTTGGTGGCTTTTATTCAGGACTTCAATTGTTTCATATAGAAACTGAGGTGTCACACGATCTGAAAGCGAGACGAAACTTTCGTCGACCTTTACCTTTTCAAGGACACCTTCGAGATCTGGTGCCGTTTTATAAAGCAGCATATCTCTAAAGTAAAAAATCATATCCTCTATTAATTTAGCAGCATCTTTCCCCTGCTGGAGCAATTCATTTAAAGTATCTAACGCTATGGCAATATTTTGATCAAAAATTGCTTCAGCAAGCTGACTAATGAAATGCTGAGATACAGCTCCTGTAATGAGCAGCGCATCGTCAATTGTCAATTGTTCACCACTAAATGAGATCGCTTGATCCAAGAGACTTAGTGCATCACGCATACCGCCATCAGCTGCACTAGCAATGATCTCGAGCGAGCCCTCCTGTACATTTAGGCCTTCTGCATCTACAATTTTCTCCATTCTTCCAACAATATCTTTGGTCGTGATTCGCTTAAAATCAAATCGCTGACAACGAGATATGATGGTAAGAGGAATCTTATGGGGCTCTGTGGTAGCCAAAATAAAGATACAATGAGCAGGCGGTTCTTCCAGCGTTTTAAGGAGGGCATTAAATGCACCGATAGAGAGCATATGTACTTCATCTATAATATAAACCTTATATGTAACCGCCGAAGGAGCAAATTTCACTTTATCACGTATATCCCGGATTTCATCTACCCCGTTATTCGAGGCAGCATCTATTTCAATCACGTCTGAAATTGAACCGTTTGTAATCCCTTTACAGGCATCACATTCATTACACGGCTCGCTAACAGGTGACTTTTCACAGTTCACTGCCTTAGCAAAGATTTTGGCAGCACTTGTTTTACCTGTTCCTCTAGGACCTGAAAATAAGTAAGCATGAGAAAACTTTTTCTGCAAAAGGGCATTTTGCAACGTTTTTGTGATGTGTTCTTGTCCAACAACATCCTCAAAAACTTGAGGTCTGAACACTCGATATAAAGCTTGATAACTCACAAATACGCCCTCCTCCATTTATCATCCTTTTCATTATACATGATGCACCGATCAATTCAAAAGCACACCTTTATTTTCTAATATGCCAAAAAGATGATTTCAATTAGAGATTTTCTACTTTCCATGCATTAAAAACGTATTTTCTAGCTTTGCGAAAAGACCTGGGACCCCAAACAGAACACCAGTTCTAGTTATGATTAGTGAAAAATGCAAATGGCGCCAAAAAGACTTTTTATCTATTTGTATAACCAAAACAGTTGAGCTATTCTTTGAACAGCAACAAAAAACTCACCTAGATAAACTAGATGAGTTAACATTTAATATTGATTTACCGTGCACCTTCTGTCGATTCGCTACCCCAAGCGTTACTTAAACAGTTAGCTCGGCCCAGGCAACCCTGCGGCACATGAGAGGTTTCACTTAATGCTGCTTCCTTCCGGACCTGACATGGTTCATGAATTCCCATTGCGCAGGACCCAGACGTCAACACCACTTATTTAAGGCAGACCTTGAAGTAAACGAACCTCGAGAAGGGATTCGGCCTCGCTAGAGCGGATTGCGAGTACAGGGCACCGCTACCTCCCCGCTTAGCACGGCAAAATGAATATTAAATTGTTAGTGACGCAGACATAAGTATACCTTCTTATAGCTTAAATTGCAAACGACACCCATTCATTTACTTTTGGCTTGTTTCTTTCGCTGACGGAGATTTCGGAAGAACTGACTTAACAGCTCACCACACTCATTTTCAAGTACACCACCGATGACCTCAGACTGATGATTAAACCGTTCATCATCCAGCAAATTCATTAAAGTACCTGCACATCCACCTTTTGGATCGTATGCACCAAAAACGACCTTTTTCACTCTAGAGAGAACAATAGCACCCGCACACATCGGGCATGGCTCAAGCGTAACGTAAAGCACAGCATCTTCTAAACGCCAGCTTCCAGCCGCTTTACACGCTTCATCAATGGCAAGTAATTCTGCATGTGCAATTGCACGCTGCTCACTTTCCCTTAAATTATGAGCGCGGCTCACAATTTGATCATCAACAACAATGATGGCACCGATCGGCACTTCCCCTATTTGTTCTGCTTTTAAGGCTTCAGAAATTGCTTCTTGCATAAATTGTTCATCTTTCGTCATGGCACGGCTCTCTTTTCATGTTTTTTAAAAGGAAATTGAGGTTAACATATTATCACAATCTTTTAAAGGGGGTTTTATTTTGTCAAAGCACCAAAAGGCGCTGCTTATTATCGACATGATTAATAATTTTGATTTTGAAATGGGTCATGTGCTTGCAGAAAAAACAGAGCAAATGACCAATAAAATTTTAGCTCTTAAACAACATGCTTTCAAGGAAAATTGGCCAATCATTTATATCAACGATCACTACGGACTTTGGAAGGCTGATATCCAAGCTGTTCTGGAAACATGCAAAAACGAAAGAAGCGCTCCTATTTTAGAGAAAATGGCACCATCTAAAGATAATTACTTCTTAATTAAACCAAAGCATTCTGCCTTCTATGGTACTGCACTAGAGACCCTCTTAAATGAATTAGGCGTCGAGGACATTATTCTAACTGGAATTGCCGGAAACATTTGCGTTTTGTTCACTGCAAATGACGCATACATGCGAGAATACAATCTAATTGTACCTAAAGATTGTATCGCTTCAAACGACGACAGAGATAACGACTACGCTTTAACGATGATGGAGAACGTTCTTCTAGCAAAAATCACCACTGCTAAGGAGATCACGAATGAAAATCAAACATGATTTCGCCATAACCCTCATAAATTGTTAGCAATAACAAAGGGGGCGTTGACTATTCAAATTTATGTTGTCAAAAGAGGAGATACTTTAAACGACATTGCCATGCGTTTTAAAACAACAGTTAATGAAATCATCCGTACTAACGAAATCGAAACACCAAATCAACTCGTCATTGGACAAACAATTGTCATTCCCATTAGAGGTCAATTTTATGAGGTCAAACAAAATGACACACTATATCAAATTGGAAGACGATTTCAAATCTCAGTAGAAGAATTGGCACGTGTGAATAGAATTCGACCTGAAGCAATACTACCTATTCGCTTCTTGCTCTATATTCCACAAAGGCCGAAAAGGAACATCAATTCCAATGCTTATATTGAACCACGAGGAAATCAAGTCAGTGAAAACCTAAAGCAGGCAGCTAGAGAGGCCTCTCCATACTTAACCCATTTAGACGTCTTTAGTTTTCAAGCACAAAGAGATGGAACACTGCGAGAACCAGCGTTAGACCAACTACCTCAGATTGCCGCTCAGAACAGAACTGTATTAACCATGGTGGTGACAAATCTAGAGAATGAAAAATTCAGTGATGAACTTGGGCGTATTCTTTTAACTAACCAATCTGTCAAAACGACATTTTTAAATGAAATTGTTCGTGTTGCCAAAAAGTATCAATTCAAGGAAATCCATTTTGATTTTGAATATTTACGTCCTGCTGATAAAGATGCTTATATTCAATTTTTAAGAGAGGCAACAGTCCGCTTCCATCAAGAAGGATGGACAATATCTGTTGCACTGGCGCCAAAAACAAGTAGCCAGCAAAAGGGCAAATGGTATGAAGCCCATGACTATGAAGCGATTGGTAAGGTCGTCGATCATGTTGTGTTGATGACCTATGAATGGGGCTACAGCGGCGGCCCTGCACAAGCTGTCTCTCCAATTGGACCTGTCCGCCAAGTCATTGAATATGCACTGACTGTCATACCGGCCAATAAAATTGTAATGGGACAAAATTTATATGGCTATGATTGGACACTTCCTTTCGTCCAGGGCGGCCCCATCGCCAAAGCCGTCAGTCCTCAACAAGCAATTGCACTTGCTAGACAACACAATGTCTCTATCCTATACGACGAAACAGCACAAGCACCTCATTTTCGTTATACAGATGCCAACAACAAAGAGCATGAGGTCTGGTTCGAAGATGCTAGATCGATTCAAGCAAAATTCAACCTCATCAAAGAGCTAAAATTGAACGGAATTGCTTATTGGAAATTAGGTCTATCTTTCCCACAAAATTGGCTCTTATTATCAGATCAATTTAATATTGAAAAAAGAACGACATCGTAATCCATTCACTCTATCTATTAGAAGGGGTATGGTACAATATACATTGGTTTGACAACTTTAACTTTATAGATAGAGGAGAACGCCTATGTATCCTGCCCCTTTTATTGCAGTGGAAGGCCCAATTGGAGCCGGAAAAACAACTTTGGCTACAATGCTTGCGAAGGAATTTCAATTCCCTTTAGTAAAAGAGATTGTAGAAGAAAATCCATTCTTAGATAAATTTTATGAAGATATGGAACAATGGAGCTTTCAGCTTGAGATGTTCTTTTTATGCAATCGGTTCAAACAATTAGAATCAATAGAAGAAAACTATGTGAGTAAACAGCAGCCGGTTGTCACTGATTATCACGTCTATAAAAATATGATATTTGCAGAAAGAACATTATCCAAAAAGCACATGGATAAATACAGAAAGATCTATCACCTGCTAACAGATGATCTTCCTAAACCAAATGCCATGATCTATATAAAAGCCAGCCTTCCCACCTTACTTGAAAGAATACAGATGAGAGGTCGCTCTTTTGAAGAAGACATTGACCCAGCTTATTTAAAAACACTCATTGAAGATTATGAGCTGGCCATTGAACATTTAAAACAGACTGAGCCAGGGCTTCCTATCATTACAATTGAAGGAGATCATACAGACTTCGTTTCCTCACAGCAAGATTACCAGCAAATTGTACAGAACATAAAGGAGCAAGTGCTATGAACAAGATCGAAATACCAAAGGACGCAGTCATCACAATTGCCGGGACTGTTGGTGTCGGCAAATCCACTATGACCAAAACAATAGCAGACAAGCTAGGGTTTCAAACGTCTCTTGAAAAAGTAGATGATAACCCATATTTAGAGCCTTTTTATTCAGATTTCCAAAGATGGAGCTTCCACTTACAGGTCTATTTCCTAGCTGAGCGTTTTAAGGAGCAAAAGCGGATTTTTGAATCTGGTGGAGGATATGTACAAGATCGTTCCATTTATGAGGACACTGGCATTTTTGCAAAAATGCATGCGGACAAAGGTACGATGTCTGAGGTCGATTATGAAACGTACACAAGCCTATTTGAGGCGATGGTGATGACACCTTACTTCCCTCACCCTGATGTCCTCATCTATCTGCACGGGGATTTAGATCATATTTTACATCGTATTGAAGAACGCGGCAGAGAGATGGAAACTCAAACTGACCGGGCTTATTGGGAAGAAATGTACACTCGATACACAGAGTGGATCGAACAATTTGATTTATGCCCAGTGATTAAAATTAATATTGAAGATTACGACCTATTTCATGATGAAAGTTCACTTGATCCCATTCTTCATGAAATCGCTTCTGTTATTCAAAAAAATCGCTCTAAAACAAAATAAAAAAACCGCTGCATTCGCGAAATGCAGCGGTTTGACAATTTCCAATTTTTATGCTTGCGTTCAATTCAACTAAGGTAAAAAATCAATATGGCGGAGGAAGAGGGATTCGAACCCCCGCGGGCTTTGACACCCCTGTCGGTTTTCAAGACCGATCCCTTCAGCCGGACTTGGGTATTCCTCCGTATCGACAAGAATTAATATACCATATCATTTTATTTGAAGTCAACATCTTTTCGAAAAAAAATTCAATTTGTGATTTCGGCATGATAATTGCCTATAAAAAAGCAGCCTTTGACGGCTGCTCCAGATTGTTGACAAAGGGCTAAAATGATTTGATTTTAGCCCTTTGTCTTCTTTTCAGCGTGATAGAAAACCTTTGCAGTCTAGGAAGGACGAGCACCGGAGCGGAGCGAATTTGACATTCGTGAGCACCGAAGCGCAGACCTGACAACGAATGCGAGGGTTTGTCTACACGCTGAAGCAGCAATTGATGGCTGCTCTTGATCTATTTTGTATCCTGTCTCATTTCTTCAATAAACTGATTCATCTCTACTTTAAACTCATTTAATGATTCGATAATCTTCGTAAAGTCTGTCACTTGTTCGGCTTGTTCATTTGTTGAGCTGCTGATTTGTGAGATGTTTTCAGACAAAGTGCCAATGCTGTCTTGGATTTCTTTTAAAAAAGTATTAATGGTTTCAGCCGCTTCCTTCGAGCCATCTGATAATTTACGCACTTCATCAGCCACGACAGCGAACCCTTTTCCATTCTCACCTGCTCTTGCAGCTTCAATTGCAGCATTTAAACCTAGCAGATTTGTTTGTCTAGCAATCCCGCCAATGGTTTTGACGACTTCTTCAATATTCGCAGATTTCTCTTCTGCTCTTCCTGCCTGTTCGCTTATTTCTAAACTTGTAGCAGCCAGCTCTTGTGAATGTGCAGCAATTTGCTCAATTCCACCTTGGAGTTCTTTCGCTACTTTATTGATTTGCTCCATATAACCGCTTAATTTTTTTTCACGATGATATGTAAATGCCACTAAAAACGAGCCGATGACTTTTCTATTTTCATCAAAAATCGGGTAACCTTTTACAGCAACTTCATAACCATATAGTGATTCTGGTAAGTAACCGTCATATTCTTGTCCTCTTAATGTCGTCGCCACATTTTGGTCTTCTGGGTTCAATGGGTCCCCAACTTTCATACCAAAATCTATTGTGTTAGACGGGTAATAACAAAGTACCTTCTCTGTATCCGTGATGCCGAAAAGAATACTTTCATCTAGTACCTTTCTAAGTAATTGAGCCATTTCAACATAATAGTCAAGCCTATTCAAGGTTATTCCTTCTTTCCTAGAAGCTTTTACTCTTTTTATCGGCTAAATTCAGGAAAACTGTAGGACTTTTGGTAAAAAGAATAAGATGCCTTGACGGCATCTTATTTCATCACTTCTTTATTTCCCATGTAAGGACGCAGTACTTCTGGAATGATCACTGTGCCGTCCTCTTGTTGATAGTTTTCTAAAATAGCCGCTACGGTTCTTCCTACTGCTAATCCAGATCCATTTAATGTATGGACATGTTCTGGCTTCGCTTTAGGCTCTGGACGGAAACGAATGTTTGCACGTCTTGCCTGGAATGCTTCGAAGTTACTGCAAGAAGAAATTTCACGGTACGTATTCTGGCTCGGAATCCATACTTCGATATCGTATTTCTTCGCAGCTGTGAAGCCTAAATCTCCAGTACACATGCTCATGACACGGTATGGCAGGTTCAATAGCTGAAGAACTTTTTCTGCTTGATTTGTTAGTTTCTCTAATTCTTCATAAGAATCTTCTGGTCTGACAAATTTCACGAGCTCTACCTTGTTAAATTGGTGCTGACGAATGAGTCCGCGTGTATCTCTGCCGGCAGATCCAGCTTCTGATCTAAAGCAAGCACTGAATGCTGCATAGTTGATTGGCAGCTGTTCACCATCGAGAATTTCGTCACGATGCATGTTGGTAATCGGCACTTCGGCTGTTGGAATGAGGAAGTAATCTTCTTCGCGAATTTTAAAGGCATCCTCTTCGAATTTTGGAAGCTGCCCAGTTCCTGTCATACTTGCTCTGTTGACCATATAAGGTGGAAGCACTTCAGTAAAACCAAACTCATCCACATGTAAATCAAGCATAAAGTTATACAATGCGCGCTCTAAGCGTGCGCCAAGCCCTTTATAAAAAACGAAACGGCTTCCTGTCACTTTTCCTGCACGTTCAAAATCAAGGATGTTGAGCTCATCAGCTACGTCCCAATGTGGTTTCGGCTCAAATGAGAAGGCTGGCTGTTCGCCCCATTTTCTCACTTCCACGTTGTCGTCTTCTGTTTCACCAACTGGTACAGAGTCATGAGGGATATTTGGAATTGAGAACAGGATGTGCTGCAGGCTTTCTTCTACTGTTCTTAGCTCATCATCCAGCTTCTTGATCTCATCTCCTACCTCACGCATTTCTTGAATAATGTGATCGGCGTCTTTCTTTTCTCTTTTTAGAACAGCTACTTGCTGTGATACTTCATTTCTTCGGCTCTTTAATTCTTCTGTTTTCCCGATTAATTCTCTTCTTTTTTGATCTAGCTCACCAAACTTATCAAAATCCGCTAAATCTTCGCCTCGGTGTGCTAATTTTTCTTTGATTTGATCAAAGTCCGTGCGCAGTTGTTTAATATCCAGCATGTATAACACTCCTTTTTTTATCGAAAAATAAAAAGAGCCCTCATCCCATGAAAGGGACGAGAGCTCTCGCGTTGCCACCCTGATTGAAAACATGCAGAAGCATGCTTTCCTCTTTCCTCTGTAACGGTATCACCGTAAATGCTTACTTCTCTTGTTTCAGCATTTCGCTCAAGGATGGATTCAGAATGCATCTTTCACCGATTCTCACCAACCATCGGCTCTCTGAGAAAGAGGGGCTTCTTACTATTTCCCGTCAACGCTTTTTCGATCTTTGATTGTGTTTTTAATGTACTATAAGTTTTATCTCTTTTCAACCGTTTTATACAGCAAGCTTCGTTTTGTAGGACTTCACCATGTCTACAAACAGCTGTGTTAACCGGTGATCGTCAGTCAGCTCTGGATGAAAGGAGCAGCCTAAGATATTGTTTTCTTTCGCCATCACAATCCTGCCATCATATTCAGCCATAATTTCTACGCTATCATCTGCGCTGATGATATGAGGCGCACGGATGAATACCCCTGTAAACGGCGCATCCAGTCCTTTTACTTCTAAATCTGCTTCAAAGCTGTCTACCTGTCTGCCAAAAGAATTCCGTGCAACAGATACATTTAACAGTCCAAGATGAGCATCTTCTCGATCTTCGATATGCTTTGCCAGCATAATCAAACCGGCACATGTCCCGAAAATCGGTTTCCCTTGAGCAGCGAACGCTTTGATCGGGTCAATGAATTGGTACGTATCCATGAGTCTTCTCATCGTCGTACTTTCTCCACCAGGGATAATCAAACCGTCAACGGATTCTAGCTCTTCTACGCGTTTAATAATCTTTCCTTCTGCGCCGCAGGCTTCAATCGATTGAATATGCTCTCTCACCGCTCCTTGAAGCCCTAGTACACCAATTGTCAGCATGTTCGTTTGCGCTCCCTTAATTACCAGCCACGCTCTTGCATACGTTCTTCTGGCAGTAGATTTGAAATTTCAATTCCTTTCATAGCTGTTCCAAGCTCTTTTGAAAGTTCTGCAATGAGACGGTAATCTGTGAAATGAGTCGTTGCTTCAACAATTGCTTTTGCAAATTTAGCTGGATTGTCTGATTTGAAAATACCAGATCCGACAAATACACCGTCTGCTCCAAGCTGCATCATTAACGCAGCATCTGCTGGTGTCGCAACTCCGCCTGCCGCAAAGTTCACAACTGGCAGCTTGCCATCTCTTTTGATTTGCAGCAATAATTCATAAGGTGCACCAAGATTCTTAGCTTCTGTCATCAGTTCATCTTCACTCATGGCTGATACTTTACGAATCTGAGCATTAACCTTTCTCATATGACGAACAGCTTCTACAATGTTGCCTGTCCCAGGCTCTCCTTTTGTACGAAGCATAGAAGCGCCTTCTGCGATACGGCGGGTTGCCTCACCTAGGTCGCGGCATCCACAAACAAAAGGTACTGTGTATTCATTTTTATTTAAATGGAATTCCTCATCTGCGGGCGTCAGCACTTCACTCTCATCGATATAATCAACACCAAGTGCTTCAAGAACACGAGCCTCGACGATGTGGCCGATACGTGCTTTTGCCATGACTGGAATCGTTACTGCATTTTGTACTTCCTCTACGATTCTTGGGTCTGCCATACGGGCAACACCGCCTGCTGCACGGATATCAGCTGGTACTCGTTCTAGTGCCATGACTGCAACCGCACCTGCTTCTTCTGCAATTTTTGCCTGCTCAGCATTGACGACATCCATAATGACGCCACCTTTTTGCATTTCTGCCATTCCACGTTTCACTCGTTCAGTTCCCTTATTGCTCACAATAGTTTCCTCCCATTTGTCTATTCGATTGATTCAACATCTTTATCATACAAGCGAGAAAGTATAACAATAAAGAGAATAGTATAACAATTCAACCAAACGGGAAATAAGGATAAACCCTTGTAAACAAAGGATTTCCAGCTAAAAACATGTCATTTTCTCTTTCAAGTATGATTTACATGCTATAATACAGCTATAACAATTAAAATTCATGTATAACAATTTTGCATTCTTTGGAGGGGTTTCATGCATATTGATATCCATCGACACTCTGATACATCTCTTTCAAATCAAATTTACTTTTCAATCATCGATCACATTCAATCGGGTTTGCTTCAGCAAGGAGAAAAGCTGCCGACTGTCCGTGATTTAGCTAAGCAGCTGAATGTGAGTCTTGTCACGGCAGCAAAGGCATACACCCGTTTAAAAGACGACGGATATTTAACAACGGTGCAAGGTAAAGGAACTTTTGTGAATGAGCAGCAAGAGCAGGCAGAGATCCCGATTCCATCATCTACCTCTTTCGATTGGCAGTTGTCGATTCCAGATTATTTACCACGGTCTCAATTCGCTCAGTATCACTATGTCGAAGAAGCCATTAACCTTTCTTCCTCTATGATCGATCCAGGGCTTTTGCCAAACCGATATTTAGAAAAAGAAATGCAGCATGTACTAGCCAGACATCCTCAAATCATGTCAAAGTATGGAGAAATACAAGGTGATCTTCAGCTGCGACAGGTCATTCAGTCCTTTTTAGAAAAGTTGGATGTGCCATCTACACCTGAAAATATTCTTGTAACAAGTGGGTCTCAGCAAGGGCTTGATTTGGTGGCACGTACGTTTATTGGACCGGATGATGTGGTCGTTATGGAAGCACCGACCTATCCAGGGGCTATCGATGTCTTTATGGGCAGAGGAGCAAGAATCATTACCGTCCCTGTCGATCATGAAGGGATGAACATGAAGCAGCTTCAAAGCATTTGTGATAAATATAAACCGAAGCTCATCTATACGATTCCTACTTTTCACAGTCCGACAGGGGCCAGTATGTCAATGAAACGCAGAAAACAACTTCTTTTACTGGCTCAAAGCATAGATTGTCTCATTGTAGAAGATGACCCATATCGTGAGCTTTATTTTGAAAAGAAGCCGCCAGCACCTATTAAAAGCCTGGATCATGATGGACATGTCATTTATTTACGAGGGTTAAGTAAAACACTGGCTCCAGGATGCAGAATCGGGATTATCACAGCGTCAGGCTCGATATTTAACCGTTTATTAGCTGCAAAGGCCAATAATGACTTAGGCAGCCCTCTCCTCACACAAAAGGCCATATTACCGTTTCTGACATCAAAGAAAATGATTGATCATACGAAGAAGCTAAGGACCGCCTTGAAAGTGAGACGCGATTTGATGATGGATGTGTTAACGAAGCATGCACCGAAAGATGTAACGTGGCAAATTCCACAGGGCGGGCTCAATTTATGGCTTAGCTTCCCTTCCTGGGTTGATACACGAGCACTGTTGCATGAGGCACGTAAACAGCAAATTACCTTTTTGCCTGGCTCTGTCTGTTATCCTGGGGAACCGAAACAGAATTATATCCGCCTCAGCTTTTCTTATGTGAATGAAAAAGCATTGACCGAGGGCGTGGAAAAGTTATGTGATATTTTTCAGCAAGCCTTGTCCACTCCTCAAAATCAGAAGCAATCGCTCTTCTTTTAACGATAAAAAAACTGCTCTCATGTATAGAGAGCAGTTTTTTTATTAGAACCAACCTTTTACTGTGTCAACGATTCCGCCCCAAATGCCAGCGAAGAAACCACCTACACCACGCATTGCAAGGATGAACCAATTTGCTTTTTCATCGCCTGTTTTCGTCACAAGCTCAACACCTGATTGGTCTTTATTCAAATAGCCGTAGTCCTTCTCATCACCAGAATAAGAAGTCGTCAGCATGCCAACCTTCGTTCCCTTTTTAGTAGGAGCTTCTAGGTTCTTTTTCTCGATATTTACTTTTGCTTTATAGCTCTTCTCGTCACCATTTTTTACTGGTACAGAAAATGCTTCTTTCGTGACGACGGGTACTTCTTTGTCTTTGCCTTTATCCACTTCGATGCTTTCATGCCCTTTGATTTGTTGACCTTTTTTGTACATTTCTTTCATCGTGAAGTTTTTAAACGCGTAGTCGAACAGTTTTTTCGCCACGTCGAAACGTGCTGTATGAAGATTACCTTTTGCATTCAAGATGACTGCGATGACACGCATGTCACCTTGTTTTGCTGTACCTGTGAAGCTAGAACCGGCTGAATCTGTAGATCCTGTTTTCAGACCGTCTACACCTTTATATTCCTTCACAAGTCCTTTAAGCATGAAGTTCCAGTTAGGCATGTCCATTTCATCGTCTGTGCCTTCTCTGAACTTTGTTTTCGCAATACTTGATGTTTCAAGAATTTCTGGATGGTCTTTGATGAGATGTTGTGCAAGCAATGCCATATCTTTTGCAGATACTTCGCTTTCTTCATCAGGACCTGTACCTTTTGGCTGTTGGCCATGTAAATCTTTATTTTCCAGACCAGTTGCATTCACGAATTTGTAGTTTGTTAAACCAAGTTCTTTCGCTTTTGCGTTCATTTTTTCAACAAATTTTGATTCTGATCCAGCGATCACTTCCGCTAAACCAATCGCTGCTGCATTTGCAGAATAAATAGCCGTTGCTTGATAAAGTTCTTTCACTGTATACGAGCCATCTTTTCTCAAAGGAACGTTAGATAAACTACGGTCCTGAGAAATTTCGTATACATAATCATCTGGCGTATACTTTTGATCCCATTTCACTTTGCCTTCAGCAATCGCCTCTAGTAATAGATACTCTGTCATCATTTTTGCCATACTTGCGATAGGCAGTCTTTGATCTGCGTTTTTACTATAAAGAATTTTACCTGTAGAAGCTTCAATAAGGATCGCTGCTTTCGCATTCACACTGAATGGATCTTCAGCCGCTTTTGCTTTGGACATTGGTGTAAATGCTGTAACAATCAATGCCAATGCAAGGATAGAGACCATAAGCTGTTTCATCATCTTGCTGTTCAATCGTCATACCTCCGTATTCATCTTTTTTCGACGTTTTTCATATATATGTAATCCACAAGGGCTTGTTTCAACACAACAGTATAAATTTTATCACAATAAAGACAAAAAAAATAGACAGAGTCATAGACCCTGTCAAATGTAATTTGATTGTCACAATTTATCAAGAAATTGTGTAGTTTGGTGATTCTTTTGTAATTTGTACATCATGTGGATGGCTCTCACGAAGTCCTGCACCCGTCATACGAATAAACTGTGCTTCTTCTCTAAGAGTGCGTAAATCCTGTGTTCCACAATAGCCCATACCAGAACGAATACCGCCAACTAGTTGATACACTGTATCAACAACTGGCCCTTTGTATGGTGTACGGCCTTCAATACCTTCAGGAACGAATTTTTTATTATCTTCTTGGAAGTAACGATCTTTACTTCCTTTTTCCATTGCAGCGACAGAACCCATACCACGATAAACTTTGAAGCGTCTACCTTGGAAAATTTCTGTGTCTCCTGGGCTTTCAGATGTACCAGCTAGAAGGCTTCCCAGCATAACAGCATGTCCGCCAGATGCTAATGCTTTCACGATATCACCTGAATATTTAATTCCACCATCTGCAATAATAGCTTTACCATGTTTTCTTGCTTCTGTTGCACAGTCATAGATCGCTGTGATTTGTGGTACACCGACACCTGCAACAACACGTGTTGTACAAATAGATCCTGGTCCGATACCGACTTTCACAATATCTGCTCCTGCTTCAAACAATGCTTTTGTTGCTTCAGCTGTTGCAACATTACCAGCAATGATGTTAAGAGAAGGATACGTTTCACGGATTTTCGATACAGTGTTTAGAACACCTTGAGAATGACCGTGTGCTGTATCAATGACAATGACATCCACATTGGCTTCGACTAATTTTTTCACACGTGTCATTGTATCGCCAGTGACACCAACAGCGGCACCAACAATTAAACGGCCATGTGCATCTTTAGAGGAGTTAGGGAATTCAATCACTTTTTCAATATCTTTGATTGTGATGAGACCTTTTAGTGTTCCTTCGTCATCTAAAAGAGGTAATTTTTCAATCTTGTATTGCTGTAGGATTTTTTCAGCTTCTTCTAACGTTGTACCAACAGAAGCTGTCACAAGTTCCTCTTTTGTCATCACGTCGCTAATCTTCATTGAATAATCCGAAATAAAACGAAGGTCACGGTTCGTAATAATACCAACAAGCTTTTGGTCTTGTTCGTTGTTGACAATTGGCACACCCGAAATACGGTATTTACCCATTAAATGCTCTGCATCAAATACTTGATGCTCTGGTGTTAAGAAGAATGGATTTGTAATAACGCCGCGCTCTGAGCGTTTTACTTTATCCACCTGCTCTGCTTGCTGTTCAATGGACATGTTCTTATGAATAATACCAAGACCACCTTGACGTGCCATTGCGATCGCCATCTGTGATTCCGTCACTGTGTCCATTCCCGCACTGATAATTGGAATGTTAAGCTTTAATGTGCTTGTTAGCTCCACTGATAAATTGACATCACGCGGAAGTACTTCAGACTTTGCTGGAACAAGCAAAACATCGTCAAACGTTAAACCTTCTTTTGAAAATTTACTTTCCCACATTAGTAAATCCCCCTCTTTTCGGCAAAATATTATATGTAGATTATCAACTAGGAAACAGCATGTCAAGGAAGCAACAAACAGTTGCAATTTTTAGAAAATATAAAGAGAGTTGAGGAAGAACATGAAAAGTTCAGGATGGAAGGATTTAAAACGTTTTTATTCGCTCGAAACCTCCCAAAAGTTTCTATTTCAACAATATGAGAAACGGAACATTCAAGATGCAAACCAGCAAGCCTATAAAAACTGTGAACGATTTATTTACTTTCTAAAACATGGCCATACGTTCTATGAACAGGCAGCGATCGCGCCTCTAGAACTTAAACCCATTTTATTGTTTTATGGAATGGCGCAGCTGCTAAAAGCGTGTTTGCTGACAGTTGATCCCCATTATCCTTCTCAAACCTCTGTTTTAGCTCATGGCGTAACATCAAGGAAGAGAAAGAAACAGCATTACCGTTTTAGTGAAGATGAAGTGAAAATCCAAAGAAATGGGCTGTGTATGCATGTGTTAAAGCATCTATTTCATTTAAATGGTCTTGAAGATGAGCGATTTACGATGATCCATCTCCTGTCAAAAATACCTGAAATGAGTCATGTTCTTGAGTTTCAAAAGCAGCCCTCGACATTAGTTAAAGTGGAAAAGGCTAACGGAATGATGATTCAAGATCATATTCCATTACTTTATAACATGTCTGCTGAACGGTTTATTGAATACTTTGAGTTCCATACAAGCTGGAAACTCAAACAGAGAGAGGCTAAACAATTGACGTTCGATGTATTTCTTGAAGAAAACCCAGCACTTGCTACTCATCTTCATTATGATTTAGAAATGGATCAATGGTTTATACCGTCAACACGAGATGCTTTTCTAGGGATTCCTGAGATCATCAGCCATTACTTATTGATGTATAACCTTAGTATGATTGCCCGCTACGAAACAGAATGGTGGTACGAGCTGCTTTCTCAATACATTAGCGATGATTACGTCATGATTGAACGCTACATGGAGATTGCAGAAGAGAAGTTCCCAGCTTACATCATGATGCTGTTAGAAGAAAAAACAAAAAAGACCAGTTCCAAATGGAACTGATCCTTATAAAAGCTTGGCGGCGTCCTACTCTCACAGGGGGAAACCCCCAACTACCATCGGCGCTGAAGAGCTTAACTTCCGTGTTCGGTATGGGAACGGGTGTGACCTCTTCGCTATCGCCACCAAACCTGATGGAGAGAATGTTCTCTCAAAACTAGATAACAATGTTCATGCTTCACATTAGAATATAGGTTAAGTCCTCGATCTATTAGTATCTGTCAGCTCCACGTGTCACCACGCTTCCACCTCAGACCTATCAACCTGATCATCTTTCAGGGATCTTACTTCCTTGCGGAATGGGAAATCTCATCTTGAGGGGGGCTTCATGCTTAGATGCTTTCAGCACTTATCCCGTCCGCACATAGCTACCCAGCGATGCCCTTGGCAGAACAACTGGTACACCAGCGGTGCGTCCATCCCGGTCCTCTCGTACTAAGGACAGCTCCTCTCAAATTTCCTGCGCCCGCGACGGATAGGGACCGAACTGTCTCACGACGTTCTGAACCCAGCTCGCGTACCGCTTTAATGGGCGAACAGCCCAACCCTTGGGACCGACTACAGCCCCAGGATGCGATGAGCCGACATCGAGGTGCCAAACCTCCCCGTCGATGTGGACTCTTGGGGGAGATAAGCCTGTTATCCCCGGGGTAGCTTTTATCCGTTGAGCGATGGCCCTTCCATGCGGAACCACCGGATCACTAAGCCCGACTTTCGTCCCTGCTCGACTTGTAGGTCTCGCAGTCAAGCTCCCTTGTGCCTTTACACTCTGCGAATGATTTCCAACCATTCTGAGGGAACCTTTGGGCGCCTCCGTTACATTTTAGGAGGCGACCGCCCCAGTCAAACTGCCCACCTGACACTGTCTCCCTGCCCGATAAGGGCAGCGGGTTAGAAGGTCAATACAGCCAGGGTAGTATCCCACCGATGCCTCCACCGAAGCTAGCGCTCCGGTTTCCAAGGCTCCTACCTATCCTGTACAAGCTGTACCAACATTCAATATCAGGCTGCAGTAAAGCTCCACGGGGTCTTTCCGTCCTGTCGCGGGTAACCTGCATCTTCACAGGTACTATAATTTCACCGAGTCTCTCGTTGAGACAGTGCCCAGATCGTTGCGCCTTTCGTGCGGGTCGGAACTTACCCGACAAGGAATTTCGCTACCTTAGGACCGTTATAGTTACGGCCGCCGTTTACTGGGGCTTCAATTCGCACCTTCGCTTACGCTAAGCGCTCCTCTTAACCTTCCAGCACCGGGCAGGCGTCAGCCCCTATACTTCGCCTTACGGCTTCGCAGAGACCTGTGTTTTTGCTAAACAGTCGCCTGGGCCTATTCACTGCGGCTTCTCGGGGCTTTAACACCCTAAGAAGCACCCCTTCTCCCGAAGTTACGGGGTCATTTTGCCGAGTTCCTTAACGAGAGTTCTCTCGATCACCTTAGGATTCTCTCCTCGCCTACCTGTGTCGGTTTGCGGTACGGGCACCTCTCACCTCGCTAGAGGCTTTTCTTGGCAGTGTGGAATCAGGAACTTCGCTACTAAATTTCGCTCGCCATCACAGCTCAGCCTTCACGGGAAACGGATTTGCCTATTTCCCAGCCTAACTGCTTGGACGCGGATATCCAATACCGCGCTTACCCTATCCTCCTGCGTCCCCCCATTGCTCAAATGGTGAGGAGGTGGTACAGGAATATCAACCTGTTGTCCATCGCCTACGCCTTTCGGCCTCGGCTTAGGTCCCGACTAACCCTGAGCGGACGAGCCTTCCTCAGGAAACCTTAGGCATTCGGTGGACGGGATTCTCACCCGTCTTTCGCTACTCATACCGGCATTCTCACTTCTAAGCGCTCCACCAGTCCTTCCGGTCTGGCTTCACAGCCCTTAGAACGCTCTCCTACCACTGTTCGTAAGAACAGTCCGCAGCTTCGGTGATACGTTTAGCCCCGGTACATTTTCGGCGCAGAGTCACTCGACCAGTGAGCTATTACGCACTCTTTAAATGGTGGCTGCTTCTAAGCCAACATCCTGGTTGTCTAAGCAACTCCACATCCTTTTCCACTTAACGTATACTTTGGGACCTTAGCTGGCGGTCTGGGCTGTTTCCCTTTCGACTACGGATCTTATCACTCGCAGTCTGACTCCCAAGGATAAGTCATCGGCATTCGGAGTTTGACTGAATTCGGTAACCCGGTAGGGGCCCCTAGTCCAATCAGTGCTCTACCTCCGAGACTCTTACCTTGAGGCTAGCCCTAAAGCTATTTCGGAGAGAACCAGCTATCTCCAGGTTCGATTGGCATTTCACCCCTACCCACACCTCATCCCCGCACTTTTCAACGTGCGTGGGTTCGGGCCTCCATTCAGTGTTACCTGAACTTCACCCTGGACATGGGTAGATCACCTGGTTTCGGGTCTACGACCACGTACTCATGCGCCCTATTCAGACTCGCTTTCGCTGCGGCTCCGCATCTTCTGCTTAACCTTGCACGGGATCGTAACTCGCCGGTTCATTCTACAAAAGGCACGCCATCACCCGTTAACGGGCTCTGACTACTTGTAGGCACACGGTTTCAGGATCTATTTCACTCCCCTTCCGGGGTGCTTTTCACCTTTCCCTCACGGTACTGGTTCACTATCGGTCACTAGGGAGTATTTAGCCTTGGGAGATGGTCCTCCCGGATTCCGACGGAATTTCACGTGTTCCGCCGTACTCAGGATCCACTCTGGAGAGAACAACATTTCAGTTACAGGGCTGTTACCTTCTTTGGCGGGCCTTTCCAGACCTCTTCGCTTATATCGTTCCTTTGTAACTCCGTATAGAGTGTCCTACAACCCCAAGAGGCAAGCCTCTTGGTTTGGGCTGTTCCCGTTTCGCTCGCCGCTACTCAGGGAATCGCATTTGCTTTCTCTTCCTCCGGGTACTTAGATGTTTCAGTTCCCCGGGTATGCCTTCTCATACTCTATGTATTCAAGTATGGATACTACTCCATTACGAGCAGTGGGTTTCCCCATTCGGAAATCTCCGGATCAAAGCTTGCTTACAGCTCCCCGAAGCATATCGGTGTTCGTCCCGTCCTTCATCGGCTCCTAGTGCCAAGGCATCCACCGTGCGCCCTTTCTAACTTAACCATTTCTTACTTTAGAAAGAATCACTATGTGTGATGAACTTTGCATTGCATTCAATGTGAATGTATTACTTATTGTTATCTAGTTTTCAAAGAACACGTTGGTGGAGCCTAGCGGGATCGAACCGCTGACCTCCTGCGTGCAAGGCAGGCGCTCTCCCAGCTGAGCTAAGGCCCCGATTTAATAGAAGATGGTGGGCCTGAGTGGACTCGAACCACCGACCTCACGCTTATCAGGCGTGCGCTCTAACCAGCTGAGCTACAGGCCCATCTTTCATATCGAAGATATGATGTTGTAGGATCTTTTGCAAGTTCCTTCAAAACTAAACAAGACGAAAACGTACGCTGCTCCATATATCCTTAGAAAGGAGGTGATCCAGCCGCACCTTCCGATACGGCTACCTTGTTACGACTTCACCCCAATCATCTGCCCCACCTTCGGCGGCTGGCTCCATAAAGGTTACCTCACCGACTTCGGGTGTTGCAAACTCTCGTGGTGTGACGGGCGGTGTGTACAAGGCCCGGGAACGTATTCACCGCGGCATGCTGATCCGCGATTACTAGCGATTCCAGCTTCACGCAGTCGAGTTGCAGACTGCGATCCGAACTGAGAACAGATTTATGGGATTGGCTAAACCTTGCGGTCTTGCAGCCCTTTGTTCTGTCCATTGTAGCACGTGTGTAGCCCAGGTCATAAGGGGCATGATGATTTGACGTCATCCCCACCTTCCTCCGGTTTGTCACCGGCAGTCACCTTAGAGTGCCCAACTGAATGCTGGCAACTAAGATCAAGGGTTGCGCTCGTTGCGGGACTTAACCCAACATCTCACGACACGAGCTGACGACAACCATGCACCACCTGTCACTCTGTCCCCGAAGGGAAAGCCCTATCTCTAGGGTTGTCAGAGGATGTCAAGACCTGGTAAGGTTCTTCGCGTTGCTTCGAATTAAACCACATGCTCCACCGCTTGTGCGGGCCCCCGTCAATTCCTTTGAGTTTCAGTCTTGCGACCGTACTCCCCAGGCGGAGTGCTTAATGCGTTAGCTGCAGCACTAAGGGGCGGAAACCCCCTAACACTTAGCACTCATCGTTTACGGCGTGGACTACCAGGGTATCTAATCCTGTTCGCTCCCCACGCTTTCGCTCCTCAGCGTCAGTTACAGACCAGAGAGTCGCCTTCGCCACTGGTGTTCCTCCACATCTCTACGCATTTCACCGCTACACGTGGAATTCCACTCTCCTCTTCTGCACTCAAGTTTCCCAGTTTCCAATGACCCTCCCCGGTTGAGCCGGGGGCTTTCACATCAGACTTAAGAAACCGCCTGCGAGCCCTTTACGCCCAATAATTCCGGACAACGCTTGCCACCTACGTATTACCGCGGCTGCTGGCACGTAGTTAGCCGTGGCTTTCTGGTTAGGTACCGTCAAGGTGCGAGCAGTTACTCTCGCACTTGTTCTTCCCTAACAACAGAGCTTTACGATCCGAAAACCTTCATCACTCACGCGGCGTTGCTCCGTCAGACTTTCGTCCATTGCGGAAGATTCCCTACTGCTGCCTCCCGTAGGAGTCTGGGCCGTGTCTCAGTCCCAGTGTGGCCGATCACCCTCTCAGGTCGGCTACGCATCGTCGCCTTGGTGAGCCATTACCCCACCAACTAGCTAATGCGCCGCGGGTCCATCTGTAAGTGACAGCCGAAACCGTCTTTCATCCTTGAACCATGCGGTTCAAGGAACTATCCGGTATTAGCTCCGGTTTCCCGGAGTTATCCCAGTCTTACAGGCAGGTTACCCACGTGTTACTCACCCGTCCGCCGCTAACATCCGGGAGCAAGCTCCCTTCTGTCCGCTCGACTTGCATGTATTAGGCACGCCGCCAGCGTTCGTCCTGAGCCAGGATCAAACTCTCCGAAAAAGTACAAAACCGAAGTTTTGTTTTTCGTCAGCGTTTGACTGACTACCTATGAAGTATCATAGGATTTTTTTATAAAAACTCGAATTAACAGGTACGTTTTGTCTTGTTTAGTTTTCAAAGAACTTGTGTGTCACTCTCTCAAAGCGACCACTTAAATATATCATATATCTCTATCAACAGTCAACATTTTTCTTGAAAAACATTTTATTTTTTTAAGAAGTTTTCACTGTAAAAGAGATAAAAAATAGAGCCTCTTTTTGCTCCTTTGAAAGATTAACACATATCTATGAAAAAAGCATTATAAATTTCAAAAAAACTCATGTTTTTTTAGAAAAAAATAAAGCCGGTGAAGAACCGGCTTTATTTTTACTCAGATTGCTCTTGATCTGACTCTATAGTTTCTACGTTTTCTTCACTATTCTCTTCATCATCTTCTTGTGATTGTTCAACTAACGCCACTGTAGCGACATGTTCTTCATCACCAAGACGAATCAGGCGGACACCTTGAGTGACTCGACCTGTTGTCGAAATGTCTGAAACGGCCATACGAATGATCACGCCGCTTCCTGTAATAATCATCAAGTCCTCTTCAGCTTCAGCATTCGTCGCCTTCACTGCGACAAGCGGACCATTGTTGTCCGTGATTTTACATGTTTTAAGACCTTTACCGCCCCGACTTTGAACACGGTATTCTTTTTCAGGGGTTAATTTACCGTACCCTTTCTCGGTTACGATCAATACGTTTGCATCTGGCTCAAGGATTTCCATACCGACAACGATGTCATCCTCAGAAAGCGTAATTCCTTTTACGCCGGCCGCAGTACGTCCCATTTCACGAACGTCTGTCTCGTCAAAACGAATCAACATACCCTTTTTCGTTCCAATGATGATTTGTTTTTCTCCATTGGTTAAACGGACAGCCATCAGTTCATCTTCGTCACGAAGACTTAGAGCGATAAGTCCATTGTTTCGAATGTTGGCAAAATGAGACAATGATGTTCGTTTTGATACACCGTGTCTTGTTGTAAAGAAGAGATACGAATCTTCATCAAATTCGCTTACTGGAATAATGGCATTAATCCACTCTCCCTTTTCTACTTCAAGCAGGTTAATAATCGGAATCCCTTTCGCCGTCCGTCCGAATTCAGGAATTTCATATCCCTTCGCACGATAGACCTTCCCTTTATTAGAGAAGAAGAGAATCGTATCATGGGTAGATGTTGAAATCAGCTGTTCTACGAAATCATCCTCATTGGTTCCCATGCCCTGAACACCTTTACCGCCTCTTTTTTGGCTGCGGTATGTTGATGCAGGCAGACGCTTGATATAACCATTATGAGTCAGCGTAATCACGATGTTCTCAACAGGAATCAAATCTTCATCTTCAATTGTTTCAATACCTGCCGTCACAATTTCAGTACGACGTGTATCATTGAAACGTTCTTTGATTTCTGTTAATTCTTCTCTAATGATTTCAAGAACTTTCTCATTGTCTGCTAAAATGGCTTTCAACTCAGCAATCAAATCAACAAGTCCTTTATATTCTTCTTCTATCTTTTCTCTTTCCAATCCAGTTAAGCGCTGAAGACGCATATCAAGAATGGCCTGAGCTTGTTTTTCAGACAAGCTATAGTTCTCCATTAAGCCATTTCTCGCGATTTCAGCAGTTTGAGAGCTTCTAATTAATGAAATGACTTCATCTAAGTGGTCAAGAGCGATTCTTAAACCTTCTAGAATATGAGCTCTTGCTTCAGCTTTACGAAGTTCATATGCTGTTCTTCTGCGAATGATCACTTTTTGATGCTCTAGATAATATTCAAGACATTGTTTGAGGGACAAGACTTTCGGCTGTCCATCGACAAGTGCCAATAAGTTGATTCCAAATGATGTTTGGAGTGTCGTTTGTTTATAAAGATTGTTTAATAGAACGTGGGCGTTCGCGTCTCTTCGCAGTTCAATTACAATCCGCATTCCATTACGATCAGACTCGTCACGCAGATCTGTAATGCCATCGATCTTTTTATCACGCACAAGATCAGCGATTTTTTCGATCAAACGGGCTTTGTTGACCTGATATGGAATTTCATTGATGACAATCCGCTGCTTACCGCTGGATGTTTCTTCAATGATAGACTTTGCACGTAATGTAATAGAGCCACGGCCTGTTTCATATGCTTTACGGATTCCGCTTCGACCAATGATTTGTCCCGCAGTTGGGAAGTCTGGTCCTGGAATGATCTCCATTAGTTCCTGTGTTGTCATTTCTGGGTCTTGACTAATCGCCAGCACCCCATCAATCACTTCACCTAGTTGGTGAGGCGGAATGTTGGTTGCCATCCCTACAGCGATACCTGTTGCCCCGTTGACTAATAAGTTCGGGAATCGAGCAGGCATAACGATTGGTTCTCTTTCACTGCCATCGTAGTTATCTTGATAATCAATCGTATCCTTGGTGATATCACGCAGGATCTCCATTGAAATTTTTGATAGACGCGCCTCAGTATAACGCATCGCTGCTGCACTGTCTCCATCGACAGAACCAAAGTTCCCGTGTCCTTCAACTAGCATATTTCGATAGTTGAAGTCTTGCGCCATACGAACCATCGCTTCGTATACAGCGCTGTCACCGTGAGGGTGGTACTTACCGATAACTTCCCCAACGATACGTGCAGATTTCTTAAATGGTTTATCACTTGTCATACCTAGGTCATTCATCGCATACAAAATTCTTCGATGCACGGGCTTCAATCCGTCTCGCACATCTGGTAATGCACGCGAAACAATAACACTCATTGCATAATCTAAAAAGGACGTACGCATTTCTTGACTAATATTCACTTCACGTACATTTGGTGTATGTTGTTCACTCACTATAAGAACCTCCCTTTACGTATCACATGAAATAAATTATGTGGGAGTAAAATATGTATTTATCTTCACAAGACTATTCTCCATTATATCAATAATCTCGGCTTTATACACATTAATTTACTAGAAAATCAACGAAAACACGGAAAACCAGGTCATTCGTTTCACACCCCTGTTTCTTGAAAAACAACCTTATTCCAAACAAGAAATAAGGTTGTTCTCAGGAGGGATTCATCTAAATATCAAGGTTTTTCACGTATTGTGCATTTTCTTCGATAAAGTTCCGTCTCGGCTCTACTTTATCTCCCATCAGCATTTCAAATGTCTCATCAGCATCGATCGCATCCTCAAGTGTGACTTGAAGAAGTGTTCTCGCATCAGGGTCCATTGTTGTTTCCCAAAGCTGAGTAGCATTCATCTCTCCAAGACCTTTATAACGCTGGAGTCCAGGCTTTGGTGTTTGAGGTAGTGATTTTAACAGCTCATCCAGCTGTTTATCGTTATACACGTACTCCACACGTTTTCCTTGCTGCACTTTATATAAAGGCGGCTGCGCAATATACACATAACCGTTTTCTATGATTTGACGCATGTAACGATAGAAGAAGGTTAAGAGAAGCGTTCGGATATGCGCTCCATCTACATCGGCATCTGTCATGATCACAACTTTGTGATAGCGTGCTTTCTCTAAAGTGAAGTCTTCTCCGATTCCAGTTCCTAACGCTGTAATCATTGCACGAACTTCGTTGTTCGATAAAATTTTATCTAGACGAGCTTTTTCTACGTTTAGAATCTTCCCTCTTAACGGTAAAATCGCTTGGAAGTGACGATCACGGCCTTGCTTAGCAGATCCGCCCGCAGAATCTCCCTCTACAATATAGAGCTCAGAGATGGAAGGATCTTTAGAAGAACAGTCCGCCAGTTTCCCAGGTAAGCTGGAGACTTCCAGCGCACTTTTACGTCTTGTCAGCTCACGAGCCTTTTTGGCAGCCATTCTTGCACGAGCCGCCATCAGTCCCTTTTCCACAATTTTTTTCGCAGAATCAGGATTTTCAAGTAAGAATTTCTCAAGTGCTTCTGAGAAAAGGGAGTCTGTGATGGTTCTCGCTTCTGAGTTCCCAAGCTTTGTCTTCGTTTGCCCTTCGAATTGAGGGTCTGGATGTTTGATGGAGATAATGGCTGTTAAGCCTTCTCGCACATCTTCACCACTTAAATTCGCATCCCCATCTTTGAATACGCCATTTTTACGAGCATAATCATTGATGACACGCGTTAGACCAGTTTTAAAGCCAGCTTCGTGTGTTCCGCCTTCATACGTGTTGATATTGTTGGCGAAGGAATAGATATTGCTTGTATAAGAATCGTTGTATTGTAATGCCACTTCAACCGTAATTCCGTCTTTCTCACCTTCGATGTACACAGGTTCTTCATGAACAACTTCTTTTGAGCGGTTTAAATGTTCTACATAGCTCTTAATACCGCCTTCGTAGCAGTATTCATTTTTCCGCTCTTTGCCTTCACGCAAGTCTTCTATGATGATGTTTACACCTTTTGTTAAGAAAGCTAACTCTCGCACACGGTTGGCAAGTGTATCATAATCAAATTCAATGGTTTCATTGAAAATTTCTGGGTCTGGCACAAAGTGAGTGGTTGTCCCGGTTACATCTGTTTCACCAATAACCTCTAAATCTCCCACTGGAACTCCGCGTTTGAACTGCTGATAATGAATTTTTCCGTCACGGTATACGGTCACGTCTAAGGTAGTAGATAATGCATTTACAACAGATGCCCCTACACCATGCAGACCGCCAGATACTTTATAACCGCTCCCGTCAAATTTACCGCCAGCGTGAAGAACAGTCATAATGACCTCTACAGCAGGACGACCCATTTTCTCATGAATTCCAACAGGAATCCCGCGGCCATTATCTTTTACTGTAATGCTATTATCTTTTTCAATTTGCACTGTAATGTCTGTACAATAACCAGCTAATGCCTCATCAATACTGTTGTCGACAATTTCCCATACAAGATGGTGAAGTCCTTTTGCATTGGTTGCCCCAATGTACATTCCTGGACGTTTTCTAACAGCTTCTAGTCCTTCAAGCACCTGTATCTGATTTTCATCATAACTATTATGTTGCTGTTCCATTGCCACGTACATTCACCTACACTTTTCTTAAACGATATATTTATATGAATTGAGTTTTTAGACTTCAATTTCAACCACAAACGAAGCACGTTTTTTGAGCGTGCTTGAGGAAAGAGGAGAGTAATAAACAGATTCAGTTGTGACGACAATGGATTTGGGTGTCCCTTGTGATAACGAAATGATATGTTTCTCTTGTTTTTGTAGAAATTCTTCTACAACAGAAGACGACCTCATTTTGTAATCAACAATTGCGACAATCTCTCGTGTAGAAACAACACAATCATCACCTAAATGAATATACAAGACTCACACCTCATTTATCAGTCAATTACTTTTCCACTGGCTACTCTGAAAATTTCCGCTTCTTTCAGGGTGGCGTGATCAATGCCTTCAACACTTGTTGTAGTGACGAAGGTCTGTACACGACCTTGAATGGTATGGAGCAAATGAGACTGTCTGTAATCATCAAGTTCAGATAACACATCATCAAGTAGAAGAATGGGATATTCTCCGATTTCTTCATGTATCAGATCAATTTCTGCCAGCTTTAGTGAAAGAGCTGTTGTTCTTTGCTGCCCTTGAGAGCCATATGTCTGAACATCCCGACCATTCACAAAGAAAAGCAGGTCATCTCTGTGAGGTCCCCACAGTGTCACCCCTCGGTCTATTTCTCTGTCTCTTAGTTTCTGAAACGATTCTTCATAGCTATTCTTTATTTTCGACAAGTCTGACGCTTCTGATACCTCTATTGCCGTCTGGTATTGGAGCGTGAGTGTTTCTAGCTCTCTAGAAATCCCAAAATGCAGCGGCTGGGCCCATTTTTCAAGCTGTTTCGTAAAAGTCAGTCGTCTTTTGACAACTTTCGCTGCCGCATCAATCAACTGCTCTGTTAAAACCTCCAGCATCGCTTGATCTGTTTGCTTTCTTGTCTGCAATTGTTTCAAGTAATGATTCCGCTGTGAGAGGATTTTTTGATAGAGCGATAAATCATGCAAGTAGACAGCAGAAACTTGTCCAATCTCCATGTCGAGGAATCTTCTGCGGATTTGCGGGCTGCCCTTCACAAGACTTAAGTCCTCTGGCGCAAACATGATGGTGTTTAACGCACCAACATAATGACTGAGCTTCTGTTGTTCAATGTGATTGACTTTGCCCTTTTTCCCTTTTTTTGAGATCACGAGCTGCATTGGGAGTGGACCATTTTTTTTAATGACTCTACCTTCTATTTTAGCATAGTCTTGGTCCCATCGGATAAGTTCTTTATCATTTGACGTACGATGAGACTTTGCCATCGACAATACATAGATCGCTTCCATCAAGTTCGTTTTACCTTGGGCATTCTCACCGATCATGACATTCACCTTATTGTCGAATTGAAGCTCGGTGTGTTCATAATTTCGGTATGAAGTTAACGCCAGACTTTGAATGTACATGTATTGTCACCCGTTTCTAATTCACAACTTGAAATGCGCCGTAACCTTCAATCTCGACAACATCTCCTGGGTACAGTTTGCGTCCCCGTCTATTATCTGGCTCTTGATTAATGAACACCTCATGTTCACTTAAAAACCATTTTGCCATTCCGCCAGATTGGATGACTTCGGCTAATTTCAAAAACTGCCCTAAAGTAATCATTTCCGTTTCAATGGTTATAAGATTAGGCATTGTATCGACCTCTTTCAATATCACTAATATCTAATTGTACTAAAAAACAAGACAAGAAGGAAAGGGGGAAAGCGAACTGGGATGAAAGAAAGCATGGAAATCGAGAAGAAAAGCTGCTGTGCACTCACACAGCAGCCATTTTAGATTGAATTAATACGTTCTTACCGGAAGAATCAATTGCAAGATAGAATCATCATTCGGCGTACGCAGCAGGAATGGTCTCATTGCACCAGTGAAGCTTACATGAATATCTGTTCCCTCTAATACTTTTAACGCATCCAGCATATATTTTGGACTGAAGGAGATTTTAAGATCTTCCCCTTTAATCTCATCTGCTTGAACCGTCTCCACCACTTTACCGATCTCAGGTGAATTAGAAGAGATTTCAAGGCTTTGTTCAGGATCAGCTGACAGTTTCACGACATTATTACGTCCCTCTCTTGCCAAAAGTGATGCACGATCAATGGCTTGAAGGAACTCTTTCGTGTTGACTACGACATCCGTTTTACTTTCTTGCGGGATCAGACGAGCTGTATCTGGATAATTACCATCCAGCAATCTTGAGAAGAACAGGACGTTTTGTGCTTTAAAAAGAACTTGTGTTTCTGTAATCACGATGCTCACAAGATCTTGTCCATCATCAAGAATTTTACTTAGCTCTGTTAAACTCTTCCCTGGAATCACGACATTATACGAACTTTCCTCGTTAATATCTAACTTCGCTTTTCTTAAAGCAAGACGGTGGCTATCCGTCGCCGTGCATATTAATTCACCTTTTTCGACCTTCCAGTTTACACCTGTCAAGATAGGTCGTGTTTCTGAGGTGGACACTGCAAAAACAGTTTGACGAATTAAATTTTTAAGCAGATCTGTCGGAATTTGAAATGCATGATGCTCTTCAATTTGTGGAAGATGCGGATATTCTTCAGCATCTAAGCCGTTTAGGTTAAATTCCGCTGAACCAGAGCGGATAATGGTCAGATGATTTTGTTCTACTTCAATTTCAACAGTAGCCATAGGCAGTTTCTTTACAATTTCACTAAAGAAGCGGGCTTGAAGCACAATACTTCCCGGACGATCAATGGTGATAACCTCTAAATCTCCATCTCTTTGAGGGATGAAAGATTCAATTGAGATATCAGAATCGCTTCCTGTTAGAGAAACCCCTTCATCAGACGCAACAATTTTAATCCCTGTCAAAATAGGAATCGTTGTTCTAGAGGATACGGCCTTTAATACATCTTGGACACTTTGGACAAGACGATCTTTTTGAATCGTGAATTTCATAGTGGTCCTCCTAAATTTTCTTAATGACATGTATATATATTTTATTAATAAAAATCGTAGAAGTAATAGTAGGGCTTGTGAATATGTGGATAAGTCCAGAAAAAGAAAGGAAAGACAGCCTATCCACATGTGGACAGACTGTGTATGACTATGCTCTAGTTATTCACATTTTCCCGTACTTATTATATCAGCTTGGTTATTTTAATTGTTCTTTGATCTCTTTGACATGCTGCTGAAGCTGTTCATCTTCAACGATTAATTTCGAAATCTTCTCATGAGCATGAATGACAGTCGTATGATCACGACCGCCAAATTCTTCTCCGATTTTAGGCAGAGAGGAATCGGTCATTTCTCTAGAGAGGTACATGGCAATTTGTCTTGGATAAGCAACTGACTTCGTACGTTTCTTCGCCTTGAAATCCTCTAATCGAATATTAAATTGCTGACCTACAATTCTTTGAATATCTTTAATTGTAATGACCTTTGGCTTCGATGAAGGAATGATGTCCTTTAGCGCCTCAGCTGCTAGATCTGCATTAATGTCTTTATTAATTAAAGATGAGTAAGCAACGACACGAATCAAAGCACCCTCCAGCTCACGAATGTTGCTGTCGATTTGATTGGCAATGTACAGCATGACTTCATTTGGAATGTCTAAGCCTTCTGCCTTTGCTTTTTTTCGCAAGATCGCGATACGCGTTTCTAAATCTGGCGGGGTAATGTCTGTAATTAAGCCCCATTCAAATCGAGAGCGTAATCTGTCTTCAAGTGTCGGAATTTCTTTCGGAGGCCGGTCACTAGAAATGACGATTTGCTTACTTTCTTCGTGAAGTGTGTTGAATGTATGGAAAAACTCTTCTTGTGTTTGTTCTTTTCCTGCTAAAAATTGAATATCATCTATCAAAAGCACATCTACATTCCGATAGCGGTTACGGAAGTCGACAGCTTTGTTATCTCGGATTGAGTTGATAAATTCATTAGTAAATTTTTCAGATGATAGATAGACCACTTTGGCTGATGGATTATGGTCGATCACGTAATGACCAATCGCATGCATCAAGTGAGTCTTTCCTAAACCAACGCCCCCATAAATAAAAAGCGGGTTATATGCTTTTGCTGGTGCTTCCGCGACTGCAAGTGAAGCGGCATGAGCAAAACGGTTGCCTGAACCAATAACAAAAGTATCAAATGTATATTTTGGATTCAGCATATTTTGTGGAATGTCAACGGGCTCTTCTTTAGACATTTTTTTGATAGGAGACTTTGGCATGGCTTCCTCTTCGTCCTGATTTTGAGGAATAATAAATTTAATGCTGAGCTCTTCACCTGTTAGTTCATAGATGGTATCAGCAATTAAGTGAAGATATCTTGACTCGAGCCAATCTCTAGCAAATTCATTAGGTGCCGTAATTGTAAGCGTATCTCCCTGAAGAGAATGGGCTTTTGTCGATTTCATCCATGTCTCAAAACTGGGTTTGCTTAATTTTGTCTCTATTTTTTGAAGTGCTTTATTCCACAGATCCAAAATATTTTCCATAAGGCTTCTCCCCCCTCCTTTTCTTTTTAAAATGACCAGTATCAAACTGTTATAGAACACGAAAAAGAGCAAATGGTCATCACCATTCGTGCACATACATTGTTGAAAACAATTAATATAGTAGAAAAACGTCTTTTCGACAAATTACACAAGCTGTGGATAAACAATTCAACAGGCTGTGTAATAACTTTCCACAGGTTATCCACAAATTGTGGATAATATAAATAGGCCAGATAACTAATTAAGAGTTAAAACACAAATATAATATCAAAATAAACAAGATGGTGCAATGGGTGTCACAAACTTATCCACACACTTTACAGCCTGTTGAAAAATAATTATCCACATCGGTTATTTGTGTGAAAAAAATGTCGATAATGGATGTGGATAGTCTAAATATGCCGGAAAAATATCCACATCCTTGTTTTGAAGGTCTTTTAGGAGGAAAAAAAGAATAAAATGCTGGAAACTGAAAAAGAAGGTTTCTTCGTTTGATAACTTATGTTATGCTAATAAGGTTGATAATAAGAGTTTTATCATTGATATTGACAATCGATGGGTTACACAAATATAATGAGTTAGACTGTCTTAAACAGCTATTCCTCAGGGAGGTGTCATAAATGAAAAGAACGTTTCAACCAAATAACCGTAAGCGTAGTAAAGTTCATGGCTTCCGCAGCCGTATGAGTACTAAAAACGGACGTCTAGTTTTAAAGCGACGCCGCAGCAAAGGTAGAAAAAAATTATCAGCTTAGGCCACTGAATAATGTCAGTGGTCTTTTTTACATAAAATCGTAAATGAACTGTCAGTTTTTATCGGAGTGGAAGAAAACATGAAGAAGCGAAACAGGCTAAAAAAAAATGAAGAGTTTCAAAAGGTGTTCAAAAAAGGTCAATCAATGGCGAATCGCCAATTCGTTATTTACCAGCTGGATCAACCAAATCAAGATGAACTGCGTTTAGGATTGTCTGTCAGTAAGAAGATTGGTAATGCAGTGATAAGAAATCGAATTAAACGACTGATCCGTCAGGTGTTTTTAGAGGAAGGTCATAAGTTAAAGCAAGAAAAAGACTACATTGTCATTGCACGAAAACCAGCGAGTGAATTGACCTTTGAAGAAACAAAGAAGTCTCTCCAACATTTATTTAGAAAATCCGCTGTTTATCAACAACAACCGAAAAAGTCTTCGTAATAGAAACTTTCGTTGAATCAATTTTTAAAAGCGCTTCCTTCATCTAGTGAATTAAAATGAAACCACCACTTTGCAAAGAAAAAATGTTACCATACTGAATAGGTGAGTCACTTTCGTAATCAATTCCAACTTAAATAAAGTTTGAAGTAATGGGAGGAATCTTGTTGAAAAGGCGATTATTACTAATATTTAGCTTGATTGGCGTATTGGTTCTATTGGCAGGATGTACACAGATCAATGAACCAATTACATCAGATAGTAAGGGATTCTGGAATTCTTATATTGTTTACCCGCTATCTCAATTAATCACGTATATGGCAAACTTAACTGGTGAGAACTATGGTGTAGCGATTATTATTGTGACACTGTTAATTCGCTTGCTTATTTTACCATTAATGATTAAACAGTTAAGAAGTACAAAAGCGATGCAAGCATTACAGCCTGAATTGAAAAAGCTTCGTGAAAAATACAGCTCTAAAGATCAAAAAACACAGCAGCAGCTACAGCAAGAAACAATGGCCCTTTTTCAAAAAAATGGCGTCAATCCATTAGCAGGCTGTTTCCCGATTTTAATTCAGATGCCAATCCTAATTGGTTTCTATCATGCAATTATGAGAACAGCAGAAATTAAAAAGCATACATTCTTATGGTTTGACTTAGGCAGCCCAGATCCATTGTTCCTATTACCGATTATTGCGGGTGTAGCTACTTTCATTCAGCAAAAGCTGATGATGGCTGGAAATCCTTCGGACAACCCTCAAATGGCTATCATGCTATGGGTGATGCCGATTATGATCATTGTGTTTGCAATTAGTTTCCCAGCAGCACTTTCATTGTATTGGGTTGTAGGTAACATTTTCATGATCATTCAAACATTGGTGATTAAAACGCCTCAAGTAAAAGTTGATACAAAAGAAAAAGCAGGCGGGAATAAAAAATGAAGGAAATAACTGCTGTCGGTCGCACAATCGAAGAAGCAGTAGATTCCGGACTTAAACAAATTCAGCTACTAAAAGAAGAAGTAGAAATCACAATAGTAGATGAAGGAAATAAAGGGTTTTTAGGATTATTTGGTAAAAGACAAGCTGTGGTCAAGTTAGTAGAAAAGGTAAATGCACTTAAATTAGCTACACAGTATTTAGATAAAATTGTTAAAACGATTGATCCTAAAGCAAAGATTATTTCCAAACAGGAACCGAAAAAGATTTCTTTTCACATTGATGGAGATAAAACGTCATTAATGATTGGAAAAAGAGGACAAACATTGTACTCTTTAGAAACGTTGGTACAGTTAGTGTTTAATCGTTATTCTGATCAGTATCATCATATAACAATTGATATTGGCGATTATAGGAAGAAACGACAAGAAGCACTTGAACAATATGCCGTCAAGACAGCAAATCGGGTTTTAAAAACGAAGAGAAAGGTTCATTTAGAACCTATGCCTTCGAATGAGCGAAAAATTGTTCATGATGCGATTGCTGCATTCTCTAAAGAACTTGCAACGGCATCTGAAGATACAGGCAGCAAACGTCATGTTGTGGTGCTGTATAAAAAATAGCAGAAAGACTAAGATTCAGCAAAGCTGGATTTTAGTCTTTTTTTATTGAAAAATTGCTTTTTATAGAGGATTCATCCTTTATTTCTAAAAAATGAGTGTGTGATATGAGTGGAAAATGCCATTTTTACAAGTAAGTAAAGGGATCAGGGCGTTTAAATTTATTGGATTTAGGTGTAAGATGTGAAGACAAGTTTCAAACGTCGTTATTCACATGTGGATAAGTTAAGTGTTAAAATAGATAAGATGAAAAGCTGTGGATAATTAGATAGGGGATACTTTCACTTCGCTTTCATTTATGGTATCTTTAAATTTTGGATTAAGCGTTTTTGATATAGAGATGGACAATGTCCATTTAATAGATAACAGACTGTCTATTAAGTAGAGAAAGAGGTGAATGAGTGATGGATACAATTGCAGCAATTTCGACACCGATGGGTGAAGGAGCAATTGCGATTATTCGTTTAAGCGGGCCTGATGCCGTACAGATTGCTGATCGGATGTATAAAGGTCCTAAGGAGAAAAAACTTGTATCGGTGGATTCCCATACGATTCACTATGGTCATATTGTGGATTCTAGCACTGAGCAAGTAATAGAAGAGGTCATGGTGTCCGTATTAAGAGCGCCAAAAACATTTACGAGAGAAGACGTTATTGAGATTAACTGCCATGGCGGAATTGTAACGGTCAATAAAGTACTACAGCTTGCTTTAAGAGAAGGAGCAAGATTAGCGGAGCCAGGTGAGTTTACAAAACGAGCTTTCTTAAATGGAAGAATTGATCTTTCGCAGGCTGAAGCAGTAATGGATTTGATTCGCGCAAAGACAGATCGTGCGATGAATGTAGCGATTACTCAAATGGAGGGACGCCTCTCCGGTTTGATTAAACGACTTCGCGGCGAGATATTGGAAACACTGGCCCATGTTGAAGTCAATATTGACTACCCTGAGTATGACGATGTTGAAGAAATGACGCATCGAGTCTTAGTTGAAAAGGCAACATCAGTGAAAAAGGAAATTGAGTCACTGCTAACGACTTCTCAGCAGGGGAAAATACTGCGCGAGGGCTTATCTACTGTCATTATTGGAAGACCGAATGTTGGGAAGTCTTCCTTGTTGAATAGTCTTGTACAGGAAACAAAAGCAATTGTTACGGATATTCCTGGAACAACAAGAGATGTCATTGAGGAATATGTAAATGTTAGAGGTGTACCGCTTCGTTTAGTCGATACTGCGGGTATACGTGAGACGGAGGACATTGTTGAGCGTATAGGGGTTGAACGATCTAGACAGGTCTTAAAAGAAGCTGACCTGATTTTACTTGTGCTCAATTATAGCGAGGAATTATCAGAAGAGGATATCAAACTATTCGAGGCCGTCTCAGGGATGGATATCATCGTGATCGTGAATAAGACAGATCTTGAGCCTAAGCTTGATATCGAAAAGGTCAAGCAGTTAGCGAAGGATCGTCCGGTGGTTACTACATCATTATTACAAGAAAAGGGGATTGATGAGCTTGAGATCGCGATTCAATCACTATTCTTCACGGGTTCAATTGAAAGTGGAGATTTAACGTATGTAAGTAACACGCGGCATATTGCTCTCCTTCAGGAAGCAAAACAATCCATTGAGGATGCTCTTGAAGGAATTGAAATGGACGTACCGATCGACATAGTTCAAATAGATTTAACACGCTGCTGGGAACAGCTAGGTGAAATTATTGGGGATGCTGTTCATGAAAGCTTGATTGATCAGTTATTCTCTCAATTCTGTTTAGGAAAGTAAAGGGAGGAACATTAGAAATGGGTTATGAAGCTGGCAATTATGACGTGATCGTCGTGGGTGCCGGTCATGCTGGAGTTGAGGCTGCTCTTGCTTCTGCAAGACAGGGCGCCAAAACACTTGTATTGACTATCAACCTCGATATGGTTGCTTTTATGCCATGTAATCCGTCCGTAGGCGGCCCCGCAAAAGGGATTGTCGTCAGAGAAATTGATGCTCTAGGCGGGGAAATGGCACGAAATATAGATAAGACGCATATTCAAATGCGCATGCTGAATACGGGGAAAGGACCTGCTGTTCGTGCATTAAGAGCGCAAGCAGATAAGTTCCAATATCAGCATGAAATGAAAAAAACAATGGAAAATGAACCAAACCTGACAATGCTGCAAGGTATGGTAGATCATTTAATTGTAGAAGATGATGAATGTAAGGGTGTTGTTACTCAAACAGGGGCGAACTATCGTGCGAAATCTGTTGTTTTAACGACAGGGACTTTCTTAAAAGGCCGCATTATTTTAGGAGACCTTTCGTATTCAAGCGGTCCAAATAACCAGCAGCCTTCTATTAAATTATCTGATCATTTAGCAGAACTAGGATTCGATTTGGTTCGCTTTAAAACAGGAACACCTCCTCGAGTGAATAGCCACTCGATTGATTATAGTAAAACAGAAATTCAGCCAGGTGATGATGTACCGCGGGCGTTCTCCTATGAAACGGTTGAATATATTACTGACCAGCTGCCATGCTGGTTAACTTACACGAGTTTAGAGACTCATCAAATTATTGATGAGAATCTTCACCGTTCTCCAATGTATTCAGGTATGATTAAAGGAACTGGTCCTAGATACTGCCCGTCTATTGAAGATAAAGTGGTTCGTTTCAATGATAAACCGAGACATCAAATTTTCTTAGAGCCAGAAGGTCGTAATACGCAGGAAGTTTATGTTCAAGGATTGTCTACAAGTCTTCCGGAGGATGTACAGCAGCGCATGCTTTCAACCATCCCGGGGCTCGAGAATGTACAAATGATGAGAGCGGGTTATGCCATCGAATATGATGCGATTGTGCCTACTCAGTTGTGGCCTACACTTGAGACGAAGAAAATTTCCGGATTATATACAGCCGGCCAAATCAATGGTACGTCTGGTTATGAGGAAGCAGCAGGTCAAGGGATTATGGCAGGTATTAATGCAGGAAGAAAAGCATTAGGTAAAGAAGAAGTCATTTTAAGCCGATCTGATGCATATATCGGTGTTCTCATCGATGACCTTGTCACAAAAGGAACAAATGAACCTTACCGTCTCTTGACATCACGTGCTGAGTATCGTCTACTTCTACGTCATGACAATGCTGATTTAAGATTAACTGAACTTGGCTATCAAATTGGATTAATTTCTGATGAAAGATTCCAAGCATTCCAGCAGAAAAAAGAAGCCATTGAAGCAGAGAAAAAACGTTTATATTCTGTCATCATTAAACCAACAGCAGAGACTCAAGAATTTATTCGTTCACTCGGCGGAAGTGAGCTGAAGGACGGCATTCGTGCAAGCGATTTGATGAAGCGTCCAGAAATGAATTATGAATCTGTTGTGAAATTAGCTCCTGCTGAAACACCGCTTCCTTCCGATGTGTGTGAGCAGGTAGAGATTCAAATTAAATACGAAGGTTATATTGAAAAGTCACTCCAGCAAGTTGAAAAACTGAAAAAGATGGAGAACAAAAAGATTCCTGATCGTATTGATTATGACGCCATCAAAGGAATTGCAACTGAAGCGAAACAAAAGTTGAAAGAAGTCCGACCGCTTTCTGTTGCACAGGCTTCTCGTATTTCAGGCGTTAACCCTGCTGATATTTCTATCCTTTTAGTATATTTAGAGCAGGGGCGTATTGCGAAGATAGCAGAATAGAAAGGATGTCGGCATGAACATTGAACAATTTACAGCAGCACTAGAGGAGAAAGGGATCACTCTTTCTCCTGTGCAGCTTGAACAATTTGAAACCTACTTCCGCATGCTTGTAGAATGGAACGAGAAAATGAATTTAACTTCCATTACTGAAAAGGAAGAAGTGTATTTAAAGCATTTTTATGATTCAATATCAGCAGCATTTTTTATTGATTTTCACAAAGTGACGACCATTTGTGATATTGGAGCTGGTGCTGGTTTTCCAAGCATTCCTCTTAAAATTTGTTTCCCTCATCTACATGTGACCATTGTTGATTCTCTACAGAAACGAATTACGTTTCTCAATGAGTTAGCAAAAGGATTAAACTTACAAGATACTACTTTTTATCATGATCGTGCGGAAACGTTTGGGCAACGTAAGGAAAAGCGTGAAAGCTATGATCTTGTCACTGCTAGAGCAGTTGCGCGTTTATCCGTCTTGAGCGAACTATGTCTGCCTCTAGTGAAAAAGGAAGGATTGTTTGTTGCCTTAAAAGCATCTGCCGCTGATGAAGAAATGCAAGCAGGGAAAAAAGCCGTCACAGTCCTCGGAGGAGAGGTAGTTGAAAAGCATTCCTTTGTTCTTCCTTTAGAAGAAAGCGAACGGAACATCATTGTCATTGAAAAGAAAAAGCAAACACCAAAAAAATATCCTAGAAAACCAGGAACACCTAATAAATCACCAATAGAAGGTTGATCATGTAAAAGGTCGGTTTTTCTTCAATATTTATGATTTTACAGAAGGAAAAAACATGAGAAAATAGAATTATAAAAAGGTAGTTTTTAAAGGTGGTGTAGGTTCATGAAGCATTCACTCTCACGCTTCTTCGGGCTTGGAGACAAAGAACATCCTGAGCGTGAAACCGAAATAGAGGCAGAGATTGCTGAGCATGATACATTAAAGGAAGAGATACAGGAGCTCCCGGTCGACACAATTATGCCAAACCGTTTTCAGCCACGCACCATTTTTTCAGAAGAAAAGATACAAGAGCTGGCCACGACGATTCATACCCATGGCATTATCCAACCTATTGTTGTTAGACCAACAGAAGAAGAGGGAAAATATGAACTGATCGCCGGCGAAAGACGTTGGAGAGCGGTACAGACTCTTCAATGGGAGAAAATCCCCGCTATTATAAAAGATTTTACTGATACGGAAACGGCATCTGTGGCGTTGATTGAAAATTTGCAAAGAGAAGAGCTGTCTTCTATTGAAGAGGCTCATGCTTATGCACGTCTTTTAGAGCTTCATGATTTAACACAAGAGGCGCTTGCTCAGCGTTTAGGCAAGGGACAATCAACTGTTGCAAACAAATTAAGACTTTTAAAGTTGCCTGAAGAGGTACAACAGGCCATTTTAGAGAAAAAAATCTCTGAAAGGCATGCACGTTCACTTGTGCCCCTAAAGCTTCCAGAATTACAAATCGCGCTATTGCAGGAAATCATCGAAAAGCAGTTGAATGTGAAACAGACTGAAGAGCGTGTAGTGAAGATGCTTGAACAAAAAACAGATCGCAAACCGAAGCCAAAACGTAAGGCGTTTAGTCGTGATACACGAATTGCGATGAATACCATTCGTCAGTCTCTCCACATGGTAGAAGACAGCGGACTTAAGATAAATACCGAGGAAGAAGAGTTTGAGGAATATATCCAATTAACGATTCGAATCCCTAAATAGAAAAAAGCTGATGAGCGCCACTCGTCAGCTTTTTTTGTAAATCTTTTCTTTTACTCTTGTTATCATTTGTTATTTACTGTTTGCTTTTGCAAATAAAATGACAAAATTATGATGAAACATAGTGTTATTTCTAAAGAAGTGACTGTTCAGCATTCGCACCAAGAGGGGACGATCCACTTGATGATTGCTGAAGTTGATCCGAAGAACTATGACTTGCGAGACATTTAAGACTTGTGAACACACAATCACCTAGTCCAAAGCAAATGTGAGCAAATGCCTTACAATTTAAGTTTCGACACTGAAAAAGATATATCAATATACTTTTTAGGTGTGTTTTCATTTGTCCTTTTATGTACGAAAAGGCACATTCACTGACGAATTTATAATAGGGAAACAAAAAAAGCAAACGTTTCATACTTTTTTTGATAGAATAGGAAGTATGAATGAATGAGAAACTTGTTAAGTTGAAAGTGGGTGACATCGTGGGAAAAATCATAGCGATTACCAACCAGAAGGGCGGCGTCGGGAAGACGACAACTTCTGTTAATTTGGGTGCGTGTTTAGCATACATAGGCAAACGAGTGTTGTTAGTTGATATTGATCCGCAGGGCAATGCCACGAGTGGTATTGGGATTGAGAAGGCCGACGTAGAGAAGTGTGTGTACGATATTTTAGTTGATGATGCAGATGTTCTTGATGTGATTAAGACGACAGAGGTCGAAAATCTTGATGTCATTCCTGCGACGATACAGCTTGCAGGGGCTGAAATAGAGCTTGTGCCTACAATCTCACGTGAAGTGAGGCTGAAGAGAGCACTTGAATCTGTTAAGCAGAATTATGATTATATGATTATTGACTGCCCGCCATCACTTGGACTGCTGACGATTAATGCGTTAACTGCATCCGATTCCGTTTTAATACCAGTTCAGTGCGAATATTATGCGCTTGAAGGATTGAGCCAATTGTTAAACACAGTTCGTCTCGTGCAGAAACATTTAAATACCGATCTTGCCATTGAAGGTGTCTTGCTGACAATGCTTGATGCCCGAACAAACCTTGGGATTCAGGTTATCGAAGAAGTGAAGAAGTACTTTAGAGATAAAGTCTATCAGACTGTCATTCCAAGAAATGTGAGGCTGAGTGAAGCGCCTAGTCATGGGAAGCCGATTATCTTGTATGATCCACGTTCAAGAGGTGCAGATGTCTATTTAGACTTAGCAAAGGAAGTGGATGCGAATGGCTAAAGGTCTTGGAAAGGGTATTAATGCACTATTTAACAACGTAGACTCAAATGAAGAAACGGTTGAAGAAATCAAATTAAAGGATCTGCGTCCGAATCCGTATCAGCCAAGGAAAACGTTTGATGATAATGCGTTGTCTGATCTGAAAGAATCGATTCAGCAGCACGGTGTTTTACAACCAATCATTGTTCGTAAATCGATTAAAGGATATGACATTGTAGCAGGTGAACGCCGTTTTCGCGCAGCACAACAAGCTGGTCTGACAACAATTCCTGCGATCGTTCGAGAGTTTTCAGAAACGCTGATGAGAGAAATTGCCCTTTTAGAAAACCTGCAGCGTGAGGATCTATCTCCACTAGAGGAAGCGGAAGCCTATGCGTCCTTGCTGGATCATCTCAGTGTGACGCAAGAGGAATTAGCGAAGCGATTAGGGAAAAGTAGACCGCATATTGCGAACCATCTCCGTCTATTGACTTTACCAGATGACATCCAAAAGCTGATTGCAAATGGAACGTTATCAATGGGACATGGCCGGACATTGCTTAGCTTAAAGAACAAAAAGAAGCTGGCGCCTTTGGTAAAGAAAATCGTGGATGAGGGGTTAAACGTACGTCAGGTTGAGAAACTTGTTCAGCAGTTAAACGAAAATGTTCCACGTGAAACAAAGAAAAAAGAAGCACCAAAGGATCGAGTGTTGAAAGAAAGAGAGTCTTTCTTACAAAACTACTTTGGTACTTCAGTGACGATCAAGAAACAGAAGAAAAAAGGAAAAATTGAGATTGAATTTCTCTCCAATGAAGATTTAGAAAGAATTCTTGAATTGCTTTCTACGAGGGAATCATCAGAGTGACCATCTTGATACGAGATGGTCTTTTTTATATTCTCCCAGTGATATTTTGAATAGGGGTGAAGAGAGACCGTCTTTTTTCTCTCGTCCAATCCATTTGGTCAATGTGAGATAGACTTTCAGAAAGTGTATTGGCCATAGACATGACTAGATGAAGACGTGTGTTTTGGAGAACGAAGTATTCCATGAAACCACTCACATTGACGATCCCATTAATATGAATATCTCCTACCTCTGGCAGCTCCTTTTGCACACCAGCTCCAGGCTTTAACGGCCCATCTCCAATTTGAAAGGAACCGACACTTTTCACTCTTCCTAAACAGGCATCAACCGCTACAATAAACGGGTTTTTATGAGCTTGTTCAATTTCTGCGAGCTTTTCTTTTAAATTGACTGCATGCACTGGGTCAGAGAGTGTTCCATATACATGAAGCTTTTTCAAATCCAGACCTGAAAGCTTTGTACCAACAAGTGGACCTAGAGAGTCGCCAGTTGAGCGGTCTGTTCCAATACAGACGATGGCAACGGGTCTTTTTCCTGCTTTCTGAAGATGCGAGAATAAAATACTTTTAAGCTGTTGAATGGCATTTGTATCCGTATGGGACACGTATTCTTTCACCCTATTTCTAAAAAAAAGACCGTTCTTGCTATTCATAGGTCTCACTTCCTTGTCATAGTAGTTAGTAACAGTATACGGAAACAAGCTTAATTCTATACCTATGAGGTGATGATTGTGTGGAAGGCTGGTTCAAGGTGGACGCTTTTAATTTTAGGAAGCTTAATAGGAGCGGGATATGCTTCCGGTCAAGAAATTTGGCAGTTTTTTGGCATTGATAGTGGACTAGCCATTCTACTGTTTACATTGATGTTTATGCTGTCTACCTATGTGGTGTTAAAAATCAGTTATGAGGTGCGTGCCGATCACTTTGTGCCAGTGCTGGAACGGCTTGTCGGTCCATGGCTGGCTAAGGTGTATGACGTGTTAATTGTCCTTTATTTATTCACGACAACGACGGTCATGATTGCCGGAGGCGGAGTGACTCTTGAGATGTATCATGTGCCTTTTTGGGTAGGCATCGGCGCGTTCTGTTTGTTTTCATTTATGATTTTTTTCTGGGATGTGAAAGGGCTTTTATCTGTGAATGCTTTCATTATACCAATTTTGGTGGCAGGGCTCATCTATGCGTTTGTTTTTTATTATATGAACCATGATCATATGTGGCGGATTGATTTTGGACAGCAGTACAATTGGCCAGCCAGCATTGTCTTTGCTTCTTTGAATATATTATCTGTTGTCGCTGTGCTGTCTTCGGTTGGGAAAGAAATGAAGGGGCTTGGGGAAGCCAAAGTGGCGAGCATATTAAGCGGTCTCATTTTTGGTGTGATCTCGTATGTGTATAACGAAATACTGGTTGATATTTCTGGAAGCCTTTCAGCAGAGGGAATTCCTTTGTTTACAGTATTAGAAGGGGCGCCGACGTCTTTGTTTGTATTTATGACCGTTGTCCTTTGTCTAGCGATTTATACAACGACGGCAGCAGGTTTATTTGGATTATCCAGCCGGATGCTTTCTTTTGTACGAATGCCCCGCTGGCTGGTTGTATTGGTGATGCTTCTTTTGATGGCACCTTTAACCTCTCTTGGATTTGCCGATTTGATTGCTTTCTTGTATCCGATTTATAGTTTGTTGAATCTGTATTTGCTCGTCTGTTTAATGCTATACCCGATTTTAAGTAAAAAGATATTTTCTCGGTCTAAAAATTATATTGATAAAATAAAATAAGCACCTCTCTTTTTAAGAGCGTGCTTTATTTTATTTGAATTGAATCAATAGCTTCTTTGATATCATCATAGACAGGCATTTGCTTGAGACGCTGGAGACGATCCTCTAATTCTGAAATGGCCTGCCCCTTTAAATGCTGGGAGATATGTTGTTTGACAATGGTTGTCTGGTTTATCATATCTTCTGTTTTAGACAATTGATACTCCAAGTGCACACGAGTATTTGCTAATTCGTCGTGCAGCCGCATTTTGAGCAGCCGTTTTAGATCCTTTCGCTGCCCCTCTCTGCGCATGGCCTGAATGGCGGCAATTTCTTCAGGAGACTGTGTTTGCGTGTGTGGTGCCGATTGATTTTCGAATACAGACATGGAGCGGCGGGCACTCACATTTTGCAAGAAACGCTGGGCGTCACTAGGAGGTTTATTTTGATTGATCATGCGATGGCTCCTTTCTTAATGAATACCCATTTGCACCGCAAGGCGTCTATCTGCCTTGGCGTAGTCATCACCCATTGTGTACATATGTCTTGAAAGGGCAGAAAGCTCTTGTTCGTAATCCCTCAGGGTGTACAAGGCATTCAGTTGTTTTTCGTGTGAATAAAAGGAAGAATGTGCCTGTTCCATCCTAACTTCCTCTACCAGTGCTTCCACATCACTATGACTTAATAAATCATAGTGTCCAAAGCCGACGAGTCCTTTGAGCTCTTGTTTTACATGATGGACGGCGTCTTTTACGCTTTCATCAATTCCATCGATTTTTCCAAATACAGTGTGCACTTCATGTTCAATAATACTTTGTAGATCATAGGATGAATTTTTCAGTAAATGGGATTTTATGATAATTTCAAGTCCGTTTTGTGCATATGCTCGTCCAGAATGAATTTCTTGCAGCAGCATGGCTGTAAAACTTGTATTATGATCAAGCTGTTCATCTAAAATACGGGCGGATCCATTCGGATGGAATGAATATCCTTTTACTTTGAATTCTCCTGAAACGAGAGCTAAAAAAGCATTTGTATCAAAGGATTCGTTCCATTCTATATTCATAGATGTAAAAGCTGATTTTAAAAAGGTGTCAATTTCTCTTTTTTTGTATTTCACGGATTCTTGGACGGAGTCTTGCTGGCGTGGCGGTACGGTGTACTTGACTTGTCCAATTCCTTGATCATGACGATTGAGTAAACCGACGTAATGACTAGGCTGAATATATTCAGTCAACATGTGTGTATATTGACCTTGATTCGCCTTTTGCTGAATCGAAGGTGACAGGCTGCTCCATATATTTGGACTGTCAAAGGTGACGGCTTTTTTGACAGCTGGCTGTTCTGTTGCAACATAAGCACAAACAGCACCGGCAAGGGCTTGTCCAGTGAGATAGATACCTGCATTTGGATGCTTCTGACAGACTGTCTCTATGTATTCCTTCCCTTTAAAAAAGACATGATCTTGATTGCCGTCAAGGGATTTTCTTTCAATTGGATAGGCATAATCTGTTTTGAGCAATGTCTGAGCTGCGTTGTGTACATCTTGCGGTGATGTCACCGTCGTTTGGTTTGGCAGTGGACAGTGAAAAGCGACGATGAATTCATCTGATTGTTCTGGCTTCATTGTTAAACCATATAATTTATGGTCGATCTTTAGAAAATCGTGGACAGTGAGCGTTTGCTGCCCTATTTCTATCGTATGGTGCTGCTGGTAATTGTCGAGATTTCCAGCATGATCGGATATGATTTTATATTCTTTATCAGTTAATCTATCCTTTCGATTGACCATCGTACCTGCTCCCTCACATAACATTTATGCAGATATCATAAATCAAAAAATATGGAAAAACCACAGCGTTCTACCAATAAAAACCTTTTGACCTACAGTGTTTGTGACAATATTGAAAAAAAGCGGAGTTTAAGTAACTATTGGTCACAAATAAAATGATCTAAAAGAAGGGTTTTTTCTTTAATAAAGAATAGGATGAACGATTGAAAGAGACTCTTTGTTTTGTGCATTGCTCTCCATCGCCGTTTTTTTGTACAATAGATGCAATGAAGTGAGCAGGAGAGGTGAAGGCTGATGGCAGACAAAGCGTTTGGGTTACATGATGTTGTTGAAATGAAAAAGCCCCATCCATGTGGTGCCAATCGGTGGAAGGTCATTCGTTTGGGCATGGATATCCGCATTAAATGTGAAGGATGCGGACACAGCGTGATGATTCCAAGAAGAGATTTTGAACGAAAAATGAAGAAAATTCTCGTCAAGCATGAGGAGCCAACTACTTAAGTAGGCCTCATGCTTTTTTCATTAAATTTGTTTTTTCTACAGCAGAGCCAGGTGCAATTTCCCGTTTTAAAGCATTGATTTATTCTTTTTGACGAAGTTTCTTCTATTGAAAATGCATGATGGTTAGCTTGTCTTTTCATGTAAACCTACTTATAATTGCTCTAGGTTCATATTACGCAGTATAACGAGCACGTTTGATATAGAGGAGATGAAAGAATGGCTTTAACAGCTGGTATTGTTGGCTTACCTAACGTCGGGAAGTCAACGCTATTTAATGCAATTACACAGGCTGGAGCGGAGTCTGCTAACTATCCGTTTTGTACCATTGATCCAAACGTCGGAATTGTAGAGGTTCCAGACGAGCGTTTACAAAAGCTAACAGAATTGGTGCAGCCGAAAAAGACAGTTCCCACTGCTTTCGAATTCACTGATATCGCGGGTATTGTCAAAGGTGCATCTAAAGGTGAAGGTTTAGGGAATAAATTCCTTTCTCATATTCGTCAAGTAGATGCGATCTGTCACGTGGTCAGAGCTTTTGCAGACGATAACATTACACACGTAGCTGGTAAGGTTGATCCGGTGTCAGATATTGAAACGATTAATCTTGAATTGATTTTGGCTGATTTAGAAACAGTTGAAAAGCGTTTGGCTCGTGTGAGTAAGCTTGCAAAACAAAAGGACAAGGAAGCAGTAGCTGAATTTGAGATTTTGTCGAAGCTAATGAACGCATTTGAAGCTGGGAAATCGGCAAGATCTGTAGAATTTACTGATGAGCAGCAAAAGCTTGTGAAACAGCTTCATTTACTTACATCTAAACCAGTTCTTTATGTAGCAAATGTGAGTGAGGATGAAGTAGCGGATCATGACGGCAACGAATATGTGCAGCAAATCCGTGAGTTTGCTTCTGGTGAAAACGCTGAAGTCATCGTCGTTTGTGCGAAGATCGAGTCTGAAATTGCAGAGCTTGAAGGAGAAGAGAAGCAGATGTTCCTTGAAGAGCTTGGCATCAAAGAGTCAGGACTAGATCAGCTGATTCAAGCATCTTATTCACTTCTTGGCTTAGCTACTTATTTCACAGCAGGAGAGCAGGAAGTACGCGCTTGGACGTTTAAAAAAGGAATGAAGGCACCGGAATGTGCTGGAATCATTCATACGGACTTTGAACGTGGGTTTATTCGTGCTGAAACGGTTGCATATGAAGATTTACTTGCTGGCGGAAGCATGTCTGCTGCAAAAGAGGCTGGAAAAGTCCGTCTAGAAGGTAAAGAATATGTAGTGAAAGATGGAGACGTCATTCATTTCCGTTTTAATGTATAGGTTCTTGTCATAGGCCAAGTGATTTGTTATAATATACAATTGTGAGTAATATAATTTATTGCTCCTTGCCCGTTTAGGGCCGCTTAGACCAAAAGGAGGTGCAATCAGATGAGAAAGTACGAAGTTATGTACATCATCCGCCCAACAGTTGACGATGAGGCTAAAAAAGCAGTTATCGAGCGTTTCAATAACGTGTTAACTTCTAACGGTGCGGAGATCACTGGAACAAAGGATTGGGGTAAACGTCGTCTTGCATACGAAATCAATGATTTCCGTGACGGTTTCTACCAAATCGTAAACGTTCAATCTGACGCTGCAGCAGTTCAAGAATTTGACCGCTTAGCTAAGATCAGTGACGATATCATTCGACACATTGTTGTTAAAGAAGAAGTATAAATCATTGAAATATATATTTAAAGGTGGTCTTTCAATATGCTAAACCGTGTTGTATTGGTCGGAAGACTAACAAAAGACCCTGAGCTTCGCTACACGCCTAATGGTGCGGCTGTAGCCACGTTTACTCTAGCTGTGAATCGTACGTTTACGAATCAATCTGGAGAGCGTGAAGCCGATTTCATTAACTGTGTTACTTGGAGAAGACAAGCCGAGAACGTGGCTAATTTCTTGAAAAAAGGAAGTCTTGCCGGTGTAGACGGTCGTTTGCAGACAAGAAACTATGAAAATCAGCAAGGACAGCGTGTCTTCGTGACAGAGGTTCAAGCTGAAAGTGTTCAATTTCTTGAGCCTAAGAGCGGCGGTGCTGGTTCAGGTGGATACAGCGGCGGTGGCAATAGCGGAGGCCAGTATTATGGCGGTAGCCAAAACGATCAGAACCCATTTGGAAATGAACCAAGTCAAAATCCATATGGCAATCAAAACAACCAAAATCGTAATCAGGGAAATAGCTTCAATGATGACCCATTTGCGAACGATGGTAAACCGATTGACATCTCCGATGATGATTTGCCATTCTAATTGATCTGAAAAAATGACTAAAGGAAAGGTGTGAAAACAAATGGCAGGTGGACGCAGAGGCGGTCGTGCGAAACGTCGTAAAGTATGTTTCTTTACTTCTAACGGCATCACGCACATCGATTACAAGGATGTTGATCTTCTTAGAAAGTTTGTTTCTGAGCGTGGTAAAATTTTACCTCGTCGTGTAACAGGAACTAGCGCTAAGTATCAACGTAAATTGACATTAGCGATTAAAAAATCACGTCAAATGGCATTACTTCCATACGTTACTGGTGAGTAAGTCGTTGACTTACAAGCGGAGAGCCTCGAGCTCTTCGCTTTTTTTATTTGTCTCACTAAGAAACTCATCTATTTTTGCTAGAGCTGTTTTTGGCAATCAACCTAGGGGAAGTATGTAAAAGTGACAGTTTATTCTATACAAATATGAGGTTGATCTGTCATATTGGTAGTCTAGAAAATAATTGCAGTCAGGGCGTGGGAAGATGATTGAATTTAAAAAGGTATCGATGCAATTTTCTGATGAGCGCTATGCCGTTCAATCTGTTGATTTGGAGATTCAGCAAGGTGAGTTTTTTGTATTGATTGGACCTAGTGGCAGCGGGAAAACGACGACATTGAAAATGATCAATCGTCTTATTTCTTCTACAGAAGGTGAGATTTACATAAAGGGTCAAAAAGTAAGTGATTATGATATGTATGAGCTTCGCTGGGATATCGGTTATGTTCTGCAGCAAATTGCACTTTTTCCTCATATGACCATAGAAGAAAATATTGCTGTGGTGCCAGAGCTCAAACAGTGGAGCCGGAATGAGACCAATCAGCGTGTCGATGAACTCATGTTGATGGTCGGGCTTGATCCTGCTATGTATCGACATCGAAAGCCAGCAGAGCTATCTGGTGGACAGCAGCAGCGTGTCGGTGTGGCACGTGCACTTGCAGCTGATCCTGAGATTGTCCTGATGGATGAACCTTTTAGTGCGTTAGATCCACTAACGAGGGAGAAATTGCAGGATGATCTGCTTGATTTGCAGCGCCGTATTCAAAAGACCATTGTTTTTGTGACGCATGATATGCAGGAAGCGATGAAGCTGGGTGATCGGATTTGTGTGATGAATGAAGGAAAAGTAGTGCAGATCGGACGTCCTGAGGAATTGGTTCAACAACCTGCTAATGCTTTTGTACAGGAGTTTGTTTCAGGGGCTGTCCGTCATGTGGGATATCAAGCATTCGAACTGGAGACTTTGACTCAAGCAATAGCTCACGAAGCTCTTTTAGGCTATGAGGCGGTCTCAGCACAAGCCACACTGGATGAAGTCTTGTCTCAATTGGCAAAGCACGAGGAATTGGCTGTTGAAAAGAATGGGGAGCGGATTGGACTAGTGAATCGTCAAGCGGTGATTCAGTTTTTAGCTGATTCTCCTAAAGAGAGGGGTGAGTCACATGAATGATTGGACTCGTGTGTTATGGGAACGAAAAGAACAATTGGGGCACGCCTTACTTGAGCATATTCAAATTTCTTTTATTGCTTTATTTTTAGCGATTTTGATTGCTATTCCATTAGGTATCTATTTAACGAGGGTTCCAAAGCTAGCGGAATGGATCATTGGGGTGACGGCTGTCTTGCAAACAATTCCGTCGCTTGCACTGCTTGGCTTGCTGATTCCTCTCGTGGGGATTGGGCAAGTGCCTGCGATTATTGCGCTTGTGGTCTATGCCTTACTCCCTATTTTAAGAAATACATATACAGGCATTCAGGAGGTTGATCCTTCTCTGAGAGAAGCGGCGCTTGCTATGGGGATGAATCATCGCAAACGGTTATTAAAGGTGGAACTTCCTCTTGCTATGCCAGTCATCATGGCGGGTATCCGAACCGGGATGGTTCTCATTGTGGGGACCGCCACTCTGGCAGCACTGATCGGAGCTGGGGGATTAGGAAGCTTAATCCTGCTGGGAATTGATCGAAATGATATGTCGCTCATTGTTATTGGCGCGATACCAGCTGCCTTACTTGCACTCTTATTTGATGTGGTGCTGCGAACCTTTGAGAAAATTTCCTTTAAAAAGACTGTGATTTCTGTGACTGTTTTTGCTCTGATTGCAGGAGCAGTTGTCGCTGCCCCCTCGCTGTTTCAGCAAGAAAAGAAAGAAATCACCATTGGCGGAAAGTTAGGATCAGAGCCTGAAATTTTGATCTCGATGTATAAGCTTTTAATTGAACAGGATACAGATATTCAAGTGAACCTGAAGCCCGGTCTTGGTAAGACGTCTTTTGTTTTTCAGGCTTTACGCTCTGGTGATATTGATATTTATCCTGAGTTTACGGGTACAGCGATATCTGAATTCCTCAAAGAAACAGCGAAAAGCACAGATAAAAGAAAAGTGTATGAGCAAGCGCGGCGCGGATTGGAATCGTCCTTTCAGCTCCGCCTTCTTGAGCCCATGGCATACAACAATACGTATGCTTTAGCCGTGCCGCAGTCACTGGCTGATCAATATGAGGTGTCCAACATTTCAGATCTAGGTAAGATTAAAAATCGTATAAAAGCTGGATTCACCTTAGAATTTTCTGATCGTCAGGATGGGTATCGAGGCATTCAAAAAACCTATCAATTTTCCTTTGATGATGTCGTAACGATGGAGCCGAAGCTTCGCTATCGAGCGATTCAGAAAGGGGATATCAATTTGGTCGATGCGTATTCGACAGACAGTGAATTGAGACAATACAAATTAAAGGTGCTTGATGATGATCAGCATGTTTTCCCGCCATATCAAGGAGCACCGCTGCTCAGGCAGGAGACATTAACTGAATACCCTGAGATTGAGACCTCTCTCAATAAGCTTGCGGGTCAAATCACAGACGATGAGATGAGAGAAATGAATTATGAAGTCAATGTGAAGGGGAAGGATGCATTCCAGGTAGCAAAAGCCTATTTAAAAAAGAAAAAATTGCTGCAATAATTAAGGAAGAGCAGAGCTGTTTCATGCAAAGCAGCTCTGCTTTTTTAAAAGAAAAACAAAAATCATTGACTTTTACTTAAAAACATCATATCCTTAATTCGAGATAAATATATTTTTTTGATCTAATATCTCGAATTCGAGATAATATAAAGATGTTAGTAAAGGCATAATGAATAAAGGCTTGTTTACTTCAAATAGGAGGTCATGAGAAGTGAAAAAAACAGAAGGAATTCACCATATTACAGCAATTGTGGGTCATCCTCAGGAGAACGTTGATTTTTATGCAGGTGTTTTAGGACTTCGTCTTGTGAAGAAGACCGTGAATTTTGATGATCCGGGCACATACCATTTATATTTTGGAAATGAAGGCGGCTCTCCAGGGACAATTATTACGTTTTTCCCTTGGCCGGGTGCACAAAAAGGTCAAATTGGTGCAGGTCAAGTGGGCGTGACGACATATGTTGTACCGACAGGCTCTTTCTCTTTCTGGAAGGATCGTCTTGAGCAGTTCAATGTCTCTTATGAAACGGTTGAACGCTTTGGTGAAGCTTTTCTCTCATTTGAAGATCCACACGGCTTATTGATTGAGCTAGTAGAACGTGCAGAAGGAAAGCAAAACGAGTGGACATTTAATGGTGTCACACCAGATGTAGCCATTAAAGGATTTGGCGGAGCTGTTTTATTAACATCACAGCCGGAGCAAACGATGCAGCTGCTAGAGCAGACGATGGGACTTGAACGAGTTGGAGAAGAAGGAGACTATGTGAGATTCCGTTCGTTTGGTGAAATAGGCAATGTGATCGATGTGAATAAGATGCCTGTTCCACGAGGACGTATGGGTGTTGGGGTAGTGCACCATATTGCATGGAGAGCAACAGATGATCAGGACCAATTAGATTGGCAAAGACATATTGCTCAAAGCGGGTACCACGTGACACCTGTGCAAGACCGAAATTACTTCAATGCCATTTATTTTAAAGAGCTTGGCGGCATATTATTTGAGATTGCCACAGATCCCCCAGGGTTTGCACACGACGAATCAGTGGAAACAATGGGTGAAGCATTGAAACTGCCACCGCAATATGAGGCGCAGCGCAGTCAGATTGAACAAATTGTGCTTCCAATTGAAGTGAGAGAAGTGAAAGGGAAAGGAGATTCATGATGAAGCATCTTTTTCGAAAAGGAAAGAATGAACAAAGACCTGTTCTGTTATTACTGCACGGAACTGGCGGGACGGAAGAAGATTTATTGCCGCTTGCACAGATAGTAGATCCTGATGCATCTGTTCTTAGTGTGAGAGGAAATGTATTAGAAAACGGCATGCCGCGTTTTTTCAGACGTTTGGCAGAGGGTATATTTGATGAGCAGGATTTGATTGAACGTACAGAGGAACTATATACATTTATCGGCGAAGCAGCTAATGAATATGGGTTTGATCGCCACAATGTGGTGGCTATCGGATATTCCAATGGGGCGAATATTGCTGGAAGCTTGCTATTCCATTATGGAGATGCCCTAAAAGGCGCCATCCTGCATCATCCAATGGTGCCAAGACGCGGGGTTTCATTGCCTTCATTAGCGGGGAAACAAGTCTTTATAGCAGCTGGTGAAAATGACCCAATGTGCCGTCCAGAGGAATCACAGGAGCTGGAGCAATTGCTGCAGGGTGCAGGCGCATCGGTTACCCTTCATTGGGAAAACCGTGGACATCAGTTAACGAGAGAAGAAGTCGATGCTGCGGCTTTATGGTATCGTCGTCAATTTTAAATAAGGTGGGGAATACAGGTGGGATTTTTACAGAAGCTTTTTGGGCAAAATAAACCAAAGGAGATGGAACAAATGGAAAACGTAAAATTAGCGATTATTTATTATAGTTCAACAGGTACAAACTATCAGATGGCGAAATGGGCTGAAGCTGGAGCAAAAGAAGCTGGCGCAGAAGTCAAAGTATTAAAAGTTGCTGAATTGGCACCAGAAGCAGTTGTAGCTTCAAATCCAGCATGGAAAGCACATTTAGACGAAACAAAGGATGTGCCAGAGGTTCAATTAAGTGATTTAGAGTGGGCAGATGCTATCATCTTTAGCATGCCGACACGTTTCGGTAACCTGCCAGCTCAAATGAAGCAGTTCTTAGATACGACAGGCGGCTTATGGTTCCAAGGTAAATTAGCAAACAAAGCAGTGAGCGCGATGACATCTGCTCAAAACGCAAATGGTGGACAGGAGCAGACGGTTCTCAGCCTTTATACGACGATGTTCCACTGGGGAGCCATTATTGCCGCTCCTGGATACACAGATGATTCCTTATACGGTGCAGGGGGCAACCCTTATGGCGTAAGTGTCACTGTTGACCAAAATGGAAAAATCCAAGAGGATGCAGAAGCAGCTGTGAAACATCAGGCAAAACGTACAGTCAATGTAGCAGAATGGATCAAAAAAGGTCAAAACGCTTAATAGATGTATACAAAAAGAATGCAGCCTCGCCGCTGCATTCTTTTTTCATTAATAAGGATCTGATGGTGTGCTGTTGTTGATGGCTTCGTCCACGGCTTGAGCAGCGCCTGTAGAGCCGATAGGTCCACTTGGCTGCTCTTGTTTAAAGGCTTTTAAGCCGTCAGCGACACGCTTTCCGTAATCAGGATCTGCTTTTGTAAAGTTTTCAATCATTTGGTCTTGAATGTCCTTTTGACATGTCGCAAGAGTATTGACTAAGTTCTTAATCAGTTCCTCACGCTCCCAATCATTAAAACGGCGATACGTTTCTCCCGCTTGTCCAAAGTTGTTTGGGCGGTCAATGGCTTCTCGCTTGACTTCACCCTCTACAAAAGGCGTATGATCCTTTCCGTCCTGTTTGGCTTCTTTTAATCCCCCGAGGATCGACGGCTCATAATTCACATGGGGATTTTGCCCTTTGCCTTGATCGACATGGTATTCCATTTGTCCGTCTCTCTGATTGGTGGCGACATGCTTTTTCGGTGCATTGATCGGCAATTGTAAATAGTTTGGTCCTACACGATATCGCTGCGTGTCAGAGTAGGAGAAGGTGCGGCCTTGTAGCAATTTATCATCCGAGAAGTCCAAACCGTCTACGAGTACACCAGTCCCAAAGGCAACCTGCTCGACTTCTGCGAAATAGTTTTCTGGATTTTTGTTTAATACCATCCGTCCGATTGGTTTCCATGGATAGTCATCCTTGTACCAAAGCTTTGTCGGATCAAGCGGATCAAAGTCGAGGTGAGGGTGGGCATCATCTTCCATGATCTGTGCATATACCTCCCATTCAGGATGATCTCCTTGCTCAATGGCTTCATATAAATCCTGTGTGGCATGGTTAAAATTTTCTCCCTGGATGGCTTGCGCCTGTTCTTGGGTCAGGTTGCGAATACCTTGTTTCGGTTCAAAATGATATTTGACCAGTACCGCTTTTCCTTCATGGTTTACCCATTTGTACGCATGGACACCTGAGCCTTGCATGTGCCGGTATGTTGCGGGGATGCCCCATGGTGAAAAGAGAAATGTCACCATATGCGTCGCCTCAGGCGATTGTGAGACAAAATCAAAAATACGCTCGCCGTCCTGACGATTGGTGACAGGATCAGGCTTAAAGGCATGAACCAAATCAGGGAACTTTAAAGCATCTCGGATAAAGAAAATTTTCAGGTTGTTCCCCACGAGATCCCAGTTGCCTTCCTCTGTATAAAATTTAATCGCAAACCCTCTCGGATCGCGTAATGTTTCTGGCGAATGCCCGCCGTGAATCACAGAAGAAAAACGAACAAAAACAGGCGTCTTTTTCCCTTTTTCCTGAAACAATTTCGCTCTCGTATAGGTGGAGATGGGTTCATCGCCGAATGTGCCGTAGGCTTCAAAATAACCGTGAGCTCCAGCACCGCGTGCATGAACGACACGTTCAGGGATGCGTTCACGATCAAAATGACTGATTTTCTCTAGGAAATCGTAGTTTTCAAGCGTAGTGGGTCCTCTATTCCCAACAGTTCTCATATTTTGATTGTCTGTTACTGGATGACCTTGCCGATTTGTTAAGGTTTCTTCTGACTCTGAAGATGGTTTAGGCTGTTGATCTTCTTTCAATTCGAATCCCTCCTTCAATATCTCCCTAACAATATGGTCATGTTTCTCCCTATTTCATACAAGGATTGATATAATGATTGAAAACTTTCACGAGGAGCAAACCAGATGATTCGATTACACTGCCTTCACGCCCATCCATCCAATCAGTCATATATAGAAGATGTTTTTGTTGATACAGATGTTGATTTGCATCACATGGTCGATTCATCATTTATAGAACGCGCCACACAAGATCCTGCATTTGATCACCACATGCAGCAAACGTATGCAATCAACAGATTAAGGCAAGAAAGTGAAGCCGATCTCATTCTGCTCACGTGTACACAATACATTGCTGCTCTAGGTGATCAGCAGCACCTTTTCAAACAACCGATTGTTCCGATCGATGAACCGTTATTTGAGCTGATTTGTGAGAAAAAGGGTCCTCTTCAACTGGTGTTTTCCAACCCAGATACAGTGGATGGGACGATGCAGCGGCTTGAATCATATGCCACAGAGCGGGGCAAACAGGTTGAAGGAGAAATGGTTGTGATGGAGGATGTCTTTCATCTCTGCCTAAACGGTGATATGCAAGCCTATGATGAACAAATCAAGGAACAGCTGAGAAGATGTATGAAGCAAAAAGGCAGAGACATTTGCGTGATGCAGCTTTCGATGGTTCATGCGGCAAAGCAGGTGGAGCGGGAGACAGGCGTTCCTATCATTCATCCGCTTTCTCCACTAAAACAGTTTGTCCATCAAACACTATCCGCATGGAAAGAGTGAACCCCATCAGGTTCGCTCTTTTTGTATAGGAACGTAAATGCGAGACATGTTAAAAAAATAACCGAGCGCAAACTATTTTCAAAAGGTGCGCGTCTATCCAATGTAAGAAATAACAGATGCGCATTTAAGATAAAGGAGCTCTTTGTAAAATGAAGAAACGAAAAATAGACGATCAATTTGCGGATTACGTCATGGAGCATAAACACAGTTTTTATCGGTTGTCCTATAGTTATGTCAAAAACCCAGAAGATGCTATGGATGTTGTTCAGGAGGCCATTCATAAAGCACTCAAATCTGTTCACCGATTAGAGGATGCAAGCAAGATGCATAGCTGGTTTTATAAAATCGTGGTGAACGCTGCCCTAGACTTTTTACGAAAGAAGAAGCGGGTGCAAGTGACAGATGATGATACGCTTGAATTCTTATCTCAGGGCGAATCAGATGTATACGAGGATCAAGACGTCAAACGGGCTATAGAGGATTTGCCTGAGATGTATCGAGTCATCATTATTTTGAGATTCTTTGAAGATTTAAAACTAGAGGACATCGCCCAGATTCTCGATGAAAATGAAAACACCATTAAAACAAGATTATATAAGGCACTGCGGCTTTTAAAAGTAGAATTATCACAGGAGGAAATATAAATGGATAAGTATTTGGAACATTTAAAAGATGAATATTTAGAAATTCCTATTCCACCGGAATATGATGCGATGGTTGAACGAACGTTAAAAAGAAAAAATAAAAAACCTCATTTTCAGCAATGGACCATAGGACTTGTTGCGGCGGCAGCTCTTTTTGTCACAACTGTTAATGTCAGTCCACAGGCAGCAAGAGCAATTTCAGAGGTACCTGTCATTGGCGAGCTGGTGAAAGTTGTGACGTTTACAGAATTTAAAAAGAGCGATCAAGGAACGAATATTGATCTTAAAACACCACACGTTTCAGGACTTGGGGACGGAACATTACAAGACAGCCTGAATCAAAAATATTTAGCTGAAAACAAAAAGCTGTATCAAGATTTTGAAAAGGAAACAAAGGGTTATAAAAATGGTCATTTAAGTGTTGAGAGCGGTTATGAAGTGAGAACAAACAATGATCAAATTCTCTCACTAGGTCGATACAAGGTGACGACTCAGGCTTCTGCGGCAGAAGAAATGACGTATGATACGGTGGATAAGAAAAACCATGTACTCATTACATTACCAAGCCTGTTTAAAGATGATCGTTATATTGATGTGATTAGTGAAAATATTAAAGAACAAATGAAGAAACAGATGAAAGAGGATTCAGACAAATCATACTGGATTGGCAAGGAAGATATGGCGGAACCATTTAAGAAAATTAAGCCGGATCAAAACTTCTATATCAATTCAAAAGGGAAGCTTGTGATTTCCTTTAATGAATATGATGTGGCGCCTGGCTACATGGGTGTTGTTGAATTTACGATTCCAACAAGCGTGCTAAAGGATATTCTCGTGAGTGATACGTACATTCATTAAAAAGAAGACAGACAAAAAAGACTGCTGAACAATTCAGCAGTCTTGTCGTGTTTTATTAAGAAAGTGCATCTGTCAGTGCAGGTACGACTTGTTTCTTTCTTGATACAACACCTTTTAGTAAAGCTGTGTTGTTTTCAAGTGTGACGTTAAATGCTTTTTCTACTTTTGCTGCTTCTGCACCGAGTGCAAGAGCAAGGGAGTCATTTTCTAAAATATCTGTGATGACTAAAACAAATAGATCAAGACCTTTTGCTGCAATGACTTCATTAATTTTCGCTTCAATGTCAGCCTGTCTTGCTGTCACTTCAGCGATATCTACTGTATTGACTTGTGCAATTTCCACTTTGCTTTTGCCTAGTGCGAATTCTTTTGCATCAAGTGTAATTAATTCTTGAACCGTTTTTTGACTTAGATCAGCGCCTGCTTTCAGCATGTCTAGGCCATAAACTTCTGGATCTACCCCTGCGATTTTTGCAAGCTCATGTGCAGCATCAATATCTTGCTGTGTGCATGTTGGGGATTTGAATAGTAAGGAATCAGAAATGATCGCAGATAAAAGCAAACCAGCGATTTCTTTTTCAATCGTCACTTGGTTTTCTTTATACATTTTGTTTAAGATCGTTGCTGTACAGCCTACAGGCTCTGCACGATAGTAAAGAGGTTCACTTGTTTCAAAGTTGGCAATACGGTGGTGGTCAATAACCTCAGTTACTTGTACTTGATCAATATCGCTTACACTTTGCTGGAATTCGTTATGATCGACAAGAATGACTTGCTTTGTTTCATTTGCAGCCGTTTCAATGAAACGAGGTGCTTCTTGTTTAAAGAAATCTAATGCGTATTGTGTTTCTCCATTGATTTCTCCAAGTCTGACGGCTTCTGCCTCAGTGCCGATTTTGTTTTTCAAATCAGCGTAAGCAATAGCAGAACAAATCGTGTCTGTGTCAGGATTTTTGTGTCCGAATACGAGTGTTTTTCCCATGTGAATTCTCCTTCTTACATTTATTGATGATGTTTCTATTCTAACAGCTTTTGACCTTGAATTCAGGGTTTATAGCTAAGAATAATCTAAAAAATTGTAACATGCTGTTTGAAAACTTGCATGTGCGATTCCATATCGGTGTTCCACGTGAAACGCTCCTAGGATAGCCTGCATTTTACTTGAGATTTGCCGCTATGGTAAAATAAAGGTTGGGGCAAGACATGATGGAGCTGACATCATACGTATACATAGAAGTACACATTGAGCAAGATATAGAAAAAGGATTGGATAGAGGTGAAGGTGTGAAACAAACAAAAGCGTTAGTAGAGGGCGCAATCATGATGAGTATTTTCGCGGTCATGATGCTGTTTTATTTATATGTGCCGCTATTATCCATTATTTTCTTTCTAGCTGCTCCGATTCCGATCATCCTCTATACAATCAGACACGGCTTGAAAAAAGGAATTGCTGCTGGCGCTATTGGGATAGTGATCAGCTTTTTAATTGGGTCTATGGCTGGGCTCATGAGTGCACCTATCTTAATTGCCGTCGGATTAGGCATGGGTGTTTTCTACAGCAGAAGGCAGCCTGGGAATGCCATCATTACAGGTGCGCTGATTTATTTATTCAGTATTCTCATCTCCTTTGTTGTCAGTGTTCAGCTCTTTCAAATCGATATCATGAATATTGCGAATGAGTCGATTGAGCAAATGATGCCGATGGTAGAGAGTGTTTTAAAGCAATCCGGTGCTTCTGAAAAGGACATAGCCAAACAGCTCAAACAGTTTAAAGAGATGCAGGATACGGCATTAAGTGCTTTACCTGTAGCTTTATTGATTTTGGTCACGCTGATGACTTTTGTGAATCATTGGTTCGTGCGGCCATTGCTCAAACGGTTTGTTTCAGACATGCCGTCCTTGAAGAAATTTAAGGATATGCGGCTGCCAAAAAGCATGGTATGGTATTATTTACTCACATTGCTTTTGATGCTGATTCAGACGGAAAAAGGCAGCTTTTTATGGCTCGTTCAAACGAGTGCGTTTCAAATTTTATTTATACTGGTGCTTATTCAGGGATTTTCTTTTCTCTTCTATTATTGCCATGAAAAAAACATCTCAAAAGCGGTACCCATTTTCGCTGTTGTGTTCACGGTTTTCTTTCCGCCAATCGGTGTGATTGTGCGGATTATAGGGATTGCTGACATAGGCTTTGATTTGAGAGAAAAAGTAAAAAACAAATAATTCACTCTGAATGTTGAGGAGTTGATATCAGTGCCAAGCTTCTATAGAAAACCTGTCATCAAGTATCCGATCTTCGCGTTAATTGTTCTTGCGGTGATCACAGTCCTCCTCAACCTTTATTTTAATTGGATCATAGGAGCAGTTGGTCTTTTCGTCCTTGCAGGTGTGCTCTACTTCTTAAAGTGGGCAGATACGCAAGTGCAGAAAGAGATTGATTCATATATTTCAACATTATCCTATCGAGTCAAAAAGGTTGGAGAAGAAGCGTTAATGGAGATGCCAATTGGTATTATGCTGTTTAATGATCAGTATTATATCGAATGGACCAATCCATTTCTCGCTTCATGCTTTCATGAAAGTACACTTGTCGGCAGATCCTTGTACGATACATTCGAGTCCATTGTGCCTCTTATTAAACAAGAGGTTGAGACCGAAAATGTGACGCTGAATGATCGGAAATTCAAAGTCATTATTAAACGGTCAGAGCGCCTTTTATATTTCTTTGATGTAACAGAACAGGTGCAGATTGAAAGACAGTACGAAAATGAACGAACGGTTTTATCTTATATCTTTTTAGACAACTACGACGATGTCACGCAGGGCCTTGATGATCAAGTGCGCAGCGCTATTAATAGTGAAGTGACGTCTCTGCTCAACAATTGGGCACAAGAATACGGTATTTTCCTGAAGAGAATTTCGTCTGAACGATTTATGGCGGTTCTAAATGAGAGCATTTTAGCTGAGCTTGAAGCGTCGAAGTTTTCCATTTTAGACGAGGTACGTGAGAAAACAGGGGCACATAGTGCGACGCTCACTCTGAGTATCGGGATCGGTGCCTCCGTTCCTTCTTTGAAAGAGCTTGGAGCACTTGCGCAGTCGAGTCTTGACCTTGCCCTCGGACGAGGCGGGGATCAGGTCGCCATTAAACAGCCGAATGGAAAAGTGAAATTCTACGGTGGAAAAACAAACCCAATGGAGAAACGGACACGCGTACGCGCACGGGTCATTTCTCATGCTTTAAAAGAAATTGTATCTGAAAGCGGTAATGTCATGATCATGGGACATAAGTTCCCAGATATGGACTCGATCGGTGCATCCATTGGGATTTTAAAGGTCGCCCAGGCTAATGGAAAAGAAGGCTATATTGTCATTGATGCCAATCAGATTGGCGACAGTGTTCAACGCTTAATTAGTGAAATTAAAAATTATGAAGAGCTTTGGTCACGTTTTATCACGCCAGAGGAAGCAATGGAGCTTGCAAAGGATGATACATTGCTTGTGGTCGTGGATACACATAAACCTTCTCTCGTCATGGAGGAACGGCTGCTGAATAAGATTGAAAATGTCGTGGTCATTGATCATCATAGACGCGGCGAGGAATTTATCCGTGATCCTTTACTTGTTTATATGGAGCCGTATGCTTCATCTACAGCAGAGCTTGTGACAGAGCTCTTAGAGTATCAGCCGAAGAAATTGCGGATTAACATGATTGAGGCGACTGCGCTTCTGGCTGGGATCATCGTTGATACGAAGAGTTTCTCTTTGAGAACGGGGTCAAGAACGTTCGATGCAGCATCTTACCTTCGTGCAAAGGGAGCAGATCCTGTCCTTGTGCAAAAGTTCTTAAAAGAAACAGTTGATCATTACATTAAACGAGCAAAACTCATTCAGCATACAGAGCTGTATCAAAATCAGGTGGCCATTGCTTCATTACCATCTGACAGGTCGGAGTATTATGATCAAATTACGATTGCCCAGACAGCGGATTCCCTGTTGTCAATGAGTGAGGTAGAAGCGTCATTTGCTGTCGCTAGACGAGATGACGACACGGTATGCATTAGTGCTAGATCATTAGGGGATATCAACGTTCAAATTATTATGGAAGCATTAGACGGCGGCGGTCATTTGACTAACGCTGCTACCCAGATTTATGGTATAACCATTGAAGAAGCGGTAGGGAAATTAAAGGCTGCCATAGACGAATATTTCGAAGGAGGGGTTCAAAGATGAAAGTCATCTTTCTAAAAGACGTAAAAGGCAAAGGGAAAAAAGGCGAAGTCAAGAATGTAGCTGACGGATACGCTCACAACTTTCTCATCAAACAAGGATTAGCTGTTGAAGCAACTCCAACGAACCTAAGTGCATTGGAAGGGCAGAAAAACAAAGAGAAAAAGAATGCCATCCAAGAGCTTGAACAAGCAAAACAATTAAAAGAAACACTTGAGGCGTTAACAGTGGAACTCACTGCAAAATCAGGTGAAGGCGGCCGTTTGTTTGGCTCGATTACAAGCAAACAAATCGCTGATAAATTGCAAAAAGATCATCAAATTAAACTCGATAAGCGCAAAATCGAGCTGAATGACGCCATCCGTGCATTAGGTTACACAAATGTACCGGTGAAGCTTCATCCAGAGGTACAAGCAACGTTAAAGGTACATGTGACAGAGCAGGCATAAGCAGAAAAGAACCCGTCTCACGAGGAGGCGGGTTCTTTTTTTATGAAGGATCTGAAATATAGACACTGCGTCCGGCACGCATACCGGATAAAAACATGAAAAATAGGATGATGATAAAGATGATAATTGCTGGTGTCCATGTCTGTGTGGAATCAAAAAGGATACCAATCATGAACGGCCCAACAGCAGCTAATAAATAACCGAGAGACTGCGCCATTCCAGAGAGGGCAGCTGCTTGTTCCATATTGGTTGTACGTAAACCGATAAATGTGAGGGCAAGACTGATACTGGCCCCTTGTCCAATGCCGATCAATAGAACAGAGATGACAAGGATAGGCGTCGATCCTCCGAGAAGAAGTCCAATCATGCCGAGTAAATACACAAGGACAAGGCCGGCGACAAGCGGTCTTTGTGTTTTTAATTTTTCTGCAAAAACGGGCGTTAAGAAGGTAGATGGCAGCCCCACAAACTGCATAATGGACAGCATCCAGCCAGCTGTCGACAGGTTCATTCCATGTGATGTTAAGATATCAGGAAACCAAGCGATGCTGCTATAGAAAAGGAATGATTGCAGGCCCATAAAAAAGGTCACTTGCCATGCGACACGTGAACGCCATATCGGCTGCTCTGTGAGCGAGATGCTTTTGACGGCCGCTGTATTCTGATGAAGAAGCTGCGGCGCCCAAACCATCATGGCGAGAAGGGCAAGTCCAGCCCATACAAGGAATGATGTATTCCAGCCGCCAGGCATCGTATGACTGAGCGGAACACTGACACCTGATGCAAGTGCAGCGAAGACGGACATTGAAGTCGTATATACACTTGTCATCAAGCCTGCATGTGCAGGGAATTTATGCTTCACAAGCCCCGGTAAGAGCACATTACAGATCGCAATTCCAACGCCGACTAGTGCTGTTCCAATCATTAAGAAGGTGATGGTGCCAAATGAGCGAATCACAATCCCAAAGAGAAGGACAGCAAGTCCAAGCCAGAGGGTTCGTTCATTGCCAAGTCGTTTTCCGATTTTAGGTGCAATTGGAGAAAGCAATGCGAATGAAAGCAGTGGTAAAGTCGTGAGAAAACCTGCCAGTCCATTTGAAAGCTGTAAATCGGAACGAATCGCGCCGATCACAGGGCCAACGGATGTAATGGCAGGCCGAAGATTAAATGCAATGAGCAAAATCCCAGCAATCAGCAGGATGGTTTGTCCTGTACTGCGAGGTTGTAATGTTGATTTTTCTAGTTGTTGTTCCATGAATGTAAACTCCTTTATTTCTTTAAGAAGAACGATCTTTCTTCTGTTCAAGCTCCGCTAATTTAGCTAATAAGATATGCTGCGGCATATGCATAATTTGTTCTAACGGTACATTGAGTGATGCAGCAAGCTTTTGTGCGGTATCGGCTGAGATTTGTAAAGGTCTCATGCGCAAATCCCTCCTCTTTCAATCTATACGTTCCAATATATCATATCGGCTTTGTGCCATGCTGATAAAAAATTAGCGTTCTCTTTTATAAAACCACTTTAGGACGGACAAGAAATTTTTTTGAAATTGTTTCAGATGATGGCCCTCCCCTTGTTCGATGTGATATTGCAGCTGCCATTCCTGCATCCCATTCTGTAATAAAAGGTCATGTAGTTGTTCGGTGAATAAAGGCATGTGCTGTTGAGCAGATGTTTTGCCTTTCCCTTCTTCACTGCCTACAGACAAATAGACAAGGTGATCCACACACTGAATGCTTTGTTGTTTAGCAAACGATAGAAAATCTTGATACCAAAATGACCCGGAGATCGACGCGATGTTTTTAAAAAGGTCAGGGTGCATGAATAAGGTATAAATAGCAAATAGTCCACCTAATGAAGCACCTACGTGGCTATGTTCATGACCGGTCTCTTCAACTGGATATTCTCTTTTGATATATGGGAGTAAGTCATTCGCTAAAAATGACACATACGTCTGTGCCTCGCCTTTAAAGTCAGGGAACCCAGATCGCAGTGATGACGCCTTCCATGGTGTATATTCGTCAAGTCGATTGAAGGGGTGTATGCCGACGATGATAATTGGCGAGATGGTTTTCGTTTCGATCATTCTTTCGATCTCTAGCAGGTGTGTTCTAAACAAAGAAGAGCCATCTTGTACAAAGACAGCTGGAACATCAATAGAGGTGTCCGGTGGAAGGTAAATATCAAGCTGACGCCCGTTAAACTCGTCATATAGAAACGTTCCGTTCATGTGTATCCTCTCCTAACGGTTTTCAACTACATTGAAAAGAAGACAAAGGGCTAATCATTTTAGCCCTTTGTCAACAATCATCTTTTTAGTTGTTTTGATCTAACCATTTGACGGCCTTATCAAGGAAGGTTGTTTTGCTTAGTGCTGTTCCTCCTTGAAGCATAGGATCAACAACATTTTCATTGATGTGCCCATTTTTCACAGCTTTTAGGCTTGTCCAAATTTTATTTTTCTCTAAGTCTTTCAATGCATTTGGATTCGATGAGTTTTCCTCTTTAGAGAACTGAACAAAAATATAGTCAGGATTGAGTTCGCCTAGGCGCTCCAATGAAATCAATGCTTGTGCTTTGGCTTTTTTGATATCACTTGGTACTGTAAATCCTAAGTCCCCATATAAAGTAGAGTTGAAGTATACGTCTTCAGGATATACGTACAGGTCGCCCTGTCTAATGCGTAAAATGACAGCTGTTTTGTTGCTGCTTTTGTCTTTCAGGGTTTCTTTCGCTTGTTTGAGATCTTTCTGATAATCAGAAATGATGTTTTTGGCTTCTTTACTCTTTCCAGTCAGTTCACCGAGCAATAAAAGATTGCTTTCCCAGTCAGAAGAGACATGGGATACTGGGATCGTCGTTTGGACTTTATCCAATTTTTTAATTGTTGTAGGTGGGAACTTTGTTGATCCGAGTATCACATCTGGCTTTAGTTTTAAAATTTTCTCTAGGTTCGGTTCTGTTTTTTCCCCGATGCCTTCTGTTTTCGCTGTGATGTCTTTAAATAATTCAGGGAATGTGCCGCCTACAGTAGAAGCACCAATAGGCTCGATACCAAGTAATTTTGCATCTTCCATTGATTCAAGACTTCCAGCAATGACAATTCGTTTCACTGGCGTTTTGAGTTTGTACGTTTGATCTAAGTAATTGATGTTTGTTTCTGTTGCTTCAGCTGACTTGCTTTTGGTTGTGTTTGAAGCAGGTTTATTTTCTGCAGCACCACAGGCTGCTGCGGTGATCGTCATGATACAAAGGATAAGCAATGCGAACCATTTTTTCATTTGTTTTCTCCTTTAACTGATAATTGTTCTCAATTAAAGATTGTATTAGGCTTTCGTCCTTTTATCCATAGACAAATATCTGTCAAATGATGGACTTTTTACGGAAAAAAAGATAAAAGGTCCTGAATGACTCGTTGATGACTGGCTGCTGTGTATTCACGCCAAGGGTCAGAAGTGAGCGGATAGACGGCTTGCTGCGTCACAGCTTTGAGATTTTGCCAAGCCTCCTGCTGCTTTAACTTTTGATAAAAAGCAATGGTTTTTGGCTCCTTATGCAGGAAGAGGAAGATGGCGTCTGGATCTAGCTGTTGTATAGAGCGAATGCTGATTTTTTTTTCTATTAGCTGGCCGTCATTCTGAAACGCTGGCAGAAGACCAATGTCATGAAAAATCACTTCGGACATGGTGCGATTTACAGACAAGTAGAGCTGATCTTGAAAGATTCGTAGAGGCAGGACGGTTTTTGGTGGATGATCAAAAAGGCATGCCTTTTTCGCTTGAATGACGAGTTCCTCGTAATGAATCAGCCATTCTTCTGCTTCCTTCGCTTCGTTTAGGAACATAGCTGTTTGTCTGAATTGAGTGCGCCAATCCAATTGTGTGAATGGAACAAAGTGAACAGGACAGATGGTTTTTAACACTTGTTTTTCTTCCTCTGTCACATGTTCATTGGCAATGATCAGCTCAGGTTTTGTTTCCTTTAATAGCTGTAAATTGGCTTCAGCGTGCTCGTTGATCCGATGTGCACTCAGGTGAATCGGAATTTCTTCTGCATGATGCTCAAAATCATGTGCTGTCCATTTAGGGTGAAGAGGGGCAGCATATGGAATGATATGAATGGGTGTGAGCTGGCCGAGTATAGAATGACCATAGGCTGCAATTTTCCGCTGACGGCTTTTCATATAAGTAGAAGGGGTCATGCCCGTTTTTTTCTTAAAGATGCGGCTAAAGTAATACGGATCTTGATAGCCGATTTCCAGTGCAATGTCTTTGAGCTTTGCGTTGCCTTTTGCCATTAATTGTTTTGCTCTAGCCATCCTTTTCTTGGTGATATAATCAGTAACACTCACATCAAAATGCTTTTTAAATAGCTCACTGTAATGATTAGAGCTGATGCCAGCCATATGAGATAGACTTGTCAGGCTGAGGGGTTCTTCGGAATGTTGATCGATATATTGTTTTGTTTGGAAAAGGGCATGTGCCGTGTCACAAATATCTTCTTTATGCAGTGTGAAAAGCTGCATAATGAGCTGCTGAAAAAGAGTTTGGCTTTTAAAAAAACTAATGGATTCAGGTCTTTGCCATTCCTCTGTCATATCGGACAGTAAAGAATGAATGTGTTCAATCGAACTAATATCGATAAATTGCCATTTATTTAGTAAAGGACGGGCGTATTCAGTTGATACTTCTCCAATGTTTTGATCTTGCAGCGTGTAGAGCTGAAAGCGAAACAGATAGAGCTCGTGTTTTTGATAAGGCTCTGTTTTCAACATAAATGTTTCCCCGGGCATGATCGTATAGAGTGTCAGATGTTTCAATCGCCATTTTTGATCGTTCAATGTGAGTAAACCGCTGCCGCTTATGCTGAAGAGGAGGCAGAATGTATCTGATAGCTGCTGCTCCGTATGTGGAAGCTCTGCATTATTTATTTTTTCAGTATCTGTTAATCGATAGATGAATTGTTCGGCATTTGCCAATGTACGTAATTGATTGTTGTTTCCCATAAAACCACCTGATCTCTTATTGATTGATAAACATTCTCAATTAAATTGTAGCAGAAAGAGCTGAAAGATGGTGATGTTTATTCTGTCAAAAAAGCACCCTGATGGAGATCAGGGTGCGATGATTTATTCCGTTTTTCCATGTGCTAGCGCCGGTTCTTTTGTTAAGTTTAATGGCCGCAAGTCCTGCCAGTGTGTCTGGATATAATCGATGCAGGCATTTCTAGTGTCTTCACCAAAGACCTTTTCCCATCCATCTGGCACTGGTGCAAATGATGGCCAAAGTGAATGCTGTCCTTGTTCATTGACCAGCACAAGAAATACACCGTCTTCACGATCAAAGGGATTTGTCATTTGTCATCTCTCCTTTATTCTTAGTGCTTTTGTTTGACCCGATGCAGTGCGTTGTCTAAGATGACACCAATTTCTGCTAGGGGTTTAGGCTGGCACATGTCTTTGTGCCGGCAATGAATGTCGTGCTGTTCAATTGTTCCGTTGATATAAGGTGCCCATGCTTCGGGATCAATTGGTGTAAACCAATCTGGGATAATGGTAGATCTAAAGAATAATATGTCTCCCTGATAAGTTTTTGGCTGATATTCTCCGAGCAATCGAACTGAATTCACATAGGTTTCTTTTAGATTTCTAATGGCATCTTCACTTAAGCTTGCTAGTGCACTGCCATCTTTTTTCAAAATGTCGACGGCACTTTTCATCGTGAGCGGTTCACCTGTTAAGGTATCTGGATCATAACCGCCGAGCGCAAGAAGAGCGATTAGTGCTTCTTCTTCATCAGGTGCTGCTTTAATCGGTAAGAAATGATTTGGATAGGCATCCAGCATCGCAACGAGTGCGATTTCTTCACCTTGCTGCTGGAGCTGTGTAGCCATTGCCTGTACAACGTTTCCACCTAGTGACCAGCCAAGAAGATGATAAGGGCCTTTTGGCTGAATCGTTTGGATGTGCTTGATGTAATCCGCAGCCATATCATCTAGTGTGTGCGGGTAGTCATCTTTTCTTGCGATTCCTCGTGCCTGTAATCCATAAATAGGGATGTCTTTCTCTAATGTATTCAAGAGACCGGCATAGCACCAGCTAAGACCACCAGCTGGGTGAACACAGAAGAGAGGATACCTTTCTCCATTTGTTCGCAGCGGCAGCAAGATGTCTAGCGCATTTTCATCGCTTCCTGTTTCTAGTTTCTCTGCCAAACTTGCCACATTTGGTGCTTCAAACAATGTTCCGATACTTAGTTTGACACCAAGTGCATCACGAATGCGGCTGATTAAACGAACCGCAAGTAAGGAATGCCCGCCAATGTCAAAAAAGCGATCGTCTATGCTGATTTTAGGCAAATCAAGCACCTCTTCAAAGAGATGACATAGGATTTCCTCTTTCGGATTTCTTGGGCCGCGGCCATCCGCTTGCTGTAAATGCAATTGAGGGGCTGGCAGTGATTTTTGATCAAGCTTCCCGTTTGCTGTAAGCGGCATGGCGTCAATCTGTACATATGCCGCGGGCACCATGTAATCAGGAAGACTGGCTGCTGCAAAATGACGAAGGGTCTCTGTATCGAAACGGTTTTCTTCAGTTGGGACAATATAGGCGACTAGGCGTTTGTCGCCAGGCTGATCCTCTCGCATCATGACGGCCACTTGTGCAACCGCATCATGGCGTGCCAGAACGGCTTCGATTTCTCCAAGTTCAATGCGGAAGCCGCGTATTTTAATTTGATGATCAGCTCTGCCGATGTAATCAAGAGCCCCTTCTTCTGTCCAGCGCGCAAGGTCGCCTGTGCGATACATCCTTGTGCCAGGTGCGCCATAAGGATCGGCAGGGAATCGATCTGATGTCAGGTCAGGTCTGCCTAGATAACCTCTTGCAAGGCCAGCTCCAGCTACATACATTTCACCTGTCGTCCCAGGGGGAACAGGCTGCAAGTATTCATCTAGTACGTAAACGTGTAAATCAGGAATCGGTTCACCTATTAAACTGCTGGAGTTCTTTGTGATCATATCTCGATTGAGTTCATTGTACGTAACGTGTACGGTGGTTTCTGTAATGCCGTACATGTTAACTAGCTTTGGCTTACAGTCTGAGTGACGGCTGTACCAATCTTCTAATCTGCTAAGCTCTAATGCTTCACCGCCAAAGATGACATAGCGGAGTGATAATGCTTGGCCTAGTGTTTGTTGTTCCTTGTCTATCTGCATGAGCTGATAGAAGGCAGAAGGTGTTTGATTAAGCACAGTCACACCTTCCTCGACTAGAAGCTGCAGCATCTCTTCTGGAGAGCGAGAGATGGTATGAGGTACAATGACAAGCCTGCCGCCATATAAAAGTGGTCCCCAAATTTCCCATACTGAAAAGTCAAAGGCATATGAATGAAACATTGTCCAAACATCCTCTTCATCAAAATGGAACCAATGTTCAGTAGATGTCAGAAGACGGATGACATTTTGGTGTGGGATGACCACTCCTTTTGGTTTCCCTGTAGAACCGGATGTATAAATAATATAGGCCGGATGCAGAGAAGATAGCGGCTCAATTCTGTCAATATCAGCCGGATTGTGATTTGGCATAGTCAGCAATTGATCGCTCGTTTCTTTTTCGTCTAACAAAATCAAATCGCAATCAGCAGGGAGGTGCATTGCATCTGCTTTTGTTGTAATGCTGCAAACGGGTTTGGCATCTTGTATCATGTATGCCAGTCTGTCTGCTGGGTAATCAGGATCAAGCGGAACATAGGCTGCGCCTGCTTTATGAACGGCTAATAAGCTTACGAGCATGTCGATTGATCTAGGTAGGGCAAGTGCAACGAACTGTTCTGGTCCAACGCCTTTTTCTATTAATAAATGAGCAAGACGATTGGCTTTGTTGTTTAACTCTTCATAGGTCAGCTGCCTCTTGCCATCCGTTACTGCGACCCGATTAGGATATTGCTGCGCCGTTTTTTCAAATAAGGCCGGGAGACTGTGTGCTTGGTCTAACTGAGCAATTGTCTTTTTGTCAGGGAGAAATGTTTGCTGCTCTTTATCTGATAAAATGTTCACTTGACCAATCGGCAGGTGTGGGCGCTCAGCTACCTCTGTTAAAAAACGCTTCATTCTGTCAGCGATTGCTCGAATGGTGCTTTGTTTAAATACATCTGTGCTGAATTCAAACAATCCTCTTAATCCCGCTGCTGACCCAGTTTCCGTTCTTTGTTCTGCTAATTCGATGGTCAGATCAAATTTAGCTGACCCTACTGGTTTTACGTAGAGATTTGAATCAAGTTGTGTCAGCTTCATTTCCGCCTTCGGTGTATTTTGGAAGGCTAGCATGACCTGGAACAATGGATTTCGTGATCTGGACCGGGTTGGATTTAGGATTTCGACTAGACGTTCAAATGGCAGATCCTGATGCTCGTAGGCTGCTAAGTCAACGTCTCGCACTCGCTTCAATAGCTCACTAAAGGTTGGATTACCATCTGTATTGGTACGTAATACTAGTGTGTTCACAAACAAGCCGACAATATCGTCAAGTGCATCGTCATTCCGTCCAGCAATTGGACTGCCGATTGGGATATCTGTACCGGCCCCAAGGCGTGTCAGTAATGCTGCAAGTGATGCTTGAAGCACCATGAACAAACTCACCTGATGCTGCTTTGCAAGCTCAAGGAGGTTCTGATGTAAAGCGGGTTCAATCGTAAAGTCTATCGTCGCACCGTTGAAGCTTCCTTCCTGTGGACGCGGGAAGTCGTAAGGAAGCTCGAGTTCTTCAGGCAGGTCATGTAAGGCACCTTTCCAATAGCTGAGCTGCTTGGCAAATAGACTATCCGTCTCTTCTTCACTGCCCAACAGTTTCTGCTGCCAAATAGCATAGTCAGCATATTGAACAGGTTCCGCTGGCAAGGAAATAGATTTTCCTTGTATACGGGCTTCGTAAGCAGCAGCTAAATCTCGCGTCAGTGGTGCAAGCGACCAGCCGTCACCAGCGATATGATGCAGCAATAGAAGCAGTACGGATCGGTTTGCATCAAGCGTGAATAATTCAGCTCGAAGTGCAGGTTCTTCTTCAATCTGAAAGCTATAGCGAATGGCTTCGTTTAACTGATTCTCAATTTGTTGATCGCTTGAAGCTGTGACATGGAGTTCAGGCTGAACACTTTTCGGGTGTAAAATGACCTGTCTTGGCATGCCATTCTTATCTGGAAAAATGGTTCTAAGGGTTTCGTGTTTTTCAGTGATATCTGCCAGTGCACCAATTAGAGCTGTTTGATCTAGTGTACCTGTCAGTTGAATGACAAGTGGAATATTGTAAGTTGGACTTGGCCCTTCAAGGCAATGAAGGAACCAGAGTCGTTTTTGGGCAAAGGATAATGGAATTTCATCTGGCTTGTCTTCAACCTGAAGCGGGGGCCGAATGTCCTTCGCTTTGTCAATGTGCTGCGCAAGCTCAGCAACCCGAGGAGATTCAAAAATGGTACTCATGCTTAGGTCTGCACCGAGTGTATCGCGTATACGTCTGAGCAGACGAGCGGCGAGTAAGGAATGTCCTCCTAAGTCAAAGAAACTATCATCTATGCCAATTTGAGATAGACCAAGGGTTTCTGCAAATAAACTACATAACATGTCTTCTTGTGGTGTTCTAGGTGTACGCTCAGAACTAACTAAAGACATATTTGGTGCAGGTAATGCTTTGCGGTCGATTTTACCGTTTGGTGTAAGTGGAAGTTCTGGCAGCACGACAACAGCAGAGGGCACCATGTAGTCAGGAAGTAATGAAGCCACAAACTGCCTGAGCTCTGAAGGGTGCAGAGAAGAGCCATCTGTCAGCACAACATACGCACAAAGAAGCTGCTGCCCAGGTTGATCCTCACGAACGATAACAGATGTATGCTTTATGGATTGGTGCTGCATCATCACGGTTTCGATTTCACCTAGTTCAATACGGAAGCCGCGGATTTTAATTTGATGATCGGCACGGCTGATATAATCAATTGAACCATCTTCACGCCATCTGGCTAAATCACCGGTACGATACATTCTCGTGCCTTTTGTGCCGAATGGATCAGCGACAAAGCGTTCTGCCGTTAAATCATATCGTCCAAGATATCCTCTGGATACTCCTTCACCTGCAATATAAAGTTCACCGATTGATCCTGCTGGGACTGGGTTTAGTCCTTCATCTAAAATGTAAATGCTCGTATTCCAAATGGGTTTACCGATTGCCGGCCCGCTATTCTCCCGGTGTGCTGTGACATTTTCCATCGTAGACCAAATCGTCGTTTCTGTAGGTCCGTACAAATTAGTAATGTCGCATTGAAGAGATTGCAATGTGTGCAAAAGGGAAGCAGGGAGTGCTTCTCCTCCAACAAGAACACGCATACCTGTTATCACGTCAGGGTATTCATCTGCCAACGCATGCCACAACGTTGGTGTTGCCTGCATGATTGTGACATGATGAGAACGAATCATGTCTGAAAGCTTTGCTGGTTCTTGTATGGTTTCTTTTTTTGCCAATAAAATAGCAGCCCCATGTAAAAGCGGGAGGAACATTTCCAGCCCGGAAATATCAAAGGCAATGGTCGTTACTGCTAAAAGCTGGTCTTTTTGATCTAATAAAAATGAATCTTGCATGGACAATATAAAGTTGATCACATTTCGTTTTGTTACAACAACACCCTTTGGTTTGCCTGTCGATCCTGATGTGTAGAGGATGTAAGCCGGGTGATGTGGAGAGCCCTCGCTCCAGGTCGGATTGAGATGCGGACTGCCTGCTATCTCCTGATGAACAGTTGCATCATCCAGCTGAACGATGTGCGGATGATCCAAACCGTCTGCTGTTTCTTTGATTGTGAGCAAGCACGCCGGTTTGGCATCTTCTAGCATATAGGCGACACGATCGTTAGGATAATCAGGGTCTAATGGCAGATATGCCGCTCCCGTTTTGACGACGGCTAATAGACTTACGACCATATCGATGGATCGAGGCAGAGCAATTGCGACAAATTGTTCTGGTCCAATGCCATGCTTTTTCAAATAATGAGCTAATTGATTAGCCCGCTTATTCAACTCTTCATAGGTCAAAGTAATTCCTTCAAACTGTAATGCTTTTGCTTGTGGTGTTTTGCTCACCTGTTTTTCAAATAGTTCCCGTAAAGATTCCTGTGGTAATTCTCGTTTTGTATCATTCCAGTGCTTGAGGATGTTCTCTTTTTCTTTAGACAAAAGAAGGTTGAATTGACTGATCGTCTGATCTTCCTCTAGTCCGGTTATTTCCTCCAGCAATTGAAGAAAACGCTGCTGATGAGCGTCAACTGCTTGCTCTTTGTAAACGGCAGGGTTTGCATCAAAGTCGATTTGAAATCCGTTCCCATCCGCGCGGTCGTATATGTTGATCGATATATCATCCACGGGTCCTGCTGAAAGGTTATGTGCTTGGCCAATGCTCTGACCGAACACGAGATTATAATCAAATGGCATGATATTGATCTGTGGACCAAATAATCGCTGATTTCTTCCGATGAGTTTAAAGTCTCTCCGCATGTTCTCGTGACGATATCTTTGATGAGGGCGAATGGCTTTTAGTTCGTCAGATACTTGGCGAACAAGTGCTGAGAGTGTCATTTCTGGTTTGCATGTTAAACGAAGTGGTACCAGGTTCATCACCATTCCGGGTGTTTGTAAGGCGCAAGATCCAAGGCGCATCATCACAGGTAATCCTAAAACAATATCGTGTGCACCAGTCATACGATGCATATATAAAGCGGATGCTGCAAGAATCATTTCATGCCACGTACTACCGAAGGCCTGAGCATTTTTTTTCATTTTGCTTACCTTATCGGCATTGTAGCTAGCCGTTTTGCGGATAAAATGATCCGACGTTCTTGGGGCAAGCTCAGCAAGGCTGACAATTTCCGGTTGATCAGCGAAGCGATTTTTCCAAAATGCTCGATCATCATCATACCGATTGGACTGTTGATAGGTGAGCTCCTCTTGGACTACGTCATGTAAGGCTCCAAATGTTTGAGGAGGCACAGGTGTCCCTTTCGATAGGGCTGAATAGACCTCAGCAACACGGCGTGCAATGAGCGAAAAGGCGAATCCATCAATGGCAATGTGATGAATGCGCTGATACCAGATAAATCGATCGTCAGCAAGCTGAAAAAGTACTTCACGGAATAATATATCTTTCTCTAAAGAGACTGGCGTTGAAAGATCGGCCTTCATCCATGCTTTAGCCGCATCAAGCGGCTGTTTTTCATTTTGTAAATTGATCAATTGGAATGGAATCTCTTTCTTAGATGAGAACCATTGCTTTGGACCGTCAGTATCCTCAACGAAGCGCATATACAAGGAATCTGCTTCTAAGACAGTCTTTCTAATGGCTGCTTCAAAGTGTATGGGATCAATAGGACCTTTAATATCTATATACTCAGCTGTATTGAAAATAGGATTAGCTGGATCAAGCTGCTGCGCGTACCAAATGCCTGATTGGGCACCGGTTAGTGGGAATGAATCGACTGACTGGATCGACAAGGGTCTATACCTCCTTTACAAGTAATCGATATTTGGGATAGATGGCTGTTTTTCTGTGAAAAGAAGAGTCCGCCAATGAGCGAGCGTTGGATTTGCTGCAAGCTCAACGAAATTGACTGTCGCTCCTTGCTGCCTCCACTTTTCCGCTAGGCTCATCATTCTAATTGAATCAAGCCCAAGGTAGACGAGATTCTCGTCAAGCGGTATTTCATTCGGCTCGATTTGGAGATACTCAGCTACTTGATGAACAATGGACTCAAAGGAGAGGTCATCACTTTCTGCTTCCTGTCCTGTTAAACGACGAATGATTTGGTTTGTCGTTGTGGTGACCGCACAGCGTTCAGCTGCATAGGTCATCGCCATTTTGTGATGCTTAAGTGAAAAATCAGCGACGGCATCAGCGACAAAAAAAGTTTCAATATCGAGCATGAATGCTTCTGCGGCTGTCAGCATACAGCCAATATGTGCATATACACCAGTAATGATCAGTTGATCGCGCCCGCCTTCTTGAAGGATATCCAAAAAATTAGATTTTTTGAATGCGCTATAACGCCATTTTGTCAGCATTGTATCTGCCTCAGATGGAGCAAGCTGATCAATGATTTTTGTCAATGCTTCATCATCACCAAGTCCAGGTCCCCAAAAATCTGTTAATAGGGCACGATCCTTCGGGTCTTGGTCACCAGGCTGCGCTGTATAGACGACTGGAATGCCAAGTTCATTGCATGTATCACGTAATTGTTCAATATGTTGAACTAACTCTGTGATCGGAGAAGTATCTTGTTGAAATGCATTTAAAAAATATTGCTGCATGTCATGTATTAACAGAACAGCACGTTTCGGATCAGGTATCCAGTTCACTTTATTTTCGGGTAAATCTTGTGTGCTTGGCATTGGATATGCAGGAATAGTAGGGATTGCCATGGTTTTCACTCCTCTTTTTTATACGTTGGCAGTATGGATTGCAGCTAATTCTCTTAATGCTTTTTTACTGACTTTGCCTACACCTGTTTGTGGAAACGCATCGATCCATTCAATGCGGTCAGGAATTTTATAGGCTGCAAGTCCGCGATCTCTTAGAAATGATTTTAAGATGTGCGGTGCTGGTTTGTTGTTTCCTTTCGCAATAACAAAGGCACATGAGCGTTCGCCAAGAAATGGATCCGGCATGGATACCATGGCGGCATCATGAATGTCAGGATGCGCAAGTAAATGGTTTTCAACTTCTTCTGCGGCAACCTTTTCGCCGCCACGATTGATTTGATCCTTGTCTCTGCCTTCTACAACAACATTTCCTTCTTTGGTTAGTCGCACGATGTCACCTGTTCTGTAAAAGCCATCAGGTGTAAATGCTTTTTTGTTTTGTTCATCGGCTTTATAGTAGCCGCGAATCGTATAAGGTCCTCTTGTTAAAAGATGTCCAGCCACTTCATGCGGGACGGGCTTGTCCTCATCATCTACCACTAGTACCTCATCATATTCAGACATCGGGCGTCCTTGTGTATGAATCATGACATGCTCAGGATCATCTAATCTGGTATAGTTGACCAGACCTTCTGCCATGCCAAAAACTTGCTGTAACTTACATCCAAGTGTAGGCGTCACTCGTTTTGCTGCTTCAGCACTGAATTTAGCGCCACCGACTTGTAAGACTTCAAGACTTGATAAGTCATCTGATCGATGAGGAGCAGCCTCTAGCCAAATCAATGCGATAGGTGGAACGACAGCGGTAATAGTCGCCCGTTCTTTTTCAATGAGTGGAAAGACGACATCAGGGCTTGATCCAGGTGCAAGAACGACTCTTCCGCCTGCGTATAACGTCCCAAGGACCCCAGGCGAGCTTAATGGATAGTTGTGCGCTACTGGAAGTGCAGCTAGATACACACTATCTTGTGTGAGTTCGCATACCTCATTGCTTTTCCAAAGACTATAAATATAGTCATCATGTGTACGAGGAATAAGCTTTGAAAGGCCTGTGCTGCCTCCAGATAACTGAAGAAACGCAATATCGCTTGCCTCTACATGAATTTGAGGATCAAGTGCTGGGTCCTTGCGCAGATCATTCAAGTCAAGGAATTCCTCAGCTTCCCCTGCAACAATGACATGAGGTAATGAGGGAAGCTTTTCTTTCACTTGACGTGCGAGTGATCGATAATCAAAGCCGCCATCGATATCTGGTATGACATATGCGTCTGCTTCAGCAAACTCAATAAAATAAGTGATTTCACTGCTTCTATGAGATGGCAGAGAGAAGACGGGTAAAGCACCGATTCGAAATAAAGCGAAAATGACTTCAAAAAAAGCAGGAATGTTAGGAAGCTGTACGACAACTCGACTTCCCTTTTGAATTCCAAGCTGATGAAAACCGGCGGCAAGACTGCTGACGCGCTGATCAAGTTCTTGGTAGCTCATGTGCGTATCAGCGTATGTAATTGCTGTTTTATTTCCTAACGATGCGGCTCGTTCACGAAGCATACCGCCAAAGGTTTCCCCGCGCCAACAGCCGTTTTCACGGTAGTGTTTTGCAAATTCATCTGGCCATGTAGGTGGTTGAACAAACATGTTTTTGTCATCTCCTATGTATTTTTATAGCTGATGGATGCCCATCGCACGAAGCATCGTGTTAAATTTTGCAGATGTTTCGGCTAGCTCTTCTTCTGCCTTAGATCCTTTGACCACTCCTGCGCCAGCAAAGAGGCGGAGGGAGTGACCCTCAGCTTCTGCACAACGAATGGTGACAATCCAATCACCATCACCATTTGCATCTGCCCAACCAATCATTCCTGTGAAAAATCCTCGATCGAAGGGTTCAATCGCTTGAATGGCTTCACGTGCATCTGCTGTAGGTGTTCCGCATACTGCAGGTGTTGGATGAAGGCTAAGCGCTAAATCTATTGAGGATACACTGTCATCTGCTAGTTCTCCTTTCACGACAGTAGATAAATGCCACATCGTTTCAGTTTGTATGACGGATGGTGATGCAGGCACATCTAGTGTATGACAGTAAGGAGAAAGCGCTTTAGTGACAGCTTCAACAACCACTGCATGCTCGTGTAAATCCTTCGCTGAAGTAAGGAGTTCATCGCGGCGACGCTGGTCTTCTACTGGATCTGAACTGCGCGGCCGGGAACCAGCGAGTGGATTGGAAATCACAGATGAACCGGTTTTAGAAAGGAGCAGCTCAGGGCTTGCCCCAAGAAGTGTGCGCTTTTGGGAAGACTTCGGATCAGCTACATTTGCAGCAAACGTATAGCCATTCGTATTATGACGAGCCAGTCGTTCGAGTATTGTTTTCGTATGAATGTCTTGATCTGATTTGAGATAGAGAGATCGAGAAATGACGATTTTGCTAAGCTCTCCTTTTTCAATTTTAGCTAACCCTTCGTTCACACCATTCATGTAGACTTCAGGAGAAGGGACAGGTGTCACCTCATAGGATAGCGATGCCACTTCTGATTCCTCATCACCTTGATGAAATTCGAGTGGATCACTAAACTGTACATGGAATGGCACATTTAAACGAACAGGCTGTGCCGGATCAAACGGGACAGCACCAGCCACAATCGGTGTTTGGATACCAGCTTGTTTGGCATCGTCAAATACGTGCGCTACCCTTGTGGATAGTTCATTTAGCTGATTGGTTTCAATATGCTGGAAAATCCCTTCGGCAAGTATCGTGCGTTTAGGGGAAGCAAGGAAAAAAGCACCTGGCTGATAGTCTTGAAGCAATTGTCCTTTTTCTTCGGACGACAATAATGAATGTTTCATGAAAAGGCCTCCTTTTGAATGAAATGCTAGATTCCGAGTGTTGCGCCGCCATCGATCGTGAGATTCTGCATCGTAATATGACTGGATTGCTTAGATGCAAAGAAAATGACTGCATCAGCGATGTTTTGAGGATCAGCGATTTTTTGTAAAGGAATACCGGTTTTATACGTCTCTAATGAACCTTTAATCACCTGATTTTCTCCTTGTTCATCAGGCCATAAAGCCCATTGCATAGGTGTTGCGGTAGAGCCAGGGGAGACAACGTTGCATCTGATTCCATGGGCAGCAAGTTCTAATCCAAGTGTTTTTGTAAATGAAGTAGCTGCTGCTTTTGAAGCGGCATAGGCAGCCATATTCATTCTAGGAATGGCACCAGCGTTAGAGCTGACAGTCACAATGACCCCTTCTGATCTTTTTATCATGTATTTGGAGACAGCTTGAGAAACGTAAAAGACACCATGTGTGTTGACTGCGAAAGTTTGTTGCCAGTCGTCTGCACTAAGCTGGTCGATAGAACCCATTCGGAGAATGCCTGCTACATTGACCAGTAAATAAATGGGCCCAAGCTGCTTTTCAATTTGATCGACAATGTGCTGAACAGATGCTTGATCGGTAATGTCACATGGATAGGCAAAGGCACGTATGCCTTCATCATTCATTTGCTGGACGGTGCTTTGCAGCTGATCTTCATTTGCGTCAACTGCTGCAATAATCGCACCTTCTTCGGCTAGTCTTTTTGCGACTGCTTGTCCAATACCTTGTCCTGCGCCTGTGATCAGGGCAATTTTTTGAGATAGACCACTGTGTTTCATGTGTTCACTGCCTTTCCTTCATGTCTGTGGGTGTGAAAGGATCATCATGATAGAGTGCAAAACGAAAAGCGTCATTCATCAGCACCGGTAAAACGGATGTATGTCCTTCTTTAGGGAACTCGTGATAGGCTGTATGCAAGCCATATGAGGATAAAGGCAGCATACGATTTGCTAGTGAATTTGCATGATCATTCATTTGACACGGATGATGTTTTTCTAACTCACCTACACCTACAAGCAGCCTGACATCCATAGGCACCTGACGTATATGATTGATGAATTGGTGTTCTTTTTCTAAAAATAATTTTTTGTTCCAGTGGATAGAAGGACTGCCTGCAATATATGTCTGATAAGCATCAGGGTGCTCAAATAGTGTGTGTAATACAAAAAGACCGCCAAGAGAGTGCCCAAACAGTGTTTGACGACTCTGGTTGATCGGAAAGCGCTGCTCGATATAAGGCTTTACAACCTTTTCTAAAAAAGAAAAGAACGCAGAGGCGCCGCCATATGTATGGGTGGAGAAATCCTTTCTTCTGCCACCAATGGAAGCGTCAGGGCCGGTTAGAGTGAGATCATAATGCCTGAGCGGATGATAGGGCGCGTCTGTCTGATAGCCAATTCCAACAATGATGGCAGGTACAACACCTGTTTTTTCGGGTCTTCTTGACTGTAAACGAATGGCTTCGACCATTGTGCCAAAAAGTGAATTCCCATCAAGCACGTACATGACTGGAAAACCAGCCGCTGGAGGAGTAGTATTCGGTTTAAATATAAAAAGTCTGTATGGGTGTGCTGTGATATCCAGCTGCTCCGTCCCAGGTATAAAAAAAGGACGGCTTTCTCCGAAAAGAGAATCCTCAGTACCCATTCCTTCAGGGCGTTTGGACATGTGTAAAAAATCCCCTTCCTCAAATTGACTCTCATACGCTGATAAAAGCAGGCTTGCGGATATAGGATGAGTGTAGAGATTGAAGAATGGTTCCTTCAAATGAAAATGATTCTCAATTATCACGCAAGCAAATCAAATGATAATGGTTATCAATTACGAAGTCAAATGTTCATTAAGTCGTGTAGTTAATAATTTAATCTAAATATTATGAAAATAAAGGACTAAATAACTACCAAATGAATGGAAATAGGGAATGCCGGACTGAGTCATTTAAAAAGAGGAGAAATGCCAAAAGACCTTGACCGTCTCGGGATATTTACCATTTTCTTCTGTTTGATTCAGGAATATATATAGGTTTTTCTTCTTGAAATCATTTTGAGGAAAAATAAGTCTATAGACCTTCTTGTATTTTTAGGGAAAAAGAGGAGAATTTTTCGAAAAGCTGGTGATCATATCTCACAACTTATTCAATATCGTGTGTAAATTCATATACAATTTTCTAAGGAAGACAAGATCGAAGGGAATGTAGGCAGAATGAAAACCACATTAGGAAAGCTGAGGCTGAAACTGCTTGAAAATCAGTTCAAACTGAAAAATTCGTTTACAGTGGAAGAATATCATGAAATGAAGCAATCATTACATGAAATACGGATGACATTTGCGGCCTATGAACAATGGGATTTATACCAGCGGGCCACCGATATGATCACCATCCTCCTCTTTCAACACGCCCTCCAGCAAAAACACCATTAACACTTTCACTTTTTATGAGCAGCGTATTTCTTATGGAAGGACGGTGCTGTTTTAAAGTTGGCCAAATAACACATAGCATCAAAAATGCGTCAATTAAAAAAGTAAGGGATGTCCCCTTACTTTTTGTCTGCAAACACCATTCAATTAGAATCCATCTGTGACATCATATTCGTAACGGATATCGGCTTTGACATTGCTCATAGTAGATCTCGCTGTAGCCTTTGCGTTGTACTTAAAGCTCCATTTTTGCGCGACTTTTAATTGATCTTCCAGAGAAATACGGTAAGAACCACTTGTTGCAGATGAAAAAATAGATTCGTTCCAAATTTTGTTTATATCAGCCATCAGTTTGTGTGTGACATTTCCTTGGTTAGGCGATTGGGTACTAGTTGTGGAAATCGATTTAACGATTGCATTTTTAGGAATAGAAGAATTGTTCGTTAAATCCATTGTAATGATAGAAGAATCAACGCCTAAAAAATTTAAAGAAGAATTCCCCAAGTTGGTAGCAGTCCCCGTAAAATTGAATGTCCCATTTCCAGATTTAATACGATCTTGGATAGAAACAGTAAAGTACATATTCCCTGTATATGTACCACGGGTCACTTTCACAAAGTAAGTTTCTGAAGTTGAAGTAACTTCATCAGTATTAGCAAAAATAAAGGGTGTAATTGAATCAGGGTTAATGACTCTAGATCTCCCATCAGAATATTTCGAATTGTACACCTCGATTTTCATCCCCGTATATTGCTTATTATATGAACTTCGTACATAAACCCTTTCACCCTTATTGATCGTAAACTGATAATACGCTTCATTTTCACCTTCAGGTAAGATTGTCGTATCTGAACGACTATTTTTCCAATATCCCATTGAGCTGGCTGTGTTAGGGCTGTTATTCCCCGTAATAGCCGCTTCCGCTGAATTAGGTGCAAAAAAAATAGCAACAAGCACTAATACCAATGCAGGTAATAAAAAACGTTTAAAGATAGTATTTGTCATATTTTAACCCTCCTTGTAATAATTACTATATCGGATCAAAACTAACAAATTTTAACTGAAATGCCGATATATTTAATAATCACTATTTTTTTTAAAAAAGGAGAATCAAAATGAATATTAATACGTCATACACGGCAGGTGTTTCAAACAATCAGAACCGAATCGATTATAAAGGTCAATCAGCTATTAAAAGTACAAATGAGGTGATGACCGAAGCTGATAAACGAATGAAAATATTAGATGAAAAATATCAAAAAATAAATGAACAAAATAAACGTTTCAAAGATCCTCATGGCCATATATTTGATAAGTATCGAAATCCAAACTCCCCTTATTTCAGAAATGATTTAACCAAACCGGAAAGAGAGGCGGCTTACTCTATTGAAATTGGATGGGCTAATAGTGGAACAGGAGGGCATTATAATTCTAATGATGCCGCATTCCGTAATGAAAAACGGTACGATCCTACCCAAGAAAGTGTAGAAAAGAAAATACTCAATCGCCAAAAAGTGAACGAACAATTACAAGATTTATTCTCTAAAAACGGTATAACCATTCCTAAAAATACAAATCTCACTTTTACCATTGACCCGAATAATTTCAAATTAGTGGTGGGTGGTTCAAAAGACGAATCGTTGATGAAACAAATAGAAGACTTATTAAATACAACCAACAATACAAGAGAACTATTTTTCCATATTATGAAAAGTAGAAATGATGATTCTACTCAATTCACACCTGATTCTCTGGCAAAGTTCCATCTTGTCAACCAAATCAAAACGGTTACAGGCTACAATTTAAAAGATTTAAGTATTGTAAACGGTCAATTTATAACGGATAAAGGAACGAATATTTTTGATATATACAAAGAAGATCTCCTGAAAAACCCATACACAGCAGAAAATGCACGAATTGCCGCTTCACATTACGGTGCACAGCTATTTGACCTAGCGAAAAACGGGTTTGATTCTATTCCCGATTTGGTGTTATCTATTGGTTACCAAAACGGCTCCTTACAAGACATTGGGCAAAAAGAAAATTATGGAGTTAAGAAAACGATAGATTAGAAAAACGCACGCGAACATGCCACGTAGGAGCGACCACAAGTGTGAACGACACAAATTCAAATTCCATTAGTGATACAGAAGGACTCTATAACAATTGATGTTACGGGGTCTTTTCTATTGAAGGGCGTTGTTTCACTGTTCAACAAAACATCCTCATGGTAATTTTGACTATAGTCGATGTTTTTCACTTTTTTATTGATGAAAATGTTAAAATGATGAGTAGCGTATTTTTTTATGAAAGGACGGTGCTTGGCATGACGGAACTTCTCGATGACCGGCTGCCGCCGCAAAATATAGAAGCCGAGCAGGCCGTATTAGGTGCTGTTTTTTTAGAACCATCCGCGCTAACGCTCGCTTCTGAGGTATTAATTCCAGAGGATTTCTATAGAATGTCGCATCAAAAGATTTACAATGCGATGCTTGTACTTGGCGATAGAGGAGAACCGGTCGATCTTGTCACGGTGACATCTGAGCTTGCCAATACAGATTTACTAGAAGAGGTAGGCGGGATTTCGTATTTAACCGACATTGCGAACTCTGTCCCAACTGCCGCAAACATTGAATACTATGCAAAAATTGTAGAAGAGAAATCCATTTTAAGACGTCTGATCCGTACGGCGACAACCATTGCACAGGATGGGTATACGCGTGAGGATGAAGTAGAAGACCTGTTGAGTGATGCTGAAAAGACCATTATGGAAGTGGCGCAGCGTAAAAACTCAGGAGCTTTTCAAAACATTAAGGACGTTCTTGTTCAAACATACGATAATATTGAACAGCTTCATAACCGCAAAGGCGATATCACAGGGATTCCAACGGGTTTCTCTGAGCTTGACCGAATGACAGCTGGATTCCAGCGAAATGATTTAATCATTGTAGCGGCCCGTCCATCAGTAGGGAAAACAGCCTTCGCATTGAACATCGCCCAAAATGTCGCGACCAAAACGGACGAAAGTGTCGCCATCTTTAGTTTAGAGATGGGTGCGGAGCAGCTCGTTATGCGTATGCTTTGTGCGGAGGGGAATATCAATGCACAGAACCTAAGAACCGGTAATCTGACAGAAGAGGACTGGGGCAAGCTGACAATGGCGATGGGCTCGCTGTCGAACAGTGGGATTTTCATTGACGATACACCTGGAATTAGAGTAAGTGAAATTCGCTCGAAATGCCGCCGATTGAAGCAAGAAAATGGTCTTGGCATGATCTTGATTGACTACTTGCAGCTCATTCAAGGGAGCGGACGCTCAAGCGATAACCGTCAGCAAGAGGTTTCTGAAATCTCTAGGGCATTAAAATCGCTGGCAAGGGAGCTTGAAGTTCCGGTTATTGCTTTGTCTCAGCTTTCCCGCGGGGTAGAGCAGCGTCAGGACAAACGTCCGATGATGTCTGATATTCGTGAATCAGGAAGTATCGAGCAGGATGCCGATATCGTGGCATTCCTTTATCGTGATGATTACTATGACAAAGAATCAGAGAATAAGAACATTATTGAAATCATTATTGCCAAACAGCGTAACGGTCCAGTTGGTACAGTATCACTGGCGTTCGTCAAAGAATATAACAAATTCGTCAACCTGGAAAGAAGATTTGACGATGCGGGTGTTCCGCCCGGTGCTTAAAGCCCAGCTCAAGAAGCTGGGCTTTTTTGATTGATCTACATCGAAAGAATGATTGAAAAAACAATCAAAATGAGGAGGAGAGAGAAAAAGAGAGAGCGTATACTAAAAGGAGAAAAGGAGTGAAGACTGATGAAATTTCAACAGTTTGAAGCCGCTCAATTACGTATCACACGCCCAACCGTCAACATGAAAGAGGTTGTTTCCTTTTATGAAGAAGGCTTAGGGCTCAAACGAATAGGCTCATTTGATCAACATGAAGGGTACGATGGTGTGATGCTCGGGCTGCCTCACCAGCATGTTCATTTAGAAATCACCAAACATGAAGAAGAAGACAGCCTGCCCGTCCCGCATCCAGAACAGCTGCTTGTTTTCTATATTCCGGATGCAGAGGAATTTCAGCAAATGAAAGAGAGATTGATCTCATTTGGCGGACGGCATGTCACCTCAACGAATCCATACTGGGACCGGGGAGGAGCAACCATTGAAGACCCAGATGGGTATCGAGTTGTGCTGATGAACACAGATGGTATTACCCCTGTTTAAAAAAAGACTCCCATGCCCGGGAGTCTTTTCTGTTATGAACGAGGTGTGACACGCAGTTTCAGCTCTTTCAGTCCATACATGCTGCTGCTGGTCATCGGAACGTAAGAGAGGAGCTCTAGCGCCTCATATCGTTCTATGAAAATCTTTATAGCTGTACATGCTTCAAGACGTGCCAGTGGTGCGCCAAGACAGAAATGGATACCGTGCCCGAAACCAATATGAGGATTAGGGTGGCGGTGTATATCGTATTCATGTGCGTTTAAAAATTGACGCTCATCTCGGTTGGCGGAAGCAAGAAACACAATCACATTGTCTCCCTTTTTCAACACTTTCCCTCCAAGCTCTGTATCTTTTGTGACATAACGAACGATTGCAGGAGCTGGTGCACGAAAACGGACAGCCTCTTCCACCGCACGTGGGATGAGTTCAGGAGATTGGGCGAGCGCTTCATATGCACCCGGCTGTTCTAACAAGCTGAACATCATATTGGAGATCAAGTTGGTGGTTGTTTCGTTGCCGGCTAAAAGAAGAAGATTACAAAATGGAATGAGTTCATCCGCTGACAGTTTGTCTCCATTCTCCTCCGCTTGAATAATGAGAGAAATCAAATCATCACCAAGGTTGTGACGTTTCTTTTCAATGGTGTCTGCAAAAAACGCCATCATGTCAGCTTCCCCTTTGTCACGTGTTTTCTGCCATTCAGCTACATCCTTCTCACTTTCACTTTTAGGCATGCTGACGAGAATATCTGACCATTCTTTAAAAGATTGTTTATGCTCTGACGGCACACCTAAAAGCTCTGCAATGACAATGACAGGAAGCGGATAGGAAATGTCTTGCACTAGGTCAATCTCTTTTTTTCCTTCAAGTTGTGCCATCAGTTCATCCATTAATTCATGAATACGAGGCTCCCACAATTTCATGACTCGAGGGGTAAAGGCTTTGCTGACAATGGAGCGGATGCGAGTGTGATTGGGAGGGTCCATCATCACCATTGTTTTCATCAGTGAATGCTTCCGCTGGTTTTTAGGAGGCTGACTCGAAAAGGTATCTTTATCGATTGTCACGCGCTTGGCTTCCTCGTAGGTGAATACACTCCACGTTCGGCTGGCTTCGTCAAAATGAACAGGTGATGTCTGGCGCATGTTGGCATACCAATCAAATGGGTGATATGGGTCCTGCTTGTTTTTTCCTCTTAATAACGTTTTTTGCACGGCACTTGGGGACGTTGTTTCCATGATCATCACTCCTTATAGGTTGTCAGATGCTGCCTTTTTTTCATTGTGTTAGATTAAAGTTAATTCATCAGCCTGGAGGATTCAACCAACAGAAAAGCGAAATCTGTTGAAGAAAATAGGAAGGGGAGAGCGGCTTGTGGCGGATTGCTACAGAGGGGATAAGCGCGCAACGGAATCAAAGCAGCAATTAAAAAAAGCATTATTTCAGTTATTAAACGAGAAAGAATGGGGGAAGATTTCTGTACAGGATTTGACCAAAGCGGCAGGCATCCACCGCACGACCTTTTATCAGCATTATGAGGATAAATTTGATCTTGCCCAGCAGGTGATGGATGAGATGTTTGATGTGATGAAGTGTGCCATTTTTGCGCCTGTACAAGAAGATGATTTAGAAAAAGAGCATCCGGCATATGTATATATTTTTCGATTTTATCAGCATTTGCAAGAACATGAAAAGGAGTATCAAATTCTCTTGAAACGAGGGCGAGAGCTCAATATTCATGAAACGGTTCGGGCTTTTTTTGAAGAAAGCTTTTCTTTGGGGAAAGAGGGGGTTACAGGCTCAAAGCCTGATCCGCATATCGTTCCTATCGACATGCAGAAGCAATTCGTTATTTCTGCTTACGTTGGAACGGCTGAATGGTGGCTGAGGACAGGTAGACCGTATTCACCAGACTTTATGGCAAATTCGATGATTCATTTAATTGAAAATCAATAGAAAGTAAGAACTATCAAAAACATTGGTTTTACTCAAAATCTCCCTTTTTAAGCGCTGAAGATGTGAGTAAAGCGCTTTTTCTCATATTTAAAACGAACAAAATTTGATTTCGAGATATTAATGTTCGGATTTAGCGTTGACTTTTTCGTTGTGCATTGATAAAATAAATGTGTTTGAAAGAGATAACGTTTTGAAAGGTTAACGGAGGTGCACGATATGTCTTCAGTAGTCGTAGTAGGTACGCAGTGGGGTGACGAAGGGAAAGGGAAAATTACCGATTTCCTTTCAGAAAATGCAGAGGTGATTGCCCGTTATCAAGGGGGAAACAATGCAGGTCACACGATCAAATTTGATGGAGTGACATACAAGCTACACCTCATTCCATCCGGTATTTTTTATAAAGAGAAAACTTGTGTCATCGGTAATGGAATGGTGGTTGATCCTAAAGCGTTGGTCACTGAGCTTGCGTATCTTCACGAACGGAATGTGAGTACAGATAACCTCAGAATCAGCAATAGAGCCCATGTTATTCTTCCTTACCATTTAAAATTGGACGAGGTAGAAGAGGAGCGGAAAGGGGCTAACAAGATCGGCACGACGAAAAAAGGAATCGGACCAGCTTATATGGACAAAGCAGCCCGCGTCGGTATCCGCGTCGCAGATCTATTAGATCGTGAAGTATTTGAAGAGAAGCTTGCACGTAATCTAGAAGAGAAAAATCGTCTTTTAGAGAAAATGTATGACACAGAAGGCTTCAAGATTGAAGATATTTTAGACGAGTATTATGAATATGGCCAGCAAGTGAAAAAATATGTCGTAGACACATCTGTTGTTTTGAATGATGCACTAGATGAAGGCCGCCGCGTGTTATTTGAAGGAGCACAAGGGGTTATGCTTGATATCGATCAAGGGACATATCCATTTGTGACGTCATCTAACCCAGTAGCTGGAGGCGTGACGATTGGTTCTGGCGTAGGACCAACGAAAATTCAACATGTGGTCGGCGTGTCAAAAGCGTACACAACACGTGTTGGAGATGGCCCATTCCCGACAGAACTCCATGATGAAATTGGCGATCAAATTCGTGAGGTTGGCCGTGAATACGGTACGACAACTGGACGCCCGCGCCGTGTCGGCTGGTTTGACAGCGTTGTTGTCCGTCATGCACGCCGTGTGAGCGGAATTACAGATTTATCTCTTAACTCAATTGATGTACTGACAGGGATTGAAAAATTGAAAATCTGTGTCGCTTATAAATTGAATGGAGAAATCACAGAGGAATTCCCAGCAAGCCTAAATGAATTAGCGAAATGTGAGCCTGTCTACGAGGAAATGCCAGGATGGACAGAGGATATTACAGGCGTGAAGAACTTAAGTGAGCTGCCTGCAAATGCCCGTCATTATTTAGAGCGCATTTCACAATTAACAGGTATTCCACTTTCCATTTTCTCAGTCGGACCAGATCGTTCACAAACGAACGTTGTCCGCAGCGTGTACCGTCCATAAGAATAGATTGATGACGCACCAGTAAAATGACACATTTTACTGGTGTTTTTTTGTTTAAATATTTCTTAATTTCAGTAGAGCAGTCTTCCGGTCATTACCAAAATATGATAACTGTATAGGAGGGAAGGAGCGTTCTAGTGAAAGAAAGAATACGATTATTAGATATTTTAAGAGGTTTTGCTATACTAGGCACCTTGGGAACGAACGTCTGGTTTTTTGCGTATGCAGGAGATACCTTTGCGACAGATCAGATTGCAGATGAATATGAAAATGGCAGTTTTCTAGAAAGTCTTGTCTCCATGTTCGTTTATGGAAAAATGCTCTCGCTGCTCACGATCATGTTTGGTGTTGGATTGGAGTTGAAATACCAGCAGGCAAAAAGGAAAAACACGACTTGGCCGGGTACTTATTTATGGATTCTTTTATTTTTATTCATCGAAGGCTTTGTCCATTTTGCGCTTGTGATGGAATATGATGTGCTCATGAGCTATGCCGTTACTGGGCTGTTTGTGGCTTACATTGTACGGGGAGGCAGAAGGCGCATCAAAAAGGGCATGATTTTTTCAGGTGTGATTCATCTGCTCGTTATGTCATGTCTGATGCTGTACTCCTTCTCTGAAATGGAGTCAGCGTCCGATGATCAAATCGGTGAACCGGCGCTGGAAGAGCAGCTGCCAGAGACATGGATCTCGCAGGTTCAAGAACGGTTACAATACTTCTTCATGTACCGAGCAGAAGCGATTTTTATCATTCCAATGAACACATTTCTGTTTTTATTAGGTGTGCGGATGATGAGAGCTGGTGTATTTTATGCAAATGAACGCGGACAATCTCTCCGGAAAATATTGTTCCGAATCGGACTGTGGATTGGTCTGCCGCTGAATGCACTAGTTTTTGTACCGAACGATCTAGTGGAATTTGTGGTGCGCTACGTCTTTTCACCATTCCTCTCTATTTTCTATATAGCTGTCATTGCGGAGCTCCTCGCACGCACTGAGTCATGGTTCATGTGGAATTGGTTTGAATATGTAGGGAAAATGGCGCTTAGCTGCTACATCCTGCAAAATGTCATCTGTTCCATTCTTTTTTATAGCTGGGGATTGGGGCTCGGCGGTCAAATCAATGCGCCTCTTATTGTATTGGCATGGCTGTTGATTTCACTTCTGCAAATCGCGATTTCAACTTGCTGCTTAAACGTCTGGGGAATCGGGCCAATGGAATATATCCGTTCACGGGCACTTCGCCGGATGACGATGAAAAAAGCAGCATAAAGGGGATAGACACAATGTTTTTTAAAAAAATGACGAAAAGAGAACAAGCGAATACACATAAAGCAGCTGTAACAGCATTTGTCTTTTATCTTCTCGCATTAGGAGGGCATGCGCTGTACATGTATTTCCAGGGTAATAAACCACCCGTCACTTTTGTCATTCTCATGGCGGGTCTCTTTGTTTTTTTCACCGCAGATTGGCTATATAATAAAAAGCGTTCATAAAAAAAGCCCTCATTACGAGGGCTTTTTCCTTACTTCAGGCTTTTATATTGGCCTTTTAAATTTTTACGGATGTACTGGATGATTTTGCGTAGTTCGTTGGCGTGCGGTCTGCCAAACGGACTTGTTTGTCTTTGCTGATAGAGCACTTGACCTTTTTCGTTTAATAAGAAATAAGCGGGCTCACCGTGCACCCCGTGGTCTTCATATGGGGCATCTTCCCCGTGATAGTGGACTTCATATGCTTTTAATGACGTGAGATCATGGTCATACATGATCGGGAAGGACAGTCCCTCTTTATCCGCAAATGCCTTCAAGTCATCAGGGTTGTCCGTTGAAATCGTCATCAAGTGAATATCCTTGTCCTGAAAGTATGATTGCTGCTGTTCGAGCTCTTTTAATTCTTCGACACATACCGGACACCAGGATCCTCTAAAGAAAACGATCAGGTGCCAGCTTTGATGCTCCTCTAAATGTTTGTCGAAATCAATGTGTTCGCCCTGTATTGTTGGAAGTGAAAAGTTGGGCATTTTATCTCCTAATTTGAATGAACTCATACTGCTTCCTCCTTTTTCAATGACAATGTCACTTGTTTCATGTATAGCCATTTTTGAGCGGCCTGAAACGTGTCTATGTGCTTGAGTAGGCAGAGGTCACTCGAAAAGGCGTATCAAATGAAGGCGGTTGCAGAAGTGGGGGCTTTGATAGGAGATATTTAAATCCGACACTTTTTTTAAAAAATGTCGAAAAACGTATTGCCATATGTAATTATTCTATGATATTATAAATCTCGTTGTTGCAAAGGTCTCTGAAACTTGTTAGGATGCGATGTTCCAGCTTTTTTAAAGCGATTGGTTTGACGCAATACAACTTCTTCAGATTTACTTTTCACAAACCGAGAGCCATTAGCTCAGTTGGTAGAGCATCTGACTTTTAATCAGAGGGTCGAAGGTTCGAGTCCTTCATGGCTCACCATGTATTGGCCCGTTGGTCAAGCGGTTAAGACACCGCCCTTTCACGGCGGTAACACGGGTTCGAATCCCGTACGGGTCATTGATTTACTTTAGCGTTAAGCTAATTTTTTCCTCACTTGCTTGAAGGAGCACCACGATTGCTTTTTCGGGCAAGTTACTGAGGTCCGGTAGTTCAGTTGGTTAGAATGCCTGCCTGTCACGCAGGAGGTCGCGGGTTCGAGTCCCGTCCGGACCGCCATTTATACATATTCATCTTTTTGATGATGGCTCGGTAGCTCAGTTGGTAGAGCAACGGACTGAAAATCCGTGTGTCGGCGGTTCGATTCCGTCCCGAGCCACTTCCAAACGCATCTGCAATCGCAGGTGCGTTTTTATTATGAAAAGAATGCATAAAAAGGGAGAAGCCGGACCTAGGTAGGGCCCGGCTCCATAAGAAGAAGACGTTACATCTATATAGACGGCTGGTGATTGGAAAAGTTTCAATAAAAAAGGAAAAAGTCATCAATTTCTTTGAGCGGCTCCTTCCTATCCAACGTTTACTAGAAAAGAAAGCCGTTATTATTTTTATCTTTGCCTCGTAAAACGTTATAATAGACAGTGAGCCTTTTTTTCGCAAACGGAAAAGGTGTAATGTGAGATGCAAAATGGAATGACATAGATGCTAAAAATGCAGGAGGAAATCACAATGGAAAAAAAGATTCTTGTCGTAGATGATGAAAAACCGATTGCTGATATATTGGAATTTAATTTAAGGAAAGAGGGCTATGAGGTTCATTGTGCATATGATGGAAACGAAGCCCTTGAAATGGTAGAAGAAATCAAGCCGGACATTATTCTGCTCGACATTATGCTGCCGAATAAAGATGGTGTTGAAGTATGCCGTGAAGTGAGAAAGAAATATGATATGCCGATTATCATGCTGACAGCAAAAGACTCTGAAATTGATAAAGTTATCGGCCTTGAGCTTGGCGCAGATGATTATGTGACGAAACCTTTCAGCACGCGTGAGCTGCTTGCCCGCGTGAAAGCGAATTTGAGAAGACAAACCGCTGCTCCGCAGACGGAGGAAGAATCTGAATCAAATGATATTGAGGTTGGATCACTCGTCATTTATCCAGATGCGTATGTGGTGTCTAAGCGCGAGGAAACGATTGAATTGACACACCGTGAGTTCGAACTGCTTCATTATTTAGCGAAACATATCGGACAAGTCATGACACGTGAGCACTTGCTGCAAACTGTATGGGGCTACGATTACTTCGGAGATGTCCGTACAGTAGACGTCACAGTCCGCCGTCTTCGTGAGAAGATTGAAGACAATCCTAGCCATCCGAGCTGGATTGTGACAAGACGAGGCGTCGGCTACTATTTAAGAAACCCAGAGCAGGACTAAGATTCTTATGAGTAAAGTAGGTTTTTTTCGCTCGATTCACTTCAAATTGACCTTGATTTACGTGCTGCTGATCATCGTCGCCATGCAGATCATTGGCGTGTACTTTGTGAAGCAGCTAGAGCAGTCCTTAATTAATTCATATGATAATTCCTTGAATCAGCGAATCTACTCGTTATCGTATTACCTAGAACAAGATTCATCGAAAAGCAAGGCAGAATTAAAAGAGGATGCTCAAAAGATATTAAACGATTTTAACAACAAAGATGAGTCAAATGAAATCTCTGAAGTCAGCTATATTGACGAAAGCAGAGAGGTCATTGCCTCTGTAAATAACGGCAGCCAAGAGATTGCCGGCAAGAAAATCACTGATCAAATCATTAGCCGTATTTTCGCGGTTGGCAAAGACTATGAGAAAAAATTCTATGACCCTGAGTCAAATAAAAGGGTGCGTATTTCTGCGACAGCCGTAAAAAATGAGAATCAAGAGACCGTTGGTGTGATTTATGTTGTGTCTTCAATGGAAAGTGTGTTTAACCAAATGAGAACCATTAACACCATTTTGGCAACTGGGACACTGATTGCACTTGGGACGACTGCTCTACTTGGTATTTTCATCTTCAGAACGATCACTCATCCTATTTCAGATATGAGAAAGCAAGCGATCGAGCTTGCCAAAGGGAACTTCTCCAGAAAGGTCCGAAAGTATGGGCATGACGAGATTGGCCAGCTTGCGACAACCTTTAACCATCTGACGAGAGAGCTGGAGGAAGCTCAGCTGATGACGGAGGGGGAGCGGAAAAAGCTTTCTTCTGTCATTGCCTATATGACGGACGGTGTCATCGCAACGAATCAAAACGGTGCGATTATTCTATTAAACAGCCCTGCATTAGAGCTGTTAAATGTTTCACGTGAAACAGCACTAGAGATGCCGATTACGTCCTTGCTTGGCTTAGAGGAAACTCATACATTTGAAGATTTAGTCGAAAATCAAGATTCGATGCTGATAGAAATTGAACGCGAAGACCAGCTGTCTGTATTGCGTGTTAATTTCTCCGTTATTCAGAAAGAGCATGGGAAAATTGATGGCTTAATTGCGGTCATTTATGACGTCACAGAGCAGGAGAAAATTGATGCTGAGCGCCGTGAATTCGTCGCGAACGTATCGCATGAGCTGCGCACACCGCTGACAACGATGCGAAGCTACCTTGAGGCACTGGCTGAAGGTGCGATTGGTGATAAAGAGCTTGCGCCAAGATTCCTTAGTGTCACACAAAATGAAACTGAGCGCATGATCCGGCTTGTCAATGACCTGCTGCAGTTGTCTAAGTTCGACAGCAAGGATTATCAATTCAACCGTGAGTGGACGAACTTTATCAGGTTTATCTCGCTTGTCATTGATCGTTTTGAAATGACGAAGGAACAGCATGTCGATTTTATCCGCAATCTGCCGCAGCGTGAAGTATATGTGGAAATCGACCAAGATAAAATTACACAGGTGCTCGATAATATCATTTCCAATGCCATGAAATACTCACCAGAGGGCGGACACATCACGTTTACCGTTGATCTGGATGAAGAGAAAGGCCTTGTGTTATTCAGCGTGAAAGATGAAGGAATCGGTATTCCGAAAAAGGATATGGATAAAATCTTTGAACGTTTTTATCGGGTAGATAAAGCAAGAACAAGAAAGCTTGGCGGAACCGGCCTGGGTCTTGCGATTGCAAAAGAAATGGTTCAAGCTCATGGCGGAGATATTTGGGCTGACAGCATTGAAGGAAAAGGGACAACGGTGACCTTTACCCTTCCGTACAATGAAGAACAAGAGGATGATTGGGATGAAGCGTGAGACCTTTAAAACCATAATATTGACAATCCTAATTGCGATCAGTCTTGTATTTACGTGGAATATCTGGATGTTCCAGCCCGTCATGCAGGATCAGGCAGATACCGGCACACAGGTCGTGGAAACGAAGAAGATTTCAAGCGACGAGCCTAGAAGTCTCATTGATGTCGTGAAGCCGCGCGAGATGTTCATCCATTCAAATGGAGAGCATTTTAAAGTGGATCAAAAGGAACTCTTTCAAAACTTTTGGAATGATGTGAGCCTTTGGGATGTCAAAGAGATTAATGATGTGTCAGATCAATATTCCGAGCAGAAATTTAAGAATTTCTTCTATGGACGCGAAGGACAAGGGAAGACATTGGACCTTGTATTCAATGATCCGATTCCGATTGATATTTTCCAAGCGCTCTTTAAATGGCCGAACAAGTCCATTGAATACAACTCGTTTGATCGGATGATCGTGCCGTTCGCCCAGCAGGATAAGGCCAATAAAAAAGTGTATTTGGTCTCATACAGCAAGGAGACGGTGCTTGAGCTGACAATTGAGTCCGCCAACTACCGTAATCTAATGGACAGTATCGCAGCCGCTCAAAACGAGATGCCGCGCTATGATCTTTATACATTCTCAACGAATTCTAAACGAGATTTCCTTCTTCCGAGAAAGCAAAAGCAGCTTGAAGCAAAAATGTTCTTTATCGAAACGATTAAGACAAACAAATTCAAAGATGCACTGTTTACGGACCCGAGCCTTGTCGGTGAGGAATCTAATTTAAACCGGACGGTGTACACAGATGGCACAAGCCGCCTTGAAGCCAATCAAAAAGACCACCGCATTCAATATCAGCACCGCAATATCAATTCCAGCACTGTTTTCCAAACGGGGGATTTGATTAAGCGAAGCGTGAAATATTTCAATGATACGGGAAGCTTTACTGATGACTATCAATACTTTGGTATCAACAGCAACCAGCAGCTGTCCTTTAATATGTTTATGGACGGTCTGCCGATCGTCAACAGTACAAAGCATCCATTTGGGATGACCTCCCTTGAAGTCCAATGGGCGAATGATGACATTTTGAGTTACAAGCGACCAAACTATATTCTTGGCAATAAAGCGAGTCAAAGTGAGCAGGTCAAGCTGATGAACGGGACAGAGCTGAAGGACTTGATCATCAAGCAGACGAAATATGATGACCTGGAGAAAATTGAACAGATTTTCCCTGCATATCAAGCTGCTTCAACTACATCAGATCAAGATCAAGCAATGTTTGTCTGGCTGGAGCCTGTATGGTGTATGAAGTATAACGGCAAAACCGTGATTCTATCGAATGATCTTTTGACAGAGGGGAGCGAGAATCATGGAGTGGAATAAGACCAAAACGATCTTTATCCTAGCCTTTCTCGTTCTCGATATCTTTCTAGGTTTTCAATACTTTGAAAAACGGTCAACCGATCATTTTGCGATTATCGAAAAAACGGATACGCTGGAAGAAATGAAGGCAGACGGGATCAAATATGGCAATCTATCAGATGAGGCGAAGATTGGATACCGCATTACAGCTGAAAAGAAGCAATATACAAAAAAGGATGTCGACGGATTAGCTGATCAAAAGGCGAAAAGCACATTCCCGAAAACAGACAAAGATGATCCTGTTACGCTGCTTGAAATGACCTTCAACAAGCCTGTTGCCTTGCCGAAAAAGGATATAAAAACAGCGGCGACGAACCTTGTGAACCAGCGTTTGCTGGATGGGAAAAATTATAAGCTGTGGAATATAGATGAAGAGACAGGGAAAATCGTCTTTTTCCAAACGTATAAAGGGAAATACATCTTCCAAGAAGGTCTTGATGACACCGAAACCATCGGGCAAATCACCTTAAATCTCAATGATCAAAACGAAGTCGTCTCTTATCAGCAGTCGATGGTGACATCGATTAATGAAGTGAGAAAAGAAACCCTTGTCCCAGCACTTGAAACCGTGAAGGACTTATATACGCAAAATATGCTGAGCCAAAATACGACCGTGAAAAAGGTAGAGCTTGGCTACTATACGCAATACCCAGGGGCAAGCACGCAAGTCATGGTTCCTGTATGGCGGTTGGAGCTTGAAGGCGTATCGGCAGGTTCAAAGAAAAAGACAGAAGAAGAATATTTGATCAATGCTATTGATGGCTCAACACTTGATCATATAGAGAAAGATGACAAATCTTCAATGGAGTGAGAGAACATGAGCTTGCAGTTCAGTGTACTAGCGAGCGGAAGTACGGGGAACGCTTTTTATTTAGAAACAGACGAGCATGCCTTTTTGGTGGATGCTGGTTTAAGCGGCAAACAGATGGTCGAGCTGCTTGGTCAAATCGACCGCAAGCCTGAAGACTTGGACGGTATTTTTGTGACACACGAGCACTCCGATCATATTAAAGGGCTTGGTGTCATGGCAAGAAAGTACAAGCTTCCTGTCTATGCAAATGCGAAAACATGGAAAGCAATGGAGTCTCATATCGGAAAGATTGATACAGAGCAGAAATTCCATTTTGATATGGAGACCGTTCAATCCTTTGGCGGTCTTGATGTCGAGTCATTTGGCGTCTCACACGACGCGGCAGAGCCTATGTTTTACGTGTTCCATTATGGAGGGCGCAAACTTGCCCTCATGACAGATACAGGCTATGTGAGTGACCGTATGAAAGGCATTATTAAGTCAGCCAATACGTTTGTGTTTGAGAGCAATCATGATGTCGGGATGCTGCAAATGGGCCGATACCCTTGGAGCATTAAGCGCAGAATACTGAGTGATGTCGGACATGTATCAAATGAAGATGCTGCTCTTGCGATGACAGATGTCATTGGAGATGCCACCTCACGCATTTATTTGGCTCACTTGAGTCAAGACAACAACATGAAGGATTTAGCCCGTATGGCGGTCCAGCAGACGCTTGAAATGAAGGGCTTTGTTGTGGGGGACGGCTTTGATTTATTTGATACGGACCCGAAAAAAGCAACCCCGCTTTGCGCCGTATGATTTTTATAAACGTATGATTAAGATAAGAGCTTCTTACCAACACTATATACATCATCTATTCACTGAAAGGAAGGAAACATAGTGGATTATCGCGATGTAGAGTGGAAGCCGAGACGAAGCAGAAAAGGATATTTTCTTTCTGGTTTGATCGGTGTATTGGTAGGAGCTTTTTTAATGGGATTCTTTTTCCCCTATGTATCTGGACAGAGCGGCAGTCCCTTTGGATGGCAGCAGAACGGTGATGGACAAACATCTCAGGGTCCTTTAAAGACTGTGAATGTAAACGTCAATGATGCTGTCACGAAAGTCGTGTCTAATATGTCAGATACGGTAGTCGGCGTCATTAATATCCAAAAGTCGAGCTTTTGGGAGGAAGGCGGAGAAGCAGGCAGCGGGTCAGGTGTGATCTATAAGAAAAAGGGTGACACGTTTTATATTGTCACAAACCATCACGTCATCAAAGGCGCCAACCAGCTTGAAGTGAGCCTTCATGACGGGACAAGAATTAGTGCCAATCTTGTCGGCAGCGATCAGCTCATGGATTTAGCAGTTCTCACTGTCAAAAGTGATAAAATCAAGAAAACGGCAGCCTTCGGTAACTCAGATCATGTGAAGCCGGGTGAGCCAGTCATCGCCATTGGAAATCCATTAGGGCTTGAATTCGCAGGCTCTGTCACACAAGGAGTCATTTCAGGCACGGAGCGAGCGATTCCTGTTGACTCAAATGGGGATGGACAGACGGATTGGAATGCAGAAGTACTGCAAACAGACGCCGCCATCAATCCTGGAAACAGCGGTGGTGCCTTGATCAATATGGACGGAAAAGTAATTGGCATCAACTCAATGAAGATTGCTGAATCAGAGGTAGAAGGAATCGGGCTGTCTATTCCAGCGAATCTGGTCATCCCTGTCATAGAGGATTTAGAGCGCTACGGAGAGGTAAAGCGTCCGTATCTTGGCGTCGGCATGAAATCATTAGCAGATATTGCGAGCTATCACTGGCAGGAAACATTGAAGCTGCCCTCCAAGGTGACATCTGGGGTTGTTGTCATGAGTGTTGAGCCTTTATCTCCAGCAGGAAAAGCGGGACTAAAAGAGCTGGATGTCGTGACCTCCTTTGATGGCAAGAGTGTACAGAATATCGTAGATCTTCGTAAGTATTTATATCAAAAGAAGGTCGGCGACAAGGTAAAGGTGCAGTTTTACCGAAGCGGAAAGAAAAAATCAGCAGAGATCAAACTTTCTCAAACCGACCGATATGGCGGCTAACCAGTTCCAGCAAGGGACTGGTTTTTTTTGCATGCTCATCATATGATAAAGGAAAGGGGGCGGTACGATTGATTACACTACAACGGATGTCACAAACTGATTACGATGTATTGATGGAGAAAGCCATTCAGCGGTACGCGGAAGAAAAGGTACTCGCAGGGACATGGGAAAAGGAAGAATCCCTTGCGAACGCAGAAGAACAATTTGACAGGCTGCTTCCAGAAGGCCTTCAGACAGAGCATCATGAGCTGTGGAATTTCTTAAACGGAGATGAAGCGATTGGCTGGGTTTGGCTTTGCTATGACCCGAATCACCCACAGCACGAAGCATTTATTTATAACTTTATTTTGTTTGAAGCTTATCGAGGAAAAGGCTTTGCAAAGCAGGCCATTGCTGCATTAGAGGAGCAGGCAAAGTCATTAGGTGTTCAAAAGCTCTCGCTCCATGTCTTTGCTCACAATCAAATCGCTCGTTCGCTGTACGAGAAAACAGGATTTGAAGAAACTGGTATTTATATGAGTAAACCTTTATAAAAAAGAAGAAGTACCGTGCAGAAAGCGTACGGTACTTTTTTATGAGGACATCATGGCATCCTGAGCTGTGACTCTGTATAAATCGACTTTGCATTTCACGAAAGCGCGAATGATCGCTGGAACTTGAGCTTCTGAACGAATTAACAATGAGGTCTCGTCATCACTGATCACAAGATCTGTTCCGACAGTTTGTAGGTACTGCGTCAGAACAGGTTTCACCTCATCATCAATCCATGCATGCTTGAAGGTTGCACGTATGTTTGAGGATGTGATGGTTTTTTCTTGAGGATGAGTATGTGGGGACACTAATTTTCCTTCAGAAATGAACGCCGTTTTGGTACAAATACTATTGGTGAACCTTGGGCGGTCAGCTGTTAAAAAGACGGTTTTTCCTTCATCCTTTAATGCTTCAATGACCTGCTGGATGTGCAAGATCGAATCTGCATCAATATCGGCAAAAGGCTCGTCGAGTAAAATAAATTCCGGCTGATGGGCGATGGCCTGCGCCATTCCGAGTCGTTTCTTCATACCAGGTGTAAAGGCACCGACCTTCTCCTGATGATGGTGATGTAAACCAACAAATTCGAGCAGTTCTTCATAATCACTCGTTTTCTGGCGTGTTCCGGTGATTTTTGATAAATAGGCAATATGCTCAAGAGCTGTAAGACCTTCATATAAATCCGTATATTCAGGCAGAACACCGATATGCTGTCTCACTTTTTTTAGCGAAGGCTTATTCATCACTGTAAACGTACCAGAGGTCGGGCGGGAGATGCCGGTAATGATATTGAAAAACGTCGTTTTACCAGACCCCTTTGGTCCAATGAGTCCGAAGATATCGCCTTGATGGACATGAAGGTTAATTTGATCTATCGCGACTTTTGTACGATATTTTTTTGTGAGCCCTTTTGTATGAAGCATCTACACATCCCTCCTTTGAAACAGCAGTGCAGTTCCAATGAGTAAGATAACGGTCAATGCCGTGTTCATTAGGACATAGGTCAGCGGTTCACTCCAGCGCGCATAATAATAAGGCGTCATATATTGGAACCAATGAATCATTCGTTCTGAAGAAAGAACAGAAACCATACTGACGATTGGGAAAAGAAAGGAAAATAACATGCCGACAAACATTGATTTCTGCGGTGTTGGAAAGAGCATGGACAAAAATAAAGCACATGAGATACCGACACTGATAAAGGTTAAGATTTTTAAGGCATCTGAGAACAGAAAACGGTGTGAAATCACCATATTCAGGACGTATGTCGTCATAATACAGCTAAGCCAAAACAGCATCAGTCCAAGATATTTCCCGATGATAATATTCAAACGGGTTGTTTTACTGACGAGAAAACGAATGGTTTTCAAATGAATCTCGCGGCTCAAAATATCATGAGACAACAAAAAAATGAGGAAGAAACCAAATAAAAAAATCACCAGTTCATTCCCAATAGAATAAGGATCCTTTGCCAGCTCCCATTTTTCCTGATGAGCAGCGATAAACGGAAGACTCGAAACAAAAGTAGATAAAATGAAAATAATAACAATTGTTAAAATAGATTTTGTGCTTTTGAAGAGCTGCTTAAACTCATTCATACAAATGGTCCACACATGCTGTACCTCCCTTCACCTTTATTATACCCCTAGAAAAGAAAGAGACCATATCTTGCTCTTTAACATTTGTTTAAATTTCATAAAAAGAAGACTCTTCCAGCACCAGTTGACTCATTTTTAAAAATGTTCAGAAAAATATCTTGATTTATCAAAAAACATCATGTATGATAGCTTTAATTCAAGATAGTTATACAGGCAATGACGAGAGAAAGTACAATCATCAATTTTTCCACAGAGAGCTTCGGCAGCTGAAAAGAAGCAAAAATAATGATTCGAAAAATGGTCTCTGAGCCTCGTGCTGAACATATCTATGATATTAGTAGGTGACGACGAGAGTTGGTACTCGTTATCAAAACCACAGTATATGAGCCAGATTGGAGCTTTGTACTTGTAGAGGCTGTTTAGCGCGAGCAAACAGTAAATAAAGGTGGTACCACGAGACAAATACCTCGTCCTTATGATTCAAAGATAAGGATGGGGTATTTTTTATTGTCCACTTTTTTCATACAATTGTTCAAATGTTCCACGTGAAACACCACATCCATTTTTTCAAATGAAAGGGAGATTGACATGAGTGAACATGCATTGGTTTTACAATCAGATTTCGGCATTGATGATGGAGCTGTCAGTGCAATGTACGGAGTGGCAAATACGGTCAGCAGCAGCATCCGCATTTTCGATTTAACACACAATATTCCGCAGTATGACATTTGGGAGGCATCTTATCGCCTGCTTCAAACCGTCACATACTGGCCGGAAGAGACAGTATTCGTTTCAGTCGTTGACCCGGGCGTTGGATCAGAGAGAAAAAGTCTTGTCATCAAAACGACAAGTTCACACTATATTATTACCCCAGATAACGGGACACTCACGCACGTCGCGCAGGATATTGGCATTGTGGAAGCCCGTTATTTAGATGAAACCATTAACCGGCTGCCAAAGTCGGGAAAATCACATACATTCCACGGGAGAGACATTTACGCTTATACAGGGGCGAGAATTGCATCAGGTGTGATTTCTTTTGAAGAGGTTGGGCCAAAGGCGAATATTGATGATATTATCCATCTGCCAGTCGTACAGGCTTACGCGGAAGAAGATGTGATCACAGGCACGATTGATATTTTAGATGTGAGGTTCGGAAACCTTTGGACAAACATTCATCACACGCTATTTGAACAGCTTTCAATTAATTATGGGGATGCAATAGAAGTTACCATTGCCAACGGGCCAAAAAATGTGTATAAAAATATCATGACCTATGGACGATCTTTTGCCGACTTAAAGGTAGGCGAACCACTCGTATATGTCAATTCACTCGACCATTTAGGCGTGGCGATCAATCAAGGGTCATTTGCAAAGGCTTATAACATCGGTACAGGCACAGGCTGGCGCCTTTCGATTCGCAAAGCTCCGCGCATTATATACGAATAAGAGGAGGATACATCATGGCAGGAAAACAACTTTCAACGAAAACTGTCGTTGCTATTGGAATTGGCGCAGCCGTCTTTGTGATTCTAGGACGATTCGTCTCTATTCCAACTGGAATTCCGAATACACAAATTGAAACCTCATACGCATTCCTTGCATTAATGGCCGTGCTATTTGGTCCTGTTGCAGGCGCACTGATTGGTTTTATTGGCCATCTCATTAAAGATGCGACCACATTTGGCCCTTGGTGGAGCTGGATTATTGTATCGGGTGTGGTTGGTTTATTGATTGGCTTTATTTCTAACCGTTTAAAAGTAGAAGAGGGAGACTTCGGCTGGAAGAAAATCACGCTCTTTAACGCCGTACAAGCAGGCGCACAGGCATTAGGCTGGTTTATCATTGCTCCTGTACTCGACATTGTGATCTATGCAGAACCTGCGAACAAAGTGTTTGTTCAAGGCATTGTGGCAGGGATTTCAAACATCATTACAGTTGGTGTACTAGGAACCATCATCATTGCAGCTTATGCGAAAACGAGAAGCAAAAGCGGCAGCCTATCGAAAGAAACATCATGAAGCAAGGTGGAACACATAAATGAAGAAACCGATGATTCAATTCGAACATTTCGGATTCAAGTATCGCAGTCAGGCAGAACCAACATTAAAGGATATCAACCTGACCATCTATGAAGGAGAAAAAGTTCTCATCGCAGGCCCGTCCGGATCGGGAAAAAGCACACTAGCCCATTGTATCAATGGGCTAGTTCCTGCGTCTTATAAAGGTTCTATGGAAGGAAGGCTTCACATCGGCGGGAAAAATGCAGAGAAAGAGAACATTTTCTCCCTCTCACAGCTTGTCGGAACGGTGCTTCAAGACCCCGATGGACAATTCATCGGGCTGACCGTTGGAGAGGACATCGCATTTACACTTGAAAATGATCAAGTCACACGCGAAGAAATGACTACACGTGTCGAGGAAGCAGCTAGATTAACAGAGGTAGACGGCAAGCTGGCATCGTCCGTGCATGAGCTGTCAGGCGGGCAAAAACAACGTGTCGCTATTGCGGGCGTACTTGTCAACGATGTCGACATTTTACTGTTTGATGAACCACTTGCAAGCCTTGACCCCGCAACAGGCAAAGAAGTCATCGACCTTATTGACCGGCTGCAAAAACAAACGAAAAAAACCATCGTGATGGTTGAGCACCGATTAGAGGACGTCCTCTTCCGTCATGTGGACCGCATCATCGTTGTCAATGAAGGAAAGATTGCAGCGGATATGACCCCAGATGAATTGCTCGCCTCAAATGTTTTAGAAGCGGCTTATTTACGTGAGCCTTTATATGTAAAAGCTATGAAATATGCAGGCATTCCGATTGAAGCAGGAGATCAAATTGCCAATTTACAGCATCTTACCTTAAATGATGAGGAAAAAATGAAAATCGAGCAGTGGATGGAAGCGTCTGAGCCATCAGTCGAGCAGAATACAGCAGAGGATTTACTAGAAGTGCGCGAGCTGAGCTTTGACTATCCAACAAGACCAAATACGCTGAGCAACATCTCTTTTACTGTCAAAAAAGGAGAAATGATCAGCATCGCAGGAGCCAATGGTGCAGGCAAGACGACATTATCTAAGGTGCTTTGTGCATTTGAAAGGCCAACGAAAGGCTCAATTCTTTTAAATGGTGATGACATCACAGGAGATACGATCAAACAGCGCTCCGAACGAATTGGCGTCGTCATGCAAAACCCAAATCAAATGATTTCAAAACAAATGATCTTTGATGAAGTTGCTCTTGGTCTCGTTTTAAGAGGTGTAAAGGAAGAAGAGATCAAGGAACGGGTGGAGCGAGTCCTGAAAGTATGCGGACTGTATCCATTTCGGAACTGGCCGGTATCAGCCCTCAGCTTTGGGCAGAAAAAACGCGTCACCATCGCGTCTATTCTGGTTTTAGAGCCAGAAATCCTCATCCTAGATGAACCAACAGCAGGACAGGACTTTAAACATTACACAGAGATGATGACGTTTTTAGAGCAATTAAATCAGCAGGGAGTCACGATTTTCATGATCACCCATGATATGCATTTGATGCTCGAATACACAACAAGAACCATTGTTATTTCCGATGGAGAAAAAATCGCAGATGATAGACCAGCCAAAGTGCTGACAGATCAGCTGCTTGTCCAAAAGGCGAGCTTAAAGGAAACGTCGCTGCATGAACTGGCGCTGAAAGCAGATTGGCCGAATCCAAATGAACTCGTGGATCGCTTCATTGAGGTTGACAGAAAGGAACGAATGACATGGCTGTAGACATGCTGTCCTATATCGATCGCCCGTCACCGATTCACCGGCTGACAGGTGCAACCAAACTCATTTGCTTTATCCTCTGGTCATCCGCAGCGATGCTCACGTATGATACAGGCGTATTAGTCTTTATGTTAGCCGCCAGTATCGTATTCTTTCAGATGTCGAACGTACGATTTCGTGATATTTCCTTCGTGGTGATTGTCCTGGCGATTTTCCTAGTGATCAATAACATCGCCATTTACATCTTTGCACCCCAGCAAGGTGTCGCCATCTACGGAGCAAAGCACGAGCTGTTTCATATTGCAGGCTGGTACAATGTCACACTTGAACAGCTTTTCTATCAGTTGAACATTACGCTCAAATACGTGACCGTGATGCCAGCAGCGCTTTTATTTATTGTGACAACAAATCCAAGTGAATTTGCCTCATCTCTCAGCCGAATTGGGGTCAGCTACCGGATTTCGTATGCTGTAGCGATTGCTCTTCGTTATATTCCAGATATTCAGCGGGATTTTCGCACGATCGCGATTTCTCAGCAAGCAAGAGGCATTGATTTATCGAAGAATGAAAAATTGGGGAAACGAATCAAAAATGCGTTATCGATTGTCATGCCGCTGATTTTCTCCAGCTTGGAGAGGATTGAAACGATCAGCAATGCAATGGAGCTGCGCGGGTTTGGAAAGCATAAAAAGCGCACATGGTTTACGGCAAAAGACTTTCAAAAAGCAGATTATGCGGCGTTATTGTTTGTTGGTGTGGTGCTAATTGTGTCGCTTGTGATTACATTTGTTAGAGGAACGAGATTTTATAATCCATTTTTATAGAAAGAAGCCTTCACAGGAGTGGAGGCTTTTTTGTTGGTTTGTGGATAAAAGATGTGGGAAATGGTAAAAGACTATTAACATGTGAATAAATCGGTTATATTGGACAATGAGCGAAACACTTGTGAATAACCAGAGAACATATTGGAGGAATCAGAAACTTATGAACAAAACATTTTATGCGTGTGCAGAACACATAGATACCGTATTAGACATGTACATAGATGATCATGAAACGCCGCCGGAATTCAGAAAAATCGAACATACACACAGTTTATCCACAGCCTGTGAATTGTGCGATGAACCTGCAATATATATAGTGGGGAACGAATGATCGGACACAAAATACACAAATTTTATCCACAATTGTTGATAACTTATATGAATAACTTGTTTTTAAGGTGGGGATGACCTGTGAATATATCAATTATCACAGTAGGAAAATTAAAAGAGAAATATTTAAAGCAAGGCATAGCCGAATATACAAAACGATTACAGGCTTACGCAAAAATCGAGATCATTGAGCTCGCGGACGAAAAAGCACCCGAGAATCTCAGCGATCAAGACATGAAAATCATCAAAGACAAAGAAGGCGAACGCATCCTAAGCAAAATCAACCCCGACGCCCACGTCATCGCCCTCGCCATCGAAGGAAAAATGAAAACTTCCGAAGAATTAGCCGATACAATAGATAAGCTGGCAACATACGGAAAAAGCAAAGTATGTTTCGTCATAGGCGGATCCCTTGGCTTAAGCGACGCCGTCATGCAGCGCGCGAATGAGAAACTGTCGTTTTCGAGGATGACGTTTCCGCATCAGTTGATGAGGCTGGTGTTGGTGGAGCAGATTTATCGGGCGTTTCGGATTGTTCGGGGGGAGCCTTATCATAAGTGATGGTAAACAGGAAAATTGAATTAACAATACATATAAACAAACTTAAACAGTTAAGGTAAATGGTAAATTCATTTAAGTTAATAAATTCGAAGACAAGCTCAAAAAGAGCTTGTTTTTTTTATTCTTAATTAAAAAATTCATTTATTTTCTTATATATTTTGTGTAGCCGAAAGAGAGGAGGTGGGATTAATGATTACAGTAGTCGGAAGTCATGTGGTAATTGAGGTTAGAAGTACAAGTCCAGTAAAAGTCTCAAAAAAAGAATTCAATGAAAGCATTGACGAAGTTTGTAAGGCATTAAAGAAAAATGCTGATAATTACCCTTTCGCAAAAGGACATCATTTGAGAATTTATAATTATTGAAAACCAAAAGTTATGGTGTGAACTTTTTTATGACGAAGATTTAACTGAGCAAGAATTATTAGAAAGTATTGAGTCTATTTATAACTATATTAAGCAGAATCCCAAAGAGGTAACAAATCTATTAAATAGATATTCAATGAGAGAGAATAATTATATGACTATAAACTTGTTTAATCTAGGCTTTGAGAAAGTAAAAGATTAATTGGGGAAGAGTATGATAGAAGTCATTTTGGTAGGAGGGAAATGAGATTTTTACACCTGAAGAATACACAAAGCTATTTTTAGAGAACATGAACGACATGGAGAAGCTAGAAGCAATTGTATTTGAACGGTCAGCTGAGCTACTACTTTATAGAGCATTTATTAGAGAAAAAGGACTTGAAAGAGAATTTAACCAACGATTAGAGCAAACGAAAGCAATAGCTGATGAACAACATTTAAATAAGGTATTACAAAGTGAGTATAGATAAATAGGGTGGAGCGAATTGCTCCCCCTCATTTTTTTAAACGATACCCCATGAATAGAGGTCTGGAGGTGGAAATGTGGAAAAAAAGATATGCGGAGCTAAAACGAGGCAAGGAACACCGTTTAAAAAAACACCCTTGAAAAATGGTCGCTGTCGGCTTCATGGTGGTAAAAGTACAGGACCTAAAAATAAGGAGAAACATAGAGAAAGCCTAAAAGGTAATAAAAATGCGATTGTCACTGGTGAATACGAAATAATTTCTTTTGATACCTTGCTATATGATGAAAAGGAACTTTATGAAATGATACCAGAGGACATTAACAAGCAAGTTAAGGGAAGGTATAAGATATTTGAAATCCGTACTCGTCGCCTTATGCAACGTTATACGGTGCAACTTGAAAAAGAAAGACCAGATTTCAGATTGATAACGAGAATTGAAGAGGCACTGACCCGTCTCGATGCTAGGGCAAATGAACTAATTAGAGAAATGCGGGAACTGTCTCCACATAATACTGATGACAATAATTCACTTGACCAATTGGTGAAGATTTTTGCAAAAGTGAGGGATACACGCAAACCTACTTAAAGGGGGTGTGTTGATATTTTAAGTGGCAGTGGTGGATTATTCCACATTCTTTCTTATAAAACGTGAGAAAACCATAAAATAAGAAAACAAATAGAATAGACAGTCACCTAGACCGTCTATTTTATTTAATCAATTAATTCGGGCTTTTCCTTAGTAAAAAACTTATCTGGAACATGTTTAACAATTATAGATTCTAGCATATCAAGGGTGTTAATATTTATAACATAGTCTGAACAATGTACCAACTTTCTCATGTCACTTTGACGTCCTAACCAGCCTCCACCCTCGATGAAGTTTACAAAAGCAATGTCTTTCCCATTCTGAATGTTATGTCTACGGATTTCCTCTGATGTTTTAACTTCAACTTCTCTCTTAGTTGTTTGAGCACTTGATGTGGTAATTTGGTAAGAAACTTCAATAATTACGTATGGATCATTATTGTTAGGTATAGTAAAATCCATATTTCTTGCTATCCAAGGAACAAACTTTTCCCTTTCATATGTAATTCCATATTTTTCACCAAGTTTAATCAAGCGTGCCTCAATTAGGTCTTCAACCCTGTCACCTACGTCATTATTGTATTTACCATCTCTTTTTTGTTTAACTAGCCTTTTAAGACGTTTTTTATCTGTTAGTTGTTGTAAGGTTCTTTCATCTAGTATCAAGTTGTCTAAATAAAATTTAGGAATTGTATCTGAGAATTCTTCATCAGATGCACCATTTAACAATAATCTACAAATTTTATTTGCAAAGGCACTATTAGTTAACATTTTGGCTCTAATTTGAGGGAGCTTCCATTCAGTGTTAAAATTATCACCTTGTGTCATACGAAACATGGATGTAATTCGCATAAATTTTTCTGCTGAAAAACCCAATAGACTTAAAATGTTTGCTAAAGATTCTTCATCACTCTGAATATAGTCCATTAGACCTTCAATAGTACCTATTTCTTTCATGTTTTTGTATAAAGAATCAACAATACTATCGATTTCGGAATCCACTAGATTTTCATAATTTTCATCAATAAAGAATGGACTGTATGTTTGTTTAAATTCATCGAAGCTCATTTTTTTTGGCTGTTTAATTTGTGCTCTCAAACTAATTCCCCCTTAATGAAGTAGATTGTGCTATAAAGTGATTCTACCATATTAAGCGGAGTAGTCAAAAAAACCCATCCAAAAGGATGGGCTAAAATTAAATGTGAGTAACCTCTAAAGAGTTTGAAACATATGAATGGCAGAGTCTTTTACAAATAGCTTTAACGACTGGAACTGACACAGTATTACCAAGTAAATCAAATCCTTCATCTTCATTTACGTTAAATTTAAAGTTATCGGGAAAGCCAAATAATTTCAAACCTTCTTGTAACGTAAGTTGCCTAATTCCTTCACCATCTACAATTCCGAGGCGGGATACATCAGTTGCAACAATAGTAGGAGCTAGGTCATTTGGGTCAAGTATTTTATTAAATTCAAAGCTTAGTTTTCCAGTAACAATATTATATCCCTTTTCTATATTTGGATTAGGTTTGCGAACTTTTACAACACTTCCATTTTCTCGGAATTCTTCAACTAGAGATTTAGGATGTTCTAACTTTATATAACCTTTTTCAGTTAGGTCTTCGAGCATTTCTTTTAGATTTTCATGAGGGTAAAAAGTTTTAATTTCTTCAAGTGTAAGGGGCATACCATCCATCCAATCAATCCCCTTTTTTTCTGCCCAGTGTTTTTTTCGTCTCTCCTTGAGGAGTAGTCCAAGTAATATTTTTTGTTCTGAGGAAACTTCTCCTTTTAGACCTATATCCCAACTGTGTATATTATTTATTCCACCACGTTTATCTTTGATGGATTTTCCATATAATTCCTCGGGTTTAAAATTCTTGAAAAGCATTTGAGTAAAATTACTTTCCTTGGTTGGAAGACCTTTCAACAGTATATCTTGTAATTTGCCTGAACTTTTAGCGAAATTTTCTAGAGATATTTCTTCTTTTTTTGTTCCTGCAATAAAAATTCTCTTCCGAGACTGAGCAAGTCCAAAATCTTTTGAGTCTAAAACCTTCCAAGTAACTTTATATCCCAAAGTTTCTAAAACATTAATAATAGTTGACAAAGTTTTACCCATTTTATCTTTGGGGTTCTCTAAATCATGTTTAACCATACCCTCTACGTTTTCAAGTAAGAAACCATAGGGTCTTTTTGCTTCTAATATACGCTCTATTTCAAAGAATAGTGTGCCCCTAGTATCCGAGAAGCCTAGACGTTTTCCGCCAGAACTAAATGGCTGACAGGGAAAGCCAGCTAACAAGAAATCAAAATCGGGAATTTCATCAACATCAACCTTTGTAATATCTCCAGCAAAAATTCCATGTGAATAATTTTCTTCTAATACCTTAATTGCATGCTTTTTAATTTCAGAAGTAAATACACATTCTGGAACTATATTATTCTCAGAAAATGCTTGTTCAAATCCTGACCGTAGACCACCTATGCCTGCAAATAAGTCTATAAATTTTACTTTCTTCATTTACTTACCTCTTTTGCTTTTTGAGATTCAAAATTAGCCTCATTAATTAAAGCTAATAATTGTGTATATACTTTAACAAAATCATCGCTATCAACTGGATAAGAAGGACTTTTTCTGCCTGATACTTTTCCATTGTAGACCATCTGTATTTTTTGAACTGGAACAAAGACTCCATTCCAATTTTCCACACCAACACTGATTCTATATTGGGTGTTAGGTGGATGGGGAAAGCTGGCATCAATAAATGCAGTCCTCTCAGGGTAGAACATTAAAGACATAATTAACCCTCCAATTAACTTGTTATGTACAATTATACCTTAATTAATCTTAGTTAACTATAGATTATTCAAAAACTATAGGTTACTTAAAAACTATAGGATTTGTAAAAAGAGGTTGTCAATTAAAATGTGTATTAAAGGAATGGCTTCCTTCGTATGCATGCGCAGCAAGCTGCCACAAGAGAATTGATTGAACATATTTCCGTGAAGACGAAGGATAAAGAAGATCGAAAGTTAGCCAAACAATTATTAAAGAAATAAGATTTGATTTGCCATCGCATAACGACTTAATAGGGATAAAATCTAAAAATATTAGAAAGCAGGCACACCATGCACACAATCAAAAAATTAGGCCAAACCTTCTCCTACATCACACCAGTATCACTCACCGACCGCCCCATCCTAAGCATGGTTGTAGGCAATAACAAAACCTTAATGATCGATGCTGGTAACTCGGAAGATCATGCGAACTATTTCATCCAAAGAACTTTAAAGCACGAGAGCGCCACGCCCGATATGGTTGTCCTCACGCATTGGCATTGGGATCATATTTTTGGTCTGCCGGCGATGCCTAATACGCTTTCGATTGCTTCTGCACAGACAAGAAAGGAAATGGAGAAGCATTCGCTACATCTTTTGTTATTACCCATTTACCATTTTTGAACGTACCGCGTGAGACAGCGTAATCTCAATGCATGTAAAGGCATCACGGTGAACCGTACCAGAGGAAGAATGAAAACAGAAAGTTGTAAGGAATCTCAAACAACACGTGTTGACATATCGTTATTTATCGATATAATGATTTGTATGGAGCCAATAGAAGTTTTCAAAGCCTTATCCAATGAATCAAGACTGCAAATTTTACAATGGCTAAAGGAACCTGATCGTCATTTTACACCCCATGAAGGGATTGATATGAATACTACAGGGGTATGTGTTAGTCAAATAACAGATAAATTGAAAATGACGCAATCAACAGCATCTCAATACCTTTCAATTTTACTACGAGCTGGCTTAATTACGACAGAGCGTATAGGTAAATACACGTATTATAAAAGAGATGAAAATGCCATAAAACAAATTGCTGAGATTCTAGAAAAAAATATTTAATAAATGAACTGAATTCATACATCAGAATTCAGTTTCATTTATTAAATACAAATCGACTTATCGTAATATGTTTTTTTGTCCATACATATTAACAATTCTAGATATGTGAATGTATTATATATAAGGAGTGATCTACATTGTCAAACACTGTAAAGATTTACATTTTAGCTATTGTCAGTTTTTTAGTTGGTACATCAGAGTATATCATCTCTGGTATTTTGGATAATATTTCTGAATCATTAGGAATTACAATAGCTGCAGCTGGCCAGTTAATTACGATTTTTTCTCTTGTGTATGCCATCTTCACCCCAGTATTAATGGCTTTAACATCGGGAATGAATAAACGCAAGTTAATGTTATTTTCACTTAGCGTTTTTATTCTAGGTAATATTCTTGCATTCGTCCTCCCTGGGTATCAATTATTTATTGTATCAAGAATTATTATGGCTCTTGGAGCGGGGATGGTCGTAGTTACTGCATTAACAATTGCTGAAAAAATTGCACCAAAAGGTAAGAAAGGTACCGCTATTGCTACAGTAGTAATGGGATTTACAGCATCATTGATCATTGGAGTCCCACTAGGCAGAATGACTAGTGATTTCTTCGGTTGGAAAGCTGTATTTGGAGGAATAGCCTTACTCGGATTATTAGCCATGGTGATAATTTCTCTTACGATTCCAAAAATCCAAGGGGATAAACCTGTACCTTTAATTCAACAACTTGCTCTTTTTAAAAAACCAAAAGTAGTGTTGGGATTAGCCATCACCTTTTTCTGGCTTGGTGGGTATTCAATTGCCTATACCTATTTATCCCCTTACCTTTTAAATATATCAGGTGTAAGCAACAAATTGCTGAGTGGAGTTCTCCTCGTATTCGGGATTGCTAGTCTAGTTGGGTCAAAGTTTGGTGGATTTAGTACCGATCGATGGGGTGTGAATTTTACTCTGATTAGTGGAATGACATTACATGTCATCATGCTCATATTGCTCTCACTAGTTACGCATTCTTATGTTGGAGTATTGCTCATTTTAATATTATGGTCATTTGCTGCATGGTCTTCTGGCCCGACTCAACAATATCACTTAGCTACAATGGAGCCAGAGTCATCAGGTATACTATTAGGTCTCAATCAGTCAATGATGCAATTGGCGATGGCTGCAGGTGCAGCTATTGGAGGTATCTTTGTAGAGAGGGTTTCTCTATCTTCCGTTACTTGGGCAGGTGCTTTAGGCGTTGCAATCGCGATCATTGTAACAATATTGGCTTCGCGTGCTACTTCGAGTAATGAAATTCGATATACTTAAACAGTAGAACGATGGGGAAAAACGTGATTCAATTTAAAAAATAATGACAGAAAGTAGGAAGCACCTTTGCACTCAATTAAAAAAATAGGTCAGAGTTTTTGGTACATCACACCAGTATCACTTACCGACCGCCCTATCCTAGGCATGGTCATAGGCAATAACAAAACATTAATGATCGATGCTGGTAACTCAGAAGATCATGCAAAATATTTCATAAAAGAAACCTTAAAACACGAGAGCGCCAAGCCCGATCTGGTTGTCCTCACGCATTGGCATTGGGATCATATTTTTGGTCTGCCTGCGCTGTCTGATTCGGTTTCGATTGCTTCTGCAAAGACCAGAAAGGAAATGGAGAAGCTTGTTCCGTTTTCGTGGTCTGATGAGGCAATTGATGAGCGGGTGAGGGAAGGAACGGAGATTGAGTTTTGCGCGAAGGCCATTAAGGAAGAATATAAGGATCATCGAGATATTCAGGTCGTTTTACCGGAAGTGACGTTTGACCAGCGGATGGAAATTGATCTTGGCGGGGTTACTTGTGTCGTGCAACATGTTGGAGGCGATCATGCTGCTGATTCCGTGATCGTGTATGTGAAAGAAGAGAAAATCCTTTTTCTTGGTGATTGTATTTATCCGAAAATGTATGCCGAAAAAGTTCATTATACGGTGAAAGAAATATTGCGTCTTTTAGATGAGTTAGAAGCTTTTGATGCTGATACGTATATTCCTTCACACCAAAGACCGTGGACAAAAAAGGAGTTTCGTCAGGAAACAGACAAACTTCGGATGATAGCGAAATTCACTGATCAATGTGGTGGAGATAAGCAGAAAATCACGAAAGAATATCAACATTACGTGAACAGAGAACTGAAAGAAGATGAATTAGAAACCATTGCTTACTTTGTAAATGGGTATTAAATAAACACTAAAAAAAGTCTCATTTGAGTAATTTCCCTCAAACGAGACTTTTTTTTGCATCACGTATTGTGACAGACTTATTTTTAGCATTAATAATAAAAACAATCCCCAAGTAGGCTTGAGTTTTCCTTATTAGGAGGTAAAAAAATAGATGGACAAAATAACTGACCCATGCGATACTTTCAAAACCAAAATATCCAAGTATCCAATCGAACAAAATCATTGGCAAGCCTTCAAAGAAGGAACAACGATTAAACAATTAAAAGCAGGTACATGTATGATCAAGGCTGGCGATCCGGTGAAGCATGCTTATTTTTGCATAACGGGGCTCTTCCGTCTGTTCTATTTGTTACCGGATGGAAGGGAGTACAATGTGGCTTTTACGTTGGAAGATGATTTTGCTACTTCTTATGCAAGTATGATCAACGGGCAGCCTTCTCCTTATTCGATTGAAGCGATGGAGGATTCGATCGTGATTGAAATTCCGTATGATCTGCTTCAATTGTTGATGGACAGAAGTCATATGTGGGAGCGGTTTGTTCGGGTTAGTGTAGAAAGGCTGTATACGAGAAAGGAAGAGCGTGAGAGGGAACTGCTATATTTGCCAGCCATTGAGCGATATCAGGCGTTTTTATTGAAATATCCCGGGTTACATCAACGTATCGCTCAATATCATATTGCCTCATATATCGGTATTTCTCCGGTTTCGCTGAGCAGGCTGCTCCATCCTGCTGAACATTAACCTATGTTAATGCACATTCTCAGAACTGACGTACAATCATCACATCATAGAAGAATCGGGGGTATGATGATGAAATATATGATGGTTGTTTTATTAGAGTTCTATCCTTCTTGGCTTGCTTTACCACGAGAGGAGCGAAGAATCCATGCGGCTTCGTTGCAAGAGTTGATGCAGAAATATGAGGAACATGTGACGGTGCGCTTTTTTGATGCTGAAGCTCTTCCAGGCAAGGATTACACAGATTTTGTGATGTGTGAAACGGATGACCTGAAATTCTATCATTTTATGTGGGAAGAGATTAGAGATTCTATTCCTTACACAAGAGGTTATGTCAAAATTAAAGAAGTCATTATGGGAATGGAAGAAGCTTTTCAAACATATGAAAAAGAATCTCTGAAAATGGATCAGTAATCAAAAACCACCTGCTATCAGGTGGTTTTTTGTACATTCTATTTTTTGGTATAATCAGAGGTAATGTAAGAACGGATAAATTTTTGAACTGAATCGGAGGTACATATGAAACAGCTTTACATGAAGCAGAAAGTATTTAGTCTGAGCGGCAGATTTACGGTAAAAGATCAGCAGGAGAACGATGTGTATGTGGTTGAGGGCAGCTTTATGAAGATGCCGAAGACGTTCACCATTTTGAATACAGAACGAGATAAAATCGCTATGATTACGAAGAAAATGTTTACCTTTTTACCGAAGTTTTTAGTAGAAGTTGGTTGTCAAGAGGTATTGACGATTAAAAAAGAGTTTACGTTCTTTAAAGCAAAATATTCAATTGATGCTGCTGGGATTGAAGTGCAAGGTAACTGGTGGGATATGAATTTCCAAGTGCTGCAGAATGGCGAAGTGATCGGTCAGGTGAAGAAGGAATGGTTTACTTGGGGTGACAGCTATAAGGTTGATATTTTGAAAGAAGAAATGGAGCCTGTGATGATTGCGCTCGTTGTTGCGATTGATTGTGTGAAAGCTGATGAAGCAGCGTCTAGGTCTTCGTCGTCGGCAACGACGAATTAGACAAATATATTCTTAAAGTATAATGAAATGAAGAAGAGTGATAGGACATCACTCTTCTTCATTAATAATTTAGAACGAATCATGTTTCTTTACTTTTTAATGGGATATTTCTCTCCATTTTTTATTAATTTTTCTTCAATTATTTCTTTCACATCTAGATGAAGATCTGAGCAAAGCATTAGTGAATATATTAAAATATCGGCTATTTCCTCTCGGATATTTTCTTCGTTCGCCTCAAGAGCTTCTTCATTACTTTTCCATTGGAAGTCTTCAAGCAGTTCAGCTGCTTCTATCGAGATTGAGATGGCCAAGTCTTTTGGGTTATGATATTGTCTCCAGTTTCGATCATCTCTAAATTGGTTAATTAAATGTATTAAATCTTTGATCTCCGTCATATTTGCCTCCCTCTTTTATCTCTTGTAATTTCCTTCTCAATTTTTCATCTGTTGCATAAATATAAAGCCCGTGAATGCCTCGCTTCATCAAAACGTTAATCGAGTTTAGTATAATCTTTTCTTTTGCCTGTTTGATTTCCTCTGGAGACATGTCACTTCTTGATGTGAATGCACCTGTGTCTTTATAATTTGACGTGTCTATGAGAAGTTCATCCTTTTCTTCATCATAGCTGATAGAAGGACCAAGTATGACACCGACATAATTTAAATCAAATCCTTGAACCGTATAGATTGAGCCGACTTCTCTAATTGAATCGGCATGTTCAGCCCATGTCCATTTATCATTTGTAAAATTCCAAGGCATATTAATACCAGCTTCATCTACGATATAGGCAGCTCCATTTTTTTTATGTAAAAAGTCAAAGGTAGATACAATGCGGGATAGACCTACCTCATTATCTTTCTGCTGAATGGCAGTTTTAAATTTCTCCGGCTCCTCAAAAATTTTAAGTTCGAAAGAATCCTGTTTAATAGGCAAAGGTAACAATTGTTTTGACACAAATTGGTCAATCCATTTCAACGTACCAGTATCAGCATGCATACGCATCTGTTCTGTGAGTTTTACAGTCTTGGCATGATATCTATTTGTAATTTCCTCGAGTAATTTTTCATTCCAGTAGCTTTTAATTTTGAGTACCTGCTTTGGATCAAAAATGACAATGGTTATTTTACTTCGTTTGATAATTTCCTCTAGTTGGTTTTGGTAATGGAAGTTATTGTACTTATCATCTTTTGTTAATAAAAGGTGGGCTTCATCAATTAACACGATGTCAGCCATTTCACCTGACTTTGTCATCTGATTAATAAACGAGGTTGGTCTCATAATTTGTTTCTTTTTCAGGTTTGGCAGACTCTTTGCGATGTTTTGATATGTTTTAAGCATTTCCGCATGATTCACAAGTAAATAATTGTTCTTTTTGTTTAAGACAGAGTCCATATCATTTGATAAATCTTGAATCGTATTAAAAAGAGAACTCAGTAAAACACTCTTCCCAGTTCCTGCATCACCTTCTATCGAAATCACATGGTGACCTGACTGTTTGATATGCTCTTTACAAAAAGATAAGATTTCATGCTTAATTTCTACTTGTTGAGGTGATAATTCTTTATAGGGAGAAAGTTTATAAATATCTCTATTTTTTAAGGTTTCAATTGAATTACTAACGATCTTTTCTTTTTGAAGTTGCTCCCATATCTCTTTAAAAACAGTTTCATTGTAAAAATCTTTTTGATAATAATGATGCATTTCCCTCGATCGTGTCTGGCTAACATTTTTTAATTGGAAACGATTTTCTGCAATAAAGTAGTTTATGAGATTTGTCTCAATATTGTAAGATGCGGATTGATGAAATCGTTTATGTCCGATCAGAATTGTTTTAGTTAATTTGTTCTTTTTTGGGTCTTTTAAATGATCCTTCAATCGTCTGCTAGCTTGGACTGACTGGCCAATATAAGCAGATGGTTTCTTCTTTTCATCATAAAGAATGTAGACAATAGGTTGATTATGGAATAAGGTTGTTCGTAAAGAAAGAATGTGATTTGTATTAAAATCGCGTTTTTCAATAAAAAGTTCACTCATTTAGCTAGCCCCTGTAGTCTTTTTGCCTATTATCGTATCATAAATTTAGCAAAATATCTCAGTGATCATAAGTGAATATTGAATTCCTCGACAAATTAGACATGTTGAGTTTTCATAGAGAGATAGAAGTCTTTGATTTACTTGTAATAATGGGAAAAACCAAATGAGCTTTTTATCTAGCAGTATACTTTTCTATTTATCATATGAACAACGAGGTGAGCACACTGATCACATTCCAATACAAAGTATTTCTAACAGTCGTCGAATGCGGCAGTTTTACAAAAGCCGGGGAGAAGCTTGGGCTGACGCAGTCTGGGGTGAGTCATAATATTGCGAAGCTTGAGTCGGAACTCGGGATTGTGCTGCTTCGGCGGAATCGAAACGGGCTTTCGTTAACGGACGCAGGTGAGCGGGTGATGCCGCATATCCGGCAAATCTTGCATCATGCGGCATTGCTTGAGCAAGAGGCGGCGCTAATTCAAGGAATGGAAGTAGGGAGCATCAAGATTGGGACATTCCCTAGTTTTTCTTCAAATGTCCTTCCACGCCTTATTCATCGTTTTACGCAAAGCTATCCGCATATCAAGCTGGAGTTATATGAGGGTGGTTATGAGGAGATTGAGGAATGGATCGCTTCAGGCACGGTTGATGTTGGTTTTTTAACGCAGTCATCGAGGGAATTCGAGACCGTTCCACTTTTTCAGGATGAGTTGGTGGTGCTCATTCAAGAGAATCATCGCTTTCATACGAAGAAAGTGATTGAAGTTGACTCGTTACATGATGAAGCCTTTATCATGCCGAAAGCGGGCTGTGACATACTCGTTAAGAAGCTGTTAAAAGAAAGAGGCGGCGTGAAGCCTCATGTTTTGTTTGAAATTGAAGACAACAATACGCTTATTTCTATGGTTCAAGAAGGGCTTGGGGTCACGATCATTCCAAAATTAGTTTTGCCGCCGTACATACCTCATACGAAAGTCATTCCACTGGAGACGAGCGTCTTTCGTGAGGTTAACCTGGCGCTCAAATCATTCAAAGCAGCTTCCCCATCGGCCAAAAGATGGATCGAAACGGTCAAAACTCATTTTAAATAGTATCAGCTTGAACAGGATATCTCCCATTCAAGCTGATGTTTTATAAAGTCAACACGCCGCGGATCGTGATGACAGCTGCGCCTGCCACTTTGATCACCGGCTCTGATTCATTCGGAATGACTGTGATACGAAGCATGCCAGGTCTGCCGATGGCATCCCCTTGGGCAATGTTCAGGCGAGTGATTTCTTGCTGAGAAATGATACCCTCCAAATAAAGATATCCAGCCAACGCCCCGTTTGCTGCCCCCGTCACAGGATCTTCGGGTATACCAATCCCAGGTGCAAAATCCCTCGTATAAAGATCGCATTCTTTTGAGGGGTGGAACGTATAAAGGTGGGTTGTCGAGATGCCATGCTCTTTATTCATTCTAGCTAAAGCCGCTAAGTTTGGTGCCGCTTGATCAATGTCCTGTTGGTCCTTCATCGGAACAAGAAGATGCCAGTTACCGGTGTTTGCTAATTTGATAGGATAGGAAGGATCAAGGCGGTCACTGCTCACACCAAGCATGTCACTAAGCTCTTCTAAATCGATGACAAAATCTCGTGTCTTCGGTGTCACCTGCGTCATTTCCACATCAACGACCTTGCTATTTTCTTCGTGCCATACTACAGGCACATTGCCGATCTTTGTTTCTAACACGACCCCTGAACGCTCTTTAGCCAACCCTAGCTCCGTCGCCAGAAGCCAAGTCAATCCAACAGTCGCATGCCCGCAAAAATTGACCTCTTCCGTCGGTGTGAAGTATTTGACGCGATAATCGGCTTCCTTATCTTGGGCAGGAAGCAAGAAGACGGATTCCGGTAAATTCAACTCCTTGGCGATGCTCTGCATGTCATCCTCTGTTAAAAACTCACCATCCAACACTACCCCAGCGGCATTTCCTCCAAATTTCTCAGTTGTAAACGCATCGACGTGGTACACCCTAATGTCTCTCATCTGACGAACCCTCCTACACATTTTTGTTATGTTTATCATAAGTTTGTTTGATGCATTCGTAAAATGAATCTTTTTGATGGTTTAAATCGGAAGTGTTCATGTAAGAGAGGAGGGTTCACTGTACCTATTAAATTGGTATTTTGATAAGTCTTTAGTCATGTTATTAGCTCTTGTATCTATACTAGATGAAATGTATAATATTTGTATATAAAAACATTAATAGGAAAAGTGAGGATATATTTATGAAAATGGTCCTGAAATTAGTAGCTTCTATTCTATGTGTGATGATGTTGAGTTTTCCTATTCAAGAAAGTGTGAGTGCCACAGAGGGTGGAACGAAAACAACAGTCGATCGTTATCAATATGGTGATAATTATCTGACAGGTAAAACAGCGCCAAACGCAATCGTTGCACTCGTAGATTGGGGTGTTCCGAGTAACTGGAAATCTAAATATATGCACTACGCAAAAGCAGATAGTAACGGAAACTTTAAGTTGTTTTCTTTGAACTTTAGTTCAGGTCAAACGTTGGAGTTAGATACATATGATCAAAATGGAACAATGCTTGCTTCAAACAAAGTGTATGTTTTCAAGGAATCTTTTAGCTCATTAGATCCGATTTATGATACTTCTCAGGAGCTAACTGGGAAAACAGTGAAGAACACAAAAGTAGAGGTCATGAAAGATGGCGAAGTGATTGCTTCAGGTACATTTAATGATGCCATTCATTTAAAGCTGCCTGCCCTAAGTGCAGGTACATTCCTAACAGTGAAAATGACGACTGGTAACAATATCGACGTTTACAAAAAAATTGTGAATCCTAAGAAAATCTCACTTATTCCTACGACAAAATGGTCTAAATCAGTGAAAGGCCAAACGGGAATTCCTTATGCAAAGATCGTCTTTAAAAATCAAAAATCAAGTGACATCATTCAATCGATGACTGCAGATGGTGATGGCAACTTTGAATTGAGTTTGGACAAAAACTCAATAAAATCATTAAATCAAAGTAAATTTCAAGTGTTGGAACCCTCTTATGATAATGCTTTGCATGAGACCACTTTCCAACTGAGATCAACTGCTCCAACTATTGATCCATTTACTCAGCTTTCAACTTCAGTGGGCGGGACCGCAACTCCTGAAAGTATGATTCATATTTTAGATGGAGATGGCAAAGTCATTGGGGAAGGTCAGACAGACTCTAAGGGCGTCTATGATGTTCCTGTTTCAAAGTTAATCGGCGGTGACTTAATTACAGTCAAGTCGTTCATGGCTGATAATCCGAGTGAAACGGATCAATTTCAGGAAGATGTACAGAAAGTTTTCGTGGAAGAAATCGATGATTCAAGTGATACCATTAATGGCATAAGTACGTTTGGTAATCAAGCTGTTGTAGAGGTGCAATCTGATTCAGCGAATAACACAATAAAAGCAATGTCGAAACTCAGCGCTAGCACAATGAAAAAGAAATTTGGACCATTCCCTATTACGCCTGGAAAAGATTTCAAATTAAAAACTGGGAAATTACAACAAGGGTCCAAAGTAACGATCACGTTGTTAAGCGGAAATAGAAAGGTCACCCTGCCTACTGTCACCGTCAAAAAAGTCGTCACATCTCCACTTGCAGCATCTCAAGTGAAGGTGACAAACAACAAAGGGAAAAATGATACGGTGACGATAAAAGGAATCAAAAAGCAATCAGTCATCAAAATATTTAAACAAGCATCTGGCGGTAAAGCGGTTGCCCAGCAGACTGCTTCAAGTTCGAACATGGCAATTTCCATCAAACAATTGGGTCAAACAAGTGGAACGCTTTATATCAGTATAAAAGAGCCGGGTTTAAAAGAGGGCAATCGAGTACCAATTCGTTATCAGGGTGAAAAGTCAGATTCTTTAAAAGCCAACCAAGTCAAAATCAATAATCTTAAAAATAAAAATGACATCATTACAGTGAGTAAATTGAAGAAAAAAGATGTGATTAAAGTCTACTCAACAAGCGGGAAATTACTAGCCACATCAAAACCAGCTAACAGTACATCCATCAAGTTGTACGTCAAACAAGTAGGAACTAAGAGCGGTAAAGTGTATGTCACACGCAGCAGTGATAAGTTGCTGGAAAGCGGAAAGCAAGCTATTTCCTTTAAAGGTGAGCCGTCTACTTCGTTAAAAAGCAACCAAATCAACATCGTAAACAACAAAAAGAAAAAAGACGTGGTCACGGTCAGTAAACTCACAAATCAAGATGTTGTCAAAATCTATCATTCTTCAGGAAAGCTTATTGCGAAGTCAACAGCTACTAAAGGCAAAGTTGTAAAAGTCACTTTTAAACAACTAGGCGCTAAGGGAGGAAAACTCCACTTCACCGTCACTGGGAAAGGCATGTCGGAAAGCAGTAAGACGGTAAAGACGTTTAAAGCTGAAAAGTAGAGTTTAATCTTACCATTTAAAAAAAATCGTCATTCATTTCTATGGTGACGATTTTATTTTTAATAGCCAAACGACATAAATTCCAATGATAGGAGAGTGTTTATATTGAAAAGAGTAAAGAATTTTATCCTAATGGCTGTCATCCTTTGCAGCAGTATGTGGTCCGCGACTGTTCAGGCACAATCCGGATATTTCAACACGTATACAACGTATTCTGCAATGTCAGGTTCTGGGTTCTACACTTCTATGCAAGGGATGGCTGTAGATCGTAATAATAATATGATTTATGCTGCAAAAATAAATACGGCAAACCACTTGACGCAATTGTACGCTATTAAAATGAACAGCTCGTCGAGCAATAGAACTGTTAAGCTTCTTAAAAACTCTGACACCAACAGTACTAGCAATGACTTAGGACATGCCAATGACTTAGCTGTGAAAGCTCAAAAAGGTGATGATCAAGTTAGCTTATATGTAGCGCCTATGTCTGATGGTGTAAAGTATGTAAAAAAGATAGTGAAGTTAAGTGTAAACACGAAGAAAAATACGTACAAAGTGGCTAAATCCTATGTCCTTCAATACCAAGGGGCGAATTTATCAATTAGCGGTATCACATATTCTGTTGGAGCGGACAAGTTTATTGTAAGGTCTGGGAATCGCTTTTTTATTGGGAATTTTAACGACCAAAAAGGACAATTTGAATATGAGGCAACGTTTACATTAAATTATACGAAAGCGATTGTAAATCAATCAGTGGTTGATGTTTCTAAGTACATTCTTCAAGGTATTTCTTTCTATCAAGGAACATTATATGTACCATTATCTAAGCCAGACTCCAACGGCGGAGCTTCTAATGTGAGTGTCATTCTCACATACCCGTTAAATATCAATCAAATGCTGAAAGAGCAAAAGGAAACACCCGCAAAAGATTTTTCAAAAGAGTTGTTTACTAGAAAAGACCTTTCATTCCGAATTACGAGCAGTGCATTTACTCTTTTTGAAATAGAAGCTGTTGATTTCGATGACGGAACATTATATTTTAATACAAATCGCGGGAAGAACGGCACACAAGAAGATATGATCGCGACGTTCAATGATTATAACTATTACAAGTGAATTGTATTCAAAAAGCCCCTCAACTTATGAGGGGCTTTTTCCGTCCATCACCCATAATAATTATTCGCTTGAATAAAAAATTGGGATTGCATGTAGTTATAGGTGATTTTCGAAAAGTCGAAGGGCTGGCCGTTTGTGAGATGAAAGACCGTCTCGACGCGGAGAGCGGGATCGTCTTGTTTGAGGCCGAGGTGCGTCGCTTCGGTTTCATTCAATTTGCCTACTTGTAAGTACATATCAGAGAAACCGACTTTGAGCCCCAAACCTTCACTGACGAATTTAAAAACAGAGTCGGCAGCAATTTCTGTGTTGAGATAGGGAATGATGGTTTTTCGGTAATAGGATTCTTCTAAACATAAGGTTTGTCCATTGATGTAACGAATGCGTTTTAGATAAAAAACATCCTCGTCTTGTTCAATATTCAAATTAAGTGCAGCTTCTTCGGACGGCTTGATGGTGTCTAGCATTAAAACCTCTGATGTCAGTTGAAATTCCTCTAAGTCTTTTTTAAAACCTTGATTGGATAAAAGGCTGATGTAGCCCTTGCGCCGGTGTCTTCGAACAAAGATGCCGCTGCCCCTCACTTGATAGATAATTCCTTTTTTTTCGAGTAATTCTAACGATTTGATAATGGTACTTTTGCTCACAGCAAATTGGCTCATGAGTGTTTCGAGTACAGGGAGCTTATCCCCTTGCTGCAGCTCATGGGTGACAATATATTTTTCAATATCGCTCGCAATTTGTTGATACTTTAACATGGCCATTCCTCTTTGTTTTCACGATTTATTGTTCTTGTATTATAGCACATACCAAATTTCCTTTGATATGCTAATTGAAATTATATATGTATTGATAAATTGTACCGGTATAATTATAATGTACATATACTAGCAGTGATAAAGGGGGGTTTATATGTCAAAAGTGAGGGATTATCAAAAGCTTGCAGAAGACATCTTAGAGGCAGTTGGCGGAGAAGAAAATGTGGTGAGTGCTGCAAGATGCGCCACGCGGCTGCGTTTGGTTCTGAAACGTTCGAATCCAAAGGCAAAGGAAGCAGTTAATGCAATGCCTGGCGTCATTACCGTGGTGGAAAACGGCGGTCAATTTCAGGTTGTCATCGGTCAGCATGTTGGTGAGGTATACGAGCATTTTTCCAGCCTTGTTCAGCTGCAGCCGTCTGATGATGATCAGCCAAATGAAAACAAGGGAACGGTGCTGAATCGTGTCATCGCGACCATGTCTGCTGTGTTTGCACCATTTGTGTATATTTTGGCCGCCGCTGGTATTTTACAAGGTGCACTTATCCTCATTAATTTATTATTTCCAAGTTTCTCGAAAACGGGAACGTATGAAGTCTTTAGCTTTATTTCCTGGGCGCCGTTTACGTTCTTGCCTATCTTTATTGCCATCACAGCTGCCAAGCATTTTAAAACGAATATGTATATCGCAGTAGCGTGTACAGCAGCGCTTGTCAGTCCGGCTTGGACGGAGATTGCTGGACGCGTGGCATCAGGGGAAGGCGTTACTTTTTTAGGCATAGCGTTATCTGAAACGGTTTATACGTCCTCTGTTTTGCCGCCGCTATTCTTGGTATGGATCCTTTCATATGTAGAGAGATTTTTAAACAAACGTATTCACGAGGTGGTCAAACCGTTATTTGTCCCATTTATTTGTATGGTCGTCATGGTTCCGTTAACCATTCTATTAATTGGTCCTCTCTCGACAGCCGGTGCAAACGGGATTGCAAACGGATACAACTTTTTAGCAGAACATGTCCCAGCTTTAGCAGGCGCCATTATCGGAGGTTTCTGGCAAGTGCTTGTCATTTTCGGTGTTCACTGGGGCATCACACCAATGGTGCTCGCCAACTTTGAACAATATGGACGTGACTCCTTCCAGGCATATCAAACCATCGCTGTTATCGCTCAGGTTGGCGCAGTGTTAGGGGTTATTTTAAAAGCAAGAAACCGCGAAACACGAAAAGTCGGGGTTTCAGCGGGAATCACGGGTCTCTTTGGAATTACAGAGCCTGCGATTTATGGGGTCACCTTGCGTTTCAAGAAACCATTTATTTTCGGATGTATATCTGGAGCGGTCGGTGCGATTGCTGCCAGCTTCTTTACGCCTTATTACTTTGCGTATGCAGGGTTGCCTGGTCCACTGACGATTGTAAACGGAATTAGTTCAGATTATCCAACTTCGATCATCGGCATATTGATTGGTGTCGCAATTGCGCTGATCTTACCAGTTGTGCTCATTCAAATGTTTGGTTATGGGGAAGATACAGTGGAACAGACAGCTGGTGCAACATCTGATAAAGATCAAGTTGGAGAAAAAATGAATGCTTCGATGAACAATGAAGAAATTATTCCTGCACCGCTTGCAGGGAAAGTGCTCCCGTTATCTGAAGTACCGGATGCTGTATTTAGCTCGGGGGCGATGGGTAAAGGGTTTGCGATTGAACCAACAGAAAATAAGCTGTATGCACCGTTTGACGGCAGTGTCGTCATGCTTGCACCAACAAAGCATGCGATTGGACTGCGTTCAGAATTCGGTGTGGAGTTACTTGTTCATGTAGGAATTGATACGGTTTCCCTAGATGGCTCAGCATTTACTCTTCATATCAAAGAAGGCAGCAAGGTGAAGAAGGGTGACTTGTTGATGACATTTGATCAAGAAGCCATTGAACGCAAAGGATTAAAAACAATCACACCCGTCATCATCACCAATACACAAGCGTACGAAGACGTGATTGTAGAAGAACAATCGACATGTCAGCCAACGGATATCATGATCACAATTGTGAAATAGGAGGAATGAATTATGACTTTACCAAAAGATTTTCTATGGGGCGGCGCATTAGCTGCGCATCAATTTGAAGGTGGATGGAATGAAGCAGGAAAAGGTCCAAGTGTTGTAGATGTGATGACAGCAGGTGCTCATGGAGTACCGAGACAAATAACTGAAACGATAGAAGAAGATAAATTTTATCCGAACCATGAAGCGATCGATTTCTACCATCGTTATAAGGAAGATATCGCAATGTTTGCCGAAATGGGTTTGAAATGCTTACGTACATCGATCGGCTGGAGCCGGATTTTCCCTAAGGGAGATGAAGCGGAACCGAATGAAGCAGGTTTACAGTTCTATGATGATGTTTTTGATGAACTGCTCAAGCATGGCATCGAGCCTGTGATTACACTGTCTCACTTTGAGATGCCGCTTCATTTGGCAAGAGAGTACGGCGGGTTCCGCAGCCGAAAAGTCGCTGAGTATTTCGCGAAATTCGCAGAAGTGTGCTTCAATCGATACAAAGACAAGGTCACATACTGGATGACATTTAATGAAATCAATAACAAAATGGATGTCAACAACCCACTATTCCTTTGGACAAATTCAGGGGTATCAGTCAAAGAAGGCGAAAATGCCAAAGAAGTCATGTATCAAGCAGGACACCATGAATTACTAGCAAGTGCATGGGCAGTAGCCAAAGGAAAAGAGATCAATCCTGATTTCCAAATTGGAGCGATGGTTTCTCACGTGCCAATCTATCCGTATTCCTCAAATCCAGAGGATGTCATGCTCGCAGAGGAATATATGAGACAGCGCTATTTCTTCCCAGATGTACAGGTGCGCGGCTACTATCCGAGCTATGCATTAAAAGAATTTGAACGCGAAGGCTATCATATTCCATTTGAAGAAGGCGATGAAGAAAGCTTAAGAAAAGGGAAAGTGGATTATCTAGGCTTTAGTTACTACATGTCGACAACGGTTAAAAGTGATACGGTGTCTGATCACAACGGAGACATTGTCAACGGAGCCCTGCCGCATGGTGTAGATAACCCTTATATCAAATCAAGTGACTGGGGCTGGTCCATTGACCCGACAGGCTTAAGGTATACATTGAATCGTTTTTACGATCGCTATCAAATCCCGTTATTCATCGTAGAGAATGGATTTGGTGCAATAGATCAAGTGGAAGAAGACGGTTCTATTCACGATCCAGAAAGAATTCAATATCTCGCTTCTCATATCGAAGCACTGAAAAAAGCCATTGAATACGACGGTGTCGACCTTATTGGCTACACACCTTGGGGCATCATTGATATCGTGTCATTCACAACAGGTGAAATGAAAAAACGCTACGGCATGATCTACGTTGACCGCGACAACGAAGGAAACGGCTCAATGAAGCGCCTTAAAAAAGATTCGTTTACTTGGTATCAAAACGTCATCGCAACGAACGGTGAAGAAGTGTAAAGAAAAATAATAGAGAGCCGAATGAGCATGGTTATCGCTCGTTCGGTTTTTTTGTATGGAGTCACCCAGACTCTCTATACTTAATAGCCGGTGTAGTTGCTCTGTTCCTCAAAAAACTTCAAAAACTCTTTTGTCGAAGCTGATAAGTAGCTATTTGATCTCCAAACTAATGAAGGATCAGAAACCCATGGATCATCTTGAATGGAGATCTTTTTAAATTCCTTCGTAAGTCGATGATTTACCATAGATAAAGGTAATATTGTCGCCCCGAATCCTTTTCTGACTAAACTTAATAACATAGCAGAGTCGTGACATTCACATAATATATTAGGCGTTAATTCTAACTGTTGAAATGTATCCACTATTTGATCAAACAATCCTACACCCTCTGTTGGCCGAAGTAATAAAAGCGGAATGTCAGAAAGCGTTTGTATGCTGATTTCTTTTTCATCTATCTTATATTCTTTAGGGACAACTAATACACAAGGATCTGTATACAAACTTTTCACTTTCATATCTTTTTTAGGAAAAGGTCCTCCTGTAATCGCAACATCAATTTGCCGATTATTCAATAATGTCATTAAGTGAGCAGAGTTTCCTTCCCAAATATTAAATTTAACATGCGAATGCTTTTTCCTAAATTCGGTAAGAGCTGAAAGTAAAATCGGTGCACAATAAATAGTAGAACCAATTGAAAGAGTTCCGCTTATTTCCTCACTAAATTCTTTAATTTCATGAATAGCATCCTCCATGCTATAAACTATTTCCCTAGCTTTTTTTAAAAATAGTTCTCCCTGAGCGGTTAGAGTGACTTTCTTCTTTTTATTCCTTTCAAATAAAACAACACCTAATTCATCCTCCATCATTTTTAATTGCCTGCTAAGTGGCGGCTGAGCCATATGCAGGAATTCTGCAGCTTTAGAGATTGTACCTTGTTCTGCAATGGCTATAAAATATCGCAGTTGTCGAATATCCATATGTCTTCTCCTGTCTTTTTATACTTTGTAAGTATTATATATAAACAATATGAATATTATCAATATATTAAACTGGGGAGTATACTTTATTTAGAGATATGAATCATGAATATTAAAGAAGGTGAAGCGTATATGAAGATTATTGTTGGAATGTCTGGTGCGACAGGAGCCATTTTTGGTATTCGTCTTCTAGAAATTCTCAAACACACAGATATTGAAACTCATTTGGTCATGTCTTCATGGGCAGCCGCAACCATAAATGTTGAGACATCTTACACAGTAAAGGATGTTGAAGAATTAGCTGATTTCACATATTCATATAAGGATTTAGGTGCGAAAATTTCAAGCGGATCCTTTAGAGTAGATGGAATGATTGTTGCACCTTGTAGTATGAAAACTCTTGCATCAATTCGAATGGGGCTGGCAGACAATCTTGTTACGCGAGCTGCTGATGTCATTTTAAAAGAGAGAAAAAAATTGTTATTGATGACCCGTGAAACACCTCTTAATGATATTCATCTTGAAAATATGTTGGCATTATCAAGAATGGGATCTATCATTTTTCCTCCAATGCCTGCTTTTTATAATCATCCTCAACAGATTGATGATATTGTTAACCACATTGTTTACAGAGCCTTAGATCAGTTTGGTATTCAATTATCAGAAGCTAAGAGATGGGATGGTATACAAAAAGCGAAGTAATTGGATCAAAAGATGTTTTTGAGAGGCTTTTTCAATCAGGTTCGTCCTTTTAGGACGAGCCTTTTGTATTTGATTTTCATTTCAGTTAAAAAAACATACCTTTAAGGTATATTTTAAATATTTAATAGATATTTTTAATATCATAAGATGGGGCGTACAATGATGATGTAAGGGAAAATGCATCACTTAAAAAAATGTTGAATAGGAGGATTTCCCATGTCCTATAGAGATTTAAGAGAGTTTCTAGATTTACTAGAATCAGAAAATCAACTAGTTCGTATTAAGGATGAAGTCATGCCTGAACCAGATTTAAGCGCGATTGGCCGTTCTGCCCCGGATATGGAGAATGCACCAGCTGTTCTTGTAGAAAAAGTGAAAGGGTATAAAACGCCTGTTGTCCTCAATGTACACGGTTCATGGCAAAATCATGCCTTGATGCTTAACATGGACAAGGATACACCGGTTAAAGAACAGTTTTTTGAATTAGAGAGAATTTGGGATAGATTTCCGATTAAACCTGTTTGGGTAGATAAAAAAGATGCACCAGTGAAAGAGGTTGTAATTGAGGAAGATATCAATTTATTTGATGTGCTGCCATTGTTTCGTATTAATGAATTCGATGCGGGCTTTTATATTTCTAAAGCGCTTGTGGTTAGTAAGGACCCTAATAAGCCTGAAAGCTATGAGGAACAAAATGCTGGAACTTACCGCATTCAAGTAAAGGGCAAAGATAAAGTAGGAATTCAGCCGCTTCCATTTCACGATATAGCGGTCCATCTAAAACATGCAGAAGAAAAAAATGAACCTTTACCAATTGCCATTTGCTTAGGTAACGATCCTGTCTTGAGCTTTATGGCTAGTACACCAATAGAATATGCTCAATCCGAATATGATTTTGCAGGAGCTTTAAAAGGAGAACCAATTGAATTAACGAAAAGCGAGCATGGTCATTTAGATATTCCAGCGAGAAGTGAGGTTGTTTTAGAGGGATACATTATGCCTCGTGAAAGAGAGATAGAAGGTCCATTTGGCGAATTTCCTGGAAGTTATTCAGGAGCACGTTTGCAGCCGATTGTAAAAATCACTAAAATCACTCACCGCCAAAATCCAATATTTGAAAACTTATACTTAGGTATGCCATGGACAGAAATTGATTATTTAATGGCTTTAAATACAAGTTTACCGTTGTATAAACAGTTAAAGCGTGACTTCCCTGAAGTTGAGGCAGTAAACGCAATGTATACACACGGTATAGGAACTATTGTATCTACAAAATCTCGGTTAGGTGGATACGGTAAGGCGGTTGCGATGAGGCTATTATCAACTCCTCACGGAATGCCTTATACGAAAATAGCGATTATCGTAGATGAATTCGTTGATCCATTTAATTTAGAGCAAGTGATGTGGGCGTTAACCACTCGGGTACGTCCAGACAAAGATGTGTTCAAAATTCCATATGCGCCTGGAATGCCATTAGATCCATCTTCTGACCCTGCTGGTATGCACACAAAGCTAGTCATTGATGCGACAACTCCGATTGCACCTGATATTGCCCGAGATACTGAACTATTGGCTACGCCAGAAAAAGCAGACGAATGGTCTGCAATTCTCCGTGATTTAATGAAAAAGGGAGGAAATAAATAATGAAGTGTCCGAGATGTGAATCTGAAAAAGTAAGCTTATTAACAAAATCTCCTGTTAAGGATGCTTGGGAAGTATATATTTGTGATACTTGTACCCTATCTTGGAGAAATACGGAAGGCCCTAATATCACAGATCCCGAAAAATATGACAAACGTTTCAAGTTGGATTCGACTAAATTTAAAGATTTAGATCAAATTCCGCCTATACCAAAATTAATAGATTAATGTACAAATAAGAAGATCTCTATTTTCGATTAGAGATCTTCTTATTTAGCAAAAAATAGCGATCAAAATGAATCTTGGCTCAGTATCGTCTAATAGGTGAAAGTAAGGTGGTGTTAGCATGTGTAAAACGGAATTGTCTACTGAGGTATTTGAGTTCTTGAATGGAAAAGAGCTTTCAGATAAACAACATGAAGTGATGATGCTAATGACTGTAGGAGAGGATGGCTGGCCACATAATGCGATGATTAGTGTGGGGGAAATTGTTGCATTAGACTGCCAAGAATTAAGAATTGGTTTATGGCCAAATACAACGACTACATCGAATATCATTCGTACGCAGAAAGCGACTTTGGTAATGGTATGTCAAGGAAAGGTTCACTATATTAGACTGTTTTTGAAAAGGCTAGATAAGACGCCTGACAGTCATTATGTAAGAGAAAGATTCTCTGCTCAGGTTGTTTTAGCTAGAGAAGATGCAGCAAAATATGCACAAATAACCTCCGGCATCAACATCGACTTATTCAATGAGAAAGAAGTCATTGAACGCTGGGAACAAACAGTGAAAGAAATGAAAGAATAAGTAAAAGGGATGGCTTAGTTAAGCCCATCCCTTTTTTCTCTTAGAAAGGATATTTTCTTGGTTGATTTTGTACAGAAACCCATTGGACTCGGGTGAATTCTTCTAGAGCCCATTGGCCCCCAAAACGACCAATTCCAGAAGCCTTTTCCCCGCCAAATGGCGCCAGGCTGTCATCATTTACGCTTTGATCATTCACATGAGCCATTCCGCTTTCAATGCGTCTTGCTAATGTAATCCCTTTTTCAATATTTTCTGTAAAGATACCAGCGCTTAAACCATATTCACTGTCGTTTGCGATATGGATTGCTTCTTCCTCATTGTCAAAAGGAATGATAGAAACAACTGGACCAAATATCTCACTGCGTGCAATCTTCATGTCGTTATTGACATCTGCAAATACAAACGGAGTTATCAGATTTCCTTCTCTTTTTCCTTCTAACACTAATTTGGCACCTTCATTTTTTCCTTCTTCAATGATCGACATGACATGATCAGCTTGTTTCTCATTAATGAGAGGCCCAATCACTACAGAAGGGTCTACTGGGTTCCCGCATTTTAATGAAGCTGCTCTTTCAGTGTATTTTTGAATAAAGGTATCATAAAGATGACGATGAACGAGAATACGGTTAATAATCATACAGATTTGCCCTTGGTGTAAAAATTTCCCGAAAATTGCAGCGTTTATCGCTTGGTCGATGTCTGCGTCTTCCAATACAATAAACGGATTGTTTCCACCAAGCTCTAAGGCTGTTCGTTTCAGGTTTTTCCCCGCAATTGAACCAATATGACGCCCAACGCCAGTTGAACCTGTAAAAGAGATGATTTTTGGAATTGGATGTTCGATAAATGAGTCTCCAATTTCTTTTGTATTGGTCAGGATTAAGTTGAAAACCCCTTTTGGCAGACCAGCGTCTTCAAACGCTTTTGCAATGACGACACCACCTGATAATGCTGTTTGCATGTCTGGTTTGTGTACAACTGAATTTCCTGTAGCAATTGCAACAGCAATAGAGCGCATAGATAAGTGAAGAGGGAAATTAAATGAACTGATAATTCCAGCTACCCCTATAGGTGCTCGATAGACATAATTTGTTTTGTTTTCTATTAAAGCAGGAAGTTCTAATCTCTCTTCTAGTTGGTGTGGATAATCCATTGATTGTTTCAAAACATTCATGGTAGCTTCGAGTTCAATATTGGCTTTCACGAAGGAACTTCCTGCTTCTTTACTCAGCGTTTCTACTATGTCATCTTTATGTTTTTCAAAAAACTGATATGCTTTTTCAAGCACGTTTATCTTTTCAGAAGCTGATACTTTTCCCCAATGCTCTTGAGCTTCTTTTGCAGCTTGATAGGCTGCGTGAATATCCTCTTCTGAAGCTATATTTACTTCAGCAATGACCTCTGAAGTATAAGGGTTATAAACTTTCTGAATTTTATTTGATGAACCTTTTCTCCATTGTCCATCAATATATTGATTTATTTTTTTTGCGAATACATCCACAATGATTCCCCCTTGTATCTATCAAAATTCAACCATTATTTAATTATAATGATGATATATTATGAGGGGAAATATCTATTTTGTATAAAGAAAATACCTATTAAGTATCTTATTTCTCGAACTTTAATAGGCTAGGATGAACAAAAGAACCTTCCACTCTGGAAGGTTCTTTATTGTCAAGTTCAGCTAATTTTCACAATTGGTTTTAAAACGGCACCAGATTTCGAATCAGCAAAGGCTTGGTTGATATCTTCGAATTCATAAAATTTCACTAGCTTATCAAATGGGAACAACCCTTTTTTATAGAAATCAATAAGCTTCGGAATGAATAACTTAGGAACTGCATCGCCTTCAATGACACCCATTAATGTCTTACCTTCAGCCATGATATCGTTATGGACATCAAACTCCATTTTTGGTGTGACTCCAACAACTGCGGACACACCTAGCGGTTTTAGAGCATGTAATGATTGACGAACAACAGGTGGTACACCCGTTGTTTCAACAGCATAATTAGTTCCACCGTTTGTTATTTTTTTAATTTCTTGTACAGCATCTACTTTTGCTCCATTAAAGACATCTGTAGCACCTAATTCCTTGGCAAGTGCTAATCGGTTTTCATGTACATCTATCGCAATGATTTGTTTACAGCCTGCAATTTTCGCAGCCATAATGGCACTTAATCCGACTGCTCCACAGCCATATACAGCAATTGTCGAACCAAATTCAGGTTTTAATTTATTTAAAACGGTTCCACTTCCTGTTTGGATTCCACAACCTAATGGTCCAAGAAGAGCCAAATCAACATCTTTCTCTACTTGAACGACATTTCGTTCGTTAACAACTGCATATGTGGCAAATGAAGATTGTCCAAAGAAAGTAGAAACTGCATGATTGTGTTTGTGTATTCTGTTTGTATGATCTTCCATCTTGCCATCAAAATTTAGTTCATTGAACCGCATACAGCTAGTAGGATGTGCAGCTAAACAGTTTTCACATTCTCCACAAGAAGCAAATGATAAGACAACATGATCTCCTTCTTTAACGGACTTGACACCATCTCCGACAGCTTCTACAATTCCAGCTCCTTCGTGGCCTAAAACTACAGGGAAGGGTGATAATCCCATATCGCGAGCTACAGCATCTGTATGACAAACTCCAGTTGCGACCACTTTAATTAATACTTCATTACTTTTTGGGTTTTCTAGCTTTAGTTGTTCAAATACAAAATCATCCCCTTGTTTTTCAATGACAGCCGCCTTAATCTCCATCAAAAATCCCCCTTTTATGAACTCTTCTTATGTGAATTAAGAAATCAGAGAAATTATATGCTGTAACTGTTTAGATTACAAGTGTTTTGATTTTCGGTTAATTGACAAGAAGAGGGTGACGATGAAAGCGTGGTAAGGGTTGTACCCATTTGAGAAAAAAGTCCTAATTTGAACAAATGGATTGTTTTATTAGATAATTCTTGTGATGATAGTATAAAAAAACGAGGATTGTTAAGTTGATTTTTATGAATAACAACAGAAAAACAAAAATCGAAACCTTAAAAAGAAAAAGCAGAAGAAAGCACTAAATGAACGAATTGAGCTACATGACACTTCCAGAACACCCCTTTTTAGATATCGAAGAAAATCAATTGTTTTGTCAGAAGGTGTTTCCTTTCCTTTATGCAAGAGAAAATAAGATTCAAATACATGGGGATAACTATCAAGAACATATAAAAAAGTCTACACAAATGTTAAAGGAATTGGTCAAGAATGCAGAACGTTATTCCAAAGAAGCTAGAATCATGTTTTTTCGAGAGCATGAAATTGAAGCTCTTTTAGTAAACGTGAACGAAGTGTTTAGCCATGTAAACCAGCTTCTTGAGCAAACGAAATTTTCAAGTGGATATGGAGATTTTATGTTAGTCACAGAGGATCTTCATTTTGGATTATGCATTGAACGGACGGAATATTTTTATGAGTTAAGTACTTGGGGGCTTTTAGTTTAGACGGTTTTTATTTGAAAGAGCATGACAATACCATTTATCTTCAATAGGTACGATTAGATGATATATTAGTGCTCTTTGATCTATATTTAATAAATTTATTATTTGATTTGTAAGAAAAATATTGCTTTTGTTAAAAGAATTCATTACTATAAAGATATTAACATGTTAAAAGCGGTTTCATGAAACGATGAAAAGTTAAAAATAGAATAATGCGTACATTCAATAAGGCGTGTTACTGTTCGGCAGGCAAGACCTAGATTGGATGGGATATCTGTATTTGTATAATCCCACCCAATCCAGGTCTTTTTTTGTTGCCTGAGCGCCTATACTCAAAAATGAAAGCGGTGACTTTAATGAACCATAAAGACTTAGCTCAAGACATTCTTAAACATATTGGTGGAAGTGAAAACGTTCAAAACTCCATCCACTGTATGACGAGATTAAGGCTGACTTTAAAAGACTCCTCACTCGCAAACTCTGAAGAAATTAGTCGCCTTGATGGCGTCATTCAAGTAGCAGATACGGCAGGTCAGTATCAAGTTATTATTGGCAATGATGTTGGTTATGTATATAAAGAGTTTGCAAAACTGATTGATCAAAATCCAGAAGCAAGCGGACAAATTGTACAGAACAAAGATCATAGCTTGAAAGGATATTTCAATCGTTTTGCCAATTTAATCACTGGCATTTTTGCACCGATCATCCCTGCGATCGCTGGGGCAGGGATGTTGAAGGCTTTACTGATTTTATTGCCGATGCTGAATTTGATGAAAGAAGACAGCCAAACCTATTTGGTATTGAAAATCATCTCAGATGCAGCGTTCTTCTTCCTACCTATTTTGTTAGCCTATACAAGCTCACAAAAATTTGGTACAAACCCTATGGTATCGATGGCTTTGGCAGGGGTATTGCTACATCCTAACTTAACAGCCTTGTTTAGCAGCGGGGATCCAGTTGTCTTTGCGGGTATTCCACTGAAAGCTGTTTCTTATGGCTCATCGGTCATTCCGATTATACTCATTGTTTGGCTGATGTCTTATGTAGAAAAGCTGGCAGATAAATTATCACCGGGACCGGTCAAAATCTTTATGGTTCCTTTAATCACAATGATCATTGTTGCTCCGATTGGTTTACTGTTTTTAGGACCGCTTGGTATGTATCTTGGTGCAGGTTTAGCCGCAGGGGTCTTATGGATCCAGCAAACTGCGGGATGGGCAGCTGTTGCGATTTTAGCCGTTTTCTTACCTTTTATCGTCATGTTTGGGATGCAGAAGGTGTTCTATCCAGTTGTTATCGCTTCTCTTGCTTCGCCTGGATACGATGCTCTTATCGGGGTGGCCATGCTAGCGGCTAACTTTGCGCAAGGTGGAGGTGCTTTGGCTGTTTCCTTTAAAACCAAAGACCCTAAGTTAAAACAAATTGCAATGTCCGGAGGAATTTCTGCTTTATTTGGTATAACAGAACCTGCATTATATGGCGTTCATTTAAAACTTAAGAAAACATTACTCGCATGTATGATTGGAGCAGGGGTTTCAGGTATATTTGTAGGATTGATTAAGCTAAAGGCGTTTGTCATGGTTTCACCTGGTATCGCAACAATGCCGATTTTCATTGAAAAAGGGACTTCAAACTTTACGTTTGCCATTATTGGTGCAGTCGTTTCAGCGGTCGTTGCGTTTATTGCTGTTTACATCATCGGCTTTAAAGATGCAGAAACTGAAAACATCGAGAAGAAAAACGAGCCTGTCTCCACATCAGAAAGCACAAGAAATCGTGAAGTCATTTATGCACCGATGAAAGGAGACATCATTCCTTTAGCAAAAGTGAATGATAAAGTATTCTCTGAAGAAGTGATGGGGAAAGGGGCAGCGATTCAACCTAGTGAAGGGAAAGTATTCGCTCCTTTTGATGGACAAGTGGAAATGATATTCCATACAAATCATGCCATTGGTCTAAAATCCAACCTTGGTGTGGAAGTTCTGATTCATATTGGTATTGATACCGTGAACTTAAATGGACAATATTTTACTTCACATGTTCAAAAAGGTGATAAAGTAAAACTAGGTCAACTTCTGATTGAATTTGATCAACAGAATATACAGAAGGCTGGCTATGACACAACAACACCAGTCATTATTACAAATACAGCTGATTATTTAGAAATTTTACCCCAAGAGGGAAAAACGAATCCTGTTTCTGGTCATCAGCAGCCACTTTTAACTGTCTTATAAATTGAGTTTGAATGTAACCAGGAAGGTGATATGGTATGGAAATTATAAAAGTGCTGAATACCAGTGTGGTTCTCGCTAAAAGAGATGACGGTAAGGAAATCATCGTAATGGGTAAAGCCATTGGATTTAAAAATAAGCCAGGCAGTCTTATTCAAGAGTCTGATATTCAAAAGATTTATGTGCTAGAAGATCAGAGCACTTCTAATGATTTAGCTGAGCTTATGCGGGAGACCCCAGAGGAATTTTTAATCATGACAGATGAGATTATATCCTATGCGAAGCGCCGTTTATCTACACACTTAAATGAGCATCTTTATATTTCTTTAACCGATCACCTTTTCATGGCTACGAAGCGCTTTAAGGAAAATTTAACGATACAAAATCGCCTGCTGTGGGAAGTAAAGAAATTTTACCCCGAGGAATTTAGCATTGGTCTGCATGCACTAGAGCTGATTGAAAAACAGTTAGGCATTCAGCTGCCTGAAGAAGAAGCGGCGAATATTGCATTTCATCTAGTAAATGCGCAGCAGACCAAAGATAATTTAAATCAAATCGTGATGATGACCAATATGGTCAAAGACATTTTAAATATTATCAAAATGCATTATAAGATCGACATTCCGACAGATACGATTAATTACTCCAGGTTTTTAACACATTTACAGTTCTTTGTTCAGCGTTTGCTTGAGAATAAAATGCTTGAAACAGATGATCACGATCTAATCGATCAAATCATGAGAAAATACCCTGAAGAAGTAAAATGTGTGGAGAAAATCGAGAAATATATAAAAACAAATGTTGATTACACGATATCCAATGACGAAAAAATGTATTTAATTATTCATGTCAATCGAGTGGTTCAAAGAAATAACACATAGTCTTGAGGAGGAAGAAACATGTCTAATCAAATCAAGAAATTTCCAGAAGGTTTTTTATGGGGTGGCGCCATTGCGGCAAACCAAGCAGAAGGTGCTTGGAATGTAGACGGAAAAGGGTTATCGACTGCTGATGTGGCGATCTTTAAAAAAGGTCTCAGTAAGTCTGATTATAAAAAGCACAATAAAGTGGATGAAGAACAAATTCAGCAAGCGATGCGTGCAGATACCGCTGAAGGTTATCCGAAACGAAGAGGTGTAGACTTTTATCATCGTTATCCGGAAGATATGGCGTTGTTCAAAGAAATGGGATTGAAGACGTTACGTGTCTCGATTGCATGGACACGTATTTTTCCAAACGGTGATGAAGAAGAGCCAAATGAAGCGGGATTATTATTTTACGACCGCCTATTCGATGAAATGAAGAAACATGATATTGAACCACTCGTCACGTTATCTCATTACGAAATGCCGCTATATTTAGTGAATCAATATGGAGGATGGTCTCATCGCATTGTCGTTGATTTCTTTGTGAAATTTAGTCGAGTGGTATTTGATCGATACAAAGATAAAGTCAAGTATTGGCTGACTTTCAATGAAATTGATAGTATTGTCCGACATCCATTTACAAGCGGTGGAATCGTTTCAGAGCGCTTTGACAATGTAGAACAGGCCGTTTATCAAGCATTGCATCATCAATTTGTTGCAAGTGCGTTGGCCGTTAAATATTGTCACGAGATGATCCCGGGGGCAAAAATAGGGTGTATGCTGACGAAATTAACAACATATCCGTATTCCTGTAATCCAAAGGATGTTCTAAAGGCATCAAAGAACAATCAGTTCAATATGTTTTTCACAGATGTACAGGTGCGCGGTGAGTATCCACGTTTTATCAATCGACTGTTCAAAGAAAAGAACATTCACATTGAGAAACAGCTGGGAGATGACGAATTACTAAAGGTGCATACTGTTGATTTTATTTCATTCAGCTACTACAATTCCTTGGTTGCTACTGAAAATAGTGAAGGCATGGAAACTGTCAGCGGCAATACAATAGGTGGAGTGAAAAACCCATATTTAGAAGTGAGTGAATGGGGATGGCAGATTGACCCGATTGGAATTCGTATCTCTTTAAATGACTTATACGACCGCTATCAACTACCACTGTTTATTGTGGAGAATGGTTTAGGTGCATACGATAAGGTAGAGGATGGAAAGATAAATGATGACTACCGGATTAGCTATCATGAGCAGCATTTCCAGCAGATGTTAGAAGCCATTGAGGATGGAGTCGAATTAATGGGTTACACTAGCTGGGGAATTATTGATTTAATTAGTTACTCGTCATCAGAAATGGAAAAGCGATATGGTTTTATCCATGTGGATCAAGATAACGATGGAAACGGAACATTAAATCGAACACGTAAAAAAAGCTTTTACTGGTATCAAGAAGTCATTCGTCAAAATGGATTGAAAATGAACGATGTACAGAATTGAGACATCATTTAAGGAGTGGAATGAACCACTCCTTTTTTTTATCGATGGTGTCATACGCTTGATCAATGAATTCCCTTCAAATTTAAGCAATTCACTATCTTTACCTTTCGCATTCGTATAAAATAAGAGCAGTGAAAAATTGAAGAAATGCTTGATACATGAAGGGCGTGTAAGCTGTGAGCTGCATGACATGATGAGATGTATGAACGTGAAGGCTGCAAAGCTGTTCTTCCTCACATATGAGATCTTGTAAGCGTAACCATTATTTGTCACTTCATTGCGATGGTGTTAAGGGGTGTGTCAGGATGAGGAATCCGTATGTGAGAACGGCTTCTAGTCTGTATATTAATTATTTTTTATTAGGTATGGTCAATATTATTTTGGCTTCAAATATGCCATTTTTAATCAAACAGTTAGATACCAATAGTGCGGGAATTAGTTATATGATTTCGGCGCTTGGCATTGGCAGGGTGCTCACGTATGGGTTATCAGGCGTACTGTCAGATCGTTTTGGGCGAAAGCCGGTCATTTTGGTTTCTGGTGTGCTGATGGCGGTGTTCCTCATCGGAATCCCATTGTCTCCGAGTTATCAAATCGCGTTTGCATTTGCGATTTTGGCAGGGGTTGCGAATTCGGCAATGGATGCAGGAACGTATCCTGCTTTAATGGAGGCTTTTCCGCAAAACTCGGGGTCTGCGAATGTGATGGTGAAGGCCTTTATATCCATTGGGGCAACCATTTTGCCACTGGCAATTTACTTTTTAGCAGAGCATGATTTGTTTTATGGAATGGCATTTTTTGTTCCTGCTCTGATCTATCTTGTGAATGTCTTGATGCTGTGGACCTTGCCATTTCCGAATCATCGCAAGGTGGAGCAAGTCCAGGTAACGGAGCATGACGGACTTCCGCGCTTCTCGACAGAGCCTACATTTTGGAGAGAAGGGATCGCACTGATTGTGATCAGCTTTACGTCAAATGGACTGTATGCGTTGCCGCAAATTTGGCTTCCTACGTACGGTGAGGCCATCTTGGGGATGACATCGGGCAGTGCTGTGAAACTGCTTAGTTACTATAGCATGGGCGGGCTGCTGTCCGTCGTGATGCTTGCGTTTCTTTTGCGCCGCTTTGTCCGTCCGGTCACTGTACTGCTAATCTATCCAATCATTACACTTGCTTCCATTTGTGTGCTCTTGGTCGTGAAATCCCCAGTCATAGGAACCGTCAATGCTTTTGTATTGGGATTTTCAACAGCAGGAGTTTTTCAGTTGACGTTAACTGTGATGGCTGAATTCTTCTGGAAAAACAAAGGAACGATGACTGGGATTATCTCCACAGCGGGCGGCGTGTCAGCTGTCGTCATCCCGGTCGTAACAGGTTTAATTCAGAGTCACGCGTCCATTTTACAAATCTTTATGTTCGATGCAGTTGTGGCTGTTGCGGCCATTATTGGCGCACTGTATATCCTGTATCGCTACCGTCAAGTTATGGTACATGATTAAAAAAAAGACGACCTCCATTCAGGAAGTCGTCTCAGCGTGTAGGCAACCCTCTCATTTTTTGTCAGGGCTGTGCTCCGGTGCTCACGAATGCCAAATTCGCTCCGTAACTTATCACGCTAAACAGAAAAAAAGGGCTAAAATGATCATCATTTTAGCCCTTTGTCTTTTTTTGTTTTAGAAACGGTCATTTTCAAACAGAATTTGTTTTACTTGATCAATTGGCATATCTTCACCAGTAAAGAGTTTGTAAGCAAGTGCACCTTGCCATAGCATCATTCCAAGACCGTTAATGGTTTTGGCGCCAGCTTCCTGTGCTTGCGCAAGAAGCTTTGTTTTTTGCGGATTGTATACAACATCTGTCACGATCAAATCTTCACGAAGTACATCAAGTGTATCATCGATAATGCTGAGTTGATCTAGTGGTTTCATGCCAAGGCTTGTCCCATTTGCCAGGATCGCACTTTCTGCTACTTCACGGCGGAACGCGTCTTTGTCTTCAAGCGGGAAAATGTTTGCTTTGACACCGAAGGATTTCATTTCGTTGTTGATGTAATTTACATTTTCTTCTGCTTGAACAAAGTATTGATCATTACGAGCAAAAATACTAATTTCACGAATGCCGGACTGTGCAAGCTGAATTGCGATCGGAGTCGCAGCGCCGCCAGAGCCAACTAGTGTGACTTTCTTGCCGGCTAATTCAACGCCATGTTCAATCAAGTTTTTCACATATCCAAGACCATCTGTGTTGTAGCCGATGAGCTTACCATCCTTGTTCACTACAGTGTTACTAGCACGTGTATATCTTGCAGAATCATCTAGTTCGTCTAAGTAATCCAGTACTTTCATTTTGTTCGGCATAGAGACGTTAAATCCAGCTGCACCCATTGCTTTCATACCGTTTACGGCTGCTTCTAGTTCATCATTCCCTACTTCAAATGCAAGGTAAGCATAGTTGATACCTGTTAGTGTATAGCCAAGGTTATGCATACGTGGTGAAAGGCTGTGCCCGATTGGTGTAGCAAGAAGACCGACTAATTTTGTTTTTCCATCAATATTACGTTCATGTATGTTTGTCATGATTGACATCTCCTTTAATTATCTAAATAATTTTTTCATGCGTCCAAGAACAAAGACCGCTAGTAATACGCTAATAACCGCAATGATCATATCGAAAAATAACGTCATTTTAATATCGTACGTGCTGACCAATCCACTTGTAATGAGCGGCACGAGAATAAACGCTGAGCTTGCCGCAATGTTGACATAGGATGAAGCCGTTGCCTTGTTTGTCGGGAACAATTTCATCATAATACTCATCGCCAGCTGGAAGATTCCCGCTGTAAATAGTCCTAAGAAGAAGGTGCTGACAATAACAATGCTGTACGTTTCGATTTGGAAAAGTGAAAGCATTGCAAGGAACGCACCAATTGGATAAATGATCGCCACCATAATCGGTGAAATGAATTTATCTAAGACTACTGAAAGCAATAGAACAGATACAAGTGCACCAATACTAAAATAAGATAGAAGCTGTGTGGCTTGTTCTGTGCCAAGTCCGATTAATTTTAACCCGAGCTGCGGAAGCCATGTCTGCCATACGACAAACAATGCAGTCGACGTGAAACCCATAAGTACAACAGCTAAACCTTCGCCAAGCATTTTTGGTTCTTCCTTCAGCTGGTCCTGTACTGGAAGAGCCTCTTGTGAAGAAACTTGCTTATGGTTCGGGAATGGCATAAAGATTAAGTAAATCCCTACGAGTAAATAAAGAAGCCCTAGTCCAAAGAACGCCCAGCCCCAGAAGATATCATGTGACACTAGGAACGCCAAGATAAATGGAAGAACAGTCGCCCCAATGGATACAGACGCTTTTACTAATACAGAAGCCGAACTTGCTTTTTTCGGAAATGACTCTGTCAAAGCAGGGTAGGTTCCTGAATCAAGCAGTGAGTTGGCAATCCCTGCTGAGATCGCAAAGATAAATGCCAGTGTATAACTTGTTGTCGTTGGAATACCGATTAAGAATAATAAGTAAAGAAAATTTCCTGTAATAATGACAGGCTTACGTCCCCAGCTGTCGGCTAACCGGCCTGAGAAAAAGAGCGCAATGAGTTTACCAATTCCGATCGCCGATACAAGCAAGCTGATTTTCGGAATATCTACATGGTAGCGTTCAGATAAGCTGTCCATGTTGGAAGCTACAATAATATTGATCATGCCAAGCATGAAGTAATTTAAATACATGCCAAGTGACGATTTTATATAAGGATTTTTCATGTTCCCACTCCTATATTTGAAACCCCTTTAAGGTCAAATTCTTTGTATACCCTTTGTTATTGTTTCCTTAAAAATGAATAATATGAAGCCCATCACAACACCCCTTATATGTGATTGATGAAAAAAATAATGAATATTCATCTGTTCTTCAATCGAGTACATCGTTCTACTAAAATGTAAAAAATAATAACAGCCTTGATTAGGAAGTAAAACTTCATGATTTGATCAGAATCATAAAAAGTCACTTTTAACTGTTTTTTGCTAGAAATAACGATAGGATGAAATAGGTATAACGATATACTAAAAGAAGCAACGAGATAAATATACTCCTGCATTTTAAATGTGTCAAGTTTATGACTTTGTGATTTAAAAAAAGAAAAATGAAACAAAGAAATAGTTGACTTGATCAATAAAAAAAGAGAATTGCTGCACGCAATTCTCTTTTTTCATGATGAGGGAGAGGTTTCTCTAATATGAAGTTGAGGCTTTAAAATCAATCGCTGCAGCTCTTCATCCTGCTCGTTCATTTTATGATATAAAAGGTTCGCTGCTTTTACCCCGATGGATCGGGGGAAGGAGGAAACAGTAGTGAGCGGTGGATGGTACATCTCCGCCTCGGGAACATTATCGAATCCAACCACATCAATATCTTCACCAGGCTGGATGCCTCTTGCTGACAGTGCTTGAATGACTCCAAAAGCGACTAAGTCACTAAAACAAAAAATAGCAGTAGGGGGCTCGGGCTGATCCATCACTTGGGCGAGTGCTTCTTTCCCGCCTTCGCGAGTAGGTACTATATCAATAATAAGAGAATCATCAATCGTCACATTTTCTTCGTCATGAGCTCTTTTGAAACCTTTCATCCGCTCAATCCAAGTCGAAGAGGTTTTGATGCCGCCTAAAAAGGCGATGCGTCGATGTCCCTTTTGAAGAAGATGATGAACCGCCATCCAAGTACCTTGTTCATAATCAACACCGACATAATCACATTGCACGTCTGATAATTCACGATTTGCCAGTACTTTTGGGGTGCGAATTTGATTTAATTGTTTGACTGTTCGAGCAGAACTCTTCGAAGCTGGGTTTAAAATAATCCCGCCTACACGATGCTCTACCATAGTGGAAATGAGCCGCTCCTGTTTATCAACACTGTCAAAGGTTGTACCAAGTAAAACAGTATAGCCCAGCGATTCAAGCGTGGTTTGTACGCCAATTAAAAACTCCGAAATAAAGGTGTTAGAAATATCCGTCACAATCACACCAACGATATTTGAGCTTTTTGACCGCATGTTGGCAGCAACGCGGTCGTATACGTATCCTAAGTCCTCCATGGATTGCAGTACTTTGTTTCGAGTGGCTTCAGAGATTCTAGGATTATTTCGAACAACGAGTGATGCCGTTGAAGTCGAGACACCAGCATGCTTGGCGACTTCCTGTAATGTAACACGCTGTTTGTTCATTTTTTTCATTTATCTTCACCAACTTCCATGGATTGCTTAACTTTGTTCATGATCAAGAGGGATTTCTCCATCAAACGAGCCGAACATCTTTTGATTTATTATACATGAATCAGGGGGGATTGATGAAGTGAAGACATATGCGTACCGCTGTAAATCATAAAAGATTACCATTGACAGCTTTCTGAATGAGGCGTAAAATATGAAATTATTCAGAAATAGCAACATTTTAATTAAATAACGAAGGCTATGATTGCTGTGGGTCACACTATAGCAGGAGCAGCTTCTGGAGAGACCGCATGTATGTGCGGCGCCGAAGGGTTCACAATCTCAGGCAAAAGGACAGAAGAGTACGAAATATTGTATTTGTGATGCATGGATGATGCCGTGTATTACTTTTCTCTATTTTGCTATTCTTTTATGACCGTGAGATTGGAGCGCATCCAATCTCTTTTTTTATGGACTTTTTTAAAAGGTTCATTATTTCAGTATAAGATCGTGTCGTAGGAGGGTGTTAGCATTGGCTCAACAAGAATTAAAACGAGATTTATCAAACCGTCATGTGCAATTGATTGCCATTGGCGGAACCATTGGAACAGGGTTGTTTTTAGGATCTGGAAAAGCTATTCAATTGGCAGGTCCTTCAATTATTTTTGCTTATTTAATTGTCGGAATGGCCATCTTTTTTGTCATGAGGGCACTCGGAGAATTGCTTTTATCGAAGGCAGGCTATCAGTCATTAACCGATATTGCGGAGGACTATCTCGGCCCGTGGGCTTCCTTTGTGACAGGGTGGACATATTGGTTTTGCTGGATTATGACAGCGATGGCAGATGTCATTGCGGTCGGGGTGTACGTGCAGTATTGGTTTGACATCCCGCAGTGGATTCCTGCCATCATATGTTTGTTGATTTTACTAGGATTGAATCTATTAACGGTGAAGCTTTTTGGAGAAATGGAATTTTGGTTTGCACTCATTAAAGTGATTACGATTCTATTATTGATCGGGGTTGGAATTGTTCTTTTAATCATTGGTTTTCAAACAGATGCCGGACCGGTGACAGTAACGAATTTATGGTCTCATGGCGGGTTATTCCCGAATGGTGTCACAGGCTTCTTGTTGTCATTCCAGATGGTGATTTTTGCGTATGTGGGAGTTGAACTGGTTGGTGTGTCCGCAGCAGAAACAGCCAATCCGCAAAAAAATATCCCTTCTGCGATTAATAAGATTCCATTAAGAATTCTATTTTTCTATGTGGGTGCGATCTTTGTCTTACTATGTATTAACCCATGGACTGAGCTCAGTGCATCAGAAAGTCCTTTTGTAAAAACCTTTGGACTCATTGGGATACCAGTAGCAGCGGGGCTCATTAACTTTGTTGTGTTGACGTCTGCGGCATCAGCTTGTAATAGCGGCATGTTCTCGACGAGCCGCATTTTGTATAATCTCAGTCATCAAAAGCAGGGGCCGGCTTCCTTTGGACGTTTGAACAAGAATGCGGTCCCAAGTAATGCGCTATTCGTTTCAACGATTGTGGTATCGGTCGGTGCACTTTTAAGCAAGCTGATTCCCGAACAAGCCTTTGGTATTGTTACCACGATCAGTGCCATTTGTTTCATTTGGGTATGGAGTATTATTTTAATTTGTCATTTGAAATATAAAAAAACAAAGCCTGAACTGCATACAGCATCTACCTTTAAAGCACCGTTCACACCTTTTGTGAACATTTGTGTTCTTGCGCTCTTTGCAGCCATTCTCGTGATCATGCTCTTCGCAGACGCAACACGTCCAGCGCTGCTATTGACACCGGTATGGTTTGGTTTCTTATTTTTGATTTATGCACGAAAGAAACGCCGTGCATCGTAACGGACGAAAAAAAGCACAGCATTTAGATAACGCTGTGCTTTTTATCATTTAACGATTTCTAATCCTCAGCACATAATTTGCATTCAAAATGATCAAAACAAGTCCAATCACCATGATCGAGAACAGCTGAGAGTGATTGGCTCCAAGGGAATACACAATCAAAATAAACATGGCACTGGTCAATAGGATATTCATCATTTGATACGTGTGAAACAGTCCGCCAAGCATCACATGCTTTTCCCCTTCGTCTGAAATGGCGAGCAGCTTTTTACTATAGTCTTTGTCGGACGGACTTGGCAGATTGCGATTAGGATAGACAAGTTTAAGAACGGATATCGCTGCATAAGAACTGATAATGGTGACCATAAATAAAGCAGCATTGACGAGAATCAGCCAGAGTGGCTGCTCGGTGACGATGGCTATACCGATTGCAATAATGGACAAAATCGTACTCACCGTATTGGCTAAAGTCAAATCAGTAAAGGTCCGATATTGCTTTGCCTCCAGTTCATCCTCCTCATCTCCAAAAACCGAAAGAGACACTCTTTTTTTCATACGTGAAATCCCTGAAAAACAATAAATAATCAATAAAATCGTCAATCCACTGATGACAAGAGTCGCTTCAAATGCAATATCAAGAAGTGTCATCTCAAATTCGGCTGCCAGCAGACAGTAAGCACCGAGAAAGCCAAGGAGAGCACCCAAGAGCATTTTGTATATAGTTTTCATGATAGTTCATCCTCCTCGAATAGAAAAATACGTTCAATGGGTTCCTGAAAAATACGTGAAAGCTTAACAGCGAGCAAGAGAGACGGCATTAATTCATCTCGTTCCATTAAGCTGATGGTCTGACGAGAGACCTTTGCACGCTTTGCAAGCTCAGTTTGATTTAAACCATCACGCGCACGAAGCTCTTTTAACCGATTTTTCATTCTGTCACCTCAATTTTGATTGAAATCTTTCCTTGATTGTAAAGCATTATATTCATTTTGACAAGTAAAGTTGTCAAAATGATAAAAATAATTGTCAGAAAGATCATCTTTATTGAAAAGGTGAACCATGATACGCTAAAGGAAAGAGAAACAGAAAACAGGTGATGTCCGTGTTCATTGATCAATTAAAAAATGACTTACATCAATCACAACCGTTGTTCATTGGAGAAGAGACAGCGTTCAAAGCAGCAGTCCTTATCCCTTTGGTGCAAGTAAATGGAGAATGGCATATATTATTTGAGGTAAGATCGCTGACCATGAGAAAACAGCCGGGGGATATTAGCTTTCCTGGGGGCAAGCTTGACGGCAGCGAAACTGCACAGGAAGCTGCACTGCGAGAAACACATGAAGAGCTGGGAATTCCGCCAGAATCGGTCGAGATCCTTGGACAGCTTAGTCCTTATATCGCTTCTCCATCCTTCGTGGTGTACCCATATGTCGGTATCATTGATGAGCAAAAAGTGAAACACTCCTTTAATCAAGAAGAAGTAGAGGAGACTTTTACCGTGCCTCTATCATGGCTCAGCCAATATGAGCCGTACTTACATCATGTATCCGTTCAGCCAACACCAGGAGAGGATTTCCCTTATGAAAAAATCATGAATGGTGAAAAATACAGCTGGGGAAGCCGTTCGATTGAGGAATGGTTTTATGATTACGAAAACTACACCATATGGGGATTAACAGCCCGCATATTAAAGCATTTTGTGACCGTTACAAAAAGAAATTCCTAGAGAATCGTTCTCTAGGAATTTGTTGTATTCAGACGTTCCTTCGCTGTTTGTTGTCCTTTACTGATTGAAATAGGAGATTTCGCTTGGCTCAGTCCGTAGGAAGGCATGTTCACGTAAATGGATTCATACGAGCCGGCTTGAATTTGGTACGTTTCATGATAAATTCCGACCGCGTCATTATTTCGTGCTCTTTGGTTAAATTCTTTCCAAGCAGCCAAATGTTTCTCCATCTTGGCATAGGCAAGGAGGTCATCTGTTGATTTCCAATATTGAATCATCGCTGTCGTACGTAATCCGAAGTAATTCTCTGTTCCAAGAAACCCAAGCTCATCTTGATGGGTATACAGCTCCTTGATCATGCCAGGCATCGCCATGAACACAGGCAGCCATTGATGAATGGCCCAGCGTTTGTTGATCCTCATTCCGATGATGAACACAACAATCGAATCAGAATTGTCCGTTGTAAATCTGCCAGCACGTATATCTTTTTTCATTCATTTACCCTTCCTTCTTCATCAAATGAAGTGTTTCTACGCACCAATCGATTCCTGCTTGAGCCACTCTTTTTCCATAATCTAAAGTAAACAGCCAATACTTCGCATCCGCTTCATCTGGATACAGCTCTTGAATGTTTTGTTCAATCGCAACATATGTCTCATAACGAATACGGAGCTGCCGCTCATAATCCTGTAAAAGCACCAATTTTTTCTCAAACGAAAGATATTGACCGAAGAATAACTTTAATAACACCTCATTACGCTCTGTTGGTAACTGATCGAGCGGCTGCGCCAGCCACTCTCTTAACGTATCCAGTCCTTTTTCAGTCAAATGATATTCCCGCTTGTCTGAGCGGCCAGAAGTAGCAGCAGGTGAAACTTCCGCAAGGCCTTCCTCGACTATTAACTTTAAAGCTGGATAAATTTGTCCATAACTGATTTTCCAAAAATGATGCAGGCTTCTATCAATTAATTGCTTCACTTCGTACCCTGACTTACAATCAGTCGTTAAAATACCTAAAATCGCATACGTCGTATCATTGTATTTTTTCATATCAGCACACCTATCTAAAAGATATATCATATAGATATATAATATGCGATATCCAATGGTGATACAAGGGGGTTTTAGAAAAAATTCAATGAAGGAGGTGAAGAGATCGCTAGGAGATGCATCACTCATATATTGATAGAAAAAATAAAAATCCGTCAGATCAATGATCAGAGGAGGTATATATGAATAAATCGAAAATCTGGATTGTGGCAATTTTAACGGTACTAGTCATCGGTGCTGTCAGCTGGATAGCATATCAAGTAAATGCAAAAAAGAGTGTATTGAACCAATCTTACGCGTTTGTATATAAGACAAAGGATCAAGTGAACTGGTTCAAGGTAACGGAGAGAAAAGGGAAAGTCACAGGGTATCTGAATGAAACCATTTTGGAGGAAAACCCAAAAAGACATTTTGATCCTAATCTATTTATCAACAAATATAAATTAACTGGAAAAACTGTTGAAAACGGTTACGAATTTCAAGTGAAGCAAGGAAAAGAGACGGTCACATATAAAGTTCACCCTGCTGAAAAACATCTTTCTGTGAAAAAACAAGGTGAAAAGAAAAGCATCACATACAAAGCAGTTGATCAAAATAAACTACGAGCTGTTCAAAAGGACATTCATGACCGATATGATGAACTGATGGAGGACTCTGAGAATAGATTCCATGATTATGTAAGAAACTTTATTAAGAAAGTAACAGGCGCTTATGGTTATCTGTATACAGCGGAGGATGGTTCATACCAGCTATTTCTAAAAGTAAAACGGATGTATATGCAGTCTGAATGGGCAGGTTCTTTTATTATGAGAACGGTCCCAGGAGATGGTGATGAACCATATAAAGAAACGAAACATACAGCCGGTGGTGTTTCAGATGGGATAATGTTTGATTTGAGTACTTATCCTGCAATTGAAAAGGGTTTTATTTTAGGGGAAACTGATCGAGATGCAACATCAATTAAATTTCCTTTTAAAATGGCAGGCGGTACAATAGAATTTAAAGCTGTCACGAAAGAGGAATATCAAGAACAAACGGAAGCATTCAAAAAGCAGGCTGAAGAAAAGAAAAAATAGATGATGATAAACCAGATGGGTCATTTTAAACTTATCTGGTTTTTAGATGGAAGTAGTTTGTGGTGAATGATAAAAGGATATTTATCGTATAAAAAAAGAGGAAGGTTACTTCAACAATGAAAGAAGAGCAATTTGGGTATATAGACCTTAATAATTTTTAGAAAAATAAATGTTGACGCTTTCATATAATCAATATATACTAAAAACAAATCCAATATGAATAAATTAGACATGTGACTGGTCATGCAGGCAGGATCTAAAAACGATGAATTTCTATTATTTGTCGTTTTAGGTCCTTTTTTTATTGCCAAAATATAGGTCTCGTGTATGAGAAAAGGGGGAGAAAAAATGGATTACGCACAAATTGCCAAAGACGTTTTACAGCATGTAGGCGGCAAAGAAAACATTGCGCACCTTGAGCACTGTTCAACAAGACTTCGCTTCACACTAATCGATCAGAAAAAAGCAGATGTACCAGCACTAGAAAATACACCAGGTGTTATAGCCGTCAGAATGTCAGGACAATGCCAAGTAGTTATTGGGAATGACGTCATTGAAGTGTATCAACAGGTAACAAGTTTAATAGGCAGCAGCTCATCAAGCCAAGACGTGCCATCCAATCAGCCAAAAGAAAAAAGAAAAGCAGGCACAGTTCTGTTAGATTTCATTGTCGGTGTCTTCCAGCCGCTTGTACCAGCTATCGCAGGCGGAGGAATTCTAAAATCATTTCTTCTCCTTTTCTCTTTATTAGGCTGGATGGATGCAAAGGGGCAAACCTATCAAATACTGAACATGGTAGGTGATGCACCACTTTACTTTCTGCCTTTACTAGTTGCTGTAACAACGGCGAATAAACTAAAAGTAAACCCACTGGTCGCACTATCAGCAGTCGGTGCGCTCCTTCTGCCGAACATGACGGCGATGCTTACAGAAGGTGCACAATTACTGTCATTCGATGTAAAAAATATAGCTTATGCGTATCAAGTGTTTCCGGCAATTCTTTCTGTATTGCTTTACGCGCAAATGGAAAAATTCTTTACTCGGTTTTCACCAAAACCAATTCGAATTTTCTTCGTTCCGATGATGTCATTGGTCATTACTGTACCAGTTACGCTACTTCTGTTAGGACCGATTGGTTTTACAGCGGGGCAAGGTTTTTCATCTATTATTCTTACAATGTTTAATACGGTAGGCTGGGTAGCTGTCGCAATTTTAGCAGCGGTCCTTCCATTCATGGTTGCATCAGGCATGCACAAAGCAATGGTCCCTTATGCAGTCACAACGATGGGAACCCTTGGGAAAGAAGCACTTTATTTACCGGCATCACTTGCGCATAATATTGCGGAAAGTGGAGCGTGTTTTGCTGTGGCACTTCGAACAAAAGACAAGGTACTCAGATCAACAGCCATTTCGGCAGGAATATCAGCCTTTTTTGGCATCACAGAGCCGGCGTTATATGGTGTGACACTTCAAAATAAGCGAGTTCTTGGAAGTGTTATGATTGGTTCGTTTGTTGGCGGAATTTTCATTGGTTTAGTTGGTATACAAGCCTTTGTGCTTGTTGGCCCTGGATTAGCAAGCATGTCGATGTTTATATCAGATGAGCTCCCGCGAAATTTGATGTTTGCTATCATTGGAGCGGTCATTTCGTTTATTGTCGCCTTTATCGCTGCTTTTGTATTAGGTAAAGATCGAACTGTAGAAGAAAAGACAAAGGACCATTCTGGGTTTGCTGAAAAAATTGGAGCAGGAGAAACATTCAAAAGCCCTGTGATTGGTCAAATGATCTCTCTATCTGAAGTGAAAGATGATATTTTCTCTTCAAAGATCATGGGAGAAGGAATTGCCATTGTACCTTCAAAAGGAGCACTTTATGCACCAGTAGATGGTGAGGTAACCTTGCTGTTTGAAACAAACCATGCACTTGGTATGAAGACGGACCAAGGAGTTGAAGTATTATTCCACATCGGCATTGACACCGTTCAGTTGGAAGGACAGTATTTTCATCCAAAAGTGCAGGCTGGAGATCGTGTTCAAGCGGGTGATTTATTGATTGAATTTGATCTAGAAAAAATCATGGAAGCAGGATATGATCCAGTAACACTTGCTGTAGTCACAAATACAGATCAATATGATATTCAGGTACAGCCATTACAAGAGGTCAATCGTCAAGATACATTGATGGTTGTCACACAATTAGGAGGCTAATTATATGACAAAAATCAAAGGTTTTCCAAAAGGATTCTTATGGGGCGGCGCTATTGCTGCTAACCAGGCAGAAGGCGCCTGGAATATAGATGGAAAGGGACCGTCTGTTGCAGATATTGCAATGTACCGTTCCAACTTGAGTGTAGAAGATTATGAAGGTCATCTTGCTGTTACCACTGAAAATATAGATCGTGCGATGAAAGATCCAGACGATAAAAAATACCCAAAACGCAGAGGTGTTGATTTCTATCATCACTATAAAGAGGATTTGGCCCTCTTTGCAGAAATGGGATTTCAAACACTTCGCATTTCTATTGCATGGAGTCGTATCTTCCCTACTGGAGAAGAAGCGGAACCGAATGAAAAAGGGCTGCAATTTTATGATCGTGTCTTTGCAGAAATGAAAAAACACAACATAGAACCGATCGTGACACTCTCTCATTATGAAATGCCTTTAGCGCTTAGTGTGAAATACAACGGCTGGGTGGAAAGAAAAGTAATCGACCTCTTTGTGAAGTTCGCCAATGTTTGTTTCGAACGTTATAAAGATGATGTGAAATATTGGCTCACCTTTAATGAAATTGATAGTATTCACCGCCACTCTTTCATTACAGCGGGAATTATTCCTGATCGCTGCCCAGAAGGAAAAGTAGAGGAGACGGTGTATCAAGCACTTCATCATCAATTTGTCGCATCTGCTCTCGTAACAGCAGATTGCCATCGTATCATCTCAGGAAGCCAGGTAGGATGTATGCTGACAAAATTGACAACGTATCCGCATACGTGCCACCCGAATGATGTGGAACAAGCTTTGAAACAAAACTTAGAAAACTATTTCTATGCAGATGTTCAGGTATTTGGCGAGTATCCACCACTGATCAAGCGTATGCTGGAGAGAAAAGATATTCATATTCAAATGGAAGCAGATGATCTTACCATTTTAAAAGAAAACACAGTAGATTTTATCTCATTTAGCTATTATATGTCTTTAACGGAATCAGCCCAAGAAGGATTAGAAGAGACAGAAGGGAATACCATTCGTGGAGTCAAAAACCCTTATCTTCCTTCAACTGACTGGGGCTGGCAAATTGATCCGGTTGGTCTGAAAATTTCTTTAATCGAATTGTATGATCGCTATCAAAAACCTCTTATCATTGTCGAGAACGGCATGGGTGCAAAGGATGTAGTTGAAAGTGATGGCTCAATCCATGACGACTATCGTATTAACTATTTCAAAGAGCATTTCCGTCAAATGAGAGAAGCCATTGAAGAAGGCGTCGATCTCTTTGGATATACGAGCTGGGGCTCGATTGATATTATTAGTGCAGGTACATCACAAATGTCAAAACGTTACGGCTTCATTCACGTAGATCAAGATGATGACGGGAACGGGACATTAAAACGATCTCGAAAAGACTCATTTTATTGGTACCAAAAAGTCATTGAGACAAATGGTGAATTGCTTGATTGAACACCACAATCATGAAAACAGGTGATGACGATGTTTAAAATCAAAAAAGTTTTAAACTCGAGCGTGGTCCTGGCTGAAGATCAGAACCAACAGGAGATGGTTTTGTTCGGCCGAGGAATTGGATATGGACAGAAACCAGGTCAAATGATAGAAGAGAAAAAAGCGGACCAAGTCTTTATGTCAGTCGATAACATGAGAGCAAAAGAATTTCTTCAATTGTTAGATTCAATGCCTCAGGAGTTTATCGATTTAACTCAGCAAATCGTCCAATATGCAGAAAAACGTTTAAACTCAACTTTAAATTCAGGCGTTTATTTTACCTTAATGGATCATTTGAATTTTGCAGTTGAACGACATAAAAAGAATATTAATATTACGAATCGTGTGTATTGGGAAATCAAAAATTACTATACAGAAGAATTTGAAGTAGGGAATTACGCACTTGAGTTAGTCAATGACACATTGGGCATACAATTACCAAAAGAAGAAGCTGCCAATATCGCCTTTCACTTAATTAACGCATTAGGTGAAGAATCCGATTCGAAAGATGGTATGAAATATGCCAAGATGATCGGGAGTATTGTCAATCTTGTGCGCTATACATTGAATATGAAAATGGATCAGGAGAATATTCATTACAGCCGGTTCATTACACATGTGAAATTTTTCGTAGAACGATTTTATGCTGATAAATTATTATCAGATCAAGAAAATGAGTTATTTGAACAAATTGCACACTTGTATCCCCAAGCGATGGATGTTGCTTTTAAGATCAAAGACTATATAAAACAGGTGCATAGTATCGTCATTCCTAATGATGAGCTTACTTATCTTGCGGTACATATACACCGCCTCATATCTTATCAGCAACTAAAATAAATGTGGAACCACTTGCCATGATGAGGCGAGTGGTTCTTTGTATGACCAATGTTTATATTAAGTTCCGATAGGTCGTTCTGTTGTACCAGGATTTTCATCATTTAATGAATTGAAAGCCCCTGTTTGTCCTAAAACAACGATGGTCAAAGTGATAATCAATAAACTCATTTTTTTCATTAGAATTCCCCCAGTCAATGATAGGATGTTTCATGCGATCAGCTTCCTTTAAAAAGAGATAGGCTTGATGAATTGCTCCCAGCTCTTCAAAGTGTTTTGCAGCTAATGCACTTAATTCACAGGCTCCTTCAGCATCTTTTAATTTTTTAAGAATGCTGATTTCATCGAAACAGGCTTGAGCTTTTTGAGCCATATCTTCAGTGAAATATAGATGGTAAAGCAAATTCATTTTTGCTGTATAGATGGGGCATTTCTCTGATTCATGTTTTTGGTTCACCAATTCGAAGTAATAGAGAGCTTGTGTCCTTTCATCGATAGAAAGCAGCTCTTTCATTAACATGTACATGGAGTGATGAAAGTAACACGAAGAGAGATAGTCTTCATCACTAAGAGCCTTTTCTAGGGCATCGATACATTTTTTTGATTCGCCAGCTTCGGCGTACAAAATGCTGATATTATGATAAAGCTGTGATGTTAGAAAATGATCGTTGAGACTGTCTGCGATGTGTAATGCTTTTTTGTAGTAGTCTTCTGCTCTTAAAAAGTCACCAATGTCCATATAATTAGCAGCGGCGATGACAAAGGCTGCAGCTAGTCTTCTCTCATATCCTTCATGACTTTTGAAAATATCAATAGCATTCTGAATATAGTGTAGAGAAATCAGGCTTTGACGAAGAAGCATATATAAGTTGGCGATTTTCGTATGGAATTCTGCTACTTCTATTTCATCAGGAATGTGTTGTAGTTTTTTCTCGGCAATTTTAAACAGTCCAATGGCTGATGCATAGTCTCTTTTATATGAAGCGTAAAGGGCTTTGTATAGGTAAAAATAGTATTCAATTAAGTCGTTTGTTTTAGAGGGGCAATCTGGCTCTGTCTGTTCCTTCAGTTTTGTCCCTCTACGTTCATATAACATGAGTTTATACTTGCCTTCTAGCAATGAGTAATAGGTCAAGACCTCCTGATTTTCTTCCATTTTTTGAAGTAATTCCTTTACTTCTGTATACATTGCTTTTGCACTGTGTACATCATGCTTGCGAATTGCAATTCTCCAATCATTTAAACGATTCCCCACCTGTTCAGCAGAAATGATAGCCATGGAAATTTCACCTCTTTAAGTTCCTTTCACCTGTTTCACAAAAAACGATATCACAATTTTTGGTAAAATATAATCGTTTCGGTGAGGTGATTGACAAGAGGTAATAAAAAGGACCTATGGTCATACATGCGATGTACGATATTGTAAGTGTGCTTACTTGTTAGCACAAATAAATAAAATCTCTTTTTAGAAGTCTAAAAAGGGAAATTTACAATGGATTTTATGATAATGTATGAAAATATCACTCGTATATTTGGAATAAAAGAAATTTTAGCTATTTCAGAGGGAAAATGGAAGGTCGATCTATGAAAGAAAATCAGGTATGATGTTGCTAGATCATGAGATAAGAAACTGATAGATGCAGACAAAAGTAAGTATTAAACACAAACTCTGACCTTTTAGAAAGGATGTTGAAATGAAAAAAAGTTTTCAAAGATTAAACAGACAAATCACAATCATTATCACGACTCTGTTACTTGTTTTAGTGACTCTTTATATGTCAAAGAGATACTTTTATAGCAAAGAAATTGAGCTGCTGACAGAATCTTGTCAGCAAGCTGGCGGCAAAATCATCTTAGAAACAAATAGTTTGTCTATGGATTACTCGTTTGAGTGCCAGAAAAAGTAGAACAGGCAGTTTCCTGCCTGTTTTTACTCAAATTAAAAACCTAAATCTTGCAGCCATCGATTTAATTTCATTTCTCGGTTCTCGGCAGTTGAGTAATCATATCTTCCTAATTGTAAAGTGTCTGCAATTTCTCCGTCATTCATAAACATGATCCTTTCAGAACGAAGAGCCACCTTAGGGTCATGTGTGACAAGCAGCAGTGTTGCTCCTTCAGAGTGGACTCTTGAAAAAATATTCATCACTTCCTTCGTTGTACTGGAATTAAGAGCACCTGTTGGTTCATCAGCGAAAAGTATGTCTGGTTCATTCATGAGCGCTCGGCAGATAGCGGCTCTTTGAAGCTGTCCTCCTGATACTTCTGTCAAATATCTATTTGCCAAATGATCAATATCAAGTTTTTTCATTAAATATTGAGCTCGTTCATTCAATTCTTGTCTTGGCTTTTTCTTTGCTAAATAAGCTGCTGCAATGATGTTGTCAAATAGATTAAGATTTTTTAATAAGTGGCTGTGCTGAAAGACAAACCCCATCTCTGTTAAGCGCAGAGCAGTTAACTGTTTGTCTGTCATTTCTGATAGTGTTTGGCCTTTATATTTGATCTCTCCTGTTGAAGCTGTTTCTATGCCGCTAAGCTGATAAAGTAAGGATGTTTTTCCACATCCAGAAGGCCCCATAATGGTCACGAATTCCCCACGCTTTATCGATAAATGTATATCCTTAAGAATCGTTTGTTTTTGTCCTTTTAATGAATTGATATGCAAAGACAATCGCTTCGTTTCAATCAAGTGTTCCATGTGAAACATCTCCTTATAAAAGTGTTTGCCTTGTCGTTGGACTAGAAAAAAACGTCTTCGATAACCAGGCGATCAAAGTTAAATTGACCATAAATAGTGTGAGTGGATACACAAACGACACCCATTGTGGTGACAGCCACTGAAGGCTCGACGCCCCTAATGATGCTCCACCGACACTCATCAAAGCAGGACCAATGGTATTGACTGCGATTGTTCCAATAAATGCGCCAAAAGAGAGAACAACGATAAAGCTTGTTATATATTGTGATGTTATATCTGTTATAGAAAATCCAATTGTTCTTAACATGTGGTTTCGGCTCGAATCTTTCGCCTTTAACATGTGCAGAAACATGAATAGCATTAAGCTGGAGGTTCCAAAGGCAGCTAATGCAGCAAAAGATGCAATGACTTTTACAATAGCTGCGGTGCTGCCGATCGTTTGATGAATGTATTCATTCATATCTGTCACTTTTGCAGGAGATACCTTTTTTTCAAATATTGTCTTTTTCTCTGCAATATTTACTCCTGGCTTTAGTTGAATTTGAATGGTTTGCCAAAGAGCTGTTTGAGGAAATGGCTGTGATATTGCTTTTGCTGTTTTGCCTCCATTGGTCACGTCCTGATAAATACCTGTCACCGTTCTTTGGATTTCATGCCCATTATTTACGAGAGTGATTCTTTCTCCTATCTTTTTCTGAAGTGAATCTGCATTTAATACGGATAAGGCAATTTCTTCATTCTTTAAAGGCTGCCGTCCTTGTAAATAGTTGAGGGGAAATTCTGAGAGCTCACCTGTTTCTAAGTAGAGCGTTTCTAATGTGTTCTCCCTTGATTTCACCTGAAGAGAAGTCGTTTCATAGATGGCTGCTGTTTGTATGCTCTGATCTTCACGAATCATTGATTCTATCTCGTTTGTCTTTTTCGCTAGATGATTTCCTTGGCGTATATCTATTCGAAGGTCACTTTTACCAGAGCCAAGGTATGTGATGAAATTTGGTGATTGTAAGGTATGCCATAGCTGAATAGGCATGAGCATTAAAAATGTACAGAGTGCAATAATACAAGAAATCGTCGTGTACAACTTCTTTCGTGATATCAGGTCTTTTAAACCAAGCCAAATATTGATCGGTATGAACCTGCTTTTCTTGAGGTGCATAGGTATTCTTTTCTTATGACCCGGTGAATTGATAACGCCTTGAAGTGCTTGAGCAGCTGATATTTGACCAAACTTTCTTAGGACAGCATAGCTGCAAGAGATGACGATTATTGCCGTCGCAATAGAAACAAAAAGCGGGATTAACCAATGAGTAAAAGAAGGCTGATTCCCCATATATCGGTGAATATTGGCCGTAAACATATCACCAAATATAAGCGTTAACACATATCCTGCTATACAACCTGCACAAGCAAGCACGGCATACTTACCAACGTATAATTGCTTGATTCTTGTTAATGGGATCCCAAGCACCTTCAGTATGCCAATTTCACGTTCATCCTCTTCTATAGAAGCCGTCATAGCAAGATGGAGAGAGAGAAGGGCTATACTGATGAGCAGCAGGCAAACAAGCAGGAGAATGGCAATGACCATTCCATCTGTCAATGCATTCAGCATACGCAGTAAAGGTAGTGTGACAGCTGGACCTTGTTGTGGCAGCTGTGTTGATTGATAGATTGCTTGAAAAGCATCTGTCTGCGCGGCATCATGTAGTAAAAATTCGATTAGGTACTCTTTTTGTTGAAACACTTGATTTATTGCGTCCCAATCCTCGTTATGAAGAAGAAATCTTTTTGAACTGACAAGACTGGGGTTCATTTGCGCATCTCGCAAGAATGCTTTGATGCGAAAGGAAAATTGATTAGCTCCTTTCTCAATCAATAACGTTTCACCTATGTTGAGATGATACTTTTGTTGAAAATAAATTGGGACAGCCACTTCACCTTTATTGACAGTGAGCTTTTCGTTTTGTTCATTTAAAAGAAAATCAAAATTGCGATTTTGCTTCACAAATAAATGATCCATCACACCTGCTTTGGCAGGCTCATATCCGAACCTGATGTTTGCATGTTCAATTGGTATCATTGGAACGATTTGATGGGCTTTTACCATGGATTGCTTGTTTGAAAATGCATCAATGTCTTTTTCATTTAGGCCGCCGTCATGCATTTGGACAAAGTCTGGCGCTTTGGCAGAATGAAGCAGGTTAGAAATGGAACCATTCAGCTGTACGATCATTTGAGCTGCACTTGTTGCGAGAAATGAAGTCATCATGATGCAAATGGTTAAGCCAATTGAAATAAGACGGTGACGGGTTAAGTCTTTCTTTATAAACGCTAATCTCATGAGGCTGATTCTCCTTCATGCTGAAGCAGATTTTTTGTTAAGCAGGCTAGTGCAAACATGAAAGTACTAACGATGAGCACCGTCACATACATGGTGGCTGAAAACGTATTGAACAAGAATCCATACATCATTTGGCCAAGCGGAGCAGCACATTGAGAAACCATTGTCAGATTGGCCATCACTTTTCCTAATTGATGATTTGGTGTTTTCTTTTGAACATGTGAAATCACAACGATTGAGATCATAGTTAGCAGCATAGCAATTGGAAGACATCCTGCTAAAAAGAGAAAATAAGCTGGATAAGTGCCAAATTGAAGAGCTGTTTTGGATGTTGAGAACGCCACAGGCAGTAAAATGAGCGCGATGACAAGAAGCCAGCGATATAAAGTAGGAATGAGCCAATGCTTCGCTACAAGTCCAACTAGCAGAGCGCCTGCGATGACAGCGAATTCAATCAAGCCCATGCCTATTCCATACATGATGTCACTGCTCTTCATTGTGACCCTTAATATGATTGGCCCCCCTACGATAAAAAATGGTGTAAGGATGAAATTTAACATTGCAGCAAGCAGCATGGCTTTTTTTAAAAATGGCTGGCTGCCAATATAAGAAAATCCCTGTTTCATATCTTTTATGAGTACTTTGCCCATAGACTCTGTCAGCGGACTAGGGGAGAAGGAAATGTCTAACCTTAAAAGCATGCAAGCTGATAGAAAAAATACGATGGCACTTGCACCTATGATGGATTGGCTTCCAATCATTCCGTATAAAACTCCTCCGATAATCGGTGCGAGAACACCTGAAAGTGCCTGAACGCCATTGACGATGCCGTTTGCTTGTTCTAATTGCTCTTGTTTCACTAGCTGTGGAATGCTGGACATGACAGCGGGAGCATAGAACGTACTCATCACGCCAAGCAGTATCATGACAGCTCCGATCATATAGAGTGAATCATTTCCCGAGAATAACCAAAAATAAAAGGCAAGAATCATTATGCCGGTGAGGACATCAAATAAAATCATTAAGTTCCTTCTGTTAAACCGGTCAGCGATTGCACCAGCTAAGGGAGAGAGAAGGAGCGGGATATTGGATAATGCGAAAAGTAAGGCATATAAATCAACTCGGTGCGTCATATCCAGTACGTGTAAAGATAGAACAAACCGAATGAGAGAAGATCCGAAAACGGAAATAATCTGTCCGAGAACGAGGTATATAAAGTGGGATGACCCTCTTTTGGATAACAAAGACATAAATATCACTCTCCTTTTAGACCGACCGTCAGTCTATAATGTATGCAGGATTGGTATTGAAGTGACCAATCACTGATTATTTTCATCCGGCTCTCCAGATAATCGCTTCAGCAGGAAGGAAAAGCTCCCCTTTTCTGCATGCAATGAGGATTCGAGTATATCAATAAAAGCTAAAGCGCGTTGTATACTTTCTTCGGCTGTCCATTGAAAAAGGCCTTCATCAAATATGACCTGTGCAGAAGCAAGAAGAAATTCAACCGTCTCTTGCGGATACTTCGTTTTGAATGTCCCTTCCTCTACACCTTGCTGAATGACATCTGCCAACACTGGTGATAGTTCTTTAATGGCTTTGATTAAGCTTTTTTGATGCATTTCTGCATTAGAAGGCTGATGGAACTGATCGATCATGCCCTGTTTATGGCTTCCTTGCTGAGGTGATTGCGCCATGATGATACGAAATAGTTTGTCAACGACTGGAAGGTCTGGCTCAGCCGCAATACGCTTTGCTACGATGATATCTTCCTTGATGATCCTGTCAATAATGGCATCCATTACTTCTTCTTTGGATGCAAAGTAGTAATAAAAGGTGCCTTTTGCAATGCCAACGGCTTTTAATATGTCAATAATCGTTGTTTTCTGATAGCCTTTGGTTGAAAAAAGCGCTTCTGCTGCGTTTAATATGTCATTTTTACGTTCCTCAGGATGTTTAACGGTTCTCATAAAGCCATCCTTTCTTTTAACTAGACTGTCGGTCGGTCCTTTGATTTGATTAAACACTTTTCAGGGTGTCTTTGTCAATGGCTGGTTTTTAAACACTTTGCATTTATTGTTCAAAGACACTATGATACATTGAATGAAAAAACCTTCAGGGGAGATGGCAAATGCAATTTTTGACCAGTGAATTGGCTCAAGAAATGGTTGAACGTACGATGCATATTTTACATAAAAACATCAATGTGATGAATGCTGATGGTGTCATTATTGGTTCTGGTGAACGAAACAGGATTGGTCAGAAACATGATGGTGCACGACTTGTGCTGACAAGCGGGAACAGTGTGGAAATTGACCAGGAGACCTCTTTGCGCTTGGAAGGAGTGAAACCCGGGATTAACTTGCCTATTTGCTTCCATGAACAAGTAGTTGGTGTGATTGGGATTACTGGTGAGCCAGAGGACATTCGGCATCATGCCGAGCTGGTGAAGATGGCAGCTGAACTGGTGTTAGAGCAATCTTTTCTGCTTGAGCGGGTTCAATGGCGTCATCGACTAGAAAGTGAAATTGTCAATCAGTTGGTTTCATATTCTGATGTTGGGGATCATCAGCTAAAAAATCGAGCTGCTTGGCTGGGGATGGATTTAGACAAGCGCCGAATGGCTATTGTTTTTCAGCCAGTTCCATCCTCAGAGGATGCTGTTCATAAATTGATGCATGCGATTCAATATGATAAGAAGGCGGATGATTTACTTGGCATGACCTTTTGTCATGAATTGATTCTTTTAAGTCAGCCCATACCTGAACATCGATTAAAGCAGGTGGCAGGTCATCTGCAAAGAACAATGCAAAAAGCAGTAGGAGGCCAAGTGTTAGTGGGGATAGGGACTGTCGCTGACGACATCAGCCAGCTGCCAATTTCTTTTCAGCGTGCGAGAGATGCCCTGAGGTTAGGGAAGGTTCTTAATCCGGAAGAAAGTATGTATCTCTTTGAGTCTTATCAGCTGGAAAGCTTATTCATGATTGCGGGAATTGCTGAAAAGAAAAGTCGATGGACTGACTTTTACAAGCCTTTGACACAAGAAGCAGAGCTCGCCCATACATTAAGGATTTACATTGAAGAGGGCGGTGATTTGCAAAAAATTGTTGATCGTTTATTTATTCATCGGAATACATTGCGTTATCGTTTAGACAAAATTCAAGAATTGACCGGAAAAGACCCTCGTCATGTAAAACAGTTAATCGAGCTTTATATGGCGCAGCTAATGAATCAACTATCTTGATTGTGCAAATGCACAATTGAGTAGAGTGATAAATGAGAAAAGTTCATCCGGATTCACAACACAATCCCTTTGGGTAAACGCTTACAATTGGAGAAAGATATTTTTAGGGGGATTGAGAATGAGTGGAGATGTGACGGTAAGTACTCTGGGAGCCATGGCGGCGCTTGTGATCGCGATTGTTCTCATTCTAAAAAAAGTATCACCGGCTTATGGCATGCTGGCAGGTGCATTTATAGGCGGTTTGGTTGGCGGTGTAGATATTGTTCAGACCGTCAACGTCATGATGGAAGGTGCTAAGGACATGATTCCGGCTGTCCTTAGAATTATGGCTGCAGGTGTACTGGCTGGTGTTCTCATTGAGTCGGGTGCAGCGTTATCTATCGCTGATGCCATCGTGAAAAGGCTTGGAGAGGCAAGGGCACTATTAGCACTCGCACTTGCAACGATGATTTTAACTACAGTGGGTGTTTTTGTAGATGTTGCAGTTATTACGGTAGCGCCCATCGCCCTTGCCATTGCCAAACGCGCAAAGCTCTCAAAAACGGGGATTCTCCTTGCTATGATTGGAGGCGGGAAGGCAGGCAATATCATGTCACCGAATCCGAATGCTATTGCCGCTTCAGACGCTTTTGGTGTACCTCTGACTTCAATGATGGCTGCTGGTGTCATTCCGGCTGTGTTCGGGTTGGCTGTTACATATGTATTAGCTAAAAAGCTTGCAAACAAAGGGACGCCCGTTCTTGAAGAGGAAACTGGGCAAAGTAAAGTTCAAATACCTGCTTTTTTTCAAGCACTGGCTGGTCCGCTGGTTACCATTTTATTGTTGGCTTTAAGACCGCTTTTTCAAATCAATATAGACCCAATGATCGCTTTACCGATTGGAGGGATTGTAGGTGCTCTTTTCATGAAAAAAGGGAAATTTCTCAATGATTATGCGATGTCGGGGCTTCATAAAATGTCAGGTGTAGCGATCATGTTATTAGGGACAGGTACATTAGCAGGAATCGTATCGAACTCTTCCTTAAAAGATGTGTTTATTCAGGCACTGGATGCATCGGGTTTACCTCCATATTTACTTGCGCCAACTTCAGGGATATTTATGTCAGCCGCGACCGCTTCGACAACAGCAGGAACAGCGGTAGCGAGTGGTGTGTTTAGCGGAACGCTGATTGGGCTTGGTGTATCTGCTCTTTCAGGGGCAGCTATGATTCATGCTGGCGCAACAGTGCTTGACCATATGCCGCACGGGAGCTTTTTCCATGCAACAGCAGGAAGTGTTCAAATGGATATCAAAGAGCGTTTGAAGCTCATGCCTTTTGAATCGTTAATCGGTTTGACGTTAACCGTTGTATCGACCATTATTTTTGGCGTTTTCCAGCTGTTTGGCTGAGGACATGACAAGAAAAGAGGGGCTTTAGGATGAAAATTGTGATTGCACCAGATTCATTTAAAGAAAGTTTGTCTGCTTATGAGACAGCATGTGCCATTGAACGAGGATTTCGTTCAATTTTGCCAAATGCAGAGTATATCAAACTGCCAATGGCAGATGGAGGAGAGGGGACCGTTCAATCGTTGGTTGATGCGACGGGCGGGCACATTGTCAATCAAGTGGTCACGGGCCCGCTTGGTGAGCCTGTGGATGCTTTTTTTGGCATGTTAGGAGATGGTCAGACTGCTGTCATAGAGATGGCTGCAGCTTCTGGTTTACACCTAGTTCCGAGAGAAAAACGTAATCCGTTATGGACCACATCAAGAGGAACTGGAGAATTAATACTTGCAGCGCTGGATAAAGGAGCGAAGCATGTGATGATTGGGCTTGGCGGAAGTGCAACAAATGATGGCGGTGTTGGGATGATGCAAGGATTAGGTGCAGCTTTCCTTGATAAAACAGGACATTCCCTGACGTCAGGGGGCGGGGCGCTTCATCAATTAGCTTCAATTGATTTATCTGGGCTCGATCCAAGACTGCAATCCGTCCGGCTGGAGGCGGCTTGTGATGTGGATAATCCTTTAACAGGTGAGAGAGGAGCGTCTGCTGTTTTCGGCCCTCAAAAGGGAGCAGATGAAGAAATGGTTCAAGTGTTAGACAAGAACCTGGCTCATTTTGCACAAGTAGCTGAAAAGCAGTTCAATGTATCCTTTGGAGATGCAGCAGGGGCAGGAGCGGCAGGAGGACTTGGTGCGAGTTTATTAGGCTTTTTACAAGCGGATTTACAAAGAGGAATCGATATTGTGCTGAAGGCTGTTCATTTTGATGACGTCATCAAGGGGGCAGATCTTGTTATTACGGGAGAAGGCCGAATTGACCGGCAGACCATTTATGGAAAAACGCCAATCGGCGTAGCCAAAGCAGCGAAGCAGTATAATTTGCCTGTGATTGGCATCGCAGGCTCTCTTGCAAAAGACAGTGCAGTCGTACACGATCATGGAATTGATGCACTGTTTAGTATTGTTCCAGGTATTACCTCTCTTTCTGAGGCGATACAAGATGCGGATCTTCATGTAGAAAGAACAGCTCGGAATATCGCGGCTGCGTTAAAAATTGGAAGAAAGAAGTAAACGATGAAAAATGTTTCCTTTTCTATCACATTCCTTTTATAGAAATGTGGTAAAATCGATATAAATGATGTAGAAAGTTGGAGGAAACAAAAATGTCTAATTTACCGAATTGTCCTTCGTGCAGCTCACCTTATACATACGAGGACGGCAGTTTGCTGATTTGTCCTGAATGTGCGCATGAATGGTCACTTGAACAAGAACAAGCGGCAGAGGAACAGCTTGTGGTAAAAGATGCGAATGGGAATCTGTTAAGTGATGGAGACACGGTCTCTGTCATTAAAGACCTAAAAGTAAAAGGTTCATCATCCGTTTTGAAAATAGGAACGAAGGTCAAAGGAATTCGTTTAGTTGAAGGCGATCATAATATTGATTGTAAAATTCCTAGCTTCGGCGCAATGAAATTAAAATCAGAGTTTGTGAAAAAGATATAATGTATGAAAGGAGGCTGTCAGTAAGAGGCCTCTTTTCTTTATTTATAGGTGAAAGGAATAATCTCAAACGAAATTCCATACATATATACCTGTTGAAAAAGGTTCATTTTTTAAAAAATCAAGCCTCTTTTCACATAAAAATCCGCAGTTTTCTTAACCCTACCTTAAAAAAGGCAGATGATTCGCTAAATTTTGGCTAATCCCCTTCACAACTTTTGGGCATTGCTGTACCATATGGAAGTGTTCTTCTATTTTTGACGGATCATGGTGTTTATCAGGAAATAGAATGATAGATGATACTTAGACAAAGAAGGAGAGGTAACGTGACGAACGTTTTAGAACTGCATAATGTATCTAGACATATTCGCGGGAAAAAGATTGTTCAAGACTTGAGCTTTTCTGTCCAAGCGGGCGAAGTCTTTGGCTTCTTAGGACCAAATGGTGCAGGGAAAACCACAACCATTCGTATGATGGTCGGTCTTTCTCCTATTACATCTGGTGACATTCTGATTAATGGTCATAGTATTCAAACCTCCTATCAGCATGCCATCCAAGATGTCGGTGCCATTATTGAAAACCCAGAAATGTATAATCATTTAACGGCAAGACAAAATCTTGTTCACTTTGCCAGAATGAATGGGAAAGTGGATGAAGCGCGAATTGATGAGCTGTTAGAGCTAGTCAGCTTACAGCATGTGAAACATAAGCGTGTGCGTACATTTTCATTAGGAATGAAACAGCGATTGGGCATTGCGCAGGCACTCATACATAGACCGAAGCTGCTAATCTTAGATGAACCGACCAATGGACTTGATCCTGAGGGGATTCGAATGATACGAGATTACTTGAGAAGGCTTGCGAAGGAAGAAGGGCTTGCTGTTATTGTTTCAAGTCACCTCATGTCAGAGATGGAATTGATGTGTGATCGCTTTGCGATTATCCAAACAGGAAAGCTGATTGCAATTGAGGATCAGCGTGCTGAAACGAAGCAGGATGATGTGGTTAATTATCGAATGAAGGTAGCGGCCGGGGAGCTTGAAGAAGCACAGAAGCTCATTGGTGCATTTGAGGAAGGCGTCACTGTAAGAGAAGAGGAGCAGTACTTGTTCTTCTCTATGCTAGAAGAAAAAATGCCAGAATTAATTCGTCATTTGAGCAGCGCGTCTATTCATTTGTACGAAATCAAAATCGAAAAACAAACCTTAGAAGATAAGTTCTTAAGCTTAACAGGTAAAAAGGAGGCAGACGTATGATTCGCCTCATTCAAAACGAGTGGATGAAGATTAGTTATCGTGTTGGTACTTGGATTATGGTTGGACTTCTTGTTTTAGGTATGGTTGCCACGTTGATCTTTGCAGTGAAAACAAATGACGGAGATCAAGCTTCAGGTGATTGGAAGACTGAGCTGCAATCGATCAATAAAGCAAAGAAGCAAGAATTGAAAGAGGATAATATAGGATTTTATAAAAGATCCCTTGAAAACGATATAGCGATCAATGAGTATCGGATCAAACATAATTTACCTCCTGCCGATCAATTCGGTAAAAATGCCTGGGCTTATGTGAAGATCAATGCTGATTTGCTTCAGCTGGTCGGTGTATTTGTGATTATCATTGCAGCGACGATTGTCTCGGCTGAATATAAGCATGGTACAATTAAATTATTACTCATTCGTCCACCATCAAGAATGAAAATTCTTTTATCTAAATACTTTACCGTTCAACTTTACTCTCTATTTCTGATCGCGGTTCTATTTATCTTGTCATTTATTCTAGGTGCGATCTTCTTTGGACTCAATCATGATTATGTGTATTTGTCCTATCAAAATGGTAAAGTCATTGAACAATCTCAGCTTGCAAATATGGTTTCATATTATTTGGCACATTGTGCTATGTTTGTTGTACTAGGAACACTTTCTTTTGCCATTTCAACGGTATTTAGAAGTGAGGCCCTTTCTATTGCAATTAGTGTGTTAGCTTATATTGTTGGAGCATCCATCACAAGCATTTTGATGTTCTTCTTTGATTGGGCGAAATACTTATTGTTTGCCAACGATCCTGTACAATATTTCGCGGACACACCTACTTTTATCGAAGGTATGTCTCTAGGATTCTCACTAACAGTTCTAGTCATCTATTGGGCTATTTTCTTAGCCATCGCCTTAATCGTCTTCCAAAAGCGTGAAGTGAAAACAGGTTAATTAAATTTTTTAGGAGGTTTACACATGATTAAACGTAAAGGTGAAAAAATTATGGGGATTATTAGCATTGTCCTCAATGCCATTGGTGTCGGGTTTGGGGCATTAATCCTTTCTGTGGGTCCATCATTTTATGATGAAATCAATGAAGTGTTAAAAGAGGAAGGAGAAACCTTGCCGATTGAAACGCTTCAAGCTTCTGTCAATGCATTTGGTACTCAGTTTATGGTCGTTTCCGCAATTGCGGCTGTGCTGTCGATTGTAGGTGTGATTTTCTTAAAAACTGATCGCCGTGCCGTGCTTTCTGGTATTCTTTTCTTGGTGTCTGCAGTGACTCTTTTAATTGGAACAATCGGTTTTGCATTCGCTCCAATGGTTCTATTGTTTATCATTGGGTTGATGTCTCTTATTAGAAAGCCGAATACAGACATTCACACAAATGAATATCCTTCATAATGAAAGAAAAGACATGCGCCCAACAGCGCATGTCTTTCTTTTTAAATGATGCCAATCAGCATCGCTACGAACAGAAGGACAATACTGAATCCCCACATCCAAAAGAAGGAGTAGCGGATGTGTTTCCCCATATCAACCCCTGCAAGACCTACAGCGAGCCAAACTGCGGGAGCAAGCGGGCTGACAAAGGTTCCGATGATGTTTCCAATCATCATGGCATATGCCGCAGAAGTGCCTGTTACGCCAACTTCAGATGTAATGGATTCAACAATTGGCAGAAGGGCGTAATAATAGGCGTCTGTACTTGTCAGCATATCAAGCGGCACTCCAAGCATCCCAACAATGATATGTAAAAATGGCAGCAAGAAGGCTGGTAAAATGTGAATACTGTCCACCGCAATGGCTTTCAGCATCCCTGTCCCTTCAAGAATTCCTAAAAACGACCCTGCAGAGAAAATGACAGCCGCCATCATCAGCGCACTAGGTGCGTGTGCCTTGATTCTTTCCATTTGCAGATTCACATTCGGAAAGTTAATCAATAGTGCCAGTGACAGGCCAATCATAAACATAAAACTTGCAGGCATCACGTTCAATACGAGAAGTACCACAACACACAAAAACAGAACAAGGTTCACCCAAATGAGATGATAACGCTTTAAAGAGGCGTCTCCAGTTTCACTAATAGATTGAATGGCACGATCCCAATCTGCGCCTTCTAGTTGAACTGCAGCTATTTCATTTGCAGCAATTTTCACCCGAATTCGCTTTTCTTCCCTTTTTCCTAAAATGAATGCCATTCCTAATACGAGCACAACGCCAATGAGCTGAATTGGAATGAGCGGCACCCAGAGTTCAGAGGGGTCTATATTCAAGACACTTGCTGCCCGTCCAGTCGGTCCTGCCCATGGAATCATATTGGTTAATCCGGCACTCGTCCCGATTAATAACAGCAGTAAATAAGGACTCATATGTAATTTTTTATAAAGTGGAAGCAGCGCAGGTACAGTTAATAAAAAGGTCGTAGCCCCTGCTCCGTCTAAGTGTGCAATAACTCCAATCAAAGCAGTTCCCATTGCAACTGTGACAACATTTCCTTTTGTCAGCTTGATTAAAGTTTTAATTACAGGTTCAAAGAACCCTGTATCTTGTAAAATGCCAAAAAATAAAATGGCGAAGATGAACATGGTCGCCACTGGCAGTACTTTGATAATCCCTTCTTCAAAGAATGATTGAATGTCATTAATCCCAAATCCTGCGATGAATGCCCCGATTAAAGGCACCATGACCATGGCAACAATTGGACTTGCTTTCCCCCAAATCAGCAATACAACAATCGTTAAAATAATCAACAATCCCACAAACGTTAACATAAGTCCCTCCCCCTACAATAAACCGTTTACATTTTCTTGCTCTTTTTATCACAATGCAGTCCCATATCTGCATTGAAAAAAAGGGTATCAAAAATATGAGTATTAGGCAACCGCTTTCATACCTATAAAATGGTGAAAAAGGATGATGAAACCAGTATTGGCGCAGGATGAAACATGTCAAAAAATTTAGATAAAATATAAAGATTCAAATTTAAATATAAAATACATGAATATATAAGGGTATTTAGACTTACTAAAATGAAAGAAGCGTCCAATGAGTAGACGCCTCGTTCAATCTATTTTTTCATAATCATGTACTCGTAAGGATCAAGCTGGAGCTCTTGAGGCACATGTTGCCCTGTCAGCATATTCTCATAGCTTGCCTCTGAATCTAGTGACATGTTCTGCTGCTCTTCTGTAAAATTCATCAAAAACACATAGTCCTGCGTACCGTCTGTTCGCTTTTGTACACTGACTCCTTCTGGAATTGCAGTCGATAGGACAGGCTTTATGCCAATACCTTCGATAAGGTCTTCGTAAAACTCATCGTAAAAAGCCTGCTCATTTTCTGAGGCCATATAGTATGCTTTCCCTTTTTCTAATGAACGGACAGTTAGAGCTGGCTGTCCTTCGTAGCAGCCATTCTCAAAGTGCCCTAACACAGAGGCTGTTTCAGGATGAATGGATTCGCAGTATTGTCCGACATGATAGGTGCGTCCATTCCCTGTGGTCATTAACACATGTTCATCTGGCATCAATGTGTTGATTTCCTCTGCCCAAATGCCAAGGACATGGCGGAGAGGACCAGGAAAACCTCCGAGGAAACAGAGATCATTTTCGTCGACCATGCCGCTCCAGTAAGTCGCGATAAAAATTCCGCCCTCTTTGACAAAGGCTTCAATTTTTTCTGCAACACCTGGTTTGATCATGTAGAGCATTGGCCCAATGAGCACACGATAGGATGAGAAATCCTTTTCCATTCCGACAATGTCAACAGGGATGCCTTTTTTCCAAAAGCTTCGATAGTGAGTTTGACAAGCTTCTACATAGCGTTTGTTTGTATTATTTAAGCCTTGCGCATCATCAATGGCCCAGTGGTTTTCCCAATCGTAAATGATGGCAACCTCTGGCTGAACGGATGTGCCCGTAATTGGGTGCAGTTGCTCCAGTTGTTTCCCTAGATCAGCCACCTCTTGAAACACACGCGTATGTTCATGACCAGAATGATCGACAACGGCACCGTGGAATTTCTCGGAGGCGCCTCGGCCTTGCCGCCACTGGAAATAAAGCACGGAGTCTGATCCGTGGGCAATTGCCTGCATGGCAGAAAGGTGTGCCATGCCTTTATGTTTGACCTTGTTCACTTCATGCCAGTTCACAAGGCTCGGCGTACTCTCCATGACGAGAAACGGCTGTCCGTCCTTTAATGAACGATACAAATCATGTACAAAGGCGACATTTGATGCTAATTCGGACGTTGTTTCTCTGCCGCTATGCCAAGCAGGATAACTATCCCATGAGATCACATCGACCTCTTTTGCAAATTGATGATAATCCAGACCAAGGAATGGACGCATATGCGGATAGTCGCCCATAAAGTTCGTGGTTACTGGGATATGAGGTGTCAATTCCCGCAGCGGCTCAATTTCATTTTTGTAAAAATTGATTGTTTGTGCTGTGACAAAGCGCTTCCAATCCAGGTTCATGCCGTGAATCATGTGCTCTCCGTGCGGTGCAGGTGACTCGATTTGTGACCAATCACTATACGTGTGGCTCCAAAATCCAGTCCACCAGGCTTGATTCAAAGCCTCAAGGTCATGATTGTATTTGTCTTTCAAATAGTCTCGAAATGCTTCCTGGCAAAGATCGCAATGACATTCGCCGCCGTACTCATTCGAAATGTGCCACATGATTAGTGCTGGATGATCCTTGTAGCGTTCCGCCAGCAGCCGGTTGAGTGTATTCGTTTTTTCTCGATAAACCGGAGAGGTGAAGCAATGATTATGGCGCAGTCCATGTAAGTTACGCTGACGATTCGCTTCGACGCGCAATACTTCTGGATATGTTTGTGACAGCCAAGCAGGTCTTGCTCCGCTTGGCGTTGCGAGAATGGCGTGAGCCCCCTGCGCTGCCAAGCGGTCCATGATGTCATCCAGCCATGCAAAGTCATACTGACCTTCTGCTGGCTCTAGCTTACTCCATGCGAAAATGTTAATGGAGAATGTTTGACAGTGTGCAAGCTTCATTAATCGAAAATCTTCTTCAATGATCTCTGGCATATGGAGCCATTGATCTGGATTGTAATCGCCACCATGCAAAAAGCCTTTCACATTTGGGTGAACGAGTGGGTAACGCTTTCCCATTTTGTCACGTCCTATCCTTTTAGTTACGGTGTCATTTGTTTAAATACATCAAGAGAAGGCAGTGCTTTTCCGTTGAAATCAAACATCGCTTGATTTTCCCACGCATTTCCGACAGTACCGGTTGTTTGGATATAAGCCAGCCCGTATTGACTAGACCACGGAGCACCTTTCGCTGGAATCCAAAGCGGCTCCCAATAAAAGAACCCTTTTCCGCGCTTGTTGTTTACTTGTGAAATCTTTTCGGATAGATCTCGTATAAAAGATGCCTGGCCTTGAGGTGAGGCGGGATAGCCGGCTGTATTGACAGAGTCTTGATTAAATGAGTTATCTAGGTTGTCACCGTTAGCTGTCGTAAAGCCGTAAGCGGTTTCCACCACGATCACGTCTTTGTTATAGCGGGCACTAATATCATTCATATTGGACGTAAGACCGCTAAATCCGCCGTCCCAATACGGGTAATAAGATAAACCGATCGTATCGAAGGAGACGCCTCGTTTTGTGATTTCATCAAACCACCAGCGGGATGCACCATTGTCTCCGCCATGTGCAAGGTGAAGCATGATTTTAATGTTTGAATCGACTGAGCGGACGGCATTTGTGCCAGCCTTTAGCAAAGCAGCGAGCCGATCAAATTCACCACCGCCTTCACCCCAGCTTTTTCCGTTTGGCCACAGCATACCTGAGTTCAACTCATTCCCGACCTGAACCATATTCGGCAAGGCATTTTGCGCTCTCATCGCTTTGAGCACATCGCCTGTGTAAGTGCCGACCGCTTTTTCTAAATCGCTTTGTGAGAGGGATGCCCACGCTTTCGGTTTGAATTGTTTACCGGGGTCAGTCCAGAAATCACTGTAGTGAAAATCAAGCAGCACTTTCATGTTTTGTGCTTTTGCGCGTTTTGATAAAGCGATGGCTGTATTGAGATCATTTGTGCCGCCGTTATAGGCACGGCCTTGATTGTCATATGGATGGTTCCACAGTCTGATACGCACATAGTTGACGCCTTTATCCTTTAATAGCTTAAGCGGATCAACCTGCTGTCCATTCTGGTTGTAGTATTTGCCGCCGCTTCTCTCCACTTCTGCAAGCATGGAGATATCAGCCCCTTTGATGAAATCACCTTGCAGGCCATTGATCGGTTTCACAGAAATCGTTTCGGCCCTTGCTTCAGGCAGAATACCTAATCCCATCAGAAAGAAAACGACAACAGTGACAAGCAACCATTTCTTCATCAAATCTCCCCTTATCCTTTTGTCCCGCCTTGTGTAAGGCCGGATACAAATTGTTTTTGTAAAACAAGAAACAATAAAGCGACTGGAATCGCAATGAGTAAAGCCCCGGCTGCAAAGGTCGTGTAGCTGGCACCCATTTTGTCTGACACAAGATTGTACAGACCGATTGGGAGTGTATACATTTCGGGTGAGCGGACAATGACACTGGAAATGATGAAATCACCCAGTGGACCTGTAAATGAGTTGATTGCGACAACAGCTAAGATGGGCTTAGCGAGCGGCATAATAATTTGGATGAAAATCCGAAAATGCCCTGCGCCGTCCATTCTGGCTGATTCATCGAGATCCTTTGGAATCGCATCAAGATAGCCTTTCATTAAATACGTATTCATCGGAATTTGTCCACCTGCATAAATCAAAATTAGGGCAAGGTGGCTGTTAATGAGTCCAAGCATTTGAGCAAGAACAAAAATCGCTATCAGCGCTGAAAATTGAGGAATCATTTGCAGCAGCAAAAAGAGCATCAGCCCATTTTTCCGTCCTTTGAAGCGGAATCTGGAAAACGCATAGCCTGTAAAACTGACAAGAATCAGCGTTAATAGCATGGTGGCAATACTGATCTTCATTGAGTTCCAATACCATTTTGCATAAAGTGCCCCCTGACCGAAGAACAGCTCGGTAAAGTGGCTGAACGTTGGATTTTTCGGAAACATGCTTGTACTCATGAGGCTGTTCCCAGGATTAAAAGAAGCACCAATCGTCCAAAGCAGTGGATATAGAATACAAATGGAGGCAATGAAAAGGATAAAATAAGTGATGCTCAGGCGAATGAGCTTGTTTTGTTTTGATCCCATATCACATCATGTCCTCCTCTTTGAATGAATTCGTTCTCTTAAACTGCCAGAGTGCAATGGCGATGACAAAGATTGAAAGTAAGATCGTGACAGCGGCAGCGAGTGCATATTGAGAAGACTGCATCGTGAGTTTGTAAATCCAAGAAACCAAGATGTCCGTTCCCCCAGCAGTTGAGCCAGCCACAGGCGGTCCTCCGCCATTAAATAAGTAGATGATATTAAAGTTGTTAAAGTTAAACGTATATTGTGTGATTAATATAGGCGCAATGGAATAAAGGACAAGCGGTAACGTGATGGACCGGAATTTCTGAAAGAAGTTGGCCCCATCAATGGTCGCAGCTTCGTATAGATCCTCTGGAATCGCCTGCAAAACACCAGTTGTCATAATGAAAACAAAAGGAAATCCAAGCCAAGTCTGCATCGCAATGAGGGCAATTTTGCTCCAAAATGGATCTGTCAGCCATGGTTTTGGATCAATTCCAATCGATGCAAAAAGTGTGTTGTTAATGGCTCCAAATGTATCGTTGAACAGTCCGGCAAACACCAAAATGGTCACAAAACCCGGAACAGCCCAAGGAAGAATCAAAATCGTTCTAAAAAACCTTTTTCCTTTTAAATCCTTCTGATTAAGCAGAACCGCTAGAAAGATGCCGAGGGCACATTGAAGGGTGGACGCAGCCAATGTCCATACGACGGTCCAGCCAAGTACATCAATGAAGGTGTCTCTCCAAATATCAATTGAAAAGATATTTTGAAAGTTCTTGATCCCTACCCAATCGATCAGATTGGCAGGAGGCGAGTGGTATAAATCGTAGTTCGTAAAGGCAAGCGCAAAGCTGAACATAATAGGAAAGACAACAGAAAAAAGAAGTAAAAAGAAAGCAGGAGTGCTCATTAAGTAAGGAAAGCCTTGGTCGATAAGCTGATGATATTGAGCTCGGATGGAATGAAGCGGAACCCCTTGATCACGTTTCTTTCCGTTCATAAAAGCATCACGCATCATGAGTACGTAAAAACCGATACCAAAACCAGCTGTTAACAGGGCAATTATCCCTTTTGCCAAAAGGAAAACAGAATTGTCACGAGGCAGCATCGTACCAAGGGTGAACAGCCCCCAAAAGCCAATATTGAATAAATCATAAAATACGATGAAAAAAGAGACGCCGAACAGGAAAAAAAGTGCCCCTTTGCCGTACTGCTTGTTGTATATCTGCCCCATCCCGGGTATTAAGGAGAACATTAGCGCCCGTCTCCGGTGTGTCTTTGATTCCACTATGTGTGTGCGGTCTAGTTCAAGGTTACCCGTCACGTCTAACACCTACTTCATATGAAATTAGATCAAATACGGGCAGCTTGATAGACGTAAAGGCTACCCGTGTTTGATGATTATTTAGAGTGATTTGCTTTAATTTGAGAGTCGATTTGATTGACGGCATCATCAAATGCCTTTTTCACATCTGTCCGGCCGGTTGCAATGAGACCTAATGCGCTGTCAATCGGCTTCCACACCTCTGCCATTTCTGGGTTGTTCGGTGTCAGTGTGGCATATTTCGTTTGTTTTGAAATAGCATCTGCATTGGCGTTTTTAGTAATGATTGGATCTTTCATCAGCTTTTTCACTGGTGGAATTTCCTCTGTCACTTCGAATCGCTTCTTCGAATTTTTTTCATTCGTGATAAACTCAACAAATTTCTCAGCAAGTTCTTTATTTTTAGAATAAGAGGAGACGTTGTAGCTCTTTACACCTAAGAATGAGCTCATATGCTTTCCGTTCGGGAGTGTTGGCAGCTCTGTTACGCCATAGTCAATTCCAGCTTCTTTATATGGACCAAATGACCATGGACCAGAAATGACAGCTGCCGCCTTTTTCTCTGTGAATAAGGAGTTGAGGACATTGATTCCTTGTTCACCAATGATGCCTTTTGGGAAAAGTCCTTCGCTAAAGAATTTTTGAATGTATGCTCCGCCTTCGATGGCGCCATCGTTGTTCAGACCAATGTCATTGACATCATAAGAGCCGTCGCTTTTCTGTTTGAAAATATAGCCCCCTGATCCACCTAACACACTTTGTGCATAGTAAATTTCATCCCATTTCGCAACAAAACCGTATTTCCCGTCTTTTGTCAGCTTTTTCGAAAGGTCATACCAGCCATCAAGTGTAGTTGGTGCCTTTTTGACAAGGTCTTTGTTATAGAAAAGCACTGTCGTTTCAACAGATTTCGGAAGGCCATACAGCTTGCCGTCTACCGTTTGTGATTGAATGGATTCGTCTGTGAAGGAATTGATCACTTTTTGATCAGGTTTGATTTCCTGTAATAGTCCTTCAGTGACGGCTGATCCAATTTGATCGTGAGGCATCGTGATGACGTCTGGGCCTGTCCCAGCTGCTCCATCAAGGCGGAGAGCTTCGATTTGGTCGGCATACGCTTTTTCGACCACTTTGATTTTCACATCGTTTTGTTTTTCGAATTCTTTTACAGCGTCTTGAATCCCATCAGACTTTTTAACATCCTCCCATACTAGCAAGGTCTTTGTACCTGTAGATGCTGGCTGAGTCCCGCTTGAATTGTCATCTCCTGGCCCGCATGCTGAAAGCAGAAGCACAGCAGTACCGACAACTGCTGATAATGTCGCCCATTTTCCCTTTTTCATTGGTAATCCCCTCTCGTTCTTTTTTCACAGATGATAAGAAAACGCTTTCTTAATGTGAGAATATCAACTTAAGTAAAAAAAGTAAACATATTTTATTAAATTTATTAAGTAAAATTTTTTACTCGTATAGAGAGAAAAGAAGCCCTCCACATTAGGAGGGGCTTCCAGTTGATTATATGGTGCTTTTCCGAAAGACAGGTTCGGAGGCAATTAGCACAGTTTTAGGTAGTGTTCTGCCGTCCACAAGTCTTTCTAAAAGTAAATCGATCGCTGTCTCACAAAGTAATGACGTATGGATATGATACGTGGTGAGCGGCGGTGACACATATTGAGACACATGAATATCGTTGATACTAAAGACGCTGACGCGGTTCGGCAGAGAAAATCCTCGCTCATTTAATGCTTGTAAGCAGCCGATGGCAAGAGGATCACTAGCGACACAAAAAGCGGTGGGCAGATCATCACCAAGCTCGTCAATCGCCTTCATCATCAGCGAATAGCCTTCATCTACTGAGAAATGGTGGCCGATATAGACCAATCGCTCATCAAGCACATTGCGGGTCATCATGTATTCACGGAAAGTCGTTTCACGAATATCTGGAATATGCACATTCGTATTCAGATCAAGGTCTGTGCCGCCAATGAATCCAATAGATGTGTGCTCTTTTTCGATAAAAGAATCGATGATCTTTTCAACAATTCGTTTCAGGTTCGGCTTTACAGAATCAAAACGGTCTTCATCTGGCGTCGTATCAATAAAGACAATGTGCGGAGTGATTGCATGTAATTGGTCAAGCTCTGACGTTTTAAATCGGCCGATGGCGATGATTCCTTCTGTAGTAGGATCAATGGATTGAAGTCCATCAGACGGATTGTAAGCGGTAACATTTAGACTCCGAGTATTGGTGAGTTCCTCAATGCCGAGTCGAATGGATTTAAAATAAATATCTTCAAGCTCTTCCTTCTCGGTCATCCAATAGAGAAAGGCGATTTTTTTTAATGAATGCTTGAATGTCTTCTTTTGATAGGACAAAGCTTCTGCGGCGGCATATACTTTTTCGCGTGTTTGATCGGTGACAGATAGGTTGGGATCTTGGTTTAGTACGCGTGATACCGTTGCAATGGATAAGCCTGCTTTTTCTGCAATGTCCTTTATTTTAGCTGCCAAATCAGCACCTCCTATAGAAAATATCTCCTCTTAGTATAGAGTCTTTAAAAAAATTAGTAAATATTTTTATTAAATTGTTTTCGTTTAGGCGGTTCTTTACGTGCTGGAAAGGAATTAGTAAGATATATATAGGTAAGGTGTTGGATTAAGATTTCTGATAGGAGAGGGACCGATGTATTACGATGCACTGAAGACATTTGTGACAGTGGTGGAGGAGAAGAACTTTACAAAAGCAGCCCAAAAACTGCGGATTTCTCAGCCGAGTGTCAGTCTTCATATTAAGAACTTGGAGCAGGAATTCCAGACCGTTCTGCTGAATCGTTCGCCAAAGCAATTAACCGTTACACCAACTGGGGATATGCTGTACCATCGATCAAAACAAATCATTCGTCTCTATGAACAGGCGAAGCAGGACATTTATGAGCATCATCATTTGGCAAGAGGAAAGCTGACCATCGGGGCGAGTTTCACAATTGGTGAGTATGTGCTGCCGCAAATATTGGCGGAATTTCATCAGCTCTATCCGCATGTTGATATTGAGGTGGTCATTGATAATACAGAGGCGATCGCTAGACATGTCCGTTTATTCCATGTTGACATTGGTTTGATCGAAGGACAGACCAATGACAAAGAGCTTTCTGTAGAAACTTTTCTAGAGGACGAGCTTTATATTGTGGCGCCATTAGATCATCCTTTTGCCAAGAGAAAAGATGTCACCATTGATCAATTACAAAACGAAACATGGATCACGAGAGAAGAGGGATCAGGGACAGGAGAATATTTACAGCATGTCCTGAAATCAAATGGACTGAAAGCACGAACCTTTGTGACCTTTAGCAGCAATCAAGCGATTAAAGAAGCTGTGATCCATGGAATGGGTCTTTCTGTTTTATCTAAATATGTCCTCCAGCGAGGCAGCATTGGCGGTGAATTAGCTGTTATTTCTGTCAGAGGCATGGATTTCAAACGAAAGTTCTCCTATGTCGAGTCACCGATGACCGGGGGAAATAAAAATAAGGAATTGCTCGTTGAATTGTTAAGGAAAGAGAAAAAGGACGCTTCTCCTCAGTAGGAGAAACGTCTTTTTTATAACCCTTTAATTTTGATTTCATCAACTGGAAGGAAAATCTCACCTGTATCTGTATATTTCATGGTGACCTGATCGCCTTCTTTTAAATAAATGACGAGAGGTTCCTTTTCAGATGACATGGTGTAGCTTTTTCCATCGTCTAGCAGGAAGGTGACGGTTGTATAATCACCGGTCTTTTCTTTGTAGACTCGTTTGACCTTCCCTGCCGCTTCTTTCTTTTCCTGCTTAGAGGAACTGTTAACGGTACCGCCGCCCTTTTGAAGAGCTGTCTTATAGGCTCTCAGTGCTTCGTTTGGTGTAGAAGCATACGCAGCGATTTCTGGATTGGCTGCAGAAACGATAAAGTAGTTTTGCAGGAATCCATTTGAATCGAGAACAGGTGTGAGCCAGCTGGCTTCTCCATAGAAATTATAGAGAATCGGCATGCGCCCTTTCCATTTTTTCTCGATGAATCGTTTCTCAATAATTTGCAGAGCGCCCTGAGAATCCATGTAGGATTCTTCAAGATTTCCGGTATAATAAGTCGCTTTTCCTGTCCGGGCATTTGTCAGGGCATATCCGAGCATGGAATCAACGCCCTCTTTCGGACTTGTGAAATCTGTGAAGTAATACATATCTCCTTTTGAATCAAACACTGGGCTTACATTGGCTTCTGTTCCTTCATCGGAAGGCAGCTTGACATCTGACTTTCCAAACATACTGTTCCAGAACCCGTGAATATAGTTTCCGAAATAGCTGTTCTGCAGACTGACCGCCTCTGGTGAAACAGCACCGTCGATAAAGGCAGGTACTTGATCTAGGGCATATTTCTTCGTCGCACCCGTTTTGGCATCAACAACGACCACACCGGAAGCTTTAAAGCCGTTTCGGGCAGAGATGAAATCGCCATACGTTTGAATGTAATAAGGCTTGCCATCATCATTGATTTCCAGCTGTGTACCGCCGTAGAAAATCAAATCTGGGTACTGGAGACGGATATGCCGCTCAATTTCTTTGTTGAAATAGGAGGAAGGCGTATAGACCATCTCTGTTTTCACGAATTTTGGATTAGCAGATGAGTCGGTCGCACTTAATGTAAAATAACCCGGCGTGCTGCCTGCACGAATCCATTTAAAGAAGTCCGAGAACTCCACTGGAGCGATGTATACATACTCACCGTTGACCTTCTGAATTTGCAAGCTGCCAAGCTCATAGTAGCTTGTGTTTGGAACCTGTCCAAACGATTTCTTCATTTTGTTCCGAGCAAATTGAGGCGGTACACTCGCAGGTGTTTCTGTCTCATCAAACGCTTTGATTTCTACTTTTTGATCCATTTTCGAGACATCAAATTTCTCATTCGCATTGAATAGGAAAGCTGTCGCCATGTAAACACCGAGCAGCAATAGAATAAGAAACAGCACACCTTTGATCTTACGCTCCAATCCTACTGACAAAAAGGCGCCTGCTGCTGTCACAACAAGACCAATCAGCCATAGAGATGAAGGGTTACGATCTAAATTGGTGATGTAATAGAATACAAAAATACCGATTATGAACAGCAAAGCAAGGCCTGCAATCCACATGAGCGGCACCTGCTGTTCTGTCCCTTTCTTTCTAACGATCAACCTGAGCGGTGTGAGCAAAAGGGTCAAGACAAGACCGATCACTACCGAAAATAACAAAATATATCCCACAAACAGATCTCCTTTCAAATCAATCACTCTTTTAGTATATACGAGTGAGGAGGGGAAAAGATTCATTGGATGGAAGGTTCATCTAAATGCCAATCGAGTTGATGGCACATTGAACATCTTCTTTCAGTTCGTAAAACTTGAGTCTTTGTTCAATTTTTTCTATTAAGGCGTCTATGGCTTCACCTGACATATGCGTATGGATGCGCTGTTGTTGTTTATACACTTTGACCAGAAGGTCGTCAATTAGATCTAAAATTTTTTCCGCTTCTTGGCGATCTTCTGCAAATTCATTTTGAAGCTGATGCCGGATGGCTCTGATAAGTGCTGTTTTCTGTTCTTCTTTGATCTTTGCTTTCAAAGCTGCCAGCTCTGCTGGTGTCATGTCTTCCGTGTCAAAGTTTGCTTTTGAGAAGATGGAGCTTGATGTATGCGTATCTGTCATTCTTTGCAAAAAACGATCTGCATCTGTTGGTTGTTTCTTTGAAAATTCCATTTATCGTACTCCTTAAGAAATACCCATGTTCTTTGCCAGGGTCGTATCTGCATCGTGGTATTGTTTTCCTAGCTCGCTCATATCATCTGATATTGAGTCCAGCCATCTTTTTAAATTCATAGCGTTATCAATCGCTTTATCATACTTTTTGACCGAATAGAACTCATTCTCAAGACCCTCTGTTTTTAAGTGGCGAATCACAGCATCCACATCTGAAGCCGTCAGCTGATCATAAGAACCAAAGCCAACAATTTGTTTATACCTTGAGCGTACCCGTTCTACAGATTGATCCACTTTGTCATCGAGTTTCTCAATTTTACGAATGATTTGCTGCATATGGTGATCGGCATATGTCGAGAATTTACGCCCTGTGTTCATGAGAACGTGGGACTTAATTAAAATCGCCACCACACTATGAGGATCAACATTTGATTGACTCAACTGATGTAACATGGCTGTGGTAAGTGAAGGATTTTTTCTCAACATATCATCAATGGTTTGAACGGAGCCGTCTGGCGAAAAGGTATAACGATCTAATCCATGGCTGCCAGCGATTGCTTCAAGGAATAAATTCGCATCCAGTGAAGGATTTACACTCATTGCCCGATTGAGGAGGTCTTTCATGAATTGGACGGCTTTTGAGGAGTCCTCGGAGTAATCGACGCCTTCGGGGAGAGCGGCATCATACATCACTTTCACTCGACCGATTTCTGTCGTATGCCGATTTAAAAGAGAAAGCCCGTCATTGAGATTAATATATTCTGTTAATCTACTGCGGTAATCGCCTTTTAATGCTTTAGCCTGTAGACCATCCGATAGATTTGGGTAAATATTTGGATTCTCAAAGGTGACCCCGCCTTGAATAAAGTCGTTTTTGACAAGAACATAGGAAGCATTTGACCCGCCGAGTGAATGACCTGTCACATACATTTTGGCATTCGGCATTTTCTTATGTATTTCTTTCGCATATCGATCCGCTTGAACCATTTGATTCTCTGCACCATGCTCAAATGGAATATTTTTAATCAGATACTTTGTGTCCGAAACCATCCAATCTTGAACAATTTCATTTGTATAGGTGGTTGTGCCTGTAGTCAACTTAGTCGTCACTTCCTGTGAACCCTTCGATCGACTAAAAGGAGGCAGCTTCGTCAAAATGGTAGAAAGAAGATCATCTGACTCTTTTTTTCCATGTTTTTTAATGGTATCTTTATATTGGCCTGCACCAATCGGTTCAGAACCACGGTAAGCGATGACTGCGTTTTTGATTTTGGTGAGGTCTTTTCCTTTGTTTGAAATACGATAATCTTCTCTTGAGACAAGGGTTAGTGCATTAAGGCCGTTTCTAGTTTCTTTGTAGTCAATTACGTGCATGATTTTTCCGTCGTTTAATTTAATTATTTTGGATGTGTTATAATTTTCTATTTTATAGGATTCTTCTGATATTAAGATATAGTCTTGATCGTTAAGTTGAAATTCGGATGTTTTTTTAGACAAAAATGTCACTCCTGTAATATTTATCTTAATAATTATATTATAGATTTTGATAAATTTCTATTGTAAGTGTGAGGAGATTAAGCCCATGATTAAAAATTTAAAAGGTGGCTATTGTTACTAATGAAGAATACAGTAAAGTTTTTAATTGTTTTGGCTATCATAATAATTATTTCAATATCTGCATTAATTTCTCAAAATAAAAAACTAAGTAAGCCAAATGATTCAGGAGGAAAGAATACAGTGCAAGAAAAAGAGAAAAGTGAACAACAAAAGGCAGAAGAATTTGCAAAAAAAATGAGACCGAAAATCGAAAAAGATCTACATGAAATGGATATACATCATTTTATAAAGGATATCACTTTTGAAAATGAAGTGACCATTAGTCCGATGGGTTTTATTGTAGTTAGAGGATATGTGAATGATGAGCCAGAAAAATTCAATTTCTCCGCTTCATTAAAGTATAGAACAAAAGAAATCGGTTCGATGAGTTATTCAGCAGAACTAGGAGATCGTTTTGAGAACTGGGATGATTTTGATCCTCAAGTGAAAGAAGACTATCTGAATAGTTTATCTAAAAAAGAACGCGAACAATATCTGAAAGACATTGGAGAAAAAGAGTAGAACAGGTACTAGCCTACCTGTTTTTATTTTGTCAAATTCATTGGTAGACTGATTTAAAGTATATTAAGGAGTTTTTGCTTTTCATGAGAAATACATTGAAATTTTCTATCATAATTGTGGTCGCCGTCATCTTCGTAACTGTGTTTGTTGTAGAGTACATTCATCAGAGTTTTTCAGATGAAGTAGTGCAAGAGAAAAGTGATCAAGAAAAGGTAGAAAAATTCGCAGAAAAGATGAAACCAAAAATTGAAGAACGTTTACATGAAGAAGATATTCACAATTTTATCAGAACCATCACATTTAAAAAAAATGTATCTATAAGCCCTATGGGTTATGTCACAGTTGATGGATATATAAATAATGAGCCTGATAAATACCATTTTTCTGCATCATTAATATACAAATCTAATGAAATAGGTTCGATGAGTCATTCCCCTGATTTATCAGATCGCTTTGAGAACTGGGATGACTTTGATCCTCAAGTAAAAGAAGATTTTCTAAATAGTCTTTCAGAAAAAGAACGGGAACAGTATCTGAAAGACATTGGAGAAAAAGAGTAATAAGATCAACCTTCTAATATTACCCAAATAGTTGAAACAGGCATATGCTATCATTCACCTAACAACACTTACAAACAAGGGAGAGATTTCACCCATGGCAAATACAAAGAAATTGATCTTAGATGTAGATACTGGAATCGATGATGCGATTGGGATTTTGCTGGCAGTGAAAAGTAAGCAGTTTGATATTTTGGGGATTACTACTGTGTGTGGGAATGTGTCTGTCGATGCGGCTACATTGAATACGTGTAAAGTGCTTGAGCTGGTTGAGGCAGATAACATTCCTGTCATCAAAGGTTCAGCAACCCCTCTTTTAAGAGCACCTCATTATGAACATCGGGTGCACGGAGAGGATGGAATTGGCGGTGCTTTAAAGGATGTCCGGCTAAAGAAAACAGCAGATGCTGGTTTTGCGCCTGATTTTATCATTGAACAAGTGCTGCAGTATTCGAAGCAGGTCACGCTTGTGTTGACAGGACCTTTAACGAATTTAGCCCTTGCGGTGAAAAAATGCCCTGAGCTGATTCATCATGTGAAAGAAGTCATTTTTATGGGTGGTGTCGTGAAGGGGCAGGGGAACGTCACACCAGTTGCGGAATTCAATACATATGCGGACCCAGAAGCAGCGAAATTGGTGCTGGATGCTGGGTTCCCTTCATTGACTCAAGTGGGGTTAGATGTCACGAGACAGGTCTTGTTAACGGATGAGAGAATCGATGCCATTCAAAATGAAACGTTGGCAGCTTACATCAGAGAGAGTACAAGCATTTACCGCCAGCGCTATTTTGAGCGCAATGGTGTGTGGGCGTGTGCCATGCATGATCCGCTTGCTGTAAGTCTTGCCATTAACAAGGAGCTTGTAAGCACACAGGCTTTTCATGTAGAAGTGGAGACGAAGAGTGAGTTTTGTGACGGTCAAATGATCTGTGATTTTCAGCACCAGTGGGAGAAAGAGCGTAATGTCCAAGTGTGTACCGATGTAGATGCTGAAGCTTTTTTTGATTTATTGATCAAAACGATGAATTCATAAAAAAGAAGTCTGTGCAAACAGGCTTCTTTTTTATAAGATGGGAACATGAGGAAATGTATGCGCTCACATAAATAAGGGAGGAGTGAAGTCAATTGGCTTCTGTCAGTTTAAGTAGTATTGAAAAAATACGCGCAGCAAGCAGAGGATTGCCGCCAAAGCTGAAAGGAATTGCAGAACATATTACGAGTGAACCTGGCGACATTATTCATTTGTCTATTGTCGAGCTTGCCAAAAAGACAGCGAGTTCAGAGGCAACGATTTTTCGTCTTTGTAAAAGGCTTGGATTTGAGGGTTTTCAAGATTTGAAGATTGCAATTGCCCAGGAAATAGATCAAACAAAGCCTGATTATGTAGATGAAGAAATGAGTCTTGATGATGATACAGCTGTTTTTATGCAAAAGGTTTTTCAGGCGAATATATCCGCATTAAAGGATAGCTTTCAATTGTTGAATCCAGAGGATGTAGAAAAAGCGATAAAAATCATTCATGAAGCAAAGCGCTTAGAGTTTTATGGGAGTGGCGGGTCCGGCCTCATTGCAACAGACGCTTTTCATAAATTTATGAGGACAGGTATCAACTGTATTGTTCACACCGATTCTCATTTCCAAGCGATGTCTGCCGGTCTTCTCGACCAGCACAGTACAGTGATCGGTATATCTCATTCTGGCCGTAATAAAGATTTACTCGATGCGATGAAAACAGCAAAGGAAAAAGGAGCGAAAACCATCGGTATTACAAGCTATCAGCGCTCTCCATTGAGCCAGCTTGCCGATGTCACGTTGTATACTTCGACGCAAGAAACGGCTTTTCGAACAGAAGCGATGTCTGCAAGACTTGCTCAGCTCACTGTCATTGACGTACTATACTTTGCCCTTGCACACTTAAGGCAGCAGGAAACTTTAACAAATTTAAAACAAATGAGAGAAACCATTTCACAAAAAAGGGTGTAATGGTTTCAAAAATAAATTTTTCTATTAGTGAAAAATGCCGTTGTGGTAACGATTGTGAGCTTTTAAGTGAAAATAATTTTCTTTTCAGTCGTTGAATGTCGAAAAAATTATTCCTATAATGGGATTTAACAGGTATATCAAAACAATAAATATGATTTCAAATCAATGATTGGGCGTGATACAGATGAAGGGAAACCAGGCGGTAATTGGTTTGGATATTGGAACAACAAGTACAAAGGCGGTGCTGTTTGGACCACAGGGGAAAGTGATAGCAAAACATTCGGTTCCTTATGATCTCATTCAGCCCCAGCCAGCATGGGTTGAACAAGACCCTGAACATATATTAGAAGCTGTCATTGCAAGTGTAAGAGGTGCGTTGACGAAAGCAGCATTTGATGCAAAACATCTCATAGGCATCGGGATTAGTACAGCGATGCATTCCTTGATTGTGATGGATAAGGATGACAAGGCGTTAACGAACAGTATCATTTGGGCAGATAACAGAAGTGCAGAGCAAGCGAAGCGAATCACTTCAGACATGGACGGCTTCGAAGTGTATAAAAGAACCGGCACGCCGATCCATCCAATGTCACCGCTTTCAAAAATACGGTGGATCAAGGAAATGGCACCTGATGTCTTCAAAAGGGCAGCGAAATTTATTTCCATTAAAGAATATATTCTTTATCATTTCTTCGGTCAGTATGTCGTCGATTATTCAATCGCTTCAGCAACGGGACTGTTCCGTTTGGAAACGCTTCAATGGGATGAGCAGGCGCTTCGCATTGCTGGAATTGATGCCAGTCAATTGTCTGAACTTGTCTCCACGACGCATCAGCTGAGAGGTCTTCAGCCAGAGATTGCCCTAAGAATGGGCATTGCGGAAGATACACCATTTGTGGTTGGTGCGAATGATGGGGTTCTAGCGAATTTAGGTGTGGGCGCAATTGGAAAAGGTGAGGTGGCTGTCACGATTGGGACAAGCGGTGCAGTCCGTACGGTCGTGGACAAACCAATAACAGATGAGCAATCAAGAACGTTCTGCTATGCGTTGACTGATAAGCATTGGGTGGTTGGAGGACCGACGAATAATGGCGGGATCATGCTGAGATGGCTGAAGGATGAATTTGGTTCCTCGGAGGTGGAGGTAGCAAAGCGCCTTGGAGTGGACCCTTACGACCTGATGATTGATATTGCAAAAAAAGTTCCAGCCGGCTCAGAGGGGCTGCTGTTTCTGCCATTTTTAACAGGTGAGCGTGCACCTTATTGGAATCCAAATGCGAGAGGCACTTTCTTTGGGATTGGTCTTCAGCATAAGCGGGAGCATTTTATAAGAGCTGTGTTAGAAGGCGTCATCATGAGTGTTTTCTCGATCGGTGTTGCCTTAAGGGATTTAACCGGTTCAGCTAAGGATGTCAGGGCGTCAGGCGGATTTGCGCGATCTCCGCTTTGGCGGCAAATTTTAGCGGATACAATGGGAAGGGAAGTACTTGTCCCAGAAAGCTACGAGGCATCAGCACTTGGGGCGGCTGTGCTCGCACTTCATAGTTTAGGTTATATGGAAGAGATAGAAGAGGTTCAAGATTGGATTCGAATCTCTGCCCGTCATGAACCAAATATGGAGAACAATGAAACATACATAGAAATGTTTTATTTATATGAGCGTCTCTATGACAAACTGAAGGATGAATTTGATGTCATTAGTGCGCTGCAATTAAAACAAAATCATTAAACATCAGGGAAAAGGTGGGAGAGCATGCTTTTATTCATCGTGATTGCGGCAATTGTCCTATTACTCATCCTCATAACAGTTGCTAAGTTGAATCCGTTTGTGAGTTTAATTATTACCTCTATGTTAGTCGGCTTTGCCACAGGGATGGACCTGCAGGAAATCATTCAATCCATTAAAACGGGGTTAGGCAATACGTTATCATTGCTGGCCATCGTTCTAGCGCTTGGAACCATGCTTGGGAAAATGATGGCTGAATCAGGTGGAGCTGAGCGAATCGCTCACACATTAATCGGCCGGTTTGGGACAAAAAATGTGCATTGGGCGATGATGTTTGTTGCCTTTATTGTGGGAATACCTGTCTTTTTCCAGGTCGGATTCGTTCTTCTCATTCCTTTATTGTTTACGATTGCGATTGAAACAGGCATCTCGCTCGTGACAATTGGGATTTCGCTCATTGCTGGCTTGTCTGTCGTTCATGGTCTTGTGCCGCCTCATCCAGCTGCTATGGCAGCTGTCGGCATTTATCATGCCAACGTGGGGAAAACCATTTTCTTTTCCATTATTGTCGGTTTGCCGACAGCTATTATTGCTGGGCCGCTGTATGGAAAGTGGATTGGAAAGCGGATTCATAAACCAGTTCCAGAGCTGCTGAGAAAGCAATTTACTGAACGCAATGAAGATCGCAAACTTCCCGGATTTGCAAATACGATGTTTACGATTTTGGTGCCAGTGATTCTAATGCTTCTTGCCACACTGGCGGATATTATTTTACCAGAGGACAGTTTATGGTTTCAGATATTCAAGTACATTGGAGATCCAATTACAGCACTGTTGATTGCAACGGTGTATTCTTTCTTCAGTCTTGGCTTTGTGCAAGGGATGAGCCGTGACCGGGTGCTTTCCTTTAGTAATGAATGTTTAGGACCGATTGCTTCCATTCTGCTTGTCATTGGAGCAGGCGGGGCTTTCAATAATGTGCTCATCGATTCGGGTGTTGGTGATTATATTGCAGATTTAGCCAAACACTCGCCGATCTCGCCAATATTGCTTAGCTGGCTGATTGCTGCTGTTATTCGTGTGGCAACAGGATCTGCTACGGTCTCCATGATGACCGCAGCTGGTATTGTCGCACCGATTGCTGCATCTATGCCGGATGTGAGCAGAGAGCTTCTAGTGTTAGCTACAGGGGCGGGTTCGTTGATTTTGTCTCACGTCAATGACTCTGGTTTTTGGCTGATCAAAGAGTATTTTGGTATGACCATTAAAGAAACGTTTTTGACATGGACGGCTATGGAGACGATCATTTCCGTTAGTGCCATTGCATTTATTATGATCATTAATATGTTTATATAGCGAAACACAACAGCCTGGTTCTGCGGAATTGGGCTGTTTTTGCTTGTGGCAATACCACTTTTTTCAGATTGGGGTAAAATGAAGGTACTGATAAGTGGGAGGCGGACACGATCGAACCATTAAAACATGTTTATCATGAATTATTTATTGAAGAATTAGCGGAGAAACTTGCACAAGCGTCGACCGGATTTGATGTTGAAAAATTCCAACGGCTTGTGTTTCAAAAGGATTGGCAGCAGCTTGAGTTAAAAGGCAGAATGAAAAGAGTCACTGAATCGATGCATGCTTGTCTGTCTAAGGATTATGAGCAGGCAATTGAGGTGCTGCGTCAGACAGCCCCGCATTTTTCAGGACTTAGTGCGCTTGTATTTCCAGACTACGTCGAAACGTACGGTCTAGCACATTGGGATATCTCGATCAAGGCGCTCGAATTCTTTACGCCTTTCTCCACTTCTGAATTTGCCGTTCGGCCTTTTCTGATTCAGGATCAAGACAAAATGCTGGCGCAAATGCTCGTATGGTCACAAAATCAAAATGAGCATATTCGGCGGCTGGCTAGTGAAGGAAGCAGACCACGTTTGCCATGGGGATTAACTGTTCCTGCGCTTAAAAAGGACCCTTCTGTTACGCTGCCTATTTTAGAAAACTTGAAGTCGGACCCAGCGCGCTATGTGCAAAAAAGTGTAGCAAACCACTTAAATGACATTTCTGCGATTCAGCCTGATCTGATGAAGAAGACGGCTAAAAGCTGGTATGGAACGAATGAACATACGAACTGGATCATTAAACATGCATCCCGAACCTTACTAAAAAAAGGCGATCCAGATATCATGGCTTTGTTTGGCTATGGGGATGATCCATCTGTTCAAGTAACGGATTTGGAGGTAGTTCAAGATCCTATTCGTATTGGAGAGAAAATGACCTTTCAATTTACACTTCAGGCTGATAAGCCACTAAAGCTGCGTGTAGAGTATGCCATAGACTATGTCAAAGCTCGGGGTACCCGCAATCAAAAGGTTTTTAAAATAACAGAGTTTGAAACAAGTTCAGCGTTACATAGAGAATTCGTCAGGTCACAGTCCTTTCAGAATATGACGACGAGAAAGCACTATGAGGGAACCCATACTTTAACGATTATTATCAATGGCATCCCAAAAGCATCGGTTGATTTTGAGGTAACAGAAGATAGCAGTTCATGAAAAAACCCGCCATTTCGGCGGGTTTTGGCGTTTAAGCCTTCTTTTTCATTAAGAATGAAGCGATGATGGCAGCGACTAAGAAGCCGATGCTGATAATGGAGCTAGGCAGGTTTTCTTGTCTGAATAGGAACAAAACAAAGCTCAAACTGAGTACAAGACCTGCAAATAAAGTCAAATACGGAAACAGCCACACCTTGAAATACGGTTCCTGTGGATATTTTGGACGCAGCTTCAGATGAGCCATACAAATGCTGATCCAAATGAGTGAAACAGCAAAACCAGGAATAGCCAGCATATAGCTGAAAATTTGGTCTGGATATAAGTAAGCAAAAAATGTTCCGATGAGAAGAAATAGAACGGTAACCCATAAACTTAAAATGGGTACGCCTCTTTTGTTGACCTGTGCCAGTTTTTTCGGACCGCCGTCTGATTTAGCCAGAGAATGAATCATTCTCGTCGTTCCATAAATTCCGGAATTCGCCGCAGATAGAACAGCTGTAATCAATACGAAATTAATGAAGTGAGAGGCGCCTTGCATACCAGCAGCAGAGAAGACTTGGACAAAAGGACTGTTATTTGGGTCAATTTGATTCCAAGGAATGAGTCCGCAGATGATCAAAATCGGTAATGTGTAAAATAAAATAATCCGCCACATCATACTTTTGACTACTCCAGGCAAGACCTTCTCCGCATCCTTTGTTTCAGTAATGGTCAGCCCGATCAATTCAGAGCCTCCATAAGAGAAAATAACCACTAAAAGTGATGCAAAGATCGCACCCCATCCGTTCGGGACGAAGTTTTGATAGTTGGTAAGCGCTGGTGTGCTTTGTTCGTTTGGAATGATCCCAAATAATAATGCTGCACCGAGAATAATAAAAACAATAATAACGAAAATCTTCATTCCAGCAAACCAAAACTCAATTTCACCAAAGTATTTTACATTATTTAAGTTAATTCCGATGACTAAGAGGGAGCAAAGTAAACATAGTGACCATAGCGGTACGTTCGGCAGCCAGTATTGAAGCAGACTGCCAGCTGCAATAATCTCAATGACACATACAGTGAGCCACATAAAACAGTAAACCCAGCCGACAACAAATGAAAAACGTTGACCAAGCGCAATTTGTATAAGGTCGCGAAGATTGTTTCCCGGATAAACAATGGCCATTTCGGCTAATGCTGCCATCACAATGAGGAGCAGCAATCCGGCAAATACATAGGAAAAGATGACCCCAGGACCTGCTAAACCAATTGTATCGGCACTTCCTTTAAAGATTCCTGTACCAATGACCCCGCCCATCGCAATCATGCGAATGTGACGCGGTGATAAAAGCTTTTTTAATTCTTGTTGCTCCTGATTCGCGCTCATGACGTTCTCCTTTTTTAAAAATGCTTATGTTCCATTTTCTTTTTTCAAGACGTCAGTGTCAATATAAAAAAAGAGATTTTTCAGACAAAAATAGAGGTTGATTCTATCAAAACATATATTTATATCCATAATTACCTTATTTCATCCATATTCTAAAAATGAAACTTCAAATAAATGAACATTTGCCTTATTTATGACATAAACAATTTTCAGTTTTTGTCGATATATCATTTGTATTACTAAAGTCCTAATAAAGAATTGTTTATAACTGTAAAATATTTCAAGAACGTTAGAGTTGAAAGGAGTTATGAAAGATGTTTAAGAGAAAAGCAAATGATTCATCGGCTGGACTCCTTCTGAGTGAAAGCAGCCAATTAATAGAAAGAATCGAAAAAGGAGACCTTTCAGCAAGATTAGATACTGCTGCATTTTCTTCTAGCCAAACGATAGAAGCGGTAGCGCAAATTAATGAAGCTTTGCAAAAGATGCAGGATGCCAATGAAAATATTCAAATGCGGATGGATTTAGTGACAAAAGCCATTCAAGTTGGCTTATGGGATATGGTCGTTATCGCTGGAGACCCGGTCAATCCAAAAAATGAATTCACATGGACGGATGAATTCCGCAGAATGATCGGCTTTCAAAATGAGCACGATTTTCCGAATTTATTAGACAGCTGGGCATCTAGAATACATCCGGATGAACAAGAATATACATTAAATGCATTCTCTGCGCATTTATTGGATCATTCAGGGCGTACGCCATATGATATCGAATATCGCTTGAAGTTGAAAAACGGAGATTATCGCTGGTTCAAAGCAACTGGAACGACCGTTCGTGATCGAAATGGTGTCCCTCTTCGTGTGGCGGGAGCTCTTTTTGATATTCATGATCAGAAAATGAAAGAAGAAGAGCTGCAAGCATTCGTCACAAGATATGACTTAATCAACCGTGCGCTTGTCGAAGCTCCTTGGGACATGGTGGTAGAGGCTGGCGATCCAGTCAATCCAAGTAACGAATTCTGGTGGTCTCCGCAGTTCAGAAAAACGCTTGGCTTTACTGACGAAAAAGATTTCCCGAACGTGTTAAGCAGCTGGAGCGATCGTCTGCATCCTGAGGATCAAGAAATGGCTCTTCAAGCTTTTGCAGATCATTTAAATGACCACTCTGGCCGCACACCATTCGACATTGATTACAGATTACAAAGTAAAAATGGTGAGTACCGCTGGTATCATGCTGGTGGTGAAACCATTCGTGATGAAAAAGGTGTGCCTCTTCGTGTGGCAGGAACCATTCGTGACATCACGTTAGAAAAAAACAAAGAGAAAACAGCAAATGAAATGGCTTCACAAGTAGAACAGCTTTCAAGTTCTATTAGTGAGATGGTATCGGGCATTAGTTCTGTGACAAATCAAGCACAGGAGCTTGCTGTTGCTCAAGAGCAGTCAACATCTGCCGCAAATCTAGCAAAAAATAGTGCTGATGAGACGAAAAATATTTCTGACTTAATCAAAGAAGTGGCGAACCAAACGAACCTGCTTGGTCTAAATGCTGCAATCGAAGCAGCTAGAGCTGGTGAACAGGGACGTGGTTTCTCTGTTGTTGCAGATGAAGTACGGAAGCTGGCGCTGCATAGTGCCAATGCAACGGAAAATATCGAATCTAGTTTAACGGAAATGAAAACACAAATTGATGAAATTCTTGATAATATCTCAAATATGACAGCTCTTACGCAAACACAGGCTGCTTTAACAGAGCAAGTGAATGCTGCAGTCGATGAGGTGAATCACATGTCTCAGCGTCTTGTGGCGTTTTCAAAGAGCATTTAAACGTCAAAAACCGCCCTCTCGTAGAAGGCGGTTTTTTCATTAAAATTGATCTGCTGGGAAAACAATACCTGCATCTTTTCTTGCGGCGTCAAGGATTTTCATCACTGAGAGACTTTCATCAAGCCATGCATAGCACTGTTCATGATTTTTTGTTTCAATGATCTGCTGGAAAGCTTCTGCCTCATAATACAGACGGTTTGGATTCGTTTGTGCATTGAGTGAGATGACCCTGTCATCAACATGCAGCAGCACTTCCTCGCAGCCATTCGCCCCATTTTTTACATGAATGAAGCCTTTTTCTCCTTGAATCAATGCAAAATTCATGCTGCTTGTATCCTTACTGCCGACACTTGTCGCAATAAAATCATTGTAAGTGAACGTCAAAACACCAGATGTGTCAATACCGTTTGGATGGCGGTTTGCCTGATAGCGGACCTGCTCCGGTGATCCAAAGAGGTTCATGATGAAATGGACATTATAGATATTAATATCCATCAGTGCTCCTCCAGAGAACTCAGGGTTAAAGACATTTGGCGTTTCGCCGGCAAGCAGCTGATTATATTTGCTTGAATATTGGCTATAGTTGCATTGAACCAGTTTAATTTTACCTAATTGATGAAGATGCTTTTTGATTAAATGATAGTTTGGCATGTGAACGGTTGTAATGGCTTCAAATAGGAGAAGCTGCTTTTCCTTTGCGAGAGCGATTAAGGCTTCCAGCTCTTTAACATTAGAGGTGAAAGGCTTTTCGCATATCACATGTTTTCCGTGTTTCAATGCTTTCGTTGCATGCTCGCTATGTAAACGATTCGGTGAAGCGATGTAAACGGCTTCTACGTGTGGATCTTCTAGCATAGCGGTTAGATCCGTATAAGTTGTCTGTACCCCAAATTTGTCTGCGAGCTTCTTTGCTGTTGCTTCTTTTCTTGAATAGACAGCGTGACAAGAAGCACCTTCGAGCTGTTCAACCGCTTGCAGGAAGCCTTCCACAATGATACCTGTTCCGATGGTTGCGATGTTCATTCTTCAAAACCCCTTCCACTCGTTTAGCTGTCTCTAGTATAACCGATGTTTTCATTGAACGTGTACTTACGTACCTGGGCGGAGAGGTGCCAGTGACAATCACCGGCACACCTTTGGCAGCCCTTACAATCAGCTAATGTTTGCTAATGTTTGCTTTGTTAACAATTGAATGGCAGCCTTCCTCTTTTTTAACTCGTGAATGGAGTGTTGAATATCTTCAACTTTTTGCTCGAGCAGCTGTTCAGCTTCTGTTTTTGACTGTTTTTCGAAAAGTGATTTGATAATTTCACGAATTTCTTTAAGGGAGAAATCTAGCTTTCTCGCTTCGGTGATAAATGATAGCATGAGTACATATTTTTTATCATATAAACGATAGCCGTTATGTGCTCTCTTTGGCTCTGGGAGCACCCCCTCATTTTCGTAAAAACGAATGGTTTCAATATGTACACCAGACATTTTTGACAATTTACCTCTCGTAAACGTAATCATTCCCTGCACCTCCTTTCTTTGCTATCCATCATACAATTAGATTTGCTAGTTTCAAAACATTCTATAGTGAACAATTGTTCTATTTTACTTGTTTCAAATGGGGATCAGCACGATGAATGGAATACGTTATAATAGAGTAGAACCATGTGATATTTGTTACAGATGTGAACAAGTAGACAGCGTGAAGAAAAAACGATAGGCTAAAATAGGTAAATAGTAATGAAATAACCTGTCATCATATAAAAGATGACTCAAAATAGTGACAGCACGTTTTTGCTGAGAAAAGGGGACCAGTGAATGTATAAATTAGTCGCAATTGATATGGATGGTACGTTATTAAATGATCAACATATGGTGCCGGATGAAGTGTTTGAAGCCATTCAACAGGCAAAGGCAGAAGGAATTAAAATTGTTTTATGTACAGGCCGGCCAATTGGCGGGGTGAATCGCTATTTAGCTGATCTTCAGCTTGATCAAGAGGGAGATTATGTAATCGCCTATAATGGGGCGCTTGTTCAAAACAGCCATACAAATGAAGTAGTGTCAGAGCTGACATTATCCCATGATGACTTAACTTCTTTATATGAATTGAGCCGTCAGCTGGATACACCGATGCATTATTTCGATTCAGCCAATTTATACACACCAAATCGCGATATTAGTGAATACACAGTGCTTGAATCCTACTTAACAAAACTGCCGCTTAAATATTTACCTGTTGGAGAGGCAGATTCATCGATGAGACTTCCGAAGATGATGTATATTGATCAGCCAGAACGTTTGGAAAAAACGATACAAGCCATCCCATCTGAAGTGAAGGAAAAGTATATGATGGTGAAAAGTACAGATTTCTTTCTTGAAATCCTGCATCCTGAAGTGAGTAAGGGAAATGCCGTGAAGCTTCTAGCGAAGGAGCTGGGAATTGCCCGTGAAGAAGTCATGGCTATTGGTGACAACGGGAACGATGTATCAATGCTAGAGTTTGCGGGCTGCGGCGTCGCTATGGGAAATGCCATTGATGATGTCAAAGCCGTAGCAGATGTTGTAACAAAATCTAATAATGAATCCGGAGTAGCACATGTCCTGCATGAGCTGGTTTTAGGAAAATAAGAAAAGAGCGGTCTGCCAGTGCGGTAGCCGCTTTTTTTATATATTGGAGAAAAAGTAAACAAGCATACGTCTGCTGTTTAAGTTCGTCTTTTGCAGCATCGCTTTCACATGATCATGAACGGTATGGGTTGAAATAAATAACGTACTGGCAATTTCTTTTGTCGACTGGCCCTTTAATAAGCAGTCGAGGACGTTCATCTCTCTTTCTGTTAGCCTGTACGTTTTCGCCGCATAAGGAAGAATATCATTTGTTTGGGCTCGTTTGATGTGAATCATGACAGCCTCCTCCTGCCCGTCTGCCTGCGCTAATCGAAAGGCTTGAAGGGAAAGAAAAAGCCCCGTAGGCATTCTTGTCATGCTTGCTGCTGTTTGATCGCTGCCGCCGTATAAAAGTTTAGCGCCTAATGCTCTGAACGGGCGTGGCATGATCGCCCTGTCATGGATTTGTTCAAAGGCTTGAAAAGTCTGAAGCCAATGAAGACCTGTCTCATTTCCATAAAGAAGGTTGTAATCGTGCGAAAGAATAAGGAATCCTTGTTGCTCCGCCGCCGCGTCTTCTTCAGTATCTGTTTTCTTGAAAAGTTCATCTCTTAACTTGGCTGCGAGTCTGGGCGTTTGTTCGATGACCGCTTGGATATCTTTTTCTTGAAAAGGTTCCTTGTCCTTTAGACGATAAAGGCTGGCAATCCCCCAGCATTCCCCTTGAATCACAAGAGCTGCCCGCAATTCATCAGACCAACCGTTAGGTAACAAAATATGCTGATAGCGCGCGCTGCTCCGATATTCTCCGCTTTGGACGAGACTTGCAGCATGAACAGGGCCTTTGGCTAGAAACTCATGCTGGTGTACGTCCTTTTTTAAAAATTCATTTTGAAAGAGCTGGTCATGAATTTCTTCGATCGGTTCATCTGTGAAGGAACCTGTCGAGAGGAGAGTGGCTGGATCGATGGTCGTGATACAGGCGGCATCAAAATCAAGGACGGCAGCAAGCTCGTCCCGAATGTGCTGTCTCAACTGCTGAAAATGAGTGGCTGGATTGACCACATGATCTCCTCCTCAAAAATCCCCACTTTTAGGGATCGTGTTTTCTGGTGTCTCTTTTTACAATAAAGATGTCATATCGTTAGTGTACAGGAAACGATGGAAAGCGGAAAGGAACTGGAGGAGAATCATATGAAAGGAAACCAGCATTGGCACGATCCAGTTGCTGAATCATACGCAGCAACGATTTCACATAAAGTACCCGGCTATCACCTTTTACATGAGTTAACAGTAGATGTATTAGAAACTGAAATAAAGGGAGCGTCCTCTCGTATTCTAACTATCGGAGCGGGTGGGGGCGAAGAGATCATCAATATGCTTCAGAGAAAAGAAGATTGGTTCATCACAGGAGTCGATCCGTCTGCTTCTATGCTGGATATGGCGAAACAGCGGGTTTCGCAGTTTCAGATGGAGGCGCGCCTCACTTGGTATGAGACCACATTAAACAAGGTGTCTGCTGAAGTTGTTTACGATGCAGCGGTGAGTCTGCTCGTGATTCATTTTGTAGAAAATCGGCTGCCATTTTTACAGGAGATTGCCCGAAGGCTTCAACCAGGGGCCCCGCTTGTACTGGCATTTATACAAGGAGAGATGAATTCGAGCGCATTTCAGCAGGAGCTTCATATGCTTTCTCTTTTCATGCAGCGGCAAGGTCTGGCAAAAGAAGTGTTTTCGTCCTTTAAAGACAGACTGGGACATGCGACATATCCTGTGCCTGAGGAGGAGATGAGAGAACATTTAACTGAAGCGGGCTTTCGAGACATCAGACCCTATTTTCAGGCAGGAATGATCAAAGGGCTTGTTTGCAAGCGAGGCTTTAGAGAGGCGGATGAGAGATGGGATCACAGGTGATGGTGATTGGCGGCTATGGACATGTCGGCCAGCAAATATGTTTTCAGTTAAGTGAAGTGTACCCAGGGCAAATTGTTGCGGCAGGCAGAAGCTATGAGAAGGCTGAACAATTTTCACAGCAGACAAAAGGCAGAGTTCGTCCTTACAAACTAGATGTTAGTCAGCCATTTGATTCTGACTGGATGAATGAAACAAAGCTGGTGATCATGTGTCTCGATCAAGAAGACACGTCATTTGCGGAAACTGTTCTGCGATCAGGCATTGATTATATCGATATTTCTGCCAAGGGGATGTATATGGAGCAGATGGCACAGCTGGACCAGCAGCACATCAGTGCAACGGCTTTGCTCAGTGTAGGTCTCGCGCCCGGTCTTACGAATTTATTAACTGCGAAAGCGGCATCGATGCTCTCAGCAGTGGATCAAATAGATATTGGGATTATGCTTGGGATGGGTGATCAGCATGGAAAAGCCGCGATTGAATGGACCATTGATCATGTCCATACTGATTATGAGCTCACTGAGCATCAACAGCGAAAAAGAGTGAAAAGCTTTACTGGAGGGAGACAAATCAACTTTGGTGGACAGCTTGGAAAGCGGTATGCCTATCGATTCCCCTTCTCTGATCAACAGACATTGCCTTCAACACTTCATGTGCCATCTGTGACGACAAGGCTTTGTTTTGATTCACGTCTAGCGACGGGGGCATTGGCTCTCACCAGGAGCCTTGGGCTGACGTCGTTCCTTACATTACCGAAGATGAAGGATCGAGCCATTTCAATGATTCAATCTTCTCAAGTGGGAACAGATCAATATGCGGTCAAAGTGGAAGTGACAGGGACGGATGGGAAAAAGGTTCATCATGCAGCGCTTGGAATAAAAGGGCACGACGAGTCTCAAGCAACGGCTCAAGTCGCCTGTGCTGCGGCTCTGCATTTATTGAGCAGGCGGTTTCAGCCAGGAATTTTTCATATTGAAGAATTATTTTCACTAACATTTGAGAACGGTTATTTTGCTTTGATGGATCAAAAAACAAAGAAAGAGCAGGCATTAGAGGTGAGGGCCAGCCTTTTGACGGCATAAAAGAAGACTAGCATTCTGCTAGTCTTTTTATGATGACGTCGACACATCCCCTTTTTTCTTGATGCTCGCTGTGATGAGCTGTGTCAATGTGTCAGATCCTTTTTTTGAAAGGTGCACACCATCAGGCTGAAAATAGGATGGCTGTCCAGTAGCGGCTGAATGCCAATCAACCAACGTTACATTTTGATGTTGATCAGCCACTCGCTGAATGACCGCATTCACATCATTTTCCCATGACCTTGGAACCCTTGTATTCACTAGGAAAATATGTGCCTTTGAAAAGTTTTGAATGAATTCTTTCAGCGTGTCCTCAGTAAAATAACCATTTGTGCCAAGTTCAATGATAACAGCGGCATCAGATTGATTAAATGATGTGTATTGAGGGGCGATGCTGACGGCTTCGTTCATCTGTCTGCCAACCTTCCCATCGATGGTGATTTGTTTATATGCTTTTTCAAGATTTGGCGCAATGTCTAGCATGACAGAATCACCAATAGCAAGGACCTGGTGAAATTGTTTTTGATCAACTGCTTTTTTCTCGTGCTTTTCTTTCTTTTTCTTCGCTTTTGATTCCGATGGATCGGCTGTTTTTTTCGGTGCTGTCTTAATTTGTGTCACTTCCTTCACATGTGGGGATGAAGAGGACGAGTTAGACATGCCAATGATAAATAAGATCAAAAGAGCTGCGGTGATTCCTAGGAACACCTTATTAGATGTAGACCATTGTTTAATTCCTTTTTTCCAAATAGACCAAGAGGCAAAATATTGTCTGAAGCCATGCTGGCGGATCGGCTGTTCAATGAAGCGATAGGAAGCCTCAGCAACTAGTAAAATGGCGATGAACTGCAATGTAACACGCGCGATGGAAGGCTGTCCAATTTCAATGACCGGTGTGGTCAGTACGATAATGGGATAATGCCACAGGTAAATACCATAAGACCGCTTACCAAGCCAGACGAGCGGCTGAAACGACAGCCATTTCCCTATAAGACTAGCAGGGTGGCAGACGCACGCAATTAAAATGGCCGCATTCAGACAGAATAAAAGCATGCCGCCCTGATAGAGAAAGCCGTCGAAATCGTCCACTGCATAAACACAAAGAAGGAAAATCGCAAACGAACCGAACCCGGCAATATGTAAAATACGTCTGCCAACAGGAAGTAATTTTTTGCTGGATAGTCTTTGCATAGGCCATACAAATGCCAAACTGCACCCAATCAGAAGCGCAAATGCACGAGTATCTGTCCCATAATAAACCCTGCTTGGATCGGTATCTGGTGAATAAAGAATCGCCATCCATAAGGCGGAGACAAGTGCTAGTCCAAAGGTGATCATAGGCAGATGGGATCTGTTTTTTACCCATTTCAGTCCTGCAATCAACAGTACCGGCCAAATGATATAAAATTGTTCTTCTATCGCCAAAGACCATAAATTTTTCAGCGGAGATAGAGCACTGAAGCTATCGAAATAAGAAAGCTGGTGAAAAATGTACCACCAGTTACTGACATAAAAAAAGGACGATATGGCATCGCCACGAATGGACAATAATGCGTTTGAACCAGCAATCGCACACCAGCTGACGGTTATAAAAATCATAATGTAAGCAGCTGGTAGAAGCCTTCTAATCCGTCCCATCCAAAATGGCAAAAGCTCTTGATAGCCTAAATCCTGTTTATGTAACAAGATCGTCGTAATCAAGTAACCAGAAATGACAAAAAACAAATCAACGCCAAGAAACCCGCCGCTTGCGGGTCCGATATGTAAGTGATAAGCAATGACTGCCAATACAGCAACGGCTCTTAGTCCATCTAATCCTAAAATATAACGAAAACGATTTTCCTTGCTGTTCATGAAAATGAATCCCCCATCAATGTCAAACGCTTCTTTTTGTTGTTCATCCAAAAGAACAACGATTCTTTTATTTTATATAAGATTAGACGATTCAGCATTACATTTTGTTGGCGAATTTCTGTCTTTTTTTAAATTTTTTATACGAAAAAGGAATTGGTGGGTGAAGAGATGTCGAATTTGATACTCAAAACCAAAATCCCTGTCATAATAAAAGTAGAAGGAAAGGGGATGTGTTGAATGAGAACGATCGAAAATGATCAGTTATTGATTCAGATTCATGAAAAGGGAGCGGAAGTCAGGGAGGTGCTCGACAAGGAAAGTGGGCGTCACTATATGTGGTCTGGTGACCCAGCTTATTGGGGCAGGGTGTCGCCTGTCTTGTTTCCGATTGTTGGGCGATTAATGAATGATCAATACAAGATGGACGATCAAACCTTTGAGCTCACGCAACATGGATTTTTGCGTGATGTCAATTTTGATTTATATGAAGAAACGAAGCATACGGTGTCCTTTCAATATGAATCAAGAGGCCGGCACGTGAAGCAATACCCATATGAATTTACAGCACGAATTCGTTATGAACTATTGGAAAATGGACTGATGATTTCCTGGGAAATTGATCATGACGGAGAGGATACGATGTATTTCTCTATTGGAGGGCATCCAGCATTTCGTATGCCGCTTGTTGAAGGCGAGCAAACAGCAGATTATTCACTCACATTGACACCTTCCACTGAACATCTCCCTGTGCAATATGAACTGCGGAATTCACTTGTCAGGGAGAAAGAAAAAGGCATTCAGCTTGAGCCGATCCAGCTTCGCCCAGAGCTTTTTCAGCATGATGCGATGATCTTTAGCCATATCAATCGAGTGTCATTGACTTCAAGAGCAGGTCACGGGGTTGAGGTCGATCTCACTGGCTTTCCTTTCGTTGGCATTTGGTCGCCTTATGATCAAGAAAAAGGAACGATGGCTCCTTTTGTTTGTATTGAGCCGTGGTATGGCATCGCCGATATGGAAGGGACAAATGGGCAGTATAAAGAGAAGTTTGGTATTCAAACATTAGAAAAAAATGAGACCTTTCATGCTGCTTATACAATTTTCTTCAAATGAACACTTGTGCATGGTGAGGTGAACAATTTGTTATGATAGAAGAAAAAAGGGGGCGTATGAATGGATCGAGAGAAACAACAGCTGAGTATTGAAGCGGCAAGGCTTTACTATTTGTCTGATTACAGCCAGCAGGAAATTGCCAAACAGCTCGACCTGTCGAGACCGACTGTATCTCGGCTGCTTCAATATGCGAAAGAGAAGGGGTACGTCCAGATTACGGTGATGGATCCGTTTGAGGATTTAAATGAACTTTCTTCACTGCTCAAGGAAAAATATGATCTGCTCGAAGCTCATGTGGTATTTTCGCCAAAGGACGACTATCCAACCATCACCGATTATTTGAGCCGATTTGGTGCAGATTACTTGCAAGAGACGGTGAAAGACGGCGATATCGTTGGCGTGAGCTGGGGAACGACTATGTATCAAATTGCACAAAAGATGCAACCTAAACAGGTAAAAGGTGTAGAGGTTGTCCAGCTCAAGGGCGGAATCAGCCACTCTCATGTGAATACATATTCTGCGGAAACCATCCAGCTGTTTGCTGAGGCCTTTCAAACAGCACCGCGCTATTTGCCGCTTCCTGTTGTATTTGATAGTGCAGCCGTCAAGGAAATGGTTGAGCAGGACAGACATATTCAGCGAATTATTGAAATGGGCAAGCAGGCGAATATCGCTGTGTTTACTGTTGGAACGGTAAGAGATGAGGCGCTTTTGTTTAGACTAGGTTATTTCCGTGAAGAGGAAAAAGCGCTTCTTAAGGAATCCAGTGTCGGAGACATTTGCTCGCGTTTTTATGATCAAGATGGACGCATTTGCAGTGAAGCCATTAACAATCGCACCATTGGTGTGGAACTAGATGATTTAAGGACAAAAGAACGATCCATTCTTGTCGCTGGAGGTCATCGAAAGGTGGCTTCTATACACGGTGCACTAAGAGGAAAATATGCGAATGTATTGATCATCGATCAGCACACAGCGAGGGCTCTTTTAAATGTCACAAAATAGATGAACAAAATTTCATAACCGTGTTTACAATTGTTCATCCGTCATATATGATGAAAGTATCATAATTAAAAGGAAGTGTGAAGCATGACGATAGCAAAGCTCATTGATCATACAGCACTAAAACCAGATACATCTAGAGCTGCAATTATGCAGTTACTTGAAGAAGCAAAGACCCATCAATTTGCATCTGTTTGCGTGAACCCAACTTGGGTATCTCTTGCGTCGAAAGAACTAGCAGGAACAGGTGTTGATGTATGTACAGTCATCGGTTTCCCGTTAGGCGCGAGTACAACAGCGGTGAAAGCATTCGAAACAAAGGATGCGATTGAAAACGGTGCAACAGAAGTGGACATGGTCATCAATGTTGCGGCATTAAAAGACGGCGAATATGATGTGGTTGAACAAGATATTCGTGCAGTTGTAGACGCAGCAAAAGGCAAAGCATTAGTAAAAGTCATTATTGAAACATGTTTACTTACTGATGAAGAAAAAGTCAAAGCTTGTGAGCTTTCAGTAAAAGCGGGCGCTGATTTTGTAAAAACATCGACTGGATTTAGTACAGGCGGTGCAACGGCTGAGGATATCGCATTAATGCGTAAAACAGTAGGGCCTGACATCGGTGTGAAAGCATCAGGCGGCGTGAGAACAAAAGAAGACGTTGAGGCAATGACTGCAGCAGGTGCTACGCGTATTGGCGCTAGTGCAGGCGTTTCCATTATTAAAGGGGATCAATCAGCTCCTTCGAAAGACTATTAATTCATACGATCCTATGGTAGGATAACATTCATGACTCATAAATGATGAAAAAGTCATATGCGGAAGGATCTCACTTCTGGGAATTTCTTCCGCGTTTTGTTTACGAAATAGGCTTTGTTCCATACAAGCGCATTAATGTAAACGAATTCATTCAAGGAGGAAAAACATGAAATACGTCATTGGTATCATCGGTTTGCTAGTGATTCTCGCCATTGCATGGCTGGCTAGTAATGGGAAAAAACGAGTGAAATTCCGTCCAGTAATTGTCATGATTGTACTGCAATTTATTTTAGGTTATATTCTGCTCAATACAGGTGTTGGAAACTTCCTAGTCGGAGGCTTTGCAAAAGGATTCCAAATGCTTCTAGGCTATGCCGGCGAAGGAATCAACTTTGTATTTGGCGGGTTAATGAATGATAATGCGTCCACTTTCTTCATCAATGTTTTACTGCCGATCGTCTTTATCTCGGCGTTAATCGGTATCCTGCAGCATTGGCGTATTCTTCCGCTTATCGTACGCGGAATCGGATATTTGCTTAGTAAAGTAAACGGTATGGGGAAGTTAGAATCTTACAACGCAGTAGCGTCTGCGATTTTAGGTCAATCAGAAGTCTTTATTTCTATTAAGAAACAGCTTGGATTATTACCTCAGCAGCGTCTTTATACATTATGTGCGTCTGCAATGTCGACGGTATCGATGTCGATTGTTGGTGCGTACATGCAAATGATTAAACCAGAGTACGTGGTTACAGCACTTGTGCTGAACCTATTTGGTGGATTTATTATCGCATCAATCATCAATCCATATGAAGTTTCTAAGGATGAAGACATGCTTGAAGTGGTCGAGGAAGAAAGACAATCCTTCTTCGAAATGCTTGGCGAATACATTATGGATGGTTTCAAAGTAGCAATTGTTGTTGCTGCAATGTTGATTGGATTCGTTGCATTAATTGCGATGATTAACGGTATCTTTACAGCTGCAATCGGTGTTTCTTTCCAAGATGTACTTGGATATGTCTTTGCTCCATTCGCGTTCATTGTTGGAGTTCCTTGGAGCGAAGCGGTACAAGCAGGAAGCATTATGGCGACCAAAATGGTATCGAACGAATTTGTGGCAATGCAAATTCTATCCGGTGATGCTTTCCAATTCAGTGCTCGTACAGAAGCGATCATTTCTGTATTCCTTGTATCATTTGCGAACTTCTCTTCTATCGGTATCATTGCTGGAGCAGTCAAAGGCTTAAACGAAAAGCAAGGAAACGTTGTCGCACGCTTTGGATTAAAGCTGTTATTCGGTGCAACTCTTGTCAGCTTCTTAACAGCAGGCGTTGTCGGTTTAATTTTCTAATTTAAAAAAAGGAATGGTGAAAACAATGAGAATGGTAGATATCATTGCGAAAAAACGTGACGGAAAAGAATTATCTTCAGAGGAAATTTCTTTCTTTGTCAAAGGTTATACGGATGGAACAATTCCTGACTACCAAGCAAGTGCCTTGGCTATGGCGATTTTCTTCCAAGATATGACGGATCAAGAACGTGCAGACTTAACGCTCGCTATGGCAAACTCAGGAGATACAATTGACCTGTCTGCCATTGACGGTATTAAAGTAGACAAGCACTCAACAGGCGGTGTAGGCGATACAACAACGCTTGTACTCGCTCCTCTTGTTGCGGCACTAGATGTACCTGTTGCGAAAATGTCTGGGCGCGGCCTTGGGCATACGGGCGGTACAGTGGACAAGCTTGAAGCGGTGAAAGGCTTCCACGTAGAAATTACAAAAGACGAATTCATCGAGCTCGTCAACCGTCATAAAGTAGCGGTCATTGGCCAATCAGGCAACCTGACACCAGCTGATAAAAAGCTGTATGCTCTTCGTGATGTGACAGGAACTGTTAACTCAATTCCGCTCATTGCAAGCTCCATTATGAGTAAGAAAATCGCTGCTGGTGCAGATGCAATCGTACTTGATGTGAAAACAGGCGCAGGTGCTTTCATGAAAACACCAGAAGACTCTGAGAAGCTTGCAAAAGCAATGGTTCGCATCGGAAACAACGTAGGCAGACAAACAATGGCGGTCATCTCTGACATGTCTCAGCCGCTAGGATTAGCGATTGGGAATTCCCTTGAGGTGAAAGAAGCGATTGACACACTTCGAGGTGAAGGTCCTGAAGACTTAAACGAGCTTGTGCTCACATTAGGAAGTCAAATGGTCGTTCTTGCGAAAAAAGCAGACACACTTGATGAAGCAAGAGAAAAGCTGATTGAAGTGATGAAAAACGGCAAAGCACTTGAGAAATTCAAGGAATTCTTAGAAAACCAAGGTGGAGACAGCTCGATTGTGGATCAGCCTGAAAAACTGCCGCAAGCACCTTACAAAATCGAAGTACCTGCCAAAGAATCAGGTGTCGTAGCTGAAATCGTCGCGGACGAAATCGGCGTTGCAGCGATGATTCTTGGAGCAGGACGCGCTACAAAAGAGGACGATATCGACCTATCTGTCGGCATCATGCTGAACAAAAAAGTGGGCGATCGTGTTGAAAAAGGAGATTCACTTGTGACTCTGCATGCGAATCGTGAAGATGTTGCAAATGTCATAGAGAAAATTTATGACAACATCCGCATCGCTGATCATGCCGATGCACCAACTTTGATTCACACGGTCATTACTGAATAAAGAAAAAGGACAAAAGTGATTCGTCGCTTTTGTCTTTTTTTATGGTCATTTTAGGCTCGTCTTTTTCTATTGAAATAAAAAAATTCACTTTATGAAACAAACCTCTTGCAATCATCAAACAATGGGTGTATATTAATTGACGAGTCAATGATTGATATATCAAGTAATTGATTTCTGAATAGAAAAGAGGGGATGGCATTGACTGCATTTTGCTCTGAAGAGGCAGAGGTATTATATCGTTTACAGTGCGTGAACCGTATGATGGGCGTGAAGTTCGAAGCATGCACGGGCATCAGCCAATCAAGACTTGAGTTGCTATCGCTGTTATTCCAAGCCGATGAAATCAGCCAATCAGATTTGCAGAAAAAAGTAAATATTGATGGTGCAGCTGTGACGCGTCACTTAAAACAGCTAGAAACAAAAGGAATGGTCACACGCAGAAGAAAACCAGAAGATAATCGAGTCACACTTGTCCGCTTAACAGACGAAGGCAGAACAAGAATCGAAGCTTCTAAAATAGAAAAAGAACGATTTATCTCAGAAATGCTTGAAAACGTAAGTGAAGAAGAACGAAGGCTTCTCACTGATGTGCTCATCCGTATCCAACAAAACATCGAAAAGATTCAAACAACCTAAAGGAGTGTTACACATGGCTACAACATTAAAAACAAACGATTTTATGGAAATTATGAAAGGGCGCCGCTCTATTCGTAATTATGATCCATCTGTGAAAATCAGCAAAGAAGAAATGACAGAGATTCTAGAAGAAGCAGCAACTGCACCATCATCAGTAAATGCACAGCCTTGGCGCTTCATGGTCATTGACAGCCCAGAAGGAAAAGAAAAGCTTGCACCACTTGCAAAATTCAACCAAACACAAGTGTCAACTTCAGCAGCTGTCATTGCAGTATTTGCAGATATGAAAAGCGATGAATACTTAGAAGAAATTTATTCAAAAGCAGTAGAGCATGGCTACATGCCGCAAGAAGTGAAAGAAAGACAAATTGCTGCACTAACTGCACACTTTGAGGTTCTACCAGAGCAAGTGAACCGTGAAACAATTTTAATTGACGGTGGAATTGTGTCTATGCAGCTTATGCTTGCTGCACGTGCACATGGCTATGATACAAATCCAATTGGCGGATTTGATAAAGAAGTCATCGCTGAAACATTTGGCTGGGATAAAGAACGTTATGTACCAGTCATGCTGCTATCAATTGGGAAAGCTGCTGACGAAGGCTATGCATCTTACCGCTTACCGGTAGAACGTATTGCTGAGTGGAAATAATATCTTATCAAAAGGAGACGATCACATGATTATTATTCATGCAGGGATGACCATTCATCCAGAAAAAGAAAACGTATTTTTAGAAGAAATCAACGAATTAATGAAAGCTTCACAGGCTGAAGAAGGCAATGTTTCCTACAAGCTGTTCAAGGATACAGAAAAGGAAAATACCTTTTTAATGGTAGAAGTGTGGAAAGATGACGCTGCGGTTCAGAGCCATAATGCAAGTGCTCATTTCCAGGCTTTCGTAGCGAAGGCAAAAGAATTCTTAGCCGCTCCACTTGACGTGGTTGCCTTTCAAGGCCAGCAGCTTTCATAGAAAAACAACAAACACCCTAGGCGGTTATCGTCTAGGGTTCTTTTATTTTCGACATATGGTTCCACCCATTTCAATCCCGTATTGTGCATTTTCCACAAAATTTCTGAAAATAAAATGTTTTTCGACTTAAGTATATTGGAATATGCTAGAATTAGATATTATTTATTACCAAATTAGGGAGGAACCAATATGAAAAAAGGGAAATGGACGAAAATTGCACTAACTGCTTTCCTGAGTTTAGGCACATTGACAGCTTTCAGCACCCCTCTATCTGCCCACACCACAGAAAAATCAACATCCTCAGATGGCGGTCATTATTCAGGTATTCCATTTGACTCAAGTGTCGTGAATGAAGACCGTCTCATCAAAGCCTTAAAAAAACAAGGAAAGATTAAAAAGAATGCCAATGAGGCAGAAACCCAAAAAGCATTAAAGAACTATCTAAAGAAAAAAGAAGAATCGGCTATGAAACAAAGTGCCAGCACTTTAACAGAAGAGCCTGAATTCCTGAAAGAATATAAACAAGAGGTACATAACAAACTTGCCAAAAAGAAAAAGTTAAAGAAACATAAAGGAAAAGAAGGCAATCAAGTAAAACCGGTCAAAAAGGAAAAGTATAAAGGTGACGTCCGCAATGATAAGGTATTGGTTTTATTAGTAGATTTTAAAGATTATAAGCATAATAGTATCAAAAAAGAAGAGACTGATATGTACTATGACAAGTACGATCAACAGCACTACCAAGATATGCTTTTCGGGAAAAATGGCTACATCGGTCCAGATGGGAAACGAAAAGTATCCATGAAGCAATATTATGAAAAGCAGTCCGGCGGCAGTTACACAGTCAGTGGAACAGTTGCAGGATGGTATACAGCGAAGCATGAAGCAGCTTATTACGGCGGGAACGTACCTGACGATTCAGGCAGTGACGGCAGACCGCGCGAATTGGTGAAAGAAGCACTCGAAGCAGCAGCAAAAGATCCGAATGTTGATCTCGGCGAGTATGATCAATGGGACCGCTATGATATTGATGGCGACGGTGTTTATAACGAGCCAGACGGCATTATTGATCATTTGATGGTCGTTCACGCCGGTGTAGGTGAAGAAGCAGGCGGCGGACAACTTGGCGCTGATGCAATTTGGTCCCACCGCTGGTCACTTGGTGATGTTTTTGAAATTCCGGACACTGAATCTGAAGTCGGACAAGGCGGAAAATTAGGTGCATTGGATTACACCATCGAGCCTGAAGATGGCGCAGCAGGTGTGTTCACACATGAATTTGGACATGATCTTGGTCTTCCTGACGAGTACGATACACAGTACACAGGCAGAGGAGAGCCCGTTTCTTACTGGTCGATCATGTCAAGCGGAAGCTGGGCAGGTAAAGTTCCTGGTACGGAGCCAACAGGCTTTAGCCCATATGCGAAAGAAATGCTTCAAAATCTGCATGGGGGCAACTGGCTATCTGGACAAACCATCGATGGTAAAACATTAAAGAAAAGCAAAACAGTATTAATTGATGAAGCAGCAACAAAAGGAACGAACCATGATGCTGTTCGAGTCGATTTACCAGATAAAGAGATTGTCGTCACGACACCTGCTCAAGGGAAATATTCGTACTTTAGCGGAACGGGTGACAATTTGAATGCAACCATGACGACAACAGGTATTGATTTGTCGAAGGGTAGCAAAGCAGAGCTGACATTTAAAGCATGGTACGATATTGAAGAAGATTATGATTATGCGTATGTAGAAGTTCGTGAAACAGGGACTGATCAATGGAAGACCATCGCGGGTAACATCACGAATGATCGAAATGAAGCAGGTGCAAACGAAGGCAATGGTATCGACGGAAAGTCAGACGGGTGGGTAGATGCATCCTTTGACCTGTCTGCTTATGCAGGGAAAAAAATCGACCTGCAATTCCGTTATACAACTGATGCAGGCTATTCACTTCCAGGCTTATTCGTAGATGATCTGAACGTCACAGCAGATGGAACGAAAGTATGGTCAGATGATGCCGAAGGTACGTCTACTTTTACTTTTAATGGGTTCTCAAAATCTAATGGAAAACAATATGCAGCACAATACTATTTACTAGAGTGGCGCTCTTATGCTGATGTCGATAAAGGCTTAAAGCATATTAAACGCGGTGCAAGTCTGATGAGCTATAATAACGGTTTGGTCGTATGGTATGTCGATCAATCATACAGTGATAACTGGGTTGGAAAGCATCCGGGGAACGGCTTCCTTGGCGTAGTAGATGCAGATCAGCAAGTATTAAAATGGAGTGACGGTTCCATTGCCGCCACAGGGTTCCAAGTACATGATGCAGCATTCTCTTTGAATCCAAGTACGAAACTGAATATAGATTATACAGCAACAACGGGCTTAACTTTGCAAGATCGCTACATTCGCCCGGCTCGTACATTTAGTGATAAAACGAACTATGTGAATCCAAATAACCCAGATGCAGGACGCGATGTACCGACATATGGATTATCCTTTAAAGTCGTTGGACAAAGTAAGGATCGTTCTGTTGGAAAGGTATTAATTTCGAAAAGTAACTAAATAGAAAGCCGGATTCTACCGTTGAATCCGGCTTTTTGATATGTGAGAAAAGGATTGTGAGGACACAATTGGTTTTTTAATCGAATGTCTGTTCTTTTTTATTTTGATATCCGAATGAAACCATTATATAATAGACACTGGAAGGTTTTTCTTTCAACCATGATTCTTTTTAGCTGTTAAAACAAAGGAAAGGATGAGCGTTACCAATGAGTTGTGTCACTGCCAAGCAATTAAAGGTGATTCGAGGGACGATGCAGACTTTTTGCAGCCATTTGGAGTATGATGGACACGGTAAGCTTCATATCAATACCATCATGGCTTTTATTAAAAAGGAATTCGGCGTGAGAAAAATGAAAGACATTCCACAAAGCCGCTTTACAGAAGCGCTAGAATTAATACAAGACTTTGATTTATACACGGACAAAATAGAGATTCGTGAACGTCTATCAGAAAGGAATTAACTAAATTGAATATTTTAGCAATGATCTTAGTAGGAATTGTCGCATTAGAACACATTGTCATCATGTTATTAGAAATGTTTTTTATGGAATCAAAGATGGCGAAGAGGTCTTTTAAGCTGCCAGAACACTTGCAAAAAGATCCAAATGTCAAAGTCATGTTTGCCAATCAGGGGCTTTATAACGGGTTTTTAGCTGCAGGACTCATTTGGGGGCTCATTCTTGGATCGAATACCGTTGGATATATGATTCAGCTGTTTTTCATTCTTTGTGTACTCATCGCAGCAGTATTTGGCGGTGTAACATCCAATAAATCAATTATCATCAAACAAGGAGTACCAGCGCTGCTTGCACTCATTGCACTGATGCTGGCGATCTAATCTTAAATAAAGCCGCCCCTAGTGAGGGCGGCTTTTATCTTTTTCGAAGACCCATCAAACGAATAATGGATGTTAGACAAAGGGCAACGGCAACGGCCAAAATGATTTTTCCGTACATGACCCCCGTTAGGTTCATCAAAAAGACGGCCAATATAATACAGAGCGTGATGATGATCATCACAATCGAATAGGTTTTCATCTCTTTTCCACTCCTTTAAAAATCTCCTCATGTGTCGAGAGATCTGTCAATCTTTCCTCATATTATATCACTCAATGACAATTTTACATGAAATTCCCTACCATTAGAATGTGACATATTGATTAGATTTGGAGTCATACCATATTTTTTAGAAAATCGGGTATAACATAATGAGCTGGTCTAAAGTCATATTGCTTGATATTTAATTGTGCAAAATATAAAATAGCCACAGGTTAAATCGAAAGGATGATCAAGATGAGTAAGAAAGTGTTATTAGTATCGACAAGCAGCCCGGAAATGAATGGACATCCAACAGGCTTATGGCTAGAAGAGTTGGCAGAGCCATTTCATATTTTTAAAGAAAATGAACTAGAAGTACAAATTGTCTCTATTCAAGGTGGCACTGTACCAATTGACAAAAATTCAATTCCTGAAGGTGTCCCAGCGCAGTATCAAGATGTGTATGAATTACTTCAAGACACAAAGGCGCTTACAGATGTAAATCCATCTGATTATGACGGCATTTTCTTTGCTGGAGGACACGGTCCTATGATCGACTTTGCGTCTAATCAGCTGGTAGCAGATGCGATCTTAGCGGTTTCAGATAAAAATGGTGCGATCGGAGCCGTTTGTCATGGCGTTTCAGCATTCGTTGATGTGAAGGACCAAAATGGCAAATCATTTATCGAAGGCAAAAAAATCACAGGCTTCACAAACGAAGAAGAAGATGCCGTTCAGCTGACATCAAAGGTTCCATTTTTATTGGAAACAAAACTTCGTGAGCAGGGGGCATCGTTTGAAAAAGGAGATGCCTTTGCGCCATTTGCTGTAGTTGACGGACAAATCATTACTGGACAAAACCCAGGATCAAGTGCAGAAACAGCACGCTTGTTTGTCAAAACTATTTCATAAAACGATCAAAAACCAGCCGTCACTCATGCGGCTGGTTTTTTTGTTATAAAAATGTCCTAAAAAAGACCAAAACAATTATTAGAATAATGGTAAAATAATCACAGGGTAAAAAACCCAAATGAGGAAAAAGGGGATGTTCCTGTGAAAGCATTTTATGTCAAAATCACCGCCGCTCTACTGTCTGTTTTACTTGTCGCAACAGGTTTGTTTTCACCAGCATTAAAAGCAGAAGAAGCACCAAAATCAAATGGAAAACAATCACTCCTGACGGAAAAAGCGATTCAGCAAGTGCAAGAGTCGTTTGAAAAGCAGGATAAAGGGACTGCGGTTCAACAGAAGCAAGTAAAAAAATCATTTAAAGTAGATAAGAAAAAGGGAATAAGTATTAAACGAAAAGCGGCTGCAGATGGAAAGATGCGGACGTCTGCCGTTCGCTCTATTGATGGGCTAGCTATTAATCAATCGGCAGTTTTAAACGAGGAAGATCCAGTTGATTTATGGTTTTTAAGTACAACGTCCCCTCAGGCACTTATCAGTAGGATTACCTCTCCAAATGCTGATTATTTCGTTCAATTATTTGTTATTGATTATGAAGCTGGACAAGCCTATCCAACGGATCTGATTCAACCGGCAGGCAGTCTGCTTGCGTTAAGCAATCTACCAGCGGGTGATTATGCGTTTGGTATTACAAGCGGTGGAGACTTTGGAGACTCATATACATTACAGGTGAATGCAAAAAACCCACCAAATTTCACAGGTGCTGAATCCCTGTCATCAACATTGCAATACTTTGTTGCTTCGTATGCCAATGGGGATGTTTTCGCAAATGGTACAAAAGTGTATAACAAACAATCTAAGACCGCCGATTATAAATGGGAGCGTGTGTTTTACTTCTCATATGATGGAAAATATGAACAGAGAACTCATTCTGTTGACAGTGTGAAAGTGAAAAGTATTTCGGCACCAGTGTCGTACTCCGCTCCATACGCAAGTTCCTCTGAGGCCATTCTCGTCTACTTAGATGTGGAGACTTTATTTATGTATCATGAATCATCGTTTGCTAGCGGGCAGTACTACCATAGTAGCTTTGTTGATACTCTCGGGAAGACAACGCCAAGGCGTTTAGATATTGATGATTTGACAAATTACGGTGATCATATTTTAGCTGTAGATATAAAAACAGGAAAGCCGATTGATTTCTTCAGTGTGTTGAATTTCTATTATGCTGCAGGGATTGAGAAGCTGCCAACAATCAGAACGTTGAATTAAGAAAGACGGTTGACATCAAATCGCCACATGTGTAGAGTAAAGATAATTAAATGACAAAAGTCCACTAGGGGAGTCATGTATGACTGAGACAAGAGAAAATCTTGGACCCTTTGAACCTGATCTAGTTCGTACTAGCGGAGGGAAGTGGAGCTGGACCTTGTCTTATTCATGATTGAATCGATAAGAAGGCCGCTCCATTTGGGGTGGCTTTTTCATTTATTCAACTGAAGAAGAGGAGGCTTTTTTTATGACATTTTCAACTCAATTAAGACAAGAAGCAGAACCACTATTTGAAGCGATTTATCAGCATCCGTTTGTGAGAGGACTTGCAGTAGGAGAACTCGAAAAGGAACAGATCATTCATTATGTCAAACAGGATGCAGAATATTTAAATGCCTTTATTAAAATTTATGCGGCAGCCATTAGCAGATGTACAGACAGAGAGGACATTTCCTTTTTCCATCAACAAATGGCTTTTGTCCTTGATAGTGAGACACACCCTCATCAAAACCTTTGCCGAGTGGCAGGAGTAGCATATGATGAGCTTCAAGGTGCTTCATTGGCTCCGAGTGCTCATCACTATATTCATCACATGCTGCAAGTCGCACAAGAAGGCACGCTTGGTGAAATCATCGCTGTCCTGCTTCCATGTCCTTGGACATATTGGGAAATAGGGAAACGAATGCTCACAGATGTGCAGCCAGACCCGTCACATCCGTTTTATGAGTGGATCACGTTTTATGGAGGATTAACCGATTCTGTTACAGGTGAGCTTTGCAAGCGGCTTGATCAGTTGGCGGAAGCAGCAAGTGAGAAGGAAAAGGGAAAAATGAAACAGCACTTTATCTTAAGCTGCCAGCTTGAGTACAAGTTTTGGGAGATGGCCTTTACTGTTGAAGAGTGGCCAGTTCAACTGGAGGTGCATTCATCATGACATGGAAGATGAAAGAAGTCGTCCTTGCGGTGATTTTATCCGTTGCGTGCGGTGTGATCTATTTAGGGTGGTCCACGCTATACTTACCGATTACAGCACTTGTTGGCCCAGCAGGAGGCAACATCATGTTTGGAATATGGGTCATTGCCAGTCCAATCGTTGCATATATCATTCAAAAGCCGGGGGCTGCCCTGATTGCGGAAACAGCCGCCGCGGCTGTGGAATTATTGACAGGCAGCCATTTTGGACTTTCAGCTCTGCTAATTGGTGTATGCCAAGGACTTGGGGCAGAAATCGCCTTCGCTCTTTTTGGTTATAAACGGTATCGCATGTGGACACTGATGCTGGCTGGTGCCTTTGCCGCTATCGGAGCGATGGCGTACAGTCTCGTGGCAAATGGCTTTGGTTATTACACGCCTCAAGTTTTACTTATGACGCTTGTGACTCAAATTATTAGTGGAATGATACTTGGTGGATGCCTTGCGAAAGTGGTGGTGGACGCACTATCCAAAACTGGTGTACTCAATCAATATGCCATCATGAAAGAAAAACGAAACAAAGGTGAACAGCATGAATTCATTTCTCGCGTGCAATGATCTGACTGTCCGTTTTTATGAACAGCCTAAGCCAGTTTTGCATCAAGTCTCTCTTACGATTCAAAAAGGGGAAAAGGTGCTTATTTTAGGACCGAGCGGAAGCGGGAAATCTACGCTCATTTCGGTTCTGGCTGGAATCATTCCAGAGCATGTGGAAGCAGACATGCAGGGCGAAGTGGTGTTACAAAGACATACAGGTGTGATGTTTCAAGATCCAGACTCTCAGTTTTGTATGCACCGCGTCAATGAAGAAATTGCTTTTAGCTTAGAGAACCGTTCCGTCCCTCGTGAAGAGATGGATGACATCATTCAGCAGCTCATGCAAAAAGTCCAACTGGATGTCGATCCGCATACAGAGATTCACACTTTATCTGGCGGCATGAAGCAGCGATTGGCACTTGCTTGTTTACTAGCATTACAGCCGGATGTTCTATTCTTTGATGAACCAACCGCACAGCTTGACCCGGCAGGTAGAATGGAGATATTTCAACTGCTGCAGCAGCTTGCAGCCGATCAGCAGCAGACCATGATTTTTGTAGAGCATGTGCTTGACGGAGTCATCGAATGGATGGACCGGGTGATTTTATTAGATCATCAAGGCAGCATTTTAGCAGATGGATCTCCAAAAGATGTGCTCACGACATATGAGGAAGAAATGAAAGAGGCAGGGATTTGGCGGCCAAAATTATTTCCCGAGAAATGGTCCACGATTATTCAAGATCCATTTCATCCACTAAGTCAAACCTTTATGCAAACCTTTGAAGCACGAAAAGAGCAGCATGAAGAAATGCCGTCAATCAGCCGAAAGACAATGATTCGTACAGACGATCTTCAATTAAGCTACGGGAAAAAACGGATTATGAGTAACCTTCAGCTGAATATCAAGGCAGGAGACTGGGTGGCGATTATTGGGGAAAATGGAAGCGGTAAAAGTACATGTCTCAAACATTTGATCCGCTTAGAGCCAGCTAAAAAAGGTCATATTTTCTTAAAAGAAACAGACCTTAAAAAATGGTCTGACCGACTACTCTATGAAAAAGCAGGTTTTGTGTTTCAGAATCCGGAGCTTCAATTTATACAAGACACAGTTTTCGATGAAATTGCCTTTGGCGGCAGACAGCGAAACTGGCCAGAATCAGTCGTACAAGAAAAAACGGTTCAGCTGCTGAAAGAGTTCGGTTTAGAGAAGCATGCAAATGCACATCCCTTCACCTTAAGTTTAGGGCAAAAAAGAAGATTGAGTGTTGCCACGATGCTCCTTTTTGATCAAGATGTATTGCTGTTAGATGAACCGACTTTCGGGCAGGATGAAAAAACGGCGAATGAATTAATGAGGCGTTTGAAAGAGCGTCAGCGCCAAGGCACTACCATTGTGATGGTCACACATGATATGGAGCTTGTCGATGAGTGTGCCGATCAAGTGCTTCTTTTTCATCGAGGGAAGCATGTGTATGATGGCACCCCTTATGATTTATTTTCAAATCAGGAACTTGTTGATGCTTATCAGCTGAGAGTTCCCTTACATTACCGCTATGTGGCTGAAAGAAAGGACGTGCTGACGATTGCAAAGTAATCACTCCTTTCTCTCCACTGTGAATCCAGTCATGAAATTACTCGCTCACCTGCTTGCGATGTGCTGTCTTATGGCGATTTCTGACCCTAAAACTACCTTTATCATTTGGCTGTTTGCTCTTGGCATTGGATTTGTTTTAGGTGGATGGAATATGAAGTATCTCGTTACAAGGCTTGTCCCTTATCTGCTCTTTTTTATTCTCGTGTTCTGGATGATGGCGGCCTTCGGCAAGGGGGATCATACCGTTTGGAAGTGGGCGTGGTTTCATATCACAGAGGAGAGCTTAAGAAATGGGCTCACCATTGCTTTCAGAATGCTTGGATTTGTGACATTTGGTCTCCTTTTTACGTCCACAACAGATTTGACGGCATTTATGATGAGTCTGATTCACCAATGCCGAATGTCCCCAAAATGGGCGTATGGAATGCTTGCCGGCTTCCGATTTATTCCGTTATTTCAAAGTGAATTAAAACAAATGAAAGCTGCACATAAAATCAGAGGCTACAAGCAAAAAAACAGCTGGAAAGCCTTTATGCGTTATGCATTACCCCTTTTTACACAAGGCGTACGAAAATCAGAGCGCTTAGCGATTGCGATGGAAGCCAGGGGCTTCACAGGGACGAGAGAGCGAACGTATTATCATATCATCAGCACCTCATGGATTGACTATATGTATCTTTTTCTCATCGGTATCAGTGTCTTTATGTGCATTTACTTTTTTTAAAAAACACCCACATTCACTAGATAGAATGTGGGCTTTTTATATGTCTTAGGTCATTTGATTGATATTAGTACACATTACAGGCTGTAATAGATCATATAACGAACCGATAAAGAAGGTGTACTGAGAAAAAGAGAGGATGAACGTAAGCGAATGTCACAGAGAATCGATAACATAATAGACGCTTTACCAATCATTGGACTTGCTATGAGAGAACAGCTAACCTTTTCTGTTTTAGGGAAAGAGAAGGTTCTTTATTATCAGCAACATGGGAATATTGATTTAGGATTTAAAGCTGGTGATACAGTAGATCCTGGATTCCAAAACTTTGCGATGCTGAAAAATGGGAGAGAACCATCGTTTATCCAAATTCCGAAAGAAGTATACGGGATTCCAATGGATATCGTAGCCGTTCCAATTACTGATGAATCAGGTCAAGTGGTTGCTGCCTTCTGTGTGGCCTATGACCAAACGAATCAACAACGATTAGAGCACATCATGACGGAGAGCAACGAAGCTTCCGAAAAACTAGTCGCAATGGTCCAGCAGGTTGCCGCACATTCAGAGGAACTACAAGCGACAAGTGAACAAATTCTACAAAATACGAAAACCACTGTCGAAAATTCCTCTAAAATCAATCAAGTGTCTAATCTCATTAAAGGTATCTCTGATCAAACGAACTTACTTGGACTTAACGCATCAATAGAAGCTGCAAGAGTGGGAGAAGCAGGCGCAGGCTTTGGAGTGGTCGCAACAGAAGTGAGAAAGCTGTCAACTCACGCGAAACAGGCGACGACTGATATTGAAACAGCCCTAAAAGATGTGCAGGGATCGATCAAAGGAATGGAAGAAGAAATTGCCCAAATTGTCGCTTCCTCGGAGCATCAGGCAGAGCTAGTAGGCACTTTTACAAAAATTATTGAAGGCCTTCACGAAACAAACGAAACAATGAAATCATTGGCAAACGACTTAGTGAACTATCAAGTAAAATAAAGAATGACAAAACCTCCAGCTGAATCGGAGGTTTTTTTGTTATTTCAAGGTGAGAAACTTGTTAGGATCATGACCGTTTTATCGCTGACAGGCAGGATACACTTCTGTATGATAGAAAAAGAGAGTAGTTTTTATTCATAAGGAGGAAGATCATCGTGACACAATCACCGAAGCTGCAGGAAATACTAGCACCCTACCGTCCATTGTTAGATAAAACTGAAAAACCAATGATTCAATTGCAGATGAAACAAGGAAAAACAGGACCATACGACAGCAAAATAGCTGGTGATCCTTACTTCCCCAAAAACGATGAATATCCAGTTGACGGCGAAGGACATCCGATGAAACTTTTGGCACAAATTAATTTCGGCCAGCTGCCGAAGCTGAAAGATTATCCAGAAACAGGACTTTTGCAAGTCTTTATTTCTATGCATGATGATCTTTATGGGATGAATATTAACCATAAAACAGAGCAAATAGATTTCCGGATCAAATTTATTGAAGAACCTTTCTTAGCAGAAGAAGAGTTATTGACCGATTTTTCTTTTGTGAAAATTCCAGACGATTTTTATTTTCCCGTTACGAAGGAAGGCGCAATTACAGGTGAATTAGCAAGCGAAACGATCAGTGTAGGAGATTTCCGCTTTGAAAAAGTCACAGGAAAGCATAGCTGGGACCTTTTCGAAGATGCAGTTGGTATTGATGGTGATGAAGCAGATACCTTGCTAGATGAATTCTATGAAACAGCGAGTGGCTTTGGTCACAAATTGGGCGGGTATCCAGGGTTTACACAAGAAGACCCGCGTACTTATGAAGATCAAGAACATACCGTTCTGTTATTGCAAATTGACTCAGATGATGAAGTAGATATGTTGTGGGGAGATTGTGGAATCGCCAACTTTTTTATCAAACCAGAAGACCTCAAACGAAAAAATTTCGAGAACGTCGTCTATAATTGGGATTGCTCCTGATTTTGTAAAAAACACACTTTAAACACTCTTTATAGAGTGTTTTTGTGTATGTTTTTAGACTTTTTTGCCCCTATTTCGTCATTTTTGAGAGGTAATATGTCATTCTTTCTAGTTGACCGGATCAAAAAAAAATGTAAAATCATCTTAAAGTCCTCTTTTTTGAAAATAATAATAACATGACATATGAATCAACGATAAAATGCTCGAAAAAGCGGAATGTACTGGGGGGTATCAATTGATTATTTCGAAAGTAATTAATAATAATGTTGTCAGTGCGTATGATGACGAGCAGCACGAGCTGGTCATTATGGGCAGAGGAATCGCGTTTCAAAAGAAAAGCGGAGACCCAATTGACGAAGAACGTATCGAAAAAGTATTTTCAATTCAAAATAAAGATATATCAGAAAAATTCAAAACCCTGCTTTATGATATTCCAATCGAGTATATGCAAGTGTGTGAGGCGATTATTGAGCATGCGAGAACAACCCTTAACAAAAATTTAAATGACAGCATCTATGTGACGCTGACGGATCATATCACCTTTGCCATTGAACGTCATCAAAAAGGAATGGACATCAAAAATGCCTTGCTTTGGGAAATCAAACGGCTGTATAAAGATGAGTTTATATGCGGTTTAGAAGCCATTCGGATCATTGAGGACAAGCTGAGCATCCATCTTCCTGAGGATGAAGCCGGCTTTATTGCCATGCATATTGTCAATGCAGAGCTCAATGAGGAAATGCCAAACGTTATTCAAATCACCAAGCTCATTCAAGACATTTTAAACATTGTTAAGTATCACTTTCAAATTGATTTGGACGAGGAATCATTAAATTATTTCCGTTTTGTGACGCATTTGAAGTTTTTTGGTCAGCGTCTGTTTAACGAAACACAAATGGAAAATCAAAATGAGTTTTTGTATGAAGTGGTAAAAGAGAAAAACACCGCAGCTTTTCAGTGCGCAGAAAAAATTAACGATTATGTTCAAAAAGAATACAACCGAAGTCTCATAGAAGATGAAATGCTATATTTAACTTTGCATATAGACAGAGTAATAAAAAGAAAATAAATTTAAAAAGAAAGCGTTGACATCACAAAATTAACATGATAATTTATAACTATAAACTAAATAACCCACAATCTTTTAGGATTGTTACTGGTCAAGCAGGCAAAACCTAAATCATTGTCCCTATCTTTGATAAGGCATGATTTAGGTTTTTTTATATCTAAAGTCTTATAAAAATTAAATAACGATCAATCGCTATGAAGGATTGTTACTGGTTAAGCAGGCAAAACCTAAATATCGATTAATGTCTGAATTGCTATTTCTCAGACATTAATGGATGTTTAGGTTTTTTCTATATCAAGATTAAATCAACGATTGGAGGGTAATACAATGAACCACAAACAAACAGCAAAAGAAGTGCTAGAACTTGTCGGCGGTGAAAAGAATGTTAAGCAAGTTACGCATTGTATGACAAGACTTCGCTTCAACTTATACGATGAAAGCAAGGCGGATAAAGAGAAGCTGCAATCAACAGACGGCGTCATGGGCGTGAATCAAAGCGGAGGTCAATATCATGTCATTATTGGCAATGATGTCTCAAATGTCTATCAAGCGATGATTGCTGACTCAGGTCTATCAGCTGATGTAAAGTCAAGCGATACAGAAGAAGCGTCAAAGCAAAATGTGATATCAAAGCTTTTCGATTTTATCTCTGGTGTCTTCACACCGATTCTTCCGGCTATCGCTGGAGCCGGTATGATCAAAGGGATTTTGGCACTGATGCTCACGTTCCAGTGGATATCAGATAAAAGCAGCACGTATGCCATTTTAACAGCTATCGGAGACGGAGCCTTTTACTTCTTACCGATTCTACTAGCTGTAAGCGTAGCCAAAAAAATTGGCACAAATCAGTATATCGCGGCTGCCATTGCCGCAGCAGCACTGCACCCGCAGTTAACCGCTTTACTGGGCGCAGGAAATACAGAATTTCTAGGCTTGCCAGTGGTTGCCGTTGTGTACTCTTCATCGGTGATTCCAATTCTGCTTACCATCTGGCTCGGCTCATATGTTGAAAGATTTGCAGAAAAATATAGTCCGAAATCATTAAAGATCATCCTTGTTCCAACGGTCACACTTCTTGTCGTTGTACCAATTATGCTCATCGCGGTTGGACCGCTTGGTGGTATTATCGGAAATGGCCTTTCAGGTGGAATTGATTTATTGTTTAAACATGCAGGTCTTTTGGCCGGACTCTTGATCGGCGGATTCATGTCACCATTGATCATTACGGGCATGCACTATGCACTGCTTCCAATCATGATCAACAACATTACGTTAAACGGTTTTGATTACATTCTTCCAATGATGTTTGTAGCGAATATGGCACAAGCAGGCGCAGCATTCGGTGTCTTCTTAAGATCAAAAAACAAAACGTTCAAATCATTGGCGATGTCTACAAGTATCACAGCCTTAATGGGAATTACTGAACCTGCTATGTATGGTGTGAACATGCGATTGAAAAAACCGTTCCTTGCAGCCCTCATTGGTGCAGCAGCAGGCGGCGTATTCATGTCAATCTTTAAAGTAAAATCCTATGTGATATCTGGATCAGCAGGCCTCCCAGGTCTTCCAACATTCATTGGGCCAACATTTGTCTACTCAATCATCGGTTTAGTGATCGGATTTGTTGTAGCGACGATCATGACACTTGTTCTAGGATTCAAAGATGTACCAGTGAAAGATGATACAAAAGCAGACAAACCAGAAGAAAAGAAAGACACAGCAGCACTTCAAAATGAAGTGGTACAAAGCCCGCTTGAAGGTCAATTAAAGCCGCTCAATCAAGTAAATGATGCAACATTCTCTAATGAAATCATGGGTAAAGGTGCAGCCATTGTACCAGCAGTTGGGCGTGTTGTAGCACCGTTCAACGGCAAGGTTGAAACCATTTTCCACACAAAACATGCTATTGGCTTGAAGAGTGAACAAGGTACAGAACTTCTCATCCATGTCGGGATTGACACGGTAAAACTTGGCGGAAAGTATTTCACAAGTCATGTGCAGTCAGGTGATCTTATTCAAGCAGGAGATGTGCTTATTGAATTTGATATCGAGGGCATTCAGCAAGAAGGCTATGATCTCACCACACCTGTTATTGTCACCAACACAAACGATTTTGCACAAGTTGATGCGAAAACAGATGGAGCGATTACAGTGAAAGAGACACTGCTTACAGTCAGTGTAGAAGAAAAAGAGGAGGGTATTCAACATGAACAAGTTAGAAAAAACATTTCCTAAAGGTTTCTTATGGGGCGGCGCTGTTGCGGGCAACCAAATTGAAGGTGCTTATAATAAAGATGGAAAAGGCTTATCGACAGCTGATGTATCACCAAATGGTATTATGCATCCATTCGATGAATCAATGAAAGACCTTAACTTATATCATGATGCAATCGATTTCTACCATCGCTATAAAGAAGATATTGCACTCTTTGCAGAAATGGGATTCAAGTGCTTCAGACTATCCATTTCTTGGCCGCGTATTTTCCCAAATGGTGACGATGCGGAACCGAATGAAGCAGGCCTCGCTTTTTATGAAAAAGTATTTGATGAACTGCATAAGCATGGAATTGAGCCAGTTGTCACTATCTCTCACTATGAAATGCCGCTTGCACTTGTGAAAAACTACGGTGGTTGGAGAAACCGTAAGCTTGTCGATCTTTATGAAACATACGCGAAGACATTGTTCACTCGCTTTAAAGACAATGTGAAATATTGGATGACCTTTAATGAAATCAACGTTGTATTACATGCGCCTTTCACTGGAGGCGGACTTGTATTTGAAGAGGGTGATGACGAGAAAAGCATTCAATATCAAGCAGCGCATCACCAATTTGTTGCAAGTGCTTTAGCTGTCAAAGCAGGACACGAAATCATTCCTGATGCAAAAATCGGCTGTATGATTGCAGCGATGACAACTTATCCGTACAGCTCAAGACCAGAAGATATGTTTGCTGCAATTGAGCAAGACCGTAAAACATTGTTCTTCTCAGATGTACAGGCAAGAGGTTATTACCCAGGTTACATGAAACGTTATTTCCTTGAAAATGACATCAACATTGAGTTCCAAGACGGGGACGAAGACATTTTAAGAAACCATACAGTGGACTATATTGGCTTCAGTTATTATATGAGCTTTGTGACAAGTACAGATCCAGAGGTTCTTGGACAAGTGACTGGTGGTAACTTATTTGAAGGTGTGAAAAACCCTTATCTAGAAGCAAGTGATTGGGGCTGGCAAATTGATCCGAAAGGACTTCGTACAACACTGAATCAGCTGTATGACCGCTACCAAAAGCCATTGTTTATCGTAGAAAATGGATTGGGTGCTGTGGATCAAGTAGAAGAAGACGGATCCATTCAAGACGATTATCGAATTGATTACCTCAGAAGCCATTTGCAAGAGGCGAGAGAAGCCATCGCAGACGGAGTAGACCTGATCGGTTATACAAGCTGGGGCCCAATTGACCTTGTCAGCGCATCAACGGCTGAAATGAAAAAACGCTACGGCTTCATTTATGTTGACCGTGATAATGAAGGAAACGGTACATTAGATAGAAAGAAAAAGAAAAGCTTCGATTGGTATAAACAAGTGATTGCGACAAATGGTGAACATTTGGATGCATAAAAATAAAAAGACAAACCGCTCATACTGCGGTTTGTCTTTTTTTCGTCTTTGAGGGACTAAGAAGACCATACTTGATCTGCAATCTCAATCACATGACGCAGCTTTTCCCATTGTTGCTCTTCTGTTAACAGGTTGCCTTCCTCTGTTGAGGCGAATCCGCATTGTGGGCTCAAACAGATTTGGTTAATGTCTACATATTGAGCCGCTTCCTCAATGCGTTTTTTAATCTGTTCAACTGGCTCAAGCTCTCCGTATTTTGAAGTGACAAGGCCTAGTACGATTTGAAGGTTTGGGTTCTTCACATATCGAAGGGGCTCAAATCCGCCAGAACGATCGTCGTCAAACTCTAAAAAGAGACCATCAAGATCTAAGCCGGCAAAAATTGTTTCTGCCGCTGCTTCGTAACCACCTTCAGCTGCCCATGTCGATTTAAAGTTACCTCGGCAAATGTGCATCGTGATCACCAAATCCTCTGGGCGGTCGGCAACAGCTTCATTGATTGTCTTCGCAAACGATTCACGAAGTTCATCTTCTTCACGGCCAAAGGCTTTGATTTGTTCGTGGCCTTTTTCAGAAAAGAACACTGCCCATGCTGTATCGTCCAGCTGCAAGTAGCGGCAGCCTGCATCATAAAAAGCACGGATGGCTTTCTTATATGCCTGTGCCACATCATGGTGGAATTCCTCTAAGCTGTCATACACCCCTTCTTCAAGCTTTCCACGGAAAAAGAGCATATTTGGACTTGGAATCGTCATTTTAGCCGTATGATCACCAGCGATGCTGTGCAGGAAACGATAATCCTCCAGCATTGGATGATCTGTAAAATCGATCTTGCCTGTTACCTTGATCCCTCTAGCTTTTGTCGTCGTGTTATGAAATTGAATGCCTTGATCTGCTTCAAATCCTTCAACCCCATCGAGTCCTTCAAGAAAGTCAAAATGCCACCATGCACGTCTGAATTCACCATCTGTGACAACCTCTAACCCAATTTCTTTTTGCTTCTCTACAATACGTGTAATTTCTTCGTTTTCAATTTGTCGAAGCTGCTCTGCTGTCAGCGTACCGTCTGCTTTTTGCTTGCGTGCTTCCTTGATGCGCTCTGAACGAAGTAAACTTCCTACTTGATCTGCGCGGAATGGCGGTTTCGTTGTTTTCTTTCCAATGGTTTGTACTTGTGTCATGCTGAATCCCTTCTTTCTTCAGGTTAAAAAATCAAATAAAAAAGCTCTTCCTTGGATAAGGAAGAGCATCATATACTGTGAGAACTCTGCCTTATCTTCAAACAAGCATATGCTTGCTTAAGGAATTAGCACCATTCTGTTCCTAGGAACAGCGGTTGCCGGGTTTCACAGGGCCAGTCCCTCCACCACTCTTAATAAGGTTACCTTTTGATTCAATTTTCTTAATAAACATAATTATTCAACCTTTTCGAGAAAAAGTCAATGATTTTTACAATTTAATTTCCTACATGAACAAATCAGCAACAAGAACACCAGCTAGTCCGACAAGTGAAAGCACGGTGACCATCAATGTCCACGTTTTAAAGGTTTGAGCCATTGATAGGTTAAAGTATTCTTTATAAATCCAGAAACCCGCATCATTCACATGTGAGAATGTAATACTTCCGGCACCTGTTGCGATCACCATTAATTCAGGGCTGACACCTGTCAGGCCAATCAGTGGTGCAGAAATACCGGCCGCCGTGAGACCGGCGACAGTGGCTGATCCTAAAGAGACACGAAGGACAGCAGCAATGAGCCAAGTCAGAAGCAGGGGAGAAAGTGTGCTTCCTTGCATGATCCCTGCAATGTATTGATCGACGCCGCTATCAATGAGCACCTGTTTAAAGGCGCCTCCTCCTGCAATAATTAATAGAATCATAGCAATAGAGCCGATAGAATCCGTGATGGACTTCATCACATCCTGCATGCTCTTTCCTCTTCCAAGCCCAAACGTGTAGATGGCAAGCAGCACTGAAATTAATAGTGCAATCGCCGGTTCACCTAAAAACTCAGCGGTTGGCAGCAATGGGGAGGATGGGAAGAAAATTTCTAGAAATGCTCTGAATGTCATAAGCAATACAGGCAAAACAGCGGTGAAAATGCTAATGCCGAAGCTAGGCATTTCTTCTTCTGTGAATTCCTTTGGATTAAATAAGTTCTTTGGGATATGTGCGTGCAACTGATCTTTTTTAAATAGTTTCGTAAACAGAAGTCCGCCTACTAAAACAGCAGGAATCGCTAAAATAATCCCAACCAATAAGGTTTGTCCCATGTTTGCTTGAAAGACATTCGCAATGGCAGTCGGTCCTGGGTGAGGAGGGAGGAAGCCATGTGTGGTGATGAGTGCAGCGACGAGCGGCATACCCACATAAAGCACAGGAAGACTTGCAGCTTGAGCGATCGTAAAGACCAATGGAATTAAGATAATGAATCCGGTTTCATAAAATAGAGCAATTCCAATCACAAATCCAGTCAGCATCGTCGCCCATTGGATTTTTCCGATGCCAAATCGGTCAATGAGTGTCATCGCAATACGCTGAGCACCGCCAGAATCAGCCATCAATTTACCAAGCATCGCTCCAAAACCGAGAACGAGAGCCAGGTGTCCGAGCGTACTGCCAAGTCCTTTTTCGACGGAAGCAATCGCTTCTAGTGGTGTCATCCCTTCTAACACAGCAACAATTAAAGAGACAATAATCAAAGAAATGAAAGCGTTTAACTTAAAGACAACCATGAGTAACAGCAATAACAAAACGCCAAGTCCAATAAACACTAATGACATGATCTTTCCTCCTTTGTGGTGCATAAGGGGGTGCAAACACCCCCTATGCCTTATCCTTCAAGTATGTCTACAGCTTCTTTTAACGTATCCTTTGCCCCAACATTTCCCGGGAAAATCACATAAGACATGAAAGGGAATTTACTTTCTTCTCCTGTTTGCCAAACAGGGATACCTGGTTTGATTTGACCTGCCACGGTCGCACGTTTCACGCTAAGGCCTCTTGTCCCAATATCGCTGGAGGTAATTCCACCTTTGGCAATAAGATACTTAGGACGAATGGTGAGACGCTGGACAATACTTGTCACAGCATCACTAATCTGTACAGAGAGTTTTAGTTCTTCCTCTTGGCGATCATCCCCAAGATCAAGCCGTTCTCTTCTTGTATAAACAGCCACAGATTGACCAGCTGCCAACAGTGTTTCAGTTTGCTGAATGACGCGGTCAATTTCTTCGCGAAAGGCATCAGGCTTTAACACGAGGTGGGTATTAAATTCAATAAAAGCCACCTCTTTATTTTGTTGCAGTGCTTTTAATTGTTCTGTTGTTTTTTTTACATGAGAACCGATCATAATGAGACCACCATGCGGGCTTTCTTCTTTTATCAAGTCATCTCTTGTTAATAAGGCTTGATCCTCTATACCGCCAAGTACTTTTGTGAGCGCCGCCGCACTTCTGAACATCAGCTGCTGACCTGCTTGAATGGCTTCAATGAGAGCGGTGACAAAGACTTTGACATCGTCATAGTCCACCGCGTTTACAACCACCTTTTTGAAATCCTTCACACCCATGAGCTGATGTTTTATTTGATCAATGCGTAAAGCCCTCAGATCAGCTAACGAAATGTAGGTAGTAGTCTCTTTTGTGAACATTCCTTCTGACTTTTCTTCAATCCATTCTCCAAGATGAGATGATTGAAATCCGAATGTGCGGTCTCTAGCAAATTCTGTGTCACCAGCAGGTATTAATTCGTGTCCTTCCTGTACGTAATGAATATTGTCGATCGTAAAGCGTCCACCTTCTTGGAAAAAAGGAAGAAGGATTTCACCATCGAACTGGCGGGAGCTTTGCTGTTCAATGGTCGTTTTGAGTACTTCAGTTTCAAGCGGAAAGTGTCCGCGAAGAGTAGAATCCCCTCTGCTGACAATGATGAAGTCCTGATTAAGCTGTTCAGCCACCTTTACAATGGTTGCTGCGATTGTTTCGTGCGCAGCGGCAGTTTCTTTTTCTGTCATACTGCGAGAATTGGTCAAAATAAAGAACATGCAGCTGTCTTCAAGAAAACCAGCTTCAATGCTTTCTTCTGACCAATCGGTGAAAACAGAGACGCCATGTACGGTTTGAATCCCTGTTGGATCATCGTCTAATACAATGACTTTATGCTGAAAGCTGCTCAGTGCTTGTTCGTATGCTGATTGAATGGCCTTTGAATCTGCTTTCGGAATGGCATTCAGTATGTCAGTGCTTTGTTTCATGACCATCTCATCCTTTCTTTACTTCGACATGAGCCATTTTTTCGTAATATTGAACAATGCCGCCATGATCAAGCCCAGATTTTCCGTCCGCTTTGAGGGCGTGGAAGATTTCAAGCAACTGACTAGAAAGCGGGAGAGGAACACCGATATCATGAGCAGTTTCCATGACATTGGTTAAATCCTTCAAGTTGATGTCGATGCGTCCGCCAGGTTCAAAATTTCGTTCTAAAATGAGAGGAACCTTTGCATCGAGAACGGCGCTTCCTGCCAGCCCGCCGCGGATCGCTTCATACATTTTATCTATGGCAATGCCTGATTTAGCGGCAAGAACGAGCGCCTCAGACATGGCGGCAATATTTAAGTTGACGATGATTTGATTGGCTAGCTTCGCTGTTGTCCCGCTTCCATTTGCCCCAACTAATACGACCTCAGTACCCATCGCAAGCAGGACATCCTTCACTTGCTCAAAGATGGATTCTTCGCCGCCAGCCATGATGGCAAGTGTTCCGTCTATTGCCTTCGGTTCTCCGCCGCTGACAGGTGCATCGATAAATTCCACCTGATGCTGTTTGGCAAGAGCAGCTAAAGCCCTGGAGGTGACAGGAGAAATTGAGCTCATATCTACGATGACAGTGCCAGGTGCGGCTGTCGTTAAAATGCCATGATCACCTGAAACAACTGCCTCTACATGCTCTCCTTTAGGAAGCATTGTGATGATGATATCGCTTTCAGAAGCTGCCTCAGCTGCTGAAACAGCACCTTTTGCTCCGGCTTCTTGTAACGATCGAATCGCTTCCTCATTTAGGTCATAAACCGTCAAAGTATGACCGGCTTTTAATAGATTGAGTGCCATAGGTTTTCCCATAATACCTAGTCCAATGAATCCAATTTTCTTTGTCACGTTGTCCGCCTCCTATATAGAAAACCCTTACAAAAAGCGCTTTCTTTTCTCTATGTTAGTATATATACTATCTTTTAAATTTAATAGTAGGAAATAAACTATTGTTCATTTAATGTACATGACGTGATAGGAACGTGTCAACGGAAAATATGAAAAAAGTCACAAAAAAAGACCGGAATCTGCTCCGGTCTTTTGCGTTCATGTTTTATTTTTAGCTACGGCTAATCGAGATCGTTTCACGTTTTCAATGGCATTTGGTCCTAGCTCTAAAACAGCGGAGACATATAGTACATCAATGATCACAAGCTGGTTGATACGGGAGATCATGGAGTCCGATCGATAGGTTGTCTCTCTGGAAGAGCTAAGCAGATGAAAGTCAGACCGCTTTGCGAGCTCAGATTTCGGATAGCTGGTGATAGAAGCAACCTTTGCCCCTTTTTCTTTTGCAAACTGTACGGCGTCAAGAATTTCTCTGCTTTCTCCTGAATGGGAGATTGCGACGATAAAATCGTGTTCCGTGGCGTGTGTTGCAATCATATTCATCATATGCGGATCACTGCATAGGCTCACTTCAAAACCAAGCTGCAGGAACTTATGATAAGCATCACCAGCAATAAAGCTGGACGCACCTGCTCCAAAAAAGACGGTTTTATGTGCCTGTTTCATGTGTTCAATGAATTGTGTGACTGCATGATCCTCTAAAATATGTTTCATATCTTGGATAGAGTTTGTTGTTAACTCTATGACCTTATGTTTAATGTCAGCTACACTATCGCTTGCCTCGATCTCGCCGTATATGGATTGAGGTGTATTGGTCGCGATATCCTGTGCGACATGGACACGAAACACTTGATACGATTCATAGCCAATTTTTCTTAGAAAACGAAAGATCGTCGTTTCACTTGTGCTGCATTCAGCAGCGAGTGCACTTATAGAATGAAGCACAACTTTCTGAGGGTTTTGTAAAATGTAATTGGCAATCTTTTTCTGGGTTGGGGACAAACTATGAAACGTCGTCCGAATGTGACTAAAAATATTCTCTTCTATGATAAACACCACACTTCATCTAGCATTCTACATTAAGCATACAGGAACTTATGAAAACGGTAAACAAACCCGATGTGGAAAAATGAAGAATAATATGGAAAAAATACTTCTTTTGGTTCTTTTGTCATGGTATACTCATTTGGTAATAGACAAAAATGGGGGTTTTTACTATGACAATGAAGAAAGGCCTAACGATCAGCCTGCTCATTTTCTCACTGATTGTTTCCTTGTTTGCGCCAGTTGGATCTGCGGATGCCAAACAAGCAAAAAAAGCAAAAATAAGTACACACTATTATAAGAAGAAAAAAACGTTCAAATATGCACAGGTGAAAAACCTAAGCAAGGCGCATATGAAAACCATCAATCGTGATTTAAAAGAAGATATCGCCTTTTCTTATTCTACTTACTTGTACTTAAAGGACGAAGCGAAAAAAGAAGGCTTTGGGAAGATCACGTACGAGAGATCGTTTCAAACGAAATTTAACAATGGGAAGAAATTAAGTATCTTAAACTATGATTACATGAATGATGGGGGAATGCACGGAGACACGATGGTTTCCAGCATGAACTATGTGTTAACAAAGAAAAAAACAAAGCAGCTGTTCTTGACAGATGTTGTGAAAACAAAGAAAAAGCGTACGAAAGTAAGAGATTATATTTATAACTACACAAAGAAACATAAAAGCAAATTCTATGCGAACCTGAAAAAAAGTGATATTGAAATCAACTACAACACGCAGTATTACTTTACGAAAAAGGGAATTGCTGTTGTCTTCCAGCCATATGAAATTTCACCTTACTATGTAGGAATTCCTATGATTCAAGTTCCTGCGAAGGTATATAAATAATAAGAAAAACGACCACTGAATCTGGTCGTTTTTTGCTGTTTATTCAACAAAAAGAGCCCCTCATGAGGCTCTTTTATTTGGATTTATACTTGTTTAGGTGCATCGTTTAGTGGGTGACGGCGTTTTCCGTTGTAGTGGCGGCGCATACGAAAGATTTCAAACTCCGAAAGCTCTGCGCTTTTTCTTTTTTGGGTGCGGTTATCTTTTTTGAAAGAGAATAGTAAGTAGCAGCAAAGTGAAGCGATAATCAATAAAATCATCATATGACATTCCTCCAATTCATCCTATTCTTTAAGTGTAGACAGGGTGAGTGATGTTTATAACTGAAAATAAGCAGCAGAATCGGTTTAGTTCTTAAGGTTCATTCGATCTGCTATTTTAGGTCTAAAATACTGGTTGTTTTTAACTATTATATTTCCAGTTATTTCACTCGTCAAGAAGAATTTTTTCTGGGGTTGTCTCTATTAGTACGAACAAGTGTCATAAAAGTTTCAGAAAATTGTAAACTTTTATTAAAAAACCGTTCCCGAACAGGAACGGTTGTAAACATGTCTATGCTTTTTCTTCAAATAAACGGGCAATTTCAACGATAACTTCGGTTGCTTTCACCATGTTTTCAACGGAAATAAATTCATATTTACCGTGGAAGTTTTCTCCGCCAGTAAAGATGTTTGGTGTTGGGAGACCTTTATATGAAAGCTGGGAGCCATCTGTGCCGCCGCGAATTGGTTCAATGACCGGTGTTACTGAGCGGTTTTCCATAGCTTCATGAGCAATGTCTACAATATGTTTCACCGGCTCAATTTTTTCTCTCATATTATAATACTGATCCTGAATGCTAAGGGTGATGCTGTTTTCTCCGTAGGTGGCTTTTAAGTCATTTGCTATTTTTTCAAACAGTGCCTTGCGATTGTTGAATTTCTCTTTATCAAAATCACGGATAATATATTGAAGCTCAGCCTCTTCTACTTCCCCTACAAATTTCGTCAGGTGGAAAAAGCCTTCGTAGCCTTCTGTATACTCCGGAGATTCGTCAGAAGGCAGTTTGTTGTGAAAGAGCATCCCAATTTTCGCAGCGCTGACCATTTTGTCCTTTGCTGTTCCTGGGTGGACGTTGTTTCCTTTAATGGATACTTTCGCGCCCGCTGCGTTGAAGCTTTCATATTGCAGCTCGCCAAGCGGTCCGCCGTCAATTGTGTACGCATAGGAAGCGCCAAAGGCATCAACATCAAACTTGTGCGGCCCTCTGCCAATCTCTTCATCTGGCGTAAAAGCGACGCGGATTTTTCCATGCTTGATTTCTGGGTGTTCAATAAGGTAATGCATAGCTGTCATAATTTCTGCGATACCAGCTTTGTTATCTGCACCAAGCAGGGTTGTGCCATCTGTTGTGATCAGCGTATGTCCTTGGTACTTTTGTAAATTTGGAAACTGTTGTGGAGATAAAACGATATGTAGATCTTCATTTAAGGTAATGTTGCCGCCTTGATAGTTCTCATGAATCTGTGGCTTTACATTTTTGCCGGTGAAGTCAGTGGCTGTGTCGATATGAGCCAGGAAGCCAATGGTCGGCACGTCTTTGTCTGTGTTAGACGGGATCGTTCCCATGACATAGCCGTTTTCATCCATAGTCACTTCTTGAATCCCAATGGATTTCATCTCTTCAACAAGCTGTCTCGCCAGGTTCAATTGTCCATCAGTAGATGGGCAGCTTTCCTTATCTGCATCCGACTGCGTATCTACCTTCACATAACTTGTGAAACGCTGAATCATTTCCTCTTTCATCTAAACGTCACTCCTTTTATAGAATACGTCCATTTTATCACGTCTTGAATGCGCTTCATAACAAGAAAGGCTTTCTCTGGCAATTAGAGAGGAAAAAGGCCTACTTTCCTTAAGTGATGTGCTGAATGGTTCTTTAGGGTGATTTTTTTGGGTGTCTTTTTATTTATAATGAGGACATATAAAATCATCCATTTGTACGTTAAATTGGGAGAAAGGGGTGCGAAAGTTGGATTCTAGTCAAACGCTGGCACTCGCTCAAAAGTTTCAGGAAGCGGCTGATGAGATTCGGCAGTCAAAGCAGCTGCTGGAGAATCGGCTGAAGGCAGTTGGATCAGGCTGGCAGGGAGAAGCAAGGGATAAATTTGATCAAAGCTTTGAAGAAACAACGGCACGCTATGATCAATTTGAAAAGGATTTGCTTGAAACAAGTCAGGAACTGCGGGATGCAGCGGTCAAAATTGAGGAGCGTAAAGCTGAAATTGCCAGAATGGAAGAGCTTGAGCGAAAGAGACGAGAAGAACGGAGAGAAAGAAACCGAGAAGGGAGATGATGTGATGGCACGTGACATTGTGGTTGATCCAGATCAGCTGACAGGGCTGGCGAATGATTTTGTAGGCGAGCTGTCAGCCATTGAAACGAAGCACCGCGATTTACATAGTGAACTGGACGGGCTGATTTTAGGCTGCGATCCTCGGTATAGAAGCTGTTTTTCTGGTGTCAGGGATGCATGGGGAGCAGGACAAGCATTAATCAGTAAATTGAGCAGTGATGATATTGCGATTCGTCATGCAACGGATAAAATGGTTGAAGCAGATGATATATTGCGCAAAATGTACAGCATTTATGATCAATATGGTACACTCACGAGCTTAGCTGGAATCTTGATGATGCAGGCGAAATATTACGGGCTTGGGATGACGACCTTCATTAAAGAGAATGGCCGATATGCAGCGCAGCATTCAAAGCTGCTGCTTGATCTGACCAGCCGGGTAGAAGGAACGAGATTTGATCGGTTAGCAAGGATTTGGCTGAGTAAAAAAGAATTATTAAAACGATCGAACTGGCCAATGGCTGACTTGGTCCATAAGAAATTCACAAAATTTTATCCTGACGATACAGTTGCGTTCACAAACAGTGTCCGTGATTTTACAAAAGGAAGTATCAATTGGAAGGACACGGCTGCGATCAAGTCTGTTCTGAAAAATGGTGCAAGATTTGCGAAAGGAAATGCCATCATTGCAACGGTTGTCACTGGTGCAACAGAAACGGTTGGCTGTGGATTGAAAATAGCCGAAAACTATGCAGAATTCGGTGATCAGCCAGAAGTCCTTAAGCGTGAAAATGCAAAGGCTGTTGGAAATGCAGTGAACAATACGGTCTTTATCGCTGGCGGTTCTGTCGCAGGTGCCGTTGTGGGCGGTGCTCTTGGAAGCTTTGCAGGTCCGATTGGAACTGTTGTTGGCGGAGCCATTGGTTCAGCAGTAGGTGGATTTATTGGAGAAAAAGTCGCCAAGCTGACATCCGGTTTTGCTGAACAGGTTGCAGTGAAATTAAAGGACCCGATTCATGCGGTCGTGGATAAAGGGAAAAAAGCATTCGAACTGGCGGGTCAAGGTGTGAAAGCAGTCAATGATACCATTGATCAGGCAAATCAGGTGATACATAAAGGAATAGAAAAAACAAAAGAAACCGCAGATTCGCTCATAAAGGGTGCAGGCGATTTCTTTAAGGGTGCATTTTCTTTTGGATAAGGAGAGATCAAGTTGGATCAGCTAAGTCTAAGTATTGAGGAACTCATCTTTAGTTTTTACAGTGAAGGCTATTTTGAACAAGGGATGTCCTTAAAGGAGGCCTATTATCCTGAAGTAGAGGACGAGCGCTTGGGGTTTTTATTTGAAATTGCGTGCCGCTCTTTGCTCGCAAAAGGTGTACTGGAATTTCGAAACAGACAATACCGTTATAAAGCGGAATACCGTCATTTCATCCAGGCGATGAATGATGCCTCTCACACGATCAAGGCATCTAAATTTGGAGACACAGATGAAGAAGTCAGTACCTCCTTTCACACAACACAGGCGGGAGTATATGCGCATCATACGCTTTATGATCAACAAGTGCATCAGATTCGCAAACTGAACGGCGATCAGCAGGCAGAGGAGCAAGTGACAGCCTTTTTCAACATACAGATGAATGATCACCCTGAACCTGTTATCAGCCTGCAGGCAGAGGAATTTGAAATGCTGTTAGAGCAAGCAAGCGAAGCGAAAAATGAGTGGCCGTCCTTTCTGAATAAAGCTGAGAATCAAGAGCTCGTGAAGGCATTTGTTTCTGATGTACAGACGAGAAAAGGAAAGATGGACTCCCTCATGAAGGTCGTCTATGACAAAAATAATACGCCGGATGTGGAGTCCATGATATTTGTGATTCCAGGTGAGAACCAATCGTGGCTTGTATCAGGAATAAAAGAAAATGAATTTCGCATTGAGACGGCTCATCTAGACGGGTTACGTTCTATATTCTAATGGAGAAAAGGAGAATGACGCTTGAATCCAAGTGAAGTAATAGAAGTAAGGAGCAGACCTTTTTTAAGAGTATGGGCATTCTTAGCAACGGGCGGCTTCGGTATCATCGGTATTTGGTTATTTTCAGAAGCCCTTACATTTGAATCGAACTATACATTGTTTTTATTTTTAGGCGGGCTATTAGGTATTGTCTATGGCTGGATCTCCTTTTTGATGATTTTGCCGGCTTTTACGAAGAGGGGAAATGTGATTTTTCGCATTCAGCGCGGAGAGAATGGCGCTGTGCTGCATCGGGAGCGAACAATCCCTTTTCAAGATATTCAAACAATTGACATGCGCAGGCATCGTTACAGTGTAAGAGGATTTCTTTTCATGGATGTGCTCATTCGGAAAGTAGATGGGAAATTGATCAAAATTCCGGCGTACAGCATTTTAGATGAAGAAGTATTTGAGCAAACCGTCAAACAGGAGATCTATCCATATTTACATCAGGCAGCCCAAGAAAATTGGAGACAGCAGCATGGCCAGGGAGAAGAGAAGACCGACTAAACTGTTTTTGTCAGAATTCTATAGGGTGAGGCGCCACTTTTTCGAAAAAATCGTGTATGATGTCAGTAAAGGCTGAACACTCGGAGAGGTGATGAGAGATGGATAAAGAGATGGTAATCGACCTCGTCACAGAACAAATGGCACGGATTCGAAAAGAAAAGGATTATACGCAGGATCGCATGGCAGAGGTACTTGGTCTATCGAAACGGCATTTACAGCAGGTTGAAAAAAACAGGCTGCGTCTCAATTGGACGCAATCCGCGGCCGTATGTGCATTATTCAGAGATAGTGACATTCTGAAAGGGACACTAGGGGATGACCCGCTTGAGATTTTGGAAGTTGTGGCACATGATGAACTACATCTATCAGTTGAGCGCACGATTGGCGGAAAGGTTTGGTGGAGGACGTCTGTCAAAAAAGGCACGTTTCGCCTTCAGCAAAATGTACTTAGTCAGCATTACCGCATCTTAGATGAGGAGAATTATCGCTATTATAGTTCGTTTAATAAAGAAGAAGCGAAGCGGCGGCTAGAGGAATTAAGCCAGCTGTCTTCTCCATATTGATCAAAAAACTGATTGGAAAAGGAAAGAGAGGCACCTGTTTATAAGGTGCCTCTCTTTTTTGTGTTTATACTTTTAGAGTGTTTTTCGCCCGAATAAAGGCAACAAGCTGTTTGATTTCTTCATCATTTAGGGGAACGCCGTCTACATGGATGGTTCCTTCTTTTGCTTCCGTCAGTTCAATTTTGATATCAGAGATTTTGCGTTGTATCTCTGGCTCGTCCGTTCTACCAAGTAAAAAATCAATGGACGTATCATACAAATCAGCCAGCAGCTTCACTGCTTCAAGCGAAGGTCGTCGGTACCCAGATTCGTAACCGGCATAGGTGCTTTTGGCGATACCTAGGCGATCTGCCGTATGCTGGAGAGACCATTTTTTCTTTTTTCTAAGGGTGGTTAAACGATCGAGTATCATACATGAACGCTCCTTTATTTACAACAACAGTATATCATATTTTGACATAGAATGTACGCGTTATGCGTAACAATTTCTTGATTAATTCGCGTTATGTGACTATAATGGCAATGAAGGTACGCGTAAAGCGTATATTATAGAATAGCACAAGCTAGCTTATAATATGTGTGACAAACGAAGTAATTTTACGAAAGAGGTGGACCTGTTGAAGAAATTATTGCTTTTAACGACTGGTGGGACGATTGCATCTGTAGAGAGTGAAAATGGTTTAGCTCCAGGTGTTAAAGCTGAGGATCTTTTGAGCTATTTAAACGAAATTAATGCAGAATATACAATGGACACAAAGTCCCTAATGAGTATAGATAGTACAAATATGCAGCCTGAATACTGGGTTGATATCGCAACGGCCATTTATGAGAATTATGATCAGTATGACGGGTTTGTCGTTACACACGGAACCGATACAATGGCCTATACATCAGCAGCGCTGTCTTATATGCTGCAAAATCCTGATAAGCCGATCGTGATTACAGGTTCACAAATTCCGATTACTTTTAAGAAAACAGATGCGAAGAAAAACATCACAGATGCAATTCGCTTTGCATGTGACGGTGTTGGCGGCGTGTATGTCGTGTTTGATGGCAGGGTCATCCAAGGAACACGTGCGATCAAACTAAGAACGAAAAGCTACGATGCATTTGAAAGCATTAACTACCCATATATTGCATCAATTGAAAACCATCAAATTGAATACAATAGCAAAGTAAAAAGAACACCAATGAAACCGCTTAAATTAGATGCATCCTTGAACACAGATGTGTGTCTGTTAAAATTGCACCCAGGCCTGAAGCCTGAGTTTTTAGATGCAGTCAAAAGCATGTACAAAGGTGTCGTCATTGAAAGCTATGGCAGCGGCGGAATTCCTTTCGAAGGAAGAAACCTTTTAGAAAAGATCAACGAATTGCTGGAAGAAGGCATTTCTGTGGTCATCACCACTCAGTGTCTTGAAGAAGGAGAAGACATGAGTGTGTATGAGGTAGGACGCAAGATCAATCAAGAATTGGTGGCACGTTCAAGAAATATGAATACAGAAGCTATCGTGCCGAAACTGATGTGGGCACTAGGCAAAACAACAGATCCAAGAGAAGTCAAAAAGATTATGGAAACGCCAATCGCAGAAGATTTAGTGATTTAATTATTCTATAGAAAGCAGGTCATAAGAGATGGTTCAAGCAACTTATCGCTATGAGAAGGATTTTCTTGGTGAAAAAGAAATTCCAGCAGACGTGTATTATGGGGTTCAAACCCTTCGTGCAAAAGAGAATTTCCCGATTACAGGATATCGGATGCACGAGGAACTAATTAGAGCCTTTGCCATCGTGAAAAAAGCAGCAGCTCAAGCCAATATGGAAGTTGGACGTTTATATGAGGGAATTGGAAATGCTATCGTTCAAGCGTCTGATGAAGTCATTGAAGGCAAACTGCACGAGTACTTTATTGTCGATCCAATTCAAGGCGGCGCAGGAACGTCTATGAATATGAACGCAAATGAAGTGATTGGAAACAGAGCGCTAGAAATCATGGGACATCAAAAGGGTGAATACATCCATTTAAGCCCAAACACACATGTGAACATGTCGCAATCAACGAATGATTCATTCCCAACGGCGATCCATATTGCTGTGCTCAAGCAGTTAGACATTCTGCTTGAAACGATGCAAGTCATGCAGGACGTCTTTCAAAAGAAAGCGAAAGAATTCGATCATGTGATCAAAATGGGACGTACGCACCTTCAGGATGCTGTTCCAATCCGTTTGGGACAGGAATTTGAAGCTTACAGCCGTGTGCTGAGCCGTGATATTAAACGAATCAACCAATCAAAGCAGCATTTATATGAAGTCAATATGGGTGCAACAGCTGTTGGGACAGGCTTAAACGCAGATCCTCGTTATATTGAGATCGTGGTGAAGAAGCTCGCTGATATATCTGGTCTTCCTCTTGTAGGCGCAGAGCATCTCGTGGATGCAACGCAAAATACAGATGCTTACACAGAAGTATCTGCCGCTTTAAAAGTATGCATGATGAACATGTCTAAGATTGCCAATGACCTTCGTTTAATGGCATCTGGTCCGCGCGCAGGTCTTGCTGAAATCGCATTGCCAGCCCGCCAGCCTGGATCATCCATTATGCCTGGGAAAGTCAATCCAGTTATGGCAGAGCTCATTAACCAAATCGCATTCCAAGTCATTGGGAACGATCATACGATCTGTCTGGCTTCTGAAGCAGGCCAGCTTGAGTTAAATGTGATGGAGCCTGTTTTAGTCTTTAATTTGCTTCAGTCTATTAGTATAATGAATAACGGATTCCGCTCATTCACAGACCATTGCTTAGCGGACATTGAAGCAAATGAAATACGTTTGAAAGAATATGTAGAAAAAAGTGCAGGCGTGATCACTGCTGTGAACCCTCACTTAGGCTATGAAGCAGCCGCTAGAATTGCAAGAGAAGCCATTTTAACAGGTCAATCGATCAGAGATCTTTGCTTGCAGTACGATGTTTTAACGGAAGAAGAACTTGATATTATCTTAAATCCATTTGAGATGACAAAGCCTGGTATTGCGGGTGCGGAGCTCCTAGAGCGATAATAATATCAAAAATTTTATTTTATTAATATGTGGAATTGCCTGTGAAAAAGAGAAAAACAGGCAATTCACTTTCTTTCGAATTGACACACTTTTTTCACAATATTTTGAAAACGCTTAACGCACGCACAAAGGGAGGAAACACAATGAAAACACCACGTCTACCATCTATTTTAGAAGTCGTAGCAGTACTTGGCTTGTTTTTAGCAATTGTTTTATCATTTACTCTTTACTTCAAATTAGATATTCAGCTAGCATTGTTTATTTCATGGTTTATGGTTATTGCTTTAGGTATTCGATTGGGGCATTCTTATAAGGATCTTCAAAATGCAATCACAAAAGGGATATCGAATGGTTTAGAAGCTGTTTTAATTTTAATTGCAGTAGGTGCACTTGTAGGAACATGGATTGCCGGTGGAGTTGTACCAACGTTAATTTACTACGGTTTAGAGTTTATTCATCCTAATATTTTCTTATTAGCTACACTTGTCATCTGTGCAATCATGTCCGTTGCAACAGGAACTTCTTGGGGTACGGTTGGAACGGCTGGGATTGCGATGATCGCAATTGGTGAAGGCCTAGGTATTCCACTTCCGATCGTTGCAGGGGCCGTTCTATCTGGTGCGTATTTCGGAGATAAATTATCCCCATTATCAGATAGTACAGTGCTCGCTTCTTCTCTTTCAAAAGTGGACGTGCTGGCGCATGTTCGAGCAATGATGGTTTTATCCATACCAGCCTTTGTGATTACAGCGATTATGTTTACGGTTACAGGCTTTATGTATGGCGGACGTAACATTGATCAAGGTAAAGTAGAATTTTTGAAAAATGCTCTTCATGATACATTCACCATCAACATTTGGATGATCATTCCAGCAGTAGTGGTTGTATTACTGCTCGTATTTAAGAAACCTTCATTGCCTGTTATTGCTACTGGTGCTCTTTTAGGGTCGATATGGGCCATGGCTTTCCAAGGAATGAATCCAGCAGATGCGATTGGATCAGCATACAATGGCTTCTCTATTAATTCAGATGTAGATTTCTTAAATACGCTGTTAAATCGTGGCGGTATTGTAAATATGCTTGGATCTTTAGTGGTGATTATTCTTGGACTGGGTTTTGGTGGAGTGCTTGAATATCTAGGTGTTTTAAAAGTTATTGTCGCTACTTTCGAGAAGAAATTATATAATGCAGGAAATGTCACCCTATCTACACTGGTTGTTGCGTTCTTCGCAAACATTTTTGGCTGTGCAATGTACGTTTCATTAATTCTTACACCGAAAATTATGGAAAAAAGCTACGATAAATTAAAAATAGACAGACGCGTTCTATCTAGAAACGCTGAGGTTGGTGGAACAATGACCTCAGGGATGGTTCCATGGTCAGATAACGGTATTTACATGGCAGGAATTCTTGGCGTATCGACATTCTCTTATTTACCATTTATGTGGTTGAGCTTTGTTGCCATTGGTCTTGCGATCATTTACGGATATACGGGTAAATTCATTTGGTACGTGAAAGGTCAACAAGAAAGAGAAGAATCGGCCTCATAAGCGTTTGCAAAAGCCGCTCCTTTACGGGGGCGGCTTTGTTTGTCCTAGGACCGAAAGACTATATGTGACAAATAGCAAATGGATAGGAACTTTGACTTCCTATAAAAGAGGTCAAAAGAGGTAGTGTGAAGCAGAATGAAAGCATATTTATCCCATAAAAAGGGTACAAATCCCTATTCAAACATGAGTCTTTGAACCTTATAATAACAATATTGGAAAAAGTGCTATTTCACCTTACGCTCGTTTAGAGGGACTCTAAGCAGCGTTTTTATTTTTTGACAGGAGGAGGAACCCATATGAGCTTATCGGATATGCTGTCTGCCCTTAACGGTGGCATTTCAAATAAAAAAGCAGAAATTGAAGAGAAAATCGCTCGACTCAAAAAGGCGAAAAGCAAGGTTGAACGTGAACAAGATGCGGCAGAAGCAGATTTAAAGCAAATCAAGCAGCCAAAGCTTGGGGCCTCTTGGAAAGGTGAGCGAAGCCAGGATTTCAAAACAGACCGAAATGAAGCACATGATGCGCTGCAAACGATCGTGAATGATCAATACCCACGCTACGTGAGCCGTATCGAATTCAAAATCAGTACATTAGAAGCAGAACAAGCTGCGTTATCCTTTGCTAGTTCCTTAGCTGGAGACGCCGCACGTCTTGCTGAAAAAGGAGAAGACGCAGTAGAGGACGCAAAACGCTTGATCTCAAAAGCATGGAGCAGCTTGTAAGAGAGCTTCATGCTGAACAAATCTGGAGGATATCACAATGGGACAAATTAAGTTAAACTACCAAACAGTCATGGATAAACTAGATGAAGTCTCCCAAGCAGTCGAAGCTTTAGCGATGAAAAAAGCAGCAGATAAAGCGGGTGAAAACAGCCTTGAATTTGTAACCAAGTGGACGGCACGTGAAGCAGAAGTGAGTGAAATGGTCTCAAGCTTTAAAGAAGCCTTAATTAAAAATGTTCAGGATACACGTTCTAACGTGAAAACATTAAAAGAACAAGACGAAGCGATTGCTGCAAAATAATCAGCACAATCGCTTTTATTTATGGGTACCATGAACACAATGTAAATTATAGTCTTAAAGACTCATATAAAATGCGGGGTGTAAGACCTTGTATTATTCCGTTTTTCTTCCAAACGCGTCACTAAAAGGACACCTTTTCCCTATTTAAGCCTGAGGCTTTTCGCCTTATACTATACTTAATGAAAGCAGAACGATAGAAATGTCAGGATTGGAAAAATCAAGTGAATCGATGGTTTCCAAAGGCGCTCACGCCGTGCTTTCGTATGAGGTCAGATAGAGGTGGATGACATGAGTTTATCCGAGATGCTGCACCATCTGCATATGGGAATTGAGAACAAACGTGCAGAATTTGACGAAATGATCTCTCGGTTAAAGACAGCCAAAAGCAATATTCGAACAGAACAAGATCTTGCCCAGTCAGATATCAAAGAGATCAAGAAGCCTGCTCTAGATTCGTCATGGAAAGGTGAGAGAGGAACCGACTTTCATCATCATCGGAAAGACGCTTACAGTGTGATGCACGACATCGTCAACAATGAATATGAAAAATATATTACAGAGATTGACCAAAAAATTATGCACTTTGAATTGAAAAAAATGGAACTGGCCGTTGCCAGTAATTTTGCAGGAAGAGCTCAGGACGTGATGGAAAAGGGCGAGGATTTTGCAAAGGATGTTAAACATTTGATTGAACGGGGCTGGAAAGCTCTTTAAAACCATAAATGAAACAGCCGTCTCATAAAAGGGCGGCTGTTTTTTTGTTTAGTCACATCCACCACCGCCGCTATCACCTGAATCACTCCCGCAGGAGGCATCAGAAGCGTGATGGGTATACGAATCAGTATAAGTATTTGTCGTTGAACTATGATGTGCAGAACGCTTAGCAGATGCACGTTTATCATTTGATGCGAACAAGCTGGCAATGATGGCTCCTAAAAAAGCTAATATGATAATGACAACAAACATAAAAGCATCCCTCCTCTAGTTTCATATTCATACGAATGAGCTATATCAAGGTTCCCGATTTGAAAGAAAAACTGGGCAAAGAGTTCTATTTTCGTTTATGATGATAGGCAAAAGTAAATGCCAAGGGAGGAGAGCCCATGCTATCTCTACGTCAGGAGGAGCTTCTGAAACGATTGATGCAAGCGGAGCAGGAACTGACAAGTGAAGAAATTGCCCGTGTGATCGGAGTCACATCACGAACCATCCGAACAGATATGAAAGCGCTTAAAATGATCTTAGAAGAACATGGTGCCGCACTGCATATTAAACGCGGGGCAGGGTATACATTGAGCGTTGAAGATTATGGAGCATTTCGTACATTTTTGAAAACGTCACTGAGAGAAAGGAATGAGAAAAAGGAACCGTCCATTCCCAATCAGCCTGAGGACCGTGTGGCTTATCTATTAAAAAGGCTGCTTTTGTCAGAAGACTATATCAAATTAGAGGGATTGGCAGAGGAATTATTTGTGAGTGAATCTACAGTGAAAAATGATTTGAAAGCTGTCAGGCACTTGTTTTCATTGCATGGACTTTCTATATCGCACCGGCCTAAATATGGCCTGCGTCTGACAGGCGATGAAATGAAATTAAGATATTGTATGGCAGAGCATGTGTTTCAGCAGGAGCACGCGAACTCTGCACTGTTACCTGAAGAAACATATCAATTGATTCAGGACATCGTGCGCTCACGTACAAAAGCCACCGGACTTCATCTATCAGAAATCGGTTTAAGTAATTTAGTGACCCACATTGCCATTGCATGCAAACGAATTGAAGAAAAAAAGCTGGTTCAGATGCCAGAAGCGGAATTGAAAGAAATTCAAGTGCAGCCAGTTTTCCAGTTAGCTCAACAAATGGCAGAAGATATTCGCCGCGTATTAGCGATTGATTTTCCGTTATCTGAAATGGCGTACATCGCGATTCACTTAATGGGGGCAAAGATGATGGCATATGGAGAGGCTGGTCACACGCTATTTCATCTGCTGGAAGAAGATCATTTTCGTTTCACTCACCAATTGCTTGCTTATGTAGAGGAGCACATGGCACTTGATATTCAGTTTGATAAGGAGCTGATCATTGGATTAAGTCTTCATTTACGTTCCGCCATTCATCGTTTTAAATACGATATGAACATTCGAAATCCTTATTTACCAGACATTAAAAGGCATTATCCCATTGCGTTTGAGGCGGGTGTCTATATGGGGAGATGGCTGAAAGAAAAAGAGGGTGTTGAGATCCCTGAGGATGAGATTGGGTATTTAGCGCTCCATATTGGGGCTGCAATCGAGCGGACAAAATCACAGCATGTAAAAAAGACATGCCTTATTGTGTGTGCGACGGGTGTCGCCAGCAGTCAGCTTCTTCTTCATAAGCTCACAGCGGCTTTTAGCGGAAGGTTGGAGATCGCTGGAACTGCAAGTGTCGGGGAACTTCCTTCGTATGATTTGAGATGCATTGATTTTATTATTAGTACCATTCCGCTTCAGAATACATTGCCGGTGCCAGTAATTGATGTACATACGATTCTAACTGACGATGATATTGTGAGGCTGAAACGATTTGTGCAGAATTCACAGGATACAGGGGTTTTGCGGTATGTGACCCCGGCTCTGACATTTTTTCAGCAAGATTTCCAATCAAGGGAAGAGGTTCTTCAATTTTTCGTGAACGTGCTAAAGGAGCAGCAGCGAATCCCAGACGAGTTTGAACAATTATTGCTAGAAAGAGAGCAAGTGTCACCCACATCTTTTGGTCATTTGGTTGCGATTCCTCATCCAATTAAACCGGCAACAGATGACACGTTTTGTGCGATCTGTACGTTGAAAAAGCCGGTGCTGTGGGGAGAAGATCGAGTACAAGTCGTATGCTTGTTAAGTATTCAGAAGACGTATCAAAAAGAATTACAGTCGCTTTATCAATTTCTTGTGCGGCTGACAGAACGGAAGGAAGTGGTGGAGCAACTCATCAAAGCTGCTTCATTTGAAGAACTGACAGCTGCGCTTCAAGTATTGGAGCAGCCAAATGAAAAAACGCGGCACCCATTTCCGCATCTGTGAGGAAAAAGATTAGATGTTAATGAAAGCGCTTTTAAAATAACATCAAAAAGGAGGATGATCACGAGTTTTTGCAAAGGGGGAGACGGATCATGAGCTTCAAGGAGAAAGCGGCAGATGTCATGGGGCATGTGGCTTATCGCATCACTAACCAGAAATATATTATGGCGATTAAACAGGCATTTGTCACACTGATGCCGATCATCATTACAGGAGCTTTTGCTGTGCTGGTCGCGAATATGATCATGAGCCCAGAAACAGGGCTTGCTCATTTTGAGATATTCAGGTTTTTAGCAGAGCTTCAGCCTATTATGAAGGCAATCAATTATGCCACGCTGAACTTTTTAACCATTGGGGCTGTGTTCCTCATTGGGATTGAGCTTGGGAAAATCAACGGGCACAAATCTCTGTTCCCAGGGTTGATGGCATTGATTTCATTTATATCTGTTATTCCAACGACACTTCTTCTTGAAGTCGATGGATCGATGCGTGAGGTTGTAGACGTGCTGGCAAGACAATTTTCCGATCCAAAAAGCTTATTTTTAGGGATGATCATTGCGATCGTATCTGTGGAGATTTTTTGTAAGCTGACCAAGGTGAAATGGCTTCAAATCAAGATGCCGGATTCGGTTCCGTCGAATGTGGCGACATCTTTTTCATCACTTTTCCCATCGATCATTACAATTACGATCATTAGTTCATTCGGCTTTGCATTTCATCGTTTGACAGGCATTTATTTGCATGAAGCAGTGTATAACGTGGTGCAGCGCCCGTTAGAAAGTGTTGTACAGGGGCTGCCTGGGATTTTAACGTTAATGTTTGTGGCGCAATTTTTCTGGGTGATCGGCATTCATGGCAACCAGATGATTAAGCCGATCCGGGAGCCGCTCTTATTAGGATCGATTGCAGTGAATATGACAGCATTTCAAGAAGGGAAAGAAATCCCGAATATCATCACGATGCCGTTTTGGGATGTGTATATGAGCATCGGTGGTTCAGGTGTGACCATTGGTCTTTTGATTGCGATTTTTATTGCTGGGAGAAGGGAAGAGATGCGAAGCATTGCCAAGCTCTCATCTGGACCCGGACTGTTCAACATCAATGAACCCGTTATTTTTGGATTACCCGTGATGCTAAATCCTGTGATGGCGATCCCATTTATCGTCACGCCGCTTGTGACAGGTACGATTGGGTATATTGCGACGGCCACAGGATTCGCTGGAAAAGCGGTCGTGATGGTGCCGTGGACGACACCACCGCTTGTGAATGCATGGCTGTCCACCGCTGGCAGTATGGGAGCTGTCATCACACAGCTTATCTGTATTGTGGTGGCTATTTTCATCTATTTACCCTTTGTTCTCTTGTCTAACCGCAAGCCAGAAGCGGCACCAGATTCAGAATAAACATTCAGACGCAGGAAAGGGAGGCGGCGACATGAAAAAAATCGAGATTCCAAGTGATTTTATCCTAGGTGCTGCGGCTTCTGCTTGGCAGACCGAGGGATGGAAGGGAAAGCGGGCGCATCAGGACTCGTACATCGACTTATGGTATAAGGAAGGATATCACGTGTGGCACGAAGGCTATGGACCGGCTGGTGCGACAAACTTTTACGAGCGCTATCCTGAAGATGTAGACTTAATGAAAGAGATTGGGCTGACACATTACAGGACATCAATCAATTGGTCGAGATTTCTCATAGACTACGAGAATGGGATAGTGGATGAGGCCTATGCTCGTTACATTGATGATCTGATCAATGAATTAATCGCAGCAGGTGTAGAACCAATGTTTTGCTTAGAGCACTATGAGCTTCCTGCCGTTTTGCTTGAGAAGTACGGCGGCTGGTCATCAAAGCATGTCGTCGAGCTGTTTGTTCTCTATGCGGAAAAGGTGTTTGAGCGCTACGGGGACCGGGTCAAGCATTGGTTTAGTTTTAATGAACCGATTGTTGTCCAGACACGTGTTTATCTAGATGCCATCCGATATCCGTTTGAGCAAAATACGAAGAAATGGATGCAGTGGAACTATCATAAAGCACTGGCAACAGCAAAAGTAGTGAAACTGTTTCAGGAGATGGGTTTGAAGGAATCGGCAGGAGCCAAAATCGGCGTGATTCTCAATCCAGAAGTGACGTATGCAAGATCGTCTGCCCCTCATGACCAAGAAGCCGCACGTATGTATGATTTGTTTTTTAATCGAGTGTTCTTAGATCCTTCCATCAAAGGGGAGTATCCAGAGGAACTGATCGATGTGTTGAAAAAGCATGATATTCTTTTCGATTCCACAGAGGAAGAGCTTCAGATCATCAAGAATCATACGGTGGATGTCGTTGGGCTTAACTTGTACTATCCGCATCGTGTCAAGGCACCGAGTAAGGCTTGGAACGAAGGAACACCTTTTCATCCTTCCTATTATTACGATATGTTTGAGCTTCCAGGGAGAAAAATGAATCCTTTCAGAGGCTGGGAAATCTACCCGAAGATTGTCTATGATATGGGGATGAGGATAAAAGAAGAATACGGAAATATTGAGTGGTTTGTGGCCGAAAATGGCATGGGTGTCGAAAAGGAAGAACGGTTTAAAACAGAAGACGGTATCATTGATGATCAGTATCGCATTTCATTTATCAGCCAGCATTTGAAGCGGGCACTTCAAGCGAAAGCAGAAGGATCGAATTGCACAGGCTATATGCTTTGGGCATTTACAGACAATGTCTCGCCGATGAATGCCTTTAAAAACCGCTACGGATTAGTCGAAATCCAGCTGGAGAATGAACGAAATCGTCAGTTGAAAGCGTCTGCGTATTGGTATCAGACATTAATCAAAACAAGGGAACTGCAGGTTGAAACAGAAGTCATTTATCAATAGGAGTGATGGGATATGAAACGAATCATTCTCGCTTGTGCAGCAGGAATGTCGACGTCCATTGTGGTGTCGAAAATGAAGGCTGCTGCAGAAGCTAAAGGACTGGATTACTATATTTATGCTATACCTGAAGGAGCCATTGCGGATGAACTAGAAGAGCATGGAGAGGATGTACAGGCGATTTTACTTGGACCGCAAGTAAGTTTTATGAAAAAAGCAGCAGAAAAAACGGCGGCACCCTATCAAATACCTGTCGATGTCGTCAATGTGAGATTATACGGAACAGCAAACGGAGAAAAAATTCTAGAGCATGCACTGAAACTAGCAAATGAATCTTGAATAATTGGAGGAGAAGCAGATGACGGTATTAGAGGAAATGCAGGGAGCAGCCTTTCAAATCATTGCCCATGCAGGCGAGGCAAGAAGTCATTATGTAGAAGCGATTCGTCTAGCAAGAGCTGATGATTTTGAAAAAGCGCAGCAGTTGATCGAAAAAGGGGAGGAAGCGTTTCGAAGCATCCACACCCTGCATCTGTCGCTGATTCAAAAAGAAGCGGCAGGTGAACAGCTTCCGTTTTCTTTACTGCTGATACACGCAGAAGATCAAATGCTCACAACAGAGACCATTCATCTGCTCGCCATCGAAATGATCGAAATGTGTAAAAAAATGAATACCCTGTCAAAATAGATGTCAATGAATAACCAATTTCTGTTATAATCATTCAGTAGATAAAGAGAAAGCAGGATTGGTGAATGAAGAAAACATGTATGCTGATGACAGTTGGTCTTATGGTGCTGCTCATTTCGGGCTGTATGGGAATGAAGGAGCAGCTGGAAGGAAGCCAGCAAGTCGTCAAAGAGGAAAAGGGTCCATTACAAACAAAAGACATTCAGCAGAAAAAAGAAACAGCAGGGATAGAGACACAAAATTGGATGAAGGAAAAGGAGCCGGTCGAGCTTCCGATTTTGATGTATCACAGTATCTCAAGCGGCAACTCGTTACGTGTGCCAAAGAACGAATTTGCATCTCATATGAAATGGCTGAAGGACAACGACTATGTCACACTGTCGCCAGAAGAGGCGTACCGCGTTTTCACAACAAATTCGAAGCCAAGTAAGAAGAGTGTCCTCATTACATTTGATGATGGATATACGGATAACTATACAAAGGCATTTCCTGTTTTGAAGCAGTATGAAATGAAAGCAACGATTTTCATGATTGAGCAATCCATTGGCCGTCCTAATCACTTAACGGATGAGCAAATGGATGAGATGATGGCACATGGGATATCGATTGAGAGTCATACAATTCATCATTTAGAGCTCAATCGATTATCAAAGCAGCAGCAGGAAGAGGAATTAAAAGGATCAAAGACATTCTTCGATCAGCGATTTTCTCAGCGGACGAGAATGGTCAGCTATCCTGTCGGGCGCTATAATGAAGAGACGTTGAAGCTGGCGAAGGAAGCCGGATACCAAATGGCTGTCACCACTGAACCAGGACATGCGAAGAAGGAACAAGGCATGATGTCCTTGCACCGCGTCCGCATTTCACCGGGACTTTCACCAGAAAGCTTTGGCAGGCTGGTCGAAGGGAAGTAACGATCAATGTTTCACATGGAACATTTTACGACAAGTTTCACCAAAATGAATCACCGCACATACACCTTGGCATGATATGTCTTAGTTTCAAATGTCATTTCAAGAGACACTTAAATGAACAGAACTTTCATTATCAGGGGAGTTCTGTTTTTTAAAATTGTCATTCAAACCCTACATCGTAAGAAACACCTCAAAAACAATTCAATTTGCTCAGCATCGCAAAAACTTAAGAAACCCTACATAGAAAAACCAATTGAGAAAAGAAAGGGAGAGGGGAATATGTCAAACTTTTTTGGAATCGACCATGTTCAACTAGCTGCCCCAAAAGGCAGTGAAGAGAAAGCTCGTTTGTTTTTTGGTGAAATTTTAGGAATGGAAGAAATCCCTAAGCCTAGTAATCTAGCTAAACGTGGAGGCGTCTGGTTTCAATGCGGTCATCATCAGCTTCACATTGGCATTCAGGAACATTTTCAAGCTGCAAAGAAAGCTCATCCGGCTTTTCTTGTAAAGAGTCTATCGGAATTAAAAGAGGCATTATTGAAGCATCACATTCGTATAAGAGAAGATGAGCCATTGGAGGGAGCCAATCGGTTTTATGTAGAAGATCCTTTTGGGAATCGAATTGAGTTTTTAGAGAGGAAAGACTAGAAGACAATAATAAGGCTGTCGAGGAAATCTCGACAGCCTATTTGTTATTGATAAACAGGATAGCCCGTTATTTTAATATCTTTTCCGAGTGGTTCTACGGCGAGTTGATCCAGTTCAATGGCATCACTCATGAGGCGTATGCCTTCGCCTCCGAAAAAGGAAGGGGAGAGACGTCCGCCAATGAGCTTAGGCGCCATATAGATGACCAATTTATCTACAAGCTGTTGTTCTAAGAACGAGGCGTTAATCTGGCCGCCGCCTTCAATCATGAGAGACGAGACATTTTTTTCTCCCAGTACTTGAAGCACTTCTTGCAGGGGCACCCGCGTGTCGCTGTCTGTCATGAAGACACGGACGCCAGCTTCTTCTAAAGCCGCTCGTTTTTCCTCATCGGCTTGCTTTGTTGTAAAGATCCATGTAGGTGCCATCTGATCAGTGACGATCTTTGCTGTCAGTGGTGTTGACAGCTTAGAGTCTAAGACAATTCGAATCGGATTGTTCCCATTTGGAATCCGCGCAGTTAATGATGGATCGTCGTGAATGACGGTTTGAGCACCGACCAAAATCGCATCATTGATACTGCGGATATGGTGAGCATCATAACGGGATGTCTCAGATGTAATCCACTTGCTGTCAGACGTGGCAGAGGCGATTTTTCCATCTAAGGTAATGCCCGCTTTGAGCGTCACGAAAGGTGTTTTTTTCGTAATAAAGTGATTAAATACCTCATTCATCAGAATGGATTCTTGTTCAAGTACGCCCGTGATGACTTGTATGCCGGCGTCTTGTAAAATGGCAATCCCGCGGCCAGCGACAAGCGGATTCGGATCAAGTGCCGCCACGACAACAGTTTCGACGCCGGCTTTCACAAGTGCTTCCGCGCAAGGGCCTGTGCGGCCATGATGAGAACAAGGCTCAAGGGTCACATAAATGGTGGCTCCTTTTGCCTTGTCTCCGGCCATGTTGAGTGCATGAATTTCAGCATGCGGTTCACCGGCTTTCATATGAGCACCGACTCCAACAATTTCATTCTCTCGCACAATCACAGCCCCGACGAGCGGATTCGGAGATGTCTGACCTTTCATTGCCCGTGCATTATCAAGGGCTAGCTTCATATATCGCTCATGATGTGGCAATCGTACGCACCTCTTGCTCCGCCTTCATGTGACCTGAGCGGTTGATTTTTGTCTGCAAGTAATTTTCGTTAAATTCAGAGACATCTCCCCAAAGTGGAATGCGTCCAGAAAGAGATAAACCTGCATGGCTGATCGCATCTGTCTTTTTCGGGTTATTGGTAATGAGTCTGACCGGTTTTGTACGAAGTGTTTGAAGAACGGCAATGGCTTCTTCGTATTGACGTGTGTCATCTTCAAAACCAAGAGCTTCGTTCGCTTCTACTGTATCGTAGCCGTTTTCTTGAAGAATATAAGCCATGGCTTTACTGAAAAGACCAATGCCGCGGCCTTCATGATTGGCTAAGTAAAACAGAGCTCCTGCTCCATTGTCCTCAATCATTCGCATAGACTGCTTCAATTGGAATCCGCAGTCGCAGCGCTTGCTTCCGAAAATATCGCCTGTGTGGCAAATGGAATGCATGCGGATAAGGGCTTCATCAGCTTGCTCAAAATCCCCATATACAAGAACGCTTGACTGCTGATGATCAGCAAGCTGGCGGGACGAAAGGCTTTCAATTAAAGCTTCATCTGACAATGGCTCTTTTCCATCGTCTTTTAACCATGAATACCAGTTGAACATGACGGTTCTGCCGTCTAAATTCACTGGCAGTTTAATGGGTCCAGTGATATATATATACCCGTCTTCTTGCTGTACTCGTTTGATTTTATCTTTTAATATGGCTGTTTTAAGCTCTGTGTGTTTGTCCATATTCTGCACCTTCTTTTTAGTCTGTTTCTTCAATCTGTAAACGAACGAGAACGCCAAATGGATCAACAAATTCGCTGCTTTTTCCTGTCGTGTTGACTTGAGTGCCTGCTTTTGTCAGACGTTCGATGACGGATTGTCTGTCTGCTTCTTCTGGAAAAACCAGTGTATAGCTTCTAATTCCTGAAAAACGTGGATCAATGGCTCCTTTTCGTCCGCGTCCCCATGCATTAAAGGCAAGGTGGTGGTGGTACACACCAGCGGCGATAAATAGGCTTGCTGGTGGAGCCATTCGGATATGAAAACCGAGCGTATTGACATATAAGGAATCTGCTTCTTCTGGGTTGAGATGGAAATGCAAGTGTCCCATGACTGTGCCCGCAGGGAGTCCTTCCCATGTGGTATCAGCGGCTTCTTGCAGGAGACCATCTCCATCAAGCGGTGCATTTCCGCCACCTTTCAGTTCTCCATGCTCACCTACCCAAATGTCCTGAGGACGGTCAGCATAAATTTCTACGCCAATGCCGTCAGGATCACTTAAATAAATGGCTTCACTGAAAAAGTGATCGCTTGCTCCAATTAAAGGATAGCCTTTTTTGATCACATGTGCCAGCCATGTGCCCAGGTTTTTTCTGGTAGGTAATAAAACAGCAAAATGATAAAGACCTGGCTCATGATCAGGCTTTTCTTTGAGCTGTGCATTCTCTTTTAACAAAAGGATCGGTTCCTTTGCATTGCTGCCAAGTGTCACCGCGGAATCTGTCTTTTCTAATATAGTAAATCCTAAAATGTCTGTATAAAAAGGTAAAGAACGATCAAAGCTGGACACATGTAATTCTGTCACACCCAGCCTTAGCTGCTCAATTGTCTTCAAGCTCGGTCATCTCCTTCATGATATATGCATCGGCATGTTCAAATGTTTTTGAAAATCTATAAAAAATGAATACCTTGTTACTTTTAGTAACTAAACTATATAATAGTTAGTGACTTATTTCAAGTAATTAATTGTGTTATAATGAAAAAAAGAGAAAAAAGCAGGAGGGAGTAAGATATGGCTCAAGTAGATGGCTGCCCAATTACAGATGCCATGGAGATTCTAGGCAAGAAGTGGGTCATTCTCATCATCAATCAGCTTCTGACAGGGCCTAAGCGTTTTTGTCAGCTTGAAAATGAAATGAACATCAGCGGAAGATTACTATCAGAAAGGCTGAAGGATTTAGAAGCTGAGGGACTTGTTGAGAAAAAGGTATACCCCGATATTCCAGTGCGGATTGAATACGAATTAACAGTTCAAGGGAAGAAAATTGAAGCGATTATTCGTGAAATGTATGCTTGGTCTTTAGATCGTAAAAACAGCAAAATAGAGGAACATGTTCCTTCTTAATCCATTTCGATCAGTGTGTCTGATCGAAATTTTTTTGTGTGATTTTCCAGAAATCTATGTCAATAGTATGAAAAATGATGTTGACAATAAATTCACCCATCATATAAGATCAAGAAGAAGAGGGTTCTTTTCCCTGTAATGGAATGGAGGTCATGCCATGGAATCATGAATGGGACAGATTGCCTAAAACACGTGTCAATACATCATTTAGAAACAGACATCTTTGGCTTTTAAGAAGCAAAGATTTATTTTTTCAACTCGATTGATAATGATTATCATAATCATCTATAAGTGTGTTCCAGCACTTATAAAGGTTATTTTTTTTATTGTCTATTGAGAATAATTATCAATATCATTTAGGAGGGTTCATATGAAAGTCATTCGTTCAACATCACACGCATTATTGTTTTTTAGTTTTGTTCTATTATTTGCTCTAGCCCCGATTAGCTCAGCATCAGCAGCTGGTTTAGCAGATGGTCAACATTCAGCACAATATGTGGTTTGGAAGGCAGATAGCGATTCGACTTCAACAGCGAATACGTATTTTGAAAAACCAGCCAAGCTTGTCGTGAAGGGTGGAAAAATCAAAGCACAAGTTACGTTAACAAATAGTTCTTGGATCACTAGCTTTAAAACGCTCGATCAAGGTGTCTACAAAGATGCAAAGGTAATCAGTACAAATACAGCTGCGAATAAGAGAACAGTAGAATTCAACGTGAACAGCCTGACAGAAGTCGTACCAGCAAAAGTGAGCGTCACTGTACCGGCCATCGGATATACAGGTAATTACGACATTCGTCTCAAGTTTGATGCAGCATCTGTTCAATAAAAAGGGAGGAAATTCGCTTGATGAAAAAAATGATGAGGCTATCAGTCTTCATGACCGCTTTATTATTGGCATTTATGCTGCCTTTTTCAAACGCACAGGCTGCCACGTTAAAGGATGGTACATACTCCGTCAACTATAATGTGCTCAAGGCTGAAGGAAATGCGGTCTCCATGGCAAATGATTACTGGCTGAAGCCAGCAAAAGTGATTGCCAAAAACGGGAAGCTGACAGTACAAATGACCATTAAAAATAGCAGCTGGGTGACGGAATTTAAAGTACCCGGAAATGGCGGCTATGTCGATACAACGGTTCTCTCAACCAATAAAAAAGCCAACACAAGGATTGTTCAGTTCCAAGCACAGAGCTTGTCTAAACCAATCAAGTCAAAAATTCATGTCACTGTGAAATCTGCTGATTATGATCATGATTACACCATTCAGCTGAAATTCGATGAAAGCAGCATCAAGTCACTTTCGTCTAACAGCACAAACAAATCAGCGGGTGAGGCAGAAAAGCAGCAGCCATCAAAAGAATCAACGAAAACATCTGATTCATCCACAACAAAACAAGAAGAGAATCCTCAAACTGGTGATACAAACCAGACAGGGTGGCTCCTTGTGCTTGTCTTATGTTCAGGCGGGTTTTTAGCAAGAAAGTGGATCATCAAGCATTAACGGAAGGAAGTGTCACCATTTGAAACGTCTTTTTCATCTAAAGGCAGCCATTCTGCTCGTTTTATTCAGTTTGTTGACTGCGTTTCAGATTCCTCAAGGAACAGCTCAAGCGGCATCATTCGTTGATGGTGAATACACAGTTGGATTCACCATTTTAAAAAATGGCAGCACAGAAGCGTCCATGATGGATACCTATACAGAAAAGCCAGCCAAGCTCATTGTGGAAAATGGCAAGAAAACAGCCTATGTCACACTGAAGCAAAGCAAAGAAATAACAGATTTCAAGGTTGAACAAAATGGTGCTCTCGTTACCACTGAAACGGTCAGTGAGGACGAAACAGCCAATACACGTGTGATCAAATTTGATGTCGCCGACTTATCAGCAAAATTAAACGGCTGGGTGAAAATTTACTGGGATTTAGGCGGCTTTATTTATGACGAAGCATATGACGTACAGTTTGCATTCGATCAAAGCAGCTTAACACTCGTTACACCTGCAAAGCCAGATGATAACGAAACAAAACCAGATGACCAAAACGGTACAAAACCAGATGACCAAAACGGTACAAAACCAGACGATAACGAAACAAAGCCGGATGATCAAAACGGTACAAAGCCAAACGATAACGAAACAAAGCCGGATGATCAAAATGGCACAAAGCCAGATGATCAACCGACAACACCAGGCAATAACAATGGCACAAAACCAGATGATTCCGCGCAAAATCAATTAAAAGATGGCGTATATCGTATTAATTACAGTGTGCTAAAAGGGGATACAGATGAGGCATCTCGAATGAATCAATACTTCTCACATCCCGCATCCTTAACCGTCAAAAATGGAAAGCAAACCATTTCCTTTACGGTAAAGGACCATAAGTCTGTCGATTCTTTAAAAGTAGAGCACAACGGTTCTTATCAAGAAGCAAAGACAGTCAGCACAGATGAAGCGAAGAATACAAGAGTGGTTTCATTTGATGCAAGTGATTTGAAAAAAGCGGTAAAAGGAAAAGTACACATTGTAGTAGCGGCCGCTAACTATGATCAAACCTACGATATTCGTTTTCAATTTGATTCAAAGAGTATCGCTCCAGTTAAAGACGGGCAGGTAGAGGAAGAAAAACCAGCAGCACCAGAAACACCAAAAACACCAAAACCAAACACACCATCACCAGAAACAAATAACAGCGGAGCTAATCAAGAGACGGCTCAGCTAAAAGATGGTGTATACAAACTTCCTTTCTCAATGAAGAAAGCAGACAAGGATGAGCTTTCTCGCATGAACGATTACGTCGTGAGCCCTGCGACACTGGTTGTGAAAAATGGCCGACATTTCGTTTCATATACAGTGAAGAACAGCTCAGCGATCACGTCATTCCAAGTAGGGACAGGCGGAAAGTTTGAAGAGACACTTGTCGCGAAAACAGATCAAAAAGCAGATACACGTGTCATTCAATATGAAGCAAAAAGTTTAAGTGGAGCTCAGGCTGCACGCGTAAAAATTGATATTCCAGCTGCGAACTACCATGAGCAGTACGATGTCAAACTTGTCTATGACACAAAAGGAATCGCTCTCGGTGAGGGAAGCGGAATTTCAACGGTCATTGGAGACGATGAGAGTATTGGCTTTGTCAAAAATCCAAATGATCACGATTCTCAAACAACTCAACTTGAGAATGTAGCACCAGAGGAAACGGGTGCAGAGCAGATGACATTTACTCCAACAGATGATCAAACCAAATCTGATTCTGAACAGCTGAATCCGAAAACGGGAGATACCTCTCTGCTTTGGGTGTATATTCTTTTATTCGGCGGGTCGTTATTCGTACTCGTCAGAAAATATCAAACACGGACAAGATAGATCGTTTATTTTAAGTGAGATGCGCCATTTATGTCGGCGCATCCACTCTCTTTTTTCGAAAGGAGGCTTCTGTTTTTGAAGCATCGAATGTTATGTACCTTGATCGCCGCTCTCAGTGTGTGCGTGATCTTATCGGGCTGCTCACAGTCAGCAGAAAGCTCAGCAAAAGGCAAAAAAAGCGCAGAATCAAGTGAGCGCATTGTAGCAACGACTGTAGCTGCTGCGGAGATCATGGATGCTTTAGAGGTGGATCTTGTCGGGGTGCCAACAAGTCAAAAACCCTTGCCAGCTCGTTACAAAGGACTGCCGGAAGTCGGCAACCCAATGAGCCCGGATATGGAAATCATCCAATCACTTCAACCGACAGATGTCCTGTCTGTCACAACCCTTCAATATGATTTAGAGACACCCTTTCAGCAAGCAGGTGTCCCTGCCACATACTTAAATCTAGAGAGCATGGCTAACATGGAGAAGGCTATCACGAAGCTCGGAGATCAGTATGACAGAAAGAAACAGGCTGAACGCATTGTGTCTGAGTTTGAGCAAAAAAAGAAAGACATACAAGAGAAGACGAAAGGAAAACGTAAGCCGTCCGTTCTGATTTTACTTGGTGTGCCAGGCAGTTATTTGGTGGCGACAGAGAATTCATATATTGGTGATCTTGTGCGTATCGCAGGAGGAAAGAATATTGTGGGAGGCGAGAAAATGGAGTATTTGGCATCCAATACGGAATATTTACAAAAAGCCAATCCAGATATCATTCTCCGGGCCGCACATGGGATGCCAGACGAAGTCGTTCGCATGTTTGATGAAGAATTCAAAACAAATGACATCTGGAAACATTTCAATGCGGTTAAACAAAACCGGGTGTATGACCTCGAAGAAAGCTTATTTGGGACAACAGGCAATTTAAAGGCAGCAGAAGCATTAGATGAATTGACTCGTATGTTGTATCCGTCATAAGCGGCGAATCTTAATGATAAAAGGACGTTCAAGATGAAAAAAACAGGGATTTTATTTCTGATAGTCAGTCTCTTACTGGTCTGCGTGTTTATTTATTCAGCCATTACTGGGAGCATTCATGTCACCCCAATTGAATTATTAGAAGGGCTCATCACCGGTCAACATGCACAGGTAGAAATCATTAAAGATTTGAGAATTCCCCGCATGCTTATCGCGATGTTTACAGGGGCCGCCTTATCTGTCTCCGGTGTACTGCTGCAGTCAGTCATGAGGAATCCGTTAGCTGATGCCGGAGTCATTGGCATTTCATCAGGAGCCAGCTTCTTTTCATTAATGGCGATTACAGCGCTTCCTCAATTTTATTTCTACTCCCCTTTATTTTCGGTATTAGGCGGGGCTATTGCGTGTTTCCTCGTGTATGTTCTGTCTTGGAAAGGTGGTTTAAGCCCGATCCGCATGATCTTGGTTGGGATCGCGATCAATGCCATGTTTACTGGAATGGCTGAAGCATTTGTGACCATTTGCAGCTATTTCAATATCACGATTAATCAGTCGGGACAGTCGAATCTCACGATGAAAACATGGGGAGATGTCCGATTAATCGGTGTCTATGGTGTCGTCGGCCTTGTCGTTGCACTCTTCTTCAGCAGATGGTGCAACCTCCTGGCTCTTCAGGACAAGACAGCGAAAAATTTAGGATTGCGTGTGACCAGAATGCGCCTTTTGATTTCCATCACAGCTGTTTTACTTGCGGCGGTGACAGCTGCAGTAGCGGGTGTGATAGCCTTTGTCGGCTTGCTCATTCCGCACATTTCAAGAAGGCTTGTCGGCTCAGATCACCGGGTACTGATTCCATTTTCTGCGTTAAGCGGGGCTTTGCTTATTTTGACGGCTGATACGCTTGGCAGGACGCTTGTGGCACCAAATGAGATTCCTGCTTCTACGATCATGGCCGTGATTGGCGGGCCGTTTCTGATCTTTTTATTAAGAAGGGGGGACCGTCTCCATGGACATTCGTGAGGTGTCATTCTCATATGACCAGCAGAAGGACATCGTTCAATCGGTCACGACACAGATTGAAAAGGGAAAAATCACAACCATTATCGGTCCAAATGGCTCGGGAAAATCCACACTGCTTTCCTTAATGGCGAATAATCATTGTCCAAATAAAGGGCAAATTCACTTAGACGGGCATGCGCTGAATGCGTTCAAGCCAAAGGAGCTGGCAAAAAAGCTCGCTGTCGTCCATCAGCAAAATGAGGCGCCGCTTGATTTAACGATCGAACGGGTCGTGGCCTTTGGCAGAACGCCTTACCAGACGATGCGCGGAGGAGACAAGGAAGAGGATGAGAGAGCGGTAGAGTGGGCGCTGTCCAGTACAAAGCTAACGGAAAAACGAAAGGTGCCGCTCGCCTCACTGTCAGGTGGAGAGCGGCAGCGTGTATGGATTGCGATGGCACTTGCGCAAAAAACGCCAATCCTTTTCTTAGATGAACCGACAACCTATTTGGATATCTACTATCAATTTGACATTCTTGAGCTGATTCGTGAGCTGAATGCCAAGCATGGATTAACCATTGTCATGGTGCTGCACGACATGAATCAGGCTGTCCGCTACAGCGATATCATCATAGCGATGAAGGATGGACAGATTATCAGTGAAGGACAGCCAAACGATGTGTTAACAGAGGAAAACGTGCGGCACATTTATGATGTGTCTGTCACGATTAGACAGGATGCAGAAACAGGGATGTACATCGTGCCTGTTGGTATATAAGCTGTGCAAAAAGCAGGTGAGATAGTGTGAAACGAGGAAAACGGCTCTGGCAGCGGATGCTGACGATCGTTTGTTTAGGAGTATTTATTTATAGCGGTACAGCCATCGGCTTCGAACTTTTCGGTTATTATCAAAATCGCCAGGTGCTTGCAAAGGCCCAGACGATGTATGGACATGAAGAAGAAATGACTGAAAAACGGGCGCCGGGAAAGATCCGTTCGTCATTTGATGAGCTGCGGAAGGTGAATGAGGACATTGTCGGCTGGATCAATATGAAAGACACGATGATTCAGTATCCGATTGTTCAATCTCACGATAATGCGTTCTACTTAACTCGCAATTATTTAAAAAACGACACCCGGGCAGGCAGTATCTTTATGGATTATCGTAATGATGTCCTGCATGAAAGCCCAAATACAGTGGTGTACGGCCATCGGATGAGGGATGGATCCATGTTCGCTGGACTCACAAACTATCTAAAAAAAGATTTCTTCCAAGAGCACCGGACATTTCAGTACGATACACTGTATCAAAGCTATGAAGCGGAGATTTTTGCTGTGTATGAAACGACGGTTGACTTCGACTATATTCAAACCGATTTTCAAGATCTTGGCGAATACGCGCATTACTTGCAAGCTGTGCGGAAGAAATCAATCTATCAAACGAAGACAGACGTGTCTACAGATGATCTCATCCTCACCTTATCGACCTGTGATCATGTGCTAGCACCTAAAAACGGGCGTCTCGTGGTACAGGCAAAGCTAAAGAAAGTTTACTAGAAAAGGAGAGACAGACGGTTGAAATTTTCATATGTGATCTTGGCGGGACTCGTCTTGATGCTTCTCCTTGGCGGATGCAGTCAGGCAGCACCTGTAGAGAAAGGGAGCGGGCAAGGAGCGCTGAAGATAAAGGATTTTACCGGAAGAACGCTGTCGTTTGATGAATCCCCGCAGCGTATCGTCGCATTGTCGACCGGGGACATGAGTATTTTGTATGCTTTAGGCGGTGAGGCGGTCGGCCGGCCAACCGCCGAGTTACCAGACAGCTTACAAAAGGCAAAGTCTGTACAAACGATTGGCACAACGCATCAATTTGATGTAGAGCTGATCACAAGCTTAAAGCCTGATGTGGTGCTTGGAAATGAACAATTAAACAGCAAGGACATCTCTACAATAGAAGGAATTGGTTCACAGCTTCTTTTGACAAGCGCCAATTCAGTGAAGGACATCCAGCGTCAAATCTCGTTATTTGGGGATTTACTTGGGAAACAGCAAAAGGCTAAAGCACTCAATGATCAAATTGATGAGCGGAAAAAGCAAGTCAAGCAGCCTAAGAAAAAAGTGAAAACACTCGTTGTGTACGGTGCACCCGGCACATATATGGCGGCACTTCCTCAATCCTTGAGTGGAGATTTGCTGCACATCGCTGGGGGTGCAAACATCGCTGAGAATGAACCGGCACTCGAAAAATTCCCTCAATACGCCCAAATCAATGCAGAAAAGGTGATCGAAGCCGATCCTGATCTCATTCTGCTCATGACACACAGCAATCCTGACGATGTGAAAGCGGGCTTTATGAGTGAAATGAAACAGAATGCAGCATGGCACGACGTATCAGCTGTCAAAAATGGCCGCGTGGAGATTCTGCCTAGTGATTTATTCGGGACGAACCCAGGCGCAGACGTTATAAAGGCGATCGATGAACTAGAGAAGAGATTGAAGCGATTGTCATCATGAAGGTGAATGCAGAGTTAGATTTTCAAAAAAGACAGTCGAGACGGAGATGGCTTATACCGGGACTGCTTTTCTCACTAGGTGTGGGCATATGCCTAGGGCTTGCATTAGGTTCTGTTCAATTATCGCTGCCAGATTTAATCGCTGCTTTGACGGGAACAGGCCAGCCAGTCCATGAAAAAATCGTCATGGATTTACGCCTGCCGCGCGTTCTCATAGGTTTCATCGTCGGGGCCTGTCTCGCAGCATCAGGGGCAATTTTACAAGGAGTCGTTCGAAATCCACTCGCTGACCCTGGCATCATCGGTGTGACCGCTGGCGGTGGGTTAGCTGCTGTACTCAGCATGATTGTGTTTCCGCAATTCACATATCTGCTTCCAGCGGCTGCCTTCCTTGGCGCTTTATTAGCGGCACTTGTTGTGTATATTTTGTCATTTGATCAAGGAGTTTCACCACTGAAGTTGATTCTAGCGGGTGTGGCAGTTAATGCCCTGCTTGGTGCAGTCATGAATGGGCTGATGGTGCTTTATAGTGAGCGTGTGCAGGCTGTTCTGCCTTTTTTATCAGGAGGATTAAATGGACGGAGCTGGCATCATCTGAGCTTTGTGTCACCCTATGCGCTTGCTGGATTGTGTCTTTGTTTTTTTGCGATCAAGCCGGCAAATCTCCTTTTGCTTGGTGATGAGTCAGCGCAGCTGCTCGGCCTTAGAGTCGAGCGAACCCGATTTTTCTTAATTGCACTGGCGGCGCTTTTGGCGGGTGCAGCTGTAAGCGTGGGCGGTTTAATTGGATTTGTCGGTCTTGTCGTCCCTCATTTTATCCGTCTTTTAATTGGAGATGACTACCGGTACCTGCTGCCGATCTCAATGCTTGGCGGCGGCGTACTTGTGGTCTTTGCTGATACAGCAGCACGGGTATGGTTTACACCGGTTGAACTGCCTGTTGGTATTCTGCTTGCCTGTATCGGTGCACCTTTCTTCCTCTATTTATTAAAAAAGAAAGGGAGGGGTTAAGTTGGATGTGATTGCGATGGATGACGTGAGCCTCAGTCAAGGAGGCTTTCGATTGTCATCTATTTCAGCAGCTGTGCCTAAAGGAAGTGTAACAGGAATTATTGGACCGAATGGGTCAGGGAAGTCGACGTTTATTAAAGCGGCCGCACGCCTTACGTCGATTGAAAGCGGCATGATTTATATTCACGATATACCGCAAAAAGAAATGACTGCACAGGAGATTGCACAGGAAATCGCCGTTCTGATGCAGACGAGAACGGCCATCCCATCGATGACAGTACGTGAGCTGGTCGCACTTGGACGCAGTCCGCATCGTTCGATCTGGAAAAAGAGCTCGAAGACAGATCAGGAAGCGATAGAGTGGGCGCTTGATGTGACAAATAGCCGCGTGAATGAAAACAGGATGCTGCATACATTGTCAGGTGGAGAAAGGCAGAAGGCGTATATTGCCATGGCACTGGCTCAGAAGACAGAGACGATTATTCTGGATGAGCCTACCACTTACTTAGATATTGCGCATCAGCTTGATTTACTGGAGCTGCTCAAACAGCTGAATGAAACGCATGGGATCACCATTTTAATGGTTCTTCATGACCTGCAGCAGGCAGCAAAATATTGTGACCGCCTGATTGCGATGAAGCGTGGTCAGGTATACCAAATAGGGACACCAAACGAAGTATTAACAGAAAACTTTTTCAAAGAGGTTTTTGGGATTCAGGCAGAGGTTCACTTAGATGGAGAGCATCCGCTCATTATCCCAATCGCTTCGATCCAACAACAAAAGGGAGATGAATCAAACATGATCATTGTAAACAACCAGGTTAGAGTAGAAAAAGGCAGTGCAGACCACCTCGTCAAGCGTTTTAACAAGCAGGGACAAGTAGAATTCATGGAAGGATTTTTAGGCATGGAAGTATGGGTCACACAGCAGACAACCGATTATGATGAAGTGACCATTCATACCCGCTGGAATCGAAAAGAAGACTTTGTGAACTGGACAAAATCTCAGGCATTTGGAGATGCACACGCACATGGAAAAGCGAAACCTGAAGGCCTATTAAAAAACAAAATTACGTACTATGAAGTACAAGTCACGAGACCTGCTTTACAGCAAAAAGCTTAAAATAGAAACAAAGCGCTGCGGCTCACATGCAGCGCTATTTTTTTTGCGGTTGTTTATTTCCCGTCACATATTCTTGACAAAGTATTCAAACAACTGACACAATACCATCCAAATTTTAGGTAAAATTTACTTTATTTTTGAAGCGTATGGGTGTAAAGTACAGGTATAAATAACTAACCGAATGAAAATCAAGAGTAAAATTTCACCGAGTGAACCATTTCAAATGGGCTTTTATTTGTGAAACATTGAACAAATAGTGAATATTTTGTGAAATGGTGAGCATGAATCGTTCGGCATGTGAAAGTAAGGGAGGATGTAAGGCTGTGAGTGAGCTGTTTTTAGCAAGATTTCAATTTGCTTCAACGACATTATTTCATTTTATTTTTGTTCCTATGTCAATAGGTTTGGTGTTTATCGTTGCATTGATGCAGACCCTTTATGTCGTCAAGAAAAAAGACATCTATAAAAAGATGGCGAAGTTTTGGGGTCACCTGTTCTTACTGAACTTTGCAGTAGGTGTGGTAACAGGGATTCTGCAGGAATTCCAGTTTGGGATGAACTGGTCAGATTATTCAAGGTTTGTCGGTGATGTATTTGGTGCACCACTTGCTATTGAAGCGCTTTTGGCCTTTTTCCTTGAATCTATATTTATTGGACTTTGGATATTCGGCTGGGATCGTCTGCCAAAGAAGATTCATTTATTGTGTATTTGGGTTGTTTCAATTGCTACGATCTTCTCAGCATTCTGGATTTTAGTAGCAAACGCATTTATGCAGGAGCCAGTCGGATTTGTGATGAAAAATGGCCGTGCAGAAATGAATGACTTTGGTGCACTGGTCACGAATCCTCAGCTATGGGTTGAATTCCCACACGTTGTGTTTGGTGCGCTTGCAACGGGAGCATTCTTTATAGCAGGAGTTAGTGCCTATAAAATGGTCAAAAAACAAGAAATCGTATTTTTTAAAAAGTCATTCCAGATTGCCATGATCCTTGGTTTAATTGCTGGTATTGGTGTAGCGTTCTCTGGACATGATCAAGCGAAGCATCTAATGAAAGCACAGCCAATGAAGATGGCAGCAAGTGAAGCCCTTTGGAAGGATAGTGGAGATCCAGCGGCTTGGACGTTATTTGCCAACATTGACACAGATAAAAAAGAAAACTCTGCGGAGATCAATATTCCGTTTGCTTTAAGTTATTTGGCTTATTCGAAGTTCAGTGGAGATGTTCCAGGTATGCTGACACTTCAAAAAGAATATGAAGCCAAGTTTGGCCCTGGAGACTATATCCCACCAGTGAAAACAACATTCTGGAGCTTTAGAATCATGGTCGGTGCCGGAATGCTGATGATTTTTGCTAGTATGCTTGGCTTGTACTTGAGCTTTAAAAAGAAACTCGAAAAGAACAAATGGTATTTACGCTTCATGGTAGGGATGATTGCGTTCCCGTTTATTGCGAACTCAGCTGGCTGGATCATGACCGAAATTGGGCGTCAGCCGTGGACGGTCTTTGGGATGATGACGACGGCTCAATCGATTTCACCGAACGTATCGTATGGCATGCTGTTATTCTCAGTCATTAGCTTTACGACGATTTATCTGATTCTTGCCATTGTGCTTGCCTACTTATTCATTCGAGAAATTAAAAAAGGTGCACATTCTGAAGGGAATACAGATCAAAAGGATGAAACGGACCTGTCTACAGATCCATTTGATGGAGGCGCATATCATGGCATATCTTAACGAGCTTTGGTTTATTCTTGTCGCAGTATTGTTTGTTGGATTTTTCTTCTTAGAAGGATTTGATTTTGGTGTCGGGATGTCCATGCAGCTGCTTGGAAAGGATGCGCACGAGCGCCGCATTTTAATTAATACGATCGGCCCTTTCTGGGACGCGAATGAGGTCTGGCTGATTACAGCTGGCGGCGCTATTTTCGCTGCATTCCCTAACTGGTATGCCACGATGTTCAGCGGATACTATATTCCGTTTACGGTTCTCCTCTTAGCGCTCATTGGGCGGGGAGTCGCCTTTGAATTCCGAGGGAAAGTTGAGAAAGCCTCTTGGATTAAGACGTGGGACTGGATTATTTTCTTTGGCAGTCTGCTTCCGCCGTTTTTGCTCGGTGTGTTATTCACGAGTATTTTACGCGGGATGCCAATTGATCAAGACATGAACATGTACGCTGGTTTTACGGACTTTGTGAATCTTTATTCAGTTATCGGCGGGGTAGCTGTGACGGTTCTTTGCCTTCTGCACGGATTGATTTTTGTCACACTTCGTACAGAGGGTGATCTAAGAGATCGTGCAAGAAAACTTGGGCAGCGTGTCCTGCTCATTGCATTGCCCGTTCTTGTTATATTTGTCGGTGTGTCCATTATTGAAACAGACATTTATACCATACGCCCGATGATCACCATTCCGTTAACTATGTTGATTGTGATTTGTTATGTTGCAGCTCTTGTTTTGATGAGAAAAGAACGCGATGGCTGGACATTCTTATTCACTGGCGCAGGCATCATGTTGACAGTGACTCTGCTTTTCACTGCATTGTTCCCGCGCGTCATGATTAGTTCAATCAACCATACATTTGATCTGACCATTCAAAACGCTGCATCTGGATCTTATTCACTAACGGTGATGTCGATTGTTGCCATCTCATTGCTGCCCTTTGTGCTTGGGTATCAAATTTGGAGCTATTACGTCTTCCGTAAACGTGTAAGCGGTAAGGAGCCAATGACCTACTAATGGATAAACGTTTGCTTCAATTAAAAGGAATGAGAGGGCTTCTTGCCCTCTTAGGTATTGTGTCACTCATCCAAGGAGCAAGTATTATTTTCCAAGCACAGTGGCTGGCACATGCCATTACCACGCTGTTTGACGGGAAAAGCCTCTCGCAGGCAACGCCTTATGTCCTGCTGTTTCTTGCTGCCTTTCTTGTGCGGCACGGTCTCACCTTGATTCGGGAGAAGGTCATGTTTACCTACTCTTCCCGAATTGGAGCAGACGTCAGAAAACAGCTGCTAGACCAACTCTTTCGATTAGGGCCTGCCTTTGCAAAGAAAAAAGGGACAGGAAAGCTTGTCACATTAGCAATGGAAGGAATTGCTCAATACCGTCAGTATTTACAGCTGTTTTTGCCGAAAATGGTGAACATGGCAGTCATTCCGGCAATGGTCCTTATCTATGTGTGGACATTAGATGAAACATCAGCCGTCATTTTAATTGTGACACTGCCAATTTTAATTATTTTTATGATTTTGTTAGGCCTTGTTGCTCAGCGTAAAGCGGCCAAACAATGGAGATCGTATGAGAAATTATCCAATCATTTTACTGACTCTCTCCGCGGGCTTGAGACGCTGCGTTACTTAGGGATCAGCAAAAAACACTCCCGTAATATTGCGGAAGTGTCAAAGCGATATCGAAAAGCGACGATGAGCACACTGAAGGTCGCCTTTCTGTCATCATTTGCCCTCGATTTCTTTTCCATGCTATCGATTGCAACCGTCGCTGTTTTCCTTGGCTTGCGATTAATTGAAGGAGAGCTTCTGTTATTGCCGGCTTTGACGGCGCTTATGCTGGCGCCGGAGTATTTCCTGCCAGTACGTGAAGTAGGAAATGATTATCATGCGACGTTAAATGGAAAAGAAGCGAATGAAGCCATGCAGGTCATTTTAGAAGAAAAGGGCTTCCGCGCGCAGGAGACACAATCTGTGCAGCTGAATAAGTGGGATGAACAATCCGTGCTCACCCTGCAGGATGTTTGTGTTCAGCATGATGCACATGCCCCTTATTCCATTCAGGATGTGGATCTGACTGTCAAAGGGAAGAAAAAAATCGGCATCATTGGTGCCAGTGGTTCAGGAAAATCGACATTAACCGATGTCCTCGGCGGCTTTGTTGAACCGTCTTCGGGTCAAATTACACTAAACGGCCAGCCGCTTGTTCATTTACAGATGAAGGAATGGCAAAAGGAAGTTGTCTATATGCCGCAGCATCCCTATTTATTTCACATGACATTAAGAGAAAACATTCGTTTTTATGAACCGAATGCAACAGACGAAGAAGTGGAAAGAGCTGTGCATGAGGCTGGCTTATCTCAGCTGGTTACGCAGCTGCCAAATGGCTTGGATGAAGTCATTGGAGAACAGGGAAGAGAGCTAAGCGGCGGACAGGCACAAAGAATTGCGCTTGCGCGAACGGTGCTAGGCCAGCGGTCCATTATGCTGTTAGATGAACCAACAGCGCACCTCGATATTGAAACAGAGTATGAACTGAAGAAAACAATGCTTCCACTGTTTGAACATAAACTTGTGTTCTTAGCGACACACAGACTCCATTGGATGCCGGACATGGATGAAATCATTGTCATGGATCAAGGGACCGTCGCAGAAATGGGGACACATGAATCATTAATGCAAAGAAAAGGCGTGTATTATCAATTGGTACAGGAGCAAATGGGGGCGGTCACACATGGTCAGTAAAGGCTGGTTTATACCTTATATCAAGGAGAATCAAAAGCTGTTTGCCTTGGTTTTATTTTTAGGAGCCATTGCGGTATTCTCTGCTTCTATGCTGATGTATACGTCGGGATTTCTCATTTCAAAAGCTGCGACAAGACCTGAAAATATATTAATGGTTTACGTCCCAATCGTGGCTGTACGTACCTTTGGTATTTCGCGCTCTGCTGCCCGTTATGCAGAAAGGCTGGCGAGCCATCAGCTCATTTTGACAATGATTGAAAAAATGCGTGTACGCCTGTATGACATGGCTGAACGAAGTGCCAAACAGACAAAGCTGGGGACAGGTGAAATGCTTGGTCTCTTGTCAGATGATGTGGAGAGATTGCAGGACGCTTATTTAAAAACCATCTTTCCATCTATCGGTGCACTGCTTTTATATGCCGCATCCATTGGAGCACTTGGCCTTTTCTCATGGCCTTTTGCTGGACTAATGCTGCTTTATATGGCACTTCTCGTATTCGTTTTCCCATATGTCACAGTGCTTGTGAACCGGGCAAGACAAATTCAAATGAAAAAAGGCAGAAATGAGCTGTACAGCCATTTAACAGATGCAGTCATGGGCGTTAGTGACTGGCTGTTCAGCGGCAGGCAGAAAGATTTTGTGGATGGTTATGAACAGAAAGAAGCGCAGCTGTTAGCGCTTGAAGCAGCCAAACATCGATTTATCCGCGTGCGTCAATTTTTTGCACAGCTCTTGATTGGGGGAGCTGTCGTGCTTGTCGTGTATTGGAGCGGCTCCGTCGTTCAGTCAGGATCCATGTCACACACACTGATTGCAGCCTTTGTACTTGTGCTGTTTCCATTAACAGAAGCTTTTCTTCCACTGTCAGATGCGGCAGGTGATATTCCCGTCTACCAGCATGCTGTCAGCAGGTTGCAACATTATGAAAAGCAGTCATATGAAGGAGAAACTGAGAACGAGGCAGTGGATCAGTCAACTATTTCTCACGATGAAGCTGTCTGTTTTGATCAAGTGTCCTTTCGGTATGACACGCAACATTATGTCCTTCAAGACCTGTCATTTTCTCTGAAGCAAGGGGAATCACTCGCGCTTTTAGGAAAAAGCGGTGCAGGCAAATCGACCATTTTAAAATTGTTAGAAGGAGCAGTCGTTCCAAACCAAGGAGCTGTCAGCATTCAAGGAAAGCCGGTTCAAAGCATTCAAGAGAAGGTGTCTGCCTATGTGTCTGTGCTCAATCAACAGCCTTATTTATTCGATACGTCTGTTTTAAACAATATTCGTTTAGGATCTCCAGAGGCGACAGAAGAACAGGTAAAAGAAGCAGCAAGACAAGTGCAGCTGCATGATTACATTGAGTCTTTGCCAGAAGGTTATCATACAGGTGTTCAGGAGACAGGGGTTCGATTTTCAGGTGGAGAAAGACAGCGTATGGCGTTAGCTCGGATATTGCTTCAGGACACGCCGGTTGTTGTATTAGATGAACCGACTGTTGGACTTGATCCACGGACAGAGCGTGAATTGCTTGAAACCATCTTCCGTGTGTTAAAAGGGAAAACAGTTATTTGGATTACCCATCACCTGACTGGCTGTGAGGCGTGTGACCGCATCATGTTTATTGAAGACGGGCGCATTGAGATGCAGGGTCAGCATCAGGATTTACTAAAAGAAAACACGCGTTATCAAAAGCTGTATGAAATGGATCGTCCGTTTTCTACAATATAAATGAATGAAATGACAAGAACGTTCGGACAGGAAATCTCTGCCCGAACGTTTTGTGGTTTAAGGGTTTACTTTCCCAATACCTGCATTTGATATCACTTCTGATTTAACATTGTTCACGTTAAGCAAAGAGTAGTTATAAGGAGGGTTATACGTACCTGTTGAAGACGTTGGCAGACTGCCTGTGCTGTTAATATACGAGTTGTTGATGACATGCCATGTTCCAACTTGACGGCTGTCCCAGCTTCCGATCGCATTTTTGGTGTTTTCAAACACGTTGTGTTCAATTCTCATTTTCGCGCCCATACGTGAGTTAATGGCAGTTGTCAGGATGCCTTTATAATAGTTGTTATAGACATGTCCTTCCCCGAAGCGCATAGACGGTACACGAGAGTTTAGGTTTTCAAAGCGGTTGTTGTGGAACGTAATTTTTCGATTGTAGTTATCGTTATCGGAGCTGCCCATAAGCATTGTTTTCCAGCTGTCATGTACATAGTTCCACGAGAAGGTAATGTAGTCAGAGTCATTTTTCACATCAAATAAACCATCGTAGTCATCTTTCCCAGAATTCAATGTGTTGTACAGTTCATTATGATCGACCCATATGTTTTTAGAACCGCCTTCAATCCCGATGGCATCTTTGTCACCGATTTTGCTGTGGTGGATTTTCAAGTTGCGGATGATGATGTTATTGGCACGCCATACTTTAATGCCAATGCCATTAAATTCGCCGTTCGTCCCTTTACCGACAATCGAGACATTATTCGTATCTTTCACATCGATTTTATTGGCTGATGTATTAGAGGGGGTAATCGTCCCGTCGACAACAATTTTTAATTTTTCGTTTGTTCCTTTATTTTTGAGGGCAGCCAATAATTCATTTCCAGTTTTGACTGTCACAGTTTTACCGCCTTCACCGCCTGTTGTGCCGCCATTTAATGTGGAGAAGCCTTGTTGATTAAAGTTGGCCATAATAGAAGGGCTTTCTGGGAATTTGGCTGCTGCCTTTGCCTCCCCGTTTGGTGCAAATAATGAAGTGACGAGACCGACAGCTAACACGCCGGCTAACATTGGAACTTTTCTCTTCAAATTCAACATCTCCATTCTATTTTGTTTTTAATGAAAACGTTTCCAAAATAAGCTGTGATTCAACCAATCCTCCTTTCTTCACAAGCATCGCCTCATTTGGAATGTAGGAAGAGCATAGCATGCAAAAAGGTATCATCGGCTAAGAATAGAAGGAGCGTATTCCATGATTTTCTAGGAAGCTAAGCCAATGATTATTTCATTTTCATCTTCATGAGATAAGGACCATTGACGATAGGTATGAGGATGACATCATGATTATGGAGAGGAGCCTCTCCGTTTGGTAGAAAATCAAGATGATTACGAACGCATCATTTTGTTAGAGAAGAAGGAATGCCATAATCATTACATAAGAAAAAATTGGATATGAAATGAGAATTATAGGAGATATGCTAAAAAATAAGATCTATTTTAAACGATATTGTCATCCGTGTCGTCTCATGAATAAGAGAAGAAAAGAAGGGAGGGGCGTGTTTGGAGCAGACAGAAGAGACATTATTGATTCAGCGGGCAAAACAGGGGGATGATGCCGCGTTTACAGCCCTTTATCGGCATCACTATTCCTTTCTTTACCGATATATGTTGAAGCTGACCCTTCAACAAGAGCTGGCAGAGGAAATCATGCAAGAAACGATGCTGAAAGCATATATGAAACTTTCTTCATTTAGAGGAGATGCCTTATTTTCAACCTGGCTCATTTCGATTGCATCTAGGCAATTTTTAGATCACCAGAAGAAAAGAAAACGTGAACAAATGAGAGAAGGAAAAGCGAATCAGGGGGCCATACGCCGCTTTAAATGGGAAGTTCAGCAAAAGGGGAACACATGGCATGACATGTGGGATGCTTTAAATGAATTAAAGGCTCAGGAGAGAGCACCGATTATTCTGCACTATTATTATGGCTTTACCTATCCAGAAATTGCTTCAATGCTCGGAATGAGAGAAGGCACTGTGAAATCGAGGGTTCATCATGGATTAAAGAAAATTCGAAAGGAGTGGGATTTATGAAGGAAGATCGTTTGACCGAACGTTTAAAAGAAGAGCTGCGGCAGCTAGACGAACAAATTGAAGTGGAAAAGCCAAGTGAGCAGGCTGTCATGATGATACTGAAACAGGCGAAGGAACAAGAGAAAAGGCGTTTTAAACAAGAAGTACTGGCATACATTCTGATCAGTTTGACCATTCTGGCACTCTTTGCAGCTGCCATTACCCATTTGCCTATCATCTTCATTCTTCTCCAAATAGTGAGCGTACCCATCTGCTTTATTGTTGGCTACAAGGAATATCAACATATCAAAGGAGGGTCTTCCTTATGAGTCAGACGGAAATGATCATCTTATTGTGCGTCTTGCCGTTATTGTTTGCACAGGGCTTTCTTTTATTTATGGATGCAAAGAAAAGAGGGCGTTACAAATGGTTCTGGGGCATTGTCGGTCTCATTAACTTTCCATCGTCTTCTATTTTATATTGGCTTTGTGTTGTGTTACCTGATCGAAAAAGAGGCGGAAAGCTCCGAAAAGATTGAGTGTATCCGATCAAACTTTTGACCCTTTTTTCAATGGAAAACCAGCTAGAAATTCAGCATGATTCATGTATTTGTCAAAGAAAACGGGACGAGAAATATCCGTGTGTTCATTTCTAGCACATAAGTCATTCCTTGAGCGCTTCTTTTTAAGACAATCGCTGCGGCTGCTTGATCTATCTCAATTCGGCATCATTTTCATCTGTTATCAATATTGATCAGATTTTACAATTGGTGTTAAATTAATCTCAATATGCGTTAGAAAATCTAACAATTAAATGTGTGGAGATATCTACAAGGAGGCAGATGCGACATGTTGACCTTAGATCGAGCAGCACAAACAGCACAAAGCTACATCCACCGTGTGTTAGAAGAGGTGGAAAAACGAAATCCCGGCGAGGAGGAATTCCAGCAAGCCGTAAAAGAAATTCTAGAATCACTCGTCCCAGTCTTTGCGAAGCACCCAGAGTATGAAAAACAGGGCATTTTAGAACGACTCATTGAGCCTGAGCGATTGGTGGTATTTCGAGTGCCATGGGTAGACGATGAGGGAAAAGTACAAGTTAATCGAGGGTTTAGGGTTCAATTCAATAGTGCCATCGGTCCTTATAAAGGAGGCATTCGTTTTCATCCAACCGTCAATGCAAGCATTATCAAGTTTTTAGGGTTTGAACAAATCTTTAAAAACGCACTGACTGGTATGCCGATTGGCGGAGGGAAAGGCGGATCGGATTTTGACCCTAAAGGGAAGTCCGATGGAGAAATCATGCGTTTCGTTCAAAGCTTTATGAGTGAACTCGGCCGGTATATTGGACCTGATCAAGATGTGCCAGCAGGTGATATTGGTGTAGGAGCACGCGAAATTGGCTATATGTTCGGACAGTACAAGAAAATGCGTGGTGCTTATGAAGCGGGTGTACTCACGGGGAAAAGCCCTGGATTCGGAGGAAGCTTAGCGAGAAAAGAGGCGACAGGTTACGGACTGGTGTACTTCATGGAGGAAATGCTGAAAGCACATGGGCTCCAATTTGAAGGGCGTTCAGTTGTTGTATCGGGCTCAGGAAATGTGTCTATTTATGCAATGGAAAAGGTAATCGAATTAGGTGGTAAGGTTGTGGCTTGCAGTGATTCAAGCGGAGCGATTTATGATCCTCAAGGGATTGCACTTGAGACCATCAAGCAGCTGAAGGAAGTCGAGAATCAGCGGATTGGGGCATACATAGACATTCATCCGCATGCTGAATTAATTGAAGATTGCGAACAAATTTGGTCCGTTCCTTGTGATATTGCGCTGCCATGTGCAACACAAAATGAAATATCAGAGGCGCATGCACAGCAGCTTGTGGCAAATGGTGTCATCGCTGTAGGAGAAGGAGCCAATATGCCATCCACTCTTAAGGCGGTCAAAGTATTTGAAGAGAATCGTATTTTGTTTGCGCCAGCAAAAGCGGCCAATGCTGGAGGAGTAGGTGTATCAGCACTGGAAATGGCACAAAACAGTGCAAGAATATCTTGGACATTTGAAGAAGTAGATGCTCAGCTGAAACAGATGATGCAATCTATCTATCGTCAGTGTACAGAGACAGCAGACGAATATGGACACTCAGGGAACATCATGGTTGGAGCAAATATTGCAGGATTTCGCAAAGTGGCAGATGCCATGATCGCACAAGGCGTGATTTAACTCCTGCTCTCCCGCACCTGTTTATTTCATGACAAGATGGGGAATCGTCCTTTAAGAATGACAATAAGGAGGCGCGGGAGAAATATGAAAAAATGGCTGAAACAAATTGTCAAATGGGCACCTGTGATTTACCCATTGGTGAGAAAAATATATAAAGAGCGAAAAGCATCTAAACGTCGTAACGTATCAGCCGGATAATCCGGCTTTTTTTTATGCAAACATACAGATCCTGCGTTGTAAGAAAAAATAAAAGAATTGAATGATCCATTTCATCCCTCTCTCCGTTAAGTACATAACAAACGGAAAGAGGAGGAAATAAAAAATGAACATGAAGAAAGCAATGTTAACCATTCCACTGAGCGCAGCGTTACTATTCCCAGCGGCTCATAGCGCAAGTGCACACGAAGGACATATGCATGGGGAGGCGAAGAAGACGTCTTCGTCACAAGAGGTGTCAAATAAAGCAACAGATCTTCGAGCAGCACTAGATCAGCTGTTTTCAGAGCATGCCTATTTAGCAGTGATCACGATGCAAAAAGGAATTGATGGCAGTAAAGACTTCGATCAAGCAGCGGCGGCTTTAAATGACAACACGAATGACTTATCAGATGCAATTGCCTCCGTGTATGGAAAAAAAGCAGGCAAACAATTCAAGGACATTTGGTCAAGTCATATCGGCTACTTTGTTGACTATGTACAAGCCACAGCGAAAAAAGATGATGCAGGTAAAAAGAAAGCGATGAAGCAGCTTGATCAATATCGAATGAAACAAGCCGATATGCTCGATCAAGCAACAGACGGCAGACTAAAAGCAAGTGAGCTTGAAGAAGGTTTGAAGATGCATGTGAATGAACTGCTAAAAGCATTTGACAGCTACACTGAAAAGGATTTTGATACGACCTATGAAACGGTTAGAAAATCCATTCATCATATGTTTGAGGTAGGAAAAGGCGTGTCTTGGGCCATCACAGATCAATTTCCTGGGAAATTTGATAAAAAGTCAGTAGATACACCAGCAGCGGATCTTCGTGAAGATTTAAACTACTTGTTCTCAGAGCATTTGGCACTTGCGGTAGTTGCCATGCAAAAAGGAAATGATGGCAGCAAGGACTTTGAGCAAGCAGCAGCGGCTTTAAATGAAAACACAAATGATTTATCTGATGCGATTGCATCCGTTTATGGTAAGGATGCAGGAAAACAATTCAAAGACATTTGGTCAAGCCATATCGGTTACTTAGTTGATTATGTCAATGCGGATGCATCAGGGGATGATCAAGCAAAAGAAAAGGCTGTCAAAGATTTAGATGCGTATCGAATGAAGCAAGCGAAATTCCTAGATCAAGCAACAGATGGACGTTTAAAGGCAGCTGATTTGGAGGCTGGTTTGAAAACACATATTGATGAGCTGATCAAAACATATACGTCTTATCATAATGGCGAATATGATCAGCTTTATCCGACAGTGAGAGAGGCTTACGGTCATATGTTCATGGTTGGACAGGATGTCGCAGCAGCAATTGTTGATCAGCATCCCGAGCTGTTCAAATCCAACATGCCTAATGAAATGCCGAAAACAGGTATGGGAGGCACAGCCGGTCCTTTAGGCATGTCCTATGAAGCATTTGCGGGAATGATCGCAAGTTTGATCCTAGCAGGCGGCGTGGCAGGTGCATTCTTCCTCATTCGCCGTAAGGCATCAAATTCTAACTCATAAAAACAGGCGGGAACGTGCACAATCGTGCCGTTCCTTTCTTCAAAAGGAGGCCGGCTTAGATGAAGAATTGGCTGTTCAGTATTCTTTCGCTTTTCATCATCACAGGCTGTTCATCCCAGGCAATGGATGAATCGTCATCCTCAAAAAACATACCAGCTTCTAATGAAATGACTACAAGTCAAGCTGAGAAACAGAGCCACTCACACGATACATTAAAAGATGAGCCCTCTGGTATTGTCCCAGCTGAAATTGCCATTCCTGCGATTGATGTCAAAGCAAAGGTGGAGAAAACAGCTTTATCAAAGGATGGCAGTATGGGTGTCCCTCAAGATACAGACAATACGGCTTGGTTTGAAGATGGTCCAAAGCCAGGAGATAAAGGGAATGCCGTTATGAATGGCCATGTAGATAATAAATGGGGTCCATCTGTTTTTTACCGATTAAAGGAGCTAGAAAAGGGAGACAAGGTGATCGTCACGTCCTCATCAGGAAAAAAGCGAACCTTTGAAGTCATAAAAGTAAGAAGCTATCCGCGTAAAGAGAAGCCCAATGCGTTTTTTGGATACGCCTTTACACGGAATCTCAATTTAATCACTTGTACAGGGACATTTGATCATGCAGCAGGTACGCATGAAAAAAGATTGGTTGTCTTTACGCAGCAGGTCTCCTCATAAAGAAGGCGGATACACGAAGGTGTACGCCTTTTTTTCATGGTTTTCGCAAGTATCTTCCAAAAAGATTCATAGGACATTAGATATGGTTAGTTGTATAAATAGGGGCATTTGTCATATAAATGAGTTGGCAATTTTTATTTCATTTCAGTAGAATATGAGTAATGAAGAGAACTGCAAGCGTATACAACCTGTCCAGACAAGGCAGATTCTCCATCCCTACATAAGGAGGCCGATCTGATGCTGAGTAAAAGACTGGCGCACATCTTAAGTCAGCTCATGGCAGCTGAGACCCCGCTCACAAGCGCTGCACTTTCTGCCAGTTTACAAGTGACAAGCCGCACCATTCGTACAGACATCAAGGAACTGAACGACCGTCTTGCCCCTTACCAAGCGGCTGTAACAGCTGTTAGAGGAGCTGGCTATGAGCTGTTGATCAACGATGAGAATGCCTTTCGCCGTTTTATGAAGGAGGAGGTCGAGCAGGAAGAGCCGTTTGCTGTGCTGCCAGAGGAGCGTGTTCGGTATATTTTAAAAAGGCTTCTTTTGGCAGAATCCTATGTGAAGCTTGAGGATTTACAGGGGCAGCTGTTTATTAGTAAATCAACGATGAGCAACGATGTGAAATCGGTCAAACGTAAGCTGGAGCCCTTTGATCTGAAGCTGGAAGCGAAGCCGAGCAAAGGCTGCCGGATCAAGGGATCAGAGATGAAAATCCGTTATTGCATGTCAGAGTATTTATTCAATGAACGTCGTTCTTATCAAACGATCCTGAACACAGCGGTCACGATTTTGCCAAAGCATGAACTCGAATTGATTCAGAAAACAATGATTGATTATATCAATGAGGAAGGCATGAATCTATCAGACATTTGCATGAATAATTTAATCGTTCATGTTGCCATTGCCTGCAAACGAATTAGACACGGAAACTATGTATCTGTTCTTCCAGAGGAAATCAACGATATTCCGCGGGCAAAGGAATACAAGGTCGCTAAAAAAATGGTGGAGCGTCTAGAAGGGCTGCTGGATGTCTCATTTCCACAAGAGGAAATCGTCTATATCACCATTCATTTGCTAGGAACAGCCAAAATGGTACAGTCCTTTTCCTCGAGCGGTCAAAAACAAATTGTAGATGATGACACGAGCCGGCTTGTACAGCTCATGCTGAAGGCCATTGATCAAAAATTGCAGCTTGATTTAGCCGGCGATACGGAACTAATGATTGGATTGAGTCTGCACTTAAAGCCTGCGATAAACCGATGTAAATATGGAATGAACTTAAGAAATCCGATGCTTGATGAAATAAAAGCGGGGTATCCCCTTGCTTTTGAAGCGGGGATTATCGCCAGCAGGGTCCTTGAAGAAGAGGAGGGGCTGAGTATTCATGAGAATGAAATCGGATATATGGCGCTTCATTTTGGTGCGGCTTTAGAGCGGAGGAAAATGGAGATCCCGCCGAAGCGGTGTCTCATTGTCTGTGCGTCTGGTGCAGGGAGTGCAAGGCTGCTGCAGGATCGTTTGCGGTCACAATTCGGGTCAAAGCTGACCATTTTAGGAACAGCAGAGCTGTATTCGCTTCCGCATGTCTCTTTGCATGCCCTGGATTTGATTATTTCAACGATCCCAATTCATATGGATTTACCGGTTCCAGTCATTCAAGTGAACACCATTTTGGGAGGCGGTGATTTTTTAAAAATTGAAGAAGCCCTGACGAGTGAAACAAGGGTGACATTGGCCTCTCAATATATGAAAAAGGAATTGGTTTTTACAAAACGCGCCTTTCAAACAAAGGAAGAGGTCATCACCTTTTTAACGCAAAAAGTCATCGATATGGGCTTAGCGCCAGCAGAGCTCTCACCCTCTGTCATGGAAAGGGAAGAGGCTGCCCCTACCTCTTTCGGACATTATACAGCGATCCCGCACCCGATGACGCCGCTGACAGATGAGACGTTTTGGGCGATATGTACATTAGAAAAACCAATCATTTGGGGAGAAAAAAAGGTTCAATTTGTCTGCCTGCTTTGTGTCGAAAAAGAGAATGCCAAAGATTTAAAAGGCATGTACCGTCTGCTTGGGGAGCTTGTGCATAATGTGAAATTCATTCAGCACCTGATCGCCTGTGATACATTTGAAGACATGCTTGATATCATGTATAAAAAGGCACCTTCGTACAAGAACTAACTGTGTGATCTTAACTTTTTCCGCTTCCTAAAGGAAAAAGTATGGGTGTTTATGAAAGCGGTTTCATAATATGATGAATGTGTAAAGAATAGCTTCACACTTTGAAAAGGGGGCGTTTACACATGAACATCTTATTGGTTTGCGCAGCAGGTATGTCCACAAGCTTACTTGTCACAAAAATGGAGAAAAGCGCACAAGAACAAGGAAAAGAATATCGTATTTGGGCAGTATCTGGAGATTCTGCGAAAAATCATATTGATCAAGCCGATGTGCTTTTATTAGGACCTCAGGTTCGATATTTATTACCACAAATGAAAAAGCTCGGAGAAGAAAAAGGAATACCAGTAGACGTAATTAACACCGTGCATTATGGCGTATGTAATGGCGCCGAGGTTTTAAAATCTGCTGAACAGTTAGTGAACGGATAAAGGGGGCGGAGGGGATGAATGGATTCAACCGATTTCTAGAAGAGAAGGTCATGCCGTTTGCAGGGAAGATTGCCGCTCAAAGACATTTACAAGCATTGCGTGACGGAATTGTTTTAACCATGCCTCTCATTATTGTCGGTTCACTGTTTCTCATTTTAGCCAACCTTCCGATCCCAGGATACAGCGATTTTATGGCAAGTATCTTTGGAGCAGAATGGGCCACGAAACTATCCTATCCTGTGAATGCAACCTTTGACATTATGGCACTCGTTGCAACCTTTGGGATTGCTTACAGGCTTGCTGAAAAGTATGCCGTTGATGCACTATCATCTGGTGCGATCGCTGTTGCGGCTTTCCTTTTGGCTACACCATATCAAGTACCTTTCACACCTGAAGGCTCAACAGAAGCTATCCTAGTGGGCGGGGGAATTCCTGTCACACTGATGGGCAGTAAAGGCTTATTTGTTGCCATGATTATTGCCATGCTTTCAACTGAAATTTACCGCTTTATTGTTCAGCGGAACATCGTCATTAAAATGCCTGATGGTGTACCGCCAGCAGTCAGTAAATCGTTTATTGCACTTATTCCAGGTTTTGTGGTCATCACACTGATCTGGGTCGCTAGACTTGTGATTGAGATGACACCTTTTGAGAGTATTCATAATATCATCACGGTCTTAATTGGCACACCACTATCGATTCTTGGTGGCAGCTTAGGCGGCAGTATCGTTGCGATGGGTGTGCAAATGCTCCTCTGGGCATGTGGTATTCACGGAGCTACCATTGTCGGGGGCGTCATGGGGCCAATTTGGCTCGGTGCAATGGATGAGAACCGCCTTGCATTCCAAGCAGGAGAAGTGCTGCCGAATATTTTCACAGCGCAGTTCTTTGAAATCTTCATCAACGTCGGCGGAAGCGGCGCAACGCTTGCTTTGGTGCTGACCATGATCTTACGTGCCAGAAGTAAACAAATGAAACAGCTTGGCCGCCTTGCCATTGGGCCAGCCATCTTTAACATCAACGAACCGATCATTTTTGGAATGCCGATTGTGATGAACCCAATGCTCCTCATTCCGTTTATCCTTACGCCAATCATGATGATCATTACCACATATATCGGAATGAGCACAGGGCTTGTGGCAAAACCGGCAGGGATCGCTGTCCCATGGACCATGCCGCCAATCATTTCAGGCTATCTTGCCACAGGCGGCAAAATCTCTGGTGCTGTCATGCAGCTGATTAACCTTGCGCTGTCATTTGCTCTATACTATCCATTCTTTAGAATGTGGGATAAGCAGAAATTGAAAGAAGAAAGTGAGCTAGAAACAAAAGCATCAACTGATGAAAATGTCGTCAGCATGTAATAGAGGGAACAAGGGGGATGCGGCCGATGGAAATGGAACAAATTGTGTTTCAACTCATCCTGCACGGCGGGAATGGCAGAAGCTCCGCGATGGAGGCCATTACATGTGCAAAACAAGGAAACTTTGATGGGGCGAAGCAAAAATTGCAGGAAGCACAAGACGCGTTAAATGAGGCGCATCACGCACAGACAGAGCTGATCCAAGGAGAAATCAGGGGCGAAAAGACGGATATTAGCCTCTTAATGATTCATGCGCAGGATCATCTTATGAACGCAATGACTGTCAAGGAGCTCGCAGCGGAAATCATCGAGCTCCATGAAAAAATGAAGCAACTCGGAGGTGTCAATTCATGAAAGAAGGAATCAAAATTGTCACAATAGGCGGTGGATCGAGCTATACGCCTGAGCTCGTCGAAGGGTTTATTAAACGATATCATGAATTACCTGTAAAGGAATTATGGCTTGTGGATATTGAAGCGGGTCAGGAAAAGTTAAACATCGTAGGCGCTCTGGCGAAACGTATGGTTGAAAAAGCGGGTCTGCCGATTGAGGTACACCTGACTCTTGATCGCCGGGAAGCCTTGAAGGATGCAGATTTTGTGACGACACAATTTCGTGTAGGACTGCTGGAAGCACGGGCAAAGGATGAAAGAATACCGCTTAAATACGGCGTCATCGGTCAGGAAACGAACGGACCAGGAGGTTTATTTAAAGGCCTTCGGACCATCCCAGTCATTTTAGACATTGTGAAGGATATGGAAGAGCTTTGCCCAGACGCATGGCTTGTGAACTTTACAAATCCAGCGGGCATGGTCACAGAAGCTGTTTTACGCTACACGAATCTAAAAAAAGTGGTTGGTCTATGCAATGTGCCGATTGGGATCAAAATGGGGATTGCCAAGGCGCTTGATGTAGACGTTGAACGCATCGAAGTACAGTTTGCCGGTCTCAACCACATGGTCTATGGATTAGACGTATATTTAGACGGGATCAGCATTATGGATCAAGTGCTTGATGAACTAGGAAATCCGAACAGCCAGTGGTCCATGAGAAACATTGAAGCGAAAAACTGGGAGCCTTCTTTTGTGAAAGGATTAGGGGTCATCCCATGTCCGTATCACCGCTATTACTATAAAACGAAAGATATGCTGGAAGAAGAGCAAAAGGCGGCTCAAGAGAAAGGAACACGAGCAGAGGTTGTACAGCAGGTCGAGCAGGAATTATTTGAGCTCTATAAAGATCCTGATTTGTCGATTAAACCACCGCAGCTCGAAAAAAGAGGCGGGGCATATTACAGCGATGCGGCCTGTAACTTAATCAGCTCCATCTATAATGATAAGCACGACATTCAACCAGTCAATACAGTGAACAGAGGGGCGATTGCCAGCATTCCGGCTGAATCAGCGGTTGAAGTAAACTGTATCATTACGAAGGATGGACCAAAACCAATAGCGACAGGTGATCTGCCTGTAGCTGTGAGAGGGCTCGTTCAACAAATCAAATCATTCGAGCGTGTGGCAGCAGAAGCGGCTGTGACTGGAGATTACGAGACGGCTCTTGTTGCAATGACCATCAACCCGCTCGTTCCATCTGACGAAATTGCAAAGCAAATTTTAGATGAAATGCTTGAAGCACATCGCGAGCATTTACCGCAATTCTTCAAATCAGTCAATGCTTAACACATAATGGCCCCTTTAATGGGGTCATTTTTTATGATTGCCCCATATGGAAACTGGAGAAAGAAGTGTATGATAGAAAAAAACAGCATGTATGGCTTCAAAGAAAGGACTGTTGGAATATGGTTGCAATTGGTTTAATGTTTTACGGGTTTGTCGTACAGCCTGTCATGAGTTATGGTACAGTGATCTTGTTTTTGTATGGCCTTATTGCTTCATTTGTTGGCCTCATTCGGCATAAGGAATATGTGTGGATCTATGTTCTCCGCCTGCTCGTTTGTTTTACCATTCCCGTGACCAATCTGTTGATGTATTTCGCAACGATTGGAGGAGATGCAAGAAAGTTTGATTTCCAGCCGATGCCGCTTGTTTACTATCTTGTCTTTATCCTAGAAATCATCATCATCTTTTTGCCAGAGATCTTTTTACTGATCGAAAAAAAGCGGAGCATCAAAAGGAAACAGTGGATATACGCAGGGGCGATTGTTGGGGTATCGGTCTTGTTTTGGTGCACAATTTGATGGGAAGCAGATTGGTCAACTAAGTCTATTTCGCTTTTTTTTCTGCAACTTCTTTCGTCTGATCTTTACAAATGTAATGGAAAGAGCAAGGATAGAGATTCCAAGAGCCTTAAATAGAAACCGGGTGAGGAACGGTGAATCGTCGAAACCAGTAGCGACGATCATCGACCCGATGCAGATCCCAAAGAACGCTAGTAGATAAGTAAAAAACATACCATCACTCTCCTTATTCATGTGTATTTACCATTATAAGGGATGAAGGAGAGGTGGATAAACAAAAAAGAACCCTTCATGAATGAAAGGTTCTTTTATATGCTTATGCTTGCTTGACGACTGAGTCAACTTCAACTGTCCAGCCGAAGATGTCTGGCTGTGTCCCTTTTTGGATGCCAGTAATGGCTTCGTATAATTTCTTCGATACTTCGCCTGTTTGACCATTTTGGATCACATATGGCTGATCATGATAAATTAATTCTCCTACAGGAGAGATGACGGCTGCCGTTCCAGTCCCGAAAATTTCTTCAAGCTCGCCAGATTGATGTGCTTCAATTAACTCATCAATTGAAATTTTGCGCTCTGTTACTGGAATTCCCCAATGCTTTAACAGCTCAAGCACAGAGTTACGTGTGATGCCTTCTAAAATGCTGCCGTTCAATTCAGGCGTCACGATTTCTCCGTTGATTTTAAAGAAGATATTCATGCTGCCGACTTCTTCAATGTATTTTTTCTCGACCCCATCAAGCCAAAGAACCTGTGAAAATCCTTTCGTTTCAGCAACTTGCTGTGCCTTAAGGCTTGAGGCATAGTTTCCAGCTGTTTTGGCATTTCCTGTTCCACCCTTAACGGCACGGACAAACTCATTTTCAACTGCAATTTTGACCGGATGAATGCCTTCTTTATAGTATGATCCCACTGGAGATAAAATAATGAGCAGTTTATACGTGCTAGACGGTGCAACACCTAAATACGGCTCAGTGGAAATAATGAATGGACGAATATACAAGGAAGTGCCCTCTGCATCAGGTACCCAATCCTTATCAATGCGAATGAGTTCATTTAAGCCCTCTAATACTGTTTCTGTATCAATCTGCGGAATACACAGGCGGTCATTGGATCTGTTTAAGCGTTCCATGTTTTTTTCCGGACGGAATAAGAGAATTTTTTGATCCTCAGAAACATAAGCCTTCAAGCCTTCAAAAACAGATTGACCATAATGGTAGACCATCGAAGCTGGGTCCATTGGAATGGCCTGATAAGGGATAATTCTTGGATCGTACCAGCCTTTATCAACTGAATAATCCATCACAAACATGTGATCTGTGAAGATTTTTCCGAATTCAAGTTGATCAGATTGAGGTTTTGGTTTTTTTGTTGAACTAAGTTCAACGCGGATGGGTTGTTTTGGCATTGTAAATCTCCTTGCTGTTTGATTATTTGAAAATTCTAATAATATGAAATAATTATGATTCTATTCTATACCTTCACAAAATATTAGCAATAGGTTTTCTGTAATTCAGACAAGAAAAATCTGTTAAAGCGCTTTCCTTCTCTCTGCTGTCAGTTTGGCTCATGTCACCCCTTTTTAAAAAAGAAATAAAATCCAAATGCATTATTAACTGATTAATCTGACAATTTAAAAACGAATGGTTTTCCTGTAAGATATTCTTTCAACCATACACCTTTTGACTAGTACATTGCAAGGGACATCGTCATATTTTAATCCTCTTTTTTTTAACCGATAAAGGAAGAAGAGAAGGGAAAGGAGCAAACAACAAGATGAAACGAGCGATACCAGGCATTTTACTCATTTTATTCATGACCGTGATCAGCTTTGGCTGTCAGGCGATGACAGATGAGGCTGGAGCTAAGCAAAGCACAGCCTATTACGTAGCGGTAAACGGAAACGACAAAAACCCGGGAACAAAGCAAAAACCTTTCCGTACGCTGAAAAAAGCGGCAAGTATGGCGAAGGCTGGGGCAACCATTTACATGAGAGGCGGTACATACAAAGAAAAATTGATTGTCCGCCATTCAGGAACAAAGAAAGCGCCCGTTGTCTTTCAAGCTTATGGAAAAGAAAAACCTGTGATTAGCGGGGCTTCCCTTAAAGGAAATCAAGCCGATGGCGGTCTTGTCACGATCGATCAAAAGAGCTACATCACCCTCAAAGGCCTGACTGTAGGACATCTTAAGACGAATAAAGAAGATTTGACACCAGTTGGTATTTTCATCAAAGGAAGCGGCAAAGGCGTCAAATTGCTTAATAACCGAGTGTATGACATTCAGACGAAACATGAAAATGGAAATGCACATGGAATTGCTGTCTATGGGACAAAAGCTCCTGCAGCGATTGAAGACATTGAAATCAAAGGAAATACCGTTGAAAAATTAAAGCTGGGCTTCAGTGAAGCGCTTGTGCTAAATGGAAACGTCAAAAAGTTCCGTGTGACACATAACACGGTCCGGCACACTGATAATATTGGCATTGATTTAATTGGTTATGAGAACGTAGCACCCTCTAAAAAGTATGATCAAGTCAGAAATGGTGTCGTCTCTAGAAACAAAGTATATGAGATTACGAGTGCAGGGAACCCAGCCTATGGCAGCGACATCTCCGCTGGCGGAATTTATGTTGATGGAGGAAAAGACATTGTGATCGATCATAACATCTCACATCACAATGATTTGGGGATTGAAGTCACAAGCGAACATAAAGGAAAAATGGCGGACCGCATCCGCATCGAACACAATCAAGTGTATTTGAACCGTTATACAGGCATTTCTATTGGCGGCTATGATAAGAAGCGGGGCGGTACAACCAATACGACGATTTCACATAATACTTTGTACAAAAATGACACAGCCGGCTTAGAGGGCGGTCAATTGCTGATGCAGTATCAAGCAGTGAACAATCGAATCACGAATAATATCATGACAGCTAGTGCTTCGCATTACTTAGTCGTGAATCTTTATCAAGTGAACCAAAAGAATACCTTCCAGAAAAACGTTTATGATGACCGAAAAGGTGCGAAAGCATCACAGTGGGTATGGCGCGGGAAATGGATGGAAGGCTACAAAACGTATCTCTCTAAAAGCGGTCAAGATAAAGGATCAGCACATCTCAATCCGCAATTTGTGAATGAGAAAAAATATGATTTCCGTCTGAAGAAATCATCACCTGCGAAGAAAATCATCGGAAGCTGATGTTATTTTAAAAATTTTCAAAAAAGTCATTGACATTGATGTGACATCACATTAAAGTAAAGAAGACATTTCAACGAAAACAAATTTCATAACGGATCTCTTATCAAGAGAGGCAGAGGGACTGGCCCTATGACGCCCAGCAACCGTTTCTATTTTAGAAATTGGTGCTAATTCCTGCAAAGCTGTTACAGCTTTGACAGATAAGAGAGGAAGACTTCCCGATACATGTTTCATGCAACGGTGATCAAGCCTCTCTTTCCAAGAGAGGCTTTTTTTCGTCTCTTTTTCGAATCAAATGCCTGTTTTACAGGCGTATTTCCACTTTTTTACCTAGTTTTCCGATGTGAAAAATAAAAACAACTTGAGGAGGAACAGCAATGAAGCGTAAGCATTTTACATCATTTCTTGTCTTATTAACGGCATTAACCGTCCTGTTAACAGGCTGCGGCACCGGATCAAGTGCAGGCTCAAAGGCAAATACGAACGAAAAGGTTTCCTTTGACAATGTACCGAAGCGATTTGCAAAGGGACAGGGGGCAAAAATTAAAGTCATCCGCAAAATTGGAGGAGACGATCATACAGCTCAATTTCTAGCTGGGACCAAGGCAGAAGGGGAAGCACTCGGCTTTACGGTGGATGTCTACACCGCAAATGGAGATACAGCGAAGTTCCATGATGCCATTTCTCAGGCGCTTGAAGAAAATTATGATGGCTTTATCATCTCTCACGGGGACGACGATGCGACAGTCGCTGATGTGAAAAAGATCACAGCGAAAGGCATTCCAGTTGTAGCATTTGATTCGAATCCTAAGCTGAAGAACATCAAAGGGGTCACAGTGACGTCTCAAGATGACGAACAATTAGCAAAAAAATCATTGGATGCACTCGTGTCTGATTTTAAAGGAAAAGCAAATATCGCGTACCTCTGGGTAGATGGATTCCCGCCAATGGTGAGACGAAATAAGGTCTATCAAGAAACGCTTAAACAACATTCAGGGATTAAGGAGCTTGACCGCTTTGGTATTGCCTCCTCTGATACGTCTGTTCAAACGCAAAATGCAGTAGCAGCCATGCTGAATAAGTATCCAAAGGGCAAGCTGGACGCTATTTTCGCCACATGGGATGCCTTTGCCATTGGGGCAGCAAGAGCGTTAAAGGAAGCAGGAAGAACAGAAGTGAAGATTTACGGAATTGATGTGTCAAATGCGGATCTTCAAGAAATGACGGCGAAGGACAGTCCGTGGAAGTACACAGCGGCGGTTGATCCGAAGCTCATCGGCGCAGTCGACGTGAGGATTCTTGCGAAGAAAATAGCTGGTGAGAAAACACCATCTTCCTATGACCTTGAGGCCTCTCTCATCTCGCAAAAGCAGCTTCAACAAGCAGGAAAAGCCATTAACATGGTCAATCTTGCAGACGAAGTGAAGGGATTCGGTTCATCGACTGCTTTTGAGGAAGATTGGATGAAGACCTTGAAGAAGCATTATACAAAATAAGCGACGTGCACTCTCTATCCATAGAGGGTGTTTCGTTTTTCAGATGATATCAAGAGAAGGAGGACACCTATGACAGCGCCGCTTGTTCGTATGAAGAATATTTCAATTGAATTTCCAGGGGTCAAAGCGTTAGATCAAGTGAATTTCACATTAAAAAAAGGGACGGTCCATGCACTGATTGGAGCAAATGGAGCTGGGAAGTCAACGTTAATGAAGGTTCTTTCTGGCGCTCATTCGCACTTCGACGGAACCATCCACATTAATGGCCAGGCGGCATCCATTCAAACCCCAAAGGATGCATCCTCATATGGTGTGCAGACGGTCCATCAAGAAGTGGATACGGCTCTTGTTCCCTACTTAACTGTTGGTGAGAATATGATGATGCATGAGATTGAGAAAAAAACATTTGTCAGCTGGAAAGAGCTGCATCGCAAAGCGGCTCAGCTATTAAAAGAAATGGACATCGACATTTCCACAAAACGACTTGTCAGCGATCTGACCCTTGCCGAAAAACAGATGGTGCTCATTGCCAAGGCCGTTTCCATTAAATGCAGCATTTTAATCTTAGATGAACCAACGGCTCCGCTTAGTCATGCAGAAACAAGCAAATTATTCTCAATGATTAATCGGTTGAAACAGAATGGGACGGGGATCGTGTTTATTTCTCACCGCATGCCTGAAATTTTCACCATCTGTGATGAACTGACTGTGATGCGAAATGGAACGGATGTCGCAGCTCACCTTGTCAAAGACACAAATCCACAGCAGGTCATTGAAGAAATGCTAGGTGCACCATTAGAGGAGCAATTCCCGTCTCGCAGGCCACTGAAAGATGCACCTATTGTGCTTGAAGTGAAAGAGCTAAACGATCAACATAAATTAAACAACATTCACTTTTATGTCAAAAAAGGAGAAATTCTCGGGATCGCAGGACTTGTCGGTGCTGGTAAAACAGAATTGTGCAAAGCCCTTTTCGGTGCCTCAGAAAAAAAGACGGGGACCGTGCAGCTTCATGGTCAAACCATTCGCATCACATCGCCTCATCAAGCGGTGAGAGCTGGAATGGCCCTTGTGCCGGAAGAGCGGAGAAAAGAAGGGATTCTGACCGAAGAGAGCGTGGGGTGGAACTTAACGGCTGCAAGTCTTCATTCATTTTCACGGATATTCAGCTTCTTACATCGTTCGAAGGAAAAGCGGGAAGCAGACGAAATCGTCAAACGGCTGGGTGTCAAAACGCCGTCTCTTGAAGCAAAGGTGAAGGATCTATCTGGTGGAAATCAGCAGAAGGTTGCTATCGGAAAATGGCTGCTGGCTGAGGCAGATGTGTATCTCTTTGACGAACCAACCAAAGGTGTAGACGTTGGAGCGAAAAAAGATATTTTCACTTTGATTGCAGAGCTTGCCGCCCGCGGAAAATCTGTCATTTATGCGTCGAGTGAGCTGTCAGAAATTGCAGGTATCGCTGACCGAGTATACGTGTTATATGATGGCAGCATTGCCCGGGAAATGACCGCACCGACGACAGAAGAGGAGCTTTTATATCATTCAACAGGAGGACAATCATGAGCGAACAACAAATTCCAGCCCCTGTGCAGCAAGTCAAAAAACAGCGGCCATCCTTTCATCTATTTGATTTCTTTTATCGATATGGGACGATTTTAACCATTGTCGTGTTGATTGTGGTATTTGCGGCAGCGAATCCAGCGTTTTTGCAATCAGGAAATATCATCAATATTCTACGGTCTATCTCAATTGTGACCATCATTGCGGTGGGCTTAACCATCTCATTGGCAGTAAACGGCTTTGATTTATCAGTCGGATCAGTCGCTACGCTATCAAATGCGATTGTCATTTCTATGTTCGTATGGTTCTCGCAAAACCCACTGATTGCAATCCTCTCTGCACTAGCGGCTTCTATCATTGTTGGTTTGTTAAATGCATGGATGATCGTCAAAATGAAAATTCCAGATATGCTCATGACATTAGCCATGATGTTTATCATTCAAGGGCTGGCTCAAACGTATACGAAAGGGGCGACCATTTCTGAAAATATGGTGCTGCCTGATGGTACGTTCTCAACGGGAACGATTCCTGCCTTTTTCAGCAAAATTGGACAGGTGCCATATATCATTCTTATTATGGCTGCCATTGTACTATTTGCGCATGTTTTCATGACCTACACAAAGCACGGCCGATTCATGTACATCATCGGTGGGAATAAGGAAGCGGCTCGATTATCTGGCATTCATGTGAACAAATATAAAATTGCGGCCTATTTGCTTTCTGCGTTATTTGCAGCGATCGGCGGTATCGTGCTCGCATCAAGGGTGATGACAGCAGAAATTAATGCTGGTGCACCATATTTAATGGATGGAGTAGCGGCTGCTTTTATCGGTTTTTCCGTCATGGGAGAAGGTAAGCCAAACGCATTTGGTACTTTTATCGGGGCTGTACTCATCGGGATCTTACAAAATGGGCTTGTGATGATGTCTGTCCCTTATTATGCAATGGATATTGTGAAGGGTTCTGTGCTGGCCCTTGCTCTGGCGCTGACATATTACAAACAACGAGGCTAACTGCGTTTTTTTTAAAACCATTCGAGTCCTCTTTTCGTCTAGTAAACGGAAAGCGGTGCAGCCGCCGCTTCCCAAAAGGAGATGACAAAGAAAATGAATATGTCAGCAACTCATGTAGAAGATTTGAAAAATGTCATGGAAGACTGGAAAAATGAACTATTAGTATATAAATTTGCGTTAGATGAAATGGATACAAAGTTCTCGATTATCAGCCAGGAGTATAATTTAATCCATGGACACAACCCAATAGAGCATACAAAATCACGGATCAAATCGTTTGAAAGCATAGTGAATAAGCTAGCAAGAAAAGGATGCGACATCACGACACAATGTGCCAAGGAGCATATCCATGATATCGCAGGTGTCCGCATCATCTGTTCTTTTATTCAAGATATCTATAACATTATGGATGTATTGAGGCAAAGAGAGGATTTAAAGATTCTTGAAGTGAAGGATTACATTCAACATCCGAAACCAAATGGCTACAGAAGCCTTCATTTAATTGTGGAGATACCTGTTTACTTAACGAATCGCGTGGAGCATGTGAAGGTTGAGATTCAAGTGCGGACCATTGCGATGGATTTTTGGGCAAGTCTAGAGCATAAAATCTATTATAAACTGCAAAACGATGTTCCTCATCAGCTGACCGATGAACTGAAGGAAGCCGCAGATATTGCCCATTACTTAGATGAGAAAATGCAAAATATTAAACGAGAAATTGATTAGCACATAAAAAAGCAGCTGTTTTAATCACAGCTGCTTTTTTCATATTAAGGGTTGGTTCCACGGTCCCTCTTTTGAATGATATCTTGAGATTGTGCAGATTGACTGTCTTTTTGAATGGAAGTACCAACAGAAACACCTGTTATTAAGAGCGTTAAAATCGCACTTGTGATGAGCCATTTCTTCATCATACATCACTCCATTTTCTTAACAAGTTTTTAAGGACAACGCCTTGTTTCTAAAATAAGAGGATTCTTCATGAAGCCCAAGATCCAATAAGTAAGCTGCTGCATCCTGACAAATAGCTTCAAGATCGACAAGGAAATTCATCGATTCTAATTGATCACAATAAGCCTTGATTTGCTCAATCATGTTGTCTGGCTGAATCATAAGTGTTTCTAAAATGGATAATTTAAGTGAAATGTTTCGTTGTTTTAAATTTTCTGCTTTTTGAAGTGAAAGCTGTACATAGTAGTGGAACAAACCAGGCTTTTTCAGCTTAAATAGTGCTTTTGTGTAGGCATACATGGCGAGTAAATAGCCGCCTGGAGAAGAAGTTTCGAATGTCTCTATCATTAAAGCCTTTTCTAGGAGCGGCACAGCTTCACTGTATTCATTTCTTAGACTCTTAATAAATGCTGCATTGCAATAGGCGTGGCCAAGTAAATCTGGATCTTCCATCTGTTCTAGTGAATGAATCACTTCTTCAAACAACGCTTCTGCCTCATCATATTTCGACTGATCCGCATAATTCAAAGCAAGCATCATTTGACAGCTGATTGATTTTTTTACATAACATGGATCTGCGTCGTAAATAGATGAAGCCATCTTTAAGTGGTGGATGGAGAGAAGCGTGGACCTAATATTATAGTAAAGACACCCTGTTTTATAATGAAATTCGGCTTTTTCAATGTCATCATGTACGAGATCTAATTTATCCTCGGCCAATTTTAAATGGTGAAATGCTGTATCCTGATTGCCTCTTCGCATTTCGTACATCCCTTTAAAGAAATAGAAATAATAGCTGAGCATATCATCCGTACGGATGGCATTTTCATCAACAAAAAGACTATGATCTAACGAAGCTGTATCTTCTATTAGATCTTTAAAACGGTACTCTAGCAGTTGATAGTAAAGTAAGACGTCTTGATTTTCTTCCATTCGATCAAATGCTTGAAGAATGTCTTCTTTTAACTGGATGGCACCTTGTATTTCTCTTTTTTTCATCATGACATACCAATCATTGAGCATATTCGCTACATCAACGGACGACAAAACACTTGCTTCTGCCAATTCATATCCTCCTTTCCTCATCTATCAATATCCGTTCTTCTGAATCAACTTTCCATATTCCAGTATCTTCTTATATTTTAAGCTCTCTCTTGCAGTTTGTAAAACATGTTTTTTGATGTAAATTCAACCAGTAGTGAAAGAAATAGGGAGTCATCACCCATTTTGTATACGCTTACATATTTTTAGGTAAAAAGAGGGTTTTGGAAAAAATATATTACAATATCAATAAAGAGAGGGAGGCAGTTATTGATATTGCTTTCATATGCAAGGAAAAAACATCATTTATCAAGGCACTGCCTCGTTTTTTTGTGAGATTATCTCACATTATAATTGTGAATCACTCTTCTTTTAGAATAAAATGAGTTATTCGCAAAAAAGTAAAATTTAAAGAGACTATTGATCTAGAATTGTATGGATCTTTGGTATTGATAAAAAACATCACACACTATAGCTTTAGCGTGGTATAGTAATATTGTTATTGCGAATATTTAGACAAAACTGACAATGGGGGTCGTGTTTTATGAAGAAATCGATGTTATTGATCATGGGACTAATTGTTGTGCTTGTCATGGCAGCCTGTGGATCAAAATCGGACAGTGGTTCGGGAGAAGGCAAAGGCACATATAAAATTGGGATCGATACAACTTATCCGCCATTTGAATTTGAAAAGGGCGGTAAATATGAAGGGATAGACGTTGATTTAATTAATGCAATCGCGAAAGACCAAGGTTTCAAAGTGAAGCTTGAAGCGATGGACTTCTCAGGAATCATTCCAGCGATGCAGGCAGGACAGCTTGATGTTGGAATGGGCGGGATGAGTATTACAGATGAGCGTAAGAAGAAAGTAGATTTCTCAGATCCTTACTTCGACGCTGGGCTGACAGTTGTTGTGAAAAAGGACAGCAGCATCAAATCTATTAATGATTTAAAGGGGAAAAAGCTAGCTGTTAAAAACGGGACGACTGGTGCAAAGTTCGCATCTGATAACGCAGATAAATATGGGTATGAAGTCGTTCAATTTAATGACAGTCCATCTATGTTCCAGGAAGTATCAAACGGAAATGCAGATGCTTTAATTGAGGATTATCCTGTCATTACGTATGCGATCGCACAACAAGATTTAAAATTGAAAACAGTTGGAGACCGCTTGAATGGAGACCAGTATGGTATCTCTGTCATGAAGGGGAAAAACCAAGACCTATTGAAGAAGATCAATAAAGGCCTTAAGAACCTAAAGAAAAACGGTGAATATGACAAAATTATTGATAAATATTTGAAGTCATAACACAAGCGAGGCGCGCTCCGAGCGCGCTTTCTTTATGTGTCAGCCGTATGTGAATTAGGGAGGGAGAAACATGGATACAATTATTAATGCATTTCCGTATTTAATGGATGGTTTGCAAACCACTTTATATATCTTTGTTGTTGCCATCATTTTAGGGTTTATCATCGGTTTAATTGTGGCATTATTCCGTTTGTCACCATTTAAAATCTTAAATTTCATCGCACTCATCTTTGTGAATGCCATTCGAGGCACACCATTTATCGTACAGCTATTCTTCATTTATTTTGGTTTGAATACACTTGAATTCATTTCGCTTGATCGAGTACCCGCAGGGATTATTACAGTAGCAATTAATGCAGGGGCTTATTTCTCAGAAATTATTCGTGCAGGGATTCAGTCTATTGATAAAGGACAAACAGAAGCTGCGCGCTCTTTAGGCTTTACAGGGGGGCAAAACATGCGCTTTATCGTCCTTCCGCAGGCATTCCGCCGCATGCTCCCAGCTATTACAAACCAGGCCATCATCAGCTTGAAGGATACATCTCTCTTATCTATTATCGGAATTGCCGATATTATGCAGCGAGGACAAGTTCAAGCATCGGCTACATTTGATCCTTTGAATGTCTGGCTCATTGTCGGTGTCATTTATTTCGTGATCATTTATTTACTTTCTCTACTGGCTAGCTACGCAGAAAGGAGATTTGATATCAAATGAGTATGATTACGGTGAAAAACTTAAAGAAATCCTTTGGCGATCACGAAGTGTTAAAGGATATAAATGCAGTCATCGAGGAAAAGGAAGTAGTGTGTGTCATTGGTCCTTCTGGATCAGGGAAAAGCACGTTTCTAAGATGCCTCAATAAATTAGAAGATATCACGGCTGGAGAAGTCATTGTCCACGGACATACGATTACTGATCCAAAAGTGAATATTAATAAAGTACGACAAGAAGTAGGCATGGTGTTTCAGCACTTTAATTTATTCCCTCATAAAACCGTTTTAGAAAACATCACAATTGCACCGATAAAGGTAAAAGGCATCGAGAAGAAGGCAGCAATCGAAAAAGCGTTAGACTTGCTTGAAAAAGTCGGCTTAAAAGACAAAGCCCAAAGCTATCCTAACCAATTATCTGGTGGGCAAAAACAGCGTGTCGCCATTGCGAGAGCGTTGGCAATGGATCCGAAAGTACTATTATTCGATGAGCCGACATCAGCTCTTGATCCTGAGGTCGTAGGGGATGTATTAGCTGTAATGAAACAATTAGCTGTCGAAGGTATGACAATGATTGTGGTCACACATGAAATGGGCTTTGCAAGAGAGGTGGGAGACCGTGTCATCTTTATGGATGGCGGATATATTGTCGAGGAAGACAAACCAGAAGCTCTCTTTGGAAACCCGCAGCATGAGCGTACAAAATCATTTCTTAGTAAGGTGTTATAAAAAAGAGTAAGGGCATGTATATGCTCTTACTCTCAGCGTGTAGACAAACCCTCGCATTCGTTGTCAGTCCTGCGCTCCGGTGCTCACGAATGTCAAATTCGCTCCGCTCCGATGCTCGTCCTTCCTAGACTGCAAAGGTTTTCTATCACGCTGAAAAGAAGACAAAGGGCTAAAATAAAGATCATTTTAGCCCTTTGTCAACAATCTTAGAGTAAGGGCATGTATATGCTCTTACTCTTTTCTTTATGAATAAATGGGGGGAGATTTAGCGGCCCCATTTCCTAGGAAATATTAGCGCTGGAAGAATTCGATCCACTCTTGGTCTGGCCCTCTGAAAAAGAAGTAGCAATATCCATTTGGTAATGTCGTGATTTCTTCATCAATTAATTCAATTTGCAGCTTTTGAATACGATTGAATTCAGCATGAATGTTGTCTGTTGTGAAGGCAAGATGATGGACCTTCCCTTCAGATGGCAGGTCACTGCTGTAGCCTTGGATGAGCTCAATTTCCGTTTCGGTTTCATCTTTAAAACCGAGAAATGCAAGCTCAATTATTCCATTTGTATGAGTGATGCGGTCCTTTAATTTCATGCCCACCACTTTTTCATAAAAATCAATGGACTGATCAATATTCGAAACCATAATACCTGTATGATCTAAGCGTAATGTCGTCAAAAGAAGTGCCTCCTCTATGTCATGTTGATATTTTTCTCCTCATCTTATCATAATAGAAGTAACGTATACATTCATATGGTAGGATAGAGAGAGTCAATTTAGGATAAGGATGACACACATGAAAAAAATCTCATTAAAACAAACATTCGCAGAACAAGTGAAAAAGGGATATCCGCTCATATCCAAAGATGCAGTATCGCATGTGAACAGTGTAAGGGAAGGCGAGCTCATTGAATGGGTGGATGAGCGAGGTGCTTTTTTAGGAAAAGGGTATTACGGTGTACAAAATAAAGGAATCGGCTGGGTACTAACCTTTGATGCGAACGAAAAAATAGATCAAGCTTTTTTTGTCTCTAGGCTTGAGCAGGCAGCAAAAAGCAGAACGCATTTATTTCGTGATGCAGATACGACCGCTTTCCGTGTGTTCAACGGAGAGGGTGATGGAATTGGCGGCGTCACGATTGATCATTATGACGGATTCTACCTCATCCAATGGTATAGCGAAGGTGTTTATACATTAAAGGCAGAAGTATTGGCTGCACTTGAGCAAGTATATCCAGACTATAAAGGCATTTATGAAAAGAAACGATTTGATACATCAGGGCAGTATATAGAAGATGATGATTTTGTGAAGGGAGAGAAAGGTGAATTTCCTCTCATCGTGAAAGAAAACGGCATGAACGTGGCGGTTTACTTGAATGATGGCGCGATGACGGGCATTTTCCTTGATCAGCGCCATGTGAGAAAAGCGATCCGAGACCGTTATGCAAAAGGAAAAACTGTGCTCAATACGTTTTCTTACACAGGTGCTTTCTCAGTGGCAGCTGCGCTTGGCGGAGCGAGCCGTACGACAAGTGTGGATGTTGCAAACCGCAGCTTGAAAAAAACATCAGAGCAGTTTGAAGTCAATGATATTGATGTGGACGGGCAGGATATCAAAGTCATGGATGTCTTTAAATATTTTCCGTTTGCAGCGAAAAAAGGCTGGACCTATGATCTCGTCATCTTAGATCCGCCTTCCTTTGCGCGGACGAAAAAGCACACATTCAGTGCAGCGAAGGATTATAAGAAGCTATTAAAAGAAGCCATCCAAATCACAGCTGAGAACGGCGTCATTGTGGCATCAACGAATAGCAGTGCGTTTGGCATGAAGAAATTTAAAGGGTTTATTGCGCAGGCTTTTAAAGAAGCAGGGCAAACCTATCGGATACTTGAAGAATATACCCTTCCTGAGGATTTCCGTACAACGAAGAATTATCCTGAAGGGAACTATTTAAAGGTTGTCTTCATACAAGCATAAGAAAAAGCCATTTTCCAATAAGGGAAATGGCTTTCAGCGTGTAGACAAACCCTCGCATTCGTTGTCAGGTCTCCGCTCCGGTACTCGTCCTTCCTAGACTGCAAAGGTTTTCTATCACGCTGAAAAGAAGACAAAGTGCTAAAATAAAGAACATTTTAGCACTTTGTCAACAATCTAAAAGCTATTTCCTATAAGGGAAATAGCTTTTTTTATAAGGCAAACGACATAAGGATAGGCGCTGCACATAATGTAATAATGGCTGAAATAATCATCGATACACTTGAGATCGTCCCTGAGACGGAGCTCATTTCAAAGGCCTTCGATGTTCCTGCCCCGTGTGCACCTGTTCCAAGCAGGACGCCCATGGCAATGTCATTATCGATGCGGAAATAACGGATCACCATTGGACCGATGATCGACCCAAACAGTGCGGTTAAAATGACAAACACAGCCGTAACGGATGGCATACCGCCGATCATTTCTGACACACTCATCGCAACGGGTGTTGTGACCGATCTTGGGACAAGGCTCTCAATAAGACCTGTGTCCAGATGAAACAACTTGGCGATAAATGCCGTTGATAAGATCGCAATGACAGAGCCGCAAGCCACATTCAAAATAATTTCCACTGCATGCTTCTTCAGGATATGAAAATACTTATATAAAGGAATGGCAAAAGCAACAGTCGCAGGCTGCAGCATATTCGTGAGCCATTTCCCGCCTTGATTGTAAGCATCGTAAGGAATGTTGACGATTAACAGCAAGACGACAAGTACAAGCGGGGTCACAAGTAATGGTGAGACATAGACCTTCGGATGCCGTTTGTATACCGCTTTTGATCCGAGATATAAAAGAACTGTTAAAATCAGAAATAATCCGCCAACTAACATAGCTTTTTCCGCTCCTTTCGTTTCGCAATCATTTGCGTCATGATACCAGTCGAGAGCATGACCACAAACGTACTAATTAAGACGACAAGGACAATACTTGTGCCAGATTGAGAAAGCAGTTTTCCATAATCAATGACACCAACTGCTGATGGAATAAAGAAAAGCAGCAGTTCTCCGAGCAGCCATACGGCGCCAAGTTCTATCCATTTTAATTGAATGATCTTAAAATGAAGTAATAAGAAAATGACAAGAATGCCTAAGATCGTGCCCGGAATTCTTAAATGCAAAAAGGCCGCCAGCACATTCATGAATTTCGCAAAAATAAACAAGGCCATAATCTGAAGGGCAGCAATCAGCGGCTTTTTGAGCAATTTCACTTTCTGTTCACTCCTTTTTCTATATAAATTGTTCACTATTTCACAAAAACATGACAACGTTCAATTGATGAGCTTACTTTAAAGTGTACAGCACGTTTAGTTATAGGTAAAATACATATATCGAATAGTTATTATTCCTTTTGTCTATAGGAAGGATGAAGCAAGTGGACATCAGACATTTAACATATTTCTTAGAAGTGGCAAGGTTAAAGAGCTTCACGAAAGCATCGCAGTCCCTATACGTATCACAGCCGACCATTTCCAAAATGGTCAAAAACCTGGAGGATGAGCTGGGGGTGCAGTTGTTTTACCGAAATGGCCGGCAGGTTGAAATGACTGATGCTGGCCAAACGATGTATACACAGGCGAGTGAAATCACACAATCATTTCAGAATTTAACGAGCGAGTTAAATGATTTAATGAATGTGAAAAAAGGGCATATCCGAATCGGACTGCCGCCGATGATTGGGTCAAGTTTCTTCCCGAATGTCATGGGGGAATTCCGCCAGCAATATCCAGATGTCACATTTCAATTGGTCGAGCACGGCTCTATTAAAGTAGAGGAAGGGGTCGAGGATGGGTCGTTAGATATTGGTGTCATTGTTCTGCCTGCAAATGATAAAATTTTTCATACGTACACCATTATTAAAGAGAACATGAAGCTCGTGACGCATCCATCCCATCCGATGGCTGGTCGTGAGGAGGTACATTTAGCTGATTTAAGGGAAGAGTCTTTTATTTTCTTTAGAGAAGATTTTGTTCTGCACAGCCGGATTTTGAATGAATGTATGAATGCGGGATTCCGGCCAAATGTCATTTATGAAACGTCTCAGTGGGATTTCATTAGTGAAATGGTAGCTGAAAACTTAGGGATTGGACTTCTGCCAGAACGAATCTGCCGTGATCTTGATCCTGAAAAGGTAAAGGTCATTTCCTTAAACCCGTCGATCCCGTGGCATTTAGGAGTCATTTGGCGAAAGGACCGCTATTTGTCGTTTGCGGCAAGAGAATGGTTAAAGCATACGAAATCCTACGTGTGGGATGCAGAGTAAAAGGGAGGACGATACAGATGAAAACAAGCTGCGCGTCTCAATTATTGGAGAAAGTTCGAGAGAAAAATCCACTCGTTCATAATATCACCAATCAAGTCGTGACGAATTTTACAGCGAATGGACTGCTTGCTTTAGGTGCTTCTCCGGTCATGGCAAACGCCAAAGAAGAAGTAGCTGAAATGGCGCAATTAGCGGATGCACTAGTGCTTAATATTGGCACATTGACTAAGGAAACGGTGGAAGCCATGATTCTCGCTGGACAAGCCGCCAATAAAAAAGGTGTACCTGTTTTGTTAGATCCTGTCGGCGTCGGTGCGACAACGTTTCGAACGAATGCCGCTAAACAGCTGTTAGAGAAAGTGAAAATCACCGTTGTCAGAGGAAATGCTGCTGAAGTGGCTCATTTACTTGGAGTGGATGGCTGGGAGTCAAAAGGCGTTGATGCGAAAGCCGCCAATGGAGATGTAGCGGCATTAGCCAAACAAGCGTCCATTGCACTTCAGACAATAGTGGTGATCACAGGGAAAGTCGATGTGGTGTCAGATGGAGATGAGGTGCTGTCCATTCATAATGGACATGAATGGCTCACGAAGGTGACGGGAACAGGCTGTTTGCTGACATCTGTCATCGGAGCATTTTGTGCAGCGGGTGAACAGCCGCTTCATGCGTCGGTAGCTGCATTGCTGTTTTATGGTGTCGCCGCTGAAAGGGCAGCTCTGCACGCAAAGGATCAAGGACCGGGAACCTTTCAAATGGAATTGTTAAACGCACTATCACACACAACCTGCGAAGATGTGCTGACACTAGGGAAAATAGGGGGAGTTTCACATGACAAAGGCTGATCAACAGCAAATCAAACAGCAATTATCGGTTTATTTTATTATGGGAACAGCGAATACAACGAGACTGCCGCTTGATGTTGTGAAAGAGGCCATTCAAGGCGGAATCACCATGTTTCAATTTCGTGAAAAGGGTGAAAAAGCCTTGCAAGGTGAAGAGAAGAAACAATTGGCTCGTCAAATCCAAGCGCTTTGCCAAGAAGCAAATGTTCCTTTTATTGTGAATGATGATGTACAGCTAGCGATTGATCTTGATGCAGATGGCGTTCATGTTGGACAGGAAGACACAAACGCAAAAGACGTCAGACAAAGGATCGGGAATAAAATATTAGGCGTGTCGACGCATAACCTAGATGAAGTGAAACAAGCCATGAAGGACGGAGCAGATTATGTCGGGATGGGCCCAGTCTATCCAACGGAAACGAAAAAGGATACACGCAGTGTCCAGGGGGTGTCTTTGATCACTGAAGTCCGCCGTCATGGCCTTCAGATTCCGATTGTTGGTATCGGAGGGATCACATACGACAACGCTGCACCAGTGATACAAGCTGGGGCAGATGGTGTGAGCATCATTAGCGCCATTAGCCAGAGCCCCGATCCTAAAAAAGCAGCAGAAGAGCTGAAATCACTTGTTGTAGCAGAAAAAGCATCCCTTTAACTTGAAGAAGACATGGATTATATCAATTCATGTCTTTTCTTATGTCTGGAAAAATAGACAGGAGAGAAACAATTGTGTACAATCACATTAGTTCGATTGTTTTCGAAATGACAGGTAAATAAAGGAGAATGAACATGGAAGTGCTCGATACGTATTTTCGCCGATATGATGAAGCAGGAAAAGGGCAGGAGCAACTGGATGAATTGCTGGCATTGTTTTCTGACGATGTCATGATTGTCTTAAATGGCGCACAAAAGCCTGGTATCCAAGCATTCACACAGTTTTTGAACACGTTTTTCCACGTGCATGAAGACATTAAGCATATGTGGGATGGGTGGATTAAAAGAGAAGACGGAAAGTATGAAACAAACTGGGCTGTTTGCGGAAAGCTTTCGGATGGCCGTGTCTATACAGCAGAAGGAATTGATATCGCAGAGCTGGACGACCAAGGGAAGATCGTTTATTTAGAAAACGTTCCGAAAAACCAAGAGTTATTCCAGCGCTATTAAAAAGCCGGCTGAGCAGCCGGCTTTTTTATTTGTCTAAAGAATATGCCTCAATTGCCTCTTGAGCAGATGTTTCTTTATCAAAAACAAGGTGGCGGCTGTACACTTCACTCAAGTGTAGTGATTTTTGTTCTAAGTGATCTACGAGCTCAAAGATATCTAGGATGGCTGCTAATCTTATGATGGTTTGTCCACCTTCTGCATTATCGTAGGTTTCTTCTGGAAAGCCTTGTTCGACTTTTTCCTTCACTTTACGTCGGTTTTTAGCTTTTACCAAGACAATTCGTTCTTCAAAGATTTTATCAGGTATACTGCTTGGCGTTGAGATGGATTCAAATAAACATTTTGCAGAATAAATCCTTTGCATATGTCATCCCACTTCTTTCATGTCGTTTTAAATAATTTCCAGTATGTGTATAACATGATAACATGGGAATGACATCTTGCAGGAAATACATAACTATAAATAGATTCATTACGAGGAGGGATAGGAATGAAGAGTGTGGTGGATAACAGAGGGGAAGTTCATGAAATTCTGTTAATTCTCATTACATGCTGCTCTCTAATCACGTTTAGAAGGGTTGCCAGATTAGAGAAGTATAAAAATAAGTTAAAAAGCCAATTTATACCTTACTGAGACTTGAATAGAAGAACACAAAAAGCCGGCTAAGCAGCCGGCTTTTCTTTATGAATCAGTATCCATATGCATGCCTGTATGTGCCTTTACTTGAATTTCCGTAAAGGTGTCTTCATCTGCTTTTTCAGACGAGAATATCGTGCCTAAGTATGCGGCAAGGAATCCGAGTGGAATCGAGATAATCCCAGGGTTCGACAGCGGGATGAGCGGTTCTCCTGTGAAGATGGCTGCTCCTGACGGGTCCCAGACGCTTGGGCTGAGCGAGACGATGATCAGTGCGCTCAGAAGGCCTGTTAAGCTTCCTGCGATGGCGCCCGTAGAGTTAAATCGTTTCCAAAAAACTGTGAAAATAATCAAAGGTAAATTCGCACTTGCCGCCACTGCGAAGGCAAGAGACACAAGAAAAGCAACGTTTAAGGACTGGGCAAATAATGCAAGAATGATAGAGAGGATCGCCACGCCGATTGAAGCAAAGCGCGCCGCCTTCACTTGCTCCCGCTCACTCGCTTTTCCTTTGCGGATAATCTGACTATAAAAGTCATGGGCAAAAGCTGATGCGGCGGATAAAACAAGACCAGTCACCACTGCCAATATGGTCGCAAAGGCGATAGCGGAAACAAAGGCAAATAATAAATCTCCTCCAAGGGCTTGTGCCAGAAGAGGTGCGGCCATATTTCCTGCTGCATCTGCTGCCGTGATCGCTTCTGTTCCAACAAAGGCAGCAGCGCCGAAGCCAAGGAAGACTGTCATTAAATAAAAAATCCCGATGATCCAAGTAGCAGAAAGAACCGATTTTCGCGCGGAAATCGCATCCTTTACTGTATAAAAACGGATCAAAATGTGCGGTAAACCTGCTGTCCCAAGCACTAAGGCGAGGTTAAGAGACAAGGTTTCTAAAGGCACATCATATTTATTTCCCGGGTGAAGGAACGATTCACCAAGCGGGGTCGCTGTTTTCATCTGTTCAAACATCTTCAGCAGACTAAAATCAAACTTTGCAAACACAAGCAGAGAAATAATTAACGTCCCAAGCATGAGAAGCACAGCCTTTGTAATCTGTACCCAGCTGGTGGCAATCATGCCGCCAAACACGACATAAATGGTCATCAGGACACCCACGATCAGCACTGCAATCCAGTAATCAATGCCAAGAAGCAGCTTGATTAATGCACCTGCTCCAACAAGCTGTGCAATCATATAAAAAGTGGAGACTGTAATAGTATTAAAGGCGGCAACCCCTCGAATGGCAGGGCGCTTAAATCGTGCAGCGATCATATCGGCCATTGTATATTTCCCTAGATTTCGTAGCGGTTCAGCCACAACGTAAAGAACGACAAGATACGCTACTAGAAAACCAATGCTATAGAAAAATCCGTCAAATCCATTTAACGCGATCATTCCAGCAATCCCTAAAAATGATGCAGCGGACATATAGTCGCCAGCAATGGCAAGGCCGTTTTGAAACCCAGTCAGACCTCCGCCTGCTGTGTAAAAATCACTCGCATTGCTTGTTTTTTTCGCAGCAAAATATGTGATGACCAATGTGAGTCCTACGATCGCTACGAACAAAATAAAAGCGGTCATGCTCATTCGTCATCACCTCTTGATTTAGTTTTTAAAGCGCTTACATAATTGTCGAACTTAGCTGCTTTTTTCGCATAAAGTCCACATAAAACCCAGGTCATAACAAATTGTGTGAGGGCGAATAACCAAGCCCATGAGATCGCGCCAATTGCCGGTGTGTTCAAAAAGGTGAAGTAGGATGTAGCAACCGGAAGTGAAAAGTAAAAGAGAAAAAAGAAAATCGTCATCGGTACGATAAATCTGCGTTTTTCCTCAAGAAGTTTTCGAAAATCCTCTGAAGCGGCAACCTTCTTATAATGAACTTTTTTGTCTGCCATTGTTTCCTCCTTTGTACGAATTAGGGACAAGGTACTCCAATGCATATGAGACGATCTGGCTGTTTATGACAGTATATCATAAAAAAGGCACCCGAAAAGGGTGCTTTCTATCGATAATTTGCAAGAAATGTTTGTCTCGCTTTTTCATACGCTTCTGCGTCAAAATGATCTCCGCATTTATGAATACACCAAGGCTCTTCTTGTCTTGCAATCCCAACCTCATAGCCCTGCTGAGTGAATTCGAAGGACTGCGAGACATCATAAAAATGAAAGCCGTCAAAGAGGTCCTCACGCCATCTTACGTCATACTGTGTCGCCATAAAGAGACCATCGATGGCCGCAGCTTTAATATAATCTTGCGCTTCGGGCAGCTGACGGCCACTTTCAAACGAAAGCAGCTGATAGGTGTCATGGCGATATTCAATGACTTTTCCCCTGCAATCAGAACTCTCCCACCAAATTCCATTGTCAGGCATGCTTTCTGCTCCAATCACTCCAACCATGCCAAGTGATGGATGTTGTAAAAAAAGGGGGATGAGCTCAAGCAGCATATGCTGTTTGACAATCAAAGTATCCTGATGGAGATAAATTTTAAACTGAGCTGAATGAGTGATAGCTTCATTGTATGCAGAGGTCATACTTGATGCCTGTCTGATTGGTAAGACCTCCACATGATATCCATGAGGAGCCGGAAGTGAAGCGAGCTGCCGGAAGCAAGCTTGAAACATCGATTCATCGTTCACACATAAAACAAACAGGATGGTGGGATTACTCATTGAATGGAACCGCCTCGACCACATATTGATAGGCTGTAGCGGCCTCGTGAAAATCAGAACGAATGCCATGTTTTATGAGTAATTCATGTAGATCATTCAACACGCTTGCATAGGATGGATGCTGTACGCGAATGGCCTCGAATTCGCGAATGCGAAAACCCGCTGAATGAAAGAGTGCATGTATTTCGTGAAGGGTGAAGAAACGTAAATGTGTTTGATCCATTAACCCTGCATCTGTATAAGTAAATCTGCCGGCAAGTAATTCTAAAACCGTTGAAATATGGCCGATATTTGGAATAGATGACAGGATGGCCCCCTCTTTTTTAAGAAAGGGTTTCACCTTTTTTAAAACGGCCCAAGGGTCCAATAAATGCTCGAGGACGTCTCCGAAAATAATGCAGTCAAATTGTTCATGTTCATAAGGGAGAGCCATCTGTTCAATATTTCCGCAGAGAACATGATCCAGCTCTTGCTTAGCCTCTTTTGCTGCATCTTCAAATGACTCAATGCCATAAATGGTCCGGCCCTTTTGTTTCAGGACTTTTCCAAGCTTGCCTGTGCCGCATCCGATATCTAATAAAGACGTCCATTCCGCGCGAACACGACTGACGATGACTGGGTTTACCCCATGATAATACTGATCCTTTTTTTGGTGATAATACGAAAGGGAACCTGAACTCACGCTCTACCCACCTTTCTGCTTTCTCATTGTTTTCATGCTTAATATATGGGTGGGCAGCTTGGTTTTATAACGAGAGAAGGACAATTTTCATGAATGGGGGCTAAAAAGGGATCATATAAAGAACAGGAAACGGACTGTCCTCCTAATATAGAAAGACAGAACCCCATTGAGTGGAAGGGATTGGTATGGAGAGGTGTTCAACTATTGTAGCGTATCGTCATGAAAGGATTTTCAAAAGGTCAATTGACAGGTCAGAACTTTTAGCCAAAGCAGTCTGAAAGACAAAGGATAACGGCGTTGATTTACGGTTTGTTTATCATCTTCTGATCACCGTTGGATGTTAAAAAAGCTTGTATTTCTTCGATGCCTAGTCCAATTTTTTTCGCTTCCTCAATCAAATAAACCCACTCTTCGTCAACTCTTCTTTTCACTTGCGTATCCATAATATCCTCCAGTTCAATAAGACATATTCACTGCAACCAATGACTTGAACAAACCGTCTAGTAACTGTACGTGTGGTTAAAAACAGCGCAAAATAAATTTTGTCGAAAAATGATGACATTTAACCTATTTTGTAAAATCTATCACCTACCACGTTCCTAAAAAAATGACTAAAAAACCCATAAATATTGAAATCTTACTTCTAATAATAAACAATTGTAAAGTCAGTTGAAAGATTATAAATTAAAATAATGATAAAGACCTAAAACATTTGACTCATATAAACCAATTGCGTTGACATTTGCCATCGAGTAGAACAAATTTCATCTTTTGCACGACGTACATATTGATCGTTTGGGAAGTTCTTCTCAAGATGGTATTCTAAAAGAAACAGAAACCACCAAGAAGGAATGAAGAAAGACATGTATAGCCTTTTTCAAAAGTACCGAGAAGTTGTCATGTATCTTGTGATGGGTGTGTGTACAACCATTGTCAATATCGTCAGCTTCTATTTATTCGTTGAGATGTTTTCCATGGATTACAAAACAGCTACGGTTGTTTCATGGGTATTTGCTGTTCTCTTTGCTTATATCACCAATAAGAAGTATGTCTTCAAGCAAAAGGCTCGTGACACAAAAAGCCTCATGCGTGAGCTTTCTTCATTTTTTAGTGTCCGTCTCATGTCTCTAGGTGTAGATCTGGGGCTGATGATTTTATTTGTGAGCCAAATGGCGCTCAATGAAACCGTCGCAAAAATTCTCGTCAACTTTGTGATTGTGGTGGTCAATTATGTCGCCAGTAAGTGGTTCGTCTTCAAGAAAACAAAAGAAGATGCGATTTAACACATAAAACAAAGATAGGTGATGTGAAATGAGCAGCAGGCCAGACGACTTATATGATGCCATATATCAACAAACAGAAAAGCAGCATGAACAAGTGCTGAGGCTAGTCAAAGAAATGACCGCACATCCAGAAGCGTTTTCGGAACAAGATAAGGAAAAGATCAACCGAATGGACATTGCGCTTCAAACAGCAACGGACATTTTAGAAAACTTAATGACCCCTGACACGCAAATGACCATTGTTTTAAGACAAGGGAGAATTCATGTTGACCTGTCAAAAGCGTAAAAGAAGCAGCCAATGATGAAGCGGCTGCTTTTTATTATGCATCGCTTGTTTCCCGCAGTTGCTTTGGAGACATGCCGATTTTCTTTCGAAAGACTTTATTCAAGTAATTCGCATTTCGGTAGCCGCACTGTATGGCGATTTCTTCAATTGAGTATTTCGTTGTTTTTAATAATGTTTCCGCCTTTTCTAACCGGATATTGGTTAAGTAATGAATAGGTGTGAAGCCAGTGGCCTTTTTGAATTCTCTCGTAAAATGACTTTTGGATAAACGTGCCGCAGCTGCCATATCGTCTGGGCCAATTTCCTCGTGAAAATGATGGCTGGCAAACAAGGCCGCTTGGACGATGGGCTCAGGCCATTTCTCCATTTGTCCCTCAAGCTTTGGCAAATATGAATACAGTTCCATGACAAATTGATAAGCAAGGCTAGACCCCTCAAATGGATTGGTAATCCGTCTTTCACTGGCTTCATCATAAATTTTCTTCAGCAGGCGGATCGGTTTGGAATTAGGATGAAAACGCATGACCTGCTTTCCTTGTTCAATAAATTGGTCAAAGCAAAGATCGCAGGCTTCCCCATAAAGCGTCAAATAGAGAAATTCCCAATGCTCACTGTCCTCTGGAAAATAATATTGATAGGCACTTGGACTTTTCACAAGAAAGGCCTGTCCCGGCAAGACTTTGAACCGCTTCTGTCCGATTTCAATCATGCCGTGTCCAGACAGTGTGAGCTGAAAGATGCACTTGCCCTGATCCTTCCGCTCCACGCCATTCCAACTGTATAACGAAGATGATTGAACCTCCCAGCCAACAGACCATATTTGTGCCGGCAATGTAACATCAGAATGGTGAAAACGAAATGCAAATGCTTCCTTCTTCAAATTGGAAAACCTCCTTCACAGCAAAAAACAACCTTTTTCTATTTTGAATCATGGTACACCTCATATCACATCGTACCATTCACAGCAAAAAAAGGGTATTTTTTAACGATTTTTTTACCATTGAACTTACGATGTTCAGGCAACTAAAATAAGAGTATCAGAAGAGAAAAGGGGAATGGATATGATCGATATGTTACGCACGGCATTTCACCAGCAATTTGGGGATAGAGAAGAACTTCGCTATTTTTTTGCCCCGGGAAGAGTGAACTTGATTGGTGAACATACAGATTACAATGGAGGTCATGTATTCCCTTGTGCGCTCACTCTTGGTACATATGCAGCATGTGCAAAGCGGTCAGATGGCCGTGTGAGAATGTATTCCTTGAACTTTGATGGCGATGGTGTGAAAGAATTTGACCTTATTGAAATCGCTTACTTGGAGTCGGACGGCTGGGCGAATTATCCGAAGGGTGTGTTCAGTCAGTTTATCGAAGCAGGGATGAAGATAGAAGAAGGCTTTGACATTGTATACGGCGGCAATATTCCCAATGGCGCAGGTCTGTCTTCCTCTGCCTCCATCGAGCTTGTCACCGCCGTCTGCATCAATGAATGGCATTCATTTGGCGTTTCAAATGTCGATCTTGCCCTCCTTTCGCAGCGTGCAGAAAATGAATTTATTGGCGTCAATTGCGGCATCATGGATCAGTTTTCAATCGCTCTTGGAAAAGAAGATCACGCCATCTTGCTCAATTGCGACACCCTTGATTTTGAATACAGTCTGTTTCGGCAAGAGGGGCTGGCGCTTGTCATTGCCAATACAAACAAAAAGCGGACACTGGCAGACTCCAAATACAATGAACGCAGGTCAGAGTGTCAATCGGCCTTAAACGATTTACGAAAAGAAATCGATCTTGCCCACTTATGTGAGCTCACAGCAGATGAATTTGCCGAGCATGCCCACTTGATTCAGGATGAAATATGCCGTAGTCGTGCAAGACACGTGGTGACAGAAAACGAGCGGACGATGAGAGCGATAAATTTTTTGAAAGATGATAAAATTGAAAAGCTAGGCGCCCTTATGAAGGCATCTCATCTTTCTTTAAAGAATGATTATGAAGTGACTGGACTTGAACTAGATACACTGGTAGAAGCCGCTTGGCTTCATCCTGGGACGATTGGCTCCCGTATGACTGGTGCAGGTTTTGGCGGCTGCACGATCAGTATTGTGAAAGAAAAGCAGCTGACATCATTTATAGAAGAAACGAGTGCGATTTATCAAGAGAAGACGGGCATTCACGCCTCTTTTTACACAGCTGGAATTGGAGGCGGCGCAAGAGAACTTACGAAGGAGGAAGTGTAATGACAATTTTAGTGTGTGGGGGAGCAGGGTACATTGGCAGTCATGCGGTAGCGGCTCTTTTAGCGAAAGGCGAACAAGTGGTGGTAGTGGATAATTTGCAGACAGGCCACAAAGAAGCTGTTTTGGAGGGAGCTGTTTTAGAAGAGGGCGATTTACGAGATCAAGACTTTTTAAGACAGGTTTTCAAAACGCATCAAATAGAAGCGGTTATGCACTTTGCCGCAGATTCACTTGTCGGTGAGAGTGTAACAGACCCGCTAAAGTACTATAACAACAACGTTGGAGGAGCAACAGCTTTACTTCAGGTGATGAATGAATTTGATGTGAAACACATTGTGTTCTCTTCAACCGCTGCTGCGTATGGTGAGCCAAAACGTGTACCGATCGTTGAAACGGATGAGACGAACCCAACCAATCCTTATGGAGAAACGAAACTAGCGATTGAAAAAATGTTGAAGTGGTCTGAGCAGGCATATGGAATAGAATACGTCGTGCTTCGCTACTTTAATGTAGCTGGTGCTCATACAGAAGGACTTGTCGGAGAGGATCATCAGCCTGAGACACACCTCATTCCGATCATTCTGCAAGTCGCTTTAGGAAAACGAGATCAGATCATGATTTACGGTGATGATTATGAGACAGAGGACGGCACGTGTATTAGGGATTACATACATGTGATGGATTTAGTGGAGGCGCACATCTTAGCTGTTGATCGTCTGCGCGCTGGAAAAGGAAGTGCAACATACAACTTAGGGAATGGCACAGGTTTCTCCGTGAAACAGGTAGTAGATGCTGTTAGAAACGTTACGGGGCATGCGATCCCAGCACAGGTGGCTAATAGACGCGCGGGAGATCCAGCAAAGCTGATTGCTTCTTCTGAAAAAGCGCTGCAAGAATTAGGGTGGACTCCTCAATATGCTGACCTTCATACCATCATTCAAAGTGCGTGGGATTGGTTTCAGAAGCATCCAAACGGCTACCAGAGGTAATAACGCATAACAGGCAGGCAAGAGAGGGGACAGAGAGAATGGCGGTTGATATTTTTGAAAAACTGGAACAGCTGATTCAATACGGAATCAATCAAGAGCTGATCACACCACTAGATATCGATTATACGAGAAATCGGCTGCTTGAGGTGCTTGGGCTGGATGAAGCTGAGCCAAGAACAGTCTCAGGGGATGCGGGGCTTGAAGACATCTTAATGCCGATGCTGGATTGGGCAGTAGAGACTGGCCTTATCCCTGAGGGGACGGATACGTATCGCGATTTACTAGATGCGAGAATCATGGGATGCTTGGTGGCGCCTCCAAGTGTCATCTACGCAAAGTTTGAAGAGAAACGCCAGCATGAAGGGCCAGAGGCGGCTACAAGCTGGTTCTATGAAATGCAGCAGCACGCACACTATATTCATACAGGCAGAATCGCCAAAAATGTGCAGTGGTTTACACCAACAGATGATGGCGAGCTGGAGATCACAATTAATCTATCGAAGCCGGAAAAGGACCCCAAAGCAATCGCTGAAGCCAAAAAGCTTAGTCAAAAACAATACCCTCTTTGTCTCCTTTGTAAAGAAAACGTTGGGTTTGGGGGGCGGATCAACCATCCAGCGAGACAGAATCACCGGATCATTCCTGTGACACTCACAGATGAATCTTGGTTTCTACAATTTTCACCTTATGTGTATTACAACGAGCATTGCATTGTGTTCAAAGGCGAACATGAGCCGATGAGCATCACAAAAAAGACCTTTGAACGATTGCTTTCTTTCATATATATATACCCGCACTATTTCATCGGATCGAACGCCGATCTTCCGATTGTCGGGGGCAGTATATTAAGTCATGACCATTTTCAGGGCGGTGCGCATGAATTTCCGATGGCGAAAGCGGAGGTGGAAGATGTCTTTTCTCTGAATGTCTTTCCGGATGTGAGGGCTGGAATTGTGAAATGGCCGATGTCTGTCATCCGCCTTCGAAGCAGCGACCGGCAGAAGCTTGCAGACGCAGCAGACTTTATCTTAAACGAGTGGAAAATGTATTCAGATGAAGAAGTGGAGCTGCTAGCTTATACAGGAGAGACGCCGCATAATACCATTACACCAATTGCACGCCGCCATGGAGATGACTATGAATTAGATCTAGTGCTGCGTAATAATCGTACAAACGAGCGGCACCCAGATGGAATTTTCCACCCGCACGAAGAAGTCCATCATATTAAAAAAGAGAATATCGGTTTAATTGAAGTGATGGGTCTTGCAGTACTTCCTGGTAGATTAGCAGAGGAATTAAGCCAATTAAAAGAAGCACTGCTATCCAAAAACCCCCTTGAAGAAATCAAAGCCCGCCCTGCTATCACGAAACACGAAACATGGGCAAAGCGTCTGCTTGAAGAGAACACTTTTACAGAGGACGATACAGAAGCCATTTTACAAAAAGAAGTCGGCATGATTTTTTCTCGTATTCTCTCACAGGCGGGTGTGTTTAAAAGAACCGATCGAGGGAAAACAGCTTTTAAACGTTTCATTCATACACTCATATAGGCAGGTGATTAGATGATTGAACAAGTAAGAACATTAATGGAAGAAAAACAGCTCGACGGTGTCTTGATTCAAAAGCGTAATAACTTCTCCTGGCTGACAGGAGGAAGAAGAAATCACATTGTGTTAAATACACCAGAGGGCGTGTGCAAGCTGCTCGTGTTAAAAGACGACATCGTCCTCATTGTGAATCAAATGGAAGAAAAGCGGATCATTGAAGAAGAGATGGCGTATATCGATCACCCCTTTCAAGTGGTGACGATGGATTGGTTTGAGGATGATACGGCACACATTCAAACACTCACAAAAGACAAACGAATCGGGTCAGACATTCAAATGGATGGATTTGAATGGATCGAGCCGGATTTGTCGCAAGTCCGATCCATTCTTTCCGCATCACAGCTCCGCCAATATGAAACGCTCTGTCATGAAACAGCGGTCATTGTAGAGAGTGTCTGTAAAGAAATCGTTCCAGGACAGACGGAGCACGAAATCGCTTCGCTTGCGGCTCATAAAGCGATCGCGCAGGGAATGACGATAGAGGTACTGCTTGTGGCAACAGATGACCGGATTCATCAATACCGTCATCCAATTCCGACGGACAAAAAACTTCAAAAGCATGCGCTTGTTGTTCTATGCGCTGAACGGCATGGACTCGTGGCGAATGTCACAAGGTCTGTTTACTTCGGTCAGCTTCCAAAGGAGCTTGAAGAGAACAAAGAGCGGCTTGCACGAATTGACACGGTCATGAATGCCGCCACGCGTCCTGGTAAGACATTGGAAGATGTATTGAAAGCAGGTATTGCTCAGTATGAAAAAGAGGGCTTCCCTGATAGCTGGAAAAAGCTTCATCAAGGGGGAAAAACGGGCTTTGTATCTAGAGAAATCATTGCAGTTCCTTCATCGAAAGAAGAAGTTCAGCTGCATCAAGTCTTTACTTGGAACCCTTCATTGCCTGGATTGAAGTCAGAGGATACGATGGTCGTAGAGAAAGAGGGGAACCGCTTTTTAACCTATACAGGCAAGTGGACATACATTGACATTGAACATGAAGGGGACATCTATAGACGCCCTGATATTTTAGTAAGAGATGAATAACTGTAAAATGCCGGCGCTGAGCCGGTTTTTTGCTGGAATTCATTTAGCGAGATTCCACATATTCATCATGACTGCCAATTCTTACACCGCATAGTCAGAGGATCGACACTTTCTTTTCTTGTCAACTTGCGTTAAAATAAGTAAGGTTTTTGTTAAATGTGGGGATACCTATTTCGAAATTGTTTACCTAGATAAAATTTCATTAAGTTAAATTGAAATTTGACCAAACTTTTTTATTGTGGTAAACCTAAATTTGACAAAGTTCTTGATTGTTTGTCCTTTGCCTTCAACTCTCAACTTTTCAAAATCCTAGAAATTCATTGTGTGTGCAATAATATAAATTTATGTCGAATTTATGACATTTTGAAAGAAATCTGATGAAAAATAAATGAACTTTTGAAAAAAGGGAAGCTAACTCAAACAGATTTTGATAGCATTACAAAGGGAAGAAAAGTTTTCGAAGGCAGATGGCTTTTCACAATTAATCAGCAATTTATACATTATTTAAGGAAGGATGGTGATCTTCTTGTTCAGAGCCATTAAACCTATGCTTTTATTAGCGATGCTCGTGAGCGTGTTTGTATTAGGAGGTTGCAGCAATATCGCTGTTTTAGACCCTAAAGGGCCAGTCGCAGCACAGCAAAAAGACTTAATCCTTTTATCTATCGGATTTATGCTCTTTATCGTTGGTGCGGTATTTGTACTGTTTACCATCATTTTGGTTAAATACCGTGAGCGTAAGGACGTTGGAAACGCCTCTTATAATCCAGAAATTCACGGGAATACGCTTCTAGAAGTTATCTGGACAGTGATCCCAATATTAATCGTTGCTGCCCTTTCGATTCCAACTGTAAAAACAATTTACTCTTTGGAAGAGGCACCTCAAGCAACAAGCCATAAAGATCCACTTGTCGTTTATGCGACAGCTGTCGATTGGAAATGGATCTTCAGTTATCCAGAGGAAAATATTGAGACAGTGAACTACTTAAACATTCCAAAAGATCAGCCGGTTTTATTTAAAATCACTTCCGCTGATACAATGGCATCACTATGGATTCCTCAGCTAGGCGGGGAGAAGTACGCGATGGCTGGAATGGAAATGGAACAATATCTTCAAGCTGATGAAGTAGGCACATACCAAGGAAGAAACGCCAACTTCACAGGCCCTGGTTTTGCTCAGCAAAAATTCAAAGTCAATGCGATGACGCAGTCTGACTATGATAAATGGGTAAACAAAACGAAGAAAGAAGCACCAAAGTTAACGAAGAAAACGTATGACTACTTGATGCTTCCTGATGCTGCAGATGTGCAGACATTCTCATCAACACATTTATCCTTTGCGAAGCATGGAGAGGATTCTGAATATGCACTCCAAGCACGCAAACGTTTAGGTTATCAATCAGTTTCTCCGCATTCCAAGACAGATCCTTTCGAGAATGTGAAGAACTATAAAAGTAAACTAGAAAAAGAATAAACTGACTAAGGAAAGGAGGAGGCCGTTATGCATTTAAAATGGGATGAGTTTTTTGTAACTGGAGACCCATTAATTCTTGGTGCGCAAATTTCTATCGCTCTCACTTCCATTGCCATTGTGTTTGTTTTAACCTACTTTAAAAAGTGGAAATGGCTTTGGAAAGAATGGCTGACATCAGTTGATCATAAAAAGCTTGGAATCATGTATATCCTTGCTGCTGTGATTATGTTCTTCCGCGGTGGGGTAGACGGACTGATGATGCGCGCGCAGCTGGCGCTTCCTAATAATACGTTTTTAGATTCAAACCACTATAATGAAATCTTTACAACGCATGGTACGATCATGATTCTATTCATGGCGATGCCATTTTTAATTGGTTTAATCAACGTCGTTGTTCCTCTTCAAATTGGTGCACGTGACGTTGCATTCCCTTACTTGAACAACCTTAGCTTCTGGACATTCATGGTCGGAGCAATGCTGTTCAACATTTCCTTCGTTATTGGAGGATCACCAAGTGCAGGCTGGACGAGTTACATGCCGCTCGCCGGAAATGATTTCTCACCAGGACCTGGACAGAACTACTACTTGCTCGGGCTCCAAATTGCAGGTATTGGTACACTTATGACAGGTATTAACTTCATGGTGACCATCTTAAAAATGCGTACAAAAGGTATGACACTTATGCGTATGCCAATGTTTACATGGACAACATTGATTACGTCTGTCATCATCGTTTTTGCATTCCCTGTACTAACAGTTGCTTTAGCACTTATGACATTTGATCGTTTATTCGGTTCTGCATTCTTTACACTCGAAGCAGGCGGTATGCCGATGCTTTGGGCGAACCTTTTCTGGATTTGGGGACATCCTGAGGTATATATTGTTATCCTTCCGGCTTTCGGTATTTTCTCAGAAATATTTGCGACGTTCTCAAGAAAGCAGTTGTTTGGTTACAAAGCGATGGTTGTATCGATTGTGGCAATCTCTGTTCTTAGTTTCCTTGTGTGGGTTCACCACTTCTTTACAATGGGGAACAGTGCAGCGGTTAACTCATTCTTCTCGATTACAACAATGGCGATTTCTGTACCAACAGGTGTGAAAATCTTTAACTGGCTCTTTACGATGTATCGAGGCCGTATCAGCTTTACATCACCAATGCTTTGGGCACTTGGTTTCATCCCGAACTTCGTAATCGGTGGTGTAACTGGGGTTATGCTTGCGATGGCAGCTGCGGATTACCAGTACCATAACACGTACTTCCTTGTATCCCACTTCCACTATGTATTAATCGCAGGTACTGTATTTGCTTGTTTTGCTGGTCTTGTTTTCTGGTATCCAAAAATGTTTGGATACAAGTTAAACGAAAGAATCGGCAAATGGTTCTTCTGGGTATTCATGATCGGATTTAACATCTGTTTCTTCCCGCAGTACTTCTTAGGACTGCAAGGAATGCCAAGACGTATTTATACGTATGGACCAGAAGATGGCTGGACTGCACTAAACTTTATTTCAACAATTGGTGCATTTATGATGGGCATCGGATTCATCATCCTTTGCTACAATATTTACTACAGCTGGAGACACTCAAAACGTGAAGTGTCTGGAGACAGCTGGGGAGAAGGACGTACACTTGACTGGGCGACATCTTCTGCAATTCCGCCGCATTATAACTTTGCAGCACTTCCAGAAGTGACTACACCAGATGCATTCCATCACTGGAAGCAAAACAATGTGGTCGTTCATCCTGAAAAAGAATTTAAGAAAATTCACATGCCGCATAATTCAGGCAGACCGCTGATCATGTCTGCATTCTTTGGACTTGGTGCATTCGGTCTTGTATTTGAATGGTACTGGATTGGCGTTATTGGCTTGATTGGTGTATTCGCAACGATGATTTTACGTTCATTCGAATATGACAATGGCTACTATATTCCTGTTGAAGAAGTGATTGAAACAGAGAAAAAGAATAAGGAGGCGCAGAAGTAATGGGACATAATGATAGCAGCTATGCAAATGCACCGCTTGAATATCAGTCTGAAACCGGACGTTTAAACATCCTTGGTTTCTGGATATTCCTTGGCGCGGAAATCGTGTTATTCTCAACACTTTTTGCGACCTACTTTGTTCTACATGGCAGAACAGCTGGCGGCGTTTTACCAGCTGAGCTGTTTGATATGAAGCTTGTATTGATCATGACATTCCTGCTATTGGTTAGTTCATTTACATGCGGGATTGCCGTTCATGAAATGCGCCGTGGAAGTACAAAAGGGGTTGTCATTTGGACGATTCTCACACTGCTTCTAGGTGCAGGCTTCGTTGGATTTGAGATTTTTGAGTTCTTCCATTATGTACATGAGGGTGCGAGCATCCATACAAGTGCGTATTGGTCTGCATTCTTTGTACTTTTAGGAACTCACGGACTACACGTATCGATCGGTATCTTCTGGATTACCGGGATCTTGTTCCAAATTAAAAAACGTGGATTAACTCCACAAACAGCAGCGAAGATTTTCATCTCAAGTCTATACTGGCATTTCCTTGATGTTGTATGGATTTTCATCTTCACAGCTGTTTACTTGATCGGATTAGGGGGGCTTTTGTGATATGGCTGGAAAAACACATTCCTCAGCAGAGCACGAACACTTCCCTTGGAAACACGTAGTTGGCTTCATCCTTTCCATTGTGCTGACAATCTTAGCATTCTGGATTGCCATTGGAGCTGAAATTGGCAGTTCCGCAAAACTATGGATTATCTTTGGTTTTGCGTTCATTCAAGCATTCTTGCAGCTGTTCATGTTTATGCACATGACAGAGAGCGAGAACGGAACTGTTCAAGTCGGAAATACTTTGTTTGGTCTGTTCTGTGCGATTATCTTCGTCATCGGATCTGTTTGGATCTTTGCGGCTCACTACAGCCACGGAGAGAACAGTAAAGACGGTTATTCACCGTCTGCGCCAAAGCAGTCTGAGCATTCAGAGAAATAATAAAAAAACCACTCATCTCTTGAAGGTGAGTGGTTTTTATCATGATGGTGATAACGCTTCCAATAGTTGGGTGATATCTATCTGCTGCTGAATCTTTTGCGAATGAATGGAAGTCCGTAGATGAGGAACGCTGCAATGTGAGCCAAAATCACGTTAATGGCAAAGAATGCGATCATGAAGGTATGTCCTGCTGGAGATAAACTGCTTGTCATGTAAAGACCGAAGAAAATCCACATAATCATAATGGGTGGAATAGAAGCTAATGCAATTTTTCTGTTTTCCAGCCATAAAAACAGGGGTGTAGCCGTTGCAATACATAGGTACGCAAAGAACATATCCATCGTATCCAACTCCTTTTTAAGTTGATGTTCAAATCAAATGAGAGGTCAGGATGCAATTGTGTCTGTTTTTAGGAGATATTGTGAACATTTTGTTACAGGTATTATACCACAATTGACTTTGAAGTAAACGCAATTATTGGAAAATGGGCCTTATTCCATACAAAATGGTTTTATTCCTCAATCCTCATTGCAGCTTATGCTAATCTGATGTTTACTTGTCTTCTTGCCACATAGGTCATTGAATTTTCCCCTTAAAATCTGTAAAATAATCTTTTTAAAGGACTTAAGATCGGTTGAATGAAAAGAGTGTAAAGGAATTTTTTCCTATTGTTAGGATGAGAAGTATTTCATTTTTTGAAAAATGAATGGAACCTTTCGGATGTATCTTCCGTCATATTTAAGGTGAGTTGATTTTGTGAAAATTTCAATCTAATATAAATAAGGGCTTTTATGTTTTGTAATAAGGGTGGTTAGTTCATGAACAAGCAGAATACATCTCCTTACTATCAAGGAGATTTGATTTTTATATTTTTAGCCTTCTTTGCCATCAGTGTCATTGCGATTTATGCTGCGGGTCAATTTGGGCAGTATGGATCTAATGCATGGACCAGACAGATTATTTACTACATGGTCGGAGTTATATGTATTGTAGCCATAAATTACTTTGATTTGGAGCAATTAGAGAAGCTAAGTCTGTATATTTTTATAGGCGGCATACTGCTGTTACTTTTTCTGAAAGTTGCTCCTGCACAAATCGGAGGTCATGATTTTGCTCCAATTAAAAACGGGGCGAAAAGCTGGTTTGTGTTACCTGGAATAGGGACATTTCAGCCTTCAGAGTTCATGAAAATTGGTTTGATTATGATGCTCGCATCTGTCATCGGCAAGTCAAGCCCTAGAGGAAAACGGACATTAGAAGATGATATTTTCCTTCTATTAAAAATTGCCGGAGTGGCAGCTGTACCAGTAGGACTGATCTTCTTGCAGGATGCAGGGACGGCGGCGGTCTGTATGTTTATTGTTGTCGTGATGGTGTTTTTATCAGGGGTCAATTGGAAACTGATCTCTCTCATCGGTTCAGTGGTTGTACTATTGGTTGCCGCTGTGTTAGCCGTCATCATTCTCTTCCCTGATTTTGCGAAAACAATCGGCATTCAACAGTACCAAATTAACCGGATTACAGCTTGGCTGCCTGATAGCTCTACGTCAGCCAACCAAGCACAGACGCAGGATGCATCTGGATCTGATAAATATCAAGTGGAGCAGGCGATTATGGCCATTGGTGCAGGTCAGATTTTTGGGAATGGCATTAAAAACTTAAAGGTCTATGTTCCTGAAGCACAAACGGATATGATTTTCTCCATTATAGGTGAAGCCTTTGGCTTTATCGGCTGTGCGTTTGTTGTGATCATGTTCTTCTTCTTGATCTACCGGCTGGTCGTACTGATTGACCGAATACATCCTTATAGCCGATTTGCGTCATTCTTCTGCGTAGGATATACAGCGCTGATTGTGATCCATACGTTCCAGAACATTGGGATGAACATAGGCGTGATGCCGGTAACAGGGATTCCGCTCTTATTTATCAGCTTTGGAGGAAGCTCTGTCTTGTCCGTTCTCATTGGATTCGGGATCGCATATAACGCAAGTGTTCAATTAACGAAATATCAAAGTTATTTATTTAAATAAAACAGGTAAGGGCAGTCTAAGCATAGGCTGTCTTTTTTTATGCGAGTTTTAATTTTTGAAAATCCCTATGTCTTTGCCTTATGATAGAAGAAGTGAAGGAGGTCTTCGAATTGAATAAAACGATAGAAACCATATTAAATCATCGATCCATCCGTTCGTTTACAGACGAGCGTTTGACAGAAGAAGAGGTGCTGACACTAATCAAAAGTGCACAGGCTGCTTCGACATCAAGCTATGTACAGGCGTATAGTATTATTGGTGTGACAGATCAGGAGAAGAAGGCCAAGCTTGCTGAACTGGCTGGGAATCAGCCATACGTTGAGAAGAACGGGCATTTCTTTGTCTTCTGTGCAGACTTGAAACGCCATGATCATATTGCAAAAAAAGCAGGGAAGAATCATCAGGAGGCGCTTGAGAATACGGAAGCCTTTCTCATTAGTGTCATCGATGCGGCATTGGCTGCACAAAATGTCAGTGTTGCTGCAGAATCAATGGGACTTGGGATCTGCTATATTGGCGGACTGCGTAATCAGCTGAGAGAAGTCTCTGAAGTGCTTGAAACGCCTTCTTATGTGCTGCCGTTATTCGGTCTAGCTGTTGGTCATCCAGCCAGCCAGTCGTCACAAAAGGAACGGCTGCCAGTTGAACTCATATATCATGAAAATTCATATCAGCAAGATGAAGCGCATGTGGATCGTTATTTAAAAGAATACGACGATCGTATTTCGGCATATTATGAAGAACGAACAAACGGCGAGAGAAAAGATACTTGGTCTGAGCAGATGCTGCGAGGCTTTAGTCAGCCAAAGCGTGCCTTCCTTGGAGAATTTGTGAAAGAGAAGGGCTTTAATCGAAAATAAATAAGAAATCCCCCTTTCCATTTAAGAGAGGGGGATTTCTGTAAGAGGTGCAGCATGATGAAATTAAGTATACTGGATCAATCTCCTTTGATTGGAGACGCAACGCCTGCTGAAGCACTGAAGCAGACGGTTGAACTGGCGAAGCAGGCGGAAAAGTGGGGCTATCACCGTTTTTGGGTATCAGAACATCATTTTTCTAATCGGCTTGCAGGATCTAGTCCAGAGGTGCTCCTCGGGCATTTATCAGCCGTTACGTCGCACATACGCATTGGCTCTGGCGGCGTCATGCTTCCCCACTACAGTGCCTACAAAGTAGCAGAGAACTTCAGGGTTCTCGAAGCACTGGCTCCTGGCAGAATCGATCTTGGAATTGGACGTGCTCCTGGTGGTATGCCCATTTCCTCCATTGCCCTTCATCATGGTGAGCGAAAGCGTCTAGGCGACCAATATCCAGAGCAGGTAGAAGAATTGAAGGTCTATTTACATGACCTAGCGGATGAATTTTACCCGCTGCCTCATTTGACTGCTTCTCCGAAGATAGAGACTGCGCCGGAAGTATGGATGCTTGGTTCTTCTGGAGGGAGTGCAAGGCTTGCGGCGAAAGCAGGTGCAGGCTACACGTTTGCTCTTTTTATTAATGGTGAAGGCGGAGAAGACTCTGTGGCGCAATATATCAACCGATTTGAACCTTCAGTATTTGGTGATAAGCCGCGTGTTAGTCTGGCAGTTTTTGTTTTATGTGCCGAAACAGAGGAGCAGGCAGAAAAACTGGCTGTCAGCTTAGATTTATCTTTACTCGCCAATGAACAGGGTCTGAATCTTAGCCGTTTTCCTTCATATGAAGAAGCTCGGGGCTATTCCTACAGTCCATATGAACAAAAACGAGTGGCTGCCAATCGTCAAAGGATGGTCGTTGGAACACCAGCATCTGTGAAAAAGCAGCTGACCACACTCGCGAAGGCTTATCGGACAGATGAATTGATCGCAGTGACCATCACACATGACATGCAAGACCGGCTCACATCGTATCGTTTATTAAAAGAAGTATTTGATGCATAACGTATGTATATTTATCGTCCACGCAGCCAATAAAAGGGGAAAAGAAGTATCATGGTGAGGAAGAAGGCGGCTGACACGAGCAGGCTGAGCGGGTAGATACACGAAGTATAAACAGACAGCTCGCATGCTTGATGAAAAGGACGAGGCTGTTTCGTATGTAAAAGGCTTAGAAAATAAACCAAGGTGATCGTCAGAAAAAAAGCAGTAAAAAAAGAAACGATCCATAGCAATATCAAAATTTCTCTTTCCTCCATATATGATCGAAAAGCCTTGATGAGCTTATCCGCTCATACAAGGCTTTTCTTGTGATTCACATTTATTCAGGGTAAATTTCGAAAGGTTCCTTCGTTTGTACGGTATCTGATTTTCCTTTCAAACTTGCATAAGCAAGCATTGTATACTCACCAGCTTCAAGCTTCTGGCCTTGATTGATTGTGCCATTCCATTTTACGCGGTGCTCGCCTTTATCAACATGTTGATAAACACCAGCTTCACCTAAATACTCTCCATCTGTCGAGTAAACAAGGAATGCAAGGTTCTCAGCGCCGCCAGGCAGATAGCTGCTAATGACATAGCTTCCAGCACGGTTGTCAGGCTCTACGGAAACAGAAGTGACGCGCGGATAATCTGGCTCTTTCACAATCAATAAAGTAGGGATTTCTGTGACCTTTTTGCCATTTTCGCGAATGGTGATGCTGCCTTGGTACGTGCCTTTTTTGGTTTTTCCGTAATTCACCTGTACTGCGGAAGTAAAGGATCCAGTGGAATTCCCTTTGACGGTGATTTTTTTCGTTCCGTTTGTACTAATGCCGCTGCCATTGAATTTGTAATCAATGGTATACGTTTTCGGTGCTTTTGAAAGGTTTTCTACCTTAAATTTCTTCGTTTTGATTTGAACACCTTTTTCCTTTAAGAAAGTGCCGTATGAATAGCTCGCATCAGAAACGATAGAAGATGCTTGAAGTGATTCGATGATACGAACGCTGCCTGTTCCTTGTGTGTTATGAGGGAATGGGCTGCCATTTGCGTCAAATAGTTTTTCTGCTGTATTCATCAGCAATGCTTTGATTTGTTCAGTTGAGTACGATGGTTTTGCTTGTTTAATGATCGCTGCAACTCCTGCCACATGCGGAGATGCCATACTTGTTCCTTGTTTAGAACCATATCCGTAAGGATGAGAAGGATCATGCGTTGGGATCGTACTCACAATGCTGACACCGGGTGCTGATAGATCAGGCTTAATCATCCACGTATCCACAACCGGTCCGCGGGATGAGAAGTCAGCGACTTGCTCACTAAGTTCTTTGACAAATTGAATGGAGAAAGCCGTTGTATCGTTTCCAGCCTCAATGGCTTTCACAAGCGCTGTTCCTTCAGCTTTTGACAGCTTAATTGTAGGAAGTGCGAGACCTGGTACATCGACTGGAATCTCTCCATCGATATTGTTATACATCACAACGCCGATTGCACCAGCGGCTTTTGCATTGTCGACTTTATCCACAAAGGCAATAGCACCACGTTCAATCACGGCCACCTTTCCTTTAACATCAATGTTGTCAAATGCCTTTTCGTCACCGATTCCTGCTTGGACGAGTGTGACTTGTTTTTGGTCAAGCGCTTTTAAATCACTCTCTTGGTAGTAGCCCATGACTTTTGCAGTAGAATAATTCGGGAATTTCACATTGTAAAGGCTGTACGGAAGCTGAGTTGCCCCGACAGAAATGGCCTCTCTTGACGTGCCGGGAGAACCGACAGTCCAGTTATTAGGACCGCTGTTTCCATTCGAAGTAACAGCCACAACACCTTCAGACATGGCCCAATCAAGTGCGATGCTCGTTGCATAATCAGGGTTATTGACACTGTTTCCAAGAGAGAGGTTCATGACATCTGCTCCGTCAGTAACAGCCCGGTCGATGCCTGCAAGAACGTTCTCAGTTGTTCCAGATCCACCTGGTCCAAGTACACGGTATGCAAGAAGCGTGGCATCCTTTGCGACACCTTTAATTTGTCCATTTGCTGCAATCGTTCCTGCGACGTGGGTCCCGTGATCTGTGGATTCACCTCTAGGATCTCCTTTAGGTGTCTCTTGCGGAGAATAATCATTATCAACAAAATCATAGCCTTTGTATAAACCGAAGTTTCCTTTTAAATCTGGGTGGGTATAGTCTACTCCAGTATCAATAACAGCGACTTTGACCCCTTTTCCAGAATAGCCGGCATCCCATGCTTTTGGTGCACCGATAAATGGAGCGCTCTTATCCATAAGCGGGGAGACATCTTCGTTTGGAAGCTGGATGCTTTCCTTTTTCACTTCATCGGTTTTATATGTAACATCCGGATAAACGGCTTTTACTCCATCAACTGCGAGCAGCTTCGGGATTTCGTTTGCAGGAAGTTTCATAGAGAAACCAGAGAAGACTTTTTCATATTCTTGACGAACACTCGCTTTATCTACCTCTTTGAGTGCTGCGTTCTTTACTTTTGTTCGAGATTTTTTGAGGGAGGCTTTTGTTTGTGCTTCGCCTTCTTGCTTGGCTTCAACTAAGGATTTTTCCTTTAATTCAACAATGACAGTGGTTTGTTTTTTCGAGTTGACATTGATTTCACCGAAGATTTCTGCTTTTTCTAGTTCCATCTTTTTGTTAGATGGAGCAGCAGCAGCCTGTTGACCGGTAAAGAATGTGGATAAAATAAAAATAGTGGAGAACAATAGAACAGAAGAACGAGATATGACCTTTTTCATTAATTTTCCCCTTTCTAGCTGTGTTTTTAGGGAGATAGCCTTTCTTTTTGTGGATAAATAGGAAAGATTCACTGCCCGTTATTAAGTATTCAATACGTTGAAAACAATTCCTTTACTAAAATGGTCTTATTTTACATAGTTATAAAGAACTATTTTGTTTATAAAGTCGCACTTATGCACAAATGTCTGTTGATAACTCGATTATTCAGATACATATATGGAAAATAAAAAATGAACTTACACAAAATCTAGTAAGAGGGTGTTGATATGTGGATAAACCCTGTTGATAAGGTGTGCTTATCTTTGGGATAGCGTGTGCATAAAATTTTCATTGGAACATCCAAGTACATGATGATCTTCTGCACTTTTCAACAAAACTTCTGAAAACTAGTTGGTTTTTTCACCCAGATTGTGACAAACCTCTCTTTTTTCTCGGGATATGATAGGAGCAGTTGTTTTGCTAGAGCTGCTAGATTCTAAGAAAAGCGGAGGGATGTTCAGTGAAGAAATTAAAAAACTGGTTGAGCGTATGGTTTGGTTTCATGATGAATGTGCTTGTGAACCCTGGTGTGATGATGAAACAGCAAGGGTTTCAGGCGGCCGCGGTGGATGCCGGATTCTTTCAAGTAGTGAAAGAGAGAGAGCTGGAGAAGCTGGCAGAAGAACATAAGAAGAAACGCAGGGCAGAGATGGGGTTTACTCAAAGTCTGATGATGATTGAAGAGAAGGCGATGCGAGAGGCGCGTGCTGGTCCGCTCTTACCTTTACAGAAAAAGTGAAACAGGGTAAAATCCCACATAAGAAATGTTATCTGCTGGGAGAGGATACCCCTTGAAGATATATAAAATATTGAATAACAACGCAGTGGTTGTGAAGGAGGATGATCAGGAGAAAATTGTGATGGGACCCGGAATTGCTTTTCAGAAGGGGAAAAATGACGTCATTCCTCTTCAAAAAATAGAGAAAATCTTTGTTGTGCGTGAAGAAAATGAGAAATTCAAACAAATTCTTGCCACATTGCCAGAGGCGCATATTGAGGTGGCAGAGCATATCATCAGTTATGCAGAGGGGAAACTCATGATGCCGCTCAGTGATCACATCCACATATCACTGACTGATCATTTGTCCTTCGCCATTGAACGCCTTCAAAAAGGCATTGTGTTATATAATAAATTGCTTGGTGAGATCAAAGTCTTATATAAGCAGGAATATGAGATTGGAAAGTATGCCATTCGTTATGTAAAGGAGCGGCTTGGGGTTGAACTGCCGGACGATGAGGCAGGATATGTGGCACTTCATATTCATACGGCCAAAATGAATACGGAGTCCATGAAAAAGACCGTGAAATATACAACGATGATTAAAGAAATGATCGAGCATATTGAAAGCTATTTTCAGCATTCAATTGATGAGGATAGTATTTCCTATCAGCGGCTTGTGACACATTTGAGGTATGCATTAGGCAGGTTGGAATCGAATGAGGCATTTCAAATCATGGACGATGACATGCTGATTTTTATCCAAACAAAGTATGATACGGCTTACCGGTGTGCACTTGGACTCGCTGAACTGTTAAAAGATGAATATGGACTTCATCTCCCTGAATCGGAGATCGGCTACATCACGCTGCATGTCCAGCGTCTGCAGGAAGCCGAATTGGTTTAATTGTGATGCCTGCATGCAGGCTTTTTTTTATGCACACTACTCTTATTAGTGTATATGGGTCATTGGATTTGAAAAAAGAGGTTGACGATGTCACAGTCTTATACTATGATGAAAGCGTCATCAAAATTTGATATCGCGGGATTGTGACTGTCAGGCAGGCAAGACCTAAAATTTGCGTAACGAGGGGACGTGTATGTCCTTTACTCGTTGGTGAATTTTAGGTCTTTTTTGCTTTAAAAAAGGGGGAGACAACTTGAATTATCAAAAAACAGCCAAAGAATTAACAAAACTGTTAGGCGGCAAAGAAAATGTCATTAGTGCTACGCATTGTGCAACAAGACTCAGATTGGTGGTGAAAAATGAGGATTTGATTGACAAAGATGCCATTGAAGAACTTGAAGGTGTGAAAGGGGCTTTCTCAAGTTCAGGACAATTTCAAGTCATTTTTGGAACGGGATCTGTCAACAAAGTGTATGAACCATTTGCTCGTGAGACTGGTCTTGAGACCGGCGACGAGAAACAAAAGCCTGTCAGCCATGATGAAGCAGTGAAACAAAAAATGAATCCACTTGCGCGTTTTGCAAAGACATTATCGAATATTTTTGTACCAATCATTCCAGCAATTGTTGCGAGCGGTTTATTAATGGGTCTCTTAGGTATGATGAAAGCTTTCAAATGGGCTGACCCAAGCTCTGCGATCTTCCAAATGCTTGATATGTTCTCAAGTGCAGCCTTTATCATTTTACCGATTTTAATTGGGGTCAGTGCAGCGAAAGAGTTTGGCGGAAATCCGTATTTAGGGGCTGTCATTGGGGGAATTATGATTCACCCGAATCTGCTTAATCCGTGGGGATTGACGGAAGCAAATCCAGAGTATATGCATTTATTCAATGTTGATATTGCTCTTCTTGGTTACCAAGGGACGGTCATTCCAGTGTTATTGACTGTGTATATCATGTGTCTTGTTGAGAAGAATTTAAGAAAAGTCGTTCCGAACAGTATTGATTTACTTGTGACCCCATTTGTGACGGTAATTGTCACTGGATTTGTGACGTTTATTGCAGTTGGACCGCTTGGAAGAATGCTTGGTACAGGGATTTCGAATGCACTGACGTTTATTTATGACCATGCAGGGTTCTTAGCAGGACTCATTTTCGGCGGTGCTTACTCTTTAATTGTGCTCACAGGGGTTCATCATAGCTTCCATGCGATTGAGGCAGGATTGCTGAATGATATTGGGCGTAACTATTTGCTGCCGATCTGGGCAATGTCCAATGTCGCCCAAGGCGGGGCAGGATTGGCTGTCTTTTTCCTAGCCAAGCGTGCAAAAACAAAAGAAATTGCCCTTCCTGCTGCCTTCTCTGCTTTTTTAGGAATTACTGAACCTGTCATATTCGGTGTAAATCTCCGCTATCGTAAACCATTTATTGCGGCGATGATCGGAGGCGCATTGGGCGGGGCATTCGTCGTTTTCACGAAGGTAGCCGCCAATGCTTATGGTTTAACAGGCATTCCGATGATTGCGATTGCAGCACCATTCGGTGTTCAGAATGTGGTCAATTATGTGATTGGTATGTTAATCGCTGTTGCTGTTTCATTTATTCTCACCATCATTTTTAAAGTAAAAGAAGTCGAAAAATAATCAAGGAGTGGTCACAGTCATGACAACAACTGACGCAGCACTTCGTCAAAAGATAGCAGACCGTATTCGAAACTATGAGCATTTGGTCAAAAAGGATGTGTACCGGCAGCATTTTCATTTGATGCCGCCAGTTGGTCTTTTAAATGATCCGAATGGGTTGATTCAGTGGAAAGGAACTTACCACGTCTTTTATCAGTGGCAGCCATTCAAAACGGGGCATGGTGCAAAATTCTGGGGGCATTATACATCGACAGATCTAGTCAATTGGCAGCACGAAGAAGCCGCTCTTGCCCCAAGTGATTGGTTTGATCAAAACGGCTGTTATTCTGGCAGTGCATTTATAAACAATGGGCAGATGCATGTGATGTACACTGGAAACGTTCGGGATGAACAAGGGAACCGTGAGACGTATCAATGTTTAGCTGTTTCAGAGGACGGTATTCACTTTCAGAAAAAAGGTGTCGTGGCGACGCTGCCGGAAGGATTCACCGCCCATTTTCGAGATCCAAAGGTATGGAAGCGAAATGGCCAGTGGTACATGGTCCTTGGTGCACAAAGCTTAGACCTGAAAGGACACCTTGTCTTATTTACCTCTGATACGTTAGAAAATTGGACGTTTCAAGGCACGATTGCAGGCAGCGGAAAGAATGGTTTAGAAAATTTTGGCTATATGTGGGAGTGTCCAGACCTGTTTGAATTGGACGGCCGGGATGTATTGATTGTGTCACCGCAAGGGCTCAAGCCGGATGGCTTAAAATATCACAATACACATCAATCAGGCTATTTTGTTGGTACATTGGATGATCACTCCTATCAATATACACACGGAGCGTTTGAGGAGCTTGACCGCGGTTTTGACTTCTATGCGCAGCAAACCTTTCTAGATGAATCAGGCAGACGCCTTTTAATCGGGTGGATGGGGGTCCCTGATCAAGGAGAAGAGCATCATCCGACGATTTCTTATCAATGGATACACTGCCTCACGATCCCTAGAGAGCTCCGTTTAGATGATGACGGACATCTCATTCAAAAACCAGTAAGTGAACTCCAATCCATGCGGACCAATGAACAAGAGCATATTTTTCATATTAAACGTTCTGTTCATTCCATCCCTGTAGATGATATTACGAGCGCAGAGGTATTCATTGATCAAATTGACACACAAAAAGGGTTTGAATGCTGTATCCGTGCAGCTGCACGCATCATCTATGATAAAGAGGAAGGGAAGCTGACATTAGAGCGGGATCGATTTGAAGATCGATCAAAGGAAGTTCGTGAAGCAGCAATAGAGGAATTACACGATCTTCATATTTTTATTGATTCATCGTCGATTGAGATTTTTGTAAACGGAGGCCGAGAAGTTTTTACTGCACGTTACTTTCCTTCCCCGGGAAATAAATCGATCTCCATTAGTGGAAGAAATGAAACAAAGCTGAAATTGAAGACATGGCATTTACAAAAAGAAGCAGGTCGTTGATCCGTATCCTACAAGTGATGATCAATATGATGTGAAATTGAAAGAGAAAGATGCGATGTAGAATACATTTCTCTATCAGATAAGCGAGGTGCGGGAAATTGGGTACCCCAATACCGCATCCTCATTTTCCTTGTTAAATTTTCAGCTGAAATTTTTCCACCCTTTCCTGCAAAAGTACATTATCCAAATTTAACTTCAATCATATCAGCCCGTTTAAATAGTTCTGCTTCTTTTGACCAATCAGTTTTGAAAACTAACATAGCCTTCCTCAGGATTAATCGATGTTTTGACGTTATTAGCTTCTTCAGCCAAAGAAAGCCTTGCATCTTATTCCACTGATCATAAGTGGAATTTTTATTTTCATTGTTTTTTTGCTTTTTGACCAATGGTAATCACACCGTCTACATCTCCCTCGCCATCAATTCATTATTTTTTCTCGATAACTATCAGTTAAAGCGATTTTTCCCATGTGCTTCACTGTTCGTTTTACTTTATCTTATGTTCTTTATAAAAAAGGTTTACTTTATTAATTATGAGTGATAACATACATTTAAATTATTGGTAATAAACATTACTTTTATATAAAATATAGTAATGTTTATTACACAAGATAAATAATGGTGAGGGGCGGGGCGCTCTGTCTCTAAAACGGAAGTTGTCGAAGATAGGGGTTGCGTCATTAATTCCATTTTTGAAAGCGCTATCTTATCGGTGTGTATGGCAGTGAACAGATTAAAAATTCTACTTAGTTGATTGTTTCCACTATCCAAAAAGAAGAGGATGTATGTTGGTCAGTGATTTAGCACCAGTGGTTGGATGTTATCAAGGCATGTAAAGAAGTTGCTTTTGCAAACAATGAAATAAATTAATCTATTAAATCAATAGTAAGTTAAGGGGTGTATTTGCATGGGAGTATGGAATTTTAAAGGCGGTTCTATTTGGTCAGAAAAGGGGTTCATTCCAAATCAGTCTACAAGCATCACAGTTACTCATGAGGATGATAGGGATATTCATTTATCTGAATCTAGCTTAATTGTACCGGGACTAGTCGATTTTCATTGTCATGTATGGGCACCAGGAGCAGAGATTGGTGTGACAGATAAACAATATCTCTCCTCAGGAGTAACTACAGTTGGGGACGCAGGTACTTTTGGCTATGACGGATGGGAGGAAGCAAATCGTTACTGGGAAAACAGCCCGTTAACAGTTCGTTCTTGGTTATCAGCTTTACCAGAAGGGCTAACCAATCACCCAAACCCTAACCCAACCAAGCCAGAAAGTATTTCGTTGGATCGAATTGTTGAAGTAGCATCTTTAGCTGATGATTGTTTATTAGGAATTAAGATTCGCTTAGGTCAGGTGGACAAAACGACTGATCGGTCTTTATTACGCTTAGCAAGAGAAGCAGCCGATCGAACTGATTTACGAATGATGGTTCATTTAACTGAAACTCAACTAGATATTGAAGAGGTAACACAATATTTTAATAAAGGAGACATTCTCACTCATCCATTTCAAGGAAGGGATGGAAACGTGTTAAATACCGCCGGGAAGGTAAAAAAAGAATTTCTAGCTGCAGTAGAAAGAGGAATAGTATTAGATATCGGTCACGGTAGAAAACACTTTAATTGGAATGTTTTTTATAAATGCTTAGCTGAGGGAATTAAACCAGATACGATCAGTACAGATTTAACAAGCGCGTCATGGAGAAAATACCCTGTTTATAACATGAGCTACATCATTTCTAAAATGATTGTAGGTGGACTGTCTCTAGATGAAGCTTTTAGAGCAGTTCTGGTAACAGCTCCTAAATTGTTAGGAATTGACGATTTTACGTTTACTCCACATCACCTTGTTGTTCTAGATTCTACTTCTACAGAGACTGCTTTTCCCGATGTAGATGGAGATACCGTATTAGGTAACATTAATTATCAACCGAAACATTTAATTTTCAACGGTAAACCAGACATTGAGAGCAATATCAGTTGAAAATAAACATTTTTGACACGATGAAAGAAAGTTTTCATTTTGTTCGCTATCTTGAGGAAACAACAGAAGAGTAAATGGAGATACTCTTACACATCTTACAGAACCGTAAGAGTATCTCTTTATTTTCTAAATGTAAGCGTTATCAAAATTTCTTTTTATTATTTTAAAAGGAGGAATTTGAATGGAAAATTCTCAATTGAATTTCGAAAAGATGACGATTCGAAAGGTGACACGAAGAATTATCCCGTTACTATTTTTACTCTATATTATTTCTTATCTAGACAGGGCAAATGTGGGATATGCTGCATTGGAAATGAATGAAGCATTAGGACTAACAAGTAAAATGTTTGGTCTTGTGACAGGTATTTTTTTTATTGGTTATTTTCTCTTTGAAGTACCAAGTAATATTTTAATGCAAAAATTTGGGGCAAGGGTTTGGATTACTAGGATTCTCTTTACTTGGGGAATTATTTCTATGGCAACTGGGTTTGCTCAGAATGCTACCCAGCTCTATATCATTAGATTCCTTCTTGGAATAGCAGAAGCAGGTCTATTTCCTGGCATTATACTATACCTTACTTATTGGTTCCGAGCTAAAGAAAGAGCAAGTACAATTGCGATGTTTATGACAGCAATCGCAGTTTCTTATATTATAGGAGCTCCCGTTTCTACCTTAATTATTGATCATATTCATTGGATGAATGTGCCTGGATGGCGTTGGATGTTTATTATCGAAGGCGCCCCTGCTGTTATTTTAGGGTTTGTTACATATTTCTACTTAACAGACCGGCCAGAACAAGCAAAGTGGTTAACAGCTGAAGAAAAAAATTGGTTGATGTCAGAATTAAGAAAGGACGAGGAGCTAAGAGAAAAGCAAGGCCAAAAAACCTCTAGTCATAAAACGGCCTTGACTGATCCTAAACTGTGGTACCTCTCCTTAATTTACTTTGTATATACTGCAGGTACACTGGGCGTTGGTTATTGGATGCCTCAAATTATTAAAGGATTATCTAGCTATTTATCAAACACCCAGATCGGCTTCATTGCTACAATCCCTTACATTATTGCTTCAATCGTCATGAATTACTGGTCAAGACGCTCAGATCGCACTGGTGAAAGACGTATACACACAGCTTTACCGTTACTCGTAGCTGGTTTAACGTTACTCAGTGTAGGAATGGTGGCCAATCCATTTATTGCAATGATTTTCATCACCATTTCATTGGCAGCCATGTATTGTTTTAAAGGTCCTTTTTGGTCATTACCAACTATGATATTGAGTCCAGCCACAGTAGCTGTTGGAATTGCAGTCATTAATTCAATTGGAAATCTAGGAGGGTTTGTTGGCCCTTATGCAGTTGGATGGCTAAAAGATTATACAGGAAAAATGCAAGCCGGTTTGATTTTCTTAAGTATTATTTTAATAATCGCTTTTATTTTAGTATTCGCTATGAAATTTGAGCCAAAAAGAACTGCCTTAAAGAGTCAGAAGGAAATAGGGGAAATCCGGCTTGAAAAATAATTTCTCTACAATCTGAGCAGATCAATGATCTGCTTTTTTCTAGTGAGATCAGCCTGTATCTTAAAGCCTATAGCGTGTATATACAAGGTTGGCCTAAAGCGGTTTGATGACGTTTTACATATATGATAGCAGGTGGAAATATGGTATCATTTTAAAATATATACAGCTGAGGCTGACGTTTATCCAAATGCGGTAGGACAAAAAAAGGGGTTGTTTACTTGAATTCAAAACAGCAGCCGACGACTAGAAAACGCTTGGAGACAATGGCAGATCATGTTGAAGATAAACGTGAAGAATATAAAGAATTGCTCATTCAAGTTCAATCTATTCTCGGTGAACCTTCTTTAGAGCAGGAAGAAGTGAAAGAGAAGCTGTCAGATACGTATAAACAAATGAAAGAATACGCTTTATTTGTTGAATCCATTGAAGCCTTTATTCGAAAAATGGCGAAAGAGTCCGATCAGCAAAAATAGGCATTCATGTATGGATAAAAGAGTGTACCTGCGTGCGGGTACGCTTTTTTGTATTCTGCCTGATTATTCAGAAATTTAAATGAAAGCGTTGACATTTCTATTGTCATGATCAATAATAAATAAAAATTCATCTGAGCATGTACAGGAGGAACAATATGAACCATACAACCAAGAAATGCCTGATCACCTTTGTTATTGTCCTATTTTCTATGAGTTTTCTTTTTCCTTCCGTTTCTTCTGCCCGAAATCATACGTCATATGTTGCATCAACGGCTTCAGTCCCATCTGGTCAATATTATCGTTCACAAGAGGTCGCTCTGCATTCTCACGTTCAAAAAGCTTCTCTTTATTACACAACAGATGGCAGCCAGCCGACTACTCAAAGTCAGTTATACAAAAAGCCCATTCATATCGAAACTGATACGACTTTAAAAGTAAGCGTTTACAAGAAAAACCACCGTCTTTCCACGTCTACGTACAATTATCGCTTTGTCACACGAGAGGACATTGCATCATCTTTTTTATCTTTCGAATACAAAGGAATGCCTTACCGTCTGTATATTCCAAAAAACCGTAAGAGGGGTAAAGCCTATCCTCTAGTTCTGTTCTTACATGGAGGCGGGGAGAGGGGAACAGACAATCAAAAGCAGTTACTTGCGAATGATGGTGCAGCTTTATGGGCTTCCCCTGAAGTCCAAAAGAAACATCCTTCGTACGTACTTGCACCTCAGGCGCGAAATGCTGTCGATGGAGGCTTTGCATTAACAAGAAATTCGCAAAATGAAATTGATCTGACGAACGTGTTTCAATTTTCACCAGATTTACACAAAGCTTATGATGTCCTTCAGCATGTGTTAACTTCTTATCAGATTGATCAGAAAAGGATTTATGCGACGGGTTTATCACAAGGGGGATTTGGCACGTACCAGTTGAACATCACATATCCTCGTTTGTTTGCAGCGATGATTCCTATTGCGGGGGGTGCAGATCCAAGCAAGGCAGGAATGTTAGCACACAAGCCAATATGGGCATTTCATGCAGAAGATGATTCCATTATCCCTATCAGCTATGCGAGAAATACAATTCAAGCTATTCAAAAAGCTGGCGGCCAGCCGCTTTATACGGAATACGCAAGCAAGTATGGATATGACCATGCATCATGGACGCCTGCTTATGAGACGCCAGGCTTAACAGATTGGCTGTTTGCACAGAGACGCAGCTTTCGATAATCGATAAACAAAAACCGATTCACCTACTAACAAGGCGAATCGGTTTTTTCTGTTTTATTTGTCAAAACGATGAGCAGAATGCTTTGTTGGTCCGATATATTCGTTTAGCTGGAAAGAGCCTTTGATGGCAGCCGTAATGAATTCTTTTGCTGCATAGATGGCTTCTTTCACGTCTGATCCATTCGCTAGTTCAGCTGTGACTGCTGCTGAGAATGTGCAGCCTGCGCCGTGTGTGTATTCAGTGTCAATTTTATCTGTTTCAAGGCGTTCGAAGGTTTGTCCATCATAAAGCAAATCGATGGCTTTGTCTTCGCTTAGCTTACCGCCTCCAGTGATGACCACATACTTTGCACCAAGTTCGTGAATGCGTTTTGCTGCTTCTTCCATTTGTTCGATCGTTTTAATCTCGCCGATTCCGCTTAATTGACCTGCTTCGAAAAGGTTAGGTGTGATAACGGTTGCCAGTGGCGTGAGCTTTTCACGCAGTGCTTCCGCGTGCTCTGGGTAAAGGACTTCGTTTGCACCCTTACAAACCATAACAGGATCAATGACGACATTTTTAAGGTCGTATGTTTTGATGGTGTCAGCTGCAAGCTCGATCACGTCTACGGTAGGAAGCATACCCGTTTTCAGTGCATCTACACCAATGCCTTCTACAATGGTAGAGAGCTGCGCACGAATCGTCGCCGTATCAATTGGAAACACCTGATGATCCCAATGATTATGTGGGTCCATTGCAACGACAACGGTTAAAGCTGTCATCCCGTAGACGTTTTTTTCTTGAAACGTTTTTAAATCTGCTTGGATACCTGCACCGCCGCTTGAATCCGAACCTGCGATGGTGAGTGCTTTATTCATAGACATAGTTGCTGAACCTCCAATGTGATGTGTAACAGTTATTGTTCTATCCCTTATTATAATCAGCTTTTCCATTTATCACAATGAAACGGCATAAAAAAGCGTTCCTCTCTTCGGAACGCCTCTTTTTCTTATCTTTTCCAAATCACCAATTTCCCTTTTTTCAGTTCATCTAAAAGTGTTAAGGCTAATTCTTGATCGGCGCCAGCTGACATCATTTTGGCCATCAATTCATCATCCCGAGTGCGAATGACATTGGCGACTTGATCCAAAATCCCTTGATCGACCGCAGTCATGCTTTTGGCGTCTGTATACTCCGTTATGGTATCAGAGCGTTCTGGGTCGTACGCAAAAACAAAAACAGCATCCTTTGTTGAACCCGATGAATGAATGTGGTCAATGGTCTTTTTTGCTTCTTTACTATTTTCCACCGTGATATATTCCATCATGATCACTCCTTTTCATCAAAAATTCCCATTTTCCCGTCAAATCAAACCGCCTTTTATATCATGAGAAGAAAGTCAATTTATGTTTTAATGGAAAAAGACGAATCTATTAAAGGAGTAAGTTGCATATGAAGATTTCCTTATTAATTGTGACACATAACCGGCTCAGCGCATTGTGCGAGCTACTTGAATCCATTACAAGACAAACCGTACAGCCTTTTGAAATTGTCGTCGTCAATGATGCAGGAGAGCGAGTCGACATCATTCAGGAACTTTACCCTGAGCTTCCGATCCGCTTGATTCATTTAGATGAGAATGTCCAGCATGTGAATGCCAGAAATGTGGGAGTGCAAGAGCTGACAGGTGACGTCATCATGTTGAGTGACGACGATGATTACTTCACACCTTGTCATATCGAACGCATGAGTAAGGCGCTGGAGGATGCCGATTTTGTCTTTTCTGATGCAGAAATTGTGTCATTTGAAGAAAAAGGCGCGACCCGTTTCCCGTTGTCGAGACGTTTGTTTGCTTATACAGCGGATATTGAGGATATGCGTGTCTTTTCTACATATGTTCCTTCGGGCAGTATGTACAAACGCTGTATACACGATGAGATTGGCTATTTTGATCCAGCGATGCATCATTATTGGGACTGGGACTTCTTTTTACGTGTATCACAGCATGCCCGAGTCAAACGAGTGCCAGCTGCGAGCGTGATCTATGCGTTTTTTGACGGCGGTGGAAATCAGTCTAGTGATCTGGGCGAAACAAGGAAGAACTACTTAGATGATTTAAGTGAAAAGCATGAACTGGGCGACCTGCCGACAGCAAACTTTGCGATATTATTAGAAGAACCAGCGATGAAAAAAAGAGAATCAGAGAGTGAGATTGTGTGGGATGGAAAACCGATGATTTCCAGACTAGCGCAGCAAGTAGAAGGAGGAAAACCACAATGAAGCCATTTTTAAATGATAGCTGGTGGGCTGTGATGAAAAGTGAATTTGAACAGCCATATTATCAGGAATTACGTGAATGGATGAAGGAAGAATATCGCACGCAGACCGTTTTTCCAAAACCAGATGACGTGTATCGTGCCCTTCATTTGACGTCATATGAAAAGGTCAAAGTGGTGATTTTAGGACAAGACCCTTATCATGGCCCAGGGCAGGCACATGGATTAAGCTTTTCTGTTCAGCCGGGCGTCAAACACCCGCCATCTTTGAGAAATATTTTTCAGGAGCTACAGGATGATCTTGGCTGTCCTGTTCCAAACCACGGCTCACTTGTCAGCTGGGCAGAGCAGGGTGTGCTGCTCTTAAACACTGTGCTGACCGTGAGAAGGGGCGAGGCGAATTCTCATAAAGGCAAGGGCTGGGAACGAGTGACTGACCGCGTGATTGATGTGCTGAATAAGCGTGAGCAGCCCGTCGTTTTTGTGTTATGGGGAAGACATGCTCAAAACAAGAAAGAACGCATTGATCAAAACAAGCATTACATCATTGAGTCACCTCATCCAAGTCCTTTTTCTGCAAGAAACGGCTTTTTTGGCAGCCGTCCGTTTTCAAAGGTAAACGCGTATTTAAAGCAAATGGGAACCGAAGAAATCAATTGGTGTATCAAGGATATCGAATGAAAAAAGGACGAGGGGAGGGCCCCTTCGTCCTGTTTATTTTAAAAATTTACGAACCAAGTCGAGTCCGTTTTTCGCATTTGGATAACGGAAGGAAAGATCGAAGCGATTGGTTTGGCGCAGGACGCTTTTTTCATGCGTAAAAGTAAAGAAGCTGTCCTTCCCGTGATATCGTCCCATGCCGCTTTCGCCGACGCCTCCAAATGGCAGGTAAGGTGTAGCGACATGCATAAGCGTGTCATTGATACATCCTCCGCCAAATGAGAGGTTGTCTAGAATATAGGATTCTGTTTCTTTACTTGTCGTAAATAAGTAAAGTGCAAGCGGCTTTGGCCTTGCTTTGATCATATGAACTGCCTCATGCAGAGAATCAAAGGTCATGACAGGCAGAATCGGTCCGAAAATTTCCTCCTGCATGACGGGATCTTCCCATGTGATGTCGTCTAAAATGGTCGGAGCGATTTTGAGCTCCTGTTCATTGCGCTGTCCACCTGTGACGATCGTTCCATTTGATAGAAATTGTGTAAGCCTGTCAAAATGACGCTGGCTGACATTTTTTCCAAAGTACGGATGTGTTTCTGGATGTTCACCATAAAAGTCACGGATACAGGCCGTCATTTCTCGCAAAAGTTCCTCTTTGATGGATTCATGAACGAGCAAATAATCTGGTGCAATGCAGGTTTGCCCTGCATTGGTGAATTTTCCAAAGGTGATCCGCTTCGCTGCCAGCTTGATGTCGGCATCAGGCATGACGATGCTGGGACTTTTTCCGCCAAGCTCAAGTGTGACAGGGGTCAAATGCTTTGCGGCGGCTTCCATGACGACTTTGCCAACTGCCACACTTCCAGTAAAGAAGATATAATCAAAGGGCAGTTTCAGCAGCTCTGTACTGACATCAACACCGCCCTCTACGACAGCCGCATGGTCTTCTTGAAATACACGTTTCATGATCGTGCTGATCACTTGTGAGACTGCCGGCGTCAGCTCAGACGGTTTTAAAATCACGGCATTTCCCGCAGAAATCGCACCGACTAATGGAGAAAGGGCCAATTGGAAAGGATAGTTCCAAGGAGCAATGATGAGCACACTTCCATAAGGTTCCTTGATGATCATGCTTTTTGATCCGATATGAGTCAGCGGTGTTTTCACGCGTTTTGGCTTCGCCCATTTGTGAAGGTGCTTGATGGTATGATTGATTTCTTCATACACGATCCCAATCTCTGTTGTATAGGCTTCCTGTTCGGATTTATGTAAATCATGGGCTAAGGCCTGTAAAATATCCTTTTCATGCTGTTTGATGGCTGCTTTTAAGTCTTGAAGAATGCGGATGCGTTCTTGAACCGCTGGCTTCTGAAAGACTTTTTGTTTCTGAAATAGAGCAGTGAGCTTGTCCATTATTCAATCCTTTCATAGACGATGTTGTTTCTTTTATTATGTGTGAATGAAGATGACGGGTCAAATAAGAGAGTCGTGAGCGCACTGCTTTGAAAAAATGAACCCATTTGGTTTGTTCATTTGGTAAAATAATGTTGAAAAGAGATTTTTTTAGATTGGAGGGTCTACCCTTGAATATTCATATATCAAGCCTGCTTCAAAAAATGGAGGAAGCGGTTCAAAAAGCAAAACAAAGTGGAAATGATGAAGAGGTGAAACGTCAAGTGGCGGCCATTTCTTCACTATGTGATGTCATTCTCGATGCACCATCACAGGTGCAAATGCCGCAGTCGCCGGTCATTTCACCACCTCCATCGATACATACACCATCAGCACCATCTGTGTCTACAGATCAAGCCATGCTGGAGAAACTAATGGGAACAAGTGGTGCGAAGAAATTTCAGCAAAATGATGAGGGTCAAAAAGAGAAGGACGGGAACGGCGACTCTATTTTTGATTTTTAATGGTCTTGTCACGACAAAGGGAAGGTGATCGGTTTGAAACTATTTTTGGGCGCCATTCAGTGGATGGCATTTTTTATCGCAGCTTCTATTGCCGTACCAATTGCGATTGCACAAGCATTTGAATTGAACCAAGTGCAATCGGCGGAGTTAATTCAAAGTACTTTCTTTTCACTTGGTCTTGTGGCAATGGTGCAGTGTTTATGCGGCCATATGCTGCCGATCAATGAAAGTCCAGCAGGGCTTTGGTGGGGTGTGTATACCCTTTATGCCGGCATGACAGGTACAATCTTTGCGACGTATCCTGAAACCCTGCAAGCATTACAAGGGGCTTTAATTTTTAGTGCTGTTTTCTTTTTTATTTTTAGTTTATTTAAAATCATCAATTGGCTCGCGTCTTTATTTACGCCAGTCGTCACAGGCATTTACCTGCTGCTGCTTGTTGTGCAGCTAAGTCAGCCAATCATGAAAGGGCTGATGGGCATCGGCTATCGGGGAAATCAGGTGGACGGGCTTGTCTTTTGCTTATCGATCTTGATTATTATCCTCACTTTCATGATCAGCCGCTCTAAATGGCATTACTTGAGGCAGTTTTCTGTGTTATTCGCACTTGCAGGCGGATGGCTGTTATTCGCTCTACTCGGATTGGCGAAGCCGGTTCGAATTCCAGAACAAATCATCGAGTTTCCGAAGCTGTTTCCATTCGGCATGCCGGTCTTTGACAGTGGATTGCTTGTCACGTCCTTTTTTATAACGATTTTACTCATTGTGAACATGCTGGCAAGTATTCGAATTGTGGAAAGCTCAGTGAAGGCATTTGGTGAACTGCGTGAGCGGAAGAGAGCACGCCCTGCTGGTTTTGTCGCAGCATTTGGTCATTTACTGAGCGGGCTCATCGGTGCGATTGCGCCAGTACCTATTTCGGGGGCAGCGGGATTTATCCAGACAACCAAAATTCCTTCGAGAAAGCCTTTTTTCATAGGAAGTCTGCTTATTGTTCTCATTAGTTTGTTTCCGCTGCTCATGAGCTTTTTCTCTGCATTGCCATCACCTGTGGGGCTGGCTGTAAACTTTGTGGTCTTCTCTTCTATGATTGGGATTGCGATGTCGGAGTTTGATCAGTATGAGAAAGAAGAAGTCCCGCGGATTCGCTTTGTCCTTGGGATTGCTGTTTTAGCAGGCGTAGGGGCGATGTTTGTGCCTCAGGGGGCCTTGAAAGGCATGCATCCAGTGCTCATTTCATTATTAAGCAACGGTCTTGTTCTAGGCACACTCATTGCGATCGTGGTCGATCAAGTCTTGTTACGAAAGAAAAAGAAATCCGACAATCTCGTGTCAACGTAATGGGAAAGTTGAATGTCGCCCTTCACCCGCGCTATGATAAACATAATTGATGAGATAAGGAGAATGACGAATGAAACTATTTTTCATTTTAGGTGCGATTAATGCGTTGCTAGCTGTTGGGCTCGGAGCCTTCGGTGCGCACGGTCTGGAAGGGAAAATCCCTGAAAAATATATAGAAATATGGAATAAAGGTGTTCAATATCAGATGTTCCATGCGATAGGACTATTTATTGTCGCCTTTCTTGCAGATAAGCTATCAGGTGTTTCCCTAGTTCCAACCGCTGGCTGGGTGATGCTTGCAGGCATCCTTTTCTTCTCAGGAAGCCTTTATGTGCTGGCATTGACTCAGGTGAAGATTCTAGGTGCCATTACCCCCATTGGCGGAGTGGCGTTTATTGCCTCTTGGATCATGCTGGTCATAGCAGCAGCAAAAAATTTATAAACCGATGCTCTCATAGGGGCATCGGTTTTTTTCTTAACTCCAGTAAGGGGTATAGTTGGGCGGTGCTTGATAATAAGGGACGTAGTGAGATGGAGGGACAGGATGCGTTTGAGCCTCTTCTTCCCGGTGGCAAAATGGTCCGATAAACACGCTTGGTTTCACCGGCTTTATCGCCTGCTTCCACTGTGTTTCGTTCATGCAATAAGTATGGGCCATGATGTGAGAAGGGGTGAGGGTGAGAAGGTCTGAGCCTAGGATCACTTCAGGTGTAGATGCGTTAAAAATGGCTAACAAATGAGTTCTGTCTTGAAGAGCGACTTCATAGTGCCACCAGCCTTGAGGCACGTTTGCTACCTGTCCAGGTGTGATGGTGTAGGTATGCAGTTTTTTTGTAAATGGATTCAGTATTGATACGGCAGCAGAACCGGCTATACAATAAACAAGCTCTGCGGCATTTTGATGATAATGAGGCTCTACGACTTTGCTTTTACTCAAATATATATCCAGCAGGGACACTCGATCCAACGAGTTTAATTGTTTTTTTCCTAACACATTAATCAGGTTATGCTGATCGTATTTCACAAGGGGGCTTTGATTTAGATCGTATGAAAATTTGACATTTGGTGATGTATAATCCAGCTCAACAGTCATTGATGTCACCTCTAGGCTTTTGATAAAAACTACTAGGCATCTTATGAGCAGCACCCCAGAGGTGTGACAAAAACCTAGACAAAAGAAAAAAGCAAGGGCACCTGAGCCTTGCTTTTGTCATGCTTGACGTTATCTCGGAGAATATGTTGACATCGAATATGGATAATCATATTGAATTTCTCCATCAAACGTAATGTAATCAAGATAGATCGTTAATAGTAAGTATCGTGTTCCTGTCTTATTATCACTAATGATAATGTGGTCACGTCCTGCAGCTTCAATAACGCCTCTAAAAATCTTCGAATTCCATTCTTTACTCGCCTCAAACGTCATATAAATCGTGGCTACCTTGCCGCGGTTCAATCGTAAAATATTTTCAATATAGGACTGCTCAATAGGCAGTTGTCCGGTGACATTCTGCTGGTAAACCGGTCCAGAAGGAATTTGATATGGCTGACCGCCGCCCGGTGTTCCTTGGCCTCCTTGTGAAGTACCGGTAGACGGCATTGGCGAAAACCCCTGCTGCATTTGTCCTTGCATTTGACCCTGCGTTTGGGGAGGGACTGAATAACCCATCTGCTGCGCAGGATACGGATTTGCTCCAAATTGTTGCTGGCGAAAATCTTGACCTTCGAAACCCGAACCTTGCCCAAATTGATTTTTCAATTTCATAACGTTCCTCCTCTTTCCTCATGGTGTTCTAAACAGAAGGCGCTAAAGCACCTGTTGTTTCCATAGCATTCTTTCTCTCTTTCACACTATGAGACAGGAGGGAAGAATATGTACATTGAACGAAAAAAAGGAACTGCTATGCAATTCCTCAGTGTGTAGACAAAGCTTCACATTCTATCGGTACTCGTTCTATTTACATGATCCAGTTTACAGCGTGCTGAACATCAAATAAAAGTGTCACGATGAGAAAAAACGCGGCAGGCGGTGTGATCATAATGATGAAGGCTTGCCATAATCTGAGCTTCATCACAGCGACAATGCCTAAAACAGCCATTCCAAATATCCACGTCTTTGCATATACATCCGTAAGAGTTAAAAGATCGAGATAATACCATACTTCATAATGCTGATCTAAATATGGTGAGATTTTAACAAACGTATACGGACCGAGCATCCCAACTGTGAAAATCCAAGTAAGTGAAAATAAAGCAGAAGGGAAAAAGACCGTCAGTGTGCAGGCTTTGAGTATATCCCGATACGCCGTTTGACAGCCGAAAAAGAGACGGCCTAACCATTTGATCAGGAGGACACCGAAAAATAGAATCATATTGCCTGCCAAAATACCATATCCCGCTCCTTGTAACAGAATAAAAGGGAATGGAATATGATTGCCCATATACTCGCTAAAATACCCTTCATAGATCCAGCCCGTACCGGCGATACTTGCAAGGAGCATCATCAGCCAAATTGGAATATTGGAATGTCGATATGAGCGAATAATCGTTTTTGTCGCGACGAAAATTTTAAAAAATCGAAAAAATCCTTTTACTTCCTCTTCTTGGGAGTGATCATTCTTCATAGCTTCCAATGTTCTTTACTCCTTTAATACACACAAATGATTACTTATATTACCAAAAAGTTCGCATTTTTCAAAGCTAGATCAATAAAAAAATACAATTTTATAAAAAATAGGTCACTCTACAGTCTCTTTAAGAGGAGACACATATGATAAACATAGTTTGAAAGAGACCGAGGTGAAAACTTTGACAAAAGTAACTGTCATTATGACGAGCTACAACAAGGCGGCTTACGTCGGCAGATCGATTGAAGCGGTCTTGAACCAGACGCTGTCAGACTTTGAACTTTTTATCATGGATGATGGATCAAACGAAAAAACCCTTGCCGCGATTGAGCCCTTTCGCAAAGATCCCCGCGTTCATTTTATCCAAAGCGGTGTCAAAACGCTGGAAGAGAGAACAGCGAAAACTCGCTACGCCGTGCTTATTAATCAAGCATTAGAACTGGCAAAGGGCGAGTATATTTCCTATGCCACAGATGACAATGTCTACGCCCCGGACCGTTTAGAGAAGCTCACTCATTATCTAGATGCCAATCCAGATAAAGATATTGTCTATTCTAGTTCTAAAGTGATCTATTTAAATAGCAAAAAAGAGCCAGTGAAGGAAACAATTCGGCCAGCGCAAACAGTGCAATGGAATGCCCCCTGTGCCATAGATCATTGCTCGGTTGTACATCGTGCATCCATTTTATCAAAAATTCATGCTGAATTTGGGTCTTACTGGGACGAGAGTCCGCATTTTTATCGAATAGGGGATGCCCGTTTCTTTTTTCGGTTAAATCATTTTTATCCGTTCTATCCCTTTGATGAAATATTAGATATAAATTACATCACAGAACAGTCCATTCATTATCAGCTGGCAGAAGAAGAGAAAAGTGCCTTTATTCAAGCACTTCCCGAGCAGTCTACCTGCTGGGAGCTCCGCAGTATATTAAAACAAAGATATGGGAGGTGACCTAAGTGTCGCACTATATTCATCATTATTGGCAAGTGTACTTTGAGTATGTGAATCTGATGAAGGATTTGTCCTACAAGCAAATTCCTCTTGGGTTGATCAGTAATTTTTATCAATATATTAGTCCTGAAGTGAGGGAACGCATGGAAGATGAAGCGTTCGGTCAAGAACTGACAACCGCTTGTCCATTACCGGAAGAGATTCAGCCATTTTTTGATCAGCATAAGCAGCAGATCAAGCGTATCTCTTATCGTCCGGCGAATGGAAAGGTATTGCTTCACTTTGAACACCTGCGTTTTACTGAACAAAATTACACCCGGTTCCATCCAAACCAAACGGTGGTGCTCGCTCGCTGGAAGAAGGCGGATTATTTCGGATTACCTGTCATCAGTAAGCCGGAATTAGCCGGAGAGGTTAATAAAGAAGCCCATGCTGAATATATTGAAAAAGCAAATGCTCTCCTTAAACCTTACGCTCACCACCCTGTCTTTGGCAATGTCTTTTTTAGAGAAAAACTACGGAAGGACATTGTGCAATTTATTGATGTCATTGACCAGATAGAAGTGTTATTTCAAATGCAGCCGATTGCAGCTGTCATTGTTGGAACGACGGAGGATGTTTACAGCCGCGTACTCGCTTTGCAAACAGTGAAACGCCAGCTTACGAGTATCTGTCTTCAGCACGGCGCGCTTATGGGAGACGAAGCCTTTTTACCGATTTTTACGACTTGCCATGGGGTGTTTGGAAAGTATGAAAAGGACTGGTATGTAGACAAAGGCTGTCAGCCGGAACAGGTGGAGATCACAGGTCATCCGAGGTTTGATTTGGTGAAGGAGCGAACGCCGCTTCAACAGGATCTCATCTTTCGCAAATTGAATTTCAGCCCGGCTAAAAAGACCGTGCTTGTGGCAACGCAGCCATTTTCTGAGGCTTTCTATGGCGATGTTCTTAAAACGATCGCCAAACGGAAAGACATTCAGCTCATCATGAAGCCGCATCCTTGGGAAATAGCTCGAAATCGATTAAATGACTATGTGTCTATTGAACGAGCGGGAAATCATGTGAAATTGATTAAAAAAGAAATTGACCTGTATGATCTGCTGCCATATGTGGATATCGTGATTACGCTCACATCAACAGTGGGTCTTGAAGCCATGCTTTTTGAAAAGAGTGTGCTGATCGGGAAGATGACAGAAGGCAGAAGATACCCATATTACGAGTCGCTTGGCAGTTATCATATGGAAAACCCTGTTGAACTAGCTGAGAAAGCCATTCGTATTTTGTCGGATGAACAAGAGATGAAACTGGCAAAACAGCAAGGAGCTCAGTTCATTAAACAACATTATCCGCATGCGCGATCTACCGATGTTCTGCTTTCTCTGCTCAAAACAAAAACTGGTATGGATTTTCAGAGATGAAGATAGGGGTGTGCAAGCGATATGGGAAAAAAGAGAGCACAATTTCTTCCTTATGCTCTGCCTTTCATTGAGCAGGAAGAAATTGACGAAGTCATTAGAACATTAAAGTCCGGCTGGCTGTCAACGGGACCAAAAGTAAGACAGTTTGAAGAAGAATTTCAGCAGCTGACCGGTGCAAAACATGCGATCGCTGTCAATTCATGTACGGCTGCTTTATTTTTAGCGTTAAAGGCAAGAGGGATTGGGACTGGGGATGAGGTGATTACAACCCCTCTGACATTCTGCGCAACAGCCAATACGATTATCCATACTGGAGCAGCGCCTGTATTTGTCGATATTGATCCAGCGACACTCAATCTGGATGCAGAGAAACTAGAAGCGGCGATTACACCACATACAAAAGCAATTGTCCCTGTTCATTTTGCTGGTCAATCGTGCGATATGGACCGGATTTTAGCGATTGCCAAAAAGTATGATCTATTTGTACTTGAAGATGCTGCCCATGCTCTTTACACAACGTACCACGGTCAGCCCGTTGGATCCATTGGTGATGCGACCGCTTTTAGCTTTTATGCAACGAAAAATCTAGCGACTGGTGAAGGCGGCATGCTGACAACAAATGATGATGCGCTTGCGGCTCGGATTAGAAGACTAGCGCTCCATGGGATGAGCAAGGGAGCGTGGAATCGTTATGGAGAAAAAGGAACGTGGTATTACGAGGTCGAGGAACCAGGCTATAAAATGAACATGTTTGACGTGCAGGCATCGTTAGGGCTTGTTCAGCTAAGCCGTCTGGATGACATGCAGGCACGGAGAGAACAGATTGCGAAAGCATACAATCAGGCTTTTCAAAAAGAAGCGGGCCTGATCCTGCCGCCTGTACATCAAGAAGGAAGACATGCATGGCATTTGTATGTACTGCAAGTAAATCCAAAAGAAGCATTCATCACGCGTGATGAACTGATTGATCAGCTGCAAAAGGAATATAAAATCGGCACGAGTGTTCACTTTATCCCTGTTCACTTGCATCCATACTATCAACAAACGTATCACTATTCACCAGAGGATTTCCCTAAGTCACTCGCATACTACAAGCAGACGCTCTCACTGCCGCTCTATCCGAGTATGACAGATGAAGATGTGCAGGATGTTATCACAGCGGTGTTGTCTATTTTAAAAGAACAGAAGGCAACATTATGAAGGTCGTTCATGCTGTAGATGATCAGGTGCTGGCCGCTTGGCTGGAGAAATACGGTCAACAAGCGGAACAAATGAATGGCTTCAAGCAATTTGCTCTTGTCAATGGCGCTCAGCTCAAAGCGGTCCTGTTATATGAATGGTCAAAATGGGAAAGCGGCATTTTTGACCAGCACATTTTTCATGTGAAGTTTGCGGAAGCTGAGTCAGCTCCTGCTTTTCAGGAATTGATGGAGCGTTTCATCAATTGGATGAGAACAGAAAAATGCGATTTTTTCTTTTTACGACTTGAAGCGGCGGATGTTGAAAAAAACCGCATCGTCCAAAGGCTGTCACATGTGTACTATGTGGGCGGTCTCACTCGTCTTGAGGCGCCGCCTGTTCAAATGGAGATGCCAGCTACAGATGAAGATGTGGTCATCAGTCTGCCGGATGAAAAGGATTACGATGAGGCGGTGTCACTTGCTCATCAGGCTTTTATGAAAAGCCGGTATGCACTGGATCCTTTTTTAGATCAGAATGCCGTCCAGCATTTCTTTCAGGAATGGATGAGAAACAATTTACTCGGACGTGCAGAGATCAATCTCGCGGCAAAGGTGAACGATGAAGTCATTGGTTTGATTCAAGGGGTGGCAAAGGGCGATGAACTGGTACTTGATTTATTGTCCATTAGACCGGATGCACAAGGAAAAGGGATCGGAAAAAAGCTGGTTATGGCAATCATAAATGCCTCTTATGAGAGAGGTCATCGGTTTATGTCTGCCGGAACTCAGATGCATAACACAACCGCGATTCAGCTGTACGAAAAGCTGGGCTTTAGAACAAAAAATGCCTTCTTGTATTACCATGTGTGGCCGAAAAAAGGAGAGAGGTAAGATGGCGCATTTCTATATTGGAGATCGCAAAGTGGGGGATGGTGCGCCTGTCTTTATCATTGCAGAGGCAGGCATTAACCATGATGGAAAACTGGATCAGGCGCTTGCTTTAATTGATGTGGCAAAAGAAGCAGGTGCCGATGCGGTGAAGTTTCAAATGTTTCAAGCTGATCGGATGTATCAAAAGGAACCGGGTTTGTACGAAACAGCCAAGGGAGAAGAGGTGTCCATTTTTTCTTTAGTGGAACAAATGGAGCTGCCGCCAGAATGGCTCCCGGTGTTATTGTCACGCTGCGCGGAAAAAGGCCTGATATTTTTAAGCACAGTGTGTGACGAAGAATCTGCGGATCTATTAAATCAAACCGATCCGCCGGCTTTCAAACTGGCATCCTATGAAATCAATCATTTGCCTCTTATGCGTCACACGGCATCTTTTCAAAAGCCCATCATTTTTTCAACAGCCGGGGCAACCATTTCAGATGTCCATGAAGCATATGAGGCAATTACAAGCGAGCAAAATAATCAGCAGGTCGCTATCATGCATTGCGTAGCAAAGTATCCAGCACCTAGAGCTTACACGAACCTGCGTGTGCTTCAAACCTTAGCTGCGGCATTTCCCGAGGCAGTCATTGGCTTTTCTGATCATAGTGAGCATCCAACTGAAGCGCCTGTGGCCGCTGTGAAGCTTGGGGCAGCAATCATTGAAAAGCACTTTACTGTCGATAAAACGTTACCTGGGGCTGATCATTCCTTTGCTCTTGATCCTGAAGAATTGAAGGAAATGGTTCAGCATATTCGAGCGGCAGAAAAGCAGCGGAATCTAACAGAAGCTGACACTCATTCAGTGCCAGAGGAGCTCCTTGGCAGTTCTTATAAAACAACAACAGCCATTGAAGGCAAGATTCGTGAATTTGCGTATCGAGGAATTTTTACGACAAAAGGCATTGCAAAGGGCGAGACATTGACTGCGGAAAATCTAGCCGTGTTACGCCCAGGACAAAAAAGCCAAGGTCTGCATCCGCGGTATATGGCGGTTTTACTTGGCGCAAAGGCAGTCAGAGATATCCCAGCCCATACAGGGGTTTCGTGGAAAGATGTACTCGTGCAGGAGACGTCAAATGATCAATGATGTGCTCTTTGTCATACAGGCGAGAATGGGCTCAACAAGGCTGCCAAAAAAGGTGATGAAACCGATCGGCGGTATGGCGCTGATCGACCTGATTGTTGAACGGGTAAAGCAATCAGCTCATTACAATCACAAAACGCAGAACCTCATGATCGCCACAACAGTTGAGGCAGAAGATGATCTGCTGGCTCATTATTGTTTATCAAAGGGCTGTAAAGTATTTCGTGGCAGTGAGACGGATGTACTGCAGCGATTTGCGCAGATTGTCCGGCATTTTGAACCGCAAACCATTGTGCGTTTAACGGGAGATAACCCATTTATAGATCCGGTCCTTTTGTCGAAAATGCTTGAAAAACATAGACAAGAGAAGGCTGATTACACGTATACGACTGGAACGCCACTCGGTATTTCCGGGGAAATGATCAACGCACCAATTTTAAGTGAAATCGACAATTTTCCCCTTACGCAGCCAGAGCGTGAGCATGTCACGCTCTATATCAGAAAGCATCCTGAGCAATTTCATCTGCAATTATTCACACCGCCCAAAGAACTTGCATATCCTGCTTATCGATTCACGATAGATACAGAAGAAGATTACGTGTTTGCCACCCATTTATTAGAGAAAGCCGGTGGCTCCATTGCTGTGCCGACAGCTGAGCTCATCACCATTTGCGAACAAGATCCTGATATTGTTCGGTTGAATCAATTTGTGAAACAGAAGGATGCTGAATGAACAAGAAAATCATGATTGTTGTGTATGGTGGTTTTTTAAGAGGGATGGGGCATGTCGTCAGAATGAAACGGCTGGCAAATAAACTGCTTCAAGAAGGAAACGACTTATATTTCTATACAAATGAACAGATCTGTGTAGAAATGCTCTCAGGTCCAGATTGGCACGTTCATTTGGTGCAAGAGTCGAAGGCATTCCTTCAGATGGAGCAGGACATAAAAGAGCTGAATCCTGCTCTTCTGTTGATTGATGTACTTGATTGTGACCTTCAATTTCTTCGATTGGTCAAAGCGTCCTCCGGCCCTGCAAGGCTGGTCTTATTCGAAGAAAAAAGAGCAGAAGCCTGTCAGCTTGCCGATGCTGTCGTGAACGGCATTTATGGTGGTCTGGACGAAAAGCACATGCAAGTAGATGGGACAGAATATTTTTATGGAACACCTTATTTATTGTTAGATCAAGAGATAAGCCGATTAAAAGACACATATGAGGTTCGAAAAGAATGCAAAAAGGTGGTCATCAGCCTTGGGGGCAGTGACCCGCGCGGATTGTTATCAAAGGCTGTATCAGCACTCCTCGAAGCTGACCACTTACACATTCTAGCGGTTACAGGAAAAGCCTCCCGCATCGAGGAACAAATAGAGGCTGAGCATATTCAATTCATTCGTCATACAGATCAATTACCTGCGCGTCTCTCGGAAGCTGATCTGGCAATAGTTGCTGGCGGGATGACATTATACGAGGCAGTTTGTATCGGAGTGCCCAGTATTGTCCTTTCACAAGTAGACCACCAAGCAGTGACAGCCGCTCGTTTTGCGCAAAAGGGAGCCTGCCGCCATCTTGGATTAGGTGAACTTGTGGATGAAAAAGATATACGGTGCGCTGTGGAAAGACTGTCCAGCAGCTACTTTCTCCGCAGGAGTATCCATCTCAATGGACGGACACTCATTGATGGAAAAGGAACTGAACGAGTGAAAAACATTCTTATACACCTCATGAATCATCACCAAAAAGAACATAAGGATGTGTAGATGTGAAGGGAGTTATTTTAGCAGGAGGAAAGGGATCACGACTGGCGCCTTTAACGAAGATTTTCAATAAACATTTATTGCCGGTTGGTCCATATCCGATGATTTATTGGTCATTGTTCAAATTGAAGGAAGCAGGGATTTTAGATGTGATGGTCATATCACAAGAAGAACAAATCCCCCTGTTTCAGAAGCTGTTTGAAAGCGATCAGGAACTTGGGATGAACATCGTATATCAGGTGCAGCCTGAAGCGTCTGGGATATCAGACGGTTTATCCTATGCAAAGCCCTTTGTAGAAAAGGAGAAGTTTGTGCTGATGCTTGGTGACAATGTATTTGAGGATTCGCTAAGCCCTTTTGTTGAAGCTTTTCAGCAGCAAGAAAGTGGAGCCAAGGTTCTGTTGAAAGAAGTGGCAGATCCAAAGCGGTTTGGCATTGCAGAAATTGATGCCACGCGTCAACAGATTCTATCAATAGAGGAAAAGCCGGAGCATCCGCGCTCATCCTACTGCGTCACGGGCATCTATTTTTATGATCAAGAAGTTTTTCAATATATTGAGAGAATCTCGCCGTCAGATCGAGGCGAATTAGAGATTACAGACGTGAACAATCTCTATATCTCAAATAGCCAGCTGACCTATGATATGTTAAAAGGGTGGTGGATTGATGCAGGAACACATGAATCTCTCCACCAAGCATCTGCGAAGATGTTTGAAACGATGAAGAAAAAAGAGGGATCCGAATGACGAAGTCTTATTTAATTACAGGCGGAGCGGGTTTTATCGGACTGAATTTTGTGAAGCTGATGCTTCAGGATGCAGATGTCCGGCTCACCGTTTTTGATAAATTAACGTATGCCAGTCATCCAGAGGAGATGGATGAATTATTAAAGTTGTCTCATTTTCGTTTTATTCAAGGGGATATTACCCTTCAGCATGAGCTGGATCAAGCATTTGACGAAGTCTATGATGCGATCATTCACTTTGCGGCAGAATCGCATGTTGATCGCAGCATTGAATCGGCAGAGCCTTTTATTCAAACAAATGTCCTCGGAACGTATCGTATGCTTGAAGCGGTCTTAAAAGGAAAGGCGAAAAAGCTCATTCATATTTCAACAGATGAAGTATATGGAGATTTGGAGCCAGATGATCCTGCTTTCACAGAACAAACACCACTTTCACCGAATAATCCTTATTCAGCAAGCAAGGCAAGTTCAGACCTGCTTGTGAAATCCTATATCCACACTCACCAATTACCCGCGATGATTACACGATGCAGCAACAATTACGGACCGTATCAGCATGAGGAAAAATTAATACCGACGATTATTAGAAAAGCAGTCAATGGAGAGAAAATACCGATTTATGGAGACGGCCAGCAAATTCGCGATTGGCTGTATGTAGAGGACCATGCGAGAGCTGTGAAGCAGGTGCTCGAAAACGGCACAGCCGGGCAGGTATACAATATTGGCGGCGGCAACGAGAAAACAAATCTCGATTTGACCAAAACCATTCTATCGCAGCTCGGGATCAGTCATGATCAAATTGCGTTTATTCAAGACCGAAAAGGACATGACAGACGGTATGCCATTAATGCCAGTAAGCTAAAAGGCGAGCTCGGCTGGACGCAGGAGACGTCATTTGAAAAAGGTATCGAAAAAACGATCAATTGGTATCGAACCAAATACGATCAGAGCGAAGAAGGGTGACGGATGAAAGTTTTAATCACTGGTGCAGGCGGCCAATTAGGGAAAGAATTGAGCAGACAGCTCAAGGATAAAGACATGACCGTCATTGCCTTAACGAGGAGTATGCTCAATATCGCAGACCAGCAGGCAGTCAGACATGCGATGAGACACTTTCAGCCTGATATTGTTGTCAGTGCAGCAGCCTATACATCTGTTGATCAGTGTGAAACAGAAACGGAAAAGGCGTATCTTGTGAATGGCATTGGCGCCTACTATACAGCCCTGGAAGCAAAGCGCGCAGGCGCTGATGTGTTACATGTCAGTACAGATTATGTGTTTGACGGGCAGGCGGACACCCCTTACCAAATCGATGCACAGGCAGATCCTCAAACCATTTATGGAAAGAGTAAGAAGCTTGGTGAGGAATTGATTCAGCTTGTGTCAGACGAAGTGAAAATCATTCGTACCTCGTGGCTTTACGGACATGAGGGGCATAACTTTGTGAATACCATTCTTCGGCTCGCTGAAACGAAGGATCATTTGCGCATTGTGAACGATCAAATAGGGTCTCCTACTTATACAAAGGATGCAGCCGAGGCCTTGATTCATTTGTTTGATCAAAAGGCAGGCGTATATCATGTCAGTAATCGAGAAAGCTGTTCCTGGTTTGATTTTGCGTCAGAAATTGTGATGAAAAGCGGCCTGACCGCCACAATTGAGCCGATTTCCACGGAAGAGTACGGCTTCCAAACGCCTCGCCCAGCCTATTCTGTCTTAGATCTTCAAGCGATTGAAGCCACAGGCTGGCAGCCGAGGCATTGGAAGGATGCACTTTACGAATATTTGCAGAAAGAAGGGAGATGGCAACAGAATGATTGATGGTGTTCAAACGAAAAAACTCATGAAACATTGTGATGACCGCGGCTTTTTTGCAGAGCTCATTCGAGATGATGAACCGATGCTGAAACGTTTTGGGCAGGCGTCATGGTCGAAAAGCTTTCCAGGCGTGATCAAAGCCTTTCATTATCATGAAAAACAAGACGACGTTTGGTTCTTCCCCGCAGGTTATGCACAGGTCGTGTTATATGATTTGCGTGAGGACTCTCCCACAAAGGGGCAAACCGATGTGTATTATATGGGGGAAGATAATCCGATGCTGCTTCTCATCCCAAAGGGTGTCGCGCATGGCTATCGTGTACTAGGTGAGACGCCGCTGCAAATTGTGTATTTCACAACAGAATCGTATGACCCGAAAAGCCCAGATGAAAAGAGAATCGCTTGGAATGACGAAACGATCGGGTTTAATTGGGAAACGACATTTAAATAGAGAACGGGGGGCCTTTCGCAGGAGAAAGGTCTTTTTTTGTTGAAATACATTCTATATGTGTCATTTTATGTATATGTACTAAGCTGATAAGAAAAGGGATGTGGATGAGTTTGTCTAAAAGAATTGCATTTGTAACAGGAGCAAGTACAGGGATTGGAAAGGCCATCGCCATAAAGCTTGCCGCTCAAGACAATGTAAAGGTCATCATCAATTCTAGAAATCAATCCTCGCTAGAAGATGCGCAGCAGCACATTGGGCGTATGGCAGAAACAAAGGAGCCGGTGGCTCTTTTCTGTGGCGACATGTCAGATGATAGGGTGAGGGCTGAGGCTTTTACGGAAATAGAAAAAGAGTTTGGCAGACTGGATGTGTTGATTAATAACATTCCAGGGGGGAAGCCGGATACCTTTGATTCATGTGACAGCGAGCAGATGATGGCAGTATTTTCTCAAAAAGCCATTGCGTACATTGATACGATGAAGCGTGCGGCAGCGATGATGAAACGACATGAGTATGGCCGGATCATTCAAATTGTCGGGAACCTATGGAAGGAACCCGGTGACCAAATGTTTACGAACAGTATGATGAATGCAGCGATTATCAATGCTAGTAAAAATGCTGCCACACAGCTTGCACCTTCAGGGATCACAGTGAATTGTTTAAACCCAGGATTTATTGCTACAGATCGGTATGAACAATTTATCGAAAACATGATGCGTAAACAGGCATTATCGCGGGAAGAAGCTGTACAGGCTGTAGCGTCAGGAATTCCAATGCAACGAGTGGGATCAGCAAGTGAAATGGCTTCATTGGCCGCTTTTATCGCATCAGAGGAAGCCTCCTATCTTACAGGGCAACAAATATCTGTCGATGGTGGTTCGATGAAAAGTATATAGCATCAAAAAACCCTCGCATTCGGTGTCAGGTCTGCGAGCCGATGCTCACGAATGTCAAATTCGCTCCGCAAAGGTAGCCGTCCTTCCTAGACTGCAAAGGTTTTCTATCACACTGAAAAGAAGACAAAGGGCTAAAATCAAGATCATTTTAGCCCTTTGTCAACAATCTGCATAAAAAACCCGCTATATGCGGGTTTTTTGATTAAAGCGAATCGGAAGGATGCGAAGCCGGTCGATAAACAGGGCAAGCTGTTCAATTGGAGCAACCATTGAGATGCGGACATGACGGCTTCCATGTGCTCCAAACACACCCCCAGGCGTGACAACGACATCAGTATGTTCGAGTAAATAGTCAGCAAATGCATGAGAATGTTCAAAATCATCAGGGATTGGAGCCCATAAATAAAAGGCGCCAGCTGGACGTTCGATGGACCATCCTAGCTGTTTTTCTGCCTGACGGATGAAGAAGTGAATTCGTTCAAGGTAGACCTCTTTTAATGATTGTATGTGACTGTCATCACTTTGCAAGGCGACGGTTGCTGCTTGTTGAAATCCGCCATACATACTGACAAACACATGATCTTGGAAGGCGTTAATGGCTTGGATGATGTCCTCATTACCTACAGCAAAAGCGACTCTCCATCCTGCCATATTAAATGTCTTGGATAGAGAATATAATTCCACTCCTACGCTTTTCCCAAGAGGAGCGTTCAGAAAGCTTACTGGTTTTTGATCATAATGAAATGAACCATAGGCAAAATCATGAATGACATGCAGTCCGTGAGCTGAGGCAAATTCAGCAGTCTCTTCAAAAAATGCATCATTTGCCACAGCACCTGTTGGGTTATTCGGATAATTTAAGAAAAGAACCTTTGCCTTTTTTAGCACCTCCGGATCAATTGAAGAGAGATTAGGCAAATAGCCATTTTTCGATTCAAGTTTGATGCAGTAGGGCTTTGCGTCTGCCATCAAGATCCCAGAATGATATTCTGGGTATCCTGGATCGGGGACGAGGGCAACGTCCCCAGGGTCAAGCAGACACTGACTCATGACATAAAGGCCTGTTTTTCCCCCATTAAAAAGGGCCACTTCTTTCTGTGGGTCTATCTCAGTGCCGAACTCCTTTTTGTAGAAATCTGCAATGGCTTGCTTGAAAAAGTCGAAGCCTCTAAAAGGTGCATATTGCTGAAATTGCAAAGTGCCTGCTGCCTCTTGAAGGGCGCTTACGATATGTGCAGGAGTAGGAAGATCAGGATTTCCCTGACCAAGGTTTATGATGTTCGCTCCGTTTTGTGCTTTTTGCGCAATTTTCTCAAATACGGTTCCAAATTTCTGTTCTGGCAGCCGTTCAATTATGTTAGATGGTAAGATCTCCACCACGTTACCCTCTCTTTCTATCCCTTCACTAATTCATCCATTAACTGAATAGCAGCTTGCTTCTGTAAGTTGCGGATGGATGCGGCAACATCCTGTGAGGATGACCCTTTTAATTCAAGTGACACGATGCTGTTAAAGGCTTCAAATAAAGATAGATCCACAAAGGTGCCTTTGGATGGGACGGATTCACTGACGATCACAGTATCTCCAACTAAAGCATCCTGAGGAATATGGATATGATCAATGGTGATATGTGTGGCCTCTGCCGGTATGTGCCCGCTTTCTTTGAAATGCTGAGGGTACAAATGGCAGTCTGCTATATAATGCGTATGTCCAGAAAGCAGCTCTTTTGGCAGCTCCGCTTTTTTTCCATCGACTAATACATCGATCAGCAGCTTGGCCATATCCACCCCAAACACTTTTTTGATATTCGGAATCATATTCCAGCCAGCAAATCTAGCTGCGGATTCGATCAGTCCTGTTTCTCGATTTTTCATGAGCTTGATCTCTGTATGGGTCGCGCAGTTTTCAAGGCCTAGCCCTTCATTTGCCTTCTTAGCTGCCTCAATGATGATTTGTTGGGCTTCATTGTCTAGGATCGAGGGAGTAATATGGGCCGTTTCTGTAAAACCGATTTGAGGGGTCTTGTCATGAATGACAAAAGGGATAAATTCTCCCTCCACGACTAATCCTTCTACACTGACATAATCAGAATAGCCATCCTCTTGATACCAATCCTCGTAAGCACCCTCTAAATACGTTTCAGCGACAAATGGTGCTTCATATGTCACAGCGTTTGGGACGGGAATCGTTTGCAAGTAGGATTGTACATTTAAAAAGAGATCATCACTGCCGGCTCTGTCATGAAAAAGGGTCACGCCAATGGAGCTTGCTAAATATGTAGGCTTTAAAATAAGCGGTGTCCCGATATGTTCAATGGCTTGCTGGAAATCAGCTAAGGTCGTGACAGGCTGAGTTTTCACCGCTTTGACACCAGCAGCGTTGAATGCAGCCCTCATTTGACTTTTATCACGTGCCATTTCAGCTGCTTTTACCCCAGCGCCGCGCAGCCCCAGCCGCTCAGCTGCTTTTGCCATTGGTGCAATGAATAATTCATTATTGGTGGTGATGGCATCAGCTTTGAAAAAGGAAGCCACACGGACTAGGTCATCTACCACTTCTTCCTCTGATTTCAGATAATCATCATGTGCCCAGTAAATAGAATCAGGGTGTTCAAAAGAAGGGTGTGTCTCAAAATAATCACGATCTTTGATGACGGCAATGGAGTATTTTTCGATTAGTTCAGCGTGACCCTTTGTAATGGCAAAGGGTCTCGGGATATAAGAAACGATATGATAAGATGACGCCACGCTTTCATAAAACATATGGGGCGGGCATCCTCCTAAGTCAGCGATGACAAGTACGGTTTTTTTCTTCAATGAAAGCACTCCTTTTTATCTAGCGGTGTAACCGCCATCTACTGTGACAACACTTCCAGTCATATAGCTGGATAGATCAGAGGCGAGAAACAGCATCACGCTCGCAATTTCTTCGGGTTTTCCGAGACGAAGTAATGGGTTCACCTTTGCTTTTTCCTTTTTGACAGCCTCAAGACTTTCTGAATGATTGTCTAAAAAGGATTTTTCATTTAATGGCGTATCAATGATGCCTGGGGCGATACAATTCACCCTGATTTGATGAGCGGCATAGTCGATCGCCATAGATTTGGTGAGCTGGATGACACCGCCCTTCGTTGCGTTGTATGCAGGAATGTCAGGCCAGCCAACGAGACCTCCGACAGATCCGGTATTAATAATACTTCCGCTTTTCTTCTCAAGCATATGCGGCAATGTATGCTTACTCATGAGAAATACACCAGTCAGGTTGACCTGTAGAATGTGGTTCCAATCTTCCAGTGTCATCTCGTGAACAGGTGAGACAATTTCGATGCCTGCATTGTTTATCAAAACATCAATTGTCCCGAATTGGCTCAGCACGGATTGAACGGTTTTTTGACAGTCAGACTCATTCGTAATATCTGTTTTGAAAAACGCAGCATGTTCATGAGGCAATGATTCAACGAGTTGTTTACCGCTGTCTTCATTGATATCAGCCACTGCTACTTTTGCTCCGTGCTCAAGGAAAAGCTTGACGGCGGCAAGCCCAATCCCAGACGCACCTCCTGTAATCAGGACGACTTTTCCAGCAATGTTCATTTCTTCACCTTAGACGCTTTTGGCTTTAAGCGGTTATAGCGTGGAGGGAAGAAGAGATTAATAGACTTTGATGCTTCTGGCTTCGGATTAATGGCGCCGTGATCTTCTTTTGGATCACAGAAGTAGGTCGTGCCAAATTCCATCTTTTCTGTAAAGCCTTCAATCGTCATATCGTACCCACCGCTAATGCAAATCCCAATTTGTTCATTGCGGTGCTTATGAAAAGGCATTTCCCCGCCATTTCCCGGAATGTTGGCAATCATAAGCTCCATCCAGTCCTCCACAAAAAAAGTCACTTCCATGCCAGGAAGTAAATCACGCGTTTTGAAAATGTCTAAGAAATAAGTAGGAGGAGCCGTATATTCTTCGCCATCTTTTAATCTCTTAATATCAATGGCGATCACTTCTTCATCTGTCAGATTCGATGCGCCGTGAGGAACGAATGGTGGTGCAATATAGGCTGATTCTAATGGGGTGAGCAATTGGGTCGATTGGCCGACCGTCATTTGAAGCTCGCCTTTTAATACGATGCCGATTTGTGCTTCTGGATGCTCATGAGGTTCGATGACCGTGTGAGGAGGGACGTGTGAAATTAACACTTCCGTATCGCCTCTGACAGTAGAATATTGGATGACACCATTATCCCATTCTCGTTTTTTCGCTTGAGGAAAATATAATTCTTGCACCTTTTGTTCAGTTGTCATGTTACATCTCTCCTTTTCCGAATATAGACCAGCTCATGGGAATGCTTTTAAATGTTCGAATGAAGGTGAGGCCGTATGTAGCTCTAGCCACCTCATTGGTTAAAGCGAAATCAAATTCGCCGTCTCTTACTTTTTGTGCGGCTGTACTTGTAGAATTGACAAGCTCAAATTCAGCATTTTGATGAATAAAATATTGAATCAAATTCACAGGTGCAGGATGAGAAACAATTTTTAAATGGTGAAGCATTTGTTCTTGAAAGGGGAAATCTGGTCTGACAGCCAAACCATACATGGGCGTGTCACATCTGAATATTTGTAGAAGCTGTAGGTCAGGTCTCATGTAGAAGTGTTTAATTCCTTCGTATGCGTGTGGAACGAGAGTGTATTGGAGTGCGTTAGAGAGAGTATGTTCAATGCAAGTTTCGAATGTGTCATAAAGGGATAGTTTCGTATGAGTGCCGAGTGTAGTGGTGGAATGAGAGATGAAATGTTTTGCTGCATATTCACTGCTTGTCCCCTTAGGGCCTAATGTATTGACTGTAAACATCTTAGGTGAAACGATGGGCTCTTCTTTAAAATGAAAAACATCATTCTTTAAGATCATGTTTACCATCCAATCTTTTTCAAATTTTTACTAGATTATAAAAAATAAAATTGGCAATTGTCAACAAAATTTATAAAAAATGTATTTTATGATGATATTAAAAATTGATCTAAAAAACTGCACATATCGAGATGTGCAGTGAAATGAGCTCACGTTTCAAATGTATTTTTATGTTTCTGCTGTAAGGTTTTTTCGCGTTTATAGCTGACGAAGCTGATGAGAAAACCAACAAGCGTAATGAGTGCACATACAAGCCCCACCGTATGATAGCCGAAATGGACATAAACAGGTCCCATCAGAGCTGACCCAAGCATAACGGCAAGATTGGAAGCAAGGCTGTAAAAAGCCATCACTTTGCCTCGGTGGGTTTGGGAGCAGTCGCTTAAGACGGTGCTCAAAAGCGTGACAGATAAACTTTGCATGGCACCCCAAATAAATAAAGCAAAAATGAGCAATGTCCATGAGAACGGTGCATAAGGAAGTAAGGCAAGAACGAGCGTAATGCCGCCCAGCACAAAGAAAAGAGACCTTGTTTTGCCAAACCAATCTGCTAATTTCCCAGTAAACATACTCATGGAAAAGCCAACACCATAAGCCATGATTAGAAGTCCAGCTGTTGATTGCCCTCCGGAAAACAGACTTTGCAGGTAAGCTCCTAAAAATGAGTACATGCCATAAAATCCAAGCATGTTACAAAATGTCACGGCCAAATAGGCAGGTACACGTTCGATTTTCAAAGCCCCCCATAAAGAGCCTGATTTCTCCCTAGCTTGAGGTGCCTTCGGATTAACTGTTGCGACTTGTTTTCGAGATTCAAGGATGACGAGCAGCAGGACAACGAGACTCATCATGGCGAAAATCCAGAATGTCCAGCGCCAGTTCAAACTTTGACCGATAAAGGCGCCAATGGGCACACCAAGGACAAGAGAAAGAGACCAGCTTGACACAATGAGTCCCATTACTTTGCCGCGATATTCGTATGGAACCCGGTCGCCCACAAGAGCATAGGCTGTTGGCACAAATACACCAGTCGCCAGCCCAGAAATAGCACGGCCTGCAAAAAACACGGCCAAATTTGGGGCAGCAGCACACATCACTGTTCCAATCAAAAAGAAAGACAGCCCAATAATCAAACACAGCTCTCTTGAATACCGGTCCCCTAAAGGAACGAGCAGCGGAGCTCCAACCAGCACAGCTAACCCATAAATGCTGATGGAAAGAGCGAGAACATCAAGAGAGTGCTGAAAGGAGTTTGATAAATCAGGCAGCAGTGGTGAAATCACCAGCTCTTCCGATCCCGCCGCAAAAACGCCAAGTGTGAGTGCAATGGCAAGTGTGATGGGAAATGTTTTAGAAGCCTGGCTGTCTAAAGATTCTTTCATCAAGTGATCCCTCCATACTTGCTTTTTCATTCAATTCCGTTAAAATAAATTCTACCATTATTTAGTTTTATTTTACATTTCGTATCATAAGTATTATCATAAAATACTTTTCAAATGGAACGATTTTTGGATAGGAGAGGTACGAATGAAAATCACCGATGTAGATGTGCATATTTTAAATGAATTGAGAGAAGATGCCCGCTTATCCATGAGGGAATTGTCCAAACGAGTGAATTTATCAGCACCTGCGGTAGCAGAAAGAGTACGTAAATTAGAGGATGCAGGGATTATCGAAGGGTATTCTGTTCAGGTCAATTATAAAAAATTAGGGCTTCTGATTGACTGCCTGCTGGAAGTTACAGTGTTAAATGGGGAGTATCAGCGTTTTGTGGCTTTTATGAACGAGCACCCACGCGCCTTTTTTGCTTATCGAGTGGCAGGGCAGTCTTGCTTTTTCATTAAGCTGTCAGTTTCTTCTCTTGAAGAAATTGAAGCCTTTATTCAAGAAGTGTCTGGATTTACAAAAACCGTCTCCCATATTGTCTTGTCAGAGCACTCTTTTTCTCATACGATTCAGGAACGTGTGAAACAAATAGAAGAGCCAAAAATGACCGTGGTGAAATAAAAAGTTTCAGATTGTTGACAAAGGGCTAAATGATTTTTATTTTAGCCCTTTGTCTTCTTTTCAGCTTTTTATGCTGAAATATTCGTATAGTAATAATTTGAGATTAAAGGAGTTCATTCTTTTGAAGCTTTTAAAAGTAATAGATTATGCAGCATTAATGGATATGCACAGAACAAGAAGCAAAGAAAGTCACTATAATAATTCGCCTATTGACGTAGGTAACAGGGATCGTTTTTTTAGTGCTCAGCCTATTGATTTACAATTTCACATCAACAACCATACAGCAAACATAGAAAGTGGAATATTTTCTTTTAATTCAAGCATCAAATCTGGTGAAGATAAGAATGACAAGGTTTCTGGGGAAGTGTTTTTACGAAAAGAGTCAAAGCACAAGCCTAATGTAATCTTTGTACATGGATGGAGAATGGATTCATACGACAGAATCAAGAAGATTTATCACGATAAGATCGTTAAACATTATGATTGGAATATGTATTACTACACGCTGCCTTATCATTTCGATAGGGAACCACAAAATTCAACATATTCTGGTGAACACATGATTAGCGCCAATATAAGTCGAACAGTGCAATCCTCCCAGCAAGCTATTGTTGAACTTAGAGGGCTGATTAAATGGATCAAGGAAAATGAAGGTGGGGACATAATCGTAGTTGGTATTAGTTTAGGAGGGTGGCTAACAAACTTATTAGCAACAGTCGAGAAAGACGTGAATATTGTTGTATCAGCTTTTTATGCGAACAATATTGCGCATTCCATCTGGAACACTCTTCCTGGGAAGTATATACGAAGAGATCTGGAGGAACATGGAATAAAGTATGAAGAACTCGACAAAGCTTGGGATATTATGAACCCTAGTAAAGCAAAACTTCTCGTAGAAAAAGAAAATGTACTCTTAATATTAGGAAAATATGACATGTATATCGACATAAACGATGCTGATACTCTGTGGAATAGTTGGAATCAACCTAAAAGGCACGTATACAGTTGTGGGCATGCTGGAATTGTACTATCTAGAAATAGAATAGCAGCTGACACACTTCAATTTATTGAAAGTAGACTAAAGAAATAAAATGATGTTCATCCTAACTGCATTGTTGTGAGCCATGTTTAGTTTCGTTTCTTACTTATCCTGAAAATGAAGATGTGATCACCTTTCTAAACAAATACATAAAAAAGCTTCGGAGAGATCCGAAGCCTTAAGAGTTTATCATACATGGAAATAAGACGCCAGCTGCTCGTTTGCTAATCGGTTTCCAACAAAGAAGGAACCAAATTCGCCGTAGCGTGCACTGACTTCATCAAAGCGCATTTCATAAACCAATTTTTTAAATTGAAGCACATCATCAGAGAAAAGGGTAACGCCCCATTCATAATCATCAAAACCAACAGAACCTGTAATGATCTGTTTTACTTTCCCAGCATAGCTTCGGCCAATTAAGCCGTGGCTTCTCATAAGAGATTTACGCTCATCCATGGAAAGCATGTACCAGTTGTCATTGCCAGAACGTCTTTTATCCATTGGATAGAAGCACACGTATTGAGAAGAAGGAAGCTCTGGATATAAGCGAGCACGTACATGCGGGTTCTCGTAAGGATCTCCCCCATCGCCGCCTCCTGCTAAGTAGTTGCTGAGCTCAACAACTGAAACATACGAATAAGCTGGAATCGTAAACTCTGCTAGTCGTGTCTTGTTGAATTCGAGTTCAATTTCACCTAGTTCTTCCATTGTCGGACGTAAAATCATGAGCATAATATCTGCTTTTTGGCCGACAATACTATAGATTGTTTGGCTTCCAGCTTTATCTTGCTCAGCTGTTTTCCATTTTTCCAATAGACCTGTGAATTCATGAATGATGGCTTGGCGCTCATCACTTGTCAGCAGCTTCCAAGCTGTCCAGTCGATTGTTCTAAAATCATGCAGCGCATACCAGCCATCTAGTGTTTGAGCTGCTTCATTTGTTGTATGTTGTTCGCTCATTTCTTTCACTCCTATTAACAGTTTTCCATCTGTTCCAACTATAACATAGTTTGTCCAAATGGAGATGTGATCAAAACTTGAACGAGGAAAACAGCTTTTCTCAAAATTGATTAAATTAGTTTGAAAAATAAGAATTTAATTTGTAAGCGCTATAATATAAGTTGGTAGTTTGAATTTAGGTAGAAGAAGAGTATGCTTAAAAGAGAACGCTTTTTTTGTAAAATCAAGGAGGGTATTGAAGTGGCAGATATTTTTTCAACAGTTCAGGAAAAGGTTGCAGGTAAAGGAGTAAAGATCGTTTTTCCTGAGGGAATGGACGAACGCATTCTAACAGCCGTTCAAAAATTAGCAGATGGCAAAGTATTGCAGCCAATTGTGGTAGGAAAAAAACAAGAAGTTGAAGCTAAAGCAAAAGAATTAGGTCTTACACTTGATGGTGTTGACGTGTATGATCCTCATACATATGAAGGTTTTGAAGAGCTTGTACAAGCTTTCGTAGAAAGACGTAAAGGCAAAGCAACAGAAGAGCAAGCAAGAAAAGCATTACTAGATGAAAACTATTTCGGTACAATGCTTGTGTATAAAGGTCTTGCAGACGGACTTGTGAGCGGTGCGGCACACTCAACTGCTGACACAGTACGTCCAGCACTTCAAATCATTAAAACAAAAGAAGGCGTAAAGAAAACATCTGGCGTCTTCATCATGGCTCGCGGCGAAGAGCAATATGTGTTTGCTGATTGCGCAATCAACATTGCACCAGACAGCCAAGATCTAGCTGAAATTGCGATCGAAAGTGCAAACACAGCCAAAATGTTTGATATCGAACCACGTGTGGCAATGCTTAGCTTCTCTACAAAAGGCTCAGCAAAATCAGACGAAACAGAAAAAGTATCTGAAGCAGTCCGCATTGCAAAAGAAAAGGCACCTGAGCTTGTACTTGATGGAGAATTCCAATTCGATGCAGCTTTCGTTCCTTCAGTAGCAGCGAAAAAAGCGCCAGATTCCGTCATCAAAGGCGACGCCAGCGTATTTGTTTTCCCTAGCCTCGAAGCTGGAAACATTGGCTACAAAATTGCACAGCGCTTAGGTAACTTTGAAGCTGTAGGTCCTATCCTTCAAGGTTTAAACCAGCCAGTAAACGATCTATCAAGAGGCTGTAACGCCGAAGACGTTTACAACCTTGCGCTTATCACAGCAGCTCAAGCACTATAATGATCTCAACAAAGGCAGCCAGTACGATAGATTCGTGCTGGCTGTTTTTTTGATGACAAATGTGTACAATATAGGGGGAAAAGAAAAAATCTGATCGTAGATAAAGCCGATAGAATGGGCAGGTGCTATAATGGATGATTTAATACATAAGCTTCAGCATAAGGTCGCGGAATTAACCGAGGCACAAAGGAGAATTGCAGATTATATCGTGCAAAATCCAATGGAGGTCGCGTTTTTAACTGTAGATAAATTGGCGTCAAAAGTAGGGACGAGTACAGCTACCATCATGAGATTCTCTGCTGCTGTAGGGTATTCCGGTTTCTCCGAGCTTCAAAAAGAGCTTCAATCAAATATGAAGCATAAAGCTGCCCCTCAAACGAGACTTGAAGCGAACCTCAAGCATTCAAATAAAAGTAAGCTCCTGCATAATCATGTCGAGCTGCAATTTCAAAATATCCAGTATGCTTTAGACAATATCACGGAAGAAACCTTTCAGCATATTGTTGAAAAAATAGCCAGCTCCCGCCAGGTTCTGTGTACAAGTGTCCGAAGTGGAAGACCTGTTGGAGAGTATCTGTCACAAGGAATCAATCGCCTACTGGGGAACTGTCAATATATTGATGCAGACAAAAGTGACTGGGTCGATGAACTCGTTCATTTTCAATCTGATGATTTCATTATAGCGGTCAGCTATCCTCGCTATGCAAAGCGTATGAAGGATTTGCTGGAGACAGCGAAGTCATATGGGGTGGAAGTGCTCTTAATTACAGACAGCTACAGCTCTCCACTAACCAAGTATGCACAATATGTATTACCGTGTTCCTCAGCAAGTGTAGGCTCTCATAACTCTGTCGTATCTGCTATCTTTATCGTAGATTACATTTTAAGTGCCTTAGCCATTAATGATCCTGAAAGGACAAAACCACGTTTAGATCAAATCAATCATATGTTAACGAAAATGAGTTATCACACAACACATTAGTCGTGTGGTGACTCATTTTTTTATTTTAAAATTTTATGAAAGCGCTTTACTAAATAAAAATGAGATGGTATGATCTTATCACAAAAGTAATATATATTACTTTATATAAAGTTAAATGTAATGAATGTAACTCAAAGGGGATGATGGAAACAATGAGTACTGTTCAATTCGTGTCAAATGATCTAATAGATCGGGCAAGAAAGCTTAACTCAACCTTGCTGTCAGACGTGATGGGATGCACCGGTGCGATGGATCATCGAATCAAACCAGTTGCAAGAGGTATGAATGTAGTAGGTACAGCTTTTACCGTCAGCTTACGGCCAGGGGATAATTTATTTCTTCATCAAGCGATCTACTCTGCAAAAGAAGGAGATGTACTGATTGTTGATGGAAAAGACCATAAGGGTCATGCATATTTAGGGGAATTGATGGCACATTCAGCAAAGGCTGTAGGAATAGAAGGAATCGTGATTGACGGGCTTGTTCGCGACAAACTCGCTTTAGAGGAGCTGGCTTTTCCAATATACAGTAAGGGATTTATGCCAAACGGACCTTTTAAAGATGGTCCTGGGGAATTGAATCAAACCATTTCGTGCGGCGGTGTCAAAGTAGCACCAGGTGATTTAGTCATTGCTGACGATGATGGAGTGGTCATCGTTCCAAAGGAAAAGGCGGAACACCTGCTGACGCTAGCAGAAGAGAAACAAGCGTATGAAAATCAAAGATTAAAAACGATTCAACAGTATGTGGACGAAGGAAAGCAAGACATCAGTCTTTTAGCACCGGCATGGCTGGAAGGCAGAATGAAAAAATATCAGGGATAGGGGAATCTGTAATGAAGATAGGCTTTATTGGATATGGAGAAGCGGCATATGAGCTGTCAACAGGATTGAAAACAGAAGGATTAGACCAATTTTATGCGTATGATGTACTATTACAAAATGAGAAATTGGCTGGCGCATTGAAAGAAAAAGCATCGCAGACAGGAGTTCAATTAACCAGCAGTATTAGCGAAGTCATTGAGAAATCTGATATTGTCATTGCTGCTGTGCCAGCGAATAAAACCTTAGAAGTGGCCCAATCCGTATCGGGAAGTTTGAAAGAGAATCAATTATATGTAGATGTATCGGCATCAACACCAGACATCAAAAAACAAGTGGCAAACGAAATTGAAAAGCAAAAAGCTCTATTCGTAGATGCTGCCATGCTAGGACCTCTTCCAGTCAACAAACACAAGGTTCCGATCACGGCAAGCGGCAGTGGAACTGACCAATTCATGAAAGTAATGAATGCTTATGGCATGAATATCACAAAAATCAGTGACCAGCCAGGAGATGCTTCGGCCTTGAAGCTGATCAGAAGCGTTTATATGAAGGGGATCGTTGGTCTCATGATTGAATTTTTGGAAATTTCAAAAAAGTACAATGTGGAACATCAAGTGATTTCTTCACTTAGCGATACAATGGATAGCAAAAATTTTGAAGAGACCATGAATCGTCTTGTGACAGGGAGTGCATTGCATGCAAAAAGACGAGCGATCGAGCTTCTTGGCTCTATTGAAATGCTAGATGAAGCAGAGGTTGATGCCAGTATGTCTCGGGCAGCACAACAAAAGCTTGAGAGATTAGCAGACTTTCAATTCGTTGAACGGTTTAATGGGAAAAAGCCGGCCAGCTGGGAAGAAGTCATTGACGTCATGCAGCAGGGGTAATAAATTGTAAGCGTTTTATTGAACAAAGGGGAGGCGAAAAAACGATATGGGTTTTATTGCGTTGATTGTATTCATAGCTGTCATCATTATATGGAATGTCGTCGTGAAGCGGAATATGGGAGAAGCCATGCTATTAGGCTTTATTGCAACCACATTATTTGGCGGATTGGATGCACTAAGACTGTTCTGGGATGGATTAAAATTTGCATCCACATATGAGGTGCTCTATGCAGCTGTCGCATTTGTATTCATGGCCTATTTAATCGAAAAGCTGGAATTAATTCATGCACTCTTGCGAATCTTAAATTCGGTTGTAGGAAAACTTCCTGGTGGAGCGGCTTATATGAGTACGTTAGGTTCAGCAGTCTTAGGTGCTCTTTCAGGTTCAAATTCTGCAAACACAGCGGCCACTGGCTCTATCACGGCCTCTTGGATGATTAAATCAGGCTGGAGCCGAACCCATACGGCTACGATTTTAGCAGGGAATGGCGGACTTGGGGCGGCACTGCCTCCGAACTCTTCAATGTTTATCATGCTGGGGTTTGCACCAATTGCAGCCCTTGTATCTGAGGGAGATTTATATATTGCCCTGTTAATAGGAGGACTGTATCAAGTCGTATACCGATTTATTCTGGTGTATATTCTGGTGAAAAAGAATAAAATTCAGGCCATGCCGCCAGATGATATTCTTCCTTTTAGGGAAGCTGTGAAACAAGGGTGGAAGTCGATCTTTATTTTTTTCGGTGCCTTGATTCCTATCATTATCACAATAGGTCCGCTGGCAAACTACTTAAAAAGTAATCCAAACATTGGACCAGAGGCAATGGATCAAATTTCTTTAATTACGTGGATTCCGATTCTCATGATGTTGATTAGTTTAACAATTGGAAGAAAAAAGGCGTCTGCACTAGATTGGTCTCAGTTTTTCAAGTCGGCCATTCCTAAGTTTACAACGATCGGCGCCTTGATGCTGTTTGCTGTTGCTGCTAGTCAGGTGCTTGCTGAATTAGGACTCGCAGAAGATTTGACGCAAATCACATCAGTACTTACCATTCCGAAATGGCTTATGGTGCTCATTGTGGGTATTCTTGTTACGCTGGTGGCTGGACCATTATCTTCAACAGCCACGTTAACAGCTGTTGGACTTGTCTCATTTTCAGCTTTAGTCTCAGTCGGAGTGGACCCAGTTGTAGCTGTTGTCGCCATTCTTGCTTTTTCATCGACAGAAGGCGCTTCCCCGCCGGCATCAGGATCGATTTTCATTGCTTCTGGTCTTGCAGGAGCCAGACCAGAGAAAACGTTTATACCTCTGATTCTCTACTATATGCTGCCGATCGTAGGAATTGGCTGGCTCATCGGAATGGGAATACTTCCAGTATAGAAAGGAGAAACACATGAGAGCATTGATGGAATTTTTATTTAAAGTGCTGCTTGTCCTGTTCTTAACGTCAGGAGCCCTGTTGGTATTCGGTCAAATACTAGGGATTCTTTTGCAAAAGGGAGATATGATTATTGCGAGTACGAATCTATTCAAAAACCCAACACTGGTGCTAAGTGCCTTTTTTAGTCTTGTTGGTTTCTCTCTCCATTATATTCCTGAAAAGAAAGACACCTCATTTAGCGATCATCCATCAGCATCAGCAGGTGAATCGCTCAAATAAGCAATAAAAAGCTGGATTCAGTAAATGGATCCAGCTTTTTTGTACGCGAGAAATAGGTATTAAAACCCAATACGCACGATTCATTTTTTGGTAAATTCACTTTCAATCATATGCCTCTCGTGCTAGTAAATGGTAACATAACGGAGGACTATTTAAGGAATAGAGGTGTTTGACCATATCTGGAGCAATCATCGGTTATAAAGCAGCCTTGTATTCATTAAAGGCAGATATATCTATCAAAAAAGAACAAATCATCGAACTCAACATGTGCCGCAAAGAAATCAAAGAGGCAAAATGGGCCCTGTCAGATGCCAGCAAGAAAATCACTCATCCAGATCTGACATCACATACATGGTTTGGTCATTTAGCAGACACGTTTGATGACATTCGAGACGAAATGGCTTCCGCTAGTCAGGAAATAAAAGCTGTACAGCTGACCAATCTAGTGAATCGAATTGATGAGAAAATCAGTGACTTAAAATCAGAGATCCATTCATTAGAACATGAAATCCATTCGGTAGAAAGAAAAATAGAGAAAGAAAAGCAGCAACAATTGGAAGAAAAAAGAGGGTAGTCACATGAGCAGAGAAATTAAAATAGATGCCAGTCAGGTCAAACGAGTATTACAGCATGCAAAACAATCAGGCGCTCAAATGAATGCAGCCCTTCCAACCACCATCAAAGGAAGAAATCAGCTCCTGACGGCAAATACATTAGAAAAGATCAATCAGCAGCTGAACGAATTAAGTACATCCTATATAGACATTCTTCAGAAACAGCTTGTACAAACAGAACAAGCGGTGAACACCATGATTGAAACGGACAAGGCGCTTGCTTCCAGCAGTAAAAGAAAATAAAGGAGAACGCAATGAAAACCCTTGACGCCTTTGCGCTAATAAACGGAATAGATCAAACGCTGAATGCGTTAAAGCAGCAGTCACAGCAAATCAGCTCCCTAGAAAAACAAATCCATCACATCATCTCACTCGATGGCGCACTAAAGGGAGAGGCGGGACAAGCCATCCGCGCCTTTTATACAGAATGCCATATTCCCTTCTTGCAATTCTTTCAGGTCGTCATTGAGGAATATAGCGCTGCATTGAAAAACACAAAGCAGGCTCTTCACGCGCTAGAATCAAATGAGCACGGCTTTATATCACAAGCATTTATCGAACATGATCTTGATCAAGGCTTAAAAAAAGCTGAACGAACGATTTCTGAAATTGTATCAGAGGTAAACCATGCCATCGGCAGAGTTGGTCATATTGTTCATTTACCAAATGTAGACGAGTCAGTGTTTCAGCAAAACTATCAAAAGGCATGGCTCGAGACCTCAAGAACCATTGGTTTGCTTCATGCATTTGACCGGGAGCAGACAAGTGCTTTACATGAAACCAAAAGCTCCCTCCAAACAATGAAGCAATACATAGATACCTTAAGTACCATGTTCACCGGCCCAAAAATCGACATCACGAGCTATCAAAAGGGATCTATTTTCAAAGATGGAAAAGAAGTGAAAGTAAGCAGCACCATCAGTGGATTGAAAGATAAAATAGATAACCCAAAAGACAATCCAATGATGATCATGCTGAAGAAACTGAAAGAGAAACAACAGGCGAATGTGGAGACGGTTGTTCTGAATGACACCCATAAAAACATCAGTAAACAATTCACAGCAAACGATCCATCGCTTACGACATTACAAAAGGAAGCTGTGAACGGGAAAAACAAGATTCATAGAGACATCAGAGTCATAAATGGTAGACTATACAACGTAAAAGACATTAAAAAGTTAAAAGAATTCGACATCGCAGATGAAGTCGTCACGAATCCGTCGGATATTGACTTTATTGGTGGAAGATACACCGTTTACGCCAATAAACAAATCATCCGAACGTATATCACAAACGGCGAAATAAGAATAGAAGAAGTCGACAAAATTCCAGAAAGCCGCAGCCGTGGCAACGCTAAACGCATATTAGACGGTGAAGTCGTCTCAACCACCGAAAACATCATCCTACAATACAGCGGCATCTACGACGGCTACCGAGCCGTTACTGGCAAAGACCCAGAAACTAGCCAAAACATCAGCAGAACAGATCAAGCCCTATCCGCCGCCTCTATCATCCCAATAACGAAAATAGTGAAGGTTGGGAAATATGTTTTTAGGTTGGATCAAGGGAAGAATGTGAAGAGGGTTAAAACACCTACTTACGGTAAACAATCCGTACCAAAAGGACCGTACCGTGAAGTAAATGGTTTCCCTGCAAAAGTAAAATCAGGAGCTCAAGAAAAACATATTCCAGAAACACCAAATTACAAGCAAGAAGTAGCAAATGGAAAAAAGAAAAGCATTTTTTACGGAGATAATAAAAAGGCACAAGAATTGCTGGATAAATATGCAGGGACAGGCAAAGAATTGGGTAAGAATAAAGAAAGGATAGACTTTGGCCAAGCGATAGGAAAATACTATAATATTGATACTGGAAAGTATGAAGAGACTACTAAGGGAATGATACATTATGGGAAAGATGGTGCTCACATCGTACCAGCGAGGCCTTAAAATGATGAATCGGAGGTAAATAATGGGTTATGATTCTTTGATTGGAACATTAATAAAGTATGAAAAAAAAGATATGGTTTTGGAATGGAATAGTGGATTGAAAATCTTAGGAAAACTAGATACAGTTTTTGAAACAAATAATATGTTAGATGAAGATGATATTAATTTTACAGAATATATTGCTGCTGCTTTCCAAGTAAATGATATTCTATCTCATCCTAATGAAAACAGTGGCAGTGTATACGATTGGTTAATTCAAGAGAAAAGCTCTTTAGTTGAGATATCTCTTTATGATGATCCACCAAATAAGATTTTGGTAGATGGTCAAAAAGTATGGGAATTGGCAGATGAGTAACTATTGACATCTTAGAATTTTAAAATCCAAGCCCTCGGTAAGAGGGCCTTTTTATTATTTATGAGTTAGTGAAATATGCTTCAAGTTGATCGTTGGCAAAACTGGTTTCTGTAGGTTCATAACTGGGGCAGTCTGGGCTGAAATATGATATCGCATGTGTATATCAAAGCTCAATAAATATTATTAACAGTAAAGTACCATTGAATGATTTAAATAAAACCTTGAAAATAGGAGCGTTCAATGAACAAAAAACAACAACTAACGAAACAAATCCAAACCGTCATCAACATCCTAGAAAAAGAATATCCACAAGAAATCAATCAAGGTGTTCTCCAATTAATATACAAAAGATATAAAAATGCACAAAGGATCATTCAGAATAATGAAGATCTCCAAAAGATTTTGATCATTGGCGGGGTGAGAGCTTATTTGGATAGTTATAATGACTATCTAAACCCCTTTTTAGATGAATTACATAAAGCAGAGAGTTTGCTTAAAGAAATGCTGTAATAGATAGGACGGTTGTCTGTAGTACTGGAATCAAGTCTTGTATCGGGCTGCAAAACAGAGAAAGGAATGCATATGGAACATAAACAACACAAAAACAAAAAAACATCCAACTGGCTGTTAAGTATCAGTATTCTGATTGTTATAGGAACAGCTTTGCTGAGAGGAGTTTCTTACTCAGATGCTGATTATCGCGGTTTCCCTATTGATTGGCTAGTTTTGCACGGACATCATACTTTTGAATTTCTATTGTGGGGTTTTATACTCGATGTGGTCATTTTCTATTTTCTTTTAAAAATGCTCCTTCGTTTGTATAAAAGGGTGATGAAAAAATTAGCAGCTTAAAATAGAGGAGGCTCTTAAAAATGATCAATTTACCTGAAATCCCACATCTGCACGTGAACAAACCAGCAAGTGACATACATATCAAAGAGGCAGAATCCCAGCTAAACATGGTGCTGCCCCGTGCTTATAAGGAATTGCTGAAACAGACAAATGGATGTTCCATTGGCGGTGAGGTGCTTCTATACGGGACCGAGGACATGGTGGAACGCAATAAAACATGGGAGGTTCAGCAATATGCAAGCGGCTATGTGGCGATTGGCGACGATGGCGGCGGGCAAGTATTTCTCATGCGGCTGGCTGAAGAGGAGAAAAAGATATGGATCGTGGATGCTGGTGTAATGGACCCTCAGCATGCAGAGCTGATGGCCGATAACTTTCTGAAATGGGTGAGTGAGGGCTGTATCATAGAAGTGTAATCTCTTAAAGGAGATGTTCACATTGCCTTGGAATACATGGATTTCTGCTGGTTTTGTGGTTATGATATCTCTGTATATTTCAACATGAAAAGCAAGAACAAGAAAACCAAATCATCCAACTGAAACGCTCTGTGACACCAAATGTCATAGAGCTTTTTGCATTCTCCCTCCATTCATCACATGTTATAATAAACACAGTTTATGTACGAGAGGATATGCAGGAGATGAAAAATGAACCTATTGAGTTACTGACACAGCCGAAATGGCGGATTATCGATCAGTCGAGTCTTGGTCTTTATGTGGACCCGAAGCAATCCTTTGCGATGGATGATACGCTTTGCGCGTCGGTGGGGAAAGGCCTCTCACCAGCGACTGCCCGTTCTTGGGTGCATCACAATACGATTGTGCTTGGGATTCAGGATACAAGACTTCCATTCCTCCAAGATGGCGTAAAGCTGCTTGAGGAAGAGGGCTATCGCGTAATTGTGCGCAACTCAGGCGGTCTTGCTGTGGTGCTGGATGAAGGTGTACTGAATGTGTCTTTAATCTTTGCGGAACAAAAGAAGGGCATTGATATTGACCGCGGGTATGATGCGATGGTGGAATTGATCCGCCGGATGCTGTCGATGTATGAGGTGGACATTGAAGCCTATGAAATTGTCGGCTCATATTGTCCAGGCAGCTATGATTTAAGTATTAATGGAAAGAAATTTGCAGGCATTTCTCAGCGTAGATTACGCGGTGGGGTCGCTGTGCAAATTTATTTGTGTGCAGATGGAAGCGGGCGTGAACGTGCCGACTTGATCCGCCGTTTTTATGACGCCGCCTTAAAGGATAAACGGCAAGAAGTGAAGGCAGTATTTCCTGATATACAGCCGGATACGATGGCATCTTTATCAGAATTAATCGGTGAACCGATTGATTGTACGCTGCTCATGCGTTTATTACTAGAGGAGCTTCAAAAGCTTAGTGATCAGCTAACATCCTCGGGCCTGAACGCAGAAGAACAGCTGGAATTTGAGAAAAACATGACGCGGATGATTGAGCGGAATGAAAAGGTGTTTTCGTAACATCAGCCTTTTCATCTTGAAAAGAGTAGAGGTGAAGTGATGAAAACAAAGCTTGAGAAAGCCATTGAACTTCGAGAAAGTGGACATCTTCAAGAATCAAATGAAATGCTGTCTCATCTTGTAGAGGAGTATCCAAACGATGCCTCTATTCATTATCAATGTGCCTGGAGTTATGACCTGTTAGGTGAGGAAAGGCAAGCTGTCTTTTTTTATGAAAGGGCCATTGAGTTAGGATTGTCTTCAGAAGAACTAGAAGACGCTTTACTAGGGTTAGGAAGTACATACAGAACTTTAGGAGAATATGAAAAGTCAAAACAGATATTCCTAAAAGGGATGGAAACTTATCCGGACAACAAAGCCATTCAAACGTTCTATGCCATGACTTTGTATAATTTGAAAGAACATAGCAAAGCGATGGAAATATTACTGAACTGTTTAACTGAAACGACAAAAGATCCTGCTATTTTAAGTTATCGAAAAGCGATTGATTTTTATTCAAATCAGTTAGATAGGTTATGGAAATAATAGTTGATTTGGCTACTTGAATAGATTTGGAGGGGCAATCTTATGAAAGAATCCCCTCCTTTGTTATGGAATTTTATATGTGATAGTCATTTATGGCGTAAGAAAGAAGGTAAATTTGTTGTCATTATTCACCACGTATTACCCGCTGTTGATGCTTTGTGTTTTGTCTGTGTTGTATGTGATGTGTCGTATTCAGCCCTTGGCCTCTACTGTTAAAAAAATCATCATTGTGCTCTGTGTGTTAACAAATGCCGCATATATTTGCTGGCGTCTTTTCTTTACACTGCCGCATGAAGGTACATTTAATATGATAATGGGCATCTTGCTTGTTGCCTGTGAATGTATTGGATTTTTACAGCTGCTTGTGTTTTATACACTTGTTTGGAAGCCTTCAAATCGGAAACAAGTCACGATCAGTGATCTTGACAGGCTGCCAACAGTTGATATTTTCATAGCTACATATAATGAACCAATTGAAGTGCTGAAACGCACGGTTGCAGGTTGTTTGAATCTCTCTTACCCAAAAGGCAGCGTCCACATTTATTTATGTGATGATGGCAAGAGGGAGTCTGTAGAGCAGCTTGCTTCTGAGTTTGGTGTTCATTATCTGACAAGAACGGATAACAAGTTTGCTAAGGCGGGTAATTTAAACCATGCGATGTCTCAAACGAATGGGGAGCTGATTCTCACACTTGATGCTGATATGGTTCCCCTTCCTGCCTTTTTAGAAAAGACAGTGCCTTACTTTCATGATGGAGCCACTGCGTTTGTTCAAGTTCCACAAGCATTTTATAACGAAGATCCTTTCCAATATAATATGTTCTCGAAGGATCGAATTCCAAATGAACAGGACTTCTTCATGCAAACCCTTCAAGCTGGTAAGGATCGGTTCAATGCTGTGATGTATGTCGGGAGTAATACTGTATTTAGAAGAACGGCCTTAGAGGATATTGGCGGATTTGCTACCGGAGTGATTACAGAAGACATGGCGACCGGAATGCTTCTCCAAGGGAAGTTTAAATCTGTGTCTGTCGGAGAAGTATTAGCCGTCGGGCTCGCACCTGAAAGCTGGCTTGATCTGTTAAAGCAGAGAGACCGGTGGTCGAGAGGGAACATTCAGTGCGCCCGTAAGTTTAATCCATTGAAGGTTCGCGGCTTAACGCTTATGCAGCGAGTTCTTTATTTAGATGGCATTGTGTATTGGTTTAACGGTTTGTTTAAAATGATTTACATTCTTACACCGATTTTGTTTTTATTGTTTGGTATTCAAAGTTTCTGGGCAGATTTCCAGTCCATTTTTATGTTTTGGCTGCCGGCGTTCTTTAGTTCGTATTTAGCGTTTAAACTGGTGTCGAACCAAAAAAGAAGTATGTTTTGGAGTCATATTTACGAAAGCTCTATGGCATTCCATCTAGCTGGTGTGGCTTTAAGTGAGTTGTTTTTGAAGAAGAGGGTTGAATTTCTTGTGACACCGAAGGGAATTCAAACGGACAAGAGACATTTTCATTTGAAAACGATGATTCCTCATTTGATCTTCTTGCTGCTCTCATTGCTTGTCCTTGTGAAAATAGGATACGATGTGAAGGTAAAAGGGACGATGAATGCTGACCTCACGTTGATTAATATTTTTTGGGTGCTTTATAACGGTGCAGGTCTATTCATGGCACTCATTGTGGCGTTTGATCGTCCGCGTTATCGAAAATCAGAGCGGTTTGTCATTGAAAAAGAGGGACAGCTTCGTTCTGAACATCAAGATGAGTCGATTGCTTGTTTTCTACTAGATATGAGTGATTCAGGTGCGCGTCTATCCATTCCACTTGATCAAGCTCCTTCTCTCTATCAAGGGCAAACGCAATTGTTCTTTTCAGAGGATGAAAGTGTGGCGTGTGATGTGGTTTGGAGCCATCCAGAGGGAGACAGGCTGATGGTTGGTGTTGCTTTTACTGATACAGAAAAATCAGAGTATTTATCACTGATCCGCTTTTTATTCACACGAGAGCATGTATCCATAACGGATCGTGAGAAAAAATCCTATGCTGTTCGGACGTTTCTCCGCTTTGTAAGAAAAACGAAGAAGGTACCAAAGGCCTTGCAGCGCAAATGGATGAGAAGACCTTTGCAAGGTGTGGCAGGCACGCTGTCCTATGAGGGCCGGTTAGAAGAGAAGGTGCCGGTGAACATACATGATATTAGTTTATCTGGGTGCAAAATCGAGTCTGAAGCTTCAATTGAATTACATGACAAAGTGCTGATCACCATTGACACAGAATCTCTGATAGATCAGCGGGCGATTGCGGTCTGGACATCACAAAGACGCGGCCGCACAATGGCCGGACTCAAATTTGTTCAGCCTGAAATCAAGCAGATAGAAGAAAGAGAGGGAGTGGTTTCTTGAAATCCAAAAATGGCGGTTACCTCTATTTACTATGGCTTCCTGTCCTCATGGGAGCCGGCTACGGCATTTCGCTTTTAGTGTCATTTCTTCAGCCTGTCCTGACACTTGGCATCGCAGGTCTTTATATTTTTATATTTGGTGATTTTCAAGTAAGGCAGGTCCGATATATTTTTATGTTCGTGTTTTTGATCAATGTCCTTTTTAGTGTGATGCTATTTTTGGGCATTTAAAAAGTGCTTCCCGAGGCGGGGAGCACTTTTTGTTATTCTGCCATTTTTTCGAGGTTGCCGTTTCGGTCCATTTTAAAGGTTGGTGCGGCACTATCGTCCTCTTCAAACAAAACTAGTTTTCTTGCACGGTTCATGATTTTGACGAGTGTTTCATAATCTTCTTGAATCGTGAGCTGATCTTTTTCAAGCTTTTTCACTTCAGCTTCTAGCTGCGAGACTTTATGAGAAAGCTCATTGTTTTCTCGTTTTAAGCGGCTGTTTTCCATACGTAAGGCAGTGGATTGCTGACCATCGCCTTCATAACGGCGTAAGAAATCAATGATATCGTCGATGGTTAATTCTTGATGCTGCCTAAATGGATTTGCTTCCGGCTTTTTCTCTGCGGTATTTGGGGCATGAGAAGCCTGTGACAATAAATGTGATAAACTAGCTAACTCTTCATTGTAGCTTTGATCCACAAACTGAAGCTGTTCAGCAGTTTCAGCTGCTGGTGCAAAGGTTTCTTCCTTTGCTGGCTCCAGTTCCTGTGCGAATTCCTCTTGAGTAACCGTTTCTTCTACTTGCGGCTGATAAAGTAATCGCTTTTTCGCTGGCTGGCCATTGCCAAGTGCACGCATCCGTTGTTTTCGCTGTTTTTTGGCAAGTGCCAACGCTTTTTCATATTGATGTCTGACGACAGCATTCCATCTAAAACCGCATGCCGCTGAGGTGCGGTTCAGTTTATCTCCTACTTCTTCAAACGCATTAAGCTGCGTGCTGCCCTCTCTGACGTGACGTAAGACGGTTTCTGCCAGGAGGAGATCATTTTCCTCTGACCAAGCATCTTGTCTTTGTTTTGACATGTGTTTAAACCCCCATATGATTTGATGGTATTAGATTAGCCAAGTTCATGAAGGTTTATACAAGTTTGCTAAAAGGATAGTGGAAAATACTAGCTTTTATGTAAGCGGATGATTGGGGCGGCAAAGCGTCTTGCAAGTCCAGCCGCTTCGAGGTACAATGTTGGGTGGTATATTATTCATGATTGGCTGTCCAACTGTTTCATATAGAATGAAGTATCATCATTGAAAGGAAGCGTAAGACCATGGCTAATGAGTTTCGCGTATGTGACGATTGTGATGCGACGAACCTAAAGACGTTATTGCCTCGACTCAAATCGGTTGATCCTGATGCAAAAATTGAGATCGGCTGTCAATCCTATTGTGGTCCAGGACGAAAAAAGGCTTTTGCGTTTGTGAACAATCGCCCATTATCCGCACCAACAGAAGATGAATTACTCGAAAAGGTGCAAAAAAAAGTCAAATAAATGTCACTGAATGTGTTCAGTCGACCTAAAAAGAGGTCCGTCCCTGTCAGGTCGGGCTTTTTACGTCCGTGCAATCTTTGAGAACACATTCACCAGCAAATTCAAGGATGTTTTCGGGGAAAATTACCCGATATAATAGAAACACGTCTTAAAAAAAGAGGGACGAAACGATGGCGTATCCAAAAGGGAAATTATCTGAGGAAAAGGTATTTAAAGATCCTGTGCACCGTTATGTTCACGTAAGGGATGCATTAATATGGGATTTAATAGGAACAAGAGAGTTTCAGCGCCTGAGACGAATTAAACAGCTAGGAACTACTTATTTGACGTTTCATGGTGCAGAACACAGCCGATTCAATCATTCACTCGGTGTATACGAGATTGTGAGACGAATTGTGGATGATGTGTTTAAAGGGCGGCCTGAGTGGGATGAAGGAGAGCGCGAGCTTGTACTTAGTGCTGCCTTGCTTCATGACCTCGGACATGGTCCATTTTCTCATTCCTTTGAAAAGGTCTTCCACTTAGACCATGAATCGTTTACTAGAGATATTATTTTAGGGCAGACGGAAGTCAATGAAGTGCTCCGCCGGGTGAGTGATGATTTCCCGAAGCATGTGGCTGAAGTCATTGCCAAAACGTATCAAAACAAACAGGTGGTCAGTTTGATCTCAAGTCAAATTGATGCCGACCGTATGGACTATTTGCAGCGTGATGCCTACTATACAGGCGTCAGCTACGGCCACTTTGATATGGAACGTATTTTACGTGTGATGCGCCCGAGAGAAGATCAGATTGTGATGAAGCAGAGCGGGATGCATGCGGTTGAGGATTATATTATGAGCCGCTATCAAATGTACTGGCAAGTCTATTTCCATCCAGTGACACGAAGTGCGGAAGTGATTTTAACGAAAATCCTTCATCGGGCAAAAGAGCTGCATGAAACTGGCTATATTTTTACACATGCCCCAGTTCACTTTTATTCAATCTTTGAGGGGAATGTCACCACAGAGGACTATATTAAGCTGGATGAATCCATTGTCTTATTTTATTTTCAGGCGTGGGAAGATGAAGAAGATCACGTGCTGGCTGATTTGTGCCGCCGTTTTATGAACCGCCGATTGTTCCAATATACAGAGTTTAATCCAAATGAAGAAATGACGAAATATTTCAAGCTGACCGCCTTGTTCAAGGAAGCAGGAATTGATCCTGACTACTATTTAGTGGTCGACTCTTCCTCTGACTTGCCCTATGACTTCTACAGACCAGGGGAGGAAGAAGAGAGGCTGCCAATCCACCTTTTGACGCAAAGTGGTCATATTAAAGAACTGTCGAGACAGTCAGATATTGTTGACGCCATTTCCGGTAAACGAAGAACCGATCATAAACTTTATTTCCCGATGGACTTAATTGTAGATATGTCGGAAAAAGCTGAAGAAAAGAAGGCGATCATGAAGCTGCTTGGTTTGGGATAAGGAAGTACTGAAAAAGGAGATGTCGGGAATTTGTTGAAAGAGCATGCAAAGTTGATGAAGGTATTCTCTGAATCAGGGGAAATCGTTGGACGGAAGAAGCTGCAAAAGATGATTTACATAGCAAAGAAGCTAGATTTGCCTTTTTACGAGAAATACGATTTTCATTTTTATGGCCCCTATTCAGAGGAGTTGACGCTCAGAATCGAAGAGCTGTGCAACCTTGGATTCTTGGACGAAATGAAGGAAAAAAAGGGCGGATACTATCAATATCGCTATTCGCTGACGGACAATGGGAAAGAGTTTCTCGATCAGTGTGAAGTGGACATGCCTGACCTCAAAGCGCTGACGCAGCAGATGAACGAGCAATCGTCCCGTTTCCTAGAGCTTGTCTCAACGATTTTATATTTTGATGACCTGCCAGAAGATGAGGTAAAGGAAAAGGTCTTTACTATTAAAAGCAAGCAGCGCTATACGGACGAAGAATTTGAGGCGGCCCTTGCTTATATTGATCAGTTGAAGGAATTGAACTAACGAGAAGAACCAGTGTGTGATGGCTGATGGCTAGAACAGACTGGTTTTTATTTTGCGCAAAAACAAGCCGACCGCATGGATCGACTTGTATTTTATGAATGGTGATAAGAGAATCTCGCTAAAAATTGTTTTGTACGTTCTTCTTTCGTCTGTTCAAAGACTTCTTCCGGCGTACCTGATTCGACGATGACCCCATCCTCCATGAAAATGACTCTGTCGGCAATATCATAGGCAAAGCTCATCTCATGGGTGACGATGATCATGGTGACCCCGGTTTGTGCTACCTGTTTAATGACATCAAGCGTTTCTCCTACAAGTTCGGGATCTAATGCAGAGGTCGGTTCGTCGAACAAAATGACTTCTGGATTCAAAGCGAGTGCCCGTGCAATGCCGACTCGCTGCTGCTGTCCGCCGGATAATTGATGCGGATAGGCATCCTTTTTCTCCAGTAATCCGACCTTTGTGAGTAATTGGAGAGCTGTGTCATAGGCTTGATCTTTCGGTTGTTTACGGGCAATGACTAAACCTTCCATGACGTTTTCAATTGCTGTTTTATGAAGAAATAAATCGTATTGCTGAAAGACCATGGCGGTTTTTCTGCGAAGTGCGAGAATGTCTTTAGGCCTTGCTTGATTGAATTTGACGGTCGTTTGATCAATGCTGATTTCTCCTTGATCCGCACGCTCAAGAAAATTCAAGCATCGCAGAAAGGTTGATTTCCCAGAACCGCTCGGACCTAAAATGACGACCACTTCGCCTCTTTCTACCGTTAAATCAATTCCTTTTAGAATCTGGTTTTTACCGAACGCTTTATGCACCTGTTTGATGTCAATCATGCCAATCGTCTCCTTTTGTTTTTGAGTCCATATTTCTCGTATCCGGCTGTAATGGCTTCGATAGAGGCACACAGTGCCCAGTAAATCAGAGCAACGGCGATGTAGGCTTCAAGATAACGATAGTTCGCATTGGCTTTGATTAAAGCGCCGTTTAAAATATCGACCACAGACACCATAGAGACGAGAGAAGAGGCTTTGATTAAACTGATCAGCATGTTGTTCAAAAGTGGAAGGGCGATGGGAAAGACTTGCGGTATGATGACCCTTCGTAAGACTTGTTTGCTGGTGAAACCAACGGATAGAGCAGCATCGAATTGCCCCTTTGGAATAGATGCAAGAGAGCTTCGAAATATTTCAGATAACCCGCTTACGGCATATAAAGTAAGAGCGAAAATGGCAATCCATCGTCTGTCCAAATCACTGAAACGAATCTGAAGAGAAAGAGATGCAGCCAAATGATCCAGTGAATCGGAAAAAAGAAGATAAGATACGAGCAGAATGAGGACAACAGGAATTGCTTTAAAAATAGCCACAAACCATTTGAACAATGGAGACAATACAGGCACCTGATAAAAACGGATAAGGGCAATACCAAATCCAAAGACTGAGCCAAATAATAGCGGGAGAAAGCCTAATAACAGCGTCGTTGGCAAATAATGAAGTGCGGCTAAAAAGGCCTGCAGCATAAAGGCAACATCAAAATTCACTCAGATCGCTCCTTTCTTATGATGTAGTAAAGTCTCCGCCCAAAATTTTCTTAGACAATTCAGCGAGCTTGCCGTTATCGATCAGTTTTTGTAATGCTTGATCAATGTCTTTTTGAAGTTTTGTATTGTTTTTTTGATATAGATAATACGTTTTAGATACGTTTACAGGCTTTCCAGAGGTGACTAGATTGGCATTGAATTGTTTGTTTAGCTTGTTGACGTCATACTTTGTGAGCAAGGCCGCATCGACTGTGCCATTTTGAAGGTTTTTGACGAGAATTTCGTTCCCGCCATCTCCGTAGACAATGTCAATTTTCCGATCATGCTTTTCGTTATATTGCTCTAGAAGATAAGCGAAATTACTTCCTGTAGAGGTGTGCACTTTGTGTCCAGCCAAATCGTCAAGGCTTTGAAAATCATGACCAGATGCTTTATCAACAACGACATAGCTTGTATAGTCTGTGTAGCCAACTTTTCCAAATAGATATTTCTTCTGGCGCTCATCATTGATTTCATATTGATGGGCAGCGAGATCTACTTTACCAGCATCTAAAGCGGGCAGAATATTTTTAAATTCAAAGGATTCATATTTAAACTTATATTGTGGAAGCAGCTGATCCACTTCATCTAATACAGCTTTCTCATAGCCTGTTAATTGACCGTTTTCATCTAAGTAAACGAAAGGCTGGTAAGCGTTCCCTGTGCCAACGATGATTTCTTTCGCATCTGGATCATTATTCGCTGCTTCTGCTTTGACTTCATTCGATTGTTCCGTATTTCCGCAGGCAGTAAGCAGCAATGAGCCAAGTGTAAGCAGACCGATGATGTAATGTTTTTTGAATTGTTTGTTATTTTTCATGTGAAATCCTCCTCGTTTTACTTCGCACGCTTTTCGACTGTGAAGGCCGTTTCGGGTCTTTTTAAGGAAACGAATGTCGTCTGACGCTGTTTTCTTTTTTTCGGTGTATTGATCCGTTTTTCTAATAGGTCAAACGCTTTTTCCAGCATCATACTTAACATAATAAAAATGACGGCAGCAATAAAGTATCCTTCTAATACGCGATAGTATAAAGCCCCTAATGTTTGGACCTTTCCTATAATATCCATCACGCCCAGTGTAAAGGCGAGGGAGGTATTTTGTAATAAGTTGACAATGGCCACGCCAATATTCGGGAGCGCGATTCTTCCTGCTTGAGGAATGAGCGTTCTTCTATAAATCTGCCATTTCGTCAGCCCAATTGAGGCAGCCGCTTCATATTGAGATGCTGGAACACTTGATAAGGCTGATCGGAATATTTCTGAAAAGTAGGCAGCTGTATTGAGTCCATATGTAATATAAAGAAAGATCAATTTGTTCCACATGGAGATATCAAGGCCAATTGCTGCGAGCACACCTGGCAGACCATAAAAGACAATAAACATTTGAACCAGGATAGGCGTCCCGCGAATAAATGAGACATAGACTGCACTGAGTTGATGCAGAACAGGAATGCGCTCAATTCGAAAATAAGCAAGGATGAATCCAAGAAAGCTGCCAATCAAAGTGGCAAATAAAACAATTAGCAAGGTTGTTGGAAGGGCTGATAATACTTTAGGAAAGAGTGTGACCACATACTCCCATTTGAAAAACTCACCCACGTTGAATCACCTCCTATGTAGAAGTCGTTTCGACTTTTTCTTCTGCGGGTGGTGCCCCTAGAATGGCTGGATCAAAGCGTTCAGGGATAAGGACTTTATACATCAAAACACCTAAATCTCCATTTTCAGCCTCGCGTTCAATATATTTTGTATATCCTTTTCGTTCGTACATCTCTAAAAGCCAAGGGTGTTTCCGGCCAGAAGTGCCCAGTGTATATGCAGGCGCTTTATATGTCTGCCGGAGCAAGGTGTTTTCTACATAATCGAGCAGCTTATTTCCAATCCCTTGACCGGCTAAATCAGGAGCTGTCGCAAACCACCAGACAAATGGATAGCCTGAGACCGGCTGAGTGCTCTCCCAAGGAAAACGTATGGTGATGGTTGAGATGAGCCGGCCGTCTCGTTCTAATACAACGGCAGCGGACTGTGTAATGTTTTCTGTGACCATTTCAAGTGTGGCGTTTGTGGATGGCCAATCGATGCCCATTTCCCCAAGCGGTTTAAATGCACTGGACAGCAATTCTAAAAAAGCTGGCGCATCTTCTTCGGTAGCGATGCGAAAAATATCTCGACTCATGACAAACCTCCATTCAAAATGTAATGTCAGATTAATGCTTTTCTTAAAGTCTCGATATCTGGATTCAGCAATGCTTGATACAGGTGGGGATCATGACTGATCTCAACTACAGGCACATAGCGGACACCGTATTTTGCTTCTAAAATGTTTCTGTAATCATCATGTTCTGTGACATCAATCGTTGAAAAAGGAATCTGCTGTTCGTTGAAGTAGGATTGAATGTCCTTGCAATAACTGCATCCATTTTTGCTCCATAAAATGATTTTTTGACTGTTTGACATTAGACGTTCACCTCTTGATTGATTGATTTTTGGTTTGTTTGTTCTTGATCAAGTGCTTCTTTTAATAAAGTGATAGACGTGATCCTTTTATCAATATCTACGATCGGCGACAGCACGATGAATTCATTGATATCGTATGACTCGGCTAGCTCAGACAGCCTGTGATGAACGGTTTCTTTTGTGCCAGCGGTATAGCCGGTTTTTTGTACGTGAATGTTGTACTGTTCCTTCTCCGTCTCTTTCACCAGTTTTTCTGCATCCTCTAACGATGTGACATTCAGCTTTCTTCCATCGGAAAAGGAGACCTTTACTGTTTCCTTTTGTTTGATATGCGAAAGTGCTTGTTCGGGATCATCGGCTACAGAAACGGTGATGGCAAGAAGGAACTGCTGGCGGGTGCCCGCTTTCTGATATGTTTGGAAGGTCTCTCTTGCTTCTTTTAATAAGGCTTCATCTCCATTAATGAAGAAGGCAAAGACAAAGGAGATACCAAGTTTTGCTGCAAATTCAGCGCTCTCTATACTTCCCCCTAAAAGGAACATGTCAGGTGATAAACGAGGGATGGGCTGAGCATTCAATTCATTTGTGTGTTCCGTCAGATAGGTTTTGAGATCTACTAATTTTTGAGAAAAATCCTTTCGTGACGCCTGATAATCTTCCTGAAGAGCTTGTGTCGATAGGTTCAGTCCTCCCGGTGCTTTCCCAACACCTAAATCGACTCTTCCAGGCGCTAATGATGCTAGGACGTGAAATGTTTCAGCCACTTTGAACGGACTGTAATGCTGAAGCATGACACCGCCAGACCCAATTCGTATGTTGTTTGTTTTTGCTAAGAGATAGCCGGCAAGAGCTTCAGGGGAAGAACCTGCTACTTGAGGGTTATTGTGATGTTCAGACACCCAAAACCTGTGATAGCCAAGCTGATCCGCTGCTTCAGCTAATCTGACAGTATGCTGAATGCCCGTCTCTGCGTTCTCGTTTTCACCGACAAGGCTTTGATCAAGAATACTAAGGGTGAACGACATTGGCTGTTCCTCCTATCAGACTTTGATATTGAGATAATGCGAGGTTTAACCTGTTTGTGGCATCTGAATCAAGTAAGTAATCACCTGATTCCTGCTTTGTGACCTGTTGATCCACGACATACACGCCAGATTGAACAACCGTTGCACCAAGTTGATGAATAATCGGTTTAAGAGCATATTCAATGACGAGCAGGTGACCATAGGTTCCTCCTAAAACGAACGGAAGGACGGGTTTTCCTTGTAACGCTTTCTGTGGAAGTAAATCTAAAAACGTTTTTAAAATACCAGAAAATGATGCTTTGTAGACAGGCGTTAACACAATGACACCGTCACTCTCATTCACAAGTTCAATGGCCTTAACAACCTCTTCGTTTGAAAAGTCCGCACGTATTAATGCGCTGCTAGGCAGCTGGTGAACTTGAATGATATGTACATCGATTCCATTGATCGTTAAATACTGCTGAACATGATGCAGAACACCGGTTAATCGAGATTGGACGGAATGTCCGCCTGCTATAATCGTTACTTTCGTCAATTCGTCTCCTCCATTTCACATAATTCCTTCTAAACAACTTGGATTGGTTGATATTATAAATTATAATAAGGCAAACCAATTGAAAAGTATAATTAGTAATCATAAATACACGATTCAGTTATTTAAAATATAGAGAAAAGAGGGGTTTTATGGAGATTCGTGCGATCCGCACCTTTGCCACCATCGTGAAATATGGGAATTTTTTAAAAGCAGCAGAAGCACTGAATTATTCTCAGCCAACCATTACCTTGCACATCAAGCATTTAGAAGAGGAAATTGGAGAGAAGCTTCTAGAGAGAGGGAAGACCTTAAAGTTAACAGCATCAGGACAGCTTTTTTATGAAAGAGCCAATTCTTTACTCAATGAATATGAGAAACTGACGAAAACGCTCCAAGATTTAGAAGTGGGCATTGCAGGATTCATTCGCATCGGTGTTTCTGAGCCTACTGCTAGTTTAGAGTTCCCGGCGCTCCTTGCAGAATTCAAGGAAAGATTTCCGAATGTAGAATTTTCTGTGCAAGTAGCAGATGCTAATACATTGAGTTCCTTGCTTTCCCATGATGAGATTGATTTTGCGATTTGCGGCGCACCAGAAGCTTCGATGGAAAATAGCTATAAGCCGCTTTTTCAAGATGATATCGTCCTGCTGGTCCCGTCTTCCCATCGATTGGCGGAAAAAGATGCAGTGGAGGTAACTGATTTAGAAAATGAGACTATACTATTCACACCTCACAATTGCCCCATCCGTATCCAAATTGAACAACAAATCGTCGATGTCATTGGGACAAATTACAAGAAATTAGAGATTACTAGCAGCATGTCCCATAAACACTATGTTCAGGCGGGCTTAGGAGTATCTCTGTTTACACGAACGGCTCATTCTTTTACACTCCCTGGTACGAAGGTATTAGAAATAAAGGGCATTCAAGTTTCCCCGCCAGTTGGTCTATTGAGGAAAACAAATGATACGCCTGGAAGAGCTGTGCTCCAGTTTATTGATCTCATTGAAAGTCGATTGCACCAGCACCAACCATCATAAAAAGAGAGGGGTTAGCCTTTATGCTAGCCCCTCTTTCAAATTTATTTCACTGTTTGTTTCAGAAACTGATTCTTCTTCATCGGCAGACCTAAGTTTTCGCGAAGGGTATGAGCTGGATAATTTGGGTCGTAATATCCTCTTTCAACTAATATCGGAATGACGTGCTCCGTCCATTCGGATAAACCACTAGCTAAAATTGGAGCGCCAAAAATAAATCCATCTGCGGCATCCTCTTCGATCCATTGAATTAATTTGTCAGCTACTTGTTCGTAAGTGCCGAAAAAGGCACTTTTTGGGGTGGTCACTTGTAAAGCAACTTCTCTTAAGGTCAGGTTTTGATCTTTGGCCATTTTCTTAATGGACTCTGTTGTGGATTGGAAGCTGTTTGACCCAGCGTCACCTATATCCGGAAAAGGTTCATCAAGCGGGAATTGACTGAAGTCCAAATGGTCAAAGAATCGGCCCAAATAATGCAGAGCTTCTTCAATAGAGACGAGATGTTTAATGGCTTCATATTTTTCTTCTGCTTCTTCGACTGTTTTTCCTGTAATCGGGTGGATGCCAGGGAATATTTTGATATCGGATGATTTTCGACCAAACGCTTCAGCTCTATTTTTCACGTCGCGGTAATAGGCTTTTGCCTTTTCAAGTGAATCGGCATTTGTAAATACAGCGTCTGCTTCTTTTGCGGCTAGATCTTTTCCTGCCTCTGAAGCACCTGCTTGGAAAATCACGGGCTGCCCTTGTTCAGATCGCTCAATATTTAAGGGACCTTTGACAGAAAAGTGCTTCCCATGATGGTTTAAAGTGTGCAATTTATCTCGGTCGAAGAAGACACCTGTCGATCGATCTCTTATAAAAGCATCTTCTTCCCATGAGCTCCAAAGCCCGTTCACTACATGTAAATACTCTTCAGCAATTTCATATCGAAGTGAGTGGCTAGGATGCGAACGGATGATGTGATTTTCAGCAGAGCCCTCTAACGGGGAAGTCACAACATTCCAGCCTGCCCGGCCTTTACTTAATTTGTCCAAGGAAGCAAATTGCCTGGCAATGGTAAAGGGCTCACTGTATGAAGTGGAAACAGTACCCACAAGTCCAATCTGTTTCGTGACTGTGGCAAGCGCAGATAAGATGGTTAATGGTTCAAATCGGTTTAAGAAATGAGGAATCGAATGTTCATGAATATATAAGCCATCTGCGACAAAGACAAAACGGAAACCCGCTGATTCTGCCTTTTTGGTCATCGCTTGATAATAATCAATGTTAACACTTGCATCTGCTGGAACCGATTCATCCTTCCATGCATTCATGTGACCCCCTGGGCCATGTAACATTAAACCAAATTGTATGTGCTTTTTTCCAGACATGCCGATCGTCCCTTCTGCTTTGAGGTAGCAATGTTTTATGTTCTTCATCATAAGGCAGAATCGCAGAGAAGTATAATTGGTATCAGTAAAGTGTGACTTTATCTTTTCTAATATCATTTTTTGTTTCTTTCAGATGTGACATGAGGCCCATGACATTATTTCTTAAAAACTTGGGTGTTTACTAAGTAAATGACCCAGACCAAAAGCGCTATTTTTCGATGAAATGTGTGTCAAAATATCCGAAAAATTAGTGAAAATGACGTAATTCGACTTTCTTCCTGTGCATCTAATTCCCTGTTTTTGACTGAATAGAAGGAAAATGGTGAATTTTCAGTGAATATATAACTTTGTGAAAAACAAAGGAGGGATAGGAATGAAAAAGCGTTCAGTCTTTTTGTCATTTTTATTGGTAGGTAGTTTGTTACCGGGGGTAAGTTCAGCTTCAGCACCAGTAGCGAGTGCAGGTCATGGGCATGATCATGGTCATGCGCCGTTCGAAACCCATATTAGTGAGGGGTTGCCAAAAGCAAAGGATTTTAAAGATTTGACGACAGCACCTCCAATTGAACGAGATGTGACAACAAAGGTATTAGATGAGTCTGGTAAGCAGGTAGGCTCAAGAACCTTTAAGGCCAATACAGGAGATTCAATTTCAACAAAAGCAAGTACAGGCAGTCAGAAGGTCACTGTCTATGCGGTTGCTGATGCGCAGTATCGTGCGAAATATAGTGACTGGCAAACACGGATTGTCAGCATCATCGAGCAAGCAGATGTCACGTTTAACCGTGATCATGATGTGGACTTTGTCGTACAAGCAGTAGGGTCATGGACGTCTTCGGGATCAAATGCAGAGCAAATTTTGTCTAACCTTGCGCGCAGCTTTGATGGCAGAGGATATGACTTTGTCACTGGATTTACAGCAAATCCAAACTTTGATGCTGGCGGAATCGCTTATGTCTATAATAGTGCACCAAGCGGAAGTGCATTCGCCGTTAACCTTGATCAAGGAACAGCGAACACTGCAAAAGCTGCTACGCATGAATACGGTCATAACTTTGGCTTACCGCACGACCCTCAAGGAAGCGGCATTGTCTGCCTAATGAATTATGATTATTCTTACACAGTCGATTTCTTCGATGCGGCTCATAAAAATCAAGTGAACCGTAACAAAGCGTGGTATAGATAAAATAAGACAAAAGGACAAACACATTGAGTGTTTGTCCTTTTTAGATGCTTACAGATCGCTCATTCGCTTTCCTGCTACGGCATAGTGTTCTTTTTTCATTTCTTCAATAATAACAGAGACTTTTTCTGCACCTGCGCCTGTTGTTTCAACAACGGCATCAGTAACTTTCTCCACAAGAGCTCTTTTCTGCTCGTCTGTTCTTCCTTCAAGCATTTGAACGGTGACAATCGGCATGGCGAAAACCTCCTTTTTCCTTTTAATGCTACGCTTCCCTTTAGTTTAAGGGACTTCTTATAGTATACTGAATGAAGTAAATCATTGTATAGAAAGAAAGAGGGATTCATGCCTTTGAACCAATTTCTTGTTTATCCATTAGAACTTATTCCATATGTCGCCATTACGCTTGTTGTCGCATTTACGATGCACGAGCTGGCGCATGCATATGTTGCGTACCGTTTCGGAGACCCGACGGCTAAGAATCAAGGGAGACTCACGTTAAATCCACTGAAGCATCTCGATGTATTCGGGACGATTTTAATCTTTGTGGCGGGGTTTGGCTGGGCGAGACCTGTACCAGTGAATCGTTACCATTTTAAAAAACCGCGTTTAGCAGGGATTTGTGTCTCCATTGCGGGGCCATTAAGTAACTTAGTGCTGGCGTTTTTGGGCTTTTTTGTGTATGTGCTTCTTCAGAAATATGGCGGGGAGTGGATCATGCGCTTTGAGCCGGGAGTCGATTATTTCTTCCAGATCTTTATTAACTTAAACGTCATCTTGTTCCTATTTAACTTATTGCCGCTTCCGCCGCTGGATGGGTATCGAATTATTGAGGACGTCGTCAGCCCCCGTATTCGGGCGAAAATGACGCAATTTGAACAATATGGGATCATTATTTTTCTTATATTCGTGATCACACCGCTAGGACAGTTTGTTTTTGGTCCATTGATCGGAATGCGGGATCAAATCATATACTGGTTTAATCTTATTTTGAAGCCGCTGCTTTAGGAGGTTTAAAGAATGGAAGGTAAAAAGAAGAAACCAATTGGTTTTAACATCATTAAAAAAACAGATGCAACCGACGGACATGGAGGCTTTGGAGCAGGCGCCCTCAGCCTTGATAATATCTCGCCAGTCATCATTGATGTAGAAGAAAAGGAAGCTGTCATTGATATTGGTGCTATGCATGCAAGAAGTGCCGTCGAAAAAGGAATTAAATTTTTGAAAACAAAAGAAGAAGTGCCGAACGGAAAACCGTATTGGCTCGTATGGGTGACGATTGACCGCAGAGAAGAAGGTCCATATTATGCTGGTGTGACGGCTTGTGAAATGACCGTTGACCGTTCGATCCGCCGCGGGTATAAGTCACTTCCAGAGCATGTGAATTTAATGGATAAATCGATGAAGCGAAAAATCGTCGTGAGTCATATGGATGACGTATCCAAAAAGGTGCTGGCGGATTTCTTGAAGGGGCATAATGAAGCGCTATGGGACGCATCTACAGATGAATTAAAAGAAGGATTGGCTGTCCCTGAATAATTGTGAAATTTTTGTGAAGATTGGCGGATGTCTACCAATTCCATCCGTTTTTTGAGTAAACTGGTGTTAAAGCTAGGACATGGAGAATCCCGAGATATCGATCTCGGGGTTTTTCATGTCTTTTTTAACGTTTCAGCCACTTTTCCCACCATTTCTTTGGCTTTTGATCTTGAACTGGTTCCTGTTCAGAGGCTTTGTCCTCAGCGCCATAGCAGACACCTGTCGGCTCCGTTCCTTCTATAAAATAGGTGAATACCTTTGATTCACATCCTGGACCTGCGAGGTCGCCGGTTTTTGGATTGATATATACCCCTTTGACACCATCTGGCGGCATGAAGGAGGAGGCTGGCTGCTTCGAGAGGGCTAATTCCATAAAGGAAGCCCATATTTTTTTCGCATAGGCCGTTTCTTCGACTGAGTCAATGGTGCGGCCTTTATCATAGCCTGTCCATACACCTGTGACGAGCTGGGGAGAGAAGCCGATCATCCAGCTGTCTGCTCCTGTTGTCCCTGATTTTCCTCCGTATGTTCTTGTAAGGTCCTTTATAATGGTGCGGCCAGTGACACTTGTATAACCGTTTAATTGATCATTGAACATGCCTGACATCATGTCGGTGGTGACAAATGCTGCTTTTTCATCAAGGATTTGTTCTCGTTTTTGTTTCTCTTCAAAAAGCACATTGCCTTTTGCGTCGGTTACTTTCGTAATAAAGGTTGGCTTGACGCGTTTTCCGCCATTGACCAGCATGGCGTAAGCATTGGTCATTTCAATTGGTTTCACAGGAGACGTGCCTAGGGCAAGAGATGGTACTTGATCTAGTTTTTCCTTGATTCCAAATGTCTTACCAGCACGTACAAGCTGCTCCATTCCTAAAAATAGATGGGTTTTCACAGCGTAAATATTATCAGACAGCGCTAAAGCTTGAAGCATTGTAATGCCGTCATTGGCGTAATAGCCGTGATAATTGCTTGGTGAATAAGCGGCACCGCTGCCTTGATCGTCCAGTTCAAAAACCGTTTCCTCACTGCGCATGACGGTTGCGGGTGTAAACCCGTTTTGTAAGGCAATGTAATAGAGAAGGGGTTTCATGGTTGAACCGGGCTGTCTTTTTGCTTGTGTCACCCGATTGAATGGACTTTTCTCATAATCTCTCCCGCCTATGAGGGCGAGTACATGCCCTGTTTGGGGATGGATGGCAGCAAAGCCGATTTGGATATCTGATTTGGAATTCATCGTGTTTTTTAACGTCTTTTCTGCGATTTTCTGTAATTCTGGATTGAGGGTAGTCTGGATATGAAGCCCATAGGTTTCAATCTGTTCCTCTGTTAACCCCAAGCTTTGTTTCAACTCTCGAATCACATCGTCATAAAAATACGGGGCTTGCTTTGCTTGCAGCTGCTTCTCTTGCAAAGGGCGGTAGGACAGTTTTTCTTTCGCAGCGTCATCGGCTGCTTTTTTCGTAATCATGCCATCCTCTTGCATTTGCTTCAGAATCATATTCTTTCTTGCGCTGGCTTTCTCCTCATTCACATAAGGGGAATAGAGAGAAGGCCCTTTTGGGATACCGGCAAGAAGGGCAGATTCAGCGAGGGTTAAATTTTTCGCCTTTTTCCCGAAATACAGACGTGACGCTGCTTCCACGCCGTACGCTCCGTGACCATAATAAATGGTGTTCAAGTATCCTTCTAAAATCTCATCTTTTGTATAGTTTTGCTCTAAACGAATCGTGTAAAAGGCTTCATTCCACTTCCGCTTCCACGTTTTATCATGATCTAAATACAAATTTCGTGCATATTGCTGGGTGATCGTGCTGGCACCTTGTACCTTTGCCATGGCACGAATATCGGCCACCGCAGCACCCGCCATCCGTTTTATATCAAAGCCATGATGCTCATAAAAGGTTTTATCCTCAACAGCGACAACTGCCTGTCTGATATGAGGGGACATCTCCTTTAAGGGCACCCAATATCTCTTTTCTCCAAAGCTGGATTCTCCAAGCTTTGAGCCATCGGCTGCATAAATGGTCGTGGATTGGGGAACTTGTACAGAAGGGGCACCTTGCCATTTGGCAAGTAACAGAATCGTCAAAAAGACAGTGCCTGCAAATAGAAAAGCGAGCAAGCCGATAAAAAAACAGGCTCGAATCGTTTTCACGGTCATGCGGATTTTTTTATTACTCATGATTGTGTCCATGCAAAGCCCCCATTTTGACGGTTTTTTATCAGTATGGAACAAAGAAAACCGTTTTAAACAAGCGATTGCAGGGAGCGTGCTTTAAAAATAAAGAGAACTCATGCGGTTCTTTACAATTTGATATGAATCCACTATACTTTTTTCTTGGACAATCGATATAGTCATAGCCGATAAAAGGCGCTAACAATAGATTTTTTTTATTATTGGATGAGAGGAAGATGAACAATGAGTGAACTTTGGTATACAGAGAAGCAAACGAAGAATTTTGGTATTACATTGAAGGTGAACAAAACCCTTCACACAGAACAAACAGACTTTCAGCATTTAGAAATGGTGGAAACAGAAGAGTTTGGCAATATGCTGTTTTTAGACGGCATGGTGATGACATCTGAGAAAGATGAGTTTGTATACCACGAAATGGTGGCACATGTTCCTCTTTTCACTCATCCAAACCCGGAAAATGTTCTTGTCGTAGGCGGAGGAGACGGCGGTGTCATTCGTGAGATCCTCAAACACCCAAGTGTGAAAAAAGCGACACTTGTTGATATTGACGGAAAGGTCATCGAATACTCGAAGAAATTCCTTCCTTCTATTGCTGGAAAACTAGACGATCCTCGTGTAGATGTCAAAGTCGGAGACGGTTTTATGCACATTGCTGAAGCTGACAACGAGTATGATGTGATCATGGTTGACTCTACTGAGCCAGTTGGACCAGCTGTGAACCTGTTCTCTAAAGGATTTTACGCAGGAATCGCAAAAGCACTGAAAGAAGACGGTATTTTCGTTGCACAAACGGACAACCCTTGGTTCACACCTGAGCTGATTACAAATGTGCAGCGTGATGTAAAAGAAATTTTCCCAATTACGAAGCTTTACACAGCGAATATTCCAACGTATCCAAGCGGTCTTTGGACATTCACCATCGGTTCTAAAAAATATGATCCACTTGCTGTAGAAGACAGCCGTTTCTTTGATATTGAGACGAAATATTACACAAAAGAATTGCACAAAGCGGCATTCGTTCTGCCGAAATTTGTGAGCGACTTAATCAAATAAATCAAGCGAAATGGACATGCGCAAATGACGGTTTGCGCATTTTTTGAAGCGTAAAAGGAGGAATCTTGTATGAGATTCGACGAGGCTTATTCAGGAAAAGTGTTTATTGGAAGTCATCCGACATGGGAAGATGCAAAGGTCATTTTATACGGCATGCCGATGGACTGGACAGTCAGCTACCGCCCAGGTTCACGTTTCGGTCCGAACCGCATTCGTGAAGTATCGATCGGTTTAGAGGAATACAGCCCTTATTTAGATCGTGAGCTGCATGAGGTGCCATTCTTTGATGCGGGTGACATCCCACTTCCTTTTGGGAATGCACAAAAGAGCTTAGATTTAATTGAAGAGTATGTCGACAGCATTTTAGAAAAAGGAAAGTTTCCATTAGGAATGGGCGGCGAGCATCTCGTGTCTTGGCCGGTTTTCCGTGCGATGTATAAGAAATATCCTGATTTGGCCATCATCCATATGGACGCACATACGGATCTTCGTGAGGAATATGAGGGTGAGCCGCTTTCACATTCAACACCGATTCGTAAAGTTGCAGGACTGATTGGACCTGAAAATGTATTCTCTTTCGGTATCCGTTCTGGAATGAAAGAAGAATTTGAATGGGCAAAAGAAGCGGGGATGCACATTTCTAAATTTGAAGTATTGGAGCCATTGAAGCAAGTATTGCCAAAGCTAAAAGGGCGTCCAGTGTATGTGACGATCGACATTGATGTACTTGACCCAGCTCATGCACCTGGTACAGGAACGGTAGATGCTGGCGGTATTACATCAAAAGAGCTGCTTGCATCCATTCATGCAATTGCAGGATCTGACGTCCAAGTCGTCGGGGCAGACCTTGTCGAAGTAGCACCTGTATATGATCACTCTGACCAAACAGCGAATACAGCGAGTAAGCTTTTACGCGAAATGCTGCTTGGGTTTGTGAAATAATCAGTTGATAGAGGAGCTTGTCATCTCAGGGACAAGCTCTTTTTTTACATTGGTCAAAAAATAAAGGAGGCAGCTCATGTTTTCGTCCATATTGATGGTGGTCCTCGCTTTATGTGTGTTAGGGGCAGGTTTTCTCACGCTGAAACGAGAGCTCGCAGCTGATCCGCCTGTTTTTGCTTCGAAAAAGGAAGCAAAGGAAGAGATGCTGGGGCTGTTTCACGATCGAGGCTTTTTCTATCTGACAGCCATTGCGTTATTCATGCAGGTGGTATTTAAAAAGGATCAAATCGCACCATTTGATTTTTTTCAGGCATTTTTGGCAAGTTCAGGCATACAGGCTCTTTTTTACTTAATGAAAAGAAAAGACTTAGGCGTAAAGGCTGGACTTGTCTTATTGGTCAGTTTCATTTTTCTTTTTTTCTAAAGGCATGGCTGAAGATCAAAAACGAAGTTTAATCGCCGTGAAGAAGAGAAATGATGGTATGATAGGCGATCATGATTATGGTATACTATTTTAGTTAAACGGGTCTTAGCAAAGGAAGTGCAAAATGACACAAAACCAAATTTCAATTCATGTAAAGTCAGTGATGAAACCAGAGACGGAGCCGGCTGAAACGATCGAATTCCGCACGACTGGAACGTACCAAGAGAAGAATGACAAAACGTATCTCACTTACCATGAAGAACATGAAATGGGTCAAGTAAAAACCGTTGTGAAAATGAGTGAAAAAGAAATTTTTGTCATGAGATCAGGGGCTATTCAAATGAAGCAGCGCTTTCTTATTGGAGAAACGACCGTCACACATTACACGATGCCATTCGGTACACTTCAGTTAGATGTGCACACACATGGTATTGATCTCGATGTGGACAAGGGACTGCTGCACATTACGTACGATATGCTGACAGGAGAAGATCAAAAGCATTTACATACATTATCGATTTCGTATAAGGAGGATTTACGTTCATGAATATCGCAGAACAGGTCAAAGATGCGTTAAAAGAAGAAATCATAGCGGCAGTCGTCAAAGCAGGACTTGCCGATGAAAGCCAGGTGCCAGATGTCCTTTTAGAGGTGCCGAAAGACAAAACTCACGGTGATTACTCTACCAACATGGCGATGCAGCTTGCCCGCATTGCGAAAAAAGCACCTCGTCAAATCGCAGAAGACATCGTCAATGCGTTTGATAAAGGGAAAGCTTCCATTGAAAAACTGGATATCGCAGGTCCAGGGTTCATTAACTTTTATATGAACAATCAGTATTTAACAAAGCTCATACCAGCTGTCCTTGAGGCAAAAGAAGCTTATGGCGAAACGAATACAGGCGGCGGTCAAAAGGTGCAAGTCGAATTCGTCTCAGCCAACCCAACAGGTGACCTTCACCTTGGACATGCTCGCGGAGCAGCTGTAGGAGATTCTCTTTGCAACATCCTTGATAAAGCAGGGTTTGATGTGAGCCGTGAATACTATATCAACGATGCAGGGAATCAAATCAATAACCTCGCTTTATCTGTAGAAGTACGTTATTTTGAGGCACTCGGTCTTGAAAAAGAAATGCCTGAAGACGGCTACAGAGGAGAAGACATCAAAGGCATTGGACAAAAGCTTGCGGATGAATTTGGTGACCGTTTCGTGCATGAACCGGAAGAAGAGCGTATGAAGTTCTTCCGTGAATACGGCTTGAAATACGAATTAGAGAAATTACGTGTAGACCTTGAGAATTTCCGTGTTCCATTTGATGTATGGTATTCAGAAACCTCTTTATATGAAAACGGAAAAATCGAACCAGCGCTGGAAACACTTCGTGAAAAAGGCTATGTCTTTGAAGAAGACGGCGCAACATGGCTGCGTTCAACTGATTTTGGCGATGACAAGGACCGTGTGCTGATTAAAAAAGACGGCAGCTTCACTTACCTGCTTCCAGACATCGCATATCATAAAGACAAATTGGACAGAGGCTTTGATCAGCTCATTAACATTTGGGGAGCTGACCATCACGGCTATATTCCTCGAATGAAAGCGGCGATCCAAGCACTTGGATATCCAGCTGGCAAGCTTGAAGTAGAAATTATTCAGCTTGTGCATCTTTACAAAAACGGTGAAAAGATGAAGATGAGTAAGCGTACAGGAAAAGCCGTCACAATGCGTGATCTGATTGAAGAAGTCGGCTTAGATGCGACTCGTTATTTCTTTGCGATGAGAAGTGCGGCGACACATATGGACTTTGACCTAGACTTAGCGATTTCTACGTCTAACGAAAACCCTGTGTACTATGCACAATATGCACATGCGAGAATTTGCAGCATGCTGCGTCAAGGTGAAGAAAAAGGCTATGAACCGAACCTTGAAAAAGCCGATTTCTCTCACATTCAATCGGAAAAAGAATACGATCTTCTGAAAATCATTGGCAGCTTCCCAGAAGTTGTAGCAGAAGCAGCAGAAAAGCGTATTCCACACCGCGTCACAAACTATATCTATGATCTAGCATCAGCCCTTCACAGCTTCTACAACGCCGAGAAGGTCATTGATGTAGAAAATGAAACAAAAACAACAGCACGTCTTTCACTCATGAAAGCAACACAAATCACGCTTGCTAATGCATTAAAATTAATTGGTGTATCGGCTCCGGAGAAGATGTAATGAAATGAAAGAAAGCCCCACTCTATTGTATGAGTGGGGCTTTTTTACATAAAAAACCCGCTATCCTCAAGAGACAGCGGGTTTTGAAAATTATCCAAGTGTATTAATTATGTTAGAAATAGAATCAAATAATTGGCTAAGTACATCAGAGAACATAGAGTGTGCCTCCCTTCGGTAAGCATGTAGTATGTGTGCGTCAAATGAAATTATCCAAGTGTGTTTATGATGTTAGAAATAGAATCGAATAATTGGCTAAGTACATCAGAAAACATATTTTTGCCTCCTCTCTTTTCTTTTTACATCTACTTAACGAAGGGGATGGAAGGTTGGATCACTTTTTCTAAAAAAATTTTAAAAAAGATGGTGGCATAGAAAAAAGCACCGCATATTCGGTGCTTTTGCCTTTCGTTATGAATGAATGCGCAGCTTCACGTCTCCATTTGTACACGCTAGCTGAACGTTTCCGCCAATCGGGAAGGTGAAGACTGGCTGTGTATGTCCGAAATCGACGTCGTAAATCACTGGGATGTGTTTGAGCATTGGATGCTTATCTAGGATGAATCTTAAGTGATCCTCTGTCATGTTGGATTTCTTCTGAAAGCGCCCGATGATCAACCCTTTGATTGTTTCTGCATGCTGCAAGAGGGAGGTAAGGTCTCTGGCGAACGTTTCAGGGAACACCAACTCATCATCTTCGACAAATAAGATCGCATCCTTTACATTCGGCATAAACGATGTCCCTTGCAGTAAGTTTAGTGTACAAAGGTTTCCGCCAAACAAGGTGCCTTCAGCTGTTCCTTCCTGATATATTTTCCATTTCGTCGGATGAAACTGCCTGTTCGCTTGATCTAGATACCACGCGTCATCACTCCATTTTGTCGAAGGAATCACATCAAACGGTTCGCCGCCGTTCATCAAGCAAGCTTGAAACATAGCGGTCTGCTCCTCCTGTCCCTGCTTCATTTGAAAGCTTGAGAAATGGGGACCAGAATATGTCACCATATCACATTTCGCTGTAATGGCGCTGGCAAGTGCAGTGATGTCACTATAGCCGCAAAGGACTTTAGGATGCTGACGGATCAAGTCGTAATCAATATAAGGCAGAAGCTCATTGCAGTTAAAGCCTCCGATTGATGTCAAAATACCATCGACCTCATCATCTGCGAACGCCTCATGCAGATCAGACAAACGGTGTTCAATAGACGATGAGGAATGAATGTCACATTCAAATACGTGCTGTCCAAAAGAGACAGTGAAACCTAAAGACTCTAAACGTTTTTTCGCTTGAGAAATTCCTTCTTTTGATAAAATGCTGGCACTTCGGCTTGGGGCAATGACACGAATATGGCCGCCTTTTTTTAAAGGTGAGGGTGTATGCATAAACAAATCTTCCTTTCCATCACATATTTCTCCATTATATCGGATCAAATAGCGAAAGTCTGTAAAGGCTAGGAGAAAGGAATGGGGCGTGCGTTTCATACAAGCTGTGCAAAGGGTATGGAAGAGAAAAAGACAGAATGAGGGCGGAGAATGTGAAAAAGAGAAGACTGGAATTTTTATTTTTATATTTTATGATATTCGGGGCATATGTGGTGTATTGGTGGCCTGTACCGGCATGGAGCGTTCAGCTGTACGCAGCGATTTATATCGCCATTATTTTATTTAGTATCATCTCACTTATGCTGGAGAACCGTACATCACAGCACACGCTGTTATGGATGTATGTGCTGATTTTTTTCCCGATCATTGGCTATATGTTCTATCTGTTCTCAGGACAGCTCTATGTAAAAGGCCATTTATTTAAATCAAAGAGAATGTATAACCGCGAGAAATTACGAAGAATCTCTGAGCTTGAGAGCAAGCCGGATGAATCACGTTTAACCGATAATCAGCGTGCTTTTTTTCATTACACAGAAAAAGCCACAGGCATGCATGTGAACACAAATAGTGATATGGACATTTTAAAAAATGGAGAGGAGACGTTTCCCCGAATTTTTGAAGAGCTAAAAAAGGCAAAATCATTCATTCATATTGAATATTACATGTTTAAATCTGATTTCCTTGGCCATCGGATGATGGAGATTTTGATTGAAAAAGTGAAAGAAGGCGTAGAGGTCCGCTTCATATATGATGCGGCAGGCAGCATCCGCTTCTCCCGAAAAGATATTAAACGCTTGAAGCAGGCAGGGGTCAAGGTCGCTCCTTTTCTGCCTTTAAAATATGGATTCTTTAATCAAAAATTCAATTTCCGAAATCACCGAAAAATCGTCATTATTGATGGAGAGACAGGATTTGTCGGAGGATTAAATGTCGGCAAGGAATACGTAGGACGGGATGAAAAGATCGGCTTTTGGCGTGATACGCATGCCATGTTAAAGGGGGAGGCTGTGCAGACCCTTCACTCCGTTTTTATGCTGGACTGGGAGTATGTATCAGATGAAGTGTTAATTGATGATCCGAGGTATCATACGCCGCATTCTGTGACAGGCGAGGATGTCATTCAGGTGGTACCAACTGGACCTGATATGAAAGAAAGTATGAGTGATTTATATGATGCCCTCATTTCTAATGCGAAACAATTTGTCTGGATTGCCACACCTTACTTTGTACCAAACGAATCGATTCGCACTGCGCTCAAAATCGCTGCCACCAGAGGGGTGGATGTGCGGGTGATGGTACCGGAGATCAATGACGGCTTTCTCACGCAATATGCCACACGATCCTATTTTTCTGAGCTTCTAAAAGAGGGAATCAAGGTGTATCACTATCAAAAAGGGTTTATGCATCAAAAGGTGATGATCGCAGATGGAGAACTCGCCTCTGTCGGCACCGCGAATGTCGATATGAGAAGCTTTCAGCTCAATTTTGAGGTCAATGTCTTTACAGCCGCGAAAAAGCCAATTGAGCAATTGATGGCCCACTATGAGGAAGATATGAAGGAATGTGAGCAAATGGGTCCTGTTCATTTTTATAAAAGAGGCTTAAAAGAGCGGTTGAAGGAATCATTTGCTCGGTTGTTTTCTGGCGTATTATGAGGATTTCCAGTCAAAGAAATCATTTCCTGATCTAGTATTTTGAAGAGGATTCCTCTATAATTGAAAATGATTATCAATTATAGAGGAAATGAGGTTCTTTTACATATGCTAAAACGCTTTTTCGCCTATTACAGGCCCTATCGCGGTCTGTTCTTTTTAGATTTCTTTTGCGCTGTCGCAGTTGGACTGATGGAACTAGGTTTCCCGCTGATCGTGAACTACTTCATTGATACCTTATTACCAACAGGGAACTGGACGGTTATTGCCTGGACCGCACTTGCTCTGTTTATCATTTATGCACTCAGCTCGGTTATGCAATTTATTGTGTCGTATTGGGGACACATGCTTGGCATCAATATTGAAACAGATATGAGGAAGAAGCTGTTTGATCATTTTCAGCGTCTCTCATTTAAGTTCTTTGATAACAACAAAACGGGTAAGCTTATGTCTCGAATGACAAATGACCTCATGTACATTGGTGAGGTAGCTCATCACGGACCTGAGGATTTGTTTATTGCGATTATGACGATTCTTGGCGCCTTTGCTGTCATGCTGATGATTAACTGGCAGCTTGCTATTTTAACCTTCCTGATCATGCCAGTCATCATCTGGCTTGCCCTTCATTTTAATAAGAAGATGACGAAGGCGATTACACAGCTGAACAATGACATTGGAGATTTTCATGCAAGGGTTGAAAACAATATTGGCGGTATTCGTCTTGTTCAAGCCTTTGCCAACGAACATTTCGAGAAAAAGCGTTTTGCTGAAAACAACAACCGTTTTCGGAAAGCGAAGCTTCTTTCATATAAAATCATGTCGGTTAACGGGTCAATCAGTTATATACTCACACGTCTTGTGACACTGTTTGTCCTTCTAGCAGGGACATGGTTTGTTCTGCAGGGGCAATTGACGGCAGGTGGATTTATCGCGTTTGTTCTGATTACAAACGTCTTATTCAGACCGATTGATAAGATCAACACGGTGATTGAAATGTATCCAAAAGGAATTGCGGGCTTTAAAAGCTATGTCGACTTACTTGAAACAGAGCCAGATGTGAAGGATACAGAAGGAGCTCGTGATGTATTCGGATTGAAAGGTGAAATTGAATATCGAAACGTGACATTTGGCTACGATGAGCACAGCAAGGTGTTAAAGGACATCGATTTGAAGATTAAACAAGGAGAAACTGTTGCGTTTGTCGGGCCTTCAGGAGCCGGGAAATCGACGATTTGCAGCCTGCTGCCACGTTTTTATGATGTGGATGAAGGGGAGATTACAATTGATGGTGTGAGTACAAAATCGATGACCCTGTCTTCTTTAAGACAGCAGATCGGCATTGTGCAGCAGGATGTCTTTTTATTCTCAGGCACCATTCGTGAAAACATTGCGTACGGCAATCTAGAAGCCAGCGATGCAGAGATTTGGGAGGCTGTACGTCGTGCGCATTTAGAGGAACTCGTTCAGCGTTTCCCAGAAGGATTAAATACAGTCATAGGCGAGCGCGGCGTCAAATTGTCGGGAGGTCAAAAGCAGCGCCTGTCGATTGCGAGGATGTTTCTAAAAAATCCTTCGATTCTTATTTTAGATGAAGCCACATCAGCACTCGATACAGAAACAGAAAAAGCCATACAAGATGCACTGAGCGAACTGGCTGTCGGCAGGACATCACTCGTCATTGCCCACCGCCTGGCAACAATTAAACACGCTGACCGTATCATCGTCGTAACAGAGGAAGGCATCCAAGAACAAGGCCGCCACCAAGACCTGATTCAAATGGGCGGCGTATACAGCAGACTGCATGAAGCGCAGTTTGGTCATTAAAGAGAAAGCCCTTTTGATAAAGGGCTTTTTTTGTTAGGATAGAAAAAATGCGTGTAGGAAGGATCTGATGGAATGAAGGGGCTTCAGCGATTACAAAAGGGCGATAAGATCGGTATTTTTTCACCTTCCAGTCCTGCTTCAGCGACCTCGCCTCTTAGGTATCAGCGGGCGAAGAAGTGGCTTGAGCAAAAAGGATTCATTGTGGTACCAGGATCATTAACAAGGAAAAAGGATCACTACCGTTCAGGTACAATTCAAGAACGAGCAGATGAGCTGAATGAGCTGATGGCTAGAGAGGACTTGGCGTGCATCATGTCAATGATTGGCGGGACGAATTCAAATAGTTTGCTGCCTTATCTTGACTTTGACCTGCTGAAACAACATCCAAAAATCATGATCGGTTATTCAGATGCGACAGCGATTCTACTAGCGGCGTACGAAAAAACGGGACTGCCTGTTTTCTACGGGCCGGCGCTTGTTCCTTCTTTTGGCGAGTTTGAACCGTTTGTCACTTATACATATCAGTCGTTTGAGGACATCCTGATGTCCCATCAAACCATTCCTTATCAGATTGAAAAACCGCCTTTTTGGACAGATGAACGAATCAATTGGGAAGAAAAGACGGGTGATAAAAAGCAGCGTCCAAATGATTGGCTGTGCGTCATAGAGGGACAGGCAGAAGGCAGATTGATCGGCGGGAACTTGAATGCGATGTACGGCATTTGGGGAAGTGAGTTCATGCCAGCCATCCAAAAAGGAGACATCCTTCTCATTGAAGATTGTATGAAAACCGCTTCGGTTGTAGAAAAGAACTTCTCTTTATTGAAAGTAAATGGAGTGTTTGAACGGGTATCTGGGATTCTCTTAGGAAAACATGAGCTGTTTGATGACGAAGGGACGGGCAAAGAACCTTACGAGATTTTACTTGAGGTGCTCGGGGAGATAAAAAGACCGCTCATCGCTGATTTTGACTGTGCCCATACGCACCCGATGCTTACGATGCCAATCGGGGCAAAAGTGAAAATGGATGCAGATTCCAAACAAGTTTGGTTAACAAAAGAGTGGATATAGCAAAAGAGCAGCCGCCGGCTGCTCTTCTTTATGAAACCTTCTCTTTTTCAAATGGCTGTAGGAGGTCTTGCGCTTTTTTCCCCTCTACGACAATTAAGTAGTCAGATTCTAAATGAGTGAGCCTGAAGGTTTCAAGCTCTACGATGTTCTTAATGCTGCACATTGTTTTTTTAGAATACACATATAAACGATGCTGAGCCTGCTGGCACTTTTCATAAAGAGAAATAAGCTTATGTAAATTCAACGCTTTTGCAGCGATTCGGATTGAATAGATTTGAGACATCTTCATATCCTCCTGTTAATTACTTTCTCACAATAGCTTTGTTACCCCCATTTGCACAAAGGTAAACCTTTCTCTATGATTTCCACTCAATGGTTCCCCCGCCCGTTCGTTTATTGCCTCTTATTGCAGACAGCTCTTCGACTAGACGGAGAAGAGCCTGATCCTTTAATTTTGCTTCAATCATGAAATCTACATCACGACCATACGGTTTTAATCCTTGAAAAAGCGGTAAGACAAAGTTCGTATCTACTCCATCTGCATGACTGCGTATAGTTTTTTCTGATTTAGGTGAAGACAAATGGATTTTGGGCGGAATGCCAGTCTTTGTCCAAGTGTCAAACATTCTTGGCAGGATGTCATCGAGTGCGGCATCATCATCTTTATTTGCCACGTGATGATGGTAATCAAAAACAAATGGAATGTCATGCTTTTCACATACACCAAGCGTTTCCAGCGACGTATATGTTTTGTCATCGTTCTCAAGTGTCATTCTCGCCTTGATATGAGCCGGAAGCTGTTTGATATTTTCATCAAAGCGTTGAAGAGCCGATTCTTTATCGCCATAAGCCCCGCCTACATGAATGTTCATGTAGCCTTCCTTTTCGAGCCTCATTGCCTCAAGCATCTGATAATGGTACGTCATATCGATGACGGCATTTTCTGTAATCGAAGGTTTTGGGCTGGTAAACAAGGTAAATTGATTGGGGTGAAAGCTCACCCGTAACCCGTGCCGTTTCACCAACTTGCCTATCTCAAGAAATTCTTTGCGAAAAGGTGTCACAAAGTCCCAGCACACCTCGGGATGGGTCGCGAGAGGAACGATCGAGCTTGAAAAACGGTAAAGCGGGATATCATGAGCAATGGCGAAATAAAGCGTTCTTAATGTATTCACGAGATTGGCCTTCGTTGTTCGCAATAAAGCCTCTTTTCTTTCTTCCTTAGAGAGCTTGCTGTATCTAGCAAACGTCAGCGACTTGGCAGGAGAAGCTTCCCACAAGGTGACGGCATTGGATACATAACCAAATCGATAACGCATACGTCATCTCCTTTATAAAAAATACGAGAACATGGCGGCAACCCACTCAAGCGGCCGTGTGAAAAGCGGGCGCTTTGACAATGTTTCTTCTGTCAGGATCTCAGAAACTTCCATATGCTCCCGAATCTTTTCCTCTACGTGTGCAGTAAAGGTGGGATCATCAATGGCCACGTCTACTTCTTCGTTAAAAAACAAGCTGCGTTTATCAAAATTCGCAGTACTGATCATACAGCGGCTGTGATCAATCAAAATGGCTTTCGAATGATAAAATCCTTTATAAAAACGATAAACAAGGCATCCAGAGGCAATCAGGTCCTTCAAATAATGAAAGCCAGCCTCTTTGACAAGTGGATGATCCGCTTTCATTGGAATGATGATTTCAACTGTGACGCCCCGCTTTCGTGCATCAAGTAGCGCCTCCAGAAGAGGAGCTGATGGAATAAAATAAGGCGTACAGATGATGATCTGTTTCCTCGCCTGCTGAATATCTTGGAGAAATAGAGCTTCTAAAGAAAAACCAGCAGTCGCACGTGTTGTGCATTGTAATGTTCCCGGTTCCAATGCAGGGAAAACCTCATATTGCAGCTGATGAATACCAGACGACCGGTACAAATCATTCAGAAACACATGCTGGAGATCTGCGACAACCTGTCCAGTCATCCGCAAATGATAATCCTTCCAAATGCCAAACCGGCCTTTCTTCCCAACATATTCATCACCTATATTAAATCCGCCAATATAGCCAATCTTTCCATCAATCACTGTGATTTTACGGTGATTTCTCATGTTTAAACGGTAAATCAAAAAAGGAAAACGAGGCTTATTTAAAAAGTAAAATTGAATGCCGCTTCTTTCTAGCATGTCAATCGACTTTTGATCAAACGAGTAGGAGCCTAATCGGTCGGTCAGCAAAAAGACGGAAACTCCTTGCTCCGCTTTGGCTTTCAATGCTTGTAAGACCCTTTGACCAATCTTGTCGTTCTTTACAATAAAGAACATCATATGAATAGAAGAAGAGGCTTGCTGTATATCGGTAAGCAGCTGATCGAAAAATGGTTCCCCATCATGATAAAAGACGGCATCGCCGCTTGTTTGGTCAAAAGATCGTTCAAATGCGTGAGTAGAAAAATATTTCTTTCCCATATAAAGGTCTAACATGACGAGCAAAACGATGGCAATGAGTACGAGTAGGATGATTAATGCGATCATGAAACTTCCTCCTTTTTTGCATATTTCAATAGTGTACCCAAACATGTAAAAAATATTGACTGAATACTCATTCATTATTTATGATAGAGGTACAACATGGAAACGGAACAAAGTGGGTTTTGGGGAATGAAAGGGGGAGCAAGATGAATAGCCTTTTAATCATCAACTTGATCGCATTTGCGGCGGTGACCGCTTACGCTCTGTATTTGTTTGTTTATCTCATTCGAACACGAGCGGCTTATATTCGTCTTGGTAAAAAAGAAGAGTTTCAACAAGACATGAAGAAACGTTTAGAGCGTGTTTGGGTCAACGTATTTGGGCAAAAGAAGCTATTAAAGGACAAGAAGAGCGGCATCATTCATGTGCTGTTTTTCTACGGATTTATCCTTGTACAGTTCGGAGCCCTTGATTTTATTCTGAAGGGGCTTATTCCAGACAGCGGGCTTCCTTTAGGTCCGGTGTACGGCGTCTTTACGTTTTTCCAAGAGATTGTCACACTTCTCATTTTAGTGGCGGTTGTATGGGCGTTCCATAGAAGATACGTGGAGAAGCTTGTCCGTTTAAAACGAGGCTTCAAATCGGGTCTAGTGCTTTTATTTATTGGCGGCTTAATGCTGACAGTGTTACTTGGGAACGGCATGAACATCATCTGGCATGGACACTCTCTATCACCAACTGAGCCAATCGCTTCTAGTATTGCTTTCTTGCTGGGCGGAATTTCACCTCTGGCGGCTGCCATTGTTTTTTATGCCGCATGGTGGGTGCATCTTCTTATTTTGCTGACATTCTTAGTTTATGTTCCTCAGTCAAAGCACGCTCATCTGATTGCAGGGCCTGTGAACGTATTTGTCAGCAGATTAGACCCGCCAGGCAAGCTGCAAAAAATCGATTTTGAAGATGAGACACAAGAGACCTTCGGTGTGGGAAAAATTGAAGACTTCCGTCAGTCTCAGCTCATCGATCTTTACGCCTGTGTGGAATGCGGGCGCTGCACGAATATGTGCCCGGCTACAGGGACAGGGAAGATGCTGTCTCCGATGGATTTGATTTTAAGGTTAAGAGATCATTTAACCAATAAAGGGGCCGCTATTACATCAAAGACACCTTGGGTCCCGCAGCTTGCCTTCAAGCAGACAACAGGAAACCAGCTGGCACTGCAGGCGAGAGGAGCAGGTGCCGAAGAATCGGCTGCCAGCTCTATATATCATCCTTCTCTTATTGGAGAGGTCATTACAGAAGAAGAAATCTGGGCATGTACGACGTGCCGAAACTGTGAAGACCAATGCCCTGTCATGAATGAACACGTTGATAAGATTATTGATATGCGCAGATATCTTGTGCTAACAGAAGGAAAAATGGACGCAGATGCACAGCGTGCCATGACAAGCATTGAGCGCCAAGGGAACCCGTGGGGGTTGAACCGAAAAGAAAGAGAAAATTGGCGTGAACTGAGAGAAGATGTGCATGTGCCGACAGTGAAAGAGCTGAAAAAAGCAGAGCAAACCTTTGATTATTTATTCTGGGTTGGTTCAATGGGGGCATATGACAATCGAAGCCAAAAGATTGCACTTGCTTTTGCAAAGCTCCTCAATGAAGCGGGAGTATCCTTTGCCATCCTAGGCAATAAAGAGAAAAACTCAGGCGATACGCCAAGAAGACTCGGAAACGAATTTTTATTCCAAGAGCTTGCTGCAAAAAACATTGAAGAATTTCAGAAAAACGGCGTCACAAAGATCGTCACAATTGATCCACACGCCTATAACTTATTTAAAAATGAATATCCAGACTTCGGACTTGAGGCAGAAGTGTACCATCATACTGAATTACTGGCAGAGTTAGTGAAAGAAGGGAAAATAACACCTGTACATGAAGTGAACGAAGTGATTACCTTCCACGACTCTTGCTACCTAGGCAGATATAACGAAGTGTACGACCCGCCAAGAGACATTTTAAAAGCCATTCCAGGTGTGACGCTGAAAGAAATGGAGCGCAACCGTGAAACTGGTATGTGCTGCGGTGCAGGCGGGGGCTTAATGTGGATGGAAGAAGAGACGGGTACCCGGATTAACACTGCACGAACGGAGCAGGCGTTACAGGTCCAGCCGTCCATCATCAGCTCAGGGTGTCCTTATTGCTTAACGATGCTGGGAGATGGGACGAAGGCGAAGGAAGTAGAGGAGCAGGTAGGCACATTTGATGTCGCAGAACTTCTTGAAAAATCAGTGTTTGGTGAGGCTGGAAAGCAGGTGTCGTAAACATGACAGGCCGATGAATAGGATGTTCATCGGCTTATCCATGGCACTGTTTCATCGGCTGCCTAAACGATATGTAAGCGGTAACAAACAGGGAGGGGCATACATGAGTACGACGGTCATTGTATCTGGAGCAAGAACACCATTTGGAAAACTAGGCGGCACTCTCAGTGGTTTGACTGCCGCAGAACTAGGCGGTATAGCGATCAAGGCTGCACTGGAAAGAGTTTCGGGTTCTCATGAAATAGATGAGGTCATTATGGGAAGTGTTTTACAAGGAGGGCAAGGGCAGATTCCTTCAAGGCAAGCAGCAAGATATGCTGATCTTCCTTGGTCTGTTCCAACACAAACCATCAATAAAGTCTGTGCATCAGGCATGCGCAGTGTGAGCACGGCAGATCAAATCATTCGAGCCGGTGATGCTGAGGTCATCGCGGCGGGCGGTATGGAATCCATGTCTCACGCTCCTTATCTGCTAAAAAAAGCGCGATGGGGCTACAAAATGGGAGATGGTGCAGTACAAGATGCGATGATTTTAGATGGGTTAACCTGTTCATTTACAGGCGTTCATATGGGTGAGTATGGAAGTATGGCTGCAAAGGAGCTTGGCATCACGCGGGAAGAGCAGGATCTGTGGGCACTCAGAAGTCACGAACGGGCCATCGAAGCGCAAAAAAGTGGCTTTTTTCAACATGAAATCACCCCCGTCACCGTCAAAACAAAAACGGGAGAACGGCTGATCACAGAAGATGAATCTCCGCGGCGTGATACGTCATATGAACGGCTGTCAAAGCTCATGCCTGTTTTTGATCAGAAAGGTACCATCACCGCTGGAAATGCACCAGGTGTCAATGATGGTGCAAGTGCACTTCTTCTAATGAAAGACACGTATGCTGTGCAGCATGGCGTAAAGCCAATGGCAGTCGTTTTCGGTCATACTCAAGTTGCTGTAGAGGCGAAGGATTTCCCGAAAACACCAGCCTTTGCCATCGAGAAGCTTTTGAAGAAAACAGGAAAACGTCTAGAGGATATCGATTTATTTGAAATCAATGAGGCCTTTTCAGCTGTGGCTCTGGCATGTGAAAAAATAACCGGGATCGACCGGCGGAAAATGAATATCAACGGAGGGGCTGTCGCACTCGGTCATCCGATTGGGGCAAGCGGAACACGTATCATATTGACATTGATTCATGCGTTAAGACAAAGAGGCGGAGGCATTGGCATTGCGGCGATTTGCAGTGGAGGCGGTCAAGGAGATGCGATCATGATAAAGGTAGATGAAAAGGGAGGCGCTTTTTGATGAGTATAGAAGAGACCGTTATGGTCGTTGGAGCCGGTCAAATGGGATCAGGCATTGCCCAAGTGTTTGCTCAGTCAGGCTATACAGTCCTGCTCCATGATGCATCAGAAAAGCAGATTCATCGAGCGATCTCCTCCATGACCAAACAACTGACGAAGCGCGCAGAAAAAGGAAAGCTGGCACATCAGGCAGTCCGAGATATTACGCAGCGGCTTGCCGTTTCCACAGATTTACAAGACGTACAACAGGCTCATTTAGTCATAGAAGCTGCATCAGAACAAATGAGTGTCAAAAAACAAATCTTTGAAACACTTGATCAATTTGCAGAGGCGGAGGCCATATTTGCGACAAACACGTCTTCCTTGTCGATCACAGAATTAGCAGCTGTGACGAGCAGACCGGAGAAAGTGATTGGCATGCATTTTATGAATCCAGTTCCTGTCATGCAACTGGTTGAAGTCATTCGAGCGCTGCAAACGAGTGATGACACATATCAAGTTATTTATGAAACAGCGAAGACATTAAACAAAACCCCAATTGAAGTGGAAGACTTCCCAGGGTTTGTATCAAACCGAATATTGATGCCAATGATCAATGAAGCCATTTACACCCTATATGAAGGTGTGGCAGATGCAGAAAGCATTGATGGTGTGATGACACTTGGGATGAATCACCCAATGGGGCCGCTTCGTCTAGCTGATTTCATCGGACTTGATACATGTTTATTTATTATGAATACCCTTCACGAGGGACTTGGAGACAGCAAATATCGACCTTGTCCTCTTTTGAAAAAATACGTGAATGCAGGCTGGCTGGGCAAAAAGACAAAGAGAGGTTTTTACACATACCACGACCACTCATAGGGGGAGTCAAGATGGATGTTTTGCTTACGGATAAACAGCGTCTCTGGAGAGAACAGACAGCAGAATTTGCACGCCAGCGTATATTCCCTGAAGTAGAAGCGATGGAACAAGGCCGGTTTCCAAAAAAAATTTTAAGTGAAATGGGACGGCAAGGCTATCTAGGAATTCCAATACCAGCTTCGTATCAAGGCTTAGGTGCAGATTTTACAACGTATATCATCGCGATCCATGAATTATCGAAAGTGAGTGCGACCATCGGTGTCATTGTGTCCGTTCATACATCTGTTGTGACGATGCCTATTTTGACTTTTGGAACGAAAGAACAAAAAGAAACTTATGTCCCGCTGCTTGCATCAGGAGAGAAGCTGGGTGCCTTTTGTCTGACTGAACCAAAGGCTGGATCAGATGCCTCCAGTATTCAGTTAAGAGCAGAGCAGATAGGCGGCGGTTATGTATTAAATGGGACGAAAATCTTTATCACAAACGGCGGAGAAGCAGAGCTATATCTTGTCTTTGCGGTGACCGATCCGGCATCTGCGAGAAAAAATATATCGGCGTTCATTGTCGAGAAAGATACGCCGGGATTTACGATTGGAAAAGATGAGGAAAAGATGGGACTGCACGGTTCAAAAACAGTCACGCTTCATTTTGATGGCGTGCGGATTCCAAAAGATCAGCTGCTCGGTGCAGAAGGAGAAGGCTTTCAAATTGCTATGTCCAGCCTAAATGCAGGGAGAATTGGAATTGCGGCTCAAAGCCTTGGCATTGCAGAAGCCGCTTTAACCGAGGCAGTGACCTATTTAAAGAAGCATCCAGCAGGTCTTGAAACGACCATTCGGCTGGGTGATTTGGCGGCGAAGCTTGAGGCGGCCAAACTGCTCGTCTATCAAGCGGCTTCTTTCAAAGAGGCAAATCGTCCAGTCACAAAGGAAGCATCAATGGCAAAGCTGTTTGCGTCAAAAACGGCGGTGGAGATCAGTACAGAAGCGCTCCATTTGCTAGGCATGGATGGTTATACGAATCGTTATCAAGCAGAACGTTACTTTCGTGATGCGAAAATTTGTGAAATCTATGAAGGAACAAGTGAAATTCAAAGGCTGGTCATCTGTAAACAGCTAATATGAAACGAGGTGGCTCAAGATGCAGTTCCAATTAAGTGACGAACATGAAATGATTCAAAAAATGGTGAGAGACTTTGCGAAAAATGAAGTGGAGCCAACAGCAGCAGAGCGAGATGAAACAGAGACATATGATCCATCTATTTTTCGCAAAATGGCAGAGCTCGGTTTAACGGGTATCCCTTGGCCGGAAGACGTGGGCGGAATCGGCAGTGACTATTTAGCCTACGTCATAGCAGTTGAGGAGCTTTCAAGAGTGTGCGCGTCTACAGGTGTCACGCTGTCCGCTCATACATCTCTTGCTTCATGGCCAATCTATACTTTCGGAACAGATGAACAAAAAGAGACCTATTTAAAGCCGCTTGCAGAAGGGCAGAAGATAGGAGCATACGCACTTACTGAGAGCGGTTCTGGTTCAGATGCTGGCGGAATGAAGACAACGGCTGTAAAGGCAGGCAGTGAATACGTCCTGAACGGGGCGAAAATCTTTATTACAAATGGAGGCATAGCAGATTATTATATTGTGTTTGCCGTAACAGACCAAGAAGCTGCATCTCGAAATACAACCGCTTTTATTATAGAAAAAGAGACACCTGGTTTTTCCGTTGGCAAAAAGGAAAGCAAACTGGGCATACGCTCATCGCCAACAACTGAAATTCGTTTTGAAGATTGCCGAATCCATGAAAGGAACCGGCTCGGTGCAGAAGGAGAAGGGTTCAAAATAGCGATGATGACGCTCGATGGCGGCAGAAACGGCATTGCTGCACAGGCAGTTGGGATTGCTCAAGGCGCTCTTGATGCGGCGGTTCAGTATGCCAAGGAGCGTAAACAATTTGGCAAACCAATTATTCAGCAGCAAGGGATCGCCTTTAAGCTGGCTGATATGGCAACAGCGATTGAAGCATCAAGGCTGCTTACTTACCAAGCGGCATGGCTCGAAACGAAAAGCCTCCCGTATGGAAAGGAATCAGCCATGTCCAAGCTCTTTGCTGGTGATACAGCGATGAAAGTAACGACAGAAGCAGTTCAAATCTTCGGCGGGTACGGCTACACAAAGGATTACCCAGTCGAACGATACATGCGTGATGCAAAAATCACTCAAATTTATGAAGGAACTCAGGAAATCCAGCGTTTGGTCATCTCAAGGAAACTGCTAGATATGTAGAAAACAAGCAAAGACCGCCTGAACGTGAGGTGGTCTGTTTTCGTTCGTCATGCAGTTTTCAAATTTTCAATGTTCATCCATATCACCATCGCGTTATGTTAAAATTAGGGAAAATATCGATATGGAGGTTATGATGATGAACTCAACATTTATGGCCATTTTGGCAATCGTCACGATGGTTATTTGGATCATGGTGTCCGCGGAGCTTTCGAAATCTCCAAAAAAGCAGGAAGAAAAAGAAAACAGACGCAGAAAACTAATCGTACTCATGTCTGCTGGAATGTTATTCACGATTCCTGTCGTTATCTCACTCATTCAGAACATCCCATTTTAAAATAGACGAGAAAAAACGGAACGACAAAAAGCATGCCGTACACAAGATCTAGTCCAATTTAACGCGGATGATGAAGCTCTAGGCGCTCCCCTTGAGAAAAATCAAAAATTAACATCAATAAAGGTGGCATAAACTCCCCTAATTTGTTTATAATGAGAGGTATGGTTTGTCGTAAGAATAAGGTATAAATACTTATTATTTCACTGATAAATGGATACATACATGTAATAGAAAGGGAGTGTCTGACCTTGAGTTTGAAAGAATACTCACAGGAACAGCTCAAACAAATGTCTTTAGTTGAACTTGCTTATGAAATTTTCAGAGACAGCAAAACACCAATTACGTTTTCCGAGTTAATAGATGAAATTATCCGTTTGCAAGGAATACAAAAATCCGATCTTGATGATCGACTTGCTCAATTCTATACAGACTTAAATATAGATGGCCGCTTTATTTCGTTAGGTGATCAGAGATGGGGACTTCGCAGCTGGTATCCAGTTGATCAAATCGAAGAAGAAGTTCAGCCAGCTGTGAAAACAAAAGCGAAAAAGAAAAAAGCAAAAGCAGCTGTCGTTGAAGAAGACTTCGATGAGATCGAAGAGGAAGAAGAAATCGACGAGCTTGAAGAAGACCTTGATCTTGTTGAAGACGACGATGATCTCGACCTAGACGATGATGAAGAAATTGATGAAGATATTGAAGACTTCGACGAAGATGATGATGAAGATGATGACGGCTTAACGGAGATTGATGAAGACGATTTAGACGATGATGAGGAAGACAAATAACCCTCTCAAACCGGTCCTCAAAACAGGACAAAACCGTCTTGACTTTCGAGAGCGAACTATGTAGTATGTATTTTGGGCTCTCTAAAAAAGAGTACGTAAAGATACGTTCATTTACGCTCCCTTTCATTTATTTGAAAGGGAGCTTTCTTATTTTTCAAGAGATTTAGGGATACACTCTAAAAAGGATGAAGCTGTGCATGTGTAGACATGCAAGGGTAAAAAAGAGAGGAGCATACGAAATGACAAAGTATATTTTTGTAACAGGAGGAGTTGTTTCCTCACTTGGAAAAGGAATCACGGCAGCATCGTTAGGCCGCCTTCTGAAAAATAGAGGGATGGATGTCACCATTCAAAAATTCGATCCATACATCAACGTAGACCCAGGGACAATGAGTCCATACCAGCACGGTGAGGTTTTTGTCACAGATGATGGTGCTGAAACAGACCTTGACTTAGGTCACTACGAGCGTTTCATTGATATTAACTTAAATAAGTACAGCAACGTCACAACTGGTAAAATCTACTCTACTGTTCTGAAGAAAGAGCGCCGCGGTGACTACTTAGGTGGAACAGTACAGGTCATTCCCCACATTACAAATGAAATCAAAGACCGCGTGTACCGTGCCGGAAAAGAAACGGGTGCAGATGTGGTCATTACAGAAATCGGCGGAACAGTAGGAGATATCGAATCCCTTCCATTCCTTGAAGCCATTCGTCAAATGAAGAGTGACATCGGACGTGAAAACGTGATGTACATTCATTGTACCCTCGTTCCTTACATCCGTGCAGCGGGTGAATTGAAAACAAAACCAACACAGCATAGTGTAAAAGAACTTCGCAGTCTTGGTATTCAGCCAAACGTCATCGTGGTCAGAACGGAAATGCCTCTGGCACAAGATATGAAGGACAAAATTGCGCTATTTTGTGATATTGATACAAAAGCTGTTATCGAATGTCAGGATGCAGATACGCTATACTCCATTCCGCTTGATTTACAAAAACAAGGGCTGGACAAGCTAGTATGTGAACATATGAAACTTGACTGCCAAGATGCGGACATGACGGAGTGGACAGCGCTTGTTGATAAAGTGCAAAACCTTTCGAAACAAGTCACAATTGGTCTTGTAGGGAAATATGTTGAGCTGCAAGATGCTTATATTTCTGTCGTTGAATCACTTCGTCATGCTGGTTATGCGTTTGATGCAGATGTTCAAATTAAATGGATCAATGCAGAAGAAGTGACAGCAGAGAATATCGCTGATTTCGTACAAGATGTTGACGGTATTATTGTTCCTGGAGGCTTCGGAGACCGCGGAGTAGAAGGGAAAATCATTGCCACACAATATGCTCGTGAAAACAAAGTGCCATTCTTCGGAATCTGCTTAGGAATGCAAGTGGCATCTATCGAATACGCAAGAAACGTATTAGGGCTTGAGGGAGCTCATTCAGCGGAAATTGATCCTGAAACAGCATTCCCAATCATTGACCTTCTTCCAGAACAGAAGGATGTAGATGATCTAGGCGGAACACTTCGTCTCGGTCTATATCCTTGTAAATTAAATGAAGATTCAAAAGCATTTGCAGCATACAATGACGAAGTGGTCTACGAACGCCACCGTCATCGCTACGAGTTTAATAACGAATTCAGACAGCAAATGGAAGCAGCAGGCTTTGTCTTCTCTGGTACAAGCCCAGATGGACGTCTTGTTGAAATTATCGAGCTGAAGGATCACCCTTGGTTCCTAGCTTCTCAGTTCCACCCAGAATTCGTCTCAAGACCGACAAGACCACAGCCATTATTTAGAGATTTCGTTGGTGCTTCACTTCAAGCATCTGAATCAAAATAAAACAAAAAACTGCCGAGAATATCACTTCTCGGCAGTTTTTTTATTCATATTCCTCTACGATTTCTTTCACAGTAAACGATAGAGCGTGGTAGACGTATAAGCAGGTCATTAAAGCCGGATAACCAAACCTTGTCCCATCTTCAGCGGGCACAAGCGGTTTCTTGAGCTGAAAATCAATGTGGACATCACAATGCTCTTCAATCGTGGAAGGCTCCTTTTGTGCCGGCCCTACACCAACAATGGGCATACCTTGTTCGTGCAGTTCTTTTACAAGAGATTGAATTTCTTGATCTTCTGGGTCTGAATAAAATAACAGCACTCTGTCACTTGGATGAAGTAAGCTGCGCTCCTTTTGATCGAGCGGGAGTACTTTCGCACCGGGAAACGGCTCCTTGCTTTCAGATGCCTCTAAGGCGACAGCAGCCAGCTCATTCTTCCCGTGAAAATAAACGGCATGTCCACTGACAACGGCCTGTGCAAGAAGGCGTGCACCGTCCTCAATCGCTTCAGCCTGCTTTTCTCCAATACGTGAAAAAATACCTGATAACTGGGTCGTAAAAATTTTTAACAAGACTCATTTCCTCCTTCGGTCAGATCATTTTATAATAGAATATAAAGAGAATATTAGGAAAAATGCTCAGAAAATGTCGTAAAGTAAACTATTATAATTAAAGGAAATGTGAAAATCAAACAGAATTATTTAACAACAGCTCTTTTTATGGCGAAAAATGAAAGCAATGGGGTGTAACAGATGAATGAGAAAATTTTAATTGTCGATGATCAGTACGGTATTAGAATATTATTGAATGAAGTGTTTCATAAAGAAGGCTATCAAACCTTTCAAGCTGCCAATGGACTTCAGGCATTAGATATTGTGAAAAACCATAGACCGAACCTTGTCCTGCTTGATATGAAAATTCCCGGAATGGATGGTATCGAAATTTTAAAACGAATGAAATTAATTGATGAAGACATCCGTGTCATCATTATGACAGCTTATGGTGAATTAGATATGATCCAAGAATCCAAAGAACTCGGTGCCTTGACGCACTTCGCTAAGCCTTTTGATATTGATGAAATCCGAGATGCTGTCAAAGAATACCTGCCGCTTGAAACAAATGGCTAGATGGAAATGATTGAATCGAGTCATTCTGTTGCCGATTTGTCGAATAATTGGTATTCTAGAAAAGAAGAAGAAAGCGATCTGACTTTGAAAGTTTACATATGGCGAGAAATTCTGGTCATGCTAGGGTGGAGAGCTTTTTTTAGCAAGCAAATTAGCTACATAGGGAGGATTTTTCATCATGCCTTTAGTTTCAATGACAGAAATGTTGAAAGACGCAAAGGAAAAAGGTTACGCTGTTGGACAGTTTAACTTAAATAACTTAGAATTCACGCAAGCGATTTTACAAGCTGCTGAAGAAGAGAAATCTCCTGTTATTTTAGGAGTATCTGAAGGAGCAGGACGCTACATGGGCGGCTTCAAAACAGTTGTCGCAATGGTTAAAGCGTTAATCGAAGAATATAATGTAACAGTTCCTGTTGCGATTCATTTAGATCACGGTTCAAGCTTTGAATCTTGTGCAAAAGCGATTCATGCAGGATTTACTTCTGTCATGATCGATGCTTCTCACCACCCATTCGATGAGAATGTGGAAACAACTGCGAAAGTCGTTGAACTTGCACATTTCCATGGTGTGTCTGTAGAAGCTGAACTTGGAACTGTTGGTGGGCAAGAAGATGACGTCATCGCTGAGGGCGTTATTTATGCTGATCCAAAAGAGTGCCAAGAGCTTGTAGAACGAACTGGTATTGACTGCCTTGCACCTGCACTAGGTTCAGTACATGGTCCATACAAAGGTGAACCAAACCTTGGTTTCGCTGAAATGGAAGAAATAGGTAAAACAACTGGTCTTCCACTTGTTCTTCACGGTGGAACAGGTATCCCAACTGCTGACATCAAGCGTGCAATTTCACTTGGTACAGCAAAAATCAATGTAAACACTGAAAACCAAATTGCTTCTGCGAAAGCAGTACGCGAAACACTTGCTGCAAAAACAGAAGAGTATGATCCACGTAAATATCTTGGACCAGCTCGTGACGCAATTAAAGCGACTGTTATCGGCAAAATGCGCGAATTTGGTTCTTCTAACCAAGCATAATTTGATGAGAACCGAAAGCCGCCTGAGTCACAGGCGGTTTTCTCCATATCTTGAGAAAGCGCAATCAAATTTACATTTCAGACAATTTATTGATAGGAGAGTGGCACAGTTATGTTATTTTTCGTAGATACAGCAAATATTGCAGACATCAAAGAGGCGCACGAGCTTGGCATTTTAGCAGGCGTCACAACAAACCCTAGTTTAGTAGCGAAAGAAAAGGACGTATCATTCCACGACCGCCTTCGTGAAATCACTGACGTCGTATCGGGTTCTGTCAGTGCAGAAGTGATTTCCCTAAAAGCAGAGGAAATGATTGAAGAAGGAAAAGAGCTTGCTGCCATCGCACCAAATATCACGGTTAAAATTCCAATGACTACAGATGGTCTTAAAGCTGTCAAAGCATTAACAGACCTTGGAATTAAAACAAACGTCACATTGATTTTTAGTGCAAACCAGGCACTTCTTGCAGCTAGAGCTGGTGCGACGTATGTCTCTCCATTCCTCGGCCGCTTAGATGACATTGGCCAAAATGGTCTTGATCTCATCAGCGAAGTGAAAACTATTTTTGATGTTCATGGATTAGATACACAAATTATTGCTGCATCCATTCGTCACCCGCAGCATGTGACAGAAGCTGCGCTTAGAGGTGCTCATATCGGCACAATGCCGCTGAAAGTCATCAAGCAGCTGACGAAACACCCATTAACGGATGCAGGCATTGAGCAATTTTTAGCAGACTGGAATAAATAAGTGATTGTGGCAGGCGGGATTGTCTCTCGTTTGCCGCAGTTTTCCTTATAAACGCTAAGAAATGTTTTGTGCAAAGAAGAGAACATCACAGCCTCGCAAAGCTTCGATTATTTTTCTTCCGACAAATTTCGTTTAACCTGTATTCTTTCTCTTGATATTGGCTAAATTTTGGACAAGACCTTTTAAAGCGCGACATCCACAAACAGTATAACTCCAACAGTGATCTTCTTTAAGAAGGGAGACAAATATGGAAAAGTTAAACATTGCCGGCGGTGACCCCTTGCGCGGGACCGTACATATTAGTGGTGCGAAAAATAGTGCAGTTGCACTGATTCCTGCCACGATTCTCGCTGATTCTCCAGTAACCATTGAAGGCCTTCCGCATATATCAGATATCGACACATTACGAGATCTGTTAGAAGAAATTGGCGGAAAGGTCACTTTTGAAAAAGGTGAAATGGTCGTCAATCCTGTTTCCATGATCAGTATGCCGCTTCCTAATGGAAAAGTGAAAAAACTGCGTGCATCCTATTATTTAATGGGGGCCATGCTGGGCAGATTCAAGCAGGCTGTCATCGGACTGCCAGGAGGATGCCACTTAGGACCTCGGCCGATTGATCAGCATATCAAAGGTTTTGAAGCACTTGGAGCCGAGGTGACAAACGAGCAGGGTGCGATTTATTTGCGCGCTGAAAAATTAGTTGGAGCCCGTATTTATCTTGATGTTGTCAGTGTAGGTGCGACGATCAACATCATGCTGGCAGCCGTACTGGCTGAAGGAAAAACGGTGATTGAAAATGCTGCAAAGGAACCCGAAATTATTGATGTAGCGACACTGCTTGCAAGCATGGGAGCCAAAATCAAGGGTGCAGGTACCGATGTCATTCGAATCGAAGGTGTAGAATCTCTTCATGGCTGTAAGCATTCAATCATCCCTGACCGCATCGAAGCAGGAACATTTTTAATAGCTGGTGCAGCGATGGGAGATGAAGTTGTACTTGATAATGTGATCCCAACTCATTTAGAATCAATTACGGCGAAACTTAGAGAAATGGGGTTCACCATTGAAACGAGCAACGATCAGATGCTGATCGTTGGCAGAAACGAAGGACTCAAGCCTGTCGATATCAAAACCCTTGTGTATCCGGGCTTTCCGACTGACCTTCAGCAGCCGATGACGGCGCTGTTAACAAAAGCGAAAGGCACGAGTGTGGTCACAGATACGATCTACTCAGCCCGCTTTAAGCACATTGACGAATTGCGTCGAATGGGTGCAAACATGAAGGTCGAAGGAAGATCTGCTATTATTACCGGACAAACGCAGCTCCAAGGAGCAAAGGTCAAAGCAAGTGATCTGCGTGCAGGGGCTTGCCTTGTTGTCGCAGGGTTAATGGCAGACGGTGTGACCGAAATCACAGGGCTTGAACATATAGACAGAGGATATAGTTTGCTTGAGAAGAAGCTTGAAGGCTTGGGTGCAACCATCTGGCGTGAAAAGCTGAATGACCAAGAAATAGAAGAACTTCAAAATTCATAAGGCTTTGACTGTGAGAGGAGATTTGGACAAAAATGGAAAGAAGTTTATCGATGGAACTAGTACGGGTGACAGAAGCAGCCGCATTAAAATCTGCCCGTTGGATGGGAAGAGGATTAAAAGACGAAGCGGATGATGCTGCAACAAGTGCAATGCGTGATGTATTTGACACCATTCCGATGAAGGGAACAGTGGTCATTGGCGAAGGAGAAATGGACGAAGCACCAATGCTTTATATTGGGGAAAAGCTTGGGAACGGATATGGACCTCGCGTGGATGTCGCTGTTGATCCATTAGAAGGAACAAACATTGTGGCAAGCGGCGGCTGGAATGCCTTAGCTGTCATTGCAGTTGCAGATCATGGCAACTTGCTGAATGCACCTGATATGTACATGGATAAGATCGCAGTAGGTCCAGAAGCGGTAGGCTGCATCGACATTGAAGCGCCTGTCATTGATAATCTTCGCGCTGTTGCAAAAGCGAAAAACAAAGATATTGAAGATGTGGTAGCAACGATTTTAAACAGAGATCGACATGAGAAAATTATTGCTGAACTGAGAGAAGCAGGAGCAAGAATTAAACTGATCGATGATGGTGACGTTGCAGGAGCCATTAATACAGCATTTGATCACACAGGTGTTGATATTCTATTTGGTTCAGGTGGAGCGCCTGAGGGTGTCCTTTCTGCTGTTGCATTAAAGGCACTTGGTGGTGAAATTCATGGTAAGCTTCTTCCTCAAAGTGAAGAAGAACTAAGACGCTGTGAGAAAATGGGGCTGGATGTTGGTAAAGTCCTCAGAATGGAAGATCTCGTAAAAGGAGATGACGCCATTTTTGCAGCGACAGGTGTAACAGACGGCGAATTACTTAAAGGTGTTCAATTCAAAGGCTCTGTTGGAACAACACATAGTGTTGTCATGCGTGCGAAATCAGGTACGGTTCGTTTCGTAGACGGCAGACACAGCTTAAAGAAAAAACCGAATCTTGTCATTCGTCCGTAATCTGAAAGCGGGTATTCATTACCCGCTTTTCATATAGGTGTCAAATGTATATCATTTTCTTTTTAAAGTTGAATATTCTCTGCAAATGAGGTAAAACTAAAGAGTGCTGCGAAATTTTCTGCGAATTTACTTCTTTTAAGCTTCAACAAAGTTTAAATACTGCCGCATCATGACGATATACTCATTATCCTTCTCTATGTTGACAAAGCTCTATTTCACATTGTTCCTATCTTTCACGATAAAACGAGTGGGAGCGTTACCATCAGAGCGAGGTCATTCCAACAACAACGGAATTAAAAGCTAATCAAATACAATGGTCATGCATTTGTAAGAAATACATTGACTAGAAAAGTGTGGTGTCCATATTGAAAGATGTTTCGATTTCATCTTTGGAAAATATGAAATTAAAAGAGCTGTATGAGTTAGCAAAGCGATACAAAATCTCTTATTACAGCAAACTAACAAAAAAAGAATTAATTTTTGCCATCTTAAAGGCGAACGCTGAGCAAGAGGATCTCTTATTTATGGAAGGTGTTCTTGAAATTATTCAGTCTGAGGGATTTGGTTTCTTAAGACCGATTAACTACTCCCCAAGTTCTGAAGACATTTATATTTCAGCTTCACAAATCAGACGCTTTGATTTACGAAATGGAGATAAAGTGTCTGGAAAGGTACGACCTCCAAAAGAAAATGAACGCTACTATGGCCTCCTTCATGTAGAAGCGGTAAATGGGGACGACCCAGAATCAGCAAAGGAACGTGTTCACTTTCCTGCTCTCACACCGCTATTTCCTGACCGCCAAATGATTCTTGAAACACAGCCTAATCACCTGTCTACTAGAATTATGGACATGATGGCGCCAGTTGGATTTGGACAGCGTGGTTTAATCGTTGCACCGCCTAAGGCTGGGAAAACCATTTTGCTTAAAGAAATTGCCAACAGCATTTCTGAAAATCACCCAGAGGCAGAGCTGATTGTCCTTTTGATTGACGAACGACCAGAAGAAGTAACAGATATCGAACGTTCTGTTGCAGGGGATGTTGTTAGTTCAACCTTTGACGAAGTACCAGAAAACCACATTAAAGTAGCAGAGCTTGTCTTAGAGCGTGCGATGCGTCTTGTTGAACATAAAAAAGATGTCATTATCTTAATGGACAGCATCACAAGGCTTGCTCGTGCATACAACCTTGTGATTCCGCCAAGCGGCCGAACGCTTTCAGGCGGTATTGATCCGGCGGCATTCCATCGTCCAAAACGCTTCTTTGGTGCTGCGCGTAACATTGAAGAAGGCGGAAGCTTGACGATTTTAGCCACTGCACTTGTTGATACAGGGTCACGTATGGATGACGTGATTTATGAGGAGTTTAAAGGAACTGGGAACATGGAGCTTCATTTGGACCGTTCTTTGGCCGAAAGAAGAATCTTCCCTGCGATCGACATTCGCCGTTCTGGTACGAGAAAAGAAGAACTTCTTGTGCCAAAAGAGCATCTTGATCGTCTATGGGCGATGAGAAAATCGATGTCAGATACACCTGACTTCGCTGAGAAGTTCATGCGCAAAATGAGAAAAACAAAGACAAACCAAGAATTTTTCGATATTTTAACGCAAGAATGGAAACAAGCCAATATGTCTGCATCAAGAAGATAGCTTCCTTGAAAAAATACATTTGCAATCATAGACTCTCACTGTTATAATTTTATCATGTGCGTTTCAGAATTTATTTCTGAGATATTAACTCTGTTTCCGAATTGGATTCAGGGCGGAAGGAGATGACAGTAGATGAAAACAGGAATTCATCCTAACTACAAAAAAGCTACAGTCAAATGCGCTTGTGGAAATGAGTTTGAAACTGGATCAGTAAAAGAAGAGGTACGCATCGAGATTTGCTCTGAGTGCCATCCTTTCTATACAGGCCGTCAAAAATTCGCTTCTGCTGATGGACGTGTTGACCGCTTTAACAAAAAATACGGTCTTAAGTAATAATAGATACAATAAACAGGCAGGAATCCGTTCTTGCCTGTTTTTTTACGTGGATTGATGGAACTTTAAAACGGGGGAGAAGACCTTATGTATGTGATGAAACAAAGCGGTTGGCTTGAAGTCATCTGCGGCAGTATGTTTTCTGGAAAGTCGGAAGAATTGATTCGGAGAGCCAAAAGGGCCACCTTTGCCAAACAAGAAGTAAAAATATTCAAACCAGCGATTGATAACCGATATAGTACAAGCTCAGTTGTGTCACATAACGGTTCATCATTAGATGGGATTGCAGTAGCCTCACCAAAAGACATAATAACGCACATATCAGAAAGAACCGATGTCATTGGCATTGATGAGGTGCAATTTTTTGATGAGACAATCATTGACATTGTCACTCAATTGGCTGACCAAGGCTACCGAGTCATTGTTGCAGGCCTGGATCAAGACTTCAGAGGAGAGCCATTTGGTGTTGTTCCGCATTTAATGGCATGTGCAGAGCTTGTAACAAAACTTCAAGCAGTTTGTTCGGTATGCGGCTCCCCAGCGAGTAGAACACAACGCTTGATCGACGGTAAACCCGCATCCTATGATGATCCTATTATTTTAGTAGGTGCGCAGGAATCATACGAAGCACGATGCAGACATCACCATGAAGTACCAAAACTTGATGTTGGTACAACACTTGACAATTAAAAAAATAGCAAATGCCGCTGTGTTTCGTTTTTCGAGATTTTGGATGAACACCCATCATTTGTACTTAAATAAATTAAATAACACTACGATTAAATTATCTAATTTTCAACGCTTGCGTTTTGTCATAAGCAGGCATAAAATGACTAACTGTAGTGTAAAGCATTTAAACGAAAAGTTCGATTTCTTGTCATATTTTTTTTGATTAAGGATTTTTCTCCTTAATCGTTCTTTGAATTAATAGTTCACTTTATTTATATTTTAGAAAGAGGGTAGTTTTTGATGAACAACGTGAAGAAAACAAAAGAAGGGTACCTCGAAACCACTTTGACAGGTAAAGATGTATTATCGATTCCAACGTTGAACAAAGGCGTTGCTTTCTCTGAAGAAGAAAGACAAGAGCTTGGACTAGAAGGCTTACTTCCTCCAACGGTTCTGACTTTAGAACAGCAAGCGGAAAGAGCGTACAAGCAATTTCTAGCACAGCCGGATCGTCTTCGTCAAAACGTATACTTAAGTGATTTACAAAACCGTAACGAAGTATTGTTCTACAAGCTTCTAACAGAAAAGCTTCGTGAAATGCTTCCGGTTGTGTACACACCAACTGTTGGTGAAGCGATTCAAGAATACAGCCATGAATACAGAAGACCTCATGGTGTCTATCTTTCAATCGACGACATTGACGGCATCGAGAAAGCATTTGAAAACTTGCACGCAACTGCTGGAGATATTGATCTCATCGTTGCAACTGACTCTGAGAGTATTCTTGGAATTGGTGACTGGGGTGTTGGTGGTATCAACATCGCAATCGGTAAATTAGCTGTTTACACAGCTGCAGCAGGTATTGATCCTAGCCGCGTGATTCCAGTTGTATTAGATGTTGGAACAAACAATGAAAAATTATTGAATGATCCATTATACATCGGGAACCATCACAAACGTGTACAAGGTGAGAAATACGAAGAGTTCATTGATGCTTATGTGAAAGCAGCACTTAAATTCTTCCCGAAAGCATTGCTTCACTGGGAAGACCTTGGAAACAAAAATGCGCGTAACATCATGAAAAAATACAACGATAACATCTTAACGTTCAACGATGATATTCAAGGTACTGGTGCCATTACTTTAGCGGGTGTTCTTGCAGCTGTCAAGAAAACTGGTACTCAATTGAAAGATCACCGTGTTGTCATCTTCGGAGCTGGATCAGCTGGTATCGGAATTGCAGACCAAATGCGTGACACAATGGTTCTTGAAGGTCTAACAGAAGAAGAAGCAAACAATGCATTTTGGACATTAGACTACAGAGGATTGCTAACAGATCAATTTGAAGATGAAGTGCTTGATTTCCAAAAACCATACCTTCGTACTTCTGATGAAGTAGAAGGCTGGGCACGCGATGAAAAAGGACAAATCTCATTTGCTGAAACTGTTCGCCAAGCGAAGCCGACAATTCTTATTGGTACATCAGGTCAAGGCGGCGCATTCACTGAAGAAATCATTAAAGAAATGGCAGCTCATACAGAGCGTCCAGTGATCATGCCGATGTCTAACCCAACACCGCTTGCTGAAGCAGTGCCAGAGGATTTATTCAAATGGACTGATGGCCGTGTACTTGTTGCAACTGGCAGCCCGTTCGAAAACGTTGAGTATAACGGAATTGAACATGAAATCGGACAATCAAACAATGCGTTCGTTTTCCCTGGACTTGGTCTTGGCTCAATCGTAACAGAATCAAAAATCATCACAAAAGGCATGTTCGTTGCTTCTGCAAATGCAATTGCTGAAATGGTTGATCATGAGAAACCAGGTGCTGGTCTACTGCCAAGTATTGATAAATTGCAAGAAGTGTCAATTCATGTGGCTGTTGAAGTAGCGAAAGCAGCAATTAAAGATGGTGTCGCAAGAAGAACGCCTGACAACATCGAACAAGCTGTGAAAGATGCAATGTGGATTCCTGAATATAAAAAAATTGTAAGAGCATAATAAAATGTGTAACGCGGCATTGCTTCGGGTAATCTAAGCAATGCCGCTATAAAAAAAGAAACATGTAAAGGATTTAAGGAGGAATAGTAAGATGGACTTTTTAAATATTTTGATCCTCCTAGCACCGATTTTTTTCGTTATCGCGCTGGGTTGGTTCGCAGGACACTTCGGCAGCTATGACGCTAAATCTGCAAAAGGTGTAAGTACACTTGTTACAAAGTATGCTTTACCAGCGCACTTTATCGCCAGTATTCTGTCAACACCAAAAGATAAATTCTATAGTCAAATTCCATTTTTCGTTGCATTGATTTTCGGAATTGTAGGTTTTTATATCATTATCCTTTTAGTTACGAAATTTGCTTTTAAATATGATTTAACAGATTCTTCTGTTTTCTCGTTAAACTCAGCACAACCGACCTTTGCATTTATGGGGATTCCGGTCTTGGGCAGTTTATTTGGGGCTCAAGAAGTTGCAATTCCGATTGCGATTACCGGAATAGTTGTAAATGCAATGCTTGATCCAATTGCAATTATTGTGTCAACTGTCGGTGAAAAAACAAAAGGAAAAACAAAAGACGGCGAAAGCTTCCTAAAAATGACGACAAAAGCAATTTTGCACGGTTTATCAGAGCCGCTTGCACTAGCACCGTTAGCCAGTATCATTCTTGTTCTTTTAGGATTTAAACTTCCTGCAATCGGACATGAAATGTTAGAGGAAATTGGCAGCGTTACATCAGGGGTTGCACTATTCGCAGTCGGTGTTACTGTTGGTATCCGCAAAATTAAATTAAGCTTGCCAGCCTTCAGCATTGCATTGCTAAAAGTAGCTGTACAACCAATACTTATGTATTTTATTGCTGTTCTTATGGGTCTTTCGGCGGATGAAATTACAAAAGCTGTATTACTTGTAGCCTTCCCAGGTTCAGCTGTTGCAGCGATGATCGCAACACGATTTGAAAAACAAGAGGCGGAAACTGCATCCGCATTTGTCATCAGTGCCATCATGTCACTCATCACATTACCGATCATTATTGCACTTACCGTATAATATAGTAAAAAGGCTGCCTATCGAGGCAGCCTTTCTTAACGAAATGAATGAAACAGAGGGAAGAGTACACGCTTTTTTTTGATGTCAGGGTGTGCGATTTCCTTTTTTTCTTCTACTTGTGACGGTTGTTTCAAGGTTGCGGCGAGGCGGTCAAATTTAGTGGATAAATCTTCAATTTCCCTGCGGTGCTGGAGCAGCTGATACGATACACCTTCATCTGCTTTTTTAGCCAGTTTCCGTTCAAGCTCTTGCAGGCGGTCTTCTACATCAGTGACGTGTAATTGCTGCTGAATAAGCTCTTTCACTTGCTTTTCTAATGCTTCAATCCGCTGTATGGAGACATCAGTTTCGACAGCAGGTGCTGATTGACGAACGGTTTCCTTATGGATTGGCAGTTGAATGTCTTGGAGGATCACGCCTTCACTCATTTGGTGTTTGACCTCTTTGAGCAGCTGCAGAATATCTTCATGAAATTCATAATGTCCAAGTTCATTCCGGGCGACAGGGATGTTGAGCTGTTTGACCCAACGCTGAATCGTTTTTGAAGAAACACCAATTTCTTTTGCAACCTCATTTGTATTCAAACCAAATGCCCTCCCTTTTTTCAATTACAAGTACCATTCTCTTTAAGGAGGACCTGTTCCTTCACGTTAGACAAAACAAGTAACCAATCGCCAAAGATCGTGTTTTCTAGTGAAAAATTGCAGAAAATCAAATGTTTTGGAAATTTTTTTGACTGTCATACCCCGCTATACTATAATTAGACTGTTACGCACAAAACAGAGGTGAAGACCATGTTAGACCGTTTAAAATCAATTGAAGAACGTTATGAAAAACTAAATGAATATTTAAGTGACCCTGAAGTGGTGAACGACACTACGAAGCTTCGTGAATATTCAAAGGAGCAATCCGATATTCAAGAAACTGTTGAGGTATATAGACAATATCGTGCGGCATACGACCAGCTGAATGATGCGAAAGCAATGCTGGAAGAGAAGCTGGATGCCGAGATGCGCGACATGGTCAAAGAAGAAATTTCAGAGCTCACAGAGGAAACGGAACGTTTAGAAGACGAGCTGAAAATCTTGCTGATCCCGAAAGATCCGAATGACAACAAAAACGTTATTGTAGAGGTTCGTGGTGCAGCAGGTGGAGAAGAGGCTGCTCTTTTTGCCGGAAACCTTTACCGCATGTACAGCCGTTATGCTGAAATGCAAGGCTGGAAAACGGAAGTGATGGAAGCGAGTGTCACAGGCACAGGCGGTTATAAAGAGATTATCTTTATGATCAGCGGGAAAGGCGCTTACTCCAAACTAAAGTTTGAAAACGGCGCACACCGCGTGCAGCGTGTTCCGGAAACGGAATCAGGCGGACGAATTCATACATCAACAGCAACAGTTGCTGTACTGCCTGAGGCTGAAGAAGTTGAAATTGATATCCATGAAAAAGACATCCGTGTAGATACTTTCACATCTAGCGGACCTGGCGGACAAAGTGTCAATACGACCATGTCTGCAGTTCGATTAACTCACCTTCCAACAGGTGTAGTTGTATCCTGTCAGGATGAGAAGTCGCAAATCAAAAACAAAGAAAAAGCCATGAAAGTACTGCGTGCGAGAATTTATGATAAATTCCAGCGTGAAGCACAGGCTGAATATGATCAAACGCGTAAATCTGCGGTTGGAACAGGGGATCGTTCAGAGCGTATCCGTACGTACAACTTCCCGCAAAACCGTGTAACAGATCACCGTATCGGGTTGACGATTCAAAAGCTTGATCAAATTTTAGAAGGAAAACTTGACGAGGTCATTGATGCATTAATTATGGAAGACCAAGCAAGAAAGCTTCAAAATGCAAAATAAACAACGAACAATTTTTGAAGCCCTTAAATGGGCTTCTTCTTTGTTAACGGAAGCCGGTAGAGATCAAAATGCAGCAGAGCTTCTTTTGATGCATGTGCTGGGCTGGAGCAGAAGTGAGCTTCTTGCACGTTTTCATGATTCGCTGCCTGAAGAGCAAGATCAATTGTTCAGTAAGTTTGTTACACAGCATAAAGCGGGTGTTCCTGTTCAGCATTTAACGGGTCTTGAATTTTTTTACGGACGTCCTTTCGAGGTGAACAAGCATGTCCTTATTCCTCGTCCTGAAACGGAAGAAGTTGTTTTGGCGGCGCTCAATTTGGTAGGTGACGTCTTCCCGCCCGATCAGCCGCTCAAAGCAGTTGACGTTGGCACAGGAAGCGGAGCAATTGCGATTACGCTGGCTCTTGAAAAAAAATCACTATCTGTCACAGCGACTGATATTTCATATGAAGCTCTTGCGGTAGCAAAGCGGAATCAAAAAGCACTCGGTGCAGACGTTCAATTTTTACATGGAGATTTACTTGAGCCGGTTATAGCTCAAGGCATCAAAGTGGATGTGTTTATTTCCAATCCACCCTATATTGCGGCGGAAGAAATGGACAGTCTGTCTGAGGTTGTGACGAAACATGAGCCGGTCAATGCGCTGACTGACGGCCGTGATGGCTTGTGGTTTTATCAGCGTCTCGTTCGTGATCTTCACAGTGTGCTGAGTGAGCAGGCAGTTGTTGTCTTTGAAATTGGACATACGCAAGGTCAAGATGTCACAGCGCTTCTCGTGCAGGCATTTCCTAAAGCAAATGTTCGCATCGTCAAAGATATTAATGGAAAAGATCGAGCTGTTTGCGCGCACATTCAAAACGGAAAGTCCGGCTGAATAAAGCCGGACTATTTTATTATGTAAAGATGAAACTTATGGTAAAAGAGAAACGTATAATATAGAAGAATGAACATTCTGATCATGATTTTTTACATAAATTTGTTTTGAAGGAGCGAATGGTGTGAACAAAAGGTATGCGATGGTGTTGGTCATCGTCAGTGTACTATTGATTGTGAGTGCTTGTGGTAAACCGAGCTTTAAAAAAGAGGCAGCAGCATTTGGAGAAAGCTATAAAAAAGCACAATACACAGTGAATCGAACGGATGACCTATCTGACATGAAAGAGAAGCTGAAGGTTTATTTAACCGAACATGAATATCAAGAATATACACAAGACAGCATGTTCCCGAGCATATTAGAAGCGGCAAAGGATCAAGATTGTCAAATTAAGCTGAAGAAAATTATGTTTACGCCTTCAGATGAAAGCGATGACAGAATTGAATTTAACTATGAAATGGTGATTCAATTTATCGATCAAAAAGAAAAGGTCAAAAAAGAAATCGAGAAAAAAGGGGCCATGACTGTCATCAAAACTGAATCTGGTTTAAAAATCAGCCGAGATTGGGATGGGAGACTGTACCCTTCTGACTACCAATCCTCACTGAAAAGTCGTTCTTAATGAGAACGACTTTTTTGTTTTGACTCATAATCTATTAAAAAAATCATGTTGACTGTTTATGAGATGAGTTTCCTGGACACAATGTTTGTAGCGAAGAGAAAAAGTGGGGGGAACACACAATGTTGAAAAGTAAAACGATGATTTGTCTTTATATGTTTCTATTATTATGCGGTGCTTTTGCAAACCTTGGCAAGGAGGAGACAGCGGCTGCTTCTGCAAATCAGCCTGTTGTCATACCAGATGAAGCGATTCGATTACGCATTTTAGCAAATAGTGATCGTTCAGCCGATCAGGATGTGAAAAGAAGTATTCGTGACGAGGTCAATGCCAATATGACGGAGTGGGTCAAAGACCTCACATCCATTGAAGAAGCAAGACGTGTTATTCGATCAAAGCTGCCAGAAATCAATCGTATCGCCAAAGCGAAATTGAAGGAACAGCATATTGATCAATCCGTATCGGTCAGTTTTCAAAAAGCTTCATTTCCAACAAAGCTCTATGGAAATTTCGTTTACCCTGCTGGGAAATATGAAGCCATTTTAATTACGCTTGGAGAAGGGGATGGAGCCAACTGGTGGTGTGTGTTATTTCCGCCGCTCTGCTTTATTGATTTTTCAAACGGAGAAGCCATCGCCTCACCAGAAGGGGATGATGATAAACAAGTGACAGCGCAGCAAACGAAAGAGTCTGTCAATGAAGTGGTGAAAGAAGAGGAAGAAGAGACAGGTGAAGTGAAGTTCTTTTTGTTCGAATGGGTCTCTAGTCTTTTCTCTTAAAAAAGGTATAAATCGGTTTTTGCCTCATAGAGTTGAAGTAAGAGGATCAAAAAGAGGTGAAAGCATGTATTATCAATTAAGAATAGCCACAGAAGAAGATATCCCGGCGATCAATGCTTTTCTTGAAAAAGGACAAGCGAAAGGCGGAGTAACGCTTACGGATCGTACGACATTTGTTGTGATGGAAGATGCGGACGGTCAGCTGGCAGGCTGCTTAGGTCTTGAACAGCTCAATGAACAAGAGGGATTGCTGCGGTCTCTTGTCATATCAGATAAGCTTGGTCAGGGACACATTGTCTCTTTGTTCCAAAGTGTTCAAACGCTCGGAGAAAAAATGGGTGTGGATACTTTTTATGTCGTCGCAAACCATTCCTCCTCCCATGATTTTTTGGCACTAATGGGTTTCGCACCTTTAGAGGAAATTCCAGAAAGCATGTGGAGCTCCGCGCATGCAAAAGAGACATTGGGGAAAGAACAGGCTGTGGTCCTGCAAAAAAAAGGCAGTTAATCACAAAATGATGGACTTATACACATACTTATCCACTACAAAACAAGCGTTGTCCACAAATTGTGGACAACGCTTGTTTTATTGATCATCATCTTTTATACTTTCAAAAGGATAATTGAGATATATCAACAGTTTTATCTTTTTTAAAAGGAGTTTGTATGATGTTAAATACAAAAAGGTGGTCTGTGGATTTAGAAAAGGATTTATCCACATACTATCCACAAATTAAACAGGCGGCCGATCTGCTGCAGCAAAATGAAGTGGTTGCTTTCCCGACAGAGACCGTTTACGGACTCGGGGCAAATGCAAAAGAGACAGAAGCCGTGATGAAAATTTATGAAGCGAAAGGGCGTCCGAGTGATAATCCGTTGATTGTTCACATTGCGGAGGTTCAGCAGCTTCACGAATTTGCACAAATAGAAAGCGAAAAAGCGAAGGCGCTGATGGATGCCTTTTGGCCGGGCGCCTTAACCATCGTTCTTCCGTGTAAGCCAGGCACTTTATCAAAGCAGGTTACAGCAGGTTTATCCACAGTAGGAGTGAGAATGCCTGACCATCCCATTGCGCTTGAGCTCATCCGAGCAGCTGGTCTGCCAATTGCTGCACCAAGTGCCAACCGTTCGGGAAAACCTTCACCAACACAAGCTGACCATGTAGCGAGTGATCTCCAAGGGAGAATCGCTGGGATTGTGGATGGCGGTTCAACTGGAATTGGCGTTGAGTCAACGGTTGTATCCTGTGTCGGTGAGACCCCGGTGATTTTAAGACCAGGCGGGATTACAAAAGAAGCATTAGAAGAGGTAGTCGGAACGGTGAGTGTGGACCCGGGGCTGACAAAAAAGGACGAGGCGCCTGTATCGCCGGGAATGAAATACACACATTATGCACCTGAAGCCCAGATGTATATCTTTCATGGAAGTGATGAAGACATGCAGCGTCACATTCAGAAATACAGAGCTGAAGGTTTAAAAGTCGGAGTGCTCACAACAGAAGAAAAGAAATCGCTGTTTGCGGCAGATGTTGTGTACAGCTGTGGATGGAGAGAAAGACCTGAAACGGTTGCTGCAAACCTTTATCGAGTACTGAGACAATTTGATGAAACAGATGTAGACTTGATCATTTCAGAAGCCTTTTCGGAGCAGGGAGTCGGTTCTGCCATTATGAACCGTCTGCAAAAAGCCGCAGGAGGGCGTACACTCCCATCGTTCCAATAGTTCTAACCTTTCTTGGACAAACATAGGTTAAAGAAGAATGTGTGTCCAAGGGGGATTTACATGAACGAACTAGCTGGTGAATTGCTGACACTCAGCATCATGGCTTTTGCACTTGGGATGGATGCTTTTTCGGTTGGACTTGGTATGGGGATGATTCAGCTGAGGTTCCGCCAGATCATTTATATTGGACTTGTTATTGGAATATTTCATATGTTTATGCCGCTTTTTGGCATGCTGACAGGTCAGCTCTTATCTGGATGGCTCGGTCTTCTTGCCACCTATATCGGCGGGGCGCTGCTTTTGGTGCTGGGACTGCAAATGATCGTTGCTTCTATCCGCAAAGAGGATAAGCCCTTTATCGCACCTGTTGGGGCTGGTCTCGTTCTTTTTGCCACAAGTGTAAGTTTAGACAGCTTCTCCGTTGGTTTAAGCCTCGGAATTTACGGTTCTCGAGTGTGGATGACTATTTTATTGTTTGGTTTTTTTAGTATGCTCCTCACATGGCTCGGCTTATTACTCGGTAAACAGGTTCGGTCATGGGTTGGTTCATATAGCGGCGCGCTTGGCGGAATCATTTTACTAGCCTTTGGTATCAAATTATTATTTCCGCTCTAGCCAGTCTCCTTACATAACATGTAGAATGAAATGCTATATAATAGAAGAAAAGGAGGGCGAAAGATGAAAATCTTATTTGTTTGTACGGGAAATACATGCAGAAGTCCAATGGCTCAAGCCCTTTTTGCTTCAATTGCAGATGAAAAAGGTTTAGAGGTCACTGTGAAATCAGCGGGCATTTTTGCCTCTGATGAAGGGAAGGCTTCTCCTCAAGCGGTCGAAGCATTATTTGAGAAAAGCATTCCACTGAATCACTCATCATCAAAATTGACAGAGGATCTTCTGCGCGAAGCTCATTACGTCTTCACGATGACGATGCAGCATAAACAGTTGATTGCAGAGCAATATGCGCATGCACAAGGCAAGGTCTTCACTTTAAAGGAATTTGCGACAGGAACAGAAGGCGATGTATCCGACCCGTTTGGAGGAAGTCTTTCTGTTTATCAGGAAACTCGTGATGAACTTGAAGTCTTGCTGTATCAGCTCGCTGAGAAGTTGAAAAAAGATCATCATCATAGATAACATGTAAAACCGTTGCGTCAACGGTTTTTCTGCTTTTGTTTGCAAATGACTAGGCAGAGGTTAAAATATAACTGTGAATAAAGAATGAAAGTAAGACTTAACAGATCAACTCACCCTTAGGAGGAATTGCCCGATGAAAGTAGCCATTGCATCCGATCACGGTGGAACGAATATTCGTGAAGAAATCAAACAACTGATGGATGAATTGAAGATTGAATACATTGATATGGGTTGTGAATGTGGATCAGGTTCTGTAGACTATCCAGATTATGCTTTCCCTGTAGCCAATATGGTGGCAAATGGAGAAGTCGACCGCGGCATTTTAATTTGCGGGACAGGCATCGGCATGAGTATCTCGGCAAATAAAGTAAAAGGAATTCGCTGTGCATTAGCACATGATACATTTAGTGCAAAAGCAACGAGGGAACATAACGATACGAACGTTCTTGCGATGGGAGAGCGAGTGATTGGACCGGGATTAGCACGTGAGATTGCGCACATTTGGCTGACGACAGAGTTTACAGCAGGACGCCATGCTGTGCGGATTGGCAAAATTGCTGATTACGAAGAAAAGCACCTATAAGGAGCGCTTAACATGAACATTGGTCAAGATTGGCTTGAAATGTTAAAAGAGTTTCATCAAACAGTTGAATTGCGTGCCGGGCAAATCTTAGTCATTGGCTGCAGTACGTCAGAAGTGGCTGGTGAGCATATTGGTACTGCAGGAAGTGAGCAAATTGCTGCGTCCATCTATCAAGAATTGGATCAGTTAAGACGAGAGACCGGCATTGAGCTCGCTTTTCAATGCTGTGAGCATCTGAATCGTGCCCTTGTTGTTGAAGAAGAAGTGGCTTTCCGTTTTAACCTGGAGATTGTAGCTGCAGTCCCTGTCCGTAAGGCAGGTGGTTCGATGGCGGCTCATGCGTATCAGCAAATGGAACATCCTGTATTAGTCGAATCTATTGAGGCACATGCTGGAATAGATATCGGCGATACATTGATTGGGATGCACTTAAAGAGAGTCGCTGTACCTGTCCGCCTCAGTCGTCATCAATTAGGACATGCACATGTGACTTTTGCGAAAACGCGTCCGAAGCTGATTGGCGGAGAACGAGCCGTTTATACAAGATCATAGCTTCGATATATTTCTAATATAATGTTGAATGATGAAGACGCTTTACCACTTAAATATTCGGGTTTTCATAAAAAAGAAGTCGATTTTCCAAAAAAAACTTTTACATTTTACTCAAAAACCGTGTACAATGAGATGGTGAAAACATCGAATGGAAATAGATTGGAGAGGATTTCGCTGATGAAACATTTACCTGAGCAAGACGCACAAGTATTCAAAGCAATTCAACTAGAGCGGAAACGCCAGCAGGACAAAATCGAATTAATTGCATCAGAAAACTTCGTAAGCGAAGCAGTCATGGAAGCACAGGGCTCTGTATTAACAAACAAATACGCTGAGGGCTATCCTGGTAAACGCTACTATGGCGGCTGTGAACATGTAGACGTTGTAGAAGATATCGCACGTGACCGCGCAAAAGAAATTTTTGGCGCTGAGTATGTGAACGTACAGCCTCACTCAGGTGCTCAAGCGAACATGGCCGTATACTTTACAATTCTTGAGCATGGCGATACAGTGCTGGGCATGAACTTATCACATGGCGGGCATTTAACACACGGAAGCCCTGTAAACTTTAGTGGTGTACAGTACAACTTTGTAGAATATGGTGTAGATAAAGAAACTCAGCATATCGACTATCAAGATGTACTTGAAAAAGCACGTGAACATAAGCCGAAATTGATCGTTGCGGGTGCAAGTGCATACCCACGACAAATTGATTTCAAAAAGTTCCGTGAGATTGCTGATGAAGTCGGTGCTTACTTTATGGTCGACATGGCTCACATTGCTGGTCTTGTTGCAGCAGGTCTTCATCCAAATCCAGTTCCTTACGCAGATTTTGTGACAACGACAACTCACAAAACATTACGCGGACCTCGCGGCGGAATGATCCTATGCCGTGAAGAGTTTGGTAAAAAGATCGACAAATCAATCTTCCCTGGTATTCAAGGTGGACCACTGATGCATGTCATCTCTGCAAAAGCTGTTTCTTTCGGTGAAGTATTGAACGGAGATTTCAAAACATATGCACAAAACGTTATTGATAATGCAAAACAACTAGCTGAAACTCTTTTATCTGAAGATATTCAGCTTGTATCTGGCGGAACAGATAACCATCTTGTTCTTATCGACTTGCGTTCTCTTGGCATCACAGGAAAAATTGCAGAAAACGTTCTTGACGAAATTGGTATTACAGTGAACAAAAATGCAATTCCTTATGATCCAGAGAAACCATTTGTCACAAGTGGTGTACGTGTAGGGACAGCAGCAGTAACAAGCCGCGGTTTCGATCAAGAAGCGATGAAAGAAGTCGGTTCCATTATTGCGCTTGCGCTAAAACATCATGAAGATGAAGCGAAATTAGAAGAGGCGAAAAAGCGTGTATCTGATCTTACTGCCCGTTTCCCTCTATATAACGAATTAGATTATTAAAAAACAGACCCATTTGCCTATTTTTGGCATGTGGGTTTTTTTTGTAGGATTTGCGAATCATATTGAAAGATGATGTCTTTTTATGTAGAATTGTAGGAAGTGTGCAAAGTTCACCGGAAGATGACAGAAAAGGAGTTGTAGCAAGCAATGGCAAAGGTTTATGTATTTGATCACCCGCTTATTCAGCACAAACTTACATATATTCGTGACGTTCATACAGGAACAAAAGAATTTAGAGAGCTAGTGGATGAAGTCGCAACATTAATGGCATTTGAAATTACAAGAGATTTACCGCTTGAAGAGGTAGATGTAGAAACACCTGTACAAGTAGCGAAATCAAACGTGATCTCAGGGAAGAAACTCGGTGTTGTGCCAATTTTAAGAGCAGGTCTTGGAATGGTAGACGGGATTTTGAAACTCATTCCAGCTGCTAAAGTGGGACATGTCGGTTTATACCGCGATCCGAAAACATTAAAGCCTGTTGAATATTATGTGAAGCTTCCATCTGATGTGGAAGAGCGTGAATTTATCGTAGTAGACCCAATGCTTGCAACTGGCGGCTCAGCAGTCGAAGCGTTAAACAGCTTGAAAAAACGCGGTGCGAAAAACATTCGCTTCATGTGTCTGATTGCTGCCCCTGAAGGTGTAGAAGAAATGCAAAAGCATCATCCAGATGTTGATATCTACATTGCAGCATTAGATGAGAAACTAAACGAAAAAGGTTACATCATCCCAGGTCTTGGTGATGCTGGTGACCGTATGTACGGAACGAAATAAGAAAGTCTTAATAAAAGCCCACATGCAAACGTGCATGTGGGCTTTTTGAAATATATGACAAACGGTTGATACCGTTCTTAGAAAAATCAATGTATACTGAACATTGGCTGTTTTTTTCAATGAATGTCACATCTCTCCTAAAGTTTGATGAAATTGTGAACATTTTGTGTGCTCTATCACTATAGAAAAGTTTTTTAACTTTCAACCGATTGACACATCATAGACGCTATTGTATGCTAAACGAGGGTATTATGGTAAGGTTTTCATAGCCTATAGCACTCTACTAATCCTCATTGTGAACCCTTTAATAATCAGGGTTTGTATCAACGAATGAAGCAGCATCCCATAGATCTAAAGATTTCAAGTCTGATTGTGCAATTAGACCGATGGGTGATTGATTTTTTTCGAATAGGACGGCTTATCATCAGCGTCTTCTACGCAGTTTTCATCACCATTTATCACCTTTTTTACAATACTTTTCATCGGGAGTCAGATGAATGAACGATCCAAACGCGATTTTCCGCAGACAGAGTAAATACATGTTCTATCTATTGGCAATTTTTGTGTTTGGCTATGCCATGCCTGGTTTTAAACCACTGTTTCTTGGTTTCATTATCGGCACAATTTTTGCTTTCTTTAATTTATTCCTACTTATACGGAGAATGCACGCTTTTGATCGAGCGGTTAAAAAAGGAAAATCCATTCGTTCAATGGGAAGTACAGCCAGGTGGGCCAACGCGATTCTCGCAGTAGCGATTGCTTGGCGTTACCCTAATGAAGTTCATCTGGCAGGTGTTGTTATAGGATTAATGACAATATATCCTGTCATTATGATAGATTCCTTCATTCAACTTAAACGTTCTACTATGGAAGAGAGGTGAATACTCTTTGGGTCACAGTTCAAAAACTACAGAATTTTTAGGGTTAACGTTCAACTTATCCAATGTTCTCATGATTACGATTGCTAGTATCATCGTTCTTCTCATAGCGGTGCTGACTACTCGTGTTCTGTCTATTCGTCCGACTAAGGCGCAGAACTTCATGGAATGGATCGTTGATTTTGTTCGAAATATCATAGGTAGTTCGATGGACATGAAAACAGGAGCCCCATTTCTAGCGCTTGGCGTTACATTACTCATGTACATATTTGTTTCAAACATGCTTGGACTGCCATTCTCGATTACGGTCGATCACAACTTGTGGTGGAAATCACCAACTGCTGATCCTGCAATCACAATGACACTAGCAATTATGGTCATGGGACTTACACACTTCTACGGTGTCAAGGCAAAAGGAGTCAAGGAATATACGAAAGACTTCTTCAAGCCAATCCCATATTTAGTGCCGCTGAAAATCATTGAAGAATTTGCAAACACGTTAACACTTGGTTTGCGTCTTTATGGAAATATTTTCGCTGGAGAGATTCTTCTTGGTTTACTTGCAGGACTTGCGACTAATTTCTACACGCAAAACATTGCGCTTGGTATCGTTGGTACATTAGGTGCCATCGTGCCGATGATTGTATGGCAGGCATTCAGTTTGTTTGTCGGAACAATCCAGGCATTTATCTTCACCATGCTGACAATGGTGTACATTTCCCATAAAGTCAGCGACGAACACTAAAAAATTGAGAGTCCAAAAAGGACGTTATTTTAAAGGAGGAGCTTTTTAATGAATTTAATAGCAGCAGCAATTGCAATCGGTTTAGGAGCACTAGGAGCAGGTATTGGTAACGGTCTAATCGTATCTAAAACAGTTGAAGGAATCGCTCGTCAGCCAGAAGCTGGTAGAGAACTAAGAACACTTATGTTCATCGGGGTCGCTTTAGTTGAGGCACTTCCAATTATCGCTGTCGTTATCGCATTCTTGGCATTCTTTGGTTAATATGTGAGAAGCGTTCTAATATGAATTTTAATGGCGAAGATCAGATTAGTTCGAAACTTCGCCATTCCTTTATGTTTTGTTTCTTAACATATTATTTAAAGAAGGGAGTTGCCGTACTAAATGTCTCAGTTACCAGTGGTTTTAGGAGCAGGGGGCTTAAGCTTCAACGCCGGTGATATGTTATTCCAGCTTATCGCTATGCTCATCTTGCTTGCACTTTTAAAGAAATTTGCGCTTAAACCTTTATTAGGTATTATGAAACAGCGTGAAGATTATATAGGAAATGAAATTTCAAGTGCTGAACAAAAGCACGTTCAAGCTGAAAAGCTTCTTGAAGAACAACGTGTCTTATTGAAAGAAGCACGCGAAGAATCACATACACTCATCGAAAATGCGAAAAAGATTGGTGAGAAGCAAAAAGAAGAGATCATTCAAGCAGCACGTCAAGAATCAGAGCGCTTGAAAGAGTCTGCTAGAACTGAAATCGTGAAAGAAAAAGAACAAGCTGTGGCTGCACTGCGTGAGCAGGTTGCATCACTATCTGTGCTGATTGCATCTAAAGTGATTGAAAAAGAACTTGATGAGCAGGCACAAGAGAAATTGATTCAAGAGTACCTTAAAGAGGCAGGCGAAAGCCGATGAGCGTAACTATTGTCTCTAAGCGTTACGCTTCTGCTCTTTTTGACATCGTTCTTGCTTCTTCGGCAGTAGACGAAACTGAAAAAGAGCTGAATGAGATCAAAAAAGTTCTAAAGGCTGATCAAGAGCTAAATGACTTCCTTGTTCATCCAAAGATTACGGCAGACAAAAAGAAACATTTGATTGCCGAAGCTTTCAAAGGTGTTTCTACTTATGTATTGCACACAATGTATTTACTGATTGACCGTGGACGCACGAATATTTTTTCTGAAATGACGTCTGAGTTTGTGAAACTAGCAAACCGCACGAAACAAATAGACGATGCGATCGTGTATTCAGTGAAACCGCTAAGCGGTGCTGAAATTCAATCTTTATCTGAAGTATTTGCCAAAAAAGCCGGAGTCACATCACTGCGTGTAGAAAATGTGATTGACAAGGATCTAATAGGCGGAGTGAAAATCCGTATCGGAAACCGCATTTATGACGGCAGTGTGAGCGGAAAGCTTTCCCGCATTGAACGTCAGCTTGCAGGCGAAAATCGTTAGAAGGGGTGAAACCTTAGTGAGTATCAAAGCTGAAGAGATTAGCGCGCTGATAAAGCAGCAAATCCAAAACTATCAATCAGAAATTGAAGTAAAAGATGTCGGTACAGTCATTCAAGTAGGGGACGGTATCGCGCGTGTACATGGCCTTGACAACATTATGGCAGGAGAGCTGGTTGAGTTCTCTAACGGTGTAATGGGTATGGCTCAAAACCTTGAGGAGTCTAACGTAGGTATCGTTATTTTAGGACCTTACAAAGATATCCGTGAAGGTGATGACGTAAAACGTACAGGTCGTATCATGGAGGTTCCAGTAGGTGAAGAATTAATCGGACGTATTGTGAACCCGCTTGGTCAGCCTGTTGATGGACTAGGTCCAATTTTAACAAGCAAAACACGTCCAATCGAAAGTGAAGCACCTGGTGTTATGGATCGTAAATCTGTACATGAGCCGCTTCAAACAGGAATTAAAGCAATTGATGCCTTGATTCCAATCGGCCGCGGACAGCGTGAATTGATCATTGGTGACCGTCAAACAGGTAAAACATCTGTTGCCATCGATACGATTCTAAACCAAAAAGATCAAGACATGATCTGTATTTATGTAGCCATCGGACAAAAAGAATCTACGGTTCGTGGTGTTGTTGAAACACTTCGTAAGCATGGTGCGCTTGACTACACAATCGTTGTCACAGCTTCTGCATCACAGCCAGCTCCACTTCTTTACCTTGCTCCTTATGCAGGTGTAACGATGGGTGAGGAATTCATGTATAACGGCAAGCACGTACTTGTTGTCTATGATGACCTTTCTAAACAAGCGGCAGCTTACCGTGAGCTTTCATTATTGCTTCGTCGTCCTCCAGGTCGTGAGGCATTCCCTGGTGATGTTTTCTATCTTCACTCTCGTTTATTAGAGCGTGCAGCGAAGCTTAGTGATGAAAAGGGTGGCGGTTCTATCACAGCATTGCCTTTCGTAGAAACGCAAGCTGGCGATATCTCTGCATATATCCCAACAAACGTTATTTCCATCACAGATGGACAGATTTTCTTACAATCTGACCTCTTCTTCTCAGGCGTACGTCCAGCGGTAAACGCAGGATTGTCTGTATCCCGTGTAGGTGGTTCTGCACAAATCAAAGCGATGAAAAAGGTAGCAGGTACACTTCGTTTGGATCTTGCTTCTTATCGTGAGCTTGAAGCATTCGCTCAGTTTGGATCTGATCTAGACCAAGCAACTCAAGCGAAATTAAACCGTGGTGCAAGAACAGTTGAAGTCTTAAAACAAGACTTGAACAAACCGCTTAAAGTTGAAAAACAAGTAGCGATTCTTTACGCACTAACAAGAGGATACTTAGACGATGTTGCCATTGCTGATGTTAAACGTTTTGAAGCTGAGTTATTCTTGTACATTGAAGAAAACCATAAAGGCTTGTTTGATACAATCTCTCAAACAGGAAATATGCCTGCTGATGAAGAGTGGAATACAGCAATCGAAGGCTTTAAACGTACGTTTGCACCAAGCAACTAATTAGTAATCTTTCCGAGAGAAAAAGATTCTCTTTTTCTCTCTTTTCACGTAAATGAACACGGATTCCTGAAAAAAGGTGGTGAAATCTTTGGCCTCATTACGCGATATAAAGTCAAGGATCACGTCAACGAAAAAATCGAGTCAGATCACAAAAGCGATGCAAATGGTATCAGCTGCGAAACTGAATCGTGCTGAAAACAATGCGAAGTCTTTTGTTCCTTACATGGAGAAAATCCAGGAAGTGGTTGCTGCAATCGCAACTGGAACAAGTGCTAAGCACCCAATGCTTCTTTCAAGACCCGTCAAGAAAACAGGGTATCTCGTCATTACATCTGATCGAGGGCTTGCAGGACCTTTTAACAGCTCGATTTTGCGTGCCGCTTACCAAACCATTCAATCTCGTCATCAATCCGCTGATGAATATGCGGTGATTGTCATTGGTAAAATCGGACGCGACTTCTTCAAAAAGCGTGGTATTCCAGTTATTTCTGAAGTAACAGGGCTTGGAGACGAAGTAGCGTTTGCTGATATTAAAGAATTAGCAAGCAGTACCGTTCAAATGTTCTCTGATGAAGCGTTTGATGAACTTTACATGTTCTACAACCACTTTGTCAGTGCGATTTCACAAGAAGTAACAGAGAAGAAATTATTGCCGCTAACGGACCTTTCGGCCGCAGCGACACCAAATAAACGTTCCGCATCTTATGAGTTTGAGCCTTCTGAAGAAGAGATTCTTGAAGTTCTCCTTCCTCAATATGCAGAGAGTTTGATTTTCGGTGCGCTTCTTGACAGCAAAGCAAGTGAACATGCTGCAAGAATGACAGCAATGAAGAGTGCATCAGACAACGCAAAAGAATTGATCGACAGCCTGACACTCTCTTACAACCGTGCTCGTCAAGCAGCGATTACACAAGAGATTACAGAAATTGTCGGCGGAGCAGCTGCCTTAGAATAGAAATAATTGTCAGGAGGGAATGCAATGAAAACAGGACGCATCAGTCAGATCATGGGACCAGTCGTAGACGTTCGTTTTGAAGACGGTCACTTGCCTGAGATTTATAATGCGATCAAAGTTTCGCATAAAGCGGAAAGCGAAAGTGAAGTTGATATCGACTTAACTTTAGAAGTAGCACTACATTTAGGTGATGATACAGTGAGAACCATCGCGATGGCATCAACAGACGGTGTGAAGCGCGGTATGGAAGCTGTAGACCTTGGAAAACCAATTTCAGTACCAGTTGGTAACGTAACACTTGGACGTGTATTCAACGTACTGGGAGATAACATTGACTTAGATGAGCCACTTGGTGTGGAAGCTCAAAGAGATCCAATCCACAGACAAGCGCCTTCTTTTGATCAACTTTCTACAGAAGTTGAAATTCTTGAAACAGGTATCAAAGTTGTTGACTTGCTTGCTCCTTACATCAAAGGTGGAAAGATCGGTCTATTCGGTGGAGCCGGTGTAGGTAAAACCGTTCTGATTCAAGAATTGATCAACAACATCGCACAAGAACACGGTGGTATTTCTGTATTCGCTGGTGTTGGAGAGCGTACACGTGAAGGAAACGACCTTTACTACGAAATGAAAGATTCTGGCGTTATCGAGAAAACAGCCATGGTCTTCGGCCAAATGAACGAGCCGCCAGGTGCACGTATGCGTGTTGCCCTTACTGGTTTGACAATGGCAGAGCATTTCCGTGATGAACAAGGTCAAGACGTATTGTTCTTCATCGATAACATCTATCGTTTTACACAAGCAGGTTCTGAAGTATCAGCCCTTCTTGGACGTATGCCTTCAGCGGTAGGTTATCAGCCGACACTTGCAACAGAAATGGGTCAGCTGCAAGAGCGTATCACGTCTACAAACGTAGGATCGGTTACATCGATTCAAGCGATCTATGTACCTGCGGATGACTACACGGATCCAGCTCCAGCAACTACGTTCGCTCACCTTGATGCAACGACAAACCTTGAGCGTAAGCTGACTGAAATGGGTATTTACCCAGCAGTTGATCCTCTTGCTTCAACATCTCGTGCACTTGCACCTGAGATTGTTGGTGAAGAGCATTATGCGATTGCGCGTGAAGTGCAGCAAACATTGCAGCGTTATAAAGAGCTTCAAGATATTATTGCCATTTTAGGTATGGATGAATTATCTGAGGACGATAAGCTTGTGGTACACAGAGCGCGTCGTATTCAATTCTTCCTATCTCAAAACTTCCACGTAGCAGAGCAGTTCACTGGCCAAAAGGGTTCTTATGTGCCATTGAAAGAAACTGTTAAAGGCTTCAAGGAAATCTTGTCTGGTAAATACGATCACCTTCCAGAAGATGCATTCCGCTTAGTTGGACGCATTGAAGAAGTGATTGAAAAAGCCAAAGAGATGGGTGTAGAGGCCTAATCTGGTCCTTAGGAGGGTAAAAGCATGAAGACCGTTCAAGTCAATATCGTTACTCCCGACGGCCCAGTGTATCAAGCGGATGTGGAAATGGTCAGTGTAAGAGCAGAAAGCGGTGAGCTTGGTATTTTAGCTGGCCACGTTCCAATGGTTGCTCCGCTAAAAATCGGTGCAGTTCGCTTAAAACATAGTGGATCAACTGAATTGGTTGCAGTAAGTGGCGGATTTGTTGAAGTCCGCCCTGAACAAGTAACGATTCTTGCTCAGGCCGCTGAAACATCAGATAAAGTTGATGTCGATCGTGCTAAATCAGCGAAACAGCGTGCTGAAGAGCATTTGAACCACCCGAATGAAAGTGATGTACGCCGGGCGGAACTCGCATTAAAACGGGCGTTAAACCGTTTAAATGTAGCAGGGAAATAAAACAGAAAAACCTTCTTATCACAATGATAAGAAGGTTTTTTTAGGATGACATGAGAGATTGATACATCGACACATAAGGATGAGATGCTTGCTTTTCTAGATATAAGTTCTCGCAAAATTGCGTACTGCAATGCCAGGTTTTATTGTTTCTGCGTAAACCAAGCGTATATTTGTGCGGAGAGTCCATATAAGGCCGCACCACCCAGTCAGCATCTGAATGATGACGAATGACAACCTCTCCTAAATACACACTCATCATCGCTTCTAATGCATCTATTGGCATTTTCCACTCAGCGAACAGCTGCTTAGTCAATGCATCGAAGTATAGTGATTCTAACTGATACAGGCTTTCCTCAGAGTGATCCAAAGAAATGTTATGAAAATGACACAATTGTGCTAATTCTTCTAGCTGTGTCTGTCTATAATCAAAGTAGAAAGCAATGGCCTCCCATTCATGATCAAATGAGGGAACCAGTTCTCCGTACAAATCAACAAAGTCAGGAAAAGAATCTTTCAATGTGTTCAGCTCCTTCCACACGCAGTATATCATCTCCTTAGCATCAGGATAAGAGGGGATTCACACTAAATGTAGCTCTTTTTTCCAAATGATTCATCTTTCCGATTTTCGAGGATATAATGAAAGGGAGTTTTCCTTTACAGAAATAAATAAAAGGAGGATTCAACTGTATGGAAGACGTAGGACAACAAGCAATCGTGGGCATTGTGATCCACCTATTTTTTATCGCGGTTACATGGTGGGCACTGCTTGCTGTAAATATTGATCCACTCATTAAAAAAGGGAAAATTGTTCAAGCAAGGCTGCTGATGATGCTCATTACCATTGCCATCGCATCTGCGGTCAGCAATTTCTTCCTTGATTACTTAAACTTCTCTAGACAAATTCCTTATATGTTCTAACATAAAAGGTTTGGTCAGGGCCTTCTGCGGGAACGTAAAAGGAAGGGTCAAAAGGCTCGCCTTTTGTTGACTTTTCCACGTATGCATTGACCTCCTTGCGGCAACACTTGTAGCAAGGGGGAATGACAAGTGAGAAAGTATTTGAAAGGTTGGCCATTATTTGCGTTTATTCTTTTTTTTGTTCTGATGATTCAAGGAGTTCGTGCGGAAGAATCTTCTCCGCTCGCTCAAATAGCAGAAGGTCTGAAAAACCAGCAAATTGAAGTCGATGGGTGGACCCTTCATGCCAAAACAAATGTAGATATTTCATCCGAACAATTTTCAAAAAAAGTGAAACGTTTGAAAGACGAACTACGACAATATGAGTGGACCGAAAAAAAAGAGAAACATGTCACCAAAGTCACAGGAATTTACAAAGATGAAAAAAATGATACAGAATCGAAAATTTTACTCGTGAAGACCGACACAAAATCCAATCAAAAGTCGTATTTATTATATGAGCAAAAAGGTGCTCGCCCACTGAATACCTGGGAGCATACATATGATCAGTTCGTACGTCATGCAAAAAGCATATTACAAGAGAAAATTGTAATTTTTACTTGTCTCGATGGTCATGTAAATGGTATGATGGATGTTGTTTTGCAAAAAAAAGCTGAAACGTTAGCAAATGAATTTCAAGCAAAACCAGTTGAGTATCTCGTTGAGTCTAATTTTGTGTCGCTTTCCGCTTACACAGATAAGTGGGAACAGTTCATTATGACTTCAAATGATAAAATGAATGTTCAAATTGCCATCAGAAGTTCGGAAATGAACGAAAATCATACGATTACGGTTGGCACACCAATCGTAACGACTGAATATTAATATAGAGAATTTGGGACGCGGAGGGGAAGACCTTGGAAAAAATCATCGTCCGCGGCGGTCAAAAGTTAAACGGCACAGTTAAAGTAGAAGGCGCAAAAAATGCCGTTTTACCAGTTATCGCTGCATCTTTGTTAGCAAGTACAGAAAAAAGCGTAATTTGTGATGTACCTACGCTCTCCGATGTATATACAATCAATGAAGTGTTACGTCATTTAGGAGCAGAAGTACATTTTGAAAATAACGAAGTATCAGTTGATGCATCTCATGCACTAGAAACTGAGGCTCCGTTTGAGTATGTCCGTAAAATGCGAGCATCCGTGCTTGTCATGGGACCACTTTTAGCAAGAACAGGTCATGCAAGAGTTGCATTACCTGGAGGCTGTGCGATTGGTTCAAGACCAATTGATCAGCATTTAAAAGGCTTTGAAGCAATGGGAGCTAAAATTCAAGTAGGTAATGGTTTCATCGAGGCTGAAGTAAATGGCCGTTTAAAAGGTGCAAAAATCTATTTGGATTTCCCAAGTGTAGGGGCAACTGAAAACATCATCATGGCAGCAGCATTAGCTGAAGGCACAACAATTTTAGAAAACGTAGCAAAAGAACCTGAAATTGTTGATTTAGCAAACTACATCAATGCCATGGGCGGTAAGGTTCGCGGTGCTGGTACTGGTACAATCAAAATTGAAGGTGTGGAAACACTTCACGGTGCAAAACACAACATCATCCCTGATAGAATTGAAGCAGGTACTTTTATGGTGGCAGCAGCCATTACAGAAGGAAATGTTCTTGTAAAAGGCGCAGTGCCAGAGCACATGACATCACTTGTCGCAAAAATGGAAGAAATGGGTATTCAGATCATTGAAGAAGAAGAAGGTTTAAGAGTCATTGGACCATCTGAGCTCAAGCCAATCGATCTAAAAACAATGCCGCATCCTGGGTTCCCAACGGATATGCAATCTCAGATGATGGCGCTATTGCTTCGTGCGAACGGAACAAGCATGATCACAGAAACGGTGTTTGAAAACCGCTTTATGCATGCTGAAGAATTCCGCCGCATGAATGGCGATATTAAAATTGAGGGTCGCTCTGTCATTATCAATGGGCCGGTTCAACTTCAAGGTGCTGAAGTGGCAGCGACTGATTTAAGAGCAGGAGCAGCACTTGTACTTGCTGGATTAGTGGCAGAAGGTCACACACGCGTCACTGAGTTGAAGCATATTGACCGTGGTTATGTGAACTTCCACCAAAAGCTTGCAGCAATCGGTGCAGATATTGAAAGAGTCAACGATGAATCAGCAGATGTGACACAAGAACAAGTTGTATCAGATCTGAACGCTTAATCATGAAAGAAATCAGTGTGTCCATTGGGCATGCTGATTTTTTTTAGAATCATAGAATGCTTCATTTCACGAAGCTTATCATTAGTGTATCCAACCATCTTAAATTTTATTCATACAGACGAACAGTAAAATCCATCGAAGAACAAGCTCCATACCTTCATAAAAGACTTGTCCACTAAATGAAAGAAGCTGTCATATTAGCTTGTCCCTGCCCATAGTATAAAAGAGATTCAATGACAAATGGGGGCAGCCAAATATGAAACCAATGATATGGACAATCGCAGGAATATGCATCATCATTTTAATGATTCCAACATTACTTGTGTTGCCGACGTTCCAAGGGAAGCCGGCGGCCAGCCAGCACGTAGCAGCAGAACCATCAGTTAAAAAAGAAGTGAAGAGTTCAGTCAAATTGAAGCAATCACCCGTCGCTATCCCCGTCTATCGCTCAGCTCATCAGCAGGTAGAAAACATCCCCTTAGAAGAGTATGTGATCGGTGTCGTAGCATCTGAAATGCCAGCTGATTTTGAAATGGAAGCACTCAAGGCACAGGCGCTCGCAGCAAGAACGTATATCGTCAGACAAATGATCAGTGATAAGACTGTCAAATCACCTAAGGGCTCTCTTGTAGATGATACCCAAATGTTCCAAGTTTACAAAAACAAACAGGAACTCAAGAAAATTTGGGGGAAAGCGTACAATTGGAAATTAAAAAAGGTCACGGAAGCGGTCGCCAGCACACAAGGAAAAGTGCTGACTTATGACGAGAAACCAATTGATGCTTCATTCTTTTCAACAAGTAACGGAAAAACGGAAAACGCCGAAGCCTATTGGAAAAACGAAATCCCCTATTTGAAAAGTGTCTCAAGTAAATGGGACGAAAAATCGCCAAAATTTCAAAACAAGAAAACCATCTCGGTGAGTGAATTTCAACAAAAATTAGGTGTGACACTCACTCAGCAGTCTCAGGTCGGACAGATTGTAGAACGGACACCAGGAAACCAGGTAGCGAAAGCCGTGATCAATGGTAAAACGCTGTCAGGCCGAGACATTCGGGAATCACTAGGCCTTCATTCAGCGGATTTCACATGGGAACGCCAAGGCCAGCAGATTGTGATTACAACAAAAGGATATGGTCATGGTGTAGGCATGAGTCAATATGGTGCGCATTATATGGCGCAGGCAGGCAAGAAAGTAGATGCTATCGTGAAACATTATTATAAAGGAATTCAAATCGAATCGGCCGATCGTTTTCTCAACACGTATATGGCTAAAAAATAATAAAGCAAAGGTGCCTCAGAAATGAGGTATTTTTTTTGTGTTCAAAGAGGTTTGAACAGAATGTGACAAATTGCGACTTAAGACGCACCGAAGGAAAACTTAAACATTTACGTCCCGATAAGAACTGATGGCCGATACAAAGCCCCTCAAAAGGAGGAGAAATCGAGAGGATAATTGGCACGTTAGGTGAAAATATCTAGACATCTGACAGAATTTTAGTGATTTTGATGAAAGAGAAAAAGGGACCGAGTCCTATACCATTCCAAGACAGAATATTTTACGATTAAGATGCTTCAATTAAATACATAAGGAGGAAGGAAAATTATGTTGAAAAAAGTATTCTCACTCGTAACCTTAGCTGTATTGACATTATCTATGTCAATCTCTTCACCAGTATTTGCAGAAGCATCTACAGTCAAAAAACATAATAAAGATGTAAGAGTCACAATCTTGCTTGATGCAAGTGGAAGCATGGCAAGAAAAGTTGAGGGAGAGCGCAAATTTGATCTCGCCAAACAAGAGGTATTTAAATTTGCTCAGTCACTTCCAAAAGACGCTAAAATTCGTATGAGCTTGTTTGGTTCTGAAGGAAACAACAAAAATTCAGGTAAAGCTCAATCATGTGAAGTCATTAGAGGTGTTTATGGCGTACAGCCTTATGAAAAAGACAGCTTCGAAAACTCTTTAAACGGACTTGGGCCAAATGGCTGGACACCGATTGCACGTGCACTTGAAAATGCAAAGCAAGCGGATGAGCAGCTTACTGAAGGAACAAAGCATATTGTGTACTTAATCACTGATGGTGAAGAAACTTGTGGCGGAGATCCAGTAAAAGTTGCAAAAGAATTGCATAACTCAAAAGGATCAACTGTTGTAAATGTGATCGGGTTAGACTTTAACGATGGCTATGAAGGTCAATTGAAGCAAGTAGCCAAAGCTGGTAAAGGCCATTACTACCAAGCAAGCACTGGTAAAGAAATGGGTTCTATCTTATCAGCAGAATCATTAAAACTACACGAATAACTTGCTGAACAAAAGGGAAACGATTGATTCATGCTTTCGTTTCTCTTTTTCTGTACAAAAGTAAAAAATGGAGGTTTTTATTGATGAAAAGAAATATCATATTAACCATTTTGGCTAGTCTTGTCCTGCTTCTTTCTTCACCAGCTCATGCTGTAACAAAACAAGAGCCGCCTGCTCATGTGGTGATATTACTCGATTTAAGCGGCAGCATGGCACAATCAGTTGAAGGTGAAAAGAAAATCAATATTGCCAAACGATCTATTCAAAGCTTTGCGAGCATTTTATCAGAAGATACACAAGTTCTGCTTCGCGTTTTTGGTCATGAAGGAACCAATAAAAATGCAGGGAAAGCCATTTCTTGTTCAAGTTCTGAAGCCGTTTACGGATTTGGTTCATATGAGCCATCAACATTTCAGCAAGCACTAAATGTGTATAAGCCAACTGGCTGGACACCACTTGCAAAAGCATTAACTGATACGAAACAAGATTTTGAAGATCACCAGGCTGAAGGGAAAAATATTGTTTATGTGGTCAGTGATGGTGAAGAAACTTGTGGTGGAAGCCCTTCACAAGCAGCAAAGGAATTACATGAAGACGGAATTGATACAATCGTCAATATCATTGGCTTTGACGTGAATGAAAAAGAAGCAAAAAGTCTAAAATCTGTTGCAAAAGCGGGTGGAGGACAATATCAACCGGCTGCAAATGCTGAAGAATTGAACCGCATTCTTCAACAAGAAGCGAGCGCTTTTGGTCGGTAGAGAATGAAATAGCAGCTGGGGGAAACACCCCAGCTGTTTTTTAAGTTGACGATCAATTCAAAGTCGTTTCTAATTCATCAATTCGTTTCTCCACGTAATGCTGATCCTTTCTTGCATGGAAGGTTTCAGCTTTTTCTAATATGGCAGCCGTATTATATTCGGGAATCTGTGAGTAGCTCTCATACACACCTTTAGGAATTAAAACGTTTCCTTCAGGCCAATAAACAGCGATATTGCCACGTCTCAACTCTCCGAATTGAGCCACTCCTTGATAGGACCCATATTGATTAAAGAGAACAACTGGATCACCTTCTTGGACGTAAAGCTCTTTTGCATCTTCTTCATTCATTAGGATAGAATGACGTTTTCCACCATTAAAGGCATCCTTTTCACTATAGATCATAGAGTTGAATTGCTTTCCTCTTCTTGTCGTGATATTGAAATGCCCCTCGGTTTTTCGGTATTGAGGCAGCTGGGCAGGCAGAAGATGTCCCTTGCCGTCTGGTGTTGGACACACTCCATCTTCACATAGCCAAGCGCCTCCCCATTGAAATAAGTCTCCTTTATGACGTAAATGCTGGATGCCATCATAGTTTCGATTGGCGATCGCAATCTCACGACGAATGTCTTCAGCTGTTTCAAAATGAATTAGCTCGGCATCTTCTGGCCGGACTCTTTTCGCAAGATCAATATAAATATCCCATTCTGCTCTTGCTTCCTCAATACGAGGTCCTTCAATTTCTGGACTGAAATATACCATGCGTTCCGTACTGGTTGATGTGCCGCCGCCTGGTTGTTCATACCTTGTCATAGCAGGCAGAACAATCACCGCTTCTTCAGCTTCTACCAGCGTAGATGTATTCAAAATGATATCTTGGTGGACACGGAGTTCAAGTTCAGATAATGCTTTTTCGATCGCTTCTGGATTTGGCATCGTTTCTAAAAAGTTTCCGCCACTCGTAAACAGCATTTTGAGTTTTTGTGGATGGTCTTTTGGGAGAGCCATCTTCTCAAAGGATTGCCCAATGGTGTCACCATGCCATTTAGGAATATCAAAACCCCATATATGTTCAATTCTTTCAATATTCTCTTCATCAAAATCACTACCCGGTAAAACGAATGGATCAGCACCCATCTCACCGGAACCTTGGACGCCGCTATGCCCACGGATTGGCATGACACCACAATGTTTTCTGCCAATGAATCCTCGCAGCATGGCAAGGTTGGCAACCTGTGATATATTATCAGTTGCAAAGCGGTGCTGTGTAAGGCCCATACTCCAAATAAAAACGCCTGAATTAGCATTGGCCAGGAGTATCGCAAATTCCTTCATTCTTTCTTTTGATAAACCTGATGATGCTTCTAGGTCTTCCCACTTCAACTGTGCGACATGCTGCTTTAAATCCTGTATGCCTGTTGTGTGGTTTTGAATAAATTCGTGATCAAGAGCCGAATGGGGAGCATGCTGCTCCATGTCAAACCAATGCTTGATGACGCCATTCATAAACGCAATATCGCCGCCTATATTGACTTGGTAAAAATCATCTGCGATTTTTGTGCCGAATAAAGCACTTTCTGGAATAGAAGGAACCCAGTATTTTTCCATGGCTGGCTCTTTATACGGATTGATGACGATAATTTTTGTCCCTTTCTTTTTAGCAGCGTACATATATTTAGTGGAGACAGGCTGATTGTTTGCTGCGACAGATCCCCAAAAAATTAATACATCCGTTCCAATCCAATCACTGTAATTACAGCTTGAGGCACCGATGCCAAGGGACCGTTTAAGAGCGGTTTTACTCGGTGAATGGCAAATGCGAGAAGCATTATCAATATGATTTGTCCCCATAAATCGAGCTGCCTTTGCAGCGGTATAATAAACTTCATTTGTAATTCCTCTGGCGGTTAAATAGAAAGCAAGCTGCCGTTTATCAATTGATTGGATTTTAGCTGCAATTTGATCTAATGCATCATCCCAAGAAATACGTGTAAAGGCATTGTCCCCCTTTTTTCGGATCAATGGATAAGGAATTCGCCCAAGCTTGCGAAGAGAGGTGCTGTCCATTTGCTTTAGCTGATGAATATCTTTAAACCATTTTGGATCAATAGCTGGCATTGTGTTAAGACGAAGCACATTTAGTCTTGTGGTGCATATATGAGGTCCTGCGAGCGTTTGATCATACAGTCCTGAGACACCAAGGGCACAGCCGTCACAAACGCCCTGCGTTAAAATACGGTACGCGTAGGGAAGGTTATCTTTGTTCTCCCATGCCACTTTCATCGTATCTCGAATGTGTTTTGGTTTTACTTTGCCAAGCCCCATTGGTGCAAAAGAGGCCCATAGCTTTGGTGAGGGTTTTTTATTGAGTTTAACAGGCCCCTTATGTTTTGTTTTCCCCATGAGATCATCACCCTCCTATTACTTTGTAAAGCGTTTTCATATCTAAAAATTACCTTTAGATTGTGATTCTGTCAAATTCAAATTAAGGTCGGGCTGAGACAGAGGGAGAAGCTGGTAGGTTTTTTTCTCTCAGCTGCTGAATATCCTTCCGAATAAGAAGTGATATGATAAAAGCGATGAAAAATAAGCCAGAAAACACCATAAGACTTTGTGTGTAATTACCTGTTATATCTCGGATGAAGGATGAAAATAGTGGTCCTGCTAAACCAGCAGCGGCCCAAGCAGTCAAAATATAACCGTGTATGGCACCAAGCTGCTTTGTACCAAACAAATCCCCAATATAGGCTGGAATTGAAGCAAATCCTCCTCCATAGCACGTATAAATGATCGCCATGACGATTGAAAAGATGAGCGGTTCTTTTAAATAGGGAAGTAAAGGAAATGCAATGAGCTGTATACTGAAAAAAATCGTATACGTATTCGGCCTTCCTATATAATCTGAGAACGATGCCCAGCCAATCCGTCCTAAACCATTAAAAGCACCTAAAATGCCAACAAGAGTAGCTGCAGCACCTGCAGTGAACCCAACACTTTCTTGAGCAAGAGGTGACGCTACTGAAATAATAGCAATTCCGCATGTGATATTAATAAAAAGCATAAGCCACAAATAATAAAAACGTCTTGTTTTGATCGCTTCATTTGCTGTAAGCTGTGATAAATCTTGAGGGATTTTTCTTTGCTTTGTGTTGAATACTTCAAATTGTTTGACGTCATCAGGTGTTGGTGGAGATAAATAAAGAGATGAGATCACCATGATGATAAAATAGGAGATTCCAAGAATATAAAAAGTATTTGCGATATTTACTTTTTCAATGAGAAATTGAATAATTGGGCTGCAAATAAGAGAAGCAAACCCAAATCCCATAATAGCTAAACCTGTTGCAAGTCCTCTGCGATCTGGAAACCATTTAACTAATGTTGATACAGGTGCAATATAGCCTACGCCTAAACCTATTCCAGTGAGAACACCATAAAATAAATAGAGGAGAGGCAGTGAGGACATGTGGACAGCGAATCCTGACCCAGTCATTCCGATGCCGAAGAAAATAGCTGAGAAGAGCCCGGATGCTCTTGGACCATATCTTTCAACGAAATGTCCCATGAAAGCAGCAGATAAACCTAAAAATAAAATAGCAATACTGAAGGTCAGACTTATTTCTGTTAATGACCACTGAAAGGCTTCATGTAAAGGATTCGTAAAAACACTCCAAGCATAAACAGACCCAATAGATAAATGAATTCCTACAGCACTTGCTGCGATGAGCCAGCGATTTTTCGATTTGTTCATTTTGTTCCCCCCATATAAAGCAATCAAGAAGTTTGATAAGATAGAAATATGTTACATTTTTATGACTTTTTAAAATAATATCACAATTTCATTGGATCATATAACTAAATTTGCGTTGAAAGGAAGATCATACAATGAATCCTTCTGTTAAAACGAAACGAGTCATACACCAATACCGTGAAGGTCAATTTACCTGCAAAACTGATGAAATTGTAGAAGAATTTCCTTTAACTGTGTTGGTGAATGGAGAAGAATTTGTGACACTTGTTTGTTCACCAGAACATCTGAAAGAATTGGTTATCGGCTTTTTGGCTTCAGAAGGGGTCATTCGATTTGAAAATGAGATTAAAAGGTTTACAATAGATGAAAGTATGGGCTTTGCCTATGTTGATTTAGTTCACTCAAGTGGATTTCATACATCAGATTTTACAAAGCGAGTGATTGGTTCATGCTGCGGGAAAGGAAGACACTTTTATTTTCTACAAGATGTAAAGACGGCAAAAACAGCCATTGATCGAATCAGTGTTTCTGCTGCAACCTGTATGCATCTCATGAAGTGTTTGCAAGAAGAAAGCCAATTATTTCAACATACTGGTGGAGTGCATAATGCTGGACTGTGTGATACGGAAAAGCTGTTTATCACTAGAACTGATATAGGAAGACATAATGCTTTAGATAAAATTTATGGATATTGTTTACTTCAGCGAATCCCACTTAGAGATAAAATTCTTGTGTTTAGCGGCCGGATATCGTCGGAAGTTCTATTGAAGGCAGCAAAACTAGGAGTATCTATTGTCATTTCAAAATCAGCACCTACTGAGCTAGCACTTAAAATGGCAGAAGAATTAAATATTACGACAGTTGGGTTCGTGAGAGGAAAGTCCTTTAATATTTACACTCATCCTCAGCGTATTACAGAATAGGAGGCAAAGTATGGTCAGTATTTTGGATAAAAGACATCGACCATTGCGCGATTTAAGAATATCAGTAACTGATCGCTGTAACTTTAGATGTACGTACTGTATGCCTGCTGAAATTTTTGGACCAGATTATCCTTTCTTGAAAAAAGAAGAACTCCTTAGTTTCGAAGAAATTGAACGACTTGCTACCCTTTTTGCAAAGAACCTAGGTGTGGTAAAAATACGCATTACGGGCGGGGAACCTTTAATGCGGAAGGATCTGCCTGTCTTAATAGAAAAGCTCGCAAAAATTCCAGGGATTGAAGACATTGCGATGACAACCAATGGAACGCTTTTACCTTTATATGCTGATCAGTTAAAGAAAGCAGGTCTTAATAGAGTTACCATTAGTTTGGATTCATTAAATCCCGACCGTTTTAAGCAAATGAATGGTAGGCATATTTCTATCCAAAAAGTGTTTGATGGCATTGAGGCTGCAAAAAAGGCTGGACTTGCTATCAAGATTAATATGGTTGTTCAAAAAGGTGTGAATGATCAGGATGTCTTACCAATGGCAGCTTACTTTAAAAAAGAAGGACACGTTCTCAGATTTATTGAATTTATGGATGTCGGTAATACGAATAAATGGAATCTAGAACATGTCATGACAAAGAAAGAAATAATTGAATTAATTGATTCAACATATCCTATCAAACCAGAACCTCCTCAATATACAGGTGAAGTAGCCAACCGATTTTTTTATAAAGATGGTTCAGGAGAGATAGGCATTATTTCTTCCGTTTCAGATGCTTTTTGTGGAACATGTAACAGAGCAAGGCTGTCTGCACGCGGGGAATTGTTTACATGTCTGTTTGCATCATCGGGTTTTGATCTGAAACAGATGATTCGTACGACAAAAAATAATGAAGAATTAACGAATAGGTTAAAGGAATTATGGTCGAATAGACATGACCAATATTCAGCTGAGAGAGAGCAGAAAAAAGATCAGAAAAAGGTTGAGATGTCATACATCGGTGGTTAATGACAACAAAGTATCATGATCATGTATTTTTGAAAAGAAGAGAAAATGTCATAATTGTTGCTGAAAATTCTTTTTTGAAACAGGTCATTTTATCTTATGAACTCAGTGATTATAAAAAACCAGCAGAATCTCTGCTGGTTTTTAATTTGCTATTTTGCACCTCGAAAAGATTGAGATAAGATTGGAAAATAGATTTTTCATCATTGTGTGCTGCTTTACTTTTACGAGTGCTGTGATAAGATCAAATCATTCTTTACCAGCTCGATTTTTTCACTCCGGGGATATGACCCTTATAGGCAAGCTCACGAAAAGCAATCCTAGACATTTTAAATTTTCGTAAATAACCTCTGGGACGGCCTGTTAATTCACAGCGGTTTTTTAAGCGGGAAGGGGAAGAGTCTCTAGGTAATTTCCGTAAAGCTTCATAGTCCCCTTTTTCTTTTAACTCTTTCCTTAATTCTGCATATTTCAATACAAGCTGCTGTCGTTTTTTTTCTTTAGCAATCTTAGATTTCTTTGCCAATTAAAACCCTCCTGGCCTAATTTTGTATTTTCCATTGAAAGGGGTCTTCAAACGTAGTCCAATCTTGATCAAATTCTTCAGGTGTGAGCAAGCATTGATCAAGTGTGCGAATGATATCTGCTTTAGGCAAATCCACACCGATAAACACAAGTTTTGTATGGCGATCACCAAACTCTGCGTCCCACTCATCAAGAAGCTCTGGTTCCTGATTTAATATCCGTGCTTTTTCTTGCTCAGGCAAAGCAGCAATCCAGTATGCAATTGGTTCAATCGCAACAGATTTTCCAGCTTGTGAAATTAAAATGGTTAAATCATGATGTGTGGCAAGCCAAGTAAAACCTTTCGCCCGAACGATCTGCTCAGGCATTTGATCCAACCAATTATTCAGCCTGCCTGTATGAAAAGGAAGTCTTCTTTCATAAACAAAGGATGAAATTTGGTATTCCTCTGTTTCCGGCGTATGCTGAGCATGTCCTGCGTTGATCTCTTTGATCCATCCAGCAGAAGCACTTGATTTTTCAAAGTCGAATAAACCAGTATTCAAAATGTCATCTGGATTTACTTTACCTTTGGAGGTTCTGATGATAGATGCTTCTGGTTGCAGTTTGTTCAGCACATGCTCAAGCCGATCTAATTCTGAGGGTGAGACTAGATCGCATTTATTGATAATCAGCACGTCACAAAATTCAATTTGATCAATGAGTAAATCTGAAATTTCTCGTTCGTCGTCATCGGAAACAGCTTCTTTACGATCTAATAAACTCTCTCCTGACTGGAAATCAGTCCAGAAACGATTTGCATCTACTACTGTGACCATCGTGTCTAGCCGGCAAAAGCGGGTCAAATCTATGCCCATTTCTTCATCAATATAAGAAAACGTTTGAGCGACGGGAATTGGTTCACTAATTCCGGTTGATTCAATGACAATATAATCGATATTACCCGCCTTACAAAGGCGTTCTACTTCGATTAACAGGTCTTCTCTCAAAGTGCAGCAAATACAGCCGTTAGATAATTCAACTAGTTTCTCATCTGATCGAGAAAGCTCGCCGCCTTGTTTGACTAGTTCTGCATCAATATTAATTTCGCTCATGTCATTGACGATCACAGCGACTTTTAACCCTTTACGATTTTGAAGTACATGATTTAATATCGTTGTTTTTCCTGCTCCTAAAAAGCCGCTTAATACTGTAACAGGTATAAGCTTATTCATTTGTTTTTGTCCTTTTGAAAACGATCATTTTGTTTTCCGCCTCACTTAAAAAGTAATCATTACGATTTATGATCTAAAAATTTATTTTGTTTCTCTATGAAGGGTGTATTTCTTTAATCGAGGAGAATATTTTTTTAACTCCAATCGGTCAGGATTCGTTCTTTTATTTTTTGTTGTGATATAGTTTCTGTCACCTGTTTCAGTACAGGCCAAGGTAATTTTAACGCGCATACGTAATAGGGTCCTCCTTTAATTCGTAATAGTTACGATTTGTATTTTAAAGTGATCAAGACTGAATGTCAAGCATAGGAGGATAATCAAAGCCAAATGATAAACAAAAGGGGTATCGAACGACCATTGATACCCCTCTCCATTAATAAAAGTCACCGAGTTCTTGTTCGTAATCACCTTCATACTGCTGGACATCATAAGGAATTTCTTGGAGGAAGGCTAACCCGCCTAATATAAGAATCAAAACGATGGCAATGAATGAAAGAATAACTGCGGCAATACTTGAAATGGCAAATAGCGTCTGCATTTTCATCATCTTAGCATATTGTTCTAATAATTCTTCGTAAGAAGTATCAGGAGCCTGAATCAATTGTTCAGCTGCTTTTACAGATTTTTGTACATGGACTCCCATCATAATGAGGAAGACGCCAAGGGCTGCAGGAAGAACAAGCCAAAAACCAATAAGAATAGCAAGACCGCCTGAAATATAGAGAAAGATACTACCAACCTTTCCCCACTTTACGATTGAATGAAGAGATTGAATGATTTTCTCAGTTTGTTGCAATGGTGTTCACTCCTTTATGTATTCACTCTTTATCATACTTGAGTAAGTAGTGCTTTAGGAAGAGTGAATGTTGTTTAATTAAAATGTTTCTATCTTCACTTCATTATTTACAGATAAATAAATTATTTTCGAATAAGAAAAAAGTAACATTTACTATAAAAAATATCGACAAATTATGTCATAAATAAGATTGATAGTAAAAAATAATTAGTAAATTTATCAAAATATGTTGTTAGTTGTCTAGTAATTGGTTATTATTGTGTTGTATTAACATAAAAATTGGAAGGTGGAATTCATATGTTAGATCGTTTCTTAAACAAAATGACCAATGTTCAACCTGCAGCTGCAAGATGTATTTTGCAAAAATTAGTCACTTCATGCAAATCAGCACCTACTTGTTTCCTTCAAGGTGTTGGAACTTTCCGTTACTATGTGGATCGTGATACAGGTGAGATTTGTACTAGTCAAGAACGCGTTAGATGTGGCTGCTAAATCTAAGGATCTTATTTAATAGGATGTGAGCGCATGAGCATATCTTCAATTTCATTCTTAACAAATGCTATGCAGACGTCAAATAGGCGTCAAGCGGGTCAAACATCAAATTCTTTTTTAACCCAAGCGGCCCAAATTGTTCAAGGTGACCATTCTCCAGAAGAGAGAAAGGCATTATTTCAACAACTTACTTTAGTTCAGCAAGGAAAAGATTTAGAACTTCATGTTTCTAAATTAAAGGAACTAGAGAAAGAGTCTCAAAAAGAGACGTCTTCTTCGTCTGTTACTGTGAATCAGCATGGTGACCAAGTAGACATTTCAAACGAGGCTCGGAGTGAGTTTGAACAAGCTGAGGAACAGGCTTCAGGTGAAGCGAGTGAAGCTGCTGCAGGGGAAAAAGATCAAGATGTTCAATCAGATCCACAATAAAAAAAGAGGCATGTGTTTGATAGTCTTCACATGCCTCATTTATCTTTATTTGCCGGTATCCTTGAATAAAGACCATCTGGAAAAGGTGCTGCATATGAGATGATTTCATCTTCTTCTATCATGATGTAATACGGAAATTCTTCAATTTGGAATGCGTCTATCATTTGCTCGTCCACTGGGATAATTCGCATGTTGGTTTTATTATCACGATATAATTCTTGATCCTCTTTTTGCCCATTCTTTAGCAAAATACTAAATGAAACGTCTAATTTACGCTGCTTTTTCGTTTCTAGGAATTGTTCAAGTGATGGGATGCAATGCGGACATGATGTATCAGTGAAAATAAGCAGCTGCTTCTTGCTGTTGGTTTGCAGTAAATCATTCACTGGAATAGGTGATGGTTTTTCAAGCAGCGGATGCACAAGTTTTTGTCCAACATGCTGTATCGGTAAGATGATCAGTTCCATTTGTTGTTTTAAATAGATGATGACTCCGATCGTTAATAACAGGCTGCAAAGAATAAGAGTGAGCTGTAAAAATAAGATTGAATTCATCGTATATCGTCCTCTCAGAGTAAAGTTACGCAAAGCTATCATAATACAAATATCAAAAATATGTCAATTATACTAAATGGTGTAAGGTGGAGCGTTTGATGAGTACAGTGAACCATTGTTTATATGCAATCTCCTATACTTGGAAAAGAAGCCGATCTTATCTTCTTTTAACCTTGTTGATCCAAGTGATCGTTGGTTTTATGCCTTTGGCTAGTGTCTGGATTATTCAAACTTTGATTAATGAAATTATTTTATTCATGACGTCTTCAGGAGACATTCAAAAGGTTTTGTGGTTATTTGGGCTGCAAATGGCCATTGTGGTTTTAGGATATGGGCTTCAATTCATTCTTCAGCTTAGCCAGCAGAAAGCGACAAATTTGATTGGTCTGCATTTGAAGGGTGAATTGCTTCAAAAAGCGATCAGGCTGCCGTTTATTACATTTGAACACCCGTCTTTTTACAATGAAAGTCAACGTGTGATGAACAGTCATCAGCATGTTCTGAGTATGGTTAGAAGCATCTTTACCATCATGAGCGCATTGATTACTGTTGTATCACTTCTTATCTATATGATCGGTATCCATTGGGGCTTGGCGGTCATTCTGATCGTGTTTACCCTGCCTGTCTTGTGGATTGAGCTTTTCTTTGGAGGAGCGCGTTATCAATTAAACCGTATGTTAACTGCCAATGACAGAAGAGAAATGTATGTGTCCGATCTTGTCGCACAAAGAGATTCATTGAAGGAAATCCGTTTATATGGAATCGGAAATTACCTTCTTCAGAAATGGAAAGATCATTATGTAAAAAGTGCAGATGAAAAATATAAACTGCTTAAACGGCAAGTTCGCTGGGAGATGGCGGGTGGATTGCTTATGACATTTGCCTATGTATGTTGCGGTCTTTTCATTGTCTTTCTTATTTTTCAAAAAAAATTAGCTGCCGGGACATTTGTCGCTGTGCTGCAAGCGGTGCAAAACATCCAAAGTGGTTTTCAGGACTTAACAAGAGAATGTTCTAGTTTATATGAAACAAGTCTTTATGTTGATGAAATGAGAGCTTTTCAAAAGAGAGAAGAAGAAATTCATGAACAGACAGAAGAAGGGGCATCGCTTCGAAAGATCGAGTGTATTCAGTCCATTACACTTGAAAATCTCTCTTTTACTTATCCGAATATGAAAACACCTGCCATTGAGCATATACATTTTCATATCAATAAAGGGGAACGTATTGCATTGGTGGGGGATAACGGATCAGGTAAAACCACCTTGATTAAATGTTTGACTGGTTTATATGATCCAGATCAGCCGAATATGCAAAAAGTCAATGGTGAGTCCATTCTTACTATTCATAAAAAATCATACCATGCGAGAATGGCTGTTCTTTTTCAAGATTTTATGAAGTACGAGTTCACTGTGAAAGAAAACATCGGGTTTGGCCGGATTGATCATATGGACGAGGAAGAGCGGATGATCTCAGCTGCACGGCAAGCAGGCATAGAGAAAAGAATTCATCAAATGGAAGAAATGTATGATGCACAGCTTGGCCGTTTTTTTGAAGAAGGCCATGAACTTTCTGGCGGACAATGGCAAAAGCTCGCGATGGCTAGAACCTTCTTTAGAGAGAGTGATTTTATCATTTTAGATGAACCGACATCTGCTCTTGATCCACTATCGGAAATTTCACTCATTCGAAAGCTATTCGATCACACGCAGGATCAGGGTGTCTTGTTTATCACACATCGAATGGGAGCTGCCCGTTTAGCAGACCGTATAATCGTAATGAAAGATGGTGCTTTCGTTGAAGAGGGGAACCATGATGAACTGATGGTGTTAAACGGAGAGTACAAAAGGCTTTACGAGGCACAATCTCAATTATTTCAACAAAAGGAGATGGCGTAAGGTGAGTGTCTTTTATTACATAGGTGTCTATTTATTAGGTATTATTTTTGCAGGTGCATGGCTTGATAAAGTAAAAAAACAGACGGCGCATATGCAGCAGATGAATGCTTATCGGCTGCTGCCTCCTTCTTTCACGGCACCCATGTTTTATTTGTTTTTAACTGTTGAATTGGTTTGTACTGGTTTTTTGTTCGTATGGCACATGACCCTTGTACCTGCGATTGGTCTTACAGCACTTTTATGTATTTATACTGGAGCGGTGACCTTCAATTTATTGAGAGGACATCGTGATATTTCTTGTGGCTGTGGTGGACTGCTTGATAATGAACGCCTTCATTGGGGAATTGTGATTCGCAATGTGTCGATGCTGACTCTTGTGATCGGGTTGTTTTATGTGCATCCCTATGTAGAAACCATTCCATGGCAATATAACATTATTTGTTTTCTCATTGCCGTGGCTGTCTCTTTCATGATAGCGGTGGGTCAAGAAATCTTAATGTTTAAACGAAAATGGATCAATCAATTTGAATTATTTATAGAAGGAGATGATGTGAAATGACAGATATTCTATTGATTATTGTGTTATTCATTGTCATTGCTCAGCTTGCTGTGATATTTTTGCTCGCCCGTTTTATCGGAAAATTTATGAATAAAATCAAAACCCTTGATGGAATTGAATTAAAGGAAGCGGATGTGGGGGATCCTGCACCGTTATTTCGAAGCTATTCCCATTTAGGGGAGAAGGTCATTTTGAAGGAATATTTTCAAAGCGGGAGTGCTGTGATGCTGTTATTTGTGAACTCTACTTGTATGACGTGCAAAAGTATTTTAGCAGACCTGCAGCAGCAAATCGCTGGCGATGATACTCAATTCATTTTTATTAATGGAGATGAGCAGGCGGATGATACGCAGATCCTTGAATTGCTGCCGTCCCAGGCTGTGTATACTCGTTCTTCACAAATCATGGAGCTGTACGGAGTAACGGTTGTTCCACAAGCGATTCACATTGATGAACATGGTATCATTCTGCAAAGAAAATCTCTTCAAAATGCGAAACAGTTTGAACAGTTGTTACATGCGTCATAAAAAAGCGTCTCTTTGCCAGGGAGACGCTCGTTTTATAATTCTTTTCCTAGGATATCTAAATCGTACCTGCTGCCATCCATTTCTGCGATGCGTGGCAGGTGGCCCCATGTCTCAAAGCCATGCTTTTTAAACAGTCGAATGCTGGCTTCGTTGTGCCCGAAAATAAAGGCGAGTAACGTTCGAATGCCTAATGAGGGTGCTAACTCAATGGCTTCTTGTAAGAAAAGTGAGCCTAAGCCTTTTCCTCGATAGTCTTGGTTCAAATAGATACTCATTTCAACGGTCCCGTTGTATGCAGGTCTTCCGTAAAACGTTTCAAAACTCAGCCAGCCGTAGATATTTCCATCCTCATCTGTTTTCACATAGAGAGGTCTTTTATCGGAATGATTCAAAAACCATTGCCGGCGGTCTTCGACAGATACAGGTTCTGTATCAGCGGTCACTTCTCTAGAAGCAATGGTTGAATTGTAGATATCAACAATCGCTTTGAGGTCATCTTCTGTTGCTATGCGGTTGAAAGTGTTCACAATTAAGTCCCCCATCTTTTTTTCATTTATCATACATATTATTGATGTGTTTGCGCAAAATAAAAAGAAAAATGATTTCGTGTGTATATATTTTTTGAAAAGTGTTCAGAATGTTGCTGAGGTGATGAAAAATGAGAGAGGAAGAAAAGAAACGTACTTCCAAAATCACAAAAGTTCAGCAATTTTTCCGTAAGCGCTGGGTATTCCCTGCTATTTACTTGGTCAGCGCAGCGGTCGTGTTAACAGCCGTTCTTTGGTATCAAGCTGTGTCAAAAGATGTGAAAGACCAACTATCTGATGGAAATCAAACAGGGCAAGAACAGCGTGATGATGCCGTTGAAGTTGGAAAGCCAATTGAAAATGTTGCCATGCCGGTCAAGAATTCTGATAATGTTTCTGTCGTGAAAAAGTTCTATGAAGCAGATGCTGATCAAAAAGAAAAAGAAGCAGCACTTGTAAACTATAATAACACCTATACCTTGAGCAAAGGTATTGATCTTGCAGATAAAGATGGCAAAGTGTTTGATGTCACAGCTGCTCTTAGTGGAACAGTGGTTCAAGCGAAAAAAGATCCAGTTCTCGGTCACGTTGTTGAAATTGAACATGAAGATGGATTATCGACTGTTTATCAATCGTTGTCACAAGTGAGTGTCAAAGAAGGCGATGAAGTGAAGCAGAATGATGTCATTGGTGCTTCTGGTAAAAATCTATATGGTGCTGAAAGTGGTAACCATGTACATTTTGAAATTCGTATGGAAGGTTTAGCGCTTAATCCGCTTAGCTTCATTGACAAGCCTGTTTCTACGATTGAAAAAGCAGCGCAAGAAGTGACGGAACAAGCAAAAGAACCTGCTCAGCCAAAGACTGAGGACAAAACGAAGGAACCTGCTGCTGAAGATAAGACCAAAGAGCCAGCTGGAGAAAAATCTGAAGAAAAGTCTGATGAGAAGGGGAAATCCTCTGATCAAGAAAAATCTTCTGATTCCTCTAAAGACAGCAGTCAGTCAGAAGAAACAAAACAATCTTAATGTCTTACAAGGTCCTCTGTGTATATAAATACGCAGAGGTTTTTTTCTGCTTAAAAAGATCCTCCGCCACTCGGCGGAGGATACACTATAGGGCGGCAGGTCCTTCTTCACCTGTCCGGATGTTGATTGTATTCGCTACCTCATATATAAAAATTTTCCCATCCCCTGGTTCGCCTGTACGAAGTACCTTTTGAGCTGTTTCAACGACCTGTTCGACAGGTACTTTACTTAGGACGATTTCGATCTTTAATCGTTCGTACACGTTGCTTTCCTTTTTGACGCCGCGGTATAGCTCTGTATGTCCCTTTTGTAAGCCGCAGCCATGTACATTTGAAAAAGTAATCGAGGTGACACCAATCTTTCCAAGCTCCACCTTTAATGTTTCAAAATTAGCTGGACGTGTGACAATCTCCACTTTATACATTTTGCTCATAGAGACACCCCTTTTTCTTTAATCTTGATAAGCTTTTTCACCGTGCATGGTTAAATCAAGACCCACTGATTCTTCTTCTTCGGTTGCACGAATTTTGAAGAAGACATTGACCACTTTGATGATCACGTATGTGACAACGGCAACAAAAGCGTACGTGGCAACAATCGCGACCACTTGCTTCCAAAGTAAGCTGGGATCTCCGTAAAATAAGCCATTGGCTCCGCCGTCATTGACAGAAGTTGTGGCGAAAAGTCCTGTTGCAATTCCTCCCCAAGTACCACCAATTCCGTGAAGGCCGAATGCGTCCAGTGCGTCATCATAGCCAAATTTGGCTTTGAGTGAAAAGACTCCCCAGAAACAGACGATCCCACCAATGATTCCTATGATAATAGAAGCAAACGGTGTAACAAAGCCTGCGGCAGGTGTAATGGCGACAAGCCCTGCGATGGCTCCAGAGATCGCGCCGAGCATGGTCGGTTTTTTGTTGATCATCCACTCTACTAACAGCCAGCCGATGATTCCTGCAGCAGCAGCTGTATTGGTGTTAATAAAGGCATACATGGCCACGCTGTCTAATGTAAGGGCACTACCCACGTTAAAACCAAACCAGCCAAACCAGATGACAGCTCCGCCGAGAAGGGTGTAGATCAAGTTATGCGGAGAAGAGCTTGCTGCTTCTTTACGCTTCCCGAGCACAATTGCCACGACAAGACCCGCAACACCGGACGAGATGTGAACCACGTTTCCGCCAGCGAAGTCAAGCGCACCCATCTCGCCAATCCAACCGCCACCCCATACCCAGTGTGCGACTGGAGCGTATACAAATGTGACCCAAAGAAGTGTAAATACAACGACTGCTGAGTAGCGAATCCGTTCAGCAAAGGCACCTGAAATGATGGCTGTTGTTAAGACGGCAAAGGTCATTTGGAACATCATGAACAATGAATGTGGAATGGTCTCACTATAGGACCCAGGCGCAAAGCCTACGCCTTTCAGGCCCACCCAGTCTAAGCCTCCGATCCATGCATTGCCTGGTGCAAATGCCAAGGAATAGCCGAATACGATCCATACGATTGAAACGATCGCTAGTGATGTTAAGCTGTGCATGGTCGTGCTTAACACGTTTTTACTTCTCACGAGTCCTCCGTAGAATAAAGCTAAACCCGGTGTCATTAACCACACGAGTAGTGCGCAGAAGAACATAAATACTGTATCACCCATTTGCATGCTGCATTCCCCCGAATCATTCAGAATTAATTGTTTTCTTAATTCTTCATTATAGAGAGAAAAGTCATATATAACATATACATGTAAGTTTATCTGACATGGTTTTTTGGTTAAGTTCAATATAAATGGATGAAAAGTTCGTAAAAAATGAGCAAAAACGTAAGTTAAGCACTAAAAATAAAGGGCGTTTGACCTATAAAATGGAGCTGAGAAACAGTTTTGTACGTTCCTCCCTAGGAGAATCAAACAATTCTGAAGGGATACCTTCTTCGACGATGCGGCCTTCGTGCATGTAGACGACACGATCGGCAACTTCTTTCGCAAAGCCCATTTCATGTGTAACAATGACCATGGTCATGCCTTCTTTTGCAAGGCTTTTCATCGTTTGCAGCACCTCACCTACAAGCTCTGGGTCAAGGGCAGACGTAGGTTCGTCAAATAACATGACATCAGGCTTCATAGCGAGAGATCTGGCTATGGCTACACGCTGTTTTTGGCCGCCTGATAGTTTAGATGGATATACGTTGGCTTTATCCGCAAGTCCTACTTTTTCTAGCAATGCGCTGGCTTCAGTGATGGCTTGCGCTTTCTTTGTTTTTTTCACCATAACAGGCGCTTCGATGATATTTTCAAGCACAGTTTTGTGCGGGAAAAGATTAAAATGCTGAAACACCATTCCTATTTTTTGTCTCATTTCGTTAAATTGATGGCGCTTTGGATGAACAGGACTGCCATCAATGATGATATCTCCGTCATTTTTTATTTCTAAAAAGTTCATACAGCGGAGCAAGGTGCTTTTTCCAGAACCGCTTGCCCCAATTAAGACGACCACATCATTTTCATATACGGTGAGATCGATATCTTTTAAAACATGAAGCTCTCCAAAGTATTTATTGAGTTTTTCAACACGAATGATTTCCTTTGATTCTGTCATGCTTCTCCTCCTATTGGTCACTGGCTGATAGTTTCTTCTCAAAGGTTTGGACAGCGAATGTTAACAGCAGGACAAGAACTAAGTAATAGACGGCTACAACAAGTAAATATGTCATATTGTCAAAGCTGTTGGAGCCTTGCGTGGTGGCGACGTTAAATAGTTCATTGACACTGATAAAGGCGGCGAGTGATGAGTCTTTTAAGCCGATAATGAACTGGTTGCCAAGAGGGGGAAGGGCACGCCGCATCGCTTGCGGGAGAATGATGCGCCTCATTGTTAAAAAACGACCCATGCCAAGAGAGCGTCCTGCCTCTTTTTGCCCCTGATCGATGGATTGGATGGCCCCTCTAAATATTTCTGCTATATAGGCGCCATTATGAAAGGCAAGCGCAATGGAAGCAGCCCAGAAGTCGGGTATATTCAATTCTGTGAGACCAAAATATAGGATGAAAATTTGAACAATCAGTGGTGTTCCGCGCACAAGAAAGATATAGGCATTGGCGATATAACCGAAAACGGCTACGCGGGATATTTTCAATAAAGCAAAGAAGAGCCCGATGAACATACCGATGAAGATACTGATCACCGTCAGCTGTAAGGTGATCAGCATTCCTTCTAAAAAAATACCTTTAGAATCAATCAGCGTCTGAAAAAAATGTGATAGGGTAGGCAAAACAATCATCTCCATTTGAAGAAAGTGCGCCTATAAAAAGGGCGCACAATCGTGGTTTTAATCTTGTTTGACCGTGATGTCTTCATCGAAGTACTTTTCGCTAATTTGTTTTAATGTTCCGTCTTTTTTTAGTGCATCAATTGCATCGTTGATCTCTTCTATGAGCTGTTCATTTTCTTTTGATACAGCAATTGCCTGCTCACTTTGTCCGAGTCTTTCCTGCGCTGTGATTTTCAATTTTTTCTTCATCGCTTCTGCACCTGTGGCGAAATCTGTCACGACTGCATCGTGTTTTCCGTTGGCCAGTGCTTCTAAGGCGACGACATCACTATCATAATATTTTGGTTCTTGCCCGCTATGTTCCTTTGCAATGTCAGCGTAGGACGATCCTTTTGATACAGCAATTTCTTTTTCTTTTAAGTCATCAGCATGTTGAATGTCTGCTCCAGGTCTTGTGAAAATTTGCGGACCAGAGTAGTAATAGGGCTTAGAAAAAAGGACGTGTTTTTTTCGTTCCTCATTGATGGTATGACTTGCAACTGCCGCATCAAATTTACCTGCTTTCACGCCTTCGACGATGCCTGCGAATTTATATTTCTTCTGTATAGGTTCGAGACCTAGTCTGTCACTAATCGCATTGCCTACGTCGATATCAAAGCCGGACATCTGATTTCCATCCATATAACTAAACGGATGAAATTCACCTGAAGCTGCAAAAATAAATTTTCCATCCTCCAAAATTGGCGACCCTTTCGCTGTAGAATTACGTTTATCTCCGTTCCCATTTGTTTCATTTGAACCACACGAAGACAGAAGTAATACTGCAACTGAGAAAAGGGCTGGGACCCAAAACCGTCTTTTTTTAATAATAAGCTTCTCCTCCTTTTCAGCCGTTCTCCATATAAGGAGAAAGTAGGCTTTTAAATATGTGTAGCATCTTACCATTTGTTCCTCATATTCTCAATTTTATATGTGTTATTCCAACAATCGTCCTTTTTAGAATGTATGTCTTGCTTTTCTAAGAGAGAACTTGAATTGATTAGGGTAAAAAAGGGAAATGAATCTCATAATAACGAAAGGATTGGAAAAAAACATGCCAGATCACAAAAAGGAGGTCAGTGTATGAACAAGTGGAGAGACAATCGAAAAGTTTTTTTAACCGCTATTGCCTTTGGAACGATGTTGAATCCGCTGAATTCATCAATGATTTCTTTGGCCTTGCATCAAATTCAGCATGAATTCGGTTTGTCATTTACGACCGTATCTTGGCTTATTTCTTCTTTTTATTTAGCTAGTGCAGTAACACAGCCGGTGAGCGGCCGGATTGGGGATCATGTGATGAGCCGGAGAACCTTATTTTTATTCGGTCTCGTTCTTGTCGCACTCTCAGCCATTTGCGCGCCGTTTGCCCCAACGTTTGCGGTGCTGATTGTGATCCGTCTGTTACAGGCGATTGGAAGCAGTGCCATTTATCCTTCTGGAGTCGGACTCATTCGGGATCATATTCAAGAAAGACAGGCTTCGGCGTTAGCGGTATTATCCATTTTTGCTTCAGCGATGACGGCACTTGGGCCAACGCTTGGCGGATTTCTGATGACCATTGGCGGCTGGCCGGCTATCTTTTTAGTGAATCTGCCATTTATTTTAATCAGTTTCTTTCTCGGCCTATTTTTGTTTCCGAAGGAGCAGAAGAAGAGAAAGCTGCGCATAGGCGAAACCGTGCGAAAGCTCGATTTACCAGGGATGCTTCTTTTTACCGTTTGCATTGTTCTCCTGCTTTCATTTTTATTATCACTGAGTGATGGCATTCAATATGTTCAAGGCATTCTTTGTCTCCTGAGTGCAGGCGCTTTTATCTGGTGGGAGTATCAGGTGGATGAACCGTTTATTCAAATACGGATGTTCAGGGAGGAGCAGCGGCTGTCACTTGTATATGTGCAATTTATCATCTTAAATATCTTTTTCTATTGTCTCTTTTTTGGTTTGCCGAGTTATTTCCAGGATGAGTTAGGCTGGCGTGTGGAGATGACGGGTCTTTTTATGCTGTGTATGTCAGGGGTGAGCATTATTGTGTCACCGCTGACTGGAAAGTGGGTGGATCGCGGGGATGAACGCCATCCAGTTTTAGCGAGTGCTGTATTGATGCTGGCTGGAGCGTCTGCCATGACTTTCTTTTTTATTCCTGCGCCATTATGGGGAAAAGGATTGGTTCTGGCGCTGCTTGGGCTCAGTTATGGGATTGGGAATGTTGCACTTCAAGCTGCGATGCTCAAGGCTAGTCCTCAGCAAATGATTGGCACGTCCTCTGGACTTTTTCAAACATGCCGCTACCTTGGCTCTATTCTGTCGTCTGCTGTACTTGGTATGCTGTTTGGGGATGAAATTGCTGGTGCTCATTTTGCACAATTAGGCTGGACGTTGATCATCATTTCTCTTATTGGCATAGGTGTCAGTCTTTATTTTTCAAGTATGGTTAGAGGGAGACAGCCAATAAAAAAAGCGGCGCGATAAGTGAGAGAAGAATCTTCATCACGTTATCGCAAAGCCGCTTAAGGGTTGGACAGGTCTGAGCCCTGATCCTTTGTCTTCCTTCTGAAAATTTTCCCAACAATTGTCTCGTAAAATGTCACGATGCGATCAATTGGAGAGTCAAAGAACTTCCATAATTTATTCATGATAAAGACAACCACAATCGATACGACCAAGCTGCCTAAAACATCAAATGGATAATGATGACCGACCCAGATGCGGGAGAATCCTGTAAGTAATCCAAAGACGAGCAAGATGTTGCCGAGCTTTTTATTACGGGATCGAATGGCTAATGAAAGAGCCAGTGCACCTGTTGTATGGTCACTTGGGAAGGAAGCGTCTGCTGAGTGCGGGATGAGTGTGTCGACTTTATGCGCCACAAACGGCCGCTCTTCATAATGAAACAATGTAATGGCAAAGTTGACGATAAGTGCTGCAATGCCTGTTACACCGGAAAAGAAGACATGCTTCTTAAATTTGTGATTCCCTAAAAACCAGCAAATCAATAAGACAAGGGCGTACACAAGAATGGCCTTTTTCGTAATAAAGATCATGGCCTGATCTAAAAACTCAGAATGGTGAGCCATCCCGTGTATGACTTTAAACAATTCGTAATTCAAAACATCACCTATACTTTCGCTTAATGCCAACTATTTTTCAAAAAAGCCTGTATGCTCTATTTGAAATATCCTATATTTTAGCATGTTTCCGGCGAAGTTTAAAATAGTATCCTTTTCCTTCTATTCTGAAAGGGAGACCTTTTGTGCTTTTGCTTCCTGAGGTTTTCGTTCGCTCCAATAAAAAACGCCCATACTCAGTAAGACAACAATACCCGCAATAAGGTACACATTTGAAAAGTCTGTGAAACTGACAAGGAGTCCAAAGACAAATGAGCCAGCAGCAATACCTGTATCATACAGAGTAAAGAAAGTTGCCGTCGCATACCCCGTACGGTGAGCTGGTGAGTGCTGAATCGCAAGTGTTTGTAAACATGGCACGAGCGAACCGTAGCCAAGTCCAATCACAGCGCCTGATAGAAGAAGCATTGTGGCTGAATGTGTCGCTGTCAGCATCCATAAACCAATGGCAAAAAGGGCAATCGAAGGATAGATCACAACGTGAGCTCCAACTCGGTCAAAAAGTCTGCCTGTAAATGGACGTGATCCAAGCATTGCAGCCGCAAACACAATAAAGAAATAACTGCTTGCACCCATCAAATGGAGTGAATTTGCATATACTGAAATAAATGAAATAATCGGTGAATAACAGAATGAAATAATAATACCGACGGCCGCTGTTTTTAATGCGCCTTTTTCAAACAGGTGCGAAAACGTGAATCGGAAGACGATGCTTCCGCCGTTTTCAGGCTCTGGCTGTCTAATCAGCATTGTAAAAGCGGCTCCGATTGTCACGATAATGGAAAAGAGAAGAAATAAGGAATGAAATCCTATTTTTCCTACTTGATTCAGTGCGATAAACGGACCGATGACAACAGCGAGGTTCATGGACATCACAAAGTATCCGAGTCCTTCCCCGCGTTTATGTTTCGGGATCATATCAGCCGCAATGGCACTGGCGACTGTCGTCAAAATACTAAAAAAGATCCCTTGTACGAAACGCAGTATAAGAAGCGTTTGGAATTGATCAATCGGGATGTATAAATAAGTGAGTAAGGCAAAGGCTGTAGAAGAGAAAATCGCCATCCGTTTTTTGCCGAATTTCTCAATAATGGCTCCAGAAAACGGTCTTGTCACAATAGCAGACAATAAGAAGACCGTCACAAGGAGACCGCCCTGTGATTCTGTTCCATTTAGTTCATCCATTGTGTAAATGGGCAGTAATGTTAAAAGGGCATAAAAAGAGGTGAACGTAAATAGATTCACCAGGACAATCATGATAAAGTCTTTTGTCCATATGCGTTCGTTCATGATGTATGTCACTTCCTATTCAGTTGATAATTTGTGTAAAAGTGTATGGAGGAGTTGTTTTTCTTCGTAGGTAAAATCTGAAAGACATTCTTCTTCAAATTGTTCCATCGTGCGTTTGATTTCTTCAAAACGGGCTTTTGCATCATCTGTCATTATGATCAGATTTTCGCGTTTGTCTTTTCCTTGTACGCGTTTCACCCAGCCGTTTGCTTCTAAACGGGTGACGGTTCTGGTGATGGTCGGTGCTTCGACGTTCAAATATGTCCAGATGTCTTTTTGGGTTTTCGGGCCGAATGTATCCAAACAAAAAAGCACAGTCCACTGGGACATGTACAAGTCATAAGCAGCAAGCGCTTCGTTCGCCTTTTTAGACAGCAGTCGTGCGCCTTGATGTATTTGATGTAAACACTCTCTATTTAACGTATCCATATGCTCACCTTTTTTAAATATTTAGCTAGGTAAATAAATTCACCTTTTCTATTTTACGTGCTGAATCCTTTCTTGTAAAGTGAAAATTTTCGCGCCCCGAAATGATTTTTTGTTTTGCCTTTTCTGATAAATCCCTTGTCCCATCTTCATTTTTAGCATATTCCCTATTCAAAGCTAATACACTGTTACAAACCTGACAAAGAGAGTGTTTGAGGTGAGGGATCGTGTTTGGCATTTACTACCTAATGGATGAGAAATTACGACGAACAAGCGCCGCTGAAAATGGATAATCTTCATACGGATCTCATTTCACACTTCTCACATCCATTTTAGGGAGGTCGAGTGGTGTGCACGATTACATCAAAGAGCGAACAATCAAGATAGGAAAGTATATCGTGGAGACAAAGAAAACCGTTCGTGTTATTGCGAAAGAATTTGGAGTCTCTAAAAGTACTGTACACAAGGATCTAACAGAAAGACTGCCAGAAATTAATCCAGATCTGGCTAATGAAGTGAAGGAGATACTGGATTATCATAAATCAATCCGCCACTTGCGAGGAGGAGAAGCCACCAAGTTAAAGTATAAAAAAGAAGAAATTCTAGAAGGCGAGCCTGTGAAACAGTAAGCTTAGTTCTTTGTTCATAAACATGATATATATATCTTCCTCATATCGGTAGTTTCTAACCACAAATTTTGTAAAGACTTTTGTAAAGAAATATCTTTTTTTCTGCAAATTATGATAGAATATATAATTAGGGCAGAATGTGGTATTTGCTATGGAAACAGATTTTCAAGGAGGATATATATAGATGTTTGCTAGGGATATTGGAATTGATCTTGGTACTGCAAATGTACTGATTCATGTCAAAGGAAAAGGAATTGTGTTAAATGAACCATCTGTTGTAGCTCTTGACAAAAACAGCGGGAAAGTTTTGGCTGTTGGAGAAGAGGCTAGACGTATGGTTGGACGTACGCCTGGGAATATTGTTGCGATTCGTCCATTAAAAGACGGCGTAATCGCTGATTTTGAAGTAACTGAAGCGATGCTCAAGCATTTTATTAACAAATTAAATGTGAAAGGGCTGTTCTCTAAGCCGCGTATGCTCATCTGCTGCCCGACAAACATTACATCTGTTGAGCAGAAGGCGATCAAAGAAGCTGCTGAAAAAAGCGGTGGTAAGCATGTATTTCTTGAAGAAGAGCCAAAAGTAGCAGCAATCGGTGCTGGCATGGATATTTTTCAGCCAAGTGGAAACATGGTCGTAGATATTGGAGGCGGAACGACAGATATCGCTGTCATCTCAATGGGTGACATTGTAACCGCCTCTTCTATTAAAATGGCTGGAGACAAATTTGATCTGGAAATTCTTAACTACATTAAAAAAGAGTACAAGCTGTTGATCGGTGAGCGCACAGCTGAGGATATTAAGATCCAAGTTGCAACGGTATTCCCAGACGCACGTCACGAAGAGATTTCGATTCGTGGACGAGACATGGTGACAGGATTACCAAGAACGATTACCGTCACAAGCAAAGAAGTAGAAGAAGCATTGCGTGAATCTGTATCTGCGATTGTTCAGGCTGCGAAGCAAGTTCTTGAGAGAACACCGCCTGAATTATCAGCTGATATTATCGATCGCGGCGTCATCATTACAGGTGGCGGAGCTCTTCTAAACGGGCTTGATCAATTGCTTGCAGAAGAGCTGAAAGTACCAGTTTTCGTTGCTGAAAATCCAATGGACTGTGTAGCAGTTGGTACTGGTGTGATGCTTGATAATATGGACAAGCTGCCAAAGCGTAAACTCAGCTAATGATTTCCCTCATTCTTTTTAGAAAGAATGGGGGATTTTTATTAAAGAACCCTGCTAATCAGCCGATATATTTCATAGAAGATTGTGTTTAGGTCATGTGAAAGAATTTGAATGAGGTGAGCACGTGTTAAAAGGACTATATACCGCAACATCTGCCATGATCGCTCAAGAGCGGCGGACAGAAATGCTTTCAAATAATATCGCAAATGCGAATACGCCAGGCTATAAAGCGGATGAAGGGGCAATGCGTGCATTTCCAGAAATGCTGCTGAACCGAATGGAATCAGGACGTTTCCAAACATCCTCAGGCAAAGGCTTTAGTGTTCCGCTGCAATCGCCGATTGGTGGAATCAATACTGGGACATATATGCAGGAATTAATCCCTCAATTTACACAGGGAACTTTAAAAACAACAGATCAAACAACAGATGTAGCACTAGTTGAAAATAATGTGCCGATCAATCCGGAGACCAATCAGAAATCAGCGCTATTTTATGCGGTCAACACACCAGAAGGCGTTCGTTATACGAAAAGCAGCTCCATTACATTGAACGCACAAAAACAGCTGACCATTAATGGCCGCGCTCTTCTTTCCGTGACGGGTCAGCCGATTACGGTTCAGAGTGAGAATTTCAAAGTGAATGCAGATGGTACTGTGTCTGAAAATGGCCAAAATCTTGGTCAAATCGATGTACGTGTTGCGATGGATACAAGAAACCTAGCGCGTGAAGGAAATGATTTATACCGTACAGCTGATAACCAGCCACTGCCAAGTGCAGTCAATAACGGTCAAATGTCTTATACGTTAAGCCAAGGCGTATCGGAGCTGTCAAACGTGGATGTGACGAAATCATATACAGATATGACAACTGCCTACCGAGCATTTGAAACAAATCAAAAAGTGGTTCAGGCGTATGATAAAAGCTTAGAAAAAGCAGTGAATGAAATTGGCAGAGTGTACTAATAAAGAAATGAAAAAGAAAGGAGGATTCTTATGCTTAGAACGATGATAAACGCAGCTGTATCGATGAATGAAGTGCAAAAGCAGCTTGATATCATCAGCAACAACATCGCGAACAGTGAAACAACAGGATACCGCGCGAAAAACACCCGTTTCTCAGAGCTGATCAGACAGCAGTTTAATCAGGTAGATGAAAAAAATGAGCAGGTGGCAAACAGTCGTCTGACACCTGCTGGGTTAAGGCTTGGAACGGGGACAATGGTCAATGCGTCCATTAACTCGCTGCAAGGCTCTATTAAAGAAACAGGACGTGATCTTGATGTTGCATTCGGAGCGCCGTCGCAGTATTTGCAGGTCAACGCCGGCGGTAATATCCGTTATACAAGAGATGGTTCACTTTACTTACAGCCGGGCAATAACCGTAACCAAGTGCAGCTTGTCACGAGCGAAGGCTATCCGATTCTTGATGAAAACGGAAATGCGATCGTCTTAAATGCGAATTTCCGTGATATTTCAATCGATAAAAATGGACGGCTTACGGCGATTTCAAGAGATAATCAACCGAACCAGCAAGTGAATCTAGGCGTTGTACAAGTCAATAATTCTTCAGCACTTGTCTCTGAAGGAGATAATTTGTTCTCGGTCGACGGAACTTATCAAGGCGCATTAACAGCACTAAATGGAGCAAACCGAGAGGCGATTCAGCTTCAGCAAGGTGCACTGGAAACGTCAAATGTGGACATGTCGAAAGAATTAACAGACCTCATGACAACTCAGCGTTCCTATCAGATGAACTCAAGAACGATCACGATGGGCGATCAAATGCTGGGATTAATTAATACAATTCGATAATTAGCAGGCTGTTATCAGCCTCTCATGATAAAAAAGGCGGCTCGCTCAAAGTCGCCCTTTTTTTTATAATAATCTGAGACATCAGCAAGCAGATCCTCAAGATCAATCCAGGCTTCTTTTCGTTCAAGACATGTGACGAGCGTGGCGATTTGCTCATCTGCCTTTGGCGTTTGGCTGTAGAGAAGAGATAAGATTTGAAACTTCATTCTTAATATATCAAACTGGGAAGCAACAGCTTCTTTCAGCCCTTTTTGAATATACTTCATCCCTTCATCAGTTAAATTTTCTTTAAAACAGGAACGCACAGTTTCGTATAGGCACGATACATAGGAGTGTGCTGACTTTCGGTATGCTGGGAGACGAAGCGCTTTTTTGAAGTATTCTAGCGCTTCCTTGTGACGGTTTTGTCTCGACTGAATAAAGCCAGCGTCATAATAAACGATACCAAGCAGCTCTTGATCATCAATCTTTTTCACGTAATCAATAATCTCAATGAAAATATCTTCCGCTTCCTCATATTTCTTTTGGTCGCTATAGTTAAGAGCGAGCACAATTTTACACCGATAGATGCTATGGATGTCTTCGTGTTTTGCAAAAATATCCATGGCTTTTTGAACATGACGAATCGATAACAACGAGTAACGGTTGTTATAATAAACACCGCTTGTACGGAAATGGAACTCTGCTTCCTCAAGCTCATCTTTAAGTAATGGCAGCCGTTCCTCTGCCTTTTCGAGATAATGAATCGCATCATTTTGATCACTTTTTAAAGATTCATATAATCCGAGAAAGAAATAAAAATAATATTGCAGTTCTTCGTTCATTTCATCTTTGTGAGGCAGCAGTTCATGTTTGAGTTTTTCTAAGTCCTCTGTCTGATTCATCCAGAGCTGATGACGGAAAAGCATCAGCTGATAATGAAGATAGAGCTCCTGTTTTTTTGATAATTTACGTTTATATTTTAGCAGTGTTTTTTTGATTTCTTCAGCCTTCGAAAAATGTCGATGCTTTAGCATTGTATACCAGGAATGGAGAAGTTTTTTTATGGATTTATCGCTCATAAAATTCATTTTTACCCTCTTATTCAATCAATGATGTAATATATATTACCATATTTGTGAAAAAACAATGAGTGTAGTGTGGATTATATTTGATGACAATTGGTAATGATAGATTCTATTTTTTACCATATACGTAAGGCGAATATTGAAAAATGCCAGCATTCATAATATACTTCTATAGGAATCAAATGAAGATCAGCGATATAGAAAAGAAGGAGAGATCAAGATATGCTTGATGCTCAGCAAATTCAAGACATTATTCCACACCGTTATCCATTCTTATTGGTCGACCGTATTTTAGAGGTTGATGGAGAAAAAAGAGCGGTTGGAATTAAAAATGTCACAGTGAATGAAGAATTTTTTAATGGCCATTTCCCAGGATACCCAGTCATGCCAGGTGTGCTTATTGTAGAAGCACTCGCACAGGTTTTTGGTGTGATTATGTTAGGCAAGGAAGAAAACAAAGGGAAAATTGGTTTGTTTGCAGGGATTGACGGCTGCCGCTTCAAAAGACAGGTCAAGCCTGGTGATCAGCTTCGTTTAGAGGTTGAAGTGACGCGTCTCCGCGGACCAGTTGCAAAAGGAAAAGCAGTAGCGACAGTAGATGGCGAAGTGGCATGTGAAGCAGAACTGACATTTTCTATCGGTCCTAAAGTATCATGATTTTCCTGGCGGTTCATCAAGCATGAATCGCTTTTTTATTTAAAAACGTTCAGTTAGAACGGACAAGGACTTGCAATTTTGACAAAAAAACGTCATATTAGACAAAAAAAGATGAAGGTGATAAAGGATGCTGAAAGAATTTAGAGAATTTGCCGTCAAGGGAAATGTCATTGACTTGGCTGTAGGTGTCATCATTGGGGGAGCATTTGGCAAAATTGTCACTTCTCTTGTGAATGATTTAATTATGCCGCTTGTCGGTATTATTATTGGAGGGCATGATTTTAGCGGATTATCCATTAAAATCGGAGCTGCTCAAATTTTATATGGGAACTTTATTCAAACAGTGGTTGATTTCTTAATTATCTCGTTTTCCATTTTTATCTTTATTCGTTATTTGAATAAGTTAAAACGGAAAAAGGTTGAGGAAGAAGAGGTTGTGGAAACGCCGGATCAAACGGAAGTTCTGCTAACTGAAATCAGAGATTTATTGAAAAATCAAAGCCAATCTAAAGATGTGCAATAGAAAATGAGCGGCTGACCCCGCTCTCAGCGTGTAGACAAACCCTTGCATTCGGTGTCAGGTCTGCGCTCCGGTACTCACGAATGTGAAATTCGCTCCGTTCCAGTGCTCGCCCTTGCTAGACTTCAAAGGTTTTCAAACACGCTGAAAAGAAGACAAAAGGGCTAAAATCAAGATCATTTTAGCCCTTTGTCAACAATCTAAGAGCGGCTGATCCCGCTCTTTTTTTATGTGTTTTGTTTAAAAGCATCCAGCAGCTTTTCTCCTGACAGCCCCTCTTTGACGAGGTCTTTTAATACTTCTTCAGTTTCTGTTCTGTAACGATTTGTAATCATTTTACCATCGAGTAATACAGAAATGTTTTCTTCTAAGGCAACGATGTTTTTGACTTGGACAGATAGATGAACAGGGCGGTTGTTTTCTTTTGTGATCGTCACAAGAATCTTCACTTCTGTGTGCTGCTGAAAGAGCACCTCAAACACCTGTCTATGTTTCTTTGGAATGAGTGCCTCGATCATCCAGTGATTTTCACCGTCTTCTTTATTAATGATTAAACCGTCACGAAGGGGAATGCTGGACATTTTATCTTGCTGTGGATCAAGTTCAATTTTTAAATCAATCAGCCTAAAGGTTTTCATATTTATCACCTCACAAGCGTTCATTATTCGTAAGTATCATTATAGCATACAACATCTGTATAAATGAAACCGCTGCCTGCTTAGAACTAGCTGCACATGAGTGAAAGGAGATGTTTTATGGAGTCCTATCAATTGCGAAACATACATATAGGCGATGATAAGGCAGAGAGTAATATACGTGTTTATTCGTGGGGAGACATTCTTTCATTTTGTGATGTGTATATGGAAGAAGGGGAGTCACTCACGTTTCAATACGTCACCGAGGATCAAATGGACTGCTTTGAGTTTCAGCTGTCGGTTCATGATGGCCGGCTTTGTTTTTATTGGTTTGCGTGGGACGGATCTGATTATATTCACATGCCTTCTAGTAATTGGATTCATTCAGATATTTTTTATCAATTTATGAAAAATAAGTATTTCATCAAACAAAACAAAATGATGTTTTATACGCAAGCGGTAAATAACAGAAAGTAACGAGGATATAGACAATTTGAAGGTCTATTTTGCCATTTTCATGTTTTGTCAGATACGGCCTTTCTCCGTAGACTAGGGGTAGCTGAAAGGAAAGGAGGCAAGTCCAGAATCAAAAGGTAACGTCTATCATCTGAAAGCCCCCCTCTAGCTAAAGCTGATAGATGCTGCCTTGTGCATATGAACACTGCGTAATAGAACCCAATGCTTCTTTGTATAGGTCATGTGTCCCCTTGTGAATCCCCTTTGTGTGTATCCGGTCATATCGCGTGGCCGGATACCCTTTTATTCACTGTTTAACCGATCATCTCTTGCAAATAGTGGATACTCATTTCATAATGATGATGGATTTTGTTAACGGTATGTCGGTTGAAAATAAAGAAAAAAAGGAGAGAACAATGACAAACATTCAATTAATCGCAACGGATTTAGATGGAACTTTATTGAATAGTGAACACAAAGTGAGTCAGGAAAACGAGCAGGCATTAAAGGAAGCAGCTGCGAATGGAATTGAGGTTGTCGTTTCAACAGGGAGAGCGTATTTTGATGTGAAGTTTATTTTTGATCAGCTTGGTATGAATACTTGGGTGATTAGTGCCAATGGAGCTGTGATTCATGATCCAACGGGAAAGGTGTACCATTCAGCTGCTTTACAAGAAGAAAAGGCTAAACACATATTATCATGGCTTGAAGAACGTGATTATTATTATGAAGTCTTTACAAACGAAGCCATTTTCACACCGAATCGCGGCAGAGAGCTTCTTGCGATTGAAATGGACCGCTTAAAAAGTGCAAATCCAGAAACGGATCAAAATGTCTTAAAACAAGCGGCAGAAGTTCAATACAGCCAGTCGGGTTTTTCTTATATTGATACATATAAAGAATTGTTTCATGAGGATCGAAAGCTTTCATTTTACAACATCTTAGGTTTTTCTTTCTTTCAAGACAGATTGAAAGCCGGATGGGATATGTTTGGTGATGATTCAGATTTAACATTGGTCAGTTCAGCTGATCATAACTTTGAAATTGGTTCAAAGGACGCGTCTAAAGGGCAGGCTTTAACAAGGCTGGCAGAAAGACTAGGTATTCCTTTAAGTAGGGCAGCGGCTGTAGGAGACAGTTTAAATGATGAATCGATGCTTCAAGCAGCTGGTGTTGGGGTTGCGATGGGAAATGCGAGACAGGATATAAAAGAAATCGCTGATCATGTCACGTTATCAAACGATGAACATGGTGTGGCGCATATGATCCGGCACCTTTTGAAATAGATGAATCAGATGTCATAGTATAAATCACATAGGAAGAAGCGCATTCTACAAAAGAGGAATTCAGAACCACTTCTATTTACACCTGATGTGGAACATCATATAATTTAATTATGAATAAAACCCGCTTGTAAGGAAATTAAGGAGAGTAAACGAATGGCGCTGGAATCTTATAAGTCCGAAAATCTGCATTTAATCAAGGAAGCCTTGGACTATACTCAGGTTGGCCTGACGGTGACGGACCCGTCTTTACCTGATAATCCTTTAATATATGTGAACAAGGGCTTTTTAGATATGACAGGCTATCAAGAACCCGAAGTATTGGGGAAGAATTGTCGTTTCCTTCAAGGAGATGAAACTGAGCAAATCGCTCTCAAACAAATTAGAACAGCCATTGAGAACAAAGAGGCTGTCACTGTTCAGCTGAAAAATTATAAAAAATCTGGACAAATGTTTTGGAACGAGTTAAGTGTCGCTCCTCTTTGGATTGATGAAAATGAAGGAAAACGTCTTTATTTCGTTGGTCTGCAAAAGGATGTCACGAAAGAGAAAGAACAGCAGGAGCTTCTTGAGCAATCAATTGATGAAGTGCTGAATATTTCTGTCCCCATCGTTCCGGTGAAAGATGGTATCTCTGTGTTACCGATCATTGGTACGTTAACAGCGCCAAGATTTGATAAGATCATTTCAACGGTCTCCACCTATATCTCTCAATCCAAGGATGATTATTTTATTGTTGATCTGTCCGGATTATTAGAAGTGGATTCATTTGTGGCAGATGCGATCTTTAAGCTGAACGATTTGATTTTAATGACGGGTACTGAGCTGATTGTGACAGGAATTAAACCGAATCTTGCAATGAAAATGGGAGAAATGAGAGAGGACTTCCGTGAATTAAATACGTATATGAATGTGAAATCTGCATTGAAAAAATTAAACATTTAGCATACGTTTATATGAAATGAAAAAAGAGGACTTTTCATTAAGCTTGAGAAAAGTCCTCTTTTTGCTGTGATTAAGATGATTGAGCGGCGGCACTTAAGGTAAATAAATCTTCTAGTTCGTTTGTCGATAGCTCTGTAATCCAGCTTTCGCTTTGGATAATTTGATCATTTAATGTTTGTTTTGTTTCGAGCATTTGATCAATTTTTTCCTCGATGGTGCCCGTTGTGATCATCTTATGAACGTGAACAAATCGTTTTTGTCCTATCCGATAAGCTCGGTCTGTCGCTTGATTCTCTACAGCAGGGTTCCACCATCTATCGTAGTGAATGACATGATTTGCGGCGGTTAGATTGAGTCCTGTTCCTCCTGCCTTTAAAGAGAGAATTAAGATGTTGAATTCTTTCTTCTGGAAGCGGTCCACCATTTTGTCCCGCTCTTGTTTTGAGAGGCTGCCATTTAAAAATTGGACCGGTTCTCCAAACATCTTTTCTGCCAGCTGCTTGATCATGTTGCCCATTTCGATATACTGCGTAAAGATGAGGCAGCTTTCTCCTTGCTCATGTATCGCTTTTAACAGCTCTGCGAGTTTATCCATTTTTAATGAACGTTTCAGCAGTTTCACATCTGTTCCACTCTCTTTTAAATAGAGCGCAGGGTGATCGCAAATCTGTTTGAGTCTGCCAAGCATACTTAAAATAATGGCTTTTCGCTGCATCCCTGTTAATGATGCCATGTGTTCAAATGTATCCTTCACGAGCTGTTCATATAAAGATGCCTGCTCAGCAGATAGCGGAATGAATTCTTTTTCTTCGAGTTTCTCAGGCAGGTTTAGGGCGACCTCTTCATCTTGTTTTGTTCGTCTTAATAAAAATGGCTTGATCAGCTGCTGCAGCTGTTCAATTCTTTTTTCTTCACGGTCTTTTTCAATCGGAAGGACGAACTTTTTATGGAAGCTGGTCAGGCTGCCGAGATATCCTTTGTTAACGAAGTCGAATATGGACCAAAGCTCTGTCAAACGGTTTTCCATTGGAGTCCCGCTGAGGGCAATGTGATGCTGTCCCTTGAGCTGTCTAATCGCTCTCGATTGTTTCGTATGGGCGTTCTTGATGTTTTGGGCTTCGTCTAAGCAAATGGTATTCCACTTTGCTGCCGTTAATTCATCACGATCAGAATGTGAGAGTCCGTAAGACGTCAGGACAATATCTGTTGATTCGTATGCTTTTGTGAAGTTCTCTCCCTGTGGACGTGCTGGGCCGTAATGCAGGGCAACATTCAAATGTGGTGCGAATGTTTCGAGCTCTCGCTGCCAGTTTCCTAAAACAGAGGTCGGCGCAATGATGAGAGACGGAGCGGCATTTTGCTCCTGCTCCTTCAAATACGTGAAATACGCGATCATTTGAATCGTTTTTCCAAGGCCCATATCATCTGCTAAACAAGCCCCAAATCCATGAGATCTTAAAAATAAAAGCCAGTTCACACCATGCTGCTGATACGGACGCAGTGTGCCTTTAAAGGACTCACTCATTTCGTAGGAAGGCAGCTCGTGCGTATCATTTAATTGGTGGACAAGCCCTCTTAATTGCGATGAAAGTTCAAATTGAATATGGGCAAATGCTGAACTGTCCAATAGCTCTGGAATCGATTCAGAGGATGCTTCTTGATCTGCCAGTTCGCGTGCCAAAATATCCGACATGTGAAGTCCTTCATTTTCGGCACGCTCCATCCACTTTTTCATTTGCTGGATGAAGGTAGGGTCTATTTTGATCCATTGTCCTCGAATATTAACAAGCCGTCGTTTGCTTTGGACAAGCTCGTTGAACTCATCTTCTGTCAGTTCAATGCCGTTTGTAGCAAAACGCCAATTAAAGTCCATTAATGCTTCCATTCCGACATGCGATTCGCCTCGCGGTGTAGAAGAAATCCTTGCTTTTAACATCATCGTGCTGTCTTTAACAATTTGCCACCATGATGGGAGCAGAATCTCAATGCCCATATTGACAAGTGTTTCACTTGCTTCAGATAGGAAGAGCCACGCTTCTTCTTCTGACATGAGTGTGGTGCCGGATGTGAAAGAAAGCCAAGGCACAATTTGACTGAATCGTTCCATCTCTCTTGAAATTTTATCTTGATACGGATGCCAAGACCTTTTCAATGAACGAATGCCTTCAAAAAAGTGAAGGTCGCTGTTTTTCTTATCACGCAAAAACAATTCGATTTTCCATTCATCTCCGTCAAAATCCGGCTCATTTAAGCGCAAGCCGACAGTGAACGGCGTCTCGTCATCAATCCAGCCAATCGTCTCCAGGAAATCCTGCTCATCTAAAAAATGTCCTTGGAAGGATGAGAGCGCAGGCGATTGTGCTGTCATGCGGTTCCATTTGTGCTGCAAGGCATCATTATATTGAATGTAATCCTGTACAGCAAAGGAGAACCAATCAGCCGTATAGCCATCTAATAGGCCTTCTTTATCTTTAAATCGAAGCTCGCCTTTTGTCCACGCCTCGTAATCGGGAACGAAATCTTCGTCCTCGATGAATTCGTAAATGGTCGAGGCTGTCTTCATCAGTGGTTCCGTTTCATCCGTTAATGTCACATGACTAAACGTATTAAATGAATTTTTTCCTAGCAATTCAACGGTCATCCAAGGGCTTAACAGGAAGGCAGGAGTGCCAATAAAGCTGACATCTTCTAAAAATGTTCCGTAGAAAGAAGATTCGTGCCATTGGAAAAGCTGCCTCTTCATTTCATTAAGCGGAACAGGGTGTCCGTCCTCTGCTTGCGCTGAAATGGTGAAAGAGAAATCTTCTGTTTGTTCTGCATGAATGACAATTTGTTTATGGCGTGTCATCAATCAATTTTCCTTTCTTCATTTCCTCTTGGAACGCACGCAGCCGTTTTGTTGAATCTTGCAGCTGCTTTACATACCTTTCCCAGATCGCGGTTTTTTTCGTTTTATGATAAAGCGTGCGCAGTTTCTTCAGCATTTTCACAGACTCTCGATAAGCACTTCGATTCTTTTGATCGAGAAGCAGTGAGATTTCACGGTGGTACGATGGAATGAGGGCTTCCGGCTCCTCTTTTGCAATCTGTTTGATGAGATCCTTCTCCAGTTCACTAATGGAGAAACCAACAAGGCTGTGAATCTCAATCCATTCCGCATAACGCTGCTGTGCATACAATAGCTGACTGTATTCTGTAAACGCATAGGGCATACAGATTTGAAGATAACGTTCATATAAATGATGATCCTTCGTCTGCTTAAAGTATGCATCTAAATAAAAGAAGAAATCACTGACGGCTCCCCGCAGTTCTCTGTAGGAAATGTCGAGCTGGCAATATTCCTCTAATATATAGGTGATTTCATGATACCAGAGCTTAAGCCGCTTCCAGTCCTTTCGGTTGGTGAGATCCTTCAGCCAATTGAGCACATTTGGCAGCATATCAGCATTGAGCAGCTGTAATTGCTGAAAGAGGCTGTCGTCTTCTTTCAGTAAATAATCCATGTGCATCAGCCCGATGGTACGTTCAACCGTTTGTTCTTTCTTCTGGGCATTCTTTAGTAATTCTGTTTCTTTTTTGACCCATTTCCCTCTATTTAATATGGTGCCCCAAATCTCCATAAAGACCGCTACTCGTTCATGCTGGAAAGGTCCATTGATTTGAAGAAGTGTGCGAACGGCGGTTGGTGTGTTTTCAAGAAACGGATCGAGGGAAAAGGAAAGGGCGTATGTCTTCAAATGATCCACTGAATCGAAAATGGTGTTCATGAGCTGTTCCACATATGGATTCATGGAATAAAAGTCTTTTTCGGCATCAAGCCGGCCGAGGTCGATGAGTTCATGAAGCCTAAGCCATACATCGATAGACGTATGAATCGCATACAAGCTCTTGAATTCAGGTGAAGCAGGTGCATGTTTTTTTAGGATCGATAAATAGCCGTAATACAAATGCTGCGGTGTTTGCTGGTGCTTCGTTGTCCGTTTCAGCCAGAGGTTAAATTCCTCTTGGAAAAAAGTCAGCCAGCTTTGGAGGGATTGTTCGTCTGGGCGCTTCACTTGGAAGTGCTGGCGAATCAGTTCTTTGCTGCGCTGTAATTCATCCTTTTCTGACCAATTTTCTGTAAATCCGGTCACACTCTCTACTTGAGCGTATAGCGAAAAGAAGACAGCAAGAATGTGTTTGCAAAGTCCATCTGCTGGACATGAGCAGCTGCTTCTCACAGGAAACAGCACATGAAGGTGGACTTTTGCTGCCACGACGTCATGTACATAAGCTGACCATTCGGTATCAGACTCTTGCTTGAGCCGATATACGCTGTCCTGTCTATAAGTAATCAATGCTTTTTTGATGAGTTGTTTGTTTTCATCTGTTGCAGGAAGAAGTTCTTTAATCTGTTCGGCAGTTTGTTTGATTTCTTCTTCATTGATGTTGTGCTGAAGCATTTGATCCGCTCCTAACCAAGTAAAAGATTCCAATTCTTTTATTATAGCTCAATGGGGATTTATAAAAAAGTTTTTCATGAAAATGGTCATAAATTTCAAAAGCTGTCGAATGATGTATTAGAGTATTGCATAAACCAACCTTACAGCATATAATAATGAAATTAGTGGATTCGAAAGGATACAGACATGGATAATAAGGGTTTAAATCAAGAAGAATTTTTAAAGATTTTGATGTACGCTCATGATATTGGTGAAAATTCAAATGATGTCACAACAAAAGAAATGCTTGAAAATCTGATTGCTCATATTCGAAATGGTCTTGTTTCATAAAAGTAACCCCCTGCTAGTGATGGCAGGGGGTTTTTGTATGCTTTTAAGAATGGAATGAAAGCTCCCGGCATACGATGTCATTACAAGCATAAGGAGTATGGGGAGCTGATGGTGTCATGAATATTGCGATTGCAGGCTGTGGGTATGTGGGGCTTGTGACAGGTGTGTGTTTAGCGGAGGCAGGACATGATGTCTCGTGTATTGATATTGACCGCCGAAAGGTCATGCAGCTGAAACAGGGAACTCCCCCAATGTATGAGCCCGGGTTAAAAGAGCTATTGAAACGCAACCTTGAGAAGGGACGAATTCATTTTCACATAAATGGAGCGGAAGCCTACCCGCGGGCTGATGTGTTAATGATTGCGGTCGGCACCCCGCAGCAGGCAGATGGCCAAGCTGATTTACAGTATGTGTTTCAGGCTGCGAAAGAGATGGGCTTAAAAGCAAAGTCAGGTGCGATTCTTGTGGTGAAAAGTACAGTGCCTGTCGGAACGGGAGATCAAATCGATCAGTTGATCCATCAAGAATTAGGACGGAAGGAGCCACTAGCGATTGCATCTAACCCAGAATTTTTACGGGAAGGCTCTGCCATTTCAGATACATTGCGGGCGGATCGGCTTGTGATTGGGGCTGAAACAAAAGCCGTATTAGATCAGCTGGAGGAGATGTATGCTGATTTCCACCTTCCATTGGTGAAAACAGACCGTAAAAGTGCTGAAATGATCAAGTATGCATCAAATGCGTTTCTTGCGACAAAAATCAGCTTTATGAATGAGATTGCTTCCATTTGTGAAAAAACAGGTGCTGATGTTGAATGGGTGGCGCAGGGAATGGGGCTTGATCAGCGGATCGGTTCTTCCTTTCTAAGAGCGGGCATCGGCTATGGAGGTTCTTGTTTTCCAAAGGATACAAATGCACTTGTCCAAATTGCAGGGCATGTGTCCCATGATTTTGAGCTGTTAAAGGCTGTCATCAAAGTAAATAATGAGCAGCGGGCAGGTTTTATCCGCAATATTCAGGAGCGGCTGGGGGCAGCTCTTGGAGGGAAGCGAATTGCGCTTCTTGGTCTGTCCTTTAAACCGAATACAGACGATATGAGGGAGGCACCGTCTATTCCGATCGCTCATGAGCTCCATCAATTAGGTGCGAAGCTAGTGGCATATGATCCTGTTGCTGCCCGGCGTGCAGCTCGCGAGCTGCCGGATCAAGTCTTATTTGCTCAGACGATTGAAGAAGCGATCAAGGATGCCGATGCGGTCTGTCTATTAACAGAGTGGGCGGATATTCAGTCGTTTCCACTTGCGTCCTATAAGAAATGGATGAAGCGGCCGCTTATTTTCGATGGGCGAAACTGTCATACACTTGAAGCGGCAGAACAAGCAGGGGTCGAGTATCATTCGATTGGGCGCAGGCCGGTTTCTCCAATTTATATGTAAAAGAAAACCGATAACAGTGAATGTTATCGGTTTTTATGAATGCGGCAGAATGAATCCGCCATATAAAAATGCAGCCACAATCAGAAAAGCAGGGTGCAGCTTGAATTTGGTCATGAAGAAAAAGGAGATCGCGGCAATGGTGAGCGATTGCGTCCAGCCGATGGCTTTCACTGCATCTCCGCCGATTTCCCATGTTAATAAAAGCATCATCATCGCAATAACAGGCTGAACGGATAAGGTCATGCCTTTTACGACGGGAGATTGACGAAAGCGGTCAATCAGCTTGAGCAATAAAATCAGCCCAACAGCAGACGGCAGGACAGTTGCAAGCAGTGCCACGATAAAGCCTGGCCAGCCCATGACGTCATAGCCGACATATGCTGCAATCTTCGTAGCAATTGGCCCCGGCAGTGCATTGGCTAAAGCCAGCATATTGGAGAATCCTTCGTTCGTCATCCAATGAAAATGATTGACGATTTCTTCATAATTGAGTGGGATGGATGCGGGGCCACCGCCATATCCTAATAGATTGGATAAAAAGAATGCCCAGAATAAAAAGAGAATCAGCATCATGAAGACACTCCTTTCTCTTTATTTGGCCGATTCCAGCGATTTTTCAATTTAAAATGAAAGGCGCCATAAAGTAAAAAGATCATGACAATAATTCCTGGATGAATGGATAGCACCTGCAGCCCAATAAAGGCAAGAAGGAATAGAGCGATTCCGAAGATCATGCCGAAGCCTTTCAGCGCTTTTTGTCCAAACTCATATGCCATGATCCCGAGCAGAACAGCAATGACAGGTGTCACAGCGCCAATCATATTTTGAATGATTTGTGAGGAGCTTAAGACGCTGACAAGTGTGACAAGGGCTACCATGGCGAGACATGTTGGTAAAATATGAGCAGCTGTGGCGACAATTGCACCAGATACGCCCTTTAATCGATAGCCGAGGTATGCTGACATTTTCGTTGCGATTGGGCCTGGTAATGCATTGGCGATGGCGAGTGTTTCTCCGAATTCGTCATCGTTGATCCATTGGTATTTCACCACCGCTTCATGGCGAATAAGCGGTATCACAGAAGGGCCTCCGCCAAAACCGAGAATACCGGTTCGTACCATAGCGATAATGAGTTCGATATATGATTGCAAGTGGTTCAACTCCTGTCTACAATTTCATGCCCATGCGGCTTTTGTATCGTTTAATGAGCATTTGGCAGTCCACACTGACAACGCCTTCTAGCGGGTATAGCTTTTTTGTCAGGAATGTCTCCATTTCCTGTTCATGTTGAAAAATGCCATGCATATGCAGCTTACTTGGTCCTGTCATGTGATAAAGACTTGTGACAGCTGTTTCCTTTTCAAGCTGAAGGGCAACCGCTTCTAAAAATTTCGGCTCTACCTCTACATTAAAGAAGACAGAGACATGAATGCCGACCTTCGCGGGGTTAATTACAGCGGTGAATCGTTCAATGACTCCTGCTTCAATGAGCTGCTGAATGCGGGCTTGTACGGCAACACGTGACAGACCGACCTGTTTGCCGAGATCTGTATAAGACATGCGCCCGTCCTCGTGTAATAGGGATAAAATTTGTTTATCTCTTTCGTCTAATGTTAGGTTTGGAATGCTATAGTCTTTTGACACCGTATAACCACCTTTCTTCTGTTGATATTCTATCATATTTTATTGCGAATAGAATGGATGATTTATCATTTACTATCGAAACGAAAACATTTCGTGTAAGAAATCATCTTTATGCATAAAAAAACACCCCGGAATCATCGGGGTGTCTTCATTTATTGATCCGGGCTGCTTTCTGCACTGGCAATTTGCTGTGCAAGATCAGCACGATCAATGTCTGCTTGGAAGAATTCCTGCGTATTTGGCAGGTGTAAATTCATATGGCGTTTTTGAGAAATGCGGATGGTGACTTGATCAACGGTGTAATCAAATACGTGTCCGCCAACACTTCGATCTTCATCAATGAAATGAAGATGATATCCACTCACCGCAATACCGTGTGCGTATTGCGGTGTACGGAAACCTGCGATCGTACCTTGAATATCCTCGAAGTCGAAAATAGGCTGTGACTTAACTGCTTCTACCATCGGAACGTAAGGTTTTTCCTGTTTTTCAACCGTACGTGTTTGAACCTTTTTGAATGATCCATCAATGCGGACCGCATAAAAGATATTTTTACTTGGCAAAATGCGGTCAATTTCTTCTTCCAGCTCTTTGGATGTCATAGGTGCATCAATTCGATGAACGATATCTGTTTCAAAGAATGCTAAAGAGCAGAATGGTGAATAATCTTGATCGGTGACAGGTGTGGCTGTTCCATCCGAGCGCAGCCGGTAGAATGCGCCGTCAAAGCCAATCAGCTCTCCATCTAATTGATTGAATGTACCGATGCCGAAATCACCGTGTTCAGGAATATGTGCGAGGGAGAAATCCCCATCGTATACGGCTTCCAGCAGGGAGGTCATTGTCGATACTTGATAGACCTCTTGCTGTTTGCCATGCTGTCTTGTGTCATTCTGTTGATTCATTGGGTGCATCATACCCATATCCGCTCACTCCTTTAATGTAATGTATCAAAGTCTTATCTGACGTTCATTGCGTGTTTTTTGCGAAAGACTTCTGGCCATTTTTGACTGGCGAGGTCAGGGTTGTCTTGATAGTCAATCGGAATATCAATAATCACGGGTCCTTCTATGTTTATACCCTTTTGAAGGACGGTTGAAAGCTCCTCAGGTGAGTTGACCCTTAGTCCAGTCGCTCCAAAGCTTTCCGCATATTTCACTAAATCGATCTGCCCAAATTCAACGCAGGATGTGCGGTCATATTTCATTTCCTGCTGGAACGCGACCATGTCGTATGTGCTGTCGTTCCAAACAAGGTGAACGAGGTTTGTTTTCTTCCGCACTGCTGTTTCTAGCTCCATTGCGGAGAAGAGAAAACCACCATCACCTGAGACCGAGATAATCTTTTCATCTGGATTCATTATAGAAGCCGCAATTGCCCATGGTAATGCGACGCCTAATGTTTGCATGCCGTTACTCACCAGGAAGGAGTTCGGTTCATAGACGCGGAAGTGACGGGACATCCAAATCGCGTGAGATCCGATATCACACGTGACCTTCGTGTCATCAGGAATCAGACGTCTCAATGTATGAATGACATCCAGCGGGTGAGATCGATGACTTTCTCTTTCTGGTGTCTTTTCGATGTCGCTTAATAGCTCCTGTAATTCAGTGACTAATTCTATGTTCTCTTTGCTTAGAGAAAGGGGAACACTGTCATGCGCTAGATGTTTGGCGGTTTCAGAAATATTGCCTACAAGCTCAAGCGCTGGCTCATAAAAATGGTCAATATCTGCCTGCATGTCATCTACATGGATGATCTGACGCTGCTGCGGCTGAAGATTCCAAAGCTTCGGATCATATTCGATTGGATCAAAGCCAATGGTCAAAAGAACATCTGCTTGTTCAATGAGAAGGTCACCCGGCTGATTACGGAATAAGCCGATTCTGCCTACATATTGAGACTCGAGCTCTCTTGAGAGAACGCCGGCTCCTTGGTACGTTTCAACAAATGGGATACCAAGTGTTTTTAATAATGCTCTTGTGGCATTTGCAGCAGCTGGACGACTAGCTTTCATTCCCACAATCGCAATAGGTAAGTGTGCATTTTGAATTTTGGCGATAGCCGAACTGATGAGAGCATCTGGTGCAGGACCTAATTCTGGAGAAGGGTGAGCAGACACTGGTGTTTGTGTGGTGTGTTCTGTCACGACATCTTGTGGAAAGCTGATAAATGCTGCTCCAGCCTGCCCTTTTTGTGCCGCTCGAAAAGCATTTGTTAATGCTTCTGGTATATTGTTTACGTCTTGTACTTCAACGCTGTATTTTGTGACTGGTTTGAATAATGCCGCATTGTCGAGTGATTGGTGAGTTCGTTTTAGCCGATCTGCACGAATGACGTTTCCAGCGATTGCGACAACGGGATCACCTTCTGTATTGGCTGTTAATAGACCTGTTGCTAAATTAGATGCACCAGGACCTGATGTGACGAGACAAACACCTGGTTTGCCGGTTAAACGTCCGACAGCAGCTGCCATAAAGGCTGCATTTTGTTCGTGTCTGCATAGGACAAGCTCTGGACCTCTGTCTTTTAATACATCAAATACAGCGTCAATTTTTGCACCTGGAATCGCAAAAACATGGGTCACACCTTGAGCAATCAGCGTATCGACAATCAACTCTGCTCCTCGTCTTGTTAGGGGTTGTGCTTGAGATTTCATTTACCCCGCACTCCTTTCGGCAAGTAAAATTTTTTATGAAAATATATTTTCATGATATGATTTACTATACATTTCATAAAATGAATTTTCCAATATATGTTTAACGTGGTTTTAATATGTTTCACGAATAAGTGTGTGAGGAGTGAAAGGATGGAACTGAGACATTTGCAGTATTTTGTCACAGTAGCGGAGGAGCTGCATTTTGGCAGAGCAGCCGCACGGTTGAATATGACACAGCCTCCACTTAGTCAGCAAATAAAGCAGTTTGAAGAAGAATTGGGTTTTCCTTTATTTCACCGGTCGAAGCGGGTGGTGGAGTTAACAGCAGCTGGAAAGGTCTTTTTACATGAGATTCGGGGAGTGCTGCAACAGCTTGATAAAGCCGTTGATCATGCCCGTCACACAGCAAGAGGAGAGCTGGGGAAAATCATCATAGGTTTTGTTGGAACGGCGACGTATGATATTCTGCCGCCCGTTGTACGTGAATTCAGGGAGCTGTATCCCTCTGTCAGTATCGAGTTGCAGCAGCTTTCTGTTCCGCAGCAGCTAGAGGCACTGTTAAATGGTGAGATTGATATCGGTTTTTTACATCCTACATCGCCGCATGAAGAGCTAGTCAGTCGTTTGATGAAGCAGAGTGAATGTATTTTTGCGATTCCAAAAAATCATCGGTTGGCTCAACAAGAGACGGTCACAATTGAAGATATCCGTCATGAACCGATTATTTCTTTATCACAGGAATCGTGGCCGTCCCTCTATCAGCACTTTGTTCTGCTATGTGAAAAGTACGGGTTTTCTCCAAATATTGTGCAGGAAGCGGCGGAATATCAAATGATCATTGGCCTTGTCACAGCAGGGATCGGTATTGCAGTGATTCCAAAATCAGCCCGGCGTTTATTTAATCTGGATGTTGTCTATCGGTCCATTGAGGATGAACAGCTTCTGGCGGAATGGACGATTTCCTATAGACGTGAAAATCATAATCCTGCTTTATTTCATCTGGTCCACCATATCCTGCATCGCACCGAGCTGGAATAAGAGGTATAGAGAAAGGGTTATGGTATGATGTCGTTACATTAAAAGGAGGCGTACCTGAATTGATTACATTGCTAATGGATCAGCTGTCACGAAAAGAGGCATATAAATTATTATCTGGATCTATCGTTCCAAGACCGATTGCGTTTATTACAAGTCTATCTAAAGAAAATGTCGTCAATGCAGCACCATTTAGTTTCTTTAATGTCATCAGCGGACACCCGCCGCTTATTGCGGTTTCTATCGGACGACGTGAAGGTCAGATGAAAGATACTGCGCAGCATATCATCGATAGGGAACAGTTTGTTGTTCATGTGAGTGATGAAGCCATCATAGAAGATATTAATGAAACAGCTGCTACGCTGCCGCGGGAAGAGAGTGAGCTGGAACGAACCGGTCTTCATCAAGTAGAAAGTCATGTCATTTCAGTGCCGGGGATCAAGGAAGCACGTATTCGATTTGAATGTCAGCTGGAAAAGCATCTCACTTTTCAAAATGATGAAGGGGAGATCACGGTCGATCATATCATTGGCCGGGTTGTATGTGCACATTTAGATGAGGCTGTTTATGATGCAGAAAAAGGATATGTTTCTACTAATGAACTGAAGCCAGTCGCACGCCTAGCAGGTAATGATTATGCCCATTTAGGCACGCCATTTGTGCTGAAAAGACCACAGTAATAGGAAAAACCCCCAAGGGAAATCGGGGGTTTTCTGTTTATTTCTTCTGTTCTAGTTTGAGTGGAGCTGCGATGTTCTTTTGTACTTTTTTCCCTTTTAATACGTCGTTTGCAGCGCCGACTGCCAGTTGACCGATCAGCTCAGGCTGCTGCGCGACTGTTGCAGAGAGCTTTCCTGCTTTGATTGAGCTGAGTGCATCTTCGTTTCCGTCAAAGCCAACGACAAGAATGTCTTTCCCAGAACTTTGAATCGCTTCTAGTGCGCCAAGAGCCATTTCATCATTGTGGGCAAAAACGGCTTTGATGTCAGGGTTTCCTTGAAGGAGATTTTCCATGACATTCAGTCCTTTTGTCCGGTCGAAGTCAGCTGCTTGTTTTGCTGTCACTTTTAGATCTTTATCCGCTATTTGATGGAATCCTTTTCCACGCTCACGTGTAGCGGAAGCGCCTGGTACGCCTTCTAATTCAGCGACTTTTGCTCCTTTGCCAACCTTGTCAATGATAAATTTAGCTGCCATTTCTCCGCCTTTGACGTTATCTGAGGCGACAAGTGCTTCTACCTTTCCACTTTCGGCTGAGCGGTCTAATGTGATGACAGGTATATCTGAAGCGTTTGCTGATTCGACAGCGGTTGATATGGCAGATGAATCCGCTGGGTTGATGAGCAATGCGTCGACGCCTTGCTGAATAAGGTCTTCAACATCACTTGTTTGTTTAGCTGAATCATTTTGTGCATCTGCAATCACGACTTCAATGCCAAGCTTTTTCGCTTCTTTTGTCACACCGTTTTTCAGAGAAACGAAGAATGGGTTATTTAACGTCGAGATCGACAGCCCAATTTTGATGTCTTTTTTCTTGCCATCCTTAGATGACTTGGCCCACTCCGGCGGTTCAAGTGAGCAGGCAGAAAGCATGAACAATGAGAGAGTCAGGATGAGAATCAGATATTTTTTCATAGCGGCTGCCTCCTTAAGCAGATTTCTTTCTGTCTAGCAGGACTGCAATCAAGATGACAATCCCTTTCACAACAGATTGATAGAATGATGAAACACCAAGTAAGTTCATACCATTGTTCAGGACACCGATAATGAGCACCCCGATGAGTGTACCGACAATTCGTCCTCTTCCGCCGGACAGGCTTGTCCCGCCAAGTACCACGGCAGCAATGGCATCAAGCTCATAGGACGTACCAGCTGTTGGCTGTGCAGAATTCAGACGAGATGTTAAGATCGCACCTGCTAAGGCAGACATGAAGCCTGCTAATGAATAGATCATAATTTTCACGCGCGGTACTTTGATGCCTGAGATGAGAGCCGCTTTTTCATTCCCGCCGATGGCATATGTTCTTCTGCCGAAAGGCGTTTTATGAAGCAGTACCCATAGTACGATAAAGGTGAGAAGCATCGTGATCGCTGGAACAGGAATGCCTAAGAAATATCCGCGGCCGAATAACTGAAAGGCATAGTTAGAACCAAGCCCAGTAATCGGGTTTCCGTCTGTATAAACGAGTGTCAAACCTCTGAAAATCGTCATCGTGGCAAGCGTTGCGATAAAAGGAGCCATTTTTCCTTTTGTAATTAAAAGACCGTTGATCATCCCAAGAACGGCACCGATGATACAGCCGACGATAATGGCTAAAATCGGGTCCATGCCAGACACGATAAAGCCGGCAGTCAAGGCACTGGATAGTGCGAGAATGGCACCGACAGATAAATCAATGCCTCCAGTTAAAATAACAAATGTCATCCCAAAAGCAATGAGGGCATTAATGGAGATTTGTCTCAGTAAGTTTAAGATGTTTAATGGCTCTAAAAAGGCCGGATTTAAAATAGAAACAATGGCGGCAAGGATGATGAGTCCTAAGAATGGCCCAAGCTTTTGCATGATGTGGTCAAATCGTCCATTTGAAGTAAGTGGTTTCATGTTACTTCCCTCCTGTAGCTAGTGTCATAATTCGTTCCTGTGTAGCTTCTGTTTTATCTAATTCCCCGCTGATGGTTCCTTCATGAATGACGAGTACTCGATCGCTCATCCCGAGTATCTCTGGGAGTTCAGAGGAGACCATTAAAATGGCAACCCCTCGATCGGTCAATTCATTCATTAACTGATAGATTTCTCGTTTCGCTCCGACGTCAACACCTCGTGTCGGTTCATCTAAAATCAACACTTTTGGCTGTATGCCGATCCATTTGGCGATGACAACTTTTTGCTGATTTCCGCCAGACAGGCTTCGGGCAGAAATGTCAGAGGAAGCCGTTTTAATCGTTAGTCTTTTGATGAGCAGATCGACAAAATCCTGTTCAGTTTTCTTATCTATCAGTCCCTTTGGAGAGAAGCTTTTTAAGTTTGGCAGACCGATGTTTTCTCGGATGGATGCATCAAGCATCAGCCCTTCATCCTTGCGATCCTCTGTGATAAAGCCGATGCCGAGCTTGACGGCATCACTTGGTTTTTTAATCAAAGCTTTTTTCCCATGAACCCATATTTCTCCTTGGTCAAGAGGATCGAGGCCAAACAGTGACCGCATCATTTCGGTCCGGCCAGCACCCATTAAGCCTGCAACACCGACGATTTCTCCAGCTTTAACTGAGAAATTGATATCGTGAAATTGTCCTTTTCTCGACGCTTGTTTCACCTCAAGGACAATGTCTCCTGTAGAAGGCGTTCGCTCGGGATATCGATCTGTCAATTCCCGGCCGACCATTTTTTTGACGACTTCATGGAAATTCGTTTCAGGTATGGCTTTCGTATCGACCGTTTTCCCATCACGCATGATCGTAATCCGGTCACAGATTGCAAAGATTTCCTCCATACGATGAGAAATATAGACGATCGAAACTCCTTCTTTTTTGAGAGATTCAATGACCTGGAAGAGCTTTTCAATTTCCCGTTCCGTTAGAGCTGCTGTCGGCTCATCCATGATGATGACCTTCGCATCGGTCATTAATGCCTTTGCAATCTCAATCATCTGTTTTTGTCCAACAGAACAGCTGCCAGCCTCTTGATCAAGCGAGAGATTCACAGACAACCTGTCCAGCTGCGCCTGGGCGAGGACCTTCATTTTTTTCGTGTCTAGCAGTCCGAGCTTCGTATAGATTTCTTTCCCGATGAATAGATTCTCCAAGACGGTCATATCCGGCCATATGTTGAGCTCCTGATGAATGAAGGCAATGCCGTGCTGTTCCGCTTCCTTCGGATTTTTGAAAGCGGTTTCTTTTCCGTCGATTTGAATCGTTCCTTGATCTAAAGAATAAAGACCTGTAAGCAGATTCATTAAAGTTGATTTTCCCGCACCATTTTCACCCATGAGGGCGTGGACTTCTCCTGTGACGAGGTCAAAGGAGACCCCGGAGAGAACGGTATTTTTGCCAAAAGCCTTATGGATGTTATGCATCTCAATGTTCATATCTGGCTCCTCCTTTAAAAGATGACACCGGCATGAAGAATGCAGTTTGCGTATGGGGTGGCTTCACCCGTTCGTATGACTGCTTTTGCCTGTTTGGTCATGTCTTTGAACGTCTCGTGGTCTACTTCATGTAATGGATTTGAGAGCGCTTTCTTAAGAAATGAATGATCTCGTTCATTGGCTGCTTTGATTTCACTAGCTACAGTGATGTTTTCAACGGCCATTTCCTGAAGAAGGAGGGAGGTGACCTCCTGAAAAGATGGTGTGCCGATCGATAACGCCAGGTCGATTTTGACTGGACCTTCTGGGATAGGGAGACCACAGTCTGCGATGACGATTGTATCTGTGTGGCCAAGGTCAGCAAGCACCTTGGCGATATGGCTGTTTAGGATGCCGTTTTTTTTCATTTCTTTTTCTCCAATTCTTTTCTTGTTGGCATGCCGCCTTGTGCGCCAAACTTTGTGACGGACATAGATGCTGCAAGGTTGGCAAAGGCAAGCGCGTCATAGAGGGATTTGCCTTCTGTTAGGGCGACAGCTAAGGCTCCGTTAAAGGTATCGCCAGCTCCTGTTGTATCGACCGCTTCGACAGGTACACCTGGAACTAACACTTCTTTCGATCCGTCAAAATATCGAACCCCATTTTTCCCTTCTGTGATCAGTAATTTGTTAGGGTATTGACGCAAGGCATCTTCAATTGGCAGACCATCAAACATCAGAACAGCTTCGTGTTCATTCGGTGTAATGTAAGCAGCCTGCTTTAAAACCTGCTGCGATACTTTGCGGGCTGGTGCAGGGTTTAATATCACAGGGATTTCTTTTTCACTGCAAAGGGCGCAGACCGCTTCGACCGTTTCTTCAGGTATTTCCTGCTGAATGAGAACCATCCCAATATCATCAATTGTAGAAAGAGCATCACTTACATAGTCAGGAGTGACCTCATTATTTGCCCCTTTGACCACGACAATGCTGTTATCACCTTCCGCTAAAATGATATGAGCTGTGCCGCTCTCCATTTCGGTAACCGGTTTCATATATGAGATGCGGACACCTTGTGTTTCTAAATTGCTGAGAATATCCTGACCATAAGTGTCATCACCAACTCGGCCGACCATATATACATCTGCACCGAGTCTGGCACTTGCGACCGCCTGATTGGCACCTTTTCCGCCTGGGACGGTTTTAAACGATTCGCCTAACACCGTTTCACCGGCATTTGGCCGTTTATCTGATGTGACGACTAAATCCATTGAACAGCTTCCTACTACAACAATATGACTCATTGTGAATCCACCTTTCTTGTGGTCTCTCGTTCAATAAAAGAGACGGGCATTTGAATAACTGGTTGATCTATCGGTTGTTTCTGAATCGCTTTGATTAATAGCTGTGCCGCTTCTTTTCCCATCTCATAGGCGGGCTGCCTAATGGTTGATAAGGAAGGGAAGAGCAGTTCACTTTGCGGAATATCATCAAATCCAATGATTTGAACGTCTCCTGGAATGGCTTTTCCGATCCGAAGCGCTTCGTGTATGACCGCTGTTGCGACGATGTCATTGCTGGCAATGATCCCATCTGTTTCAGGGTACAGCTGGAACAGGGCTTTGGCGCTTTTTCGGGCTTCTTGAAAGGAAAAGGAAGCATTAGACATCACATGAAAGTCGACACCTGTATCCGTGAGAACATCGAGTGCGCCTTTGAATCGCTGCCGCGCAGTTTGCAGATGGGCAGGTCCTTTTAACAGTGTGATCTGCCGGCTGCCCCGTCTAATTAATTCCATTGCGGCCATTTTCCCGCCAGCTGCAGCATCTGCAAAAACAGAAGGTGCATGTGGAACGGTTCGATCTAAGAACACAACAGGTAGATCATCATCATTGTATATATCTGATTCAGGTTCATTTGTGATTGCGATGACACCGACCACTTGATTTTGTTTAAAGGTTTGTAAGTAGGCCATCTCCTTCTCTCGATCTTCATCACTGTTCCCGAATAATAACCGAAAACCGTGCGCATGAATTTCGTCCTCAACGCCTCTAGCCAGCTGAGGAAAGAAGGGGTTTGTGATATCAGGCAAGATTAAGCCGATTAAGCGTGATTCTCTTTTGAAAAGGGATCTAGCCACTTCATTGGGAAAGTAGTTCAACTCCTGCATCGCTTGTGTCACGCGGGTTTTCGTATCTGAATGAACATATCCAGTGTCATTGAGCACGCGTGAAACAGTGGCAACAGACACTTGTGCAGCTTTTGCGACATCTTTAATTGTAGCCAATGGAGAGCCTCCCTTCATGAATGTGTAACCGTTTACACACATAGATTATCACGAAAGCATCGAAATGACAATCTAAAAAAAATAAAAAAAGAAAAGAAAGATGTCTTCTTCCTTTTCTTTAACTAATAATACCTGTTTGTGTAATATTCACTTTGATTTTTGGAATGATTTTCACCTTCGGATAATCGGTGACCCAGTTCATTTTCATATATTCATCATAGTGTTTTACCCGATATTTTCTGCCAAGGCTTAGCACGTCAGAATTCGCTTCTTGCAGGGCTGCAATGACTTTTTCAGCGTCTTTTGTCAAAATAGCTGACAGCCTCTTATTTAACATTTCGATTTTCTTATCTGTATCTAAATTATCTTTCGGATATTCAAGAACAGAGGTGTTGAATTCAAACTCAAGAGAGAAGGTTACGTTTCGGTGATCAGGATTGACAATTTTAATGTCTCTCTTTGAATCGGTTACTTGAATGGTGATGTAATTGTTTTCCTTTGATTTCATATCACTTCTTACTTTTTTCGTGAAGTTTGCATATTTGCCCATTTTACCATCCATAACAGTGAGCAGAATGGCATCCTGAGCATAGAGTTCACCTTTTTTTTTCTCATTATCAAATAAGGCAACCCCTCTCACACTCGTTAACTTTTTTGATTTATCGTAGTAGAGCAACGGAAGTGTGAAGTCCTCGCCGGTTTGCAGCATTTTAGACCGGACATTTTGAATGTTTTTAGGTGCAACTTGGGAGGAGTGTGATGCAGAAGTGATCAGGTTGTTTAAATAGTCGCTTACAATGAGCTTCTCCTTGAGCAGAGAATTGATTAATTCTACACAGCTTCCTCCTTGCACCACTGCTAAGTTTGCGAGCAAAGGGCTTTTGGGATCGCGATAAAACATATCTAAGTAAGGGAGCAGCCGGTTTTGGGCAAATTCATCACCGACCAGCAGCACCCTCATTTTCGACATATCAATTTTTTGGTCTACACTCCGGCTAAAGTTGCTTCTTGCTTTTCTTAAAGTAGGCGCCTCGGTTGTGAGAACAGTGGTTAAATAACTGCCAGTATTCCCTTGCTGCATACTTTGAGACTGCTGCACCTTTCGATAGGTAATCGAATACCTAGCATTGTCATCCTCTCCTTGATCAACAGCTGAAGTTAATATGAGAGAGATGTCTTTTAATAGGTTTTGATCCCAGCAGCCAGGCATGAAAATGAGGGAAACACACATAAGCAGCGTCAACATGTACCTATGATGCATGTGATTTCACCTTCTTTTTGCGGTGTTTGATCAAGATGATAACGGCCATCATGATCGGAAGTGTGTAAATAAATGAATATTGTGCAACGGTGGTAAAGTCATTGAATCGCTGAATTCTAAAGTTATCAGTTGAAAGAAAACAGCTTGCAGCATAAATCAAAATGGCGAAATAGTAGACATATTTTTTGTGATTTTTTTTCTTCAGCATACTGGACACACCATTTGCACAAAAGTACAGATAATTACTCAGTGTGACGAGAATGATAAAGACCCAAAAGCTTAGAAAGATTAAATCCGTCCGCTCAATGACACCGAATGTAATGGTTTTTAATAGATACAAAACAGGATTTGGAATCACATCAAGCTCAGCCGGGCTGAAAAACATAAAACAAATTATAGTAATAAATAGGTAGTAAAGCGTCGTGCATATATTTGAAATGGTCATCACTTTATATCGTTCCTTAATGGAGCCCTTCATCAGTGGAGAGATGATCAAAATCATCTCAAATCCATTCATTGACAGCACCACATCCTTCAATCCAAGCTGAAATTGAGAGATATCCGTTTGGAAGAAAGGCAGGAGGTAATCAATATTGGTTCCTTTCAATGAATAGAACATCAATAGAGAGAGCGTGAGCAAAAAGGGAGTTAAGATAAAGTTAAACCTGACAATGGCTGTAATTTGCTCCTTTGCAATATAGATAATGCATATCATCAGTAATAGGTTAATCACCCAGTTTGGTGTGAGCGGGAGCACCCATATGCCAAGAATCCTTGTGAATATAGAAAGGACTACGATGCAGACCGAGGCAAAGTATACCGTATAGAGCACGGTCAAGGCGCGTCCAATCCATTTTCCAAAGACCTCAATCAGCACTTGGAAAAATGACGTTTCTGGATACTTGTAGATGATATAAATAAAAATGGTATTGATGAGCTGGATAAAAAAACACGCGACAATTATCGCCATCCAGCCATCGTGTCCCATGTCTTTCATCAGTAAATGGGGGAGCGCTAAAATACCAACACCAATTTGAGACTGGATGATGAAAAAAACAGCTTGAGGTGGAGATATTTTATTTTTCATTTTTCTTTTCCCACCCTCTCAGTTGTTCAATTTGTTTGTTCTTTTGCGGATTTAAATAAACAGGGCGGTTTTTGTACATCCACATTGGGAGTCGAACCACAGTATCTTTTAAGTCCTGCCAGTTAAATGGAGCGACAGGTGATAAATATGGCACCCCTAGTGATTCTAAGCGGCATAAATTCATAAGTATAATGGCGAGCCCAAATGAAATGCCAACAAATCCAAACATCGATGCCATAAACATGAGCGGGAAACGAAGCATCCTGATGGTGGACGTCATTTCAAACGACGGAAGTACAAATGAAGCGACAGCCGTCACAGCGACTACAATCACTTGGACATTCGAAATAAGTCCTGCTTGTACAACCGCATCCCCAATAACCAAACCTCCTACGATGCCAATGGTCTGCCCGATTGGTTTAGGCAGACGCACCCCAGCCTCACGTATAAGTTCAATTGTGATCTCCATCAGCATAGCCTCTATCAATGGAGGAAAGGGAATGCCAATAATAGAGTTCTTCATCGTAATAGCTAGTTCATCTGGGACAACCTCATAATGAAACGCAATAACAGCAATATAAAAAGATGGCAATATGACTGCGATGATGCAGGCAAGATAACGAAGAATACGAATAAACGTGGCAGGAATCCAGCGGCTGTTATAATCATCTGGCGACTGAAAAAAACTAAAGAACGTGATAGGCAGAATGATGGCCATTGGACTGCCATCCATGAGTACGACTATTCTGCCTTCAAGAATCGCAGATCTTACCTTGTCCGGACGTTCTGTATCAATCAGCTGAGGGAAAATAGAAAATGAATCTTCCTCAATTGCTTCAACGATAGAGCCAGGACTTATCAGTGTGTCTACTTTAATAGAAGAAATCCGTCTGTTGACTTCTTCGACCTTTTCTTGATTGGCAATATCAGATATATACACCGTTGCAAGCTTTGTTTCCGATTTTGTACCGACCTTATGATATTGAATAGCGAGCTTCCGATCATTTAAATGCGAACGAAGTAAGTAGATATTGGTATCAAGACTTTCAACAAACCCGTCATGTGCGCCCGCGATAATACTTTCAGAAGAAGGTTCAGAAATAGAGCGCAACGGCGGCTGACCGACAGCAAACAGCTTGATTTGCGAGGAGTTTTCATCAAGAAAGGCAATACTTCCTGCAATAATACTGTCTGTGATCAGTGTCAAGTCGCCTGTTTCAAGTGTGCTTAGAGATTTTGTATAATCCTGCTTTCCAGGAGGGCCTAACAAGTTGCCGATAATGAAATCATTTAGTTTTCCTTCATCTATTCTTGTTTTAATAAAAAACAGCGCACATTTCGTTTCATTCACCATCAACTCTCGGTATTCAAAATCGCCGCTTTGCTGAAATGTTTTTTTAAGGATACGGATTTTCTCGTCAAAGCTTCCTGATAAAAAATGCAGGCGTGTCTGCTCATTGGTGTTTGGCATCTTTAGCCTCCTCTCACAGATTTTTTAACCATAGTGTAAGCGGAGAAGCGAATTTTATTCGTCTCCTTTGGGGAAAGCATGACATGAGCTGACAACTTTCAACTAAATTCACATTAAAAATGTTAAGAAATGATGAATCTTGATAAAAACAAATGAATAATGTTTCATTGTTTAGGTCATAAGGTGCGAATATCGTAAAAAGAAGGTACACCGAAATGATCAAAATTTTACATCTTATCCCAATTTTTTGTGACCTAAAAATAAGCAGATGACTTGATTTTTTTAGAGGTGACCTTTGTCATAGGTCAACACGCAGCAAACTGACCAATGAGAATGACTTTCTAACCTGTTCGTTCAAAAATATAAAACATTCCAAAACACGCACTATTCATTTAAAGTGCTGATATGACTGATGTTATAGAGAAGAGAGGGCTTTAAAACATTGATTCAAAATACATCTTAATAATTGTCGAAAAATTTAGGGAGAAAAGGACAAAAGATTTTCGGATCATTGATGGTAACGCTTTCTCTTAAATTCAGTAGAAATTCAGAGTGATTTTTGTCCGCCTTTTGGCCTTTTCATTTAAAGGATGGGTAGGCAAATAAGCCTTCTGATTAGAGGAATTTGGCATACGAGGAAGTGAAAGATTATGTTACATAATACCGATTGTGATTTTATGCTGAACAGATATACTGTTGATTGAATTTACATATCACACTCATAAAAAAAGGAGATGTAGATAAGCGATGTGGTTAATCGTTATAGCCTGTGTCATCATGTTAGGGATTGGCTTTATTGAAAAGAAGCGTCATCAGAAAAATATCGATGCCCTGCCGGTGCGCGTCAATATTAATGGTATTCGCGGAAAGTCTACCGTCACAAGATTGACAACCGGTATCTTAATGGAGGCAGGTTATAAAACTGTCGGTAAAACAACGGGAACGGATGCAAGAATGATTTATTGGGATACGCCAGAGGAGAAACCGATTAAAAGGAAACCGCAAGGACCGAATATCGGAGAGCAGAAGGAAGTTATGAGAGAAACAGTTGAAAGAGGAGCGAATGCCATCGTCAGTGAATGTATGGCGGTAAATCCAGATTACCAAATTATCTTTCAGGAAGAGCTGCTTCAAGCAAACATTGGCGTGATCGTAAACGTTCTTGAAGACCATATGGACGTCATGGGGCCGACACTTGATGAAATAGCAGAAGCCTTTACAGCGACAATTCCTTACAATGGACACTTGGTTATTACGGATAGTGAATATACGGATTTCTTTAAAGAGATTGCGAAAAAACGCAACACAGAAGTCATTGTTGCAGATAATTCCAAGTTTTCCGATGAGTTTTTACGGAAATTTGAGTACATGGTTTTCCCAGATAATGCTTCACTGGCACTTGGTGTTGCCCAAGCATTAGGGATTGATGAAGATACGGCATTCAGAGGAATGTTAAATGCACCGCCTGATCCAGGAGCGATGAGAATTCTTCCATTAATGGACGCGAAAACGCCTGGACACTTTGTAAATGGATTCGCGGCAAATGACGCATCCTCTACATTGAACATTTGGAAGCGTGTGAAAGAAATTGGATATCCAACAGATGAACCGATTATTATTATGAACTGCCGTGCGGATCGTGTAGATAGAACGATCCAGTTTGCGGAGGATGTACTTCCTTATATTGAAGCAAGTGACCTTGTCTTAATTGGTGAAACAACAGATCCAATTGTGAAGGCATATGAGGAAGGGAAAATTCCGGCTGACCACTTACACAACCTTGAATATCAATCTACAGAACAAATTATGAATATGCTTGAGAAAAAGCTTCATAATCGAGTGGTTTATGGAGTCGGCAATATCCATGGTGCCGCTGAACCGTTAATCGAAAAAATTCAAGAATACAAAATTAAGCAGCTTGTCAGCTAGGAGGAAATATAGAAAATGTTCGGATCAGATCTTTATATCTCGTTAATTTTAGGTGTTCTACTTAGTTTAATCTTTGCAGAAAAAACAGGAATCGTACCAGCTGGGCTAGTTGTTCCAGGTTATCTAGCGCTCGTATTTAACCAGCCAGTCTTCATTTTAGTCGTCTTATCTGTCAGCTTGCTTACGTATGTGATCGTTCGCTTTGGCCTATCAAAATTTATGATTTTATACGGACGCAGAAAGTTTGCTGCGATGCTGATTACAGGGATTGCCTTAAAACTGATATTTGATTTCTTCTATCCAGTGGTCCCATTTGAAATAGCAGAATTCCGCGGAATCGGAATCATCGTCCCTGGATTGATTGCGAATACGATTCAAAAGCAAGGTCTTACGATTACCCTTGGAAGCACGTTACTTCTAAGTGGTGCAACATTTGCCATCATGTATGTTTACTATCTATTTTAAGATAAGGTGTGTCCAATGATGAATAAAAAATTGAGCTTTCAGGAAAAGCTGCTGAAAATCACAAAGAACCAAAAGAAAAAGACGAATAAACATGTACTGATTGCTTTACCGATCGTTATTGCTTGTACATTTCTATTTACGTTTATCGGGAAAGCACAAGTGCCAACTGTACAAAAGAATCCAGAAAACATCCTGACCGCTTCGTTTGTCGGTGACATTATGTTTGGTAGAAACGTAGAGAAAGTAACAGAACGCTATGGAAAACAGCATCTTTTTCGCTATGCCAAGCCATATTTTGATGTGTCAGATTATGTGACAGGAAACTTTGAGCATCCAGTCGCATCAGATAAGGAGCAGGCTGCCCAAAAGAATATTCATTTAAAAACAGATGAAGATTCTGTCCAAGCGTTGAAGGATTTAAATTTCTCTGTCTTAAACTTTGCGAATAACCATGCGGCAGATTATGGTGAAAAAGGGCTGAACAACACGATCAATGCCTTTGAACAAACTGGCATGGATTATACAGGTGCAGGTCGTAACCTCCAAGATGCGAAGCAGAACATTTCGTACAAAGAAGTAAATGGTGTCAAAATTGCTACACTTGGTTTTACAGATGTGTATGGGAAAGATTTCAAAGCAACGAATCGCCAGGCGGGTATTCTGCCAGCCGATCCATCTATCTTTATTCCGATGATTTCGCAGGCTGCTGAAAAGGCAGATATTGTCGTTGTTCATGCTCACTGGGGACAGGAGTACAACAATGAAGTAAACGACAGACAAAGAGAATTGGCAAGAGCGATGTCTAAGGCCGGTGCTGATATCATTATCGGTGCTCACCCGCACGTTCTTGAACCGATGGAAGTCTATAATGGAACGGCGATTTTCTATAGCCTAGGAAACTTTATTTTTGACCAAGGCTGGTCAAGAACACGTGATTCTGCACTTGTTCAGTATCATCTGAATGAAGATGGAAAAGCGACATTTGAAGTTGTCCCAATGTACATCAAAGAAGCAACACCTGCTCCAGTAAAAGCAGGATCTCTAGAATCAAAAGCCATTATCCGTATGCTGACCAATGGGACGAATGCGGATTGGAAAGAAAAAGACGGACACATTTTCTTTGAAGTAGATCACGCTGATAAAGTTAAAAACTTAAAAGAAAACGGAGGGAAAGAGAAGAAATGAAATTCCTAAAAGCAAGCTGGCCGTTTGTTGCGTTAATTTTAGTCTTTGTCTTTATGTCTGCTTTTAAATTTAGTGATAGTCTGACAGATCACGAAAAACAAAAGATTTCGGTTGAAATGCAGAAAATTGAACAGCAAAAGCAGTCAAAAGCGGAAGCAGGTAAATAACCTAAAAAGGATAAAGGGCACGCATATCGCGTGCTCTTTTTTTGTCGAAATAGAGTGTAAAATGAAAGGTGTCATGCCGAAACTATAGAAGAAAGGAGGGAAAGGATCATGAAATGGAAAGAAATGTTGATTGGAGGGTGTGCGCTCGTAGGGCTGATGTTCATGTCCCAATCAGCAGTATCTGCTCAAACACCATCTCTTTTGGAGCAAGCGGAAAAGCTGATTGGAACACCTTATCATAAAGGAGGAACCGATCCAAAAACGGGCTTTGATGCATCTGGGTTTATTCAATACGTGTACAAGACATCAGAAACATTTGATTTGCCGCGAAAGGTAATCGACCAATACCAGATTGGAAAAAAGGTATCATGGGAAAAAGCCCAGCCTGGTGACCTTGTGTATTTCCGAAGCCTTGAAGAAACAAAGGATATCCCGACACATGTGGCGATGTACGCTGGTAACAATCAGGTCATCCACATCACGCTTAGTCAAGGTGTGGTGAAAACAGATGTCAGCAAAAGCAAATATTGGACTGATCGATTTTATGCGGTCAAACGACTGCCTGGCACACAAGAAATTTCTGATGATCCACTTGTGAAAGATGCGATGACCTATTTAGGTATTCCTTACGTATTTGGAGGAGCAGATCCAAAGACTGGATTCGACTGCTCAGGATTTTTACAGTATTTATTTGAAAAATCACTTGGGATCTATTTACCTCGAAGTGCTGAACAGCAGTGGATCGTTGGAGAAAAAGTGGCATTAGGCGATATTCGCCCTGGGGATTTTGTCTTTTTTAGCAACACATATAAGCCCGGAATTTCTCATGTAGGTATGTATATTGGAGGCGACCGCTTTATTCATGCAAGCCGTTCTGAAAGTGTGACAATTTCTTATTTGTCTGAATCGTATTGGCGCGAGAAATGGACAGGTGCGAAACGATTAACAGATCTGGAGCTTGCGAAAGAGGATCCTATCGTATCAAAAGCCGCTACGTATATCGGCGAAGTCCCTTATGTCAAAGGCGGTACGAACCCAAAGCAAGGATTTGATACAGCAGGGTTCACACAGTATGTGTATCGAGAAGTGCTTGGCATTGAGCTGCCTCGCTATGCATCAGGTCAAGTCAAAGCAGGTACACCTGTGAAACGTTCTGAGCTTAAGCCAGGAGATCTTGTCTTCTTCAGCGGAACATCATTGATGCCGGCGATATATGCAGGATCTAATCAAGTCATTCATGTCACTGTCTCAAACGGTGTTGTCTTGACCAATATGAAAACAAGTACGTACTGGAAGGACAAATACGAAACGGCTGTTAGAATCAAAAAATAAAGAAAAAGCCCGATCAGTACTTGTATCGGACTTCTGGACTTCTCTCTAGGCGCTGATCAGACAAGCGTCTTTTTTTCATGGAATTGATTTTGTAAAAGAAGATCAATAAAATAAGCGACACCATCTTCATGATTCCCTTTTGTGATGTAGGTGCTCTTTTCTTTAATGACATCTACTGCATTCCCCATTGCAATGCGGTGGCCTGCTTCTTCAAACATAGAAAGATCGTTTGGGCTGTCGCCAATTGCATAAATATGTGAGCGGTCTACACCATAATGGGCTGCGAGCTTTTTCAGGGCATGTCCTTTTCCAGACTCTTTTGGCAGCACCTCAATAATATGTTTTCCAGACGAGGTCAATGAAAGCTCAGGCATATCTGCCAAAAGACTTCGAGCTTCATGCAGTTTGTTCATATCAAACGAGAAGCAGAGTAATTTATAGGTCGGTTCATTCGACTCAAAAATCTGACGGATATCATCCACTGGTTTGATGCCGAATTGTTTAAATTGCGTCATGGCACCTTCCCATAGATGAGCGAGATCCTCATTTGGGTTTGCGCTTTCGATCAGATCAAATTCTGCTTTCAGCTTCTCTTTTCCATCAAAAGGAGAGAGGAGGGCATCATCTGTATAGACTTCAAAGTAAATGTTACGTTCCACTAATGCCTTTGCGGCCCGCTTGCCTGCTTCTTGATCCAGTGTGATTCGGCTGAAGAGCTCGTATCCCTCTGTATGAACAGTCCCGCCGTTTGCCGCAATAATGGGGATGTCCAAATCGCCAAGCAGCTCCTTTACATCAAAAGTTGCCCGCCCTGTACAGATGGTCACAATATATCCAGCATTCTTCGCACGAATCAATGCCTCTCGGTTTTGAGCGGATATTTCACTTTTTGTATTTAAGAGTGTACCGTCTAAATCAATAGCAATCATTTTTTTCATCGCTGTCAAATCCTCCTTCATTCATGCAACAGCCTCTTCAAAGTATGTACGAATTCCTTCAATCTCATAAAAAAAGGATGGTTGATTCCTCACTATCAAGGCTAAACAAAAATGAGCGAATGATCAAGGAAATAAGAAAAAGCGCCCCAAAGGGACGCTTCCAGCGTGTAGGCAAACCCTCGCATTCGATGTCAGGTCTGCGCTCCGGTACTCACGAATGTCAAATTCGCTCTGTTCCGGTGCTCGCCCTTCCTAGGGCTGCAAAGGTTTTCTATCACGCTGAAAAGAAGACAAAGGGGTAAAATAAACTTCATTTTACCCCTTTGTCAGCAATCTGAAAGCGCCCCTTGGGGAGGCTTCTATTTATGATAATTCAAGCTGCTTCTTCAATTCAGTTTTTACTTCGTTCAGCTGGTTTTGATCCAATTGGAAATAATAAACTCCGTTTGGCTGGTAATCAGATCCTTTAAGCTGAATGGTATCAACCGATTTCAATGAAGTCAGAAGAGGGAAAAGACCGACTAACTCCTTCATAGAAAGCGTGGTTGACACATTATCACCGAGTGTATCAATGATATTGTCGTATGACGGAATAGATGTTAATGATTTTGATTTATCGAAAATGGCTTTTAACACTTCCATTTGTCGCTGTCCACGCATTAAGTCACTATCTGCTTTTCTCGTTCTCACATAAGCGAGCGCTTGATCACCATCTAGTGTATGAGTTCCAGTTTGAAGCACAACCTTGCCTTTTGTATCCTTTTTAATCTGTTTCACAAGGTACTCATCCTTGATGTTAATAGGAACACCGTTTAATTCGTTGACGATTTCTTTAAATGCTACGAAATTACTTTGGATGACAAAATCAACCGGAATATCTAGTAAATCTTCAACGGTACTCACTGTTAAATCTGCACCGCCAAATGCGTGTGCGTGAGTAATTTTATCAAAACCGTGGCCTGGAATATTAACGTATGAGTCCCTAGGAATGCTTAATAATTTAACGGTTTTATTTGTGCGGTTAATGGTTGCTAACACCATTGCGTCGCTTCGTGCTTGTTTCACTGTTTCGCCCGGTCTGCTGTCAATTCCAAGCAGCAAGACAGAAAAGCTGTCTTTTCCTGGATCGAATGCTTCAATCCGTTTCACAGATTGTGCACCGCGATCTAGAGATACTTGTGCCTTTTTGGCAGCATTTGTTACTTTGTAGTAGGCATAGCCAGTAACAGAAGCGGTCGTCAGTAAAAGAATACCAAATATAAATAGAGTGACTTTCACCCATGGTTTTAAACGCTTTTTCCCTTTGCGTTTACTTCGTGATTGATCCATATATTTTAAACCCTCGCTATGATTTTATAGTAAAGATGTCCTTCTTTCTGCTTACAAACTAAAACAAATATACCTTAAAACGGGATATAGTGCGACATTTTTTTCATTAACGCTTAATTGACGTTTCCTTCTCGTGAAAAGTTTCAAATATACACAAATGAAATATATTTGTCATAAAACATCGAAATGTTTGAAATGACAGGAAGTGAGGAAAATGACTTTTCATAGAGTACAGAGACAAAAGTGGGGTTATGTATATGAAAAATCGGAATGGATGGCTTTATTTCTTCGGCGCCCTTGGCGGTGCTTTATATGGCTATGATACAGGTGTCATCTCTGGCGCCATCTTATTTATGAAAGAGGATTTAGGTTTAAATGCGTTCACAGAGGGGCTTGTCGTCAGCTCGATTTTAATCGGGGCGATGCTTGGTTCTTCTCTTTCTGGAAAATTGACAGACCAATTTGGGCGGAAAAAAGCAATCATCGCCGCAGCTATTTTGTTTATTATTGGCGGATTTGGTACAGCCTTTGCCCCGAATACGGAAGTGATGGTCTTATTCCGAATTGTACTAGGGCTTGCTGTCGGGTGTTCGACTACGATTGTTCCATTATATTTATCTGAACTTGCGCCAAAGGAATCACGAGGGGCACTGTCCTCTTTAAACCAGCTCATGATCACATTTGGTATTCTTCTTGCCTATATTGTGAACTACGCTTTAGCGGATGCAGAGGCATGGCGCTTGATGCTTGGAATTGCGGTTGTTCCTTCTGTTCTTTTATTAGGTGGGATTTTGTTTATGCCGGAAAGTCCCCGCTGGCTGTTTGTCCACGGACAGGCTGACCGTGCAAAGGAGATATTATCTAAACTCAGAAAAAGTAAGCAAGAAGTTGAAGAAGAAATTTCAGATATTCAAAAGGCGGAAAGTGAAGAAAAAGGCGGTTTTAAGGAATTATTTGAGCCATGGGTACGCCCAGCATTGATCGCCGGTGTCGGCCTAGCCTTTCTACAGCAGTTTATCGGTACAAATACGATCATTTACTATGCACCAAAAACATTCACAAGCGTTGGCTTTGGGAATTCAGCGGCAATTTTAGGAACTGTCGGAATTGGTGCAGTGAATGTCATCATGACGTTTGTCGCCATCAAAATCATTGACCGTGTAGGACGTAAAGCGCTGCTCCTATTTGGGAATGCGGGAATGGTTCTTAGTTTAATTGTCCTGTCAGTGGTCAACCGATTTTTCGAGGGGTCAAGTGCTGCAGGGTGGACAACCGTTATTTGTTTAGGTCTCTTTATCGTCATCTTTGCTGTCAGCTGGGGTCCTGTCGTTTGGGTGATGCTCCCAGAGCTGTTCCCAGTACATGTCCGGGGAATCGGTACAGGTGTCTCGACCTTCCTCCTTCATACAGGAAATTTAATCATCTCGCTTACATTCCCAGCTTTATTAAGCGCGATTGGCATCAGTAATCTTTTCCTCATCTATGCGGTCATCGGCGTAGGCGCCTTCTTATTTGTGAAATACTTAGTGACCGAAACGAAGGGGAAAAGTCTTGAAGAAATTGAAGAAGATTTAAAAAAGAGAAATCGAGCCGTCGCAGGTGACGAAGGAAAAACGGTGTGAACAATGGCCAGCTGCTGTATGCAGCTGGTTTTCCTATGTTAAACAAACGTTTAATCAAGAAAGGACATTCCCTCATCTTCTGAACGTGCTGCCTACAACATACATATGGAACAGGCGGGTGAAAGGTGGAAATGAGATGAAAGGGAAAACAAGCATTGTCATGCTGACGTACAACGAACTGCATTTAACGAAAACATGTATCGAAAGCATTAAACATCATACGAGCAGCGACCAATATGAACTCATCATCGTCGATAATGCGTCAACTGATGGCACGAAGGAATATGTAAGAGAGCTGGAAGATGTGATATTCATTGATAATGAAGAGAATCAAGGTTTTGCAAAGGGATGTAATCAAGGGGCAAAAGAAGCTTCAGGAGACAGCATTCTCTTTTTAAATAATGACACGATCGTGACGGAAAACTGGCTTACTCCATTAAAAGAGGCGTTATTCGCATCAGAACGTATTGGGATGGTTGGGCCAGTCTCTAATTATGTGAGCGGCCCCCAGATGGTCCAGCCGTCGTATACAGATGTGAAGGAGCTCCCAGACTTTGCTAAGGAGTATACGTCTAAGAGAAAAGGTCAGAGAACATATGTGCACCGGCTTGTAGGGTTTTGCTTGCTCGTGAAAAGAGAGCTGATCGAGGATGTGGGGTTATTTGATGAGCGGTTCGTTTATGGATCATTTGAGGATGACGATCTTTGCTTACGTTCATTACTGAAAGGATATCAGCTGCAAATTGTGCATGATTCCTTTGTGCATCATCATGGTCATGCTACCTTCAATGCCAATCAAGAAACGAACATCTCTGCACTGTTTACTGAGAACAGACTTCGGTTTTTAAATAAGTGGGGCATAGATCTAAATTTGATCACCCCTCATCCATATTTTGCGGAATTACTCCCTGAGGACGCTGCACGCGTGCTGGATGTTGGGTGCGGCGCAGGGGCTACCGGGCTTGAACTAATGAATCGTCAGTCTGTTGACATGTACGGGGTAGAGGCGGATACATTAAAAGCAGCAGTCGCAAAGGCGTATTACGAAGAAGTCATCGAGGCAAATGCGGATGAATACCCATGGTCAGAAAAAAAGGCCTTTTTTGATGCGGTCATTTTTTCAGATGTTTTAGAGCACGTGTCAGATCCTTGGCACATCATTGAACAAGCGCACGCATCTTTAAAGCCAGGCGGTGTCATTATTTGCTGCCTGCCTAACATGATGCATGCAGAAGTGCTTCTACCTTTAATGACAGGGGATTTTACGTATCAAGATGTAGGAATTTTAGATCGAACCCATATGCGGTTCTTCACACCAAACACCATGCGTGCGCTTTTCCCAGACCATCTGTTTGAACGCGTGATCGAGCAGCGGATCAATGTACAGATTGATCAAAACGTCCAATTGTTTTTTGACGAAGTGGCAAGAATAGGAGTGTCACTTGGCTTTCAAACAAAAGCGTTGTCTGACCATGTGACCTTGTATCAGCTTCTCATTGTCGTGCGTAAAAAAGGCGGCTCCCCTTCGGGATAACCGCCTTAGCGTGTAGCCAAACCCTCGCATTCGGTGTCAGGTCTGCGCTCCGGTACTCACGAATGTCAAATTCGGTCCGTTCCGGTGCTCGACCTTCCAAGAATGCAAAGGTTTTCTATCACGCTAAAAAGAAGAGAAAGGGCTAAAATCAAGATCATTTTAGCCCTTTGTCAACAGTCTGAGGGCAGCTGCCCTTCGGACGCCTTTTTGCATTACCATTTGAAGCTTTTCGTTGCACCTTCTGCACCAAAATTCAAGATGCTGACTTTGACATCATAATCAATGTCTGCTTCTTGGAATAGCCTATCCCACTCGGTACCATGCTGATCCCAATAGTCAGGATATTTCATACGAAATTGCTGGTTAAAAAATATGGGATCAACACCCACTTCTTTTTGCACATGATGAACTGCTTTTTGAATGCGTTCTTTAATTTTACGAGCAAAGATCCGCTCAAATCGTTTGATGTATTGCTCATCGAATGAGTTTTCAGGAGGATATTGATCCTCAGACAATTTTCCATTTGTTTTTACGCTAATTTTAAAGGAAACTTTTCCATCTTTCAGGTAGGGCTCGACCTTCGTCTTTGCTTTTTTTATTTCAAACGTGATCGGATAACCCTTGTAGGTGGCAGGTACAACGCCGCCAGTGATACGGCCCATTACCCAGTTTAAAGATTGGACATCTTTTGCTGGGATAAAACCGATCAGCTTTCGCGTTTTCCCATGTATGATTCCTGCCCCATCATAAATAATTTCACTGTCGATCACATCTACACTTTGCACAAGGAAGCTAACGCCCATCTGAAAGTAATCAGACGACCGTCCAATACGTGTTGGCGGTGCGATCTTTCCGTTAAAGTCTCGGTTTTTTGATGTTTCGAAGATATGTTCAACTGGTACCTTTTGCTGTGATTTCAATTTTTGGTTAATGACTTTTGACGCATCACCTCGTGACACGAGGAGATAGCTGCTGCGCCGAACCTCATCATCACGAATAAAATGATTGAGTGTTCCTTGAATATCGTGATGCTCCGCTTGATTTCTGCCAAACAAGAATATTTTCAGGTGATCACTATAGATCGGCGGGTCCTTCAAGGCGACATTACTGACAGCCTCCAGCACATTTTTTCCCTTCGAGACAACATTCACATAGCCGGGAGAATCGGCTTCTTGTGTTCCGCCCGTTTTCGGTACAAGGTTTTGGTAGGTCAGCTTAACTCCATTCTCATCTTGTTCATCAATGCCAACACCGCGTACAAACGATAGTTTTTCAATATCCTTTAAGTCCCAGCAGCCTGCTGATAGAAGGAAAAGGCAGCAGGAAATAAAGAATAACATTACACGCCTTCCTCTCATGCGGAACGACCTCCCCATTTTTTGCGAATCATCAGCAGGATAGCTGTAATAAAAGGAATGGCTAAAACTGCGAACAATGCGTAGCCGAGTAAAGTAGAGTAGTAAAAGACTTCATTGATATTTCTAGGGAAAAGTGAGAGTGCTGATGTAATCAAAAATAACAGCCATAACAGTCTCGTTATATTGGTTGTTTTAAAAACGGTGAAGCAGCCTTTAATCGCAAATTGGAAAAAGCCCAGCATACAAATGAACTGCTGGCACGTCCAGATCGTCAGTAAGAAAATATCAAAACGTTCGATAAACACCCCTTCAAGTTCAAGCGCTTGAATGAGGGAAACTGTCGGCCAAGTGAGAGATTTCGTTTCACCAACGGTCATGGAGCCAATCACTATAAAGAGTGTGAGGGAATATACAAGAGAAGTAATCCCAACCCCGATCGCAGCCGCCCATTTTGCCTTAGACCATTTGTCTTTATAAATGAGCGGGACAACAAACAAAATGACTTCAAAGCCTGTAAATTGAATAAAGGTTTGAGAGAACAGGTTACTAAAATCTTTAAAACCATGCGCCATCACAGGGCGCAAATAATCAAAATCAAATATTTTTAAACAAAACAGCATGAGCGCTATGTAAATGACCATGGTGATCGGATAAATATAGGTCACCATTTTGACGACTGGAAAGATACCGCTTTTCAAATGATAGATCGCCACGAGTAAAAAAATCATCACAATCACGGTCATGGGAGTCGATTGCAGCAGGAAAAACTGAACCACTTCCCCAAGGACACGTGCCTCAAAGCCGACAATGCCTAGTAAATAGGCGATCAGCATTAAATTAAAGATTGTGCCAAAGAATGCGCCCGCTCCTTTTGTATTTGACTCGAAAATGGTGTCTGGTGCATTCTTTTCGGCAATCCAGCCCAACAAAAAAGCAACGAAAGCAAAGATGACGCCCTGTATTAATACAATGATCCAGCCATCAGGGTATCCTGAATTGGCAGAACTGCGTGGAATGGTTAAAATTCCAGCGCCTATCATTGTAGAGCTGCACAGAATGGTGACTTGTAACAATGATAGCTTTTCAGGTCTGTACATCGTTTAATCTCCTTGTCTTTTGAGATTTTTTATTTTTGCTGTTTTCGGTCTGGATTTAAATAGCCCGATTGGTAAACGAACGTACGTATCCTTTAAATCTGAAAACGGTGAAGAAAGCACTGGTGTGAAATAGTCAAAACCAAAGGTCTTTAGCTGCATCAGGTGACAAAGCACAAATAAATAACACATGATTAAGCCATATAATCCAAACAATGCTGAACTAAAAATGGCCATAAACCGCAAAATACGCAGCGGGAAACTAAAGTCATATGACGGTGCCGTGAAATCAGCCAGTGCGGTCAGCGACACAATAATCACCATTAAGGCACTGACGATATTGGCTTGGACAGCTGCCTGACCAATAATAACGCCGCCAATGAGCCCAATTGTCTGTCCGATGGCTCTTGGAAGCCGGAGTCCAGCTTCCCGCAGCAGCTCTATCGTAAAAGACATGAGAATGGCTTCGACAACAGGAGGGAAGGGAACATTCTGCCGGCTCCCTGCGATGGTGAGTGCCATTCTTGTCGGTAATAAACCGGGATGATAAGAGACAAGTGCAATGTAAAGGCCGGGTAAAAAAATCGTGAGCAGCACGGCAATATAACGAAGTAAACGCAAAAGAGTCGCGCTTGTCCACCTCTGATAATAATCCTCTGGAGATTGCATCAAAGCTGTAAGCGTCATAGGTAAAATGAGAGCAAAAGGAGTCCCATCGAGTAAAATCGAGACTTTGCCTTCAAGCACAGATGCAATCACCCGGTCAGGACGTTCTGTGTTTTGGATCTGTGGAAAAATGGAGATGTGACTGTCCTCAATCAGCTGTTCAATATAGCCGGTTTCAGGGATGTCATCCATTTTGATTTCGGCCATGCGTGATAGAACATCTTCTACTAGTTTAGGATCAGCAATATCACGAACATACACAAGAGCAGCGGATTTTTTATTTCGAGTACCGATACTCACCTTTTGAATCACAAGATTTGGGTCGTTTGCCCGTTCACGGAGTAAAGCCGTGTTTTTTTCAAGATTCTCAATAAATCCGATCCGTGGTCCTCTTACAAGAACTTCAGATTGCGGCTCTTCTACTTCCCTAAATTGAAAAAGATTTGTATGGAGTGCAAGTGCTTGAGCCGCTCCATCTACAAATAAAATAGCCCTGCCGCTATATAACTGCTCGATGGCAAGGTTCATATCATCCAGCACATCATTTTGAATGCCAAAGAACGTTTTTGAAAGGGAGGAAAGTGTAGTAGAACCAACCTCGGTGATGTCCAGTTCCTTTTGCATTGGTGAAATGATTTGCTTAGAAAGCATCTCAAATTCTGTGAGTCCTTCAACGTACACGAGACATGCAGAAATAGTGGAAGGACCAAATGAAAAAGAGTGGAACACGATATCATCACTTCTTCCGGCAAAGCTTTTGACACGCTTAATGACGGACGCTATATCTTGTTCAATACGACTTTTCATAATACCTCACCCTCATCACATGTTTTTTATAGAGTGACTCGGAAGGTGGGGAATTATGCAAATAGAAAAAAGAGAATCCCCGAATAGGAATTCTCTCGTCTGTTTATCTTGCAAGCCAGCCTCCATCAACGGCTAAAATGTGGCCGTTCATATAATCAGATGCTGGTGAGCTAAGGAAAACAGCCGCACCGGCTAGATCCTCAGGCTTTCCCCAGCTCCCGGCGGGGATTCGTTTGAGAATCTCTTCATTTCGATTTTCATCGTCACGAAGGGCTTGTGTGTTATTGGTCGCAATATACCCAGGTGCAATCGCATTCACTTGAATATGCTGATGCGCCCATTCGTTGGCAAAAGCTTTCGTCAGCCCTGCGACAGCATGTTTACTTGCTGTATAGGCGGGAACAAAGACGCCGCCTTGAAACGATAGAAGGGAGGCGATATTGACGATTTTCCCTTGCCCGTTTTTCAGCATCTGCTGTCCAACCTTTTGCGTGAGGAAAAAGAGACTGTTGATATTCACATCCATGACCGTATGCCAATCTTCCTCTGAATAGTGAGCCGCCTGCTCTCTTTTGATCGTTCCAGCATTATTGATTAAAATATCAATCGTATGCTTCTTTAATATGGCGTCGACATCCTGCTTTGCAGACTGAGGGTTAGAAAAGTCAACCTGAACCGCATGAAATGTTCGGCCTGCCTGTTCGACAAGTGCCTTTGTTTCTTCAAGCGGTGTGTGATGGTACGTACCAATGATATTTGCGCCTGATTTGGCAAGCGCCACGGCAATGCCTTGCCCAATACCGGTTCCAGGACCTGTCACAAGGGCTGTTTTTCCTTCAAGGGAAAAGAGGGACGCTACATATGAAGTTGTCATCACCCTCGTTACCTCAGCTGATCCATTGGGACAAAGTCCATATCTTTGAACGTATAGTTTTCGCCTGCCATTGCCCAAATAAATGAATAATTCGCTGTACCTGAGCCTGAATGAATAGACCAAGCAGGTGAAATGACTGCTTCCTCATTGGCCACAACAAGATGTCTTGTTTCAGATGGCTCTCCCATAAAATGAAAGACACGTGCATCTTCTTCGATATCAAGATATAAGTACACTTCCATCCGGCGATCATGAATATGAGCAGGCATCGTATTCCATGTGTTATTGGTTTCAAGCTGAGTGATGCCCATCATAAGCTGACAGCTTTGAATGCCGTCTGCATGGATGACTTGATACAGGTTTCGTACGTTGGAGGCAGCTGCTTCTCCTAAGTGGTTGGGTGTTAATTCAGCGATAGCTGCTTTTTGCGTAGGGTACGCTCTATGAGCCGTGGCTGATACTAAATAGAATTTGGCCTGCTCGCCTGATGAACTAGCAAACTGTACATCTTCGTGACCAAGACCAATATATAAGAAATCTTTATGCTCCAGAACAAAGGCCTCACCATCAACAGTGACCGTTCCTTGTCCGCCGACATTCACAATCCCGATTTCTCGTCTTTCAAGAAAATACTCCGTCCGTAAAAAGTCTCCAGCATCTAGTGTGATCGGCTCTGCTGACGGCATCGCTCCGCCAATCACCACGCGGTCCTCATGTGAGTAATAGAGCTTTAACTCACCACTAACAAAAAGCGTAGGAATATGAAAATGACGACGAAGTTCCTCTGTTGTAAAACGTTTGACCTGCTCAGGATGTACAGCATAACGATTTTCCATTTGGATAAGCCTCCCTTTCCATCTGAAACAAATATTGATATTTATTTGGTATCGGTTTCAAGGAAAATTTTAGAGGAAAAAGAGTGCGCCGTCAACCGTAAATTTGAAATCGCTTTCTTTTTATATAATTGGATGAATTTTTGTCCTCATCATGCAAAAAAATCTTCTGAAATGCATTTAATTATGATATGCTCTTTTTAAGTTTATTTGAAATCGGTTTCGAACCAAATGAGAAGATCAATTGTGGGAGTTTTTTGAATGAAAGAGAAAAAGCAAACGAAAGTGACCATTAACGAAGTTGCAGCTTATGCAGGGGTCTCGAAATCAACTGTATCCAGATATATCAATGGCAGAACAAATGAAATTTCTTCAGAAAAGGTAAAGAAAATCAAGAAAGCCATTGAGGAACTCCATTACCGTCCGAGTCAGCTCGCTCAAGGACTGAAAGTCAGAAAAAGTAAGGTCATTGGGTTTATTGTAGCCGACATTACGAATCCATTCTCAGTGGCAACACTTCGCGGGGTCGAAGAGATTTGTGATGAATATGGATACAGCATCATGGTGTGCAACACAGATAATCGTCCAGAAAAAGAACGGGAAATGCTTCTTAAGCTGAATGCACATTATATTGAAGGGCTCATCATCAATACGACAGGACAGAACAATGACATTCTTGAGGATTTTAAGAAAAACGGTGTACCGATTGTTCTTGTGGACCGGAAACTGCCTGAACTGAAAGTTGACACAGTGACCACGAACAACCGTGATATCACAATCCGGCTGCTTCAACAAATGTATGAGAAAGGCTATGATCACATCGCTTTCTTTACTGAGCCTGTCGATGGAATCAGCCCTCGTGAAGAACGAAAGGAAGCATATGAACAGACAGCCTTGAGTAAACATAAGAAGCCGATCATTGCAGAAATTGATTTAAAGCAAAAGGAACAAATGCGCGAAGAGATTGTTCGTTTTTTACAATCAAACGAACAGAAAAAAGCGATTTTAGCCGGTAATGGATTACTCATGCTGAAGCTGATTAGTGAACTTGTAGAGCTTGGGATGAAGATTCCTAAAGAGATAGGCATTGCAGGGTTTGATGATACAGAATGGTATAAGCTGATTGGCCCTGGAATCACAACGGTCGCCCAGCCATCTCATGAAATGGGGAAAGCAGCCATGCAAAAAATCAAGACGCGGCTAGAAGGGGATGAAAGTGCGCCCCAAACCATTCAGCTTGATGGAGAAATCATTGTGAGGAAATCTTTATAATCGGATAGGCAGAGAAGAGTATACATACGTGCATGCTCTCTCTTTTTTAACTAACTTGAAACCGGTACCGAGAAAGGGGAGAAATGAGTGAAAGCATTGGATGCAGTCACATTTGGGGAATCAATGGCGATGTTTTATGCAAAAGAAGTCGGAGAGCTTCATCAAGTGCATACATTCCAAAAGGCGCTTGCTGGTGCAGAGAGTAACGTGGCTGTCGGCTTGGCGCGGCTGGGCTTTCATGTGGGATGGATGAGCAAAGTCGGAGCAGATTCACTTGGCACATTTATTTTAGAAGAACTTCAAAAAGAAGGGGTCGATACAAGTGCAGTGCTCCGTTCAGATGATGGGTCTCAATCCGGTATCTTACTTAAATCAAAAGTGCTGGATGGAGACCCTGACGTCACGTATTATCGGAAAGGCTCTGCTGCGAGCACAATGAGTCCAAGGGATTTTCCCGCCGCCTATTTCAAACAGGCAGGCCACCTTCATATGACTGGTATTCCGCCTGCCTTATCTAGTGAAATGAGAGCGTTTTCTTTTTATGCTCTTCAAGAAATGAAAGAAGCGGGTAAAACCATTTCATTTGATCCAAACCTTCGGCTTCAGCTATGGAAAGAGGAGGAAGATATGATTCATACGGTGAATCATATCGCCTCGCAAGTGGATTGGTTTTTTCCAGGGCTTGCAGAAGGGCAAAGGCTCACGGGTTGTCACGAGCCAGAAGAGATTGCAGATGTTTATTTGCAAAAAGGTGTGAAACTAGTGGTCATTAAGCTAGGAGCAGAAGGTGCCTTTTATAAAAGTGCAGCCGGTCAGGGAATTGTGAATGGATTTTATGTGCAGGATGTCGTAGACACAGTTGGAGCTGGTGATGGATTTGCAGTGGGGGTCATCAGCGGCTTGCTTGACGGCTTATCAGATGAAAAATCCGTGACAAGAGGCAATGCGGTCGGGGCACTTGCAGTGATGTCACCTGGCGATAAGGAAGGACTGCCTTCCCGGGAGGAGCTTCAGGCTTTTATGAAAGAAGCCAAGCGATATCAAAGGCGGGAGTACATGAAAGGGGATGAGAGATATGGGAAAGTCAGCAAGTTTGAACGTTAAAAAGCAGCTAGCGTCTTGTAAATTGATTGCAGTGGTGAGAGCGGGTAGTGAAGCAGAAGGCATTGAAATGATTGAGCGTTTAAAGAAAAAAGGAGTCCGTGCCATTGAAGTGACATATACCACGCCAAATGCTGAACGCATCATCGCATCCTTCCAAGAGGAGCAGGATCTCATTGTAGGAGCGGGAACAATTACGACGCTGGAGCAGGCACAATCAGCCATTGAGGCAGGCTCACAGTTTATCGTTAGTCCAGGATATCATCCTATGATTGGAGAACATCTTTCATTTTACGACACACTCTATGTACCAGGGGTTCTCACCCCAAGTGAAATTATGCAGGCGAAAGCGGATGGTTACTGCTTGCTCAAGCTTTTTCCAAGCGGCTCCTTCGGTTTATCCTATATGAAAAACCTGCAAGGTCCATTTCCAGAGATTGAATTTATTCCTACGGGCGGCATTCATCCAGCTGATGTTCCAAAGTGGCTCAAAGCAGGCGCGGTGGCTGTCGGTGTCGGAAGTCAGCTTGAAAGCAGTACAGCAGAGGAATTACAAGCCGTTCTTTCCTCATAAATACTTGTCAAACGAACAAACAATTGGCTCGTGGATGCTGGTTGTTTGTTCGTTTATCTGACATAACAGCAGATGAAATTTCAACTCTTCACGTACAATGAGCGTGAAGGAGTGATGGAAATGTACATTCTACAAGATGAACTCACGGATGGACGAATTGACCAGCTGATTACCGCACATCTAGAAGAAATGAAGGAGCATTCGCCGCCAGAAAGCATTCATGCTCTTCCATTAACTGATTTGAAAAAACAGGATGTCACCGTGTGGAGTGTGCGAGATGGAGAGGAGCTTCTTGGCTGCGGAGCGTTAAAAGAACTGTCAAGTGAACATGGGGAAATCAAATCGATGAGAACCGCCGCCCTTCATATGCGAAAAGGTGTAGCGAGGTATATGCTGAATCATCTTCTCCAAGAGGCAAAACGGCGTGGCTACACACGTGTCAGCTTAGAGACAGGGGCAATGGCTTTCTTTGAACCAGCAAGAAAACTATATGAGAGCGCTGGATTTCAGTATTGTCCGCCTTTTGGTACATATCAAGAAGATCCAAACAGTTTATTTATGACAAAGGAATTATAGAGGTCGAGAGAGTATGCTTATAAGCAGCTCTTTTTTTTATGCGGAAATAGTGAAAGGAGGAGGATACGGTGAAATTATCTAAGTGGATTGGAATGGGCGCATTTCTCACATTTTGTGTGGTATCTGTCATCTTCTTAACGTTATTAGGTCAAGATTTATTTAAAATTGAAAGCGCTTCCGAAAAAGCGGCGTCAACGTATCAATATCATTTTGTTCTTGTACCGGAGGAACTTGATAACGAATATTGGCAGCTTGTACAAAAAGGAGCGGCTGATGCGGCAGACGTTCATCACGTGTATCTAGAATATTTGGGCCCAAAGCAAGCGGATGTAGACGATCATCTGAAAACCATTGATATGGCCATCGCTGGGCATGTTGATGGCATTATGACGCAGGGACTTGATGCGAAAAAATACAAACCGCTTTTTCAGAAGGCGAGGGAAAAAGGAATTGATGTCGTCACCGTCGATACGGATGCAGAAGGGAGCAAACGTCAAGTGTATGTAGGAACGGACAATTACTATTCAGGATTTATCGCAGGGCAGGCACTCATCGCAGATACAAAAGGTGAACAGTATGTAGGAATTGTCACAGGCAGGCTGGATGCCATTCATCAAAAGCTGCGCGTCAAGGGCTTTCGAGATGCCGTTGCTGCTGAAAAACGCATTCATATTGCTGGAATAGAAGAATCAGCCATTACGAAGTCAGGTGCCTCAGGTGCCGCTTATAAACTATTAAACGATCATGCGAAGCTCACTGCATTTTATGGTACAAGTGCATTAGATGGTGCAGGCATCATTCAAGCAATCGCACAGTATCGATCGTCCACTGATTTTTATGTGCTTGCATTTGACACATTGCCTGATACGATTCAGGCGCTTGATGATGGGACAATTGATGCCGTGGTCGTGCAGCATCCTTATGAAATGGGTTATCAAGCGGTTGAATCGCTTGTTCGTTTGCAGAAAGGTGAAAAAGAAGAACCGCTTCAGTACACGGGAACGAGTGTGATCCGGCGCGGGGATCTGCCTCTTCAGCAAACAGACAGAAAGCAGGGGATGCAGCCATGAGAAGGATTCGAAGTAAGCTGTTATTGGCATTTTTAATCCTTGTGCTTCTTGGCAACATAGCCGCTTTTTTTGTCTACTGGAGCAGTTCAAAAATCACATCAGAATATAGCCGGAGTTTCCGTTCTTTTCTCCTGCTCAATGATATATCGACAGAGGCGAAAACGATGTATGAAAAGGTCAATGCCTATGCCATTGAAAAGGATCGGAAGTTTGCCAAAGAATACCTTACGTCAAAACAGAAAATGAAATCATACGATCAAGCGCTGCGAAAGGATGCCGGTCTTCATGCGGCGATTCCTTCTATTGAAAAATATCAATATATGATGCGGACGCTTATCAATGAAAGTGATGCAACCATGACACATGTGAGAGAAGGGAAAATTGAAGAATATGCTGCAAGTGTGAAGGAAGTGAGAACCGTCTCCTCCTATATACAAGAGCAGACGATGACCTTGCTTGATGATGAATTATCTGAGTATCAAGTACTCTATCAATCTCTTCAAAAAAGGCATCAAACCTATGCGCTCTTTACCTTGTGCCTGTTTACGTTATCAATCGGGGTCGCCTTATGGATGGCGTATATGATTGCTGGCGGGATATCAAGACCAATCGTTCATCTGTCCCGAAGCGTAAAAGAAGTTTCAGAAGGAAATTTTGATGGAATGAATTTGCATGTTACCTCAAAGGATGAAATATCTGTTTTAAATGAAGCCTTTCAGCGAATGCGGCAAGAGATGAAAATGATGATTGAAGAGATCAAACAAAAGGCAGCATTGGATCAAAAAATCAAAGACATGAAGCTAAAAACGCTGCAAAATCAAATGAATCCACATTTTTTATTTAACACATTAAATATCGTTTCACGTATGGCTTACTTAGAATCAGCGGAAGCCACATCGAGGTTGATTCAATCTGTTTCCACGCTGATGCGGTATTCGCTGTCTGCTCTCAGTACATCCGTTACATTGGATCAAGAAGTGAAAGTGGTGAAAGAATATTTTCATATACAAGAAACGAGATTTGCCGATCGTATTACGTGCAAAACGTCCATCGATGAATCGTGTTTATCTGTACATATCCCAAGTCTCACCTTACAGCCGCTTGTTGAAAATGCCTTTATTCATGGCGTCGAGCCAAAGGAGGAAGAGGGACTTGTCGAGCTCTCGATCTATCAAGAAGGCGGCTATGTGATGATTCGGATTCGGGACAATGGGATGGGCATCAATGAACAAGAGAAAAGAAGGTTGCTGTCAGAAAAAGAAGAGGAAGATCCGAACATATTGAGTAAAGGCCACTCGACAGGAATCGGTCTTCGAAATGTGATGTCAAGACTGCGCTTGTTTTACGGGGTGCAAGATGCCCTTCAAATTGATTCAAAGCCAAACGAAGGCACCACCATACAATTGGCTATTCCGATGAAGGAGGGACCGGCATGCTGAACGTGCTGATTGTCGATGATGAAAAAATAGAACGGCTAGCGATGCGGAAGTTCTTAACCGAATGGCTTCCAGAGTGTCATATAGCAGGAGAAGCGGAAAATGGAAAGAAGGCGGTTGAATTTGTGCGATCTGAGCCCATTCATCTTGTGCTCATGGATATTCAGATGCCTGGAATGGATGGACTGACAGCGATCAAACAGATCAAAGTAATCAGTCCTCATACAAAATTCATTATGCTGACAGCCTACGATACATTCGATTATGCCAAGCAAGCGATGCAGGAAGGGGTGAAACAATACCTCGTCAAACCAGCTGACAAAGACGAAACCATCGCAGCCATTCGATTTGTAGCAGCAGAGATTCAGCAGGAGACGTCTCAGCGGCAGGCGGCAGCGGCCGATCAGCGGTCAAAATGGCTTGAAGCCCATGTCATGAACGGTCAATCTTATACCGACATGGAGTTTCAACAACTATTTTCCGAATATGAAGCAGGTCTGATCATCGCTGTTCAGCGGACAGGCGGAGATCAGCTAATCATTCATTTGCAGAAATCTGCACGATTTCATACGTTACCGATTCAGATGGGAAGTGAACTGTTTACATGCCTCATTTATAGTCAGCAAGGACCAGGTCAACTAAAGGCAGAGGTGCTGCAAGCCATTCGAGCTGCCATGACAAACGGTCAGCCTTCACCTGTCGTTGGCATAGGGCATCCAGTCTCAAACCCGCTTCACCTTCAGAAAAGTGCAGCAGAGGCGAAGCTTTCCTATTATCAGCGAAAAAAGAGTGGCGGCGTTGTTCGTTATGGTTTTTATCAAACAGAGGTGAAGCCCGGTCCATTGATTCATTTGCCGGAGCTTGCAGACAGCATGATGCAGGCGCTGGAAGAAGGGAGAAGAGAGGATGCGCTGGCTTTATTTGATGCCTTTCAATTAGAGGGCGCGACGATGTCACAAGTAAAAGAACTGTTGATTCTCTTCAAATCGCGTCTCCGTACAGATCTAGCGATATTGACAATCAGCACCGCAGCTGAATGCCGCCAGTGCTGTGAACACCTATTTGACGTGTATGAAGCGAGAACCCAGACCATAAATGACATCGAACGGGCAAAACGTTACATCAAAACGCATTATTGTGAACAGATCACGCTTGAGCAAACGGCCGCTTATGTTGATTTAAGTCCAACCTATTTCACAAAACGATTTAAAGACGAGACTGGTCTGACATTTAAAGAGTATGTGACAGCCTGCAGGCTGGATAAAATCAAAAGGCTTCTCATAGACAGCTCGCTTAGCTTAAAAGAAATTACCTATCAGGCAGGATATACAGATCCTAATTACGTCAGCCGAGTGTTTAAGAAGATGGTCGGCTGTTCACCGAAGGAATATCGAAATCAGGCCGTAAAAAAATGAAGAATTTCATAAAAAAGTGAAGAAATTTGCCTGAAAAAAAGCAAGGATCTGCCATTATACTTATTTTGATAACGCTTACAAAATGGGGATGGGGGATAATTATGAAGCTCAAATTAGGATTTACGCTGCTGGCACTCTGTATGCTTGTCGTCACTGCCTGCAGTTCATCGACGAACTCAGATGCAAAAAAAGAAGGTGGAGCGGAGAAGCTTGAAATTTTCTCTTGGTGGACAGGAGCAGGTGAGGAGGACGGACTGAAGGCACTCATTCAATTGTTTGAAGAGGAGAATAAAGACATTCCAATTGAAAATGCAGCTGTCGCAGGTGGTGCTGGTACGAATGCAAAGGCTGTTCTGACTAGCCGGATGCAAGGAAATGACCCGCCTGCTACGTTTCAAGTGCATGGCGGGGCGGAGCTGAATGAGAGCTGGGTCGCGGCAGGCAAAATGGAGCCGCTGGATGATTTATATGAAAAAGAAGACTGGAAAGACAAATTTCCAGAATCACTGATTGACCTTGTCAGTAAAGATGGGAAAATCTATTCCGTGCCAGTAAACATTCACAGGGGCAATGTGCTTTGGTACAACAAGAAGGTATTTGATGATGCAGGCTTAGAGCCGCCAACGACATTTGATGAATTTTTCAAAACAGCAGATGCATTAAAGAAAAAAGGAATTACACCACTTGCACTTGGAGATAAGGAGCCTTGGGCAGCGACTCATTTGTTTGAAAGTGTTTTGCTGGGTGTATTAGGTGCAGATGGTTATCAAAAACTTTGGGCTGGCGATATGAAAATGGATGACGCAAAAGTGAAGGAAGCGGCAGACATCTTTGGACGTATGCTCGAATACGTCAATGATGATCACAGCTCACGTAACTGGCAAGATGCCTCACAGCTCGTGGCAAAAGGAGAAGCGGCAATGAATGTCATGGGTGACTGGGCGAAGGGGTACTTTGTGAATGATCTTGATTTGAAGGTGAATCAAGACTTTGGATACACGGCGACTCCTGGAACGGAAGGAAGCTTTATGGTGATCACCGATACATTCGGACTGCCAAAGGGTGTGAAACAGCCAGAAAACGTGAAGAAATTCTTATCTGTTTTAGGATCTGTGGAAGGACAGGATGCGTTTAATCCGCTAAAAGGATCGATTCCAGCACGTGTGGATGCAGATGTATCAAAATATGATGAATACGGAAAATCGGCGATGAAGGCATTTAAAGAGTCAAAACTGGCGCCGTCTCTTGCTCATGGCTCAGCTGCTGAAGAAGGGTTTGTGACAAAAGCGAATCAAGCCGTCAATATCTTCGTGACACAAAAAGACAGCAGTCAGTTTGTTTCATCTTTAAAAGATGCAATGAAATAAAGACGAAGGAGGAGGCGGCTAGGCACCGCCTCTTTTTTAAAAAGGAGTGTAGCTTCATGCGCATAGACACACCGCCGATGACAAAAACACCAGTGCCCAAAGTCAAACGTATGCGGAAAAAATGGAATGGAGACCAGCTGCTGGCGCTGCTCTTTTTAGCCCCGTCAGCGGTTTTATTATTCATCTTTGTTTACGGTTTTATTGGCTGGACAGGATATGTGTCATTATCAAACTGGACCACGCTTGTTCCTGATTTCTCTTTCGCTGGTCTTCGCAATTATGTCATGCTGTTTCAAGATTTCCGCTTTCAATCAGATCTTCGAAACACGGTCTTTTTCACTTTGTTTTTTATTGGAGCGGTCATTGTCTCTGGTCTCGCACTTGCGATTTTACTAGACCAGAAGATCAAGGGGGAATCTCTTTTTCGAAATTTATTCTTCTTTCCGATGGCCCTATCCTTCGTTGTCACAGGAGTCGTATGGCAATGGATTTTAAACCCGTCAACTGGGGTGAATTTATTTTTGAAAACGCTTGGTATCCAGCCTAAGTGGTATACGGATACGAACATATTGGCCGGATTTGTCTGGGGGAAAATTGAGTTTGGTGTACCTGCGGCCATGATTGCTGTTGTGATTGCAGCTGTTTGGCAAATGACAGGCTTCTCTCTGGCGATGTATTTGGCGGGTCTGCGAGGAATTCCAGAGGAAGTAAGAGAGGCTGCTAGAATGGATGGCGCAACGGAGTGGCAGATTTACTGGAAAATCATCTTCCCTCTTTTAAAACCGATTACTGCAAGTGTCGTTATCATCATGGCTCATATTTCTTTAAAGATCTTCGATTTGATTTACTCGATGACAGGACCGGGTGCGAACTTTGTCACGGATGTTCCGGGCGTGTATATGTTTGAAATGACCTTTAGAGGAAACCATTATGCAGGAGGTGCCGCCATTGCGGTTGTCATGCTGATCTCTGTTGCGGTCTTTATCGTGCCATATCTCCTGTCGAGCCGGAAGGAGGCTTCATCATGACAGCCAGATGGTTTGTCCGTCCAGTCCTTTATGCTTTATTGATTTTGTGCAGTCTCTTTTTTCTGATGCCTGTTTATGTCATGCTCGTCACAAGCTTGAAGCCATTAGGTGAAGTCACCCTTGAGCGAATGTGGTCGCTTCCATCTACTATCGATTTTTCAAGCTATCAAATCGCGTTTGAAAAGCTGGCACCCAATTTAATGAATTCTCTTTATCTTGTCATTCCTGCTACTTTATTGTCCGCTGTTTTAGGTGCAATGAATGGCTATGTATTATCAAAATGGCGTTTCAAAGGATCAGAAATCGTCTTTACGCTGATGCTGTTTGGGATGTTTATTCCATATCAAAGTATCCTGATCCCACTCATTCAATTTTTGCGTGAAGTCGGATTGTATAATTCAATTCCAGGGCTTGTGCTTGTCCATGTCGTATACGGACTTCCGATCACAACGCTCATGTTCCGAAATTTCTATGTGAGCATCCCCGATGAAATGATTGAATCGGCGAAAATGGATGGCGCAGGTTTTATCGGGATTTTCAGACATATGATTCTCCCGCTTTCGATCACAGGATTTGTTGTGGTGGCGATTTGGCAGTTCACAAATGTGTGGAATGAATTTTTATTTGCAGTCACGATGACCACTGCGGAGCATCAGCCGGTCATGGTTGCCTTGCAAAATCTATCAGGCAGTCAAATTGTGCAATGGAACGTCCAAATGGCAGGGGCGATATTGGCTGCGCTGCCGACACTACTCGTTTATATTCTTCTTGGAAAATACTTTGTCAAAGGGCTACTCGCAGGCTCTGTCAAAGGGTAAAACATTTTTTGTGTTATCGTTTTCATTCGGTGTACTGAAAGGATTGACTTCTCTTTAGATAGCGTCATAATAAAAGTTGAGACTTACTAGTTTTCATCAAGCTAGGTAAAGATTATCAAAGGGTAGCAAAGGGAGGAGTCATCCTGAATGAAGCAGTCACCAATTTTTTTACTGCCTGAATTGAAGGAGAGAATATGGGGAGGTACAGCCTTAAGGGATCAATTTGGCTATGATATTCCTTCTGATCAAACGGGAGAATGCTGGGCAATTTCTGCTCATCCAAACGGGCCAAGTGTCGTGAAAGACGGTCCATATAAAGGGAAAACGCTGATCGAACTTTGGGACAATCATAGAGAATTGTTCGGGGGGATAGAAGGCGACCGCTTCCCGCTGTTAACCAAAATATTAGATGCAAACCAAGACTTGTCCGTGCAAGTTCATCCAGATGATGATTATGCGGAAAGACATGAAAATGGCGAGCTTGGAAAAACAGAGTGCTGGTATATCATTGACTGCGAAGAAGGAGCAGAAATGATCTATGGGCACAATGCAAGAACAAGAACTGAGCTTGTCACCATGATGAATAGTGGAGATTGGGAAGGTCTTTTGCGGCGGGTGAAGATTAAGCCTGGTGATTTTTATTATGTGCCAAGCGGTACTATCCATGCGCTTTGCGAAGGAACGCTTGTCCTTGAAACGCAGCAAAGCTCAGATACAACCTATCGTGTATATGATTATGAACGAAAAGACCAGGATGGCAACGAACGTGAACTTCATTTTGCGCAAGCGATTGATGTCACAACGGTTCCTCATGTAGACGGGTATGCAGATGAATCAGTTGAAACGCGCCGGGGAGTGACCATTCGTACATTTGTCGAAGCAGAATATTTCTCTGTGTATAAATGGGAAGTTGATCAAAAAGTAGAGCTTTCGCAGGATTATCCATTTTTGCTATGCAGTGTGATTCATGGAGAAGGGTCTTTAGAGCATGATGGAAACACATATCCACTGCCAAAGGGCGCTCATTTTATTCTACCGGCTGAAACAGGAAACTTCTCAATTGAAGGATCTTGTGAACTGATTGTGTCGCATATATAAAAATGAAAAGACTTTCAAGCTGTCATGTCAGCTTGAAAGTCTTTTTTATTACAAATATAGAAAGGTTAGTTTAGAACTTTATAAAAAGTGTCCATTGCTTTTTTATTATACTCTTTATAATTGAATGGAGCATAAGACGTGTGTGTCTGAGAGCTAAAGTTGTTTAAACCTTCTATAAGCCCATCAATACTGTTATTGACTAGAGCTCCGTATTTACCATTCTCTAAAACAGTCCTATTGGCAACGATATCTGTCGCTAAAATATCCATTCCTAGTGTCATTGCTTCTAAAAGGACCATTGGCTGCCCTTCATAATGTGAAGATAAAACAAAGCAATTACACATTTTTAGGATGGTAAATGGGTTTTCAACTTGGCCTACTAAGAACACATGGTTTTGCAATTCAAATTGTTCTATTAACATTTGAAGGTCATTCTTTAGTGGACCGTCACCGAGAATATATAGCCTGCTATTTGCGTTTGTTTCGACATGTTGCTTAAACGCAGTGATTAAATTATCTTGCCCTTTCTCTGGAGATAAGCGTCCCATATTAACAAAATTATAGTGATGTTTTGATGGATAAGGAACAAACTCATTTCTTATCTGGAACCCGCGAATTTCGATGATTTCAAGTGCTTTTTTATCTACCCAGCCTATTTCTTCATTATTGAGCTCTATTGCACAGTATGTTGATATAGGTGTGGTGACCTCTTCAGTGACATCAACTTCTTTTTGATTATATAGATAATAATCTTCCACGACTTGAAACCGTGTATTTTCATTTGTTTTATTATAAATTTTAAACTCATTCAAATGAAGCAAGGCAGAATAACTCACTTCTTTACGATTTAAAATAGATTGAGGGTCTAATTGTTTAAATGCTTTTACGTTTAACCACCCAATCACTTTTCCATCATAAGAAAATTGATAATAGGTAGATGAGTTGGTTTTATGGCTCTTGGTTACAGCTACGATCGCATCTTTATAGAGATCAGCGCTGCAGACTTCAGCATAACCGAAATTTGGATATGCTTTAGACCATACTTTATGATTTTCTGTATGAACAATCTTCATTTGCTTGTTTAAATTTCTTTCTAAAAGTGTTCTATTATTCAAAGAGTGAATAAATTCTTCATGTTTATGGTAATTTTCAGTTAATAATGTGTGCTTTTCTTTTTCGATCAATGCTTGTTTATCTTCAGGGAGATCAGCATTTACTTCGTAATTTTTCAGTATTTTTAGTGCTGAGGAATCTATCCAGCCTATTAGTTGTTTATTAATATAAAATCTGCTATAAACGGAACGTTCAGTTCTAGCTTCTCTATCTATTTCCACCATAATGTTCTTATATGGATGGCTAGAAGAAACCTTTTTAATTCCCTTCGTTTTAAAGGGTTTTGACCAAATATCATTGCGCTTAGGAGATGCAATCACTGCTAGTTTATGAACTTCTTCTTCACATATAATGCTATCTGGTAGAATCTTAAACGCTTCTTTATTCAACCATCCCACCACATGATCTTCATAAGTGAATTTGTATAAAACTTCGTTTTGTTTTGTTACAGCTTTTCTTGTAATCATGACCACTTTATTTTCAAATTCTTTAGCTGAAAAAGTGTGGGAATTATTTTCTATTAATGTAGGGAGTATTTTATCGTGTTTACTGCTTAAAATTTTAGCCCTGGATTTAAAAGGTTTATTCGATATGATTAGGCTGTTATCGTCTTCTTCGCTAGAAGTTAATTCTGTTCCTAAAATTTTGTCTGGGTTAATGGAGTTCATTACATAATCAAATTTACTTTCTTCTGCATATTGAGATAAATTCTGTTTGTTTAACTCCATTGTCCCTTTAGAGACACTCACTAACTTATCGAATTTATCATATATTGTGAATAAACCTCTCAGATTAATTCTATGAGGTTTCTTACCGTTAATCGTTCTTTCGCTATCTGAGAGAAGATCATTATGCATAAAACATATTTTTGTTTTCGCATCTGCAGAAACAAGATATTTAGCCCAGTATAAACTATAGCCACTAAAATCAATCACATGATCAAAAGTGGATTTTCCGAATAGGCGCTTGAATTCTCTGGAATAAGCTTCTTGTGGATAGAGTCTTTTTTCTAGTTTCCCTTTTGCTCCGCGATTATGAATTAATTTATCTTTATAAACTTCTTGCAGAGTATATACAGGTAAGCCCGGCTTGAAGATAAATCTGACATTTTTATTGACTTTTGCAATATTATTTAATACTTCTTTTGAGTTTGGTGTACTCATATAACAACTCACATCATATTTATCATAATCAATATTTTGAGTTAAGTTAATGAAAGAGGAAGTAATACCATTATTTTTCATACCTCCTGGATATATCAATATCTTTTCTTTCACTTTATTATGAGTATTGATGCAGCGAACGGTTTCAGTCTCATTATTGAAGATAGCCTCAACTACTCTTTCAGTCACTTTACCATCGTCGTACTTTGTGAAGTCATGTTTAAACCGCTCATACTTGGTTTTGAATTCTAAACTTATTTCCTTTATTCGACCAATTGATTCTGCCAAATCTCTTATATTATAGACACGAGGTCCTGGAAGGTCTTCAAGATTAAAATACATTCCCCGTTCTTCGTTATATTCATCTGCGTCCCACATATAAAATAGGACTGGTTTATTTGTAACTAAAAAATCAAAGAATATACTCGAATAGTCAGTGATCAATAAATCGGTCGCACTTAAAAGCACATTTGTATCAATAAAATCCGGTATAAGCCGGCCTTGTAATTCCGTTGATCGACTTGCTTGGTGATAAAGAAATGGATGAAGCTTAAGAAGAATATTATATTCTTGACCGCATCGTTCTTGTAAGTAATTCAGGTCAGAAGTGATCTGAGTTAAATTATTTTTAACCTTACCAACATTCGTCCCTTTCCATGTTGGTGCATATACAATAGTTTTTTTCTCTAAAGATAGGCTAACTCCAAAAGATTGAAGATTTTTTTTAAATGCGAGAGGGTCAGTATTTAACGTTAGATCAATTCTTGGATATCCTTCTTCTATTATTTTCCCTGAAAAAATGTGTTTTAGCTTATAGCTATTTAAGAACATACTTGTTGTATGTTCATTTGGGCTAATAAGATAGTCTGAGCTTAAAAAATTTCTTAATACGTTCTGAGAATGTGCGGGATTTCCTGGAATATCAAAGCCCATATACTTTAATGGTGTACCATGCCACGTATTAATATAGACTTGCTCTTCTTTACATATAAAAAATGGTTGGAAAGTAGAGTTATTGATTAAATATTTTGCAGTGGCTAAATATTTCAAATAGTCTTTAGAATTTCTTTTGACAAAAATCACGTTTTTGTCATCTCTATACTTATTTAAAATTGGTTTTAATGTTTCAAAGTCTTCAATAGACCAAATGTGAGTATAGTCTTTAAAATTAGGCTGATGAAGCAAATATTCAAAAATGGCTAAAGGACTATCAGTCATGCTTTTTCCATCTCTAGATTCATAAAGTACGGTTTTATCAACAACATCAAGATGTTGATAATAGTATGCATATAGGTTGTTCCTTTGGTGTCTCTTATCTTTAATAAAATTTCTTAAAGGGTCTTTTAGAAAGTTTATTTTTCTTTTTAAAATCTTTTTGTTCCGTTTTAGGATCTTCTTAATCATGATTGTGACTCCTTTTAATATTCCTTTTTAAAAAGTCAAGAATTTGTTGTAATATACAGACAAGGGAATTTAAAAATTCGATAAAAAAATACAAATGATGCTATATGATACCATATCTTTAAAGAGAAATTAATAAAATACTGAATCTTTAATGGAAAGTTAAGATGATGAAATGATATTTAGGGGAAAAACATCCTGAAAATGTCATTTTTCATAGATAGATATAAATATATTGAGTCTTTAGTTGTTAAAATAATTAGGTGATTCTGTCGATAAAGAGATTAGTAAGCTATTATGCAAATTTAAGAGAGGGACAGGGAACATGAAAAAAACTATCAAGATTATGTTACTCGCAGCTGCCTTTAGTATGACATTACACACGGGTAAAGAAGCGCAAGCAGCCTCCTATGTCGATCAATCCATTTATACGATGAACACCTCAAAGGTATTTACAACAGAAGCAGAAGTGAAAAAAGCAGTGGAAACACTGAAGAAAGACAAAAAGTGGACAGCCACTTATCAAACCTCAGGAAATACGTCGACCTATCAGCTCACTGCTTCAGGATATGAGTCGCAAGCAGCAGCGAATGCAAGCACAGCTGCATTAAAAAAAGAAGTGGGCATGAGTGGTACGGTCTCTCCAGTAGGTGACCGACTTCCTTTACAAAAGGTCGTATCTGACCCAGTCAATGATGAAAGTCAGGCGAAAAAGCTCTCACTTGAATTAACGAAAACATCAGGGCTCAATAGCTCCTATGAAGTCATCAATCAAAGCAGACCTTCTTATCAGGTCATATCAGGAACCATCGATTCTGAAACGAAAGTGAAAAATATTCAAACTGAGCTGCAAAAACAGGCAGGCGTCACCAGTACATACCAAACCGAAACGCAAGCTGGCACTGTGTATCAGCTGATTTCAAGCGGTATTGTTGGACAAAGTAAGGCGAATACCATTCTGCAAGGTTTTCAAAAGGAATCAGGCTTAAATGCAGTGCTTCAAACGGTGACAGCGGGTAAGCCGTATTACATCGTCACATCCGGTGCACAAGCAAGCCAGTCTAAAGCACAGACGCTCCTTACCCAGCTGCAAAAAGAAACAAAGATTAGCGGGAAGATTCAAAAGACAGGTGCCTTAAAAAATGTCTACAGCTTGGAATCAGGCTATTTCAAAGACAACAAACAAGCAGCTTCAGCTGCGGCTCAAATTAAGAAGCAAACCGGTGCTGCAGGTACTGTGCAGCGAGTGGGAAAAACAAAAAATTATATCGTGAAGCTCAATCAATTAAACGATACAGCTTACGCAAAAACGGTGGCCTTTTTCAAGAAAAAGAAATGGCGCTACACGTCCAAAAAGATTTCTTCTACACAGCCATATCAAGTAGTGACGGGGAATCTTTTAGGAGATGACCAAGCGAAAAAAGCAGCGGCTTTCTTCCAAAAGAAAAAAGTATCTGCGACAACAAAAAAAACAGGCAAGGTATCAGACAGCACGTACCGACTCGTGGTCAATCAAGCAGTGGACCAAGCGAAAGTGAATAAAGGTGCCGCATACTTAAAAACGCAGAAGCTGACAAGCAGCATCAAGACAAGTAAGGGACAAGCTGTCAGCAAAACGTATAGTCTCAAGACAACGCCTGTATTTGAACAAAGTAAAGTGAAGCAGGCTCAAGAGATCATCAAGAAAAATGGCATTGCCAGCAGTACAAAAACGCTGACAGAAGCGGTCAAGCAATACCGTATCACGACAGAGCCGACAGTGAATCAGACAAAACTGAATCAAGCACTTAGCTATTTGACGAAACAAAAAATGAAGGCAGCTGCTCAAAAAACAGGCGCAGCCGATTATGCTCAATTTCAGATCAAAACAGGTGTCATCTCAACCACTGCACTTCGTGACCAAGGCATGGCATTTTTCAAAAAACGGAATGAAACTGCTGCGTATACAACAACAACGAAACCAACTTACAAAATCAACATTACGCAGCAATTTACAGGGTTACCAACTGTAAATGAAGCCATTGCTTTTGTGAAAAGCCAATATGGCTGGACAGCCACAGCTGTAAAAATTAAAAATGGTCCAATGGTCATGCAAACGAATTACAACCTTACTGTCAATGAGATGGTAAATAAACAAATGAAGGTATCACCACAGACAGATGGTGCGGCCTATGTTTATGCGCCATATGTAGACCAAGCAACATCGACAGTGAATACGGACGGTTTAAATGTCCGTTCTACACCTGATTCGAGCTCTGCAAGCAACATTGTGGCACAGCTCAATAAAGGAGCAAAAGTGAAACAGCTTGGAAAAGAAGGAAACTGGATCAGGATCAACCTCGGCTGGAGAAATGCAAGTGCAGCAGAGGTGCAAAAATATGTAGATCCAGCTAATATTGCCGAAGGCACGCAATCTTATTTTCAATTTCTGAAACTCTCTGAAACTGCGAATCTCAATCCGGCAGAGGTCAATTCAAAGATTTTAGCAGGAAAAGGGATTCTTGCGGGTAAAGGACAAGCCTTTATTACAGCAGCAAAAACGTACCATATCAACGAAATTTATCTTATTTCTCATGCGCTGCTTGAAACGGGTAACGGAAGTTCCATTTTAGCGAATGGTACAATGTTTAATGGAAAGAAAGTATATAACATGTATGGCATTGGCGCATATGACAGCAATCCGAATTATCTTGGTGCAAAGTATGCGTATGAACAACAATGGTTCACGCCAGAGGCGGCCATTATTGGCGGAGCAAAATTCATTGGCAACAGTTATATCAATAATGCCACATACAAGCAAGATACAATTTATAAAATGCGCTGGTCAGCTGCAGCAACTCATCAATATGCAACAGATATTGGCTGGGCTTCAAAGCAAGTGACTCGCATGTTTAGTTTGTATAACCTGCTTGATGACTATACGCTTTATTACGATATCCCGGTGTATAACAAATAAAAAAACGTCCGTGCTTCCTAATGAGAAGCCGGACGTTTTTTGTGTAAGAGCAGCTGCTGTTCAATAAATGAGAGGAGCTGCTGACTGGATTGTCCCTTTGAATATTGGTTCCATTCCTCAGCAAAGGTTTTGATTCGTTCTTTATTTGTTGATCTGTTTAGGTGCAAAAACTCCTGCAAGAGCATGTCTTGAGTGACGCAGGCCTTTCCAGGAATGAGGTCTTCATACCGATCGACTAAGCCGCGTTTCTCCCGATAAGTGTCTAAGTCATAAGTGAAGAACAAGACAGGCTTTTCGAGCAGTGCATACTCAAACACAATCGACGAATAATCTGTCACTAGGACATCACAAGCACAAAGCAATGGATAGAGCGGCTGATCGGACACATCAAATATCCATTCACCGTCTGTTTCTGCTTTCGCTAAATGTTTGACAGCAGGATGAAGTTTGACGAGCAGAATGTACTCGCCATTCAGCTCAGTTTTCAACTGCTCTTTTGAAAAAGGCAGGACAAGACCGTCCATTGCAAAGTCTCGATAAGTCGGTGCATAGAGCAGAATCTTTTTCCCTTTTGGAACATCCTTCAGCTTCAAGGAAGGATGGGGCTGTTCATAGTACACATCCGTCAGTGGTACACCAGTTGGTAAAAAGCGTTCATCATTGAATCCAAACGAGGTCTTGAAAATCTCACGCATGTGATCTGAGCCTGTCACGATGTAATCAAAAGACGCATAAACACGTTTGAAGCGTTCGATGTCACGTGGACTCCGGCCAGAATTTGAAGCATCTTCAAGCCCGAACTTTTTCAAAGCGCCATTGGCATGCCAAACTTGAATACAGGTGGTAGAAGGCCGTTTTCTGAGCACACTCGTCATGAGAAAGTAATTATCCGTCACAACAACCTTGCTTTTAAACATCGTATACATACATTGAATGAGATGGAGAGGGTTTTTTTCATGAAAATAGCGAAATGACAGATGAGGCCCGTCCTTTTCTATCGCAGAAGCATGCTTCGTATAGAGGACAGTGAGCTTCATTGTCATGTTCGCCTGTTGTTGATAAGTATGAATGAGAGCAGCAGCATTCTCTTGGAATGAAACAAGCAGCGTCACCTGGTTTTCACGAGGTTTCACGCCGCTCATCAGCCATCCAATGAAAGAAATAAAAGCTGCGTAACATGAAATCATCATTGAGCGTATATTCATCATTTATCAGTCTCTCACAGCTGCTTCGTCTGATCCTTTACCTGCTCAGGATAGTAACGTTTTTTTCCTTTGCTTTCCTTTAAGACGGCAAAAGCGTACTTAGGAATATTCAGCATTCGTTTCCATCTCCATGGATTCACAATCAATCTGTACAGCCATTCTGTATTTGTCTTAATCATCCAGCGTGGTGCACGCTTCACTGTTCCGCTAAATACATCAAAGCTTCCGCCTAAACCGATGCAAACAGCCTGCGGGAATAAATGGCGGTATTCATAAATAAAGTTCTCTTGGTTTGGATAACCTAAAGCAACGAACACCATATCAGGTTTCGAGCGCGCGATTTGCTTCGCTACGAAACGTTTATCGGCTTGATATCCGTCACAGCTTCCTGCAAGGACCACATTTGGATATTCCGTATCAATTCGCTGTTTCACAGCCTCAAGCACTTCTTTTTTCGCACCATATAAAAAGATTCTTTTAGACTGTTTGTTTGCTAGATCAAGCATAGACATGAAGACATCAAAGCCGGCAATTCTTGACTTAAGCGGACTTTGGGTCATGCGAGACATCAATACGACGCCTATACCATCCGGCAGTACATAATCCGCAGATGAGACGACTTGATGGTACGCATGATCCTTCATGACGGCATAGCCTATCTCTGGATTGACAGTCGCAATCATGGCGCCTCTTCTCTGAGAAATATGGTGCTGATTCATATAACTGATAAATTCATCTAAGTCGCCGTTTACATAAGAAAGGTTAGAGACCACTTCTGTTTGCATTGTTTAGACCTCCTTTTTATCTTGTTATCTATGAACGTTCATTGTAAATTCAATCTTTGTCTACTCATCATTTTATCATAGATGCTCCATGAAATATTAACAATAACTTTACAAACCTTTAAATTTCATGACATTTTCAGCAATTCATATGGACGATCCTTTGTGAAACATTGATTCTTCGGACTTTCCCTTCTGTGCCCAATAAATTGGAAATAGTTTGTCTTTACATTTTCTTAACCTTTCATAGGCGTTGTGATATAATGAACTTCCGAAGAGCGAAAAAATGATCGATGATAATAGGATTACGGATAACATTACTGCTTGAAGCAGACGAATAAGGATGAAAGAAAGGAGTTTATGTTTGCAATGAAGAAAGTTATTACTTACGGTACATTTGATTTATTACACTGGGGGCACATTAAGCTGCTAGAACGTGCAAAGCAGCTTGGAGATTACTTAGTGGTGGCCATTTCTACAGACGAGTTTAATTTGCAAAAATCAAAAAAAGCTTATCATAGTTACGAGCATAGAAAGCTGATTCTTGAAACCATTCGTTATGTTGACGAAGTCATTCCAGAAAACAGCTGGGATCAAAAAGTCCATGATGTGCAAGAGCATGATATTGATGTGTTTGTTATGGGAGATGACTGGGAAGGCAAGTTCGATTTCTTAAAAGAACATTGCGATGTCGTGTACTTGAAGAGAACCGAAGGCATTTCGACAACACAAATTAAAGAAGAAATTGCTGGACTTTAATAGATCAAAAAAGTACTTCTTATCTTTTGGTAAGAAGTACTTTTTCATGTAAAATACAATGAGTAAGTCAACAATATTATGAAGGAGAGCTTCCTTTGTTTCAAAATTGGATGAAGAAAAAAGTTGAACACACATTAGATCAACCTGAACAACTTGAAACAATGACATCAGTTGACATGCCTGATATGGACTACTACTTTATTATGGGTGATGTACCAAAACAGGATGAGAGCTTAACGAAGTCTTTAAAGACAAGAATAAAGCCATTAGCTGATCAACATAAACGTACTGCAATTTTAACTTTGAATTATGATGCAAATGTGAAGGAACGTATTCACAGCATGGAAGAGATCTTTTCTCCTGAGGTTGACATCTTGAATGTGTATGAACACTATATTCTACCGGAAAGCGGTAGTAAAAGACGTTACTCGGAATTTATTGTTGGTGAATCATCGCATTCGATCAATGAAGCAGTGATTCCTGCAGATGAATCCACGATTCAAGTGACGAGATATGAACGATCTTCTTCTCCCATTTGTTATATTGAACAATATAATGAAGAGCAGCAATTGGTGAAAAGGGAAGAATATAATTGGCAGGGCGTTTTATGCAGAGTTCAAAGCTTTGTTCCCCATACAGGTGCACTATACTTAGAGGAACTGATCAATGACGATGGCAGTATTTATATGGAGTTCATCTACAATGGAGATGTAAAAAAGAATCCGGTTCGACATATTAATTGGTATAAAAAAACAGGGATTCAAACATTTACAAAGAAGACGGATATTAAACAATTATGGCTGTCCAGCATTCAATCACAAAATGACCGTTTGAAATTGATGATCACAGAAGACCGTGATCAAGACCGCCATTTGTTTAAAATTGAGCAGCCTGAAACAACTTATTATGCTACATTTGTGCATGACGCACATTATGAGGAAGAGCAGCATCAGCTGAAACCCCAATATGAGGAATTGTTTAAACAAATAAGAAAACAGCAAGTGGATGCCGTATTCTTTGGAGATACTAAGCATAAAGAAGATGTCGAGAAGGTTTTAGGAGAACAAGCCTGTTTTTATATTATGTCTTCTGGTAAAATGTCTGTTTGGAATACAGCACTTTATCATATGCTCGAAAATCGTGAGCGTAAAGACGAACTAAGAAGGATTGTAGATTGTACAAAATGGATCTTGCGTGATCTAAGCTCTGAGAACCATGTTCTTCATCTTCAGCTTGAGTTAAAAGATGAAATGAGTCATGCGGATCATGTACAAATCGATTTTGCAGGATATGATCGAGTGAATGGGGCTGAAATCATTTCTCAAACAATCGATGAAAACCTTTTAGTCAGCTTTCCAATTGGCCATTTTCAAACAAAGAAAAACATTGAAATTAACCAAACGAAATATGTTGATTTTTACATCCGGTTTAAGACAGAAGACCGGCAAGAAGTCCTGCATCGCCTAAAGGTAGATGAAGAGTTGCTCACCAACAAACCTTCATCGCTAGATGGATGGTCGTATCAAACGAAACAAGGAAACTATTCTTGGAAAGTGAAGTAGCGATACACTAACAGTAAGATTTCTGAAACAGAGGAGATTAACGATTAATGATTGAAGAGGGAATTCATAAGAAGAGTGTCGTTGAAGGGTTAAAAAATCAACATGATAAACTAGAAATGCTCATTCGCATCGACGATGACATGCCATTAACAGAAAGAAAATTTTATTTGTTTATAAGGGAGAGAGTGTCAAAACAAGAACTTTTTCTTCCGCTTGTTCATCAAGAAGAGAATCTATTCAAATTGGTATTGAGTGATACATCGCTTCCGCTTGCGTTAGAGCAAGGCCAGACATATAACTTGTATGTCACGGACTATCTGAGCACTAACAAAGAAGAGGATGAAGACGAGCTTGAGGACTCAGCCTATGATTCTGATTCAGAAGAAGAGGAAGACGAAGTAAAAGAAGCGGATCTCAATACAGATATTGAATCTGAAGAGAAAACGTCATACTATAAACGCCGTTTAAAAATGGAAATAGAAAAGCCTGAGCTGACTTTTTTAGAAAATAAAGACGCCATGCTGTATATCATTCCATACCGCACAGACAAAGGGAATGCTTCTTTGAAAATCAAACGTGAGCTGAAGGTTGTAAAATTCAATCATATCGAGCTCAACAAAGGATGTATGTTATCTTTATCCGGTTATGCAGGCGTTCTAAGTGCAGAACATCCGTATGAGATCAAAGAAGCAAAGCTTCTATTGAAGAAAAATGGTGAAGAACCAATTGAGCATCGTTTTCCGGTAAATATCACCCATATAAAAGATGAAGTGATCGAATACCGTGAAGATCAACGTGTACCACAGCTTTATCAATTTTTAGCAGAAGTTCCTTTAGAGGAATTGACCTATTCCTTGAACAAACGCCTTGTATATCGCTTCTATCTTGAATTTATCTGCGATGTGAACGGAGCAGAGGAAACATTAACAACCACTTCTTTAGTGCTTGGAGACCGCTCGAACAAACTCAAAGGACTTGTTCAAATCCATAAAAGAAACGATGTACCGATTCGATATGAAGTGTACCGAAAGAAAAAGAGACAAACGCTTGGCATACGAATTAATGATTACACAATGAAGACACGTGCGAAGTATTACGTTAAAAGCAAATGGAAGAAATTCAAAAAGCAGATCGGCAAAATCAAAAAAGTCCGTAACCGCCTTGTGACAAGAACGTTTAAAACGACCTTTAAGCTGGCGAGTAAGCTGTCTGTGAAAAAGAAAACCGTTGTATTTGAAAGCTTTAATGGAAAACAATTCAGTTGTAACCCGCGTGGGATTTATGAGTATATGAAAGAAAATCACCCTGAATATACGCTGATCTGGAGCGTTAAAAAGGGTCATGAAGCACCGTTTAAGGAAAAAGGAATCTACTATATCAATCGTCTGTCATTGAAATGGATCTTTGCGATGGCAAGAGCTGAGTACTGGGTCGTAAACAGCCGTTTGCCGCTATGGGTTCCAAAGCCAGATCACACAACATACTTGCAGACTTGGCATGGTACGCCGTTAAAACGATTGGCAATGGACATGGACGAGGTGCATATGCCTGGAACAAACACGAAGAAATACAAAAAGAATTTCACGAAAGAAGCATCGAATTGGGATTATCTCATTTCTCCTAATGCCTACTCGACTGAAATTTTTACACGTGCGTTCCAATTCCAAAAGACTATGATTGAGTCAGGATATCCGAGAAATGACTTCCTTCACAATCAAAACAATGAAGAAACGATGAGAGCACTGAAACAAAAAATGAACCTGCCGCTGGATAAAAAATTGATCTTATACGCACCGACATGGAGAGACGACCAATTTTATAAAAAAGGGCAGTACAAATTTGATTTAGACCTTGATCTGCATGAGCTGAGAGCTGCAATCGGAGATGAATATATCATCATTCTGCGTATGCACTATCTAGTTGCTGAAAACTTTGATTTAGGACCATATGAAGGCTTTGCCTATGACTTCTCCCATTACGAAGACATTAGAGACCTTTATATGATTTCTGATCTGCTCATCACAGATTACTCATCTGTGTTCTTTGATTATGCAAACCTCAAACGTCCGATGTTGTTCTATGTGCCAGACATTGAAACATATCGAGACAAGCTCAGAGGCTTCTACTTCGACTTTGAACAAGAAGCACCTGGACCACTTGTGAAAGAGACAGCAAGTGTCATTGACTGGGTAAGAGAAACAGAACAGCCGACCTTTACACTACCAGAATCATTCGCACCGTTTTATGAGAAATTCTGCTACTTAGAGACTGGAGAATCTTCGAAGCGGGTCGTGGAAGTGGTGTTTGAATAATAAATAATGATAAGCACTATTAAGGGGAATCAATCAAAATGTAAACCACCTTAATAGTGCTTTTTTTGGTTTGATTATTTAAAATTGTAATTTATCCTCCAAGATAATGTTAACTTTGTATTAGGTATATGTTATTATAAAGCTGATATTCAAGTTAAAGAAAGCTATTTTACTAGAACTTTTGACATTTCTAAGTAATTTTTTATAGGAGGATTATCTTGAAAGGAATAATTTTAGCTGGTGGTACAGGCTCAAGGCTATACCCTATTACAAAAGGTATTTCTAAACAGCTAGTTCCAATATACGACAAACCAATGATTTATTATCCATTATCTGTTCTTATGCTTAGTGGAATTAAAGAAGTTCTTATCATCACTACTCCAAGTGATTTAGAACAATTTAAACGTCTTTTAGGAACTGGAGAAAACTTGGGGATACACTTGAGTTATCAGGTGCAAAGTGAGCCTAAAGGTCTTGCAGATGCATTCATCATTGGAGAAGAATTTATTGGTGAAGATAGTGTATGTCTAGTGCTAGGAGACAATATATTTTATGGTCAAGGGTTGACTGAAATATTAAATAAAGCAGTGAACTTAAAGACAGGTGCGCTTATTTTTGGATATTATGTAAAAAATCCAGAAGATTATGGAGTCGTACAATTTGACAATGACGGTAATGTTCTAGGTATAGAAGAAAAGCCTAAACAACCTAAATCAAACTATGCTGTACCGGGTCTCTACTTTTATGATAATAAAGTGATAGATATAGCAAAAAATGTGAAGCCTTCTGCGAGAGGTGAGATTGAAATCAGCTCTATTAATGAGTATTATTTGCAACAGGGTAAACTGAAGGTTGAAATTATGGGTCGAGGAATGGCTTGGCTTGATACTGGAACACATAAAAGTTTACTTGAAGCGAGTAATTATATTGAAGCTGTTCAAAATAGACAAGGGCTATATGTGGCATCATTGGAGGAAATTGCTTACCGTAAAGGGTACATAAACGAAGAGCAACTTTATCGCTTAGCATTACCTTTATCAAAAACTGAATATGGAAGTTACTTATTAGATCTAGCTGAAAATAAAGAAGTCATTTTTAAATAAGATGATGAAGGAGAGTATAATGAAAACTTATCTCGTTACAGGTGGAGCAGGTTTTATAGGATCTAACTTCATTGCATTTTTGTTAGATACATATATAGATATTAAAATTATCAACTTAGATAAATTAACGTATGCAGGAAATCTCGAAAACTTAACAGACTATGATGGTGTTGAAAATTATAAATTTATTAAAGGTGATATTAATGACTCGGCTTTATTGCATGAAATTTTTGAAAATAATGAAATTGACTATGTAGTGAATTTTGCAGCAGAATCTCATGTGGATAGGAGCATTGAAAATCCTACCATTTTTGTTGAAACTAATGTGCTTGGTACACTGAATTTGTTGAATACAGCTAAAAAGTTTTGGCAAAATGGTGAAGATACATATATAGAAGGAAAAAAGTTTATTCAAATTTCAACGGATGAAGTATATGGTTCATTAAGTAATGAAGGTTATTTTACAGAAGAGACACCTTTAGACCCACACAGCCCTTATTCAGCTAGTAAAGCCTCAGCAGATTTATTGGTTCAGTCATTTTTTGATACGTATAAATTTCCTGTAAACATTACTAGATGTTCTAACAATTATGGGCCATTTCAATTTCCAGAAAAATTAATACCACTTGTTATACATCAATGTATTGAAAAAAAACAAATTCCGGTTTATGGTGACGGATTGAATGTAAGAGATTGGCTCTTTGTAGAAGACCATTGCAGTGCAGTAGACTTAGTTATAAAAAATGGTCAGCTTGGAGAAGTGTATAATATTGGTGGACATAATGAAAAAACAAATATTGATCTTGTGAATAAAATTATAGGTTACTTAAATGAAAAGGTAGATAAAAAAATAACCAAAGAATTGATCACCTTTGTGAAAGATCGAAAAGGTCATGATAGACGTTATGCTATTGATCCAACGAAGATTGAAAAGGAGCTTCAATGGCAACCGAAGTATCATTTTGAATCTGGTATTATAAAAACAATTGATTGGTATTTAAATAACTCTAAATGGTTTCAGAATATTTTAGATGATGAATATAAAAAATACTATCAAAAAAATTATGGGAAAGTAAATTAATAAATTAATTGGTGTGCCCTATTCAGTAGTTTGGATGGGGAATTTTACTTTTTTAAATGATGATAAATGTAAATTGAGATGGGGTTATGATGATTAAATATGGATATTAAAAAATTATTTATAAAAATATTTAAGTCAACAATAAATAAACATAAAGTAGAACTTCAAATAAAAGAAGGTAGACTCCTTTTTTCTGTTAAAAATTTAGGCCTTTTCCCAGCCCATAAGTATATAATTCTGAAAGATAGAGAAACTGGTAGATTTTTGAATAGTCAGATTAAAAATAGAACAGCTATTTTCAATCTTGAGGATATAGCCGATTTTGGTAAAAATGGAATTTTTGATGTGTATATTAGTCTTAGATTACACAGTAAATATTTACGGAAAAGAACTCCCTTTAGTTTGAATAATCAGGGGTTTATCTCATATTCGGAAGATTTAAATTTGAAATTTAAAAGTTTTAAGACGAAAAACGGTTATTTATCTTTCGATTTCAAAAAAAATAATTTTTCACAGTATATAAACACTTTAAAAAGTGTAGGTTCTAATTTCTATATTGAAGGTGAAGTTACTCAATTTTCAAATGAATATCAAGTAAACCAATTAGAACTAATAGCAGTAAGAAGAGATAATAATAAATCATTCGGTTACTCAATAAATTTTTCACAAGAAGGAAATAAATATAATTTCAAACAAATTATCATGATAGATAAATTAAAGCAAGATTTAGATCTCAATAGCAGATGGGATTTGTTTTTACAAATCAGAGATAGTAGTCGACGAATTTGTTATAAAGAGCTAATAGATATGACAGGCTACTCTGATTTCTCAAAAGAGGAAGATAGATATCTACTTGAAAATGATTATAAAGATGAGTATAAACTCATTGTTTATGTAACTATGGGAAAGGAAAGTTTGGCAATTTGGTTTACCGATAATGAACAATATCTGAAAACTTACAATATCGCTAGAGGCAAAACTGTTTTTAATAACGTTTGTGAGAGTCAGCCAATGAATAAAAAAATGATTTTCTTTGAAAGTTTTTTAGGAAAAAGTTATTCAGGAAATCCAAAATATATTTATGAATACTTATTAGAAAATGGATATGATAAAGAGTATCAGTTTATATGGTCCTATCAAGGAAAATCTGAAATTCCAGGAAATCCTCTTATAGTAAATAGAGAAGAGGAAGATTATTATCGGTATCTGGCGCTTTCTAAGTACTGGGTTAATAACATTATTTTTCCGGTCCATCGAAAAAGGGAAGGTAATGTGTATATCCAGACATGGCACGGAACTCCCTTAAAACGATTGGGGTATGACATAGAAGTAGATGGGCCTGAAAAAATGGCTAGAGAAAATTTTTATTTAGAATCTCGTAATTGGGATTACTTATTAGCAGCAAACGAATACTCTAAAGATATCTTCCAGCGGGCTTTTAAGTTTGAGAAAGAAATAATATTAAATGGCTATCCATCTAATGATATTTTTTATAAAAATAGTAAACAAGAAAGAATTGAATCAATAAAAACAAAATTGAACATCCCAAAAAATAAACAAATAATATTGTATGCACCAACATGGAGAGACAATGAATTGAGCGGGTCTTGGAACCATTCATTTGAGATGAAATTCGATTTAGAGCAGTTCCAAAGAGAGTTTGGTGATGATTATATACTAATCTTACGCATGCATCATTTAATCTCTGATTATTTAGTTCTTAGTCCAGATAAACATTCATCAATCATTGATTTATCTAAATATGATGATATTCAAGAGTTGTATTTAATTTCTGACATGTTAATTACTGATTATTCATCTGTGTTTTTTGAATTTGCAAACAGTAAAAAACCAATTTTGTTCTATGCATATGATTATCAACTTTATAAAGAAGAAATTAGAGGCTTTTACTTAGATATGTACAAGGATTTACCTGGTCCTGTGTTAGAAAAGCAGCAGCAGTTGTTCAATGCTATAAGAAATATACATTACATTGAAGATGAATACAGAGAAAAATATAATGAGTTTTACCAAAAATACTGTAGCCTTGAAAAAGGAGATTCAGCCAAATTAGTTAGCGAAACAGTGTTTGGAAATCAATAATTGGAGGTAACGATGAAAAATGTACTAGTGTTCCCATGCGGTTCAGAGATTGGTTTAGAAATTCACAATTCACTTAAGTTCTCTAAGGATTTTGAGTTGATAGGTGCTTCCAGTGTCGCTGATCATGGTAAATATGTATATAAAAATTATATAGAGAATGTCCCGGATATACATGATGAAGACTTTATTGTTAAATTGAATCATTTAATTGATGAAAATAAAATTGATTTTATTTTACCAGCTCATGATAGTGTTGTGTTGAAATTAGCACAAAATCAAAAACAAATAAAAGCATTAGTTGTAACATCTGACCAATTGACATGCGAGGTTGCTAGATCTAAAAAGAAAACATATGAGTTTTTTAAAAAGCAACCTTTTGTGCCCAAAATGTACGAAACAATAGAGGAAGTTGAAATTTTTCCTGTCTTTTTAAAGCCTGATGTTGGTCAAGGATCAAAAGGGATAGCTCTTGCAAGAGATAAAAAAGAGTTAGAATTCTATAAAAATAACCAATCTGATTTATTAATACTAGAATATCTTCCAGGTAAAGAATATACGATAGATTGTTTTACGAATAAAAGTGGAGAACTTAAATACGCTGGCAGACGAGAAAGAAAACGAATTAAGAGTGGCATAAGCGTGAATTCGGCTACGTTGCAAATGGATGAACAGACAAAACAAATTGCTCATGAGATTAACAAACATCTTCAATTTAGAGGAGCGTGGTTTTTTCAAATTAAAGAAGATGTGAATGGGAATTACAAATTGTTAGAAGTGGCTCCACGTATTGCAGGAACTATGGCTTTATATCGTAACAAAGGTGTTAATTTCCCACTACTTAGTTTATATGACCGGATGGATTTTGATATAAAAGTAGAAGATAATGGTGTAGACCTTGAAGTAGACCGAGCCCTAATTAACCGGTTTACTATTCGGTACTCTTATCAAAGAGTGTATGTTGATTTTGATGATACGATAACGTATAAAGACAAAGTTAATCCACTGTTAATGTTATTTTTATATCAGTGTTTTAATAGTAATAAAGAAATTATTTTAATTACAAAGCATATTCATAATATCAAAGAAACCCTAGAAAAACTTCGAATCAATGCAAACCTATTTAATCGTATCATTCATTTAGAAAAAGAGGATATAAAATCAAAATATATAGATAACCAAATATCTTCTATATTTATCGATGATTCCTTTAGTGAAAGGGACCAAATTAAGGCTGCTGGCATCCCTGTATTTGATGTAGATTCAATAGAATCTTTAATTGATTGGAGAAGTTAGATGGGAGAACAACTTAAATTTCCAAAACCAATACATGTTACAAAACCAAAACTTCCTAAATTTGAGGAGTATACTGATAAAATAAAAGATATTTGGGAGAATAACTGGTTAACAAATGACGGTCCCTTACATGAAGAGTTTAAAACTAAACTTAAAAATTATTTAGGAGCTTCAGAACTTGAACTGTTCACTAATGGTCATTTAGCTTTAGAAATAGCCCTGAAAACATTAGAAGGAAATGGGGAAATTATTACTACCCCTTTTACTTTTGCTTCTACGATTCATGCAATAAAAAATACTGGTTTCCAACCAGTTTTTTGTGATATTGAATCAAATACATTTAATATTGATGTTAAACAAATTGAACACCTCATTACAGAAAAAACAAGAGCAATAGTTGCGGTACATGTTTTTGGGAATCCTTGTGATGTAGTTGAATTAGAAAGAATCTCAAGGGATTATGGGATATCCCTTATTTATGATGCTGCACATGCTTTCGGAGTAAAAGTGAATGGAAACTTTATTGGAGAATATGGTGATGTTTCTATGTTTAGTATGCATGCCACAAAAGTTTTCCATTCTATAGAAGGTGGAGTGTTGTGCTATAAACGAAAAGACTTAACAAAACTACTTAAAGCTTTTAAAAATTTTGGTATTACTTCCAGTGAAACGGTAGATTACATCGGGATTAATGCAAAAATGAATGAATTTCAAGCTGCAATGGGATTGGTTAATCTAAGAGAAATTGATCAAGATATCTTAAAGAGAAAAGAAGTTTATCATATTTATGAAAGACATCTTTCAGAAATACCAGGGATTAACCTTGTTCAAATTAATAGAAATGTCCAGCATAACTATTCTTACTTTCCAATTTTACTAGAAAATATAAAAATGAGAGACTATTTAAATGAAGTATTAAAAGAATATAATTTATTTACTAGAAAATATTTCTATCCACTATGTAATGATTTTGGATGTTATTCATTTAATTCAAATGAAACACCGGTAGCAGGTTATGTGAGTGATCGTATTTTGGCATTACCAATGTATTCTGAACTAACCTCTGATGAAGTAGAACAAATTTGTACCATTATTAAAATAGTTTTAGAGGATTATCCTGTTCAAGACAAAAAAAGAATAACGAATCAAGGAGGGGAGCTATCGAATGAGCCAGTATAAACTAAGCGTAGTAGTGTTGGTTTATAATACAGAGTACTATTTGAAGGAGTGCCTTGATTCACTTGTCAATCAATCCTTGCCTGACTTGCAGATTATTGCAGTGAATGATGAAAGTCCCGATAATAGTGCGGAAATTTTAAATGAATATGAAAAGAAATACCCTAATATAACGGTAATTCATCAAAAAAATAGTGGTGGGGCTAATGCAGGAAATCACGGGCTGAAATATGCAACTGGGGAATACATTACCTTGATGGATTCAGATGATATACTGCCACTAGATGCATATGAAAAGTTATATTTAGAAGCCAAAAGAAGTGAAGCGGATATTGTCATAGGAAGGCCGAATATTTTAATAAATGGTGTTCAAAAAGAAATTATTTATAAAAAAGAGAGAGAAGTTTGGCAAACAAACAGGTTAATCGAACACGTGAAAGATTACCCTGATATTTTTTATGATGGATTTTATTGGAACAAAATTTTCCGCAGAGAATTGATCTTTGAACATCAGTGTTTTATGCCTCCAGGTATGCTATATGCGGATCGTCCGATGGTTCACAAGGCATTTTTATATGCAAAGAAAATAGCCATCATCACAGATGTTGTGTATCTTTGGAGAAAAAGAGGAGAAGAAGCAACTCAGAAATCAATAACCCAGCTAAATGGTGATTTACGTAATTTCCAAGATCGAATAGAATCTCTTAAATACCAAATGCAATATTTTGAAGCTTATGGAGATAAAGAGCTTGAAAATGAGTTTTTAAAAAGAAATATTGAACGCTTATTCTTTCCAATTAAAAATATCGTATTGGACAAAAAATTCAGACACGTTTTTTATAAAGAAATTAAGCCTATTTTACAAAAAGTTGATCATATTTTCGATAATGATTTAGGAATTACAAGTAACCTTTATATTTACTTTATTTTGAATGATTTGCATGAAGAATTGATTTATTATCTAGCTGGTAACCCAAAAGGAAACGTAATAAAAGATAATGGAAAATTCTACTGGTCTCTTCCGTTTTTTAGAAATAAAACACTTGACATACCAGATGAATTATTTGAGATAAAAGTGTTAAAAGAAGAATTTATAAAAATAAATAAAATAGGCGTTGAAGATGGAAAGGTCTTATTCGAAGGTATAGACATTCCGAAATCATTTGATGATGCATGTGTCTTTATTTCATTTGAATCTAGGCATAATTTAACTGAAAAGACTGTAGTTAGTGCGTTTGTAGATCATACAGGTAAAATAAAAGCAGAACTTTCGTTAAAAGATTTTAATCAAGTTGCGACATACGATATTTACATTATTGTAAAAAGAAATAATAAGGAAGATAAATTTAGAATCTCTAACAAAATGTATAGGAACAAACTCAATAACTTTAAAGATTCAAAGTTCAACCTATTTTTCACTAGTAACGGAAAGTTATCTCTTGAAAATATTGATGTAAAGTTAGAACAGTTGATTTTAAATGAAGTAGGTATTTTTATATTAACAGAATGGCCAATAATAGAATCAGGTGCATTTTATTTTAAAAATCGAATAACACAAGAAAAGATCTTTATGGAAAGGGTTTCAAGCACAGAATTCAAGATTAATTGGAAACATTTCTTTGAAGGATTTAAAACATATGACTTATTTTATTATTCCCAGGAGCGTCATTTTAGATTGAGAAAAAGTTTATTGACAGAAAAATTATATCATATGTATAGATTAGAGCCTTTTCAGATAGAGTTCTATGAGACGGATAAAGGAAATATTTCATTAAAAAGTTCAACTTTCTTAACTCGCTTGTTGTCAAAGCTCAAGGGTTGAATCTAGCTAGGAGGGAGTAGTTGCCTCCTTTTTTCATTTCTTTGCTATACTCACTTTGTCCACAAGTGAAATATTCCTCAACATCTGTTACAATTATGAGCGGTGCTTTTTAAAAAAGTAATTCCAAAAACTTATATCTAAGGAAGATTAGAATGAACGCAATGTTGACGATACTAAAGGAGCAAATCAGCTCATTTCCGCTGATTATGCGACTTGCTGTTTATGAAACAAAATCAAAATATCAGATGAATTATTTAGGTGTTTTATGGCAGTTTTTAAATCCATTGATTCAAATGCTGGCTTACTGGTTTGTTTTTGGTATGGGCATTCGCGGAGGAGAGCCGATTGTCATTGGCGGCATGGAGGTGCCATTTATCATCTGGATGCTTGCCGGATTAATCCCTTGGTTCTTCATTAGTCCCACGATTCTTGATGGATCAAACAGTGTGTTTAAACGCATTAATATGGTATCAAAAATGAATTTTCCGATTAGTGCGCTGCCGTCTGTGGTGATTATGTCCAACTTGTTCAGCTACTTTGTTATGATGGGTGTCTATCTGATTGTGCTGATTTCCAATGGCATCTATCCTGACACGCATTGGCTACAATATATATACTATCTTATTTGTATGATCGCGTTTATGTTTTCGTTTAGTTTGTTTAATTCCACGATTAGCGTACTCGTGAGAGACTATCAATTTCTTTTACAATCCGTGACACGATTACTTTTCTTTTTGCTGCCGATTTTTTGGAATATTTCAGAGAAACTTACTGGAGATAAGGCGTGGATTGGAGATATTTTAAGACTGAATCCTCTTTTCTACATTATTGATGGTTTCAGAAATAGTTTGTTAAAGGGAGAATGGTTCTTCCATGATGTCAAATACACACTTTATTTTTGGCTGATCACGCTTCTTCTTTTAACAGTCGGTTCATTGCTTCATATGAAATTTAGGGATAAATTTGTCGATTTTCTTTAAAAAGTAAGGAGATTATACGATGAAACTAAAGGTTTCGTTTCGAAACGTATCCAAGCAATACGTCCTATATAAAAAACAGTCGGATAAGATCAAAGGACTGTTTTTGCCTAATAAAAATGAAAAAGGTTTTTTTGCTGTACGTGATGTGTCCTTTGATGTATATGAAGGCGAGACAATTGGTTTTGTAGGGATTAACGGCTCTGGAAAATCGACAATGTCGAACCTTCTAGCGAAAATCATTCCACCGACAAGTGGTGAAATTGATATGGACGGCCAGCCTTCGTTAATCGCCATTGCAGCAGGGCTGAACAACCAATTAAGCGGGAAAGACAACATTCGCTTAAAGTGCTTAATGATGGGATTGACGAATAAAGAGATAGACGAGCTTTATGAAAAAATCGTTGAGTTTGCGGATATTGGCGACTTTATTGACCAACCGGTTAAGAGCTATTCAAGCGGAATGAAATCACGTCTTGGTTTTGCCATTTCAGCGCATATTGATCCAGATATCCTCATTATTGATGAAGCACTGTCTGTTGGAGACCAAACCTTCTATCAAAAATGTGTGGACCGCATTACAGAATTCAAGGAACAAGGAAAGACGATCTTTTTTGTCAGTCACTCCATTAGCCAAATTCAAAAAATCTGTGATCGGGTAGCTTGGATGCATTATGGTGAGCTTCGCATGTTTGATGATACGAAAAAGGTCGTGAAGGAATATAAGGAGTTTGTTGACTGGTTTAACAAGCTTTCTAAGAAAGAAAAACAAAAATACCAAATGGAACATAAGGAAGGCAGAAAAGGCGTACAAAAGACAGAAAAGGTGTCTCGCTATCAAGAGAACGGAAAACGTCGTTCACTGTTCGGACCCGCATTTCAAGTGACAGTTTTAGCGGTCTTAACGATATTGCTAGCCTTATCAATGTTTTCAGATCGCCCGCTACGTACACTGGCGACATTTGGTGCAATCCCATCGCATAAGGCAGAAGCTCCCCAGTCGAAGAACCCGCAGACCAAGGGATCGCCTGATATGAAAAAGGTGGATCAGCAGGTGATTGTCACGGCTGATCCACTCAAGGTTTACAAAGACCAAGCCATGAAAAAAAAGGCCGATGTCACTTTGCCATTTGGACAAGAAGTACAGGCTGTGGCTGAAAATAAACAAATCGTTCAAATTAAAACAGCGTCAGAAACGTATTTTGTTAAATCTGCTGCGCTTCAAAATGCAGAGGAATTAAAGTCATTATCTATTGGACCAGTACAATTTAATTCCTATGTATCGCCTGCATCGGCAGGTTCGTATGAGTATTTACTTTCTTTCCTTGGAAAAGAAGAATCTGTGCTTAAACAGAGAATGCAAACGCTGAGTTCAGTCAAAAATGATCAAGGTGATACGATTGAGAGATTGACCACAGAGAAAACCGACTATGTCATTCAAAAGGGGCAGGCAAACACCATTGTGTTTCGCGACATTATGCCAATCTCACCTTCCACACTTGGGCTGACAGAACAGAATGTCTGGATGAATGAGAAACGAACGAAATTCGCAGTGAAGGGCGAAAATAACCTGTTTGTCATTGATAATGAACAGCATACACTGACTATTTCAGTGATTAAATAAAAAAGCTGCCGATGCCGGCAGCTTTCAGCGTGTAGGCAAACCCTCGCATTCGGTGTCAGGTCTGCGCTCCGGTGCTCACGAATGTTTCAATTCGCTCCGCTCCGGTACTCGCCCTTCCTAGACTGCAAAGGTTTTCTATCACGCTGAAAAGAAGACAAAGGGCTAAAATTAAGATCATTTTAGCCCTTTGCCAATAATCTGAAAGCTGCCGATGTCGGCAGCTTCTTTAATTCACTTCTTCTTTTTCGAGAAGCTGTTTCATAAATGGAATGAGTTTCTTTTTTAATTCTTCATCCTGAAGAGCAAACTCAAGCGTTGTTTCAATGAAGCCTTGCTTCTCGCCGACATCGTATCGTTTTCCTTCGAAATCATAGGCGAATACGCGCTGGATGTCATTTAGCTTTTGAATGGCATCTGTCAGTTGAATTTCTCCGCCTGCACCAATCTCTTGCTGTTCAAGGTACATAAAGATCTCTGGCGTGAAAATGTAGCGCCCTAAGATTGCTAGGTTCGATGGTGCTGTTCCTTGCGGCGGCTTTTCAACAAAGTTTTTGACTTGGTAGCGGCGTCCTTCTTGAGTAAGAGGGTCAATGATCCCGTAGCGATGCGTATCGCTGTCTGCTACTTGCTGAACACCAATGACAGATGATAGAGTTTTTTCATATTCATCCATCAGCTGGCGAAGCCCAGGTGTTTCGGCTTGAACAATGTCATCACCTAATAAAACAGCAAAAGGCTCATCACCAATAAAATTGCGTGCGCACCAAACAGCATGTCCAAGACCTTTTGGTTCTTTTTGACGAATGTAGTGAATATCAGCAATGTTAGAAGATTTTCTTACTTTTTCTAACAGTTCCTTTTTCCCTTTTTCCTCTAGGTTACGCTCAAGTTCTGGAGCAAAATCAAAATGATCTTCAATTGCTCTTTTTCCTTTTCCAGTGACGATAATAATGTCTTCGATTCCTGATTCAACTGCTTCTTCAATAATATATTGAATGGTTGGTTTATCAACGATTGGGAGCATCTCTTTAGGCATGGCTTTTGTTGCAGGAAGGAAACGTGTCCCGAGACCTGCAGCTGGTATAATGGCTTTACGTACTTTTTTCAATGTATTTTGCACCGTCCTTAAATACTGATGTGAAAATTAAGAGAATACCACTAAATTCTACCTTACTTTTAAAAGTAATCAAATAATTTTATGATGTTTAAAGTAATTTTAATAGAAAATCGTAAATATAAACAATCAGATCTGTGAAAATTTTATTAATTTTAGCATTGTTAGTTTATCATTCGAAGAGATCTTTTGTATAATAAAAACAATATGTATTGTTGGAAAGAGGCATAAACAAGTGAAAAAACTAAATGTAATGACTATTTTCGGTACTAGACCTGAAGCAATCAAAATGGCACCACTTGTCCTTGAACTGAATAAACATCCACAGATAAATTCGATTGTTACTGTAACAGCTCAGCATAGAGAAATGCTTGATCAAGTCCTTGAGGCTTTTTCTATTACGCCAGATCATGATTTAAACATCATGAAGCAGCGCCAGACATTATCTGAAATCACATCAAATGCGCTATTGAAGCTAGATCAATTATTCCAAGAGGAAAAACCTGATATTGTCCTTGTTCATGGAGACACAACAACAACCTTTGCAGGAAGCTTGGCCGCATTTTACCACCAAATTTCAGTCGGTCACGTTGAAGCGGGTTTAAGAACACACAATAAATACTCGCCGTTCCCTGAGGAATTGAACCGGCAAATGACAGGCACAATTGCCGATATTCATTTTGCTCCTACAAATGAGGCGAAGCAGAATCTTTTAATTGAAAATAAAAAAGAAGAGACGATTTGTGTGACGGGGAATACTGCGATTGATGCGTTGCAAACAACGGTTACAGATCAGTATCAGCACCCTATTTTAGAGAAGATAGGCACAGATAAAATGATCTTGTTAACGGCTCATCGCAGGGAGAATCTCGGCCAGCCGATGAAAAACATGTTTAGAGCAATTAGACGTATTGTTGAAGAGTTTGAAGATGTTCAGGTTGTCTACCCTGTACATTTAAACCCTGCTGTTCGTGATGCGGCTCAGACAGAATTCAGTGATCTTGATCGTGTGCATTTAATTGAGCCGCTTGAAGTCGTTGATTTCCATAACTTTGCTGCTGCCTCACACTTTATATTAACGGATTCTGGCGGTGTTCAAGAGGAGGCGCCTTCTCTAGGGAAGCCAGTATTAGTGCTGCGCGATACAACAGAACGCCCTGAAGGTGTGAAAGCTGGCACGCTTAAACTCGCAGGTACAGATGAAGAGACCATTTACAACATGGCAAAACAGCTGCTAGTCGATCAGAAAGAGTACGACAACATGTCGAAGGCGTCTAATCCATATGGTGATGGACAAGCGTCAAAACGAATTGTCGAAGAGCTCCTCCATCGTTTTGGATTAAGTGAAGAAAAACCAGTTCCATTTCAATCATAAAAAAAGAAGACTACAGAAATGTAGTCTTCTTTTTTACTGCTCCAAACTTTCCTTCAATTCCTTCTTCACATCCGCAAGACTGCTGTCATCAAGCTGGTAGTAATAAATGTTATTGATACGTGTGCCTGATCCTTTCAGTTCGTGCTGCTCCACATGCTGTCTTGCATCACGATAATCATTCATCATCGTCCACATATCGTCAAATGACATATTTGTCTTCATATTGTTTTCCACGACTTTGAACATATCGCCGAATTTCGTAATAGATGAAATGTTTGCACCTTTTGCAATGATGCCTTCAATGACCTGACGCTGTCTTTGCTGACGTCCGAAATCACCTTTTGGATCTTGCTTTCTCATTCTTGTGTAGGCAAGGGCTTGATCCCCATTCAGGTTAATTTCTCCGGTACCAAATGAATGGCCGTCATAGCTAAATGCAAACGTGCTATTTACTGTAATACCGCCAAGTGTATCAACAATATCCTTGAAGCTTTCCATATTGACTTTAACGAAGTAATCAACAGGTACATCAAGAAGTTCCTCTACAGTATCTGCTGCCATTTGTGTACCGCCGAATGCATAGGAATGGTTGATTTTATCCATTGTGCCTTTTCCGACAATTTTCGTATACGTATCACGCGGGATGCTCACCATCTCGGTCGTTTTCGTTTTCGGATTTACTGTCATGTATATTAATGTATCTGCACGACCTCGGTCATTTTTTCGTTCATCGACACCCATGACTAAAATAGAAATCGGGTCTTTCTTACTTAAATCGACATCTTTGTCACGCTTATCTGACTTCTTTAAATTCTCTTGAATGCCTGCGACGGTCGATGCTGCTGTGTTCCAAAGATGATATGCGTATCCGCCAGTTGCTAATACGAATAAGCCAATAATCGATAAAACAATCCAAAGAACCTTTTTCTTCTTTCTTTTTCTTTCAGCTCTCATAATGTCCCTCACCTTTTCTATGATTCTTCCATGATTATAGGTTTACGAATCTTGATAAACAAGTTATTTTTTTACTCTGAACCTAGATATAGACGTTGTAACAAAAAAAAGGTTTCAAAAAACCTTAAATTTACCTTAAAATAATAAGTTATAAGACGATACAAAGACATGAGGTGAAAAAAATGAAGAAAATCGTCGTTTTACCGTTCTTAATACTGCTACTAGGTATCGTGCTCACAGCATGTGGAACGGCTGAGCAGTCCTCAGGAGAAAACAAGACAAGCAGTTCAACTCCTCAGGTACTGGAAGAGAAAGCTGAATTTATTGGAATGGCTGATGCACATACAGTCGAAGTGAAAAAAGTGAACACGACCTTAAGCTATGAATTTACGGATAATTTTAAAGATGTGTTAAATGAATTTAAACCAGGAGACACAGTAGAAATCTCTTACTTTATTAATGACAGTGGTCAAAAGGAAATCCAGAAGATTGAAAAACAGAAGTAAAAAAGATGGGCGGGATGAACAAAATTGAAGAAAACAGGCATTACACTTATTGTCCTAATAACACTGACTCTACTAATTGCACCCCTTCAGTCTGCCATGGCCAGCTCGGCAATTTCGGTGAAATTATCTAATTATATCGGAAACAAAACAAGCATGGATATTTCAACAACTGGAGAATACAAGCTATCAGGATCAAATGTTGCTGTAACGAAAAGATATGACGGCAAAAATAGATACGAAGTAGCCAACAGTATTGCATCTGCTGGCTGGAAAAATCCATCAACTGTTGTCATTGTGAGCAGAGATGCATTTGATCATGCGATTTCTGTATCACCGTTAGCATACAAACTGGGCGCACCTATTTTGTATACGAATATTGAAAAGCTGACGAAAACAACAGAAAACCAGCTGAAGAAAATGAAGCCGGATAACATCCTGATTATCGGAAATACGAAAAGTATTTCAACAGCTGCTGAGAAATCTATTAAAAAGTATGGCAAAGTCAGACGTATTAGTGGAAAAGACAAGTTTGAAATCTCCCAAAAAATCGCTAAAGAAATGGGTAACTATAAGCAAGCTGTCGTTGTCGGCGGGAACTCATTTATGAATGGGATTGCCATTGCATCCTACGCATCGAGAAAGGGATACCCTATCCTGTTAACAAAAAAAGATTCCATTCCGTCTTATAGAATGCCAAGTAAAGTGATCATCATCGGCAGTACGAAAAGCACTGGTCAAAAAGTGGAAAATCAAATCAAAAAAACCTCACAGGTGACAAGAATCAGCGGTGCCAATCGCTATGAATTATCTGTGAATATTATAAAAAAATTAAATATTAATGCAGATAAAGTTTATTTGGCAAAAGCCTCTAGCTATATTTATGCTATGCCGCTGTCGCAATTGGCTGCAAAATCTAACAGTACCGTTGTGTATGTGAAACCCGATTCTGTCACAGCATCTTTAAAAGCACTGTTGAAGGAAAAAGGTACATATGCTTATCATCTTGCTGGCAGCACAAGTGCAATTAAAGATAGCTTGAAAAATTCATTAGCCAAACAAGTCTATCTGAAAAAAAATCAAAACTACCAATTGAATATTTCTAACGGAAAAATTTCATTAAAAGGCATAAAGACGTATAACACAGTAAGAGTTGTTCCTGAGAAATATTCAACAAAAAATGTCCTTCAAATTGCAGGAAAGCCGTACTTAGGCAGTGTAAACTTTGCAATTGAATCAGGGTATATCAGGCCGACTCTCGAAAATATTCCATTTGAAGACTATCTAAAAGGTGTAGTACCAAATGAAATGCCTGCAAGCTGGAATGTTGAAGCGTTAAAAGCACAGGCGGTTGCCGCTAGAACGTATTCGGTGAAAAGTATTGGCAAAGTCGTCCCTGATACAACAGCCTTCCAAGTATATGGGGGATATAACTGGTACACAAATTCGACAAAAGCTGTCGATGCTACAAAAGGAAAGGTTCTGAAATATAACAATCAGCTCATTTCAGCAACCTATTACTCTAGCAATGGCGGTTATACAGAGGCAAGTGAAGAAGTATGGGGAAATGCACTGCCATACTTAGTGGCCAAAAAGGATCCAAAAGATCCAGTCAATCCATGGACACTGAAACTCTCTAAGAAACAACTAGGCACGACATTGACTGCTAGCACAGCAGCATCTCAATGGTCTAAAGCAAAAGAGACAAATGCAGCTGACCTTGCAGGCCTTAAATCATGGCTGCTCAAAAACAAAGAAACCGCTGCATCTGATATGAAAATCGCATCGATCTCAAGCCTGACGTTCTCAGGGAAAACAAAAGGCCAACGAGCGAAGACGGTATCGATCAAACTGACATACCATCTGAAAAACAAAACAGGCACATATTCGGTAAACAAAAGCACAACGGCAAGTATGAAAATGACCGAGTTTAGATCCGTTATGGGCGCAACAAAGGTGAAAAGCACGTTTGCGTCAGTCAAAAACAATACAAATGATTTCACGATTTCAGGAAAAGGGTATGGCCACGGCATTGGTATGAGCCAATACGGAGCCAAAGCGAGAGCTGAATCTGGAAACTCATATTCTTCCATACTCTCGTTCTACTATCCAGGAACAAAACTAACAAACTATTAAAGGGTAAAAGGAGGACATAGAAGATGCGCTCATTGATGAAAACAGCCATCCTCAGCCTCATCGCTATTTTCGTTATCGTTCCAACAGCTTTGGCAGACAATTCAGTCTCACGAATTGATGGCGGGAGCAGATATGCTGTAGCGGCAAACGTAGCGAAAAAAGGATGGGGAACTGCAAGTACAGTCGTTTTAGTAGGGAAAACTGCGTATGCAGATGCAACAGCAGGAATTCCACTTGCACACCAAAAAAATGGACCAGTTCTTTACACTAACAGTAAAAGCCTTTCTGGTGATACAAAGAAAGCCTTAACTTCATTAAAAACAAAGACGGTGATCGTTTTAGGCAGCACATCAAGTGTGTCAAACAACGTGGTCAACCAAGTGAAGAAAATGGGCATCTCCACACAGCGTATCTCAGGGAAAAACCGATATGAGCTATCTGCCAATATCGCGAAAAAAATGAACAAGCCAGCAGGCGTCGTTGTCGTTGAGGGTTCTTTCTATGCACATGGGATTGCGATTGCACCTGTAGCAGCTCAAAAAGGATTCCCAATTCTATACACAGATAAAAAGGGACTTCGCTCTGAAATCGCTTCTGTTGCAAAAGCAAGCAATGTGAAACAAACCATTGTAGTCGGCGGAGAGAATTACGTCACAAAAGCCGCTTATAACCAATTGAAATCTCCAACACGAATCAAAGGCTCGACTCGTTATGATGTCGCGGCAAATATTGTGAAAAAGTATAATATGAGCGTCAATAATACCTATGTAGGAAGAGGATTTGGTTATGCCACTTCTTCTTCTGCTGCAGGAATTGCAGCGAAACAAAACAAAGCTTTGCTTCTAACAAATGAAAAGACGCTGCCAAAAGTAACAAGAGCAACAGTGAGCAGCAAAAAAATCACCAAATTTACTGTCGTAGGCAGTACAAATACAGTGACACCAACTGTTGTGAACCAGTTGAAAAACCCAGCTGTTGGTAAAAAAGTATTCATTGATCCAGGTCATGGCGCGCATGATTCAGGAGCTGTAGGATACGGATTATATGAAAAGAATTTGAATTTAGATGTAGCAAAGCGTTTAAATACGAAATTAAACAACGCTGGTGCACTTGTGACCATGTCAAGAACATCAGACACATTTGATAGTCTTCAAACACGAGTGAGCAAAGGTGCGTCAGCAAATGCAGATATCTTCATCAGTGTCCATGCGAACTCAAATGATAACAGCAGTGCAAATGGAACAGAAACGTATTATGACAAAACCTATGCGGCTGCAAACAGCCTGAAGCTGGCGCAAAACATCCAGCCTAAAATGGTTAGTGCACTAGGCACAAGAGACCGTGGTGTGAAAACAGCTGGCTTCTACGTCATTAAATATTCTAAGATGCCGAGCGTTCTTTTGGAAACTGGTTTTGTTTCCAGTCCAGTTGATTCAAACATCTTGAAATCTGCTACGTATAAAGATCGATTAGCGTCAGGTATTTCAAGCGGTGTGTCAGGTTATTTTAGATAAGAAAACACAAACCTGAGGGGTGCCTCAGATACTCCTCTTAGGCTGCTCGAGAACGTACTCGGCAGCCTTTTTTAAAAGTTCATGAAGTTCTTGGGTGAAGGGTTCAAACCAAGGAGGTTGACTTCATGCGTGTGGATATCAAATGTATTTTACTGATTGCTATTTCACTATGTTTATATACACCATCCGTTTTTGCTCAGCACACTGTATCGAGGATAGAAGGAAGCAATCGGTATGAGGTCGCGGTAAATGCCGCAAAAAGGGGCTGGCAGGAAGCGCCTGCCGTTGTGCTTGTGGGCGGTGATGCTTATGCAGATGCCCTGAGTGCTGTGCCTTATGCCTATCAGCAAGGGGCCCCAGTCCTGTTAACGAATGCTGGCAGTCTTTCAGGTGCAGTAAAGACAGTGTTGCAGCAGCTGAAAACGAAGCGGGTAACGATTCTTGGCGGGACTGCGAGTATTTCTGAAAAAGTCGTGAAGCAGTTAAAAGCGATGAATCTATCCGTATCCCGTATTCAAGGAAAGAACCGCTATGAATTGGCGGCAAATGTGGCTAAGCACATGAAGAGTGCTAGTGCGGCTGTCGTCGTGAATGGTTCTGCTTATGCTGATGCTGTCGCGATTGCTCCTTACGCTGCCAAACAAGGCTATCCCATTTTATTAACAGATGCGAAAGGGCTGCGCCAAGAAACAGCCAATCTATTAAAAAACAAAGCGGTCAAGCGGACCATTGTGATCGGCGGAGAAGCGAGTGTTAATAAACCCACTTTTCAAAAGCTTCCATCACCAGTCAGAATAAGCGGAGCCAATCGGTATGAGGCGGCTGCCCAAATTGCTAAAACGTATCCAATGAAGACAAGTCAAACATTTATGAGTCAAGGGTATGCCTATGCAGATGCAGCAGCTGCGGCAAGTATAGCAGCGAAACAGGGACAAACTCTTCTGCTCACAGACGCCCAAACGGTGCCGAATGCTATCAGAAAAGTCATTGGAACAAAACAGATATCAGCATTTACTGTGGTAGGCGGAATATCAACCATTCAAACGAATGTCATCATGCAGTTGAAAAATGCGGTCTTAGGCGAAACGATTTTTATTGATCCGGGTCATGGTGCGCAGGATGCTGGAGCTATAGGGAATGGCCTGCTTGAAAAGAACATTAATTTAGAAGTCGCATTAAAGCTTCAGTCGAGGCTTCATCAAGCGGGTGCCCTTACTGTCATGTCGAGAACATCTGATACATTTGACTCCTTGCAGACACGTGTCAGTAAAGGAGCGCAGGCAAGTGCAGATATATTCATCAGTATCCACGCCAACGCAAATGATAACAGCCGTGCGAATGGGACAGAGGCGTATTATGATACGACATATGCGGCTGCTAATAGTATCAAGCTGGCACAAAAGGTTCAGCCTCGAATGGTCAGCGCCCTTGGAACAAGAGATCGCGGAGTGAAAACAGCAGGGTTCTACGTCATCAAATATTCCAAAATGCCGAGTATTTTGCTAGAAACCGGCTTTGTGACAAGCCCAATTGATGCGAGTATTTTAAAATCATCTGCTGCAAAGGATCGGCTGGCTTCTGGAATTGCGACTGGTGTGTCCAATTACTTTGACGCAAAATGAACCGATAAAAGAAGTGTCAAGTTAAAAATACATTTCATTTTTGGTTATGTTTGTTATAATTGAAACATAGAAGGTGAATGGTTTACACATAAATCTTCAAACGACAGCAAACCGACAAATCATGAAGAGGTGACGATTTTGAAAAAATTAATCACAATGCCGTTTCTAGTATTGCTTCTAGGTGTAATGCTCACAGCGTGCGGCACAACAAATCAATCAAGCGATAACAAAAAGGAAGACAGCAAAAAAGAAACAACCGAAGCAGCCGATCAAAACAAAGATAAGGCTGCGGACGAAAAATCAGAAGATCAATCATCAAAAAATGAAAAATCAGATGATCAAAGCAAAGAAACAGCTGCTCAAACAGAAGAGCCAGCAAGTCAATCTGATGAAGAGGCAAAAGACAGCTCAAGCAAAGAAATCACAAAAGAAGAACCTGCTAAAGACCAATCAAAAGCTGACTCAAAAGGTGACTCTAAAACAAAGAAAGAATCAACGACTAGTAAGAAAAATGAAGTCACCAAAGAAGGCACATATGTCGGTTTGGCTGATGGACATACAATTGCTGTCAACATTGATGGAAAAGAAGTAGCTATTCAATTCGGAAATACATTTTCTAAACAAGTGAACAGCTTAAAAGAAGAATCAAAAGTAAAAGTAACCTATACAAAAGATGCAAACGGAACACTTCGATTGAAAACGATCGAATCTGTAAAAGCAAAATAAAGAAAAGACCTGGAGACCCGCAGAATTGCGGGTCTTTTTTACGTTGAAAAGGGCATAACTTGATATAAGTGCACATTCTTAACATAGTTTTACAAGACTTAACAGCGCATTTACATTTGCTTAATGTTGCTCTGCTAAACTGACTTTCATAGAACATCTCTTTACACAACAACTACTTTGAATGGTGAGGTGCAAGTCAGTGAGTGCAGAAAAAGCGATGAATCTTTACAGAGAATATGAAGTGAGACGAAATCACTCTTTTGCCTTAACAGAACATATGGTTCGTTATTTATTTGCAAAACGTTTCATAGATTTAATGTTCTCGTTCATCGGATTGATGTTGAGTACGCCAATCATTTTGCTGTTTGCTCTTTTGATTAAGTTGGAAACACCAGGGCCAGCCTTTTATATGCAGGAAAGGGTCGGGAAAGACGGTGTTTACTTTAAATTATGGAAGCTCAGATCGATGAGAACTGACGCAGAAAGCGGAGGAGCGAAATGGGCTCAAAAAAATGACCCGCGTATCACCAAAGTGGGGGCATTCATCCGTAAAACAAGAATTGATGAACTTCCGCAATTTATCAACGTGTTAAAAGGAGAAATGAGTATCGTAGGTCCTCGTCCAGAAAGACCGATGTTTACCGCAGAATTTAATCGGACGATTCCAGGCTTCACAAAAAGATTGACGGTAAAGCCGGGGCTGACAGGTCTTGCTCAAGTAAATGGCGGATATGAAATGAGTCCAAGTGAAAAATTAACACACGACTTACAGTATATTCAAAACTTGACATTTTCTCTCGACACGAAGATTATGGTAAAAACGTTAAAAGTCATCATGACTGGTGACGGAGCCAGATAAGTAAAGTAGGGAAGAGAAATGGCAAGTATGAAAAAACGCATGCTAGGCGGGGCAAAATGGACAAGCTTGTCCGCATTGATCATCACCATCATCCAAATTGCACAGTTCGCCTTTTTAGGGAACGTGATGTCACTCAAGGAGTTTGGACTCGTTGGCATGATCACAACTGTCACAATATTTACGCAGATTTTACTTGATCTAGGAATTGGGGCAGCGATCATTCAAAAGGAACAAACGACAGAACGTCAATTATCTACATTATATTGGATCAACCTGCTCACAGGGATTATCTTGTTTTGTCTGCTCATCCTGCTAAGCCCAATGATAGCCGCTTTTTATAACCGGCCAGAGCTAGAGGGTCTGCTCAAGCTATTATCGATCATGTTTCTGATCGCACCGATTGGCCAGCAGTACCAGTATATGATGCAAAAAGACTTAGCCTTTAAAACATTAAGCACAATTGAAACCATTGCAACCATCATATCACTGCTCGTTTTACTCGTTTTCGCCTTCTTCATGAATCCGATTGTCGCCTATGTCATTTCTCAAGTGCTGCTGCAATCAGGAAAAGGTCTCATGTATGCAGCGGCTTATTGGAGGAAATGGCGCCCAGCACCTGTTTTTGCATTAGGAGAAGTGAAGGAATTTTTCTCATTCGGTGCATTCCAGCTCGCATCCAGACTGGTCAACCGAGCAGGATCGAACATCGACATGATTTTAATTGGCCGGTTTCTTGGAGCGGAAGCGTTAGGTATTTACAGCTTGGCGTATCAAATTGTGACGATTCCCGTGCTGAAGATAAATCCGATTGTGACGAGGGTGGCTTTCCCAGTTTTCGCAAAAAGTCAGCGTGATCACTCCATGCTGCGAGAGGGCTTCCTAAGTATGACGAATATGCTCGCATTGGTTAGTTTTCCATTATTAATCGGCCTTGCTGCTGTATCAGATAGCTTTATAGAAGTCGTGTTTGGAGAGAAATGGCTAGTAGCGGTTCCGGTTCTAAATATATTGTGCATTGTCGGCCTTCTGCGAGTGCTGATGAATCCAAATGGTTCAATACTTCTTGCAAAAGGGAGAGCGGACTTAGCCTTTTATTGGGATACGGGGATGCTTATCGTGTATGGCTGCGCATTATATGCAGGCGTCAGCACAGGCAGTCTGCTCACAGTAGCTTGGATCTATTCAGGTGTCAGCCTGCTCAACTTTATTGTCGGCAGATGGCTCATGGCATATGTCATTCAGCTTGATATGAAGGTGTATTTAAAATCACTTGGAAAGCCCGCTGTCATGACGCTGCTCATGGCTGTCTGTGCGGTAGCTTTACATCAAGGGATGAAGCTGACATCAGCAGATATTTCACTTCAATTACTACTGACTGTTTGTGTCAGTGCTGCATTGTATGGCTTGCTGCTCATCAAAATGTATCCGCAGTCTGCAGGCAAATTATTGAGAAGAGGTCGTTCGTCATGAAGGTGCTATGGCTGACAAGTGTATATCCTAGTGAAAAACATCCGAGTGAGGGCGTATTTCATGAAACGCAAGTGCAGGAGCTGCTCAAACAAGGAATAAAAGTGACTGTTATTTGTCCGAATCCAGTGAATCCGCCGGTATTACGGATGCTGAAGGCATCCTATCGGCAGAGAAGAGATCTGCCTGAACAGGAAGTGAGGAACGGAGTAACGGTATATAGACCGCCTTATCCAGCGCTCCCTGGACAGCTGAAATGGGCGCAGCCGAGTAAACGAATAGCGGCTTCCGTTCTCCGAGCAATGCAGCGTCATCAGCTGTCACCAGATTTTATCCATGCGCACTTTGCCATGCCGTCTGGCGGAGCTGCGGCTGTTATTCAGAAAGAAACGCAAATCCCTTATCTTCTGACCTTGCACGGCAGTGATGTGAACGTATATCCGAGCTATAGCAAAGGGGCACAGGCAGCTTTTGAAACGGCGGTGAAGCAGGCATCTGCTGTTCTGACAGTGAGTGAGGAGCTGGCTAAAAAGACAAATGAGATGACGAAGGTAGAAGCAAAATGTCTTCCGCTTGGTATTCCGCTCCAATCATTTTCCATAACAGAAGAAGATCAAGAAGGCATTAGAAAGCACTTAGGTTTACCGCTTCAAGATAAGCTCGTTGTTTTCGTCGGGCGTTTAGTGAAAGAGAAGGGTTTGCTTGAATTGGCTGATGCTGTCAGCAGCATGAATGGTGTGAAAGCAGTCTTTGTTGGAAAAGGCCCTCTTGCAAAGGAGCTCTCAGAACGAGCTGGAGCATCTATTATACTCCCAGGGCAGGTGCCGAATGAGCAGGTGAGAGACTACTTAATGGCAGCTGATCTGTTTGCACTCCCGTCCTACAGTGAAGGAATGCCAACCGTCGTTCTAGAGGCGCTCGCTTTAAAAGTACCTGTCATTGCAACACGGGTTGGTGGTCTCCCATCCTTATTTTCTACCTATCAACATCTGCTTGTTGAACCACGTTCGACGAGTCAGCTGAAAGAGGCGATTCACGCCTGCCTTTATGAAAACAGATGGAATGAAGAAGTGAAGAACGATCTTTATGAAATGGTTCATACAGAATATTCATCAGAACATAACGCGAAGCATCTCATTCAGCAATATGAGAAGGTGCTCAATCAATCAACATCGATCGTTTAAACAAGATGAAATGTGCAAAGAATGATAGATAGATAAACAGCTTGGAACGGACAATATGCTTTTACTGAGAGGATGAAAAATGTTGAAGAAAATTGCTGTGATTGGAACAGGGTATGTCGGGTTAGTATCGGGTACTTGTTTTGCTGATATCGGAAATCGTGTCATCTGCTGTGACATCGATGAATCAAAAATCAACAGCTTAAAAAGTGGTGTCGTTCCCATTTATGAACCAGGTTTAAAGGAATTGATTGAAAAGAATACAGAAGAAGGAAGACTGTTTTTTACAACGAATATTCCTGCCGCTATTAGGGAATCAGAGATTATCTATATTGCCGTAGGGACACCGATGACACCACAGGGGGAAGCAGATTTAACGTACGTGAAAGCCGTCGCTCAAACGATCGGTGAACATCTGAATGGCTATAAAATCATCGTCAATAAAAGCACAGTGCCCGTTGGAACAGGCCGTCTCGTTCAAGCCATTGTTGAAAAGGCATCGCGCAGCAAATATCCTTTTGACGTCGTATCCAATCCAGAGTTTCTCAGGGAAGGTTCTGCAATTCAAGACACGATGAATATGGAGCGGGCGGTCATTGGTTCGACAAGCACTCATGCCTCTACCATCATCAAAAGGCTGCATGATCCGTTTCAAACAGAGGTTGTGGAGACCAACTTAGAAAGTGCTGAAATGATTAAGTATGCTGCAAATGCCATGCTTGCCACAAAAATCTCATTTATTAATGACATTGCAAATATTTGCGAGCGGGTAGGCGCTGACGTTGAAAAAGTCAGTGAAGGAGTTGGATTAGACAGCCGCATCGGGCATAAATTTTTAAAAGCAGGCATTGGATTTGGGGGATCTTGTTTCCCGAAAGACACGATGGCTCTTCTCAAAATTGCCGAAACATCCGGGTACCGGTTCAAGCTGATCGAATCTGTCATTGAAACGAACAACAACCAAAGAGCCCACCTTGTCAGCAAATTGATGAGTGTGTTCGGTGATATTAAAGGAAAAACCATTTCTGTCTTAGGCCTCGCATTCAAACCGAATACGAATGATATGCGTTCAGCGCCTGCATTAGATATTATCCCAATGCTGAGAGAGCTAGGTGCTTTTGTGAAAGCCTATGATCCGATTGCTTATGTAGAAGCTGAACGGGAGCTTGGCCCGCAGGCGGTCTTCAGCAAGGACCTGTATGACACAGTAAAAGACACAGATGCCTGTCTCATCCTAACAGAATGGGACGACGTACAGAAGATGGATAAAGACCAGATCAAGCAGCTGCTTCGTTCACCGATTGTAATTGATGGAAGGAATTTGTTTGATCCAGCAGAAATGAAAGAGAGAGGATTTATTTACCAGTCTATTGGCCGCCCAAGTGTATGGGAAGCAGAATTGGTATCGAAGGCACAATAACAGGGGGAGCTTGGATGAAGAAAGTATTGGTTACTGGGGGAAGCGGATTTATTGGATCACATACGGTAGAGGCTTTACTAGAAAAAGGCTATGAGCCCATCGTTCTTGATAACTTTTCAACTGGATCTCGAGAAAATATTGCCCATCTTTCCGTGCAATGCATAGAGGCAGATGTCACAAAGCCAGCGACGATTGATTTGATCAAACAAATCGCACCGGATTATATCATTCATCTAGCAGCACAAGTAAGTGTAGCTGTTTCCGTTCAGGATTTTGTTTATGACGAAGAGGTCAATATCAAAGGATCTCTGCACGTCATGAAAGCTGCGGCTGAAGCAGGGGTGGAAAAAGTCATCTTTGCCTCATCAGCAGCTGTCTATGGAGACCCGGTGTATCTGCCAGTAGACACCGCTCACCGGCTGAAACCTGGTTCACCATATGGCTTAGCAAAACTGACAGTAGAGCGGTATTTAGAAATGGCAAAATCACTCTATGATGTGGACTATTGTATTCTCAGGTACAGCAATGTATATGGTCCGCGCCAAGACGCACTTGGCGAAGGCGGAGTTGTCTCTATTTTCTCTGATAAGTTTGCAAAGGATGAGGCCCCTTTTATCTTTGGAGATGGGGAACAAACAAGAGACTTTATCTATGTGGGTGATCTAGCGGCAGCGAATGTTGCGGCTTTAACAGCCCAATCAAACGTTTGTTTAAATATCTCGTGTGGTGATTCCATTACTGTAAATGAACTGTTTCAAACGATGAAACGGGTAACGAGTTCACAGCTTGAACCGATTTACAAGCCGCAGCGTGTAGGAGATATCGTGCATAGTACATTGGCAAATGAGGAAACGAAACAAGTCTTAGCATGGGAGCCTGTTGTGAGTTTACAGGAAGGTTTGGCTCGTACCATTTCCTACTATAAACAGGAAGTCAAGGCTTAATCCCTCAAATCGGATGGGTTGCTTAGGAGGAAAATGGGTATGAGTGTGAAACAAACAGCATGGCAAATCATGATCGGATGTATATTATTTGCAGCAGGGCTAGGGCTTGTACAAATGGCGTCTGCGCAGCCCGCCGGGTTAAAAAAGATCGTCGCCATTCCGGTCCTGCTTTTGGTCCTGACAGCTTTTCTCGTGTTGATGAAGCTATATATGAACGGTGAGCAAGTGTTCATGTCAGCCATTTATCTTTTAATTGCATTGACCTTTCTCAACAACGCTTTCTTTTCAATTAGTGCCGGGTTCTTTAGTCTTTTTCTCTACCGTATTATGCTCATTGCTGCCTTTGCTTTATTTATATGGCGGATGAGAGATAAGGGGACGTACATATCGCAGTGGCAGCAGATTCGTGTAAAAGGGATTCTTGGTTTTTTCGCTGCATGGTTTCTTTACGGGCTCATCTCACTGCTGTGGGCTCATTCGGTCACAGACGGTCTCAAATATATGTCCCTGCTTGCAATGGGGATGGGATTTGTCTTTCTTGTGGTCATGTACATTCAGCGAATGGATCAAGTGGTCACCTTTTATAGCATTTGGCTCATCATGACTGTATTTGTCATGGGGATAGGGTTTTATAATCACTTTACTTTGAACCATTTACCGAATACTTCATTGTATCTTGGGCCCGCGTATAAACAGCACTATCCTACAGCTGTCTTTTTTAATCAAAATGACTTTGCGACGTTTTTATCCATTAGCTTTTTCTTGTATTTAGCGTGTATGAGGCAAATGAAAAATGGTTATATCAAAGCATTTGGATTATTTGGTGCCATCGCAGCACTGTATCTCATTTTGTTAACAGAATCCCGCGCCAGCCTGCTTGGTATATTTGCAGGAGTGGCCATTTATGTGTGGCTGCTAATGCCGCGCTTTCTCAAAAAGTGGTCACTCATCGCAGCAAGCGGACTTGGTGTTATCTGTATCGCTGTTTTTTCAGCCAAGATTTATTCAGTCTTTTATGACTTGTTTCTCGCTTCTCAGGTCGCGCATTCTTTTAGTGAACCACTCCCATCCAACATTGCGAGAGCGAATTTGATCAAAAATGCATGGCATTTCTTTACGGATTCATACGGGTTCGGTGTCGGAGCGGGGAATGTATCTTACTACTTAGCCCACTTTTCGATCTTTGATACAGATCAAGTCGTTGAAGTGCACAATTGGCTGCTGGAAGTGATGACGAACTTTGGGTTTGCGGTCATGCTGGGCTATATTTCAGTCTACGCTTATCTCATGTTCACGCTATATAAACAATACCAATGGGCTGAAACAAGATCAGCAAAAATGATCATTGAAGGTTTGTTTGCTGCCATGCTGAGCTTTCTCGTTTCAAGTATTAGTCCTAGTTCTGTCTCGAATTTATATTTCCACTGGGTCTTTTTAGGACTCGTAATCGCAGCGGTGAATATGTTGAAAAATAAACAACGATTTAAGACTTGGTAAACCGTGTGTGATGCTGCGCTGGTATGGCTACACTAGTGAAAAAGCAAATACGTCAATGTTGGGAGAATGAACATGTCTGGTTTCATATCTAGAATAGGGAAGCGAATCAAAAAGTATATCGTATGGCTTGTGCTGCTGCCTGTCGTATTAGGCGCTTTTGGATTCTTTTTTGCCAAAGGAACTGCGCAGCAGTCTAGTTACACAGCTGCCGTTACCCTAACACTTGGTAAATATGATGACGGAGTGTATAACAATATCGCAGAAGTGACATCTCTATTAAAAAGCGATGCATTTCTGAATGAAGCACTCAGTGATGTGAAAGAAGAAGAAAGACAGGATGTGAAAAGCCGCCTCATCCTCACAAATCAATCAGATACACAATTACAGCTGTCTTTCACAGATGCTGATAAGGATCATGCTTTAGCTGTCGTGAAGCAGGTGTCGGATACATTTCTAAAGCAAGACAAAGCATTATTTACAAAAAGGCAGCAGGTGATTGAAAGTAGATTATCTGCTCTAGAAGATGAATCTGTCAGCAACGATTCCAAAGTCGATAAAGAACGATTTTTATATGAATTGGAGTCTACAAAGCTTGGAATGAAGCAGGCGAAGATTGTTGATCCTACTCAAGTTCTTGATGAAGGCAATAAAGGCATGTCAGCGAAAAAGCGGGCACTGCTTGGACTTGTCATTGGCTTTAGCATCTCGCTCATGTTTGTGGTCTTACCCGAAGTGTTCAAAGAATCTTAATGATGAACTGGAGATGAGTCTTAGGTGAACAATCAACCGTTAGTATCAATCATTACACCGGCCTATAATGCGGAACGTTATTTAACGGATACAGTTCATTCCGTCCTTGCCCAAACCTATTCTAATTGGGAACTGATCATCGCAGATGATTGTTCAACAGATGGAACAAGGAAGCTGCTTGGGGACTTAAGTGAAGCAGACGACAGAATCAACGTCATTTATTTAGAGCAAAATGGGGGAGCCGCCATCGCTAGAAACGCAGCCATCAAACAGGCAAAAGGCCGCTTCATTGCTTTTTTAGACAGTGATGATAAGTGGAAAGAGACGAAGCTCGAAAAGCAGGTAGACTTCATGCTGACAAACGATTATGCCTTTACATTCACGGCATATGACATCATTGCAGAAAATGGAGAACCGTTAGAAAAAACCGTCACTGCACCAGCGAGATTAACCTATGATGAAGCCTTGAAAAACACCATTATCGGCTGTTTAACGGTGATGCTTGATGTACAGAAGATAGGACATGTAGAAATGCCGAATATCCGCACGAGACAGGATTTAGCTACGTGGCTGTCCATATTAAAAAGAGGATTTACAGCCTATGGGATGAGTGAACCGCTCAGTGAATACCGGATCGTTGGAAACTCGATCTCTAGTAACAAGTGGAAAGCAGCGAAGAAAACGTGGTTCGTCTACAGAGAAATTGAGCAGCTTCATTTTGTCAAAGCATCTTGGTGTTTTATGCACTATGCGACAAATGCTGTGAAGAAGCGCTTATAAACAGAAGGGAAAAAAGGTGATAAAGGTGAAAGCAGACTCGATCATACATGTTATCGTAGCGACGGGAGAATGGGGACAGGACGGTCTGAGGTACAGACGGCATCGACTGGCGGAGTTTCTAGCATCTGATCCAGAAACGAAAGAGGTCATCTGGGTATGCCCATCTGCATCCCGTCATACAGCTCCCTTTCAGCCCATAACCGATCGAATGAAGCAAATGACCATTCCTGATGTGCTCAAGAGCAAATTTTTCCGCTTTGGCCGATATCAAGACATGTTCTATATTCATAAATTGTCCCCTCTTCTTGAGCATTTGCGGCAGGAGGAAAAGAAGGGAATCGCTGTTTGCTTATGGTATACGTTTCCGGGCTTTCCGCTCTTATCTTCTTTATTTGAATGGAAACATATTGTCTATGATTGCAGTGACCTGTGGGGAGAGCCTATAAGCGGCAAAAATAATTTGCTTTCTTATATGAGGCAGCGTGTCATTGTCAAAGCAGAAAATCGAATCATCAAATACGCACACAGCATTACATGCTCTTCTCAATACTTACACGACCAAATCAAAAAACGTCTTATGGGTGAACCGAAAGATGTGTTTACAGTGGAAAATGGCGTCGAGTATGATGTGTTTGCGAAAAGCAATCTTCCGTGTAAGGAGGATGTGCTGCAAGGAAGAGGCGGAACCGTTCTAGGTTTTATTGGAGGCATCAAGCCGAAGCTCGATTTTGACATGATAGCAGAAGCTGCTCGCATGCAGCCTGATTGGACATTTTTATTTGTCGGTCCGGATGGAACAAATGGCGATCCATCTTTTCAGCATGCACTTAAACTGCCGAATGTGATTTGGACAGGTGCTGTTGCACCGGAAGAAGTGCCTGCGTATATGAAGCTGATTGATGTAGGCATGATGCCGTATAAACAATCTCCTTACAATCAAGCCGTGTTCCCGCTTAAGCTGTATGAATTTTTAGCCGCAGGAATACCGGTTGTCGGTTTAAATCTTCCGTCAACGGAGAGGCTAAAAGAGAATGATGTGTATGAATATTTAGAGGGCGAGGATCCTGCGCTCTTCGTAGAAGCCTGCCAAAAAGTGATCAGCAAAAAAGACGACATGACTTATAGACATCTAAGACAAAGCCGTGCGAAGAAAAAAGATTGGCACACGCTGTTCACAAACATGGTAGAACTAACGAATATTAAAGAAAACGCATAATTCATCAGGGATTGTGCGTTTTTATTTGTTTCTTCTTCACAGGGGGAGCTTGTGATCATCCTCTATTCAATTGTATAATGGAAAGAGCGGCCAATATACAAAATACAGATTTCAATTTAGAAGGAGACTGACCTATGGATTACGAACGCGCCTTATTAGCGTTTTTTGTCTCTCTGGCTACAGTTTTAATTGTGACACCAATCGTCAAAAAGTTTGCAATTAAGATTGGTGCAGTGGACCAGCCGAATAAACGAAAAGTTCATGATAAAGTAATGCCTCGAATGGGCGGTTTGGCAATTTTTATTGGGGTAGCGGCTGGAGCATTAGCAGGCGGGCTGTTTCTACATAATAAAATTACAGCAATTTCAGTTGGTGCCGTACTCATCGTCATTCTAGGTATATTTGATGATAAATATAATTTGAGTGCAAAATTTAAATTTCTCGTACAAGTTCTTGTTGCTTGCCTGATTGTAAGCACAGGCTTAAAAATGGACTTTTTCTCTGTTCCTTTCTTAACAGATCGAATTGAGTTAGGCTGGATGGCATATCCCCTAACCGTGTTATGGATTGTTGGAATTACGAATGCCATTAATTTAATTGACGGCCTTGATGGACTGGCTGCCGGTATTTCTGTCATCGGTTTATCAACAATTGCCGTGATGGCATTTTCAGCTGATAAAGTTCTGATTCTTTCTTTATCACTTGTTGTCATTGGCAGTACCATCGGCTTTCTCTTTTACAACTTTCATCCGGCGAAGATTTTTATGGGTGACACCGGTTCGCTTTTTTTAGGTTATATGATTTCGGTACTGTCACTATTAGGGCTATACAAAAGTGTCACTTTGTTTAGTGTTGTTGTCCCAGTGATCATCTTAGGTGTCCCTATTTTCGATACTACCTTTGCCATCATTAGACGAATATTAAACAAACAGCCGATCTCAGCACCTGACAAATCTCATATTCATCATAGACTAATGGCTTTTGGCTTGTCTCATCGCATGGCTGTCATCGTGATTTACATGATTGGCTTAATCTTTAGCTTAAGCGCGATTTTGCTGACAAGCGCCACCATTTGGTTATCATTGATCATTATCTTTTTACTGGTCATGTTCATGCAAGTGATTGCGGAAGTCACAGGCTTGGTGAATGAAGAGTTCAAACCATTTACGAAATTTTATAAACGAATGGTCAAAAGACAGTAAAAAACAGCCCGTTCCTAGGAACTGGGCTGTTTTTATTATTGTCCAGGTGTGCTGGTCGTAGAGTTAGTTGTATCATTTGACCCTGTTTCACCAGAGGACGGATTGGTTTGTGAATCTGTTTCAGTTGAAGATTCAGCAGGAAGCTTTAAATGCGTCCGTAATTCATTTTGTACGTTAGCTAGATTGGTTGGATCTGGTTCAAAGTAATACGTGCGATTTGGCCCTAAATAAAGGTCTGATCCTTTAATAGAAAGCGTTTCTGTGTCGTCTCCTTTAAATCCGCTGTAGATTTGCTGAAGCGCAAGACCTTCTGTGATACGGAAATTGGTCGTAATGTGATCACTGACTTCTTTAGCAATGTTATCGACGTTCGCAATGTTATTTGGCTTCGCCATTTGATCAATCATTGCACGTAAAATTTGTTTCTGACGATCGTTCCGTCCAAAATCACCGCGTGGATCTTGTTTTCTCATCCGTGCGTAAGCAAGAGCTTCTTCTCCGTTTAAATGCATATTGCCTTTTTTGAAGTAAATCTTTTTCGATTTTTTAACATCACTTTTTTCATTGAAGTCAAATGGAACATCAATATCAATTCCGCCAACTTCATCAATGACATCCTTGAATCCGTCAAAATCAACAGTTGCATACTTATCGATCGGAATATGCAAGAATTGTTCGACAGTTTCAATCGTTTCGTCTTTACCACCTTTAGCAAAGGCTGCATTGATCTTTTCTTTACTGCCTGTCGTATCACTTGCAAGCTGTACGCGTGTGTCACGAGGGATACTAACCATTTTCATCGTTTTGTCTTGGGGATTAATCGTTGCGACAATGAGTGAATCTGAACGGCCATGATCACCCTTTGTGGCATAATCCTCAATTCCGACAAATAGTACAGAGAAAGGTTTTTTCTTAATATCAATGACAGCATCACGAAGCTTCGATTTCTCTCCGCGGTCTAGTTCATCATATGTTTTGTCAGCAGCTTGAAGAGTATTGACGATTTTATATACTGCAAATCCGCCCATGCAGATGATAAGAAGCAAAAATAAGACCAGAATACGTTTGATAATTCTCTTCTTCTTACTCTTTTTCTTTCGTACACGCACTTTTACTCGTTGTGCCATTCATCTGTCTCCTTTATCGGACCAATGTCCTTTTCTAAATAAATCAGTTCGCCTTCTTTTGTAACGCTCTTTCCATTTGTCAGTTCAGTCATCCACTCAATGAACTGCTCTGTTTGTGTTTCTTCGACATATGTCTCAAAAATAACATCTTCTGCATAATGGATTTCTTTTAGCTGAAAAGATGAGGCTCTAAGCTCATTCTCTACCTTTCCAAGCCATGTATAATCTATTGTTGTGTGCATTGTACGCATTAAACAGCGCTCTACCATACCAACATGGTTGATAGCTTCTGATACAGATTTTCCGTAGGCACGAATCAATCCACCGGCACCAAGCTTAATACCGCCGAAATAACGAGTGACCACAACGACTGTATCTTTCAGCTTCCGTTTTTTTAGCACTTCAAGCATTGGCACACCTGCTGTACCGCTTGGTTCACCATCATCATTCGCCTTTTGAATCAGGTCATGTTCACCAATGAGATAGGCTGAACAATTATGTGTGGCATTCCAATGTTGTTTTTTAATGGATTGTATAAATGCTTGTGCTTCTTCTTCTGAGACAGCACGCTGTATATGACAAATAAAACGTGATTTTTCAATGACGATCTCATGCTCGCCACGACTTTTTACTGTAAGATAGCGATTCAGCAAAAGACATACCCTCCTGAAGCAAATTGTAAGACTAGTGAAAATTTGCAATGGTTTTAGAATTTTACAGCGTATTTTGTTATGATGATAGGAGCGGAAAAAGGGTCGTCATAAAAACTTCATGATTTATACGCATTCTTTCATTATAATTCGACATAAAATGCAGATCAATGACATTTATAATAAAAAAAGATGACATCACTGTTACGGGAGGGAAAAGCCATGACAACACCCAAAATGGATCCGAAATTATTGGATTCAATCATCATGAAAATGCTAAGTACAGTTGATGGCAGCAAGGACGAAGTATTTAGAATAGGCGAACAGTCCCGTCAACAATATGAAAGCCTAGTAGAAGAGCTCAAGCAAATCAAGCAGCAAGTAAACGAAGTAATTGATTTTGGGGACAAGCTGGAAGTCCATACAAGACATGCTAGAAATCGCTTATCTGAGGTTAGCAGAAACTTCAACAAATTTAGCGAAGAAGAAATCCGTGAGGCCTACGAAAAAGCACATAACTTGCAAGTGGAACTCACCATGATCCAGCAGCGTGAGAAGCAGCTGAGAGAAAGAAGAGACGATCTGGAAAGACGATTATTAAGCTTACAAGACGTCATTGAACGTTCTGAAACGCTTGTGAGTCAGATTACAGTGGTTCTCAACTATCTCAATCAGGATTTACGCCAGGTCGGCGTTTTACTTGAAGATGCTCAGGCAAAACAAGATTTTGGTCTCAGAATTATTGAAGCCCAAGAAGAAGAACGCAAAAGAGTGTCTCGGGAAATTCATGACGGCCCTGCTCAAATGCTGGCAAACGTGATGATGCGTTCCGAATTAATTGAACGAATTTTTAGAGACCGCGGTACAGAAGAAGGCTTTAAAGAAATTAGAAGTCTCAGACAGAATGTGCGAAATGCACTGTACGAAGTGAGAAGAATCATTTATGATTTAAGACCGATGGCTTTAGATGATTTGGGTCTGATTCCGACACTGAGAAAATACTTAAACACAATTGAAGAATATGATGGGAAAACCAAAATTACGTTCCAATGCCTAGGTGATACAGAAAGCGAAAGAATTGCTTCTCAATTTGAAGTGGCACTGTTTAGACTAGCCCAAGAAGCTGTCACAAATTCATTAAAGCATTCTGAAGCTGAAGAAATCTCTGTCAAAGTAGAAGTAACGAAAGACTTTGTGACCTTAATTATTAAAGACGATGGAAAAGGCTTTGATATGAAAGATGTGAAAACAAACAAAAACAAATCCTTCGGTTTACTTGGTATGAAAGAACGCGTAGACTTACTGGAAGGTAAAATGACCATAGACTCAAAAATAGGTCTAGGGACATTCATCATGATTCGCGTGCCATTAACATTGCAAAATAAAATTGTAAAATAGAGTCAAAAGACATATTGACCATAAAGTTCAGGTGTAGAACAATAAACATGGGGAGGCGTAGCTTGTGACTAAAGTAAATATTGTAATTATTGATGACCACCAATTATTCCGTGAAGGTGTAAAACGGATTTTAGATTTTGAACCTACTTTTGAAGTAGTTGCAGAAGGAGACGACGGTGACGAAGCTGCACGTATCGTAGAACACTATCATCCGGATGTTGTCATTATGGACATTAATATGCCGAATGTAAATGGTGTTGAGGCTACAAAGCAGCTTGTTGAGCTTTATCCCGAATCAAAAGTCATTATTCTATCTATTCATGACGATGAAAACTATGTAACACATGCATTGAAAACAGGGGCGAGAGGCTACCTGTTAAAAGAAATGGATGCAGACACACTCATCGAAGCAGTGAAAGTTGTAGCTGACGGAGGCTCTTATTTACATCCGAAAGTCACTCATAACTTAGTAAATGAATTCCGACGCCTAGCGACTAGTGGCGTTTCAGCACATCCACAGCACGAGGTATATCCTGAAATTCGCAGACCACTTCATATCTTAACTAGACGTGAATGTGAAGTTCTTCAAATGTTAGCTGACGGAAAGAGCAACAGAGGAATCGGTGAATCGCTCTTTATTAGTGAGAAAACAGTCAAAAACCACGTGAGTAACATTTTGCAAAAAATGAATGTAAACGACCGTACACAAGCTGTTGTTGTAGCTATTAAAAACGGTTGGGTAGAAATGAGATAATGTTCCGGACAAGTATGCCTTTTTCGCCTATTTTTGTTCTCTCACATTTTAGCTGGAGAGAAATAATAGGCAGGGGTATAAGGAGTCTTTTTCGGATATAGCGGGCTTGCCTATTGATTAGGCAGGCTTTTTTGATTACTATTATAAACCTAATGAAAAAATGATCATTCTTTTAAAATAAAAAAGAGTATCTTAACAAATAAGGAAGGTATTTAAGAATGAAAATAGCCGTTGTAACAGACAGTACTGCTTATTTACCACAAGAGCTGCGTGATAAACATGATATTCATATGATCCCCCTCAACGTCATCTTTGGCAACGAATCATACCGTGAAGAAATAGAAATGGACTGGAAGACATATTATGAAGAAATCAAAAAACACAAAGATCTTCCAACAACCTCTCAACCTGCTTTCGGTGAATTAATAGCCTTATATGAAAAACTAAGGGAAACATACGATGCCGTGATTAGTATTCACCTTTCAAGTGGAATTAGTGGAACATATAATAGTGTTGTCTCAGCGAATGATCTAGTTGACGGGATCGACATTTATCCGTTTGATACAGAAACAAGCTGTATGGCACAAGGTTTTTATGTGTTAGAAGCTGCTGAAAAAATCCAAGAGGGTGCTTCTTTAGAAGAAGTGTTAGCCCATCTAAACTACCTGAAAGAAAGTCAGCGGGCGTATTTTATGGTAGATGATTTAACTCATTTGCAAAGGGGCGGCAGATTAAATGGTGCTCAGGCTTTTATTGGAAGCCTCTTAAAGGTAAAGCCTATTCTGCATTTTGACAACAAGCTAATTGTTCCTTTTGAGAAGATTCGCACACGTAAAAAAGCCATTTCACGTATTTTTGAATTATTTGATGAAGATGCATCACGTGGTGTTCCGATGAGAGCAACACTGATACATGGTAATAGAGAAGAAGAAGCAGAAGAATTAATTGCGCACTTATCAGAAAAATATCCTCATGTTGAATTTTATAAAAGCTACTTTGGAGCCGTGATCGGCACCCACCTAGGCGAAGGCTCTTTAGCTCTTGGCTGGGTGATTAGATAAATCCTAAAAAACCTCTTTTCTTATGGAAAAGGGGTTTTGTTTTTTTATTTTACCTGTTGGACGAAAGGTCATGTCTTTGCGCATAATAGGCAAACATCAATTGAAAGGTGTTTGGTGAAGTTGAACATGGACAAAGCAATGGAACTAAAGCGGCATCTGTATTCACGCCATCTGCTCACTGTTGAAACAAGGTGCGCACAGTCCAATTTAGATTGGCTGGAGGAGAAAGGCTTAGTTAATCGAACACCTGCCATTGAGAGGAAAGCAGATGGTTTTACATGCTACCGGTGTGGTGTATCACACAAGCGGTACTTTGCTCACTCTCCATGTGAAGAGTGTCAAAAGGATTGTGTGTACTGTAGGTCATGCATCATGATGGGAAAAGCAACTGAATGTGGATTTCTTTATGAATGGACGGGTCCAAAAATGGTAGAAGCATATCGAGCCGAATTAACATGGCAGGGAGAGTTGTCTAAAGGACAAAAAAGAGCATCAGAAAGAATGATCGAAGCTATTAAAAACAAATTTGATCTACTCGTCTGGGCGGTTTGTGGGGCAGGGAAAACGGAAGTGCTTTTTCATGGAATTGAATATGCGTTAAACCAAGGAATGAGTGTCTGTATTGCGACACCTAGAACAGATGTTGTGCTTGAACTTGAACCACGGCTTAGAAAAGCATTTCAAGGGATAACAATAGCCGTACTTTATGGAGGCAGTTCACAAAGGTTTCAAATAGCACCGCTTGTAATCGCTACAACCCATCAGCTGATGAGATACAAAAATGCATTTGATGTGCTTATTGTAGATGAAGTCGATGCCTTCCCTTATTCAATGGATGAACGTCTCCAATTTGCTGTTCTAAAGGCGATGAGAAAGAACGGAGGGGTTAGGATATATTTAAGTGCGACACCCTCTAAAAAAATGACGATAGAGGTTTCTCGTGGAAAACTGGAAGCGATAAAAATTCCTCTGCGTTTTCACCAGCAACCATTACCCGTCCCGACCTTTCAATGGATCGGACATTGGAAAAAGAAATTAAAAAAGAAGCAGCTTCCTTCTAAAGTGATGAATTGGATGCAGAGACATATTGCCAATAAGAGAAGAGTATTACTTTTTGTTCCTTCTATTGCTGTCATGAAGAAGGCAACGAAGATTCTTCGAGAACACTCCTTAAACGTAGAGGGAGTATCTGCCGATGATCCAGATAGGAAACAAAAGGTTCAGCACTTTAGAGATTACGCATACGATGTACTAGTTACAACCACTATTTTAGAAAGAGGCGTAACCATACCAAATGTTCAAGTAGGGGTACTAGGTTCGGAATCTACTATTTTTACAGAGAGTGCACTTGTTCAGATTTCTGGAAGAGTGGGCAGACATCCCGATTATTGTACAGGAGATGTTTTCCTTTTTCATTTTGGTTTAACGAGAAGTATGAAACAAGCAAAGAATCATATCGTAAAAATGAATGATACGGCTGCAAAAGAGTTTACTGAAAAACAGTGTGGCTTCAACTAAATCATGGTACATTATATTCACAATACACAAATGGCAGGAGAGACAAAATATGCTACTCAATGCAAAAGAAATACTACTCAAGGAAATTCTCTATCAATATCTCAACCAATTAAACATGATTTGTCATTGTGAAAAGTGTATGGAAGATGTATTAGCAATTTCACTGAATCAAGTGAAACCACAATATATAACAGATATCGATAAAATATCTTACAGTAAATCTGAGATGGTGGATAAACAGAAGAATACTGCTATGCTGGTCATTCTGACAGAAGCAGCTTCCAAAGTCTCCGCATTTCCAAGATGTGAAAATCGCCTGCTGCTGAACAAGGAAACCAATTGATTTGCCCGATTTGCGATGGACATTTTGTGCATGCTTTTACATGGAAATCATTACTTCTATTAAATGATGAGCGTCTTTGTGTAGCATGTAAGAATCAATTAGTAAAGATTGAGCGTCCTATTTGTCCAACCTGCGGAAGAGCGCAGTCAAATGATCAAATGTGCCAAGACTGTGATAGATGGAATGAACGCATTGATTCTACTAAAGTCCTTATAAAAAATAGGTCAGTTTATATCTACAACGAGTTGATGAAAGATGTCTTTGCCCGCTTTAAATTTCGGGGTGATACGGCTTTAGTTGAGCTGTTTAAACGAGATGTACAAGCAGCATTTAAACGTTCCTTCTGCATAAAAGACCCATTGCTGATCCCGATCCCTTTAAGTAATGAAAGACTAAAAGAAAGAGGGTTTAATCAGTCCGTTATCATCGCTTCCTTGATAGGTAAGCCGATATTGCAGCCACTCGTGAAAATACATCAAAGTAAGCAGTCCAAAAAAAAGAAAAATGAACGCCTAGATCAAAAAGGTTTGTTTCAAATAAAGCAAACAAATGTGATTGTTCAAAGAGATATTATATTAGTTGATGATATCTATACAACGGGAGCAACCATTTATGATGCGGCAAGAATTTTGAAAGACGCAGGTGCCAAAAGTGTTTCTTCTTTTACGTTGATACGTAGTTAAAAATCATGATAATTAACCGATAATAAGTAAAGAAAATAACGTAAGGGGTTTTGGTTATGAATCAATTGGCAAACTGTCCACAATGTAATCAGCTATTTTTAAAAACCACCATCCAAACGGTTTGTAACAAATGCTATGAAGAAGAAGAACGTTCTTTTGATATCGTATATAAATTCTTGAGGAAGCAAAGTAATAGACAATCAACCATTGCTGAAATAGTAGATGCAACAGAAGTTGATGAAGAATTAATCTTGAAATTTATTCGTTTGAAAAGACTGCAAATTAGTCAATTTCCGAATATTAATTACCCTTGTGAAAGATGTGGCAAAGCGATCAGGAAAAACAAGCTATGCAGCCAATGTGAACAGGATATTCATTCGCAAATCAGCCAAATGAACCAGGAAGAGGAGCGTAAAAGGGAGATTGAATCTAGGAAAAAAGACACCTATTATGCCATTAATCCTAAAAACGACTGATTCCCTAAACTAAGTTGCAGTTTGGTCGATAAAATGGATAGAATCAAGACAGACTGTAACGGAAAGCGAGAGGAATCCCGTGAAAATTAATCGATATGGAACACAACCAGTAAATCCTTACAAGAAAACATATGAGAAACAAACGTTGCAATCGAATCAAGCAAAATCAACTGATAAAGTCGAAATTTCTAAAAAGGCAATCGAAATGCAAAAGGTGCCGAATATTATGAGAGAACGCCAAGATAAAATAGACCAACTTAAAAAAAGCATTGAAGCCGGAACATATCAAGTAGATACAAAAGGCATTGCAGATAAAATGCTGAATTTTTATAAACAACAATAACAAAAGGGAGCAGCGTGAATGTCAGTTAAAATAATTATTGAAGAACTGCATCGTCTCTATGGTTTGCATGAACAGCTTTTAAAGCTGTCTAAGGATAAAACAGAAATGCTGAAAAGCAATGAGATTGATGCTCTTTCAGAGGTTCTGAATTTAGAGCAAAAGTATATTCAGGCCATTTCTCAATTAGAAGAAAAACGAATTGAAGCGACCGTTCAATTTTTACAAAGTGATCAATCGCCAACCATCACTGCATGTATCGAAAAGGCTGAAGGTACAGATCAAGAAGAGCTCATTTCATTATATGAGAAACTAAATGACATCATGGTGGAACTAAAAGATGTAAATGAACTGAACAAGCAGCTTATTCAGCAGTCACTTCAATTTATTTCACTGACATTCGAGTTGGTTAACCCTAATAAAGAAAATATGAATTACGGACAAAATGGTCTTGAGAGTTCAAAGCCTAAACAGCAAAGGGCTTTGTTTGATTCAAAGGCGTAAACAAGGAGGATACCAATGGGTTCTACATTCATGGGATTAGAAACGGCAAAAAGAGGAATTACAGCCCAGCGTGCAGGGCTTTATGTCACATCAAACAACGTCTCCAATGCCAATACGGAGGGCTACTCAAGACAAAGAGTGACCTTTAAAGCAGAAAATCCTTATCCAGTCATTTCTGTTTATGATGGCAAGACGTATGGTCAAATGGGGACAGGTGTACAAGTTGGAACGGTTGAAAGAATTCGAGACAGCTTTTTAGATCTACAATATAGAGATCATAATAATAACTTATCTTACTACGCAACGAAGTCAGATGCTCTTTCACAGATGGAAGGGGTTATGAATGATTTGACGGATGAAGGCTTGAACAGAGCCTTTGATAACCTTTGGAAATCATTACAGGTCTTATCGGAATCAAAGAATGCTGATACGGCTTCTGCACGTACAGTTGTTAAAACAAGTGCACAGGCTTTAGTTGATCAATTCCGTCTGCTCAATTCTTCTTTAACAACGATACAAAAGAATTTGAAAACCGAACTCGATTCAACGGCCAAAGATGTAAACACTCTTTTATCTCAAATAGATGAAGTGAACAAACAGATTGCAGCAGTTGAGCCAAATGGTTATCTTCCAAATGATCTTTATGATACACGTGATACTTTGGTAGATCAATTATCCTCACTTGTTGATATTAAGGTCAGCTACAATCCACCTGGCGGTAATGCGCTCAAAATTGCTGAAGGAACTGTCAACATCGACATTATCGGTGCCAATGGACAATCCGCAGGAAACATTTTGAATGGTATTACGAACGAAAAGTCTGAACTGCAAATCTCTTACGATAATACAACGGGACTTGTTAATTCTCTTCAATTCGGAACAACAACCATTGCAGCGGATCAATTACAAGTGAACGGAAAAGTAAAAGCACTTGTTGAAGCTTACGGATACATGTCAAATGGTGCAGAAAAAGGCATGTACCCAGATATGCTTGCAGAGCTGGATGAAGTAGCAAAAGTCTTCATGGATACATTTAACGATGTACATAAGCAGGGGTACACGTTAACTGGTGCAAGTGGACAAGACTTTTTTGATATCGAGAATAACAATGAGTTGAATAAAGGTTTGGCAGCTCGTATTAAAGTGAGCGATGTCATTTTAGCATCAACAGATAATATTGCAGCATCTCTCAATCAAACACAAGGTGACGGTTCGAATGCTACGAAGTTAGCTAATATACAAGACTTAAAGTTGCCAATCGGCGGCAATACAACGACAATTCAGGATTATTACCAAAATGTCATTGCTGAGATGGGAGTACAAGGGAAAAAGAACATGACGCTTGAAAGCAGTTCAGCTGCTCTTGTCAATTCAGCCAATGAACGTAGAATGTCGACTAGCGCTGTCTCCATTGATGAAGAAATGACGAATATGATTCAATTTCAGCATGCATATAATGCGGCTGCGAGAATTATGACATTACAAGATGAAGTATTGGATAAGGTAATAAACGGCATGGGTGTCGTAGGAAGGTAGGGATAACGGATGCGAGTCACACAAGGTATGATTTCTCAAAACTCACTTCGAAATATTAGTAAAAGTTATGAAAAACTTTCTAAAATTAATGAGCAGGCACAAACAGGCAAACGTTTCACGAAAACGTCTGATGATCCTGTTGCAGCAGTAAAAAGCCTTCAATATAGCACAGCTCTGTTTCGAAATGAACAATATAAAAATAACTTAAATGAAGCACAAAACTGGATTGATACATCTGAAACAAGTGTCACTGAAATCATTGATATTATGTCAAATATACGAGATAAAGTGCTTGATGCGGCAAACGGAACAAAGCAGCCCGAAGATTTAGCAGCTATTGGAGTAGAAATTGGTCAGATGAAGAATCAAATCATTGATGCAATGAACACTCAAATGCTAGGTAAGTTCGTATTTAATGGGACGAATACAAATGTCAAACCAGTTGTTGAGAATGCAGACGGTACGTATACATTTAACTTCGAAAATTATACAGATGCGAATGCTGTTCAAGCGAATATTTCTGATGGTATCACTTTAAATGTAAACTCAAATCCAATCTCAGCGTTTGGTGGACAGGCCAGCGGTCAAAATGTCATTGAAATGCTGACTGATTTAGAAAACTCATTGAAAAATGGAACGTTCGCGAATTCTGATGATGCATTAGGAAGTATCGATCAGTTTAAAGAAGTGATGAGTGCTGAACGATCTGATCTAGGAGCGCGTTCGAATCGTGTTGACTTAGTAGGAAGTCGTTTGACTTCACAATTCGAAGTACTGAAAAATGCTAAATCAGATAATGAAGATGTTGAAAGTGAAAAGGCAATTCTTGATCTTCTTCAACAAGAGACGGTGAATAGAGCAGCTTTAGCGACAACAGCTAAAGTCATTCAGCCATCCCTTGTTGATTTCTTAAGATAATAAAAAGCATCCGATGGGTGCTTTTTTGCATCATGGAGGTGAACATATGCAAATCCCGAGATTGTTAATGCAGCAAACCTATGCAAAGCTTCAAATGTCGACAACTCCTTCCCGGCAAGAAGTAGAGCAGCCACGAGCGGACCTTGAGATTCAGCAGCCACGAGCTGTCATGGATATCAAAAGGACACCTTCGAAATTAACCATTGATCAAACCGAGGCTTTTGCCGATATGGACATTAAGTCGATTTTTAGACGTTCTGAGGAATGGGCAGCTGAGGGGAAGCGTGCTGTTGGAGAAGGAATGGGGCGAAGAGCGGAAGAAGGAAGTGAACTCATCAAGATCGAGAATGGTGGGAATGCGATTGCTGAGTTTGCCAAAATCAATGGCAGTCCTCCAGCAAAACAATTCACCATTGGTGTGATACCTTCATTCTTTAGTGTGAAAATTCACTATCAGCCTTCTGAGCTTCAAATAGATGTGGAGCCACAAAAAGCTATCATAGAGGCAACACCTCATAAACCAATCGTTAACTACCAGCCAGGTAAGGTCAATATTGATATGTTACAATACCCAGAGTTAAAAATAGAAGTTGACGAAACGGGCCAAAATGGTGATAAGGTATAGTTAAGAAAAACGAAAAAGGTCGTGAATTATGATCATTCAAACAAAATACCATGGTGAAGTGACAATCAAAGAGGAGCAAATCATTAACTTCTCTAACGGGATACCAGGATTTCTGGATCAAAAACAGTTTGTCATTTTGCCTTTATCAGAAGAGTCTCCATTTTTAGTTCTTCAATCATTGAAAAACTCGGCATTAGGCTTTATTGTCAGCAGCCCATTTTTATTCTTCAATCAATACGAATTTGATTTAGACGAAACGGTTGTAGACATTCTGGAAGTAGAAGATGCCAATGATGTGGAAGTAATGGTTATTTTAACAATGGAATCATCTATTGAAAAAACAACAGCCAATTTAAGAGCGCCTATTATTGTGAACCGGAAAAACATGAAAGCCAAGCAGGTGATTCTGCATGATTCAGCCTATCATACAAAACATTTGTTAGAGGTGGCATCCTCATGTTAGTGCTGTCACGTAAATTAAACCAGTCGATTCAAATAGGCGATGATATTGAAGTCAAGATTATTTCAATTGAAGGCGATCAAGTGAAAGTCGGGATTGAGGCTCCTAAGCACATCGATATTCACAGGAAAGAAGTGTACCTGTCTATCCAAGAAGAGAACAATCGTGCTGCGAGTTTATCCTTAGATCTCCTCTCTCAATTATCCTCACAAAAAAAGTGAGGATTTTTTTATCGCATTCAGCTGTCCTTCTCCGTGTGAAAGCGTTACTATACAGATGTTCATGATCTATAGGAAACTTTAACAAATCGGTCCATCTATATTTAATTTGCAAATTCAAAGCCGATATAAAAGATAGATTAAAGCACAGGAGCTGAATAATTATGTCTGTTGGTAAGTTGACATCGCTAGAGCCAATTATCGATGCATTTCAAACCCGTGTTTCTAATAACCAGAATGACAATGTAAACTCTGACTCACAAGCAAATGGCAAGGTTATTTCAAAAGAAGAAATTGAAAAAACGCTTCAAGGGGCAAACAAGCTCATTGAGCCTACTCAATTTCATCTTCAATTCGAATTACATGAAAAACTCAATGAATATTATGTCAAAGTCGTAGATAACCAAACAGAAGAAGTCATTAGAGAAATTCCTTCCAAGGAATGGCTTGATTTTTATGCGGCAATGACAGAGATTGTCGGTTTGTTTGTAGATAAAAGAATGTAAATGAAGGGAGAACATAAATAATGGTCAATCGTATTACTGGATTTTCAAATGTGTTCGATATTGATGAAATCGTATCAAAGCTGATGAAAACGGAGCAAGCACCACTTGATACAATGACGCGCCGAAAACAAACACTTGAATGGCAAAGAGACAGCTATCGCGAGGTTAACTCGAAAATCAAAGAATTAGATGATTTGATCAACAGTTTAAACTTAACGCGCCCAAGTACATATGGCGCAAAAAAAGTGACAAGTTCTAATGAATCTGCTGTCACAGCAACTGGATCAACAAATGCGACCTCTGGCTCTATTCATGTCACTCAACTAGCGACAGCTTCTGTCTTCAAATCCTCTGGTACATCTGGATTTACACCAGCAAATGGCACGTTTACGTTTGAAGTGACGACACCAGATGCAACAAAACCGAAAATGGTGACGATCAATACCTCTGATTCCGATACAATCGATGACATCGTGAAAAAGCTAAACAACGCGCAATTAGGTGTGACGGCTTACAAAGGCCAAATCTCTGATGGCACTAACTACGTGGATACAATTGCTCTTACTTCTCGGACAACTGGTGAGGGTGTCAGTATTAAAGCAGCTGATGGCAATTCAGCTTCATTTTTAACGCAATTAGGTTTCCAAGTAGATGGAGATAACAAATTAGTTGCGACCACTCAAGGACAGAAGGCGCAATACGAGATTAATGGCCTGAAAATGGAAAATAACAACAATACATTCACACAGGCTGATATTACGTACGAACTTAAAGGAACAACGGATCAGCCTGTCAGCTTAAACGTTTCAACAGATGTAGATGCAATCTTTGATAAAATTAAACAATTTGTTGATAAATACAATGAGCTCGTTGAGCAGATTAATGGTAAAGTCAATGAAAAGAAAAACAGAGACTATCAGCCATTAACGGCTGAAGAGAAAAAAGGGATGTCTGAAAAAGAAATAGAGCTATGGGAAACGACTGCGAAGTCTGGCTTGCTGAGAAGTGATTCCATTTTACGATCTGGTGCCTCTAAAATAAGAAATGATTTGTATGCTAATATTACGACAAGTGATGCGAATAAAATCCAACTCACACAAATCGGTATTGAGACATCATCCAAGTATAAAGATGGCGGAAAGCTGGAATTTAGTAAGGATAGTAATGGAGTAGAGAAATTAAGAAAAGCCATTGAAGAAGACCCGGAGAAAGTCAGACAAATGTTTATCTCGGGTAGTTTAAATGTGGATTCAAAAGATAAAGACAAAGCACAGCAGCAATATCAAGAACAAGGAATCATCTATCGTGTCAAAAATTCCTTATCAGACTTTTCGAAAAGCATTCAAAAAAAGGCTGGCAGCACAACAATGGAATTAAAGGAATACGGACTTGGTAAGGACCTTGATTCTTTGACAAAACGAATGAGTACATTCCAAGATCGTTTAAAAATGGTTGAAGCCCGTTACTACAAAAAGTTTAACGCCATGGATAGTGCAATTCAAAAGCTAAACAACCAATCTGGCTACCTTTCTCAACTGCTTGGACAATAATTGGAGGTTTATAACATATGGCAATACAGAACCCTTATGCCGCCTATCAGAAAAATTCTATTGAGACCGCAACACCTGCCGAGTTGACGCTTATGCTTTATGAAGGCTGCTTAAAGTTCATCAGACTAGCGAAGCATGCCATTCAAAAAGAAGATGCAGAAACGAGAAACTTGAACCTGAAAAAGGCTCAAAACATCATTCAAGAATTAAATGTCACCTTAAATCGTTCCTATGACGTATCAAAGAGTATGGCAAGTATGTATGATTACATTTATCGCAGACTGATAGAAGCCAATCTTCAAAATGACGAAGAGATATTAAATGAAGTAGAAGAGTACGTAACTGATTTCCGTGATGCATGGAAGGAAGTCATTCAAACCGATCGAAAAGGCCGTCACCACTCTATCGGGGGCTCTCTATGAGTATTGTGGACCAGCTGCATGATCAAACATTAAAAATGGCAGCCGCAATATCGGAAAATCCGCAAAGTGAGACACTGGTTGAAGACTTTGAAGCCTTTTTAATTGAGAGAGATGAATTAATGAGAGATATACAGCATGAATTGACGGATCAAGAAAAAGAGAAAATCCGAGAAATCATACAAACAGATCAACAGATGGCGCAACAATTAACGGTTATCCAAAATGGGATAAAAGCAGATATTCAAGCCATTCAAAAAAAGAAAACAAAACAGCTGAATTATCAAAATCCATACCAGCCCATAACGAGTGACGGCGTATACTACGATAAACGGAAATAAATAGGTGAGACCTGTGGCATATCGTTCAAATGACTATATTTTATTAACCACATATTATGAACTTCTATATACGATAGAAGAGGGTCTAAAATATTTAGATGAAATTGAGAAGGATTTTGACAAAACAGAAGGGGATCGGATCTTTAATGATCTGATCCATGCCTTCTTTCACTTAGACACAACACATCCTCTTCTGCTTTCAATTATTGAAAATGAACACTTTACCAAAACGATTCGTTCGTTTGATCAATTATTTTTAAGTTTTGATATATTAGCTTTCTATACATTCCCTTCAAATCATTTCCAATCATTCCTGAAATCATATTTTATACCTGAATATAGAAAGTGGATGGATGAAATACATGCCTGTATGAGGCCGTATGTCATTCATTAATTTTTGTCCAATTCAGACTATTCGGAGGAAATTATGAGACTAAAAAATCAATTTTTATTTGGGCTTATTGTCATATGTGTATTGTTTATCAGTATGTTAGGATTCTCAAGCTATCTCTATTACAAAACAGATCAATCCTATAAAGCGCTATTAAGCAAGGAAGTAAAGCTTTATCAGACCTCGCTGGAATTAGAGACGCTTCTGCAAAAACAGGAAGCACAGATCAAAACATATGTCGTCATGCAAGACAGGGAAATCTCACAAAAAATTGAAGATACTTATGTTGATATTAATAAAAAAACAGGAGATGCTTTAAAACTTAGTACAGTCAAACGGGCAAAACAATTATTAGAAAAGATATCTCAAAAGAATGAACTCTACTATGAATCCACAAAAAGGTTATTTATATCATTAAATACTAACAATCAAAAAGAATTCAACACCCGCCTCAGTCAAGAATTACAACCTATCGAACAAGAAATACATACCTTAACAAAAGAATTCGCTCAAAACCAGCTTAAACAACGTGATCAAAAAATCAATCAGCTCAATCAAGATAGTAATCAATTATTGCTTACACTTATTTTGGTCAGTGCAGCGATTATTGTTGGCCTTTTGGTGATTGGGATCAGATTCGTTCATCGCATGACAAAACCAATTGTTTCTGTCACAAATGCCGCAAGAAGGATGGCAGATGGTGACCTTACCCTTGAAGAGATTGAAGTGACCTCTAAAAATGAGATTGGTCAACTCGGCACAGCCTTTAACCAAATGACAGCTCATTTGCGTCAGCTTATTTTGCAGGTGCAAAGTGGATCAAGACAGCTTGCAGATTCTGCTGCTCAATTTGAGGAAACCATCAGTCAAACGATATCGGCTAGTGAACAGACATCTAGCTCGATTGAACAGGTCAGTGAAGCTTCACGTGAACAATCAGGTGCGGTCGGAAAAGTTGCATCTGCGATTCAAGAAGTGTCGACTGGCATGCAAAATGCAGCTGTACACACGTCCGATGTTTCGGGTCACTCAATTTCAGTGACTGAAAAGGCTGAAGAGGGCGCGGCCCTTATTCAACAGTTTGTGAAACAAATGAGTTCTATTAAAGAGTCTGTGAATGAACACCATTCCACAATGACCCATGTACAAGCGCAGTTTACAGGCATTCAAGACCTGTTAGGTCACATCCATGCCATCGCTGACCAGACGAATTTGCTTGCTTTAAACGCAGCCATAGAAGCAGCAAGGGCGGGAGAACATGGAAGAGGCTTTGCAGTTGTAGCAGATGAAGTGAGGAAGCTGGCAGAAGAATCTAGTCAGCTGACAGATCAAATTAGTCAATTACTCGAGAACGTGAACAAAGATACAGAAAAGTCATCACAATCGATGACGAAGGTTGAGCGTGATGTAGCAGAGGGTGTAAAAGTATCACAATTATCTGAACAGAGCTTCCATGAAATCCTGGAATCTATTCGTGATATTTCAATGAAAGCAGAAGAGCTGTCAGCCACTGCAGAACAAATTTCTGCTAGTACAGAGGAAATTTCTCAAACGGTTGGTGTCATTGAAGAGGGTGCCAAACGAAACTCAGAAGAGACAGAGTACATGTCTGCTGCTGTTGAGGAATCGTTAGCGGCCAATGAAGAGATGAAAGCCGCTGCGGAGGATTTAAAATCCTTATCTCAATCGTTGAAAACATCGATTTCATCTTTTACCATTTAACGTGCGCTGGTCTTTTTCAAGAATCAGCCGAATATATATTCATCACCTATCAAGCAACAGTTGAAGCACCGCAAAATTCGACAAATTTCAATAAATATTCACATTTTTTTTACGTTTGAGCAGGAGAAAAGGAGGGAAAAGTAGAAATAGGTTTACATATCCTTAATTTTAAAGGAGGCGTTCTTTACATGAATTACAATGTCAGAGGAGAAAACATCGATGTAACACCTGCACTAAGAGATCATGTCGAGAAAAAAATTGGAAAGCTGGAGCGTTATTTTGAGACAGACGTCGATGCTTCAGTCAACGTGAACTTGAAGTTTTACAACGATCAAGAATCTAAAGTTGAGGTTACCATTCCAATGACTGATCTAGCACTTCGAGCTGAGGTGCATAATGAGGATATGTACAATGCAGTAGACCTAGCAGCTAGTAAATTAGAACGTCAAATTAGAAAGCACAAAACAAAAGTAAACCGTAAATTCCGCGAGCAAGGTGCCAAAAAGCACTTATTTGCTGGAGGAAATGGTACGGCTGAAGTAGCAGTTCAAGATGACGAAGAGATTGATGAAACAGAAATCGTCAGACAAAAGCGTTTCAACTTAAAACCGATGGATAGTGAAGAGGCTATTCTCCAAATGAACATGTTAGGTCATAGTTTCTTCGTTTTCACAAATGCTGAGACAAATTTGACCAATGTGGTGTATCGCCGAAATGACGGTAAATATGGACTTATTGAGCCAAACGCCTAAACATCAGTTGATGCTGATTCAAAAACAACCTAAATAAAGTAAACCCGTTCCTTTCAAAAGGGGCGGGTTTTTTGTGCGAAATTATGGCAAATTCTTTGGAAATGAAAGAAGGTATGGTATGATAAATGCAGGTAAATATGGACCTGTCAAACTTTTGGACATGCCGAAAAATTGCATGAAATAGAGGAGCGTTATTATATGCTTGGAATCTTAAATAAAGTGTTTGATCCTACGAAACGTACGATCAGCCGATATGAAAAAAAGGCAAATGAAATCGAAGCTCTCGCTCAAGATTTTGAAAAATTATCTGACGAGGCTTTACGAAATAAAACGATTGAATTTAAAGAAAAACTTGAAAAAGGACAATCTGTGGATGACCTGTTGGTGGAAGCATTTGCTACGGTTCGCGAGGCATCCCGCCGCGTGACAGGAATGTACCCATTTAAGGTGCAGCTCATGGGGGGGATCGCACTTCACGAAGGCAACATCTCTGAAATGAAAACAGGTGAAGGTAAAACGCTGACATCAACAATGCCTGTTTATTTAAATGCTCTTTCTGGAAAAGGCGTCCACATCGTGACAGTCAACGAATATTTGGCAAGCCGTGATGCGCAGGAAATGGGTAAAATTTTTGAATTTCTTGGTTTAACGGTCGGCTTAAACTTAAACAGCTTAGACAAAGATGAAAAAAGAGAAGCGTACGCCGCTGATATCACGTATTCAACAAACAATGAACTCGGCTTTGACTATTTACGAGATAACATGGTGCTTTACAAAGAGCAGATGGTTCAAAGACCACTTCATTATGCCGTGATCGATGAGGTTGACTCCATCTTAATTGACGAAGCGAGAACACCTCTTATTATTTCTGGACAAGCTGCGAAATCAACAAAGCTTTACGTACAAGCCAATGCATTTGTCCGTACATTAAAAATAGAAGATGATTTCACGTATGATATTAAAACAAAAAGTGTGCAATTGACTGAAAGCGGAATGACGAAGGCGGAAAAAGCATTCGGCATCGAGAACCTGTTTGATGTCAAACATGTCGCGTTGAACCATCACATTGCTCAGGCGCTGAAGGCACATGTTGCGATGCAAAAAGACGTGGATTATGTGGTAGAAGAAGGCCAAGTAGTCATCGTTGACTCCTTCACAGGACGTTTAATGAAGGGACGCCGTTATAGTGAAGGTCTGCATCAAGCCATCGAGGCAAAAGAAGGGCTCGAAGTGCAGAACGAAAGCATGACACTAGCAACAATTACGTTCCAGAACTACTTCCGTATGTATGAAAAGTTATCGGGTATGACTGGTACAGCAAAAACGGAAGAAGAAGAATTCCGTAACATTTACAACATGCAGGTTGTAACAATCCCGACCAATCAACCAGTGGTTCGTGACGACAGACCTGATTTAATTTACCGCACAATGGATGGTAAATTTAAAGCAGTGGCTGAGGATGTTGCGCAGCGCTATATGACAGGACAGCCAGTTCTTGTCGGAACAGTAGCAGTTGAGACATCTGAGCTTATTTCTAAGCTGCTTAAAAATAAAGGTATTCCTCATCAAGTGTTAAACGCGAAAAACCATGAGCGTGAAGCACAAATTATTGAAGAGGCTGGTCAAAAAGGTGCTGTGACCATTGCGACAAACATGGCAGGACGTGGTACAGACATCAAGCTTGGCGAAGGTGTAAAAGAACTTGGAGGTCTGGCTGTTATCGGGACAGAGCGTCATGAATCCCGTCGTATTGATAACCAGCTTCGCGGACGTTCTGGCCGTCAAGGAGACCCAGGGATTACCCAATTCTATCTCTCCATGGAAGATGAATTGATGCGCCGATTTGGTGCAGAGCGGACAATGGCGATGCTTGACCGCTTTGGCATGGATGACTCTACACCAATCCAAAGTAAAATGGTTTCTAAAGCCGTTGAATCATCTCAAAAACGTGTGGAAGGGAACAACTTTGATTCCCGTAAGCAGCTTCTGCAATATGACGATGTGCTTCGTCAACAGCGTGAAGTGATCTACAAACAACGTTTTGAAGTTATCGATTCTGACAACTTAAAATCAATTGTCATCAATATGATCCAATCTTCTATTGAGCGTGCTGTGGGATCTTATACGCCAAAAGAAGAGTTGCCTGAAGAATGGAAACTAGATGGTCTTGTTGAATTAATCAACACGAACTATTTAGACGAAGGGGCCATTACGGTCAAAGATATCTTCGGTAAAGAAGCAGATGAAATCACAACTTTCATCATGGATCGTATTAAAGAAAAATACGATGCAAAAGAAGAAACATTTGGCGAGGAACAAATGCGTGAATTTGAAAAAGTCATCGTTCTTCGTGCGGTGGATTCGAAGTGGATGGACCATATCGATGCAATGGATCAGCTGCGTCAAGGTATTCATTTACGTGCGTATGCACAAACGAATCCGCTTCGTGAGTACCAAATGGAAGGCTTTGCGATGTTTGAGCATATGGTTGCTTCAATTGAAGATGACGTGGCCAAGTATGTCTTGAAATCAGAAATCCAAAACAACCTAGAACGTGAAGAAGTGGTTCAAGGACAAACAACGGCTCATCAGCCACAAGAGGGCGATGAGGAGAAGACAGTGAAGAAGAAGCCGGTACGTAAAGTCGTAGACATTGGACGAAACTCTCCATGTCACTGCGGAAGCGGCAAGAAATATAAAAATTGTCATGGGAAGACAGAATAAGTAATGGAAAGAGGTGAAAACCTCTTTCTATTCATGTCAGCCCCCATACATCTATGAGGTGAAGGATATGGAATTAGTAGAAATTAGACAAGAGCTTGAAAATATGGCTAGCAGGCTAGCTGATTTTAGGGGGTCTCTTTGACTTAGAAACAAAAGAGGCCAAAATCGCAGAGCTTGAAGCGACGATGTCAGAGGCTGATTTTTGGAATGATCAGCAAAAAGCTCAAGGCGTTATCAATGAAGCCAATGCACTGAAGGATTCTGTGAATTCCTATCATGAGCTTAGTGAATCGCATGAAGAACTGCAAATGACGCATGACTTATTAAAGGAAGATTATGACGATGAGCTTCATGCAGAACTTGAAAAAGAGCTGAAGAACTTAACGAAGCAGTTTAATGAATTTGAGCTGCAGCTTCTTTTAAGCGAACCATATGATAAAAACAACGCCATTCTTGAGCTTCACCCAGGTGCAGGCGGTACTGAATCACAGGATTGGGGTTCTATGCTTCTGAGAATGTACACTCGCTGGGCAGAGCGCAGAGGCTTTAAGGTCGAAACGCTTGATTATCTTCCAGGTGATGAAGCAGGAATTAAGTCTGTGACTTTGCTTATCAAAGGGCATAACGCGTACGGTTACTTAAAAGCAGAAAAAGGTGTCCATCGTTTAGTCCGTATTTCTCCTTTTGATTCATCTGGCCGTAGACATACATCCTTTGTTTCTTGTGATGTCATGCCGGAATTCAATGAAGAAATTGATATTGATATTCGGACAGAGGATATCAAGGTGGATACGTATCGTGCAAGCGGAGCTGGTGGGCAGCACGTCAATACGACGGACTCTGCCGTTCGTATCACACACATTCCAACCAATGTCGTCGTGACGTGCCAAACAGAAAGATCACAAATCAAAAACAGAGAACGTGCGATGAAAATGCTGAAATCGAAACTTTATCAAAAACGGATCGAAGAACAGCAGGCAGAATTGGATGAAATCAGAGGAGAGCAGAAAGAAATTGGCTGGGGTAGCCAAATTCGCTCTTATGTATTCCACCCTTATTCTCTTGTGAAAGACCATCGAACCAATACGGAGATGGGTAATGTTCAAGCGGTGATGGATGGAGATTTAGATTCATTTATCGATGCTTACCTACGTTCGAAATTATCATAAAAACTCGGCTTCTTGCCGGGTTTTTTTAATTGTGAGAAAATATAATGAATATAAAGGAATACATACGACATACTGATTCTATATCCTTTGTATGATGAAATTAGCAAATAAAGGGGGAAATATTTTGGGATTAACACCATTGCAAGAAACGTGGGATTTAGATGCCTTTTTTAAAGGAGGCAGCTCTTCACCAGAATTTAAGACATACCTGCAAAACATTCAGCAGCTATTAGATGAATTACGACAAAAGGTAGATGCCTTTTCAAAAGAAGATACACACATTGAAAGTGAATTAACGTCTGTCCTTGACACGTATGAAACTACATATAAAAAATTGTCTCAAGCAGGTTCATTTGTATCCTGTCTTCAAGCTCAAAATACGAAGGATACGAAGGCAGGCAGCCTTCGAGGTGCGATTGCCAAGCTGGAAGCTGATTTAGGAACCATCCTTGCACTGTTTGACCAAGCGCTTGCTGCTATCCCTGCAAACAAGTGGGAAGAACTGATCAATTCTGCAGCCTTTTCAGATGTCCGCTACATATTAAATGAGCGAAGAGATCGTGTGAAGGATCAATTACCTGTTGAACAAGAAACGCTGATTCAAAAGCTAGCTGTTGATGGGTACCATGCGTGGGATGATCTTTATTCCAGCTTAGTGAATAAAATTACCATTCCGTTTGAACAGAATGGTGAAACGCAGATGATCTCTGTTGGCCAAGCGGAAAATGCCATGGATGATTCAGATCGTGAAGTCAGAAAGGCTGTTTACCACAACCTAGAGCATGCATGGACGCAGGATGAACATTTATTTGCTAGTACGCTCAATCACCTTGCTGGTTTTCGTTTGCAAGTGTATGAAGCAAGAGGCTGGGATCACATTTTAAAAGAACCGCTTGATATTTGTCGGATGAAACAAGAAACACTTGATGCGATGTGGTCTGTGATTGATGAACATAAGCAGCCATTCATTGATTATTTACACCGAAAAGCCGATATGCTTGGAGTGGATAAACTGAGTTGGTTCGATGTTGGGGCTCCTATCGGCAGTGAGACCAAAATCTACCCTTATGAAGAAGCAGCTGCTTTTATTGTGAAACATTTCGCTGGATTTGGAGAAGAGCTTGCTGCTTTTACAGAAAAAGCCTTTAACGAACGCTGGGTAGAAGCTGAGGACCGTCCAAACAAACGGGTAGGCGGCTTTTGTACAAATTTCCCTGACAGCGGAGAGTCACGCATTTTTATGACTTTCTCAGGAAGTCCATCCAATGTGGCGACACTAGCGCATGAGCTTGGTCATTCGTTCCATCAGGAAGTGATGCAGGATGTTCGCATTCTGAATCGCAAATACGCAATGAATGTAGCTGAAACAGCGTCGACATTCGCAGAAATGATTGTGGCTGATGCCTCATTAAAAGAAGCGGCAAATGAAGAGGAGCGTCTCAGCTTGTTAGAGGATAAGCTGCAGCGCAGTGTAGCATTCTTCATGAACATTCAATCTCGTTTCTTATTTGAACAGCGATTTTATGAAGAGCGTAAACAAGGAGAAGTGCCGGCTGACCGGTTGAATGAACTGATGGTCGAAGCGCAGAAGGAAGCGTTCGGTGACTCATTAGATGAATACCATCCGCATTTCTGGGCGTCTAAGCTGCATTTCCATATCACGAATGTTCCGTTTTATAATTTCCCATACACCTTTGGATACATGTTCTCGTTAGGAATTTATGCAAAAGCATTGCAGGCTGGTACATCGTTTGAAGAGAAATACATTGCATTATTAAAGGATACTGCTTCAATGACAGTGGAGGATTTAGCTAATAAGCATCTAGGCGTGGATCTTACCCAAAAAGCATTTTGGGAAGAAGCCATTCGTTTGGCTGTAGCAGATGCTGAGGAATTTTTAGAAGCGACAAAAAAATAAAAATGAAAAGCTCCTATAATAGGAGCTTTCAGATTGTTGACAAAGGGCTAAAATGATCTTTATTTTAGCCCTTTGTCTTCTTTTTTCAGTGTGATAGAAAACCTTTGAAATCTAGGAAGGATGAGCACCAGAACGCAGACCTGACAACGGATGCGAGGGTTTGTCTACACACTGAAGCTCCCATTACGGGAGCTTTTTTGCTGGCTTCAACCAATCAAGCATTGTCTGAATGAGATCATTTTGCTGTGATAGGGCTGGAATGTCCGCAGGGTGATCACCTTTTTGTTTGCCGTACATGCCAAACTGCGCATGATTCCCGCCTTTTATTTCATGATAAACGGTTTGAGACGGCAGATTTGTTTTCGACTTTTTGATTTTCACTTGTGTTGCCAGCCCATCCTTTTCACCTGAAATAGAAAGGACTTTCATTGAAGATTGTTTCAGGTCATCTGATGCTGGATAAGACGCTAGGAAAAAGAGTCCGTCGAGCTTGCTCTGATTTTTTTCTGCAAACATAGAGGCAGCTGCCCCGCCAAGTGAATGTCCGCCAATATACCAGTGTTTGATCGATTGGTGATCTTTGATGATATCCTGCGCTTTGTTTGGTTTGAAGATCGCAAAGGAAAATGGCATGTCAGGGATAAAGACAGAGTAGCCTTTTTTCATCAGCGTATCCCCGATATAGGCATACGCAAGTGGTTCCACCTTTGCCCCAGGATAGAGAATGATGCCAGTATCACTTTTTGGTGCTTCAAATGTATAAACATTATTTTTATGTTCCACTTGCTCAATGTTCACTTGTTTTTTTAATGCTTCTGATGGTCCATATGTAAAGCGGCTCCATGTATAGAAAGCACCAAAAGCTAAGATGATCAGTGCAAGTAATGTCATACTTGTTATCTTCAGTATTTTCTTCATCGCATGCCCCTTCTTTCTCATGTACATATTAAATATACCATCATTTACTCCTATGCCAACCGGCAAGTACGCTGATCCGTCTGTGTGATAAAGTATTAATCCATTAGCACTGCATTTGGCTGTTATTTACAATCGTTTTGAGAGGGCTTAAAATAGGTGTGCATTCAGAAGTAACGGAGGAAGAAAGACATGAAGCAGGGACATTCACAATTTTGGATCGAAGTGAAAAATTATTTGTTGATTTTAATCGGATCAGCCATCGTGGCGATTGGATTTAATACGTTATTATTGCCGAATCAGATTGCGGCAGGTGGTGTGAGCGGAATTAGTACCATCATGCAGTCATTCGGTTTTGAAGCGGCGTATGTGCAATGGGGGCTTAATATTCCGCTGTTTATCGCTGGCTTTTATTTATTAGGCGGTACATTTGGAGTGAAAACACTCGTCGGCTCGATTTTTTTACCTTTCATGGTGTTTGTCACAAGACACATTGCACCTGTCACACATGAAGCGCTGCTAGCGGCTATTTTTGGCGGTGTGGTCATTGGAATCGGAATAGGGCTCGTGTTCCTTGGAAATGGATCAACGGGTGGAACGGCACTCGCTGCCAAAATCATCAATAAGTACACAGGACTTACACTAGGAACCTGTTTAGCGATGATGGATGGCTTGATTGTTCTGGCTGCGATGACGGTCTTTGGAATCGAAGAGGGGCTGTACGCGGTCATTGGTGTGTTTATTTCTAGTAAAACGATTGATGTCGTTCAGGCTGGCTTCAGTCATTCGAAAATGGCGATGATCATTACAGGGCATGAAGATGAGGTCAGACAGGCGGTTTTTGATCAAATTGACCGCGGTGTGACGAAGATTTCAGCAGTCGGAGGATATACTGATCATGACCGCCCGATTTTGATGTGTGTCGTTGGGCAGTCACAATTCACAAAGTTGAAACAAGTGGTGAAAGCAATCGATGCATCAGCATTTGTCATCGTGATGGATGCAAAAGAGGTGCTTGGTGAGGGTTTTAAAAGGGCGTAAACAAGGATATAATAGCGTTGACCAAATGATTGTAAGGGAGGGAAATAGATGAAAAAAGGCGGATTAACGATGCTATTTGCAGCGATGCTTCTTGTTCTCGCGGCTTGTGGAGGAAATTCAAACAGCAGTGACAAAGAAGGCAGCAAAAGTGCATCATCTGTGAGCAGTGGTGAGGAGATCTATCAGCAAAACTGTATTGGCTGTCATGGGAAAGACCTATCTGGCGGAGGCGGACCAAGCCTGAAAGAAGTAGGGAAGAAATATAATGAAAGCCAAATCGCAGATATTGCGCAAAACGGTAAAGGCTCTATGCCAAGCGGAATGGTAGATGAAAAACAAGCAAAAGAAGTAGCGAAATGGCTTGCAGAGAAAAAATAAAACCTTTGTCTAATCGACAAGGTTTTATTTTTTTATATGTAGAAAAAGACTTTTAAATAGTATGAAAACGTATTATATTTAATTTTATTTAAAAAATAAGGGTATAAAGGCATGTTTTTCGGTTTTGATTGTTCTATTTACCTTTTATTTATAAGTTTTGAAATATAAATGTAATACCATTGCGTCGATTCATGACGTATAATTGGAGTTGTTGAAATTTAGACGATTCAATTTTTTCATCTTTTTGGATGAAAAGGACATAAATTGTTAGTAAGTATCGAAGGGTATGTGCGTGACCATACATAAGTTTTTTGACGAGAAGTGTCAAAACATCATGATAAGCTGTTAGTCAGCGAATAAGAAAAGATTAGGTGATTACATGATTCAAATGAAGGAAGTCTACAAGATCTATCCTAATGGTGTAAAGGCGATCAATGGAATCAATGTCTCTATCCATCCAGGAGAGTTTGTGTATGTTGTTGGTCCCAGTGGTGCTGGTAAATCCACTTTCATCAAAATGATGTATCGTGAAGAGAAGCCAACCAAAGGGCAAATCTTAATTAATAACAAAGATTTAGGCTCAATGAAGGAAAAAGAAATTCCTTACGTAAGAAGAGAAATTGGCGTAGTATTCCAAGATTTCAAGCTGCTTCCAACTCTTACTGTGTTTGAGAACGTAGCATTTGCTCTTGAAGTGATTGGTGAGCAGCCTCATATCATTAAGAAAAAAGTGCTTGATGTTCTCGATCTGGTCCAGCTCAAGCACAGAGCGCGCCAATTCCCTGACCAGCTGTCTGGCGGTGAACAGCAGCGTGTATCTATCGCTCGATCGATCGTCAATAGTCCTGAGGTCGTCATTGCAGATGAGCCGACAGGAAACCTTGATCCAGACACTTCTTGGGAAATCATGAAGACGCTCGAAGAGATTAATAACCGCGGAACAACAGTGGTTATGGCGACACACAACAAAGAAATTGTAAACACCATGAAGAAACGCGTCATCGCAATCGAAGATGGAATGATTGTGCGTGACGAAGCAAGAGGGGAGTACGGAATTTATGATTAAAACTCTCTCGCGGCATTTACGTGAGAGCTTCCGTTCACTAGGAAGAAACACGTGGATGACTTTTGCATCAATTAGTGCGGTGACTGTCACATTGATTTTAGTTGGGGTTTTCCTTGTGATTATGCTCAACTTGAATAACATGGCATCAAACGCTGAAAAAGAAGTAGAAGTAAAAGTATTAATCGAATTAACGGCGAATCAAAAGCAGCAGGATGAATTAAAAGCAGAAATTGAAAAGATTCCTGAAATCAGTAATGTGAAGTACTCATCTAAGGATGACGAACTGAAAGCACTGATTAAAAGCTTCGGAGAAAATGGACAATCCATGGGACTTGTTGATCAAGAAAATCCATTAAACGATGCGTTTATTGTGAAAACAACAGATCCTCACGATACACCAAAAGTAGCGAAGAAATTAGAAAAACTAAAGGGTACATATAAAGTAACCTATGGGAAAGAAGAGGTCAGCCGACTCTTTAATGTAGTCGGAGTAGCGCGTAATGTTGGTATTGTGCTCATTATTGGGCTGTTATTTACAGCCATGTTCTTAATCTCCAATACGATCAAAATTACGATTTTTGCTAGACGTAAAGAAATTGAGATTATGAAGCTGGTAGGTGCAACGAACTGGTTTATCCGCTGGCCATTCTTCATTGAAGGATTATTGCTTGGTGTATTTGGTTCCATTATACCAATTGCCCTATTGCTTGGCACATATCAATATGCAGTCGGCTGGGTCGCACCGAGAGTACAAGGCTCATTTATTTCACTGCTTCCATATAACCCGTTTGTCTATCAAGTATCATTGGTTCTACTATTGATTGGTGCAATCATTGGTGTATGGGGAAGCTTAACGTCTATCCGTAAATTCTTAAAAGTATAAATATATTTTGATGGCAGCATTCGAGAATTCTATAGAAGAAGTGACCGGTTGATCCGATTCATCCGGTCGGCTCTTCATGTCGACAGTTGTCATGGGAGGGGAATATCGTTTTGAAAAGAAAGCTGATGATGGCTGGAATGGCAGCGTTTATTGGAACAACGTGGCTATACATTCCAGGGAACGAGAATCGTGCATTCGCATACGAAGACCTAGATCAAAAACGTCAACAAATCGAAGAGAAAACATCGAAGACTGAATCAAGCATGAAGAAGAAGAAGTCAGAGCTGGCAAAGCTTGAAAAGAAAGAATCAAAGCTCAAGAAAGAAATTGAACAAATTGATCAAAAGGTAAGTACTGCAACTGAAAAAGTCGCTGAAAAAGAAAAAGAAGTTAAACAAACGAAGCAAGAGATCAAGAAGCTAAAAAAAGACATTCAAGTCATCAATGAGCGAATTGAAAAGAGAAAAGCCATTTTCAAAGACCGAATTCGTTCCATGCAAAAAAGCGGCGGTACGATCAACTATTTAGATGTGCTGCTAGGTGCTCGCAGCTTTAGTGATTTTGTCGGTCGTGTTGGGGCTGTCACAACCATTGTCGAAGCAGACAAAGACATGATTACAGAACATGAAAATGATTTAAAGCTGGTGGAGCAAAAAGAAGCAGAGCTAAATAATCAGCTAAGTGGACTTGAAACATCTCTGAAAGAGCTAGAAGCACTGAAAAAAGATTTATCTAAGAAGCAAAAAGAAAAAGAAAACATTCTAGGTGATGTGACTGATAAAAAAAATCATGCACATGATGAACTAGGCAAGCTTGAGAATGAACAAGAAATCCTAGCGAATCAAAAAGCGGCTGTAAAGTATGAGGAAGCACACCGACAAAAGGAAGAAGCGAAGAAAGCAAAACAAGCAGCTGAAAAAAATGTACCTGCACCTCACAGCGGCGGCTCAGATCAAGTATCTGATACACCAGCAAGCAGCTCAGGTTTTATTAAACCAGCTGCTGGCCGATTCTCATCTGGCTTTGGCGGACGTTCTGGTGGAAACCACTTCGGATTAGATATTGCAGCAAAGGGCACAGTTCCTGTTTATGCAGCAGCATCTGGAACAGTCACGAACTCAAGCTACTCATCGAGCTACGGAAATGTTGTGTTCATTACGCACAATATCAATGGACAGACCTATCAAACCGTATATGCCCATCTGTCTACAAGAAGTGTGTCAACAGGACAGAGAGTCGAACAAGGAGAATTCCTTGGATATATGGGAAATACCGGCCAATCGCATGGTCAGCATCTTCACTTTGAAATTCATAAAGGATTATGGAATGGTGCAAAATCAAATGCAGTCAATCCAGCGCAATATATCCGCTAATCAAAAAGCCGATAACATGATGTTATCGGCTTTTTTAGTCTAGATAGAATTAAAATAACAGCAGTAATCCGGCAATAATAGGTGTTAACAGAACAGCTGATTTCAATAAGAGCTTTGGTGCAAGGCGTGTGAATTTCGCGCCGATAAATGCGCCTAATACGGTTCCAATTAAAATTTGGATCAGCAAGATAAAATCAACATAGCCCTCTGAAATATACCCAATTCCACCGCCGATGGAAATCGGAATAATGACAAGCATTGTCGTGCCAACAGCTTGCCGAATCGACAGCTTCAGTAAAATCAAAAGCCCTACTTGAATAAATGGTGCAGACCCGATACCAAACATGCCTGACAGCATCCCTGACACAAGGCCTAAAATAATGCCTCTTGTCATCAGCTGACGTGAAGAAAGCGGCTGCTGTTCAGCCTCCTCATTAAGAACAAATAGTTTGATCATCATAAAAACAGCGGATAAAAAGAGCATTCCGGCTGTTAAATAGTGCAGACTCTCTTCTGGAATAAAAGGAGCAACCTTAGCCCCAGCAAAAGAAGCAATACAAGCCAGAGCTCCGACAATTAAACCAGATTTCAGCTGAATGTTCCCTTCCCGGTAGTGGCTGTATGCACCTGATAGTGTCGTAAATGCCATGGCGGCTAATGACGTCCCGAGTGCTGTATGGATAGGGATATCAAAAATTAACGTAAGCAATGCGATGACAAATCCTGCCCCGCCTGCTCCTACAAAACCTAATAAAATTCCTAATAAAAGCATCGTCAAGATAATATACATAGCGAAGACTCCTTCTCAATCATAACAAAATAAAAATTACACCTAATAAAATGATTCGTCAAGCCTTCACGGGAGAATGTCTTTACATGAAATCCCTTCTTCTGGCATATAATAACTCAGGTCATCAGGAAGAGTTGAAGAAGGAGGCCAAATATGAAAAAACAAATCGCATCTATTATGGCAAGTGTCGTTCTCTTAATAAGTGCAGGTGTGATGACGCATAAAGAGGGAACTCATGCGGAGTCACCGCAAGCAGCCGCTGCAATGGCTGGACAAGCTCAATCAAGTGATAAGGCGAAAGAGAATGGGATGGAAAAAATCGAGAAAGCCTATGACCTTATTTCGAATGAATATGTAGAGGAAGTGGATCGGCAAAAGCTGCTAGAAGGCGCAATACAAGGAATGCTTTCGACGTTAAATGATCCGTATTCAGTATACATGGACAAGCAAACCGCTAAGCAATTTTCTGATTCGCTTGATTCTTCCTTTGAGGGAATTGGGGCAGAAGTGGGGATGGATGAAGGAAAGATCATTATCGTCTCCGCCTTTAAAAAATCCCCTGCGGCAAAAGCAGGTCTAAAGCCGAAAGATGAAGTCATCAGCATTGATGGTGAGCCGATGAAAGAAAAAAGCTTAAACGATGCTGTGTTGAAAATAAGAGGAAAAAAAGGAACGTCTGTCGCCTTAACAATCAAACGAAACGGGATTGAAAAAGAGTTAACGTTCCATATCAAACGAGAAGAAATCCCGCTTGAAACTGTGACTTCCTCTGTAAAAGAGGTAAATGGTCATAAAACAGGCTATATTGCGATCTCCAGCTTCTCTGAAGATACGGCGAAGGATTTCACATCAAGTCTGAAACAGCTCGAGAAAAAGGGCATAAAAGGCCTTGTACTGGATGTGAGAGGAAACCCTGGCGGCTATCTGCAAAGTGTGGAAGATATTTTGAAGCATTTTATTACGAAGGATCAGCCCTATATTCAAATCGCAGAACGGAATGGCGACCGGAAACGATATTTTTCAAAACTGAAAGAACAAAAGCCTTATCCAGTAAACGTCTTAATTGATAAAGGCAGTGCTTCCGCTTCTGAAATACTTGCTGGAGCCATGAAAGAAGCAGGAAAGTATGAAGTCGTCGGTGATGTCTCCTTTGGAAAAGGTACTGTGCAGCAGGCGGTTCCGATGGGAGATGGAAGTAATATTAAATTAACGCTGTATAAATGGCTTACGCCAAAAGGCAATTGGATTCACAAAAAAGGCGTCGTACCGACAATTGCGATTCATCAGCCGGATTACTTTACCGCAGGTCCGCTTCAGCTCAAAGAACCGCTTCAGCTTGATATGAACAATGAAGAAGTGAGACAAGCGCAGACGCTGTTAAAGGGATTGTCATTTGACCCTGGCAGATTAGATGGATATTTTGATGAAGAAACGAAAAAGGCTGTACTTGCCTTCCAAAGCACATACAATCTCAATAAATCAGGTGTTATTGATTTGAAAACAGCGAAAATGATGAACAAAATGGTGGATGAAGTGAAATCTTACGAAAAAAATGACCTTCAATTGCAGACTGCACTAAAAGCACTATATCTTAAAAAATAAAGAGGCGAATAATAGCCTCTTTTTTTTGGTTCATAAGTGTCATGAACATGTAATAATTTATGTTTAAAAATAAATTATATCGAGAAATATATTCATTTATTTTACAAAAAACATAACATTCCTTCAATTTTACCCGATAACATATGTATATAAGAGACTTTCTGTTGATTTAAACATGTCATGAAAATGAAACTTTTGAAAGTTGTATGTTACATAAATAATTCTTACAATAAAAAGTAGCACTCATTTTAAATATTTTATTTTTTGCGGATATTCAGCTTGAGCATTAAGCTGTACCGAGGTTTGCGCTTTTCTTAAAAGAACTAGTAAATGGGGGTACACAATTGAAAAGGGCAAGTATTGTGAGAGAGAAAAAATATTACGAGTTGGTAGAGGAACTTAAGAGTCGTACGAAAGATGTGACGTTTTCCGCTACAAAGGCATTAAGTCTGCTCATGCTGTTAAGCAGGTACTTGGTCAATTACACAACGGTAGAATCAGTCGACGAAATCGATGAAGACTGTGCTGAGATATACTTCAATTATTTAATGGATAATCATAAGAGACTTGGTATAAACTTAACCGACATCAAGAGGTCGATGCAGCTGCTCGGCGGCATACTAGATGTAGATGTCAATCACTACTTAAAAGATTTTTCACTGTCGAATGTCACACTTTGGATGAATCAGGAGAAATAAACCTGATGTCAAGCATCGATTTATTTGATAGAATAAGAGAAAATGCTTGACTTGGGCGGTGAACGATAATGAGCTCGGAGTGGATGGGAGCCGGATTAAAAGCGGTCGGTCTGTTTTTAATCCATCCTCTTTTTTATTTCATGATATTAATCAGCCTATTGCATGGCTATATCCGCGTAAAGCGGGAGAGAAAAGCGTTTCAAACAAGAATAGAAGATGTATACGATGAACTAAAATTTACATATTCAAAGGGATGGATTCTAGGGATTTGCCTATCAGTCATTTCAGTAGGCTTAGGGATTGCCCTCCCCCCTGGATTCATCGTGCTGATTGCAGCGATGACCATCGTTTTCTCTTTATTCTTTAAGGCGAGTGCGCTTTCGTCTGCATACACACTCGGTTTCAGTTTTATTGCGGCACTTGGACTGATTCATTTCCAAGTGAGTCATTCTTGGCTGCCGCAGCTCTCAATGATGAATGCATCAGCCGTTGTCATTCTGCTAGGACTTCTATTAATGACCGAGGGAATTCTAGCCTATCGAACGGCGCATTTACGTACATCGCCTGCTATGGTGATGAGTGCGAGAGGACTTTTAATTGGTCAGCAGCGGGCAAACCGTCTGTGGCTTTTACCGCTTGTTTTGCTGATGCCGGCAGGTGAATTCACTTCTTCTCTGCCATGGTGGCCGGTGCTTCAAGTGCATGATCAAAGCTTTTCATTTATTTTGATTCCATATATCATCGGATTCGGTCAGAGAATTCAAGGCTCACTGCCAATTGTCAGTATTCAAATTACGGCACGGCGTATTCTTATGCTAGGTCTCGCTGTCGCTTTATTAGGCGCTGCAAGTATTTGGTTTGAACCGATTGCTTGGGGAGCTGTATTGATTGCGGTGATAGGAAGAGCCTTTCTCTCATGGAAGCAGAGGGTCAATGACAATGCTGCCCCGTTCTACTTCTCTAAGCGTAATCAAGGGCTGATGGTGCTGGGAATTATTCCAAATACACCAGCGGCTGATTTAAAGCTTGAGATTGGAGAAGTCATCACAAAGGTGAATGGAATTGAAGTCAAAACCGTTTCGGAATTTTATGAAGCTCTTCAAACCAATCGTGCTCTAACAAAGCTCGAGATCATTGGCTTAAATGGTCAGACAAGATTTGAGAAACGTGCTTCTTACGAAGGGGAGCATCATCAGCTGGGCATCCTGTTTGTGAAGGATGATTCACAGCAAGAACCAACGGCAATTTCATCGTAAAAAAAGCTGCTAGAGATGGCAGCTTTTTTCTTTTGGACGCGCTTCTTTCCCATAGGATTCGCCCCATTCACGCATGGCGAAGATGATAGGCTTTAATGTATTTCCAAGAGAAGTGAGTGAATATTCGACACGAGGGGGGACCTCTTCATAGACTTCTCTATGAACAACGCCGTCTTGTTCAAGCTCACGCAATTGCAGTGTGAGGACACGCTGAGAAATTCTTGGCAGCAGCCTGCGCAATTCATTGTAGCGTTTTGGACCGCAAGTTAAATGATAAAGGATCACCCCTTTCCATTTCCCTCCGATGACACTTGTCGTCACTGAAACGGGACAGCCATGATTGACAATACTGACTGGATTGGATGGTGCACTCATCTTAACACTCCTTTCTAAGACAAATTTGGTGATACACGAACAAGATGGTAACTAACGAACAAAAATGTGCGTACTTGAATCACTCGAAGCTTTTCTTATACCATATAGATATCACATCACACATTCGGGCTGTTTGTTTTCTTATCATAACAATTTCTATATGGGAATGGAAAGAAATTGGATTGATGAAACAAACGCCCTAATTGGTCAATAGAAAGGATGAATACAATGCGAGACAAAGATCAATTAAAAAAAGAAATCATTGAGGCGTATGAGTTCCGCCATGCGACAAAAGAGTTTGACCCAGCGAAAAAAATATCAGAGGATGATTTTGCGTTCATTTTAGAAACAGGAAGACTTTCTCCAAGCTCTGTAGGATTTGAGCCTTGGAAATTCCTCGTTGTTCAAAATGAAGCATTTAGAGAAAAATTAAAAGAGTATACATGGGGAGCACAAAAGCAGCTTCCAACTGCCAGTCATTTTGTGATCATCTTGGCAAGAACAGACGCCCGTTATGATTCAGCATATGCAGAATACATTAACAAGCAAATCAAAGGAATGACAGACGAAACGTTCGAGATGGTGAAGGGACGCTACAAAGAATTCCAAGAGAATGATCTTCATTTGTTGGAAAATGAACGTACGCTCTTTGATTGGGCTTCAAAACAAACGTATATTGCCCTTGGAAACATGATGACAGCCGCTGCACAAATTGGCATTGATTCATGCCCAGTCGAGGGATTCAGCTACGATGAGATTCATCGCATTCTAGATGAAGAAGGGCTGCTTGAGGATGGCCAGTATGACATTTCAGTCATGGCAGCCTTTGGTTATCGTGTGACTGAGCCGAAGCGCGGCAAAACGCGCCGTCCGATGGATGAAGTAGCTGTTTGGATTCGTTAAAAGAGAGTGTCTGAAAAAGGATGTTGACAATTGCGTGGTTAGTCAGTATATTTAAAAAATAAAATCTTTGATGAATATACAAATTGACTATAAACGCTTTGACTTGAGAATAGTAGATGAACATCCGTTTTTTTAAGAGAGCTGCGGGGTGGTGCAACGCAGTAAAACGAATCATTGAACTCGCTCAAAGAGCGGTAAGACTGAATCAATAGTAAGTCTTTACGTGTGACCTCCGTTAACGGGTTTTAAGTTGGATTCAGCTATGGCTGAATCAATTAGAGTGGTAACGCGGTTGCAAGGTCAGTCGTCTCTTCAAGGAGATGACTGGCCTTTTTATATGCTTTTATCCTATATTTGTCTGAAGATTCAAATTTAAAGGAGCTATAGAAAATGGAAAAGGAACATGTGCAGTTAAAACGAACAATGACGTCAAGGCATATTATGATGCTCGCACTTGGCGGTGCAATTGGTGCTGGTCTGTTTAAAGGAAGCAGCTCTGCTATTGATATCGCAGGTCCTGCTGTCATTTTGGCATATATGATTGGTGGACTTATTTTATTATTTATTATGCAAGGACTTGCCGAAATGACGGTTGCACGACCTGGCGCAAGAACATTCCGTGATTTAATTGAACCTGTGTTAGGCAAATATCCGGCTTATTTTTTAGACTGGATATACTGGAAAATGTGGGTGCTGAACATTGCAGCAGAAGCAATTGTATCTGCGATCTTTATTCAGTACTGGTTCCCACAGATGCCGATTTGGACACTTGTGTTAATCATTTCACTTGTTGTGACATTGATCAATGTTTGTTCCGTTAAAATGTTTGCTGAGACGGAGTACTGGTTAGCTTCTATTAAAATTGCTGTCATTATTCTATTTATTATCATTGGGTTAACCATGCTGTTTGTCTCATTTGGTCAGCATGCAGCACCTGGATTATCCAACTTAACCGACCACGGAGGATTTTTCCCGAATGGAACGGGCGGCTTAATTGCGGCCATGCTTGTTGTGGTGTATTCATATGGCGGGACTGAAATGATTGGGGTCACATTAGCAGAAACCAAAAATCCTGAAAAAGTCATCCCAAAGGCCATTCAAAGTACATTTGTACGAATCATTGGTTTCTATGTACTGCCGTTCTTCATCATCGTCAGCTTGATTCCTTGGAATCAAGTAAACAATGAGCAAGTGAGTCCATTCGTCACCGTGTTTGCAACGATTGGCGTGCCATACGCAAGTGACATCATGAACGGTATTATTTTACTAGCGATCTTGTCTTCTATGAACTCTGGATTGTACGCATCCTCAAGGGTACTCTATACGCAAGCGATGGATGGACGTGTATGGAAGGGCTTCTCAAAACTATCAAAACAGCAGGTGCCTGTCAGAGCGATCCTAGTGTGTACATCTACATTGTATGCTGCTGTATTGATTTCTCTTTTTGTAGGAAGTCAAACCTTTAATTATTTAATGGGATCTTTGAGCTATACGGTCTTATTCATCTGGTTTATTATTGCTGTCGGGCATTTAAAATCTCGAAGTGTAGCAGAACCAGGAGGCTATCGCGTGAAGCTATATCCTTTCACAACATGGTTTTCTGTGATTGCAATCATTGCCATTTTTATCGGCGTTGTGTCAACAACTCCAATTGTCCAAACGATGGTCACAATGGGCATTTATCTAATTATTACTCTTTCATTCTTCATCAACAGAAAGCGGTTTGAAACAGCCGCTTAATACAAGAAGCGTGCGGGACCTTTAAAGAGGTCTCACACGCTTTTTTTAATGCTGTTTGTATTGCTTGAAATGAACAGGGGATTGAACAGGCTGTGGCTTTGACTGAAGCCCGTAACTCTCTCTTACGATGTAAAGTGGTCGATCTTTTGCCTCGTCGTAGATTCGGCCGATGTATTCCCCAATCATTCCCAGCATAAAGAGGATAATGCCGCTAAAGAACAGCTGTATGACAATTAATGAACTCCATCCTGTAATGGTGCTGTTTGTAAAAAGCTTTAAGTAAAGTACAAGAAACATTGAAATGAATCCGATAGCGGAAAGGGCAATTCCTGCTAAACTCGCTAGCTTCAGAGGTTTATAGGAAAAGGAAGTGATTCCATCCATCGAGAGCTTAAGCATCTTTTTGAGCGGGTATTTTGTTTCTCCTGCTAGACGTTCATCTCGAACGTACTCTACTGCAATTTGTTTGAAACCTACCCAGCTGACTAGGCCGCGAACAAATGGATTTTTTTCTCGTATTTTTCTCATTTCATGGCACACTCTATGATCCATTAACCTGAAGTCACCGGTGTCGATTGGGATATCTACTTCGGTGATTTGACGTAAAACGCGATAGAAAAGGGAAGCGGTTTGCTTTTTGAAAAAAGTTTCGCCTTTTCGTTTGGTGCGCACGGCGTATACGACTTCATAGCCTTCTTTCCATTTTGCGATCATCTCTAATATCAATTCAGGCGGATCTTGTAGGTCTGCATCTATCACGACGACAGCTTCTCCCTTTGCATAATCCATCCCAGCTGTAATTGCAATTTGGTGTCCAAAGTTACGCGAGAAATCAATGAGTCTTACATTCGGATCGTTTTGGGAATACCCTTTAATTAGTTCAGCTGTTCGATCCATACTACCGTCATTGACGAAGAGAAGCTCGTATGCTTCTCCCGTCGAATCCATGACTGTTTTCAGTCGTTGATAGGATTCGTGGATCACAAGTTCTTCATTATAGACTGGGACTACAATCGAATATCGTATGTTCTTTTCCATCAGTCATCCTTCCCCCCTTTTAATAGATGAATTAATCAACGGATAGTTCATAAAGAGTGCCGCTCTCCATTCCGCCCATTCGTCCATTTGACTGATCATTTTGTTCTGATTGTTGGCTGTCGGTTTGCTGGTTCGTTTTGGATGTAGAGCTGTTCTGCCATTTAGAAGCAGATACTTCTTTACCATTTTTTTGAATCCAAGTGAGAATGTCAGAGCTACCGCCTCTCATACCAGAAAGATAGAAGTATTTGATTTTGCCGTCTTTGACGAGCTGTTTGAATTCACTAAGCGTGAGAATGTTATCAGATCCACTAAATCCACCTAATGCCATAACAGCTTTTCCTGTTTTAATAATGTAAGGTGAAGCAGTGGTTGCATCTGTTGTTCCGAATAGGAATTCTTCTCCCGTATTGTTTTTCTCAAGATAGCTGATCAACTTTTCATTGACTTGTGAACTCATGCTGCCACTTGAAGTTGCAAGCTGAGGACCAGCCTCTGGAAGCATACTGTTTCCCCCATAAAGAAGAGGTGTGCTTGCCCAGTATAGTGGTGCGATCAGCATGCCAAGGATGGCGATGAGAGACACGAATTGTTTTAGTTTTTCCTTTCCTTTTATCAAAAGCAGAGAAAGGATTGTTCCAACACCAATGATACCGACTGTAATGCTTAGTCCAAGACCGATCGTGCTTGTAAAAGTGGATAGGATAAAGATTTCAAATGCTGTTGTGACGAATATCGCCATTGGAAGCAGCCATTTTTTAAACCCAGTTCCTGTTTGAAACAACTGTGTCATAGAAACCCATCCGGCTCCTGCTAATACAGCAATTGGCGGTGCCAGCATGATTAAATAATAGTGATGGAAAAATCCTGCTACACTGAAAAATGCAGCAACAGGTATAAGCCAAGCTAACCAAAATAGTGTTTCTTTTTGTTTTGTATTGAGACGTCTTCTTTCAAAGGCAGTCGAGAAGAAGATACCAATCGCACCGAAGATCGCAAATGGAAGCAGCCAGCTGATTTGATCGGACAGTTCAGATTGGAACAGACGTAACGGTCCCTTGGTTCCTGTACCAAACATGCCGGAGCCATTTCCCATTTTTCCGCCCCCGCCATTTGGCGGTCCATCACCATTACCGCCTGAAGGCATATCAGGTGGTGTTGTACCGTCTGCATTGCTTGGTGGTCCTTGCATTGAAGGCTGTTTCTGACTAGATGATTGGTTTGAATTGTCTGAGTTGTTTTGATTTCCATTAGATGGCGGCTGAGGTATGGTGGATGAATCATTGTCATTTTGCTGATCACCCTGCTGTGAAGGTGGCTGCCTCTCACCCTGATTTGTGCCGCCTCCCCCGCCAGACTGTTGACCAGTCAACCGCTGAAGACCGTTGTAACCAAAGGCTAATTCTAGTGCTGAGTTCGATTGGCTTGATCCCATATAAGGGCGATTGTCTTTGGAAGTGAGATCAACCGCTATAGACCAAGAAACAGATACACCTAAAAGAACAATCATTGAAATCATCAGTGATAACAATTTTTTCTTCCATGTCGATCGGTAGGCAATGATGTAAAAAAGAATGAGTGCCGGTACGATCATATAGGCTTGCAGCATTTTTGTATTAAAGCCGACGCCAATCATCGCAAACGCAGCAATCGCCCAAAGCACCTTTTGCTGTTTTACAGCCTTGAACATCATTCCTGTTGCTAGTAAAAGTATAAAGACAAGTAAGCTGTCAATATTATTTGTGCGAGATACAGCAACCGCAATAGGTGTACACGCCATGATAAGTGCCGCTAATCTCGCCGCTGCTTGACCAAAAGTTGGTTTGACAAGATGGTAGATCAGATAAACAGATCCAATACCTGCTAAAGCTTGAGGCAAGATGACGCTCCATCCATGCAGACCAAAAATTTTGGCACTGATTGTTTGCAGCCAGAAGGTGAGCGGGGGTTTATCCACCGTGACATATCCTGCTGGATCAAATGAAACAAAGAAGAAATTATGCCAGCTTTGCATCATACTTGTGACAGCCGCAGTATAATACGCATTCACCGTATCATCTTCCCAAATGTTATAAATGTTTAAGATGGCAGATAAGATCAATATGAAAAATAAATAAATATCAAATTTCTGAAAACGTCTGATCAAAAGCAAGTCACTCCTTTTTTTCACTTGAAAAAAGTGTAACAAGCAAATATGAATAAAATGTTAATAAAAAAAGACCATTTTTTTATTTTTTAGAAATAAAAACAGCTCTTAGTGAAAAGAGCTGTTCTAGTTGTAGACACATCCTATGGATACTGAATTTATCAGATAAAGTAGAGATTCCAATGAGAGTAAAATATGTGAGTAGTAGTTATAGAGTAGGTGAGCTCTCATTGAATGAAGCATTGGGAAGTTGAATGATGGCTGTCGTACCAATGCCAGACTCAGATTGAATGTCGAACGTCCCATGATGTTTTTTGATGATTTGATAAACAATAGCTAGTCCAAGGCCAGAGCCGCCATCCTTTCTTGTTCGTGCTTTATTTACACGATAAAATCGCTCAGAAACATGTGGAAGATCTTCTTTTGGAATACCGTTGCCTTCGTCAGTCACTCTCAATTCAGCAACACTTTGGTGAACTTGTAATTCAATCGATATTGATTTTCCAGATGGCGTGTACTGAATGGCATTGTCCAGTAAATTACGTATCACTTGTTGGAGACGGTCGCTATCACCATAAACAATGCAATCCTCTTCAAGTGTACGTTTGAGAGTAATGTTTTTTTTGTCAGCGAAGAAGGCCATTTGATCAAGAACATCGTGGATCAGCTGAGCAAAGACAATTGGCTCCGTCGTAAGTGGATAGGAGTCACCTTCTAACTGTGCAAGATCTAAAAGATCATGTACAAGCCGGCTTAAACGTGTGGCCTCATCTTGGATGATTTGCATTCCTTTTTTTTGATCAATGATCCCTTCTTCAATTCCTTCTGCATAGCCTTTCATATAACTTAAAGGCGTTCTAAGTTCGTGAGAGACATTCGCAAGAAATTCCTTGCGGTGCTGTTCAACTTTTTCGAGGGTAGAAGACAGTTTATTAAAGGAGCGGCTGAGCTGGTTTAACTCATCTCCTTTTTTGGTTACGGCCATTCGTTTTGAGAAATCACCAGATTCCATTTCCATTGCAATTTCTTTCATTTTATTAATTGTCTGCACTACTTTATTGGAGCTCTTATATCCGATCACGAATATCAGGAGCAGAATCATTAAGATGGATATGCCAAGAGTCAATCTAATTTGGACAAAGGGTTCATATACATCTGATAAGGGCATGGAGAGGAAAATAGTTCCTGATAGATCATCATTGCTTGAGAAAACAGGGATGGCGATGCCAAGAATATCTTGGTGAAACTTTGGGTGTTCTCTAATTAACACGACGGTTTCACCTTGAAGAAGCTTTTGGCGTTCCTTGAACGTAATGAGATTATCATTTGTGTCCGTATCAAAAGGAAGTCCACTTGAAAGCTCCATTGGATCATCTGTAAAAATAATGTTTGCCTGACTTGAGTCATTTGCCCATTTCATTCTGTCGGTAAAATACTTGTCTTTCCCGTGTGTGTGATAGATTTCTGCCAGCTTCTTACCTTGCAAACTTAAGGAATCGATCTGTTTATCAATATATAAATGTTGGTATAAGTAAAAGGTAAGGGCAAGCGCTGAGGCTGCAACGATTCCGATCACTGCAAGGATTAAGAAGAGTACTTTCTTTTTAATCGATAATGGCTTCATTCTTCCTCCTCAAACTTATAGCCGACACCCCAAACGGTTTTAATAAATCGTTCTGCTTCCTTTAACTTCAGTCGCAGCGTTTTGATATGTGTATCGACTGTTCTTAAAGAGCCGCTCGTTGAATGTGTTTCCCACAATTTTTGATAAAGGTGTTCTCGTGAAAAAACTTGTCCTTGGTTGAGTAAAAGAAACATGAGTAAATCAAACTCTCTTCTTGTTAAATTAACGGGCTGTTGATGGAGGTAAACTTGTCTGCCATCTTGATCAATCTCCATGTCGCCAATCTGTATTCGGCTGCGCTTTAGCGAAAGACCTCTAATTCGTCTAAGGGTTGTTTCAATTCTTGCTGCAAGCTCACGCAGACTGAAAGGCTTCATGATGTAGTCATCCGCTCCAATTTCAAGTCCTCTAATTCGGTCCTCCTCATAACTCCTCGCTGTTAAAAATAAAATCGGTATTTGAGATGTTTGTCGAATACGCTGACAGACCTCAAATCCATCCATGTCAGGCATCATAATATCTAATACAACAAGGTCAATTGATTCCTTTTCAAGCTGATGCAAGGCATCCTTTCCATTATTCGCAGTGATAATGTGAAAGCCATGTCTCTTCAAAAAAGACCCGATTAACTCAAGCATATCGAGCTCATCATCTACGATTAAAATACGCATTTGTTCCTTCATTTCTTTTCCTCCAACACGATAGCATAAGGTCCTGATGGTACATTCAGTTGATTTTTCATGATAAGTGAGTGTTTATCAATGATGGATACTGAGTTGTCATCCAAGTTACTCACATAAATTGATGTCGTATCAGCGGTGATATAATTTGGATTTTGACCAGTTTCAACAGAAGCAAGCTGCTTATTTGTTTTGGTATTTACTTTGTATAGCGTATGATCTCCATGGCATAGTACATATAAAGTAGAAGAATTTTTCTCTGAAAAAAATGCAACAGGCATAACGCCTAGCTTTATTTCTCGCTGTTTTTTGCCTGTTTTAGGGTCATAAGCAAAAATACTCTTATTTAAGGTGCCTTGTTTACCATGGCCGCCGATCCAAATAGACTGTCCATCAAAATGAATCCCAGAAGGCCGATTAAGTACAGAAAACGTACGTATATTTTTTTCCTTTTCAATATCTATGACGGAGACAGTATGACTTTCTGCATTTAAAACAAATAAAAGACCTGATGAAGAAAGAGTCATAGAAGAAGGTAATTTTCCGGTTTTCACAGTCGATTTTATTTTTTTACGCTCCGTATCAATAAAATAAACGACATTTTTCTGTGAGTTAGCAGCGATTAATGTATGAGAAGCTGCATCATATGTAAGGGAAGTCAGTCCTTTATCCACATCCATATAATCTGTTGCTGTCCCGTTTTTAAGATTAATTTCGATAAGGGATTCTCCCTCTTTACTTGTAGCGATGATGACGTCTTTATTGATTTGAATAAGATCAGTGAGTGGGTGCTTTAAATCCACAGAAGAGAGCATTTTATTTTTTTGTATATCAACTATTGAAAAGGAGGCTTTTTTTAATTGAGAGATGACAGCGATGGATTGAGAGCTGCCTGGCGGCGTAAATTGCCGTTCTGTTCCACAACCTGTCAGAAATAAAAGTAGAGCTGATAAACAGATCAAAACATATTTCACACGTTCCATTCTTCCGCTCCTTTACGTTCTCTATTTTCAAAATCATACCACAAAAATTGTGAAAAAAAATTGAAGTTATCCATGCTGAAGGAGATGAAAAAAAGCTTTTAGGTGAGTGAGGGAGACAATTTGACCCTGAAGTTCCTTTTTTGTCTGGTCATATGCCATTTTTTCTTCTTTAAAAGATGATTTTCAGGATTTGATGAATGCAATCACTATAGCTTACAGTGATACAAATGATGAAAACTCCCCGCTCTAAATAGGCATAGAGCAAGGGAGTCATTAGGCGGAATGTTCAGATGATGGAGAGGTTGGCTTTGTTTTTACGCGTTGAGATAAAAAGAAACCAAGAATGCCTGCACCCATTAATACAATAAATAAAGATTGAAAACCACTCATAATCCCAATCAATGTAGACGAAATGATACTGCCAAAATATCGAAAGGTAGAGAAAATACCAGATGCTGAACCAGATAAGCTTTGATCAACAGACGTTAAAGAAGCCATCTGCATACTGGTCATCCCAATCCCTGATGAAATTCCACCTGCGACAAGTGTCACGATAAGCAGTGGTAAGGTAGGGTACTGACTCAGTGTGATTAACATGATGCCTGATAAAGTGAGGCAGAGAAATGAAAAGCGAATCATTTTTTTCGCGCCTTTTTTCGGATGGAGTCTTGCCCCTAACAAGCCGCTAATAGACATGCAAAGAGAAAATACTGATAGAATGATACCGCTTTGTGTATGAGAAAGTGCAAGTTGTTGTTCCATAAACAGCGGCATAATCAGAAGGATGGCATACATGACAAAATTACTTAGCATGATCGACAGGTTTGCATTTGTAAATGAACTGTTTTTAAAAAGCGACAAATCGATGATCGGATTCTTTACTTTTCGTACATGTTTAAAGAATAAAGGAATCACGATCAACGCTAGAATTCCATAGATCAAGTATTCATTTAGCAATTGGCTTTTAGTGCATAAAATGAGTGTGGCAATCCCGATGGTTAAGTACAATGAACCAATGATGTCTACATTTGCTTGTAAGCGTGTATGCTTTGTTTTTGGAATGAGTAATACGCCGGTAACAAGTGTAAGGAACAAGAATGGGATATTTACAAAGAATATAGAATGCCAATCAAAACTCTGAATAAGAATCGAACCAATAAAAGGTCCAAGTGCGGCACCAATACCGGCTCCAAACCCAAAATAACCCATTGTTTTAGATAGTTTTTCGGGGGATACTGTTGCACGAATCAATGCAATGCTATTCGGTGTTAAAATAGCGCCGCCAGCTGCTTGAATGGAACGAAAAGTGATGAGAAAAGCTAGATTAGGAGCTAAAGCACATCCAATTGAGCCAATTAAAAAGAGCATGACCCCAATTAAATACATTCGCCGGTGTCCGTATATATCTCCTAACTTACCAGCGATAGGCTGAGTGACTGCCATGACAATAAGATAAATTGTGACAACCCAAGTGATGTTTGCAAGGGATTGATCATAATAAGTTGATATGGATGATAGAGCGACAGCGATCATCGTTGAGTTGACTGGAACTAGTATAGCTCCAAGCAACAAAGAATAGATGACGAAACTCTCTTTTTTTAACCTCAATGTGTATACCACCTTTTGTAAAAAAGAAGAATTCCACCCTTTAAGCGGGAGAAATTCCTCTCATGAAAATGTGTGTGCATGTTTCAATAAAATCTTCTTTTTGTGTGAGAACGAGTTGAAAATCTTGCTCTAGCTGCTGAATGAAAAATCCGAAATACGTACTAATGAAAATGTCTGCATAAATGTCTTCATTTCCTTTTAATACATGATGCTGGGCACCCATCTTTTTGAAATATTGTATCAGCATTTCTCTCAGTTCCTGAGGATAAATCTTTTCATGACTAGTTAAATCTTTATAAATAGCCGGGTCTCGCATGCTGATATAAATAAATTCTTTTTTTGAAGTCAAATCTTCAAGGAAATAGGTACCGAGAAACTTCAAATCGATGTATAAATCGCCTTTGAATTCCGCTTCTAGGGTTTTTGTCGGTGTTGATTTCATTTTCATAATGGCAGCAATGACGCCGCGTTTGTTTTTAAAGTTGCGAAAAATAGTTGCTTCACTCACATTCGCTTTTGTTGCTATTTCTTTGGTTGTTGTTTTTTGATAGCCCTTTTCAGTTAATAAATCCATTGTTGCGCGAATGATTCGTTGATTTGTAGATTTTAACAAGCATACTCACCTCAGGTTATGAATGTGTTTGCAACAAAGTAAGTATACCGATAAAACCTATGACCGCCAATATCATCCAAAATGATAAGCTTATGCACGCGAATGCTGCTTTAAAATCTGAATGCGTCCATTGCTGCCATCTACTGTCACAAGGTCACCGGATTGAAGTGTTTCAGTTGCTATTCTAGTACCTAAGACAGCTGGCATCATATACTCTCTTGCAATAATAGCTGAATGAGATAAAATGCCTCCAGCATCGGTGATGACTGCTTTCGCATCTCTAAATAAGCTCGTCCATAAAGGTGTGGTCGTTTTACAAACTAAAATATCATCCTTTTGGAATTGTGAGAATTCTTCAGCACTAGTAATCACTTTTACTCTTCCGGAAACAATACCGCTGGATGCGCCAATTCCATGGATCACATCTTGTGTGTTGTTTTGATTTTCTCTTAATGAACCAAGCATTCTTTCCACTTGCTGCAATTCAGCTTCAGTTGGTGTGCCGGTGTAAGCTGGTGGTTGAATGGCTTCATTTTCTTTCATTTCCATTTTTCTTTGCTGGATAACCGAATCGAATGAGATAGACGTTGTGAGCGCTTTTTGTACCTCTTCATCGTAGAGATACCAAAGATCTTCTTGATGAGGAATGGCTCCTTTTTTTGCGAGAAGCTCACCAATTTTTAATAGATATACCCGGGCTTTTGCATCTAACATTGCATCAATGTAGAAGTGGTGGTCATCTCGGATATTCGCTGCTTGAAGGGCAAATTGATACAGCGTCTCAAATTTTGTTTTAAACGACTCATCCTTCACTTGACTCATAAAATGTTTATACGTCTCTTGTCTTTTGATCACTGCTTTTGCAAATTCTTCATCAAAATCACATTGGGACTGGATGTTATTTCTGATGATATCTAATATAAACTCCGGGTTTTCTGCCCAAGTCTCATCCGTAAGGTCATGACTTTTAACAGATCGCCAGCCGTAAACTTGGAGAAAATCCTCCAATTTCGAAATGAAATGCCTCCCTTTTTCCGAGTGTTTGAGTGCATGTAACAGCTCCGAGTTCTTTTCATGTTGAATAAATGCTTGATGAAGTTCTGGATCTTGAAGGACATCCTTTGCGATATCAGATAGCACCTTGTCTGTTTCAAGAGATTTGTTCATCACGCCTATCATCATTTCGTGCAGCAAGACGACTTGGGTTTGATCACCAGTATACGTGACAAGCATGTCTTCAATGATGGCTGATAGTATGATTTGCGGTGTGACGATATCAAAATGATCATCATACGCTTGGATATAAAAATCCTTTAATTCTTCAAAGCCGATGATGGCTTTTTCAATGGTCATAGGTTCCTTCATTTGGCGATCGAGTTTTTCGTAAAATGGAAAGAAATTTTTCTCTAGAATCTCATACATCCGCTCACTTAAATGCGGAAATAGCTCAAATATACGTTCATCAAAAACGGGTGCAGCTCCTTCTTGCGCTTCTGGCAATGCTGGTGCTGAGTATAGGTGGCCTCTGTAAAGCTTAATATCTTTGATGTTCATATCAGGCACTTGATACTTTTCTCCATTTTTCTTCATCCCGCTTTTTAAGGCTGGTATGATCAAGCTTGAGAAAAGAGGGCTCGTTGGACCAGGCATATGATCGTCCATTGAAATCCAGAAATCCTGCAGCTCTTCTGGCTGCATTTGAAAAGAAGCGCCCGCTGATTCATTTACTGTTTTTGGGAGGGCTGCGGTAATCGGCCTTGCTTGAAGTAAATAAAACGACCCATCTGCTATGCCAAATTCGATATCGACTCCATGTCCGTAAAGTTCTTCTACTTGTTTCGTAATTTGTGTGATTTTTTTCAATTGATCATCGTTCAGGCAAAACTGGCCAGCCAATTTCTCCGCCACTGGCTGTTCCATGACACCCTCTTGGAAAGGAACAATTTGCAGCTCTTTCGCCCCAAGTGTTTTTTCAATCGAAAAGTTCTCTTTATCTACAATAAACGTGTCTGGTGTCACAAGGCCGGAGACAATTGCTTCTCCCAATCCGTAGCTTGCGGTCAGCATCATTTCATTTGTTTTCCCCGATACGGGATTCTCACTAAAGATGACACCGGAGACGTCAGAATGGATCAACCCTTGAACAACAACGGCCATGAGCGGCATCTCTTCCTCATTTTCATTCATCTCTTCCTTATATTCTGTGACTCTCGCGGCAAAATAAGAAGACCAGCATTCTTTGACTGCTTGTAAAAACTCTTCATTTGTTTTGATATTTAAATAGGTCTCGTACTGTCCTGCAAATGAGGCACCTTCGAGATCTTCAGCAACAGAAGAGGACCTGACTGCAACAGAGGGATAAGTCTTCCGCAATGATTGAAAGGACGAAAGCAGCTCTGCTTCCATTTGTGAAGGGAACGATGCTTCTTTGATTTTTTGAGCAAGGTTTTGTTCTGCTGGTTGCAGATTGTGATATGAAAGAAAGCTTGCAAAGCTGTTGGTTTTAATAATAAATCCATCTGGGACTGGCAGGCCGTGATTGTTTAATTTGATTAAATTTAGGCCTTTTGCCCCTGCGAGTGATGCGGATTCTTCAGCCGCATGAAATAAAACTGAATACATGGGAATGCCCCCTTATCCAAATAGCCAATGGTTTGTATGTCTCTCTATTTTTTAAAATGATAGTGCGCACTATCATTTTAATCATAGGATTGATTGGATGTTATTGTCAAAGACGGAAAGACCTATCTTTACAAAGGGGACAATCTCACTAATTTCCTTCTATTTCTAAAACAAAAGTCTCCGAACATGAAGAAAAAAGGCGAAATTGAAAACTGTGAATTGTTCAATATGCCAATCTTTACTATAATCAAGGAAGTAGACCATGAAGAGGGAGGGTTTTTGTGATTACAAAAGCCATATTTGCACTAGTTTTTCCTTTCTTGCTCGTTATTTTATTTTCAAAGGTTACTTACAATCATTACGTGGGCATTGCGTTAACAGCAGCGCTTTTATTTGCTTCGTACATGAAGGGCTATACAGAAACCTACTTTATTGTGGGATTAGATATTATTTCTTTAGTAGCTGGGGCTTTGTTTATGGCTAAGAAAGAAATCGAAAAAAGAGAAAAAGCTGAAGAAAATCAATGATGTCATCGCCATCAAGAGCTTGATGGCCGAAAACTGACATGTTTTAAACAAGAGCTGTGCTTACGATTTCTGGTAAGCGCAGCTTTCTTTTTCTGCTCATCGAATATCTCACTCCAAAATGTTCCATACTGAAAGGAAGGTTTTCTTAAGAGGGTTATTTGCCATGGGAGAGAGGGTATGACTGTATTGGAAATAAAAATCAAGTAAGAGCCGAACTTTAGTTCGTATTTTTGTGTTCTTTTATGATAATATATTCATTAGATAGATTTCGTAACGAAACGGAGGCTTTGATGTGAGTGACCGCTTTGAATTAGTTTCTAACTATCAGCCCCAAGGAGATCAGCCAAAGGCAATTGAAAAGCTTGTTGAGGGGATCCATCAGGGGAAACAGCATCAAACGCTGTTAGGTGCTACAGGTACGGGAAAGACCTTTACTGTCTCCAACCTGATCAAAGAAGTGAACAAACCGACACTTGTCATTGCGCATAATAAGACACTTGCCGGTCAGTTATACAGCGAATTCAAGGAATTTTTTCCGAATAACGCTGTTGAATATTTTGTAAGTTACTATGATTATTATCAGCCAGAGGCATATGTGCCTCAGACCGATACATTTATTGAGAAGGATGCCAGTATCAATGATGAAATTGATAAGCTGAGACACTCGGCTACGTCCTCGTTATTTGAGAGAAGAGATGTCATCATCATTGCCAGTGTGTCCTGTATTTATGGCTTAGGTTCGCCAGAGGAATATAGAGAGCTTGTGCTGTCTTTGCGTACTGAAATGGAGATTGAACGCAATCAGCTGCTTCGTAAGCTGGTGGATATTCAGTATTCTCGTAATGATATAGATTTTCAGCGCGGAACCTTCCGAGTCCGAGGAGACGTCGTTGAGATTTTTCCTGCTTCACGAGATGAGCATTGTATCAGAGTGGAGTTTTTCGGTGATGAAATTGAACGTATTCGTGAAGTGGATGCGCTGACTGGAGAAATACTTGGTGATCGTGATCATGTGGCGATTTTCCCAGCATCTCACTTCGTCACAAGAGAAGAAAAAATGGAAAAAGCAATTATAAATATTGAACAAGAGCTAGAAGAACAGCTCGAAAAGCTTCGTGAAAATGGAAAATTGCTTGAAGCGCAGCGCCTTGAGCAGCGGACAAGATATGACCTTGAGATGATGAGAGAGATGGGTTTTTGTTCAGGAATCGAGAACTATTCAAGACATCTGACTTTGCGTCCGCCTGGTTCAACACCTTACACACTGCTTGATTATTTCCCAGATGATTTTATGATTGTTGTCGATGAGTCGCATGTGACGATTCCGCAAATCCGCGCCATGTACAACGGGGACCAAGCAAGAAAGCAAGTGTTGGTTGATCACGGATTCCGCCTGCCATCAGCGCTTGATAACAGACCGCTCACCTTTAATGAATTTGAAAAGCATATCAACCATATTGTGCATGTATCAGCAACGCCTGGTCCATACGAGCTTGAGAAAACACCAGAGGTTGTGGAACAAATTATCCGTCCAACGGGATTACTTGATCCAATCATTGAAGTCCGTCCGATTGAAGGACAAATTGATGACTTAATTGGAGAAATTCATGCACGAGTTGAGAAAAATGAGCGTGTGCTCGTGACCACGCTGACGAAGAAAATGTCTGAGGATCTCACAGATTACTTAAAAGAAATCGGAATCAAGGTGAATTACCTGCATTCAGAGATTAAAACCCTTGAGCGGATTGAGATTATCCGTGATCTGCGTCTCGGTAAATATGATGTGCTTGTTGGAATCAACCTTCTTCGTGAAGGACTGGATATTCCAGAAGTGTCGCTCGTGGCCATTTTAGATGCAGATAAAGAAGGCTTTTTGCGCTCTGAAAGATCCCTCATCCAGACGATTGGCCGTGCAGCGAGAAATGCAGAAGGCCGGGTCATTATGTATGCAGACAATATGACGAAGTCGATGGACATTGCGATTCAAGAAACGAAGCGAAGACGAGAACAGCAAGAAGCATATAACGAGAAATTCGGGATTACCCCGCAAACGATCCATAAGAAAATTCGAGATGTCATTAAGGCAACAAAGATACATGAGGATTCAGAAGAATACGAAACAAAAGCAGCACCAAAGCTTTCGAAAATGAGCAAAAAAGAACGAGAAAAAGTGATCGAAAAAGTCGAGATGGAAATGAAAGATGCAGCAAAAGCGCTTGATTTTGAAAAAGCAGCAGAATTAAGAGATCTATTGCTAGAGCTAAAAGCGGAAGGATGATTGCCTGATGGCTATGGAACGAATAGAGGTGAAAGGTGCTAGAGCCCACAACCTTAAAAATATTGATGTCAATATCCCGCGTGACCAGCTAGTGGTCATTACGGGATTATCTGGTTCAGGAAAATCGTCGCTTGCCTTTGATACCATTTATGCAGAAGGTCAGCGCAGGTACGTTGAATCTCTTTCAGCGTATGCACGCCAATTTCTTGGACAAATGGATAAACCGGATGTAGATGCCATTGAAGGTCTTTCTCCGGCGATTAGTATTGACCAGAAAACGACGAGCCGAAACCCTAGATCAACAGTTGGTACTGTCACTGAAATTTATGATTACTTGCGTCTTTTGTATGCTCGAGTCGGAAAACCTATTTGTCCTATACACGGAATCGAAATTACGTCACAAACGATTGAGCAGATGACAGATCGTATTTTAGAGTATCCTGAAAGAACGAAATTGCAAGTGCTTGCGCCAGTTGTATCTGGCCGCAAAGGAACACATGTGAAAGTACTTGATCAAATTCGGAAGCAGGGCTATGTGCGAGTGAGAGTCGATGGAGAGATGGAAGACCTTTCAGAAGATATCGAGCTTGAAAAGAACAAGAAGCATTCCATTGAAGTGGTCATTGATCGAATTGTGGTCAAAGAAGGCGTTGCTGCTCGTTTGTCTGACTCTCTTGAAACTGCGCTTCGGTTAGGCGAAGGCCGGGTGATGATTGATGTGATTGGACAAGAAGAGCTGTTATTCAGTGAACATCATGCTTGTCCGCACTGCGGATTCTCTATCGGTGAGCTTGAGCCGAGAATGTTTTCATTTAATAGCCCTTTTGGTGCCTGTCCGAGCTGTGATGGGCTTGGTTCTAAACTGGAAGTCGACCCTGAGCTTGTCATTCCTAATAAGGAGCTGACTTTACGGCAGCATGCCATTGCACCATGGGAGCCGCAAAGCTCGCAATACTATCCGCAGCTTCTTGAAGCTGTATGTACACATTATGGTATCGACATGGACATTCCGGTAAAAGATATCCCATCGCATTTATTTGATAAAATTTTATATGGAAGCGGATCTGAACGGATTTATTTTAAATATGAAAATGATTTTGGACAGGTACGTGAAAATGAAATTGAGTTTGAAGGCGTTCTTCGTAATATTGAACGGCGTTATAAGGAAACAAGCTCAGATTATATTCGTGAGCAAATGGAAAAATATATGGCCAATCAGCCATGTCCAACATGTAAAGGATATCGTCTGAAAAAAGAAACGCTGGCGGTTCTCATCAATGGCAAGCATATCGGGGAAATCACCGATTTGTCTGTCTCTGATGCCCTTGATTTCTATGAAAAAATCGAGTTGTCTGAGAAAGATATGCAGATTGCCCAGCTCATTTTACGTGAAATCAAAGAGCGTTTGTCCTTCTTAAATAATGTGGGATTAGATTATCTGAATTTGAGCCGGTCGGCTGGCACACTATCAGGCGGAGAAGCGCAGCGGATTCGCCTGGCGACTCAAATCGGGTCAAGGCTGACAGGTGTTCTTTATATATTAGATGAACCATCCATTGGTCTGCATCAGCGCGATAATGACCGGTTGATCGGGACGTTGAAAAACATGCGCGACATCGGAAACACACTGATTGTCGTGGAGCATGATGAAGATACGATGCTAGCCGCTGATTATTTAATAGATATTGGACCTGGAGCAGGAGTTCATGGTGGAGAAGTGATTTCAGCTGGAACGCCAGAAGAAGTCATGAAGGACCCGAAATCCTTAACAGGACAATATTTATCTGGTGAGAAATTTATCCCGCTGCCAATTGAAAGAAGAAAACCAGACGGCCGCTATATTGAGATAAAAGGTGCAAAAGAAAACAACTTGAAAAACGTGAATGCGAAGTTTCCTCTGGGCGTCTTTACAGCTGTGACCGGCGTATCCGGCTCAGGGAAAAGTACGCTTGTGAATGAAATTCTATTAAAATCACTTTCACAAAAATTGCACAGAGCGAAGGCGAAGCCAGGACAGCACAAAGAAATCAAAGGAATGGATCATTTAGATAAGGTCATTGATATTGATCAATCTCCAATTGGCCGTACACCAAGATCCAATCCTGCCACGTATACAGGTGTCTTTGATGATGTGCGGGATGTGTTTGCACAGACCAACGAAGCAAAGGTACGAGGCTACAAAAAAGGCAGGTTCAGTTTTAACGTCAAAGGCGGCCGCTGTGAGGCTTGCCGCGGGGATGGCATCATTAAAATTGAAATGCACTTTTTGCCAGATGTGTATGTACCTTGTGAAGTGTGCCACGGGAAACGTTATAACCGTGAAACACTCGAGGTCACATATAAAGGGAAAAACATTGCTGATGTGCTTGAAATGACTGTGGAGGACGCACTCCAATTTTTCGAGAATATCCCGAAAATTAAGCGGAAGCTTCAAACGATTTATGATGTTGGGCTAGGGTATATTACACTTGGACAGCCTGCAACGACATTGTCCGGAGGAGAGGCGCAGCGCGTGAAATTGGCATCTGAGCTTCACCGCCGTTCAAACGGAAGGTCTCTTTATATTTTGGACGAGCCGACAACAGGACTGCATGTGGATGATATTGCCCGTTTATTAAAAGTGCTTCAGCGTTTGGTTGAAAACGGAGATACAGTGTTGGTCATTGAGCACAACCTTGATATTATCAAGGCTGCTGATTACCTTGTTGATCTCGGACCAGAAGGCGGTGCAGGCGGCGGAACGATCATTGCCTCTGGCACTCCTGAGCACATTGCCAAAGAAGAAGCATCTTACACAGGAAAATACTTGAAGCCTATTTTAGAGCGTGACCGTAAGCGCATGAAACAGTTGGTTAAAGAAACGGAAAGTGTGACTTCTTCATAAAGAAAACCCCTCGATATGAGGGGTTTTTCTTTTATTGCACATCTTCCTTCGGCATTAAATTAGTGAGGTGCGTTAAATCCTTTAAAATATGGGTGCTGCTGCTGTCGAGCAATACCTTTAAATAACGGATATCACCATACTTTGGATGAGACGGATGAATGGTCTCAAGCTCCTTGATCATATCGCTGTTCATGCTTTTCTGTTTCTGTATAAGGTCTAAAAGCGTTTGAGCCGTTTGTTTTGAATTATGATGATCTGTCAAAATAATTACCCCCTATATTGATAATCACCATCTTTTCAACATATTTTAAAGGGTAATCTGTGAAGAATCTACTCTTAGGTGCAAAAAGAAATAATTTGTGTCTAAGGTCATATGTAAATCGAATGATTTTGAAACTTTTTATACGCAATAAACGTATGAGTTAGAAAGGAATTTTCGTTATAAAGGAGCGAATATATATGAATAGAGATCAGTCGATTATTGCTTCTATTTGTTACTTTAGTGTATTTTTTATGCCGTTTATCGTACCGATCGTGGCGTTTTTTGTAGTAGATCAAAAGGAAACGAAGCGGCACGCGATGCGGGCATTATGGTCACATCTTTTGCCAGTCGCGGCGTGCATTCTGTTGGTTTTTGGGTCTATCCCATTTTTATTGGCGACACAAGCAGGCGACTCACTTATGCCAGTCATGACGGTGTTCATCTTGTCTTTTTTAGTAGTCATTGGCTTTTTGATCTCTGTCATTTGGAATATCATTCAAGGTATTAAAGTACTTCAATCCATCAAATCTTAGGAGGGCTTTGTATGAATGAAAAAGAACGAATTTTAAAATTAGTAGAAGACGGGATATTGTCAGCAAAAGAAGCAATTACGCTTTTAGAAAAACTAGAAGAAGGTCAGTCAGTCTCATTAGAAAAGTCTACAGCTGAGCACACCTTTCATGAAGAAAAAGCTGGAGCAGAGAGCAAAGGAAATGGCACCGAAAACCTTGGGGCAAAGCTGTTTGGCTGGTTAGATTCTGCGGTGAAAAAGGTAAAAGACGTGGATCTTGATTTGAACTTTGGACAGTCAGTTGATGTTGAGCATATTTTTCAGTTCAAGGACGCATCGCTTTCTCATTTAGATATTCAATTGGCGAACGGCAGCCTCAACGTGATGCCTTGGGACGATCGAGATATTCGAGCTGAGTGTCATGCGAAAATCTACCGTGCAGAGGATGGAGAGCAGGCAAGACAGCAATTTCTCAATCAATTGGACTGCGGGCTTGAAGGAGATAAATTTTTTATTCGAACTGAAAAAAAGACGATGAAGGTCAATGTTACTTTATACGTACCGCGTATCCAATACGATAAGATCAAGATCAAGCTGTTTAATGGGCCGATTCGCGGGGAAAAGCTAAAGACAAAAGAACTTGCCGCGAAAACGACAAATGGTGTTGTCTCTTTTGCTTCGTTACAAGCAGAAAAAGTCGGAATTGAAACAGCAAACGGACAAATTAAACTGGCAGATCACGAGTGTGGTATGATTGAAGTAGAAACCATCAATGGGCTCATAGACCTGCGCGGGAAAAGTGAATCAATTGATGCCCAAAGCTTTAACGGAAATATTGCTGTTCAGCTGTCAGATGAAAAGTGCCGTTCCATCTATGCGAAAACGACAACAGGCAGTGTGGACGTTCAAATCCCGCGTGCTTGTGCAGTAACTGCTGAGCTGAAAAGCAATCTCGGGTCTATCTCTCACGATTTACTTGATGCAGAGATGATTAAAGAGAAAAATGAAACATTACAAAAAGAGAAAATGATCAAAGCCAATCAACAAGCGGTGCACAGTATATCCATTTTTGCAGAAACAAAAACAGGCTCAATACAAGTAAAGCACCAATCAGACAAGGAGTGATTCTACATGAAGAAGCTTTATCGTTCAGCAACAGATAAAAAAATAGCGGGTGTTGTTGGTGGACTTGCGGAATACTTAAGCGTGGATGCATCCCTGCTTCGCATTTTAACCGTCATCATCGGATTTTTGACAGCATTTATGCCGATCTTCCTGATCTACTTCATCTGGTATTTTGTTGTTCCGGAAGAAGGCACTAACTAAATGCTTAGATGGATCATCAGTATTTTAGTAAATGCATTACTTTTAATCGTCATTGCTGGATATTTTGATTCGGGCATTCTGCCTGGGCTCGGTAGCGTGTATATTGAAGGGTTCGGCGCAGCCATTGTGGCAAGTATCATTTTGTCCTTGCTCAATATTTTAGTGAAGCCGTTTTTGATCATTTTAACGCTTCCAGTGACCGTCCTTTCACTTGGATTGTTCTTATTTGTCATTAATGCCATTACACTAATGATGACATCGAGCTTTATGGGGGATAGCTTTAACATTGATGGGTTCGGAACGGCCATTTGGATGGCTGTCATTTTATCCATTTTCCATCTGTTGATACAAAAAGGAATTGTAGAGCCGTTAGCGAAAAAAAGCTAACGGTTTTTTTTGTGCAAATTTGTATCGTTTCTCCTTTCCATCTGACATAAAAACCCCCTTCAGGAGACACAATATCCGAAGGGAGGCGGTGCAAGATGGTGAACGTGAGCAGACAAATTATGCTTTTATGTTTTTTTATCATTCTTTTTTGTTTCAGTCAGCCTGCTTCAGCAGGGCCTTTTCTTCAAACAGAAGTGAATGTACCAGACAAGCCTTTTTCTCCTTTTATCTTTGATCAATTTCATGTGGACGTCCGCCCGGTTCAAGGAAAAAGCCATGATCTTCAGTTTCGTGCGTCCATTAGTGACCAAGAACAGATTTTGTCTGCGAACTTGTACTATAAACAAAGTGATGAACTGGGGTACCGCTTGATTCCAATGGAACGGCTGCCAGGAATGAAACCAGAATTTACAGCGAAAATTCCACCAGATCAATTATGGAATCCAACCGTTCGTTACTATACAGAGTTCCTTACACAAAAATCAGTGATCAAAACGGCTGAGAAATCGGTTCATTTAAATGGATTTGAAGAGGATCTTTCACATATTCCGGACTTATTCATCACAGAAATTGTCGTCAATTCAAAAAACCGAAAAGGCAAAGATGCTTTTGAGTTTATCGAAGTGTATAACACGACACATGCGCCTATCTCTCTTAAACATTATCAGCTCCGCTATCGCAATCCTGCTCATGGTATCGAAATGGATGATGTATATTCCTTCCACACAAATCCAGTCACCATTTCACCTGGAAAACCTTATGTTTTCTGGCTGAGAAAAAAAGGGCAGGAGCATTTAACTGCAGCGGACTTTAATGCCATGTACAAAAGCCAATTAAAAGAGGGCGAGCATTTATCCATTATCGAGAGCAAAGGGCTGTCCAACTCTAAATCTCGTCTTGTTTCGATCACAACAAATATAGGTGAAGAAATTTCTTCTGCCGCATTTCGCTTGAAGCCATCATGGTTTAGCGAGCATAAATCCTTGCTGTTTAAGTATCCAATGGATGGTACGACGCAGATGAAACTGATCTCGAAAATCGAGGAAGAACCCACTCCAGGTAAAGTACTAAAAGCACAAATTCCATCTGAAAAAAAGGAAATTTCTCAAGATATCCATAAACCTGTGATTGAAGATATGACAGTGAGGAAGCCAGTGAAACCAACTGAAAGCGTAGAGATTAAAGCAGATGTCCAAGATGATCAGGACGTGAAAACCGTCAAGCTGCGCTATCGAACGAATCGAAAAGATGCGTTCAAGGAAATTCTGCTGCAAAAAGACCATAATGACCGGTTATTTCATCATATTATTTATTCACCTGAGTTGATTGGGAAGGAACAATTGGAATATCAGCTTGAAGCGTCAGACGGCGAAAATGAAGCCAAGACGTTGAAAAAGACGATTGATGTGGAGCAGATCAGCAAAGCCCACGGTCTCCGATTCAATGTAGAAGAGGGAGATACGGTTTCAGGGTTATTTTCATTAAAGGCAACGTCTGATCAGAAAAAAAGCATCGAATTGCGGATAGATGGAAAACGGAATCAGCAAGTATCCTCTGCCCTTGAAGCAGATCCATATATCGCATTTGATGTCAAAGGAACAAATTTATATTTTAAAAATGGTGTGTCTATAGGTAAGCATTTACTTTCTGTTTTTGATGATTCGACAAAAGTGTATCGTACCTATACAATGCCAATACCCGAAGAAGAGATAAAAAAGGCAGGTCTTCAAACGATCTCTTTCCACGCTGGCACGAAGTCTTCTCCGATGGATCGGCTTCCTGGAGAGAATCATGATGATTTTGAATTGAAAAATGTCAGGATGATCTTATCGAATGGAACACAAATCCCGCCAATCAATGCGAAGCCGCAAAAAGAATGGAGAATGGGAGACGGCGGGAATGCCAAAAAGGTGAGAACGTTTCAATTTGAGATTCCAAAAGAGGCTTATGTCTCAACCTATCTAAAGTGGGACACAAAAAGGCTGAAAGAAGGGCCGCACTTGATTGAGGCCAAAACCTCAGACGAGCATGCTTCAGTACGTGTGAAAGTTGATAATACTGGGCCGAGAATCAAAACCAACGTACAAGCAAAGGATCAATATAAAGGCGCCTTTACATTAAAAGCAAAAGTAACGGACCGTTGGAGTGACATTGAGGAGTTGAAGGCATATGTAGATGGCAAACCAGTTTCTTTGCCATATCAGACATCCTCTAGTGAATTAAAGCCTGGGAAGCACACATTGACAATCAATGCAAAAGACGCTGCCGGGAACGTATCGACGTTGAAAAAAGAGTTCAAGACGGTACATGAGCATCCTGAAACACCAGAACGGGTGGCAGATAAGACGAAAATGAAATCATCAAAGCAAACTGTGCTAACAAAGGATCCAACGAATGATAAGTTAGATTACTCTTTTTATCGTGCCTATCAATATACATCGCTGCATCCTTCAATGAAGATTTTTAAGTATGCAGCAGAGACAGAACCGCCAAAGAGTTATCTCCAAAAAGGAGAAATGATTTTTTCTGATCAAGAAAGGAACCGCATTGCATTTGTTGATGGGAAGGCAGTTGAAACGAAGGATTTACAGCGTTTTCCTTATCACCGTTTTCAAATTAAGGTTCATCATGATGTACGTGAAAAGGATGTCGTCGAAGCTGTATGGAAAGGGAGTTCACTGTCAGGGAGAAAGGTGACAATGTACGCGTGGAATCACCAGCAGGAAAAGTGGGATAAAATCACTCATCACTTTGCCAAGGATACAAAGGAATTTTACCTGAAAGGGCTGCTGTCAGTGAGACAGTACATGAAGAATCAAACGTTTGATTTGCTAGTACAGGATGAAATCAGCAAATCGCAAAAGCCATATAAGATGGTATGGATGTCTGACACTCAATATTATGCAAAGAGTTATCCACATATCTTTAAACAAATGGTCGAATGGATCAGAGATCAGAGGGAAAAATTAAACATTCAATATGTGTTCCATACAGGCGATATTGTGGATGATTCAAAGGATAAGCAATGGCAGCGTGCTGATACATTTATGCGTGTATTAGATGAGAATCACATTCCCTATGGTGTTTTAGCAGGAAATCATGATGTTAGACACAAGGACGGTTTATATGCGGAATACGGGAAATATTTCGGGGAAAAACGCTTTGCTGATAAGCCTTACTATGGTGAATCCTATCGAAACAATAAAGGTCATTATGATCTCATCTCTGCCGGCGGCAATGATTATATGATGGTGTACATGGGCTGGGGGATTAAGCAAGATGAAATTGATTGGTTAAACCGTGTAATTTCTGAGCATCCAGATCGTATCGTCATTTTAAATTTCCATGAGTATTTGTTAGTGAGCGGCAATCGAAGCCCGATTGGCGACCTCATCTTCCACCAAGTGGTGAAACGCCATCCTAATATTGTGGCAGTATTTAGCGGTCATTACCACGGAGCAAGCAGGAAAGTAGATGAGCTTGATGATGACCATGATGGAAAAGTAGACAGGAAAGTATACCAAATACTCGCCGATTATCAGTCAGGACCTGAAGGTGGTCAAGGGTTTATGAGGGTAATAACAGCTGATCAAGAAAAAAATCAGCTTCATTTTACGACATACTCACCTTACTTGAATCAAGAGCATTTTTATGATCCTAAAACGTATGGAGATAAGGATGAATTTTCAATCGATGTGGATTTGACACCGAAAATGAAATCTGTCAAAACCAATTATTTTGAACTCAATGTGTATACGAATGTTCTTCTAGGAGAGGCGCGAGGCATAAAAAGCGGCAAAAAAGCGAGCTTTGAGTGGAAAGGCTTAAAGCCAAATGAAGATTATTATTGGTACACTGTAGCAAAAGATCGTTTTCAAGGAAAAGCCATCTCACCTATATGGAAAATTCATACAAAAGATGATGGTGAAACAAAATTTCTTAGGAAATAAAAAACAGTGCTCCGTGTTGGGGGCACTGTTTATCTTTCCATTGTATGAATGAGCTTGTAACGATCCCCTCTATAAACAGAAACGACATACTCAAATGGAGTGTCTTGTTGAAAAAAAGTCGTTCTTGTTATTGACAGCACAGGATCGCCTGCTGAAATAGACAGCAAGTTTGCTTCTTCCTTTGAGGCAACATTGGCTTCAAGTTCCTGTTTTGCATGAGCAATGACATGTCCGGTGTGAGTTTCTATATATTCATATAAAGAGCCAGTTAAATGTTTCTTTGTTAAATCTCCGGCAAATCTTTCAGGTATATAGCTCGTTTCAATCGCCATCGGTTCATCATTTGCAAGGCGTATCCGTTTGAGCTCAAATACAGCATCACTATTTGACAGATGTAAGACTGGCAGCAAGTGCTCTGGACATGCAGTTTTTTTGAAGTCAATCAGCTGGCTTGATGCTTTGAGTCCACGCTGGCGCATATCCTCTGAAAAGCTTGTTAAGCCTTGAAGCGGCTGTTCAAACTTTTTTCGGCTAACAAAGGTGCCTTTTCCTTTTTGTCGATACAAATATCCTTCGTTCACAAGATTCGATAAGGCTTGTCTGACAGTCATTCGGCTAATACCAAAGCGTTCGGCATATTCTCTTTCAGAAGGAATGAGTGTATCAGGTGCTAATGTTCCATCCTCAATCTGTTTTTTCAGGTTCTCCATAATCTGATGGTACATCGGAATAGGTGACTGCTTATCAATAAACATGTGAAAATCCTCTCGTTTTTAGCGTAGTGATCCAGCTTCTCGATCAATCAAAACCGTTACATCTTCATGAAGTTTCAGTGCTGATGCTGGAAAGTCTGGATGAATCTCTGCCTGTTCTAAATATTGTATCACTTTCGCTTTTGATTTTCCTGAAGCAAGAAGGAGAATCTTTTTACTTGAAAGAATGCTCGCAATTCCCATCGTGATGGCATGTGTAGGTACCTCATCGATAGACGAAAAGTATCTAGCATTGGCCTGTCTTGTGTTTTCGTCTAACTGCACGACATGAGTCTTTGAGTTGAAAGGGGTACCAGGTTCGTTAAAACCAATATGTCCATTTTGACCGATTCCAAGGAGCTGAAGATCGATGCCGCCTACATCCTCAATGAGCTGGTCATATCTTAAGCATTCCTTTTCTAAATGAGCTGCATTGCCATCTGGAAGAAAATACTGATCGTGAGGGAGATCAATATGATCAAATAAATGACGTTTCATGTAGGTCATATAACTATTTTCGTGTTCTGGATCAAGTCCTGCATATTCATCTAAATTGATTGTTTTTGTTTGCTTGAAAGACAATTGACGCGCTTGATGAAGTTGAATTAACTCTTTGTAAGTATCAATAGGTGTACCGCCTGTTGCTAGGCCGAGTACGGCATCGGGTTTAGCAGCTATTGTACTTGCAATAATGGCAGCTGCTTCTTTTCCTAATTGATCTTTGCTTTCAAATTCGATGATGTTCATTAGTGGTTGGCCTCCTTTTTTTCAAAGACGATTTGTCCACGGCAGATCGTCATCATCAGTTCACCAGATTCATCCCAAATCACCAAATCTGCTAGTTTTCCAACTTCGATGGAACCGAGCTGTTGATCAAGTCCCAGCTGAGCGGCCGCATTGGTTGAGGTCATCTTCGCAATCTCTGTCCAATCACAATCGGTGAGCTGTTTCATCCGTTTGACGCCATCTTTCATTCGTAAAATCGATCCTGCAAGTGTACCATTGTCCAGCAATGCTTTTTCGCTGCTGACTGTGACCGTCTGACCACCAAATTCGTACGTTCCATTCCCGAGCCCTTTTGCACGCATCGAGTCTGTAATCATGATTAAACGATCACTTCCTTTCGCCAAATACGCAAGCTTGATGGAAAGAGGATGGGAGTGAATCCCATCTGTGATCAGCTCAGTATAAAGGTTCTCGTTCGTAAGAGCAGCACCTACAGCGTTCGGTTCACGGTGCTGAAACGAACTTATTGCGTTATAAAGATGCGTTACATGGCGTGCACCATGCTTAGCTGCTAAATTTATCATGTCATGATGGGCATTCGTATGTCCAATAGAAGGAATAATGTTCTTTTCTTGTAATAGAGAAAGAAATGCAAAATCTGTGTCTTCCTCAGGCGCAAACGTGACAATTCGAATGAGCTGATCAGAAGCATCCAGCCATTTTTTAAAAAGTGGGATGTCCGGCTGTTTAATCCATTGAACAGGCTGTGCCCCTGCCTTATCTTTAGAAATAAATGGACCTTCGAGATGGATTCCTATACATTGTGCCTGACTTCCTGCTTGTGCTTCATTACTTTGTTTCCACTGAGCGACATTTTTAAGTGCCTGCTCAATCTCATGATGGTTTTGTGTGATGGTTGTCGCTAAAAAACTTGTCGTTCCTTCTGACGGTAGGTTGTCAGCGAGTGTATTCATCGCTTCTGCCGTCGCATCCATCATGTCTGCACCATATCCTCCATGGATGTGAATATCAATCATTCCGGGGAGTAAATAAAAGTTTTCCCGGGAAATATATACTTTTTCATAATTTCCTGTCGGTGGTGATGTTGAAATATAGTCAATCTTGCCATCGCGTAAACCGACAAAACCGTTTTCAATGATCTTTGATTTTGTCACAATATGAATATTGGAGAGCAATAAAGAACCGCTCATGTTTGAGCCCCCTTATTCGTTATCTTTGCTTTCAGTTTACTCTTTTTAAGTATAGTTGTCTATACCAGTTAGGGCAGTGAAACAGGAACAGGATAAAATACTGTTTTGGGTTCATCATTGAAAGTGATAAAATAGAGCTGTATTTCTGAATCGCCTGTGATAAAAGGAGGAAGAAGCGTGCCGAAAGTTCGTACGAAGGACATAATGGAACAATTTCATCTTGAACTGGTAAGTGGGGAAGAAGGGATTAATCGTCCCATTACAATCAGTGATCTTTCCAGACCAGGTATTGAAATGGCTGGTTATTTTACATATTACCCAAAAGAAAGAGTTCAACTTTTAGGGAAAACAGAGCTTTCTTTTTTTGAACAGCTCCCAGAACGCGAACGAAAGCAGAGAATGATGTCTCTTTGTACAGATATTACCCCTGCTATTATTTTGTCACGAGATCGTGATGTCCCGAAGGAATTAATCGAAGCATCAAATGAAAATGGCGTGCCCGTTTTACGATCTAGCCTAAAAACGACAAGACTTTCGAGTCGATTGACCAACTTTTTAGAAAGTAAGCTTGCACCAACGACTGCCATTCATGGTGTGCTCGTAGATGTATATGGTGTAGGTGTGTTGTTAATTGGGAAAAGCGGAGTAGGAAAAAGTGAAACAGCCTTAGAATTAGTGAAGAGGGGACATCGGCTGGTCGCAGACGATTGCGTGGAAATCCGTCAAGAGGATCAGGATACGTTAGTCGGGAGCGCACCAGAGCTGATTGAACATCTTTTAGAAATCCGCGGGTTAGGCATTATTAATGTGATGACCTTATTTGGAGCAGGTGCTGTCAGAAGCTATAAGAGAATTACGATTGTAATGAACCTTGAGCTTTGGGAACAAGGCAAACAGTATGATCGTTTAGGACTTGAAGAAGAGAAAATGCGAATCATCGATACAGATGTGCCGAAGCTGACGATCCCTGTGCGGCCAGGTCGAAACTTAGCGGTCATCATTGAGGTGGCTGCGATGAACTTCAGGCTGAAACGTATGGGACATAATGCAGCAGAACAATTTACAAGTAAACTTGCCGATGTCATTGAAGACAATGGCCAGGATGAATAGGAGTTGACTATATGAACGAAGCAATTCAGCCAATTGATCCGATCGCTTTTCAGCTCGGACCTATTTCGGTTCATTGGTATGGTGTGATTATTGGGGTCGGGGCCTTGCTTGGACTTTGGCTCGCACTGAGAGAATGTGAAAAAAGAGGAATCAATAAAGATACGTTTATTGACTTAATCTTATTTGCCATTCCAATAGCGATTATTTGTGCCCGAATTTATTATGTATCCTTCGAATGGGATTACTATCAGCAGCACCCAAACGAAATCATTAAAATTTGGAATGGTGGAATTGCGATTCATGGCGGGCTGATCGGTGCCGTGCTAACAGCCATCGTTTTTACAAAAGTGAGAAAGGTATCCTTTTGGAAAATAGCTGACGTCGCAGCACCTAGTATTTTACTAGGGCAGGCAATTGGACGCTGGGGGAACTTTATTAACCAAGAAGCGCATGGTGAGGCGGTTTCAAGAACCTTTTTAGAAAATTTGCATCTGCCTGAGTTTATCATTAATCAAATGTATATTGATGGTACTTATTATCATCCGACGTTCTTATACGAATCATTATGGAATCTTGTTGGTGTTGTCATCTTGATTTTATTACGCAGAACTTCGCTGCGCAGAGGCGAAATCTTCTTGTCTTATTTAATTTGGTATTCAATCGGCCGTTTCTTCATTGAAGGGATGAGAACAGACAGTTTAATGCTGACAGAGCACCTTCGAATCGCACAGATGATTTCGATTGCGATATTCGCAGTGGCTGTTCTACTGATTTTCTTTAGAAGAATGAAAGGATACGCATCAATACAATATAAAGAGAACAACTCATCGAATTAAGCAGGGGGGATCAGAAGAGATGGGAGAGACATGGAAAAACGGCTTGAAAGCAGGGCTATCGACAACCTGGACACTTGGCAAAGTCATCTTTCCAGTGACCATTCTCGTCAGTATCTTGCAGCATACGCCTGTCATGGATTGGATCATCCAATTCATTCGGCCATTTATGGGGTTGTTTGGTCTTTCGGGAGAAGCGGCTATTCCGCTTGTATTAGGAAATATGCTGAACTTGTATGCGGGGATTGCAGCCATTTTGACATTAGAGCTTCCTGTGAAGGAAGTGTTTATTTTGGCAGTGATGCTGTCCTTTTGCCATAACCTAATCATCGAATCGACAGTGGCAGCAAAGGTTGGACTGAGAGTGTCTGTGATTTTGCTGGTCAGAATCAGTCTTGCTGTTATTTCGGCTATTGTCATTCATCTCGTTTGGCAGGGAGGCGAGGAGCCGGCGCAATATGGACTGCTGACGGCAGCTCAGGCGGCTGATGTGCCTTCTAGCTGGTACATGATCGTCCTGCTTGCTTTACAAAAAGCTGTACTCGGTGTGCTCCAGCTCGCCTGTATCGTCATCCCGCTCATGATCATCATTCAATTCATGAGAGATTTAGGGTGGCTTTATACGCTGTCTAAGTGGCTGTCACCTTTTACTAGAATGCTTGGAATGAAGGAAAATACGTCTATGACGATGGTGGCTGGATTAACGATTGGTCTGGCGTACGGAGCTGGCGTGATGATGAAGGCAGTGGAAGAGGATGGTGTGAGTAAAAAGGACTTAACTCTTGCCTTTATTTTCCTCGTTGCCTGCCATGCGGTGGTTGAAGATACGCTGATTTTTATTCCACTTGGTATTCCAGTATGGCCGCTTCTTGTCATCCGTCTGATTTCTGCAATTTTATTGACAGCTGCTATTAGCTATATTTGGCGGAAGCGGGAACTTGCAGCTGTTAGAAAGGAAGCCATATGAACGAATCGACGATCAACACGGTGCTATTTGATTTAGATGGCACATTAATCAATACAAATGAATTAATTATTGCTTCATTTCAGCATACGCTGGATCATTATTACCCTGGTCAGTACAGCCGTGATGATATTCTTCATTTCATTGGTCCGTCCTTATTTGATACATTCTCTGCGATGGACCCTGATTTGACGGATGATATGATTCAGATGTACCGCACGTTTAATCATAAGCAGCATGATCTGCTTGTGACTGAATATGAGACCGTTATCGACACATTGAAAGTCCTGCAGGATCGAGGATTTAAGCTCGGTATTGTCACAACGAAGATACGGGATACTGTATTAATGGGATTGAAGCTGACCGGTTTAGAGCCGTTCTTTGAGGTCATTGTGACGCTCGATGATGTACAAAATGAGAAGCCGCATCCGGAGCCTGTTCAGCTGGCACTATCAAAGCTTGGCAGTGATCCGCATGAAGCAGTGATGGTCGGTGATAATTATCACGACATTTTGTCTGGTCAAGCGGCAGGGACAAAAACGGCAGGTGTTGCTTGGTCTATTAAGGGAGAAGAGGCCCTTTTAAAGCATCGCCCTGATTTCATGCTGAAGAAAATGAGTGATCTCCTGGCGATTGTTGGAGCTGATTAAGTTGAGAAAAACAGATCGTTATCCTGTAAAAGGGGTCAATTCGCTGCGGCAAGTCTATCGGACAGTTCCTTTTTTCAAAGTGGTGAAAAACTTCATTTTTATTCAAATGGCAAGGTACACGCCTTTTATGGGAATGAAAAATTGGATATATCGAACCTTTCTTCGTATGAAGGTCGGCGAGGATACGGCGTTTGCCTTAATGGTGATGGTTGATCTTATGTTTCCTGAGAAAATCACTGTCGGTCGGAATAGTGTGATCGGATATAACACGACCATCCTGTCCCATGAGTATTTGATTAAAGAGTACAGACTTGGGGAAGTCTATATTGGTGATGAAGTCTTAATTGGAGCTAATTCAACTATTTTACCTGGTGTGACCATTGGGGATGGAGCGATCGTATCGGCTGGTACACTTGTTCATAAGGATGTGCCAGCAGGCTCATTTGTTGGAGGAAATCCAATGCGCATGATTTATACGAAAGAAGAAATGGAAGCACGTCAATCTATGTCTGCTGAGTAGCTCGGCAGACTTTTTTGTTGACAATGTGACATGGTGTAACTATAATGATTACAACAGAGGTGAGAAAACATGAAAATCAGCAGCAGATTTACTGTCGCTGTCCATATTCTGGCCTTGCTATCACTTGAAAAAGGATCATTACAGACATCGGAGGATATCGCGGGAAGCGTGAATACAAACCCAGTGGTCATCCGCCGCATTATGAGTAAATTAAAAAAAGCAGGCCTAATCTCCACGAGTCTTGGCAAAGGTGGTTCTCAGCTGAACCGCAGTGAAGACGACATCACACTGCTCGATGTGTATAAAGCGGTTGAAGTCGTGGATGAGGGGGAATTGTTTCAAATTCATGAAAGCCCAAATCCTGACTGTCCGATCGGTGCAAATATTCAAGCGGTGCTTGAGTTAATTTTATGCCGCGCTCAAAGTGCGATGGAGCAAGTACTTGCTGAGATCAAATTAAGTGAACTAACGCATGTGCTAATCAAAAAAATTGGATGATCTATTCAATTTTTTTTACCTCTGTTGTAACCATATTAGTTACACCTTTCTTTATCAGCATAAAACTATATTGCAGGAGGAGTTAACATGAAAATTGGAATTATTGGCGCAACAGGTAAAGCAGGACAAGAAATTGTGAAAGAGGCTCAATCAAGAGGACATGAAGTAACGGCGATCGTCCGAGATGCACAAAAGGTGACAGATTCATCACTAGCTGTTCTTGAGAAGGATGTGTTTCACTTGCAAGCAGAAGACATCAAAGGCTTTGATGTGATTGTAAATGCATTTGGCGCACCTGCTGGAAAAGAGCATCTTCATGTAGAAGCTGGGAAAAAGCTGATCGATATTTTAAAAGAGGCACCTGAGACTCGTTTGATCGTTGTGGGCGGAGCAGGAAGTCTATTTGTAGATGAGGCGAAAACAACAAGACTAGTGGACACACCAGAGTTTCCTAAAGAATTTGTTGCTACGGCTTCACAGCAAGGAGAAAATCTAAAAGATCTTCAACAGACAGAGGGATTAAAATGGACCTTCCTCAGCCCAGCTGCATTCTTTAATCCAGCTGGCAAACGTACAGGTTCTTACGTGAAAGGGAAAGACCATCTGATTGTCAATTCTAAAGGTGACAGCTATGTGAGCTATGCTGACTACGCCATTGCACTGGTTGATGAAGTGGAGCAGGCAGCCCATGTTGGAGAACGTTTTACCGTCGTATCTGAAGCTGAATAAGCCGTTTCATGGCTACTTAAAAATGATAATGGGGAGTCTAACGTATGAATGAGCAAGAATTGTCTTTCATCTATGTATGGGATGCGTATTGTGGCTGGTGTTATGGATTTTCAAACAGTATCCGCACTTTCCATGAAAATCATCCGGAGATATCACTCACACTTGTGTCGGGCGGTTTATTTGTAGGGGAAAGAAGTCTTCCAATAAAGAATTATCCACACATTCCAGAAGCAAATCAGCGAATTAGTCAGCTGACTGGTGTCGAGTTTGGAGAACGTTATCAGGAGCTGTTAGCAAATGGAACGTTTCTTTTAGACTCTGAGGCTGCGGCCATTGGTTTTTCTGCATTAAGATCCATCGCACCTGAGCGCGCATTGTACTTGGCTTCATCAATGCAAAAGGCTTTTTATCAAGACGGAAAAAGCCTGAGTGATGAAGAAACGTATCGGGAGATCGCTTTGGCGCATCAACTTGATCCTGACGCAGTCATTGAACGCATGAAAACAAAAGAAGCGATCAATGATGCGTATGCCGACTTTGCGAAGGTTCATCAACTTCATGTGAACGGTTATCCTACACTTTTATTAAAAAGAGGGGATGAATACTTCAGCCTGGGTGGAGGTGCGATGACAGCTGAAAAGCTGGAAAACCGCCTGAAGGAATTACTAGAAAAATGAAGCATTAAAAACAACCTCTATGTGAATAGAGGTTGTTTTTTTACGCTTTAATGATAATCGCCTGACTGCCCATCTGTTCCCAAGAATCTTCAAACTGATCACGGTCGACCTTTTGATTCTTTTCTCCGTACGGATTATTCAAGTAGACATGCTCCTTGTCATAGCCTGTGATGACCACGCTATGCACATTAAAGCTTACATTTATTTTGCCATTTGGGGTATTCCAAGTCTCGATGTTATCTGTTTTGTCAAAGGTGGATGTCGTAATCACCCAGACAGGATAGCCCTTTTCAAGTGATTGATAGATGGCTTTTTTGACAGGCTTTCCGGTTAAGTCGACAACTTGATCGCCCGCGTATTTTTTCGCAAGCTGATAGATAGGTTCATGGTAAACACCAAGACCCGGCCCATTCTCCATATCTCCTACAAACCCGTCACGTGGGTCTCCTTTTAAACCATTTTCATAATTGAGCGGAACGCGTTTGATTTCATTTGCCAATGCGTTTTTCGTTACTTGCTCATAGCCGCTGTAATGAAGCAGCATCGCTAAGCTCGTGACTTCGCATCCGTTATAAAGCCTTGGCGCATCCATTTGATTGTAGAGAATGACGTCCATGGCTTTTTTGCTTCCTTTTAATGAATGATGTGTGGTTTCTGCTTTTTTCGTTGAACGAGTTTCTTCAGCCGCAAATGCTGTATCGTTTTCTTTTGCTGCTTTTTGCGGCGAAGCTGTTTTCTTGACTTGATCGATTTGTGAAACGTATATAAAGCCGAAATAAACAAGACATGCGCACAACAAAGTTAAGATTAATGTCTGGATGAACTTCACTGTTAATCTCCTGTGTTATTCAATATTTTTAAGTATTATAGCACGTTCCTTCATCGAACATACAGAAAAGGCACAGGTTTCACTTGAATGTAATAATTCCACAAATTTTTCATGAAAATAGAGAGAAAATAAAAATGATTGATTTAATCACTTTATTTTGTTAGCATATTATCATATTAGCGAACTAAAGGATTCGGAATTTTTCGTTTTAATGTGTTGGAGGTGCGGAAGAAACATGTTTATGTTTGAGAAACCATATGGTATGCGGGATTCATTACCTGGATTGTATGAGACGAAGAAAAAAGTGAGACATTCGTTAACAGAGGTCATGACTGGTTGGGGTTTCCGTTTGATGGAGACACCAACACTTGAATTTTACGATACAGTCGGTGTTCAATCGGCGATTACTGATACACAGCTTTTTAAGCTTCTTGATCAAAACGGGCAAACCCTTGTACTGAGACCTGATATGACAGGTCCGATTGCAAGAGTGGCGGCTTCCAAGCTTCATGAACAGGCGTATCCGCTTCGTGTTGGGTATGCAGCCAATGTGTTCCGTGCTCAGGAGAGAGAAGGCGGAAGACCGTCAGAGTTTGAGCAGGTCGGAATTGAATTGATTGGTGATGGTTCGATTAGTGCAGATGCTGAAGTCATCGCGCTTGCCGTATTTGCATTAAAAAATGCCGGGCTAAGGTCCTTCAAAATCGCGATCGGGCATGTCGCTTTAGCAGAAACGTTATTTGTCGATGTACTCGGAAATACAGAGCGTGCAAACGTCCTTCGCCGTTTTTTATATGAAAAGAATTATGTAGGATACCGTCAGCATGTGAAACAATTACCACTTTCCTCCATCGATAAAACGAGGCTGTTACAGCTTTTAGAGTTAAGAGGCGGCCAAGAGGTCATAGAGCGGGCAGAGGAAATCGTTGTTTCACAAGAAGGAAAAGAGGTGCTCGCACAGTTAAAGTCGCTTTGGGAGACACTTGAAGATTACGGCTGTACAGAATATATCCGTTTAGATTTAAGCATGGTGAGTCATATGAGCTATTATACGGGTATTTTGTTTGAAGTATTTGCAGATCATGTTGGATCTGTCATCGGAAGCGGCGGTAGATATGATCAATTGCTTGCTCATTTTGATGCACCCGCGCCAGCAACAGGGTTCGGAATTCGACTAGACCGTCTTCTTGAAGCGCTCGATGCAAAAGAAATCGTTGAGCCGCAGGAGGCTGTGATTTTTAGTAAAGAACAAAGACTGGAAGCTTTTGCTTTTGCAGAAAAGGAGCGGTCAAAAGGGAAAAAGATCGTCCTGCAAGACTTAGCGGGGATTGAAAATATTGACGCGATGACCAAGGCATTTGAACAGGTGACTTATTTTATCGGCGCTAGAAAGGAAGAGCGGAATGGGTAAAGTGTTGACGATGGCGATGCCGAAGGGCCGGATATTTGAAGAAGCAGCAGGGCTGTTAAGGCAGGCGGGATATCAGCTGCCAGAGGAATTCGAGGATTCAAGAAAATTAATCATTGATGTACCAGAAGAAAACCTCCGCTTTATTTTAGCCAAGCCAATGGATGTGACCACCTATGTAGAGCACGGTGTGGCGGATGTTGGCATTGCAGGGAAGGATGTCATGCTCGAAGAAGCTCGTGATGTGTACGAAGTGCTCGATTTAAACATCAGTAAATGTCATTTAGCTGTAGCTGGATTGCCAGGAGCGAGCTGGGGTGGTGTCGCACCGCGTGTGGCGACAAAGTACCCAAATGTCGCATCTTCCTATTTTAGAGAGCAAGGGGAGCAGGTGGAGATCATTAAGCTGAATGGTTCCATTGAATTAGCACCGCTCATTGGGCTTGCCGATCGCATTGTAGACATTGTCTCTACAGGTCAAACACTAAAGGAAAATGGACTTGTGGAAACGGAGCATATTTGTGATATCACGTCACGTTTTATTGTCAATCCTGTGAGCTATAGGATGAAGGATACGGTAATTGATGAAATGGCGCAGCGTCTTGCAAGAATCATTGGAGAAGGGGAGGAATCATCATGAACATCACCTGCATACAAGAAGATGAGACAGATACTCTCTCACTCAAACGGTCTTTAGATACAGGAACAGAAGAACAGCGTCAGGCTGTTCAGCGCATTATACAAGAAGTAAGAACAAATGGTGATGAAGCTGTACGGTCTTTTACAAAGCAATTTGACGGGGTGTTGATTGAAGATCCACTTGTCACAGAAGATGAAATGGCAAAAGCCTGCGACCGCTTGGACAAAGAGATGGTTCAAATTATTCAAACGGCTATCAAGCATATTCGCACATACCACGAGCGCCAGCTGACGTCTTCTTGGTTTTATCACCAAAAGGATGGCTCAATGCTTGGACAAAAGGTAACGCCGCTTGATGCAGTAGGTGTGTATGTCCCCGGCGGAACAGCTGCCTATCCATCATCTGTATTAATGAATGTGATTCCTGCGCTAGTCGCTGGCGTTGAACGAATCGTTCTTGTGACACCCCCTGGGAAAGATGGCCGTCTCTCTGACGCTGTACTGGCTGCGGCGAAGGAGCTTGGTATTTCTGAAATGTATAAAATGGGCGGAGCACAGGCTGTTGCGGCACTTGCCTATGGAACGGAAAGCATCAAGCCTGTTGATAAAATCACAGGTCCAGGCAACATTTATGTCGCGCTGGCAAAGCGGGAAGTATTTGGTCAGGTAGACATTGATATGATTGCAGGTCCAAGTGAAATTGCAGTTCTAGCAGACGAAACAGCAGTCGCGCATGAGGTAGCGGCGGATTTACTTTCGCAGGCAGAGCATGATGCGCTGGCATCTAGTATTTTGGTGACAACGTCTAAGACACTTGCAGAAAGCGTGCAGGCTGAAGTGCGAAAGCAGCTGGATACTTTGCCGAGAAAATCAATCGCAGCACAATCTATACAAGATCATGGCCGTATTTACGTGACAGAATCAATCGATCGTGCAGTAGACGTCGTCAATCAATTAGCGCCAGAGCACTTAGAGGTGCTGACAGCATATCCAGAATCACTTCTTGGTCAAATCAAGCATGCTGGGGCGATTTTCTTAGGACGCTATAGTCCAGAGCCAGTGGGCGATTATTTTGCAGGGCCGAATCATGTGCTGCCAACAAACGGAACAGCTCGATTCTCCAGCCCGCTTGGTGTGACTGATTTTCAAAAGAAAACGAGCATTATTTCATATAGTCAAGAGGCCTTTGAAACACACAGGGAAAGCATTGCGGCTTTTGCCAGATTAGAAGGGCTTGAAGCGCATGCAAGGTCGATTGAAGCGAGAAAGCGGGAGGAATCGTAATGAGACAGGCGGAAACATCGAGAAAAACAAATGAAACGAATATTTCATTAGCGCTAGAAATTGATGGAGAAGGAAAAGCGGATATTCAAACAGATGTCCCTTTTATGACGCACATGCTTGATTTATTTACGAAGCATGGACACTTTAATTTGACCGTCGATGCAAAAGGGGATACGGATGTTGATGATCACCACACAACAGAAGATATCGGCATTGTACTTGGGCAAATGTTTAAGGAAGCGTTAGGCGATAAAAAGGGAATTAAGCGGTATGGATCAAGCTTTGTTCCGATGGATGAAACACTTGCCCAGGTCGTGGTCGACTTAAGCAATCGTCCTCATTTGGAAATGAGAGCGGCCTTTCCGAGTCAAAAGGTTGGTACCTTTGATACAGAGCTAGTGCATGAGTTTCTGTGGAAATTTGCACTTGAAGCCCGGATCAACCTTCATGTCATTGTTCACTACGGAACCAATACACATCATATAATTGAAGCCATTTTTAAAGCGATGGCACGTGCCTTAGATGAAGCAACAACCATTGATCCACGAGTGAAAGGGATACCGTCAACAAAGGGGATGCTCTAATGATCGGAGTCATTGATTACGGAATGGGAAATTTGTTCAGCGTATCAAAAGCACTGGAACGAGCAGATGCCCGCTATATCGTCTCCTCTGATGTGGAGGAGCTGAAAAAAGCAGATGCTTATATTTTGCCCGGGGTCGGTTCGTTTCGTGATGCAATGCAGCTGTTAAAACAGACAGGACTTGAGGCGTTTATTCACCAAGTTGTGCAGGAAGGAAAGCTGTTATTCGGCATTTGCCTTGGCATGCAGCTGTTATTTGAAGAAAGTGAAGAGGCAGGACACACAAAAGGATTGGGGCTGTTACAAGGGCGTGTCGTTCTTTTAAAGGATCGTGATCAGAATGGGCAAAGGTTGAAGGTACCTCATATGGGGTGGAATGAGCTCACATTTCATCAGCCCTCCCCATTGTTTGACGGTGTACCAGAAGGATTTGCGTACTTTGTTCACTCTTATTATGTGAGCGAAATGAATCCAGATGAGCAATTAGCAAGCGCGGACTATGGTGTTCAAGTACCAGCTGTTGTTGGCAAGGGAAATGTGCTTGGTGCACAGTTTCACCCTGAAAAAAGCAGTACAACGGGAATGGCGCTGCTCAAACAATTTATTCAATTAGCAAACGAACAGAGGGTGAGCAAATGAGTGATTTTACATTATATCCAGCGATTGATATGAGAAATGGCAAATGTGTACGTCTTGTACAAGGAGATTATGATCAAGAAACCATTTATGGAGATTCACCGCTCGACATGGCTGCGCAATTTGTAAAAGAAGGAGCAAAATGGATTCATCTTGTCGATCTAGATGGTGCAAAAGCAGGGAAACGTGTCAATCATGAGCATGTGCTGGCGATTGCATCTTCCTTAGATGTGAAGGTTCAAATCGGCGGCGGTATTCGGACAGAAGAAGACGTTGCCTTTTACTTAAGCAACGGCGTAGATAGAGTGATTCTCGGCAGTTCAGCTGTATCTAACCCAGCCTTTGTGAAAAAAATGCTGGCGCAATATGGAGAGAAAATAGCGATTGGGATTGATGCGCGAAATGGCTTTGTATCGACTGAAGGGTGGCTTGAAACGTCTAAAGTGAAGGCAGAGGAACTCGGCAGGGAATTGGCAAAGGAAGGCGCAGAGGTCTTTATTTTTACCGATATTCAAATGGATGGCATGCTGTCTGGTCCAAATGTGGAAAGTACGGTTCGTTTAGCAGAAGCAACCGGTAAACAAGTGATTGCTTCAGGTGGTGTCAGCGCGGTAGCTGATCTTCAAAAGCTGTCAGCACAAAAACAGTCTGGTGTGTCTGGTGCAATCGTTGGAAAAGCACTTTACACGAAGCAGTTTACTTTAGCGGAAGCATTTGAAGGGCTTGACCGCATATGATGACAAAACGAATCATCCCATGTCTTGATGTGAAGGAAGGGCGTGTTGTCAAAGGGGTGCAATTCCTAGGCTTAAAGGATGCTGGTGATCCGGTCGAATTAGCGCAGATCTATGATGAGGAAGGGGCGGATGAACTCGTCTTTCTTGATATTTCTGCTTCTCATGAAGGCCGGAAAACGATGGTGGATGTGGTCAAACAAGTCGCGTCCACTCTTGCTATACCATTTACGGTGGGAGGCGGGATTAACCACCTTGATGACATGAAGCGTATATTAAGAGCGGGTGCAGACAAAGTATCTGTCAACACAGCAGCTGTGTTAAGGCCGGAACTGATTTCAGAAGGTGCTGACTTTTTTGGCTCCCAGTGTATCGTTGTCGCAATTGATGCAAAGTACGATGAAGAGAAAAAAGCATATATGGTCTATACACACGGAGGACGCCGTCAAACAGATTTAGAGGTTAGCGACTGGGCGAAGGAAGCTGTGCAGAGAGGTGCAGGAGAGATTTTGCTGACAAGTATGGATGCTGATGGTGAAAAGACAGGCTTTGATCATCGATTGACAAAGCTTGTATCAGAGGCAGTCACTGTGCCAGTTATCGCTTCTGGCGGCGCTGGCAATGCCCAGCATATGCTTGAGGCATTTACAAAAGGAGAAGCTGATGCAGCATTAGCAGCCTCTATTTTCCATTATAAAGAAACCTCCATTCATGAGGTGAAGACATATTTGAGAGAACACGGGGTGAAGGTCAGATGAAACAGGCAAATGAATTAACTTTTAATGAAGCAGGCCTGATTCCTGTGATTGTACAGGATGCTCAAAGTAAGGAAGTATTGACGCTTGCGTATATGAATCAAGAATCCTATGAAAAAACGCTGGAAACCGGTGAAACATGGTTTTATAGCCGGTCGAGAAACGAGCTTTGGCACAAAGGCGCTACCTCTGGACATACCCAGCAAGTGACTTCTATTCGATATGACTGTGACAAGGACGCTCTGCTTGTCCTTGTCGCGCCAAGCGGCCCAGCCTGCCACACTGGCAGCTATAGCTGTTTTTCGGAAGAAGGCGTAAAGCGCCAAAGCGAAGAACAGGATCGTTTTGCGATTTTAAATGAACTTGAACAGGTCATTGCAAAGCGGCAGACGGAAATGCCAGAAGGTGCTTATACAACCTATCTATTTGAAAAAGGGGTCGATAAAATCCTAAAAAAGGTAGGGGAAGAAGCGTCCGAGGTAATCATTGCAGCGAAAAACCGAGATCAAGAAGAATTGAAATGGGAAACTGCTGACCTCCTCTATCATCTTCTTGTATTATTACGCGAACAGCAATTGCCGCTTGATGATGTATTAAAGGTATTAAAAAAGCGTCATCAAGGTGAATGAAAAGCCGGGGATATCCCTGGCTTTTTCATTTTAAATGAAAAACAAATCCTTCCTTTCCTTTTGTTCTATGTGACGACTAGGGAAGTATGTTATACTACACACGGTACACTGTTCGAAATGGAGGGTATCGGTGAGTAAATACACTTCTCAAAATAATCACACACAAGTCGTCCAGCTATTTCAAGATGGGCATTACTTTTTTCATAAAGGTCTTAAAGCATATAGAGAAAGAAATCTGTCTAGGGCAAGTAAGCTGATACAGCGGGCCATCGTACTTGAGCCTGAAAATGTAGAAATGCTGTCACAGCTTGCCATTATTTATACTGAAATGGGTCATTACCAGCAATCAAACGAACTGCTTGATTTCATCCTTGAACACATCGATGAAAACATGTCTGAGTGCCACTATTTTAAAGCCAATAATTATGCCAATCTCGGACTGTTTCAAGAGGCATATAAATCAGCTACTGCTTATGCCGCACTGGAAGAGGACGGGGAATTTGCGGATGAAAATGACGACCTCCTTGACCTGCTCGATATGAGCGACGAAGAGGACGGAGATTTTCCTTATGATCAGGATGACCTGATTGTGAAGCAGGATCAAGCAAACCATTTGCTAGAAAGCGGCAGACTCGATGAAGCCATTGAGATGCTGGAACAGATGATTGTTGAGTATCCAGAATTTTGGTCAGCGTATAATAATCTCGCTTTGGCCTATTTTTATTCTGGCCGAATCCATCAGGCGAAAGAAATGTTGAACCGGGTCCTTCATGAAAATCCCGGTAATCTGCATGCCCTTTGCAATCAGCTTGTCTTCTACCATTATGAAAAAGAAGAAGAGAAGGTCAACATGTTAGCGAAGCAATTAACGCACGTGTATCCAATACTAAGTGAACAGCGTTATAAGCTTGGCGCAACATTTGCCCTTGTGGGAGAATTTGAATGGGCCTTTAAATGGCTTTATTCTTTGTACAAAACAGGTTTTCAGGGAGATAGTACATTTTTATACTGGCTTGCAAGCGCAGCCTATCATACAGGCCACAAAACGCTCGCCCAAACGGTTTGGGATAAGATGGTCGAAGAAGATATCGACGCAGATGAAATCAAGCCGTGGCAGGATAAACCTGAGGAGACTGAGCCAATGGTCTCGATTGAGGAACGGCTGACTGCGTACTATGTCAGCAAACAAAAAGGGGAACGTGACGTTCTGCAGTCTGTCCTTGATGCACGCGCAGCGAAAACGGCCTTTGAACAGCAATTTATAGAACTGCTTTTATATGAAGGTGAAATGAAAGAAAAGTCTTTTTCAGAAGATGCAGTTTTTGCAAAACAGGCGGCATCCAGTTTGGAGGAAGCGGTTCAGCCTGACAGTCATATGCCTTATTTTTGGTTATTCCATATTATTCAGCAGGCACGTGCTTCTGGTATTGATAAGAAAAATGCGCCTGCCTGGGCAGCAGCATCTTATTATCTATGGATGAATGAACAAGAAGAATCAGCTGTCAGCAAAAAAGACGTTGCGTCCGCTTTTCAGATCAGTGTTCAAACACTGTCAAAATACGAACGAGAGATCTGTACGTTAATCGATTAAATAGGTAAATAGATTCAGAACATCCCAGCATGGCCGAAAAGGTCATGCTTTTTTCTTGGATAAAAAGGTGGGATTTGCAAGGAATTGGCGAAGTATGACAATCACGACATGTTTTTGAAACATAAATGTAATAAAAATATTAGCTCATTTTGTCGATGTCTCATGTATAATGAAAATCGTGGATTAAAACAAAGATAGATATTTAAATATTTTACTATACATAATGAAACACCTAGTGATAGAAACAATCTGGTCAACATCTGACTGAACAATCAGGAAGAAAGACATAGAGAGCACAGATTGATCGCAGAGAATTTGCTGCTTTCTAATGTCGCTTGGGAAATTGTCAAAGGAGGAACTATTCGTGAAAAAGTTTATTACTTTTGGTTTAGCTTCGGTGATCGGAGCGAGCGGTTTATTTATTCCATTTACGCATGAAGCAAACGCACAGAACTTTGAACAAAAGAAACAAGAACTAGACAGCAAGCAATCTGAGGTAAACAAGAACCTTCAAAAGAAAAAAGAAGAGCTTTCAAAGCTTGAAGCAAAACAAGAGGCACTTGCACAAAAGCTTAAAGATATTGACGAGAAAGCTTTAAAAACAAGTGATCAAATCGAAGAAAAACAAAAAGAAAATGAAAAAACAAAAAAAGAAATCAAAGCACTGAAAAAAGAAATTGCTGATACAGAAAAACGTATTGAAGAAAGAAACGAGTTCTTGAAAAAGCGTGTACGTGCCATTCAAGAGAGCGGCGGTTCTACGAAATACATAGATGTATTACTAGGAGCAAAAAGCTTTAGCGATTTCATCAGCCGTGCAGGTGCAGTATCTACACTGATCAATGCAGACAGTGAAATCATTAAAGAGCAGGAAAAAGACAAAGCTGAGCTTCAAAAGTCTGAAAACGAATTAAACACAAAGCTTGAGAATGTGCAAAACACACTTGCAAAGCTTGAAACACTTCAATCAGACTTGAATAAACAGCTTGATGAAAAAGACAAGCTATTCAAGCAAGTGAAAAAGCAAAAAGGAAGTGCTTTTTCTGAAATCAGCGAGTTAAACAGTGAGGCTAACAGCATTGCATCTGAAAAAGACGCAACAGTAGCTGCACAAAAACAAGCTGAAAAAGAAGCAAGAGAAGCAGCTCAAAAAGCAAAAGAAGAAAAAGCGCAAAGACAACAGCAGCAGCGTCAAGCTAGTGTTCAAGCGGAAGACAACAGCTCAAATAACGATAGCAGCCCGTCTTCAAGTAACAGTGGATCATCTAATGACAACAACAACAATAATAACAATAACAACAACAGCAGTTCACCAAGCAAGAAGCCTTCTTCTAGCGGCGGATCACCTGTCAGCAGTAACGTAGGCGGAATTGAAGGTGCGATCAGCACAGGTTCTACTATTGTTGGACAATCTCCGTATAAATGGGGCGGCGGCAGATCACAAGCCGATATTGACGCACGTCGTTTTGACTGTTCTTCATTCGTTCGCTGGGCATTCGCATCAGCAGGCATCAACCTTGGACCAGTTGGCGGTACAACAACAGATACGCTTGTAGGTAAAGGAAGAGCTGTAAGTGCATCTGACATGAAACGCGGAGACCTTGTGTTCTTTGATACGTATAAAGTAAATGGACACGTTGGTATTTACTTAGGAAACGGTTCATTCTTGAACGACAACAGCTCTCGCGGTGTTTCAGTTGACTCAATGAACAACGTATACTGGAAAAAAGCATTCAATGGCGTTGTAAGAAGAGTCGTTGAATAAATCATTACTTTGTATATAACCGTAAACAGGCTTCCTTAAACAGCAGTTTAAGGAAGCTTTTTCTTTTTTTGAAGATATGAGCAAATGATTCGCTTATTCCCCGCAGATTTAATAGGATATGGGTAAGGAATAAAAGCTAAGAGTGGAAATGATGCTCTCTGTCATGAATGGAAGCATCACCCAAGGGCATTCTAATAAGAAATGCGAGCAGCAATTGAAGAGGGAGTGACAGTTGTGTCAGAAGAAAAAATCTACGATACGATCATCATTGGAGCGGGTCCTGCCGGAATGACAGCCGCTGTTTATACATCACGGGGAAACCTTTCAACATTAATGATTGAAAGAGGAATTCCAGGCGGACAAATGGCGAATACGGAAGATGTCGAGAACTATCCTGGCTTTGAAAGCATTTTAGGGCCGGAACTTTCAAATAAAATGTTTGAGCATGCGAAGAAATTCGGTGCAGAGTATGCATATGGCGATATCAAAGAAATCGTGAACGGTGAAGAATACAAAATCGTCAAAGCTGGTTCAAAAGAATACAAAGGACGCTCTGTCATTATCGCGGCAGGAGCTGAATACAAAAAAATCGGTGCACCAGGTGAAAAAGAACTTGGCGGACGCGGCGTATCATATTGTGCAGTATGTGACGGGGCATTCTTTAAAAACAAAGAGCTTGTCGTCATTGGCGGCGGAGATTCTGCGGTAGAAGAGGGTGTGTATCTCACACGTTTCGCTTCTAAAGTAACGATTATCCATAGACGCGATAAACTTCGTGCACAAAGCATTTTACAAGCGCGTGCCTTTGATAATGAAAAAATTGACTTCATGTGGAACAAAACTGTGAAACAGATCAATGAAGAAAACGGGAAAGTCGGCAGTGTGACATTGATTGATACGGTGACTGGTGAAGAAGAAGAGTTTAAAACAGACGGCGCCTTCATCTATATCGGAATGCTGCCACTGTCTAAACCATTTGAAAATCTCGGTATTACAAATAAAGAAGGCTACATCGAAACAAACGAAAGAATGGAAACGAGAGTGGAAGGGATTTTCGCTGCTGGTGACATTCGTGAAAAAACACTTCGTCAAATTGTGACTGCAACAGGTGACGGAAGTATTGCAGCACAAAGCGCACAGCATTATGTAGAAGAGCTTGCTGAAAAACTCAAAGCAACGAAATAAAAGGCTGTCGTAAATCCTTAATATAGCGTCATGGGCTTTTAACTGGAATGTAACACGGGTGAAATACTTTTCCGTTATGATGAAACTAGTAATTGACCCCCTTTTATAAGGAATACATGTTTGGCACGGATGAGAATCCGTGTCCTTTTTTTTGCCTAAAATCAGAAATTCACGAGATGTTCACAAATGACGCATGGAGAACCGTTAGATGCTGTAAAATAAAGAGTAGAGAAATGGCCCGTGACATCATTCAAACGAAAACCGGTCTGTTTTCAGGGAAGAACGGGCATGTTCATTGTGGGAGTCAGGTTGAACCTGTATAATAAGTTAAAGACATAAAAGAGTAGGTGACAGCTGATGCAACGAGTAACCAATTGTGTGCTGCATCACGAAGATCAAGTTCTCTTGCTGCAAAAGCCAAGACGGGGCTGGTGGGTAGCGCCGGGCGGCAAGATGGAAAGCGGAGAATCGGTCAAGGATTCAGTCGTTCGAGAATATAGAGAAGAAACAGGTATTTATATTTTAAATCCGCAGCTAAAAGGTGTTTTTACCTTTATCATAAAAGAAGGCGATCAAATCGTTCAAGAGTGGATGATGTTCACCTTTATGGCAGATTCATTTACTGGAAAAAACGTAACAGAGTCAGAGGAAGGTATTTTAAAATGGCATGACGTAAAGGATGTGCCTCATTTGCCGATGGCTCCAGGAGATTCCCATATTCTTGATTTCATGCTCAAAGGAAAAGGGCTTCTGCACGGCACTTTTACGTATACACCCGATTTTGAGCTGATCGCTTATCGGTTAGATCCTCAGGGAGAATAATACATGAACCGTTTTCATAAAGAAGGAGAGGGAGCAGGCATGAATACACACAAACAAGAAGATATTCAGCTTGTGATTATTACAGGAATGTCAGGTGCGGGGAAAACCGTCGCCATTCAAAGCTTTGAAGATTTAGGCTACTTTTGCGTTGATAACCTGCCGCCATCACTTTTACCGAAATTCCTAGAGCTCATGAAGGAATCGAATTCAAAGATGAGCAAGGTCGCTCTTGTGATGGATTTGCGCGGACGCGAATTTTTTGACAGTTTAATTGCCGCCTTAGATGAAATGGGTGATCTTGACTGGATCACGCCAAGAATTCTATTCTTAGATGCAAATGATAAGGTGCTTGTCTCAAGATACAAAGAAACGAGACGTTCGCATCCCCTTGCGACAACAGGTTTGCCGCTCGAAGGAATTGCAATGGAGCGCGAGCTGTTAGAGGAGTTAAAAGGCCGGTCTCAAATGATTTTTGATACATCGGATTTAAAACCAAAACAGCTGCGAGAAAAAATTGTCACGCATTTTGCCACCAATCAAGGACAGGTGTTTACAGTAAACGTGATGTCCTTTGGCTTTAAATACGGTCTGCCGATTGATGCTGATCTTGTCTTTGACGTGAGATTCCTGCCGAATCCTTACTATATTGAGAGTATGCGTCCACAGACTGGAAACGATGAAGAAGTGCGCTCCTATGTGATGAAATGGAGTGAAACACAAAAATTCACGGAGAAATTAATCGATCTCCTCAGCTTTATGCTTCCGTCCTATAAACGAGAAGGAAAAAGCCAGCTTGTGATCGCCATCGGCTGCACAGGCGGACAGCATCGATCTGTGACGCTGGCCAACTACTTATCGGAGTATTTTAAAAACGATTACTATACACATGTCACTCACCGGGACATTGAAAAGAGAAGCAGAAAATAGATGACAACACTACCAAAGGTGGTCATTCTTGGCGGCGGCACTGGCTTATCTGTTTTGCTCAGAGGGCTAAAAACGAAGCCAGTGGACATTACCGCTATTGTAACGGTTGCTGATGACGGAGGCAGCTCAGGCAGACTGCGCCATGATTTGAATATTCCTCCTCCAGGAGATATTCGAAACGTCCTTGCGGCTCTCTCTGATGTGGAACCGCTTGTAGAAGATCTATTTCAGCACCGTTTTAACAAAGGGAATGACTTAACAGGCCACTCTCTCGGCAACCTCATTCTTGCGGCCATGACAAATATAACCGGTGATTTTTTTCATGCCGTCACTGAAATGAGCAAGGTTTTAAATGTGAGAGGAAAAGTATTGCCAGCAGCGAACTCGAGTGTTGTTCTTCATGCGGAATTAGAAAATGGGCAAATGGTGACAGGAGAGTCGAAAATTCCCACCTATGGTGAGCGAATTAAACGAGTGTTCCTCACACCCGATACGATTGAACCGCTGCCAGAATCCATTCAAGTCATTCGTGAGGCGGATCTGATCGTCATTGGACCCGGCAGCCTGTATACAAGTATTTTGCCAAACTTGCTTGTCCCGCATATTGGAGAAGAAGTGATTCGCTCTAAGGCGAAAAAAGTGTATATTTGCAATGTCATGACGCAGCCTGGGGAAACGCTTTCCTACAGTGCATCTGATCATGTGCAGGCATTAAATGATCATATGGATCGTCCATTTATCGATACGATTTTTGTGAACAATAAAGAAATTCCAGAAGAAATCAAAGCAAAATATGCAGAAGAACAGGCACAGCCTGTACAATTCGACACAGATGCACTGAAAGCAATGGGACTAGAAGTGATTCCTGGAGAAATCATTACATATGACCAGCATGTCATTCGTCATGACACGCTGAAAGTAGCCTCGCTGCTTGTCGATCTCCTGCAACAGAAAAAATAGGAATGGGGGTGGCAAGGATGTCATTTGCATCCGAAACAAAAAAAGAGCTGACTAATCTGGACGTGAAGGACTGCTGCACAAAAGCAGAGCTTTCTGCCCTCATCCGTATGAACGGTTCATTATCTTTCTCTAATCGAAAATTGATTTTAGATATACAGACAGAGAACGCAGCCATTGCAAGACGGATTTATACGCTGCTCAAGAAGAAATACGATGTGACAGTCGAACTGCTCGTCCGTAAAAAAATGAGATTGAAAAAGAATAACGTCTATATTGTCAGACTGGTAGAACGAGCGAAAACCATTTTAGAGGATTTGAAAATATTAGGTGAACAATTTGTATTTGAGCGCAATATTTCAGAAGAGCTTGTGAAGAAAAGATGCTGCAAGCGCTCCTATATGAGAGGTGCTTTTTTAGCAGGCGGTTCTGTGAATAACCCAGAAACGTCCTCCTATCACCTTGAGATTTTTTCACTATATAAAGAACATAATGATGCTCTTTGTGAACTGATGAATCAATTTCATCTCAATAGTAAAACACTCGAGCGCAAAAAAGGGTACATTACGTACATGAAGGAAGCAGAAAAAATCACGGAATTTCTAAGTGTTGTGGGCGCTCATAACTCACTGCTCCGGTTTGAAGATGTGCGAATCGTCCGAGATATGAGGAACTCCGTCAACCGGCTCGTCAATTGTGAAACAGCAAACTTGAATAAAACGATTGGTGCATCACTGCGTCAGGTCGAGAACATTCAATTCATTGATGAAAAAATTGGACTTGATGCCTTGCCGGATAAGCTTCGTGAAATTGCCAAACTGCGAGTCGACTATCAAGAGGTCACGCTGAAGGAACTTGGAGAAATGGTGGAAAGCGGAAAGATCAGCAAGTCAGGGATTAACCATCGCTTAAGAAAGCTAGATCAAATCGCAGAACAATTACGAAACGGACAAGCTGTAACACTCAAATAGGAGAATGAAAAAGGGAGGCAGATCATATGGTGGAAAAAACGGTCACCATCCAGCTGAAAACAGGCTTGCAGGCACGTCCAGCTGCTTTGTTCGTACAAGAAGCCAATCGCTTTGGTGCTGATATTTTTCTAGAGAAAGATGGGAAAAAAGTCAATGCGAAAAGCATTATGGGTCTCATGAGTCTTGCGATCAGCTCTGGGGTTACTGTCACACTGATTGCAGATGGTGCGGATGAACAAGAAGCCATTGAGGCGTTAACAGATTTTATCAATCAAGAAAACTGAGTCTCTTCAAAGGCTCAGTTTTTTTAGGAGGGAATGTCATGATTCAATCAGCTTTTTTACAGAAGATCGGATATGAAGGGCAGTCCATCACCTTTAAAGACTTGCCTGTACTATTAAAAAAAATGGCCTATACCTTTCCATTCGAAAATAGATCTGTTTTGAACAAACAATCCTACGCTTTGAATCAAGAAGGGTTGAAGCAGCATCTTCTTGAAGAAAACAGAGGAGGTCTTTGTTACGATCTCAATCCTCTCTTATACTATGTGTTAAAAGAGGCAGGGCTCTCTGTACAGCTTCTCCAAGGCACAGTTTATAACAAAGAAGCGGATACGTGGGCAATTGATGGTACGCACGTAGCCATCATGTTGAAGCATCACAACGAACGCTTCCTCATTGATGCAGGATTTGGTGTGAATTTACCTCTCCAGCCTGTGCCTTTTACAGAAGATTGGGTGGAAGGAGCGTCAATAAGGTTTCGCGTCAAAGCTGAGGAAACCGAAAAAGGGACACATCTGCTCCAATTAGATAAGGGAGACGGCGCTGAAACAGGCTATGCTTTCACATTGAACGAGGTGGACGAGGCTGTATTGGCCCAAATGAGACACGAGATTTATGAAAATGAATCCTCTCCATTTAACAAAAGACCACTTGCCTCAAAGCTCACGCCAACAGGACGTGTGATCGTTACAGAGGATCATGTCACCACACATGAGCATGAAGAAGTGTCGAAAAAGCCGCTTTCAATTCCTTTTGAGGATTACGTGAAAAACCTGATACCGTAAATCACCATACGAAAAGACAGCCCTAGATCAAACAGAGCTGTCTTTTTTATTGATTATCGAATACGTGTGAAAGTCGCGTAATGGTCTGTTGTTTTGTAAATGAGCCAGTCGCTTGAATACACAAGACGGTCAGCATTGCGGAAGCCTGAAACGTAGTTGATGTCTGCCTCACGCCATGTTCGGCCGCTTGCTGAAGGAAGACGTCCCTCCCGGTTTGAGAAAATATCTCCACCAATGCTTTTACCTGGCGCCACCTCTGCTAGATTTCCCTTAGATGCCACCCATCCAAGAGCACTTGCTTGTGATTTCGTAATGTAGTTATCAGGCAGTCGTTTATAGCGAATTAAATAATCTGCTACACCATCAAACGTATTAATGACGGCAAGGGTACGTACATCTGGCGTGAGCTGAGTTTCAGTTGTGGCTGTTGGTGTAAGAGGTGTTTCTGCATGAGCTTGCTGCGGGACAAATCCAGAAAACAGAATAGCAGCGATCAGAGCGAACATAGTAAAAACCGAACTCAATCTTTTCATCTTCATCCTCCTATTAAGGAAATCGGATGCCGTCCTCTTGATGCTTGTCTAGCTCATATTATAGCACCCAAACATGAAGGAAATGTAAAGAATCAGGATCTTTGCTAAAATGAGTCTTTTTTCCTGATGCCTCTAAATAAATAAAAAGACGCAGTTCAGTTCTCTGCGTCTTATCTGATCAAGATGAAGCAAGCTCCTTTACAACATCAACAGGTGCCTTCCCATCTATTCCATGAATCACATTATGAATGGCTCGTTTCAGCATGAGATCCCTTGTTGTTTCAGTAGCGGAACCGATGTGGGGGGCAAGGGTGACATTGTTCATTTCTTTGAAAGGATGATCCTCTTGAAGCGGTTCCTGCTCATACACATCAAGACCAGCGCCTTTGATCCATCCTTCCTGAAGTGCTTGAATGAGTCTTTTTTCATCCACTGTTTTCCCGCGGGAAATGTTTACAAATAAAGCCGTTTGCTTCATTAACTTCAATTCTCGTTCCCCAATCATATGATACGTTTCCTCGGTCAGCGGTGTAATCAACACGATGATATCAGCTTGTTTTAAAAGGTCATCAAGTGCGCAATATACAGCGCCATACGCCGATTCAGCCTTTTCATTCCGGCTTCGGTTATGATAAAGAACATTCATATCAAAACCATGTGCTGCCCGTTTGGCCACTTGTTCCCCGATACGTCCCATGCCAATAATACCTAGCGTTTGATGATGAACATCGATGCCAAAGATATCTTCTTCCTGTACGAATTTCGTCCATTTTCCGTCACGGATAAAGCGATCAAGCTCGGCGATTCTTCGCGCAGAGGAGAGAATGAGCGAAAAAGCAAGGTCAGCCACGGTATGATCAAGCGTATAAGGAGTGTGCGTAGCAATCACGCCTCTTTGCCTCATCGCCTCTATATCAAAATTGTCATAGCCGACAGAGTTATTACTCACTACCTTGAGTTTTGGTGCGTGGTCTAACAGCTCTTGATCGATTTTCGTTCCAGACGTTAAAAGACCATCAGCGTGCTGCAGCTTCTCAAACAACATGTCTCTCGGAATAGGATCTTTGGATTGCCAAACCTCGTATGTACAATGTTCCTTTAGCATTTCCTCAAAAGAGGCAGGTAAGGGTTTTGCGACAAAAATGTGTGGTGTCACAGTCAATTCGCTCCTTTCACATGGTCATCTTGCTCCTTTTATTATAAAGCAACCATTTCGGCAGAACACGTTTGAATGTTAGATACTCAATATTTAATATACTGAAATAACGGTAAAGAAAGACATTTTCTTAGTGAAAATGTAGATTCATATGCCATCTGATGCATTTTTTATCTATATAAAAATAAGCTGATGGTAGATGAGACATGTGAAATTGCAAAATTTTACGAGAGATTATCTGACAAACTGGAAAATAGATCGAGACTTTTTGATAGAAAATTTATTATATTTGAAATGTATTAAACGGGATGGTCATTTTCTACTAAACCATTTTATTGTCTTTTGGTTTTATGAGAACAATAGATTGAAAACAAACCCGCGAATCTGTTGGGATGCAGCGTAAAATAGAGAAAATGATGATATTTCTTCTCATCGTTTTCTCATTTTTTTCTTTTTTTTCTATCATTTTTCTTCTCTATGCTTGAGAACACAAGAAAGAAAAGGGGGACAGGCGCGGGCTTACGTTACTTAAAAAAGATGGGAGATGAATAAAATGGGATCTAAATTAGAACAGATTCTTCAGCACAATTCAAAGTTTGTGAATGAGAGACATTATGAGCCTTACAAAGCGGGGAAATTCCCTGAGAAAAAATTGGTCATTTTAACGTGCATGGATACCCGTCTTTTGGAATTATTGCCGCAATCTATGGGGCTACGCAACGGGGATGCGAAAATCATTAAGAATGCAGGCGCCATCGTGACACATCCGTTCGGCAGTGTGATGCGGAGTATCCTGCTAGCCATCTATGAGCTAAAGGCAGAGGAAGTATGCATTGTAGGGCATCATGAATGCGGAATGGCAGGTCTTGCGGCGGACCCTTTACTTGAAAAGGCGAAAGCACGCGGAATCGAAGAGAAATGCTTAAGCATTGTGAAAAACTCAGGAGTCGATTTAAAGGGCTGGCTGACAGGCTTTGATTCGGTTGAAGAGAGCGTGGCCCAAAGTGTGAAATTAGTGAAAGAGCATCCACTGATGCCAAGTGATGTGGCTGTTCATGGACTGGTGATTCATCCAGCCACAGGAAAGCTGGATGTCGTTGTGAAAGACAAACAGATTGACGCGCAGTATACCTAAATCATCTACACAATACTTGAAGGAGGCCAACACATACCATGCGTTTTTATGGAAGATTTGAAGGGTACAATTCATCAAAGTTTAGACGCGATTTAATCGCTGGGCTTGTCGTGGGCGTTGTGGCAATTCCTTTAGGCATGGCATTTGCCATTGCATCTGGTGTCGGACCAGAATATGGATTATACACAGTCATCGTTGCCGGCATTTTGATTTCATTGTTTGGTGGTTCAAAGTATCAGATCGGCGGGCCGACCGGGGCGTTTGTTCCAATTTTATTCGGGATTGTCAGCCAGTACGGTATTGAAAACTTGCTCATTGCCGGTTTTATGGCAGGCTGTATGCTTGTATTATTCGGAATATTCAAACTAGGAAAGCTCATGAAATTTATTCCTCGTCCGGTTATCATCGGTTTTACTGCGGGCATTGCTGTCATTATTTTTTCAGGACAGATTGCCAACTTCCTCGGATTAAAGGGTGTTGAAAAACATGAAAGCTTTTTCCTCAATATGAGAGAAATTGTGGTCCATCTTGGGACCGCAAACAGTCTCGCCATCATCACAGCCGTCATCGGGCTCATCGTGATTTTGGCGGCACAAAAATACATTCCTAAAATACCTGGTGCTCTATTAGGTCTATTGGCTTCAACGTTTCTAGCCGTTCTCTTTTTTCAAGGACAAGTTGAAACGATTGGCTCTGCATATGGTGAAATCCCTCGTCAGCTGCCAACCTTCGCTTTTCCTGAATTGACGATTGAAAAAATGATATACCTCCTGCCTCCAGCAATTGTCATTGCACTTTTAGGCGGCGTGGAATCAATTTTGTCTGCAATGGTCGCTGATAATATGAAAGGCTCTAAGCATGACAGCAATAAAGAGCTTGTGGGGCAAGGGATTGCCAATATTGCGGCACCGCTTTTCGGAGGAATTCCAGCGACGGGAGCTATTGCCCGAACGGCCACGAACATAAAAAATGGCGGGGCAAGTCCGATTTCTGGTGTCGTGCATGGCGTTGTCGTCTTGCTGATCTTAATGCTATTTGCGCCATATGCGTCGATGATTCCACTTGCTGCAATGGCACCGATTTTAATGTTTGTTGCTTGGAATATGAGTGAGAGAAAAGAGTTTATCAATATTGTGAAAGTGAAAAATGCCGATTCGCTTGTCCTTGTCGTGACCTTTTTGCTCACGGTCATCGGTGATTTGATTATTGGCGTCACTGCTGGTCTCATTTTAGCGTTTATCGCTTTTATCAAAAAAATGAGCCAGACGACCAATATTCATACCAATGTCGCTGTTCCTCAAATAGAAACAGCAGCTGCTTTAGAAAAACAGACAGACGAAAAAGGAATCAGTATGTATTCCATTGAAGGGCCGCTCTTTTTCGGAACAACAGATTCATTGGAAAATTCGATTTTGGACCATGTTCAAACAAAACCGAAAACGCTCATTCTGCTTATGAATAAAGTCAATTATATGGATACATCGGCAGAAGCGGTTCTCATGAATATCTCCAATCGATTAAAGCATCATAATGGAAAGCTGATGATCGTTGGACTTCAATCGCAGCCTAAGGAGCTTTTGCATCGAACGGGACTATTCCATCATATCGGAAAACAGCATTTCTTTGAACGAACGGATGACATTTCACCACAGCATCTTTAAGACGTAAAAAACACGTGACAGCTTGGTCACGTGTTTTTTACTGGCTCTTTTTCTCCAGAAAAGCGTTTTGTGAGTTTCTGTTGGTGAGCGCTGAAGACCTCTTCTACTGTGACATCATATTGATCCGCTAAAATGAGGAGATTTGCTAAGACATCTCCCATTTCTTCAATGAGTTCTTTTTTCAGCTCAGGTGATTCCTGTCTCTGCTCATCAGGCCGGTCTCGTCCGATTTCTATTGCTCTAACAGCACGAGCGAGTTCTCCCGTTTCTTCCATTAAAAAGCCTAACCGGATAAACGGCCCGTATTCTGTCCAATTTCTCATTTGATAAAAATCCTTGATCCACTTCTCCATCTCAGTTGTTTGCATTCTCTCTACAACTCCTTATATGGTGTTCACTCTTTTGATTTTACACTATATATAGAAGAAATGGCTGTTTCTTTACAAATCATTATAGTAGAATGAGTGAGTGAAGAAATCATAGAGAGAGATGGAGCTGTTTTGATGAAAACGATTTGTGTGTTTGCTGGTTCGAATCCAGGTGTAAATGATGTCTACAAACAAAAGGCTGTGGAGCTGGGTGCTTATATGGCGAAGCAGGGCATTCGTCTTGTTTACGGAGGATCGCGTATTGGGTTAATGGGCGCGATTGCCGATGAGGTCATGAGACATGGCGGGCAAGTGATCGGGGTCATGCCTAAGGGGCTTTTTAGAGGAGAAGTCGTGCATCAAGAGCTGACAGAGTTAATTGAGGTAACAGGCATGCATGAACGAAAAGCGAAAATGAGCGAGCTGGCCGATGGGTTTATTGCGATGCCAGGCGGCTTTGGTACATATGAAGAATTATTTGAGGTGCTGTGCTGGGCACAAATCGGCATTCATCAAAAGCCAATTGGATTGTATCAAGTGAATGACTATTTCAACCCGCTCTTGGACATGGTGAAATTTAGTATACAAGAAGGTTTTTCGAATGAATCACACCTTCAATTGTTACATGCTTCGAGCGAACCGGAGGAATTAATTACGCAGATGGCTTCTTACGAAACACCGTCTCTTCAGCAGAAATGGACGGAGCTGTCTTAAAGTAGGATTAAAACAAAAAACCGTCTGTTCAAGGAGCAGACGGTTTGTGTTGTGATCATTATTTTTGGTCTTCTGTATTACGGGTCAAGACTTTGTCAATGAGTCCGTATTGAAGTGCTTCTTCCGCTGTTTTGAAGTTGTCACGATCTGTATCGCGCTCAATGACTTCAATTGGCTGACCAGTACGTTCAGCAAGTACTTGGTTCAGTTTATCGCGTAAAGAAAGGATTCGTTTTGCCGCAATTTCAATTTCTGTTGCTTGACCTTGGGCACCGCCTAGTGGTTGGTGAATCATGACTTCACTGTTTGGAAGAGCATAACGCTTACCTTTTTCACCAGCAGCAAGCAGGAACGCACCCATAGATGCAGCCATACCAATACAAATAGTTGATACCTTTGGTTTAATAAATTGCATCGTATCGTAAATGGCCATACCAGCTGTGATTGAACCGCCAGGGCTGTTAATGTAGATAGAAATATCTTTTTCTGGATCTTCAGCTTCTAAGAAAAGCAGCTGTGACACGATGGAGTTGGCAACATTGTCATCGATCGCAGAACCAAGCATGATAATACGGTCTTTTAAAAGACGAGAATAAATGTCGTAAGCTCTTTCCCCACGATTTGTTTGCTCAATGACTGTAGGTATTAAATTCATAATGTTCCTCCTTCACCTTTTAGGTAAGTATGTAATTCAATGATACATTTTTGGTCAATAAAGGTCAAACAAAACGCTGACCTAAATTCAAATACCCCTATCCATTTTCCCCAAAATCATTCCACTTCAAACCAGCATATTATTCTATGTATCCAAAAGAAGAAAATACATCATCAAGACGAATGATTAATCATTGCTTTCTTGCAGCATTTCCCTTATAATTTGATATGCTGACGTTCAAAAAACATATCGTGCGCTCGTAGCTCAGTTGGATAGAGCGGTGGTTTCCGGTACCACGTCTGCCGGGGGTTCGAATCCCTCCGAGCGCGTTACAACGTTTTAACGCCGTTATATCAACGTTTTCCAACGGTCCGTTAATGCGTTAAGTGTACGGAAGGACGCGATTTAGGAAGATATGGATGTCCGTTTTTATCCGATTTCGTGTCTTAGCGGACAAACTAGACCGATTCTCTACGAAGCCTTGCGGAATAATTTCCGGGAGGCTTTTTATTATGGCGATTACAAGAAGACGACAAGGCGTCAGGAATCGGCGTGAGACTGATGGAATAGTAAAGAGTTTTAAAGCGGCGAAGACCGTTGACAAATCGTTAGGGATCATACGCGAGTTATTCGAAACGGAGAACTATTGCGAAAGAACAATCAATGATTTATCGGAGTATTGGGCGGAATTTATGCAAGTGGCAGGCACACTAATGACGGACAACATAACGGACGTTACGGATGATCCTTTGGGATCCTATATATCAAGGATGCTAAACGTACGCGATCTTTCACCAGTAACGCAGGTTATGGGTCGATGAAAAGATGATTAAGATGCTCAAAGATAGCCAAAAGTACGGCGATTCTTTAAGGATCGTTCTCAGGCTTTCGCGATTATATGGCGTTCCTTATTGCGTTAAAATGCGGGCTTCGTTCGAATGAACTTGAATGGTCTAAGCTGGAAGATAAAGACTTTGGCAACCTCGTTATTATGCTACTAGGCGCAGCCAACAAGCACCGTAAAAATAGAATGGCATCCGATCCTTCATCGCTTACGACATATCTTTGCGATTAATTATTTAACAAACGGCAGCGATATACGTTCCTTACAAAAAATAATGGGACACGCGCTGACCTCGCTTATATGGAAATATAACTCGATTATGTAGACGATATCGTAATACAGAAAAGCAAGTGGAAATCATATGGAAGTGCTACGGCAAGAACAGGAGCGTGTAAAATTCCAAGAAGTGGCGCATATTATTTCAAAGGCACAGTCCGACCAACTATCTTAGTTAACACGAATTCTGTTATAGGATGCGGCATTTCAAGAGTTCGGGACGGTATGCAACTGGACGTGCATACAAAATATTGTAGATAGTAATGCTTTTCAGATCGGCTTTTATACCGGAACATATTCAATCAGGGTGATGGGATTATACCTTGGATTAACCCGTTGAACGAAGACATACGGTCCAGGTAGGGATAAGATACATATTTATTATATCGGTTACACTCCGATTTCTTAATCTATCGCATTTTATGGTATATTTGTAATAAAAATGTTGGGGGTAACCAAATGCTTAAGGTTGCAGTTTTGGGCAGTTGTGTATCGAGAGATAATTTTAATTCTAAATTCATTCCTGATTATAAAAAGTATGCCACTTGTGTTTTACATCAGAATCAAATGTCGATGGTTTCTCTTAATTCTGATCCAATACCTTTTGAGGAGAAACTAATCGACAATTTAAGTCCATTTGATACAAGACATTTTACCACAGAACTAGATAAAAGTTTTTTTAGTGAATTGAAAAAATGCCAACCGGACTATCTTATTGTGGATTTTTATGGGGATCTATTTTACGGAGTTCAAAGGATAGGTGATAGCTATATAACTAATAAAAAATGGTTATTTAAACAGACATCTCTATATGAACGTCTTGATATTAGAGAAGAATTTCAGATGTTTTTCGATCAGAAAGACCGTTATCTGGAGTTATGGAAAGCAGGAGTGAAGAGCCTATTCACCTTTTTAAGAGAAAATGTGCCGAACTGCAAGGTCATCATTAACAAAGCCAGATTTATTGATGAGTATATCGAAAAAGAAACTGGAGAAGTAAAAATTATCAGTGAAAGCGGGAAAACTAAATATATTAACGTTCCAGTATACAATAAGTGGTGGGATGCTTTAGATAATCATGTAATTAATAACTATGATGTAAAAGTTATCGATTATCAAAGTTGGCACTTCAAATCAATTGAGGACCATCCTTGGAATATGTTTTATGTACATTATGATATGTCGTTTTATCAGGATTTTTCCAGGAAACTTTTGACGATTGCTCTTGAAGATGCTTTTAAAGAGAAGGAAAGTTTAATAACGAACTAACAAGGAGTTCAGGACGCCTTATTGGGCGTCTTTTTGCTGTAATTAACGGAAAGGAGGCGCCACAATGCCTGAGCCGAACATATTCTAATATAACGATAAATTAGCAGAAGTTCATGAATACTCGTACGTATTAATACAAAAGTCGAATACCTTAACGATGTGAAAACGACTGCCGATAGGGCCGGCGAAAAATCCGACAAAGCGTTTGCTAAAGAAAACCGCGCAGATATAGCGGATATGAAAGCAAATAGGAAATGGATTTGGATTGTAATGATCGGCGTCGTTAGCGTAGCTATATCGGGAGTCGCGCTATTTTATAACCGAATAAACGTAATTCGACCATAAAGTGAGAGTCTCGATGGAATTGTAACAAATTCCCTCTTATTGTACAACGACTAAAGAAGGCTATAAGCATGTGTCCGATTCAGGGATATTTAAGTCCTGCTCGTTGCTAGCTAACTATACACAACACTGATCCAATCTCTATTGAAAAACCGTCTGCTGCGTTTAAACAAATGCTGCTCAAAAAAAGACAAAGCGCGTAACAGGAGGCTTTGTCTTTTTTCTGTTAGCCTCTTAAAAATACTGGACGTAAGACTCATTTCTTCCCTTTTCAGGCGTATTTGTTGAGCCGGCTTGCTGTATATGATTAACATGGAAGAGAATTGACAATGAGGAGGGATTTCTTGTGGCGAAGATTTTATTGATTACGTTTCCAGCTGAAGGACATGTGAACCCTATGTTAGGAATCATCAAAGCATGGGCGGATCGAGGCGATGAAGTGCATGCGGTCACAACTGTACATTATGAGGAACGAATTAAACGCTTAGGCGCTCACGTACATATACATCCAGACTATATTCGGACATTACATGTGGAAGAAGGAGATTTAGATTCTATGCAGCCGTTCTTTCATGCCATGCTGCAAACATCATATGATATTTTAGAGGTGGTGGAAACACTCTCCGAGAAGCATTCATTTGATTTGGTCTACTTTGATATGTTTGGGGCAGGGGAGCTTGTTCGAGATTACTTGCACATTCCGAGCATTGGTTCCAACCCATCTTTTGTGCTGCAAGAGGCGCATTTTGATACACCGCTATACAGAAAGGATGAGAAAGCCGATCATCTGTTAGAAAAAATACAAGAGCGTTTTGGCGTTCAGCCAACGCGTTTGATGCAATTTATGAAAAACCGTGGAGAAATGAATATCGTCTATACAAGTGAATATTTCCAGCCTTCTGTTGATTCATTAAACGATTCGTTTGTTTTCATTGGACCGAGCTTTCTAAAAAGAGCCGACCAGCATGATTTCCCGCTGGAAGCACTTGAGCAAGAAAAAGTCGTTTTTATTTCCATGGGTACCGTTCTTGGGGATACAGAAGCATTTTTTAATATGTGTATAGATGCTTTCGAAGACTTTGACGGAAAAGTGATTATCGCAACAGGTGAAAAAGTAGATCGTTCTCTCTTAAAAGAGGCGCCTGCTCATTTTATGATCGAGCCATATGTGCCGCAGCTTGAAGTGCTCGAACTGACAGATGTGTTTATAACGCACGGCGGCATGAATAGTGTCAATGAAGGGATTCATTACCACGTTCCGATGGTCGTCATTCCAGTCGACAAAGATCAGCCGATGGTGGCAAAAAGACTGACCGAATTATCTGCTGCCTGTGCACTTGATAAAGATCAGCTGACACCAAAGCAGCTAAGAGAAACTGTTGAGACGGTTTTAGGCAGTGACACGTACCGTGCAGGGATTGAGAAAATTGAAGAAAGCTTCCAAGCAGCAGGTGGAACAGAAAAAGCATTAAAGGTGATTGATCAATTCATACAAGCGAAACAAACTCAATAGATAACTTATTTTCGGAAGGTGGGGGCCATATTCAAATGGAACCCCGCTTGACAAAAAATAACCAATCTTTTATCGTATACGTAACAAACGACGGAAGGGTGACCCAATGCAATGAAGTACTAATCCTATGACCTGTAAGCAAAATGAACGAACGAAGGCAGTGAGCAAACGATCAGTTTGCCATGTTTGCTGCGTTTTCATTTTTTAGCTTCGGAATAGGATGGTACAGCTTGGGAACCACAGGATAAGGTGATTGATACGCGGGATGTGTGTTTAAATATGAACGGCACACATACTGCTGGATCAATCCGCTTATTTTTGTACACCATTTTGCCTCCTATTCTGAGAATGGGAGGCTTTTTCATGTCTCCTGATACGAAAGGAGAGGATTGGATGTTACTAAAAGCCAATCAGTTAAAGGTATTTCGAAAAGATCGCTTGTTATTTGATATTGAGGAGCTAGCCATCCATCAAGGTGATCGCATTGGTCTTGTAGGGACAAATGGCAGCGGGAAAACGACTTTATTGCATGTGCTGGCGGGGCAGGAAACACCAGACAGCGGCACAGTTGCAGCCACAGCGGCCTGTACGCTGCTTCCTCAATTGAAACAAGGAGATGGCAGACAGAGTGGCGGTGAAATGACCCAGACTTATATTGAAATAGCATTAAGCCGGCCATCTGCCCTTTTATTAGCAGATGAACCGACAACTCATTTGGATACAGAGCATATTGAGTGGCTGGAAGAAAAGCTGCGTCATTATCAAGGTGCTCTCATTGTTGTTTCACATGATCGTGCTTTTTTAGATGCAATATGTACGGAGATTTGGGAGCTGGATCATGGGCAGCTTCATCATTACAAAGGCAACTACACGCATTTTGCACAGCAAAAAGAGCTGGCACATCGTCAGCAGGTGGAAGCGTACGAAGCGTATACACAAAAGAAAAAACAGTTAGAGCATGCGCTCGAAAAGAAAAAGAAAAAGGCGGACAAAGCAACAAAACCATCTCAAAAGGTGAAATCTTCAGGGCCTAAAATTGCAAAGCCCTACTATGCAAATAAGCAAAAAAAGCTGCAAAAAACAGCCAAATCCATTGAAACAAGGATGGAGAAATTAGAAAAGGTGGAGAAGGTAAAGGACATTCAGCCCATTCAAATGACTCAGCATACGATGAAGGAAGTAGCAAGCCGTACCATTTTACGAGTGAAAAATGTAGATGGCAAGGCGGGAGGTAAAGTGCTTTGGAAGCAGGCGAATGTGGAAGTGAGGGGCGGAGACAAGGTTGCCATTATCGGAAAGAACGGGAGCGGGAAAACGACGTTTCTTCGTATGTTAGTGAATGGACATCCCGGAGTTACTCGCTCAGAGGCTGTCAAGTTAGCCTATTTTCGTCAGGATCTTTCAGGATTGAAGGTAGATGAATCGATTTTACAAAATGCGCTAAAAGAGGCGGTTCAAGACGAGACAGTGGTTCGAACGGTTTTGGCGAGACTAGGATTTAGAGGGGATGATGTGCATAAGCCTGTTGAGGTATTAAGCGGGGGAGAACGGGTGAAGACGATGCTTGCGTCCTTACTCGTCAGTGATGCCAATGTTCTCATGCTGGATGAACCGACGAACTTTTTAGATCTGGCGGCAGTTGAAGCTCTTGAAGGTCTACTGAAGGATTACCTAGGTACCGTTGTGTTTGTTTCCCACGATCGCAGGCTGATTGAGGAGGTTGCCACTCGTATTTTCCATATTCATGAGGAACGTATTGAAGGATTTGACGGCACATATGAAGCCTATAAACAAAAGGAAGAAAAACCAGCTGTGACAAATAGAGAAGAGGAGCTTCTGTTAATTGATATGCAGCTGTCTGAAGTGCTCAGCCGTTTAAGTATTGAGCCGTCGCAAGAGCTTGAAGAGACATTTCAAGCATTATTGAAACAAAAAAAGTCTTTGGAGTCATAAAAGAAAACCCCTGTTTACTCTACAGGGGTTTCAGCGTGTAGACAAACCCTCGCATTCTTTGTCAGTCCTGCGTGCCGGTGCTCACGAATGTACAATTCGCTCCGCTCCGGTACTCGTCCTTCCTAGACTGCAAAGGTTTTCCATCACGCTGAAAAGAAGACAAAGAGCTAAAATAAAGATCATTTTAGCCCTTTGTCAACAATCTAAAACCCCTGTTTACTCTACAGGGGTTTGTTCATGTCGTTCTTTTTTTAATTGTTCAAGCTCACTCACTGTGACGAGCTGGTAGCCTTGTTTGGTGAGTTCATGGATGATCTCTACGGCAGCTTGGGCTGAGCTTTCATAAATATCGTGCATTAACACTGTTCTGCCATCTGCTGCATGTGAGAGAACGCGGTTTGTGATTTGCTGGCTGTTGCGGATTTTCCAATCCTCAGGATCAACATCCCACAAAGTGACCTTCATCCCAATTGCATGATTGATATCTTGATTTGTACCGCCATATGGCGGTCTAAAGTGCGTAGGTGTATATCCGCTTGCTTTCTCAATCAGCTGCTGGGTGTCCTTCACTTGTTTCACGGCTTCTTCTAAAGGCAGTCTTGTTAATAAAGGGTGATTGTAGGAATGGTTTCCGATCTCATTCCCGCCTTTTAGAATGTCGGCAAGCATCCCAGGATAATATTGCACCCTGCTGCCTAATACGAAAAAGGTGGCATGTCCTTTGTTTTTCTTCAGCGCATCTAAAATTTTTGAGGTTGTCGCTGGATTCGGTCCATCATCAAATGTGAGGGCGATGGCTTTTTTATTCGGGTCAAGCTTTGATTTTTGCGGCAGCTTGACGGCTTTTCTTTTTGGGTTCGGTTCTTTCATTTCATTTTTATTTTTGAGTTTATCCATATATTCTGGCTTTAATATGTCCTTCAGCAATGTCTTTTTGATTGCGAGTGTTTGCGGCCCAAGATCCTCCGCTGCTACTTGAGATGCAGGGAAATAAAATTCTACATATTTGTCTTTCAAGGCAAATTGACTGAAGTTTTGAGTATCAGGGGCTGTTCCTTTCTGAAGGAGAGGCTGATCCTTAGATAAGGTTTTATCCTTTCGAAGTTCCGTATATGTAATATAGGATAATTTCTTTAAATAATTGGTTTTAGGCAGAAATAAATCTTTTGTGTCAAGAAAGGTTTTTTTCTGAAAATCAAAGTTAATCGTGAGATGATTGGTGGTTCCATTTTGCTGGCCAGTATACGTATAGGTCGTAAAGCGAATGGCAGCAGACTGCTTCGCATAATGCACCATTTCATAATCAATATTCAGTTCATACCGTTTATTTTCATCGATATCTTTTGCTTCACTGAATGTTTTTTTGAAATGCTCTAATGCTGAATTGGCATAGCTTTGAATCTTGTCATCTAGCTCTTTTTGATGAAAAAGAGGATAGTTGACTGCATATCTCATAAATTTCCCGTCATTTACGAGAGTGACAATTTCTACGTTTTTATAGTTCGAATCCTGCTTTACATTTTTCTTCTCTGTACCGCTTGCTTGTTGATTTTGAAAGAAAGCAACTGCTCCAATGACGACTGCAAGCGCAAATAGGACGATACTCCATTTTCCCTTTACTGACACAACTTTCAAATCTCCTCTCATGACGGGTCATTCTTTATTAGTTTGACATCTGTTTGTAATATTTTTATAACATTTGACTTACTTTTGTAATTTTAGGGGATATTCATGCGAAATGTCAACTATTTTCCTATTAAACTATGAGAAAAAATGATAGGCCGTACTGAGATGCAAAAAAAATCTCCCACCCCGCTGCTCTACACATACCTTCATTAATTAAAAAATAGGGTGTACATTGATTTTTTAGAGGCTGGCGGCTATAATTTTGTTGATTATGATTCTCATTTTCAAACTGACTTTTAATGAAGAAAAGGATGACACCGATTTTGCAGGATAAGCGAACACCTCAACAAAAACGATCATCACATATTCTGTTCTTTTTGATATTTTTTCTCGCTGTCATTGGTTTAGCGGCTGCCATGTTTTTTGCTGTGTCATACGGTGCAAAAACATTGTCTCTGCAAACGGTTTGGACAGCTGTATTTGACTACCAGTCACATGTTACAGAGCAGCAGATCATCCATGAATTAAGACTTCCACGTGTTTTAGGGGCAGCTCTAGTGGGAGCGGCGTTTGCTGTAGCGGGTGCTCTTATGCAGGGCATCACAAGAAATCCACTGGCAGATGCGGGGATTTTGGGCATTAATGGCGGTGCGATGTTTGTGGTCGCTCTCTGTTTTGCTTTTTTCCCAGGAATGCCTTATTCAGCACTGATGTTTTTTTCCTTTATTGGTGCTGTGCTCAGTACGCTGCTGATCTTCGCGATTGGAGCGGCTGGCGGCGTATTGACACCGCTGCGCCTCACTGTAGCAGGGGCGGTTGTAGCCGCATTGCTTCATGCGCTCAGCTCTGGGATCGCGATTTATTTTGACCTGAGTCAGGATCTGGCTTTTTGGTATGCAGGCGGGGTAGCTGGTGTGAAATGGCCTCAGCTGATGATTCTTGCCCCCGTCATTCTGATTGTGATCGTATGGGCAATGCTATTAGGCCGGTCACTTTCCTTACTATCGCTCGGTGAAGATACAGCGGCAAATTTAGGGGTGAAAACACGACAAGTGCGAATACTAGGAATGACCGCTGCTGTGTTATTAGCAGGGGTTTCTGTATCAGCAGTCGGGTCGATTGGGTTTGTCGGTCTCGTCATCCCGCATATTGCACGAAAGCTTGTTGGTGTAGACTATCGTTTCGTTATTCCGATGTCAGCGATATTAGGCGCAATGCTGCTTGTCTTTGCAGACCTTGCCAGCCGAACAGTCAATCCGCCAAGAGAGCTTGCCATTGGCGTGATGGTGGCACTTGTTGGTGTTCCTTTCTTCTTATACATTGCCAGAAAAGAAGGGAGGAACCTGTCATGAGAGAGAAACAGCGTGCTCTTGTCGTGACAGTCGTTTTGCTTTGCCTGAGTGCGGCTGTTGTGCTGTATAGTTTAAATACCGGTACGCTGAAACTAAGCCCTGTCATGGTCGTCAAGACGTTATTTGGCTTTGGAGATTTCCAAAGTGAAACGGTGCTGTTTGACTATCGTCTGCCTCGAATCGTGGTGACGATGTTAGCTGGTATTGGTCTTGGCATTGCTGGCGGCATTTTGCAGAGCTTATCCCGTAACCCGCTGGCCGATCCTGGGATTATTGGATTGAATGCCGGGGCAGCCTTTGGCTTAATTGTGTTTGTGACATATTTTCACGCACTTGAAGGTAATCCGTCTCTTCTTATTCCGCTCTTTACGTTTGGCGGCGGACTGCTTGCGGCAGCGGTCATCGTGCTTCTTGCATATGACCGGCATGAAGGGCTTGTTCCTATCCGGCTGATCTTAGTTGGAATTGCGGTTGCTGCGGGATTTAGTGCACTCACCTTATATTTGTCATTGAAGCTGGATGAAGATACATACACGTTTGCTTCAAGGTGGCTTGTGGGCAATGTATGGGGGAGAGACTGGATACATGTGCTGGCACTCCTGCCTTGGATTGTATGCCTTGTGCCGCTTACGCTGATGCAGTCAAACACGCTCAATGCATTGACATTAGGAGATGCTGTCGCCTCAAGTGTAGGTGTACGTGTCCAGCGTAAACGTCTTCTCCTCTTGACCTTAGCGGTAGGCCTCGCGAGTGCAAGTGTTTCGATGACAGGCGGTATTGGCTTTATTGGCCTCGTCGCCCCGCATTTGGCCAGGCGGCTTGTCGGCTCACTGCATCAGTATTTTTTACCAGTTAGTGCGCTGCTTGGCTTGTTGATTTTGGTCAGTGCCGATACAATCGGACGTTCCATCTTTGCTCCAAATGCCATACCGGCGGGTGTGGTCGTGGCCTTTATCGGTGCCCCGTATTTTCTCTATTTATTAACTAAAACGAAATAAATATGAAAGAGGAACTCATCATGAAAAAACTACTAGTAATTGGATTAACGCTCTGTTTCTTGCTGCTTGCCGCTTGTGGACAACAGGAAACAAAGAATACAACAAATCAAAAGACCAATGGCACACCAAAGATTGCTTCCTTGTCTATTCATTTAACAAATGACCTGTTAGCACTCGGTATCAAACCGGCGGGCTCTGTTGTAGGAGGAGACTTAAAAGATTTCCTTCCACATGCGAAAAAGCAGCTGAGTCACACGAAGAAGCTCGGTATTGCAGCCGATCCAGATATGGAATCACTGCTTGCGTTACAACCAGATGTCATTTATGTTGATGAAGAATTAGCCGGACAAGACTTATCGAAATATAAGAAGATCGCCAAAACAGAAGTGTTTAATTTAAGTGATGGCACATGGCGGGATCATTTGAAGAAAATCGCCAAACACGTCAATAAAGAAAAAGAAGCGGACCAATATATTAAGAATTACAATCAAGAAGCAAAAGAAGTCAAATCGCTCATCAAGAAAAAGATTGGAAACGGAAAAGTCATGGCGATTCGTGTGACAGCAAAGGAGCTTCGCGTATTTAGCATGAAGCGCCCAATGGGTCCTATTTTATACGATGATTTAGGCCTGACACCTGTCGATGGTGTGAAAAATCTGGACAGCAAGCGCCCATTTGAAGTGATTTCTCAAGAGGTTCTTCCTGATTATGATGCTGATGCGATCTTTGTCGTTGTCAACCGTGATGATAAAGCGCAGCAGGCATTCAAGCAATTAGAAAAGACTCCGATTTGGAAGGGTCTAAAGGCAGTGAAGAAAAACCAAGTCTATCCGATTGCCGATCAGCCGTGGCTCGATTACTCAGCTCTAGGCAATAAAATGGCATTGGATGAAGCAAAAGAGATGTTTTCTAAATAAATAGCAAATGAAATCAGGCATCATTCCGCATATAGGAATGATGTCTCTTTTTTTGATTCGTTCTTCTATTCATTCGGCTGCTGCATACATATGAGAGAGAACGAGCAATACCGCCCGTACGAAGAGGAAAGGGAGGGGTTACAGTTGGAGGTTCAAAAAATTAGTGCAGGTACAATCGCAAGGCTTGTGCTGCTTTTACTGGCGCTTGTTAACAGTGCGCTAACTGCTGCGGGAAAAAGCCCAATTCCTATTGATGAAGAAGGCGTTCAGCAATTCATCACGCTGGCCTTTCTGGGGATTACATCACTATGGGCCTATTGGAAAAACAATGATATAACGAAAAAAGCACGAACAAAAATAGAAGAATAAGATAAAAAAGAGCCTTTCATGAATCAAAGGCTCTTTTTCATCGAAGCGTCAAACGCCTCTCCCCGCAATCATTCTTCCTGAAAGGCTTACGCCCGGCGTTCTCCCATGTTGTTGAGGAATGCTTTTACTTCCTCAATACTTAAGCCGATCGCTTTCGCTTCATTCATTAGACGCTTCCACTCTGCGATATTTGAATCAGTCAGCTTTCTATGGGTGACATGTAACGACTTTTCTTCCTGCTCTTTTCGGTAGGTTTGGAGCAGTTGATAGAGCTCTTCTTTGGGCATGCCGGATTGGACGGCACTTACGATATGCTCCCGCCATTCGTGTTCACCACCCTCAGCGTTATGAAACATCATCGTCTCTGCATCAAACAGCTCTTGTAAATCAATCTCTAGTGAAGAGGATACCTTTTTTAAGAACTGGACAGATGGATTCCTGTGGACACCACGCTCAATTTTGCTCAAATATGACTTAGAGACATGAGCATCCTCAGCCAGCTGCTGAATCGAGTATCCTTTTCTCTTTCGGTAAATGCGTATCACCTTGCCTATCATTCGATCAATGATCTCCCTTCTCCACGGCGAATAGTTCTGCGACCTTTTCGTTCATTATAAGAAATAAATTGTTCTTTATAAAATTCAAAAACGTAAGAATCAGGAAGTAAACAAAAGAAAACGAACGATTTCGTTCTTTAAAAAGAACTATAAGACCTATTATGACATTTTTCTTTGCGGGTATTATCTTTTATAATCCAATCATTAACAAAAAGAAACCATATATAACCTTTTTATGATGAAATCGGGAGGTATCTATGAATGAGAATATAGGTTTTAAGCAGCTGTTTTCTGTCATTAAAGAGAAAATGGCCCTTCTGATCCTGATTGTCCTGATCGTAACGGGCATTTCAGCCTACTATCAGTTCTATGTCTCGACTCCTGTATATCAGGCAACCACTCAAATTCTTGTTCATAAACGCAGCAATGACGCACAAGCAGATTTAAACGATATTCAGATGAACCTTCAATATACACGTACCTTTCAAGTTTTATTAAAAAGCCCAATCGTCATTGAAAAAGTAAAAGAAACACTCCATCTCACAGAATCAGCAGAAGGATTAAAACACAAAATTGCCACAAGTACAGAAAATGAGTCTGAGGTCATCAATATTTCTGTACAAGATGAGGATCGCGCGAAGGCAGTTGCCATTGCAAATACCGCAACAGAGGTGCTGCAAGAAGAAATCAAAAAAACAATGAATATGGATCGCATTAATGTTTTGTCTGAAGCCAAGCTGTCCAACACGATTCTGATGAATTCAAGGAAATTCGTTCATATCGTTCTGGCACTAGGTGCCTCTTTATTAGGGGGAATGACACTCATTTTCTTAATGAATTTACTCGATGATACTGTAAAACGAACACATCAAATAAGAGAAGAGATCGGATTGCCGTCGCTTGGCAGTGTCTATCAAATGCAGGCAGACAGGAGGGCCAAAAAAGACAAGCAGTCCGTCATAACGGGAGGACAGAACATTGATCTTTAAGAGGAAGAAAAGAGAAAAGAGAGATTTATCCTGTATTTCTGTATTAAATCCTCACTCTGTCATTGCGGAACAATTCCGTACGATCCGAACAAACATTGAATTCACATCGATTCAAACAAGGCTGAAATCTATATTGGTGACCTCCTCCTTGCCGAAGGAAGGGAAATCATTTACGGCTGCAAACTTAGCAGCTGTTTTTGCACAGCAGAACAAGCGGGTGCTGCTCATGGATGCTGATTTGCGAAAGCCGGCCGTTCATGAATATTTTGACCTGAGTCATCACACCGGTTTGACGAATGTGCTATTAAATAATTGCAGCTTGGAGGAAGCTGTTTTATCTACACCGATTGAGCATTTAGAGCTGCTTCCGAGTGGAACCATTCCGCCGAATCCAGCTGAGCTGCTCTCCTCTTCTGTGATGAAGCAGCTCTTTTATGAGATTGAACAGCAATATGACATGGTGATCGTTGATTCCACGCCGCTTCTGCCAGTTGCAGATGCAAAGATCTTGGCGAACCGAACGGACGGGAGCATTCTCGTTGTCTTAAGCGGCAAAACAAAGATTGCTGCTGTGAAGAAATCAAAAGAAGTATTAGAGGGAACAACAAGTAAACTGCTTGGAGCTATGCTAAATGGCAAGAAAGAGAAAAAGGGCAGGCTGTACATGTATTAAAAAGATTGATAGGTGATGTCTCCTAATCTTTAACAATGGAGGCACTCGATCCTGCTGTGGGCATAACCGGTGCCTTAGATGCTCGTCATCAGTAGTGGGGTGTGAGGACGGGTTTGATGCCCATGTTACGTAAGAATAGAGATGCTTTAAAAAGGGGGAGGAGCGTTGACTTACGCCCAAAGATTATCAATCATCGTAGCACTAGATTCATATCTCATCTTAGTTGCCGTCTTTTTTGGCTTTCAATTTGTCCAAGAGGCGGCTTTAACCGTTTATACATTTGAAATGCTCGCCATTTCTTCGCTCAGTCTGCTCATTGGGCACCATGTATTTGCCTGCATATTTCATGTGTACAAGCAAGTATGGGCTTATACAGGAGTAAGAGAGCTATTTTCTTTAATGAAGACCTTTGTGTGTTCTTTTTTATTTTCGATGACGATGCTGTACCTTTTCGTGCAGACATGGCCATTTCGGTTTTTATTCATCGTGTGGCTTTTTCATATCTTATTCATCGGTGCATCTCGTATGGCTTCTAGGCTATTTCATGACGGGGCAAAACGGCTTCAAGCAGAAAAGGAGAGGGCCTTAATTATTGGCGCCGGATCAGCGGGGACCATGCTTGTTCGTCAGCTTCAGCAATCGAGTGATGTGCATATTGAGCCAGTCGCCTTCATCGATGATGACAAGACGAAGCATCGGCTTGAAATTATGGGTCTGCCTGTTATAGGAGGAAAAGAACAAATTCAAACAGCTGTCGTCATGATGGATATTCAGAAGATCATCATCGCCATTCCGTCCAAAAGCAGCCACACCTTAAAAGGGTTGTATAAGGAATGTGTCGCGACCGGAGTCAAAACACAGATCATGCCGGAAATGGAGCAGATTTTAAAAGGAACCCATGCGCTGAATCAATTACGGGATGTACAGCCAGAGGATTTACTAGGGAGAGAACCGATTCAATTAGATACGAGCCGTTTATCTGCTCATTTAAAGGGAAAAACGATCATGGTCACAGGGGCAGGCGGATCGATTGGGTCAGAAATCTGCCGTCAAATTTGTGTGTTTGCTCCTCAATCAATTGTACTTGTGGGACATGGAGAATTTAGCATTCATTCTATTTTACTAGAGCTGAAAGAATTATATGGAGGCAGCATCAGACTCTATCCACAAATTGCGGATATTCAAGATAAACAGAAAATGAGTGAAATCGTTGGTCAATTTCAGCCGGATATGATTTATCATGCTGCGGCACATAAGCATGTTCCGCTCATGGAGATTAGTCCGAAAGAAGCCGTGAAAAACAATATTATCGGGACAAAAAATGTCGCAGAAGCCGCACACGAGCACGGCATTGAAACATTCGTCCTCATCTCATCTGACAAAGCAGTCAACCCTGCCAATGTGATGGGAGCCACAAAGCGGTTTGCTGAAATGCTGATCATGCAAATGGGGGCAAGCAGCGAAACAAAATTTGTCGCCGTTCGGTTTGGAAATGTACTGGGGAGCAGAGGAAGCGTCATCCCTATTTTTAAGAAACAAATCGAGCAAGGCGGGCCGGTGACGGTCACGCACCCAGCCATGACAAGATATTTTATGACCATCCCAGAAGCATCAAGGCTTGTGATTCAGGCAGGTGCACTGGCAGAAGGAAGACAGATTTTTGTTTTAGATATGGGGGAACCAGTGAAAATCGTGGACCTCGCAGAAAACCTCATTCACCTCTCAGGCTACACCACAGACCAGATTCCGATCACTTTCACAGGCATTCGTCCTGGAGAGAAAATGTACGAGGAATTACTCAACCAGCATGAAAAAGCACAGGAGCAAATCTTCCCGAAAATTCACATCGGCCATGCGCTGGATGGTGACCCATATGTGCTGAACCGCTTTATCCATGAATTTGACATGATGAGTGAAGAGCAAATGAGACAAGCATTATTTGCTGCCATTGAGTCGCAAGATATGTTGTCCGATCAGATGAAACGAGAGGAGGAAGCGCTTGCCAATGAAGAAAAAAGTCTTGTTTTGCGCAACGGTTGATTATCACTTTAAGGCCTTTCATCTTCCATATTTCCGGTGGTTTCAGGAACAAGGATGGGAAGTGCATACAGCGGCAAACGGCCAGCTGGAGCTGCCCTATGTGAATCAAGCTCACTCGATTCCGATTCAGCGCTCTCCTTTTCATGTACGCAATCGGTTTGCGTATGTAGAACTGAAGAAGCTGTTAGCGAAAGAGCACTATGATTTTATCCATTGCCACACACCAATGGGAAGTGTCATTGGCAGGCTAGCAGCCAAAGGCATGCGCAAAAAAGGAACAAAGGTTCTTTACACGGCACATGGCTTTCACTTTTGGCAGGGGGCGCCGCTTCAAAATTGGCTGCTCTATTATCCAATTGAGAGATTTCTCGCCCGCTATACAGACGCTTTGATCACCATTAATGGAGAAGATTTTAAAAGAGCCGACCGTCTATCAAAAGAGCGGACATCTGTTTATTATGTGCCCGGTATGGGTGTGGATATGAAGCGGTTCGCACCAGTCGATGAAAAAGAGAAGCAGCGCCTTCGCGCAGCCTATGGCTTTTCCTCGGAAGATTTTATCGTGCTGTGTGCTGGCGAATTAAACATGAATAAAAATCAAGGAATGCTCATCAAAGCATGTGCACAGCTGTCTAGGAAAATACCAAATATGAAAATAGTGTTTGCCGGGGAAGGGACAATGAGACCAAACTATGAAAAGCTTACCCGCCAGCTCCATCTTGAAAAGCATATTCACTTTGCTGGGTTTTGCCAACAAATAGAGGAATGGATGCATATGAGCGATGTGTGTGTTTCCACCAGCTTTAGAGAAGGGCTCGGCATGAACCTGCTTGAAGCGATGTCTGCAGAAAAACCCGTGATTGCAACGGAGAATAGAGGGCATTGTGAGCTTGTCAAACATGGCGTCAATGGCTTTTTAGTTAAACCGCAAGATGTGAATGGTTTAGCTGATTATTTGCAGCAGCTCTATGACAAAAAGGATCAGCTGCTTCTCATGGGTAAAGCGGGGCGCTCTATGGCTCATGCATTTGCACAGGAGCAGACGGTCAGTGCAATGGAAGAAATTTACACAATCTATATGGATCAAGCAGAGAAGGTGATACAGCATGCATAAACCAAAGGTGTCTATGATCATGGGCGTCTACAATTGCCAAGAGACAGTAGAAGAAAGCATTGAATCCATTCTTCAACAAACATATGAAAACTGGGAGCTCATCATATGTGATGACGCATCAACAGATGGCACTTATGAGAAAGTGCTGTCTTATACAAAACGACATCCTGAAAAAATTCGCCTGATCCGCAATAAACAAAATCAAAGGCTCGCTGCCAGTCTGAATCGCTGCCTGGCTGAAGCGAGGGGAGAGTTGATTGCGAGGCAGGATGGCGACGACATTTCTGTGCCTGTTCGTTTAGAAAAACAGGTTCATTTCCTCGATACGTATTCTGAATATGATGTGGTCGGTACGGCGATGACGGTTTTTGATGAATCGGGGACAAAGGGTGTGCGGGCACTTGTTTCAGAGCCTGATCGGAAAGTGTTGGCAAGAGGGACTCCTTTTTGTCATGGGACCATTATGATGCGGGCTTCTGCATACAAGGCTTTACATGGCTATCGTTCTGTGAAAACAACAAGGCGGATGGAAGATATCGATCTTTGGATCCGCTTTTTTGCTGCTGGGAGGAAAGGTTTTAATTTACAAGAGCCATTATATCTGGTGAGAGAGGATGAAGCGGCCTTTCAGCGGCGAAAGTTTCGATATTCGATGGATAATGCCTGGCTCGTCTTGAAAGCATGCTGGGTATTAAAGCTGTCGCCGCTTGACTATTTATTTGCTTTAAAGCCGGTGGTCCGTGCCTGCTTGTCACCGAAGGTCATGAAGCTTTATCATCGCCGGAAGCTGGCATCGTCTATGTTGAAGAGGAGGGCGATTCGTGATGAGTGAGCCAATACGCGTGCTTCATATTGTGGGCGGGATGAACCGCGGCGGAGCTGAAACGATGATCATGAATATCTATCGTGCACTCGACAGGAATGTCCTTCAATTTGATTTCATTACTCACCGGCAGGAGGTCTGTGATTATGATGAGGAAATTCGCCGGCTTGGGGGACGCATCTTTTACGTCCCGAGTATTGGGGCGTCCTCTCCGGTGACTTTTGTGAAAACATTGACAAAGACGATCAAGAAAACAGGACCCTATCAGGCAGTGCATGCACATACGGATTTTCAAACAGGCTTCTCCGCACTTGCTGCAAAACGAGCGGGTGTGAAGGTGCGCATTTGCCATTCGCATAATACAGCGTGGAAGCAGTCGCCAAACTGGCTGGATCATATGATGCTCAAAGGATTTCGCCAGCTGATCTTTGCGTTCTCTACACAGCTTGTTGCATGCGGCGAGGATGCCGGTGTCTTTTTATTTGGACAGAAAAAAATGCAGAATGGGCAAGTTGAGGTGCTGCCAAATGGGATTGATTTATCCCTTTTTTTTCAGCCTGATCCAGACGAAAAGGCAGAGATCAAAAAGCAGCTTCATCTTTGCGGAAAAAACATGGTCATCGGTCATATTGGGCGGTTCCATGAGCAAAAAAATCATGTTTTTTTTATAGAACTGGCCCAGACTTTAAAGAAGCAAGGCGTTTCATTTCAGCTTGTACTCGTAGGGGATGGACCGCTGAAGCAAGTAGTCGAATCGTATGCGGAGAAGGCAGGCCTGATGGATGACATTGTTTTTACAGGCGTCGTATCAGACGTTCCGCAGTATATGAAAGCATTTGATGTTTTTGCGATGCCTTCCTTGTTTGAAGGTCTTCCGCTTGTATTAGTGGAAGCACAGGCGTCTGGGCTGCCTTGTGTGATTTCAGATCATATTACAGAGGAAGTAGATTTAGGCTGCGGGCTTGTGAAAAGGATGTCGCTGCGAGATTCCGCGCATGAATGGATGAAGGCGGTGCTTGAAGCATATCATGCAGAACCTCCTCTTCAAGAGACCATTACCTCACAGCTTGAACAAAGAGGATTTGATGTGAAACAGAATATTACACGTGTGATGAATCTATATGGACTGTAAGGAAGGAAGGGCAGATGGCGGTTTATTTGGTGAACATGATCATGGTCTATTTATGGTCGAGCTTTGCCGCATTTTACGGCAGACGTGATGATACCATTCAAAGCGGATGGCGGCCTAACAAACTTCTGGTGTTTTTTCCGTTTTTGTTTCTTTGTATCGTAGCTGGTATTCGGTATAAAGTAGGAACCGATTTTGTCACATATGGACAGATGTATGAGTTCTCCATCAACTATGAAAAGCCTTGGCATATATTCGGATTCGGTGTGGATAAAGCCGCAACAGATCCAGGGTTTACGTTTATTTTATGGATGCTTAATCAACTGTCTCATGATCCGCAAATTATGTATATTTCAGTCGGGGCTATTACTTATTTTTTTATTATCAAGACGCTTATTCAATATGGCCGTCCATTTGAGCTGAGTATGCTGCTTTTTCTTGGGACCTTTCATTATTATGCGTCATTTAATGGCATGCGCCAGTATATGGTGGCAGCGATTCTTTTTTATGCCATCCGGTTGGTGATCAATGGTCAGTGGAAATTGTATTTTCCGCTCGTCCTTGTATGTTCATTGTTTCATTCATCGGCCCTCATCATGATTCCTGTGTATTTTATCGTGAGAACAAAGGCTTGGTCTTGGATGATGCTGGTCTTATGCCTGATTTTCTTAGGTTTAACCGCTATTTATGACCGTTTTGTCTCGGTGTTTGTGGTGATGCTGCAAGGTAGTTCATATGGTCATTACGAAGAATGGCTCACAACGAATACGAATGGAATGAATGTGACAAAAATCGGTGTCTTGATTTTGCCGCTTCTGCTTGCTTTCTTTTATCGAAAACGACTTCGTGAGCTGACGCCTGAGAGTGATTACATTGTGAATTTTTGTTTGCTTGGTTTCTTGTTTGGCATCCTTGCAACGAAGGATGTCATTTATGCAAGATTTCATATTTATTTTGGCTTGTATCAGCTCATTTTACTGCCATATTTCACACGTATTTTTGATCAGCGGTCTAATGTGTTTATGTATGTAGGGATTGCTGTTTGTTATATTCTGTACAGCATCATGCTGATGCCGTTTGATTCTTCGGTTTTGCCGTATAGAACGATATTTAATAAGTAGATTTGAAGAAAGGTGGGGCATGTTGTAATGCCAGCTATCAGTCTATTGGTCGCAGTTTACAATACGAGTCAATATGTAGAGCAATGTCTTCAATCGATTGCAGATCAAAGCTTTTCCGATATAGAAGTCATTCTTATAAATGATGGATCGACCGACCGCAGCGGTGAATGGCTTGAAGCATATGCTGAGCGTGATGAGCGTTTCCGGGTGATCCATCAACTCAATCAAGGGTTAGGTGCTGTGAGAAACCGGGGCATCGAGGAAGCGAAAGGGACGTATCTCGCCTTTGTGGATTCAGATGATATTCTCGCTCCTCATTACTGTGAAGCCATGTATGAAAAAGCTGAAATGACCGGGGCAGATCTTGTTGTGAGTGAGTATTGGATTCAATTTGAACAGTCAAAGCGAACGATACCAACGACATTGTTAGACAAGCGGTCAGCCGAAAAAACGAATTTAATCCAAGCGTTATTACACGGAGACTTAACTGGATTCTCATGGAATAAGCTGTATCGGCGTGCCTTTATGGAAGAACACCACATTCGATTTCCGCTGCGGGGTGAGCTTGAGAACATTGAAGATCAATATGTGACGCTGCGCTGCTTTTCTTTATCACGCAGTATCGCTTTTGTTCATGAGCCCCTTTATTACTACAGGGTTCATCTGTCATCCATTGTGCAGCGATATCAGAAGCAGTATTTTCATCATGGACTGACCTTTTATTATGCGCAGCACTCGTTTTTAAAAGAGCATGATGACATCTCTCTGTATGAGAAAGCATTAGACTTTTTTATCGTCAATCATACGCTTCATTGTATGCTCAACGAATGGAAGAGCCAAAATGATCTCTCCATTCAGGAAAAGCTTGATCACATGCGGGAAATGGTGACACACGATACTTTTCAATATGCCGTCAAACAAGTGGAACCATCAAAGCTCACAGTAAGAAAGCGAATGATTTTATTTCTTGCTAAGTGCCGATTGGTTTATCCGCTTTCTGCCGCGGCTTCTAGCTATCAAAAATGGATCGAATATCAGACAAGGAAATAGGGGTGATGGGATTGACAGTGCAGCAATTGAAGGCAAAAGCCGCAGAGTGGCTGCTCTTAAAGGTCAAATATCCGCTTGAATATCGACTGAGCCGCCAAAGGCTGCCAGAACTGAGTCATCAGAAGAAAATCATTCTCACGCTGCTGCCGGGACATGATAATTTAGGGGATCATGCGATTGCCTATGCGAGTTATTGTTTTTTAAAGAAACACTTTCCAGCCTATGACATCATAGAAGTGGACATGAAAGAGATCTATCGCCTTGCCCGTCCGCTAAAGCGCAGCCGGCACCCAGAAGACATCGTCTGTATCATCGGTGGGGGCAATATGGGGGATTTATACCGGTATGAAGAATGGACGAGACAATTTATCATCAAGACCTTCAAGTCCTACCCCATGATCCAGCTGCCTGCCACTGTACATTTTACAGAAACTAAGAGAGGGAAACGAGAGGAACGCCGCGCCATTCACACGTATAAGCAGCACCCAAGACTGCTCCTCATGGCAAGAGATCAAACAACCTATGAATGGATGAAGCTTCATTTTCCTGATCAAGATGTGTGGAAACAGCCTGATATGGTGCTGTCATTAGACGAATCATCAAAGGATGAAACACGTGAAGGGGTTCTGCTTTGTCTGCGTGAGGATCAAGAAGCATATCTCACAAAGGAATCGCGCCAGCAGCTGAAGCAGCATATCCAAGAGACATATGATCAAGTCGGTTTGATCACAACGACAATTGGCAAACGAATCGATCGAACAACTCGCTTAGATGAATTATCGGCTTTGTGGACGGAGTTAAAACAAGCACAGGTCGTCGTGACAGATCGTCTGCATGGCATGATCTTTTGTGCGATCACTCATACACCGTGTGTTGTCCTTAGATCGTTTGATCATAAGGTGATGGAGGGATTTGAGTGGGTGGCGCACCTTCCGTTTATGACCCTTTTAAAAGAACCAAATGAGGCAGCTGTGAAAGAGGCAGTTCATCAGCTGATGAAAACAAGCGGTCAAAAGGGAGAGGAAGCTGGATGAGGGCTCTTACACGCTGCGTGAAAGCACAATGAATCGAGCGTTTCTTTACAATGTCAGTGCGAACTTAATCACGTTTGTCCTAATGATGCTTATGTCTGTTTGTTTAACACCTTATATTGTTCATACGCTTGGAGTGGAAGCATTCGGCTTAATCCATCTGACGCAAAATATGATCAACTATTTATCAGTCATTACGGCTTCGTTAAGTGCGGTTGTTGTGCGATTTTTTTCTGTGGCGGCTCATAAAGGAGAGATGGAGAAGGCGCAGCGTTATCTCGCTTCCTATTTCGTCAGTTCGTTTTTACTATCTATCAGTCTCTTTTTGCTTTGTCTTTTCATGTCTTCTCAGCTTGTTGAATGGCTTCATGTGCCTGAACATCTCGCAAAAGACACACAGACCGCCTTTATTTTAGGGGGTCTTTTATTTATGCTCAATTTCGTCATGTCTGGCATTGGGGCTGCACCGTTTTATGCGAATAAGCTCTATGTATCAAGTGTTGGACAGGCGGTTCAAATGTTTTTGAGGGCACTGATGATTGTCATCCTGTTTACATGGACGACACCAGCCATTTGGCATATTCCACTTGCGGCTGTCATTGGAAGTTTAGCGGCTATGGGAATCGGTATCTATTATTTTAAGAAACTCATCCCTTGGTTTTCGTTTAAGTGGCGGCACGTCTCATTATCGTCTAGTCTCACTCTTGTTCGATCAGGGGTCTGGCATTCATTTGAGCAAATGGGGATTTTGTTGTTTTTACAAATTGATTTATTGATGACCAACTTGCTCATTGGAGCGGAAGCGACGGGCCAGTATGCGGCAATTTTACAGTTTCCATTATTATTACGCACACTGGCAGGGACACTGGCCGTTGTGTTTGCACCAACGATCACGAAATTTTATTCGAATCAGGACAAAGAGGGACTCATTCAATATGCTGCAAACGCCATTAAGTGGAGCGGCTTATTTGTGGCGTTCCCAGCCGCACTTCTAGGAGGTCTCGCTGGTCCGCTCATGCTTTTATGGCTTGGGCCTGCCTTTGAAGAGCTGAAATGGCTTCTCATGATTCATGCGGCTTATTTATGTTTGACCTTGATGTTTTTACCGCTCACATATGTGCCGACCGTGTTTAATCGATTTAAAATTCCTGCGGTTGTCACACTTATATTAGGTGTCTCTAATGTGCTTTTTGCCTATGGATTGACTCATATGCTGCAGTTAGGTTTATATGGCATTGCATCAGCAGGGGCAATGGTTTTATTGATCAAAAATATCGTGTTTCTGCCTTTTTATACGGCCAGCATCACGAATCAGAAACGCACTATCTTTTATAAACATACACTGGTTCCATTTGCAGGAGCGCTATTCATTTGGGGCATCTGCGTAGGGATTCAGGCGGTATATAACGTGACTTCATGGTGGGAGCTGTTTTGTATTGGCGGGCTTTGTTTCATTCTCTATATGGGTTACTTGTATCTGTTTGCAGGAACGAAACGAGAGCGGATGCAGCTGATGCGTAAGGTAAAACATGCGGTCTCTCGCTAATATGAAAAGGAGATGCAATGATGAAAAGAATGATAGATGTGACAGTGGCATTGACGCTGCTCATCGCAGGCAGTCTTCTTTTTCTTCTCATCTATGGACTGATTAGATGGAAAATTGGAACGCCTGTGGTGTTTCGGCAGAAGCGGCCTGGTCTGTATGGCCGGCCTTTTATGCTATATAAATTTCGGACGATGACCGATGAACGCGACGAACATGGGGTGCTGCTGCCAGATCATCTGCGATTAACAAAAACCGGCGCCTTGATTCGAAAGCTTAGTCTTGATGAATTGCCGCAGCTAGTCAATGTACTCAAAGGAGAGCTCAGTCTCGTCGGGCCAAGACCGCTTTTGATGGAGTATTTGCCTATGTATACAAAAGAACAAGCAAGGCGCCATCTTGTGAAGCCCGGCATAACAGGATGGGCACAGGTGAACGGCCGGAACACGCTTTCCTGGGAGGAGAAATTCACCTATGACCTTTGGTATGTCGAGCATCAATCGTTTTGGCTCGATATGAAAATTTTATGGATGACTTTGCTGAAAGTCATGAAAACAGAGGGGGTGCAGCAGCCGGATCATGCCACAGCTGAAAAATTTAAAGGAACCGATATGTAAGAAGCAAACCATTGGTTTAATTGGGGCCGGCGGACATAGTAAAGTCATCCAGGATGTCATTTTTGCACATTCTGATTACTCATTATGTGCGGTGTTAGATGATCAATTTGAAGAGACGGTCACTCAAAGTGGGATTTTGTATGGACCGATCTCCATGAGTGAGCAGCTGAGAAAGACCATGCCACATATGAAATGGCTGATTGCAATCGGACAAAATGAAATCAGACAACTCATCAAGGAACGCCTCTCATTTGAAGACACAGCATATGCCACACTCATTCATCCAGAGGCGGTCATGAGTCCGTCAGCGGTCATTGGAAGGGGGACTGTCGTGATGGCAATGGCAGTGGTTCAAGCAGATGCAGCCATCGGTGAGCATACGATTATCAATACAGGATCTATCGTAGAACATGACTGCATACTCGAATCGTTTGTGCACCTGTCACCAGGCGCAGTTCTGACTGGCGGTGTATCCGTACGGGAGGGTGCCCATATTGGGGCTGGTGCCGTGGTGATACAGGGTACAACAATCGGAAGCTGGACGGTCATTGGCGCTGGAGCGGCAGTGACAAGAGATATACATGATCAGAAGGTCGCTGTAGGAATTCCTGCAATAGAAATCAAAGATCGGAGAGAAGGTGGGAAGTGATGAAAGAAAAGAAGCGAATTTACTTATCTCCTCCGCATATGAGCGGAAAAGAGTATTTAAAAATAGAGGAAGCTTTCAAGAGCAACTGGATTGCGCCGCTTGGACCGCTTGTGAATGAATTTGAACAGGCAGTGGCGGACTATGCAGGAGTGAGGACAGGAGCTGCTTTATCCTCAGGAACAGCAGCGATTCACCTTGCTTTAAAGCTGATAGGTGTTCAAAAAGGAGACATTGTCTTTTGTTCCACCCTCACGTTTGTTGCAACGGCAAATCCGATTTTATATGAACAAGCGGAGCCCGTTTTTATTGATTCTGAAAGGGACACATGGAATATGTGCCCGCTCGCTTTAGAGAAAGCCTTTGTTGAATCAAAGCGTCTTGGGAAAAAACCACGCGCGGTCATCGTTGTCCATTTATATGGGCAAAGCGCAAAAATGGACGAGATCATGGCTTTGTGTGAAGCATATGATGTACCAGTCATTGAGGATGCAGCTGAATCGTTAGGTTCGCTGTATAAAGGAAGAAAAAGCGGTTCAATGGGCAGGTTCGGTATCTATTCTTTTAATGGAAATAAAATCATTACTACATCAGGGGGCGGAATGCTTGTGAGTGATGATGAAGCTGCGATTGAACGATGCCGTTTTCTTGCTTCACAGGCCAGAGAACAAGCCATGCACTATGAGCATCAAGAGATGGGATACAACTATCGCATGAGCAACCTCTTAGCAGGTGTCGGGATTGCTCAAATGGAAGTGCTGGACGAGCGTGTTGAACAAAAGCGCCGCATTTTTCAGCGTTATCAGGATGCTTTATCAGAAGCAGAGGGTCTTCATTTGATGCCAGAATATCAAGAAACGAAATCCAACCGCTGGCTGACGGCATTGACCATTGATCATGAGAAACAATTGTCTCCTGCAGATATCATTGGTGCTTTAGAAAAAGAACAAATCGAAGCAAGGCATGTATGGAAGCCGCTGCACCAGCAGCCGCTCTTTCGTCATTGCTCTTTTTATACTGCGGAAAAAGGGACTCCTGTATCTGAGCTGTTATTTGAGAGGGGGCTTTGTCTTCCGTCTGGAACGAGCATGACAGATGCAGATCAGGAGCGTATCATCCATATACTCCACGACGTACTGCGAGAAAAAACATTTACCTCTTCACAGGCTGCTCATTCTTAAGCAGCCTGCCTCTCTTTCTATCAAATTCATCAATTTATAGAATAAATTGGGATAAGTATTGTCATTTCGTTTAAAATATGATATTGACAATAGTTGCCTTCCTCCTTAAAATGAAAATGATTATCAGCATCAATTAGGAGGAACAACTTATGACTATTTGGAATAATTTTCCGAAAATTAAAATAAATACTGTGTTACCCTTCCTGCTTATTCTCTTTTTATTAGTAGGATGCTCTCAAACAAACAATGGAGCAGAAGGCAATAAGGATCATCCTGATATGATCACAATGGCATGGCCAAGAGATATCGGTGAAATGAACCCGCACTTATACAATCCATCACAATTGTTTGCGCAATCAATGATTTATGAGCCATTGGTCAGCTATCAAAAGAATGGTAAGCTGAAACCGGAATTAGCGAAATCATGGGATGTTTCAAAGGATGGCAAGGTGTATACGTTCCATTTAAGAGACGGAGTGACATTCTCAGACGGCTCTGAATTTAATGCGGATATTGTCAAAAAGAACTTCGATACGATTTTAAAAAATAAAGATTTACATAGCTGGTTAGGTGTCATTAAGAAAATCAAAAAGACAGAAGCTGTTGATAAAAAGACATTTAAACTCACATTAACAGAACCATATTATCCAACTGTGCAAGAATTAGCCGTTGTTCGTCCAGTTCGTTTCTTAGGTGAAGCAGGTTTCCCTAAAAACGGAGATACGTCAAAAGGAATTGAAAAACCAGTGGGGACAGGCCCTTGGGTTTTAAAAACATATAAGAAAGATGATTATGCCATTTTCGAACGAAACGATCATTATTGGGGAGAAAAACCAAAGGTAAAAGAAATCAAGGTAAAGGTTATCCCAGATGCGGAAACGAGAGTCATGGCATTTGAAAAAGGAGATGTGGATTTACTTTACGGAGAAGGAACCATTAGCCTTGATTCCTACAAACAGCTAGAGGCAAGCGGCAAGTATGAAACGAAAATGTCAGAGCCTATTGCTACAAGACAGCTTGTCATGAACACAAAAGTAGATCAGCTGTCAGATGAGAAAGTGCGTCTTGCCCTTCAATATGCCTTCAATAAAAAATCAATGGTAGAAGGGGTCACCTCAGGTTTAGAGGATGAAGCAGATCACATCCTGCCGACTAACATGCCGTATACGTCACACATTCAAGTGAAGTCTTTCAAATATGATGTGGACAAAGCCAAAGCATTGCTAGATGAAGCGGGCTGGACACTTCCAAAAGGAAAATCCGTTCGTGAAAAAGATGGGAAAAAGCTTGAGTTTAGTATGATGTATGACTCAGCGGAATCGATTCAAAAAGCGATGGCGGAAACGCTGCAAGCAGAATGGGCAGCTGTTGGTGTCGGCGTCAAGCTTGAGGGTGTGGATTTGGCCACACAGGTTCAACGCTTTAAAGCCAATAAGTTTGATATGAACTTCTTTAGCAACTACGGAGCGCCGTATGATCCGCATACATTTATGAACGTTCTCTCTTCAGATGGTTTTGGATTCAAAGAAGCCATTTCAGCCTATCCAAATAAGGAAAAGCTGATCAAAGAAATGACGGAAATTCCATCCACAACAAATGAAAAGAAACGTAAAGCACTGTATTCGTCTGTCTTATCCTCTTTACAGGATCAAGGGGCAATTGTGCCAATCTCTTATTTTAAAAAGACAGCCGTTTATCAAAAAGCTGTGAAGGACTTTGAATTCCCTGCAAATCGTGATGAACATCCTTTCACAGGCATTAAGCTGAAGTAACAGAAGGAAGGTAAGGAAATGGGCCGCTATATCGTCAAACGAGTGCTATCAATTATTCCTGTATTTTTATTAGCCACACTGCTCACAACTGGCATGATTCACCTCTCGCCAGTTGACCCGGCTGAGGCATATTTAACAGCGGCTCATATCCAGCCTACGGATGAAATATTAGCGCAAAAACGAAGTGAATTCGGCTTAGATGAACCATTTTATATGCAGTATCTTCATACCATTGAAAAAGTCATTCATCTTGATTTTGGCCGGTCGTATATGTCCAATCAGCCTGTCGTTGATGAGGTGATTTATCGAATACCGGCGACGATTCAATTGGCGCTTACCAGTCTGCTGATCGCTATTTGTGTCAGCATTCCGCTCGGGTTTTTCAGCGGCATGAGGAAAAATGGTGCCGTTGATCATGTGAGCCGGCTCATTTCTTTCTTAGGAGCATCTATCCCGACGTTTGTCTTGGGGTATTTGCTCATCTTCTTTTTTTCAGTGAAGCTCGACCTTTTACCAGTTGAAGGAATCGGAACATGGGAGCATCTCATTCTGCCGTCGATCACACTGGCAGTCCCTTTAATTGCTACGTATACAAGGCTGTTACGGTCAAGTGTGAGTGAGGCGCTTCAAGAGCCTTTCGTTCAATATGCGAGAATCAGGGGATTGAAGGAACAATCGATCATGTTCAAGCATGTGTTCAGAATTGCGATATCGCCGATGCTGACCGGACTTGGGGTGAACCTTGGCAAGCTCTTGACCGGAACCATTATTGTAGAGGCTGTTTTCTCATGGCCAGGGTTTGGCCGATTTTTTATTGAAGCGATCTTTAACCGGGATCTGCCTGTCATTCAATTTTATGTCCTCATGTCAGCCTGTATTTTTATCGTGAGCAGCTTGATCGTTGATTTGGTTCAGCTAATCATTGACCCTCGTATATCTAGAAAGGAAGGCCGCCAGCAATGATGACAAAAGTAAAATATCTCTTCGCTCATCAAAAGATGATCTCGATCTGCGCCCTGCTGCTCGGTCTCCTGCTGGTTGTGACAATATGTGCACCATGGATCGCTCCACACGATCCGTCAGCTGTCAATCTAGCGATGAAGCTAAAGGGGTCTTCGTGGGAGTATCCTCTTGGAACAGATCAATTAGGGCGATGCAATTTATCTCGTATTTTATATGGTGCGCGTGTTTCGCTCGGCTGTGCGTTATTAATCTTTCTTTCTTCGTTATTCATTGGTTTAATTGTCGGCCTGTTTTCAGGATACAAAGGCGGCTGGATCGATCAAGTATTGATGAGAATCTGTGACGGTGTCATGGCATTTCCAAACTTAGTGCTCATCCTTGGATTAGTCGGCATCTTCGGTCCGGGACTTTCTCAAGTCGTACTTGCTTTGATGCTTGTGCAATGGGTGTATTATGCGCGCGTCTTCCGAGGAATGGTGCTCAGTTTAAAAGAACAGAACTTTATTGCAGCTGCGAAGATCAGTGGGACCTCGCACTGGAACATTATGAGAAAGCATATGATTCCAAATGTTCTGCCGCCATTAGCAGTCATTGGAACACTTGAAATGGGCTGGGCGATTATGGACATTTCTGCGATGTCTTTCCTCGGATTAGGGGTTCAGCCTCCTATGCCTGAATGGGGAGCGATGATTCATGAAGGAAAGTCGTACATTCAAACGAATCCTCAGTTAATGCTGTACCCAGGTCTTGTGATCATGGCTGTGGTGGTTCTGTTTAATTTACTAGGAGAAGCCCTTTCAGAGAAATATGGCATTAAACGCCGTGTGTAAAGGAATGATCAATGTGCAAGAGTCCATTTTACAAGTAGAGAACCTGCATGTACATACGAAAACACCTCAAGGGAAAACCCCTCTTATTCAAGAAGTCTCGTTTGAAGTAGGACGCGGTCAAATCCTTGGATTAATTGGTGAGAGCGGCTGCGGGAAAACAGTGACAAGCATGTCGATCTTACATATGCTTGATCGGAAAACAACTGAAGTCACTGGCAGTATCACATTACAGGGACGAGAATTGATCGGTATAAGTGAAAAGGATATGCGATCCATTCGGGGCAAAGACATCTCGTATATTATGCAAAATCCAATGAACAGCTTTACGCCAGTATGGACAATCGGCCATCAGCTGGTTGAAACGATCCGCCGGCATACCGCTGTCAGTAAAAGGCAGGCACGAGCACAGGCAATGGATGCGTTAGCGCAAATGAACCTGCCGCAGCCAGACCAGCTGTTCAACAAGTATCCCTTTGAATTAAGCGGAGGGATGCTGCAGCGTGTCATGATCGCCATGGCTGCCTGTATGCACCCGCCCCTCATCATTGCAGATGAGCCGACAACTGCTTTAGATGTACACAATCAGAAACGGGTGCTTCAGCATCTGAACCAAATTCGTCACGACTATGGAACGGCCATTTTACTCATTACCCACGATCTTGGTGTCATTGCTGAAATGGCAGATCAAGTTGTCGTCATGAAACAAGGAGAAATTGTTGAAAAGGCAGGAGTTCTTGAGCTTTTTGAACAACCAAAACATGATTATACAAAAAAACTATTAGCAGCTCGTCCATCGACTCCAGCTGTTTGCCCGATTTGAGGTGAGAAGGCCCTTGCATTTATTAGAAGTGAAAGCAGTCAGTCATGCATACACGAACCGGTCGTTTCTAATGAGAAAAAAAGGCGCAGCCCCTGTCCTGAAAAGCGTCGATTTGACTATTGAAGAAGGCACCTGCCTTGGGCTGCTGGGACAAAGCGGCGCAGGGAAAAGTACACTTGGCCGCATCATACTTGGTTTAGAGAAGCCAAGGGCTGGACAGGTTCTTTTTGAAGGTCAGGATGTCTATCGTGCAGATCAACAAACACGCAAGCATTTTCGCCGGCATGTGCAAGCAGTGTTTCAGGATTCCTATTCCGCGGTAAATCCAAGATGGACAGTTGAACAAATTTTATCTGAACCGCTTGAAAACTATGAAACCATGAGCCGAAAAGAACGAAAAAATGTACTGATTCACTGGCTGGAAAGAGTCGGGCTCGGTGAAAAGGATTTGTCTAAATATCCACACCAATTCAGCGGTGGCCAGCTGCAAAGGATCAACATTGCTAGAGCCTTATTGCTCCAGCCAAAGCTCATTGTACTTGATGAATCTGTCAGCAGCTTAGACATGGTCACACAAGCTGTTATTTTAGATTTATTAGTAGAATTAAAGAAGGAGCTGGGTGTGGCTTACTTATTTATTACACATGATATGACAGCAGCCTATCACTTAAGTGATCAATTGGCGATTCTTGATCAAGGAGAGCTTGCTGCCCAATTTCAATCAAAGGATGAATTCTTTTCATCAGAAGAGGAAGCGGTGCGGAAAATGAGAGATGCAATGCTCGCAGTCCATCCTTTGTCACGAACGATTGGCAGACCGGTTCAGTAAATCTTCATTTTATCAATGCCTCAGCGTGCAGCCAAAGCCTCGCATTCGGTAAAAAGCAAAGGGCGAAAATAAAGAACAGTTTAGCCCTTTGCAGGTAATCTGCGCCTCTTTTAGGAAAGAGGCTATTTTTCATGAAAGGCAGGTGGCATCGTGAACCATCGGGCGTATTTAGCTTTGGCCATTCCTTTAACGATTTCAACGATGACCACTCCATTACTTGGAGCTGTTGATACAGCGGTTGTCGGTCAGCTCGCAAATCCCGCTTATATTGGAGGCGTTGCGGTTGGCAGTCTCATTTTCAGTACATTATATTGGCTGTTTGGTTTTTTGCGGGTAAGTACATCTGCTTTTGCCGCTCAGGCAAACGGAGCGCAGAATGAGGAGCAGGGTGTTCTTGCTTTTCTAAGACCTTTTTTCGTCGCCATCATCGTCGGACTTTGTTTTATTGCCCTGCAATGGCCGATTATTCAATCTGCTTTTCTAGTGATCTCTCCTGATGCTGATGTCTGTCAATTTGCCGCAGACTATTTTCATATTCGCATTTGGGGAGCGCCATTTACCTTAATGAATTATGTCATATTGGGCTGGCTGATGGGGATGGCAAAAATGAAAGAAGCTCTTTCATTACAAATCTTGATCAATGTCATGAATATGGCCCTCGCATTTCTGCTTGCTCATGTGTTTTCGTTTGCAGTCAAAGGGGTAGCGGCGGCGACATTGATATCTGAACTAACCGCTTTTGTGTTAGGGGCATGGATCATCATGAAACATTCGTCAAGCGGATTACAGATGCCTTCTATTAAGAAAATCATGGATACTCAGGCAGTGAAGAAAATGTTTCATGTGAATAAAGATTTGTTTATTCGCACGATCTGTCTGCTAGTGGTGATCAACATGTTTACCGCAAAAGGCGCTTCTTTTGGTACAGAGCTGCTGGCAGCGAACGCCATCTTATTTCAAATTCACTACATCATGGCTTATTTGTTTGATGGTTTTGCCAATGCGTCCAGCATCCTTGTTGGCCGATCAGTTGGTGCAAATGACCGCACCCTCTATGAAAGAACCTTAACCCTTTCGAGGCAGTGGGCACTTATCATGGCATGTGTCATTGCTGCGGTTTATTTTCTATTAAAAGAGCCGATATTGAGCTTGTTTACAAATCTCCCACAGCTGCTTGATGTGACATTACGCTATGCAGACTGGCTCGTTCTTTATCCGTTTGCAGCTTGTTTCGGTTTGGTCATTTACGGCGTATTCACAGGTGCGACAGAAATTGCCTCTGTCAGAAATTCGATGCTGTTTGCGATGATTTTGTTTATCGCAGTTCAAACCGCGGTCACGCCCATTTGGCACAATCATGGTCTATGGTTTGCTTTTATCATCTATACTGTAGGGCGGTCTGGCTTTTTGATGATGTATAAATCGAGGCTGGATCAGAAACTTTTCGCATATGATAAACACCCTTTGCCATCTTGACAAAGGGTGTTCTTTTTCGTTCATTCGCTTTCTTTTTTCACCTTTTGATAGGCTTCATCAAGATGCTGAATGCGCTTCAATACAACCGCATTTTTAGTCAATTGGTCTTGAACAAGTGTTGACACCACTGAGCGGTAATAGGCATTCATGGCATGGACCTTGTCTTCATTTTGGTTCATGGCGATGTGCTGTTTCAAGTTGTCGACAAAGTATGGAACGGAAAAAAGTTCAGACATAGAAATCACTCCTATTTCGTATATACGGTCCGTCAATCTTCATGTAAAATGATGAGAGGGAGGGGAGACAATGAGCCTTAAACTGCAACAAGAACAGGTATTAAAGCAGGTGCTCACACAAGAACTCAGGCAGGCCATTACGCTGCTGCAGCTGAATTGCGCAGAGCTCGGCGAGTATCTTGACCAGTTAGCGCTTGAGAACCCTCTGATTGAGCGGAAAGACACGGACAGCTATCAACCAGTTTATCATAAAAAATCACAAGATCGAATGACAGAGCCGTATCGAACGCATCAAAAAGAAAGCCTGCAAATGTTTTTAAAGAGACAGGCGATTGATTTGAATTTAAGTGAAAAAAATCAAAGGATCTTTCATTTTATGATTGAGTCCATTGATTCCAATGGCTATCTAAATGAACCGATTGACGCAATGGCAGCTGTCTTAGAGGTGCCAGCTGAAGAAGTAGAAGCCGTCCTTCATCAGCTGCAATCGCTAGAGCCTGCCGGTATTGGCGCAAGATCATTGCAGGAATGCATCCTCCTTCAACTGAGAAGGAAAAAGGAACGCTGGTATGAAGCCGAGCTGATCATCGAAGAGCATTTCTTTCTTTTTGCCAGAAAGGCTTGGAAGGAAATTGCGTCGAAAACAGGAGTTTCAATGAAAACGCTCCAAGCGGTACAAGATGTAGTGTCTCAGCTTGAACCAAGACCAGGCCTTCATTTCGCATATGATGAAGAGCATGTGTATATAGAGCCTGATGTGACAATTACTGTGGTGCAGGATCACATCACATTTGAGCTGAATCAGCGCGCTTTTCCAGACGTTGAAATGAATGAAGGCTACTTCGCTATGATTCAAGACCAAAAGCGGCATGAAGCATACACGTATTTAAAGGAAAAAGAGCAGCAGTACAATTGGCTTGTCCAAGCGCTGAAGCAAAGAAAGAAAACGATGACTCATGTCGTTCGTGAGATTATCTCACATCAGACCGATTTTTTCCTTACAGGGAAACATAAAATGAAACCGCTTACGATGAAGCGGATCGCAGATATACTGCAAGTGCATGAATCAACAGTCAGCCGGACTGTAAAAGGGAAAATGGTGCAAACCCCTTATGGTCTCATGGAAATGAAACAATTTTTCCAAGCAAAATTAGAAGGGCATTCGCTAGAAGAGGCGTCCAGCTACACAGTCAAAACGCACATTGCAGAGCTCATCCAAACGGAAAATAAGAAAAAACCGTATTCAGATCAGCAAATCATGACGCTGCTTCAGCAAACCTTTGGTATCCGCGCGTCGCGCAGAACCATTGCAAAATATCGCGAACAAATGAATCTTCCGTCCTCTACGCTGCGGAAGCGATACGATTAAAAAGAAGTACTTGCCAGAACATGGCACGTGCTTCTTTTTTTGTTGAAAGCGAGGCGGCCCGAAGATTTTTTGAAAATTAAAGAGTGGAGACGTGTGATCGGAAATTTTGGGGTAAAGTATAAGTTAGGGCATGAGCCGATAGGGATAGACAACAGTGATGAGGTGAGACCAATTGAAATATAAACAAATCAAAACGAAAAAAATATATGAAGAAATTGCGGATGCATTAATTGAATCCATTCGTACAGGTGAGCTTCTTCCGGGGGAAAAATTAGATTCGGTTCAAGCGCTTTCAGAAAGCTTTCAAGTCAGCCGTTCCGCTGTAAGAGAGGCACTGTCTGCTCTCAAAGCGATCGGATTAATAGAGATGAAGCAAGGGGAAGGCACGTATGTGAAGCAGTTTGATCCTGAGCAGCTCACATTTAGTCTGTCTCCTGCATTTTTGATGAAGCAGCATGATGTCACACAGCTCCTTGAATTAAGAACCATTATTGAGACGGGTGCTGTTAAAAAGGCAGCGCTCATGCGAACGGACGATGACCTTCATCAGCTGCGTGAGGCACTCGAACAAATGAAACGCGCAGAAGCACATAAAGAAACTGGTGAAGAGGCAGACCTCGCATTCCATCTCGCCTTAGCCAAAGCCTCAAAGAATGATTTATTAAAAGCGTTAATGAATCAGGTCTCCACCTTGCTGGTAGAAACAATGCGGGAGACGAGAAACGTCGTCTTGTTTTCAAGAAAAGCCTCCATTCGGCAGCTTTACAAAGAACATGAACACATTTACAAAGCCGTCATGGCAAGACAGCCAGAAGAAGCAGAAAGAGCGATGCTCACGCATTTAAAAAATGTAGAAAAACTGCTGAGTGATGTGAGTCAAGAACCGGCAGGACAGTCAGAACCACAGTAAGCTGTGCCGAATGAGGGCACAGCTCTATTATTAACGAGAAATATGCAGCTTTTTCATGCGATATTGCAGACTTTGCCTGCTCATGCCCAATATCTTTGCAGTCTGTGAAATATTATCGTCCATTTTTTCTAAGTAATGGACGATGTATTGTTTTTCGAATCTTTCCATTTGGGTTTGAAAATCAGTCGTATGTTCTGGGCTTGTATAAATAAACGTGTCAGCTGCTGAGGTATGCTGCAAAGGATTCGTCTGTAATTGCGCAGTAGGACGGCCTTCCCTATGTTTAAATCTAAAATGATATGGAAGATGATGCATGCTTAAGGAATCCTCATCCATCATCATATTCATCCCCGCTTCAATCACATGCTCCAGCTCTCGTACATTACCCGGCCAATCATACGCTTGAAAAAGGGCTAGTACTTCTTCATCAGCCGTCTTCACCTTCATTTGAAACAGCTCATTATATTTTTGAATAAAGTGACTGACAAACGTAGGGATATCTTCTTTTCGCTCCGAAAGCGGCGGAATAAATAAGGTGACAATACCGAGCCGATAAAATAAATCCTTGCGCATGCGTCCGCCTGCGATTGCATCTACAGGGTCCTCATTCATATTGGCAATGACTCTTACATCAACAGCGATTTCTTTTGTGCTGCCCAACCTTCTCACACGCTTCTCTTGTAATACGCGCAGTAGTTTTGCTTGAAGGCCAGGATTTAATGAGTTGATCTCATCTAGAAGCAGTGTACCTCCCTGCGCCTGTTCAAATAAGCCGGGCTGATCAGTTGCGCCGGTAAAAGCTCCTTTTTGCGTACCAAAGAGCAGACTTTCAATGAGGTTATCTGGCAGTGCCGCGCAATTTTGGGTAATAAATGGTCCAGATGACCGGCTGCTGCCGTTATGAATACTTTGAGCAAATAGTTCTTTTCCTGTCCCTGTTTCTCCAACAATGAGCACATAGGAAGAGGTGCGTGTCGCTCGTTTTGCATGCTCAATCACCTCTAAAAACGCAGGACTCTGTCCAATAATGGAATCAAAGGTAAAGCGGGTGCTTCCTTTTTTCTTCATATTGTGGTGAATCAGCCGTTCCAGCTTGGTCACATCATTCGAAATTTCAACCGCTCCTTGGATAAGACCGTCTCGAACGAGCGGGTATGTATGATTAATTGTTGTGATTTCTTTTCCGTTGTAATTATGATACGTCTGCTTTGCATGAACGGTTTGTTTCCCAGTACGCAGCGCTTGGACAAGCGTACTGTGCATTTCGTCTTGGAAGACGAAGAGGTCTAATACATTTTTATGGAGAACATCAGAGCGTTTCAAAGACTCAATCTCCATCATTTTTTTATTATAAACAACAGTATTGCCATTCTCGTCAATTGCATGAACCCCGACATCAATTAAATCGAGCATTTGTTTATACAGATCAATCTCATTTTCGAGCTTTGCAGTATACTGATCTTCTTTCATTGAGGCACCTCCAGACGTTACCTCTATTTTACATGAAAAATTTTGCGGTTTCCTCTAAAAAATTTGGCATGTGCAAAAATATTTTGCATAAAGAAGCAGATCAATCATCGTCATGATGCGGACAGAAAGTTGGCACGATCCTTGCATATCATATGTGTGTAGATAAAAGAGGCTAGGTTATAGAAGGAGGAATAGACGATGACACAGACAAATGAATTGATTCAACAAACGGAACAATACGGAGCGGCAAACTATCATCCGCTGCCAATAGTAATTTCTGAGGCTGAGGGAGTTTGGGTGACAGACCCTGAAGGCAATCGATATATGGATATGCTGAGTGCGTATTCAGCAGTCAACCAAGGCCATCGCCACCCCCGCATTATTGAGGCACTCAAAAAACAGGCAGACCGGGTGACATTAACCTCAAGAGCTTTTCACAATGATCAGCTTGGTCCTTGGTATGAGAAAATTTGTCAACTAACGAATAAAGAGATGGCACTCCCGATGAATACTGGAGCTGAGGCTGTAGAAACAGCTGTAAAAGCAGCAAGACGCTGGGGCTATGACGTCAAGGGAATCGAAGACAATCGCGCAGAAATCATTGCGTGCGTTGGAAACTTTCATGGCAGAACGATGACAGCTGTTTCTCTTTCTTCTGAAGCAGAATATCAAAGAGGTTTCGGTCCAATGCTTCCAGGCATTAAATTGATTCCTTACGGAGATATTGAAGCGTTACGTGAAGCCATCACACCACAGACAGCGGCCTTTCTGATCGAACCTATTCAAGGAGAAGCGGGAATTGTCATGCCGCCAGAAGGCTTCTTGAAGGAAGCGAAGGCGCTTTGTGAAAAAGAACATGTGCTGTTCATTGCGGATGAAATTCAGGTCGGATTAGCGCGAACAGGTAAGATGTTTGCATGTGACTGGGAAGACATTGAGCCAGATATGCTGATTCTTGGGAAAGCTTTAGGCGGCGGTGTATTCCCAATCTCGTGTGTAGTCGCAAACCGCGATATATTAGGTGTGTTTAACCCTGGATCTCACGGCTCTACCTTCGGCGGAAATCCTCTTGCGTGTGCGGTGTCGCTGGCTGCACTGGATGTCTTGATCGACGAAAACCTTGCAGCGCGTTCTATGGAGCTTGGCGAATACTTAAAAGACAAACTCACGCGCATTCAAAGTCCTGTCATCAAGGAAGTGCGCGGCCGCGGATTATTTATCGGCATGGAGCTGACAGAGGCAGCGAGACCTTATTGTGAGAAGCTGAAACAAGCAGGACTGTTATGTAAGGAAACCCATGAGACCGTCATCCGCTTTGCACCGCCTCTCACGATATCTAAAGAAGATTTAGACTGGGCGATTGGTCATATTGAAGCATTATTTCAAGCATAAATGTCAAAGGGGGAGAAACCTTCACTTTCTCCCTTTCTCTTTCAACGAACAGCGAATTTTGTCAAAGGATGATGAATAGAAGAGTGAAAGTGGGGAAAATGATTTGAAGCAAGAGCAGCATAATGAACTAGAGCGTTCCATGAAAAGCAGGCATCTCTTTATGATTGCCTTAGGTGGCGTCATTGGTACTGGTCTTTTTCTTGGATCAGGACTCATTATCCATCAGGCTGGACCCGGGGGAGCCATTCTATCCTTTATCATTGGCGGATTGTTAATGTATTTGGTGATGCTGTGTCTTGGAGAATTAGCTGTGGCGATGCCGACAGCGGGTTCCTTTCAGGAATATGCAACCAAATATATAGGTCCCTCCACAGGCTTTATGATCGGCTGGCTTTATTGGTTTAGCTGGGCATGTACAATAGGACTGGAATTTACGTCAGCAGGCATTTTGCTCCAAAGGTGGTTCCCAGATATCCCTGTTTGGCTGTGGTGTCTTGCATTTAGCGTGATTTTATTTGCCGTCAATGCCATCTCAGCTCGCAGCTTCGCTGAAACCGAGTTTTGGTTTTCGGCCATTAAGGTCGCTGCCATTCTATTATTTATTATCATTGGAATTGGCGCAATTTTCGGAATGATTCATCTAAAAGATGGAGAACCAGCCCCTCTATTTCGTCATTTGACGGATCATGGCGGACTATTTCCTAACGGCGTTTTTGCTATTTTATTAACCATGGTCACGGTCAATTTCTCCTTTCAAGGAACAGAACTTGTCGGGATTGCAGCAGGAGAGAGTGAAAGCCCTGAAAAAACATTGCCGCGATCTATACGAAATATTATTTGGAGAACGATGGTCTTTTTCGTTTTATCCATTGCGGTTCTGGCCGCACTTCTTCCGTGGCAGACAGCAGGCACCGTCGACAGCCCGTTTGTCGTCGTGCTGGACAAGGTCGGCATACCGTATGCTGCAGATATCATGAATTTTATCATCATCACAGCGGTCTTATCTGTAGCAAACTCTGGATTGTATGCATCATCACGTATGCTTTGGTCGCTATCGAAAGACGGGAAAGGACCTAAATTTACGAAAAAGCTGTCCAAGCGTAAAATTCCGATCAATGCACTATTGGTGACAATGGTCGTATCTGCACTCTCCCTGCTGACAAGTGTTGTGGCTCCAAAAACGGTGTATGTGTGGCTCATTTCAATTTCTGGTATGGTCCTAGTTGTGGTGTGGATGTCGATTTGTTTGTCCCAGTATTTCTTTAGAAAACAATTCATAAAGGCGGGCGGAGATGTAAAGGATCTTGTCTTTCGAACACCGCTCTATCCATTTGTCCCATTAGCAGGCTTTATCGCATTTGCCATCGTCCTCATCAGCTTATTTTTTATCGAGGATCAGCGGATCGGTCTTTATTGCGGAATTCCGTTCATGGCTGCCTGCTACATTATTTATTATCTCAAAATCAAACCGAAGGAAGAGGCAAAACAGCTTGGAACCATTACGAAAACATAAGCAGGTCCTGAAAAAAATGTGCATGCTGATATCACCAGCATGCACATTTTCCATCGTGAATACATTCTATATAAAAGAAAATAAATATTTTGAAAAGAAATATCATAGCAAGAACCTTGATGACAAGCAGGCTATCGGTGAAAATGTGTCTATTTTTTGTCTAAATGTGTTTGTAAGAGTTGAAAATGCAAGATTATCCTGTTAAAATAATTAAAGAAAGCAGGGATTGATTTTTTTTGGCTGTGGCGGGACGTTTTTTGTCACAGTGGGACGCTTTTAGTCCAACGTGAAAAGAAAGGGTCGTTAGCCATGAATCATTTATTGGAAGCTCAAAAAAAATTATTGCCAGATCTTCTCATTGTTATGCAAAAACGCTACGACATTTTGCAGTACATCAGATTAGCTGAACCAATTGGCCGCAGAAGTCTTGCGACGAGTCTTGGTCTCAGTGAGCGCATCTTACGAGCTGAAGTTCAGTTCTTAAAAGAACAAAATCTGCTGGATGTCAAAACGAGCGGCATGATGCTGACGAGTGAGGGTCACGCTTTGCTTGAAATGCTTGAAGGAATGATGAAGGACGTTTTAGGTTTAACCTTTTTGGAAAATACATTAAAGAGAAAGTTAGGCCTGGAAGAAGTCATGATCGTTTCTGGAGACAGTGACGAATCCCCGTGGGTGAAGCAAGAAATGGGAAGAGCTGCTGTCCAATGTATGAAAAAAAGGTTTACTGGAAATAATATCGTCGCCGTCACTGGCGGAACGACGATGGAAGCCGTTGCCGAAATGATGACCCCTGATGCCAAAAACCGCGATATGATGTTTGTCCCTGCGAGAGGCGGTCTTGGGGAGAATGTAAAAAATCAGGCAAACACCATTTGTGCCCACATGGCTGAAAAAGCTTCCGGTACTTACAAACTGCTGTTTGTTCCAGGGCAGCTGTCAGAAGGTGCTTACTCTTCCATTATTGAAGAGCCGTCCGTCAAAGAAGTGCTTCAAACGATTAAATCGTCCACGATGCTTATTCATGGTATTGGTGAAGCAAAAACAATGGCGATGAGACGAAATACACCAGCTGAAGATTTAAAAAAGATTGATGAGCATGACGCAGTGACAGAGGCCTTTGGCTATTACTTTAATCGTGATGGTGAGGTCGTTCACAAAGTGCACTCCGTCGGCATGCAGCTAGATGATTTAGAAAGCATTCCACACATTATTGCTGTTGCAGGTGGATCATCAAAGGCGGGGGCTATTGAAGCTTATTTCAAAAAACCACGCCGAACGGTTCTCGTCACAGACGAAGGAGCCGCAAAAGAGTTATTAAGGGAATCAATTGATCCCTCAATATAAAACATTGTGACCTATAAAAGGAGGAAACATCATGGCAGTAAAAGTCGGTATTAACGGATTTGGACGTATTGGACGTAACGTATTTCGTGCAGCATTAAATAATCCTGAAGTTGAGGTAGTAGCGGTTAACGATCTAACAGATGCTAACATGCTTGCACACCTTTTACAATATGACTCTGTTCACGGAAAACTAGATGCAGAGGTTTCTGTAGACGGTACAAACTTAGTAGTGAACGGTAAAACAATCGAAGTATCAGCTGAACGTGACCCTGCGAAATTAAGCTGGGGTAAACAAGGCGTAGAAATCGTTGTTGAATCTACTGGATTCTTCACAAAACGTGCAGACGCTGCTAAACACTTAGAAGCTGGCGCTAAAAAAGTCATCATCTCTGCTCCTGCTAACGAAGAAGATATCACAATCGTTATGGGTGTAAACGAAGACAAATACGATGCAGCTAGCCACGATGTCATCTCTAATGCATCTTGTACGACAAACTGCTTAGCTCCATTTGCAAAAGTTCTTAACGATAAATTTGGTATTAAACGCGGTATGATGACAACAGTTCACTCATACACAAATGACCAACAAATTCTTGATCTTCCGCACAAAGATTACCGTCGTGCTCGTGCAGCTGCGGAAAACATCATCCCAACTTCTACAGGTGCTGCGAAAGCTGTTTCACTTGTATTGCCTGAACTTAAAGGTAAATTAAACGGTGGCGCTATGCGTGTTCCAACACCTAACGTTTCTTTAGTTGACCTTGTAGCTGAATTAAACCAAGATGTAACGGCTGAAGATGTAAATGCAGCACTTAAAGAAGCAGCTGAAGGAGAACTTAAAGGAATCCTTGGCTACAGCGAAGAGCCATTAGTATCTGGTGACTACAATGGTAATGCAAACTCTTCAACAATCGATGCTCTTTCTACAATGGTAATGGAAGGCAGCATGGTGAAAGTGATCTCTTGGTACGATAACGAGAGCGGATATTCTCACCGCGTTGTTGATCTTGCAGCTTACATTGCAAAACAAGGTCTTTAATTTCTCACACTGAAGGAACTCACTTGGTTCTTTCCTAGAGACACGATATAATGAAGACGGACAAGGGAAGGGGAAGCATCCCTTTCCCTTTTTCTCTGTATTTATCCGTTCTGCACGATTTCTCGTTTTGATGAGGGCAAAATGGGAAAAGGATAAAGAGAGACTTGTCCAATGCGTAAGGAAACCAGAATAAAGGAGGATCTCCTGACGAGCATGAATAAGAAATCAGTAAAAGACATTGACGTAAAAGGTAAAGTTGTGTTTTGCCGCGTAGATTTTAACGTTCCAATGAAGGACGGCGAAGTGACGGATGATACTCGTATCCGCGCAGCATTACCAACGATTGAGTATTTAACAGGACAAGGCGCAAAGGTACTGCTAGCTAGTCATTTGGGTCGTCCGAAGGGTCAAGTTACTGAAGAACTGCGTCTGACACCTGTGGCAATACGTCTGCAAGAGCTTCTTGGAAAAGAAGTGAAAAAAGCAGATGAAGCTTACGGCGACAACGTGAAAAAGCAAATCTCTGACTTAAAAGAAGGAGATGTGCTAGTGCTTGAAAACGTTCGTTTCTATCCTGGTGAAGAAAAGAACGATCCTGAATTATCAAAAGCATTTGCTGATTTAGCCGATGTGTATGTCAATGATGCGTTCGGTGCTGCACACCGTGCACATGCATCGACAGCTGGTATTGCAGCTTATCTTCCGGCTGTTTCAGGCTTCCTCATGCAAAAAGAGCTTGAGGTTTTAGGAAAAGCCATTTCAAATCCTGATCGCCCATTTACAGCGATTATCGGTGGCGCAAAAGTAAAGGATAAAATCGGTGTGATTGAAAGTCTTCTTGATAAAGTGGACAACCTCATCATCGGCGGCGGACTTGCTTACACATTTGTGAAAGCACTAGGCCACGAAGTAGGGAAATCTCTATTAGAAGAAGACAAAGTAGATTTAGCGAAATCCTTTATGGACCGTGCAAAAGAAAAAGGCGTGAAATTCCTGATTCCAACAGACGTTCTGGTAGCCGACGACTTTTCAAATGATGCGAATACAAGCATTGTGCCAATCTCTGAAATTCCAAGTGATCTAGAAGCACTTGATATTGGTACAGAGACAAGAGAAAAGTATGCTAATGTTATTAAAAACAGCAAACTTGTTGTCTGGAACGGGCCAATGGGTGTATTTGAAATCGATGCATTCGCTAAAGGAACAAAAGCAATCGCAGAAGCACTGGCAGAAGCAAAAGATACATATTCTGTCATTGGCGGTGGAGATTCAGCAGCAGCTGTTGAGAAATTTGGTCTTGCCGATCAGATGAGCCATATTTCTACAGGCGGCGGCGCTTCACTTGAATTTATGGAAGGCAAAGAACTTCCTGGTGTTACTGCATTAAACGATAAATAAGACCAAAACTGCTATAAGGAAGTGTCAATCATGAGAAAACCAATTATAGCTGGGAACTGGAAAATGAACAAAACACTTGGCGAAGCAGTCAGCTTCGTTGAAGAAGTTAAGTCATCTATTCCATCTCCTGACAAAGTGGAATCCATTGTCTGTGCGCCAGCTCTTTTCCTTGAAAAGCTAAACAGCCTTTCAAACGGAACAGACCTTAAAATTGGTGCACAAAACATGCACTTTGAAGAAAATGGTGCATTCACTGGTGAAATCAGCCCTGCTGCTCTAAAAGATCTAGGCATCGGCTATTCAGTGATTGGGCATTCAGAGCGCCGTGAATTCTTTGCTGAAACAGATGAAACAGTGAACAAAAAAGCACATGCTGCATTCAAGCATGGCATCGTTCCAATTATTTGTGTAGGTGAAACGCTTGAAGAGCGTGAAGCAGGCAAAACAAATGAACTTGTCGCTGATCAAGTGAAGAAGGCACTAGCTGGTTTAACGAAACAGCAAGTAGCTGAATCTGTTATTGCATATGAGCCTATCTGGGCTATCGGTACAGGAAAATCTTCTACAGCGAAAGATGCAAACGACGTTTGCGCACACATCCGCCAAACCGTTGCAAGCGAATTTGGTCAAGAAGCGGCAGACAGCCTTCGCATTCAATATGGCGGAAGCGTGAAGCCGGCAAATATTAAAGAATATATGGCAGAATCCGATATTGACGGTGCTTTGGTAGGCGGCGCAAGCTTAGAACCTCAGTCTTTCGTTCAATTATTGGAGGAAGGTCAATATGAGTAAGAAACCAGCTGCATTAATCATCTTAGACGGGTTCGGTTTAAGAGGCGAAACAGTCGGTAACGCTGTCGCACAAGCAAAAAAACCGAACTTTGACCGCTACTGGAACGAATTCCCGCATCAAACCTTAACGGCTTCAGGTGAGGCAGTAGGTCTCCCGCAAGGTCAAATGGGGAACTCTGAAGTTGGGCATTTGAACATTGGTGCAGGACGCATTGTGTATCAAAGCTTAACAAGAGTGAATGTTGCCATTCGTGAAGGGGAATTTGAGAAAAACGAAACGTTCCTAGATGCAATGACTTATGCAAAAGAGAATGACAAGGCGCTTCATTTATTCGGACTCTTGTCAGACGGCGGTGTGCACAGTCACATCCAGCATCTTTTTGCCCTGCTGAAGCTGGCGAAAAAAGAAGGCTTAACAAAGGTATACATTCATGGCTTCTTGGACGGACGTGATGTTGGTCAGAAGACAGCCAAAGTGTACTTAAAACAGCTGGAAGAACAAATCAAAGAAATCGGTGTCGGTGAAGTGGCAACACTTTCTGGACGCTATTACTCAATGGACCGTGACAAACGCTGGGATCGTGTGGAGAAAGCGTACCGTGCGATGGCGTATGGTGAAGGCCCAAGTTATCAAAACATTTATGATGTCGTTGATGACTCCTATGAAAATGGAATCTACGATGAATTCGTTATTCCATCTGTCATTACGAGAGAAAATGGTGAGCCGGTTGCCAAAGTAAACGACGGCGACTCTGTGATTTTCTATAACTTCCGTCCAGACCGTGCCATCCAAATCTCGAACACTTTCACAAATGCAGATTTCCGCTCGTTTGACCGCGGAGAAGCTCATCCGAAGAATTTACACTTCGTCTGCTTCACACACTTCAGTGAAACGGTTGATGGTTATGTTGCCTTCAAACCAGTGAATTTGGATAACACAGTAGGAGAAGTGCTTGCTCAAAACGGATTGAAACAGCTGCGGATTGCTGAAACAGAGAAATATCCTCACGTGACGTTCTTTATGAGTGGTGGACGTGAAGAAGAATTTCCTGGTGAAGACCGCATCTTAATCAATTCACCAGATGTGGCCACCTATGACCTCAAGCCGGAAATGAGCGCTTATGAGGTAAAGGATGCACTTGTTGCAGACATCAATGCTGACAAGCATGATGCGATCATTCTGAACTTTGCTAACCCGGATATGGTTGGTCATTCAGGTATGCTTGAGCCAACAATCAAAGCCATTGAAGCAGTAGATGAGTGCTTAGGAGCTGTAGTCGACGCAATCCTGGCAAAAGGCGGACATGCCATCATCACGGCAGACCACGGTAACGCAGACGTGCTTATTACCGAAGAAGGAAAGCCGCATACTGCACATACAACGAATCCTGTACCAGTCATCGTAACGAAAAAAGGTGCGACGCTTAGAGAAGGCGGCATTTTAGCCGATCTATCTCCAACGCTTTTAGACTTACTTGGTCTTGAAAAACCAAAAGAGATGACAGGAACATCATTAATTCAGAAATAAAAAAATTGATTCAAAAGGAGAGAAATAACGATGCCATACATTGTTGACGTATATGCACGCGAAGTATTAGACTCTCGCGGTAACCCAACAGTTGAAGTAGAAGTTTACACAGAATCTGGCGGCTTTGGCCGTGCGCTTGTTCCAAGTGGTGCTTCTACTGGTGAATATGAAGCAGTAGAACTACGTGACGGAGACAAAGACCGTTACCTTGGAAAAGGTGTTCTGACAGCTGTAAACAACGTAAACGAAATCATTGCACCAGAGCTTTTAGGCTTTGATGTAACAGAACAAGTAGCGATTGACAAAATGTTAATCGAACTTGACGGAACAGAAAACAAAGGGAAATTAGGCGCAAACGCAATCCTTGGCGTATCTATCGCTGTAGCACGTGCGGCTGCTGATTTCTTACAAATTCCACTTTATCAATACCTTGGTGGATTCAACTCCAAAACGCTTCCAGTACCGATGATGAACATCGTCAACGGCGGAGAGCATGCGGATAACAACGTAGACATTCAAGAATTCATGATTATGCCTGTAGGTGCACCGAACTTCCGTGAAGCACTTCGCATGGGCGCTCAAATCTTCCATAGCCTGAAATCTGTATTAAGCGCAAAAGGCTTAAACACAGCTGTAGGTGACGAAGGTGGATTCGCTCCAAACCTTGGTTCTAACGAAGAAGCACTTCAAACAATCGTTGAAGCGATCGAAAAAGCTGGCTTCAAACCAGGTGAAGAAGTGAAACTTGCAATGGATGCTGCATCTTCTGAGTTCTACAACAAAGAAGACGGTAAATATCATTTATCAGGCGAAGGTGTTGTGAAAACATCTGCTGAAATGGTTGACTGGTATGAAGATATGGTATCGAAATACCCAATCATCTCTATCGAAGACGGCCTTGATGAAAACGACTGGGAAGGTCACAAACTATTAACTGAGCGCCTTGGCAGCAAGGTTCAGCTAGTAGGAGACGACTTGTTCGTAACGAACACGAAGAAGCTTTCTGAAGGAATCAAAAACGGCGTTGGTAACTCAATTCTGATCAAAGTAAACCAAATCGGTACATTAACTGAAACATTTGATGCAATCGAAATGGCAAAACGCGCAGGATACACAGCTGTTATCTCTCACCGTTCTGGTGAAACTGAAGACAGCACGATTGCAGACATCGCTGTTGCAACAAACGCTGGACAAATCAAAACAGGTGCTCCGTCTCGTACGGACCGTGTGGCGAAATACAACCAATTACTTCGCATCGAAGATCAATTGGCTGAAACAGCACAATATCACGGCATTGCAACATTCTATAACTTGAATAAATAATGTCAGCTATGCGCTGCGTTCCACTCTTTCATGAGAGCGGGACGCAGCGTTTTTTTGTGGTTGAGCGAAATCCGCTGGCTAATTCATTTGGCTTATCCTATTTTTGTAAAAAATCCTCCTTCCGTTAGAGAAGAAGGCAAAATCCCCTCCATTTATAAGCACTAAATCATGAAAAATCGACTAAAAATATGATCTGAAATGAACTTATGCTTTCTGTAAGGGGGTGGTATCATTTTACATATATTAGGGGGTGATGAGATGCTGAATCCTTTTAGCCTTCGTTTTCCAGTAGGTGTGTATATGTATGTTCTTCACCTATTGGCGGCATATGATGAAAGGAAGCAACGAATTCTAACTTCTAAGAATGTACAGAAAAACGCATTTTGGATTTATGTTCTTGCCGCTATATTAGGCATTATTTCACTTGGAGCATTGATTTGGGCATGCAAGACCTTTGGACGAGGCTCTAAATTTTTAGGAGAGTTCAAATTATTAGGCATGTACGTTAAAATCCAGTGCGGTTATTAACAGGGATGAGAACAGATGCAAGGTCATCTGTTCTATCTGAAACAAACGGAGGGATATGATGCTGACATTACAATTAAACGAAAAAACCTATAGCCGCACCTTCTCTCTCCGTAATATACAAATGAATGTCGAGAAAGGGCAGATGCTGCTGCTTTTGGGGCATAATGGTGCGGGAAAGACGACGATGATTCAATCCATGTTTGGACTGACACCATTTATAGGATGTGTCACTTTACATGGTAAGCAGCTGAACCTTCAATCCTCAGAACATATCTCCTTGTTGAAAAAACATGTTTCCTATATTCCTGACGACCATTCGTTATTCGATTATTTATCGCCGAGGGAATACTTTCAATTACTTCAGCTGCCAAATGAGAAAGATGTCACACGGGAAGAGACGTTCATCGATCTGTTTGAGCTGGGTTCGTATATGGATCAGCCTATCGCTCAGCTGTCTCATGGTAATCAAAAGAAAACGCAGATCATTTCACAGCTCCTCAGGCCATGTGATTATTATGTGTTCGATGAGCCAACGAACGGACTTGATCCAGATATGATGATCATCTTAAAAAAGGTGCTCATGAAGCTGAGAGATCAAGGTGCTGGCATTCTCATTTCAACCCATCATTTGAGCTTTGGTGATACGCTTTATGACCATCTCATGATCTTAAGAAATGGTGACGTCAAGCTGGATATGTCCCGTCAAGAAACGAATCAGACATTTCCTCATCAGGCACTTGAAGAGATTTATAAAGAAGTGAATCGAGATTACTATATGCAGGTGGAGAGGTTACTCAATGATCTGGACACGACACGTTCTTCATAAAATAGAATGGGGGATGCTGACAACGAAAGGAAAGCAGCTCGCAAAAAAGTATCCTATACAGCTTCTCGCTGCCGCCGCTTTTTTCTTACTCATGTATGCGATATACGTCGTCATCAGTCTGCGCTTTTTTATGCAGGCAGGAGAAAGTGAGCCGGCTGCTTTATACCTACAATTGATGAAAATGACGCTTTTACTTTTAGGCGCAGGTATTGTGTTATCCCGCAATAAATTAAAGCGTCAGGAATATCAATTCTACTTTTTGAATAGTGCGATACAAAGTGTGCCATTTGTCCTTTGTGTGTATTTCTTTCCAGTGCTCTTTTGTTTCCTCATGGTTGGACTGCTTTTTTTGCCGATTGTATTAGGCCTTTTGATCAGCGGTCAGGCACTATCTCTGTATTGGATAACGGCTGTTTGCATGACTTGCTGTGTACTGGCGCTGCTTGCGCTTGCTTCTTGGATGATGATGCGGATTGCTGTGAGCCATTTCGTCTCAAAAACAAAAGAGCATTTGCTGCTGCAAACGCTCGGCTTTGCGGTGTTGAATCTTTTGGTGTTTCTCCTTTTGCAAAAAGCAATGGAGATGATCAGCGTATGGCCATCAGTCTATCTCATATTTCTCGTGATCCTTCTAAGCGCTGGCTGGCTATGGCTGAAGGGGTTATCGGCTTCTTATGTCCATCGGATGTTTTTGCAGCTGAAAACAGAGGTGAAGTCGTTTTCTTACAAGAAAATCAGAACGCAATCTTCCTTTCTGACGCACCTGCGGCAGGAATTGGTCTATTTCAGCCGGTCAGCTGTTTTTAAAGAACAGGGCATTTTGTTTCTATTTCTCGTTTGTTTGACGGCGGGGCTGCCATTCATTTTTACACCGGTAGAAACCGGCTGGCTGTATGCCTTTATTGTGCAGTATGCGTTAAAGGAAATATTGATCATGCTTCCGCTGATGATTGGCAGAGAATATCATATGAATCAAAGGGCCATCTTTATGTTAAATACATCGAAGGGTGCTTATTTATTGTCGAGAATTTTATTTTATTACGCTATTAATTTGTTGATATATTTTGTGTTTATTGGGCTTGCATCTATGGTGATAGGCATTGAAAGTGAAGGTCATGGCCTCGCAAGTTTGTCCATTTTGTTGATTACTGTCATGGCGGCCTGTACAGGGTTTATCGTAAAGATCAGTGAGTTTAATAAACTGTTTGTCATCGTGATGATGATTGCTGTATTCAGCTTCATCGATATGCTTTTATTGAAGTGGCTTTCATCAGATGTGTATCTTCTCGCCACTGCTTATCTGCTAGGTTCACTTGCATTTTATAGCTGTATATATACGGTCATGTTAAAGAGGCCTGTCTTGCGATGATAGAGCTTGTGTGTAGTTTCCTAGCGGTTGTGGTGATACATGAACTCGGTCATATGCTGATGGTCATGTTGTGTAACAAAATCGAAAAAAGGCCGCCCTTTGATTTTGTGATAACGATTGATTGGAAGCATGTGGCGGTTGTCCATGAAACATTTGCCCGGCCGAGCTTCAATATGATGGTGGCACTTGCAGGGCCGCTCTTTCCGGTGCTTTGTTCAATTATGCTTTTTATGATATGGAAGCATCCGGTCAGTCATCAGCTGCTGTTTTTTTCTTTACTAAATACGGTGATGCTGCATCCAGCTTGCCCAGACGGGAAAAATATCACAGCCAGTTTAAAAGAGATGAAGGAGAGGAAGAGATGATTAAAGTATTTCATTCGTTTTCCAGCGGTTTAACACTTGCAATGCTGTATGTTTTTGCTGTGTTTATGACCCCTGTTTTTTTACTGCTGCTAGAGGTCAATCATGTTGAATCAAGTCCAACAATGTTTGGCATGCCATTTTATATCATGAAAATTGAAGAGTATCAATTCAGTTCGGAGGCGACGCTCTTTGGATGTGTTGTCTGCTTTTTAGCTGGCGCCGTGCTTTATTTCTTCATTCAATATGTGAAGCATGTGGTAAAAAAGCGCAGAACATAAAAAAAAGCAGACGGAACAAAACATCAGTCTGCTTGCAAAGTGAGTGACAGCCGTACCATATCCATACACTGAATGCCATTTTCAAAAATTGGTTCATCATAATGCTTAAGAAAGAAATCGTGGTCAATAGATGTCATGCGGAAGCCGCATTTCTGATAAAGTGCGAGCTGCTGAATGCTCGAGTTGCCTGTGCCGATTTCAACTGTGTGAAAACCGGCGGCTTTCGCTTCAGCAATGGCATGGCGGATCAGCTGCTTTCCAATTCCTTTTCCTTGCCATGATTCCTTCACGGCGACATTGATGATTTCGACTGTCTGCTGAGACAGAGGTAAAAGTACATAGACACCAATCACGTCCTGTTCATGATACGCGGCATAACAAGAGCCGGATTGCACATAAGTAAGAACCTTTTCCTTTGAAGGATCAGCTAAGAGTAAAAGATCCATAGGGACAGATTGATCACCTGACAATGGCCGAATTTGTATCATGTTTTTTCATCCTTTCTATTCTTTAATATACCCTTGTTTCACACCCCAATCATATTGATCCTGTACCCATTGTGAGGGAGGATTGTGGGTGACATTTGGGTCTTTTTTGACAGTTGGTTTCCTTGCAGCCTGTGCTCTCTGCTTATTCGCTTGAGCAGCGGCTTTCGCTGCTGTCAGCTCTTTTTGAAGCTGCTCGATTTTTGCCTCAAGTACTTTACGCTGCTTGACTTCTTTTTGATAGGCTTTCTTTTCGTTTTTGAGCTTTTTGGTAATGGTAGACAGTTTCTTTTTTTGATCTTCGTTTTCATGCTTCATATCCGCTTGATCTGATTTTAACTTTGAAAGCTGCTCATCGTTCGTTTTGCTTTCTTGCTGATGTTTTTCCTCAGCTGCTTTGATGGTCTGCTGCTGCCAAACCATCCAGCCGGCTGCGCCTAAAACCGCAACAGATAAAAGGACGATAGTGATCGTTTTCTTCATGTGTCATTCCCCTTTCTTTAAAACCTTTATTATCATCGGTTAAATATATACAGGTTTTAACATCATAAGGGAATATTCACATCAGATTGGCAGACACTATGAAAAAAAGGAGGGTGTCTGTTGATTTCCTTTATGATTCATGTCGTGGTTTCATTATTTGCTGTATCAAACCCTATTGGAAACGTGCCTCTTTTTATCACCTTAACTGAAGGGTATACAGAGAAAGAACGCTCCCAGACAGCCAAAAAAGCCATTGTGGTCTCTTTCATTATTTTGATTGCCTTTTTATTGGCAGGCAGGCTCATTTTCAAATTGTTTGGGATCGATATTCACGCACTCCGCATCGCCGGAGGTATTTTTATTTTTGGTATCGCTTACAATTTGCTGAATGCAAAGGAGTCTCATGTCCAAAATCCACATTCTGAAGAAAAGGCAGAAAGCAAAGAGAAGGCTGATGTCTCCGTTACGCCGCTGGCGATCCCGATTATCGCTGGTCCCGGTACAATCGCTACAGTGATGAGCTTAACTCCGGGAAGTCAAGTGATGCTTCATATGTTGGCGATTTTAATCGGCATTGTCATCGTTCTGGCAATGACCTATTATGCTTTTCATTATTCAAGTTTCATTATGCGGAAAATGGGGAAAACAGAGATGAATGTCGTGACGCGGTTAATGGGATTAATTCTTGCTGTAGTAGCAGTTGAAATGATCGGCGCAGGCTTAAAAGGAATGTTTCCAATGTTTATGCAATAAGTGTATATAAAAAAGCTGTTTTTTTCTACAATGATGTAAAATAAAACAGCTTTTTTTAAGGTTTCGGCACATGCTTAAACACTTCTTCACTTTCAAAGAATTCAATTAAGCGGCTAATCCAATCATAGTAATCAAGGCTTTCCTTGATTTCTGAAAGAAGTAGATTGATTTTATCCTCTGTCTCTTTTGGCAGGTCATCCTGTTCAAGCAGTTCCAGCAATTCCTTGCACGTTTTCTTATGTGCCTTGCGGTTTTTGCTGACAACTCGGGACCAATTGGCTGCAAACAAGGAAATAAACGTTTGGTATTGATCTTGCTCAACGTCGTATAGATCTTTACGTATTCCTTTTTCATAAACCTTTTCCGCAATATTCAAATCGAGCATTTCTCGAACGACTTGACTCATTCTCGTTTTGCTCATGCCTGTCGCCTCTGATAGCTCTCCAAGCGTCATTGGTTTACGGTTCATGTGAATGATACCAAGCACTCTACCCACTGTAGAAGAAAGACCAAAGGCATTCATGTTCTCGGCAGCTTTTTCAATATAATGATCCTGTGCTTTTTGAATGGCGCCTAACGCTAGCTTGTCCACTCCCCGATTCATCCCTTCACGACTGACAATTTGTAACACAATATATCATATACCTGTTTGTTGATGAAAACAATAAATATTGAGTATTTGCTCGTAATTTGGAGGAAAAAGGAGAGATCTCTATCTATAAGGCCGTTAACTGAAAATTTTAAATAAATGTTATGCAATACAAACACATCATAAACTTTTTATTTTATAAAGTTTGCACTATAATAAATAAGGTGTAAATTTTCTGAAAATATTGATCCGACTAATTGGAGGTGTCTCATTTGCTGAAACTAGAGAATGTATCTAAGACGTATAAAGGCGGAAAAAAGGCTGTCAAAAATATTGATTTAGAAATAGCAAAAGGAGAATTTATTTGTTTTATTGGACCAAGTGGCTGTGGTAAGACAACAACCATGAAGATGATCAACCGACTTATCGAACCTTCCTCAGGAAAAATCTTCATCGAGGGAGAAAATATTATGAAAAAAGATCCAGTCCAATTAAGAAGAGAAATTGGCTATGTGATTCAGCAAATTGGACTGTTTCCCCATATGACCATCGCACAAAATATTTCACTTGTTCCGAAGCTGTTAAAATGGCCGGAAGAAAAACGAAAAGAACGGGCACGTGAACTGTTGAAGCTTGTCGACATGGGACCGGAATATTTAGAGCGCTATCCTCATGAACTCAGCGGAGGACAGCAGCAGCGCATCGGTGTTCTTCGCGCACTAGCAGCGGAACCCCCTCTGATCCTCATGGATGAACCGTTTGGCGCACTTGATCCAATCACACGAGATTCATTGCAGGAAGAATTTAAGAAACTGCAAAAAACGTTAAATAAAACCATCGTATTCGTCACACATGACATGGACGAAGCCATTAAACTAGCTGATCGAATTGTGATTTTAAAAGATGGAGAGATTGTCCAAGTAGGTACGCCTGACGATATTCTGCGGAACCCAGCCAATGAATTCGTAGAAGAATTCATTGGGAAAGAACGTCTGCTTCAATCGAATCCGAATATGGAACGTGTAGAACAAATGATGAACACGTCACCAGTCACCATTACAGTTGAAAAAACATTAACAGATGCCATCTACATCATGAGAGAAAAGCGGGTCGATTCCTTGCTTGTAGTAGATGAACATCATGTGCTAAAAGGCTATATCGATATTGAAACAATCGATGCGAACCGCAGAAAGGCAGCTTTCGTCGGTGATATTTTAAATACAGAGTTCTATACCGTACAAGAAGGGGCACTTCTAAGAGACACTGTCCGGAAAATCTTAATACGCGGCATTAAATATGTACCGGTTGTGGATGCAGAAGGGCACTTAAAAGGCATTGTGACACGTGCAAGTCTTGTAGATGTTGTGTACGACTCCATTTGGGGAGACGATACGCCGGCGGCTGTCACTGAAATGAATTAAGGGAGGTGTACACATGGATCAAATCATCGACTTTCTAGAGAAAAATGGTGGGGAACTCCTCACAAAAATGTGGGAGCATTTATATATTTCCTTAATTGCTGTCGTGCTCGGTATTCTTGTTGCCGTTCCTTTAGGCGTGGTTCTCACACGAATGAAACGAGGCGCAGGTTTTATCATCGGTGTTGTGAATATCTTTCAAACACTCCCTAGTTTAGCGATTCTTGCCTTTTTTATTCCTATTTTGGGGGTTGGGAAAATACCTGCAATCGTTGCTCTCTTTTTCTATTCGGTTTTACCTATTTTAAGAAATACGTATGCCGGGGTACAAGGTGTGAACAAAAACTTGCTTGAATCCGGTAAAGGAATCGGGATGACAACATGGGAACAAATTCGTCTTGTTGAACTCCCGCTTGCTGTACCGGTCATTATGGCAGGTGTCAGAACGTCAACGATCTATTTGATTGGCTGGACAACACTTGCGGCCTTTATCGGTGGAGGCGGTCTAGGTGACTACATTTTAATTGGACTTCAGCTGTATCAGCCTGAATTCATTATTGCGGGTGCGATTCCAGTCACAATTTTAGCAGTCATCATCGACTTATCATTAATGAAGCTGGAGAAAAAAGTAACACCAGAAGGCTTAAAAGGATTGAAGGAAGTTTCATAAGGAGTTGGCTTATGTGAAGAATCGAAAAACAAAATGGATCAGTGCACTGCTTGCCGGATGCTTGCTATTGATAAGCGGCTGTTCACTTCCTGGACTAGCCGGCTCCTCAGGGGGCACGCTGCGAATTGGAGCACAGAACTTTACCGAATCAGAAATTATGGCCTATATGGTTGGCGATATGATCGAACATTACACAGATAAAAAGACGACTATTGTGAAAAACTTAGGATCCAACACCGTGCAGCAGAAAGCAATGGAAAACGGAGATGTCGACATTTCTGCCACAAGATATTCAGGCACGGATTTAACAAGTACCCTTGGAATGGAAGCGGAAAAAGACCCGAAGCGTGCGATGGACATCGTCCAAAAAGAATTTAAGAAACGCTATGATTACAAATGGTTTAATTCTTATGGATTTGATAATACGTATGCCTTTGCTGTGACGGAGAAGATGGCGAAGGAAAACAAGTTAGAAACGGTCTCTGATTTGAAAAAGAATGCGAAAAATTACCGGTTTGGAGTCGATAATATTTGGCTCAAAAAGAAAGGCGACGGCTATGATGGGTTCGTGAAAACATACGGGATTAAATTTGGAAACACGTATCCGATGCAGATTGGTTTAGTCTATGATGCTCTAAAGAATGAAAAAATGGATATTGTGCTTGCTTATTCAACAGATGGACGAATCAAAGCCTATAACCTCAAAATCTTAAAAGATGATAAACGGTTCTTCCCGCCATATGATGCATCGCCAGTAGTCCCGGAGAAAGTCTTAAAAGAGAATCCAGGGCTTGATAAGGTGATCAACAGGCTGATCGGAAAAATCGATACAGAACAAATGCAAGAGCTTAACTACCAAGTCGACGGGGAGCTTCAAGAACCAGCAACCGTTGCGAAGAATTTCCTGAAAAAACACAATTACTTTGAGTAAGATTGGGAGGTGTCACGGCTGATGGACACACTGCAGCAATTATGGACGTATTATCAGCAGAACGGGTCATATGTGTTAGAAGAATTTTATCGGCATTTTCTCATGTCAGCGTATGGGGTGTTGTTTGCGGCGATTGTCGGGATTCCAGTAGGCATCTTTGTGGCGCATTACCGCAAGCTGAGCAATTGGGTCTTTGCCATTACAAACGTCATTCAAACGATACCGGCATTAGCGATGCTTTCCGTGTTGATGCTTGTATTAGGACTTGGCGCAAATACAGTCATCCTATCACTCTTTCTGTATTCGCTTCTGCCGATTATCAGAAACACATACACAGGCATTGTCAGTATTGAACATGCCTATTTAGAATCAGGTAAAGCGATGGGGATGACGAAATGGCAAGTGCTGAGAATGGTTGAATTACCGCTTGCTTTATCAGTCATTATGGCAGGTTTAAGAACCGCACTGGTCATCGCCATCGGTATTACAGCGATTGGAACATTTGTAGGCGCGGGAGGTCTTGGTGATATCATCATCAGAGGGTCAAACGCCACCAACGGAACGGCCATCATTTTAGCAGGTGCGATTCCAACTGCACTCATGGCTATTATTGCTGACCTTGTCATGGGCTGGCTCGAACGCTATTTAAGCCCGACAAACAAGAAAAAAGAAAGAAAAGCGTTAGCTGAGAAAAATATCACATCTGCTTAAGCGGTTGAAAAGACACAACCTCCCTTACATCTGTAAGGGAGGTTGTTTTATGATGATCAGGCGGTCCGCATGCTGGTATTTTATGATTCAAGTGTGATCCATTCAGAGGACCACTTCGCAATTTCCTCAAAAACGGGTGCAAGTGAACGCCCCATATCTGTTAAAGAATACTCAATGCGCACGGGTGTTTCAGCAAAAACCTCCCGTTTTACAATACCTGCTGCTTCCAGCTCTTTTAATCTCTCAGATAATACTCTTCCGCTTAAATTTGTCAGAGCTGCCTCAATTTCACTAAAGCGCTGCTGACCTGAGAGAAGCTGAAAAACAATCAGTGCCACCCAGCGTTTACTCAATAACTCAACTGCTTTTTCAAACCGCGGGCACATGTCAGATTGATTCATCTTTCTTCACTCCAATCTGAACCCATTATACCGTAAATCTGTCATAAATCGGCGCAAAAAGCTTAAACATTTATGAAGACGAACGGCTGTTTAACATAAATAACAAATAGCGGTTGAGGTCCTCTATTTCTTTTTTCGAAAGGGTTGACCATATGTCACCATCAAATATTTCGAGATCAGTAAGTTCATATTGCGCTGCGGCTTCCTTTATTTTGGATAAAGCAAGATCATCTTCCTCGAGATGATGGACAGAAGCGGCCTCCTCAATATAGCCCGCAGCCTGCATCATGTCTTCATAAGGTACCTTTAACGCACCAGCTAGCTTTTTAATCGTAGGAGGTTTCGGAATGCCGCGTTTCCCGTTTTCAATACGAGATATACCGGCAGCGCTGACCTCAGAATACATCGCTAATTGGTTCACCGACAGCTTCTTTTCCTCACGTAATGCTCTTAAATATGCACCAAAGTTCATCAACGCAAAACCTCACATGGTTATAGATTCGATATGTCTATTTTACTTGATTTGTTGACTATTGGCAATAAGTACACCATGAAAATATTGACATTAGTTAATGGTGGATGTACATTAGGTTTATGCCCCGCTATTTGTTCACCTTTTTTGGTTGATGAGCGTGAGAAAGTATTCATTCAGCTGGCTGATGTCTTGTGCGGAGAGCCTTTCCCATTTGTCCCCGTCAAAAATGGGAAGATGTTCTACATCCTTTTGAAGCGCCGTTTGATAGATTTTTAACATGGACTCATATTTCGGTTTCATTTCATGAACTTGTTCCTGTTCAATATGACCGGCAAGCAGCATTAAATCCTCATAAGGCACCTTCAAGGCGTGTGCTAATTTTTTTATGGTTAAAGGCTTTGGCACACCGCGCTTTCCATTTTCAATACGAGAAATACCAGCAGCGCTTACACCTGAATACATGGCAAGCTGATTGACCGACATTTTTCTATTTTCTCTTAAAATGCGTAATTGTTCACCAAAGTGATTCATGACATCGAACCTCACATTTCAGTATATGACTTATTTTAGTATGATCATTGACCAAAGGAAATAGCAGAGGGGTAAAAGTGTTGACATAAGTTAATGAAACTGCTTGATGTGAGAGCCTTACATGCTGTACATATAGATTCCATAGGAGGTTGTAATGATGGTCGAAAAGATTCAGATCAGGCGGACTTTTGTCATGCAGTATATGATCGAGAACGATATGTCCTTAAATCAGCTCGCTGATGAAATTGGCATCTCTCCTGCCACACTTAGCAGAGTATTAAATGGTCACCGAAAACCAGGACAGCTTGTCATTGGTAAAATGATTCATTACTTTGATAAAAAATTTGAAGATCTATTTTACTATGAAGATGTTGACAAAAGTCAATAAATGAAATCATCATATCATCATCAAGGAGGAATTGTCATTGAAAAGGACTGGAATGGTCAGACACATTGATTCTCTCGGCAGAATTGTTCTGCCCTCAGAAATGCGCAAGGTACTCAATATTAAAGAAGAGCAGCTGTTAGAAATTTTCATCGAAGATCAAACCATTATGCTGAAAAAATATGATGCAGATAAGAGCTGCCTGCTAACGGGACAAGTGACGAAGTACAACAAAAGCTATGGAAATGGGAACGTGATGCTGAGTCCTGAAGGAGCTGAACGTTTGTTAGTAGAATTAAAACAGCTATTGAAGGAAGAAGCAACTCATTAAAATTGAGTTTTTAAGCGAAAATTGCATATAAAAATGCTGCAATCAGCACTTTGGAACGAAATTGAATTAAAATAACGAATCAAGTCGACAATATATAGGAAATCTTTATTTTGATGTTTCGTGACATGCACCTTGTTTTCATGTAAAATAAAGTTATGTGTACCAGTTTGTCTGGAGGTGTTTTCATGCACGCATTTGTTATCACATTACTCGTAATTGTCAGTATCGCACTTATCATCGTTGTATTACTACAATCAAGTAAAAGTGCTGGACTGTCAGGCGCTATTTCAGGTGGAGCCGAGCAGCTTTTCGGTAAGCAAAAAGCGAGAGGCCTTGACTTGATTCTTCACCGATTAACGGTTATTTTGTCAGTGCTTTTCTTCATCTTAACACTCGCATTGGCATATTTAGGCGTGTAAAGCGCGAGTAACAGAAGGTCTGATCTTTTTTCAGACCTTTTTTTATTATCAGCACTCTTTTGTGTTTGTTTCATACATACAAGTGGAAAATATAAACCATATCAGAAGGAAAGGAAGTCACATCATGAAAGTTGTTACACCAAAACCATTTACGTTTAAAGGTGGAGAAAAGGCGGTGCTTCTTCTTCACGGTTTTACTGGGAATACAGCCGATGTTCGAATGCTTGGCCGTTATTTGAACGAAAGAGGATATACATGTCATGCACCTCAATATAAAGGACACGGTGTGCCGCCAGAAGAGCTTGTCCATACAGGCCCTACTGACTGGTGGAAAGATGTAGAAGAAGGCTATCAATTCTTAAAAGATGAGGGCTATGAGGAGATTGCGGTTTGCGGACTATCCCTCGGAGGAGTTTTTTCATTGAAATTAGGTTACACTGTACCTGTAAAGGGAATTGTACCTATGTGTGCACCTATGTACATAAAAAGTGAAGAAGTCATGTACCAGGGTGTACTAGATTATGCCCGTAACTATAAGAAATTTGAGGGTAAGTCAGAGGACCAAATTGAACAAGAAATGGAAGCATTCAAGAAAACACCAATGGATACACTGAGGAGCCTGCAAGAACTGATTGCAGATGTCAGAAACAATGTCGACATGATCTATTCACCTACTTTTGTTGTTCAGGCACGTCACGATCATATGATTAATACAGACAGTGCGAATATCATTTATAACGAAGTAGAGACAGATGATAAGCATCTGAAATGGTATGAAGAATCAGGCCATGTCATCACGCTTGATAAAGAGCGGGAGAAGGTTCATCAGGATGTCTATGCATTCTTAGAATCACTTGATTGGTCAATTTAAATATATAGGGGGTTAGAGTGTGCAAAAAGAAGAATTTATGGATGAATTACTCGCTTTTATGAAAGAAGAAGCGTATAAACCGTTAACCGTTCAAGAGCTGGAAGTCATGATGGAGATTACCAATCCTGATGATTATAAAGAGCTCGTCAAGGCACTTGTGACGCTGGAAGATCAAGGACTCATTGTTCGCACGCGCAGCGATCGTTACGGTGTACCAGAAAAAATGAATTTGGTAAAAGGAAAGCTGTCTGCTCATGCAAAAGGATTTGCATTTGTGACGCCAGAAGAGTTTGGACAGGATGATATTTTCATTCCCCCAAATGAGCTAGGCACAGCGATGAATGGCGATACCGTCATGGTACGTGTCAGCCACAAATCAAACGGCACGAAAAAAGAAGGAACTGTTATCCGCATTCTGGAGCGCAATACTCAGACGGTTGTCGGTACCTACACAGAAACGAAAAGCTTTGGTTTTGTCATCCCTGATGATAAAAAAATCACAAACGATATCTTCATTCCAAAGTCCGCTAAAAACGGAGCGGTCGAAGGTCATAAAGTGGTTGTGACGCTGACAAGCTACCCTGAAGGAAGAATGAGCGCTGAGGGTGAAGTGACTGAAATCCTTGGTCATAAAAATGACCCTGGCATCGATATTTTGTCGATCATTCATAAACACGGTCTGCCAGGTGAGTTCCCAGAAGAAGCACTTCAGCAGGCAGTAGACACACCGGAAACGATTGATGAAAAAGACCTTGAAGGCAGACGCGACTTGCGCAATGAAACGATTGTGACAATTGACGGTGCAGATGCGAAGGACTTAGATGATGCCGTAACTGTGCAAAAGCTGGATGATGGCAAATATAAGCTTGGCGTGCACATTGCAGACGTTTCTCATTATGTCACAGAGAATTCTCCTATTGATCAGGAAGCTTATGAACGTGGAACAAGTGTGTATCTCGTTGACCGCGTCATTCCAATGATTCCGCATCGTTTGTCAAACGGTATATGTTCATTAAATCCAAAGGTCGATCGTCTCACGCTGTCTTGTGAAATGGTCATTGATCGAAACGGGAAAGTCGTCAAACACGAGATTTTCCAAAGTGTGATCAAAACGACGGAGAGAATGACCTATTCCGATGTGAATAAGATTTTAGTCGAACAAGACGAAGAACTTCTAAAAAAATATGAGCCGCTCGTGCCGATGTTCCAAGAGATGGAGAAGCTTGCAGAGATTCTTCGTGACAAACGAATGGAGCGCGGAGCTGTAGACTTTGACTTCAAGGAAGCAAAAGTGCTTGTAGATGATGAAGGCGCAGCGAAGGACGTTGTCATTCGTGAGCGTTCCGTTGCAGAGAAATTAATTGAAGAATTCATGCTTGTTGCAAACGAAACGGTTGCAGAGCATTTCCACTGGATGAATGTTCCGTTCATTTACCGAATTCATGAAGAACCAAATCCTGAGAAACTTCAGCGCTTTTTAGAGTTTGTGACGACGTTTGGCTACATTGTGAAAGGAACGTCAACGAACATTCACCCGCGTGCACTTCAAAGTGTCCTCGATGCTGTCAGGGATCAACCGGAAGAAGTCGTCATTCAAACTGTGATGCTTCGTTCTATGAAACAGGCGAAGTATGATCCAGAAAGCATTGGGCATTTTGGATTATCAACGGAATTCTATACACACTTCACATCACCGATCCGCCGTTATCCGGATTTAATCGTGCATAGACTGATTAGAACCTATTTGATTCAGAAAAAGACAGATGAAGCAACCCTAGAGAAGTGGGGCCAGCTGCTGCCTGAAATCGCAGATCATGCCTCCACGATGGAGCGCCGCTCAGTCGATGCAGAGCGTGAAACAGATGACCTGAAGAAGGCAGAGTTTATGCTAGATAAAATCGGTGAAGAGTTTGATGGCATGATTAGTTCCGTGACGAACTTTGGACTATTCGTTGAACTGCCGAATACGATAGAAGGTCTCGTCCATGTCAGCTACATGACAGACGACTATTATCGCTTTGATGAACAGCACTTTGCCATGATCGGTGAACGTACAGGGAATGTCTACCGTATCGGTGACGAAATCACTGTCAAAGTCGTTAATGTTAATAAAGATGAGCACTCAATTGATTTTGAAATCGTCGGTATGAAAGGCACTCGCCGTAAATCTCCAAAAGATTTCAAGTTCAAAAAACGGACAGATCCACCAGCGAAAAAAGGTGGCGGGGGTCAAAAGGCGTCTGGGGATAAGGCAAAAGACGCTAAAGGCGGCGACTGGTTCACTAACCGTAAGAAGAAGAAAAAGAAAAAACGCGTATTTGAAAACGCACCGAAACAAAAACGTAAAAAGAAAAAGTAACGTGCCAAAAAGCAAATAGGGCATCACGCTCTATTTGCTTTTTGACCACATGGCGTCAGCATTGTCGAAAGCTGGATTGTTTGATAAAATAATCCGTACGATTTGGACCGTGTTTGTGTCAAAAGGAGGGTGTACGCCAATGCCAAAGGGAGAGGGAAAGGTTGTTTCCCAAAACAAAAAAGCAAATCATGATTATTTTATAGAAGAAACATATGAAGCCGGCCTTGTATTACAAGGAACTGAAATCAAATCGATTCGTGCTGGAAAAGTGAATTTAAAGGATTCCTTTGCCAAAATCGAGCGAGGAGAAGTGTTTCTTCATAACATGCACGTGAGCCCATACGAACAGGGGAACCGTTATAACCATGATCCGCTGAGAACGAGAAAACTGCTTCTTCATCGCAAGCAAATCAGCAAATTGATTGGTGCGACAAAGGAAGAGGGATACTCACTTGTGCCTCTGAAACTATATTTGAAAAATGGCTTTGCCAAAGTGCTGATCGGAATCGGAAAAGGGAAGAAGAAATACGATAAACGTGAAGATCTGAAGAAAAAAGATGCAAAACGTGAAATTGAACGTGCCTTCCGCGATCGTCAAAAGCAATTCTAGCCTGATGCAGATGGCTTGCTGAGAGCGGAAGCATTATGCTACAATATGTTATGCAATAAACAATCATCGCTGTTTTTACAGAAACCACCAGTTGTTTCGGGCGATGAGATTGTTATAATAGTTATATACGGAAGCAGTGAAGCTGAACTTCCATCCCGTATAACCCTTTTACAAGGGGACGTTACGGATTCGACAGGGATGGTTCGAGCTTAGGCTGCGAGCCGAGAGGCGATCTCGTTAACACGCACTTAAATGTAACTGGCAAAACTAAAAGTTTTAACCAAAACTTAGCACTAGCTGCCTAATAAGCGCAGCGAGCTCTTCCTGACATCGCCTATGTGTCTGTGAGGAGCCCAATGAAGTAGGCTACGCTTACGTTTCCGTCTGAGGACGTAAGAAGAGATTCATCAGACTAGCTCTCCAAGCGCCCGTCAGCAGGCATGAGGATGAGTGAACACGTAAATATGTTGACTATGCTCGTAGACGCTTAAGTAATCGATGTCTCTGGACGTGGGTTCGACTCCCACCGTCTCCATAAAATTTTTAGAATGCAGCCGTATCAAGGGTTTGAATACCCTTGATACGGGGTCTGGCAATATGAAAAACTAAGATTTAATACAAAAAGACGCTATTGATAGCGTCTTTTTTTTATGCTTTTTTAACTTTTTAACAGAAAAGCCAAATGAGAATCTTTTTACTAATAAATTGAATGAATAGCTAAATATAACTATCTTTTAACCGATGAAATCTAGGGATGTTACACCATATATTAGTGAGTGAGTTTTATTAAACTTAAAGCTTGAAAATAACAGCAGGAATGCAGAAGGAGTTTATCTCAGTGAATAAAGTAAAGACTAAATCACTAATCGCAATGATGATTATGCTTGCCGTGCTGATGGTATTCGGTACAGCGTGCAGCAACCAAAAGGCAGAAAAAGAATATGCCGAGTGGTATGAAAATTACAGAAGTGATATTGAAGACACAATGCTTGCGTTTGCTAAAAAGATGGTGGCAATTGATGCAGGTAATGATGAATGGCTTGGATCTGTCGAGAAGTCACTTTTTGATGTACAAAAAGTCATTGATGAGGGTAATGAAAAGAAAAACGTTCCTGGTGCTTATAAAAAAGCACATGAGTATTTGCTAAAAGCAAACAAAGGATATCAATATGCCGTAGAAGAAACACCGAAAGCACTTGAAAATCTTAATCTTGAATCACTGGATAACATTTCGAAAAGACTCGACAAAGCATACGATCAAACAGCCAAAGCCGATGACGAAGTAGAAAAAGTCTCAAAGGATAAGGAGTAATTCACACATGAAGACAAACAAAAGGACAATGCTTTCAATATTTCTTCTAGTATTTACATTGATGCTGAGCACAGCATGCGGTAAAAATGAAGCAGCAAACGGTTCATCGTCAAATAAAACGCCGGTAAAACAAGAAAAAATTGAAAAGATGACCGATAAAGAATATGCTGCATGGTATAAGGGGTATTTAAAACGTTTTGAAGATAGAATTATGCCTTTCTTTTTTTCATTAGTTCCAATGGATGATGTTTATGATAAAGAATGGGCTAGTGAACTTGAGAAGAAAATTGAAAGCCTGCGAGAATTACTTAACGAAGCCAAAGAAAATGAAAACAAAGTTCCAGATACGTATAAAAAGGTAAATAGTTACTTAGTGAAAACAGATGACAACTTAGAGCCGATTTTCAAAGATATTTTAAAGGTTGCAAAGCAAGATAAGGTAGACGGTGATGATTTGAATTTCATAGATTCTAGGATGAAGAAAGCATTAGAAGAGATGGTTCTTGCAAAAGCAGAGGTTAGTAAAATTGAAGATGAGAAAGCTAAAAATGCAACAAAGGATAAATCAAAACCTTGATTTAGAAAAATAATGCTGGAACCTTTTAAAGGATCAAAACCGAACTTGGTTCACAGCAGAAAAAGAGATGTCAGATCTGGCATCTCTTTTCTTATGTACGGTTTCTCAAAGAAGACACCAACCGAACAAACAAAGGAAAAACGACAACCACCGCAATCATCATCAAAAATCCATTCGGCACAAGTTCCATAAACGTTGTCTGAATCACATAAACCGCAATCAGCAGTAAATAACTGATCAAAAATAACAATCCAGAACTTCTCTTTTCAAACGGTTTCTTCAAAAGAATCAGTATAAACAGCCCCGTCATGATCATCCAAAAAGTCATATTCCTTTCGCGTCTCCTCTCCATTCATCCCCACATTGTACAGATATTTCTCCGAGCGCAACATACTTCTATCTCAAATTAAGCAAAAAGTAGTGAAAATAAAAGGGATCACCAACAGATAACTCCCGAAACTTTACAAAAAATCTCCAATCAATTCAAAATCACATCTTCCCATTTTTGACGTCCTCATATATAGTAAGATTAGACTAGTTCTAAATAACTGAAATTGGGGCGTTTACATGGATTCGATTGTTTTACATTTTATTGTGATCATGAGTGTTTCTGGCATTCTGTCCGTGATATTATCAATCATTGCTCATGCAAACCGCCATCGGTATATTGGCTGTCAATTGTTTATGTACATGTCTGGAGCAACTGCGATTTATATCTTTGGGCATACGTTTGAATTATTGGCTCGTACTCCTGGAGAAATCATGTTCTGGGTTTGTTTTCAATACATAGGTCTTCCGTTTATCGCACCGCTCAGTCTGCTGATTGTGCTGCAATTTACGGGGTTCCATCAATATTTCACAAAGCGCCGCGTGCTTCTCATCTTATTGATTCCAACTCTCACAACCATTATGGTATTCACCAACTCTTTACATTCACTCTTTTATCGAGGCATCACGATGAATCCAGTAGATGGGTTTTTATTGGCTGATTTTACGATTGGCTATTGGTATATCATCCATGGCGTTTATACGTTTGGCTGTTCGATGCTCGCTATTTTTATGCTGTTTTGGTTTTTACGTGTCACTAAAAAAGAATATTTAAAGCAGATTCTGATACTGTTAGTGGGAATGTTATTACCAATTATGACTTCTTTTATTTATTTATTAGGCGTTACACCTCTTCATATTGATCCGGTCCCAGTGGTGATGTTTTTAACCAACGCACTCTATTTATGGGCGATTATGTCGTTCCAGCTCTTTAAAATCTCTCCCATTGCAATGGAGCGTGTGTTTGAGCATATGTCTGAAGGGGTTCTAATTTTAGATCGATATCGGACACTCATTGATTACAACCCCGCTGCTGCCACGATTATTCCGGCACTTGAGAATAAAAAGGGAATTGGCTATAAAATCGATGATATTTTCTCAGAAATCATCAAAGATTCAGCGTTTATTCAATGGCTGCGCTCTCCGCAGGATCATTCGCAATATGATTTAATGTGGAAAAAGGAAAAAGACCAGTCCTATTATTATCATCTGACTGCTTCGTCGCTATTTAATAGAAGAGGAGAGATTGAGGGCAGGCAAATCGTGATCAGTGATGTAACAGAGCAGCGTTTGCTGCAGGAAGAGCTGGAGCGTCGTGCGTATATTGATGGTTTGACGAATATATTCAATCGTTCTTCTTTCATCGAACGAACGCAGATGATCCTGGAAGAGGATGCGCAGGATACCGCTATTATGCTGTTTGATATTGATTTCTTTAAACAAATCAATGACACACATGGACATCATATCGGGGATGAAGCGCTGCGTCATGTTGTCTCTATTTGTCAGGAGCATTTACAAATGGATGATTTATTTGGACGATATGGGGGAGAAGAGTTTGCCATTTGTCTGCCGCATCAGTCATTTAAAGAGGCTTGTCATATCGCGGAAAAAATCAGACATTCGTTTGAAGCAAGTTTCTTTACTAATGAAGAGGAAAAAGTGCGAGTGACAGCGAGCTTTGGAATTGCTCACACAGCCAATGATCCTTGTGTATTAGAAACACTTCTATTTGAAGCGGACCAAGCTTTGTATATGTCAAAACGCCAAGGACGGAACCGGATTTATGCATCAACTGGTAAGGGCCATGTGCTGTATCAAGAGCAGGATCTTCCGAATTGACTGTTGTCCTGACATTCGATATGATAAACATAACATTTGAACGGTTTCCTAAAGGGGAGTAGCTTTTACGGTTTGGTCGTCACTACAGAAACATTCGTTGTTTCTCGGCCATTCCGGCATGAACAATGTTAGCCAGACCTTTGCCTATCACACATGAGGCAAAGGTCTGGCTATTTTTAAGGTCTTTTTGCATCTGTGTGATAGAGAAGCGGAACAAATGATGCTTTTAATCCTACAGATGAAAGGATGATCGATCTTGAAAAAATACGTGATGGCTTGTCTATTTTCCGGAACGCTTGTATTAAGCGGATGCTCCGGCTTGCTTGATCAGGTCAACGATACAACGACATATGTCACTGAGGCAAATGACTATGTGACAGACATTCAGCAATTTACAGAGGAATTTCCAAAGCTCGCTGAAGAAGCTGTACAAAACGCCGCCAAGAAAACAGAATTAACGCAGCAGCTTGAATCATTGAAGGCAGACATTCAAGATTTTAATGACGTCACAGCGCCAAAAATGGCAGAAGATCTGCATGCGCAAATCATTGAAAAAAATAAAGTGCTGTCAGAGGAGATCCAAACGTATTTACAGCAATTGAAAGCAGGCGATATTGATGTTGCCTCCTTACTGGAGGATCAGCAGGGATTGATGAAACAGCTTCAGCAGTCCGTCAATCTTTTGCAGGATATCGAACAATTAACAAACTAGGACAAACACAGCTTTATATGCGGTGCTCAGCATATCTTTGCCTTTTCCGGTGGAGATATGCTTTAATTTAGGTAAAGACAAGTCATAATGGAAAAAAGGTGATCACATGACAGAACATGAAGAAAGACATATGGCTTCGCCTAGAGCCGAGAAGGAAAAGGACCAATTGATCAATCGCTTGAAACGAGTGGAAGGACAAGTTCGCGGGATTCAGCAAATGATTGAAAACGATCGTTACTGTATAGATGTTGTGAATCAAATCTCCGCAGTCAATGCGGCTTTGAAAAAAGTCAGTCTTCATTTGATGGAAAAGCATACACATCATTGTGTTGCCGATGCTATCAAGAGCGGCAATGGGGATGAAGCGATTGAAGAGTTAATGACGGTCTTTACGAAACTAACAAAATCGTAGCATTTATGTTTACATTGATACCCTACTAGGGTATAGTAAATTGTAGAAAATGATTGATGGAGGCGATGAGAAGTGGAACAAGCAACACTTCAAGTGCAGGGCATGTCTTGCGGACATTGCGTGAAAGCAGTCGAAGGAAATGTAGGAGAACTAGCAGGTGTTGAATCTGTGAAAGTCCATTTAGACAAAGGAGAGGTGGAAGTTTCATTTCACCCAGATCAAGTCACGTTGCACCGTATCTCTGATGTAATTGAAGAACAGGGATATGATGTCGTATAAATGAACATACGTGCTGCAAAACAGCACGTATTTTTTTCAAAATATAATACCCCCATGGAGTATGTGGAGAGGTGAGATCAATGAAAAAAGAAATTGACTTTCAAATTACGGGGATGACCTGTGCGGCTTGTGCAGGGCGCATCGAAAAGGGATTGAACAGGCTGGAAGGTGTGGAGGATGCCAGTGTGAATTTGGCGCTTGAAACTTCCCATATCGTCTATGAAACAGAGAAGCTAACCCAAGATGATTTGAAACGAAAAGTTCAATCTCTTGGCTATGATGTGGTGATGGAGCAAGCAGAATTTGATATAGAGGGAATGACGTGTGCGGCTTGTGCAAACCGAATCGAGAAAAAAATTAACCGAATGGACGGTGTTGATAACGGATCTGTAAATTTTGCGCTTGAGACACTTCAGGTCACATATCATCCGGGCCAAACGTCTACAAATGACATAAAAGATGCGGTGCAGTCTATTGGATATTCTTTAATTGAACCAGCTGCAGATCAAGCAGAGGAAGGAAAGAAAGATCATCGTCAAGCAGCAATAGAGAAGCAAACGGCACGCTTTTTATTCTCGATGATTTTGTCACTGCCGCTTCTTTGGGCAATGGTCAGCCATTTTTCTTTCACGTCCTTTATTTGGCTGCCAGAAGCGTTCATGAATCCATGGGTACAGCTGGCGTTAGCAGCGCCTGTACAGTTCATTGTCGGCTGGCCCTTTTATGTAGGTGCGTATAAGGCTTTAAGAAATAAAAGTGCCAATATGGATGTTCTCGTCGCTCTTGGGACATCTGCCGCGTTTTTCTATAGTTTATATGAAAGCATTCAGTCAGCGGTTCAAGGCACACATGAGGCAGCCCTCTACTATGAAACAAGTGCTGTTCTTATTACGTTGATCGTGCTCGGAAAATTAATGGAAGCAAGAGCAAAAGGAAGATCATCAGAAGCGATTCAAAAGCTGATGGGCTTACAGGCGAAAGAAGCGGTTATCGAGCGAGATGGCAGACAGATGACTGTGCCTATTTCTGACGTGAAAGTGAATGATCTTGTGTTTGTCAAACCGGGGGAAAAAGTGCCGGTAGATGGAGAGATCATAGAGGGGACAACCGCAATAGATGAGTCTATGATTACAGGAGAAAGTCTGCCTGTTGATAAAACAGCAGGAGATATGGTCATCGGGGCAACGATCAATAAAAATGGATTTATCAAAATAAAAGCGACTAAAGTCGGAAAAGAGACCGCTCTTTCACAGATTATCCGAGTCGTAGAGCAAGCACAGGGCTCAAAGGCACCGATTCAAAGGATGGCAGATCAAATATCAGGGATATTTGTTCCCATTGTTGTAGGAATTGCTGTGCTCACATTCCTCATATGGTTTTTCTTTGTTGACCCAGGAAATGTGACGTCAGCACTTGAAACCTTTATAGCCGTCATTGTCATCGCATGTCCGTGTGCGCTCGGTCTTGCCACACCGACCTCTATTATGGCTGGCAGCGGCCGTGCGGCTGAATCAGGTATTCTGTTTAAAGGCGGAGAGCATTTAGAAGTGACTCAATCACTCGATACGGTCGTGTTAGATAAAACAGGGACTGTGACAAAAGGAGAGCCTAGTCTGACAGATGTGCTGGCATATGCCGATTGGACAGAAGATACGCTGCTGCAGCTAGCAGGTTCGGCAGAACAGCAGTCGGAACACCCGCTTGCCCGAGCGATCACAGACGGTATGAAGGAACAAGGTCTTGAAGCGGTCGAGATTGAAGCCTTCCAAGCAGATCCAGGTCATGGAATTGAAGCAATAGCCGCTGGGCACAAGCTTTTCATTGGCACACGGAAGCTATTACAGAAACATCATATCCAATATGATCAAGTTGAAGCATCTGTCACAACGCTGGAGGAACAAGGAAAAACGGCTATGCTCGTTGCGATTGACGGCGAAGTCGCCGGCATTGTAGCAGTGGCAGATACGATCAAATCATCCTCTCCAAAAGCCATCGCTCGTTTGAAAGAGCAGGGAATTCACGTTGTGATGATGACAGGTGATAATAACCTAACAGCAGAGGCGATTGCGAAACAGGCGGGCATTGATCATGTCATTGCTGAAGTGCTTCCTGAAGAAAAAGCGGCTCACATTGCGGCACTTCAGGAACAAGGAAAAAAAGTCGCCATGGTCGGAGACGGTATCAATGATGCCCCAGCCCTGGCAACAGCGAATATTGGGATGGCGGTAGGAACAGGGACAGACGTTGCCATGGAGGCGGCAGATATTACGCTCATGACAGGAGATCTCCATGCCATTGCAGATGCGCTGGAATTTAGTAAAAAAACGATGAGAAACATTAAACAAAATCTATTTTGGGCGCTTGCCTATAACTGTATTGGGATACCGATCGCTGCATTTGGTTTTCTTGCACCATGGCTTGCAGGAGCGGCAATGGCCTTTAGCTCTGTCTCCGTTGTGCTGAATGCGCTCAGATTGCAGCGATTGAAACCAGTTAGAGAGGGAGTGGCAGAATGAAGCTGAATGTCAAATGGGTTTGGACCGTTAGTGCATTGCTCTATGTTGCTCTTGTTCTTATTGGATATGCGATTTATGACGAATTTTATTCAAATCAACTTCTACCGAGTGAACAGATGCAAAATCATTAAGACTTCGCCAAAAGCGAAGTCCCGGCGTGTAGACAAACCCTCGCATTCTTTGTCAGGTCTGTGCGCCAGTGCTCACGAATGTCTATTCGCTCCGCGCTGGTGCTCGTCCTTCCTAGACTTCAAAGGTTTTCTATCACGCTGAAAAGAAGACAACGTGTGAAAACAAAATCACTTTAACATGTTGTCTATTTATTCTAAGACTTCGCCAACAGCGAAGTCTTTTTTTTACAATATTGTGGAAAAACCCACCTTTTTAAAGATTTTTCATAAAAAATTCACTTCTTTTTGTTCTTTTTTGTCGTTTTTTGTAGGTTCGTCGTTAAGATGCGATTAAGCAACAAAGAAAGCGTTATCAATAAAAGGGGGTTCACGTATGAAAAAGTTAGGGTTAGCTTCTCAAATACTCATTGCACTTGTTCTGGGTGTTGTCGTGGGAGCGCTGTTTTATCAAAATGAAACCGTTATTAATGTGTTAACGCCGATTGGCGATATATTCATCCATTTAATTAAAATGATCGTTCTTCCAATTGTTATTGCTGCATTAATTGTAGCAGTTGCAGGTGTAGGAGATATGAAAACGATCGGAAGACTCGGAGGAAAAACAATTCTTTACTTCGAGATTGTGACAACAATTGCATTAGCAGTTGGACTGCTTGCAGCAAACGTCTTCCATCCTGGTACAGGAATTGATATGAGCAACATGGAGAAAGGCGATATCTCTAAATATGAAGAGACATCTAAGGCTTCTTCGGAAAAAGCGACTTTCTCTGAAACATTGGTGCATCTTGTACCAACAAACGTTTTCCAATCTATTGCAGAAGGTGATCTATTACCAACCATCTTCTTTACAGTCTTATTCGGATTAGGAATTGCCGCAGTAGGAGACAAAGGAAAACCAGTATTAGGATTCTTTGAGGGTATACTCGAAGCGATGTTCTGGGTGACCAATAAAGTGATGAAGTTTGCACCATTTGGTGTATTCGCGCTCATCAGTGTGACGGTGATCAAATTCGGGGTCGGAGCGCTTCTCCCGCTAGGTAAACTGGTACTTGTCGTTTACGGTACAATGGCATTCTTCGTCATTGTTGTACTTGGCATTATTGCCAAAATGGCTGGAACAAGCGTCTTTACACTATTTAGAGTATTAAAAGAAGAAATCATTCTTGCTTTCTCAACAGCAAGTTCAGAAGCTGTACTACCTAGATTAATGGACAAAATGGAGAAGTTCGGCTGCCCGAAAGCGATCACGTCGTTCGTTATTCCAACAGGCTATACCTTTAACTTAGATGGAAGTGCCATCTATCAATCGATTGCTGCGATATTTGTTGCACAAATGTACGGCATGCCGCTTTCCATCTATGAGCAAATTACGTTACTATTAATCTTAATGCTGACATCTAAAGGAATGGCTGGTGTACCAGGTGCATCGATCGTTGTAGTCATCACAACTCTTGGTGCTATGGGACTGCCGCTTGAAGGATTAGCCTTCATCGTTGGGATCGACCGTCTTCTTGACATGGTTCGTACAACAGTTAACGTATTTGGGAACTCACTTGCAGCCATTGTCATGTCTAAGTGGGAAAAAGTATTTGATCAAGAGAAATCGAAGAAGTATATTGAGGAATTAAAGCAACAAACAAAAGCAGCGTAAAAAGGAGATCTTTTCAAATGACGAAGCTACAGGACAAGCAAGTTCGAATCGAACGAGACTTTCTAGGTGAAAAGGAAGTAGACACTCAAGCATATTATGGAATTCAAACATTACGTGCAGTGGAGAACTTTCCAATTACAGGCTACCGTATTCATGAGGAACTCATCAAAGCATTAGGGATTGTCAAAAAGGCAGCCGCACTTGCAAATATGGATACACAGCGACTATACTCTGGCCTTGGAGAAAAAATCGTTCAAGCCGCAGATGAGGTCATCGAAGGAAAATGGAACAATCAATTTATTGTCGATCCAATTCAAGGCGGGGCCGGCACTTCAATGAATATGAATGCCAATGAAGTCATTGCAAACAGAGCGCTTGAACTACTAGGAAAGGAAAAAGGCGCTTACAGTGAGCTAAGTCCAAACACGCATGTGAACATGTCGCAGTCAACAAACGACGTTTTCCCAACAGCGATTCATATTTCAACATTGAATATGATTGAAAAACTACTTTATACGATGGAAAACATGCATCAAGTCATGACTGAAAAAGCGCAGGAATTCGATCATGTCATCAAAATGGGACGCACGCATCTTCAGGACGCTGTCCCAATCAGACTTGGACAAGAGTTTAGTGCGTATGCAAAAGTTCTTGCTCGTGATATTAAACGTATCAAGCAGTCTAGACAGCATTTATATGAAGTCAATATGGGTGCAACAGCAGTTGGAACTGGATTGAATGCGGACCCTAAATATATTCGCCAAGTGGTTGGCTATCTATCTGACATTAGCGGATTACCGTTAGTTGGTGCTGAAGACTTAGTCGATGCAACGCAAAATACAGATGCTTATACAGAAGTATCGGCTGCGCTTAAAGTATGTATGATGAACATGTCTAAAATGGCGAACGATATTCGTCTGATGGCTTCTGGTCCAAGAGCAGGCTTTGGTGAGCTGCACTTGCCGCCGAGACAGCCAGGTTCATCCATCATGCCAGGGAAAGTCAACCCAGTTATGCCTGAGGTCATGAACCAAGTGGCATTCCAAGTCATTGGGAACGATCACACAATCTGTCTTGCATCAGAGGCTGGCCAGCTTGAACTGAATGTTATGGAACCAGTGTTAGTGTTCAACTTGCTTCAATCTCTCAGCATGATGAAAAATGTATTCGAGTCCTTCGTGGACAACTGCTTGCGTGAACTAAAAGCAGATGAATCTAGATTAAAAGAATATGTAGAAAAGAGTGCCGGTGTCATGACGGCGGTGAACCCGCACATTGGTTATGAAGCGGCTGCACGAATTGCAAGAGAAGCCATTCTTACAGGCGCATCTGTACGTGAGCTTTGTCTGCAAAATGATGTGTTAACAGAGGAAGAGCTTGATGTCATCTTAAATCCTTTTGAAATGACAAAACCAGGTATTGCTGGCGCATCACTTTTAGAAAAAGATCGTTTAGAAGATTAAGCGGCATCATGAGAAGCGCACACCGGCAAAGTTCCGGTGTGCGCTTGTTTGTTTTTCTTAAGCTCACATAGTATACTATCGTCAATTATTAGGGATGTGACTGCGTTTGAATCTACTGAAAAAATGGCTGAATACAGAGCCTTATTTAATTGTTCTGCTCATTTTACTAACGCCGATCGGCGGAGAGTTTAAATTTTATCCATTTGAGGACAGCTTTCGGGTCAGCTTTGGAACCGTTGTCTTTTTCTTTATCCTGCTTCAAATGAAAAGATTCCCGGCATGGGCAAGCGGGATCATCGCCGGGATATCTGTTTTTACGTTTCGCGTGCTGATTGATACAGCCGTGACAGGGCATCTTCCGCTGGAAGAGGCGGTTTCATTAAGATTTCCTTCCCTTCTTTATTATGTCGTCTATGGCACACTCTTTTATTTATTGAAGGTGAGACGTTTCCGCGATCAGCCTTGGCTGATTGGAGCGACAGGCATCATCATGGAGCTGTGCGCGAGCGTTGTTGAGATCATCGCACTTCGAGGCACCATAGATGAAATTTTAACGGTGCGGACGCTGTTTCAATTATTTGTTTTGGCGATTTTCAGAAGCTTTTTCGTGTTGGCTTGTTATACAATGATTCGATTATATGAAGAGCAGGCGAGAGAGCGTCAGATGAAAAAGGAAAGGGAACATCTGCTGATGCTTCTGTCTAACCTTTACACGGAATCTACATATTTTCATAAAACACTCGCACATGCTGAGCATATTACGGCCACATCCTATCAATTGTATCAATCCCTTCACCATGCAAAGGGTGCGGAATCTTTGGATTTGAAAAAGCTCGGTAAAACCGCCTTGCAAATTGCAGGAGAGGTGCATGAAATCAAAAAGGATAACCAGCGAATTTTTTCTGCCTTATCAAAGCTGATTCATGAGGAAAATTTCCAGGCTTATGAGAGTCCTTCTCATATCGCTGGGCTTGTGATACGCATTCATGAAAATTACGCAGAATCTCTTAAAAAAAACATCGTCTTTCATTATGATGAAGATGGGAAGCATCCCGCCTATCACGTGTATACCATTCTATCTTTGTTAAATAACATCGTATCCAACGCTGTTGAGGCCATTCCTGTAAATGGAGAGGTGTCACTTTCTATTTCACAGAAAGAGAACCAGGTGATTTTTCAAATCAGTGACAACGGACCTGGCATTAAAGAACGTAATCATCATGTGATTTTTAAACCAGGCTTCACTTTGAAATACGACCAGGTCGGGAATCCATCGAGTGGTATCGGGCTTGCCTATGTAAAGGATACAGCGGAGAAGCTTGGCGGAAGTGTTGAGATGAAGAGTATCCCAAATAAACAAACGATTTTCACATTAACGATACCAGTAGATCAAGTCAGTAGAAAAGAGGGGATTGGGAGATGAGATTTTTTATTGTTGATGATGATGAAGCCGTTCGCTCTTCACTGGCTCAGCTTATTGAAGATGAAGAGCTTGGCTTTGTGGCCGGGGAAGCAGAAGATGGCGCAGAGTTAACAGCCAGCTACTTAAATGATTTGCACATTGATATCTTATGTATTGATCTATTGATGCCGGAAAGGGACGGGCTTGAAACGATTCGAGCAATCAAGGATGAGTTTCATGGGAAATACCTGATGCTGTCACAGGTTGAAACAAAGGAATTAATCGGACAGGCGTATACGCTTGGCGTCGAGTATTATGTGACAAAGCCAATCAATCGTGTAGAGGTCTTAAGTGTCCTCCATCTTATGATTGAACGTCTTCATTTGGAGCATTCAATTGAAAATATTCAGCACTCACTCAAATCGGTCATGCAATTTCAGCAGCGCGGTCAGACGAAAACGAAGCAGCGGGGGAAAAGTCTTGCAGAGGCTGGTCAGTTTTTGCTGGCAGAGCTTGGTATTGTTGGTGAGAAGGGGTCTAAAGATTTATTAGATATGATTCTGTTTACAGACCAGTATTTAGCGATGCATGCTGATCATCATGATTCCTTTCCTTCTTTAAAGATCATTTTCAATGGGATTACGGAGGATAAATTAGGTGATCCCTACACATCGGCAGACATTGCAAGAGAAGCAAAGGCAGCCGAACAGCGGGTAAGGCGTGCGATTAACCAATCATTAAAACACATCGCATCACTTGGGCTAACCGATTTTTCCCATCCAACGTTTGAAAATTACGCATCTAAATTTTTCGATTTCACCATCGTTCGAAAGAAAATGAGTGAATTGACCAAAGAGACGAGTGGAAGAGAAGAACACACCCGCATCAATGTGAAGAAATTTGTGCAGGTGCTTTACTACGAAGCAAAACGTATTTTTATGGAAGATTAAAAAAAGACATGCTCTCCAATTAAGGAGACATGTCTTTTTTTGTGATGGATTGCAGGTGCATCTGCAGTACGGAGCGTATGAGCTGAGGCGGTATACGTTCGGGCTGCACGATTCCATTCAATGCAAGCCCATTGATGACCGCATAAAGCCGCTCAGTTTCAAATAAAAGATCGATATCAGTTAGCAGCAGCCCATCCTCTTTCAATTTCATTAAACAATATTGGACCGTTTGGAAAAGCTCGTCATACATCTTTGCATTGAGCGGCTGTAGATCTGGTTCAGTCAGCGCCTTGACTGTAAAAGCCTGCCACACCTCCATTTCAAATTTTCGTTCTTCATCAAGTGGAAGAAGCTGCTCCAATAAAGTGAGGACATTTTCCTCCGTTGAACCGTTTAATGAAAGCCCTGTAATCCGCTCCTTGACTCTTTCCTGAATTAAACTCATAGAGAAGAGAAATAACTCTTGCTGTGTGGAAAAATAATGACGCATAGAGCCGGCTGAAATTCCAGCTTCGACTGCTATTTTTCGTACAGAAGCGTTTTCCAATCCCTCTTGTTTAATCACTCTCATTGCAGCTTGAGCGACCTTTTGTTTTTGTTTATGGTGATCGACGATTTTTGGCATACATTGATTTTAGCATAGCTGTTGTTTTTTTAACACAGTTGTGTTATTTTTTATTTAATACAATTGTGTTAAAAAGGATGTGGGGAAATTGGTCGGGTTATTGATTGTGGCATGTGAAATTGGTTTTTGGCTGTTTATTCTAATGGGCTTAACGCTGCGTTATGTGTTTAAACAGAAAAAGTGGGGTGCTTTCTTTCTTGTCTGTACGCCGGTTTTGGATCTCATTCTTCTTGCGGCCACTTATATGGATTTAAGACAGGGTGCTATGGCGAGTGTCATCCACGGGCTTGCGGCTGTTTATATCGGTGTAAGTCTGGCCTTTGGACATCAAATGGTGAAATGGGCAGATGTCCGGTTTGCTTATCGATTTGCAGGAGGCCCGAAGCCAAAGGGAAAACCAATGTACGGTAAGGAGCGGTCTATGTATGAAATGGTCGGCTGGGCGCGGCATGTCATTTCTTATGTCATCGGAGCGGGGCTGTTATATGGTTTGACCTATCTCATCCAAGCACCTGAACGGACGGAAGCGCTGATGCAGCTTGTCAATACATGGGGAATGATCCTAGCCATTGATTTTGTCATTAGCATCAGCTACGTCATTTGGCCGAAAAAACATCCAGAAAATATAACAGGCTGACAAAAAAGACAGGCGGATTCACTCCACCTGTCTTTTCTTATGATGACAGCCCTTTGTAAATGGTGTCTATATTCCATTTCATCATCTTATAGTAGCTGTCTCCATCTTCACCTTCTTTTCCAATAGAATCAGTGAAGACTTTTCCTTTGATTGGAACCCCAGTTTCTTCAGAGAGGCTTTCAAGACTGCGTTTATCAACACTTGTTTCAAGAAAGAGAGCAGGAACTTGATGATCTTTAACAAAATGAATGATGCGCTTCATTTGTCCAGGTGTTCCTTCACTTTCTGTGTTGATCTCCCAAATGTAACCGGCTTTCAGACCATACGCCTCTGCAAAATACTTGAATGCTCCTTCACTCGTCACTAGGAGCTTTTTGTCTTTTGGCAGCTGATCAAACTTGTCTTTTGCTTCATCGTGAAGAGCTTGAAGCTTTTTCATATAGGCTTCTGCATTTTTTTCGTAATCCTCTTTATGCTCAGGGTCTGCTTGAATGAGCGCATCTCGGGCATTTTGGGCATAAAGGATCCCGTTCTCGACATTCAGCCATGCGTGGGGGTCCTGCTGGCTTTCAAGGCCTTTTGAAGACAAATGCTTCACTTTGACGCCTTTACTCAGCTTGGCTACAGGTGCATCATCCCCATCCTTGCCGCTCGATTCAAGCAGCTTTTGAAACCAGCCGTTCCCTGTTTCAAGGTTCAAGCCATTATATAGAACAAGGTCTGCATCCGTCGTATACTGAACATCCTTTGGCAGTGGGTCAAATTCGTGTGGATCTGTACCAATGGGAACAATGCTGTGAATAGAGACATGCTGCCCGCCTACTTCCTTCACAATGTCATAAAGAATAGAGTAGGTCGTGACAACTTTTAATGTGCCGTCATCTTTACCGGAATTACTTTGCTGGGTAGAACAGCCTGCGATGACCATAAGGGCAATGAATACTGCGGTCAAACGGATTGCAAATACCTTCTTCATATATGTCCTCCTTTTACATAGACGCTTCCTTTTTTAACTGCGTTCGTTTTCGTTTAGATTTTAATGATCTCCATAGAATTCCTTGCTTTGGTGAAAAGACAAAGGCGCTGCCGAATAAAATGGTGGCGATCAGAACGATGGAAGCACCAGATGACAAGTTATACGTAAAACTAAGCCCAAGACCTACGACGGCAGAAACAGCACCGAAAAAAGCAGATAAATAAATCATGATCCATAGCCGGTCCGTTAAGAGATAAGCGGTGGCTGCCGGCGTGATCAGCATGGCAACGACAAGAATAATCCCAACGGTTTGCAGTGATGCAACGGTCACAAGGGTCAATAAGGTCATGAGAAAATAATGAATCATTCGATTCGGCAAACCGTAAACCGAAGAAATCACCGGATCAAATGAACTAATGAGCAGTTCCTTGTAGAAAACGATGACGGCTAGCAAAATAAAAATGCCGATACCAAGTGTAATCCACATATCCGATGACCGAACCGCTAGAACGTTTCCAAATAGAATATGATAGAGATCACTTGAACTTTTCAAAAATGTAATCAAAATGATCCCGATTGAGAAAAAGGCTGTGAAGACAATGCCGATGGCAGAATCATTTTTTATGCGGCTGTTTTGACTCACGTAACCGATCCCAATCGCTGTTAACACCCCAGTTAAAACGGCACCGAAGAAAAAGTTAATTCCCAGCATATAAGAGATGGCGACACCTGGCAGTACGGCGTGTGAAATGGCGTCTCCCATTAGTGCCATGCCGCGTAAAATGATAAAGCAGCCGATAACGCCGCAAATGATGCCTACCATGACAGATGTAAATAGCGCTTTTTGTAAAAAAGCATATTCAAAGAGTCCGGTTAAAAATTCCATTACACGTCTCCTCCTGCTGATTTTAAGAATGGCAGCTGTGTTTCATATGCTTCCAGCATGATCTCTGGGCGAAGGATGTCGTGTACAGGCCCTGCTTTGATGAGTTTTTTATTTAACAGAACAAGATGGCTGAAATAATCATCTGCCTTACTCAAATCATGATGGACAACCAAAATGGTTTTCCCTTCATCTCGTAATTCCTTCAAAATGCGAACCATCGTTTCTTCACTTGCCATATCAATCCCGACAAATGGTTCATCCAAACAGAAGAGCTGTGCGTTTTGCGCTAGTGCCCTTGCAAGGAAGACACGCTGCTGCTGCCCGCCGGATAACTCACCGATTTGTCTTTTAGCAAAGTCCTGCATCCCGACTTTTTCTAAACAGTGGTACGCATATGCCCGGTCTTCTTTTTTGGGACGTTTGATTAGTCCGAGCTTCGGATATGTTCCAAGTAGTACGGTATCCAGTACATGAATCGGAAACGTCCAATCTAAATCATTTCTCTGCGGTACATAGGCGATCTGTTTTCTGACTTGTTTAAAGGGCTGTTCAAAAAAACGAATATCCCCTTGGTCTTTCTCAATTAAATCCAAACATGCCTTGAGTAACGTCGATTTACCAGCACCATTTGGACCGATGATTCCTGTCATTGTCCCCTCCTGTATGGAAAGAGAGACGTTCTCTAATGCATCCTGTCCGTGATATGAGACATGAAGACGGTCGATTGTTAAAGCTTTTGACATCTCTTGCGGCCCCTTTCAATCATCATTGCACTTCCTAAAGATATATGCATAAATTAAATAATTTTGACTAAAGGATGAAATGATTCTCTAACGCTAATTTGTTTCCTTAGGGAAACTTTTATTTTATTCTAAGCGTCTGTCCTTCTTTTGTAAAGAGAAAAACTGCAAACGATCGTTTTTATGTTATGCGGGGAGCAGGGGACATGAGCTTGGATTATTGAAAATCCGTGTGACAGAATAGGACACAAAAAACCAATTATTTCTTCAGAAATGATTGACAGAAGACAAGAACTCCTCATATAATAAAGGTAATCCAATATATGAATATATGCTCATATATAAAGTTTTTGTTTTTTTAATAGGTTTCATCGATCCAGGGAACGTTACTTATCATATAGAAAAAAGGTGAGAGCATGAAAAAAATGAAGGATGAATACGTATTAAGCGGTCTTGATTGTGGAAACTGTGCACGTAAAATTGAAACAAGTGTCAGCAAAATGGATGGCGTTGAAGCTTGTTCCGTTAATTTTGCCACAGGGACATTGACTGTCACACATGCAGATAAGCAAGAAACGATGTCAAAACGTATTGAAAAAACGGTTCAGTCCATCGAACCTCATGTGAGTGTTTCACCAAAAGAAGAAGGACATCACCATGATCACGATCATGGGACAAAAAATTTAAAAGCGATTGTGCTGAAATTAGTTGGCGGTGCAGTCATTGGAACAGCAGCTTATTTTATACCAGAAGATGGCTTACTGAAATTTATCATGTTTTTCGCAGCGTATTTACTAGTCGGCGGTGATGTGGTTTTTAAAGCGCTGAAAAATATCGTGCGCGGCCAAGTATTTGATGAAAACTTCTTAATGACCATTGCAACAGCTGGCGCTTTTGTGATTCAGCAATATCCAGAGGCACTGGCAGTGATGCTGTTTTACCAAATTGGAGAGCTGTTCCAAGGGGCAGCAGTGAACCGTTCAAGACGATCCATTAGTGAATTAATGAATATTCGCCCTGAATATGCGAATCTCAAAGTAGGAAATGAAACGAAAAAAGTGAAGCCGGAAGAAGTAAAAGTAGGCGATCGTATCGTCGTGAAACCGGGCGAAAAAATTCCACTCGATGGTCTTGTCATTGAAGGCTTTTCACTCGTGGATACCTCCGCATTAACAGGGGAGTCTGTGCCGCGGGATGTAGAAGCGGGGAAAGAGGTTCTTGCAGGATTTGTGAATCAAAACGGTATTCTTGAAATTGAAGTGCAAAAAGGGCTAAGCGAATCGGCAGTGACGAAAATTTTAGATTTGGTTGAAAATGCGAGCAGCCGAAAAGCACAGACAGAAAACTTTATCACAAAGTTTGCAAAATACTATACACCGGCTGTCGTTGTATTGGCATTACTGCTTGCCTTTGTGCCGCCGCTTCTCATTCCATCAGCTCAATTGTCTGACTGGGTTTACCGGGCACTCGTTTTCCTTGTTATTTCTTGTCCTTGTGCGCTTGTCGTTTCTATCCCATTAGGATTCTTCGGGGGAATTGGGGCAGCTTCTAAACGAGGTATCCTTGTAAAAGGCAGTAACTATCTAGAAGCACTGAACTCTGTGAGCTATGCTGTATTTGATAAGACGGGCACACTCACAAAAGGAAACTTTACGGTGACCAATATCGTGACAACGAGCGATAAGTGGTCAGAAGAAGAGCTGCTTTCTTTTGCAGCTTTAGCAGAAGCCCATTCCTCACATCCGATTGCTGAATCGATTAAAACGGCATATGGTTCGCCGCTTGATGAAAGCCAGATCGAAGCATATGAAGATATTGCGGGACATGGAATTAAAGCAACCATCAGTGGTTCCCAAGTGTTAGCGGGTAATCATCGCTTGATGGAACGAGAAGGCATTTCATATGAAAAAGAAAAACGAAGCGGAACGGTTGTGTACATGGCCATTAACGGTGAGTTTGCCGGATCGATCTTGATTGCAGATGAATTGAAGGATGATGCAATTGAAGCCGTCTCTGCTCTAAAAGCATCTGGCATTCAAACAGTCATGCTGACTGGTGATGCCAAGCAAGTCGGAACAGCGGTCGCACAGCAAATTGGCATTGATGAAGTACATGCAGAATTATTGCCGCAGGATAAAGTAACGAAATTAGAAGAAATTGATCAGAAAAAAGTACCTCAAGAAAAATTATTATTTGTTGGGGACGGGATCAATGATACACCGGTCTTAGCAAGAGCAGACATAGGAATTGCGATGGGTGGACTTGGTTCAGATGCAGCGGTAGAAGCGGCTGATATCGTCATTATGACAGACCAGCCGTCAAAAGTGGCAGAAGCCATCGCTGTCGCTAAACGAACAAGAAGAATTGTATGGCAGAATATTGCATTCGCTCTTGGGGTGAAAGGTGTTTTCCTATTACTCGGTGCATTTGGGATTGCGACGATGTGGGAAGCCGTCTTCTCAGATGTCGGTGTGACTGTACTCGCTGTTTTAAATGCCATGAGGGTGATGAAATAAAATTGTAAGGAAAAATTCATGAATACCATCTTTCATAATGACCCCCCTCTTGTTAAGATAGAAGAAGTTGGATAATGGCATTTTTCTAAGCTATTATCCTTTTTCTTTTGAAGGAATGAAAAAGATAAGGTAGGTGCTTATGTGAGTAAAAAAAATAATCAATCTTCATCCATTAAATTTGCTGTCATTTTAACCATTATTGCGGCTCTTCTCATCGGAATATTCGTCGTCATTGGAAATAACAACAGCAAAGAAGCGCAAACAGTAGACAGTAAGCCTTCTATTAAAGGACAGCCTGTTATGGGGGATAAAAACGCAGCGGTGCAAATCGTCGAGTTTGGGGATTATAAATGTCCGTCATGTAAATCATTTGAAACAGACATTTTCCCAAAACTGAAAGCGGACTACATAGATAAAGGCGATGTATCATTTTCATTTATTAACTTGCCACTTCCTGTTCATGGAGATGGCGCAGTGCTAGCAGCACTAGCTTCTGAAGAAGTGTGGAAAGAAGATCCGAAAAACTTTTGGGCATTTCATGAAGCTGTCTATCAGGCACAGCCAGATAGTGAAGCCGAATGGGTCACGCCTGCTAAGCTGACGGAACTAGCGAAAAAGACAACAAAAATAAATACGGACAAGCTAAAAGATAATCTATCAAAGAAAACATATCAGCCGCAGCTGAACACTGACGATCAGCTTGTGAACCAATATAAAGTGAATGCAACACCAACTCTTTTCATTAACAACAAACAAGTTCAAAACTTTTATGACTATGATGAAATCAAAGAATTAATTGATCAAGAGCTCAAAGGGAAAAAATCATGAAGAATAAGCTTGTTTACTTATACAGTGCTTGGATCGTCTCTATTGTTGCGACGATGAGCAGCCTGTATTTAAGTGAAGTAAAGAAGTTTATCCCATGCGATATGTGCTGGTTTCAGCGCATTTTCATGTACCCGCTCGTGCTTTTACTTGGAATTGCGACATTCAGAGGCGATGTGAAAGTGAAATATTACGTTCTGCCTTTGGCTGTGATTGGTGCTTGTTTTTCTATTTATCATTATATGGAACAAAAGATACCAGGCTTTGCATCGATTCGCCCTTGCCTGAGCGGTATTCCTTGTTCCGTTGATTATTTAAACTGGTTTGGTTTTATCACCATTCCACTACTAGCCCTTATTGCATTTATTCTCATCATCATTAGTATGCTGCTGTTAAATGCAAAAGAAGATTGAAAGAGATAGCCTGCTCATAAGCGGGCTATCAGCGTGTAGACAAACCCTCGCATTCGCCCGCAGTCCTGCGCGCTGGTGCTCACGAATGTCAAATTCGCTCCGCTCCAGTACTCGTCCTTCCTAGACTTCAAAGGTTTTCTATCACGCTGAAAAGAAGACAAAGAGCTAAAATAAAGTTCATTTTAGCCCTTTGTCAACAATCTGTAGCCTGCTTATAAGCGGGCTATTTTTTATTTTTGCAAAAAGATAAAATTTAAAGAAAATTTGTATTGCTTTTCGCCTGTGTCAGATATACATTAAGGGGGTAGTGTTAGATGATTAGATAATGGTAAGGAGATAAGCGGAAAATGGCATGGGAAGTCTTAAGTATCATTGGCATTGTCGCATTCGCCATTAGTGGTGCGATTGTGGCAATGGAGGAAGAGTACGATATTCTTGGTGTGTACATTTTAGGGATTGTGACTGCATTTGGCGGTGGAGCGATTCGGAATCTATTAATTGGTCTTCCGGTTTCTGCTTTATGGTCACAGGGCAAAATGTTTACGATTGCTCTTGTATCCATTACGATTGTGTTTCTTTTTCCAAAGCTTTTGCTCAAGCACTGGAGCACATGGGGGAATTTCTCGGATGCCATCGGTTTAGCAGCGTTTGCGATTCAAGGCGCATTATTTGCTGTGCAAAGAGAACTCCCGCTCAGTGCAGTCATTGTGGCAGCCATTTTGACTGGAAGCGGCGGCGGAATTGTGCGTGATTTATTAGCAGGGCGAAAGCCGCTTGTGCTAAAAGCAGAGATTTACGCCGTATGGGCAGCCCTTGGCGGCTTATTCGTCGGACTTGGCTTAGCGCAAGGAGAGCTTGCTTTATATCTGCTGTTTGTCATCCTTGTCGTATGCAGGGTTTGTTCCTACTTATTCAAATGGCGTCTTCCCGCCAGGTCTTATTTTTTAAATAAAGGGTAAAACGAAAAAAGGGCGATTCCGCTCTTTTTTTTGTGTTTAATAAGAGCTGAATATCAGCAGATAATGGAGTTTTCGTGTAAAATAAAAGCAGGGTCTTTTGTTCATCATTTGAACAATACATATGATGAAAATTTTGTCAGCTGGCTGAATATCTGGATTCAGCCTTTTTTTGCCTAGATGGATTGTTATGTGTTGGTTTCACATTTTGCGGAATACTAAAGAAGCACTTCTGAGCGGACAGATGTAATGAACACATCTTTGCATGTAAGCAAAACTTGACGAAAAATATACATAGGAGGGACATGTACTAGTGGAGATTTTTTTGGCAGTGCTCGTACTACTAGCACTCATTGCAGTATCTAATATTATCAATCGTTTTGTCCCCTTTATTCCTATTCCGTTAATTCAAGTGGGCTTAGGAATATTGGTGGCAGCTTTTCCTTCAGGTTTACATATTTCTTTAAACCCTGAACTCTTCTTCGTTCTATTTATTGCACCGCTGTTATTTAATGACGGGAAGCGTACCCCAAGAGACGAGCTATGGAAATTAAGAGCACCAATTCTCCTTTTAGCGCTTGGTTTAGTGTTTGCGACCGTGATTGTAGCGGGATATACCATTCATTGGATGATTCCAAGCATACCGCTTCCGGCCGCATTTGCGCTTGCAGCGATTTTATCACCAACAGATGTGGTGGCAGTAAGTGCTTTATCCAGCCGTGTGAATATGCCAAAGGGCATCATGAGATTGCTGGAGGGCGAAGGGCTGATGAACGATGCGTCAGGACTTGTCGCCTTTAAATTTGCCATTGCCGCAACGGTGACGGGAGCCTTTTCAATTGCTCAGGCATCCTTTAGCTTTGTACTGATTGCCGCAGGTGGTTTATTGACTGGATTTATTCTATCCTTTTTTATCATTCGTTTTCGCTATTTTCTCCGCCGTTTAGGAATGGACGATGTCACAATGCATATCATCCTGCAAATCCTTACCCCATTTGTGATTTATTTAGCAGCGGAAGAAATCGGTGTATCAGGAATTTTAGCCGTTGTGGCTGGTGGTGTGACACATGCCATTGAGCAAGATCGAATGGAAGCGAATTTAGCCAAACTGCAAATTGCTTCATCAAACACATGGAATATTATTTTATTTATTTTAAACGGACTTGTTTTCGTTTTACTTGGATTGCAGATTCCGGATGTTTCTACAGTCATTTTCCAAGATGAAGCCTTTAACAACATGCAGGTGATTGGTTACATCTTAATTATTACACTCTGTCTCATGGTGCTGCGATTCTTATGGGTATGGCTGTTCTGGGCAGGAAATTGGAGTGCAACGAAAAAGCAAAACGTGAAAAAACCTAAGCTTCGCGCCTCGATGCTCATGACATTCTCTGGTGTCCGCGGGGCTGTGACATTAGCCGGTGCCTTCTCTATTCCATTTACGCTTGCGGACGGATCACCATTTCCAGAGCGGCATTTGATTATCTTCCTCGCAGCAGGCGTCATTTTATGTACACTCATTTTAGCCAGTGTGTTACTGCCTCTATTATCTGAGAAAAAAGACAAACAAATCGCTGTGGACTTGGATACAAAGATTCAGCATGCGAAACGGAAGCTGCTGAGAAGCGCGATTAAAACGTTAAAAGAAGGTATGAATGAGGACAACAGAGAAGTGTCTCTTGCACTCATCAATGATTACCGAATGAAGCTGAGAAATATCCAGCGTGAACCATACCAATTTGGGATGAGAAGACAAGAGCGAAAAATCAGACTGCACGGCATCAAAGCAGAACAGATGAAACTTCAACAATTAATTGATGAAGAGAAAATTGACAAGGAAGAAGCCTATGATCTGCAAGAGAGATTTCATGAGCTGGAAATGCTGTACTCAAACTCCTTCAAAATTCGCTTTTCAAAGGTGAAGTTTCTCCGCTTGCTTCAATGGCTGCAATTATGGCGGCCGAATCAGCACATTTCAAGCGGTATTTTAGAAAAAGAGGACGCGTACAAACAAATCCGTAAGAAAACGGCTGAGGCTGCGGTAGACTCGATCAAACAGCATATGACAGATGAAAACCAGCAAACGTGCCACCAAGTGATTGGTTTTTACAACCAAGTGATTTATCGCTGTGAACACGGCCCAAGCTTCTTCCAGCAAAAAGACCGTTCATTTGACCGGAAGAAAAAAGAGCTTAACTTCCAAGCTGTACAGACGATTCGAAATGAAATTCAAACCTTATATGAAGATGGTGAGATCAATCGTGATATTGCCCATCATTTAAGGGAGTATATCAATGACATGGAGGCTGTTCTGCTCACCAATACGTGATGTTGTCATCTTCTCCCTCGTGTTTTATGATGAAGAAAGAGAACGAGCAGAGGGGAGATCAATGATGGCGTATTATGGAGCAATTGAAGCTGGGGGTACAAAATTTTGTTGTGCAATCGGCAATGAGCATGGAGACATCTTAGAGGAAATGACGATTCCAACAGAGCACCCGGAGAAAACAATACAACAGCTTATTCCGTTTTTCGAGAAACATGACATTGCAGCATTAGGGGTCGGCTCCTTTGGACCCATTTGTGTTCAAAAGGACGATCCTTCACACGGTTATATCATGAACACGCCGAAAGTGGAGTGGAAGCATTACCCGTTCATTCCAGAGCTTGAGAAGCAATTAGTTGTCCCAGTATCTTTTACAACCGATGTCAATGCCGCAGCACTAGGTGAATTAACAAAAGGGGCAGCCAAAGGGCTAAGCAGCTGTTTGTATATCACGGTCGGTACAGGCATTGGCGCGGGAGCTGTTGTGAAAAATGAGCTTCTACACGGCCATTCACATCCAGAGATGGGACATATTCTGTTGAGGCAGGATGAATCGGATTCGTTTGCAGGTGTCTGTCAGGCACATGGAAATTGCTTAGAAGGACTCGCAGCTGGACCAGCGATTGAGAAAAGGTGGGGAAAACCTGCCAAAGAGCTTACGAAGGAAGAAGCGGTTTGGGCACTTGAAGCAGATTATTTAGCGCAGGCGCTCATGCAGTACTCGCTCATTTTAAGCCCAGAGCGCATCATCATGGGCGGAGGCGTCATGAAGCAAAAGCAGCTATTCCCACTCATTCGAGAGAAGCTAGCTGCTTATGTTAATAATTATGTGGACCTGCCGCCGCTTGATACATACATTGTCTCCCCTGGACTTGAGGACAAGGCTGGCATGACAGGTGCGCTGCTCTTAGCCATCGAAGCGAAGAGAAACGCCTGATAATAGAGTTTTGAAGCACAACATGAGATAATGAAAGAGATGGAATCTATAAAAAAGGTGGTTGTTAAAATGGTCAAAAGCTTGAATGATACCGTAACACTGAATAACGGAGTCGAAATGCCTTGGTTTGGTTTAGGTGTATTCAAAGTGGAGGACGGCAATCAAGTGGTAGATGCCGTAAAAGCAGCCATACGGAACGGATATCGCAGCATTGATACGGCAGCTGTTTATAAAAATGAGACAGGCGTAGGAAAAGCGATTAAAGAATCTGGCGTGAAACGAGAAGACTTATTTATTACGTCTAAAGTATGGAACACAGATCAAGGCTATGACAAAGCGCTGGCGGCGTTTGACGCAAGCTTAAACCGACTAGGTCTTGATTACTTAGACCTCTATTTAATTCATTGGCCTGGACCAAATGCAGCTACATTTAAAGAAACATGGCGCGCTCTTGAGAAACTTTATAAAGATGGGAAAGTCAGAGCCATTGGAGTCAGCAACTTCTACATTCAGCATTTAGAAGAGCTATTAAAAGATGCTGAGGTTGTTCCAGCTGTGAACCAAGTTGAGTTTCATCCGAAACTGACACTTGTTGAACTGCGTCAATATGCAAAGGAAAAAGGCATTCAAATTGAGGCATGGTCTCCGCTGATGCAAGGGAAACTATTAGATCATGACGTATTGAAAGACATTGCTGCACGGTACAACAAATCTGTTGCTCAAGTCATCTTGCGCTGGGATCTGCAAAGCGGTGTCGTGACAATTCCTAAATCAATCAATGAAGAACGCATTAAACAAAATGCAGACATCTTTGACTTCGAGCTTTCCAAAGAAGACATGGAAAAAATCGATGCATTAAACAATAACGAACGTGTCGGCTCGAATCCAGAGACGATGACGGTTGGGTTTGAATAAATAAAAAAATCCTCTTTCTCATGTGAGAAAGGGGATTTTTTACGTACTGCTTCGTCGCACAGCCAAGAGCATGATAAAAGATAAGATCACAATACAAATCGTCCACGCCCAAGCAAGCTCCATTCTTCCAGAATCAATCGCTACATAGATAGCAGTTGGGAGTGTTTGGGTTTTTCCTGGGATGTTGCCGGCAAACATTAAGGTCGCCCCGAATTCTCCAAGGGCTCTAGCGAAACTGAGGATGCTGCCTGACAAGAGGGAAGGCAGGGCAAGTGGTACAGTAATATAAGCAAAGACTTGGAATGAATGAGCACCATCTACTTTTGCAGCCCCTTCAATGTCTGACTCAATCGTAGAAAATCCAGCTTTTGCAGATTGATACATAAGCGGGAATGCCACAACCGTCGATGCAATAACTGCCGCCCACCATGTAAAAATGACAGGCTGGTGGAAGATCCACTCAATCGCGCCCCCGATTATGCTATGCCTTCCGAATATGACGAGCAATAAAAACCCTACAATCGTTGGCGGGAGGACAAGCGGCATCATCAAGAGCGTTTCTACGATCATTTTCCCTTTAAATGATGTTCGCGCCATCCAATAACCAATCAATGTACCAAAAACAGTTGCCAGTAGTCCGCTCACAACGGCAACTTGCACAGACAGCCAAATGGGAGATAGGAATTCTTCAGTCAGCATGGGCATTATGTCACTTGAAAGCCGTACTTTTTAAAAATGGATTTGGCTGTTTCTGATTGAAGAAATTCAAAAAAGGACTTGGCTTCTTCTAAATGTTCTGTCCCTTTTACGATCCCTACTGGGTAAATGATCGGGGAATGCATATCCTGATTGGCTTCAGCTGCAATCTTTACTTTTTTGGAAACGAGGGCGTCTGTTTTATACACAACACCCGCTTCCACATTTCCTGTTTCTACGTAGTTTAAAACCTGTCGCACATCCTTGCCGTACACAGCGTTCTTTTTCACTTGATCCCAGATGTTCAGCTTTGTGAAAATTTCTTTGCCGTATGTACCAGCAGGAACGGATTCAGGTGTGCCAAGAGCAACTTTTCCTTTTATGTGCTGGACGTCTTGAAAGCTTTTAATAGAGGAAGAATGATCTTTTGGCACAATGAGTACAAGCTCATTTTGGATGGCATCCTTGATAAAATGTTGATCGATGTCTCCAGATTGCACAAGCTCATCAAAGGGCGCTTCAGCTGCAGAGAAAAAGAGATCCGCTTTTGCCCCTTGAGCGATTTGCTGCTTCAATGCGCCGGATGACCCGAAATTATTTGTTAATGTCACATTCGGATGCTCATCGTTAAAGGCAGATTCAATTTCTATAAGTGCATCCTGAAGACTTGCCGCTGCTGAAATGACAAGCTCTGTTTTTTTGCTTGTATCCGATGACTTCATCTCTGTTTGACACCCGCTCAGGAGCAAGCAGATGGAGATGAAGGCGAAGAACGCATACTTCATGTTCACACCTCTTATTATTCAATATCATCTGTATCCTTTATTATAAGCAAACTTATTTGACCATTCATAGGCTTTCAGTAAAAAGAGAAAAGAAAAAGCCGCCAGATGGCGACTTTTAATGCTGATAAAAACGCAGCAAATTCCCATTGATCACTTTGTCTGATAAGGAAAGCTCTTTATTGGCTTTTTCGATATAAGGCTGACATACCTCATCCTGTTCAACAGGTTCTTTTGTTTTTTGATCATAGCAGGTGTTCTTTGTATAGAGATAATCATCAGTAATAAAGTTCCCGTTTCTCAAAACAGCAAAAGGCGTCCGTTCGTTTGAAAATAAGTCATTGCCAAATTGAATGGCATCCTTCGTTTCAATACCGAGTAAGTGCAGGAGTGTCGGTTTCACGTCGATTTGCCCAGCTGTTTCAGAAATTGTCTGCGGTGCTTGATCTGTGACTCCCGGAATGTAAATTAAAAAGGGCACCCGCTGCAATTTAACAGCGTCATACGGTGTGATCTCATCTTTTTTGAGCAGCTCTGCCATTGCCTGATGATGTGCCTCAGAAATACCATAGTGATCCCCCATGAGAACAAACATTGTATTGTCATACAGTCCTTCTTCTTTCATGCGGTCAAAAAATGTCTTAATGGCTTCATCCTGATAGCGGACAGTCGTCACATAGCGGTTTAAAATGGCGCTGGACGAATCATATTCATCAATCAATTGATCCTTTGGATCGATTTCAAATGGAAAGTGATTGGTCAAGGTAATAAATGTGCTGTAATAAGGCGCCTTCAACTTTTTTAAATAATCAATGGATTGGTCAAAGAAGTCGATATCCTTTAAGCCCCAGCCAGTTGAATTCTGTTCATTGACCTGATATGAATCGACATCATAAAAACGGTCAATTCCAAACGATTCATACATCACATCACGATTCCAAAACGTTTTATTATTCGCATGAAATTGGACGGATTGATAGTTCTCTTTTTTCAACTGCTTATATAACGTGTCATATTCGTTGTCACTCGCTGTAAAAAAGACAGCGCCGCTGCTAGATGGGTAGAGGGAATTTGCGACAATAAACTCTGAATCCGACGTCTTTCCTTGCTCAGTCTGTTGATAAAATTCATCAAAATAAAAACTCTTTTTAGCGAGTTGATTTAAAAAGGGCGTGATGTATTGTCCATTCACCTTTTGATCAACGACAAATTGCTGTGTTGATTCGAGTGAAATGAACACCACATTCTTACCTTTAGCAAGTCCAAAGTACTCTTCGTTTGGTGCACTGTAATCAGCCTTTGTGTAGTTTGCTACGGTTGAAAGTGTATCTTCATCTGCAAAGGCTTTTTGTCCGATTCGCGCTGTTTGGGCAGCGCCGTCATACAGGTGGAACTGGAACAGCCCAAGGTTTCGTACAATCACTTCTCGATCATAAGAGCTTGTCAGAAAGCGAGGGTGATCCATCATGGCTGAACTGACATGAAACAATAGAAAGCTGCAGCACACGGCATAATATGTTTTGATCGTCTTGAAGGATGCTTTTGGTGCTAAAGGTTTACGCTTTAACAGCCATGCCAGTACTACGAAATCAATGAGCATCAGCAAAAACAGCGGGTGGAACAATTCCGTCATACTGCTGCCCATATCTCCCATGTTTTTCGCTTGGAATAATACAGGGATCGTAATGAAATCAATATAAAATCCATAAAAGATCGTATTCGATATGAGAATCGCCGTCAAAATAAAATTTGCGGTCAATAAAAAAACCTTTTGCTTCGTTTCATTTAAAAAAAGAGCAATCCCAAACAAAGGGAGCAAAAAGCTAAGTGGATTGATCAAAAGCAGCCATTCATGAAACAGATTGGCCGTTCGTATGTGAAATCCGAATTGATAAATGATGTATGTTTTCATCCACATGAAGAGGATGGAGTACACTAAAAACCAGTGATTTTTGAAGAACGCTTTCATTTATGTAGCTCCTCACCATTCTGTATTCAGCTGCAAGGTAAAAACACTTATCTTAAACCTACTAAAAAAATGAGGAATGATCAATTCATATCCTGTCTTTTTCGGAAAACTCTTTTTGATTCATTAGAATGGGATGGATATGCCGCAGATGACAGCGATGTAATAGCAGGTAACGACGGTGAGAGCAGCTAGTACGACTTGTTCTCCTGCGCTGCCTGTTTTGACATAGAAGGGAAGGCGGACTTTAATGGAAGCTGGAAATAAAAATTTAATCCCGTTCACTGTTCCTGCATCCAGGATGAGATGGCTTGCCATCCCGACTAGTAAACCGATACTTAGGCTGTCATTTGGAATGTATGTTGTCGCTAGAAAATAAATGATCAGCAAAAATAATAAACTGTGTGTAAACGTGCGATGACCAAACACACTGCTGATCAGTGTCGAGAGCAGAGGGAATTTTCTGCCGATTTTACTTTTTGTATGGCAAAGGTCAGGGATCAGGGCACCAACTGATCCAGCAGCAGCCATCGTCACTGGGTCAAATCCATAATAGTAGGCAACGGCTGTGGAGGCGGCAACTCCGCCCATGATGTGTGTTTTTCCTGTCATGATGCGTACTCCTGTTCTATCTTTAGTTCAAGTACTCACTATATCAAGGGTGGATTCATTCAGCAAGGCTTATTTCTAAAGAAAAAAAGGCCAAAAGGGTTGGCTGAATGGAAAAACATTCTATAATAAGGGGGAAGTCATGTTGATACTAACGATAAGGATGCGATTCGGATGGGTAATGCAGACATTTTAAAAGAAATTGTTCTTGTACATTATGAAGTCAGCCGTAAATTAAACCGCAAGTTACTTGAGTTAGAGAAAGACATCACGCCACCGCAGATATATGCTCTTTCTATTTTGATACAAGGCAAAGTATCACATGCCGAAGAGCTGAAGCAAAGACTCTCTTTAAACCCTGGTGCAGCCTCTATTGCACTCAATAAATTATGTGAGCAGGGTTATATTCAAAGAGAACGGGACAAGGACGATTCGTCACTTGTCCGTTTAGAAGTCACAGAAAAAGGACTGGCCATTTATGAAAAGCATACGCGTCTTTTCGGAAAGGTGATTCAGCATATGATGTCAGACTTCACAAAGGATGATTTAAAAACCTTTCTGACGTACTTGCAAAAAATGAGACAGACCTTTCATGATGATTGAGCCTCTTCCTTTGTATAATGCTGAGCGCTGTAGCGCAAATTAAACAGGCAACCGCATTATATGAAAAGGGAGGAAACAGCGATGTCATTTTTCCAAAAGGATAAAAAGGCGAAAAGTGAGAAAGACCATCAGCAGGTAGATCAGCTGTTAGAGGAAGCAAGTAAAGAGCTAGCAGGCGATCCGCTTCAGGAAGCTGTACAAAAGAAGAAAAACAACCAACAATAAGCAGGTAAAGGGCAGAGAAACAGTTCTCTGCCTTTTTTCTATGTTTTTCCCTTTGACAGATGTGAGAATGTTTGATAACCTTCGTGTAGTAAAAATGAATAGAAATCCTCACGCTATGTCTCAGTGAGGTAGAGGTTGCGCGGATGATGAGTCACTCATAGGAGAGATGGAATCGTAGATCATGAGAAAAAAGGCATCAGCGCCGAAGTGTAGAGAGAGCTCCAACTTTCTTTATGCTGGGTCTGCATTGAATAAATGCAGGACTGCCACGTCTTTGAAGCGTGGAGGGCTATCCGGAGATCAAGGTGTATGTTTTGAAAAGCATGGACTTTTGTTCAGGCTTTTTTTTATGTTCTGAGTAACAAAAATAAGGGTATGCTGTTAAAAAGTAATCCATGATGAACATAAAGAATGCAAGTCATTGCTTCACAAATATATCAATGTAGATACTGCCGGGTCTGGTCCAAAGTGAATAAAACGGAGGTACGGAAATGGAACAGACAAAAAAATGGGGTTTTTGGTTATTGACGGCCTTTGTCGTCGGAAATATGGTAGGTTCAGGCATCTTTATGTTGCCAAGTACGCTTGCCCAGCACGCAAGTCCTTTAGGTGTGACGATGGCATGGCTTGTCACAGGCGGCGGTGTGCTGATGATTGCGCTTGTATTTGGGCATTTGTCCATTCATAAGCCGAAGCTGACAGCTGGACCACAAAGTTATGCAAGGGCGCTTTTTAAAGATCCGAAAAAAGGGAAAGCGGCCGGTTTTACAATGGTTTGGGGATATTGGGTGGCAAGCTGGATTAGTAATGTCGCGATTATTACAAGCCTTGCTGGTTATTTAACAACTTTTTTCCCTATTCTCACAGTGAAGACTGAGGTTTTTACCTTTGGAAAAGAAGCGGTCACACTTGGACAGCTCATGACGTTTATCGTATGTACCCTTCTTCTATGGGGAACACATACCATTTTAATCACAAGCTTAAGTGCTGCAAGTAAATTGAATTTTATTACGACCTTTTCAAAGGTGCTTGGTTTCGTCCTTTTTATTGTTGCGGGATTATTTGCATTTCAAACGGCATTATTTGAACATTATTATTTCCCAGTTGAAACAGGCGGAGAAGGAGTGCTCGGACTTGGAGGCCAAATTCATCATGCGGCTATTTCCACACTATGGGCATTTATTGGAATTGAATCAGCTGTCATTTTATCAGGAAGAGCATCCTCACAGCGCGATGTGAAACGTGCGACGATTACAGGTCTTTTAATCGCACTTTCGATCTACATGATTATCACATTGATTACAATGGGTGTTCTGCCGCACGATCAATTGCAAGGCTCTGACAAACCATTCGTGGATGTGCTTCAGCTTATTATTGGGCCAGCTGGCGGAATTGTCATGGCACTGCTTGCGATTATTTGTTTGTTTGGCTCGATGCTTGGCTGGATTTTACTCGGTTCAGAAGTACCGTATCAAGCAGCAAAGGCTGGTGATTTTCCAGCAGTGTTTGCAAAAACAAACAAAAAAGGAAGTCCTGCTTTCGCTTTGACTGTTACAAATATTATGTCACAGCTGTTTATCTTCTCTGTGATGTCACGTACGATCAATGAAGCTTTTACCTTTTTAACCACATCAGCGACACTTGCGTATCTTATTCCGTATATTGTGTCTTCAATCTACAGCTTTAAGGTCATTATGCAAGGTGACACGTATGAGCTTCAAAAAGGAAATCGAACAAGAGACGGCATTATTGCACTTGTTGCGATGGGGTATTCGGCTTGGGTCATTATTTCAGGAACAGCCGACTTGAAAACTTTTGGTCTTGGAATCGGTCTATTTTTAGTAGGTATTTTGCTTTATCCATTGATGTCAAAAGGCTTTGCCAAAGAAACGGCATAAGATAAGGAAGACGTTTCTCCATTTCTGGAGAAACGTTCAGCGTGTAGACAAACCCTCGCATTCGTTGTCAGGTCTGCGCTCCGGTGCTCACGAATGTTCAATTCGCTCCGCTCCGGTACTCGTCCTTCCTAGACTGCAAAGGTTTTCTATCACGCTGAAAAGAAGACAAAGGGCTAAAATAAAGCTCATTTTATCCCGTTGTCAATAATTTGGACGTTTCTCCATTTCTGGAGAAACGTTTTTTTATGATGCAGATGTCAATCGGTCCACAATAAACTCTAGCTGACCTTCTAGTGACACTGGATCATTAAAGAAGTAACCGACTGGATCTATTTCAAATACACGTTTATTTTTTACGGCAGGAAGTGATGTCCAAATGCTGCTTTGATACACTTGGTCTCCTTTACTTTTTGAACCGCTCCATGGACCTGTGAAAATATAGTCGCCTGCGAATTCTGGCAGCTTCTCAAGAGAAATATTTGCATAGCCGACACCGCTGTCGATCGCTTCTTTTTGGACGGCCTTCGGTGCTTTCAATTTCAACTCGTCATAAATGATTTCGCCCCCGCGGCCAAAAGTGTTTCCGAAGATATAAATACCTTTATCAAATGGCGATACGATCGAGACCGTTTTGCTGCCGACAGCTTTGGTGACCTTTGGTTTCACCTCAGCAATTTTGGTATCCCATTTCGTGATCCATTCCGTTGCTTTTTTCGGTGTACCTGTCATTTTACCGAATTCTTTTAGCTGGTCTTTGAAAGAATATTGGTTGTATTTAACCGCTACAGTTGGGGCGATTTTTTTGTATTGATCAAACTTCTCATCTTCTCCCCAAGCAATAATCATATCTGGCTTCAAAGCGGCTACCTTTTCGACTGATGGAGTCCTTCCAAGATTTTCGACGCCATCTGTTTTCCCTTTATAAAAAGGATTTTTAAAGATGGGTGATGTTGTAGCAACCGGCGTCTTGCCGAGTGTGACGAGGTCCCCGTAATAGCTTTCTGCAAGAAGCACTATTCGTTTCGGATTTTTCGGAAGCTTCACTTCACCTTTGGCATCCTGATATGTCATCATGTCATTCTTTTTCGCTGCTGCAGATTGTTTATTTGAAGTGCTGCCGCAAGCGGCTGTAAAGATCATAAGGATGGATAAAGAAATCAAAAGAAATCCAGTTCGTTTTTTCACAAAAATTCTCTCCTATTCACTTTCCCTTGATAATGATTCTCATTTTCGATTTCATCGTAACATGATAGGAATAAAAATGCATCGGCTAATTTAGAACCAAAAGAAAAATGATGAAATTCTCACAGTTTTTTGATGAAAATAAAGAAAATTATCAGAACAATGATTTCAAAAAGAAAAGAAAGTGATATACTAGACTTCGAGATTGATAATCATTATCACTAATAGAGAATAGACATGAACGGAAAGGAAGAGACTGGTTTTGGGCTCACAATCGAATAAACAGCTGCCAGCCAGCGATGATACGATCGATATTGTCACGAAGCCTTTTGGAACAGCAGCTGTTATCATCATAGGAATCATCGCTTTAGCATTTGGTCTTTTTTTATCGGTATCATTAGGAGCGGCAAACATTCATCTACAGACTGTATGGGAAGCCGTTTTTCATTTTGATTCACATCAAACTTCACATCAAATCATTCGAGAATTGAGGCTGCCGCGTACAGTTGGAGCTGCCCTCGTCGGTGCCTTTTTAGCCGTATCAGGTGCCATTATGCAAGGAATGACAAGAAATGCGCTTGCGTCACCTGAGATTATGGGTGTGACAAATGGCTCCGCATTTGCAATTGCCATTGCATTAGCATTTTTCCCTGGCCAATCTTCTTTTACATTAATTCTTTGGTCATTTGTTGGAGCCGCACTCGGTGCCTCGATTGTATTTGGTGTCGGTACTATGTCAAAAGGGGGACTGACCCCGGTAAAGCTCGCACTGGCTGGTACGGCAGTTGGAGCACTTTTGAGCTCCATTTCCTCAGCCATTGCCATCCGTTTTGACGTCGCTCAAGATATGAGCTTTTGGTATGCTGGCGGAGTGGCAGGTGTGAATTGGAGCAACATTCATATCATCATCCCAGTTGCCATTGCAGGACTAATCATTGCAATGATCCTTGCCCGCTCGATCACGGTTCTGAGCTTAGGTGAAGAACTGGCGAAAGGACTTGGACAGTATACGAAAACGGTCAAGGTGCTTGGTATATTGGTTGTTATCCTTTTAACGGGTGCTGCCGTGTCGGTAGCAGGCTCTATTGGTTTTATCGGGCTTGTGATCCCTCATGTCACTCGATTCTTGGTCGGAGTGGACTATCGATGGATTATCCCATGCTCCGCTATTTTAGGTGCCATTTTATTAATTTATGCAGACATTGCTGCAAGGCTGGTCAACGCTCCGTTTGAAACGCCAGTCGGTGCCATTACTGCGATTATAGGCGTTCCTTTCTTCTTATATTTAGCTAGACGTGAAAGGAGCGGAATTTAAATGGAAATGGTGCAGCAAGCAAAGAAAAAGAAATATCAACGAACGATGCTCATGATCTTTTTCGCGATCGTAGCTGTGTTCCTCATTAGTTTAAATACCGGAGAAATTAGGATCTCTCCGATGGATACATTGAAAACCCTTTTTGGATTCGGAAGTGAAATGGATGAGCTCGTATTATTCGAGTTCAGGCTTCCAAGAATGGTCATCGCTTTACTTGTCGGCGCTTCTATCGCTGTATCAGGAGCGATTTGGCAAGGTGTTTCACAAAATGGTTTAGCTGACCCAGGTATTCTCGGTGTCAATGCCGGTGCTGGCTTTGCCGTTGTGCTATTTATCTTTGCATTTCAAGGCGCGATGACGAATTTAGGTGATTTTACGATTTTTGTACTGCCGCTTTTCGCGTTCGTAGGTGCAGGCTTTGCTGCATTTCTCATCTATGTGTTAGCGTGGAAAAAAGGCATCACACCTGTTCGATTGATTTTAACTGGTATTGGTGTGAATGCTGCGTTTTCAGCAGCGATTGTGGTCATTCAATTGAAGATGAGCCCTAATGACTTTAACCAAGCCATCGTGTGGTTATCTGGAAGCATTTATGGCTCGAGCTGGACATACGTCTTATCTGTTCTGCCATGGATGCTGATTTTCCTTATATTAGCGCTTGTCAGATCACGCTACTTAAACATTATGAATTTAGGTGATCAGCTGTCCTATGGATTGGGCATTTCTGTTCATAAAGAAAGAAGCCTTCTCATGCTGATTGCCGTTGCATTAGCAGGTGCGAGTGTTGCTGTTGCAGGAAGTATCTCTTTCCTAGGATTAGCCGCACCGCACTTGGCGAGAAAGCTTGTTGGGCCAAAGCATCAAGGAATGATACCGGCCTCCGCGTTGATTGGCGCGCTGTTATTATTACTGGCAGATACACTTGGCCGCGTCATACTTGCACCATCAGAAGTGCCAGTTGGCCTTGTCGTTTCTGCTCTAGGCGCACCTTACTTCATTTACTTATTGATGAAATCGAACTAATGAGGAAGGAGAGACAACATATGAAATCGCTCGAAACAGAAAAGCTTTGTATCGGTTATCAAGACCGTTTGATTGTAGAAGATTTGAATGTCAGTATCCCAAAAGGCAAGGTGACAACACTGATTGGACCGAATGGCTGCGGGAAATCAACCATTTTAAAAACGATGTCTCGTATTATGAAGTCCAATCGAGGAGCTGTTTACTTAAATGGCCAGGCCATCCATGAGACGCCGACAAAAGAAATTTCAAAACAAATGGCGATCTTACCGCAAACGCCCGAAGCACCAAGTGGATTGACAGTGTATGAGCTCGTGTCATATGGACGTTTCCCGCATCAAAATGGGTTTGGCCGCTTATCAAATGAAGATAAACGAATCATTAGATGGGCACTTGAAGAAACGGGAATGATCGCTTTTCATGATCGGCCAATTGAAGCACTTTCAGGTGGACAGCGTCAGCGTGTATGGATAGCGATGGCACTTGCTCAGGAAACAGAGCTGCTCCTATTGGATGAACCTACGACGTATTTGGATCTTGCACATCAGCTCGAGATTCTTCAACTGTTAGAACGTTTAAATAGAGAGCAGGGCCGAACTGTGTTAATGGTCATTCATGATTTGAATCATGCGGCGCGTTTTTCACATTACATGATTGCCCTCAATCAAGGGAAAGTGATAAAAGACGGTACGCCACATGAGGTCATGACCAAAGAGGTACTCAGTCAGGTATTCCATATTGATGCAGAAATTGTGCTTGATCCTAGAACGAATAAACCGATCTGTTTAACATATGACTTAATGAATCATGAACGAAAGCTAGAAGCTGTGAATGGATAATAGATGTAAAGGAACTCGGTGCAGCTGCCGGGTTTTTTTGCGTGTTTGAAAATTCCTGATGCTGCTATTTTCTCCAATTGATATTTTTTCGCTTTTATGCAGAAAAGAGGTACTTTTTTACTTTAGACAATGGTAATATACGGTTAGAGATCATAGCTAGAAAGGAAAGAGATGCGTGGAAACAGCAAAAATATTGATTGCAGATGACGAAGAAGCAATTGTGAAAATGGTTGAACGCGTATTAAAAAAAGAAGGATTCAAGCATATTTATAAAGCCTACCATGCAGATGAAGCATTAGATGTTGTCAAAAACGAGGACATCCACCTTTTACTTCTAGATGTGATGATGCCCGGTAAGTCTGGCTTTGACGTTCTGCCTGAAATCAGAAAATTAACGAAAGCGCCTATTTTCTATTTAACTGCAAGAACGTCTGATGTCGATAAACTAACGGGCTTTGCGCAGGGGGCAGATGATTATATCACGAAGCCATTTAACCCGCTTGAGTTAGTGGCTAGAATTAAGGCTCACCTAAACCGAACATATATCTCCTTACAGGAGGAGCAAGAAGATACTCAAAGCCAATATCATTATGCCCATTTCTCCTATCATCCTCATGCAGCCGAATTGAAAGTAAGAGGAGAGGTGACGGCATGCTCTGCTCAGCTTCTTTCTTTGCTGAAGTACTTTTGTGACCATCCGAATGTAGTTCTTTCAAAAGATCAAATCTATGAGAAAGTATGGGGCGTCCCATCATATGGTGATAACAACACTGTCATGGTTCATATTCGAAAGCTGAGAGAAAAGATCGAATTAGATCCGAGTCAGCCCGAATATATTGTGACGATCCGTGGTATGGGATATAAATTTATACCACACCCTGCAAAGGTCCTTCAATAATTTATGAATTTACGATCAAAACTTTTCTTTCACTTTGTCGGACAAATGTTTATTGTGATTGCCATTCTGACGATCGGGCAGACGTTCTCTGATAATTTATATTTAACAAAACAATACGAGAACATGGCTGAAACCGGTTTAACAAAAGCTGATGGAGATACACTCATGAGCTGGCTTTATTTTAACGAGGATGGAAAAATGGAAGCCGACGATCAGCTCAAGCAAGCAGTGAAAAAACGAGACGGCTGGCTGCAAGTGATTGATTCGAAAAAGAATAACGTTTATAGTTATCACCGGCCTAAATCCATTCCAACATCCTATCAAAAGGATGAAATGATCAAGATCTTTGAAAAAAAAGAATTCAAAGATTACAAGATGTACTTCTGGCCAATTGAGATTGATCAAGAAAGCTTTATTGTGTTATATGGGTTCAAAACGAACAGCACAAAGGTAGCCAATTATCTGAAACAGCACGAGAAAAATTTGGCTGCATTATCTCAGTATTCGGTTGAAACGAAAGAATTCCTGAAGAGAATGAACGGATCGGTTCATCTGTTCAATGAAGAAGGGAAATATTTAAAAGGCATTCGAGCCAACACCAGTTTGAAACATGATGTAACAGATGTTGAATTGCTCAAGTATCAATCGAAGCCTTGGGAGTTTAGAAGTGACCTCACTTATATAAAAGTGAATAAAAAACTGTATATCATCGTTTCAGTACCAAATAAAGTATACAGCCCAGACGAGCTATACGATAAAGAGACAGACGCTTTAAATCAATATACAACCATCTTAATTGCAGGTCTTGCACTCACTATTATTATTGTCATGACATTATGGTATTCGTATCGCTATGGGCTGCCAATTTATCACATTATTCGCTGGCTGATTTTCTTATCAAAAAATAAATTGCAGGAACCAACAAATAGAAAGGGAATTCCAGTCAGTAAAAATAAAAAAGGCCGTATTAAGCGGGAATACCGTTTATTTGAGGATATTCTAAAAACAATGGATCAGCTCACACATACGTTAAAAGAGAACGAAGCAAACCGAAGAAAAATTCAAACCACAAGGGAAGAATGGATTGCAGGATTGTCTCATGATTTGAAAACGCCTCTAAGTACGATTTACGGCTATGGACTCATGCTTGAATCCGATCAATATCAATGGTCCAAGGAAGAAGTCATGGAAATGGGACAGGTGATTCGTGAGAAATCAGAATACATGTCGACACTAATCGAGGATTTAAACCTCACATACCGATTGAAGAATGGTGCCCTGCCTATTAATCGGAAACCGGTCGAACTCAGTGAATTTTTAGCTTCCATTATGGACGAGTTTTCAAGAAGCTCCTCATCTGAGGATTATCCATGCTCCTTTGAAGATCAAACAGATGGTGTCATATTTGAGATCGATAGAGCCTGGTTCAGACGAGTGATTGAGAACCTGCTGGCGAATGCAGTGAAGCATAACGAAAAAGGCACTCATATTACAGCTGTTTTATCTGAAACAGATGAAGAAGTTCGGATCGAAATGAAAGACAATGGCCGCGGAATGGCACAGGAAACGGTGGAGCACCTATTTAACCGCTACTACAGAGGGACAAATACAAATGATCCAACGAACGGAACAGGACTCGGGCTTGCGATAGCAAAAGAGCTTGTCTTGCTGCATGACGGTGATATTCAAGTTGAAAGTGAACTAGGCACTGGAACAACTATTGCGATTATCCTAAAAAAATCATCACCTGTAAAATAGCCAAAAAACGATTTTCTTTTCTAAAGGAGATCGTTTTTTCCTGTTTCAGGATTGAAATTGAATTTGTAAACGGTTACAATAAAATTGTTAACGTGAACAAATCATTTTTATCTATAAGAGAGATGGGGGAGTTTGATGAAAGCCTTTTTAGATGAGCATTTTTTACTCAACAGTCAAACGGCGGAAAAGCTATACCATGAGTTTGCAAAGGACCTTCCAATTATAGATTACCATTGTCATTTAAGCCCCAAAGAAATCTATGAAAATAAAACCTTCCATAATATCACCGAAGCATGGCTTTACGGAGATCATTATAAATGGCGTGCCATGAGAGCAAATGGCATACCCGAATCGCAAGTCACAGGGGATGCCTCAGATTATGAGAAATTTCTGGCGTGGGCGAAGACCGTTCCCATGACCATTGGAAATCCGCTCTATCACTGGACTCATTTAGAGCTGAGACGATATTTTGGTGTAGAAGAACTTTTAAACGAAAAAACCGCACACATCATCTGGCAGAAAGTAAATGAAAAGCTGCAAGGAGAGGGTTTTGGTGCAAGAGACTTCATTGTGAAATCGAACGTTGAAACAGTCGTGACAACAGATGATCCAGTCGATTCGCTTGACTATCATCAAAAACTGCGGGAAGAAGGATTCACTGTGCAAGTGCTTCCCGGATTTCGGCCTGATAAGGCACTCGATATAACGAATCATCTATTTGCAGCGTATGTTTATGAACTGGCAGAGGCCTCATCTACTTCAATACAATCCTATCAAGACTTTTTGACAGCACTCCTCGCAAGAATTGATTTTTTCCATGAACAGGGCTGCTTGATCTCAGATCATGCTATTAACGAAATGACGTTTGAAGAAACGACGGAAGAAGAAGTGGAAGCCATCTTCCATAAAAGAATGTCTGGGCATTCATTGACGGAAAAAGAGAAGATCAAATTTAAAACACAAACATTTATTCAGCTAGGTCAGGCTTACTATGAGCGGGGCTGGACGATGCAGCTCCATATCAATGCGCTTAGGAACAACAATACGAAAATGTTTGAACGGCTTGGACCAGATACAGGGTATGATGCGATGAATGATGAAGACATTGCCAAGCCGCTTTGCCGAATATTGGATCGTTTAGAACAAAAACAGGCACTGCCAAAAACCATTCTCTATTCCTTGAATCCTCGGGATAATGTTGTGATTTCAACATTGGCTGGAAGCTTTCAAGACGGGACGACACCTGGGAAGATCCAGCATGGTACAGCTTGGTGGTTTAATGATACGAAACAAGGGATGACAGAGCAGATGATGGCTCTATCAAGTATTGGGCTGATCAGCCGTTTCATTGGGATGCTGACAGATTCACGAAGCTTTCTTTCGTATACAAGGCATGAATATTTTCGAAGACTGTTTTGCGATATCATCGGAGATTGGGTAGAAAAAGGAGAAGTCCCTTATGATCTTGAGCTGTTAGGGGGAATCGTGAAAGGAATCAGCTATGAAAATGCCAGACAGTATTTCCAATTTGACCGGGCAAAGCAGCTTAAGCATCCAAACAAGATGACATGAAGAAAATGAAAGCGGTTTTATGATAAGATGGTAAAAAATCATAAAAGGCGGAAATAGCATGACAGTCACAATTAAAGACATAGCAAAATTGGCAAATGTCTCTCATACCACGGTATCAAGGGCTTTGAATAACAGTCCTTTTATTAAGGAGAAGACAAAACAAAAGATTTTGTCGATTGCAAAACAGCTGAATTATTCACCGAATGTCCATGCGAGAGGCCTTGTATCACAAAAATCATTTACAATCGGTCTGTTTTTTACGAGTTTAACAGAAGGGACATCTTCAAGCTTCTTTGTGGATGCGTTAAAAGGTGTCAATAGCGTCATGACAGAGCATTATAATCTCTTTGTAAGAGGAATTGACGACTTTCACGATTACACAACCATTCATAAACAACGCTACGATGGCATTTTGCTTATGAGCCAAAGCGAGCACGATGAAGCATTTATCCATCATGTGAAGAAACAAGGCATTCCCATTATTGTGCTGAATCGCCGTGTAGAAAGTGATGAGGTCATGAATATATTAGCAGATGATAGTCAAGGAGCTTATCAGGCTGCACACCATTTCATTCAGCAAGGTCATGAACAAATCGCTATCATTGAAGGAAAAGAAGGCTTTAAATCAACTCAAGAAAGAAAAGCTGGTTTCCTGCAAGCGTTAATTGATCACCAAATACCTATGAAGAAAGAATATATGATGAAAGGCGACTATCACATGAAAAGCGGCTATGAATCAATGGAATCACTGCTGGCCCTTGATGATCCGCCAACAGCGCTCTTTTGCTCAAACGATGACATGGCGATTGGTGCAATGAATGCTTTATTTGCAAAAGGCAAAACGTGTCCGGGTGATATTTCTATAATTGGTTTTGATGATATTGCCTTTTCATCCTATACCACACCTGCATTGACAACGGTGAAAAAGCCGATTGAAAAAATGTGTGCACTTGGAGCAGAAGCTATCCTTTCAGTGATAAACGGTGAAGAACAAGAAGAAGATCATATGGAAAAAGTGTATGTCCACACAGAGCTGATGATCAGAGATTCAGTCAAACAGGTGCAGTAATCAGCATCTGTTTAGATAAAATGTTCACGTGTGCATATCGCGCGGAGAGGGGAATCCATTTGAAACGATTATCAAAAGCCATATACCCGGCACCTGAGTATCCGGAAACGATTTTGCAGATTGGCGAAGGAAATTTTATGCGAGGATTTATCAATTGGCACATCCAGAAGCTGAACGACTGCACAGATTTTAAAGGAAGAGCGGTTGTTGTTCCTCCTCGAAAAGGATCGGTAGCATCCTTAAATGAACAAGACGGCTTGTACACATTATGTATTCAAGGATATCATGACCAGCAAGAAATGAATGAACGTATGATCATCCAATCGATTAGCAGAGGAATTAGTACGTATACGGATTACGAGGAGTTTTTACACGTAGCGGAAAACCCGGATCTCCGCTTTGTCTTCTCAAACACGACGGAGGCAGGACTTGTGTTCAGAAAGGAGGATCGTTTGGAGGATCGGCCGCAAGCCAGTTTTCCAGGAAAGCTGACAGCGTTCTTGTATCACCGGTTTAAAGCATTTGCTGGAGATAAGCAGAAAGGTCTGATCATTGTGCCTTGTGAATTGGTGGAACAAAATGGTGATCGATTGAAGGAATATGTGATCGGTATGGCAGCTGAGTGGGAACTGCCGCCTGGGTTTATTATATGGATAAAGGAAGCCAACACGTTTTGTAATACACTTGTGGACCGGATTGTCCCTGGATTCTCTAAGGAAGCGGCTGAAATTGTAGAAAAGGAGGCAGGGTATATCGACGAATTGCTTGTCACGGCAGAATATTATCATCTTTTTGTCATTGAAGCGCCTGCCTTTGTGCAAAAGGAGCTTCCCTTTCAAGAAGCAGGATTAAATGTACTTTTTGTAGAGGATATTGCGCCTTATCGTATGAGCAAGGTAAGAATTTTAAATGGTGCACATACAGCGATGGTGCCGATTGCCTATTCATGCGGTTTAGAAACTGTAAAAGAAGCTGTGGATGATGAGCATGTTGGTCCGTTCGTCAGGCGTATGCTGGAGGAAGAAGTACTTCCAGGGCTTGAACTCCCGGAAGATGAGCTTCTTCTTTATACACAATCCGTTTGGGATCGTTTTTGCAATCCATTTGTAAAGCATCAATTGCTGGATATTGCACTGAATGGGGTTTCCAAATTCCGAACCCGTAATCTCCCGTCATTGCTTGATTATGTTGAGCGAAAGAAACAGCTGCCAATGAAACTTGTGTTTTCACTTAGCAGTCTCATTTATTTCTACAGAGCACATGCAGGAAGGGTAAAGGATGATGAAACTGTGCTAACGCTCATGAAGGAAGCATGGGAAGAGGAAAACCATTCTACTGAAGGAATTGCAGCGAAAATTCTTTCATGCGAGTCATTATGGGGCAGAGATTTAACAGATATAAATGGATTGAGTCAAGCTGTAGCTGATCAGCTTACCCTCATACAGACGCATGGGATGAGAGCAGCTGTTCATCGAATGATGCTTCATCAATATGAAAGTCAGGGGGAGAAAGCATGAAAGACTTTATTGTCATCCACCCTTCAGATAATGTCGGTATTGCTTTAAAAGAGCTTGAACAAGGGGAGGAGCTGCAGCATCAAGGACATACGATTATCTTAAAAGAGACCGTCGCCAAAGGTCATAAGTTTGCATTGGCTGAAATCAAGCAAAGAGAGAATATTATCAAATATGGCTATCCCATTGGTCATGCAGTGACTATAATTTCTGCTGGAGAATGGGTGCATACGCATAATATCAAAACCAATCTATCTGGCAAGCTCGAATACGAATACCTGCCTTCATTATCAGAAAATCCCTATGAAAAAACGAATCTTACTTTTAAAGGATATAAACGAAAAAATGGCGAAAGCGGGATCCGTAATGAGCTTTGGATTGTTCCTACCGTTGGATGCGTGAATGGCATCGCAGATCAAATGATCAAAATATTCACCGCTGAAATGGGTGGAAACATCCATCCTTTTGAAACAGCCCTCGTATTAAAGCACAATTATGGCTGCTCACAGCTTGGAGACGATCATGAAAATACCAAAACCATTCTACAAAATGCGGTGAAACACCCTAACGCTGGAGGAGTACTCGTTCTTGGGCTTGGCTGTGAAAACAATGACATTGAGGATTTTCAGTCCACATTAGGTGAATATGACCGTACGAGAGTGAAATTTTTAAGAAGCCAAGAAGTAGGAGATGAGATTGAGACGGGAGTCGCTTTACTCAAGGAAATTTATGATGCGGCGAAAGAAGATCATCGTGAAGATATTCCGTTATCTGAACTGAAAATCGGTTTGAAGTGCGGAGGATCAGATGGATTCTCTGGTATTACCGCAAACCCGCTTTTAGGCAGACTGTCGGATTTTCTTGTCGCGCAAGGCGGAACAACTGTGCTGACAGAAGTGCCCGAAATGTTTGGTGCTGAAACGATTTTAATGGAGAGAGCAGCATCAGAAGCGACTTTCGACAATATTGTACAAATGATCAATGACTTCAAACAATACTTCATGGATCATCGACAGCCGGTATATGAAAATCCTTCCCCGGGAAATAAAGCCGGTGGAATTTCGACATTAGAGGATAAATCTCTTGGCTGTACACAAAAAGCAGGTACTTCTGATATTAAAGATGTATTGAAATATGGAGAGTTGCTGAAACAAAAGGGATTGAACCTATTAAGTGCACCTGGTAATGATTTGGTTGCTTCATCTGCACTGGCTGCTTCCGGTTGTCAAATGGTCCTGTTTACAACAGGCCGGGGGACACCATTTGGTACGTTTGTGCCAACAATGAAGATCTCAACCAACACAGCCTTATATGAAACAAAAAAGCACTGGATTGACTTTAATGCTGGAGAACTGCTTGAAGATGTACCGGAAGATGTTGTATTAGAAAAATTCATTTCAACTGTCATTGATGTGGCGAGCGGGAAGCTGTTAAATCATGAAAAAAACAATTTTAGAGAGCTGGCTATTTTCAAAACAGGTGTCACACTTTAAGGCGACTGGGGGATGAGAAATTGTCTAAAAAACGGAATTTGATGTATATCACAGCAGGAACGGTACTAACTGGAGTCGGAATTGCTCGTTTAGCAAAGCAAGGGAAGATAAATAAGAAAGCAAACGGAATCGATCAAGTGCTAAAGCAGATAAAAGCACCGCAGTTCCCAGATCGTGAATTGAATGTGGTGCATTATGGAGCAGATGCGGAAGGGCAAGAGCTTTCTACAAATGCCATTCAGTCTGCCATTGATGATGCGCATCGGTTGAAAGGGGGACGGGTGCTGATCCCAGCAGGAACATTTATGACAGGTGCTTTAGAATTGAAAAGCAATGTAGAACTTCATCTGCATGAGAAAGCCTATGTGACATTCAGCCAAGACTCAAAGGATTACTTGCCTCTTGTGCTGACAAGATATGAAGGGGTTGAGCTTTATAATTATTCACCTCTCATTTATGCACACCATGCAGAAAATATCGCTATTACAGGAGCAGGAACGCTTGATGGCAGAGGGGATGAGCATCATTGGTGGCCTTGGAAGTATGGGACGAATGGCCAGCCCTCTCAGGATCGGGATCGCCAGCTTTTGTTTGAAATGGCGGAAAAGAGAATACCGGTAGAAGAAAGGGTATTTGGAGAAGGTCATTATTTAAGGTCGAGCTTTATCCAGCCATACCAATGTCAGCATGTTCTAATCGAAGGAGTGACAGTGAAGGATTCACCAATGTGGCAAATTCATCCTGTGTTAAGTGATAACGTCATCGTCCGCGGCGTTAAAATCATTGGGCATGGACCAAACACAGATGGTGTCAATCCGGAGTCTTGCCGGAATGTACTCATTGAAGATTGTTATTTTGATAACGGAGATGATTGTATTGCCATCAAATCGGGCAGAAACGAGGATGGGCGAAGAATAGGGATTCCATCTGAAAACATCGTCATTCGTAGAAATGAGATGCGGGATGGACACGGCGGTGTGACGATCGGGAGCGAAATCTCTGGAGGCGTAAGGTATGTTTATGCAGAAAATAATGTCATGGACAGTCCGAACCTTGACCGGGCACTGCGTATTAAAACCAACTCTGTCAGAGGCGGTACCATTGAACATATTTATTTTAAAAACAATACAGTGAAAAGTCTAAAGCATGAAGTGGTCTGTATCGACATGATGTATGAGGAAGGAGATGCTGGTCCGCATCGTCCTGTTGTACGTCATATTGAAGTAGAAGGACTCAAAAGCAGTGGCGGACGATATGGTGTAAAAATAGCCGCATACGCACATTCTCCTGTTACTCATTTTAAAATGAAAGATTGTGTCATAGATGATGTGGCGTATCCCCTATCTTTAGAGCATGCTGTTTCGCCTGCCTTTCAGAAAGTCGTCATCAATGGAGAACAAATCAATTAATAGAAGAGTGAAAAACAGTCTTTTCAGAGGCTGTTTTTTTGTTTTGTGAACAGAAAAAACGCTTTTAGAAATCACATATACAACCTATCTGCACTGTAGTATAATATTCCCGAAATTAGAAAAGAATTGACGAAAGAGATTTCGTCAAGCAGTACATAAACCAGGGGGTCCACTCATGAAAAAGTTAACAGCTATTTGGCTATCGTTATTGCTTGTGATGGGTGTTTTAGCAGGATGTGCAGGCGCTGAGACAGATCACAAAGCAAAAGGGTCACAAAATAAAGAAACGGCCACTGCGGCATTTCCAGTATCGATTAAAGATGCAGCTGGCAAAACAGTCGAAATCAAAGAACAGCCTAAACGAATTGTTTCGTTAATTCCAAGTAATACGGAGGTTGCTTATGCACTCGGTCTTGGAGATAAAATGGTTGGACGATCAGACTTTGACAATTATCCAAAGGAAGTCGAAAAGGTAGAGAAGATTGGCGGGCTTGAATTCAATGTCGAGAAGGTCATTTCCTTAAAGCCAGACCTTGTATTAGCACATGCATCTCAGATGGGATCAAAAGATGGATTTAAACAGCTTGAAGATGCAGGAATCCAAGTGCTGACTGTAAATGATGCGACCTCCTTTAAGGATGTGTACAAATCAATCAATATGATCGGTGAAGCAGCTGGCGTGAAAGAAGCATCAACAAAGCTTGTAGACGAGATGAAAACAAAACTGAATGACATCAATAAACAAGCAGAGGCGATTTCGAAAGACAAACAAAAAACAGTCTTTGTCGAAGTGTCAGGTGCTCCTGAAATCTATACAACTGGTAAAAATACATTTATGGATGAAATGCTTTCTGTTATCCATGCCAAAAATGCTGCTGGCGATCAAACTGGCTGGGTGCAAATGACAGAAGAATCGATTATCAAACGAAATCCTGATGTCATCGTGACAATTGATGGTTCCAGCTTAGCTGATCTGAAAAAAAGAGACGGCTGGAATGCAATGAAAGCAGTGAAAGAAAAACAAGTCTTTCAATTGAATACGGATCTCGCATCTAGACCGGGACCGCGATTGGTTGAAGGAGTCGAGTCTCTTGCGAAAAGCGTCTATCCTGACACGTTCAAATAAATTGATCATCGCATATACATTAAGTACTTTACTTCTTGTAATGAGTATTGGAATGGGAATCTCCTTTGGAAGCTTAGGGATTCCCATTCCTTCTATTCTTCGAATATTTGTTCATGAACTATTCGGAGTGCAGTTTGGAACCATTGATTCCATCGATCGCAATATTATGATGAACATTCGGCTGCCAAGAGTCATATTAGCGGCATTAGTCGGAGCAGCGCTGGCGTTATCTGGCGCAGCTTTTCAAGGTTTATTAAAAAATCCTCTCGCTGATCCTTATACGCTGGGGGTATCTCAAGGGGCATCAGTTGGAGCCGTAGCGACCCTGTTTTTTAGCTTGCAGCTCCCGCTTTTTGGCAGTTTCACACTGCCATTATTCAGTATGACAACAGCGCTTGTGACCCTCTGTCTCGTTCTCTTTTTTGCGCGTCTTGTTCATCGGGGGATGAGCATCTCTTCTTTAATTTTGACAGGAGTGATTTTCAGCTCTTTTTTGGGTGCGCTCATTTCATTGATGATTGCTTTAACAGGTGATGATCTAAAAGAGATCATTCATTGGCTGCTTGGCAGTGTGTCCATGAGGGGCTGGCGTTATATTGCGCTATTTCTTCCTTTCTTTCTCATTGGGACCATTGCTTTAATGCTAATGGGGCGAGATTTGAATGTCATGACTTATGGCGAGGAGAAGGCAAAGCTATTAGGTGTACATGTGAAAAGGAGCAAATATATTGTGCTGCTGGCGGGCTCGATTCTGACCGGAAGTGCAGTAGCGGTATCGGGGACGATCGGTTTTGTAGGCCTTGTGATTCCACATTTTATCCGCCTCTTAACTATTACGGATCACCGGCATCTGCTGCCTTTGTCTATGCTGAACGGTGCTTCCTTTCTTGTATTAGCAGATGTGTTATCCCGTACCATCATTGAGCCGACTGAATTACCGATTGGCATCATTACTGCGTTAATTGGTGCACCTGTATTTGGTATCATCCTCATTCGTAAATATAGAGGGGGAACGCACGTATGATTCAAGTGAAGGAAATCAGAGGTGGATATGGAGATAAAGAGATCATTCGTGGCATTAGTCTTGAAGTAAAGCAAGGAGAATTTCTCGGTATACTCGGCCCAAACGGGAGCGGTAAAACGACCCTGCTTAAAATGATGGCAGGAATTTTAGCACCTAAGAGCGGTGAAGTACGCCTTGGCGGTCAACTTGTTCAATCCTATCAGCCCAAGACGCTTGCGCAAAAAATGGCAGTTCTGCCACAGAAAACGGACCAAGCTTTTTCATTTACGGTGGAAGAAACCGTCCAATTCGGTCGTTATCCATATCAAAAAGGATGGCTGCAATCTGTCACGCAAGAAGATGTGCAGGTCGTCAGCAAAGTCATGGAACAAACGGGTGTTGCACAGTTTAAGAATCAACCCATCCATGAGTTAAGTGGAGGAGAACAGCAGCGTGTGTATTTGGCACAGGCATTAGCGCAGGAGCCTGAATATTTATTGCTGGATGAACCAACCAGCTTCCTTGATTTAGCCTATCAAAAAGATTTGCTTGATTTAATTAAAGAAGAAACGACTTCCTCTAGATTAACGGTCATTGGTGTATTTCATGATGTGAACATCGCCAGCTTGTATTGTGATCGGCTGCTTCTGCTTCATGAAGGAAAGACTGATAAGTTAGGACTGCCGCATCACGTCTTGACCACTGAACGAATCAACCGTGTGTATAAAACAAGTGTAACACCGCTCCAGCATCCATTTAGGGCAAACCCTCAGCTGATGATTGAGCCTGCGGCCTCTTCTAAAGCATCAATTATAAACATAGCGGATGGCTGGAGGACATATGGCTCAGAAGGAATGACGTTTTCCGTGAATCAGCCTCTTCGCATCCTTTCCTCACATAAGAAAAACGGCGGATTTTTTTGGAAAAGGTCTATTGGAACGGGAACGAAGACGCTTCATGAACAGCTAGAGCCAGCTGAAGATATGCTGTTTTTCGAGCAAGCTAACGGATTAGCGGAATATGCCGCAGGAGACGCCGAAGACGATATGATCCTTTACGGCATGCTTCAACAAGAAGAGTTGACCATTTGGCTTATCCTTAAACGATCTTTATCAGACGGCGCAGCTGTTCAGTTCATGGGTCAGCTTATGCATAACATGAAGCAAGAAACAAGTTATCCGATCCATCACCTTTGTATTGCTGCACCCAATACGCAAGAAACGGAAGATGCTGACCTTTTACACGAAAGATTAGAACAAAAGGTGCAAGGGCTTCTTCATACGTTGAAAGTCATTCAAAAGTGAATGTACAATTATATTTGGTTAGTTGAGTAAAACAGTTGATATTAAAAGGACTACACATATCTAAAATGTGTAGTCCTTACAATAGTTCTTAATCTTTGCTTTAAATAAGAAAAAAAGCTGCAACAATGACAGCTAGCTCTAATTTTATATCTAAGGCGGTTTAATTCTAATTAGATGAAATGCCCTTTCCGCCTTTTGTTATTAAAGTATTGATTCTTTCCATACCAGTAATAATTGGTTTCGCACGACTTATTAATGTTTGGGTAGCTTCGAGACCTAGAGACGCTTGATGGGCATCTTCATTTGCCCACACTTCATAAACATAAACAGAATTTGGTTCATTCTGGGAAATATTCACAAGATATATTTCACATTCATCCAAATTCTTCATTGATTCTGCTGCTTCTAACAGAATATCAACCATTTTTTCTTTTTCGCCTTCTTGTACCAAAAACTTGTTAAATAAACTAAATTTACTCATACCATCCTCCTTCATTTTGTCTTAATCATATTTTAGGCATTAAAAACTATATCTTCAATCACTATTATATAATGAAATAAAAAGGATAGTACGTTGAAAGTCATTCAAAAGTGAACCAAAATGGTTCGCTTTTTTTTGTTGAAAACATCAACAGCTGTATAAGAAATGGACGGATTATAACGGAAAAATCAAAAAAGTGTTGCTAATTAAATCATAATCCTTTTATAATAAATAACATGAAAGCGCTTAAGTTATAATGTGTTTAAAAATGCAACAAATTAGAAAGGGAGGATCATTTGAACATTCAAGGGATTATACCAGCTATTTTGACACCACTTACTGAGAAAGAACATTTTCATCCCGAAGTGGCAACGCAATTAGTGAATCGTTTGATCGACTCAGGTGTACACGGCATCTTTGCTTTAGGTACAAATGGAGAGTTTCATTTGTTTTCAGAGGAAGAAAAGCTTCAAATTGCTGAAACTGTCGTGAATGCTGTAGGCAGACGAGTGCCGGTATTCATTGGAGCAGGTGAGAATAGTACGGAGGCAACCATCAGGCTGTCAAACAAACTGGCAGATCTAGGGGTAGATGTTCTGTCTATCATTACACCTTACTTTGTTGCACCAACCCAAGAAGAGCTGTATGAGCACTTTCGCCACATATCTGAGAATGTGAATATTCCGATTCTGCTTTATAACATTCCATCTAGAACAGGAGTGTCGCTAGCACCAGAGACGGTTGCTCGGCTCAGTGCACTTCCGAATGTGCTAGGTATTAAAGATAGCAGTGGAAACATTGAAAATATCAAGGCATATCTGGATGTCACAAAAGATGAAGATTTTGTTGTCCTTGCAGGTACGGACTCACTCATTTTAGATACCTTGAAACTCGGCGGAGCAGGAGCGGTGGCAGCAACTGCAAATGTACTTCCTGAAACTGTCGTTGGACTCTATGAATCTTTTCAAAAAGGGAAGCTTGACGAAAGTGAGCATTTCCAGAAGCAGCTGCAGCCATTAAGAGCAACATTCGGTTTAGGGACATTGCCAGCGCCTTTGAAAAAGGCAGCAGAGCTTTATGGAATTCCGGTTGGCCCGCCCAAAAGCCCTGTAAAAGAGCTGTCAGGTGAGGCATTAGAAGCTGTGGCACAAACGGTTGAGCACTATCGCAAACAAGGAAAAGCGGCAAAGGAGTAGTGAAGAGATGACGATCAAGCATTATCACTTTCAGACGGCATCACACATTGTATCTGGTGCAGGTTCTTTAGACCTTCTTGGGGAGAAATTAGATGGTTTAGGGCTTAGCGGACTCACATCCATTTTTATATTAACGCAACCATCTATCGTATCACTTGGTTATGCAGATCACATCAAAAGAGAACTTGCGAAAAAGGGGATAGCAAGTGAGGTAAGTACAGAAATCAAACCTGAACCAACAGAAGAAAATATCGAGGACGTATTCCACACCTTTTTAAGAGGAGAGCATGACGCCATTATTGGAATTGGCGGCGGGAGTGTGCTTGATGCTGCTAAAATTTTAGCTGTACTTAAGACAAACGATCAGCCGATTTCTGCTCTCGTTGGTACAAATCTTGTGAAAAAAAGGGGCGTGCCAACGATTCTGATTCCGACAACCTCTGGTACGGGATCTGAGGTGACACCAAATGCAATTGTGACTTTTCCAGAAAAGGAACTGAAAATTGGAATGGTTAGTCCGCATCTTTTGCCAGACCTTGTGATCTTAGATCCAGCACTTACTCTCAACTTGCCAAAATCTATTACCGCAGCTACAGGTATGGATGCTTTTACGCATGCGCTTGAATCGTATATTTCAAATAAAGCCAATCCATTCAGTGATATGTTTGCACTGGAATCGATGCGGCTGATTTCAGGAAGTATTCAGGAAGCGTATCATCACGGGGATAATATGAAGGCGAGAGAAAACATGCTTGTTGGTGCAATGTATGGGGGAATGGCGCTCACAAGTGCTGGAACTGCGGCTGTTCACGCCATGGCTTATCCATTAGGGGGGAAATACAAGATTTCTCACGGTGTTGCTAATTCCATGCTGCTTCCGCACGTCACTGCTTTTAATGCAGATCATATCATTGATCGGCTTGAACGTGTGGCAAGAGCAATAGGACTAGCGGGGGCTCACACAAAGCAGGAGCTTGCAGAGCATGTGATTCGTCAAATTGAAGAATGGACAGCGGATTTACACATTCCACAGCAGCTCAAAGCTTTTGGCGTGTCCAAGGAGGATGTACCGGCACTTGCTCAAGCAGCTTCAGAGGTGAAGAGATTAATGGACAACAATCCAAAGCCAATGTCTGTTTCCGATATTGAACAGGTATACATGAAACTGCTTGACGCTTAACGCTTCATTGGGATGGGACATGAGAAGTTGCTTCACACGGCTTGCACACAAAGGGGGATTTTAAATGAATGTCTTAAGCAGTTCTGTCATCACCTTTATTTTGATCGTCATTATTCTCTATATACTATTTACGACTTGGCTGACGATGCGTTTCCGCAGTAAATCTAATTCAGAATTTAACAATGCCGCTAAGTCACTTCCAGCCATTGTAGTCGGTATTTTGCTCATGAGTGAATTCATTGGAACGAAATCCACTGTTGGAACAGCAGAATCTGCCTTTACGCATGGGCTTTCTGCTTCATGGTCTATTGTGACCGTCGCTATCGCCTTTTTTATCTTTTCCTTTTTCTTAGTAGGCAAGTTTTATCGAACAGGGCAGTACACCATTTCGGGTATTATCAATCAGAAGTTTGGAAAATCAACGAAGCTAGTTGTTTCTGTTATTATGATTGCCGCATTACTGCTTGTGAATCTAGGAAACTATTTAAGTGGGTCAGCTGCCATTGCATCCATTTTGGGGCTTCCTTTAATGACCTGTGCGATCATTACGGCCGTTGTGAGTACATTTTATTTTACATTCGGAGGAATGAAAGGGGTTGCATGGGTCACGATCCTTCATTCGATCGTGAAGTATGCGGGGATTTTAATTACACTAGGGGTAGCTCTTTACTTAACAAAAGGCTTTGAACCAATGAAACAAACGATGCCTGATCATTTCTTTACATGGGACGGGACAATTGGATGGGGGACGATAGGAGCTTGGTTTATAGGAAACATGGGGGCCATCTTTGCTACGCAGTTTATCATTCAAGCGATCACCTCGTCGAAAAGTGAGCGTGAGGCAAAGAAATCTACGCTTTATGCGGCTCTGCTTTGTTTGCCGCTTGCCATTGCGATCGGTGTGATCGGCGTAGCTGCACGTTATTTGTATCCCGACATTGATCCTATTTATGCTTTTCCTGTCTTTTTACAGCATATGAATCCGATTTTGAGTGCTATTGTGGCAACATCGCTTGTGGCATCCATCTTTGTCGGTGTGTCGACGGTTGCGCTTGCGACGACAACCTTAATTATGGATGATTTTTATGTACCGAAAATGAAACCAACACCGGAGCAGAGAATGAAAGTCACGAGGTATGTGGCTGTACTCGTTGGAATTGTGCCTCTTGTCGGAGTGGCACTTGCGCCGGAGCTGCTGTCCCTTTCCTTTTTTACAAGGGCGCTTCGAACATCTATCGCTGTTGTAGCAGCAATGGGCTTTTACTTGCCATACTTTAATTCAAATAGAGGAGCGACCATTGGCCTTGCTGCTTCAGGTGTTACCACGACGGTTTGGTATTTACTCGATAATCCATTCGGAATCGATAATATGTATATTGCCATTATCATTCCTTTCCTTGTGCTGGTGATCGACCGACTTTTCAGTCCGCCTGCTAAAAAGGATCAATCATTGAAAGGAGATTTGTCATGACAAATGAAGAGACTGCGATTAAAATAGATGGAATTTTGCGACAGAATGAACAAGATGCAGAGAGAAAAGAAGCCTTTCTGCCAACAGAGTGCGTGCAAAATCATGCGGCCAATCTACTTGAGCTGGATAATGGAGATGTATTATGTGTTTGGTTTGGCGGAACGCAGGAGGGAATACCTGATATCTCAATCTATATGTCGAAACTCAAACGGGGAAGTAACAAGTGGACAGAGGCAGTGAAGTTATCTAATGATCCTGCACGCTCTGAACAAAATCCAGTTTTGTTTCAAGAGGAAAATGGGAAGCTATGGCTGCTGTATACCGCACAGCTATCTGGGAATCAAGATACGGCCATTGTGAGATACCGGATATCAGAGGATAGAGGTGAGACATGGGGTGAGATTGATACTTTGTTTGAACAGCCGGGTACGTTTATACGACAGCCGATTGTTGTACTGGATAATCAAGATTGGCTGCTGCCCGTCTTCTATTGTAAGACCATTCCAGGAGTCAAATGGACAGGGAACCGGGATGTCAGTGCTGTGAAGATTTCATCCGACCAAGGAAAGACATGGGATGAGGTCATTGTATCAAACAGTACGGGGTGTGTTCATATGAATATTGGAAAGTGTGCAGATGGCTCCCTCATAGCCCTCTTTAGAAGCCGGTTTGCTGATTCGATTTATATCAGCCGTTCCATCAACCATGGACGGACATGGTCTGAGCCAAAGGCGACGGAGCTGCCAAATAATAATTCATCCATTCAATTTACCGTGCTTCAAAATGGGCATCTTGCCCTCGTCTATAATCATATCAATGCGGATGAGCAAACAGAAAGAAGAGCATCTTTATATGATGAAATTGAGGATGAAGGCGATACGCGCACGGCGGTTGATACAGAAGCACGTCCAGCCTTTTGGGGAACACCGCGTGCACCAATGACTTTGGCGGTCTCTGAGGATCATGGTGATACATGGCCTATCAGACGTAACCTTGAAGTGGGTGATGGATATGCGATGACAAACAATTCAAAGGATAAACTAAATCGAGAGTATTCTTATCCATCCATCACGGAAGGAAAAGATGGGAAGCTGCATATTGCGTTTACGTATTATCGTCAGGCGATCAAATATGTGTGTGTGACAGAAGAATGGGTCAATCGCACTTCTTAACTGCAAGAGGGCCCTGCTTCCGGTCAATTGTAACCCTCATTTGCTTCATTTATAATTGATGTTTGGAGGGTTGTCCCCATTTTCTATCGGCTGGACTCCCTCAAGGTATGTCTCATATGAAGAGATAAAAAATGGGGGTCCTTTTCATGAATATCAAAGTGTTAGGTGTTGCGCCGTATAAAGGGTTGGGCGATGTGTTAATCGACCTTGCCAAAGAAGAAAAAAATATCACATTCGAGCTTGTAGTCGGAGATCTCCGTTCTGGTGTTGCTCTCGCAGAACAAGCAGAAGCTCAAGGGATGGATATCATTATGAGCCGGGGCGGAACAGCTGCGCTCATTCAAAAACATGTGAACATCCCAGTAGTTGATATCCCTGTGTCAGGATACGACTTGCTTCGTGCCTTAACGCTGATAAAAGATTATCAAGGTAAAAAAGCGGTCGTGGGTTTTGAAAATATCACTCAAGGTGTACGCACCATTGGGGAATTATACGGGATTAAAATTGATATTTACACAGTGCAGCAAGAGGAAGAGGTATGGGATCTCTTAAAACAATTACAAGATCAAGGGACACAGGTTGTGCTTGGAGATGTTATTACAGATAAAGCGGCTAAAGAGCTGGGAATGCAGAGTATGCTCATTACATCAGGTCGTGAATCGGTCAAAGAAGCATTTCATCAAGCAAAACAAATGTATCGTTTATATAAAGAGGCGACAGCTGAACAGCGTCTCTTTCGCGAAATGATTGATCAAGAGCCAAAAGGCATGCTGATCATCGATCCACAAAACAAGCTTCATTTTATGAATCAACAAATGAAACAATGGACAGAAAAAGGATTATTTGCACCGTCTACTTCTCATGCCGATGTGATTGCATGGTGTCCAGCACTTGAACCGGCACTAAAGGCGATTCGAGAAGGGAAACAAAATGGCTATTCTCAAATATCTCATCAACAGCAAGTGTGGCATGTCAAAGGAAGCATGCTATCGAAAGGCGAGTTGCTTGTCACGATTGAAAGGCCTTTTGCTGTGATGAATCAAGAAGGTCATCGTATATGGACGCTTGCATCGCCTATTCATTCAGAACATCCATTTGCTCTTTTTACAGAACAAAGCCCAAAAATGAAAGATGTCATCAAAAGGGCAAAAGCGTTTAGCCAAACGGAGCGCTCGATTTGCCTTTATGGTGAACAAGGAACTGGTAAATCAAGCCTTGCATTTGCTATCCATCAAATGAGCGAAAGAAAAAATGAGAGTTTTACGACGGTACATTGCAGACGTTTGACAGAACCGGAAGATTTAAAATCAATCCCTCTGCATCAAAAAGGGACGATGTTTCTGAAGGATATTGAGAGCGTTCCAATGGATATACAGCCGCTCATTGCCGAGCAGCTGCATCATCATCAGAATATCCGCTGGATGGCTGCGTCTAAAGTGGATTTGTTCAAATTGACGCAATCTGGAGCGTTTAGTGAGGAATTATATACGAGATTGCAGGAGCTCACGATTCATGTCCCACCGCTGTCTGAACGGCCAGAAGATATTGAGGATATGAGCAGGTTATTTATTGCGGAACTAAATTCTCTTTACGGGACGCAGGTTGTTGGGCTGTCAGCAGATGTGATTGAAGCCTTTCAACACCAGAAATTCAGAGAAAATGTCAGGCAGTTCAAGCGAATCATTGAGGAGCTTGTACTGACGACAAAAAGTGGATATATCACTTTGAATAAGGCAAAGGCAGCGATTGATCAGCTTGCATTTGAAAATGAAGAAAAGCAGTTGTCCAGCTATTTAAATGGAACGCTTGATGAGATTGAAAGACGGATTATCAAAACAGTGCTGGAAGAAGAAAATATGAATCAATCAAAGGCGGCAAAGCGGTTGAATATTAACCGTACGACGCTATGGAGAAAACTAAAGGAATAATACGTTATGAGGCCGAGGTGTCTAAATGACAAACGATCTATTAAAAAAAGGAGCGGACTTAGAGCAAAAGGTGATCATTGTGGCGGATGATTTAACAGGTGCCAACGATACAGGTGTTCAATTTGTGAAAGCGGGCTTAACAGCCTCTGTATTGTTTCAGCCGTCATTTGAAGACCTTAAAAGGTATAAGGAGGATGTGCTCATTGTGGATACCGATTCACGAAGTATGTCTTCAGAGAACGCCTATCATGAGGTCAGTCAAATGGTGCAGCCATTTCTCCAAGATGAATCGCACCTTTTCTTTAAAAAAATAGATTCAACGTTAAGAGGCAATATAGGAATTGAACTTCAAGCACTAATGGATCTTAGCCGATTTGATGCGGCGGTCATCGCACCTGCCTACCCAGATGCACAAAGAACAACCAATGATGGCATACATTATGTGGAAGGAGTGCCTGTTCATCTGTCAGAGGCCGCAAAGGATCCGAAAACACCAGTTTTGACATCCAGCATATCAGATTTAATTGAGGAGCAGACGAATGTCAGACCAAAAAACCTTTCTCAACAGATAATCGGCGAAGAGCTAAAAGTAACGAGTGATGAAGTATCATCCTTATTGAAGCATGGTCATCAATGGTTTGTGTGTGATGCAGAAACAAGCGATGATTTAGGGCGGATTGTGCAAGTGTTTATGAAGATGGATAAAAGAATACTATGGGTCGGTTCAGCGGGACTAGCTGGTGCTTTATCGGCATATGTCGCTAAAAACAGAAATACTTCTCGTCCTAAAAAACAGGAGCCCGTCCTCATCGTATCTGGAAGCGCCTCACAAAAAACAAATGAGCAGTTTGCTTATTTAAGAGAAACTCACGATTGTTTTGAGATAAAAGTGAACCCGCTGAATGTATTAAACGGCTGTGAAGCATGGGAACGAAAATCAGTTCTTGATCAAATGCGTAAGCGTCAGAACGAAGACATTCTCCTTTACACGGATGCACGGCCAGAGATGGTTGAAAAGATGCTGGTTTACGGAGAAACGAAAGGGCTGTCAAGACAAGAGGTTGGAAGTGCCTTGTCCGTCTTTCTTGGAATGATCACAAAAGAAATTGTCACATTATCCGGAATTAGACGACTTTTCCTAACTGGCGGAGATACAGCGCGGGCGATTTGTCAGGAGCTTGGAGCAGGAGGTATTCGGCTGCTGAAAGAAATTGAACCTGGCATCCCGCTCGGTCAGCTCGTTGATACCAATTTATATGTGGTTACGAAAGCAGGAGCTTACGGTCAAAAAAATTCAGTACTCCATGCGGTAGAAGTGCTGAAAAAGATAGAGGGGGAAGTTGAATGTCAAAACCAATCATTGCTGTAACGATGGGAGATGCGGCTGGTGTTGGTCCTGAAATTATTTTAAAAGCTTTTCAGCAAACCCGTTTACATGAAGAAGCCATTCTATTTGTGATCGGAGACACCAGTATATTAAATAGGGCGAAAGACTTTGTGAATACAGATGTGGAGATTGTAAGTATCATAGAACCAGAGGAAGCGGAGCAAGTTAAAGCCGGAGCTGTTCCGTGCTTAGACCTCAAGCTCTTAACGAACGATATTCCGATTGGGGACATATCAAAAGAAGCAGGGAATGCTGCTTTCCGATATCTTGAAAAAGCCATTAGTCTTGCGAATGACCGCAGAATTGACGGCATTTGTACAGCGCCGCTAAACAAAGAAGCACTTCATAAGGCAGGTCATATGTATCCAGGACATACAGAAATTTTAGCTGATCTGACGGGTACAGAAGATTATGCGATGATGCTGGCGGCCCCTAACTTAAAGGTAGTTCATGTCACCACACATATTGGATTAATGGATGCCATTTTAAAAATTAATCCTGAGCGTGTATACACGACGATTAAGCTGGCACATGATACACTTGTCCGTTCTGGAATCTCTGCCCCTAAAATCGCTGTATGCGGGATTAACCCGCATGCTGGGGAGAATGGGTTGTTTGGGAACGGAGAAGAAGCGGAGAAGATCATCCCAGCGGTTGAACTAGCGCAGGAAGAAGGGATTCAAGTATTTGGGCCGCTTCCTGCTGATACCTTGTTCTTTAGGGCAGTAAGAGGTGACTTTGATATCGTTGTGGCGATGTATCATGATCAAGGGCACGGACCGATTAAGGTGCTTGGCTTAGAATCGGGTGTAAACATTACAGTTGGGCTGCCGATTATTCGTACAAGTGTCGATCATGGGACGGCATTTGATATCGCAGGAACAGGAAAAGCTGATTCTGCGAGCATGGAAGAAGCTATTAGACAGGCCATCATGCTTTCTGGTACGAGAGAAAATCAATATGAAAAGAAAAAGAGCCTTTAAGAGAGGCTCTTTTTTTCTAGTTCATATATGTTCCGCCATTCATATTGATGGTTTCTCCTGTGATAAAATCCGACTGGTCAGAAGCTAAAAATGTCACAACATTTGCGACTTGTTCTGGTGTTCCAATCGTTTTCAAAGGAATTCTATCTAAAACCGAACGCCGGTATTCATCGCTCCACTGTTTGCTCATGTCTGTTTCAATTGGACCAGGGCAGACAGCATTTACATGAATGTGGTGCTCTGCTAATTCTTTGGCAAGATGCATTGTTAAATAATTGATGCCTGCCTTTGATGCACCGTATGCAGGTGATGCATTGTGATGAGGGGTTTTACCAGTTGTAGAACTCATATTAATAATTTTTCCGCCTTGTTGTTTGATCATGTCAGGAATGACCGCTTGGCACATGAGGAACGTGCCGGTCAAATTGATATCAATCAATCGTTTCCACTCATCAAGGGATGTCTCGACAGTAGATTTCCGTAAATTGATACCAGCATTGTTGACCAGCAGATCAATCTGTCCAAAATGTGTTCTCGCGTGCTCCACAAGAGAAGATGCTGTCTCTGGTAAACTAGCATCACCAGCAACATAAACGGCACGTTGCTCCTCTTTATTCAGTGAGGAACAAACATCTTGCAGCAACATGTCGTTCGTTCCATTGAGAACGACGCGCGCTCCTTCGCAGGCAAGTGCCTCCGCAATGGCGCGGCCGATCCCTCTGCTTGCCCCTGTAATGATCGCTACTTTATTTTGTAAAGTCACGTACATCCCACCCATCTCTCATTTTAAAAAGCGCTTTCATTCATTATAAAACGAGATGTTTCATCATTCAACATATATAAGAGGGTGAGAAGAGTTTTTAGTTAAAGTGTTTCATAATAAAACAAATACATCCTTTCAACTTCAGGTTATACTAAAAGGACAAAGCAGTAGAAAAGAGGGAAAACCGTTGAAACTTTATACGAAAACCGGGGATCAGGGACAAACAAGCTTGATCGGAGGAAGAGCTGATAAAGATGATGTGAGAGTAGAGGCATATGGTACGTTAGATGAGGCGAATAGCTTTATTGGACTTGCACATGCAAATTTACGGCAGCATGGCGAATTGTTTCAGGATCTTTTGTCAGAGCTCATCGTTATACAGCATGAGCTGTTTGACTGCGGCGGTGATTTGGCAGCAGTGACACCACGTAAAGAAAGCAAATTAACAGAAGCCTCTGTGACAGTTCTTGAGGAAAGAATGGATGTCTATGTAGAAGAAGCCGCGCCGCTCACAAAGTTTATTTTACCAGGCGGTCAGGAAGGTGCTGCTCTCTTACATGTAGCGCGGACAGTCGTCAGAAGAGCCGAGCGGCATATTGTGACGCTTGCGAAACAGGAGGAGATTCCAGCCGTTGCGCTCACATACATAAACCGTCTATCCGATTATTTATTTGCTGCCGCCCGAATCGTGAATCATCGGCTTGGTGAAGCTGATGTTGAATATGAACGAAGTGCCGACGTGTTTCGATCTAAATAAGGAAAAGCACTCTTCGAATGAGAAGAGTGCTTTTTTATTAGGTTCTGCCGCTTAGTCTGAGCATTGTTACGACTCTAGTCGCAATCAAAGATCAATCTGTGACACGTTTTGCCGGCTTTCTTTTTTGACTATAGTTAAAGCAAGGAGCAAGAAAGGAGGCATGAAGATGAAAATAACAAGTAAAACCATTATCGGTTCAATTTTATTGTTTGTCGGTTTATCCATCTTCTTTGGTGGTTCATTAGGTGGGCTGATCCCGGTTTTGATTGGTGCAGGGCTCATCTATGTAGGTGTTAAAAAATACGAAAAAGGCAGTAAAACCTTAGGTGTCATTCTAGCAGTCATTGGTGTACTGATCGTCGTGCAATTTCTGCCGTTTATACTTGGCATCGCATTTGCAGGGGTACTTCTTTATTTTGGCTGGTCGATGATCAATGGTGAATCTACCAAAAAATCATCAAGCAGAGCATATATGGAGCCAAACACGGCACCTAATACGGAAGAACCGATTCATACGTCTTTTGATCAAGAATGGGAAGACTTTTTAAAGAAAAAATAAAGGGAGGAATATCAAATGGTATTAAGAAGAGTAAGAGATATGTTTGTTGCAACTGTCAATGAAGGTTTAGATAAATTGGAGAATCCGCGTGTCATGCTGAATCAATACGTTCGTGATATGGAGGATGATGTTGCGAAAGCGAAACATGCCATCATCAAACAGCAAACAATTCAGCAAGGCTTCCTGCGCAAAGCAGAAGAGACGGAAGCATTTGCTGAAAAGCGAAAGAAGCAGGCCGAGCTGGCATATCATGCGGGAGAAGAAGAGCTTGCACGAAAAGCGCTTACTGAAATGAAGTATTTTGAAGAAAAGCACAACGAATACCAGGAAGCGTACCAGCAATCTGTGAAACAATTGAAAGAGCTGAAAGAGCAATTACAGCACTTAGAAACGAAGCTGCGTGATATAAAGGACAAGAAGCAGGCTCTGATTGCAAGAGCAAATGCCGCGCAGGCAAAGCAGCATATGAATGATTCCATCAATAAAGTAGACAGTGAAAGTGCATATAAAGAGTTTCTTCGAATGGAGAACCGTATTGAAGAAATGGAAACAAAAGCAGGCAGCTATGCACAATTTGCGGATCAAGGGGCATATGCTCATTTAGACTATGCCGATGAGGTTGAAAAAGAATGGCAGAAACTCAAGCTCGATAAAAAGCCTGAACAGCAGCAAGCAAACGTATAGAGGTCAAATCGGAAGAAAAGCATGCTTTTTCTTCCGATATTTGATTTCTTTCTGTTTCGCTTTTCCTTATAATGAAAAGGTCAGAAGATAAAGGGATGGTATGATGAAGAGATTAATCGGTCTAATTTTTATACTTGCAGGTGTCTTTTTAATGATTGGGATGCTTTTCAAAAATGGAGATCTCTTTCATTTAAGTTTTTCCCGTGAAAAACCAGTGACAACAGCTTCAGCGAAAACAGAGGAGATTGATCAATTAGATATTTCTCTTTCTGGGTTTCGCGTAAAGGTAAAACCTGAAAATCGTTCCGATATTTCGGTGACTGCTGTCAATGGAAAAGGGAAAATGTATGCGGAGCAAACAGGCGGTACATTCAAAGTTCGTGCTGAAAATAAAAGCTTCTTGTTTTTCACTCAATTTGAAAAAGGAGAGCTCTTAGTTAAAATTCCAACAGATTATCATAAAAATGTGAAGATTACGGGTGGAAGCGGAGTCAGCGAGATTAAAGGAGAAGGAAAGCTGTCCCTTCAAGATGTGATACTCAAATCAACGAGTGGAAACCTCACAGCCGAGAATTTTTCAGCAAAAAATGTAGAAATCAAAGCAACCTCTGGCAGACTAGCAGTGTCGCACATCGATGCAAAGGATAGTGATATTGGGGCAACTTCGGGTCGTGCCGATATTAAAGATGTCAAAGGAGAACTGCAACTGGGCATGACAAGCGGTCGATTGACGGCAAGTTTTGATACAATTGAGTCACCTGTCTCCTTTCATATGACATCAGGGAGCGCGAAATTTAATTTACCAGATGAAGGAGATTTCAACGTTCAGGTGAAAAAAACAAGTGGAAGCGTCGACCACTCGTATGACTTTGATCAGGTGAATAGTGAAGGTCGAGGCTTTACAGGCACGCAGGGAAAAGGGACACATTTAGTCGATATTGAAATGACAAGTGGTAACCTCAAGCTGAGGTAATGAATGAATGAAAGGAAGGAGGCGAGTCAACTGCGTTTTACAAGGAATCAAATTTTAGGCATCATTGTTGTGATTTTTGGTATTAATTTATTTCTCAAAATTATTGGGATCGGAGCAGATTTGTTTTGGCCTGTGTTTTTTGCGCTGGCAGGTTATTGGCTTCACTCACGATCCAAACGTTGGCTCGGTTCGGTTTCCTATATTTTTGCCGGCTTTCTCTTCTTAAAATTTCTGCTCAATATTACATTTAGTTTAACAGGTTACTTATTTGCGGCCTTTTTGATTTATGCCGGCTATCGCCTATTGAAGAATAAACCTGTTTTTGATGTCGATAAAAAGGAAACATCAGAAGACGGGAAACCTTCACTGAAAGTCAATCTTGAAAAAAAGGGCGATCAGAAGAAAACAAAAAGCCAGACAAAGCCGCGTAAAGAGCATGACTTTTTTATCGGTGAAGTCAGGCTGATGAAAAAGCCTTTTCAATTAAGTGATTTGACGATTTCAGGTTTTATTGGCGATGTGAAAATCGATTTATCAAAAGCAATCATCGCAGAAGAAGAAAGTACGATCGTGATTAGCGGGCTGATCGGAGATGTGGATATTTACGTACCGCAGGATATTGAAGTATGTGTGAGTGCTTCCGCCGCGATTGGTGATATGAAAATCATAGATGAAAAAAGAAGCGGATTCGGCAGTAAAGTGTATGTGATGACCAACGATTACGATGAGAGTAAACGAAAAGTGAAAATCTCCATCTCGCTACTGATCGGAGATGTGGATGTGAGATACTTATGAGGAAACTGCATTTAGGTATCCAGTGGCAATCTGTTCGTCTTGGCGTCGGTATTTCGCTCGGTGTTGTAACGATGACGACACTGCCGATGTTTTTTTATTATCAGCTTGATCCGATGATCCTTCTTTCTACCCGCTGGTTTGGCATACCGTTTTTTTGTATTTTACTCATCGTTAGTCTTGCGATTGGGATTTCTGCCGGGAGTGTATTTGGCTATCAGCATAAGAAGCGACTCGATCAGCTTGTAGAGTCGATTTTGAAGTTTGAAAATGGAAACTTTGCATACAGACTGCCGTCTCTTGGCGACGATGAAATTGGCTTAGCTGCCGATCAATTAAATGAAATGGCAAAACGGGTGGAAGGGCAAGTAGCCTCTTTGCAAAAGCTTTCGAATGAACGGGCTGAATGGCAGGTTCAAATGAAGAAGTCGGTCGTCTCAGAAGAGCGCCAGCGGCTAGCACGAGAGCTCCATGATGCGGTTAGCCAGCAGTTATTTGCGATTTCGATGATGACCTCAGCTATTCTGGAAGGCATGAAGGAAAAGGACGAAAAGATTTTAAAGCAAATGCAGCTTGTCGAACGAATGGCTGGCGATGCACAAAATGAGATGCGTGCTCTTCTGCTTCATTTAAGACCGATTACTCTAGAAGGAAAAGACCTGAAAAAAGGCTTGATAGAGCTGCTAAATGAATTCCAAGCAAAGCAGTCGATTGATATTGATTGGGAGATAGAAGATGATGTTCCATTATCTAAAGGAGTAGAGGATCACCTCTTCCGAATTGTGCAAGAAGCACTGTCGAATGTATTTAGACATGCAAAGGCGACAAAGGTGACAGTGCGCCTGCTCATAAGAAACAGACAAGTGCAGCTAAAGATTATCGATAATGGTATCGGCTTTCAAACAGACCATGTGAAGACAGCCTCCTACGGACTTGAATCGATTCGAGAGAGAACAAGTGAGGTAGGCGGTGTCGCAGAGATTATGTCATTTGAGGGAAAAGGCACACAAATTGATGTGAAGGTTCCCATTTTTGATGAAGGAAAAGGAGAGAACGTTCGATGATTCGAGTGCTTTTAATCGACGATCACGAAATGGTGAGAATGGGGCTTGCGGCCTTTTTAGAGGCGCAGGCTGATATTGAAGTCATTGGTGAAGCGTCAGATGGACAAAAGGGTGTAGAGCTAGCCGTTGAATTAAGGCCAGATGTGATTTTAATGGATCTTGTCATGGAAGGGATGGATGGCATCGAAGCAACGAAAAGAATTTGTCAAGAAATTGAAGATGCTAGGATCATCGTTCTGACGAGCTTTATTGACGATGATAAAGTCTATCCGGTGATTGAGGCGGGTGCTTTAAGCTATTTATTAAAAACATCCAAGGCAGGAGAAATTGCTGATGCCATCAGATCTGCAAGTATCGGCGAACCAAGACTTGAATCAAAAGTGGCTGGAAAGGTCATGAACAAACTCCGTCATTCATCAAATGGATCAATCCTTCATGATTCATTAACAGCAAGAGAAATGGAGATATTGAAGCTGATTGCGGATGGAAAATCGAATAAGGTGATTGCCGAGGAATTATTTATTACAATTAAAACGGTGAAGACCCATATTACCAACATTCTTTCCAAACTTGATGTGGAAGATCGAACGCAGGCGGCTGTGTATGCGCACCGTCATAAGCTGATTCAATAAAAAAACAGCTTTCAAGTGAAAGCTGCTAGAACATGCGTAAAATTAGTCCTTCTGTCCTGTGATCGGACGTTCGGATAGTTGATGGAGCTCAGGAACTGGAAAAGCCTCCTGCTCCTTGGCCGATTTTTCTTCCAGGGTTTTCTTCATTTCGGATAAAAGCTTTACGCTCTCCTTTGCTGCTGCCGCTTTTTTTTCCTGCAAATCAATGATCTGTGAAAGTCCGACGAATAATCCGCCTCCCATCAGAAGGAGCGCAGGGGTTTGTCCATAATAAACCACGATCAAAAATGTGCTTGAAAAGCTGTCGGCTTCAATGAAGAAATCTTCTTTTGATTGCGTGAATACAACGATTAACAGAAGTATCCCTAGAATCAAAAATAGAATGCCGGCCGAAAGTAAAGCTCGTTTCATGATTGACACCCTTTTTTTCTTACCATTTTAACATACTCTATAAAGATTGTGTTGCGCCCTTAGTCCCGAAGTCACGGATTTTCACATTTGCCTTGTAACGAATGTCCGATTCACTAAAAATTTCATCCCAATGCTTTGCATCTTTTCGAAAGTCCTTCGGATACGCAATACTCGCTTTTTGAGAAAACCCGCAAATATCTGCTTTGATCTCATGTTGTAATTCCCCAATGAAATCTTTTACGTTTTTCTCTAATCGACGCTCCACGACACCTTCAATCTCTTGGAGATACTTTTCATTAAATGCATTTTCCCGCTCATTCCAATCCTCAGACAACCTTCCTTCAAGCTCCACTGACACATTAAATTGATATTTTTCGCTTGCTGTTTTATTCGTTTCAATGTTGTGTTTCAGTTTAAAAACCTCAAACGAATAGATGCTGTGATCATATTCAAATTCAATGACTCCGCCTTCTCTGTCTCCGGTCAACAGGTTGTATGACTGCACTGCTAAAGGAGAGATGTTGGTGAGAAATCGTCTGTTCTTTATAATAGAGGCTCCATCTACTATTAATTTCCCTTGATCCACACCGACTTTCGGAACAGCAAAAGATACGTTGTTTTGCATGGCAGAAGAAATATCTCCTAATGAAACGGGCTTGAGCATACGTATGGTCGATTTAGTATTCCCAGAAATATCATATAATGTAGAAGAAGCTGGCTGTCCATCGTCATTGATTTTCAGCAAGTCCCCAGGCTTCTCAGAGGTCATAAAGACGAGGCTTCCTCTCCTCGTTTCATTGTCGCGAATGAATTGATTAATGACGAGGTCGAAATTATTTTCATTGATGAGCTCCTCAGAAAATAAATACACCCTCAGCTGCTGGGCGAAAATACGGTGACTTTTGAGCGTCGTTGTTCGGAATATTTGATGTACGGAATCACCACTCGTTTCAATAATCTTTGTCGGGTCTTTCACGCTGGATTCTTGCTCAATTTTTTGAGGAACAAGGACTTGCATAGATATTTTAAGCTTATGACCGTCATCTCCTTTATCTAAGCCATAACCAATCGCCATATTGAGCTCCTCAATATTGGTACTATCCCAGCATCCACTTAATAGAACAAGGGCCAGGTATGCAAAGGCCGCCTTTTTTTTCATGCTGCTTTCCGCCTCCTTTTAAAAAACACGATGATAAATAAGAGAAACGGGAGGATACCGAATAAAAGAAAAAATAAATGATTCACATAGGTTAAATAATCACGCACTGTATCAACATCCTTTGGGAAAACAGCGGCAAAGTAGATGACAATTCCCATCAATGCGAGCACGATTTTTTTAGGGAATTTTGTGAGTTTGGATACCCCCATTGCAGCAAAAAACGTATATCCTACAAAGCTCGTATAAAGCTGAACAAGCCAAACGATGAGCAAAAAGGATTCAATTCGCTCAATAAAAATCCCTTGTATATCAAATGATTGAAATAAAGCAATCGTCGGCCAAGTCAAAGTCGCAGTTTCTTTCACGGTGAACGCACCAACGACAAGAATATAGGTGAAAATATAGATGATCGCAGGAATCAAAAAGCCGACTGTGCCATAAGCAAAGGTGTGTTTTTGCGTGTTCATATAGGCAGGCATAAACAGCATCATTTCAATGCCAACAAACGAAATGGCTGATGCGTTAAGGGATTTGAAGACAGGGGAGAATCCCTCTCCTAAAACAGGCCGGAGGTTATCTAACTTAAATTCTTGAACACTGAGTCCGTATGCAACAAATAAGATAATCAAGGTGACAATGAGGAAAAAGGGGCACAGTCTGGCAAAATCACCAATCCCGCCGGCTACAAGATAAAGACCAACCAAAATAAAGCTGATCATTGTCACCGCTACAGGTGTGTTTTGAAGCAGAAAGAACTTCACCATTTCCGACATAGCCCGTACTTCATAGCTGGCAACGCCAAGAAAATAAATAATAATGAGCAGGTTAGCAAGAGCACCAATCCACTTTCCAAGCCCCTCATTTGTGTAATCATAGTAAGAGGAGAAGGGGACTTTTTTCATCATAAGGACATTCACAAAAATGAACACAATGTAAATGACACTCATAAGTAAGAGCGCAATCCAGCCGTCAGGTGTAGTTGCAGCCTGAGCCATTGATCTTGGCAGAATCATCATACTTGCACCTAATGTTGTATTGGCAATAATGGCACTTGCCTGATAGCTGGAAATCGACTCTTTATGATTGACCATATCGTTCTCCTTTCTTTTGATTTTTCAAAGGCAATCGAATGATGGAATTGTCTTCATTTTTATAGCTGAACACAAAATCTGGTGAGAAATAAGGCGTACCAAAACTTTTTTGCCGTGTTAAATGAGTAAGGAGAACGAGCATGAACAGCACAATCCCATATAAACCTAAAGTAGCTGCCGTAAACATGGACACAAAGCGGAGCACGCGGAACGACATGCCCATCCCGTATTGAGGCACAGTAAAGGACGCAAGGGCAATCACACTGACGATAATCACCATGATCGAGCTCACAATATGAGCTTGCACGGCCGCCTGCCCAATGACGACTCCGCCTACAAGCCCAATCGTTTGACCGAGCGGATTTGGCAGTCTTAAACCGGCTTCCCGCAGCAGCTCAATCGTTATCTCCATGATGAGTGCCTCCACAATAGGCGGAAAGGGGACATTTTCTCTTGTGCTTGAGATCGAAATAGCCAGTGTTGTTGGTAAAAGTCCTTGATGGAAGGACACAAGTGCAATATAAATGGCTGATAAAAATAATGTCAGAAAGATAGAGGTAAACCGCAGCATACGAATGAGAGAGGCGGCGATCCACCTTTCATAATAATCATCAGGTGATTGCATAATCGTCGCGAGAGAAGCAGGTACAATTAACACAAAAGGTGAATGGTCAACAAAAATGGCGACACGTCCATTATTTAAAGCAGATGCCACTTTATCCGGCCGTTCTGTGTTTTGGACTTGCGGGAAAGGCGAGTACACATTGTCTTCAATCAGTTCCTCAAGAACACCGGAATCTTGTATATCATCAATGGTGACTTGCTTGAGTCGTTTTTTCACTTCTTTTAAAACAGATGATTGAGCCATACCGTCAATGTACATGATGGTCACTTGGGTGTACTTTTTTTGACCAATCTTCATGTCAACGGTTTTAAGATTGGGGTTTTTCAAGCGCTGCCTCACAAGAGCTAAGTTCGTATCTAAATCTTCAATAAAGCCAATTTTCGGTCCTCTCACAACTGTTTCAGAGGTAGCATCACCTATACTGCGTTTCTTCGTTCCATGCGTTTCTAAAATATACGCATGCTGAAATCCGTTAATCAGTACCACGCAATGCCCATCAAAAATCGCCTCAACCAATTCCTCAGATGTTTTCACCGAACGTGTGGTCATCATTGATAAATTGGATTCCAGCTTCTCCTTTGTGAGAGACGTATGATCTTGGAGAAGCAGCTTTAAAAAGGTTTGAATCTCCATCTTTTCGTTCATTTCTTTTATGTATAAATAGTAAACAACCTGTCCTTGAGGCAGTGTTTTTTTCTCATGAACCAAATCGTCCATTTCTTTTAATTGCGGAAGAATGACGGAGAGATTATCGTATAAGTGCTCTTTTAATGGAGTATGTTTCATTCGGATCACCCGCCTCAAATCTTTTTCTTAGCATTACCTGCTTGAAAAAACAATATTCTGTGTTACATTATTTTGTGGTAAAAGAAAGAATGAGGGTTTTGGAGGAAACAAGATGGCACAGATTCGTTTAGCAGGAACAAAAGAGGAGATCGACCGTATTTTACAGTCGTTTGACAAGCATTATGAGGTGACATATACATCAAAGGATTACGGAAAAACGAACCCAAAATACAAATATTCGAAGGATGTTCGCGTTTATATTGAACTAAAATTAAAATAAAGATAAAATTTTAATTGAAAACGCTTAAAGGATTTTCGTTTTTTGTATAGAATAGAGTTGAGTGATGAGAAGCTATGGAGGGATACATAATGACAGAATTTAGAATCGAAAAAGATACAATGGGCGAAATCAAAGTGCCGAAGGACAAGTTCTGGGGTGCACAAACACAACGAAGCAAAGAAAATTTCAAAATCGGTTCTGAGAAAATGCCAAAGGAAGTTGTGAATGCGTTTGCAATTTTGAAACGTAGCACAGCGATTGCCAACGAACGTCTTGGCAACCTTGAAAGCGAAAAAGCAGAAGCAATTGCTGCAGTATGTGATGACATCATCAGCGGAAAGTATGACGAGCATTTCCCGCTTGTTGTTTGGCAGACAGGCAGTGGAACACAAAGTAACATGAACATGAACGAAGTCGTTGCAAACAGAGCAACTGCTTACTTGAAAGATAAAAATAGCGAGTTCAGCATTCACCCGAATGATGACGTTAACCGCAGCCAAAGCTCAAATGATACATTCCCAACTGCTATGCACGTGGCAGCTGTTTTAGCTGTGTACAAAAAATTGCTGCCTGCTATTGACCAGTTAAGAACAACTCTTGATGAGAAAGCAAAAGCGTATCAAGAGATTGTGAAAATCGGCCGTACGCACTTGCAGGATGCAACACCGCTGACAGTTGGTCAAGAGATTAGCGGCTGGGTATACATGCTGGATCGTTCAAAAGAAATGATTTTAGAATCAACTGAAAAAATGAGAGAATTAGCCATTGGCGGAACGGCTGTTGGTACAGGAATTAACGCACATCCTGAGTTCGGTCAATATGTTGCTGAGGAAATCAGCCAGCTGACAGGTCAAACATTCAATTCTTCACCAAACAAATTCCATGCGCTGACAAGCCATGATGAAATTACGTATGCACACGGTGCTTTAAAAGCACTTGCAGCTGATTTAATGAAAATTGCCAATGATGTGAGATGGCTTGCAAGTGGCCCTCGCTGCGGAATTGGCGAATTGATCATTCCTGAAAATGAGCCGGGCAGCTCAATTATGCCAGGAAAAGTCAACCCAACCCAAAGTGAAGCTTTAACAATGATTGCAGCGCAAATCATGGGGAATGATGCCACAATCGGTTTTGCGGCAAGCCAAGGAAACTTTGAGCTGAACGTATTTAAGCCAGTCATTATTTATAACTTCTTGCAATCAGTTGAACTACTTGCTGACGGCATGAACTCATTCCATGACAAGTGTGCAGTTGGAATCGAACCAAACCTTGAAACGATTGAGAAAAACTTGAACAATTCATTGATGCTTGTGACGGCACTTAACCCGCACATCGGATATGAAAATGCAGCAAAAATTGCGAAGCTTGCTCACAAAGAAGGATTAACACTAAAAGAAGCAGCACTTCAATTAGAGCTGTTAACAGAAGAGCAGTTTGAGCAATTTGTGAAACCAGAGGAAATGGTGACACCAAAAGCAAAATAAGAAACCAGGGGCGGCTGCCCCTGGTTTTTATGTGGGAAGATATTTGGGGTGAATAGTTGTGAGAACATTAAAGACAAGGTTTATTAGATGGTTGCGGACACGTGATGTTGAATTCTTTCAAGTAATGTCCCAAGATACGGAGGAGTCAGCTTTTTTGTTATACATTGATCAAAGACGGCCCGAGGGTGGGAATCATATTGATATATTTTTGATCTCTCATTTTGAGCTGTCAGAAGAGTCGTATGAAGATGTTCTAAGTTTCAATAACGATATGCTTGGCTTTAAACCAACCTGTTCGTATTGTATGGACACTCTGTCGATAGAGGAAGAATTTGAATTTGATTTTCCTTGTGACATGCTTGCTGTTCAAAGATATGTAGATGACTTACTAAATAGAGTTCAAGCCAGCAAACTTCCTGAACTGACACATAAGGATTTTGATTTTTTATCACAACAATAAACCCAAGGCATCCCCTGGGTTTTACAAATGATCCTCTTTCAAAATACGCAAAAGTGACTCAGAGTTGGTTTGAAGCGGTGCGTATAATTTCAATTGGTACAGCATGCCTTTCACGATGACTTGTCTTGGTTTTTGTTTGTTTAATTCATTTTCTAGAATGCCAAGCGCTTCAAATAAATCGGGCTCTTCTTTCACTTCATAGTGTGCTTCAGCCAGCTCTCTTAATTCCTTTAAAAGAGATTCTGTGAGCGGATCGAATGACCGTTCATAAATTGGACCAAACCAATCGCTCGCTTGATCTACAGAAATGAGAGGAAGGTCATTTCGCTTCATCATACCGCCCATCAAATCATCGATACGATGAATCATGGTTGTGGCAAGCTCTTCTGCTTCCAGCTGAAAATCATATAAAATCGCCAGCTCGAAATAAACGTGGCTCATGCCCTCAATCGTCAAACATAAATCAGCCATATATGGAATGGCAGCGTCTCCATACACTTGTTTAATGTTATCGATGTGAAGCTGGATGGTTGCAAGCCTAATTTGTTTTGCGAGTTGCTGCGTCTCTTCATTCAATGGAAGCGCACGATCACTCAGCTGCATTTTTATAAAATCCTTTTGCTGCAAAATATTATCGTAATAGACAGTGAGCTGTTTGCGGTAGGCTTCTTTTGGTGTGCCGCCCTCTGTTTGAACCTCATGAATCCGGGTAAATACCTTATCGTAATAGTAATGAAGGATCGAAATGAGCAGTGCTTCCTTTGATTTAAAATAAAGATAAAAAGCACCCTTTGACATGTGGCATTCATCTGCAATTTCCTGAACAGACGTTGTGTTATAGCCTTTGCTGGCAAATAATTTCATGCCAGCCTCAATGATCATTTTTTCTTTCTTTTTCAAAATGAATGTCATCCTTTCTTACCGAGAGACAAATGTCTTAGGAAACGTGCGCAAAGAGATGTGACTTATCGGTCATAAACGACGAAAGTTTTCAAAAATTAATCAGATTGTAACTTGTTTTTTACAGTGTAATTCTTTATATTATAAAGTAAGGTGACCAACTGGTCAAAATATGTGAAAGGATGATGTTCCATGAGAGAAATCGATGATATGATTAGACGCTTGCGAACAAAAGGGATTCAAGTAGAAAAAGTCAAAATGCCGAAAGAGACAACCATTGAAAAGAAATGGATGTATCAAGCTGGCAAAAAGATCAAAGCCACATACCGTGATTTCAATGGGTATTCATTCATCTAAAAAAGACTGCGGTCAAAAACCTACAGTCTCTTCTTTGGAACCATGATTGTATAACGTACACCTAGATCATCATTTTCAATAGATATGGACGCTTGATGCATTGAAAGAATTCTTTTGACAATGCTTAACCCAATACCGAATTCGCCCTTTTTTCCCTTACTAAAAGGTTCGTATAGGTTGGATAGCATATGTTCTTCAATTGGAGGACCGTCATTACGAATGACAATGCGGATTTGATCCTCTTCCTGTTCCATCTGAATATCAATCTTACTTTTTGCGTAGCGAAGTTGATTTTCTAGTACATTCTCAAATAATTTGCTCCATTGTTCTGGATCGCCTTCAAGAGCAGCCTCATCATCTAAGTCCACGTTCCACTGCAATTCATTTTTCGACCAGCGTATTCGGTCGACCACTTCCAGCAACGTATTACTGAGTAGGAAGGAAGAATGTGCGGGATGTTGTTTAGATAAATAATCAAGCTTTGTTAAGTACAGCAGATCCTTGATTTTCTTCTCAAGCTTTTCCGCTTCACCTTCAATGACTTCCACCGTTTGTTCAAGATCTCCCTTAGGAAAAATACCATCTTTAATGGACTGCGTATAGCCGCGGATGACCATGACAGGTGTTTTTAAGTCATGTGAAATATTCTGCAAAAGTGTCCGTTCAGTTTCATCTTTTTGGATGAGTTTTTGTCTCATTTCTTCAATGGTATGGCCAAGCTTGCCGATTTCATCTTGCCGGTCAACGATGACAGGGTCGTCCCAGTCCTCTTGTGCAATTCGTTTAACGTGCTTTTCAAACGCAACGATTGGTCGGGATAAATAGCGGGCAAGCCAAATCGATGGAATCCAGCTTAGTAAAATAACGGTGCCTAAGATAAAGATCAGCTGTTTAAACAGCGTAAAGGACAGGTCGTCTCGATAAGAATCCGGTGCATAGGACAGAAGAATATATTGTGTATTGCCTGTTGATACCTTTTTGATGACAAAAAAGATATGCTGGCCGTTCACCTCTTCAGAATACCGTTTCGTTGCGGTTTTTTGTTTTTTCACAAACGATTGGATTTTCTCAATAAAGGCATGCGGGAAAAACTGCGCCATTTGATCTAATTCATCTGATGGGATCAAAATGTGCTGCACGGAGCGGTTTTCCGGTGTCGACTTTGGCGAGCCGTCTCGGTTTAATGGATATTCTGTCAGCACTTGCTGTTCATTTTCGATATTTTTATAAATTTCATTTGTGAAGAAGTCACGTAATGTATTGGAAAATAGAATAATCAGGACAATTGAAATGGTGAGCAAAATGCCAGAGATCACAACCCAAATTTGAAAAGCGAGCGGTTTGTTCTTCATCCTTTAAGCATCCTATAGCCAAATCCATAGATGGTCTCGACCTTTAAGTCGGGCATTTTTTTGCGCAGCCGTCTGACAAGGTCATCGACCACACGATCTGTCCCGAAGTAATCGTGTCCCCAAATTTTGACGAGGATATCTTCACGAGAAAAAGCATGTCCCTGGTGATGTGTAAATAAAAGCAGCAAGTCAAATTCCTTAGACGTTAAGTTAATGAGCTGACCCTCTTCATAGACCTCTCTTACATCCTCATGAATGACATAAGAAGACACTGGTGTGACGCTTTGCTGCTGCGGGGTATCGCTGTTTTTATACACAAGCTCCAGCAGCTTTTGAACCCGAATGATTAGCTCACGCGGAAGAAATGGCTTCGCAATATAATCACTGCTTCCCAGCTCTAAGCCGAGGACACGGTCGATATCTGCATCACGTGCTGAAATGAAAATGACCGGTACGTCAGGTGATGCGGCCTTGATTTCTTTAATAAGGGTGTAGCCGTCTGTATCAGGTAGCATGATATCTAAAATCCATAGATGCGGCGGCTTGTTCATTGCCTCGCGTGCCGCTTCTCCAGTTAAAAAAGAGGAGACATTCCAATCTTCACTCTCTAAATATTTGGTTAACAGTTCATTTAAGTTTTGTTCATCTTCAACTAAATAAATGGTGTACGACAAAGTCTTCCACATCCTCTCAACGTCATTATAACGGGATACGAAGGCGGCATGTCAACAATCACACGCTTTTTTCACAATTTCACATATTCTTCTCATCATTATCCCATAATGTTTGATTATGATAAGGTCAAGGGAAAAAAGGGCATAGACAAAAGGCGGATGAATAGGTGCTTTTCATCAATGTGCGCACCTTGCTTTTTTTCTATGAATAAGTATTATATAATTTGACATATTGCCATAAAGTGATTTTCAATGATCTTTCCATTAAGAGGACCTGAAGTCCGATCTAGACATATGAATGAAACATGATGTAAAGGAGTGCAAGCGATGGATTTCCGAAGAGAAGATGAAGAGAATAAGATGAATCATCCAGAAAACGAGCATCAAGACAATGAAATGAATCAGCAAAAAGATACCCATCAAGAGAATGAGAAACAAATAGACGCACCAGAAAAAGAGAAGGAACTCGTTTTTCACCAGCATGAAAACGAAGCATCTGCCTCGCAGGAGAGTGTGACAAAGCATTCTCCTCAAATGGTGGATGACCGTGCGTCGAAAAAAGAGAAAAAGCGGAAAGCGGCATGGCTCAGTCCAATTCTTGGAGGAATTATTGGCGGGGGTCTTGTACTTGGCATTACACCGCTTTTGCCGCAGTCACAGGATACAGCTGCTAACACGCAAACGCAGACAGCATCAAGCGAGCCGGCAGCCTCAGATAATTTCTCGACAAAACAAATCACCAATGCCACAAATGTTGCTGATATGGTAGAAGATTTAGAGCCCACTATTGTTGGGGTCTCAAACTATCAATCTACACAAAATTCGTTTGGCTTGAGCGGTGATCAAACAGAAGCTGAAGCTGGAACAGGCTCTGGTGTCATCTTCAAAAAAGATGGCAAAAAAGCGTACATTATTACAAATAACCATGTTGTCGAAGGTGCCAATAAAATCAAGGTTACCCTTTATGATGGAAAAACAAAAGACGCAAAGCTTGTCGGCAGTGATGTCATGACAGATTTAGCCGTTGTTGAAATGAACGCAGACGGCATTGATAAAGTGGCGAGCTTTGGTGATTCTTCTAAGCTTCGTGCTGGAGATAAAGTCATTGCCATTGGGAATCCGCTCGGTGCACAGTTCTCAGGTACTGTGACAGAAGGAATCATTAGTGGTCTTGATCGTACCGTAGAAGCAAATACGTCATCTGGTACGGTGGAGATGAATGTACTGCAAACAGATGCAGCCATTAACCCAGGAAACAGCGGGGGGCCACTGATCAATACAGATGGTCAAGTCATTGGCATCAACAGCTTGAAAATCAGTGAAAGCGGTGTGGAATCACTTGGATTCGCGATCCCAAGTAACGATGTCAAACCGATTGTAGATGAGCTGTTGAAAAATGGAAAAGTTGAACGTCCATATCTTGGCGTTCAAATGATTGATCTTGAGCAAGTGCCTGAGACGTATCAGGAAAATACGCTCGGCTTATTTGATAAACAAATCGGCAAAGGCATTTATGTAAAGGATGTTTCAAAAGGTTCACCTGCACAAAAAGCAGGCTTGAAATCTGGAGATGTCATCATCAAGTTCAAAGGGAAAGACGTAGTGAACAGCTCTCAGCTGAAAGAAATTCTTTATAAAGAAACAAAAGTCGGCGATAAAACCACAATGACTGTCATTCGTGAAGGAAAGAACAAAAATCTAGATATTACCCTTGGACAGTCAGATAGCGAATAAATGAAAAAAACAGGTGGATGTCAACATATCCACCTGTTTTTTTGTGCTTATTTTTTTGAAGAGAGTGTCCGTAGTATGATGTGTTCCCACATGTTCCAAGGTAGAAGCTGCTTTGCTGTGAATGAAAGTCGTACACCTTTTCCAACAAGATATCTCAGCCGTTTCAGCCGCTTCTTTTCTGCTAATCGAACAACAAGCTCTGCCACTTCACGAGGATCTCCATAGTTGGATTTCTGGGCATCAATATGGGCCATCATCTTTTGATAGAGTTTTGTGTATTTCGATCCTTCTGCTGGCTGAATCATTTGCTCGTTCATGGAGGTGTTCCAAATATTCGTTTGGAAAGAGCCCGGCTCGATCAAGGCCGCCTGTATACCGAACGAAGCCAGTTCAATCCGCAAGCTTTCTGTATAGCCTTCCAACGCAAACTTAGACGATACATATGGAGAAAGTGCAGGCATCCCCATTAATCCGCTGATGCTGCTCATATTGAAAATCTTTGCACCACTTGTCATAAACGGCAGCACTGCTTGGGTCATTTCCATCACACCGAAAACATTCACTTCAAATTGCTGGCGATACGTGTCGACAGGAACCTCCTCCGCGAAACCAGCAAAGGCTGTTCCCGCATTGTTCACAAGCAGGGTAATAGGTGCGTAGTCATGCAGTTTCTTCTGAAATGCTTGAATCGACTGCGTATCAGTCACATCTAACGCTTCAATATGTATCATGCCAGATAAAGAGGCTTGCTCGATTTCTTCAGCGAGCTTTTTTGCATTGGTTTCCTGTCTGACGCCGGCAATCACTGTATAGCCCCGCTTGGCGAGACGCATTGTGATGAGCTTGCCAAAGCCGCTATTGGCACCAGTTACAATGGCTGTTTTTTTCATTATCCGGTTCTCCTTTTTGTTTAAATTTATCATAGTGCGATGTTTTATTGAATAACGAAAAGGAGCTTGGAGAAGAATAAAAAGCGATGCTGTGAAATAGGAGGAAACACATGATGTGTTGGAAGAAGGCGGGACGAATAGGAGTGCTGCTCTTTATGCTGTCCGGCTGTCAATCAATTGAACCGTTACAACAAACACATGAAGCAGAAGCAGAAAGTCTGTCAGCTGTTCAAATGAAGGAACTGCCATTTCAGCATATGCATCTGCATGTACAATATGGACAGAAAAACGAATTATACGAAGCGACTTACCGTCAGGCAAGAGGCAAAGAGGAAGCACTCATTCGTGATCATATGAATGGTGTCCGCTATGAAGGGGAAGAAGCCTTGCGCGAGATGAAGATGAAGCTGAATGATATGTCGATTCCTAGTGCAAAGATCAATGAATCGTATGTAAACGAACTATTAACTGCTTTTAATTTAGATGATGACTATCAGCGGATTCAGATCGATCTGAAGCTCGAAGATGGGACCAAACGTACATTCCAAAAGAAGAAATAAACGAGACTTTCTCATTTTTTAATTGAAAATGATTTTCAAGATCACTTAAATCTGATACACTAAATTGAGATAAGTGATCTTTTACGTCTGTACATAGACGATATTTCATATAAAAATTTGGATGAGAAAAGGAGCGTTTGAGCGGAATGAGTGCCATTTCTACTGAAGGTTTAAGCTTAGGCTACGGAGAAACAATGATCATAGACGAACTAAATGTATCAATCCCTAAGGGAGAAATCACAGTATTTATTGGCAGTAATGGATGCGGTAAATCCACGCTACTTCGCTCTTTGGCCCGTCTCATGAAGCCAATGGGTGGTTCTGTTCTGCTTGAAGGTCATTCCATTGCAAAATTACCTACAAAGGAAGTAGCGAAACAGCTCGCCATTCTTCCACAAGGACCAGAAGCCCCAGAAGGATTGACCGTGCATCAGTTAGTGAAGCAAGGCAGATATCCTTATCAAAATTGGCTGAAGCAGTGGTCGAAGCAAGATGAAGAAGCAGTGAACCGTGCATTGAAGTCAACAAAGATGGAAGACCTTGCTGATCGGACCGTTGATTCATTATCAGGAGGGCAGAGGCAGCGTGCATGGATTGCGATGACGCTGGCACAAGAGACCGATATTATTTTGTTAGATGAGCCGACGACATATTTAGACATGACGCATCAAATCGAAATTTTGGACCTTCTGTTTGATTTAAATGAGAAAGAGCAGCGCACGATTGTGATGGTTCTTCATGATCTCAATCTCGCATGCAGATATGCTCATCATCTTGTGGCGATTAAAGACAAGTCGATCTATGCAGAAGGCAGACCAGAAAAAGTGATTAATTGTGATCTCGTGAAAAATGTCTTTGATATGAATTGCCAAGTGACAACAGATCCTTTATTTGGAACACCATTATGTATTCCGCACGGTAGAGGACGCTGTATTGTGCAGCAAGCGCAAGCTGAAACATTTCTTGCTGCAAGATAATCGTATGTCAAAAGCCTGACATCTGTGTCTCACAGAGTCAGGCTTTTTTCTGAAAAAGGAGCGGAGTATCAATGGGAAATGAATTAGATGAAAAGCTGGAAGGCTTGCTTGATAAATATACAGAGCTGCTGCTCGGTGAATCAACAGACGAGCTGAAACAAGATGTGAAACAGTGGGTGATCTACTCTCATATTGCAAAAAGCATGCCGCCGCTAGCAAAGCATTTCAATGAAACATATCCAGAGGCAAAAGAAGAAATCAAACACACGATTCAACGGATCAAACAGTTGAATGAAGCTCATCGCGCCAATAAAGACCGTTAAAAAACTGCCAGCAGCGTGTAGACAAACCCTCGCATTCTTTGTCAGTCCTGTGCGCTGGTGCTCACGAATGTTCAATTCGCTCCGCAAAAGTAGCTGTCCTTCCTAGACTGCAAAGGTTTTCTATCACGCTGAAAAGAAGACAAAAGGCTAAAATAAAAATCATTTTAGCCCTTTATCAACAATTGACTGCCAGCTCCAACTGGCAGTTTTTTCTTATGACATTTGTGATGATCCGTACGGGGATTGATCTGTCAGTGTTTGCTGGAATTTCTGGTGTGCCTGCTGGAGCTTTTGCTGATCAGCGGCTTCAACAGAATACCAGCCATATCGGAACATGACATCATATAAATGTCTTTGTGTTTTCTGTGTTTCGAGCGCAATTCGCTGAATATCCTGATAAAGAGATTCATGACTGAATTCATTGAGCGCTGTGTTGTATCCACTTGTCATATATTTTTCAGTCGACAAGAGATCTGTGACGAAATCACGATCGTTCATGTTGGTTGTTGTGGGAACCGGAGTTTGTGGATTCCCGATTTTTTGTTGATTTTGCTGTTCCATGTTTTTTCCTCCTATTGCATAAAGCCAGTAGACTGGCCTTGCCCTGAGCTGCCTAAATGCTGAAGAATTTGTGTGTAATGCTGATGATGCATTTGGCCAACTTGATTTAATTCTTGTTTTAATGTTTGGTCTTGGCAATGCTCGGCCATAAAATGAGCCTTTTTCATGGCGATCAAGTTCCAATTGAGCATATCCTCTAAGTACAAGGAATCCTTCACTGAAATGACTTCTGGGGGCATATTCATTTGCTGATTGTTCAACATGTGTTCCTCCTTACGATTTTGTTTCCTTACTGATGCTTTTTATATTGCTGATTTTGACTGGTTTTTTTCCCGCCAAGGTCTGCTTCCTGTGATGGACCTGCGTTTCCTTTTACACTTGCAGCACTTACGCCTGCTTTCGATGGGTTTTTCTTCAAACGAGACATGTGGACATCACCTCCATTCTTACAATTCCCTCTCATCTTTAATTCATACGCCGCAAACGGAGGCACTTGAGAATGTGTAAATTTTTGAAATCTGCTATTGAACTGTTTCGGAAAATCTTTTAAGATAAAGAAAGAGGCATTGCTTTTTTTTGGACAAAAAATGAATGACTGTTCATTCAAAATGTTTAGGGGGATATTTATGGGCAAACATATTCGCAAGGCGGCTGTCATTGGTTCAGGTGTCATGGGCTCAGGCATTGCTGCGCATCTAGCCAATATTGGGATACCAGTAACACTGCTAGATATTGTGCCAAATGAACTGACAAAGGAAGAAACGGCGAAAAAGCGGACGCTTGATCACCCTAGTGTTCGGAATCGATTAAGTCAAGAAGCGATGAAAAAATTGTTAAAGCAAAAGCCAGCACCTCTTACTTCAGCAAAAAACCTATCATACATCACACCGGGAAATCTCACAGACCACCTTTCCTTATTACACGAAGCTGACTGGATCATTGAAGTCGTCACTGAAAAGCTCAGCATCAAAAAGCACGTATTCTCTCTCATCGACGAACACCGCAAAGAAGGAAGCATCGTTTCGAGCAATACATCTGGTATTTCGGTTGAAAAAATGGCAGAAGGCCGATCAGATGATTTTAAACGCCACTTTTTAGGCACACATTTTTTTAACCCAGCTCGTTATTTAAAGCTCTTAGAAATCATTCCTATTCAAGAAACCGATCCAGAAGTACTTTCATTTATGAAAACATTTGGCGAGGATGTACTCGGCAAAGGTGTGGTTGAAGCAAAGGACACACCGAACTTTATTGCAAACCGCATTGGCACGTATGGGCTTCTTGTCACAGTGCGTGAAATGCTTGAGAACAAATACACCATCGGGGAAGTGGATTCTGTCACAGGACCTCTCATTGGAAGACCGAAAAGTGCGACCTTCCGTACACTTGATGTAGTGGGGCTTGACACATTTTCTCATGTGGCACGAAACGTCTATGAACAGGTAGAAGGAAAGGAAAAAGAGATTTTCCAGCTGCCTGAGTTTATTGAAAGAATGCTCGAAAAAGGATGGATTGGCAGCAAGGCAGGGCAAGGATTTTATCAAAAAAATGGGAAGGTCATTTTAGAGCTTGACCCAGTGACGCTCACATATGGAGAACGCACAAAGCTAAAAGATCCAGGCATTGAAATGGCGAAACAGCAAAAGGGTGCAAAAGCAAAGTTGAAAGCGCTTATTTATCAGGATGGCCGTGCAGGACAATTGCTCTGGAATATGACAGCGCCCGTGCTTCTTTATTCAGCTCATCTAAAAGGTGAAATTGCGGATGATATTCAGTCTATCGATAACGCAATGAAATGGGGATTTGGCTGGCAGCATGGCCCATTTGAGCTGTGGGATGCAATTGGTGTCAAAAAAGCCGCCGAGCGCATGGAAGCAGAAGGTCACAGCATCCCAGCGTGGGTGCAAGACATGCTGTCAAAAGGACACGAGACATTCTATCAAGAGAATGCTGATGGAGAGCGAGCGTTTTATCATAACGGGGCTTATGAACAGGAAAAAGGAAACGACAAACATATATCTTTAGCTAGATTGAAAAAGAAACACGACGTTATCTTCAAAAATTCTGGTGCGAGCCTGATCGATATTGGTGATGATGTCGCCTTGCTCGAATTTCACTCTAAAAGCAATGCCATTGGACTAGATGTCATTGATATGATCAATCGCGCTGTTGATGAGACGGAAAAGAATTATAAAGGGCTTGTCATCGGAAACCAAGGGAAGAACTTCTGTGTTGGCGCTAACCTTGCCCTGATTTTAATGGAAGCACAGGACGATAATTTCTTTGAAATTGACTTTGTGATCAGGCGCTTCCAGCAGGCAATGATGAAGGTGAAATATAGCGAGCGCCCAGTCGTAGCCGCACCGTTTGGGATGACATTAGGAGGCGGAACAGAAGTTTGTCTGCCGGCAGCAGCTATACAGGCGTCCAGCGAAACTTACATGGGACTTGTGGAAGCGGGAGTTGGGCTGATTCCAGGAGGCGGCGGAAACAAAGAGTTATATCTTCGTCACCTGCAAGGGTCAGCGAAGCCGTCGCCGACGGCTATACAGGATGCCACGCTGAAAACATTTGAAACAATTGCAATGGCAAAAGTATCGACTTCAGCTGAGGATGCGCGGGATATGAACATGCTCCGCATGAGTGACCGGATCAGTATGAACGGAGATCACTTGATCTATGATGCAAAACAACTGGTGCTCTCTCTTGATGAAGCTGGTTACCGTGCACCGCTCAAGCAAAAGGTGCCGGTCATGGGAGAAACAGGCTATGCAGCGATGATTTTGGCTGCTGAAAATATGAGACTGTCTGGATACATTTCAGAGCATGACATGACCATTGTAAAAAAATTAGCTCATGTCATTTCCGGCGGGAAACTGCCATTTGGAACAGAGGTAGAGGAGCAATACTTATTAGAGCTTGAAAGAGAAGCCTTTTTAAGTCTTGTAGGAGAAGTGAAATCACAGGCACGTATGCAGCACATGCTCGTCAAAGGAAAACCTTTACGTAACTAAGGGGGAGTCAAAATGAGAGAAGCAGTCATTGTCGCTGGCGCAAGAACACCAGTAGGGAAGGCGAAAAAAGGATCGTTAAAACATGTCCGTCCTGATGATATGGGCGCATTATGTGTAAAAGAAACGTTAAAGCGTGCCGGTGAATACGACGGTCAGATAGATGACTTGATCATTGGCTGTGCAACACCAGAAGCAGAGCAAGGGTTAAATGTGGCCCGAAATATTGGGGCATTAGCAGGACTGCCTTATACAGTACCTGCCATCACCATAAACCGTTACTGCTCATCTGGTCTTCAGTCTATCGCTTATGCGGGTGAACGAATTATGCTTGGGCAGGCAGACACGATTTTAGCCGGAGGAGTCGAATCGATGTCGCAGGTGCCGATGATGGGTCATTCCATTCGTCCAAATGCTCTCTTGGCAGAGCAAGCACCTGAATACTACATGAGCATGGGGCACACGGCAGAGCAAGTGGCGCAAAAGTATCAGGTCACACGTCAAGATCAGGACGCCTTTGCGGTGAGGAGTCATCAAAAGGCAGCAAAGGCACTTCAAGAAGGGAAATTTTCAGATGAAATTGTGCCTGTTGATGTAACAGAGCGACGGGTAGGTGAGCAATATCAATTAGAAGAGCATCAATTCACGTTCTCACAGGATGAAGGTGTGAGAGCAGGCACAACGGAGGAGATTCTGTCTACTTTGCGTCCAGCCTTTTCGACAAAAGGCACGGTGACCGCAGGGAACTCGTCTCAAACAAGTGACGGGGCTGCGTGTGTGATGATGATGGACCGCGAGAAAGCATCCTCACTTTCTCTTCAGCCGCTCGCTAAGTTCAGAGCATTTGCTGTCGGTGGTGTACCGCCTGAGGTAATGGGGATCGGGCCGGTTGAAGCCATTCCGCGTGCGCTGAAAATCGCTGGACTAGAGCTAAAGGATATTGGACTGTTTGAATTAAACGAAGCGTTTGCTTCTCAGGCAATTCAAGTCATTCGCCATTTAGGGATTGATGAAGAAAAGGTGAATGTCAACGGCGGGGCGATTGCGCTCGGACATCCGCTCGGCTGTACAGGTACGAAACTCACGCTGTCACTTATTCATGAAATGAAACGACGAAACGAGCAATTTGGCATTGTCACAATGTGTATCGGCGGAGGCATGGGAGCAGCAGGAATTTTTGAATTGATTTAAAGGGGGAAATCAGGATGAAAGCATTGGAAGATGTAAAAAAGGGTGGAAGCTTTTTAATTGATGAGACGAATTATGAGCATATCTTTACACCGGAGGATTTCTCTGATGAACATCAAATGATTGGAAAGACAACAGAGGATTATATTTTACAAGATGTGGTTCCACATATAGATCAAATTGAAAACCATGAGTTCGAGCATTCGGTGAGGCTACTCAAAAAGGCTGGTGAGCTTGGACTTTTAGGAGCCGATGTGCCTGAAGAATTCGGCGGGCTTGGATTAGATAAAATCAGTTCAGCTATCATTACTGAAAAATTCGCTAGAGCAGGAAGCTTCTCACTTTCCTATGGCGCTCATGTCGGTATTGGTTCTCTGCCGATCGTACTCTTCGGAAATCAAGCGCAAAAGGAAACGTACCTGCCTGGACTCGCCTCTGGGGAAACCATTGCGGCGTACGCACTCACTGAGCCGGGATCAGGCTCTGACGCTCTTGGAGCAAAAACAATGGCAGTTCTGAATGAAGCAGGTACCCATTATGTCCTCAATGGAGAAAAGCAGTGGATCACAAACTCTGCATTTGCCGATGTCTTTGTTGTGTATGCGAAGATTGATGGGGAACACTTCTCTGCTTTTATCGTCGAAAAGGATTTTCCAGGTGTCAAAACGGGACCTGAAGAGAAAAAGATGGGTATTAAAGGATCATCGACAAGAACATTGATTCTTGAAGATGCCCAAGTACCGAAGGAGAATTTGCTCGGTGAAGCAGGCAGAGGACATGTGATTGCCTTTAACATTTTGAATATTGGGCGCTATAAGCTGGCAGTTGGCACAATCGGTGCATCAAAACGCGTCATTCAATTGTCGGCAGAATATGCGAACCAGCGTAAGCAATTCAAAACACCAATTTCTCAATTCAGCTTAATTGGTGAAAAAGCAGCCAATATGTCAGCAAAGCTCTATGCAATGGAAAGTGCAGTTTACCGCACGGTTGGATTATTTGAACAGCGGATGGGTCTCTTAAGTGATGAAGAGCAAAAAGACGGCAAACAAATTGCTCAATCCATTGCGGAATATGCGATTGAATGTTCTCTCTGTAAAGTGCTTGGCTCTGAAACGTTAGATTATGTTGTGGATGAAGGCGTGCAGATTCACGGCGGATATGGATTCATGCAAGAATACGAGGTCGAAAGAGCCTATCGTGACTCACGAATTAACCGGATTTTTGAAGGGACAAACGAAATCAACCGTTTACTTGTACCAGGTACATTCTTGAAAAAAGCGATGAAAGGAGAGCTCCCGCTGCTTCAAAAGGCGCAAACCTTACAGGAAGAGCTGATGATGATGATGCCGGAAGAGCCAGGCGATCAGCCGCTCGATCAAGAAAAATATTTGCTCTCTCATGGGAAAAAGATCGCCTTAATGGTGGCTGGTATGGCAGCAATGAAATACGGGAAAGCCTTAGACAAAGAGCAAGAAATTCTTGTGAACATAGCCGATATCGTCAATGAAATTTTTGCTGCTGAATCAGCGATTCTGCGCACAGAAAAGGCAATCGCTGCAACAGGGGAAGAAAAGAATGCTCAAAAGCTTGCTTACACTCAAATTTTCACGCAGGAAGCTTTCTTAAAGATTGAAGCCCATGCAAAAGAATCTTTGATTGCGATGGAGGAAGGGGATTCACTCCGCATGAGCCTGTCAGCCCTTCGCAAGTTGACGCGATTTACTCCGATCAATGTCATCGCCAAAAAGCGCGAAGTGGCGAAACGAATCTTTGAAGCAGAGAAATATATCGTATAAGGACGGCTTAAAAGGTGCGGATATCACTCCGCACCTTTTTGTAAGCATACATTTAGGTTTTTAAAATATTTTGTGATAAAATGTTGTCACTATTTGCAGGAGGTGAAAATGGTGGCTTTAGATTTTTATGAATACCCATCTTGTGGTACATGCCGAAAAGCAAAAAAATGGCTGGAAGCACACAATAAAGACATCAACAGCATACATATCGTCGAAGAGACGCCTGATAAAGAAACATTAAAAGCCCTTTACGAAAAAAGCGGTTTAGAGCTGAAGAAATTCTTTAATACAAGCGGACAAAAATACCGGGAGCTGCAGCTGAAAGATCAACTTCCTGCAATGTCAGAGGACGAGCAGCTAGAATTACTCGCGTCTAACGGAATGCTGATTAAGCGCCCGATTACAACAGACGGAAAACGAGTGACGGTTGGATTTAATGAAGATACATTTAAAAGCGTCTGGAAATGATGTAACTTTCATTCAGATTGTGGTATCTTCAATATAGATTGTAAGAAAAGACTGGAGGGGTATTGAATGAGCACACCAAAAGATTTACGTTATTCAGAAGAACATGAATGGGTCAAAGTAGAAGGAGATAAGGTGCGTATCGGTATTACGCATTTTGCTCAATCTGAGCTGGGCGATATCGTGTTCGTTGAGCTTCCTGAAGTAGGAGACAAAATCACAGCGGACGAGCCTTTCGGAAGTGTAGAATCAGTGAAAACTGTTTCTGAACTTTATGCACCGATCAATGGCACAATCGTTGAAGTGAACGATGAGCTGGATGACAGCCCAGAATTCGTCAACGACTCTCCATACGAAAAAGCATGGATGATCGTTGTAGAACCAGCTGATGCATCTGAAATCGAGAACTTAATGACGGCTGAGCAATATGAAGAAATGACAAAAGAAGACTAATTCATGTGGAATTGGACACTCTACCTTTATGGGGGGTGTCCAATTTGTCTTTTCAAAAAGAACACGTGGATATAACAGAGCATGTCACTGGACGATTTAAAGAAAGCGGCATGGTGCTTTATCATCAAAATGAAGAGATTGGCACGATGATTAGTGAAAACCAATATGAGCTGAAATCGGGATATTCCTATGATCAAAACCGTTTTTATCTACTAACGGATACATTGACCCACGGGACAGAAAAATATGTTGACTGTGACGATGAAAATGGCTGGTGCTAATCACAGATGAGACTGCAGTGAACAGAAGCTGCAGTCTTTTTGATGACGAGGCGCTCAATCTTTACAACCTGAATGAAAGATTGTAATCTAAGGAAGAAGTGAATCAACGTCAAAAGGGCCGGGTGATCGTGATGAATGTCGAGATAGAAAAGGTCATCATTGTAGAAGGTAAAACAGACAAACAAAAGCTAAAAGAAGTCATAAGTGAACCTGTTACCATCATTTGCACCAATGGCACGATCAGTACATCGAAGCTGGATCAGCTTGTAGACGATTTATTGGGGAAAGACGTTTACATATTAGCAGACAGTGACGATGCAGGCGACAAACTGCGGAAGCAATTTCGAAAAGAATTCCCTGAAGCACTTCATCTTTTTGTCGACAGAACGTACCGCGAAGTGGCCGCTTCACCGTCAGCCCACATTGCATCTATCCTATTAGCTGCAAACATTGATGTTCATTCGAAATATTTATGAGGGTGGACGTATATGAAAGAGATTGAAGAACACGAATTCAAAGAGATAGAGGACGATTTATTTCTTTTATACTTATATACACCGTTTTGCGGAACATGCCAGCTGGCAAAGAAAATGCTGGCAGTCGTAGACGCCATGCAGCCGGATGTACCATTTTACGAAAATAATTTAAACTACTCGCCAAGCTTTGCGAAAGAGTTTGAGATCGAGAGTGTTCCTTGCTTTCTACTGTTTAAAAAAGGTGAATTGGTGCAAAAAGGCTATGCATTTCACTCAGTTCCATATCTTCATGAAATGATTGAAACCGCTAAATAAAGCGGTTTTTTGTCATATTTCAAGAAATTCATTTGAAAATTTGTCGAGTTATTTATAAAGGACAAGCCGATGTTTGTAGAGAAATGTTATGTATAACCAAATGACAGGGAGGTTATACATGTGGAAAATGTGAAAGCCCATGGTAACACAGGGCAGCGTTTATTATTAAAGCCGCTGCTCTCATCATCATCCTTGAAGATTACATTTGAGGCGGAAACTGACTCTTGTACATTGATTGTGGATGAACGTGGTGAAGTGAAGAAACTACCTGCAATTGAGTTATCGGATCTCATCTTTTATGGTGAGAGGAAAGAAATTCTTCAATTATTAGATGGAGATATGTCCTTACAGCAGTTAATCAGCAGGGGACAAGTCAAAGTCAAAGGGTCATTCCGGGCGCTCCTTAGACTAGAGGCAGTGCTTTGGCTGACGAACGGTTTTTTTCGAAAAATGATAACGTAGTTGTTTACTTGGAAATTAGCGATTTACAGCGTTGACATATCTCGGGTAGCATGATATTCTACGTTAGTAAAAACATGAACATCACATAAAACAACATATTTTCTCTTATTAAGAGAGGTGGAGGGACGTGCCCTATGAAACCCGGCAACCGTCAGCATAGCTGAAATTGGTGCCAATTCACTCAAAGCCGCAGCGCTTTGAAAGATGAGAGAAAGGCGTAATTGACATAAAAGGCCTTTCTGCTTGCGTTGCAGTTAGGTCTTTTTTACTGACCTGGCGACAGGCTAGAGTCATGACAGAAAGAAGAATAAATAACGTATGTGATGGCAACCTATAGATTCAGCAAGAAAGCAGGTGATCAGACTGTGATTCATTTACAGAATGTATCAAAAACGTACTATTCAAAAAGCGGAAATGTTGATGCCGTAAAAGACGTCAACTTGGATATTGATAAAGGTGAAATATTCGGAATTATCGGGTATAGCGGTGCAGGAAAAAGCTCACTTATTCGCCTATTAAACGGTCTGGAGCTGCCAACAGAAGGAATTGTTGAAGTGGCAGGCAACCGAATCAATGAAGTATCGAATACGAAACTTCGGAAAGCAAGACAAGAAATCAGCATGATCTTCCAGCACTTTAACTTGCTTTGGTCAAGAACGGTGAGACAAAATATTATGTTCCCGCTTGAGATCGCAGGTGTACCGACATCGAAACGGAGAGAGCGTGCGAATGAACTGATTAAATTGGTCGGTTTAGAAGGAAAAGAAAATGCATATCCGTCTCAGCTAAGCGGCGGGCAAAAACAGCGTGTCGGTATTGCGAGAGCATTAGCGAATGATCCAAAGGTTCTTCTATGTGATGAAGCGACATCTGCGTTAGATCCGCAAACGACCGATTCTATCCTTGAGCTTTTGGCGGATATCAATAAACGACTAGGGCTCACGATTGTGCTGATTACACACGAAATGCACGTCATCCGCAAAATTTGTCATCGCGTCGCGGTCATGGAAAATGGACGTATTGTCGAAGAAGGCGAAGTATTGCGCGTCTTCAGACAGCCGAAGGAAGAAATGACGAAGCGATTTGTGAAACAGCTTGCTGAACCTGAGGAAGCGAAAGAAACAATTGAGCATGTCCTTGAGCGAGTAAAAGAAGGTCAGGTCGTAAGGTTGTCCTTTATCGGAGATTCTGCCGAGCAGCCGCTGATCACTGAAATCATTCGATCCTTCAACGTCGATGTGAACATCCTTCAAGGGAAGATTTCTCAAACGCAGGAAGGCGCGTTTGGAACACTCTTTATCCACATTAATGGAGAAGAGACCGAGGTAGAAAAAGCCATCGCCTATATCCAAAGCAAACAGGTTGAAATCGAGGTGATGACACATGTTTGAGAAATGGTTTCCGAACGTTGATTTAGACGTCATCTGGAGTGCAACAGGTGAAACAGTGTATATGACACTCATTTCATTGGCATTTGCCTTTGCAATCGGGATTATCCTAGGACTCCTGCTCTTCCTTACAGGAAAAGGCGGTCTTTGGGAAAATAAACCGATTAATGCTGTCATCGGCGCTGTCGTCAACATTTTCAGATCGATTCCTTTTATCATTTTAATTATTCTTTTATTAGGGTTCACGAAATTCTTAATGCATACGATTCTAGGCCCAAATGCAGCACTCCCTGCCCTTGTCATAGGATCAGCTCCATTCTACGCACGTCTAGTCGAAATTGCACTGCGTGAGGTAGACAAAGGAGTCATTGAAGCAGCACGATCAATGGGAGCAAAAACGTCGACAATCATTTTCAAAGTATTGCTGCCAGAATCATTGCCGGCCCTTATTTCAGGTATTACCGTAACAGCGATTGCTCTGATTGGCTCTACTGCGATTGCAGGTGCAATTGGAGCAGGCGGACTTGGTGACCTCGCCTATGTGGAAGGGTACCAATCTGGTAATACAGATGTCACACTTGTAGCCACTGTGTTTATTCTCATCATCGTCTTTATTATTCAAATAATCGGTGATTTGATTACAAATAAAATTGATAAACGTTAAGGGAGGATTTATTCATGAAGAAATTGATTTTAAGTGCACTATTTCTAGCATTTGCAGGTATTTTAGCTGCATGCGGTTCATCTAATAACGCAAGTGAAAGCAAAACCATTACGGTTGCCGCTTCAAAAACGCCGCATGCCGAAATTCTTGAAGAAGCAAAACCACTTCTAAAAGAAAAAGGCTACGATTTAAAAGTGAAAGTGCTTAGCGATTATAAAATGTACAACAAAGCGTTAGCTGAAAAAGAAGTGGATGCGAACTTTTTCCAACATATCCCTTACTTAAACGAAGAAAATAAATCAAACAAAGATTATAACCTAGTGAGTGCTGGTGCGGTTCACCTTGAGCCTTTCGGTATCTACTCTAAGAAATACAAATCAGTAAAAGATATTCCAAACGGCGGCACAATCATCATGACAAACAACGTAGCTGAACAAGGCCGTATGCTTGCCCTGCTGCAAAATGCTGGTGTCATCAAGCTTGATCCAAAGGTTGATACAATCAACGCAACAGTCAAGAACATTAAAGAAAACCCAAAGAACCTAAAATTCAAAAAAATCGCGCCTGAATTAACTGCGAAAGCTTATGAAAATAGTGAAGGCGATGCTGTATTTATCAACGTAAACTATGCGATCCAAAACAAATTGAATCCGAAAAAAGATTCAATCGAACTTGAAAAAACAAAGAACAACCCATATGCAAACATCGTTGCGGTTCGCAAAGGTGACGAAAAATCAGATAAGATCAAGACATTAATGGAAGTTCTTCATTCTGATAAAATCAAAGAATTCATCGACAAAAAATATGACGGTGCAGTATTGCCTGTATCTGAATAACAACATTTCAACCTCGCTTCTACCAAAGCGAGGTTTTTTGTGTATTTTTTCAAATCTCGCTCATAATAAAAACGTACAAATGACCTGAAGGGATGGAATGAAGATGAATGAACAGCATATGAGCGAATCCATGCAGCAATCACTGACTGATTATAAAACCGCAATGGGTGAATTCCAGAAGAAAATGCCGGTGTTTGGAAAGAAATTTAATGAATTTACGGAGCAGTGCTTCCAAAGCGATTCATTAACGCAAAAGGAAAAACAAATGATTGCCCTCGGCATCAGTATTCATGCACAAGATGAATACTGCATGATTTATCATACAAAGGGAGCACTAGATCAAGGGGCGACAGAAGAGAATTTGCTGGAGGTTGTCAGCGTGGCGGCAGCTTTTGGCGGCGGGGCAGCACTAAGCCAAGGAATCACTGTCGTTCAGCAATGTATTGATGAATTTGGAGGACAGACGCATTAAGGGAAGCAAAACACGGTATTTTTCCATCTCAGGGAGTTGAGTGCTTCTCATCCGATTGTGTGAGAAAATATGCCAGCATAAGGTGTCATATCCCTTTTGAGTGAAGCCGCATACGTTTGCTACAATAAAGCTACACTCAAGGAAGGGAATGGTTTATTATTTGTTCGGACCATAGTACACTGGGATTGGATTATACCGCCGAGATGGAAAAGGCCATGCATCAAGCTCATGGCATGAGCTATGCAGAGTACGAAAGAGACCATGACTTACGGATGAAAGTGGAATATAAACGAGAGCAGTCCTACCGAGATGAGAAAAGACAGCTCGCAAAAATGAATATACGAGGCTATTAATAGCTGAGGGGCGGGGAGAACAGTTTCCCGCCCTTTCTTTATGAAAACAGTCTTTTCGACATAAATCCTTTTATCTACCTGCTTTTTTTGTTAGAATTTTGAGAGCATCCTCTCACGCTTATCGTGAATGTGTTGTATTCAGTTTTAATTTGTTATAAAATTAGAATGAGAATAAATTGAGAATAATGATTATTTTGGAGGTATCGATATATGACTGCTTCGACATTAACAATTAAGGACTTGCACGTTGAGATTGAAGGGAAAGAAATCTTAAAGGGTGTAAACCTCGAGATAAAAGGTGGAGAATTCCACGCAGTAATGGGACCAAACGGAACAGGTAAATCTACTTTATCTGCTGCAATTATGGGTCACCCAAAATATGAAGTAACACAAGGCAGCATCTTGCTTGATGGCGAAGATGTCCTTGAAATGGAAGTAGATGAGCGCGCTCAAGCTGGTCTTTTCCTTGCGATGCAATACCCATCTGAAATCAGCGGTGTCACAAATGCTGACTTCCTTCGTTCTGCTATTAACGCACGCAGAGAAGAAGGCGATGAAATCTCTCTTATGAAATTCATCCGCAAAATGGACGAAAACATGGAGTTCCTTGAAATGGACCCAGATATGGCACAGCGCTACCTAAACGAAGGTTTCTCAGGCGGGGAGAAAAAACGCAACGAAATTCTTCAATTAATGATGATTGAGCCAAAGATCGCCATCCTTGACGAAATCGATTCTGGTCTTGATATCGATGCCTTGAAAGTTGTTTCTAAAGGAATTAACAAAATGCGCGGCGAAAGCTTCGGCTGCTTAATGATCACTCACTATCAGCGCCTGTTGAACTACATCACACCAGATCACGTTCATGTCATGATGCAAGGTCGTATTGTGAAATCTGGCGGACCAGAACTCGCGCAGCGTCTAGAAGCAGAAGGCTATGACTGGATTAAAAAAGAGTTAGGAATTGAAGACGAAACTGTTGGTCAAGAAGCGTAAGCGTTAGGAGGATTATTGATGACATTAGAAACGAAATTATCAGTAGATCAAGATTATGTCAAAAGCTTCTCCGAGAAGCATCAGGAACCGGCATGGATGAGCTCCCTTCGCTTACAGGCTCTTGAAAAAGCAGAAGACCTCCCAATGCCAAAGCCTGACAAAACGAATATTTCAAAATGGAATTTAACGAATTTCAAACAGCATACAGTCGAAAGTGCACCATTTGGATCATTAGAAGAGCTTCCAGAAGAAGTGAAATCACTTATTGATTTAGAGGACACAGATAAGACAGTTTACATTCAGCGTGATCAAACGCCGGCCTATTTGTCTCTTTCAGCTGAAGCGAAAGACAAAGGTGTGATCTTCACTGATCTTCATACAGCGATTCGTGAGCATGGAGATTTAGTGAAACAATACTTCATGACAGATGCAGTGAAAGTGGATGAGCATAAACTAACAGCTTTACACGCTGCTTTAGTGAATGGCGGAGCTTTCCTCTATGTTCCGAAAAACGTTGAGCTTGAAGCACCAATTCAAGCTGTTTATCTTCATGAAAATGACGAAACGACATTGTTCAACCATGTCATCGTTGTAGCAGACGATCATAGTGCTGTGACATATGTAGAAAACTACATCAGTACAGCAAAACCGGAAGAAGCGATCTTCAATATCGTTTCTGAAGTGTTCACAGGTGCAAACGCCCGCGTCACATACGGTGCTGTAGATAACCTTGCAGAAGGAGTCACAGTATATGTAAACAGACGCGGTATGGCAAATGGCCGTGACAGTAAAATCGAATGGGCGCTTGGCCTGATGAATGATGGAGACGTTGTGTCTGAAAACATCACGAAGCTTATGGGCGACGGTACATTCGGTGATACAAAATCAGTTGTTGTTGGCCGCGGGAATCAAACGGAAAACTTCACAACAAGCATCATTCACTTCGGTAAAAACTCTGAAGGGTATATCTTGAAGCATGGTGTGATGAAGGATCAAGCATCCTCTATCTTTAACGGAATTGGCAAAATCGAGCATGGCGCAACAAAGTCAAATGCAGAGCAGGAATCACGTGTCCTCATGCTTAGTGAGAAAGCACGCGGTGACGCTAACCCAATTCTTTTAATCGATGAAGATGATGTAACAGCAGGGCACGCTGCGTCTGTTGGGCGTGTTGATCCAATTCAACTCTATTACCTCATGAGCCGTGGGATTTCCAAAGAAGATGCAGAAAGACTTGTCATTTATGGCTTCTTAAATCCAGTCGTCAAAGAACTGCCGATTGAAGGAGTTAAAAAGCAGCTCGTTTCTGTGATTGAAAGGAAAGTAAAATAATGAATATCAAAGACGTTCGTGAGCAGTTTCCAATCCTTCATCAGCAAGTGAACGGACATGATTTGGTGTATTTGGACAGTGCAGCGACATCTCAAAAACCACGAGTTGTCATTGATGCAATGAATGAGTATTACCGGTCTTACAATTCGAACGTTCACAGGGGTGTTCATACCCTTGGCACAAGAGCAACGGACGCATACGAGGGTGCGAGAGAGAAAGTTCGTGCATTCATCCGTGCTTCATCTGTCCAGGAGATTATTTTTACTAGAGGTACAACAACTGCACTAAATACAGTGGCGATCAGCTATGCTAGAGCCAACCTCAAAGAAGGCGATGAGATTGTCATTACGCATATGGAGCATCATGCGAATATCATCCCTTGGCAGCAGGCAGCAAAAGCAACTGGCGCCACATTGAAATATATTCCGTTACAGGAAGACGGCACGCTGTCGCTTGAAGATGTGAAGCAAACGATCACACATCAAACGAAAATCGTTGCTGTCACACATGTTTCAAACGTATTAGGAACCATCAACCCAATTAAAGAAATCGCCAAAATTGCCCACGATCATGGGGCAATCATTGTCGTCGACGGTGCACAAAGCACCCCGCACATGCAAATTGATGTTCAGGATCTAGATTGTGACTTTTTCGCATTCTCTGGGCATAAAATGTGTGGACCGACTGGCATCGGTGTGCTTTACGGGAAGAAGGACCTTTTGAATAATATGGAGCCTGCTGAGTTTGGCGGTGAAATGATCGACTTTGTGGATCTGTATGATTCTACTTGGAAAGAGCTTCCGTGGAAATTTGAAGCGGGGACACCGATTATTGCCGGAGCAATTGGGCTCGGAAAAGCGATTGATTTCTTAAATGACATCGGAATGGAAGAAGTCAGCCGTTACGAGCATCAGCTTGCGACTTATGCACTTGAGCGCTTTAAGGAGCTTGAAGGTGCCACGGTTTACGGACCGCAGCACCGAGCTGGACTTGTGACGTTTAACTTAGACGACGTCCATCCTCATGATGCCTCAACTGTTCTGGATACGGAAGGTGTCGCCATTCGTGCTGGACATCACTGTGCACAGCCGCTCATGAAATGGCTTGGTGTATCAGCGACTGCAAGAGCAAGCTTCTATCTGTACAATACAGAAGAGGAGATTGACGAGCTCATGGCAGCGCTCCGTAAGACAAAGGAGTATTTTACGAATGTCTTTTAATGTAAACTTAGACACACTGTACAGACAAGTGATTATGGATCATTATAAAAATCCGAGAAACAAAGGTGTGTTAAACGACAGCATTGTCGTCGATATGAACAACCCAACGTGTGGTGACCGCATTCGTCTCACGATGAAAATAGAAGACGAAAAAGTCACCGATGCGAAATTTGAAGGAGAAGGATGCTCGATTTCGATGGCATCTGCCTCTATGATGACGCAGGCGATTAAAGGGAAAGATATTGAAACAGCTTTGAAAATGTCTCAGATTTTCTCCGATATGATGCTAGGAAAAGAATACGACGATTCCATTGATCTTGGTGACATTGAGGCGCTGCAGGGAGTGGCAAAGTTCCCTGCCCGCATCAAATGTGCAACATTATCCTGGAAGGCGCTTGAAAAAGGCGCATCTGCCGAAGATAACGGCAAATCATAAGATTGGAGTGAAAATGGATGGCTAAAAAAATGCCAGATGTTGGTGAATATAAATACGGCTTTTCTGATAAAGACGTTTCCATTTTCCGTTCAGAGCGCGGACTGACAAAAGAGATCGTTGAAGAAATTTCTCGTATGAAAGAAGAGCCTCAGTGGATGCTCGACTTCCGTTTGAAATCTCTTGAGCACTTTTACAACATGCCGATGCCACAATGGGGCGGAGATTTAAATGCATTAAACTTTGATGAAATTACGTACTACGTAAAGCCATCAGAGCGCTCTGAGCGTTCTTGGGATGAAGTACCAGAAGAAATCAAACAAACCTTTGATAAGCTTGGGATCCCAGAAGCAGAGCAAAAATATTTAGCTGGTGTATCTGCTCAGTATGAATCTGAAGTTGTGTATCACAACATGAAGCAAGACCTTGAAGATCTAGGAATTGTGTTTAAAGATACAGACAGCGCATTAAAAGAGAACGAAGACATCTTCCGTGAGCACTGGGCAAAAGTCATTCCTCCGACTGACAACAAATTTGCTGCGCTTAACTCGGCTGTATGGTCTGGTGGTTCATTTATCTACGTACCAAAAGGCGTAAAAGTAGATACTCCACTGCAAGCATACTTCCGTATCAACTCTGAAAACATGGGTCAGTTCGAACGTACACTGATCATCGTTGACGAAGGCGCACATGTGCATTACGTAGAAGGCTGTACAGCACCAGTTTACACAACAAACTCACTTCACAGTGCGGTAGTTGAAATCATCGTTAAAAAAGGCGGCTACTGCCGTTATACAACGATTCAAAACTGGGCAAACAACGTCTTCAACCTTGTGACAAAACGTACAGTATGTGAAGAGAATGCAACTATGGAATGGATTGATGGAAACATCGGTTCTAAGCTGACAATGAAATACCCAGCGGTCATCCTAAAAGGTGAAGGCGCTCGTGGTATGACATTAAGTATTGCCCTAGCAGGTAAAGGTCAGCACCAAGATGCAGGTGCGAAGATGATTCACCTTGCACCAAACACATCTTCAACGATCGTATCGAAATCGATTTCCAAACAAGGCGGTAAAGTAACATACCGAGGAATCGTTCACTTCGGACGCAAAGCAGAAGGTGCACGCTCAAACATCGAGTGTGATACACTCATCATGGATAACAAATCAACGTCTGATACGATCCCTTACAATGAAATCTTAAACGACAACATTTCATTAGAGCACGAAGCAAAAGTATCAAAAGTATCAGAAGAGCAGCTATTCTACTTGATGAGCCGCGGAATTTCTGAAGAAGAAGCAACAGAAATGATCGTCATGGGCTTCATCGAGCCATTCACAAAAGAGCTTCCAATGGAATACGCAGTTGAAATGAACCGTTTGATTAAGTTTGAAATGGAAGGTTCTATTGGTTAATAAAAAACATTGATACACAACGCTTTTTGAAGGCATTTAATTTCGAGTGATACTGTTATGATACCACTTGTAAATTAAAGACCTTCATGGCGTTGTGTTTTTTTGTGAATGTGGAGAAGTGTACAGTGTTAATCCTCAACAAATGGCTCTTTTTCACCTTAAAAGCCTCAGTATTTTTTGGACTCATTTTTCATTTGAGAGCATACCTTCCTATTATTTTTGTGTTCCCTCATTTGCGTTTGATCGTATCGAGTGAAAATTCTTTAATCAAACTTATTTCTAAATGAACATAAATACTTGCCACATTTAAATTAGTACTGTATAGTTCTAATTATGACAAAGGTAAAATTAATGAATCAAAAACGTGTACTTGAAGTAGCTGCAACATTATTTTTGGAAAAAGGGTTTGCTTATACAAGTATGGATGAATTGGTACGTGTAAGCAAAGTGTCAAAGTCTAATGTGTATTATCACTTTTCTAATAAGGAGGAATTATTAGAAGGGGTCGTTGATTATTGGATTGACATGTATCAAGCTTCAATAGACGACGTAATTTCTCAGACCCAATTTTCAGTTGAAGATCGTATCCAAATGTTTTTAAAGCAATTATCACAAGGAGTTCAGTCGAGAGAGTATCAGGGAGGCTGTCCATTTATTACTCTTTATATTCAAAGTCCTGCACAGGCCACACAAATAAAAGAAAAAATAGGTCTTTTTTTTACAGGATTACAAAAGAAAGTTTCTCTATTACTGAAACAAGGGGTAGAGAACGGGGAATTCAGGGATACGATTCAGATTGATGAGGTGGCATCACTTTTTATTACAAATCTTGAAGGGGCATTATTTATTTCAGAAACATTGAAGGATGCCACTGTCATCACAAAAACAGCAGATCATTTATTTAACTTGCTTCGATAAAGAAGCATTTTTTTTACATCAAATTAGTACTGAGTGGTACTAAAAAGGAGATTTTATATGAAAACAGTATTTTTAACAGGTGGAACAGGCTTTATCGGAAAGCAATTAGTCGAAGAATTAGCCAAAGAGGATGTGAACATTCTTCTTTTAGTGAGGTCGAAAAGTAAAGCGACACGCATTTTTCAAAAAAGAGGTATTTTAAAAGAGTCAGTGATGCACTTTGTTGAAGGTGATTTGACGAAAATAGATTTAGGTCTAAGTCCTGAAGATAAAGAGAGGGTAATGAAAACGGATGTGATCATTCACGCAGGAGGGCCCATGGATATTCAAGCGACCAGTAAAGAGGCAGCTTCCGTCTTTTTAAATGGTGCCAAACATATTGGTGAATTAGCTAAAAGTATTCATCAATTGAAGGGCTTGCAGCAATTTATTCATGTTGTCGGTTATATGAGCCCCTTTGATGATCAAAATAGCAAGATTGCAATTGATGTGTTTAAAGAAGGAAATGATTACCTGAAAATAAAGAATCCTTATGAGAGAACAAAATTTTTAGCAGATCTTTATATCCGTCAACAAGCATCAGAAGTAGGTTATCCCCTTTCTGTTATTAATCCGCCAACTGTGGTCGGCAGTAGTAAAACAGGGAGTACAGAGCAGATAGCAGGATTAGGTTTGCTTGTGACAAGTATGCGAAGAGGGCTCATGCCAGTGATTCCTGGAGGTAAAGGATATAGGCTGCCACTTATTTCAAACGATGAGTTTGCGAAGTTTATTGTGCAGGTTTTCAGGATGGAGCAGCCGGCTATTCAAACATATACACTTGTTGAAGACAAAGAACACGATCCGAACATTGCTGAATTATTAAGTGTGATGTCAGAAAGTATGAATATGAGAGCACCAAAAATCTCTGTCCCAATGCCGTTTATGAAAGCAATGATGAAAAGTGGAGTAAGTAAAATAACAAACATTCCTTCTGATGGACTCAATTTTATGACAAAACGAACATTTTCAAATGCTTCAGTGAAAAAAATGATGGGGGGAGATTGGTTTAAGAAGACGAGTGTCATGAACTTTTTCCCTGCTGTAGTAGCTGATCTGGATTATCGCATGATGGATCAACATGGTGAGCATTATCATGTATTTGAGCGAACATTATGCGATAACAACACCCTTTACCAATTACAAGGAGAAGGGAAACCGTTTATTTTATTACATGGTTTATTGAGTGATGGAGAGGATTTATTTCCTTTAGCACAAGAGCTTCATGAAAAAACGGGTCAGCCTATATGGATCTTGGACCTTCCAGGTTTGGGACGTTCTCCATTTAAACGAGGGAAACACCTTCTAGATATCTATTTGAATGTAGTCAAAAAGTTATTGGAGAAAGCGGCTAATGGTGCACATCTAATCGGCCATTCATTCGGTGCGTTTATTCTACTGAAAGCATTGGGACAAGGGTACATAGATAAGAAGTATTCAATCACTTTACTTCAGCCGCCGGTTGCCAAAAAAAATGCTAAATCGCTAAATGTTCCTCAATGGATGAACAAATGGTCATTAAAATTAGCAACTCCTAACATGATAGAGCGTTATTTACTAAGTAATGGTTTGTTTGAAAGGACGGAGAACATCCCTGTACATTATATTGAAAAAATCAGAAATAGTTTTACGTCTCCTAGAATTTTAAATACGACGGTTCAGCTTAATCATTTACTACTGAAAACCGATCAAGGTGAATTCAATGAATTAACAAAGGATAATCCTCATATTATCTGGGGGGAGTATGACAAAGGCTATTCTGCTCCGTTGCATCTTGGAAATGTTGATGTTGTTCCATACGGCCATCACTTTCCTCTTAGCCATCCGAGTGAAACGGCTGCATTGGTTATAAAAAATAGTCTTACTAGCAGTTGAAGTTGAGAATGTGGGATAAATAAAGAATGTCGTAATTGAAATGAAATCGCAGTGCTTGTGATCCCGCCGATGCACACCAACTGAAAGATTTTATAGCACCCTAAAACGAAAAAGGTGATTTTTATTAAAAAAAGCACGATTTTTCGTTTTGGGTCTTTTTGATTAAATAGAGATTAATTCGGTGCATAAAACTCCTCTAAGGTTTTCGTCATATCATCAGATGCAGATTGTAAAATAGCATCTTGCTCTAAAATCGCTGTTCCTTGTGCTCGGACAATATGAAATTGATGAAACCCCATCAAGTTTTGAAATATTTCTTTTAGGTAATGATGTGAAAATTCCAGAGGTGTATATCGATCGTTATTTGTGAAAATTGAGCCGCTTGCTTGAAGTAAAAGTACACGATAATCGTCAGTCATCAGACCAACAGAACCATTTTCTGTATATTTGAATGTTTCTCTTGCAATAAAGATATTATCTATATAATCTTTCATTCGTGAAGTCACATTGAAATTATGAACAGGTGACACGATCACAATTCGATGATGTGCTTTGAATTGGGCCAATAAAGCAGATGAAGCAGCGGCGATTTTTTCTTCGGCAGCTGTTAATGTTTGTTCGGATGCTTGCTTATCCCAAATACGTAGCAGCTGGTCTTTTTCGATACGGGGAATTTCAGTTTCATGTAAATGTAAAATGGTTGGTTCTTCATGAGGGAATCTTTCTTTAAACTGTTTTAAAAATAGTGTTTGCAGTTTGTTTGAATAACTTTCTTGTTGAGTAAAATCTGGGTGTGCGTTAATGATTAATGTTTGCATATACATGCTCCTTTTCTTTTGATAAGCTGAGTATAAATGATAAAGGTGACAAAAGAAGTCACCTTTTTAAGAGGGCAAACAAATGAAAAAATCAGAACGATTAAACCAAGAACTTATTTTTTTAAGCGATAAACACTCTTTTCAGTTAAAGGACTTACAATCCGAATTTGGCATTTCTAAAAGGACGGCTTTAAGAGATATAGAAGAGCTAGAGTCAATGGGCTTAGCTTTTTACGTTGAAAATGGCAGACATGGAGGATATCGACTGGTGAATCAATCTCCATTGGTTCCTATTTATTTCAATATAGAAGAAGTCCAAGCTATTTTTTTCGCTCTTAAAGCTCTAGATCTAGTGTCAGCTACACCATTTAAAAAGTCCTACTCACAAATTCGGCAAAAACTGTTTGCCACAATGTCTGATGAGAGAAAACAAACGATTACGGAGACTTTGGAAGTGATTCATTACTATAATGTCGCACCAGTTAGTGAACAAAATCATTTGGAATTGATTTTACAGGCGATGATGGAAGATCAAATCGTGAAGATGACGTACACTCAATATGAAAATAAAAGGATCAGGCTGCAATTTCTTGAGTTATTTTATCGAAATGGGATTTGGTTCACCAAAGCATATGATGTTCAAAATAAAAAGTGGGGCATCTATAGATGTGACTTTATGAAGGACTTGATCATTGAAGAAGGCAGAGGCACCTATACGAAGGAAGAATTAAAAGCAATGCAACTCGAGCACGAAAAAACTTATCATGATATCTCATTTAAATGTCGATTAACGGAACAAGGAAAAGAAAAGTTTTTGAAGCATCATTATCCAAATATGAGATTGGAGATCGTTGATCAGATTCCTTATATTGTGGGTGGATACAACCAAGAAGAATTATCGTATATGACTCACTATTTGATGTCATTTGGGAAACATGTGAAAATTGAATACCCAGAGGAATTGAAAGAATGTTATTTGAATCAATTACGAGAAGTGATTGACAAGTATTGAATCAAAAAAAATTAATAAAGGCGAACCACTAAAGTTCGCCTTTTTCTCACTCTATTTAACTACTATGATGTCAGTTACTTCGCCACATCCATTGTGTTTGTTTTCGATTTATCATCGACCTTTCCATACGTCAGCTGCCGCCAAATAAATTCCATCGGTCCATACTTAAACCGCTTTAACCAAAACGTACTGAAAAGCACAAGGAAGACATACACGCCAATAGCCATGAAAAACGTACCAGCCGGCTGAAGATGATCGGCAAGCCCCGCTCCATACTTTAGAAATAGCAGAGTTCCAATGATCGAGTGTAGCAAATAACAGGTCAGGGACATTCGTCCGACTTTTGTAAAGACCATTAAAGCACCTCGCAGCTGAGGAACGTGCAGAAATAGCATCGCAAGTGTACTCATATAAAACATACTGCCAGTTAATCCCCCGTTTTGTTCCAGAGCAGTGGCAATGTTCATCCAGAGTGTATTTTCAAAAGGATTGACCGCTGCTATGATCGTACTGCCTTGGGTGATGAGAAAAGCGATGGAAAAAATGATCCAAATGCGATTCCAAATCGCTTTTTTCGCCTCCATGTTTTTGAAAAACTCCATTTTTACAAAATACACACCAAGTAAAAACATGAAGAACATGGAATAGACAGTAGAAAAAGAGCCGGAAGCCATTGTCACCATATCTGTCCACCGATCACCAATAGATGCTAAATAAGTCAGACTGTTGTGGCTGATTAATTCAAAATCAGCAAAGTCCGGCTTGCCTGATGATCCTGAACTGACGGTATTGAGCAGCATCGTGAAAAAAGGCGTGAGCAATTGAATCACAAAGAGTGTGATGAGCCAGTATAGGATGGTTTTGGCTGTGCGTTTGTAAAAGAAAAGCAGTAAAAAGCCAGCGACTGCATAATAGGCCAAAATATCACCAATCCAAACAAAAGTTAAATGCAGAAGGCCAAATCCTAAGAGAATGGTTAATCTGCGGGCAAACAGCTTGTTCGGACTGTCCACCTTCTGAGCAGCTCGATCCATAAAAATCATAAACCCAACGCCGAATAGGAAGGAGAACAACGTAATGAATTTCCCTGAGGCAAACCAATTCACCAAGTTGTGAAAGACATCATTTGCTCCCATATCAAACCCCTTCGCCGAATCCACAATCAAAAAGTAATTAACCAGAATAATTCCCATTAAAGCGAAACCCCTTACGATGTCTAAGAAATGAACCCGATCTTTCAAACTCATCGCGTGTGCTACTTTGTTTGCATTCATATCCATGCCCCTTTTCTTGTTATGATAAATGTCATTCGGATCATTCCATCGATCCTTATAATGAATCAATATACGTCCCAATTCTTAACAATTTATGAAGATCTAATTCTTTGAAAATAAATGTGACAAATTGATGGAGAACGATCAATTTCATAAAGTGTTAAGATTTATGCTGTATCTTTTCACATAGCTAGATGATATATAGTAAAGACATAAGAAAGTACATCACGTATCATGAGGTGAGAGAGACATGACACATCGAATATTAGTCGTAGAAGATGATCAGGATATTGGAGACCTTTTGCAGGAATCCCTTACACGTGCTGGATATGAGGTGCTGAGAGCGATGAATGGTGAGCAAGCATTGAAGTTTGTGGACGATTCGCTCGATTTGGTGATTTTGGATGTGATGATGCCTGGGCTCTCAGGCATCGAAACGTGCCAGCAGATAAGAGCCTCTTCTAATGTCCCGATTCTATTTTTAACAGCCAAATCAAGTACATTCGATAAAACCGAAGGCTTACTTGCCGGCGGAGATGATTATATGACAAAACCTTTTTCACAAGAGGAGCTTCATGCTAGAGTGATTGCACAATTACGCAGGTATACTGTCTATCAGGAAAAGAAGGAACAGGAAGAAACTTATCTTGTTGGAGGCAAGCTAAGGGTGAGCGAAGAATTTAATGAAGTGTGGAAAGAAAATCAACAACTCAAGCTGTCTGATTTAGAATATCGTATGTTGAAGCTGCTTATGAGCAGGCGGAACAAAATCTTTTCAGCTCAAAATATTTATGAGAGCGTGTGGGGACAGCCTTATTTCTATTGTTCCAACAATACGGTGATGGTGCATATTCGAAAGCTGCGTGCCAAAATTGAGGATGATCCGGCACGTCCTATATATATCAAAACCGAATGGGGAAGAGGATACCGATTTGGCACATCGTAAATATATGCTAGCTAAAAAGCTGGCATTGTTGATTTTGGCAGCTGCCATTGTGAGCGGTCTTGTTTTTATGACGCTGCAAAAGATCACCAATGAGCTCATTGATGGATACTTGAGTTCGGACGAGTATTACGAGGAGGAGTCAGCTAAATATATTCAAAAATTCAGTCGTTATGTGTCTGAGAATAAGCTGTCTTCAACGGATCGACAAGCGTTTGGTGAGTGGGTGAAAAAAGAGAATTACATTAATTTGACTATCTTCAAGGATGAGGTGCTACAATATGACTCCATCTATTCGGCTGCGGATGAATCGGCGTACGGAAAAGAAAAGGTGACCCAGTACGCCGAGCATCATTCGTTTCCTGTTCAGTTTAGCGACGGTGAAGGCCGGGTCATGGTGGATGGTTTCTATTCGTCTCGTTACCACGATCTTGCGTTTACACTCGAGCTGCTCGGAGCAACGCTTATTTTTCTCCTCATTGTTCTTCTCGGTATTCGCAAAAGTTTACGCTACCTGCAAACGATTCACCAAGACATTCATATTCTTGAAGGCGGCGAGCTGGACTATGAGATGACGGTGAAAGGGCATGACGAATTAGCGATGATTGCCAAAAGTATTGAGGACCTTCGTAAAGCTTTTTTGGACAAGCTTCAAGCCATTGATGAGCTGCAAGAAGAGAGCCGCAGCTTGGTTACTGAAATGTCACACGATATGAGAACACCGCTAACGTCGCTGATGATGAACTTGGAGTTTGCGAAAAAAGAGGGGGATGGAGCGGATACCCGTAAGGATCAATATATAGCAAGTGCTTATGAAAAAGCACTGCAATTGAAAAATCTATCTGATAATCTGTTTGCCTATTTTCTACTTGATAAAGAACATGAACCTGAGCTTGAGACAGTTGCAGTCAAAGAGGTCATTTACGATCTCTTATCAGATCAGGTGGCGATCTTGCAGCAAGAGACATTTAAGGTTTATCTTTTAGGAGAGCTGCCAGACAGCTATATCAATGTGAATGTCGAGGAGCTTGGCCGAGTGTTTGATAATCTGATGTCGAACATACTGAAATACGCTGACCCGAAAAAAGATATCAATCTCACGTTTCTATCCGACCAAGAAATCTTTGAGATCCATATCAGCAATGCGATAATCGATACAAATGACACGCAGGAAAGCACTGGACTTGGTGAACGAAGCATAAAACGAATGATGTCCCGCATGCACGGGCAGTTTGAAAGGATGGAAAAGAACGGCGTTTACTACATCGTGCTGCGTTTCTGGCACATCAAAATATAGGTGGCAAATGAATAACATGGAATGGAGAGACAATCTAATGAAACGATTCAACAATTTCCAAAAGGTACCGGATCTCTTGCAAGGTCTTCTGAATATTTGTCTATTCTTTCTGGCCATTGCTTTAAGCGTCCTCTTAATTAGTGAAACTTGGTATATTGTCCAATTCGTCTACAAGAATTTGCTCAGCAAAGAAGACAGTTATTATGAAATGCTTGGAGAGCTGCTGATCTTCTTTATGTACTTTGAGTTTATTGCCTTAATTATTAAGTACTTTAAATCAAACTTTCATTTTCCACTTCGCTATTTTATTTATATTGGCATCACAGCCGTCATCCGTTTGATTATCATCGATCATAAAGAGGCTGTATCGACCTTCTGGTGGGCGCTGACCATTTTAGCTATGACCGTTGCTCTCTTTATCGCTAGTAAACGACATGCGGTTCAGGAGCATGAAGAAGTGAAGTGAGCGAAGAAGACGAACGATGACCGTTCGTCTTTTTTCATGTCTGGACATTGACGAGATGAACACTTAGTCGTTATCTGTCTATTAATGAACGGTTAGGGTCAGATTGACAATTGATTGTCATGCATCTAAAAAGTAGAATATGAGTAACAGTAAATAAACAGTTGTTCATTAATGAACAACTGTTTGTTGTGGTAAGTGATCAGGTGGATAAAAAGGTTTTTTCCTGATGTACGTCCTCATATGGTATGCTTTAGAAGCCTTGTCTTTCCATTGACATTGGTCATCATGATTCTATGAACAGGGGTCGATCATATGCGAAGTATTCAAAGTTTTTTAGTAGAACTGCTACTTGGTTTGACGAAAAAGAAACTCAATGTAAATGATTATCTAGAAGAAAGAAGAAGGGCAAATGAATTACCTTATGAATTGCCTGAAAAAATTAAGAATAAGTACAAAATTACTAAAAATCACTCGTTTCCAGTCGATACGTATATGTTGAAATCAAATGTCCAGCCGGATGACCATCAGGTGTTGTTTATACCAGGTGGCGGCTATATTGAACAGCCTTTGACTTGGCATTGGCGTTTTTTAGACCGATTGACGAAGCAATTAAATAGTACGGTGTATGTGCCGGTTTATCCAAAAGCACCGAACTATCAGTATATGGATGCGATCGAGAGTGTCCTTCCTGTGTACCAAGCTCTTTTAGAGAAAGGAACACCTGAAAATATCGTCATCATGGGTGATTCTGCTGGTGGCGGTTTATCGTTAGCTTTTGCTCAATACTTGGCAAAAAAGGGCTTGCCGCAGCCAGGGAATATCATTCTTTTATCACCATGGCTAGATGTTACATTAAGCAACCCAGATATCGCTGCTATGGTTCCAAAAGAACCAATGCTCAATCTAGCCTTATTAATTGAAGCAGGAAAAAGATATGCGGGTGACATGGATGAAACACACCACTTAGTCAGTCCAATCTACGGGGAGATCAAAGCACTGGGACGAATTTCTGTTTTTATAGGCACTCACGAATTCTTCCTTCCAGATGCCCGTAAATTCAAAGAGATAGCAGATAAGCAGGGGGTTCCAATAAACTATATAGAATATCCTAAAATGAATCATGTGTTTCCTGTTTTCCCTATACCAGAAGCAAAAAAAGCGTTAAACCAAATTGTCGAGATTATTGAAAGTAATACCTTCCCTTTGAAAGAAAGCAATGAATAAGATATAGGAATGAGGATGACTAGCGCAGCTGGCCATTCTTGTTTCTGTTTGAAGGAGCGAAAAATTGACAGACACCAAGATCGAACCATTCTCATTTGCAAGTATGCAGCAGGCAGCCCCTGTACATATTCCAGAAAGACAATTCATTTCATCACATGATGGTACAAGCCTTGCGTATTATCCATTTTTATCAGAAAAGAAGACGCAGGCCAATATGATCTTGATTCATGGCGGTGGTGCTCATAGTTTGGCTGGTTATGAGCATATTGCTTACACACTGCAACATGATTTTCACGTAAATGTATTTTTACTTGATCTAAGAGGCCATGGCCATTCTCAAGGAAAAAAGGGTGATACACCTCGGGTCACGGATGTATGGCAGGATATCTCGCAGGTTGTGGATGCCATTAAACAGGATCATAATGGAGCCATCTACCTTTGTGGTCATTCATCTGGAGCGGGCCTGCTGCTTAACTACTTGTCTTGGCCAAAAAAAAGAGAAGTGGACGGTTACTTTTTTATTGCACCTGAATTTGGCTATAAGTCAGGCACTGCAAGGGCTGATCAAATCCCTTTTGCCACTGTTCAAGTATGGAAGTTCGTTCTGTCTGCGATGACAAAAGGGGGGCTGATGAGTCATTCTGAAGCCGTACGTTTTCACTATCCTGCATGGGTGATCGAGCAGGATCCACTTCTATTGACGACCATCACTGTCAATCTATCTCTTGCCTTAACACCATCTGCACCTAAAAACCAATTTGCGAAGATGGATCGGCCATATGGCATGTTTGTAGGCAGCAAGGACGAGCTGTATGACGTCGAGACATTTCTCCCCTATCATGAGCTGCCGATGGAACCAATTAAAAAACAATCAGTCTATCAAGTGATGGAAGGACATACCCATTTGTCGGTATTACTAGAAGCAGGAAAAGAGATTGGCAGGACCATCCAAATGTGGAATCATCCTATTTCATAAGAATAACTAGTCAACACTCTCCCATTTTCTTAAAAATTTACATTGACACCATCCTTTTCTATGATAAAATCATAGTGTGATAATGAGAATCGTTATCAAACGATATGACTACATATAGAATGGATAGGTGAGGTACATGTTCAAGAAATCTTTTTGGTCACTATTAGTTGTGCTCTCCATCGTTTTACTTGCAGCTTGCGGCAGCAATAGCAGTGACGGCAAGTCAGGTAATAAAGAGAAAACAAGGACCGTTGAAAGCGCTATCGGTTCAACTGACAATATTAAGGATAAACCAAAGCGTATTGTGACGCTGTACCAAGGAGCAACGGATGCAGCAGTCGCTATGGGCATTAAACCAGTGGGTGTTGTAGAATCTTGGCTTGAAGCACCTACGTATAAATATTTAAGAGATGATTTAAAGGATGTTAAAATTGTTGGGCAGGAAACACAGCCAAACTTAGAAGAAATTGAAAAGCTAAAGCCTGACTTGATCATTGCATCAAAAATCCGCCACGAGCAAATTTTTGATCAGCTGCAAGAAATCGCTCCAACTGTTGCAACTGAAACTGTGTTCACATTTAAAGATACAGTGAAGTTGATGGGTGAAGCGTTAAATCAGGAAGACAAATCAAAAGAATTGCTGACGAAGTGGGATAACCGTGTCGCTGATTTTAAAGAAAAAGCGAAAAAAGACATCAAGAACTGGCCAATGAGTGTGTCTGTGGTGAACTTCCGTGCAGATCATGCTAGAATCTATCAAACTGGTTTCGCAGGGTCGATTTTAACAGAGCTAGGCTTTGAAGGACCTAAGAATGTCAAAGATAAAAAGCAAGATATCATTACACTGACAGACAAAGAGAGCATTCCGCAAATGGATGCAGATGTGATCTATTACTTTATGGATGAAAAGGATAAAGCGGTTGAAAAAGCATATAAAGAGTGGACGAGTCATCCTTTATGGAAGCAGCTTGACGCAGTGAAAGCGAAACAAGTGCATAAAGTAGATGAAATCACTTGGAACATGGGCGGCGGTATTATCGCTGCAAACATGATGCTTGATGATATTTACGATCGACTAGGAATTGATAAATAAGTTATAACAAAGGAGAAAATGTGAACATACCATTTTCTCCTTTTTTCCATAACAGATTGAAAGCGGGAATCAGATGAGAAGTTTATTAAAAAAGGATTCAAGCAAGGCACTGCTTTTTGCTGGATTCATTGTGTTGATGTTGGTCTTTTTTATGCTCAGTATTTCCCTTGGGCAAACCTCAATTTCCCTCAAAGCCACCATCCATGCTTTTCTTCAATTTGATGAATCGGATCCAAACAGTGTCATTGTCATGACATCCAGATTATCAAGAGCTTTAATCGCAACGGTCGTTGGATCAAGCTTGGCGATTTCAGGTGCTCTTATGCAGGCATTGACGAGAAATCCGCTTGCGGCGCCTGATTTATTAGGAATTAATGCAGGTGGACTATTTTTTATCGTGATTTCGATTGTTTTCTTTTCAACAGAGTCGTTAACAGGCTATATGTGGACAGCCTTTCTAGGTGCAGCGATTGCAGGGATGCTCGTTTTTCTATTGGGCTCCATTGGAAGAGATGGATTGACGCCCGTCAAAATTGTCCTTGCAGGTGCGGCGATATCTGCACTGTTTGCTTCTTTTACACAAGGTCTTTTAATCGTGAATGAACAGTCGATTCAAAGTATTTTGTTCTGGATGGCTGGTTCAGTGTCTGGAAGAAGCATTGATATGTTAATCCCTGTTTTGCCATATATTTTAGGTGCGACTATTGTGGCGCTGCTTCTAGGACGTTCTATTAATGTTCTTTTGTCGGGAGATGATATTGCCAAAGGACTTGGCCAGCGTACACTGCTGCTGAAAATAACGATGGGTGTACTCGTTGTCTTTTTAGCAGGTGGTTCCGTCGCTGTTGCTGGTTCAATTGGTTTTGTTGGTTTTCTTGTGCCGCATATTGTGAAAAAGCTTGTCGGGCCTGACCACCGCTGGGTACTGCCGTATTGTGCCGTTGTGGGGGCGTCGCTTTTACTTGCCGCGGATCTGGCGGCTCGTTTTCTGATCATGCCGCAGGAAGTGCCGATTGGTGTCATGACGGCGATAGCAGGAGCGCCTCTATTTGTTTATCTCGTGCGCAAGGGGTTGAAGACAGGTGGCTAAAACATATACAGTGCGTTCTAAAGGCGGGCGCATTTCATTTCAATTTTCAAAGCGGACATTTTTGATTTTACTTTTATTGACGGCCATTGCCTTTGGTTTATTTATTCTTAGTCTCAGTATGGGAAGCCGGTTCATTCAGCCGGTGGATGTGCTGCTTCATTTAATCGGTCAGGGAGAGGGGAATTCCTTTGTGTTAAATACGCTGAGAATTCCACGAACGCTGCTGGCTGTTTTAGTCGGAGCCGCGCTTGCGGTATCAGGGCTTATTTTGCAAGGGTTGATCCGCAACCCGCTTGCATCACCTGACATCATTGGAATTACGAGTGGTGCTTCGTTTGGTGCGATTATGTTCATCGTCTTTTGGATGGGCACTGTGCCCATTGCTTATCAATCCTTATGGGCGATTGCAGGTGCTTTTGCGGTATCGTGCCTAATCTATTTGCTTTCATGGAAAAAAGGGGTCAAACCGATCACACTTGTCCTGATGGGAATTGGGATTTCCGCCATTATGAAAGCATGTGTGACGTTTACGCTTGTTCTTAGTGACACGATGACAACGACAAAGTCATACATCTGGCTGACAGGCAGCTTATATGGTTCTACGATGAAAGACGTTGCTGCGATGCTTCCTTGGGTGATGATCATTTTACCGATTGTCATGGTGTTAGCAAGAACGATGAATGTAAAAGAACTTGGCGATGATCTTGCAACAGGTCTCGGGGTAAAAGTGCAGGCGAAACGATTATTCTTTCTCCTGATGAGTGTGACATTGGCTGGTGTTGCAGTCGCATTTGCAGGCGGCATTGAATTTGTTGGACTCATGGCGCCGCACGTTGCACGGATGATCATTGGACGTTCATTCATAGCGCTTGTTCCAGCATCTGCGCTTGTTGGGAGTATTCTCGTGATGCTGGCTGATCTTGTTGCTAGAACCGCATTTCTACCGTTAGATGTCCCAGCAGGTGTTTTTACAGCGGCCATTGGTGCACCGTTCTTTATTTATTTGTTATATCAACAGCGCAATCGATAAACAGAAGATGGGGGTTTTGATATGAGGCCAGAGTGGGTTGAGAGAGAATTACTTGATTTTGGGGTACACATCACAAATGGACCAATGACATCTGATCGAACACTTGCTGCGCTTTTTTCAGAAGCAGCCGTCATGCGTTTATTAGAAGCTGAAAAGGAAGCGATGCATGCACCGAATCTTGCGGTAGCAGCATCTATGTTTTCAAAGCGGTATGCCTACTTAGCCGTCAGTTCCTCTTTATACTTGATGACGCTGTATGACGGTGTCTATCAGTTTCCACCAGCAGCATGTGCATTTAGAGATGATCGGAAAATTGAAATGGATGAGGCGGCGTGTTCGTTCGTTCCACTAGAAGGAGATCGGCATGAATGGAGAGAAAAGGTTGTGCGTGAGTTGTTTACGGAGTGTGTCACGCCTCTTTTAGACGTGCTGAACCGCACATCAAAACTCTCTTATCGTATTTTATGGGAAAATGTAGCGGTTCGAATCAACTCTCTTTATCGAAGCATGATGCGGGAAGCGGAAGAGCCTGCGGTGAAGCAGCGCGTGCGGGAGGATTATCTGTACCTGAAGCAGGCGGCTGGTGATGTATTTGGAGCTCAGCAAAACCCATTTCAGCACAGCCTAAACCTAGACGACAGCTTACTTGAAACATCCAATCGGAAAACCTGCTGTATGTATTACAAGCTTGAGAAAAAATCGGAGAGTCTCGATTATTGTCTTGTTTGTCCTCTTGAAAAAAAGAAAGGCACTGCTTGTTCTTAGCAGTGCCTTTCTTTTTATTCCCAAATCTCACTTGCCCATTCAGGATGATCAATAAAAGGGTTGCGGTTGTGTTGATACGTTTGATATATGATCTCATTGCGGTTCCGTTCGATTTGATCGACTGGATCCTGCTTGTGCCATTTGAGAAGCACAGACATTTTGCCGTGAAGAGGAGAGCTTCCATTATTCACTTTGTCGTTCAATTCTAAATCTGGAAAGCGGTCATCGCCTTCGTAGCGAACCGCCATATAAAAGAGCATTCTCGCGACATCTCCTTTGACCCGGTTGTGAGGTTCGAATGAGTCGCTGTCGTAGAAGTTGCCCGGCGCTCCTTTGTATTCATTACCACCCGTGTCAAAATCTAAATTTCCGCGTGTGCTGTTCGTTTGCACATCTGTCGCACGAAGGTGGTGGAGATCTGTCCCAGGCCCTTGGCTTGTCCCGAAATTGCCGTGAGACTTGGCCCAGACATGCTCCCGGTTCCACTGGCCCACATTTCCGCCATTCGACTGCTTTGAGCGGGAGGCACCACTATAAAGCAGCAGCACATTGTTTGGGTTATTGGGGTCTTCATCTGTTGTCTTTAAGGCATCCCAAACCTGGCTGTAGGATAGCTGCGTATGATCATCAATGATATCGTGTAAGGCTTTCTTAAGAGCGGGTCCTGATTTGCCAGCAGCAGATTGGTAATAGGAATCGATTTGACTTGTGGCAGCAGTTTGCGTTTGTTGTGCAGATGTTTCGTTTTGAAGCTGTAACGGGGAAAAGGTGATCGTTTGACTTGGTTCATTCAGCGTGAAAGCTTGAGCATTTGCAGCTGGAGGCAGCGGAGCGGCTAATGTGCCGAATATCATCAATCCGGCGGTCACAGTTCCAAATAAAGTTCTTTTCATTCGATTTCCTCCTTGATAGGGAATGTATTCTCTTTATTTCTATCATATTGCCATGAAGAAATAAATGGATTTATCGTAAATTTTATGTAATAAGTTCGTAGGAAAAGAGATTGCTATTTTATACACATTACTGTATAAGTGGGCATATAGGATGACAGCAAGGGAGAGGATGGATAACGTGAAAGAACTGCAAACACCTTCAAGAACGATTATGACACCGGGGCCCGTTGAAGTAGATCCGAGAGTTCTCCGTGTGATGAGCACGCCAATTCTCGGTCAATTTGATCCAGCATTTACACACATTATGAATGAAACAATGACCTTATTGCGGTCACTTTTTCAAACAGAAAACAAATGGGCTTATCCAATCGATGGTACGTCCCGTTCAGGGCTTGAAGCCGTGCTCGCCAGTGTGATTGAGCCAGGAGATTCAATGCTTGTACCTGTCTTTGGCCGCTTCGGTCACCTGCTCATTGAAATAGGGCAGCGCTACGGTGCTGAGGTACATACAATGGAATGTGAATGGGGGACGGTTTTTGATCCTGACGACATCATCCAAGAAATAAAGCAGGTCAAGCCTAAAATCGTTGCAATGGTTCATGGTGAAACATCGACTGGACGATTGCAGCCGCTCAAGCAAATCGGTGAAGCATGCCGGGCTCTTGATGTGCTGTTCATTGTAGACGCTGTGGCGACCATTGGCGGTGTCGAGGTAAAAGTGGATGAATGGAAAATTGATGCGGCGATTGGCGGCACGCAGAAATGTTTATCTGTTCCATCAGGCATGTCACCTATTACGTATAATGACCGAGTCGCAGCTGTCATTGAATCGAGAAAGAAAGTAGAAAAAGGCATTGCGACACAGGATGAATTACAAAAACAAATCGATATTTCTCCAATCAAAAGCAATTATTTTGATTTAAGCCAGCTTCAGGATTATTGGAGCCCAAGACGATTAAATCATCATACAGAAGCGACAACGATGCTCTATGCACTGCGAGAAGGGGTTCGTGTTGTGCTGGAAGAAGGGCTGTCTGAACGTTTTCAAAGGCACGCATATCATGAGAAAGCCTTGATGAAAGGTCTTGAAGCAATGGGGCTTGAATTGTTTGGTGATCCAGATTGTAAAATGCCGGTTGTGACTTGTATTGTCATTCCAAGTGATATTGACGGAGAAGCGGTCCGTGCCGACCTGCTTCATCATTTTGGGATTGAGATTGCAAGCTCCTTTGGACCGCTTGCCGGCCGTATATGGAGAATTGGGACAATGGGCTACAGCTGCCGAAAGGAAAATGTACTGTTTGTGTTAGCAGGGCTTGAAGCGATCCTCATCAAACACGGTGCGTCTATCCATTGCGGAGCAGGGCTTCAGGCGGCTCTTTCTATCTATGAACAAGCTGAAATAACGTGATACCTCATACTCGCCATTGGCGGGTATTTTTTTATTTGGAAAAGAACGCTAATTTTTGAAAAACTAGACTTATAGATGAGGTTATCGCTATACTGGAGAAGTTCTCATCATTTTTTGTCATCATTTTCATTTATTTTGCAGAAAGAGGTTTTTATATGAAGAAGATGGGCAGATTATACATTTTGATGCTCAATATTTTTATTGCCATGCTTGGTTTTGGCCTCATTGTACCTGTTATGCCGAGTTATATCGAAGCCTTTGGTGCAACAGGAAAAACACTTGGTTTTCTTGTCGCTGCAACAGGTCTTACACAATTTGCGTTATCGCCGATTGCCGGCGCACTGACCGATCGATTTGGACGAAGAAAATTGATCATTGCCGGGATTGCCGGCTTTACAATTGCTCAGTTTATTTTTGCTTTTGCTGATCAGCTTTGGATGCTGTTTGTGTCTCGGTTTTTAGGCGGTGCTGCCGGGGCTTTACTCATGCCGGCCATGTTTGCATACATCGCTGATATCACAAGTGAAAAGGACCGAGGGAAAGGAATGGGTCTATTCAGTGCAGCGATGACACTAGGTTTTGTCATTGGGCCGGGCGTAGGCGGTTATTTGGTTGAGTACGGGATCGCTTTTCCTTTTCTTATTGCCGGTTCCTTTGCTGCTCTTTCTACCTTGTTATCCATCCTCTTCTTACCTGAAACATTAACAAAGGAAAAGCAGGAAGAGGCGCGGCTCAACAAGCATATTCATTTCAATCCTTTTGTGCAAATGATCGAGGCCCTAAGGACATCGTACGGCTTTTTGTTTATATTGGCCTTTGTCCTCAATTTCGGAATCATTCATTTTGAATCGATTTTCGGCTTATATGTAGACCAAAAACACGGATTTTCTCCGAAGGATATTGCGTTTGTGATTACGGTTGCGGGTCTTGCCGGGGTGCTTGTTCAAGGTGCATTAGTGAATGCTTGTGTGAAACGATTTGGGGAGATGAGAGTCGTGCGTTATGCGCTGTTAGGTGCGGCTTTCATGTTGATCGCCTGCCGTTTTGCGCCGTCCTTTTGGTTGATTTTTACGGGTTCGATTTTATTTTTATCGGCTACGTCATTTGTCCGACCAGCCCTCAATACATTGCTGTCCAAGATGGCAGGCAATCAGCAAGGGATAGCAGGCGGTCTCAATACATCCTTTATGAGCCTTGCCAATATCGTCGGACCGAGTCTTGCGGGTATATTATTTGATGTGAATATTGAGTTTCCTTTTATGTTTGGAACACTGGTGCTTTGCGTAAGCTTCGCTGCATCTATCGTGTGGGGGAAAAAAGTGCAGCATGCTCATGCAGCGCAAGGAAGATTGTAGTTGATCTACAGTCTTTTTTTATTGAATGAAATGTATTTAGAAAAATTCCATATAGAAATAGTATATGTTTTATATTTTATCAAAATGAATAGTAGAGTTTATCAATAATTAAACCTTTTTCTGAGAGAGAATCATATATTCAGGTCTTTGGGGTTAATAAAATACTGAATTATACATTTTGTGTAAAAAATGATTGATTGGTTTTTTCCGCAATGGTAACATCAGTCTCGACAGCATGAGGTAACTGAGATCATCAAAAAAAGGGGATAGAAAATGAAGAAGTTTATGTTTTCCATTATATTTTTTATCGTCACCATGTTTAGTGCAGCCGTGCCATCAGCAGTTCATGCGGCAGAAATTGATCATGACAAGGTAGTTGGTTTTAGAGAAGTCAACCCTACAACTGTTACACAAAAAGCTGCGAAAAAATTTCAGCCTTATTTGAAAGTATGGCATGGATGTGTACCATTTCCAGCTGTAGATGCTGCTGGAAACACAAGCAGAGGGTTAAAAACGAGCGGTTCACATAATGGTGGATGCAGCAGTAATATCGGTCAAGTATATTCACGTTCAGATTGGTACAACGGCAGCTGGGCGATTATGTATGCTTGGTATTTCCCAAAAGATAATCCTTCACCGGGCCTTGGTCATCGTCATGATTGGGAATCCATTGTCGTTTGGATTGACAACCCAGCTGTAGCCAATCCGCATGTTCAATCGATTGCTTACTCAGGTCATGGGCAATATAAGAAAGTAGCACCGAGTGCAGCAAGTATTTTAGGGACAAATCCTTTGGTAGGTTATGATAGCAACTGGCCATTAAATCATGAGTTGAATGTAAGCGGCAATGTGAGCGGTAAAGGAATGCAGCCATTAATTGGCTGGGATGATTTAACGCCGGCTGCAAGACATGCGTTGAATACAACAGACTTTGGTAGTGCAAACGTACCTTTCAAAGACAGTAACTTTAAAAACAATTTAGCAAAAGCGTGGTATCGATAAGGTTAGTCATGAAAAAAACCGATCATCTAAAAATGATCGGTTTTTTTATAAACAAAATCGCATCATCTCTCATATTTCACGACAGGTGATTTTTCTTTATGAAGCGCACGAATCATCGCATCATCTACGTGTAAATGCTCTTTCACTAATTGATGCGGGGTTAAGGCCATCCACTGATTTAACGAAATATCTGCAAACCGGTCACTTTTAAAAATTTCTAAAAACCAAAGGCTCGTTTGGCCGATATTTTGGATGTAATGCCCCATACCAAAAGGAACATATCCAACATCACCTGCTCTGTAATTAAAGGTGCGGGCAGTACCACCTGCTCCAAAGACTGTCATTTTGGCTGTACCGGTTAAATAGTATTGCCACTCATCATTATTAGGGTGCCAGTGCATTTCTCTCATGCCGCCAGGTTTTACTTCAACAAGTGCAGCCGCAATCGTTTTTGAAATCGGGAAATTTCGTGAATCGACAATTCGGACTGTTCCGCCAGAGGTCGTTATCGGTTTTTGACGAAGAAGCTGGTGCGTAAATGCCGGCTTGATGCTGCCGTATGGATCAGATACCATTTGGCTTTCTAAGGATGCCGGCGGCGAACCTTGAAACATGTAGCGCTGCTTATTCGGAATATGGTCAAACAATTTCCTAGGAACACCAAAATTGTCGGAGAGAATATCTTTCGGTGTATGGGCAAACCAGTCTGTGATCGTGAATGTATCAAATTCAGAAAAATCGCCATCATCAAATACAAGAAGGAACTCACAACCATCCTCAAGTCCTTGAATAGAGTGCGGAATACCAGGCGGGAAATACCACAAATCGCCTTCTTCTATATCAGCGATCATATTTCGCCCTTCTGCATCTACAGATGTGATGCGGGCTTTGCCTAAAATCATATATGCCCATTCCGCCTGCTTATGCCAATGAAGCTCACGAACACCTCCGCGTGTGAGCCGCATGTTGACACCTGCAATTGTTGTTGAAACAGGCAGCTCCCGCTTCGTAATTTCCCTAGACCAGCCGCCGTGATTCAAATGCATGTGTGTATCAGAAAATGAAAATTTTAAATTTGGGATCGTTCCGGCATCGGTTTTAGGGGGAACGAACATATCTGGGTTTTCTATATCTCGAAGGACATCGCGCGGGCCTAAGTCGGTGGCACCCGCGCCATCCTTTCGAATGGGCTGCGGGATGTGACGGAGCTCATCATCCATTTGTCATCCCTCCTCGAGTCTCAATTTTCTCCTCCAAACTATATGAAGCTCCGGAAGAAAAAATTCAATCAGGATGGGATGAGAGAAACATTTGAATACGGAAGGCTAAGCGCAGCCGCAATGTTGCGTCAGGATCTTTTAAGCTGATTCGAAGCAATTCTTCACACTTCTCGAGGCGATAAATGACCGTGTTGCGATGAATAGACAATCGTTTGGCTGTTTCTGAAATGTGGCAATGGGTTTCTAAATAGACAGATAAGGTGTGAAGAAGACTTTGATCGACTCGTGATGGTTCAGATAACGGGTGAAGGTGCAGCTGGTGAAACGTGATCATATCTTTTCTTGGAATGAGCCTTAGTAAATCTGGCACATCCTTTGCCTGATAAAATTGAATATATTCAGTCCGCGATGAGAGATGTCCGGCATGAAGAGCCTCTAATGCTTCATTGTAGCCCTCAGACAGATGGGGGAATGGGCAGCCAGTCAAGCTCACCCCAAAGGAAATAGTGTGATTCACTTGCATTTTAACGAGCATCTGCAACTGTTTTAAAAAAGAGGTGAGCCTGTCGCCAACCTCCGGCCAACTGCCAGTCTCCTCCATCAATACAACACCCATATCACCTTTGACAAACAGAAGGGCAGGGAATGGGCAGCTTGGAAGTGCACTTTCGAGCAAATCAACCACTTGATCTAAAATCATCTGCTGCTTCATAAAACATATGGTATCACTACGCTGGTCAAGCTGACAGATCATACATAGGTAGCGGCATTCGGCGTTTAATCCAAACGCCTGAGCGAAATGTAAGGGATCTTGCTGGGAAGACGATGCCCTCTCTATCCATTTGCGAAAGCCCTCATTTCTAGCACGCTTGGCTGTTTGCAGAGCGGCATATTGTCTCATGCGCGCAATCGATATTTCGTTCACTGCTTTTGCAATCATCGCATGCAATGCTTTCTGCGGATTAATGAAAGAGAGGATGACCAGATAATCACATGTTTGTTCGTTTAGATCAATTGGAAAGACGGAAAAGGTTTGTTTTGCATGTATCATTGAAAAAGAATGAGTTGTCCTGCTTTGAAAAAAGGGGAGAATGTGCATCCATTCTGGGCTCGTAATCATGGGGTGCGAGGTATAAAGAATACGTCCATGCTGATTAAACAAATAGACAGGCTTGTGAATCTTTTTGGCCATTTTTTGTAATAATTCAAACTGGTTATCGTCTATGTTCATATCCACTCAATCTCCTTTATTGGTGAAGATGAATAAAAAAATGGACAATCACTGTCAACATCTCTGATATGCATTTTATGTTATCAGCTAAAATCATTTTAGATAGAAAGTTGTCAATTAATATAACAAAAAAACAGAGCCTCAGGACAAAATCACGTGCTGCCAGTCATCTTCATTCAGAATTACGAGCAAATATGATATGTTGTAGACAGAAGAATTTCTTTCAGAAATATGGGTATCACAAGAAACAAAGGCTTCGAATGAGGAAGCCGTCTATACATGAGAGTGGCAAGAGGTGAGAAACATGATTTATATCGGATTAACTGGCTGGGGAGATCATGACAGTCTTTATCCGCCAAAAATCGGCAGCGCGCAAAAGCTGTTTCACTACGCGTCAACGTTTCCGATTGTGGAATTGGATGCCAGCTTTTATGCGGTTCAGCCTGAGCGTAATCATGAAAAGTGGATAAAGGATACTCCGGATGACTTTCAATTTGTTGTGAAAGCATACCAAGGAATGACTGGACATCAAAGGGGCGAGATTCCGTTTGCTTCGAAGGAAGAAATGTTTGACGCGTTTATTCTTTCATTGACTCCGCTTATTCGTGAAGGGAAACTAGCCATGGTCCTATTTCAATTTCCCCCATGGTTTGATTGCAAAAAAGAGCACGTCCACTATTTAAGATGGTGTAAGGAGAAGATGGGCGATATTCCATGTGCTCTCGAATTCCGAAACCGTACATGGTTTTCAGAAGAATTTTATGAGCAGACTTTATCCTTTATGGAAAAGGAAGGATGGATTCATTCCGTCTGTGATGAACCGCAAGTCGGAGAAGGCTCCATTCCGCCAGTCATAAAAGCTACACACCGTGATAAAACTTTGGTCCGATTTCACGGGAGGAATAAACAGGGCTGGCTTCACCCGGCAGACCATGAGAATTGGCGTGAAGTGAGATACTTATATTTATATAATGAAGCTGAATTAAAAGAGTGGAAAAAGAATCTCGACATCCTGCATCAGCAATCGAAAGATGTCTATGTCGTGTTTAATAATAACTCCGGCGGAGATGCAGCGACGAATGGCCAGCAGATGATTGATTTGCTGGATATCACGTATTCAAGCCTGTCTCCGAAGCAGTTAGATTTATTTAGTTAACCGAGAGCTGAGGCTTTCAACCTGAATGAGACGGTTCAGTGACAACTTGAGGGAGAGATCAACATGCTGCAGAAGCTATGGTTATATCATACAAACGACTTGCACAGCCACTTTGAGAACTGGCCAAAAATTGCAGCTTATATTGAAGAAAAGCGTCAAGTTCACGATCAGATGCTCTTGTTTGATATTGGCGACCATATGGACCGAGTGAATCTCGTATCCGAAGCTGATTATGGAAAGGTAAACGTCAAGCTCCTCAATCAGCTAGGCTATGATGGGGTCACGATCGGGAATAATGAAGGCATTACGCTGCCTCATGATCAGCTGGATCACTTGTATGAAAATGCCCAATTTCCAGTGGTCCTGTCTAATCTATTTGAGAAAGGCAAACGGCCTTCGTGGGCAAAGCCCTATCATATGATCACGATGGAAAACGGACTGAAGATATGTCTCTTAGGCGTGACCATTGCGTATACACCTGTATATGAAAAGCTCGGCTGGAACATTACTGATCCATTTGACAGCATAAGGGACATGCTGCAGGAAGTGAAGGGACAGGCAGATGTCATTGTGCTTTTATCCCATCTCGGTATCATTCATGATCGAGAGGTCGCACGTGATTTCCCTGAAATCGACATCATCCTAGGCTCACACACGCATCATCTGTTAGAACAAGGTGAAATGGACAATGGTGTGCTGCTTGCATGTGCTGAAAAGTATGGGCATTATATTGGTTGTGTTGAGCTGACGATCGATACAGTGCGCAAAGAGCTGATAGAGAAAAAAGCGACAGTACAGTCAGTGGATCAGCTCATCAGTGAATCAGATGAAGCCATCACCACCTTACAGCAAGCAGAAAGAAGAGCGAAAGCACTCATGCAGGAAAAAGTGACAACGATTGAGTCGAAGCTAGAAACGAAGTGGTTCGACGAATCTCCGCTTCCGCAGCTCTTAACAGATGCCATTAAAGATTGGTGCGGAGCAGATATTGGTATGATGAATGCAGGTATGGTGCTTGATTCATTAGAGGCAGGGATCGTCACAAGAGAAGAAATCCACCGGATATGTCCGCATCCCATTAACCCCATTCGGGTGACGCTTACCGGTCAACAGCTCATCGAAACGGTTCGGCGGGGCTGTGAAGAAAAAATGGAACAGCTGCGCATCAAAGGTTTCGGATTTAGAGGTGAGCTGATGGGAAAAATGCTATATAGTGGACTCAGCTATACATTAGAAGAAGGCGATGCCAAACGGGTGAAAGATGTCTTTGTACATGGTCAATTGATCAAAAAAGACGCCTCCTATACAGTTGGCACAGTCGATATGTATACATTAGGCTCTCTTTTTCCGCATATCCGTGATCACGAACATATTGAATATTTCATGCCTGAATTTTTACGTGATGTTCTGACATGGCGCTTGAAGGAAGCCACATGAAATCCGCTTCAGCCTAACAACACGCGCCCTCTTTTCACATAGATTGTGATGAGAGGAGTGAAGGGATTTGGTGAATTTAACACCTATTATAATTGATGGCCATTCCTTTACAGCGGTCACCGTCAAACTGCCGAAGACAAATTTTATGGCAGTATCAAATGAACATGGGTATATCATGTGCGGTGCACTGGATGTCGGGCTCTTGAATGAAAAGCTTGCAGATAGAGGAATTATTGCAGGAAGAGCAGTTGGTGTAAGAACGATTGAGCAATTGCTCGATGCTCCTTTAGAATCTGTGACATACGCCGCAGAAGCACTGGGCATCTCAGCTGGAACAATTGGAAGAGATGCATTATTAAAAATGGTGAAATAAAATAGAGAGATGATTCCTATCCCCCCGCCTGTCTGCATACACATGTAATGGAGAAGGGGGGATTTTTTATTGAGAATGAACCGCCGTTATCGCCCCTACAAAAAGGGCCCTTTGCCATTTCGTTACGTCATGCTGCTTGCGATCTTATTCTTTGTGCTCTCAACCGTAATTAGTTTATTTTTTATCAACCGATCCATTAAACCAACCCTTATTCACATTGCTGAACTAGAAACAGAGCGCATCGCCAATCACCTCATACAATATTCAGTACAAGACTTTGCAGACGATCAGGAGAATATGAAGGATATGGTGGTCATGAATACAAGTGAGAATGGAAAAGTGACGACCATTGATTTTAATGCGCAAGCAACATCGAAAGCAATGGCTGACCTCTCGCGTCATCTTCAAAAAAATTTAGAGGACATTGAAAAGGGGAACTTTCAAAAAGAGGCAAAAGAAGCATTAAAGGATCAAACAGATGGACATGACGGCATTATATATAACATTCCGCTTGGGCAAGCGTCCGGAAATGCACTCATTGCCAACCTCGGACCAAAAGTGCCTGTACGATTTAGTGTGATTGGTGATCCGCATACGGACGTTGAAAAAAACATTAAGCCTTATGGCATCAACAATGCCTTGATTGATATTAGTGTTCTGATCGAGGTCAAGGTAAGAGTCATTATCCCATTTGCCTCTGAAACAATCGTAGTCAAAAACTCTGTACCTGTCTCCATACAAGCCGTTCAAGGAGACGTACCAGATTATTATAATGGCAGCGGAACAAACTCAGGCGCTCCACCAATTGTTCTCCCAGAGAAAAAGAAGAAAGAGGAATAACAGCCCAACAATGATTGGGCTGTTTTTTACTTTCGTTTCCGTTCAGCTCTTTCCCACGCCCTTAAATGAGGGTATGGGTCAAATGACCATTCGGTTCTGCCGTTGTCTTTGTACATGCCATAGTGAAGATGGGGCGGAAACTTTCCTGCGGTGCCTGGAGGACCGTAACCGGAGCTTCCGACAGATCCAATCACTTGGCCAGGTTCAACTATTTGACCTGTCTTAAGTCCTTTCGCAAAGCCATTTAAGTGAGCGAAGTAATGATAATGATTATGAATATCTCGAATGCCTATCCGCCAGCCGCCAAAACGGTTCCAGCCTTTCATTTCAATCACGCCATACGATGTCGCACGAACAGGAAGTCCATAATGGGCAAATAAATCGGTTCCCTCATGAATCCTTCTGCCTCCAAATCCTCTCGCATCTCCCCATGTACTCCGGTAGCTGTAGTCAGCTCCAACCGGAAGAGGAAAAGCATGCTTTCCAAGATCAAGATGCCCGTAGTGCTTATATAGCTTCATAAAAGATGAAATGATTCCAACGGTTTGATCACGTCCATAATAGTCCCATAAGCCAATTTTTAATTGATCAATGCTGCTGCCGTAGTGAAGCAAGTATTGTGCAAAAGTGAATAATACATCCTCATCGTCATCGCTGCTTGCTTTGCCATCCCCATTCCCATCAAGACCAATTCCGTCAAACACTTTAATGCTTAAAGGAGAGGTATCCTGTTTATTCGGGTTTTCTGGTCCAATCCACATTTCCCGGGGAATGTAGATGCCAATGACGCCTTTTTGTTTCGGTAAATCTCTTCTGCTTTTTCGAATATTGTGTTCATACTGATCAACTGCAGCAAGTACATACCATGGAACATGAGTTGTGATGGAGACTTTTTCATATAGGGCCATTCTCTGCTTCAATTCATCTGGCTGCTTGCCAGTCCCTTTTGCATGAACAGGTAAAGGGAGCATTGAAAGAGCAATCATGATGGCTAAAACGACTTTCACAAACGTCCATCTCCTTTCATCGAGCATCGTCTTCTACCGTTTAGTGTGGTTAGATCACTCTATTTCATAAGAAGAAAATGTTAGTAATTTTCTTCTGTTTTTTTAGGAGGCTTTTGGGTATTTTTGCAGCTCATTCCCTTGTTGTTCAATCTGTACTATGTTAAAGTGTCTAAAGAAAAGGCTTTAGGCCGAAGATTCAATTTTTTGCAGCTTCTTGGCTGCATCCATCGTATATAGCAGGAAGATTTTTGTAGATGCACCTTTAACGAATTCATATGGAGATGATGGAATTGGCAAAGAAGGAAGAGCACGTAAGAAAACCGGACTGGCTTAAAATTAAGCTGAATACGAATGAAAACTATACCGGTTTGAAGAAAATGATGCGGGAAAACAACCTGCATACTGTTTGTGAGGAAGCAAAATGTCCGAATATTCACGAATGCTGGGCAGTGAGAAGAACCGCTACATTTATGATCCTTGGATCTGTTTGTACGCGCGCATGCCGTTTCTGTGCGGTGAAAACTGGACTTCCAACTGAGCTTGACCTGCAAGAGCCAGAACGCGTGGCAGATTCAGTAGCCTTAATGAACTTAAAGCACGCTGTCATAACAGCGGTTGCAAGGGATGACCAAAAGGATGGCGGAGCAGGTGTGTTTGCTGAAACCGTTCGTGCCATTAGAAGAAAAAGCCCATTCACGACCATTGAAGTTCTCCCTTCAGACATGGGCGGTAATTATGATAACTTGAAGACGTTAATGGACACACGTCCTGACATTTTAAATCACAACATTGAAACAGTTCGCAGATTAACGCCAAGAGTTCGTGCGCGTGCTACATATGATCGTTCATTAGAATTCTTGCGTCGTGCAAAAGAAATGCAGCCCGATATTCCAACAAAATCAAGCATTATGATTGGACTCGGTGAAACGAAGGAAGAAATCATTGAAGTCATGGATGATCTTCTTGCCAATAATGTCGATATCATGGCGATTGGGCAGTACTTACAGCCTTCGAAAAAGCATTTGAAAGTTCAAAAATACTACCATCCGGATGAGTTTGCAGAGCTGAAGGAAATTGCGATGTCAAAAGGCTTTAGCCACTGTGAAGCTGGGCCGCTTGTGCGCTCTTCCTACCATGCAGATGAACAAGTAAACGAAGCGTCTAAAAAGCGTCAGGCGCAAGCATAACAAAGAAAACGCCAGAGCTCTCTGGCGTTTTTTCTCGTATTAATTTTGGCCGTAAGGGGCGTTTCTTCTCATCGTACGGTCGGAATTCGTCATGCCATTTGCATCTTCTTTCGTTGAGATATCTCCACCTTGAGGGGAATACTTCATTTGTTGAATCGTTTTGGTTAAAATTTGGTCAAAATCACGTGAATTGGTTTGAAGACGTGAAAAATTGGCAATGGATTGAAAGTGCTCTGGATTATCAGAGACGTATACATGATAATAACGAGGGAGAACAGAAACCGCCGTTTTCTTTACTTGATCGGCAGATTCATCACGGTTTTTATTTCCTGTTCGATACACAATGAGTGCATCCTCATCTGTCACAAGTGTGGCAGCATCTTTGATGTTTGGCAGCTGCACCGTTAAACTTGTAATCACGTGGGCAAGATGCTCACGATTTAAAGCAGGGGTTCTTTCTTTCTGATCCGTTACTTGCTGGCGCTGATAACGAACATACCCTGCTCTGTTTGTGTCTGCTTCTGGCATGTTGGAATTATTTCCTTCATGACGATCCGACAGACGGATGGTTTTACTTGAAGAATCTTCATCCACTTGCCGGTTCATACCTGATTGAAAGCCGCACCCGCCTAAAAGCATGCTGAGGAGAACCGCGGCCGTCAGTTGTTTCTTCATAAATGTGACCTCCTTTTTCCTTTAGCTTCGGCTAAATCGGAAAAAACATGCTTTAGCAATTGATGGAGTTCTTCCAATGAATTATCATTAAAGATGGATCGTTTAAAAAGAGGTGAGAAGATGATCGTCGTTCAGAATGCTACCTTTGATCTTGTAAGAGATATCAAAGACGGCTTTAATGAAGAAGCGTTTAAAGCAAGGTACTCAGATATTTTAAATAAGTATGATTATATTGTGGGGGACTGGGGCTATAATCAGCTCAGGCTGAAGGGTTTCTTTGATGACCAAAACCAAAAGGCCACATTTGATACTAAAATCAGCACACTCGATGAATACATTTATGAATACTGTAATTTTGGCTGTGCCTATTTTGTCTTAAAACGAATCAGAAAATAACGCAAAGGGGAGCGTCATGATGTATTTCGTAGACAGAAAAAAGATTGAAGAGACATTACGTTTTTTCGAGGAGCAATATGAGTTGTTGCAGAGTCATCAAACATGGACAAGTCCTCTAGAGAAAAAAGCGCTGGAACGAATTGTTCATTTGCTCGTCGAATGTATTCTTGATACTGGAAATGACATGATTGATGGCTTTATTATGCGTGACCCAGGAAGCTATGATGACATCATGGATATACTTGTTGATGAAAAAGTCGTACCAGAAGTGGAAGGCAGTCAGCTGAAAAAGCTTGTCTCATCCCGCAAAACACTTGTGCAGCAATATCAGGAAGTGGTTCATCATGACTTATTGCAGGTGATCAGCGAAGTAGAGCAGGCACTAGAGGTCTTTCCAAGCCGCATCCGAACCTACTTGGAGCAGGAGCTTGGCCCAGTATCAGCGTTTAAATAAACCATTGGAGTTGTGAGCATCATGAAATACAAAGGCTATTTAATTGATTTAGACGGGACAATGTATAAAGGAACAGAAAAGATCGAGGAAGCAGGTCAATTTGTTCAAAAGTTAAATGAGTTGAGCATTCCTTACTTGTTTGTCACGAATAACTCATCACGCACGCCGAAGCAAGTAGCGGAAAAACTCGTTTCATTCGATATCCCAGCAACAGAAGAACAAGTTTTTACAACAAGTATGGCGACGGCCAATTATATTGCTGAGCAAAAGAAAGATGCGTCAGTTTACGTGATTGGTGAAGAAGGAATCAAGCAGGCCATTGAAGAAAAAGGGCTGACATTTGGTCAGGAAGACGCTGATTTCGTTGTTGTTGGAATTGATCGTGGCATTACATATGAAAAATTAGCAGTAGGTGCGATTGCCATTCGTCAAGGCGCACAATTTGTCTCAACAAATGGAGATATTGCCATTCCAACAGAAAGAGGGCTTTTGCCAGGGAACGGCTCGTTAACATCAGTACTAACCGTGACGACAACGGTTCAGCCGACATTTATCGGAAAGCCAGAATCCATTATTATGGAACAAGCGATGCGTGTACTTGGGACAGATGTGTCTGAAACGCTCATGGTGGGTGATAACTATGATACGGATATTATGGCAGGAATGAATGCAGGAATGGACACATTACTCGTCCATACAGGTGTGACAACAAAAGAGCTGCTTCAGCAGTATGAAAAACAGCCAACCTATGTGATTGAATCATTATCCGAGTGGATTGAGCGATTATCATAAAAAAAGAGGACAAGCGTTACGCGCGCGTCCTCTTTTTCTTTATTCCGCATTTCTTGCACTATGTGCCAGCCTGCTTGATGCGGCAGCAGCAATAGCGCCAACAATGTCATCTAAAAAGGTGTGGCATTCGCCTGTGGATTTATCGTTGAGTTTCCCGAGTATTCCTGGTTTTTCTTTATCGATATATCCGTAATTCGTAAAGCCGATCGAACCATAAATATTGACGATTGCAAAGGATAAAATTTCATCAACGCCATACAGGCTTTCGTCAGTTTCAAGTATTGATTGAAGCGGCTCAGTCAGCTTTTTTTGCTCGGCGAGTACGTCTAATTCGACGCCCGTTAAAATCGCATTTTGGACTTCACGTTTTGCGATGACACGCTCCACATTGTGGATGCACTCTGTCATGTCTAAGCCAGGATGATATTTTTCCTGTAAAAAGTAGACAAGGTCTGCTATATCTTGAATGGTTACGCCTCGTTCTTGTAAACGGCGTCTTGCTGTTTTTTCTACTTCGTTCATCTCATGATGATGCGGCATGTATTCCTCACCCAATCCTCGTAATTTGTCCACAACGTGTAAAAAGCTTCGGATAGTAAATAGTATTCATAAATCCCTCAACCTGCGACTACGATATGATAAGAGATTGATCATAGGAACGCAGGTGAAAACATGAAAGAAACCATCTATCACACATTTGGTATTGATGTTCGTCAATTTACGCCATATGGCAGTTATCAGAGCTTTCAAACGGCGGAGGCTCTCTTCCTCATTGTTCCTGTGTCTCATTTGCGAGAAGAAGAACTCTCGGAGTTGTATCATATCAGTCAGTATTTACTTAATGCTGGAGACCCATACGTTGCTGTGTTTGAATTAACAAATGAAGAGAAGCCCACCTTCACTCATGGGAAGGAGCAGTATGCTTTATTAAAAGCAGCGCCTCCGCTCTCAAGCCGCTCGTTTCAGCAAGCGTCAGAGCTGGCAGCCTTTCATGTCAGGGGAAGAGGATTTCCATATGAAGTATCCGAAACAAAACGTGTCGGTGCCTGGAAGGAATTATGGGCAAAACGATTAGATCAGCTCGAAGGCTTTTGGATGCAGCAAATGCATCAAAAACCACTGGAACGGTTTGAACAAAAATTCATTGAATCGTTTCCGTATTATCTTGGATTAACGGAGAATGCCATTCAATATTTAGTCGATACTGAACTTGATGATGAACCGAAAGAAGGTGACTCAGGCACTGTCTGTCATCAGCGCTTTTCACGTATGACATGGCCGCATGAGCAGCCGCTGCGTTTACCTGTGGATTGGGTCTTTGATCATCCAACCCGTGATATTGCCGAATACTTAAGAGAGACCTTTGTACAGCATAAGGAAGATTTAATTGAAGAGGGCTTTTCCTTTCTTCAGCAATATGAACAGGTGACACCTCTTTCCTCCTTTTCAAAGCGTTTGTTATACAGCCGTCTGCTGTTTCCGCTTCATTACTTTGAAATTGTAGAAGGCTACTACATGTCGGGAGAAAATGAAAAGTCATATTATGAAGAGCGGTTAGATTACGTCTTAAATGATGCGAGCCGCTATGAATACTTTCTGAAGGTCTTTCAAGAAATGAGTGCCATGCGAAGCGGCGGCAGCCCCATTCCGGCTGTTGGCTGGATTCAGCCTGCAGCTGATTTGAAGTTTCAGTGAACACACAAAACGTCTCTTTTCTCTTGAGGCGTTTTTCGTTATGCTTAAAGAAATCGATTAAAGGAGTGTTCTTCTTGCCGAAACCTTATGTCTATATCACAAGAAAGCTGGATGAAGCATCACTTACACCATTAAAAGAAGTCGCTCATGTTGAGATGTGGCCGAGCGAAGATGAGCCGTGTCCAAGAGAAGAGTTAGAAACACAGGCTGCTAAAGCGGATGCGCTTCTCACCATGCTGTCAGATCAAATAGATGAGACCCTTTTATCAAAGGCACCGAATATCAAGGTGGTTGCAAACCTTGCTGTTGGCTATGACAATATTGAGCTTGAAGCAGCCAAAAAGCACGGAATCACCGTATGTCATACACCAGATGTCTTAACAGAATCGACGGCTGATTTAGCCTTTGCTCTTCTGATGGCGTCAGCTAGACGCATTGTCGAGGCGAGTGATTGGATTAAGGATGGAAACTGGACAGGCTGGGGGCCGCTTCTTCTTGCCGGTGCTGATGTTCATCACAAAACACTCGGGATTGTCGGAATGGGCAGCATTGGAACAGCACTTGCCAAGCGGGCCAAAGGCTTTAACATGAATGTCCTTTATCATAATCGTTCAAGAAAACCCGAGGCAGAAGCGCAGCTTGGCGTGACCTATGCGGCTTTTGAGGAACTGCTCAAGCAGTCTGATTTCATCGTCTGTCTGACGCCGTTAACCCCGGAAACGAAAGACATGTTTAATGAAAAAGCATTTGATCTGATGAAGAAATCTGCTTATTTCATTAACGTATCAAGAGGACAGACTGTGGATGAGGATGCTTTATATGAGGCTGTCACGACAGGAAAAATTGCCGGCGCTGGTCTGGATGTATTTAGAGAGGAACCTGTCAGTCCGTCTCATCCGTTAACGACTTTACCTAACGTCACAGTCCTTCCTCATATTGGAAGTGCCAGTGTCGAAACGAGAAAAACAATGATGCGTTTATGTGCTGAAAATATTGCGCTTGTCTTACAAGACGAGCCAGCCAAAACGCCGGTTCGTTTATAATATAAGGCTTCCCGGCTTTCGGGAGCTTTTCTGACAAAAATATTTTGAAAATATAGAATCTTGATATAAATAGCTGTTAAGCGGTTTCATTCTGACAATCTCTTATTTTATTACCTTGTCAAAATGAGGATACCCCTTTATAATGTGTGTACATTGAATGTCTGTGTAAGGTTAACAAATGTCTTTTTAGAGAGGACATTTACGGAGAAAGGTGGAATTTCAGGTGAAGGCAATTCGAGTTGGGCTATTAGGATTAGGAACAGTGGGGAGCGGTGTCGTAAAAATTATCCAAGACCATCAGGATAAATTAATGCACCAAATCGGCTGTCCGGTATTAATACAAAAAGTGCTTGTGAGCAATCCCGATAAAAAAAGAGATGTGGATGTCGCAAGAGAGGTCTTCACAACTGAAGTATACGATGTGATTAGAGATCCAGAGGTCGATGTCATCATTGAAGTGATGGGCGGCATTGAAGAGACAAAACAATATTTAATAGATGCATTGAATGAGAAGAAGCATGTTATTACAGCCAATAAAGATTTAATGGCGCTTTACGGTACGGAGCTTTTACATGTAGCGAAAGAAAATGGCTGTGATCTTTATTATGAAGCAAGTGTCGCCGGAGGAATTCCGATTTTGCGTACGCTGGAGGAAGGATTGGCCTCTGACCGAATCACCAAGATGATGGGGATTGTGAACGGTACAACGAATTTTATTTTAACGAAAATGAATGTCGATAAAAGCGCATATGAGGATGTCTTAAAAGAAGCACAGGATCTTGGCTTTGCAGAAGCAGACCCGACAGCTGATGTAGAAGGACTGGATGCAGCAAGGAAAATGGCGATTCTTGCAAGACTCGGCTTTTCTATGAATGTGGATTTAGAGGATGTAAAGGTGAAAGGTATTTCTGATATCTCTGATGAGGATATTAATTTCAGTAAGCGGTTTGGTTATACAATGAAGCTGATCGGAATTGCTCAGCGAGACGGAGAGAAGGTGGAGGTCAGCGTCCAGCCAACTTTACTTCCTGACCATCATCCATTATCATCCGTCAACAATGAATTCAATGCGGTGTATGTCTACGGAAGTGCTGTAGGAGAAACGATGTTTTACGGACCTGGAGCAGGAAGTCTGCCAACGGCAACAGCTGTTGTATCAGACTTAGTCGCAGTAATGAAAAACATGCGCCTTGGCGTGAACGGAAGTGGATTTATCGCACCGCAGTTTGACAAGAAGATCAAATCCTCATCAGAAATATTTGCTCAGCAATTTTTAAGAATTCATGTCAGAGATCAAGTCGGGGCATTCTCCCGCATTACATCTATTTTTTCTGAAAGAGGTATCAGCTTTGAAAAGATCCTTCAGCTTCCTGTGAAAGGACATGATGAGCTGGCTGAAATTGTCATTATTACACATCAGACCTCAGAAGAAGATTTCTCAAATATCCTGCAAAAATTAAACGACCTCGACGTGGTGGTTCAAGTGAAGAGCACGTACCGAGTAGAAGGGAACGGTTTAAGCTGATGAAATGGAATGGACTCATTGAAGAATTTCAAGAATTCTTACCAGTAAACGAATCTACACCTAAACTAACATTAAATGAAGGGAATACACCGCTGATCCATCTCGCCAAGCTGTCAGAAAAGCTGGGGATCGAGCTTCATGTGAAAACAGAAGGCGTCAATCCAACAGGTTCTTTCAAGGATCGAGGAATGGTCATGGCTGTTGCAAAGGCAAAAGAAGAAGGCAACGATACAATCATGTGCGCTTCAACAGGGAATACCTCAGCAGCAGCAGCAGCTTATGCAGCCCGTGCTGATATGAAATGTATTGTCATCATTCCAGACGGGAAAATTGCCTTCGGTAAGCTTGCACAGGCTGTCATGTACGGAGCAGAGATCATTGCCATTGACGGTAACTTTGATGATGCACTGAAAATCGTCCGCAGCATCTGTGAAAAAGCACCGATTGCCCTTGTTAACTCAGTCAACCCTTATCGAATTGAAGGACAAAAGACAGCAGCATTTGAAATCTGTGAGCAGCTAGGCTCTGCCCCGGACGTACTGGCGATTCCTGTTGGTAATGCCGGGAACATCACGGCCTACTGGAAAGGCTTCAAGGAATATCACGAGAAAAAAGGAACTGGACTGCCTGTCATGCGTGGTTTTGAAGCAGAAGGTGCAGCGGCGATCGTTCGAAATGAAGTGATTGAGCAGCCAGAAACAGTGGCAACGGCTATCCGTATCGGAAATCCAGCGAGCTGGAAACAAGCTGTGGCAGCCGCAGATGAATCAAACGGAAAGATTGATGAAGTAACAGATGAGGAAATTCTTCATGCGTATCAATTGATTGCACGTGAAGAAGGCGTGTTTGCAGAGCCGGGCTCATGTGCGTCGATTGCGGGCGTGTTAAAGCAGGTGAAATCTGGAGAAATCAAGCCAGGCAGTAAAGTTGTTGCGGTACTAACAGGCAACGGACTGAAAGATCCAAATACGTCTATCGATATTTCACAAATCAAGCCAGTCACACTCGATGCAGATGAAGATCAAATTCTTGAACACTTAGAAAAGGCCGCACGCGTATGAGTGAAGCCTCCATGCTTTTTTCAATCACAGTACCGGGAAGCACTGCCAATTTAGGACCAGGCTTTGATTCAGTTGGAATGGCGCTCAGCCGCTATTTAAAGCTATCGGTCTATGACCATGATAGCTGGCTGTTTGAAGCAGAAACAGATGTCGTGTCTGGGATTCCATCAGGCACCGACAACCTGATTTATCAAACAGCCAAAAAGGTCGCAGATGACTTTGGAAAAACACTCCCGCCTGTTCATGTCAAAGTGTGGAGTGATATTCCATTGGCACGGGGGCTTGGCAGCAGTGCTGCTGCCATCGTGGCCGCCATTGAACTCGCCAATCAGCTTCTTGAATTAAATATGACAGATGATCAGAAGCTCTTTTATGCAAGTGAGGTAGAAGGTCATCCAGATAATGCGGGTGCCTCTTTATTTGGTGGTTTACTGATTGGTCTCCATGAAGAAGACAAAACACATGCCGTTAAAGTGCAGCATGTGGATGTAGATGTCGTCGTGGTGATTCCTTTTTATGAAGTGCTGACAAAGGATGCCCGTGATGTCCTGCCAGAGGATTTCTCCTATAAACATGCCGTCAGTGCGAGTGCTGTGAGCAACGTCCTTGTGGCCGCCTTAATGACGCAAAACTGGCCGCTTGTTGGAGAAATGATGAATAAGGATTTATTTCATCAGCCTTACCGCACAATGCTCGTGCCAGAGCTGTCGAAGGTAGAGCATGTCGCTTCGCTCAAAGGAGCGTATGGAACAGCTTTGAGCGGTGCTGGGCCGACGATCCTCACCTTAGTGGAAAAAGGGAAGGGAGAAGCACTGAAAGAACAGCTTGCCCAAAACTTCCCGCATTGCGAAGTCGATTTGCTGACGGTGCCAGTAGAAGGGGTTGTCGTGCAGCATTATCCTGTTAATCAAGTAAAGAACGTGCTGTGAATCTGCACGTTCTTTTTTATGCTTGTTTTTATGGGAAGAAGCAGGGATTATTATTTAGAGGATCGAACTATTTTTTATGCATATAAGGGGGAGATACATTCATGAAGAAATTGATGACGGCAGAAGATTTAACAAAGATTGTTTCTGTTTCTCATCCGGTTTATTCACCAGATGGAAAAAAGGCAGTCTTTACAAAAGTCACTGTGAATGAGAAAAAGGATGATTACAACATCCACTTATGGGTTCGAGATGAAGAGACAGAGGAGCTGACACAATGGACATTTGAGGATGGAAAGCATCATCAGCCAGTTTGGTCAAAAGATGGCAGGCAGCTTGCTTTTATTTTACAAAAGCCAAAGGAAGTCCCTCAGCTGGCGCTCATGAAGAGCGAAGGAGGCGGCGTGCGAACCTTAACGACGATTCCTTACGGAGTATCTCATCCTGTCTTTTCCCCAGATGGCGCTTTTCTTTATGCGGCTGTGTCATTGAAACAATCAGAATCTGTTCATGATGAAAAAAAGGAAGAGCGAGATGACTTTGCTCCAGCAGTATATGATGATTTGACCTATAAAGCAGATGGAAGAGGCTTTTTAGATGGGCGATTCACGCAGATCGTGAAAGTGGATATCCGTTCAGGAGAGATAGAGCCTGTCACGAGTGAGCAGGTTCATCATATGAATCATACGGTTTCTCCGTGCGGCAAATGGCTTGCCTTTATTCAATTAAATGCACAGACACCTTACATAAGTGACGTGTGTCTCCTGTCATTAGAAGATGGTACGACAAGGAAAATCACACAAGCAAACGGCGCTTATTCCACCGTATCTTTTTCTCCTAATGGAAAGAGCCTTTTGTATATTGGACATGAGCGCGAATTTCAAAATGCCACCTTCCCATCATTATGGCTGTATGATCTGAAGGCAGACAAGGCGGTTCTGTTGTCAGAAATGCTCGATATGTATGTTGGGAACTGTATGGCAGGAGATAGCGTGATGGGCGAGGCCTATCAGCTTCCGCAGTGGACAAAGGACAGCCAAGGGTTTTATGCGCTTGTTTCTGATCAAGGCAGTACAGGGATTTATTATTTCTCTATTGAAGGTTTAGCGTATCCTGTTCGACTAGAGGCAGAACATATCACCAATTTCAGCCTTCATCCAAATGAATCTAAACTGCTGCTCAGCAGGCTTTCACCTGTCTCACCAAGTGAGCTGTATGAGATGACATTAGGGGAGACAGAACTAAAGCAAATCACGTTTGAGCATCATGATTTTCTAAAGGAGCATGTCGTATCCGAACCTGAACCATTTTCTTTTCAGTCAAAAGATGGCGACGAGGTGCATGGCTGGTTTATGAAGCCTTCCAAGATGGAAGAGGGAAAGAAATATCCGCTCATTCTAGAAATTCATGGCGGACCGCATGCGATGTATGGTCATACGTATTTTCATGAATTTCAAATGCTTGCTTCTGAAGGCTATGCCATCGTATATATCAACCCGCATGGCAGTCATGGATACGGACAGATGTTTACCAACCGTGTGAGAGGAAGCTATGGTGACGTTGATTATGACGATGTCATGCAGGCTGTTGATCATGTGCTCAAAGCCTATGAATATTTTCTTGATGAAACAAGACTTGGCGTGACTGGCGGCAGCTATGGCGGTTTTATGACCAACTGGATTGTCGGACAGACCGACCGCTTTCGGGCAGCTGTCACACAGCGCTCCATTTCAAACTGGATTAGCTTTTATGGCATCAGTGATATCGGTTATTTCTTTACAAGGTGGCAGATTGAGGGGGATATTTATGATTCTGTCGATAAGCTATGGGATCGTTCGCCGCTAAAATATGTGAAGCGAATGAACACGCCGCTGCTCATCTTGCACAGCGATGAAGATTATCGCTGTCCAGTTGATCAAGCAGAGCAGCTTTTTGTGGCATTGAAGGAGCTTGGGAAAGACACAAGATTGGTCAAATTCCCGAAGGCATCTCATGATTTATCCAGAAGTGGCCATCCGGGACAGCGTATTCAAAGACTGACTTTTATAAAGGAATGGTTTAGAGAAAAACTAGCCTAATAAAAAACGAAGCGTGCTGACAAACCCTCGCATTCGGTGTCAGTCCTGCGTGCTGGTGCTCACGAATAGGAAATTCGCTCCGCGCCAGTACTCGGCCTTCCTAGACTTCAAGGGTTTTCTTATCACGCTGAAAAGAAGACAAAAGGCTAAAGCCTTTGTCAATCATGAAAAAAACGACCCTGATTGGGTCGTTTTCATGTCATATATGAATTAGAAAACCTGTTCAACTTCTACAACGCCAGGCACTTCTTCTAATAATGCGCGCTCAATACCGGCTTTCAATGTAATGGTTGAACTTGGACAGCTGCCGCATGCACCAAGAAGACGTAATTTCACAATGCCATCTTCAATGTCTACAAGCTCACAGTCTCCACCATCACGTAATAGAAATGGACGAAGTTTGTCCAGTACTTCCTGTACTTGGTCTTTCATTTCGACTTCAGTCATTAGATATAATCGCTCCTTTCACAACATATCACCATTATATTCATCTGGACGATAAAAATCTATTGATTGGTTTCAAAGTTTCCTTTTCATTATAGCACAATCTCATCTTGAAACAAAAAGTGATTTTGGCTTTTTTCATACAGAAAATTCAGCTAAAATGAAGTTAGAATAGGGGGCTTGCCAAATGAATCAAACCGTCGATCTTTATGTATATGGAAGAGATGTCTTGTGCGCTAGCTGTGTGAATCTGCCTTCTTCAAAAGATACGTTTGAATGGTTAGATGCAGCATTAAAACGAAAATATCCGAATCAGCCATTTCGCATCACATATATTGATATTGAGCACCCACCAGAAAACGAACAACAAAAGGAATTGTCTGAACGAATTCTTGATGATGAATTCTTTTATCCGCTTGTCTTAGTAGAGGATCAAATCGTTGGAGAAGGCAATCCAAAATTAAAAGACATTTATCAAGAAATGGAGAAATACGGGTACAAGGAGAGCAGTGAATAAGCTGTTCTTTTTTTGAGAAAGAAAACGAACAAACGTTCTTTTTTTGTATTGAAAAGGAACGTTTGTTCGTTTATAATGAAATGAAAGGAGCGTGAGCATCATGAATTATTTACTGAAACAATCTCTTCATCAGCAAATACCGATTGAGATGATTTATATGAAGAAAAACGGAGAGTGCACGAAGCGTAAAATCATTGTCCATCGTCAAACCGATCAGCTCATCCAAGCGTATTGTTTATCGAAGAAGACGATGAGAACCTTTCGTAAAGACTGCATCCTTGCCCTTGCTCCGATCAAATGGACCCACTCACCGGCACATGCCGTTTCATAGAAAAAAGCTCCCTCGTCACGAAGGAGCTTTGAGAAAAAATTCACATGATTTAGCCGTTGTGATGCTTGTACATCCAAAGGAGTCCAGATTTCAGGAGTCTTGGCACCCGGCCAACAAGCGGACGATCAGCCACTAAGCCAAAGCCTGCTTTTTTCCCTAAAGAACCTAAAATACCTTTTAGCTTAAACTGTGGATAAGCCTCAGGAAGCGGCTCATTTTTCCAGCGTTTTTGCAGAGATTGGACAATTTGTTCTGCCTGCGCCTCAGCAAGCTGTGCACTTGGGGCATGCGGCAGACTTGCGCAGTCACCTACGACATATACATGCTCATCCCCAGGAAGATTGTGATGAGGAGTTAATACGACGCGTCCTTGTGCGTCTTTTTCAACATCCATCTCACGTACGACTTTGCTTGGCTGTATTCCTGCTGTCCACACAATGACATCTGCTTCAATCGCGTCATCATGGTTATAAACGACGCCTTCTTCAACCTTTGTAATATTGGCACAGTTAATGATCTTTACGTCATTTTCTTCAAACCACTTTTGAACATACAAACTTAATCTTTTTGGGAAGCTCGATAGAATCAGCTCTCCGCGGTCGAAAAGAATAATGTTTAAATCAGAACGGCTTTCTCTTAGTTCACTGGCCAGCTCTACCCCGCTAAGTCCAGCACCGACGATGCCAACCGTTGCACCTGCGCTCAAATTATTTAATTTGTTATACGCATGTCTTGACTGATCAATGGTTTGAATGCTGTATGTATGTTCTTTCGCACCAGGGACATTATGATACTTGTCCTCACAGCCGAGTCCAATCACCGTATCATCATACGGAATCGGTTCACGGTCGCTGAATAAGATCTGTTTGTTTTCAATATCAATTTTTTCTACTTCCCCGTATTGAATATCCAGCTTCGGATGCTCTGGAAAAGATACTCGAATGTGATGATCAGAGATCGTTCCAGCAGCAAGTGCATAATATTCTGTTTTTAAACAGTGGTAAGGATTTCGATCAATTAATGTGATAGTGACATCATCAGGTAATTGATTTGGCAATAAGCGGTGGAGAACCCGCATATTCCCGTAACCTCCGCCGATCAAGACTAAATTTTTCATGACGATTCTCCTTTTCCCCGTAGACATTGAAAAACACTTATACTAAAAAACTTTAAGTTAAAATACCAAATAAAATTATATCGAATTTACTGTGAAACCACAATAATTGTTTCAAAATAACCTACATATTCATCAGTTAGTCCTAAATAGTAAAACATTTTACGAGGAATAGGCGTAACGATACAGATGAAGCTCATATTTTGACTAATACAAGGAATTTCGGTAGGATGGTAAGGCAATGTGAGGTGAAGCACAGTGTTTCCACTGATCGAATTTTGTGTAAGTAATCTTGCACAAGGGTCTCAAGAAGCAAAAGAGAAGCTTGAAAAAGACCCAAACCTAGACGTAATGGAATACGGCTGTTTAAGCTATTGCGGCAAATGTATGGACTCCCCATTTGCACTTGTGAATGGAGAATTTGTTTCAGGAGAAAATGCAGAGCAGCTAGTCGAGCGTATTTATGCTTTTATAGAGGAAAACGACATGTTTTAAATGCACCACATGGGTCATGAGGTGCATTTTTTTCACATTTTCATCTTCCATTTTTAAGGAGAATCAATAGAAAGCGTATCCAATATGTTATGCTAATAAAATATCATCAATATGAAAAATCACACGAGAGAAAAAGAGGCATATGCATAATAAAAGCCCTTTGCCATGGCAGCAAAGAGCTTCTATGTATGAAAAACGGGGGATGATAAGATTGTCTCCTGAATCGACTCCTTTTATACTATAAAGAAACAACATTTTTGGAGGAAGCTCATGACATCATTTCAATTCACGAAAATGCACGGATTAGGAAATAATTATATATACGTCAATCAGATGAAGGAACAGCTTCCAGAAGAGCAGCTATCAGAGATAGCGATTCGCGTTTCTTCTGTTTATACAGGAATCGGTTCTGACGGGATGATCCTGATTTGCCCATCAGATGTTGCACCTGTGAAGATGCGCATTTTCAACAATGATGGTTCAGAGGGCAAAAACTGTGGTAACGGGCTGCGCTGCGTTGCAAAGTATGTGTATGAGCATCAAATTGTGACAGACACAACGTTCCAGATTGAGACATTGTCAGGACTTGTTGAAGCGACTGTTCACGCTCAAGATGGTCACGTTCAGCTAGTCACTGTAGATATGGGAAAACCACGTTTTGAAAAAGAAGCGATGCCAATGCTTGGTGAACCGGCCAGCACAACAATTAATGAGCCGCTTGATTTTGGCACTGCGAAATTAAATGGAACAGCTGTTTCGATGGGAAACCCGCACATCGTTTTTTATTTAGAGGACATTGAAAAAGCACCTCTTCATACACTTGGACCAATCATCGAAAAACACGACATGTTCCCAGAAGGCGTCAATGTAGAATTTGTAGAAGTTGTCAGTGAAACAGAACTTCATTTTCGTGTGTGGGAAAGAGGTTCAGGGATTACACAGGCTTGCGGAACAGGGGCATGTGCTGCGGCTGTATCCACAATTGTGAATGGTCAGGCGAAAAAAGAAACAGACATGACCGTTCATTTAGCAGGCGGAGACCTCATCATTCGTTGGAAAGACAATGACCACGTGCTTATGACAGGACCTGCTGAAACGATTTGTGACGGCACATTTTATCTCTAAACCATTTATTTGAGAAAAGGCATCATCACGTTTATAATTGAAAAGAAACATCCAGTCAAAAGGAGGGATGATCATGAGTACACCAGTAACCATTACAGAAGCTGCTGCACTGCAGATTAAAGATATGATGAAAGAGCATGAAGAAGAAAATGCGTTCCTTCGAGTGGGCGTAAAAGGCGGCGGATGCAGCGGTCTTTCGTACGGCATGGGCTTTGACCATGAAGTTTCAGAGAAAGACACGCAGTTCGAACAGCACGGCATAAATGTCCTTGTCGATTCCGAAAGCCTTGATATCATGAACGGAACCATCATTGATTTCAAACAATCACTAATGGGCGGCGGTTTCACCATCGACAATCCGAACGCCATCGCGTCATGCGGATGCGGTTCTTCTTTCAGAACAGCGACGAATACCGGTACGCCGGAAGAGTGTTAAGGGCAAAACAATTACATTCTGTAAACCCATTTGTATAATGAAGACCTCCTCAAATTGATATTTGAGGAGGTCTTTTGTGTTGTTAGAGATGCGAAAAAAGGATATGACTTAAATTTCACAGCACGTCCTCTTTTATAAAGGTTTTTAAGTATAAAAAAGTCCACAATTTTTTAGTATTTCCTCTGTACCCAGTAAGGTCGCTTCTTCAATCCTTACATTATTAATTCTCATGAAAGATTGTACAGTTTGATAACCTACTGCATAACCGGCAAAGGGTGATAATCCTACAGGTTGAAAGCCTTGTTCTTTGGCAATGGTATCACCAAACATATAACTACTGACCTCACCAAACCCTTTCATATGTAAAGCCTCTTTCATCACTTCTTTAGAATAGTCTAATTCCTCTTTATCAAAAGAAGTGACCCAAGGCCCTAAAACTTGTTCACCATAAAGCTCTTTTGCAAATGATTCAGCTAATCCCTCTATAATTAAATAATCTCCAACCGTGACGTTTCCGTAATCCCATTCAAAATGTGAAAAACGGATATTATGATGGAATTCATGTGCAATGAGAGCAGGAATTCTGGGGATATTATATGAATTTGGATATAGTGATATCTGAATAAATCCAGGAATTCCTCCAAAGCCACAATATCCTTTTTGCAGTTCAAGCTTTTTCGGATCAGCTATATATAGACCAAATCTCAACTCATCAGCATTTATTTGAAGTTTGTGCTTTTTGATGAAATCCATACAATGGTTTAAGGTCATATCTGCTGTTTGAAGAGCCTGAATTTCTTGTAGTTTTTTTGATGCTTGTTGTCCAGTTTGTGTATCTGTTACATCAAGATAGCCAAGCATCTTGGTTGCCATGATTACATCATAGCCATTTTGCTGTTTAGCTTTTAGCGGAACGTTTATCATATTCCACATCTTTTCAAAAGGTTTCATCATGGTGTGTCGGAAAAAATGCTCTTGATTGTGTTTCGTTGAGAATAACTTCTCGTATTGATCAATTGTATTCTCAATCATAATTTTCATAGCTGTTCTCTCTTTTATGAAGAGTAGTAAAGACTTTCATCGATTCGCTCATAAATGATGCCAATCCCTCACCATATCGATCTATATTCTTTGTGAAACGTTCATCTTGAATATAGAGTTGGCTCAAACCGTAAAAAGCATCAAGAGAGTAATAATGAAAGTTTTCGTTTAAAAAGACGTACCATTGTTTGATGACGATTTGCACCTCTTTGGATCTAGGGGAATGGTTGCGAAGTGAGGCTAGTTTATTAAAGATGCTATCCCAGCTATCAGATAATTCAATTTGTTCTTCTTTAGATAAATTATTTAGTTTTGAGCTGACTTCATCAACAGCTTGATTTCCCCAACGGTGACGAGCTTCTTTTTCATATTGACTAAATTTCATATTCATATTCTCAAACCTTTCTTTATAGGTGTATTGAGTTTCTCCCTTCAAATGCTCTAGCGTCTTATCAATATTTCCGATCATTTTATCAAGATTGTTTCGTTTCTCTATTAACATTTTTCTTTGTAGCATAAATGCTTCTTTCTTGTTAAATGAAGGATTGTGCATCATCTTTTGGATTTCCTTCAATGGAAATCCAAGTTCCCTGAAAAATAATATTTGCTGCAATGTTTCAAGGTTTTCTACTGAATAGAGTCGATAACGTTTATCTGTGACTTCACTTGGAGTCAATAAACCGATCTTGTCGTAATGATGAAGTGTACGAATGCTAATACTAAATAATTCAGCTACTTCTTTTACTTTCATTTCAATTCACCTCTCTTGATATCCACTATAAAATATGACGTTACGTTAGGGTCAATCATCTTTTTAAAAGTTTATATCATGGATTGTTGATCTTGTTTGAAGCAGCGGATTCAAGGAGTTATGTTTTTTTCTCGTAAATCGCTCAATTTTGTTACAGCTTGCCCGAACAACTGGCTATTTCCACTCGAAAAGAGTATCATGAAAACCAAACATAAACTGTAGTCAGAAAAGAGGTTGCTGAGGTTTGAGTGAACAAATCAATTGCAGGAACTGTCATGAACTGATTCCGTATCGTTCCAAAACGTGTCCATCTTGCGGGATTGAGAAGCCGCTTCCGAAAAAGGAACGTGTGAAGGATCGGGTGATTTTGGTTGTGGCAGGGATTGTTGTGGTGCTACTTGCTGCAATGGTACTTGGAATGGCAAATGCCTATATTGGGGTTTTTAAATAAACGAAAAAGGAGTTCCGCAAATGGGAACTCCTTTTTTGATCCGATCTTATTTGTTTTCAAATAAGCTTGTGGAATGGAGAGGCTGTACACGGGCTTTCGGGTCCATGTAAGCTTTCGCATTGTTGACAGCAGTTGGTGCTTCACCAAATCCGCTTGCAATCAATTTGACTTTTCCTTCATACGTACAGATGTCTCCTGCCGCATAGAAGCCTTCAATATTTGTTTCCATTGTAGATTTCACCACGATGGAGTTCTTTTCGATTTCAAGGCCCCATTGTTTGATTGGTCCAAGGGAGGAAACAAAACCAAAGTTGACGATCACGTCGTCCACATCAAGCACTTGTTTTTTGTCGCCTTTGACTTCTTCGAGCACGATTTGTTCAATGCGGTCTTCACCAATGAGCTCAGTTGGTACAAATGGTGTCAGTACATTGACTTTCGAGTTGTGCAGGTTTTCTACACTGTGCTCATGCGCGCGGAATTTATCGCGGCGGTGAATAATGGATACTTCTTTTGCGATTGGTTCTAGCATAAGTGCCCAGTCCACCGCAGAGTCTCCGCCGCCGAGAACGGCCACACGTCTGCCGGCAAATTGGTTCAAGTCATTAATGAAGTAATGCAGGTTGCTTCCTTCAAATGATTCTGCTGAATCAAGTTCAAGCTTTCTCGGTTGGAATGCACCGTTACCAGCTGTGATGATGATTGTTTTAGAATAATGAATCTCTTGATTTGTCACAAGTTTAAAGATGCCATCTGCTTGCTTTTCAACCGTTTCAACTGCCTGCTCTAAGCAAATGGTTTGATCAAATTTATCCATTTGTTCCTTTAAGTTATCAATTAATTCTTGTGCGCGGATTTTTGGAAAACCAGCCACATCATAAATATATTTTTCAGGGTAAAGAGCGGATAGTTGACCGCCGAGCTGAGGAAGGCTTTCAATGATTTTTACACTTGCCTGTCTCATGCCTCCGTAAAACGCAGTAAACAATCCAACTGGGCCGCCCCCGATAACGGTAATGTCATATACCTTAGAATCTTCTTGCATTCCTTTAATCCTCCCAAATGAAAATTGTTATCACTATATCATATCATACCACATATCGCCCTTTGACTTGTTTTGAAAAACTTGTCGTTTTTTGATGCTGAAGCTTTGAAAAGAAGGAAAAAGTGAGAAAGACCGTTTATCATAAGGATTTTCAGTTTAAAGCCTTGAAAATTGGAGCAGAACTCGCTATTATTGTTAAGGGAACTAAATATTAATTTTTTATGAATTTTTGTCGGATACGGTCAAATGCTTTCGTTTTATGTAGGTGAAAGTTCAGATTTTCACATACTTATTTTTTTGTTTAAATTTCATAAAATGCCGCAAAGCGGTTGAGAATAACGATATGTAATTCTTTATCCGTTTTACAGCAAATTTAAAAAAGGTGGATGTGATTCCAGTGAATAAACCGAAAATCGTTGTATTAGGTGCAGGTTATGGCGGATTAATGACTGTAACAAGATTAACAAAACAGCTTGGCACAAATGATGCGGACATTACTCTTGTGAACAAGCATAATTATCATTACGAAACAACTTGGCTTCATGAAGCAAGTGCAGGTACACTTCATCATGACCGCTGTCGTTATCAAATCAAAGATGTGATTAACAGTTCCCGTGTCAACTTTGTACAAGCAACAGTTGAAAGCATTGATAAGGAAGCGAAGAAAGTTGTGACATCAGATGGCGAACTTTCTTATGACTACCTTGTTGTTGCACTTGGTGCTGTTCCTGAAACATTTGGTATTGCAGGACTGAAAGAATATGCATTCTCAATCTCTAACATCAACTCTGCGCGTCAGCTTCGTGAGCACATTGAGCTTCAATTTGCGACGTATAATACAGATGCTGAAAAACGTCCAGAGCGTTTGACGATCGTTGTCGGCGGTGCAGGCTTCACAGGTATTGAGTTCCTTGGTGAGCTTGGAAACCGTGTGCCTGAGCTTTGCAAAGAGTATGACATTGATCAAAAAGACGTGCGTATCATCTGTGTAGAAGCTGCGCCAACAGCTCTTCCTGGATTCGATCCAGAATTGATCGACTATGCGATGAACTACCTTCAAGGTAAAGGTGTTGAGTTCAAAATCGGTACAGCGATCAAAGAATGTACGCCTGAAGGTATCATTGTTGGAAAAGACGATGATACAGAAGAAATCAAAGCTGAAACTGTTGTTTGGGCTGCAGGTGTACGCGGTAACCCAATCGTTGAAGAAGCTGGTTTCGAAAACATGCGCGGCCGCGTAAAAGTTTCTCCAGATCTTCGTGTACCAGAAAATGATGATGTCTTCATCATCGGTGACTGTTCATTGATTATCAATGAAGAAATCAACCGTCCATACCCACCAACTGCACAAATTGCTATGCAGCAAGGTGAAACAGTAGCGAAAAACCTTGCAGCACTAGTAAAAGGCGGTTCTCTTGAAAGCTTTAAGCCAGACATCAAAGGAACAGTTGCTTCTCTTGGTGAACACGACGCTGTAGGTGTTGCGTTTGGTAAAAAACTTCAAGGAACAAAAGCTTCTGCAATGAAGAAAATCATCGACAACCGTTCTTTATTCATGGTTGGCGGACCAGGACTTGTTCTGAAAAAAGGAAAATTCAAGTTCTTCTAAACCATCATAGACAAAAACGTGTATCCTCGTGATACGCGTTTTTTTTATGTGTTGTGGTATATTTTCTCACTTGGTTATGGACAGCAAAATATGTTATGATAAATTATCAGAAAATTTAGATTAAGGAGTGGGCAATATGAATGCACAAACAAAGGAAAAAACATCAACCTGTCAATATTGTTCAGGAAAAGGGTATTTTCAGCTATTGCTCGGCGGATCTGAAACGTGTGAGGAATGTAAAGGGACAGGAAAGAAGCATTAATTGATCTGCTTTTTCCATTGATTGACTTCATCTCTATTTCCAAGTTAAACTAATGATGGGATATTTGGGGGTGGAGATGAAGTGATCAGTTTACCAGTCGTTATCATTTCAGTTATTTTATTTTTCGTGTTATTCTTCGGCATTGGCTTTTTGCTCAATATGCTGCTGAGAATGTCATGGATTATGGCTATTTTATATCCAATTGTATGCCTTTTCATTATTAACAATCAAAAGATGATCGCTTATGTAAGAGAACCTGGCACCGCTTTTTCAGGAATAGGAGACCGGATCGTCTCACTCGCTGCGGCAGATATCATCATCTTATTAAGCGGCCTGATCGGTGCGATCACATCAGGTTTTGTCATTAATGCACTTCGAAAAAGAGGGTATCAAATGTTTTAACTCACTTGTGGACACGCAAGTGGGTTTTTTTGTTTCTCCTTTGCATAGTTTCCATTTTGTTTGGAAACAAATAGATGGGTAGAGGAGTGACAAATAGAGATGAAAACATGGATGAAACGATTGTTCATGACCGCCCTATTCATGCTTGCACTTTTGACAAGCTTTACGGGCATATCTGGAGTCGAACCAAGTGATTTAGCTGCATGGATGAAAGAGACCGATGCGGGCAAGCAAGTATCTTCTTTTTTTCAACAGCCAAAAAGGGAAACGATGGCACTCAAAAGTGAAGACATGCGGGCTGTTTCTCTTGAAGAAGCGTTTAATTGGAACGATTACCCGAAGCAGAAGGTTGTTGCAACCGGCTATACAGCAGGTGTGGAATCAACAGGCAAAACGAAGGAACATCATGCATATGGCATTACATATTCAGGCGTCAAAGTGAAACGTGATTTATATTCAACAGTGGCAGCGGACCCATCTGTTTTTCCGATTGGAACGGTATTGTATATCCCAAACTATGGCTACGGTGTGGTTGCAGATACTGGGAAAGCCATTAAAGGTCATAAGCTTGATCTATACTATGAAACCGTTGATGATGTGTATAGAGAATGGGGTAAAAAAGTGCTCGATGTGTATATCATCAAAAAGGGTGAAGGGACGTTAACGGAAAAAGACTTAAATCAGCTCAATGAAGCAGAATCGATGCAAGTATTCCGTCAGCAATTTCAAGCTAATAAAGAATGAAAAAGCTTTGGGCCATTTAAGGTCCAAAGCTTTTTCGCTTCTACATGAAGTAATAATCTAAGATGAGTGTCAGCAAGATCCCTGTTAAGCCGCCGAAGAAGACTTCAATCGGCTTATGACCAAGAAGCTCTTTTAATTTCTTTTGCTTTTCTTTTTCTTCCGCATTTGGGAAATTCTTTGCTTCGGAAACAAATCGGTTAAAATCTGTTACGAGCTTGTTGAGAACAGTCGCCTGTTCTCCTGCCTGTCTGCGAACGCCTGTCGCATCAAACATGGTAATAATGGCAAAGATGGCGGAAATGGCAAAGATAGATGTATCTAGCCCGTGCTCTAAAGCAACTGCTGTTGAGAGTGCTGTTACTGCTGCGGAGTGTGAACTTGGCATTCCGCCTGTGCTTGTAATGAGCGACCAATCTAGTCGTCTAGAAATGATAAATTGAATCGGTACTTTTACAAATTGAGCAAAAAAGATGGCTGCAAGGCTGGCAAGCAGCGGAAAATTCGTCAGTACGCTCATGAACAAGAAACATCCTCTCTTTAAGAAAAAATATCGTGCGAAATGTTGGACTAAAGATCCTAGTATGATGAAAAAATGATAGCAGTAAAAAATGATGCCAAGTCCATGTTCATTATAACATTAAAGAAAGTAGATGTGGAACGAGGAGAACAAGGACAGGCTGCTCAGGTTTTCGCCGCTTTTTCATGTTGCCCTTCCACTTGTGAAAATATAAATGTTCATCAAGTAAAGACAGACTGGCAATGATCGTATAGGCACGCAAATTTTGATATAATAGAAGTTCCAATGTGAAAAATGGAGTTCATTAAGGAGCGTGTGATAAATATGTTTTTCTCGACAAATGAATTGCAGCATAAAGATACACTGGCGATCGGACTTTTTCAAAAGAGTCAATTATCAGGAAAAGCAAAAGAAATGGATGAATTACTTGAAGGAAGAATCACTGAATTATTAAAAGAAGGCGACATTTCATCCAAACGAAATCAGCTTTCGAAGTTTTTCCCATCCCCTGAAACAGGCATCAAACGCATTTATTTTGTCGGGCTTGGGAAGGAATCAGATTACACGTTTGAAGAGGCAAAAGAAGTGTTTGCCCATTTATTTAAAAAGCTTCATCAAGATAAAAAGCAAGCGGTTTCTGTCTTGCTGGATACGTTTATTGGAAAGGATCTGCCTGCTCAAGATGCAGCCCATGCCCTTTCTGAAAGCTGCCTTTTAGCTACATATGAATTACAGGATTTTAAACATAAAACAAATGAACCTGATCGCTTCATCGAGTTTGTATATGCAACGACGGATCATGATACAGCTGAAATTCAGGCGAGTTTGAAAGTCGGCGAAGTGTACGGACAGTCAGTCAATTCGGCCCGTACACTTGTGAATATGCCGCCGAATATGCTCACATCCTCTGATCTGGCTTCGTATGCGGCAGAGCTTGCATATAAATACGAATTTGAGATTGAAATTTTAGATAAAGAACAAATGGAAGAGCTCGGAATGGGTGGTATTTTAGCCGTCAATAGAGGCTCAACAGAACCTCCAAAACTTATCGTACTGAAATATCAAGGCAAGGAAGAATGGACAGACGTCATCGGCCTTGTCGGTAAAGGCATCACATATGATACCGGCGGCTATTCTTTAAAGCCAAGAGCTAGTATGGTTGGCATGAAAACAGATATGGGCGGCTCAGCCTCTGTTTTAGGTGCAATGGAAATCATCGGAGAACTGCGCCCAGAGCAAAATGTCATTGCGGTCATTGCCTCAACCGATAATATGATCTCGGCAGACGCTATGAAGCCGGATGACGTCATCGTGTCACTAAGCGGTAAAACGATCGAAGTGCTTAATACGGATGCAGAAGGCCGTCTTGTTTTAGCAGATGGGGTGACATATGCGAAGCAGCACGGTGCCTCTGTCCTTGTAGATGTGGCCACATTAACAGGCGGTGTCATTGTGGCGCTTGGAAATGAGACAACAGGCGTGATGACCAATAACGATGAGCTGTACGCTCAGTTTAAAGAAGCATCAGAAGAATGCGGTGAAATGATCTGGCAGCTGCCAATCACGGAAAAAGATAAAAAACGAGTACGAAACAGCAAAATGGCTGATCTCAATAACTCACCAGGCCGTGATGGTCATGCGATCATGGCAGGTGCTTTCATTGGAGAATTCGCAGAGGATACCCCTTGGGTTCACTTAGATATTGCAGGAACTGCAACAACAGAAAAACCTTCATGCTTTGGACCAACAGGGGCCACAGGTGTGATGGTGAGATCACTTGCTACATTTGTGGAACGATTTGAAGGAAAGAAATAAAGGATAAGGCTCTGCCAAGTGGCAGGGCTTTTTTTATGTAGGACATACGCCATTTGACGAAGTTTTTTTTCTATGGTAACATACGTTGGTACTTTAATTATCTACTACATTAGTAAACTAAAGGATTTCGGGGGTTTCACCATGAATGCAGTTGTTTTAGCGGTTATTTTAATGTTGATATTAAGCTTGCTGCGGGTCAATGTCGTGATTGCGCTGGCCATAGGCGCTTTAGCTGGCGGACTCGCAGGTGGATTAGGCTTGGGAGGAACAGTAAACGCCTTTACGGACGGACTCGGAGGAAATGCAACAGTGGCGATTAGTTATGCGCTATTAGGGGCTTTTGCTGCGGCGCTGACGAAAACAGGTCTACCAGATGCCATGGTTGAAGGAGCAGTGAAGCTTCTAGGAAAAGAAGGCGATTCAAGACGGAAAACACTATCAAAAGTGCTCATCGTTCTTGTCATTTTGATCGTGTCCTGTTTTTCACAGAACGTCGTTCCTGTTCATATTGCTTTTATCCCAGTCTTAATTCCACCGTTATTAAAGGTGTTTAACGAGCTTCAGATTGACCGTAGACTGCTAGCGTGTGTCATGACCTTCGGACTCACTGCACCATATATATTACTCCCAGTCGGTTTTGGACAGATTTTCCACGGAATGCTTCGTGACAATATGAAGGAAGCGGGTCTGACTGTAAACTTAGCAGATATTCCATATGCAATGCTGATTCCTGTTGCGGGTATGGTTCTTGGTTTAATCGTTTCCATTTTTGTGTATCGCAAACCGAAGGTATATGAGGATCGTGAAATTACAGACGTAGAGAAATCGGCTTATACGAAAAAAAGCTTATTCTTTGCCGGTCTTGCTATTCTCGTTTCATTAATTGTCCAGCTTTATCTATCGCAAAGCCTTGGTGTGGAAGGAATGATCTTCGGTGCACTCTCAGGACTGCTTGTCTTGTTTGTGACTGGAATGATGAAACGCGGTGAAGCAGATGAACTGATTACATCTGGAATGAATATGATGGCATTTATCGGTTTTGTCATGCTTGTTGCGGCTGGATTTGCCAACGTTTTAACAAAAACAGGAGACATTGAATCTCTTGTCAAAGCATCTTCCCAATTTATCGGCAACAGCCACAGCTTTGCAGCGATTTTAATGCTGCTCGTTGGCCTGCTTGTGACAATGGGGATCGGATCATCATTTGCAACGATTCCGATTATTACAACCATCTTTGTTCCACTTTGCTTACACTTAGGTTTTAGTCCAATGGCGACCATTGCCATTATTGGCTCTGCTGCGGCTGTTGGAGATGCAGGTTCACCTGCAAGTGACAGTACACTTGGACCAACATCTGGATTGAATATGGATGGACAGCATCACCACATTTGGGGAACTTGTGTCCCGACTTTTATCTTTTATAATATTCCACTTGTTCTGTTCGGCTGGCTTGCGGCCATTATTTTGTAAAATGAAAAGCTTGTAGAGAAAACGATGATGTTTTTTCTATAAGCTTTTTTGTTGTTCGTAGATGAAAAAATAATTAGGACAAAAGTATGAATTAAATGAATCTTTCTTCCTCTAACTTACGTATATATGCTGATAAAAATGAAAAGGGGAAGATGGGACATGTCATTTTTTAAAAAACTAGCGGCCAGTGCAGGAATTGGTGCGGCAAAGGTAGATACCATTTTAGAGAAAAACGCTTATTATCCAGGACAAGAAGTAACGGGAACTGTCCATGTAAAGGGCGGGAAAATTGCTCAGGACATCCGCTATATCAATGTCAAGATTCAAACACAGTATGTGATTGTGAAAGATGATGAAGAGCATAGAAAATATGCAAATATCTTTACTTTACGGGTGACGGATTCTTTTACCATCCAGCCTGGTGAAAAGCATGAATTTCCGTTTTCATTTATTCTTCCTATTGATACCCCGATGACGATCGGAAAAGTAGAAATTGCAGTAATGACAGACCTTGATATCCAAGGAGGAATCGATAAATCTGATTATGACCGCATTTTCGTTGAAGCACATCCTTGGGTGAGAAATGTACTGGAAGCCACTAGCAATCTAGGTTTCCACCTGAGCGAAGCAGACTGTGAGCAAGCACCTTACTTTCAGAGACGCCTGCCATTTGTCCAAGAATTCGAGTTCATTCCGACATCAGACTACTATCGCTATATGCTTGATGAATTAGAGATGATTTTTCTGATAGATGAAGGCGGCTTAGACATTGTGTTCGAAGTCGACCGCAGAGCAAGAGGCCTGAGAGGATGGCTTGAGGAGATGTATAATGATGGAGAACAGCTTGTGCGCTACCGCTTCAGTCCATCAGATCTTGAAAATGTAGAAGTGCTTGAAGGAATGCTGGAAGAAATCATAGATCAATACGCTGAGTAATGATGAAAAAAGAGCCTGAATGAAAACAGGCTCTTTTTTTATGATCAATTTATGAGGCGGCTTCTTGTTTTCGAAAGGATGTGGCTTTGGAAACAGAGCGATAAATTTTAGGTGCCAGCATCGCAAGTAATATGGTCAATGCGTAGTCTTTTACCATAAACCAAATCATAAAGAACCACGTGGTTTGATAGGAAATCGGTGCATTGAGCCATACATTTAATGCGAGGTATGTATAGGTCGTTCCGATCACATACATCACGGTCGTACCAGCAATGGCTGCAAGCAAAAAGCGGCCAAAGCCAGGGTTTTTTCTTTTTTCTAGAATGAATCCAGCAAGCCAGGCAGCAGGGATATACGATAATACAAAGCCGCCGCTTTTACCTAAAATGACCCCAAAGCCCGCAGAGAACTGGGCGAATACAGGTGCACCAGCAATTCCAACCAATGCATAGACAATCATAGCTAATGCCCCGAGCCGTCTGCCGAGTAAGAGACCAGCAAGCACACAAAAAAACGGCTGCATCGTAAGTGGAATTCCACCGACCTGTAAAAACGGCACAATGGATGTGATATTGGCTCCGATAGCCATGAGTGCAGCAAACATTCCGACTAGCACAAAGTCAGCAGTTCTTGTCTTCTTTTGCATGATGTTTCCCCCTGTCTTATCTGTACAAATAGATTAAGGGGAAGAGGGATTTTTGTCAACTTGTTTTTGTTTCAGGTTAACAATAAAACCCGCCCATCAATAGGGCGGGTAGTTGATTAAGCTTCGGTCATAAAAGAGGCATCGATGGCTTTGCTGACAGGTACGTAATCATAGCCGAGATCACGAGCGACTGCTTCGTACGTGATATGTCCGTTCATGACATTGACACCTTCTGCGATGGCATTGTTTTCTATAATGGCTTTTGCTGCGCCTTTATTCGCAATTTGCAGCGCATATGGGACAGTCACATTCGTTAAAGCAACAGTTGATGTCCGCGGAACCGCGCCTGGCATATTAGCGACAGCGTAATGCAAAATACCGTGTTTTTCATAAGTAGGCTGATCATGGGTTGTAATGTGATCAATGGTTTCGACAATACCGCCTTGATCAATCGCTACATCCACAATGACAGAACCAGGCTTCATTTGTTTCACCATTTCTTCTGTCACAAGCGTTGGTGCTTTGGCACCAGGAATCAGCACAGCACAAATGAGAAGGTCTGCCTCACTGACTGAATCGGCAATGTTGACAGGATTGGACATTAACGTTTTCATTTGATGTCCAAATTGGTCGTCCAGCTGACGCAGGCGTTCTGCATTTACATCAATCAGGGTGACATCTGCGCCAAGTCCGATCGCCATTTTCGCAGCGTTTGTTCCAACAACACCACCGCCAATAATGGTGACCTTCCCTCTTGATACCCCTGGTACCCCTGCAAGTAAAATACCCTTTCCGCCTTTTGGCTTTTCTAAAAATTGTGCCCCAATTTGAGCGGCCATTCTGCCTGCCACTTCCGACATAGGTGTGAGAAGAGGGAGTGATTTTCCGTCCGTTACTGTTTCATAAGCAATGGCTGTAACACCTTTTTGTTTTAAAGCTTCAGCCAAGGAGGGCTCTGCGGCAAGATGCAGGTACGTAAATAAGATGAGTCCTTCTCTGAAATAAGGATATTCCTCAGGTAATGGTTCCTTTACCTTCATGATCATTTCAGAAGATGCCCATACATCTTTCGCCTGATCAAGAATTTCTGCACCAACAGATACATAATCGTCATCAGTGAATCCGCTTCCAGAACCAGCGTTTGTTTCAATTAAAATCTGATGTCCAGCTGAAAGCAATTGAGAAGCTGCTCCTGGTGTTAATGCCACTCGGTTTTCATTGTTCTTAATTTCTTTCGGAATGCCGATGATCATGTTTATTCCCCCTATGCTTATCTATTGATATTGTATGTCTAGTGTATCCTGAAAGTTTAGAAAATTCTTCGGTTGAAATAAAAAATAAAAAAACGCCTCTTTGTGAAATTTCACAAATGGACGTTTTTTAGCTTCATATCAAGGTAGATGGTCATTTTCTCATTCATGTTTTTTAAATCAATTTCTGCGATGTCTGTAATCCGTTTTAATCGATAATTCAACGTATTAATATGGATGTTCAATTGCTTTGCGGCAATATTGGCATTGCTGTCACAGTCAATAAACCGTTCGAGGGTTTCGACGAGGTTGGAATGATGCCTCAGGTCGTAATCCTCCAGCTTCGATAAAGAGTAACTGGAGTAAGAAGAGCCCTTTCGCTTCTCAGCAAGCACATCAAGATATTGATAAATGCCTAGTTCAGAAAAGCTGTTTAAACGTTCTGTTTCAACTGGAAAGCGTTCTTTCGTCTTTAATACAGCCAGTGCTTCTTTATAGGAAGGCTGAATATGAGAGATGTTATCGTAAATTCCTCCAATCGCTGCCTGAACATGCTGAATATGATACCTGTCCGCCAGCTGATGCAGCATGCCGCTTGTGAATTGTTTAATATCTTGAAGAGGATGTTCTGTTTTTGGTGAGACAAGAATAATGAATTCGTGAAAATCAACAGTCGTTAACAGTACCTGTACTTGCTGTGTTGTCTCAAGCAGATAGGACAGCTTTTTTTCTGTCTCCTCTGTGAGTTCGTCACGGAGACGGAAGATGATGATGGCATATGTGTCTGGACATCTAATGCCAAGTCTTAAAAATAGATCAAGCATCTCATCCTTTTCATGAATATGACCCGTGAGCATCTTCCAGAAAAGCTCCTGATTGCGTTCTTCTGTTTTCGTTTTTCGAATTTGTAAGTTGAGTAATTTGTTTTTCACGGCATGTGCTGCCATTTTGAGAAGGTCCATTTCTTCTTCTGAAAAAGGCTGTGCGGATTCAATCGCCCAAATAAATCCGAGCACTTCTTTGTCCTTCCAGATGGAAATGGCGACCCTGCTAGATAAACCCACCTCTGCAATTTGAGGGACACGAAGCGGTTCGTCTGTTTTAAGGAGTGTAGGAATGATGCCGTCCTTCCAAAGCCGATTGATCACTTTTTCCGGCACCCGGCGGGAGATAATGGTTGAAGTTCTGGCGGGATCAGTAAAATCATTGTGTGTGCTATATGCCAATAATCGATGATGAGTATCTTCTATAGTAATAGGGCAATTGAGCACATCACTAATTTGGTCTGCCACATCCTCTAAACGATCAAGACTATACTTAAACGGATCTGTCTTTTTTGTCATAAAAAACCCCTGCTTTTTCGAATATTTCACGTACTTACATTATGAAGAGAATAAGGTGTGTAAATCAATAAAAAACTGCCATAAATTAAAAAAAACAAAAAGTGTGAGAAGCAAGCACATGGATGTTGAAGCACGATGAAAAAGAAATAGTACAATAATAACGTAGTAAAAAATCAATAGGCGGAAAGGTTCATCGAAGTGGGTGGACACTTATTAAGAATATATGACCAAAAAACTGTTAAATACTAGATAAAAAGCGAAAAAACAGTAATTCTATAGACTCATTTTGTAAAATAAAAACAGATTTGTTTGACTGTGTATCATTTCTGTTTTTATAATAATAACGTCAAAAAATAAGTGGATTAGCCCATTATATGGCGGCTATGCACGGGAGGTAATGAGGAATATGTCAGGAATTATTCGCGTAACCCCAGAAGAACTAAGAGCGACCGCTAAGCAATATGGTGTTGAAAGTCAAGAAGTGTTAAACCAAGTTGATCGTCTAAATAGAATGATCTCTGATTTAAAAGGAATGTGGGAAGGTGCTTCTAGTGAAGCATTTGCTGATCAATACGAGCAGCTTAAGCCTTCATTTATCAAAATGTCAGATCTATTAACAGATGTCAGCAATCAGCTTGATCAAACGGCAAATACACTTGAAAGCACTGACCAAGACATCGCAAGCCAAATCCGCGGCTAATCAAAGGGATTTCCTTTCTAAGTGTGAAATGCAGAAAAAGCGCCGAGTCTGTCAATGGATGCCGGCGCTCTTTCTATTTTGTGAGGTGGAAATTTGTGTATATCGATATTACCATCGACTTAAAAAATTATGATGGCAGTGTGTTTGATTTGAGACTATCAAATTATTTACATATTAAACAAGTCATCCATATCGCCTGGCAGGCAAAACAAATCTCACTTCCAAAGCGGGAAGGCGGATGGGTGCGAGTAGTCAATAAGAAAGCTGTGTTTTCAGGCGAATATAAGCTGTCAGACTGTGGGATTACCACAGGAGACAGGCTGGAAATACTATGAAAGGACTTTTGTAAATGGCAGATAAAAAGAGTTCCTATTTAGAAGAACAATTAGAAGCAGTCATGAAAAAAGAGGGAGACACCTATACCTTTATTTTTCAAAAAGAGACGATTAAACTCTTAGACGGTTTAGAAGCGGCACCGATCAAAGACATCAATCCTTCATTTCAGAAAGAGATTCAATTAACCGAAGATGAGGTCATTATTTCTATTCAACCGCCTCCTGCCTATCAGGAATTTCGTTTCATCCATGCAAAGGATGAAAAAAGCAAATGGATTTTTTCATACCAGCTTGTCGATGCAGTTCTTAAACACGACGTGAAGCGGCTGCATCCTATTGTTTCTCCTGAAAACATTGTTTTTCATCAAGGCTTAGCTCCTGCATTTTTGCATTATGGGGTTAAAGAAAGCATTCCGCCATATGAAACCGATGAGCATCGCCTGTTAAAAGAGGTCAAGGCCGTCGTTCTTCGAGTGGTTGACCATGAATATCAATTTCAAGAATATGTGGCTTACAATGAAACGTTGAAATTATCTGAGCTGGCAAAAGAAATCAGTGAAACGAAGTCGCTGGAAGAATTGTCAGATTTGATTGAACAAAAGATCAAAGCAATTGATGCGAAAGAAAAAACGCTCTTAACCATTCCTAAAAAGAAATGGAAGATCGAGCGATACATCGGACTAGGTCTACTTGTCCTGTTAATCCCTGCATTGGTGTACACCATTTACACCTTCTTTTTTGCCATGCCAAAACAAGAAGCATACGTCGAGGCAAACAAATATTATCTCAACAAGCAGTACAGTCAAGTGGTGGATACGTTAGAAAAATATCCAGCCAATAAAATGCCAGTCTCTCTTCAATATGAACTGGCCATTTCGTATGTACAAACGAATCAAGGCAGCCTCTTACTTGATCAGCATAAAAAAGAAATCACAGAAACGTACACATTACAGACAGATCCGCAATACTTCCTATTCTGGATTCATATTGGGCAAGGCAATAGCAAGGAAGCACTTGATATTGCAAGGGTGCTTGGAGACGACAGGTACATATTTACGGCACTCGTCGCCTACCGCAATGAAATTCAAAACGATGACAGCCTTTCTGCTGAAGAAAAACAAAAACAGCTAGATCCGATCATTAAGGAAATGGCGAAATATGAAGAAAAAGAAACAACGGAGACAAGCACGAGTGACTCCTCGGGCGCAAGCCAAACAGATGAAACAGCTGAACAAAAAGAGCAGTCAAAAGCCGATCAAGAGAAAAAAGAGAAAGAATCTGAAGCAAAAAAGAAAACCTCTCAGACAAAAAAAGATGAGAAGAAATAATTCTTTCGATACAACTGACAGTAGGTGCTGTCCCATGAGGAGGTGGAGCGTTTGAGTCTTCTTTGGGTTTTTTATGAGGAGGATTATCAAACCGTCCGTTTAGATGAGCAGTTCAATCGAGAAGCTCTGATTGGACCTGAAATAGAGCATACGGTGACAATCCCTTCACTTTCATTTGATGAAGGGGCAATTCGTTTATCACCCGATGAACCGAATGAAGGTTTTTATGTTTATCAGGGAGATGAGAAGAAAGGCAAATTACATCCACATGAACCATATCAGCTTGGTTCACTCACACTTATTTTAATGGATGCGCATCATGATCAGCATATTTATTACCTAGGAAATAGAGTCGAGTTGTCTTTTTCACGTGAGGAGAAGGATGAAATTGATGTGTGGAAAGAACAAGCTCATTCCATGTTTCAAGATGCCAGCCAGTTCACTTTAGAGAAAATCGAAGGAACATGGTATATCATGCCTCAGGACGAGACGATTTACGTAAACGGAAAAAAAATCCACGGTCCAGAGAAGATTTATGCCGGAGATGAGCTGTTCTGGAACTTTCTGACGGTGACATTTAAAGATGATGATTTATTACAGGTGACAGCATACGAACCCTTTCAAACACGTTTGGAAAAAACAAGACCACCAAGTACAGAAACAAAACAAAAATACCCTTCATACAGACGCACACCGCGTTTGATTTATGATTTACCAGATGACCGGGTATCCTTTAGCTTTCCTTCGCAGGAGAGTGAAAATAACAGCAGAGGGCTTTGGCTTGTCGTCCTTCCGCCGCTTGTCATGCTCCTTGTGATGGGGATTGTCGCCCTTATCCAGCCGCGCGGAATCTTTATTGTCGTGTCGATGGCGATGTTTATCATGACGTTAATTACATCGTCCGTTCAATACTTTAAAGAAAAATCACAGCGCAAAAGACGAGAAGAGAAGCGGCAGCGAGTCTATTCTCTTTATTTGGAAAATAAGAGAAAAGAGCTGCAGGAGCTGTATGACCGCCAGCAATATATTTTGACGTATCATTATCCGTCATTTGAACAAATGAAGTATTTAACTTCAGAAATCAGCGGACGCATTTGGGAAAAGACGCTTGTGAGTGACGACTTCTTACACCTGCGTCTTGGAACGGGCGCAGTCCCATCAAGCTATGAGTTATCAATGAGCGGCGGTGATATGGCCAATCGAGATATTGATGACTTAATGGAACAAACGCAGCACATGCAAAAAGTATATCGTGAAGTGAAGAATGTCCCGATTACATTCGGTCTTGCGGATGGTCCAACAGGGTTAATTGGGAAGCCTGCGATTGTGAAAAATGAGCTTCATCAGCTTGTCGGACAGCTTGCTTTCTCACACAGCTATCACGATTTGAGATTTGTCTTTATCTTTCATGAGCAGGAGTATGAGAATTGGGAATGGATGAAATGGCTTCCGCACTTCCAGCTGCCTCATACATATGGCAAAGGGTTTATTTACAATGAACAAACACGTGATCAGCTGTTGTCTTCGATCTATGAAATTTTACGTGAGCGTGATTTAGAAGAAGAAAAAGAGAAGAAAATCTTTACGCCTCATTTTGTGTTCATCGTGACAAATCATGAGCTCATTGCTGAGCATGTGATTTTAGAATACTTAGAAGGCAGCCGTACAGACCTTGGTATCTCCATTATCTTTGCTGCAGAAACAAAGGAAAGCTTGGCTGAAAATATCTCGACGCTTGTCCGTTATATTAACGAAGAAGAAGGAGATATTCTCATTCAGCACAAGAAGGCAGTACGAATTCCGTTTCAGCTTGATACACATCAGCGCGGAGACAATGAACTGTTTGCCAGAACACTGAGAACATTAGACCATCAAGTCGGTATGACCAATTCGATTCCTGAAACGGTCTCATTCCTTGATCTTTTTCATGCCAAACAGGTGGACGACATTGGCATTCGTGAAAAATGGCTGACTTCAGAAACGGCCAAATCATTATCGGTGCCAATCGGTTATAAAGGGAAAAACGACATTGTCGATCTGAACCTGCATGAAAAAGCACACGGCCCGCACGGATTGTTGGCGGGAACAACGGGATCAGGGAAAAGTGAATTTTTACAGACATATATTTTATCGCTCGCTGTAAACTTTCACCCGCACGAAGTTGCTTTCCTATTGATTGACTATAAAGGGGGCGGAATGGCGCAGCCGTTTCGAAATATTCCTCATTTACTTGGAACGATCACCAATATTGAAGGCAGCAAGAACTTTAGTGAAAGAGCGCTTGCCTCAATTAAAAGTGAATTGAAGAAAAGGCAGCGGCTGTTTGATCAGTATCATGTGAATCACATCAATGATTATACAAAGCTCTACAAGGAGAAAAAGGCTGAGCAGGCAATGCCTCACTTGTTCTTAATCTCTGATGAGTTTGCTGAATTAAAAAGTGAAGAGCCAGACTTTATTAGGGAGCTTGTCAGTGCTGCACGTATCGGCCGAAGCCTAGGGGTCCATCTCATTTTGGCTACCCAAAAGCCAGGCGGAGTCATTGATGATCAGATTTGGAGTAACTCCCGCTTTAAGGTCGCACTAAAAGTGCAAGATGCGTCAGACAGTAAGGAAATTTTGAAAAATAGTGATGCAGCGTCCATTACCGTCACAGGCCGCGGCTATTTACAAGTTGGCAACAATGAAATTTATGAATTGTTCCAATCGGCTTGGAGCGGTGCACCATATATGGAAGATGGCTACGGCTCAGAAGATGACATTGCCATTGTGACAGATACTGGACTTATTCCGTTATCAGGGGTAAGCACAGAGCCGGCAGTGAAAAAAGAGACAGTGACGGAGATTTCCGCTGTTGTGGATGAAATTGAACGTATGCAGCAGGAGCTTGGAATTGAGAAGCTGCCAAGTCCATGGCTTCCACCGCTTGAAGAGCGGATTCCAAAAACACGTTATGCGTCGAGTGAAGAGCATGTCTTCCATTTTGCACTTGTCGATGAACCAGATCAGCAAAGCCAGCATCCACTTTCTTATCAAATGATGGAAGATGGGAACATTGGCATTTTCGGTTCCTCCGGATACGGCAAATCACTTGCTGCTACAACACTGTTGATGAGCTTTGCGGAGAGGTATTCACCTGAAGAATGGCACGCATATATTTATGATTTCGGAAACGGGACATTGCTTCCGTTAGCCAAACTGCCGCATACGGCGGATTATTTCTTAATGGATCAGATGAGAAAGATCCAAAAATCAATGAAGCGTCTGCGGGAAGAGGTTGAATATCGCAAGCGGTTATTCAGACAGCAAGAAATGAGTCATATCAAAATGTACAACGCCTTAAATGAGAAAAAGCTTCCGTTCATTTTTATCGTGATTGACAACTTTGACATTGTCAAAGATGAAATGCATGAGCTCGAATCTGAATTTATTCAGCTGAGCCGTGACGGACAATCACTAGGTATTTACTTCTTGATTACAGCGACACGGGTAAATGCAGTGCGTCAATCGCTGATGAACAATCTGAAAACAAAGATTGTCCATTACTTAATGGATCAAGGAGAGGCGTACTCGATTATTGGTAGACCGAAATTCAGCTTAGAGCCGATCCCAGGACGAGTCATTATTAACAAAGAAGAGCTTTATTTTGCGCAAATGTTCCTGCCAGTGGAAGGAGAGAACGATCTCGAATTGTTTGAGCATCTGAAACAAGAGATACAGCTTCTTCATGACCGCTTTGAAGCAGCTGAAAAACCAAAGCCTGTGCCAATGCTTCCTGATAAGCTGACAGTTTGGGAGCTTGAGAGCCGTTTAGATGAACAAAAAACGCCTTATGATATTCCAGTCGGATTAGATGAGGAATCTGTGGCACCTGTTTATTTTGACTTGAAAAAGAATAAACATTGCCTCATCATCGGTCAAACGCAGCGCGGAAAAACAAATGTGACAAAACTGATGCTTGATCAGCTTTTAGTGGCAAAGCCTGAAAAGCTGGCCGTCTTTGATTCAATTGATCGGGGTCTATCCCATTATGCAAAAGAAGAGAACATTGATTACCTTGAAACAAAGGATGATATCACCGAATGGGCAGAAGAAATAGACCGCTTATTCAAGGTGCGGGAAGAGATGTACGTCGAAGCTGTACGCCGAGGGGAGACCGATCAGCTGTCATTTCCTCAAATTGTGCTTGTGATTGATGGCATTACGCGTTTTCAGCAGACGATCGATCCGCGTCTTCAAGATCAATTGGCTGATTTCATGAAGTCATATGCACACCTGGGCTTCAGCTTGATTGCATCAGGGAATCATACCGAGTTCAGTAAGGGCTATGATGCACTCACAAACGAAATCAAACAAGTTCGTCATGCTATGTTACTCATGAAAAAATCAGAGCAAAACATCATACCGCTTCCGTATGCAAGACAAGAACCAGAGATTCAGCCAGGCTTCGGCTATTTGGTTGAAAACGGGAAAGAGAAGAAAATTCAGGTTCCTTTATGTGCGGTAGAAAGGAAGAGTGTTCAATGACAGAGCAGCAAAAAAGCTCCATCAAAATCATCTCCACCATGATATTGATTCTTGTGCTGCCGGTTTTATTTTTCCACCTGATTGGAGATGACCCGGCAAAACAGAAGAAGAATGCGACACGTAACATTGCGGTGGTCAATGAGGATATGGGAGCGAGCGAAAGTGAAAACACGGCTCGCTTCGGACAGGATGTTGTGGCAGCATTGTCAGAGCGTCCTGATTATACATGGACTGTAGTGAATCGCAGTGCGGCGGAAAATGGACTGAAAAACAGAAAGTATGACGCTGTCCTCTATATTCCGTCTGACTTCTCTAAAAATGTGCTGAGCTATGATAAAGACCATCCCGAAAAGGCGTCCATTCAATTTTCAATTCAAGATCAGCTCAATGCAGTCAATAAAGAGAAAGTGCAAAGAGAGCTGGAAAATGCACAAAAGAAAATGAATGAACAGATGTCGACGCTATATTGGAGTTTTGTATCACAGGAAATCGGCAATGTAAGAGAAGAGTTTGAGCATATTGTCGGTAAAGAAGTCGAATTCCAAAACACGATGTACAACTTCTATAAGCCGAACTCAAACAAACTATCAGATGCCGTACAGCAGCAGAAGAAACAAATAGAAGAATTAAAAAATGCGATGGCCGATTCACAGAAACAATATAAAGACGGCTTGAGTACAACAGAAGAAGCAAAGAACCAATTAAAGGACTTTGTGAAAGTAGTCGATCAATACCAGCAGTATCAAGACAAACAAAAGGATCTCTTGATCAAAGCGCAATCAACAAGCCAAAAGCAAATCCAGCAAGGGCTCAAACAGCTCGCTGACATTCAAAACCAAAATGCCCGCAGCTTTAGTGACCAAATGGGCGGACTAAAAACAGACATCAACGGGGTACAAAGTCAGCTGAAAACAACTGACGGCGCCATCCAATCTGTTCAAAAGTCGAGAGAAGACGCTATTCCTAAGCAATCCACGGGATTAACGGAACTTGTGATAGCGTCTCAGAAGGAACTGATTAAAAACTATGAAGATCGTTACTTAGAAGATTATCGAAATAAAATATCAGACTTGCAGACAAAGCTATTGGCAAAAAGGCAAGAGTTAATGGACGAGCCGGAACCGCCAGCTGACTCTGATGAAGACGGGCAATCAGATCAAGATAATGAAAACCCAGAAGAGATTGGGATTAACCTAGATGAAGAAACAAATGAGCTCTCACAAATTTCAATAGAAATGAACGACCTTGCCGATCAATTAGGAGAACAGGAGACACCACCGCCTTCGACTGAAGATGGGCAAGAAGGTGAAAGCGGTGAAAATCCTGCTCAGCCAGATACCAGCAGCAAGAATTCATCGCAGGATGACCTAAAAGCACTCTCAACTCGCTTAGATGAAGTGAAAAAGAAAATACAAGAAAAAGCGGACGCTCATAACGACGAATTAAAAGACAAAGTGAGTCAGATGAGTAAAGAGCTTGAGACCCTTACGAAAAAAGTAGAAAAGCTTGAAAAGACTATCCTACGGTTACAAGACCGATATAACGTCATTCCGAATGAAATCAAAAATCAAGAATCATCCATTGTAAGCAAAGTAAAAGAGCTGAAGCGCAGGAACTCACCGATTAGTAATGCCTTTAGCGATCATCTTTTTGAGAAAAAGTTCGAAACAAAATCAACAAGAACTAAAAAATTAATGGACTATTCAAATCAACTCTCTCAGCTAGAGCTGATGATCGCAAATGTCTATCAACCATCTAATAACTCTTCACTATATGATGCAAAAGAAGAGAATATCCAGTCCATCCTCTCCATCAAAAAAGAAGAAACAGAAAACTGGGATAAGCTCAAAAACCAGATGCTGACATCAAATGATGATGTGTCTACTTTTATTGATGAGATGCAGAAGTTTTCAGATGGTTATGCGGAGTACATTACGACTCAGCAGGCAAGCATGGAACAGGAGTTACAGACAATCTCTGAAAGTGCCGACAATGTAGCTGAGCAAATGGCTGATCAAGGAGATGCGGTGTATACGGCAGATCTTGCAGGCAGTTCAATTGTTGTCAGTGCACAGGATTCAATTGGTCAGGAAGTGCTTCGTCTTTCTGAAAATATGAGTTCGTTAACCGACCGCCAAAAAGGGGTGGCGGATTATACGAATAACATTGAAGAGAGTGTCACAACAGTTCAAGAAAAAGCAGATACACTGAATGAAAACTGGAGCAAGAATGTTAGCTCTACGAAGCTTGTTCAGCAAGATTTAAAGGGGATTCTAGGAAATACATTAAGTGATCAAGGCAACAGCAACTATGTGTATAACCATTTAGCCAATCCGCTGAAAATCAGCGGCGATGTGCCGGAAGAAAAAACGCAGACTGTACCGCCGGTCGTCATTTTGGTCATTGTGATGATCAGCAGTTTGTTAATTGGCTTTTTCAGCTCGTATTATGCGTCAGCTCCGATGCTGGTCAAAGGTGCACTGTTTGGCATCTTAAATCTATTAGTCGGACTCATGATCAGTTTGTTTGGACTGAACATTTACAAACTTGCAGATGATCAAGCCATTCAATGGTCGATCTTCACCATTTTGTTATTAGTTGCGTGCTCTGCCTTTATTCGCACGGCCTTCCTATTTGGTTCCATTGCGGGATGGATGGCAGCAACGGCGCTTATTTTCTTCTTTGTTGCACCGTTAATTGATTTGGTGATGCCGAATTTCCACTTTACCAATCCAGTGACAGATGTGTACCTGTCGATCCAATATGGAAATGGAGACACGTTTGGAATGGGCGTCACGGGGTTAGTGATATTAACTGTCCTTTTCATGGTCGTACCGCTTGTGAAAAAGCTATGGAAAGATAAAACAGAGGAACGTGATGTGACTCATGAAGCTTAATCTATTCGTGAAAGGGGCGGTGCTCGTTGCCGTTTCCCTTTTTCTCCTCATCCCTGCTGCTTTCGCTGCTGGTGAAGATACGGATACGAATGTCAAGCCGAATGAATATCAGGAAAAGGAGCTCAATATTAACTCAAGTATATTGAGGGATCAAACGAAATACGAACAAAGCAAAACGACGTCAAAAATCAAAACAGACATTCATTTTGCTGAACCGCCTAAAGCCTCGGGTGGATCTCTTTCTCCGCAGCTTTTTGGTGATCTCAAAGAGAACCCGCCCAAAACACCGGCTCGCATGATGAAAGAGATGAATATCTCTTTTAGTGATTCGGCTGTATCAGCACCTTCTGACGATGATCATGAGAAGCAGACATCGGCTCTGCTTCCGATTATCTTTGGTTTCTTGATAGCCGTTGGACTCATCGTGATGATCATCCTGATTCCAAAGGTGAATGTGAAGGCTGAAAAGAAATAGTCTGTCTCTTTTAAAAGAGGCAGGCTTTTCTTTATGCAGATTGCTTGATGTCACACCGTTTCACTACGTAAAATAGTGATATCAAGGGAGGAGATTGTCATTCGAATTTCAATCGTTACAGGCGGATCAAAAGGTTTTGGCCTAGCACTTGTGAATAGGATGCTTTCGCGCGGGGATCATGTGTACACAGCAGCAAGAAGTGCATCGCCGATATCCCATCCGAAGCTCACACATACTCAGGTTGACCTGACCGATGAAACGGCAGCAGCCAAATGGCTTCAAAATAGTCTCACGCCGCAAACTCTGGCAAATGCTGATGACATCTTATTCGTCAATAATGCAGGAATGGTCACACCTATCAAGCGCGTTGGACAAGGCGGACAGGATACACTTCATCAGCATTATAAGTTGAATCTAGTCATTCCTGTTTTGCTGAGCCATGTGTTTGCCAAGCAGACTCAATCATTTAACGGAAAGAAAACGATCGTTCATCTTTCTTCTGGAGCGGCGAAAAACCCATACAAAGGCTGGAGTGCGTATTGCAGTTCAAAGGCAGGACTCGATATGTTTATGAGGACTTTTCATGAGGAACAGCAGGACGAGGCGCATCCGATCAACACGTTTTCCTTTTCACCCGGCACGATCGATACAGATATGCAGGGGGAAATTCGGAAATCATCAAAACAAGACTTTGAACAAATAGACCGTTTTCAGCAATTATATGAAACAGGCACGTTGAAGAGCCCAGATGAAGTCGCACGTATTTTGCTCGATCTTTTAGCGGATGATCCAGATGGCGGATGTGTCTACGATGCACGTGAGTATGTGAAAAAGCAGTCATAACGAAGCATGAAGACAAACCCTCGCATGCGGTATCAGGCCTGCGTGCCGGTGCTCACGAATCTCAAATTCGCTCCGTGCTCCTAGACTTCAATGGTTTTAAAGAAGAAAAAAAGCAGTCATAACGACTGCTTTTTTCGTATTGTACAAGCAAACACAGCTTATTTGACATAAGCTATTCTTGAGACTCATAGAAAATATAACAGAACATTTGAGTTTCTTTTCAGAATATGTTAGGATGCTAAAAATATAGATAAGGAGGGGTTTCCATGAGAAAGGTTACATTAATGGATGTTTACACCCATCCAGTCGCTCAAAAATATTTAAATCGTTCAGGAAAAGCCCATGCAATTGCTTGTGCTTATCACGCATTCAAACTGGCGGTGCAGGCTGGGATTAATCCAGATCTCGCTGTGAAAGCAGCCCTCTTGCATGATATCGGCCACTATGAATGGTATACAGATGGCGGAGAATGGGATTACGAGACATATAGACGGAATGATATTCATGCGATTAAAGGCGCAGAACGGGCTCATAAACTGCTCATACGGCTCGGTGAGGAACCAAAGGCAGCCAAAGATATTGCGCTTGCGATTCTGCTTCATACGGATTCATATTTGCCAGAGGGCGACCTTCATAAGGACACACTCCAGCAAATCGTCAAGAAAGCAGATGAAATGGATGAAGAGCCTGGCGGACATCATCATTACAGACAAATAGACGAATCACTTGCAATGAAAAAAATCACGGAATTGGATCAAAAAGTGCAGCAGGCACTTCAGCCCATGAAACGCTCTGTTTAGTATGGAATGTCTCCATGAATATTTCCATGCTGATCGACATACAATGTGCGAATAACGGTACGGTTAAATGCTGATGTACCTGATGCAGTGAGTCCAGTGTAATGAACCGTGACAGAATAAGCACCTTCTTTTTTCAATTGAACAGCGGATGAATCAGTTGTTTTGAGTGGATGATCTTTTTGGGCATCCTTAAAGTAAAAGGTTTCTACTTTCTTGCTTAACCGTTTAATCACACCGCTTGAATGGGTCGATGCATCATCCCCTGATTTCGCTGCCTCTGCTTTGATTTCTTCATTTAATGGTGAATCAAAGGATACGAGCAGCAAATAAGGAGCCTTTTTTCCTGAATTTGATCGAATCGTCCATTTTCCAGGAACGGGTTTATTGATTTGCACATGGTGCGTATATGCGCCTTCATATGGGAAAGATGCTTTCGATGTCTTCAGATTTGTTAAGACGTCTCCATTTGGGGCGATGATTTCTGGCCGCGTCTCCTGTCTTTCATTTAACCACTGAATCGATAAGCCATTCGTTCCTTCCTCTACATAGAACGCTTCTGTTTTATCCTTTTCACTTTCTCCGCCTTTCACATAAACATCTGTATTCAGCTCAGTAGAGTTCGGGGTCTCTATATTTTCTTTTTCAGCGCTTGCGACATTTGCCAGCAGCTGATGCTGGAATACAGGGAACATGCTTGTGCCGTTTTTAATTGAATTGTGATCCCATTTCCCTGTTAAAATATTGTTTGCATATGATAGTCTTGTGCTGCTTACCGTGACGGCGCCATCGTTTGCGCCAAAGCTCTTTAAATACATGCCTCCTAAGTACAGCACCCCGCCAAATGCTCCCCATTCCGATCCCGAATACGTGATGTATTTATGAGGAAACTTCTCCAGCTTGTCGGTTTCACTTCGAAAAGCCGCCATGAGCCCCGTTTGCAAAGAATAGAGCGCGTCGCTTTTTTGTCCAAGAATTTCCGCGAGCCAGCTTCCGCCCTTGCTATACGCTAAATCTGCCAGCGGCGTCCCGTAATGAGGGGAGCCGAGTGTGATGATCTTCTCTACATATGGATGGGCATTGTGATACACGAGTGCGGACTGTGTATCCACCCCGCCTTTACTATGACCAATCACAATGAGTTTTCGACCGAACACATCATAGATTTCTTTTAACTTTTCTGCTAATAGTTTGCCATTCTTTTTCGTATCCTGATCTGGATACAAATCTATGAATGCGCTTTCGTATCCGTTCAGAACAGCTTGCTTTGCCATGTCGTTTCGGTCGAACCATGTGGAGGAGGAGCTGTTAATGCCGTGAACAAAAACAAGCGGCGGTTTTGATTCGTCTTTTTGAACCGGATCTTCTCCTTTAAACCACTTCCCTGGTGTCCCAGGTTCATCTCCAATTGTTCCTGCATATGCATAACTTGCAAAGGAAAAAAAGAGCATGACAGCAGCGAGACAGATGAGTTTTTTCAAGAACATTCACCTCTTCAAATGATTTAAGTTGTTGGCAGCACCAATCTATTATACTTCCAAAAGATGTAAAAATATATAAAATGTAAAAATATGGTATTTGAGTTGTGGGTTTGCCCTGAGTGACATTCACATGGGTCATTGCATACGCTGTGGGTAAATACACAAGTAAAGGGGCAGGTAGGATGGCACAACAAGGAAGTCCGCAGCTTGTTTCATTAGTTGATCCATATGTTTATCAAACATTGCAGAAAGTGATTGGTATGAGATTAATTGTTCAAACAGTGAAAGATACGGTGCGTGGAAAATTGAAGGAAGTCATGCCGGATCATATTGTCATTGAGGCGGGGACAAAATCAGTTTTTTATGTGCGGATCCAGCAAATTGTATCGGTGATGCCTGATCACAGTGAAAGAGTGTAACAAGCAGACGCATAGGTGTCTGCTTTTTTCATGCTTATAGAATGTATATCTGGAAAAAGTGCATGATATACCAATTGTTCTTTTTTTTTCAAAAAATAAGGTTCTAAAACAAGAAGCAGTTGACAGAAGGTGGGTTGAATAGTAGTTTTTTAATAAGATCAATACGTAACAGGAGGAGCATCTTTGTTAAAATCTAAAGTTCATTTTTGGACATTCCAAATATTACTTGTTTTACTTATTGTTTATGTATCAACAAAGGTTTCGTTTTTATTTCAGCCGATTATTTTATTTGCTTCAACCTTGTTTGTTCCCATCTTGCTGGCTGGAATTCTCTTTTTCATCTTTAATCCAATTGTTCGATTTTTGTCCAAGAAAATACCTAGGACACTTGCTATCCTGATCATTTATCTCTTGTTCATCGGACTCATCACGTTCATTGTGAATGCTGCGGGACCGATTATTGTCACGCAGGTAGGTGGACTTGTTAAAAGCTTCCCTGGTTATGTGACGGACATGCAGAAATTTATGAACGACTTCTCGCATTCTAAAACATTTACTTGGATGATGAACCAAGATTATGTCTCCGTCTCGAAGTTTGAACAGACAATTGTTTCGACATTAAAAGGTTTGCCGGAAAACATTGCTTCAAGCATGTCTGCGGTGTTTGGCGTGATTGCCAATATTGCTTTAGCCGTGATCACCGTTCCGTTCATTTTGTTTTATATGTTGAAAGACGGACATAAGTTTCCGGACAAGCTTGTTCAATTTTTGCCAATGCCTTACCGTAAGGAAGGATTGAAAATCTTTAAAGAATTAAACGATACACTTGCGGCTTACATACAAGGGCAGATTGTTGTCTGTTTATTTGTTGGAGTGGCTTGTTTTATCGGGTACTTATTAATTGGTGTGAAATATGCGCTCATTCTCGGTATTATCATTGCGGTCACAAATGTGATCCCATACCTTGGGCCTTATCTTGGCGCGGCACCAGCTGTACTTATTGCGTTTCTTGATTCGCCTGGAAAAGCGGTGGTGACAGTTATTGTCATTCTTATCGTTCAGCAAATCGATGGAAATGTCATTTCTCCATTGATTATTGGGAAACGCCTCAACACACATCCATTGACCATTATTCTGCTATTAATTGGGGCAGGAAGCTTTGGCGGAATCCTTGGCATGATCTTTGCGGTTCCTGTCTATGCACTGCTCAAAGCCATTACCTTGAATATTGTCAGATTGGTTCAGCTTCGTCAGCGGTCTCGTAAGGAACAGCATTTAAACGTCTAGGACAGATGCACACCTTTTCCCTTTTTGCATAAGATGATTGAGATAAGCAGATAGGGGGAGATTCTGATGCCTGCAATCGTTGGACCTATTCATATCGAGTCGTTAGGAGGAAACGGTGCAGCTACTTTCGGTGATGTCCTGGCCATTGCCCCTTTGGCTGTAGACCACTCTACTGGTGGTGCGGGAGCCTTTAATTCAGGTGATTATATGTCACTTACAAGTGATCCGAATGCCACGATGCTTTGGGACTTTACATTGTTTGGCCAGCCTCAATCATTTAACGCATAAAAAGACAGCTGATGATCAAAGATCAGCTGTCTTTTTTATTTTTCATACACGTATTTTTGAGCTGGGCATATGATGTGGGGAGAAAAGGTGGTGGAAAGATGCCAGCGATTGTTGGACCTATTCATATAGACCGTGTAATTGGAAATGGTTCTGCACATTTCGGTGATGTTTTTGCCATTTCGCCAAAAAGTGTCGATCACTCCGCCGGCGGTTCAGGTACGTATAATGCAGGGGACTTTGGCCAATTTGTTAACAGTCCAAACGTTACGTTTGTGTGGGATATAGACCTGATCGGCCAGCAAAAGAGCTTTAATGCGTAGCCAGCTTTGAAAGGGAATTCCTTTTCAGAAGCTGTCTTTTTTTATGGTACAATGGATATGGATGTAAGAAGAAAAAAGAGGTGTGAACAGAGTCAAATGAAAATTAGAAAAGCACACATCACAAGCGGACAACCAAAGACCTACAATGTATATTTACATGAAAATAAAAAAGAATATAAAACGCTTGTTGCCGTACCTGACATTGAATGGAGTATTTCCATTGCGTATGAGGACGAAAAGGAGCAGCTCATCCATACGCTTGAACAATCCTTAATGGAAAGAGTAGAAACAGACGAAGCCCGTGACCTCGCACTTAAGATTGTGCACTGGGTCACAGAAATGTAAATTTTAAAACCAGGAGTGAAAACAGTGATGAAAGAAGAATCCGTAGACTTTTATTTGCAGCAAGGGATATTTGGACATGCTGAAACAAAACCCGATGAACGAAGAATGTTTCTTGGTTCATTAAGGGAACGAGCGCTTCTCGCCCTGACAAAGGGACAGGTATCAAGAAATAAACCGTATCAAGAGGTCGAACAAATATTGAGGGCCAATCGCCAGGCCACAGTTCTTTTAAATGGTGAACTTTCCTATGCTTCTTATTCTCAATATGTCAAAATGGCCAATACCGCTGGATGTTCCTTTAAAGTGGTGAATCATCACGAATCGCACTCTCCTTTTGGTCTTGTCATAGAGATGCCAGGTGCGGTCAATCAGGAGCACATCTATATAGAGGATGAGCTGTTTCAAAAAGCTTTTTCTCATGAATCTGTTGAATAGGTTTCCCTAGTGAAATGAATAAGCTATAATGATTCAAAAGAGCATATGGGAGAGATGCGGATGGGCAAAGCGTTGATTTGTATAGATTATACAGTTGATTTTGTTGCAGACGATGGAAAACTGACATGCGGAAAGCCTGGACAGGCGATTGAATCTAAGATCACAGAGATCACTTCTTCATTTATTGATGAAGGCCACTTTGTCGTCTTTGCTGTCGATCATCATGAAGAAGAGGACCCTTATCATCCAGAGACAAAGTTATTTCCGCCCCATAATATTCGCGGAACCGAGGGCATTGAACTTTATGGACAACTAAGTTCACTATTTCACACGTCAAAACATTTAAAACATGTCTACTATATGGAAAAAACAAGATACTCTGCTTTTGCAGGCACTCAATTAGAAATGAAACTGCGCGAGCGCGGCATCACGGAACTTCACTTAGCCGGCGTATGTACCGATATTTGTGTACTTCATACAGCTGTTGATGCGTACAATAAAGGCTTTGAACTTGTGATTCACGAGAATGCTGTGGCGAGTTTTAATGAAGCGGGGCACGAGTGGGCACTTTCTCACTTTGAGCAGTCGCTTGGTGCGAAAGTGGTTAAGTAAGGGAAGGAGAATGGAAGTTGGAGCATCGGTTTATTGACGACAGTTTATCACTACATACAGATCTTTATCAAATTAACATGGCAGAAACGTATTGGAGAGACGGCATACATGAGAAGAAGGCAGTCTTTGAACTCTTCTTTAGAAAGCTTCCATTTGACAATGGCTTCGCTGTATTTGCTGGCTTAGAGAAAGCGATTGAATATTTATCGGACTTTTCCTTCACTGAAAGCGATCTAGCGTACTTAAAAGATGAACTCGGTTATAAAAGCGATTTCATTGACTATTTAAGCGGATTGTCCTTTACAGGTACACTTCATTCAATGCGAGAAGGGGAAATTGTCTTTGCGAATGAACCGATTATGCGCATCGAGGCAACGCTTGTTGAAGCTCAGTTAATCGAAACAGCATTGCTCAATATCGTGAATTTCCAGACGCTGATTGCAACAAAAGCGGCCCGGATTAAAGGAATCATTGAAGATGAGACAGCATTAGAATTCGGAACAAGACGTGCGCATGAAATGGATGCAGCGATGTGGGGAGCAAGAGCTGCACTCATCGGCGGTTTTCAGGCGACAAGTAATGTTCGTGCTGGGAAACGCTTCAACATTCCAGTATCAGGAACACATGCCCACGCACTTGTACAAGCATACCGCGATGAATATACAGCATTTAAAAAATATGCTGAAACTCATACAGACTGTGTCTTTTTAGTCGATACGTATGATACCGTCAGATCAGGTATTCCGAATGCGATTAAGGTAGCGAAAGAATTTGGAGACAAAATCAACTTCATTGGTATCAGACTTGATAGCGGGGACCTTGCATACTTGTCTAAAAAAGCTAGAACGATGCTGGATGAAGCAGGATTCCATGATGCAAAAGTCATTGCATCAAGCGATCTTGATGAACACACCATTATGAATTTAAAGGCACAGGGTGCCAAAATTGATGTGTGGGGTGTTGGGACAAAACTGATCACAGCATTCGATCAGCCAGCCCTCGGTGCAGTGTATAAGCTGGTATCCATTGAAGAAAACGGCAAAATGAATGATACCATTAAAATTTCTTCCAACCCAGAGAAAGTGACAACACCAGGCCGTAAACGTGTGTACCGCATTATTAATCAATTGAATCATCATTCTGAGGGTGACTACATTGCACTTGAAGAGGAAGATGTTCATAGTGAGGATAAACTAAAAATGTTCCATCCTGTGCATACATTTATTAGTAAATTTGTTACGAACTTTGTGGCGAAAGATCTTCACGTCCCGATTTTTGAACAAGGTAAACTTGTCTATGACAACCCGGATATTCAAACGATTCAAGCCTATGTGCAGGACAGTCTTGGACTTTTCTGGGAGGAATACAAACGAATCAGCAAACCAGAAGAATATCCAGTCGATTTGAGTCAAAAATGCTGGGATAATAAAATGCAGTTTATCCATGATGTGAAAAATAAAATCAAAAAAGAGCTTTATGAAAGCGAATGATTAGAAGAAAGGGAGATCATCAAGCCGGATGGTCTCTTTTTTTTATTTTGACCGATTGAAAATGAACTAAAAGCGCAATCATTTGGTATACTGAAAGCACATCTTGTTTGTCATGGCATAAAGGAGGATTGGAGCAGTTGAGGGTGTTTGTTGCGAGACAGCCTATTTTTAACAGAAAAGAACAAGTCGTATCATATGAGCTGCTTTATAGAGATAGTGAAACCAATACATATAGCGCTGAAGACGGTGATCAAGCGACAACGGACCTCATTATCAACAGTTTTCTAAATATCGGCATCGAAACACTGACAGAAGGAAAACGATGCTACATTAATTTCACCGAAAGCTTGCTTTCATCTGATCTGCTCACCTATTTTGATCCGCATCAGCTTGTGATCGAGATATTAGAAAATGTACCGATTACCCCGGCACTTATTATGAGATGTAAGCAGTTAAAAAAATGGGGATATACGATTGCACTCGATGATTTCTTCCTAAACGGAACACATTATAGTGACAAGCTGCTTGAGGAACTCCTCTATTGCATTGATATTTTAAAAATTGATTTTCTGAAAACGACAACGCAAGAACGAAGAGCTATTCTGAATACCTATAAAAAGTACCGCCTTCGATTCTTAGCTGAAAAAGTAGAAACGAGAAGAGAATATGAAGAAGCGCTAGAAGCGGGCTTCCACTTGTTTCAAGGGTATTTCTTTAGTGAGCCGCATGTGATATCGGGACGAGCCTTATCGACCAGCTTCCATGCGTACCATCAGCTTTTAAATGAGTTAAGCAAGGACCAGCCGAATATCCAGACCGTGACCCATTTTATTGAAAGTGACCTTTCGCTATCATATCAATTATTAAAAATGCTGAATTCAGGCGGCATGAGACGTCTTTATCAAATTAAAAGTATCCGGCAGGCGATTATCCTGCTTGGGTTTAATGAGATTCGGCGCTGGATCTTTATCCTTTCATTTAAAGAACTGAATGTCCAAGCTAACTCAAGTCAAAAAGAAATTATCAAAATGTCGTTCATTCGCGCCAAAACGTGTGAACTGATTGCCTATCGTACTGAACGAGAGCACCCAGCCTCTTATATGCTGACAGGTATGTTTTCTCTTATTGATACACTTGTCAGAGCAGATATCACAGAACTAGTGAAGGAGCTGCCGCTTTCTGATGAAGTTGGCGAGGCACTTCTTGGCTATGAAAATGATTATTCTTCTGTGCTGGATGTGGCCAAACGTATTGAACGAAATGAATGGGATGATGAGATGTTAGGTGGAAATCTCCCGAAACAGGAAGCTTATGGCTGTTATATAGAAGCCATTGAATGGTGCCATAAAATGTTTGAATCTTAAGAAAAGCCGCTCTGAATGAGCGGCTTTTCTTTGTCATGACCACTGTAAAAGAAGAAAAAGTCTGCTGGAGGCAAGAGACAAGTAGATCCGAATGCCTTCTGGACTAAAGCGGATATCGATGCCGCTTTTCACACCGATTTGCTTCAGCATTCGGATGACACTTGTTGAATCAGAGCGCTCAGCAGCCTCCATGATGCGCTTGGCAAACGGAAGGGAGCTGGAAATTTGCTCCGTGATGAGTGAAGCATCAGCAACGAGACGGGTCGATTCCTTTGCGGCTCGTTGAAATGAGTGGGCATCTACTGGAGGAAAAGTCATTGGCGTGCGCGGCGGGTATGCGTGGCTCATTGCGGGAACCTGCAAAGCAGAGTAAGGAACATAGTAAAACACATGGTCACCTCTTCTCTCATTGACGTGAAATTGGACGGATATCTGTTCTAAATGTATGTAGAAAATCAGAATAAAGAATCAAAATGATCTTTCTATCTTTGTAAATCCAACATAAAAATAGGTACTTTTGCGGTCAATTTCGGTGGATGTCGCCAAAAAATTGCGGTGTCCACAATAGCGTCTGTCGTCTGACCTATAACACGCAAAACCAAAGATATAGAGGGGATCGTATGTTCTTTCGAGAGAGAAGTGTGACGAACGATGCCTATTCCTGTCGCAAAAATGACGCATTTCCTTTGAAATTGAGATAAAAGTATGATTTGAAAAGTCAGAAAATGATGAAAAAAGACCTATTGAATTTTGCGGTATCACGCACATGTTTTGTGCATACTTTTCGGTGAAAAAATACTCAATTACATTTACACTGTTAGTAACAGATCAAATACTTATGACCCAATCACCATACACAAATACATTGATCTTCCAAAAAAGGAGAGTGGAATCGATGGAAAAGTATGAAATCGAAGAACTTAAACAATTATTATGGAAACTTGAAAACGAAATTAGAGAAACAACGGCTTCTCTTCATAACATTAACAAAAGCATTGATCAATACGACAAATATGAATATGTGAAAATTTCTTAAAGACTTGATAATCATCAAGTCTTTTTTTTATCCAAATACATACAAAAAAAGGATATATTATTATATAATTGTTAAATAGCGATGTCAGTGGACATTTGCTCATGTCTTTTTAGTAAAATAAAAGACGAAAGGGTGAGGTACAAGATCGAGTATGCTAAACTATCTAGAGAATACAAAAATCAAGCAGAATATGTCTGATTTTATTCAATATGCAGTCAGGCAGAATGATTTACAAAAGCTGCTTCTGAAATTTACAGATAGAAAAAAAGAATTTCCTCTTGGTCAATTAGCTTACCAGCATTATGAGGCATTTGGCGGACAAGACAAGCAAGCGATTACAAAACTGGCAGCAGGGATTGAACTTCTTATCTTATCTGCCGATATATTAGATGATATTGAAGATCAGGACAATGATTCGTATCCTTGGATGAACGTCGACCAAGGAGTGGCCATCAATGCTTCTACGTATTTATATACGGTGAGTATCCAATTCATCGCATCAATATGTGAAAATAATTCTCAACTATTAGAGAAACTGTTCCATTTCATTAAAATGTCAATGGAAGGGCAGCACGAGGATTTGCGTCATTTGCATGGAACAGAAGAAGAGTGTGTAGAGGTTTTAAAGAAAAAGTCAGGATCTTTAACAGCTATTTCTAGCGTATTGGGTGTTTATTTAGCGACAGGAAAAATAAACGCCACTGTGGAATCTTATTCAATATATTATGGTGTTGCTGAACAGATCAGTAACGATTTTTTTGCGTTATTTTCAAAATCAAACGGAGATTTTCAAAAAAAACAAACGCTGGCATTCAGTTATTTAAAAAGACGTTTTAACGATGCCAGTCAAGAGCTTCTTTCCTTCTTTTCTAACCGGCTGGATGAGTCAGAGCAAAAGCCGGTTCAACTGAAGCAGAAGTTACTTGAAGCTGGTTTGACTCAGTACATGGTATCGATGAGAGAGATTATGCTGTTAAAAATGAAGCAAGGAATTGAACAACTTGATTTACCTAGGAAGAAGAAGGAACAATTATGTGCATTTATGACAAAGGAGGGCAATGGTTGAATATTCAAAATATCATTGCACATCTAATGAAGAACCCAGTTGTGATCGATGAATTGAAATCTGGAAATGCAAGTTTAATTCATGCAGATGCACAAACAACAGCAGCCATTATAAAAGGTGTAGAAAAAGGATACATGAGTACGAAATACATCTGGGAGTATTAATTTTAAGATCCAACCTGTATGATTATTTAATGATCTTTTCTTAAGGATGTTTTAAACATGAAGCTTACCTATACAAAATTGTCCACATTTCTTGTTTTTTTGTCTTTTTTATTTGTGATCTATATTTCATATATCTATGTATTTGATATTTTTAATGGTGCACGTGTAGAAAAGAATGAAAATGGTCAAACGGAAGTTGTTGACGTTGAATATCTTTCTTTAGCTTATTCGTCAGGGTTAAAAGAAGGAGATATTATTTTAAAAATAAACGGACAATCTAATTTAATTCAAGATCATATGATTAATGGTAAGCTTAGAAATGTACAAAGAATTGATATTCAAAGAGGAAACCAAATTATATCACTTAAAAATAAAACATTGATTGGTCGAGAAAGCTTATTTGTCTATTTAATCCCTCTTCTTCTATATTCAATATGCTTATTCTGTATCTTTTTTATTATTAAAATTAACAAAGAGCCGCAACGAAAATCTGCATTTTTATTAATTTTATTCTTATTGTCAATTTGTGTTGGATATCTGAGTGCAGGTACTTCAGGAATTGGTGATAGATTTAGCCATTATGTTCTCTTATTGTGTTTATCGAGTGTATCCATCTTATATATTCATTTTATCTATCAATACTTCAAAGAATTTGATGTGCACTTAACGAACCCAAAACTAATCAGGTGCTTATACTTGATACCTATTTTTAATCTTGCAGTACATAGTGGAGTTTCGGTGTCATCTGAATTGAGAAAATATGTTCCAAGCATCAGTTTGCTGTTTTTTTTCGGAACAGTTTTAGTAGCACTTTATTTAATAGTCAGAGGCATGAAGAGATATAAAAAAACAGCACATGGTTCAGTTTTAAAGTTTTTTGCTATTATAAATGTTTTGTCGTTCAGTCCATTTATTTTATTTTTCGTTATTCCCTATGTATTTTTTGATAAGTATTTGATTAATCCTTTTATCCTGACATCTATCGTTTTGTTAATTCCTTTTTCACTCGTGTACCAATTTATGACGAACAAACTTTACAATATGGATTTTCTAATTAGTAGACTGAGATACTATGGCTTTCTAGCCATCACACCAACCATTTTCGTTGTAGTCACGTTTTACATTCTGCAAAAACCAGAAGATTTGAAGTACACACTGAAGCTCGCATTAATCACTTATACTCTCATGCTGGCTGTTTTTTATTTTAAAGAAATTCTAGATTTCCGTTTTCGTCTGAAGCGTTTTTCAGAGAAGCATAATTACCAGGACAGTGTGTTTAAATTCACGCAGCTCATTCGTGAGGCGTCATCACTTCACCAAGTGTTATACCATTTGAAATACACCATTTTAGAAGTGCTTGTTGTTAATAAAGCTTTTGTACTTGAGGTGAAGGCTGATGGGCAAATTGTTGAAATTGATGAGTCAACAGGGGATAGTGAGCTATGGAAAGAGTATGTGGATCAATTTCAAGATATATTAGATGAAGTCGGGAAAATCATCGCGCTTGATAAAGGGTTTATGATGAAAATTGGTGAGCGGGGCGGTCACTCTTTTGTGATTTGCTGTTTATCTAATTTACGGACACCGAAATTGTCGCGTGATGAGATTTCTTGGCTGAAAACATTGGCCTTTTACACAAGTGTCAGTTTAGAAAATGTCGTCAAGATCGAAGAATTGATGGAGCATCTTGACGATTTAAAACAGCGTGAAGCCAATCCTGCCTGGCTGAAGAAAATCATGTTTGCCATGGAAGAAAAGCAGCGCTCAGATTTAGCGAGGGATCTTCATGATTCCGTGCTGCAGGACTTGATATCACTAAAAAGGCAGTCAGAGATGTTTTTAACGAATTTCCAAAACAACCAATGCCCGACATCTATTGAAAATTCGCTTGTCTCATGGAACGATCAAATGTCTAAAGTGATTCAGACGACGAGAGAAACGTGTCATGAGCTTCGGCCGCAGCTGCTGTATGATTTAGGTTTAGTAAAGGCGATATCGAAGCTGACTTCTCAAATTCAAGAGGAAGCACCGTTTCATATAAGGCTGAATACGACACGCTTTGATAAAGAGCTGGACATTGATATTGATTCACAGCTGAATATTTACCGAATTGTCCAGGAACTGTTATCCAATGCCCTGAAGCACTCCCAAGCTACTCAAGTGTTAGTGATGCTGATTTGTATTAAAGATCAGGTTGTTCTTCACTATGAGGATGATGGAGTCGGTTTTGATGCAAGTCATCTTGATCAGCACACAATGAGCATGGGGCTATCGGGAATTAGGGAACGAGTCAAAGCGTTAAATGGAAAGCTTCAAATTCACACAGCACCGGAAAAAGGGCTTAAGGTGAAAATTGAAATGGAATTGTAACGATTTATTAAGGATTAAGACTTGGCATTAGCCAAGTTTTTTATATAAAATGGAAGTGAGTGATTTAAAGGGAGGAAGACATGAAGAAGATATTGGTCATTGATGATCATCCGGCTGTCATGGAAGGGACAAAAAGCATTTTAGAATCAGACCAGCAGCTATCAGTCGATTGTTTAAGTCCTGATGCAGAAGCCGCCTTTTTAAAGACGCATGACTTTTCCATCTATGACGTGATTTTGATGGATTTAAATCTCGGGGATATCAATGGAATGGACATTGCGAAGCAAATCTTAGAAAACAACCAGCAAGTAAAAATTATCATTTATACAGGGTATGAAGTAGATGATTATTTTGAAGAGGCTATTCGGGCTGGATTACACGGTGCAATTAGTAAAACAGAGACGAAAGACAAAATTATTGAATACATACACCGCACATTACAAGGAGAAGTTGTCATTCAGCTGTCCTATTTAAAGAAATTAATTTCACAGCAGCAAGAAAAGCCAGAACAGGCGCAGCAGACTGATCACGACCTCTTAACCGAACGGGAGTGTTTGATCCTTAGAGAAGTAGAAAAAGGATACACGAACCAGGAGATTGCCGATGTGCTTCATTTGAGCAAACGGTCAATTGAGTACAGTTTGACATCCATCTTTAATAAGCTGAATGTTGGATCTCGTACAGAAGCGGTGTTAATTGCCAAGTCTGAAAGTGTGCTGTAAACGTGTGAAGGGAGAGGGCCTTAATGGATGTGAGCGGATCAAATACACTGCTTGAGGCACTAGGCATTGAGATTGTAGAGTGCAATGAGTCACGATGCGTTGCAACAATGCCAGTCGATCACAGAACAAAACAGCCATTTGGGCTGCTGCATGGAGGAGCGTCTGCTGCTCTAGCAGAAACAGTGGCGAGCATGGGGGCTGCGGCTCATTTAGACTTAACGCAGCAAGTTTGCTCAGGTATTGAAATCAATGCCAATCATTTAAAATCTGTACGTGATGGAGTGGTGACAGCGACAGCTGTTCCTGTACATGTAGGACGGCGTACAATGGTATTTCAAATCGATATAAAAGATGATCGAGACCGGCACATCTGTACGTCAAGGTGCACACTTGCTGTCATTGATCGCATATAAAAAAGCTCCCGGTGCAGCGGAAGCTTTTTTTATATGCTGTTGAGCGATAAATTGAGAGAAATAAAAGAATGGCCCAACATATCAGGCCATTCTTTTCGCTTTTTTTATAAATAAGAGTCTTCTTTTCGCTTAATCACAAAGTTGCGGAAGCCGCCATAATCATCTTGGACACTGCGCTTGTCAAGCTTAACACCAGTATTGTAGGCTGCTCTTCCGATCAAGTGTGCGCCGACTGGTGCTGTCAGGAAGATGAATACGATCCCGAGAAGGATTTTTGCAGAAATAACGCCTGCAAGAAACCATTCGTGAAAAAACACGCCTACTAAAATCAGAACAACGCCAAGGGTCGATGCTTTTGATGCAGCATGCATACGTGTGTAAACATCCGGCAGGCGAAGGACACCAATGGCTGAAATCAAACAGAGGATAGCGCCTAGCAGGATAAAGAAAATCACGATGGCTTTAGCGATGACGATCATTTTCAATCACTTCCCCTTTCTCAAGGAATTTGGAAAAAGCGACAGTACCGATAAAGGCAAGGATGCCGAGCAGTAAAATAATCTCAAAGAATGCAGTGGTTTTCAGTAAAATTGAAACGATGGCTGTCATCCCAATTAAATTGATTCCTATCGCATCAAGTGCACTCACACGATCAGGAATTGAGGGACCTTTGATCACTCGTATCACAAAAAGCAAAGTAGACAGAGCAAGAATGCCAAGTGAAATTTGCAAAATGAGTTCCATTACTTACCGCTCACCTCCTGAATCGCTTTCTCAAATGAAACCCGGATATCGTGAATGGCTTTTTCAGCATCTTCAATATCCATCGCATGAATGTATAAAATGGAACGATCATCGGAAATATCAATCACTAGTGTACCTGGTGTCAAAGTAATCATATTTGCTAGTATGGTGATTTCCCAATCTGTTTTCAAGTCCGTACGAAAGGCGAAAATACCGGGCTTAATCGTGAGCTTTGGAGATAATACCGTCTTTAATACACTTAAATTGGCAAGAAGCAGCTCCCGAATAAAAATGATAATGAGCTTGAAAATCGCATAAAGAGCATAGCCGTAAAAACGCTGCGGGAAAAATCGCCGCAGCATAAAAATGGCGATCATCCCTAAGGCAAAGCCTGATACAAAGTCTGCGGCTCTGTATGTATCATTCATAAACATCCATGTAAAGGCGAGGAGAGCGTTTAGTAATATTTGAAAGGCCATGTTCATCTACTCCTTCAGCACAGCTTGAATATATTTTTCTGGTGTGGAGAGCATTTCCGCTGCTTGATTGATATAAGGGGCAATGAACTCAGTTCCTAACCCAATAGCAAGAGATAAGACGACAAGCAGTACGCCAGGATACACCATTCCTTTAATTGACGGCTTTCTTCTTCGCATATCCTGTTCCTCGCCCCAAAATGCGGACATGAAAATCTTCATAATAGAGTAGAGGACAAGGAGGCTGGACAGTAAGACCAAGATAGAAAACGTCATGTATCCAGCAGAAAATCCACCTTCCACAATTTTTAGTTTTCCAACAAAGCCACTCAGCGGTGGAATTCCTGCCAGTGATAAAGCCGATATGAAAAACATCCATCCTAATAGAGGCTGAGATTGAATCAGTCCGCCCATTTTTTTCAGTTGGTTTGTACCAGCGTACACAAAGAGGGCACCTGCCAGCATAAATAAAGCCCCTTTGATCACCATGTCGTGAATGAGATAATAAATAGCTCCTTGGAGTGATGCAGGTGTGTTGGCTGCAAATCCAAACAAAATGACCCCAACAGCTGTGACAATGTTATAAATCACAATCTTCTGCACATCAGAATAGGCGATCGAGCCAATCACACCGAATATCACCGTCAGTGCGGCAAGCCACGCCATGAGTGTATGGGTGAAGCCTGTATCATGTATAAAAATTAATGTAAAGACTCTGGCAATCGCATATAAGCCAACCTTTGTCAGCAAAGCCCCAAATAGAGCTGAAATCGCGGCCGGCGGTGCGTGATACGATCCTGGAAGCCAGAAATAAAGCGGGAAGATCCCAGCTTTTAAGCCGAACACAATGAGGAACAGGATGGAAATAACAGTGATTAACCCTGTTTGCCCTGATTCAGCTATTTTCACACTTAAATCAGCCATATTGAGCGTGCCCGTCACTGCATATAAGCAGGCAACTCCGACAATAAATAATGCCGACGAGATGATATTAAACACAATATATTTGAGTGATTCACGAAGCTGAGGCTTTGATCCGCCTAACACAATGAGCATATAAGACGCCATCAGCAGTAATTCAAAGAATACAAACAGGTTGAAAATATCTCCCGTTAAAAAGGCTCCGCTCACGCCAGCTAACAAAAACTGAACGCCAGAATAATAGAAGAGCTGCTCTCTTTCTTTCCCAATTGTTTGAAAGGAGAAGAGGACTGTTACAAGCCCGACAACGGATGCGGTCAGCACAAGGAGTGCAGCAAATTGATCGGCGACAAGGGCAATTCCAAATGGCGCTTTCCAGCCGCCCAAATAAAGGGTTTGTATCCCGTTTGTGAAAATCGTTTGAACCAAATATACATTACAAATAATAGCTGAAAGAGATGCAAAGACACTAAAGACTCTTGACAGTATGATGTTTTTATTCATAAAGATCAATAGTGTAGCAGCTAGTAATGGAATTAAAATAGGCAGGATCACGAGATTATTCATGCTGATCATTTCCTCTCATTTGATCCATGTCATCTGTTCGCAGCTCTTGGAAGGCACGGAAGGCCATGACAAGTAATAAGGATGTCACACCAAAAGCAATGACAATGGCTGTTAAAATTAATGCTTGTGGCAATGGATCTACATAGGATGTGATCCCCTCTTTTAGAACGGGAGGCGCTCCCTTTTTTAAGCCGCCCATTGTTAAAAGCAGCAAGTGGACGCCGTGACTCAAAACAGCAGTACCGACGATGACCCGCAGAAGGCTTTTTGACAGCATCAAATAGGTCGCCGCCATAAAAATAATTCCGACGATAATAGACATTAGAAATTCCATTATTCCTTCTCTCCAATCATTTGAATAATGGTCATGGTGACACCGACAACAACCAAATACACACCGATATCAAACAGGACAGCTGTCGCCAGTTCTGTTTTCCCTAAAAACGGTAATTGGAAATAATCAAATGCATGGGATAGAAAAGGTGCACCGAATAGAAAGGATCCCATACCTGTCAGGATCGCAACGAGCAAACCAGCTCCAGTTACATAAATAAAGTCAAATGGCAAAATGCGTCTTACTGTCTTCAGATCATAGGCTAAAAGCAGAAGAACGACAGCCGCAGCACTCATCAGACCGCCTATGAATCCGCCGCCAGGATTGTTATGTCCCGCAAGAAATAGGTGAAGGGAGAAAAGCAAGATGATGAATGCTGTGATTTTTGTTGTAACTTGCAAAAGCATATCATTCGTATCAATCTTTCTCATCGCCGCACACCTCTCTTCCGTTTTGTTTGCGTTTTTAATAAACCATAAATACCAAGTGCCGCAATGGCGAGCACGGTAATTTCAAAGAGGGTATCAAAGCCCCTGAAATCTACAAGAATGACATTGACAATATTGTCACCGCCAGCAAGTTTGTAGCTGTTTTCAATAAAGTAAGTTGAGATGGTGTCAAGTGACTGCTGACTTGTGGAAGCAAAAGCTAGACAAGTGACAACTACCCCAACACCTAATGAAATGATGAAATTGGTCATTTTGAATCTTCTCGTTTTTTGCTTTAAGCTCAGCTTCGGTAAATGATAGAAGCAAAGCAAAAACAGTGCGACAGAAATCGTTTCAATAATCAGCTGCGTCAGCGCAAGGTCAGGTGCTCTGAAAATCACGAAGAATAATGACAGCGTGTAGCCCATGACACCTAGAGCAATAATAGCTGTTAATCGTGAACTTGCGAATACAGTTGCAATCGTCGCCGCCACCATCACAAGTGAAAGAATCATCTCATACGTGCCAATTGAGGCAGCCTGATCTGTTTTAAATGAAAAGGCCTGCTGATAAAACATCACACCGCCAATGACGATGATCATGAACCCAAACACATAAACAAGATAATCACGAAGAAAACCAGTCATATAACTGTTTGTCAGGCGGTATGAACCTTTTTCTAAACCGATAAGAGAGCGGTCGTATAAAGCGTTAAATGACCATTTCTCCTTAAAGATGTTGTACATTGGACGCCATTTTGAAAGCGTCAAGTAGCCGATTGTGCCGAGTACAACAACACCTATTGTCATATAGAGCTCTGGCTGGAAGCCATGCCATGCTTCAATTTTCACAGAAAAACGGCTTCCTGTTTCAATCGCTTCAGGAATGATCGCCGCCATTGCAGGTTCGATGACAGAATAGGCAAGAATATTAGGGAAAAAGAAGAAAGTGACCACAAGTGCAGCTAGAATGATTGGCGGAATAAGCATGCCGATCGGTGCTTCGTGCGGTTTTTTCTCCAATTGGTCTACATTCAGACGGCCTCTAAATGTTTTAAAGAGGAGCATCATACTGTAAATGAACGTAAAGACACTAGCGAGCCAAGCGAGTGCTGGAAAGATTGCACCCCATGTTGAAACGTCCGTAAAGCTGATGTCAGAAATTCGTATCATACTTGTGAAAAATAGTTCTTTACTTAAGAAGCCATTAAATGGCGGTAGTCCGGCCATTGAAAATGTACCGATTAACGTAATCGTGAAGGTAATCGGCATGATCGTCATTAATCCGCCTAATTTCCGAATGTCACGAGTTCCTGTTTCATGATCAATAATACCAGCTGCCATAAAGAGACTGCCTTTAAAAGTAGCATGGTTAATGAGGTGAAAAATAGCAGCAAGAACGGCTGCACCAAAAAAGGCAGGATTGTTTTCATGAATTGCAGCTGCGCCGACGCCAAGCATGAGCATAATCATGCCGAGCTGACTCACTGTTGAATAGGCCAGAATGGCTTTCAAATCGTTTTGCCGGACGGCGTGGAATGATCCCCAGAATAATGTGACAAGTCCAACGATGGAAATGGTCCAGAACCATACCTCTGATATTGCAAAGATTGGACTGAAGCGGGCAACAAGATAAATACCGGCTTTCACCATCGTAGCAGAATGCAGATAACTGCTCACAGGGGTCGGTGCTTCCATTGCATCAGGCAGCCAGATATAAAATGGGAACTGAGCTGATTTCGTAAAGGCACCTAGTAAGATTAGGATCATGGCAGGGATAAAGTAAGGTGATGCCATAATGAGCTGAAGCTGATTCACTGCTTCACGAATACTGAATGAATCAGTAATCAGGTAAATGAGGATGAAGCCGCCAAGCATAGCTAATCCGCCAAAAACAGTAATAAGCAGTGATTTCGTTGCTCCGTACCTAGAGCGTTCCCGCTTATACCAATACCCAATTAAGAGGAAGGAAGAGATACTCGTTAACTCCCAAAACAAGTATAGAACCACCATGTTGTCAGAAAGAACGACACCCAGCATCGCGGTCATAAACATGAGCAAATACGTGTAGAAAGAGCCAAGCTGTTCTTTTTCCTTTGATAAGTAGAAAATACTGTACAGCACCACTAGTGAGCCGATACCTGTTATTAATAAAGCAAATAACAAGCTGAGACCATCGACAAACACAGTGAAATTCATCCCTAAAGATGGAATCCATTCAGCCTGTGAGAAAAGCGTTCGTCCATTCGAAGTGATGTGTAACATTTGGATGAAATAGGTAAATAAAAGAATCGGCAAGATGAGAACAAACCATCCTGTATGTATATGCCTCACATATTTGTAAAGGAAAGGTACAACAAAAGCGAGTAAAAAAGGTGATAGGATGGCGAAGTGAATAAGCTGCAAGAAAATGAACCTCCTTTGATCAATATAAATTCACGTTCTAAAGAACTGGTAATTAAAATTATAGCGTAAATACAGCCATAGTGCATTGGTTTGAAACGATTTCAAGCAAACTGTATTTGTTTTAGGTTCTTTTGACCACAAAAATAATTTTATCAAAAATGATACTCATTGTATATTGTTTTGTTTTTCGTACATGCTTTTCTTAAAGGAGCTGATCAAATGAAACGAAAGATCGCCATCAGCTTAAGCCTATTCTGCACGATTTTAGGAGGAGCATTCTTGATTGACCGAAATGATCAAAAAAGGTGGCAAGCCGGGAGTGAATGGCCGCTGTTTTCTGAGCATCTTCTTCACATGAGCTATCAAGAAACGAAGCTGTATCCTTTTCAGCCCAGAGAATATTTAAGAATTGTATTAGCTGATGCTGATGAATAAGATCCTATAGGAGAAAAGAAATATAAAAAAAGCATGGGCCCATGTGAGAGCTCATGCTTTTTATGTGTGGTAGTTTAACTAAACACTCTGAGTAAGATCGTTGCACAGATAACAGTTGCTGCTCCGCCAAGTCGTGTAGATACTTGTGCGAAAGGCATAAGACCCATTCTTCCAGAAGCTGAAAGAATTGCAACGTCACCAGTACCGCCAAGTCCGCTGTGACAGCCAGTGACAATAGCAGATTCTACTGGATACATGTTCATTAGTTTTCCAACGAAGTAGCCAGAACCAACCATTGCGAGTACAACAGCGATACATACGCATACGAATGGAATCGAGATGACAGTTGCTACATCATCAAGTGGAATGTATAGAATACCAAGACCAACCATTAGCGGCCATGTAAAGCTTTTTGATACAAACTTGTAGAACTGTTGTGAGCCGTTTTGAAGATGTTGAGGCATCACGTTTAAGTATTTGATTAAAGCGGCAAGAACAATCATTAAGATTGGACCTGGAATATGAACAAAGCTTTCTAACAAACCACCAAAGATGAAGGTTGTACAAGCAACAAGTACACCAGCACCCATTAACCCGAAATCAACTTTTGCATCCAAATCTGGCTGCTCGAAAATTTCGTTTGCTTCTTTAGATTTCACAAGACGGCCATTCCCGTTTAGTTCAGGACGTTTCTCACCAAGCTTCTTCAATGCGCCAGCACAGATAATGGCAATGACGTTCCCGATGACAGCCGCAGGAATTAATTGAGAAATTAATGACTCTGCTGATACATCAAGAATTTGTGAATAAGCGATAGATAATGGCAAAATCCCTTCTCCAACACCACCGGCAATAATCGGTACAATAATAAAGAAGAATGAATGATGCGGTGTGAAACCAACTAAAAGGCCAACCAGGATTCCAGCACTCACAGCTGCAATTGTACCTGCAACTAGAGGAACAAACATACGAATAAGGCCTTGTACTAAAACAGTTCGCTGCATCCCAAGAATACTACCTACTACAAGAGCAGAAATATAGAAGTAAAGGAAGTTCGACGTTTTCATAAGAGACGTAACCGCTTCCAATGAGTTCGGATTCAGAACATTAAAAAAGACCAGGAACGATGGTACGAATAAAGAAAGAATCGCCGGTCCTCCAATATCTTTTAAGATTGGAATACGTTGTCCTACATCTCCAAGGAAAATCCCCAAAATCATAATAACAGCGAAACCACCAAGCATATTTGCTGGAATTTTATTAAAATAAGCGGCAGTTAAAATAATCGCTGCAAGTACTAAATACACAGGTAGATCAATAACACCAATTTTCCAAGACATGATCTTACGGAAAACGCTTTTATTATTGTCAGAATCGTCTGTAATCGATTTCAATTGTTGTGCATTAGCCACATAAACACCCCCAAATGCTATTTGTCTCAATTGTAGAAGATTCTGTGACACTCATCTATTTATTAAACTAAAATAAGTGTAATAAAAGTAAAATAAACAGGAATTTTTGAGTTTTTTATCATACAAAAATCCCCTGAAGGTAGTTTGTCCTTCAGGGGATTGATCATACATCGGATTTATCGTTTTCCTTTTAGATAAGGCGTACCAAGTGCTTTCGGTGCATCAGCACGTCCGATGAAGCCAGTAAGTGCTAAGATGGTGAGCACATATGGTGCTATGAGCATATACACGTTCGGTATATCTTGGAACAGCGGCAGGAGAGAGCCAATAATGCTTAAACTTTGAGCAAATCCAAAGAATAACGCAGCGCCCATTGCGCCAAACGGATGCCATTTACCGAATACAAGCGCAGCTAGTGCGATGAAGCCTTGTCCAGTAATGGTGGCATGGGAGAAATCAAGCGCGATCGTTGACGCATATACAGCTCCGCCAAGACCGCCAAACAGTCCACTAATGAAGACGCCGATATAACGCATCCGGTACACTTTGATTCCCATTGTATCAGCTGCCATTGGATGCTCTCCGACTGCACGAAGACGAAGTCCAAACGGCATTTTAAATAAAACAAACCAAGCAACAACTGCAAGCGCTAAGGCGAGTATGGACGTATAATAAACATCTTTAAAGAAAATATCACCAATGATCGGAATGTCACTTAAAAGGGGAATATCTCCTTTATAGAAAGGCTCTGTAATTTTATCAGTTTGTGCTTTTCCGTAAATCAGTTTAACGACAAACAATGTAGCGCCAAGTGCCAGCATGTTAATGGCCACACCACTGACCGTTTGATCAGCTCGGAAGGTAATGGTCGCCACTGCATGAATCAGTGAGAACAATCCGCCAACGGCCATTCCGATGAGAAGCCCAAGCCACGGGGTCAAGGCTCCAAACGTATCAGCAAAAAATAAGTTAAAGATAATACTGGAAAATGCTCCGACGACCATCAAACCTTCAAGACCGATATTGACAACACCTGATCTTTCTGAAAAGACGCCTCCAAGAGCGGTTAAAATAAGTGGTGCAGCATAAACAAGTGTAGCTGGGACGATGATTTCAAGTATTTGCAGAAATCCCACTTATTTTCCCCCCTTTTTCTTCATTTGTTGAATCACAAGACGGATAATATAGCTTGAGGCGACGAAAAGAATGATGATCGCAATGACAATATCAACAACCTCAGTCGGTACGCCAGATTCAAGCGGCATATTTAAAGCACCGACCTTCAATCCACCAAGCAATAATGCGGCAAGAACAACACCTACAGCCGTATTTCCACCTAATAAAGCGACGGCGATTCCATCAAAACCTACGCCTGTAAACGAGCCTTTAATAGAGGCATATTCAAATGTACCAAGGCCTTCCATAGCGCCTGCAAGACCTGCAAAAGCACCTGAAATAAGCATCGCATAAATGATATTGCGGCGAACGTTCATACCAGCATAATGTGATGCTTGCTGGTTCATTCCAACAGCTCGTAATTCAAACCCTTTAGAGGTTTTTTGAATAATGACCCACATCACGACAGCAGCAATAATGGCAACAAAAATACCGTTATGCATCCGGGAAAAATCAGTGATCTGCTCAAAAAATCCAGAGCGGAGCGAGGCAGTGGCATCGATTTTATCTGTTTTATCTTTATTATCTGTTAAGACATTTGAGATTAAATAGTTTGTGACATGAAGGGCAATGTAGTTCATCATGATGGTGACGATGACCTCATGCACATAAAAACGAGCTTTTAAAAACCCAGGAATAAAGCCCCATAATGCACCAGCAGCAGCAGCTGTGATGAGTGCAAGCGGGAGATGGATATACATTGGTGCATGGACAGTTGTTCCGATCCATACAGCAGCTACCCAGCCAATGAGCATTTGGCCTTCTACACCGATATTAAATAGGCCTGTCCGAAATGCAAAGGCAACAGCAAGACCGGATAAAATATAAGGTGTCACTTGCCTGATGGTTTCTCCCATATAATAGGTTTCACCGAAAACGCCATTCCAAAGGGCACTATAGCCTTCGATGACACTATAACCGCTTGCCAGCATAATAATGGCCCCAACGAAAAGGCCAAGTACAATGGCTATAAGCGGAATCAGCAGATTTGTTAAGCGATTAGACATTTGCTTCTTTCCCCACTTCCTGTTGCGTACTTCCAGCCATTAATAAACCAAGCTCTTGCTCTGTTGTTTCTTTTGGATCAACAATGGCCACAATGCTGCCTTCGAAAATGACAGCGATCTTATCACTGACATTAATAATTTCATCAAGTTCAAAGGAGATGAGCAAAACGGCTTTGCCTGAGTCTCTTTGCTCAATTAGACGTTTATGAACAAATTCAATCGCACCAACATCAAGTCCACGTGTCGGCTGAGCGGCAATTAATAAATCAGGGTTGCGGTCAACTTCTCGACCGATAATGGCTTTTTGCTGGTTACCGCCTGACAGAGCGCGCGCTTCTGTATATTCACTTGGTGTTCTGACGTCATATTCCGCAATGATTCGTTTTGCTTTTTGATAAATATTTTTCATATTCAATAAGCCGAATTTTGAATAAGGACGCTGATAATATGTTTGTAAGGAAATGTTTTCTCCAATTGAAAAATCGAGCACAAGTCCATGTTTATGACGGTCCTGAGGAATATGTCCAATCCCAGATTCGGTCACTTTACGAGGCGGGAGATTTTGAATGGCTTTCCCGTTTAGCATGATCGTGCCAGATTCTGATTTTTTTAGACCGGTAATGGCTTCAATTAATTCAGACTGGCCATTGCCGTCTACCCCAGCAATTCCCACAATTTCGCCAGCCTTCACTGAGAGGTTTAGCTGTTTGACGGCTTCAATTCCTCTGGCGTCTTTTACTGTGAGGTCTTGAATTTGAAGAACCTCCTCAGCAGGAGAAGCAGCTTTTTTATCTGTTTTAAATGACACTTCACGGCCAACCATGAGGCTTGCAAGTTCGTCTTTATTTGTGCTTTCCACATCAAGTGTACGAATGCCTTGGCCTTTTCGGATAATGGTCACGCGATGACAGGCATCCATAATTTCTTTCAGCTTATGGGTGATTAAAATAATGGATTTGCCTTCATTGATTAAGTTTTTCATAATTTGTATGAGTTCTTTGATTTCTTGAGGTGTTAAAACGGCCGTTGGTTCGTCGAAGATCAAAATGTCAGCGCCGCGGTAAAGTGTTTTTAAGATTTCTGCACGCTGCTGCATGCCGACAGAGATGTCAGATACTTTTGCGGCAGGATCTATTTTCAAACCATAGCGGTCAGAAAGTTCTTGTACTTGCTGTATGGCTTGTTCTTTGTCAATCTTTCCAAACTTCTTGGGCTCTTTACCTAAAATGATGTTTTCAGCGACAGTGAAGGTATCGACAAGCATAAAGTGCTGATGCACCATTCCGATGCCTAAATCACTAGCATCATTTGGACTAGAGATGGTCACAGGTTTTCCGTGTACCTTGATTTCACCTTTTTCAGGCTGGTACAGTCCGAAAAGCACGTTCATGAGCGTTGATTTTCCAGCGCCGTTTTCACCAAGCAGCGCATGAATTTCGCCCTTTTTTAGCTGCAGCGTAATGTTGTCGTTTGCTACAATGCCAGGGAATTCTTTGCGTATATTCAACATTTCAATGACATAATCCACAGGTTTAACCGCTCCTTTTTTAGGGTGCTGATGAAGATAAAAACTAGCAAAAGAAAAGCTGCAAAACGAGGCTGCAGCTTTTCTTTTACCACCTTTTACGAATAAAGAGGAGGTAAAGGAGAGGCAAGGGGATAAGGTGTGCTTATCCCGATGCTCAAATTAAGCTTTAAAATCTTTTAGTTCATCACGTGTTGCAGGGATTTTAATTTCACCCTTGATGATTTTTTGTTTCCATTCTTCAACTTTCTTTAATACATCTTTATCAAGGTTTTCCTGAGATGGAGAAATGTCAAGAGCGCCTTCTTTCAGACCGTATGTGATCACTTCGCCGCCAGGGAACTTACCTTCTTTTGCTTTCGTTGTTAAGTCTTGTACCGCTGTGTCTACTTTCTTAACCATAGAAGTAAGGGTGACACTTTGTTTTGTTCCAGGTACTTTTCCTTCGTCATACTGGTCTTTATCTACACCGATAACCCAAACTTTACGGTTAGGATCCGCTTTTTTCAGGTTTTTCGCTTCTGTGAACACACCAGTTCCAGTGCCGCCAGCAGCATGATAGATAATGTCGACGCCAGATTTGTACATGCTTTCAGCTGTTGCTTTTCCGATGTCAGCCTTATCGAATGCACCAGCATATTTCACTTCAACTTTTGCTTTCGGGTTAGCTGCTTCAACGCCTGCGCGGAAACCAACTTCGAATTTTCTGACTAATTCAGAGTCAACTCCGCCGACAAAACCAATTTTGTTTGATTTTGTAGAAAGAGCAGCCGCAACACCTACAAGGAATGATCCTTCGTTTTCGTTAAATACAATGCTGGCCACGTTGTCTTTTTTCACGACTGCATCAACGATAGCAAAGTGGTTTTTCTTACGTTGATCCGCAATTTCAGATATAGCATCTTCCATTAAGAAACCAATTCCGTAAATCAGGTCGAATTTCTCACGAGCAAGTGTGTTTAAGTTTGTTGTATAGTCAGCATCTGATTTAGATTGTAAGTAATCAAAGCCGTTTTTACCTTTTTTTAGATTGTTGTCTTTCCCAAATGCTTGTAAACCTTCCCAAGCTGATTGGTTAAACGATTTGTCATCGACACCACCGACATCAGTTACCATTGCAACAGTGAATTGATCTTTATCTTTTTTGCTTTCACCGCTGTTTGAGCCAGAGTTGCCGCATGCTCCAAGGATGGTTCCTGCTGCTACGACTAAGGACAATGCTAGTCCAATTTTGCGCTTCTTCAAAACATAACCCCCTATAAAATTTAAAAGTTTCAGAAAAGTCTCGCGAAAAAAGACCGATCTATCTCTTCTCACCCTTCTGAAGAGGGTATTTTATCCTGCTTTCTCATGAAACTTATGGAGGGCAGGAGAGAAGATGTAAGACATCAGACTTATATCTCGTTGAACTAATCAATCATAATTTATCATTTCCGATCGAATAAATAAATAGAAATTTGTTTTATTTTTAAAAAAATGTTAAATGGCTTTATTTGATGTCTTTTTATCTGCTGAAATATGATATAATGCCGCTTTTGTGGTGTGCTCCGCTACAGCATAACCACTGATATCAAGGGGTTTGTTACATCGTATGCCATAAAAAAACATCTGGCCTTTGTGAAAGGTCAGATGTAGTATTTTAAAGATATTGCTGAATCAAATTCATATTGCTTGTGTTCAGTTTATATTGGAAAACAGGACGTCCTATTGTCCCATATGCCATTTCAACATCCACCACTTCGATATCCTCAAGGAATTTCAAGTATTTTCTAATGGAGACTTGAGAGATTTCTGTATGATTGGCTAGGTCTTCAGTCGTGAAAGCCTGCTGACCAAATGATTGAATGCTTGTCCAGATGAGTTTGAGTGTGCTTTTGGTCAAACCTTTTGGCAGAAGGACTTTTTCCGCCTCTGCTTTTTTATGAAAAAGCTTCGCATCTAAATCATTTTGCGAAATGCTGTTCATGGATTGATACAGGGCGTGTTTCCGTTTGTACTCTGCCAGTGCTGATTGGAATCGTTCGAACTCAAAAGGCTTGATTAAATAATCAACCGCTCCGTTTCGCATCGTTTGCTGGACAACATCCACTTCATTGGCAGCCGAAATGACAATGACATCAACGGAATGATTTTGCTGGCGAATTTCTGTTAATAATGCCAGTCCATTTTGACCAGGCATATAAATATCGAGCAGTACGAGGTGAATGACTTCTGTTTTTAACACTTCAAGTGCCTGCTGAAAAGAGGTGGCAATTCCCTTTAACTCAAAGCCATCGATTTGGGTCAGGTAGCGTTTGTTCAGCTCCCCAACCATTGGATCATCTTCTACTATTAACACATTAATCATGTGAATCCTCCTTTTGTTTATACGGAATGCGGAGACTAAAGGTCGTTCCTTCTCCTTTTTCACTCGTGACAATCATATGTCCGTTCAATTTCTTGATGCTTTGGTCAACGAAGTAGAGTCCGAACCCTCTGTCTTCTCCTTTAGTTGAAAAGCCTTGATCAAACATGATGTCTTGTTCTTCTTTTGTGAGACCAACACCTGTGTCCGTGATTTCAATGTGAAGCTGTTCTTGAACATATCTGAAGGAAATCGAGATGTTTTTCGTCTCAGTATGAGAAACAGCATCAAGTGCATTATTTAACAGGTTGCCAATCACGGTAATGAGATCATGCGTCACTGCAGGGTCCTCCGTATTTGGCACTTGTGTGCTGCAAATAACCTCTAAGGCAGCGCCTTGTTCCCTGATATAGCTTTGTTTTCCTAGTAAAAATCCTGCTAAAACAGAGTTTTTCACATGGTTGATGATTTCATTTGTTTCCGTTTGCTGATAGATCGCAATATCTTTGATATAAGTGCCAAGGTCATCATAGTTTTTGAGCTGAACCAATCCTAAAATGACATGAAGCTTGTTCATAAATTCATGTGACTGGGCCCGTAGCGCATTCGCATACATTTTGACCCCGCTAAGCTGCTCCGCCAGGTGTTTCACTTCTGTTTTGTCACGGAAGGTAGCGATGGCTCCGACAATTTCACCTTTTACTGTAATCGGCACTTCATTAAAGACGAGCTCCAGTCCATTCATTCTCACGTCACGATCAAGCAGCGGCTTGCGTGTTTCAATGACTTGCTTTAAGCCGCTTGAAGGGAGGAGAGTTTGAACATCTTGTTCTCTAGGGTCAACCATAATGCCCATATTATGAAAGAGCCGTTTGGCCTCTGCATTGGCCAGCTTGATTTTACCGTGCTGATCAACGGCAAGAATCCCTTCTTTTGTTGATTCTAGCATGGCGCTTCTCTCTTTTAATAATGTGGCGATCTCATCTGGCTCCAGTCCAAACATAATCTTCTTCACTTTTCTTGCCACAATGAGTGCTCCGATGATGCCAGATAGAAGGCTGAGTGATGTGACGAAGTAGAGCGGAAGTAAGCTTTGATGAATAATCAAGTCAATTTCCTTTAACGTAATCCCTACAGCCACAGCCCCGAGCTGCTTACCATTTTGATCATAAACAGGAACAAAAGCACGCATGGATCTGCCGAGTGTTCCAGAAGCTGTACTAATATGTTCTTTCCCCTGTAATGCTGCTTTTTCATCACCGCCGGCAAACCGCTTTCCAATCTTCTGCGGATTCGGGTGTGTTTTGCGGATACCGTTCATATCCATGACGACAACGAATTCGGTTTTGGTGATTTGCTGAACACTTGTTGTATATTTTCGTAATGCTGAATATGAATGATCTTCTAATGATTGTGCGGTGATCGGTGCCTCTGCGACCATTTTGGCAGTAGAGAGAGCAATGTCACGCTCCTGCTGATGAATGTTCTTGGCTGTTTCCGACCAGATCGTAAAGAATGTGATACAAAGGGAGATCAGGACAACGATACACACAAAAATCGTCAGCCGTGTTTGCAGTCTTAAAGTTTTTTTCACGAGTATACCCCTAACGCACGATTTTTTCGTAACAGTAATACTTTAACGGGAAAATGTAAGTTTGTGAAGGAATGTACGTGCAAAATCATAAATTTGATTTTGCTGTCAGTTTACTTTGAAAGCATCTTGTCAATCCGTTTTAAGTGAGCCATAATAAATGTGAGCTTATGAGAAAGGAACTATTTATGAAAAATACATATTTGACTGGATATTTTCCGCTGATTTCAATTTTACTATTCAGCTCTGCTTTTTCGATTTTTACAGTAGGTATCACAACTGATTTTTTGACTCAAGCAGGTATTTTAAAAGGAATGCTGGAATTTTTCTCAGAACAGGGCATCCGTCTTGCTCTCTTTGCCGCTTTTGCCCTTGTTTATTTTATGATCTTATCTGCCTTAAAGCTGATTGCAGATACGGTATTAGAGCTGGCGTTGCTCTTTTTCGCTAAGGACCCTGAAGGGGAGAACTTAAAGAAAATTCGGATTGCATCCGTTGTTTATTTATTTGCCAGCTTGCTTGCATTTCTGTTGACGCAGCAGCTCATCCTGCTAGTCGGACTTTTTGCATTAGCAAGTCTTGTCTATTTTATCTGGGTTGTGGTTCGCATTTATCAATCGCTTTCTATGCTGAATTTGATTGGATTTATGATGTTTATTCTGCTGTTTTGGGCGACGTTTTTGATCGGTATTTTGTACTTATTTATTAAGCTTTATAACAGTGTGATGGCAAGTCTGCCTTCATAAGCAGACAAAGAAAGCATCCTCCAATAACGGAGGATGCTTTCAGCGTTTAGACAAACCCTTGCATTCGTTGTCAGTTCTGCGCGCCGATGCTCACGAATGTTAAATTCGCTCCGCTTCGGTGCTCGTCCTTCCTAGACTGCAAAGGTTTTCAGGTCACGCTGAAAAGAAGAAAAAGAGCTAAAATAAAGATCATTTTAGCTCTTTTTCAACAATCTGAGCATCCTCCAATAATGGAGGATGCTTTTTTTTATGAAAGAAACCGTTTTTGAATATCGGGTGTTGGCATCATACAAGATGTTTTTTGACCAAACCATTTGTAGCGATTTTTTGCAATCAGCTGATAAAACCAATCACGGATTGGGCGAGGTATGGCAAGGAGTAAAAAGCTCCATCTGTATATCCCTTTTAAATGCCGCGCGGCTTTTAAGATGCCTGTCGACTTCGTATAAAGGGTCCCTTTTTCAATATAAATGAATGAATTGAACTCATCTAAAGGCAAACCGTTTTCCTTTAAAATACGCTGCCCTGTATCTGATTGTAATGAAGCGAACATCATCCGTTCTTTCGGATCGCGCTTAATCACAAACTGAACAGCGCCGCTGCACACGTTGCAGACACCGTCAAATAAAATTAAATGGGGTGGATGTGTTGAATGCATCGCAATCAAACCTCCTGTTTATCTGGCGTATTGCATCGTATTTTTCCAAATACGTAAGTGCGGGCTTGAATTATAAATCGATTCAACCGTTCCTCTATCTCTTCCGACCCAGACACCCATTGTGTACTGATCTGTCAGTCCCACAAACCAAATATCTTTGTAGTCATTGGATGTCCCTGTTTTACCACCGATGTAAGGGGCATTGAAATTCGCTTTTTTCCCTGTACCACTTTTCACAACGGAGGTAAGCAGCTTACGCATCGTTTCATTTGTACGCTGAGAATATACTTGCTTTGGCGACTCTTTCCACTTGTAAAGGGTCTTACCGTTTAAGTCTGTCACTTTTGTGATTGAATGACTTTGTGTGTAGGCTCCTTGGTTGCCAAAGACGGTATACGCATCTGTTATTTCTAGCGGTGAGAAGCCTTTCGTAAATCCGCCAAGTGCAGAAGGAAGGCGGTAATCATCCGCTACGATATGCTCAAATGAGAACTTTTCTAAATAGCTGAAGCCTTTTTTGACACCTACTGTATCCAGCATTCGGATCGCAGGGGTATTATAAGAATTTTTAAAGGCTGTTTCAAGTGTGACCGTTCCATACGTTTTATGGTTATAGTTCTGCGGACAGTATCCGCTGCTGCAAAACTTGCCGGCACTGATGGTGCTTGAAGCCGTTGCGCCGGTTTGATCAATATAAGGCGCATAGTCTAAAAGCGGTTTAATCGCAGAACCAGGCTGTCTTTGCGCTTGATAAGCGTAGTTGAAATCAAATTTCTTATAGTTTTTCCCGCCAGCAAGTGCAACAATTTGATGCGTTTCATGATTAATGACGGCTGATCCGCCTTCCACACCTTGGTAAGGCAATTGAGCATTGAGCTGATAGACGGCTCTTTGCTGTAAGGATGGATCAAGCGCCGTATAAATTTTTACGCCATCCTGGAGCAGGGCACTCACTTTTTCAGATAATTCTTTTTGAATAGCCTTTTTTGCTTCAGCCGTTTTGGCCTTCTTCAATCGTTTTGTAAAGCCCTCCTGATCAGACACAAGATCGGTAAACTCTTCATTGGCATATGTCACATAGTCAGGGTAAAGGTTTTTCTTTTCACTTAAGGACAGGCTGATTTTTTCTTTGACGGCTTTTTTGTATTGTTTTTTGGTGATGACACCATCTTTCTTCAAAATACCAAGCAGTCGTTCTTGGCGTTTCTTTGTGTGCTTGAACTGTTTTAATGGGTCATACAGTGTTGGGTTGTTTGGAATAGCAGAGATGAATGCCATTTGTGCAAGTGTTAAAGAACTAAGCGGCTTATCAAAATAGTAATTAGCCGCTGAACCGACACCGTAAACACCATTACTGAAATAAATCGTATTTAAATAGCTTTCGAGAATTTCATCCTTTGAGAATTTCCGTTCAAGTTCATAGGAATAGAGCAGCTCCGTAAACTTTCGGCTGAACGAACGTTCATGGCTTAAATATAAGTTGCGGGACAGCTGCTGTGTGATCGTACTCGCTCCTTGGCTGATGCCATGGTTTTTGACGTTTGCAGCAAGGGCACGAACAACTCCCATAAAGTCAATGCCTTTATGGTCATAAAAGTTGCGGTCCTCTGAACGGAGGAACAGCTCCTTCACAGGTTCAGGAATTTTATCGTATTTCACGAACACTCGGTTCTCATCGTTTGAGACAATCTCGGAGATAAGAGAACCATCCCGGTCATACATATAACTGTTTTGGGAAAAATCTATCTTTTCCAGCTTGATTTTTTGATCAAGCACTTCGTTAACAGGCTTTACACTTGCAGCTTCTTCCTTTGATAGATAAAAAGTCAGAACAAATAGTGGGATGAGGGCAGCAAGTAATAACCAACCAATGATTGCACGAAACATGAGGTCACTCACTTTCTTCAATTTTCTAGCCATATCGTACCATTCTTTTGCGAATACGAGAAGGTTATTTTTAGAAAAGAATGGGCGTGAAGTCTAGTGAATCAGGCTTTTACGCAAGAAAAAAGAGTATCTGAAGATGATCAGACACTCCTTTCCTTTGTCTTTGAATGTGAGCGAACCGCCCATAAAAATAATGCGCCAAACAGAAAAATGCCGGCAGTGACATAAAAGACAGCTGGAATCCCGTAATGACTCGCCACAATGCCGCCGATTACCGGACCGACGACATTCCCAAGAAAGCGGAAGCTGACATTGTATCCGAGCACTTCTCCTTGCATAGAAGCAGGTGCTTTGATCCGGATATACGCTGTCGTACACGGAATAATCCCGCCAAGTGCCATCCCGTATAGAAAACGGAAAATGACTAACATCACGTAGGAATCCGCCATGGCTTGCGGGATGAATAAAATAGAGGAGAGAATGAGAAGGGCAAGCAGCACCTTGTCGTGACCAATTCGATCTCCGAGATCTCCCCATTTTCGCGTAAACAGCAAATTGCCAAGTCCAGTTGCAGAAAATGCTAGCCCCGCATAAAAAGCGAGATTGACAGGACCATGTAAATCATGAATGTATAAAGCCAAAAGCGGCTGAATGCTAAAGTTCCCTACTTGTGTAATAAACGTTAAAAGCATCGTGACCACAAGCAAAGGCTGTTTGAAAATATGAATGATTACATCCTTCCGTGAGTAAGAAACACGCTTTGCTTCTTTTGAACGGATCGGCTGTTCCTTCACTCCGAAGATAATCACAATAGCTGACACATAAATGACAGCCGCTGTGAGGAAAAACGTATAAATAAATCCGACGCTGTCTGCCATGAATCCGCCCATTAACGGACCAAACAATCCTCCGGCGACATTACTCATCTGCATTGTTCCAAGGGTTTTACCGGCAGTTGCCTTTTCAGTCTGTGCAGAAATCAGTGCCATTGAAGTCGAGATAAAGCCTGTGACAAGCCCCATGAAAAGCCTTAATGCGAATAGCTGATACACGGTGTTTACAAGCCCCATTAATAGAATACTTGTGGCGATGCCAATACCGTTAATCAATAAAATCTTTTTATAGCCATGCCGGTCGCCAATCCGCCCCCAAATCGGAGAGATCAGGAAGGCCGTTAAAAACGTGACCCCAAAGACATAGCCGCTCCATCTTTGAACAAATTCATTTGAATAGCTGCTATCAAGAGATTCTATGTAAAGTGATAAAAAAGGGACGATCATTGTAATGCTCGCAGATACAAAAAAGTTCACAAACCACATGATGTACAAGTTTTTCTTCCTGTTTGTGATAGAGACCACCTTCTTTATTTATTTCGTGTTCCTTAATAATTATAAAGGAAAATAAACGATCTTTCATCCGATGAATAGGTTGGGCATAGTGAATCTGCATTATTTTCACGAAAATGAAGTGATTTCAAGGTCCGTCTTAATATAATGGTATGAGAATGAAAAACTGACGAAAAAGTGAGGTGAAACTGGTGGAACAGAAGACGGTGCTTGTGGTCGATTTTGAATTTACGATGCCTGATGGAAAATATCATCCACAAAACTTTTTTCCTGAAATTATTGAAGCTGGGGTAGTGAAAGCAGCAGATGAAACGATCATAGACACATTCTCTAGCTACGTCAAACCGAAAAAGTTCCCGAAGCTGACGAAACGCTGTAAATCTTTCCTCGGAATTACGCAGGAAGATGTAGAGAGCGGAATTTCATTTGAGGCGTTTATCGAGAAGCTCGTCACACTTGATGGGGGAGAGAATTGTGAGATTATTACGTGGGGCAACATGGACATGAAGGTATTGAAGCAAAATTGTATGCTCAATCACATTACCTTTCCTTTTAAGGGGAAACTGAGGGATCTTGCCTTTGAATATAAGACCTTTTTTGGTGACCGCACACTGACAGGGCTTCGAAAAGCGGCAAAGGAATACGGCAGTGAAGGAGCTGGTAAGCATCATAAAGCACTCGATGATGCCATGACGACTTATCAGCTGTTAACCCTCTTTGAAAAAGACAGAGCCTATGTGGAAAATCCGCAAACAACCAAAATTGGTGAGCTTATCGATTTCTCGCATTTTTTTGATTCGGCTGATTAGCGGACGTCTTCTGGAAAATAATCTTTCTCAAGAGAAGATAGGCACGCTCTTGATTTTTCAGCCCATTTGGAATCATCCGCACGGAGTGCTTGTTTCAATTTATCTACAGCTTCTTTCAGTGATACTTCATAATCAGGTATATCACCATCATAAGGCTTCACCATATGATGAGGGATATTTGTCTGTTCTCTATAGGCCAAAGCCCGCCTCTCCTGGAAAAAAGGCACGTCTGCTTCTTTCGGATGATGCAAGTCGCCTTGAGTGGGATGTGTCAGAACTGCTTTTACTTGAACGAGATAGGTCGATGGTTTCACTGCTGTCACTTCCCCAACGTATACACCTGTTTTATAAAAACCTTTCACAACTTGTCCAATTTGAATGTCTGTCATGTGAAATTCCTCCATTTCCTTCTCATAGGAAGGTATTTCATTTCTTTTAGCCAATATAGTGAAGTAAACGAGCAAAAGGGGGAATGGCGAGATGTCATTCATCGTACTTTTTCTACTATATTTTCCTGAAGATAAAAGGGAGTACATCCCAGCGGCTATCACCACGGTGATTTTCTTTATTGCTGCGTTTATTTGTTTTCGTCTCATCGTTCGTGCGTCTAAGAAGCAGGAGCACATAGATGAAAAAAGAACAAAAAAAATGGATTAATCATTTTCTTCTTGTATCTTCAGGAAATTTCACGGTGACGGTTGTTCCAGACTGCAGCGAGCTTTTGAAACGAATCGTTCCATGGTGATTCTCAATAATAGAAAAAGTCACTGTCAGCCCAAGCCCAGTCCCTTTATTTTTCAAGGTGTAATAGGGTTCGCCAAGCTTTTTCATCTGGCTTTCTGTCATACCTACACCGTTATCAACGAAATAAAGGCAGATCTTATGATTTTCTTTTGAAGCAAAAAGTTCAATTTTCCCTTCATGTTCAGGAGCTGCTTCAATTGCATTTTTGATTAAATTAATCATGACTTGCTTGATCTTCGTTACGTCACCTTGAATGTATAAGTCAGGTTCAATGGATTGATGAATCGTGACCGATTTAAAATTCGCATAGGATGTCATCAGTGATGCACATTCCTCAAGTAATTTAGATAGATTGAGAGATTCAATTTGATAATAGTTTTGTTTTGCAATGTCAAGATAACTCGTGATAATGTCCTGCGCCCGGTCTAATTCGGACAGAACGAGATTTTTATAATCTTTATTGGCAGGTGGGTCTTTCGTATTATCACTCGAAAAGAGCAATTGAATAAAGCCTCTCACAACTGTCAGCGGATTGCGTACCTCATGGGCGACACTTGCAGCAAGTTCACTTACAATGGTCAGTTTTTCTGACTGGACAAGCTGTGATCTCATTTCCGCATTTTCTTTAACGAATTCAATGGAATAGATACTGAGCAAAAGAAAGAATATGTAGTAAAGAGTTGAGAAAAATAACTCAAGGAGCTTTTGCTGCATAATAAAAGCTGGGCTGTATGCCATTAAGCTGACTGCAAGCAGACCAATGTAAATAAAGAATCCTTTGGATAAACCGATAAGCACTCCGTAAAAAAGCTTATTCAGCTTTGAATATTGATGCCATTTTCGGTAGAACAGGAATGGGATAAAAAAGTAAATTGGGACAACGATGAGTCCAATCCATAAGAAAGAGCCGTACATCAGGAATTTGACAATGATGCTTATCAAGATGGCAACGATCCCCGCCATGTATCCTCCGTATAAAATAGCAAGCACAAGGGGAATGGATTGAAGCCCAGTCTGCAAATCTAAAATCGAACCAACTGGATACATAATACATAGTGCTGAAGAGATGGATGCGAATACTGTGATGAGCAGTTTATTCGTTTTTGGGAAATGAGCAGGGGTCCGGCTTAGCCATAGCGCATGATATAAAAAGATTGGAAATAGAATAAAAGATACATGGAGCAGAAAATCCTTGAACATTTCCATTTAAATGCTCTCCTCGTAAATAATTGTAATTCCTCTCATTATATCATTTCATGTACAAAGTAGATATGATAAAAGGAGGGTTTTTTTCTTTAAAAAGAACACCCATTAGGATGTTCTCAGATTGTTGACAAAGGGCTAAAATGATCTTGATTTTAGCCCTTTGTCTTCTTTTCAGCGTGATAGAAAACCTTTGAAGTCTAGGAAGGACGAGTACTGGCGCGGAGCGAATTAGACATTCGTGAGCACCAGCACGCAGGACTGACAAAGAATGCGAGGGTTTGTCTACACGCTGAGAACACCCGTTAGGATGTTCTTTCTATCGTATAGGTCTTATTCAGCTGATAGTGTGAACGCTTGGTGAAGACGTTTCAGTCCTTCTTTGACTGTTGAAGCAGGACAGCCGAGATTTATCCGAATAAAGCCGTCTCCTTCATGTCCGTACACGTGGCCAAGCTCTAGGATCACTTTCCCTTTTTTCAGCAGATTCCGTTTCAATTCCGCTTGACTGAATTGATAATCCCGAATGTCCAGCCACAATAAATAAGAAGCATCTGGTTTCATATAACGCATATTTGGAAGATATTCGTCAATATAATCCATCGCCATCTTCATGTTGCCTTCGAGATAAAGAACAAGGGCATCAAGCCACTCATCCCCGTGGCGGTACGCTGCTTCCATCGCAGGAATCGCAAATACATTCAGTTTGGACAGTCCGTTTCTTTGCACTTCATTGTTGAAAAGAGTTCTTTTTTCTTCATCTGAAATGATAATAGCAGATGCTTGAAGCCCTGCTAGATTAAAGGTTTTACTCGGCGCAATACATGTTACCGTGATATGTGCAATGTCGTCAGAAAGGCTGGCGAAGGGCACATGCTGCTTCCCGTAAAGCATCAAATCCGAGTGAATCTCATCTGAAACGACTGTGACTCCATGCTTCACACATAAGTCCCCAACTCGCTTTAATTCCTCTTTTGACCATGCTCTTCCGGACGGATTATGCGGATGGCATAGAAACATGAGCTTTGCTTGTGGTCTGCTCAGTTTTTTCTCTAAATCATCAAAATCCATCATATAGCGGTTGTTTTCTATTTTTAGGGGATTGGCTGAGACTGTACGTCCATTTCGCTCAATCATTTGATAAAAAGGTGTATACACTGGTGACTGTATAACTACTTCGTCATGCGGTGCTGTAAAGGCTTGAACAGCAAAACTAAGTGCCGTTACGATTCCTGGTGTGAAGGTGACGGCATCTGTCTGGATTGTCCATCCATGTCTTCTTTTGAGCCAGCCAGCGACTGCCTGCTGCGTATCCTGATCTTGAAATGCATAGCCAAAAACGCCATGATCTAATCGCTCTTTCAATGCATCAAGGACGACCTGAGGTGCTTTAAAATCCATATCGGCCACCCACATTGGGAGGGCATCTGTTGTCAGGAACAAAGACTCTGCCTGATCCCATTTCACTGATTTTGAACCTTTACGTATGATCTGTTCGTCGAAATTCATGAAACCCACCTCTAGCTGTTTTTCAACCATTCTTGGTTGTGCTAAAATAAACATCACAAAATTTATTATAAGCGGTGATACCGATGAAAGATAGTCAAGCTGTAGAAGAGATGATTCAATTTATTAAGGCATGGGACCCTTTTCATTATGGAGAGGATTTTTATGAAACGGAGCCTGCTGACGTCATTAGTGCATTATACGACGCAGAAGACCCGTTATCTTTAGCAAAAGAGATTCAAGCCATCTACCATCACTCATTTGAACAGCTTCTTCCGATAGAGAGCTGTCAGCATACAGCGAATCAGCTATTTATCATACGAGACAGCAGCTCCTGTTCACGCTAAGACAGGCTGAAATGTCCGATTTGATCAGACACAAAGACCGGATTTTCCTCAGGAATGAGATGCCCGGTTTTTTTTAATGCATGTAAAGTCGAATTTGGCAGATCTTTGTGCAGTCTTTCGCCTATTTGAATGGGAACGATTCGATCTTCCTCGCCCCAAATGAGCAGCACGGGTGTTTCCATTTTCTTTAAAACGTCCGAGGTCAAATCTCCTTCCCGGTGCCGAATCAAACGAAATATCCCCCGAAAGATTTGATCATCTGAAAATGGCTTTAAATATCCATCGACCATCTCTTGATCAATGATGGAATGATCATGCACAACAGCCGTTAAATTTTTCATAATGCCCTGCTTTAAAAGCTTTCTTTTTAGATACAGATAAAAATAAGGAATATATGTGCTGTAAACAAGTGATCTTTTTGACTTATTCAAATATCCTGAGCTGCACAAAAGAACTGCCTTTTCAAATAGGTCCGGCCGTTCAGCAGCAGCGTATAAGGCGATTTGTCCGCCCATTGAATGGCCGACTAGGATCGCATGCCGAATCTGTAAATAACCAGCAAGTTCAATAATAATTTTTCCCATGTTGCGATAGCTGTAAATAAACGTATTCGACTTCTCGGACTGTCCAAATGGCGGCAGATCGATCGCAATTAAATTGAAGTCCTGTTTCAGAAGAGGGATGAGCTTTCGATAGCTGAAGGTAGAAGAGAAGAGACCGTGAATTAAGATCAATGTCTTCTTGCCCTCATTTGGATAGTGCTCGTAATAGATATCTAAACCGAATGTACTTTTCATATAAGCTGGCTGAGCAATGTCCACATTCTTCACTCCGATACTTGATACTCTCTCTGTTAGGTGACTGTATTGTACCCTAAAAAGTGGATTTTAAGCTATTATTAGAATCTTTTCCCTGCTTAGCATAATGGGAAAAACGTGCTATAATGTTCAGAAGATTTTTTAAAACTAGCTTTTATAATCTGAGGTGTGAAATCAAATGAAACTAACAGAAAAAGAAACTGAAATATTAGAGATTTTAGATGAAAACAGCCGCGCCGATTTAAATACAATTGCAAAAATGGCAGGCGTGACAACAGAAGAAGCCGAAGCCATCATTCAAAAACTTGAAGATCAAAAAGTCATTATTGATTATTCAACTATGATTGACTGGCGAAAAGTGGATGGCCATGAAGGCGTTACAGCAATGATTGATGTAAAAGTGACACCAAAAAGAGGCGTCGGATTTGATGAAATTGCTGAACGGATTTATCGATTTCAGGAAGTGGAATCTGTCTATCTCATGTCAGGTGTTTACGATTTATCCGTTGTGATTCGCGGAAGATCTATGTCTGATATTGCCCGCTTCGTATCTGAAAAATTATCGACACTTGATTCCGTTGTTTCAACAACTACCCACTTTATTTTAAAAAGATATAAACATGATGGGAAAGTGTTTGAAACAGGAGACGATGACAAAAGAATCGTGGTGTCTCCGTAAATGAAAAAGTCTTATTTATCTGAAACGGTACAAAGCATTCAGCCGTCAGGTATTCGGAAATTTTTTGATTTGGCTGCCACAATGGAAGGGGTTATCTCCCTTGGTGTCGGCGAGCCGGATTTCGTGACAGCTTGGAATGTCAGAGAAGCAAGTATTATGTCATTAGAACAAGGACTGACCTCTTATACGGCGAATGCCGGTTTAATCTCTTTGCGAAAAGAACTGAGCCACTACTTATATAAGCGGTTTCACATTGACTACAGTCCAGAAGAAGAACTCATTATCACAGTTGGCGGAAGCCAGGCACTTGATCTGGCCTTTCGTGCGATTTTAAATAGCGGAGATGAAGTAATCATTCCAGAGCCTTGTTTTGTAGCATACGGGGCACTTACGACACTTGCAGGCGGAGTGCCTGTCTATTTAAGTACATCCGCTGAAAAAGATTTCAAAGCAGATTCTGCGGATCTTCGCACGAAGCTGACGCCGAAGACAAAAGCCATTTTGCTTTGCTCGCCATCAAATCCAACTGGGTCTGTTTATTCAAAAGAAGAGCTTGAAGATATTGCTCAATTTGCGAAAGAGCATGACCTGCTCATTATTACGGATGAGATTTATGCAGAGCTGACGTACGATGAAGCTTTTACAAGCGTCGCGGCCATTCAAGATATGAAGGAAAGAACGATCTTGATTTCGGGCTTTTCTAAAGGGTTTGCCATGACGGGCTGGCGCTTAGGATATGTGGCAGCACCACCTGTGCTGCGCGATGCCATGCTGAAAATACATCAATATTCTATGATGTGTGCGCCGGCGATGGCACAATATGCAGCAGAAGAAGCATTAAAAAATGGACTTGAAGATGTCGAGAAAATGAAGAAAAGCTACAGAAGGCGCCGTAATTTGTTTGTCGGCTCCCTTAATGAACTAGGACTCACATGCCACCAGCCAAACGGAGCGTTTTACGCGTTCCCATCGATTAAAAGCACAGGCATGACGTCAGAACAATTTGCTGAGGAGCTGCTCCTAAGTGAAAAAGTAGCCGTTGTTCCTGGGAATGTATTCGGACCGAGCGGTGAAGGTCATATTCGCTGTTCATATGCTTCGTCACTTGATCATCTTCAGGAATCACTTTCAAGAATTCAGCGCTTTTTGCAGGCTCGACAAGTGAAGGAAGAAGCATCAGCCATCTTAAAATAAAAAAAGGCATCAATCCAAATGGACTCATGCCTCACAAATTAGGGGGGAATACTAGAAAGCATTCTTGTTTTCAGGTATTCCCCCTTTTGATCTAATCTAAACCCATTTAAAAAATATTTTGCGTAACTGGCCGTTCTATGATATAGTTTTTAATTGCGTATAAACGAATATTAAAACATTTATTTAGGAGTTGTTATCATGGCGACAAAGTTTGAAGTAGGCAGTGTTTACACTGGTAAAGTAACAGGATTACAAGCGTATGGTGCGTTTGTTGCATTAGATGAAGAAACTCAAGGACTTGTGCATATTTCTGAAGTAACACATGGCTTTGTAAAAGACATCAACGAGCACCTTTCAATTGGTGACGAAGTACAAGTAAAAGTTCTTTCTGTTGATGAAAATGCAGGTAAAATCAGCCTTTCTATTCGTGCGACACAAGATGCACCTGAAAGAAAAGAAAGCAAACCAAAGAAACAAAGACCACAGCAAGTGAAAGAAGAAGCTGCTACACCACAAGGTTTCAATACGCTTAAAGATAAACTTGAAGAGTGGATTGAGCAATCAAACCGTAAAGACCTTATCAAGAAATAATAAAAAAGCACCGCTTCAAACGGTGCCTTAGGCTGCCTCATGTAGGCAGCCTTTTTTATGTCCTTTTATTTAACGAACTTCTGGGTTCGGCTCGTCACGGCGAACAGCTTCTTCGCTTGGTTTGAACAACAGACCAAGGTTGACAAGACCTGCAATTCCAACAAGACCATAAATAATACGTGATAATGCAGAACCTTGTCCGCCAAAGATCGCTGCTACTAAGTCAAATTGAAAAAAGCCGATTAGTCCCCAGTTAATAGCACCGATAATCGTGAGCACGAGGGCAATACGCTGAATAGCACTCATCGTGATTCCTCCTTTCGCTACAGCATCAATACATTTATATTTTGCAGATTTTCAGCCAAACTATGCGTAAGAAAATGGATGAAAGCAAATTACTTTACTTTTGGAATGAATCAGGCGCATAATGTAGCGCGAGGAGGAGATCACATGGATCGATTTACTTATTGGAACCCAACGAAATTAATTTTTGGAAAGGGAGAAGTATCAGCCCTTTCAGATGAACTCAAACACTACGGAAAAAACGTATTACTTGTATATGGTGGAGGCAGTATTAAACGAAACGGCCTTTATGACCAAGTTGTGAGCATCCTAAAAGAATCAGGAGCTGCAATCACTGAACTTGCTGGTGTGGAGCCTAACCCGCGCTTAACAACAGTAAGAAAAGGAGTCGAGCTTTGCAAAGAGAACGACATTGATTTTATTTTGGCAGTAGGCGGCGGCAGTGTCATTGATGCGACAAAAGCAATCGCAGCTGGTGCGAAGTACGATGGAGATGCTTGGGATATCGTGACACGTAAGCACGTCCCTATGGAAGCTATTCCGTTCGGTACTGTGCTAACACTTGCCGCAACAGGCTCTGAAATGAACTCTGGATCAGTTATCACAAACTGGGAAACAAATGAGAAGTATGGCTGGGGTAGTCCAGCAGTTTTCCCGAAATTCTCTATTCTTGATCCAGTCAACACATTCACTGTGCCTAAAAACCATACGATTTATGGCATGGTTGACATGATGTCACATGTGTTCGAACAATATTTCCATCACACAGAAAATACACCTTACCAAGATCGTATGTGTGAAGGACTTCTCCGCACTGTCATTGAAACAGCACCGAAGTTGATCAACGATCTAGAGAACTATGAGCTGCGTGAAACGATTTTATTCACTGGCACAATTGCGCTTAATGGAATGCTTTCAATGGGGGCACGTGGTGACTGGGCGTCTCACAACATTGAACATGCAGTATCTGCTGTTTATGATATCCCTCATGCAGGCGGACTTGCGATCTTGTTCCCGAACTGGATGAAGCATGTGATTCAAGAAAACCCAGGCCGTTTTAAACAATTAGCGGTGCGTGTATTCGATGTAGACCCTGCGGGCAAAACAGACGAAGAAGTTGGCTTAGAAGGAATCGACAAACTGTCAGCTTTCTGGACAAGTCTTGGTGCACCAAGCCGTTTAGCGGATTATGACATTAACGATGAGAAAATTGATTTAATTGCAGACCGTGCAATGGCACGCGGTGAATTTGGTCAATTTAAAAAGCTAAACAAAGAAGATGTTTTAGCCATTTTGAACGCTTCTTTATAATTAAACAAAAAAAGATAGCTGCTCTTGCGGGCAGTTATCTTTTTTTGAGTTCATCGTGTACATATGTTACAGTAGTCTTTCATGTTTTTGGATATATTCGTTGTAAGGAGATGTTTCAACAGATGGAGAATTTTATTTACTATAATCCAACAAAATTGATGTTTGGAAAAGGACAGCTAGAAGGACTCAAAAGCGAACTCGCTCGTTATGGTAAACGAGTGTTACTTGTATATGGCGGAGGCAGCATTAAGAAAAATGGTCTTTATGACAATGTCATCAGTGCGCTAAATGAAGCAGATGCTGAAGTGTTTGAGCTCTCTGGCGTTGAACCAAACCCGCGCCTCACAACAGTGAAAAAGGGAATTGATATTTGCCAAAATGAGAAAATTGATTTCTTATTAGCCGTCGGCGGCGGAAGTGTGATCGACTGTACAAAAGCGATTGCAGCCGGAGCAGAGTATGACGGTGATGTGTGGGATATTATTTCAAAGAAAACAACCGCTCAAAAAGCATTGCCGTTTGGCACAGTGCTGACACTTGCAGCAACTGGTTCAGAAATGAATCCAGACTCTGTCATCACAAACTGGGAAACGAATGAAAAATATGTATGGGGAAGTTCAGTTACTCATCCTGCATTTTCAATTCTAGACCCTGAGCACACATATTCTGTCCCAGAGAATCAGACGGTGTATGGCATGGTTGATATGATGAGCCATGTATTTGAACAATACTTCCATAATGTCAAAAACACGCCTCTACAAGATCGAATGTGTTTTGCTGTTCTTCAAACAGTCATCGAGACAGCACCAAAGCTTCTTGAAGACTTACAAAACTATGAGCACCGTGAAACCATCCTTTATGCAGGAACGATTGCTTTAAATGGCACGCTGCAAATGGGTTACTTTGGCGACTGGGCATCGCATACGATTGAGCATGCTGTATCGGCTGTCTATGACATTCCGCATGCAGGCGGACTTGCCATCCTCTTCCCAAACTGGATGCGCCACACCCTCGATCATAATGTAGAACGTTTTAAAAACCTTATGCTGAACATGTTTGACATCGAAACAGAAGGAAAGTCAGATCGTGACATCGCATTAGAAGGAATCGACAAACTGTCAGCATTCTGGACAAGCCTCGGTGCACCAAGTCGTTTAGCGGATTATGACATTGGTGAAGATCAGCTGGACAAAATTGCCGACATTGCAGCAAAAGAAATGGAATACGGTGGTTTTGGTAACTTTATGAAACTTAATCGTGATGACATTCTTTCTATTTTGAAAGCTTCTTTATAATTCAGATTGCCGCTTCTCATCCAGAGAAGCGGCTTTTTGCCATGCCAGTGACGATCACTTGATTTCAAAAGCTAGTTCCGCTAAAGTGAAAGGGACAGAACTAACGTAATGGAGGGCTTACAAGCGATGACACATATTCAATTTGACTACTCGAAAGCGTTACCTTTCTTTCAAGAACATGAGCTTACATATTTAAAAGATTTTGTGAAGGTAGCCCATCATAATATTCATGAACAAACGGGTGCAGGCAGCGATTATTTAGGCTGGGTTGACTTGCCGAAGCAATATGACCGTGAAGAATTTGCCCGCATTAAAAAAAGTGCAGATAAAATTAAGTCTGACTCTGACGTCCTGCTTGTTGTTGGAATCGGAGGCTCTTATCTAGGCGCACGTGCGGCGATTGAGTTTTTGAACCATTCTTTCTATAACATTCTGCCAAAAGGCAAGCGCAAGACTCCGCAAATTATTTTTATTGGAAACAACATCAGTTCTTCTTATTTAACAGATGTAATGGATCTATTAGAAGATGCGGATTTCTCCATTAACGTGATTTCAAAATCTGGTACAACAACAGAGCCAGCCATTGCGTTCCGTATCTTTAAAAAGCTCCTCATTGAAAAATACGGTGCTGAAGAAGCGAAAAAACGTATTTATGCCACAACCGACAAGGCACGCGGTGCACTTAAAACATTAGCAACTGAAGAAGGCTATGAATCATTTATCATCCCTGATGATGTTGGTGGACGCTATTCTGTATTAACAGCAGTCGGCCTTTTGCCAATCGCTGTGAGCGGAGCAGACATTGATCAGATGATGGAAGGTGCGGCAAAAGCAAGCGAAGACTTCGCTTCATCTGAGCTTTCTGAAAATGCGGCTTACCAATATGCTGTCGTTCGCAATGTCCTTTACAATAAAGGCAGAACGATTGAAATGCTGATTAACTATGAGCCAGGCCTTCAATATTTCGCAGAATGGTGGAAGCAATTATTCGGTGAAAGTGAAGGGAAAGATGAAAAAGGAATCTATCCTTCATCTGCTAACTTCTCAACAGATCTTCATTCACTTGGTCAATATGTTCAAGAAGGAAGAAGAGACTTGTTTGAAACAATCGTGAATGTAGACAAGCCTCGACATGAGCTTGTGATTGAAGCAGAAGAACAAGACCTTGATGGTTTGAACTACCTAGCAGGAAAAACGGTTGATTTCGTCAATAAAAAAGCATTTGAAGGAACGATGCTTGCCCATACAGATGGAAAAGTACCGAATCTCATCGTGACAATTCCTGAGATGGATGCTTATACATTCGGATACCTTGTTTACTTCTTTGAGAAAGCATGTGCGATGTCTGGATATTTACTAGGCGTCAATCCATTTGATCAGCCTGGAGTAGAAGCTTATAAAGTGAATATGTTTGCTTTACTAGGAAAACCAGGCTTTGAAGAGAAAAAAGCAGAACTTGAAAGCCGCCTGAAACAATCATAAGAATGAAAAAGCACACCTTTTCATAAAGGTGTGCCTTTTTTGTTTTCTTCAGGTTCCTGTGCAAGCTTTCCTGTGTTCTGTACATAGAATAATGAATGGAGGAGGGTGAAAAATGAGGACGAATCATATTTATATTCATGATATTTCTGGCCAGGCGATCGTTAACTTTGGCAATGTCGGACGCATTTGTTCTAAAAGTGCTACGAAGGAAACAGCAGGTTCTGGCAGTGATAACGAGACGAATCAATCAACCAATCAAAGCCTATTTGATGCCGCGTTTACAAACAATGTACAAATCACAAGGGGGAAATGTATGAATTCCTCTCTTTAACGAAACCTATACAAAAAGGAGGGTTTCGTATGATTCATGTACCATCCAGGCTTCCTGGTGAAAGCTTTTCACTTTACCATTTAGAAGAAACGATGAAGCCGCTCGGTTATGTCATTAATGGCAACTGGGATTATGATCACGGGTATTTTGATTATAAAATTGATAACCGTGATGGCTATACCTTTCTCAGAGTTCCTTTTACAGCCGAGAAAGGCCAGCTCGATCAGCCAGGTGTTGTGGTGAAAATGGGACATCCATTTCTTTTAAAGCATGTATATCAAGACAAATTAGATGATCATGCGATGGTTGGAAATGTGGGCGCATCCTTTAACCAATTCCAAGAACCAAAAGAGAAAGATGGAGATGTATCAAAGGCTTATGCTGAGATTGGTTTTTCGCTCGTCAAGGAATTAGAAGACGCACTGCTTTAAAGGCTGATCAGTTCATCCTCTGGATGAAGCTCATAGCCAAAGGGAGGATTCATCATGGGTCCTTCTTTTTTTTGTACGCCGACGATAATCACATGATGCTCTAAAAAGTGATGGAGCGCTGTTAAGAATGTTTCTCCAGCCAATGAAGCCGGTACAGGTATGATAGCGACGTTTTTATGCAAGGTCATTTGTCGTTTTTTTGTTAACGCCGTGAGTTGTTCTTTTATAAGAAAATGTTCAACCATTAAATGATTCACTGCATCAGAGGTATGAATGACTTGGTTGGCACCAGCACGCTCGGCATTTTTCACGTAACGATCTGTTAAGATTTCAATTAAACAATATAGCGAAGGATTTAATCCTTTTGCTGCAAGTAAGGTTAAAACACTCTGCATATCGGCTGTCACTTCATTTTCATGCTGATCCGCGGTAATCATGAGTGCATCTGCACTGGTAATGTTGGCTTTGCGCAGTGTGCCATCTTCGGTCCCATGTCCTTTAATAAAATGAACATTTTCCAAAAGAGGCCCCTCTTTCAAGGAGTCATCAATCAGCACAATCGGCATGGCTGGATCAATCGTTTGAAACGACTGAAGCAGTTTGTTCGTTTTCTCATTCCAGCCGACGATAATCAGGTGTCCTTTCCCCTTAAAGGCTACCTTGCCCTCAACATAATGGTGCTGCTTGCTGAACACAGCGGCTGCAAGAGTGGCGAAATAAGCGGTGACAAAGCTGGCACCGATAAAAATGAGCGCCATACCCGCCACCTGCCCTGGCATGGTTTGCGGTACAAAATCACCGTAGCCAACCGTAGAGACTGTAATGAGCGCCCACCAGATCCCATCAAAGATCGTATGATACTGCTTCGGTTCAAGTAAAACGATTAATTGTCCAAAAAAGAGAAGCAAGAAACAGATGATAATAGCAATTCGAAGATAAAGTGGCCACCTTAGCCAAGCAATAAAGATACGGTTTGATTTCATCGGACTCTTCCTTTCAGGAGACTGCTAATGTCAGTATGCCCGATTGAGGAAACATTTTTTCATCTTCGTCATGTATTGAAATAGAACCCATATCTTAAAATAAAGGAGAAGAAGGAGGGAATTCGAATGACGTTCGTTCAAAAGACCGTACTTCTTTTTATTGGCGTGCACTTTTTATCATCAGCTGTCATCTTACTCGTATTTGATTTAAATGCTGTGAATCATTTTATGAATGATTTTTCATGGCTGCACTTTTTTCAAGACCTTTATGGTACAGTGACTTTTTATACAGCTTGCTTAGGTGTGTTCTTCTTTTTCATTGGTGCGGTTATTCCCCTGAAAAAGACCTAGTGCTTTTTGCTGTACATGGTACATAAAAGTCATTAAAATTGTAAATAAATATATAAAATAAAAGGAAGCTGATGAGCATGCTGTTTTTTTATTTTTTAACATTTGCCGCATTGGGATTATCATTTTGGGCACAATTTAAAGTAAAGAATAATTTTGAAAAGTATTCAAAGGTTGAAGCATCCAGTATGAAAACAGGTGCTGAAACCGCTCGATATATTTTAGATCGCAACGGGTTATACGACGTGCCTGTTGAACCGGTAAGAGGAACTTTGACTGATCATTACGACCCGACACAGCGTGTGGTTCGTTTATCTGAACCTGTGTACTACGGCCACTCCATTTCGGCCATTTCAGTCGCATCACACGAGGTTGGACATGCCTTGCAGCATCAGGAATCCTATGGTGCGCTTGTTTTGAGACATAAGATCTTTCCTGTCGTGAACTTTGCATCTGGTGTTGCTCCGCTTCTTTTCCTTGGTGGAATTTTGCTCAGCAGCCTTAACTTAATCGGGCTTGGGATCATTTTGTTCTCAGCAGCTGTATTCTTTCAGCTTGTGACATTGCCTGTCGAGTTTAATGCAAGTTCTCGTGCAAAAGATATCATTGTTTCAGAAGGAATCATTAGAAGCAGTGAAGAAAGAGGCGTGAACAAGGTGTTAAATGCTGCAGCTCTGACGTACGTAGCAGCGGCCCTTGTCTCCCTGTTTGAATTGCTCCGTTTTGTAATGATCTTCCTAAATGGCCGTAATGATTAATTGATGCCAGAGGAGGTGAGCCCTTACCATTGTTAGGTAAGGGTTTTTTTGTATATTTTAAACGTATTTTTAGTTATATTACTCATTGCTGCGACAGCATTTTTTGTTGTCACTGAATTTGCGATTGTGAAAATTAGAGGCTCTAAAATCAATCAACTGATTGAAAGCGGTGATAAGAGAGCCATCCATGTTCAAAAGCTGATATCAAATCTTGACGAATATTTATCCGCCTGCCAACTTGGAATTACCATCACGGCTTTAGGCTTAGGGTGGCTGGGTGAGCCAACGGTGGAGCATTTTCTTCATCCGCTTTTTGAAAAAATCGGGCTTCATTCCGCATTGACTGACATCCTTTCGTTTATCATCGCATTTGTGATCATTACGTTTTTACATGTCGTGGTGGGGGAACTCGCGCCTAAAACAATTGCCATTCAAAAGGCAGAGGCCGTCAGCCTTGTGACAGCAAAACCACTCATCTTTTTCTATAAAGTCATGTACCCGTTTATTAAAGCATTAAATGGGGCTGCACGAAGCATCGTGAAATTATTTGGTTATCATTCTGTCAAAGAACATGAAGTGGCGATCAGTGAGGAAGAATTGCGACTCATTTTATCTGAAAGCTATGAGAAGGGTGAGATTAACCAATCTGAGTACAAATATGTGAATAAAATCTTTGAATTTGATAACCGAGTGGCGAGAGAGATTATGATCCCGCGTACAGAAATTTCAGCCATAGAGATTGAACAGACCCTGGAAGACGTGACCCATTATATGCTGAACGAAAGGTACACACGCTACCCTGTTATTAAAGAAGACAAAGATCATGTGATTGGTGTTATCAATAGCAAAGATGTATTTAAGGCTAGCTTCCTAAATCAAGATGTATCTATTGAAGACTTAATGCGTCCGGTGATACGAGTGATTGAAAGTACGCCTGTTCAAGAATTGCTCATTTTGATGCAAAAGGAACGAATTCATATGTCAGTGCTCGTAGACGAATACGGAGGAACAGCGGGACTTGTCACAGTAGAGGACATATTAGAGGAAATCGTCGGAGAGATTCGAGACGAATATGATCAGGATGAAACACCTCACATCGTTAAAAAAGGTGATTTCCATTATGTGATGGATGGGAAAGCATTGATTGATGAAGTAAATGATTTATTGGATTTAGCCATTGAGAATGATGATGTTGATACAATTGCTGGCTGGATGATGACCCATAAATTTGATTTTGACATTGGAGATACGATTGAAGCAGAAGGCTGTGAATTTACCATCATGGATGCTGAAGACCACCATATTCGAACCATTGAAGTCAAAAAGGTTCACTTTTCTTAAAAACCTCGCATTGCTTGACGAGGTTTTTTTGCTTGGTAAACTTTAGGTAAGAGGATTTGTTTTCTGCTGATTGATCGCGCATAAAAAGGGTATGGTTTTATAGAAACGTCAAAAAGGAGCAGTTCAAATGAAAATAATCAATATACAAACAGACAGACGCGATGACATGATCGACGTCACACACGAGGTTCGTCATTATGTCAGGGAAACAGGCATACAAAACGGAACTGTCATCGTCTATTGTCCACATACGACAGCAGGGATGACCATTAATGAAAATGCGGATCCAGATGTGAAACGGGATATGCTTCGCCGGCTAGATGAAGTCTTTCCGTGGGAACATCCAAAGGACCGCCATATGGAAGGAAATACGGCAGCACATATGAAAGCGAGTTATATGGGGGCGTCTCAGCATGTTCTCATTCATGATGGGGATCTTGTGCTTGGCACGTGGCAGGGAATCTATTTCTGTGAGTTTGACGGGCCAAGATATCGGCATTTTTATGTACAAGTGTCATCAAACGAGTAAGAGATGGGGGAAATAAATGGGGGATATCAAAAGGTTACCGAAAAACGAACATGGAATCATTCAAGCGCCTATGGCAGGAGGGTCTGTGACACCGCAGCTGGCAGCCGCTGTTTCAGAATACGGGGGGCTTGGCAGCCTGGCAAGTGGATATGTGCAGCCTGACGATTTGAGACAGCAGATTAGACAGGTCAAACAGCTGACATCTCGCCTGTTTCAGGTCAATGTGTTTGTACCAGAGCCAATTCCAGATGTGAAAAAAGAGGATATGGCGTTTTGGGAGAAGAGACTGCCTGTATGGCCCGCAGCTGATAGGATTACAAGTGAAGAAGAATTGCGGGATGATTTTGAACAGAAAATCAGCATTCTTCTGGAAGAAGACGTTCCTATCGTGTCCTTTACATTCGCCTGCCCAAATGAACAAACGATTCACCGCTTAAAACAAAAGGGAATCTTTTTAATCGGAACGGCCACAACAAAAGAGGAAGCACTGCTTTTAGAGGAAAAAGGAATGGATGCCATTGTTCTGCAAGGAAGTGAAGCAGGGGGGCATCGCGGCACATTTTTACATGCAAAAGGAGACGCCCTGCTGGGACTAATCAGTTTATTCTCTGATGTCAAAGCGCTCTGCCGTGTGCCTTTGATTGCCGCCGGAGGCATCACGGACCGATCAGGTGTGAAAGCAGCGTTAGCGCTTGGAGCGGATGCGGTTCAAATCGGCACACGGTTTTTAGCCAGCCAGGAAAGTGCTGCGGCAGAGGTATACAAGAAGGCTATTTTACAAGCAGAAGGCAGTGAAACAAGGGTGACAAAGCTTTTTTCTGGGAAAAGAGCGAGAGGTATTGTGAATCAGTGGATGGAGGATGAAAGCCTGCATGAAGATAGGGTTCTTCCTTATCCAGTTCAGCATGTATGCACAACACCGATGCGAAAAGCAGCTGCTGCCGGCGGTAACCCTGATCAAATGGCTCTGTGGGCAGGACAGGGCGTTGGACGTATTCACTCGATTTTAAGCGTTGAAGACATCATGCACGAACTGACACAGACATAAAATCATGATGGGTGGTGTGACAGGATGGACATCTTAAAACATTCCTACCGAAAAAAAGGGCAGATTGAATTTTGGTTTGATGACTTTCCACAATCTCCTGCCGTCCTTACGCCCATTCGCCATTACTATTTTGTTCGATACGTGAAATGGAGCCGGCACGATCCACCAGTCACAAGAAAAGATTTAGAAGAGATGGAGGTCCTTGCAAACACGATGCTTGGCACACTCCAAAATTATCGTAAACGCAAGGCATACAAAAGCCCCTTGTCATAACCAATAGACAAGAGGCTTTTTTTAACTGCCAAACATTTGCCTGAGATAAATCACATCCATCCGGGTAGTCTGTGGTAATAAATAAGCGGATTGAACTGCACCTGGCCGTCTTCTCTTATTCAGTTTGTCGATAATTTCTGCCGCTGTTAAAATCCCAAGCCCATGTCCGTAATATTGATCTTCTCCTAAGTAAATCACATTTTCCCCGCGCCATTGCGACTGCTGGTAACTAAACTCTGGATTTTCGAAATATAAGCAATCCCCATAGATAAAATCATTCCCGCGCTCTGTATAAATCGACAATGTATCATAGTGCCAGTCATACAGTGTTAAACTGCGGAGTCTTCGATTAAACTTCTCCTCTCCTACTGTTTGCAAGACCCCCATATAAAACACAATGACAATCGCCGTTGCACATTCAAATGCATATTTTGAACCATTTTCAAAAATGTCTTTAATGCCTCTAGCTGGCTCCACTTGATAGCGCAGCTCTAGTGCTCCTGCTTCCGATACACGCCAAAACGCCTCATCTGCACGAGACCTTTGAAAGATGGCAAATGAGGCACCACTCTTATTCAAATCTCTTGCAGCATTCATAATGTTCGATCTTAAAGTGACCTCAAATAACAAATCAGATGCTTGCCTATAACGGAACGTATCATTCGAGGCCTGTAACTGCATCAAAATGATCCGCTTTTGTCCCTCTAGCTGAAACGATGCCAGCTGTTCATTTGTCACTGGCTGTCCTGAAAGGATAATCATATGAAAAGCGCCCCCTTTTGTATTATCGTATGCAAGGTGCTTGGGCAAGGAATCAATTTGTGAAAATAAACAAAAAGGCATCCTTTTTATTTGAAAAACATGAAAATAATATGAAGCCGTCCGATATAAAACATATCGTTTAAAAGGAGGAAAAACATGAAAAATGCAATAAAATGGTTGAAAAAACCATCGATTTCCAAAAGGCTGATTATTTCATTCACACTTGTTCTCGTCTTGCCAATCATTATACTCAGTACGATTTCATATCAGATTGCCAAAGAAGAATTAGATCATGAGATCATGTACGGAGCAAACACAAGAGTAAATGAACTGAATGACATGATCCAGCAAAAGCTTGTGAATAAGGAAAACGCAGTAAAACTCTTTACTGAAACATCTACTGGTGCAGACTTTAAAAAGAAAAACCAGGACGAACTGTATGAGCATTTGGAGATATACAGCAAAATCAACGAAGAAGATGTCGTTGGATTTTATGCAGCAAGTAAAAATCGTGATTTCATTCAGTTTCCTAAAGTAGACATGCCAAAAGGTTATGATCCAACGACACGCGATTGGTATCAGCTAGCGATGCAGGATGAAAAAGGTGAGCCAGTTGTCACCAACCCATACATCTCTGCTACAACAAACGGCATGGTAGTCACAATTGCCCAGCGCCTGAAGGACGGATCGGGAGCGATCGGAATCGACATTGATGTGCAAGACATTGTTGATAAAATAAAAAAAATTAAAATTGGACGAGAAGGATATCCAATTATTGCAAATAAAGACAAACAAATTGTAGCCCATCCAGAAGAAAAATCAGGATCTAAGGTCACAGGAAATATTTCATCTATCCTTTACAGCGGAAAAGAAGGAACATCAACTTATGAGAATAAAGGAGAACAAAAACGTATCGTTTTTGTTACAAATGATTTAACAGGTTGGAAAATTGCTGGAACGATGTTTGTATCAGAAACAAAAGAAGCAGCACAGCCAGTTTGGAATTCTGCCATTATTCTTTTAATTTCTTCATTTATCCTTGGTGGTGTCGCTATCTTCTTCATCGTTCGCTCGATCACAATTGGACTGAGAAGGCTTGTTGATTTCTCAGAAAAGGTGAGTGAAGGTGATTTAACAGAAACCCTCGAAACCAAATCGAAGGATGAAATAGGAGATCTCACAAGAAGCTTCAGCAAGATGAGTGAATCTCTTCGTGACGTCATTCGCGCTGTACAGCAATCTGTCGACAACGTGGCTTCGGCTTCAGAGGAGCTGACGGCAAGCGCGAGCCAAACGAGTCAAGCAACAGAGCATATCACGATGTCGATTGAACAATTTTCAAATGGAAATGAAGCACAAAACGAGAAAGTCGAATCTAGTACGAATCAGCTTGTGGCAATGAACGAAGGATTACAAGATATGTCACAAACCTCATCTGAAGTGGCTGCTGTCTCACTTCAATCAACAGAGGCGGCTGGTCAAGGCGGCCGAATTGTTGAAAGCACAGCGAGCCAAATGAAACATATTGATACATCTGTACAAGAAGCAGAACAGGTCATGAAAGAATTAGAATACAAGTCTAAAGATATTACGAGTATTTTAAATGTCATTAACGGCATCGCGGATCAAACGAATTTACTTGCGCTTAATGCAGCAATCGAAGCAGCAAGAGCAGGTGAATCAGGACGCGGCTTCTCCGTCGTTGCAGAAGAAGTGAGAAAACTCGCCGTCCAATCCGCAGATTCAGCGAAAGAAATTGAGAAGCTTATCCAAGAAATTGTGTTAGAAATTGCTAAATCTCAAGATATGTTCAAAGCAGTCAATCGAGAAGTAAACGCAGGACTCGGTATGACAGAAGAAGCAAAAGAAAGCTTCCAGCACATTTATGAGGCGGCAGAAGGAATGTCGAAAAAACTGACGCAATTAAACGATACAGCCATTGACCTTTCGAGCGGTTCAAAGCTTGTTTCACAAGCGATGCAGGAGATGCGCCAAGTCTCTAGAGAAAGCGCAGCAAACATTCAGGACATTGCGGCTTCTGCAGAAGAGCAGCTAGCATCTATGGAAGAAATCACCTCTTCTTCTGTGACACTTGCCAACATGGCAGAGGAACTAAAAGAGCTCACAAGTCAATTTAAAATTAATTAAATGATGATGAAAAGATATCCAGAATTGTCTGGATATTTTTTTTATTTTTAAAGGTCACTTCCAGCCTCTAAAAATAAACCTTTCATCCGATAATAACTTTAGAGAAGTAAAGGGGGAAAGTTAAAATGGGAAAAATGATCCAATGGTTCAAAAAACCATCCATTTCAAAAAAATTAATCATTGCCTTTTTGGTAGTCCTTATCCTGCCAACTATGGCACTGACAATTAGTGCATTTTTTACATCAAAGACAGAACTAGACAAACAGATTATGGGCAGTGCGATGAGTCAGGTCAATGCATTTGATACCTTAATCAATGAGAATATTGGCAACAAATCAGATGCTGTGACACTGTTTTCAGACTTGCTCAAAGCGTCTAACCTTCAAGAAAAAAATAGAAATGCGACCATTAAAGAATTACAGCAATTTGGAAAAATTAATGAAAAAGATGTATCCGCGATCTATGCAGGCTCTGAAAAGGGATTGTTTATGCAATACCCAGTTCAAAAGATGCCAGATGGCTACGATCCAAGAGAACGTCCATGGTATCAAGAGGCATTGAAAGCAGAAAACGGCAAACAAGTCATCACAAAACCATATGTAGCAGCATCCACAGGTAAAATGGTTATCACAATTGCCCAAAAAATGAAAGATGGTTCAGGTGTCATTGGTCTTGATATGGAAATTGACAGCCTGCTCCAAAAACTAAAAGAAATCAAAATTGGGCAAAAAGGCTATGCTTTCATCATGGAGAAAGATAAAACGGTTTTAGCAGATCCAACCCAAAAGTCAGGAAGTCAGGTCAATGAGAATCTGGCCAGTATTATTTTTAAAAACAAAGAAGGTAGCGGCAGCTATACCCTCAAAGGAACAGATAAAAAGGTTGCATATGTAACCAATGAATTAACCGGCTGGAAAATTGGTGGAACGATGCTCGTATCTGAAGTAGAAGAAGCGGCAAAGCCCGTTTTCAATACAGCCATTATCGTATTCAGTGTCACACTCATTGTAGCAGGAACCCTCATTTTCTTTATCGTCCGCTCTATTTCAAAAAGATTATCCAATCTTGCCCGCTTCTCGAAAAAAGTCAGCGAAGGTGATTTACGCGATAAGCTTCAGATCCAGTCAGATGACGAAATTGGACAAGTTGGTAAAGGCTTTAATACGATGATTGACTCATTGCGATCCCTCATTGGAGCCGTTCAAACTTCAGTCGAGAATGTCGCATCTTCATCAGAAGAACTGACTGCCAGTGCAGGACAAACAAGTAAAGCAACAGAGCATATTACACTAGCCATTGAACAATTCTCCAGCGGAAATGAAAGCCAAAATGATAAAGTGGAATTGAGCTCAGAAGAGTTAGAGGAAATGAACCGAGGCCTTCAGAATATGAATGAATCGGCTGAATCTATTACTGCTTCATCGATCAAATCAACAGATATCGCAGGGGAAGGCGGACAGCTTGTTGAAAAAACCGCTTCTCAAATGAATGTCATTGATCAGTCCGTGAAAAAAGCAGAGAATGTCATCAGTGCACTTGAAAGTAAGTCGAAAGATATTACCCAAATTCTCGGTGTCATCAATGGAATTGCCGATCAAACGAATTTACTTGCGCTAAATGCAGCAATTGAGGCAGCAAGAGCTGGTGAATCTGGCAGAGGTTTCTCCGTTGTAGCAGAAGAAGTAAGAAAACTGGCGGTTCAATCTGCCAACTCAGCAAAAGAAATTGAGAATTTGATCAAAGAAATCGTGCAAGACATCGATGTATCACAGGAAGTATTTACTGCGGTGAATCGAGAAGTTCAATCAGGCTTAAGCTTCACTGAACAAACGAAAGTAAGCTTCCACAATATTTTCGACATGACAAAAGAAATTTCTAACCAGCTCCAAACAATGAATCAAACCGTTGTCCAGCTTTCAAAAGGCTCTGCACATGTGTCAGAGGCTGTTCGTGAGATTGCAGACGTATCACGTGAAAGCTCGGCAAATATTCAAGACATTGCTGCTTCAGCAGAAGAACAGCTGGCATCGATGGAAGAAATCAGCTCGTCCTCTGCCACACTCTCTTCGATGGCAGAAGAATTACGCGATTTAATAAGTAAATTTAAGGTTGAATAGACATGAAGAAAAGAGCCTCCAGCTAGAGGCTCTTTTTTTGTTTGAGTAAATCAAAAGAAGCGGGTAATTATACTTATTTTTTGGGTTTTTTGAACATTATTCCTTGAAAAATAATTCATATTACCTAAGAATAGAAGAGAAAGACCACAAATCATAAATCAAAAGGAGTAGAGAAATGAAAAAAATCAACTTTTTTAAGCACTTTACGATGTCGAAGAAATTAATTACTGCATTCTTAGCGATTCTTCTAGTGCCAATTCTCGTATTGGCCGCATTTTCTTATGAAGTGGCATCAAAGTCTCTCAGTGATGAGATTATGTCTAGCGCTGCAAATGGTGTTCAACAATTAAACGAACTCATTAATAAAGATATACAGCCTAAAATTGACATTGTTTCATACTTATCCAAATCGGTCAAAAAGAGTGAATTGGCTGCTAAAAACAAAGATTTACTCAAAGTGAAATTAGAGCAATTATCGGAAACAGATGACGATGTAGTAGAAGTATTTGTTGCAGATCAAAATGGTAAACTAACTGAATATTCCGAGATACACAAAGATAATGCAAAGAGCGCAAAAAATGAACCATGGTTTCAGCAATCGATGGGAGAGAAGAAACTCATTATTTCAGATCCTTTTACAAGTAAGTCATCAGATGACCTGCTCATCACAATATCAGAACAATTAGCAGATGGATCTGGTGTGATTGGGGTGAATGTGCGATTAAATACGGTTGTGAAAGATACAAACAGCATCAAAATTGGCCAAGAAGGCTATGCGTTTGTCGCCACCTCAGATCAGCGTTATGTTGCCCATAAAACCGATAAGGCTGGGACAAAGCTGACTGGTGACTTCATCTCGAAACTGTATGATAAAAAAGAAGGCAGTTTTGAATATGAATACAATGGCCAGCCGAAACAAATGTTTTTTGACACAAATGAAGCAACAGGCTGGAAGCTTGCTGGAACGATGTATGTGAATGAAGTAAAAGAAGCCGCACAGCCAGTGCTCGACTTAACAATGATCATCCTTGCGGCTGCGATTGTCATTGGCGGAATCGCGATTTATTTTATTATTAAATCGATTCGAAAGCCACTGATAGAGCTCTCTGAATCGGCTGAGAAAATCAGCCAAGGTGATTTGACCCAGCATATTCAAGTGCGTACGCACGATGAAATCGGAAAGCTTGCACAAAGCTTTAACGACATGTCAGCAAAGCTGAAACAAGTCATTCAAGCTGTCCAAAATTCCATTGAAAATGTGGCTGCTTCGTCTGAAGAGTTAACGGCAAGTGCGGGACAGACAGCTCAAGCGACCGAGCATATCACATCATCTATTGAACAGTTCTCAAACAGCACTGAACATCAAAATGATATGATCGAAAAAAGCTCGGTCCAGTTAAACGAAATGGATCGCAGCCTATCGCATATGGTCGACACAACCTCTCATATGATGGAATCGTCGATCGAATCGAGCAAAACCGCTCAGGCTGGAGGAGAACTCGTTCAAAAAACAGCAGGTCAAATGCAAACTATAGAGCAGGCAGTAAAAGAAGCAGAGCTTGTCATTGCAGGCTTAGAGCAGAAATCAAAAGATATTACAAACATCCTTGGGGTCATCAACGGTATTGCGGAACAAACGAATCTTCTTGCTTTAAACGCTGCGATAGAAGCTGCACGAGCAGGTGAAGCAGGCAGAGGCTTCTCTGTTGTCGCAGAAGAAGTCCGCAAGCTGGCAGAGCAGTCAGGAAGCTCTTCAAAAGAAATTGAAAGCCTGACGAACGAAATTGTGGAGGAAATAGAAAAATCGCAGAAAATGTTTAAACAAGTAGCAGGAGAAGTACAATCTGGATTAAACATTACAGATGAAACGAAAGTGAGTTTTGAGAAAATCACTGATAAAACATCAGAAATGACAGAACAAATGAAACAAATGAACGGATCAGCCAAAGAACTATCGCATGGTTCAAATGATATTTCCCATGCAGTGAATCAAATTAAAGAGCTCTCAAGAGAAAGCTCAGCAGGCTTCCAAGATATCGCGGCTTCAGCAGAAGAGCAGCTGGCATCTATGGAAGAAATCAGCTCATCGTCTGCCACTTTATCTCAGATGGCAGAAGAACTTAGAGAGCTCATTAAACAATTTAAAATGTAAGAGAGTAGCGAAACACCTGACGCCAAATCGTCAGGTGTTTTTCCATTCGATGCATATAAATTGGGTAAATTGGACTTATTTAGACTTTAATAAGTTAAAAAAGTAAAGAACATAGTAGTACTTCCGATATATATACTATCTTACTAAAAGGAGTTTTCTTTTTTATGAAATTCATACAGTATTTCAGAAAGCCATCTATCTCAAAAAAGCTCGTATTCTCTTTCTTATTTATTCTTTTATGTCCAATCATCGTATTGGCATTATCTTCATACCATACGGCAAGCACTTCCTTAAATGATCAAATTATGCAAAGTGCTAAGGAAAACGTAGAGCAGCTAGATAAAAATATTACGAAGGTTGTAAAAGTGAAAACAGACGCAGCCGATTTCTTTAGCAAATGGATCACGGAGAAAAAGCTCAAGCAAAAAGGAACGACCGATATTCAAGGACGCTTTGAGCAGTTCATGAGTATGAATGATGACACAGAAGGCATTTTTGTCGCTTCAAGTGATGGCAAAGTGTTTTCAAGATATCCTAATCAAAAAATGCCTGCAGGTTATGTCGCAACTGAGCGTGATTGGTATAAAGACGGCTGGGCGAAAAACGGTGAGCTGTCTGTTTCAGCACCATATGCAACGGCTTCAACCGGTACACTTGTGGTAACGATTTCTAAAAAACTAGAGGATGGATCAGGCGTCATCGCGATGAACCTAAATATTGCAAATCTAGTTAAAGAGTCCAATAGCATTAATATTGGGAAACAAGGCTTTGCCTTTATTGGAAGTCCAGATCGCACATATGTGGCTCATCCAAATAAAAAAGCGGGAACAAAAATATCTGGTGGTGAATGGTTAGAAAAACTGTATTCACAAGATAACGGATCGATGAGCTATATGTTTGAAGGAAAAGAAAAGCAAATGGAGTTTACCACAAACAAGGCGACTGGCTGGAAGATTGCCGGGACGATGTTTGTCAGTGAAGTAGAAGAAGCTGCACAGCCAGTCTTTAACATGGCCACCATCATTTTAGCCGGTGCGCTTATCATTGGCGGAATTTTGATCTTCTTTATCATCCGTTCCATTACAAAACCGCTTTCCACTCTTGTCTCTTCTTCGAAGAAGATCAGTCAGGGAGATTTAACAGAAAAAATTGATGTCCGCTCAAAAGATGAAATTGGACAGCTTGGCACAAGCTTTAATGAAATGAGTGAGTCCCTAAGAGATGTCATTCAAGCTGTACAAACATCTGTTGAGAATGTCGCTTCATCATCTGAAGAACTGACGGCGAGCGCAGGTCAAACAACAAAAGCAACCGAACATATTACATCATCTATTGAAACATTCTCAAACGGCAACGAAAATCAAAACGAAATGGTGGAGCAAAGCGCGGCTCATTTAAAACAAATGAATGAAGGACTGAACGAAGTTGCCGAAACGTCTGATGTCATCACAGCGTCATCTGTTCAATCAAAAACAGTCGCGGAAACAGGTGGACAGCTTGTGGAGCAAACAGTTGGCCAAATGAAGACGATTGACCATTCAGTAAAAGAAGCTGAAGGTGTGATCAACGGACTAGAACATAAATCAAAAGATATCACAAACATCCTAGGCGTGATTAACGGCATTGCGGATCAAACGAACTTACTTGCACTAAATGCTGCCATTGAAGCAGCACGCGCAGGCGAGTCAGGCAGAGGCTTCTCTGTTGTTGCGGAAGAAGTCCGTAAACTAGCGGTTCAATCATCGGATTCAGCAAAAGAGATTGAAAAGCTTGTGAATGAAATCGTCTCTGAAATTGAAACATCTCAAAATATGTTCAAAGCAGTGAATGAAGAAGTGAAAAATGGTCTTACTATTACAGATCAAACGAAAGAAAGCTTCTCACAAATAAATGAGCAAACAGCGGAAATCGCAGCAAGAATTAATGAAATGAATACAACGGTGCGCGAGCTTTCAAAAGGATCTGAGCAAATTTCTAAAGCAGTGAATGAAATTGCAGATGTATCAAGAGAGAGTTCAGCAAGTATCCAAGATATCGCAGCATCTGCTGAAGAGCAGCTTGCTTCTATGGAAGAGATTAGTTCTTCATCCACGACTCTTTCCCAAATGGCGGAAGAATTACGTGATTTAATTAAAAAATTCAAGATCAGCGAATAAGGTCAAGTGGTTCTCCTCAAGGGGAACCGCTTTTCTTTTTAAGAGGTCATCTCGTACAATAGAAGTAATTAAAAGAAGAGGAGAGATAGTATGCGTTTATCAAATAAGAAGGTCATTGCGTTTGTCAGTGATGATTTTGAAGATTTAGAGCTATGGTATCCGGTTCTGCGTTTAAGAGAAGAAGGGGCGACTGTCCATCTTGTAGGTGAAAAAGCAAATCATGAGTATATCGGGAAGTATGGTGTGCCGGCGGTATCAGATGCAGATTTTTATTCCATCCAAGCTGATGATTATGATGCTGTGCTAGTCCCTGGTGGATGGGCGCCTGATAAACTGCGACGCTATCCAGAAGTATTAGAGATCGTCCGTACATTTGATGCGAAGGAAAAACCAATCGGGCAGATTTGCCATGCCGGCTGGGTGCTGATTTCAGCAGGAATCTTGAAAGGCAGACAAGTGACAAGTACACCTGGTATTAAAGATGATATGACAAATGCTGGTGCGGACTGGTTCGATGAGGCAGTGGTCACAGATGGCCACCTCATCTCCAGCAGACGTCCGCCAGATCTTCCGCCGTATGTGAAAGCATTTGCGGATGTGTTAGCGTCAAAATAAACGACTGACGCGAAACGTAAAAAACAAAGGGCGAACAAAAAATAATTTCGCCCTTTGTTCATCATTTCATGCCCTATACATTTTGTCTGTCGGCAGGATACATCACGCCCATTTGTCTTCTCGCTTCATCCATGACGGACATGGTTTGAACAGATAGGGCAAAAGTGTTGACCGGAGACTGCCCCATTCCTTGCTGAATACACTCAATAAAATGATTAATTTCATAAGACATAGCTGGCTGATCATCTTTGAGAGAGACGTCAGTTTGATGTCCGTCACGGTCATGTATCGTGATTTGTGAAGGACGGTGGAATTGATCAATCACCATCGTGGCATCTTCGCCCTGAATTTCAGCCGATAAATGAGACGTTGAAATTTTAGAATGAAAAAGAAGTGCTTGATGCCCGTCATACTGTAAAAGGACTGAGCCGTTCCCATCCACACCAGAAGAAAGCTTATAGCCCCTCGCGGTAATTTGATTCGGCAGACCAAATAAGTATATGGCTGGGTAGACGAGATACACACCGATATCCATTAAAGAACCATTGGATAGCTCAGGCTTAAAGGCATTTGGAAGCTCGCCGTTTCGATAGGCATCATATCTTGAGGAATATTTACAGTAATGCGCGACCACTTGCCTGATAGGTCCAAGCTGATCAAGATGCTGTTTGATTTGAAGAAAGTTTGGCAGAAATGTCGTTTTCATCGCTTCCATCAAACACACTTGATGTTTTTTCGCTGCGGCAATCATTTCTTCCACTTCTTTTCGATGAGAGGCGAATGGTTTTTCGCATAAAACATGCTTTTGATGCTCCATCATCAACATGGCTTGCTCTTTATGAAGGGCATTTGGGCTCGCAATATACACGGCATCAAACGTATCACTTTCCGCCATTTGTTGTAAGTTCGTAAAAACCGTATCAATCCCATATTTTTCGGCAAAGGCCTGTCCTTTTTCAGCGGACCGTGAATAGACGGCTGTACATGTAAAATCAGCAACTCCTTCACCAGCCTGTAAGAATCGATCTGTAATCCAGTTCGTTCCGATGACAGCAAATCGAATCATGTCATTCCCTCCTTCTGCTTTTCTCTGATTATACATGCTTTGAAAGCGTTTGTATGAAAGAATATTCTTTTTATTGAAAAGCCGATGAAACCTTTATATAGGCTGATGCGTCTTACATAAAGGATATAAATGTACGAAAAGTGGGTAGTTTCTTCCTTCTTCGGGTAATACTCAGGATAGAAGGGAGAGGAGGAAACATGAAGCGCGTCCTGCATATAGGAAGTACATACACCTTTGCGCTTTTATTCATAGCGGCTGGTATTTTTCATGTGATAGAGCCGAGCGGCTTTGCCCGCATGATGCCAGGTTGGCCATTTCCATATGTAATGGTCTATGCGACTGCATGTCTTGAATGGCTGCTGGCCGTGCTGTTGCTTTTGCCGAATGTCAGGGTCGCAGCGGCAAAATTCATTGCTGTCTATCTTGTACTCGTTTTCCCCGCAAACTTATTTGCTGCACGTGAGGGAATACCATTTCCAGGTCAAGAAAATACAGAACAAGCCTTGCTATGGATAAGGCTTATTGGACAGCCGATTCTCATTGTATGGGCGATGTCTATTGCAAAATGGAAAAAAAGCTGAAACAATGACGACCATATCATGATCAAGTAGTGTACAATTTACTCATAAAATAGCCCGTGTTTGGAGGAACGATATGAACTCTATGCAAATGTGGAGCAGTCGATTTAAAAAAATTTTTCTTGATAACAAGTTTGTTCTCTTTTTACTCGTTCTGTTATTAATTGGATTGAATATCCTTGTTTTCATGAAAACATCATTTATTTTCACACCGCTCATTGTACTCGTCAAAACCATTGCCTTACCGATTATTTTAACGGGGGTCGTGTATTATTTATTAAATCCAATTGTCAACTTGTTAGAGAAAGCAAGAATCAAGCGGATCTATTCCATTTTGCTTTTATATATTGTCATTATTGGGATTATTACAGTGACCATCGTGTCCATTATTCCTTTTTTACAAGCTCAAACCATGAGTCTATTTCATAATCTTCCGAAATACGTCGATACGGTAGAAGATCAAATTAGACAATTAACAGGAAGTAACTTTATTAGTCAAGTGCAAAACTCGATGAACTTTAACGTGTCTGAATTGGTAAGTAAAGCATCCAGTCAAGCGACGAAGATTTTGGAAAGCACCTTTACCGGTGTAGGAACATTCTTAGGGGCGCTCACAGAAGTTATCATCTCGATCGTGACTGTGCCGTTCATTCTGTTTTATCTATTAAAAGACGGCAAAAAGCTGCCTGACTATCTATTGAAATTTTTCCCAAGTAAAATGAGGGAACATACACATATCATGCTTCACGAAATGAACCACCGTCTGAGCTCGTATATTCGCGGACAGATCATTGTCAGCTTCTGTATCGGTGTTCTTCTGTTAATCGGTTATATGATCATTGGACTTGACTATGCGCTGCTGCTCGCTATCATTGCTGCATGTACAAGCATAGTGCCTTACCTTGGTCCAACAATTGCGATTACACCAGCGATTGTGATTGCACTTGTGACGTCACCGGTAATGCTGTTAAAACTTATTATAGTCTGGACAGTGGTTCAGCTAGTTGAAGGGAAATTCATTTCTCCTCAGGTGATGGGGAAAAACCTGCATATTCATCCCATTACGATTATTTTTGTTATATTAACAGCTGGTAAATTGTTCAACGTGGTCGGCATCATTGTCGCTATTCCGACGTATGCCGTTCTGAAGGTCATCACGACCCACTTGTTTGATTGGTTCAAAATGCGGTCCAATTTGTATAAAGAAGAAAAGGTTTGATGTCATAATCTTTTTTTGAAAAAAATATAGTATCATAAAGACGAGCTTTCGATGAAGGAAGCTTGTCTTTATGTGGACATAGATGTTTGGCGTGTTCAAAAGATCAGAATTGAAAGGAAAGAAAATCATGAATCTATGGGATTTATTCGTGGCACTGGTTTTAGGAATTGTCGAAGGATTAACAGAGTACGCACCTGTTTCATCTACAGGTCACATGATCATTGTCGATGATCTTTGGTTAAAATCAAAGGAAATTATTACGCCAGAAGCGGCCAACACATTTAAAGTCGTGATTCAGTTAGGCTCAATTTTAGCTGTCATGATCGTGTTTAAAGATCGTATTTTAAACTTATTGGGCTTAAAGAAAAATATCACCGAAGAACAAAAGCGCAGCGGGCATAAACTGACCATTGCCCAAATTGCTGTTGGACTTGTTCCTGCCGTCATTTTAGGCTTCTTATTTGAAGATTATATTGATAAATACTTGTTTGACGTCAGAACGGTCGCTGTCGGTTTGATTTTAGGGGCAGTGCTGATGCTTGTCGCTGACTGGATCAATAAACGGAAAACAGAAACAAGCTCTGTCGATAACATGACTTACAGACAGGCGCTTTATATCGGACTGTTTCAATGTTTGGCATTATGGCCAGGCTTCTCGCGCTCAGGTTCGACAATCGCAGGTGGGGTTATTCTTGGTTTGAATCACCGTGCTGCGGCAGACTTTACATTTATCATGGCGATGCCGATTATGGCGGGAGCAAGCTTGTTAACCCTTGTGAAAAATGCCGAATATTTAACAACAGACATGCTGCCATTCTTTATCGTCGGCTTTGTGAGTGCGTTTGTTGTGGCTCTCTTTGTTGTTCGATTCTTCCTAAAACTAATCAATAAAATCAAACTGGTGCCTTTTGCGATATACAGAATTATCCTAGGTGTGATTTTATTTATCCTGTTCATGTAATACTGTAAACTACTCTTTTATAAAGAGTAGTTTTTTTGTTATTTCGCTTAATTAAACAGTAAAAACACCCTCTTAATTGGTAGAATAAGAATTTTTTTCATAAATTAGTGTTTAAGAGACAGAGGAAGGGGTAGTACATAAACATACCAATTAAAGGAGGAGTTAGAAATAATGAGAAAAACAAGCAAAATGTTTGTTGGTTCTGTCATCGCTACGTCAATGATTGCTGCCCCTCTATCTCTTACGACTTTTGGTCAAACGGCTGAAGCTGCTACAACAACAGGGGTTGATGGAAGTGTCTCTATTGATCCAGTAGCCATTGCCGATAAAATTGAACAAGCAGTAAAATCATCTCAAAATCGTGATGGATTCGTAAAAAATGCGGCGTACAGTGCATTCTATGAAGCAGGTCAAAACTACAACGTTGTTGTCCAAAACTTAAGCCAAGATCACGACTTTAGCGGTCTGAACAATGTTGTCTACTATGATAGTGTTGAATATGACGGTATTACATTTGGTATTTGGGTATTTGAAGATGGTACGTTTGTCAACAATGGTGATGGTGGATATATTAACTGGACGTTTGTTGGCAGCTTTGATCGAGAAGATGGAAGTGGAACTGTCGATTTTCATAAAAGATTCTAATCTTAAAAGTCTGCCGGTGAATCGGCAGACTTTTTTATAACGCACATTCTTCTATTTCAAACCCTAAATCTTCAATGATGTGATGATCCATTTGGACTTGCTGGCCTTTTGTTGTTAAATAATCACCAACGAAAATGGAATTTGCCGCATAAAGTGCGAGCGGCTGGAGTGTCCGTAAATTAAACTCTCTTCCTCCGGATACCCGAATTTCCTTTGTTGGATTGACAAATCTCATCATTGCCAGCACTTTCAATGCTTTGATCGGGTGTGTTCTTTTTTGATGCTCGAGCGGTGTTCCCTCGATGGCATGAAGAAAATTGACTGGAATTGAATCCGCATCAAGTGCTCTAAGCGCAAAAGCCATTTCAACGATTTGCTGATTGGTTTCACCCATTCCAATAATGACCCCTGAGCAAGGTGACATGCCAGACTGTTTGACCTGCTCAATGGTCGACACGCGGTCATCGTATGTATGAGTTGTCGTAATTTGAGCATGATGATCATGATGTGTATTGATATTGTGGTTATACCGATGAACACCCGCTTCCTTCAGCCGCTTCGCTTTGTCTTCATTTAATAACCCAAGACAGGCACACACTTTCAAAGGCATCGTTTCAGTGATCTCCTTGACTGCTGCAGTGACTTCATCTAATTCCCTATGAGAAGGCGCTCTCCCGCTTGCCACAATACAATAAGTCCCGGCTTTTCTATTGAGTGCCTCACGCGCGCCAGCCACAATGGTTTTTTGATCAAGCATTGTATATCTTTCAACTGGTGCTTTTGAAATCATTGACTGTGAACAATATCCGCAGTTCTCAGGGCAATATCCACTTTTTGCGTTAAAAATCATATTTAATTTCACCTTTTTTTGAAAAAAATGAAATCGTACCTGATAGGCTGCATGCATAATAGGTAACAATTCTCTATCGTCAGCTTCAAGAATGTCTAGACCCTCTTGCGCCGTGATCGGTTCATTTTTCAGCGCTTTCTCTACTATCGCTTCCCAAGACAAAGATATTTGCTCTCTCATCATTAGCACCCCTTTATGTTAACTTATTTTTATTAAAAGTTAACATAAAGGGTGTGGGTTGGCAAGCATTGGATAAGGGGACAGTGAATTTACATAAAAAACACAAAAAGGTGATGACATGAAGTCATCGCCTTTTCATATGTAAAGCTAAGTCGTTTATCGAACAGTAATATAGTTAATCACAAGCTCGCCTAGTGAATTATAGTAGGAAACTGTCACAGAACCGCGTTGTACAGCGCGAATCCAAGTGAAGTTTGGAGCTGTTTGATCTAATTGAATCGCATACGTTGCACCCGACACAGAAATTTGGCTTGCTGGAAGAGAGACGGCGATTGAAGAACCTACAGAAAGTGTACGGTTCACCGTAATTACTTTATTCATAATAGGAGCTTTTGCTATGACTGGTTCTTTTGGCTGTGCAGCTGCATGAGCACCTTCAGTTTGGGAGAACGTAAGAGCACCTAAAGCAACTAAAGACAATGTACAGACTTTCATGAATTTTTTCATCGGTAACACTCCTTTTTTTGGTATATACATATATTAATATTAATAGAATTATATGTCAATTATAATATGTAAAAAAAGAGTGATTTTGGTGAAAATTGTCACATATTATGTTGGAAAGACATGATTTTTTATTCATATGCTCTTTCTTTTTTAGGGGAAAAAAGAGGTATAAAAAAAGCTGGGTTCATCCCAGCAACATAAATCATGATGGAAAGAGATGATCAATGGTCGTCTCGCTGTTTTGGCTGACGGCCTTTTTGCTTCTCTTTCTCTCTAATGTAGTTAATAAAATCGATGGTTTGTCTTCGTGCTTCTTCGGAAAAATCTGAGGCTGCTTTAAACGCAATTTGCAAATCAGGATCGTCTGCAAGATCGTCGGCGGGCCTGTCTTTGTCCTTACCTGTGAGAAGATAATCGGTTGAGACTCCATATAACTCGGCAATTTTCACAATCATTTCACCGTCGGGCTTTCTCAAGCCATATTCCCAGTTTGCATAGGTGGACATCGCCTTTAATCCGAGTTTTTTAGCAACTGTTGACTTGCTCCATCCATGCTTCTCTCTTAATTCAGTTAAAATCTTCCCAGTTAAATTATCCATCGGAAACACCTTTTTTCATGTTATGAGTAAATTTTATCATGAATTACACGGAAAAGATAAATAAATACACAAAAAGAATAAAAATATGATTGACTTACTCGTTTCGTGTATATTATCATAAGGAATATAACTTACACATATTGAGTAAGAGGTGGAAAGATGAAACTTGAAAATTTACGAGAAGAGCGCATATTGCAAGGAAAAACACAAACCTATATGGCGAAAAAACTGGGATATAAGTACACAAGCGGCTATGCGAATATCGAAATGGGCAGAACGAAGCCTAGCTTAGAAATAGCAAAGCATATTGCAGATCTGCTGAATACCGGTGTTCAAGAGCTTTTTTTTGGCCAAAAGTTACACGAAAAGAGTAATTTCTTGAAAGAAGATCGGTTCTTAAAAAAGGGGAGACGAGCAGAATGAATATTGAGCATCCAATAGTGACACAGATGAATGACTTTGGCTATCCAAAAAGCTGTTGGTTATATGACATGAAACGATCTGGATACCAAACAGAAATTGAGGACAGTTTGGAGGCCTCTGAAGAAGATGAGACATCAGCTGACGTTTGATGCAAGAAAAGAAGCGCAGGTTTGCTTAGAGCAAGCTGGCGGCTGGATCGCCTTTCATCATCAGAAACCGATGTTTGTTTTTGCCACAGCAGAAGAGAAAGAGACATATATGACCCTCCTGGAAGCTAAGGTCGATGAGGCAAAAAAAGGAGGAATCAGGCCGACGTGAAACGATGGAAGCAAATCATGACATTCTTGAAATGCTTGCTCAAAGCGAGTAAAAACGAACAAGACATCCGCCAATGGGCAGAGGATGACGGGAGATCATAACATGGTCATCCATTTAATCATTGAACACGAGCATTTGTTAACAAAAGAGACATTGATGAAAAGAATACGATCAGCTGCAAAAGTACAATGCCCGAAAAAATTAGAAGGTGCATTATCACTTGAGATTCGTTTATTTGATCACATGCCGCTTGACATGGCTGACTGCCAAAAAAAGCGTACATACGCAGAAAAAGGGTTGATACGCCCTGTACACGTCAGCATCTTTCAGCCAAGTCTGCAGCATATTCAAGAAGCACTTCATTCTATAGCGAATGAAGTCCCTCTGCAGATTGTCGATTTAAGAGTTTCCCAGTTTTATAGTATGTGTCCAAGAGTTGAAATCATTATCAATACGGTAGGTGGTGGCACGAGGCCATTACCAAAAAAGGAGACAAGCATATGAACGAGCCAAAACAATTACTCATTCAAGAAAACCAAACATTTGTCGGTGAGATGGAAAAAGGAAAAATTCAAGTCATCGTGTTAGATGGGAATGTAGGAACGGCTTATAAAATGGATGTACCTGAACATGGAAAAACCATTATTCAAACGGCAAAAGGTCATTTTGCAAGAGTAGATCACGAGATTGGTTTTAAAATCAGCTAACTGACTGAACACATCAAAGCACAATAATATGTCCAAGACGGAAAGCCTGCGGACACTGATCAAGACCCTGCTAAAAGGGGACCTGATTGGTGTCCGTTTTTTTATTTTCTTAAAAAAGGGAGAGAGCCAATATGCAAGATTTACTCATTGAATATAAAAGAGCATTAAAGAATGCTAGAAAACAATATGAACCATTTAAAGAAAAAGAAGAACATCAGCTGTCCGTTCAAGACAAGCATGATAAAAAAATGATCGCCAGCATGGTGAGCGATCTAGAATACGTAGTAGAATGGCTTCAAATCGGAAGAGAGCCAGGTGCACGCAGAGGATTAGACAGACGTTCAGTCTATCAGCGTACCATCCTCGCAAATCCAGAAGTGTTAGAGGCTTTATCACATGAATATACCCTTATTCAAGAGAAAGAGAGAGAAGTCAGTGAGAGAGACAAAAAACGAATTGATGAAGCTTTGTCTGTTTTAACAGATCGAGAAAAGGACGTATTCTTTATGCACACAACACAAGGGTTATCGTTTAGCGAGATTGCGGTCATGCTGGATGTCAAAAAAGGAACTGTCCAAAAACATATGGAAAGAGCGCGGACGAAGATGTCCAAAAAAGTACAAGAACGCCTATTCAGAGCTGCTGAATAGGCGTTTTTTCTTTCCGAAAATAAATCAGTGAAAGCTTGTCTTACAGTTGCCACCTATAGTTAGAAAGACCAAACGAATGTTTGCTAGCCCTACACAAATGATTCCTTCAGAGGGAATCGTTCGAATTAAAAGGAGGCGGCAGGTGAATGTAAATGAAAGATAAACGGATAGAGGCCAAGCAGGATTATATGAAGGGGATGACGTACCAGCAAATTGCTGATCATTACAATGTCTCGATCCATACCGTCAAATCGTGGAAAAGGCGATACGGATGGCAAAGACAAAAAACATCGTCAAAGCAAGCACACTCGATTTTCAATCAATTTCTTTCAGATGAAACGATTGAAATCATGGAGAAAATGGATGGACGCACATCACTTGATTTAATCTGGGACCAAATTCAAATTCAATATGCAGCCATAATTCGGGCGCAGCGAATTATGTATGTAGCAGATCAAGAGGACATGATCAAAGAGCTGAAAAAGGCGGCATACATGCCTTCTTCATTAGAAGAAACAGGAGAAGGCATTCAGACAGAACTAGACATCACCTCAGAAGAATACTCGTTTCAATTTTCATGGGATCGGCATGCCACGTTTTTAAATGCACAATCCCGTGCAATGGGTGAACTCAGGCGTCTAATAAAACAGTTTGAAGAGCTCGCACATGCAAAGGATGAACGAAGATTGAGGCTGAAGCAAATTGAACTGACGATCGAAAAAACAAAAAAGGCAGTGCGTGAAGAAAAAGAGGAAGATCTTCAAATTATGATCAAGCGAAAAGAGGACGATTCATGACGCCATTGATTGAAAAAGAAGTCAATCCTCACTTTGAACACTTTCTATTCGATTGGAATCAAAAGTTTCAATTTTTAGTAGGGGGCTACGGCTCCTCTAAAAGCTATCACATTGCTTTAAAGCTCGTCTTAAAGCTGCTGGAAGAAAAACGGACAGCACTTGTCATTCGAGACGTGTATGATACGCACCGCGAATCAACCTTTTCCCTATTACAAGAGATCGTCAGCGACCTCGGCATCGACCATGTGGTAAAGTGCCGAAGTTCGCCGCTTGCACTGACGTTTCGAAACGGCAGCAGCATCTTATTTAAAGGGCTGGACAAGCCTGAAAAATTGAAATCGATCAACAACATCTCGATCATTTGGATTGAGGAATGTTCAGAGGTTTCTTATGAAGGCTTTAAAGAGCTGCTTGGAAGGCTGAGACATCCATCCTTACCGCTTTATATGATGTTATCGACCAATCCCGTTGGTCAGGATAATTGGACGTACCGACATTTTTTTCGAGATGAACAGCTGAAGCGTTTTGTTTTAGATGACGAGACCTTATATAAAAAACGGACTGTTGTCATCAAGGATACGTACTATCATCACTCCACGGCGGAAGATAACCTATTCCTTCCTAAAAGCTACGTGAAGCAGCTGGATGAGCTGAAAGAGTATGATCCGGATCTCTATCGTATTGCGAGGAAGGGGTATTTCGGGATCAATGGCACAAAGGTTTTTCCGCAATTTGAAGTGAGAAGCCATTCTGACGTATTAGAAGCCATTCAGCAGATTGACAGACCGCTGAAACGAGCAGGTATGGATTTTGGATTTGTTGAGTCATACAATGCGCTCATTCGTTTAGCTGTCGATCATGAAAAAAAGTACTTATACATTTATTGGGAATATTACGACCGCGGGAAAACAGATGATGAAACAGCCATTGACTTGAAAGAGTTTATTGAATCAAAGGAACTGATTAAAGCCGATGCAGCCGAACCTAAAACCATTCACTATTTTCGGCAGCGCGGCTTTCAAATGGTGGCCGCACATAAGTTTCAAGGCTCACGTTTGCAGTATACAAAAAAGATCAAACGTTTTAAGAAAATTATTTGTTCTGATGCTTGTCCATATACCATCTATGAACTTCAATCACTAACCTATAAGGCAGATAAGGATGGACGCCTAGAGGAAGATGAATTTCAAATCGATCCGCACACATTATCAGCCATCTGGTATGCGCTGGATGATTATGAAGTGACAGATTTGAAGCAGACCGCCTCGGAGCGAGTCCGTCCAAACAGAGAGAGGAGGTCCATACAATGAAACAATTGAAAGCAACTATTATGAAGGCAAACATGTCTGATCATACAAAACAAATGTATGCAGATGAATTTTCCTACGAAAAGGATGACATTGTTCCCCCGCCTTACAATATCAATGAATTAAAAAGCATGGCAGAATATTCAACCATTCTTCAGCAATGTATTGATGCGTATAAGACCAATATTTTAGGCTTTGGTTTTGGTGTAGAATATGCCTTTGACTTTAATGCAGAAGGTGTGAAACCAGCAAAAAAAAAGGCCGCAGAGAAGGAATGGACAAGACTTGAAGAGTTTACGAAATACATGAACTATGATGAATCAGCCGATGTAGTGCTTGGCTATGTCATCGAAGACCGGGAGAAAACGGGCAATGGTTTTTTAGAGGTGCTCCGAGATGGTCAGGGAAAGCCGGCAGGAATCGAGTATTTAGATGCGCTCCATATCCGTATTTGCAAGCTGAGTGAGCCAGTCGACGTCGAATTCCAGTACACAGAAAACGGTGAATTGAAAACAATGAATCGAAAGAAACGATTCCGTAAATATGTGCAGGTGATCAATGAAAAGAAAGTCTTCTTCAAGGAGTATGGTGATCCGCGCATTTTACATTGTGAAACAGGTAAATACGATGACACCACCCCAGAGCCGCTGCGCGCAACAGAAGTAATTCATTTTAAAATCGGCAGTGGAACGTATGGAATTCCCCGCTGGATTGGCAACATCGTCAATATGTATGGAGCACGCAAGGCAGAAGAGCTGAACTACCTTTATTTTAAACAAGGGCGGCATGTACCTGGTGCCATCATTGTCGAAAATGGAATGCTGTCTGAGTCTTCCTATCAGCAGCTTCAGGATTATATGGACGATATTGAAGGCTCTGATCATGCACATAAGTTTCTCTTGCTTGAAGTTGAAGGACTCCCGACAGAAAAAGGGTTAACTGGAGAAGAAGATGTCTCAAATGTCAAAGTGAATTTTAAATCCCTAGCAGAGATCTTGCAAGAAGATGCACTCTTTTTAGAATACGATGAAAAAACAAGAAACAAAATCCGCTCTGCTTTTCGCCTGCCGCCTATTTACACAGGTGAGTCTCAAGACTATAACAAAGCGACAGCCGATACGGCGCGGAAAACAACAGAAGAACAAGTATTTCAGCCTGAACGGCATCTTATCACAGGAAAACTTAATACACTTTTCCTGCCGGATCTTGATATTTGGCATGTTCGTTTCCTATTAAATGGTCCTGACTTTAGAGACCCATTAGAGATTGCCAAAGTTCTGACACCGTTTATTCAGGCTGGGGCAGTGTCACCAAACGATTTGCGAGATCTGGCAGGACGTATTCTTGGGAAAACGTTAGAGGAATGGCCGGAGGATCTTTATCACAGACCTTTAGAAAGCCGCATGACATCAGCTGAAGAACAGTCTCAACGAGAGACGAATCAGTTGAAGGAATAAACCGAAGCGCATGCGCTTTTTTGAAAGGGGGTGAACATATGCCAAGAGAATTAAAAAACGCAAAAATTACGCATGTTTCCTACGTAGACAGAGCAGCAAACAAAAAGAAATTCTTTTTGATGAAGGCAAAGAAAAAGCGGCCTGACTTTCAAAAGGAGGTCAGTGTGCTGACAAAGGCAGAAGATGCTCATCGCCTTGTGTATGGTGTCGTGTATGAACCGAATACACCTGATGCACACCAAGACTTTATGTCTGCCAAAGAAATTGAAAGAGCGGCACATGGTTTTATGAAAGATGCCCGCCACATTGACAAGCAGCATGATTTTCAACATGGTGTTGGCGAAGTTGTTGAATCATACATCGCACCAGCTGATTTTGAAGTAGGCGATGAGCTGATTCGAAAAGGATCTTGGGTGCTCGTGACAAAGGCTTCGCAAGAGATTTGGGATCAAATTCAGAAAGGCCACATTACAGGATATTCAATGGCTGGAACGGCGGACATCGTAGCAATAGAAGAACAAGATCAGCTCCTATCTCAAAGCACGAATGAGAAAGGGCTTTTTTCTTTGCTGAAAAATTTCTTTTTGAAAGAGGAAGGTGCAAACATGTCACAACAATTTTGGAGCGTTTTAGACCATCTGCTGGAAACCTTACAGTCAAGTGATGGTGATGAAGCGGATGTAAGAGCAGCGCTTGAGCAATTGCTGCCAATCGTGCAGGACATTTTGAAGACAGAAGATGTGCTTCAAACGATTGGTGAAAAGCCAGCCTTCGTACAAAAACAAGATGCCGCTTTGACGACAGAGCAAGTACGAGAGCTTGAAAAAGCAAAAATGGCTATCGAAAATGTCTTACAGCAGGCTGAACAGCAGGAAACAGATCCAACAGGGGAAGAACCTGTCCAAAAGGTGCTTGAGCAAGTCGTTGCACCGATTCGTCATCAACTTTCTTCCTTAGAGAAATCAGCCAGCAGAGAAAAAGCAGCGCTTGAACAAGTGCTTCAGCAGCAGCTTTTGCCTATTTCAGAGCGGATTCACATGCTTGAAAAAGCACGAGGCATGTCAAAACAAACAATCCACGATACACAAAACGACAGTACAAAGCCCGTATGGGATGGCTTACTATAAGCCTAAATAAGGAGGAAAACAGTGTGAGAAATCAAGAGTTGATTCGCAAGGCCGAAATGACACTTGCCAGCTTAAAAACCGGCGGTCTCATGAACGCAACCCAATCCAACACATTCATTAGAATGATGCAAAATACACCAACCGTCTTAAATGATGCACGTATCATTCCAATGGAAAGTGATTCACAAAAAATCGAAAAAATCGGCTTTGGCCAGCGTATTTTGCGCCCAGCAGAAGAAGGCAAAGCACTTGATGCGAAAGACCGTGTTGTCCCAGCGACAAGCACTGTCCAGCTAAACGCGAAAGAGGTTATTGCAGAGATTCATATGACCTACGACAGCATTGAAAACAATATTGAGAAAGACGGAATTCAGCAGACGATTATGCAAATGCTAGCTGAACGAGCAGCAGTTGACATTGAAGAGCTCATCGTCAATGGCGATACAAAATCAGCAGATCCATTTTTAGCTCAAATGGATGGCGTAAGAAAACAAGCGGTATCTCATATCGTAGATGCTAATGGAGCGGAAATCAGCCGCCAAATGTTTAAGCAAGCCTATAAAGCGATGCCGTCAAAATATTTACGTGTACCTCAGGATTTCCGTTTCTACACATCCCCAAGTTTAGAAGTTGAGTGGAAGGATCAAGTAGCAAACCGTCAGACAGGCCTCGGAGATGCGGCCATTCAAGGCGGACTTTCTTCTGCATTCGGTGTGCCGGTCAAAGGTCTTGCCAATATGCAGCCATATGACGAAGCGGGAACAGACGTATCAGATATTTTGCTGACACACCCTAAAAATATTATCGTAGGTTTCTCTCGTAATATTCGAATTGAAGTAGAAAAAGATATTCGCAGCCGTAAATTTATTATTGTCCTCACAGCGAAGCTAGACAGCAAATTTGAGGAAGAGGATGCTGTAGCAAAAGTGATGAAAGTGAAAGAGTAGGTGACGGCAGGCCATGATCATTTCTGCTGAAGAACTGCAAGCCTATTCTGTATTTGATCGTGTGAAAAATCGATCTGTGGAAAGACTGACAGCAGATATTATCGAAGCAGAAGCTGCGGTATTTCAGATCGTAGGTCACGATTTCTCAAGTGAAAAATATCAGCCCCTCCCTGAAAAAGCAAGAATCGCATTATTAAAAATGGCCCAATATTTTGCCATGCTGAATGATGACGAATCTATGATGAAAGGCTTTACGTCAGAAAAAATGGGCGATTATTCATATGCGAAGGCAGCTGATCAAGTGAAAGGCAGACCCTATGTATATGCCCTGCTTGTAGATTACATTGAACCAACATTGACCGGCGGCAGTGCCAAACTAAAGGTGAGATCATTATGAGCTATCAATCTCTATTAACAGATCGCTGTGATCTTTTTCACCTTGAGCATAAGGAGTCTGCCCGCGGGAAATTTGGAATTCCAGCTGATGATTTACAAATGACACTTTCCTATCCCGATGCTCCTAGCCTAGCCGATCTAGCATGTTATGTCATAGAAAAGAACCAGTCACTTGTGCAAGAAGAGCCGAATACAGTCATTTATCAATCCTATCTTGTTCATTTTCCTTTAGCAAGTGATATTCGCTTGCATGACAAAATGGTGTGGAATGGCGTGTCACTCAAATTACAGCAGCCTAAAAAAGTGAAAAATCATCACATCGAAGTGATGGCAGTCAGGAAGGAAAATCTATGAAAATTGATGGACTTGACCGGCTGCTTTCACAGCTGCAGTCAGCATGTGATGGCGGCTTAAAGGCAGAATATCAAGATTGGTTGGAGGACATGGGCCTACAGTTTTTAGACATCATTCAGGATGAATTAATCAAGGAGAACGCTGTCGATACAGGCCGGCTTCTAAGCTCCTTTAAGCAAGGCGGCAAGGAGAATCATTTTCTCATTTCAAAAGGCGGTCTCACACTTGAAGTGGGAACGCAGCTTGAATATGCCTCCTACGTCAATGACGGACATGCCACTTCTTCAAGTGGAGAGCGAAGATGGGTGCCTGGCAGATGGACTGGCAGCCGCTTTGAATATGATCCAAATGCAAGTACAGGAATGATGCTTGCCTCTCAATGGATTGACGGAAATGGCTACTGGGATCATGCTGTCATGCTCTATGAGCAAATGTTTGAACAGTCGCTGGATCGAAAGCTGCAAAGCTGGTTCGATCGACATTTTGGGAGGTGATGGAATGAATCAAGAAGTCGGGGCAATCATGCATTATATCTACACACACTTTCCTGTGACAATGTATGATCGTCTTTTGCCAGAACGCTTTCAAGTGCCATCCGTTTATGTGCCGCCTGTGACAGTGATCAGTGGTCCAGATACGGTCTCTACCTTTATGAAATCTTATTCGCTGCAAGTGAAAATCTTTCATATTGATACAGAAAAAGCACATGATGCGGCAGAAACAATCGTTGATGCATTGCTTGCTGATCGTCAAATCATTCAGATGATGAGTGAAGACGGAGAGGTGCTTGATGATTATGTCCGCATAAAAAGAGTGGAAACAAGAATGATAGATCAAGGAGTAGCAGCGATTGTCCTGACGTGGGATAGCAGCTATTGGTATAACCGTGACAAAGAGGCAAGCCTTGAAGATATCAACTTTTCAGATGGGGTGATCAAACGTGAGCAAGACTAAAAAAGCAGAGCCTGCTCAAACAGCCGGCGAAGAAAAAGAATTTGGCTTTTCATTTGAAGCCTTAAAGGAGCACAGTAAGGATCTTTTTGGGGTCAAACCAGAAATCCTTGAAGGGGCTCTTTTTTATATCAAACATCAACCAATTACAAAAACAGAAGCGAAAAAGCACATTGATGCTTTTTTGTCCAAGGAGGTTTAAAGGATGAACGGAGGCACTTTTACACCAGGTACAGAGAAAAAGCGTCCTGGCATTTACTTTAATTTTAAAACAACAGCAGAGCAGCGAATTACTTTAGGCGATCGAGGTACGGTGGCACTTCCTCTTGTGATGAGCTGGGGAGAACCAAAAACCTTTATTTCCGTTTCAAATATGGAAGATTTAAATAAAAAGGTTGGACTCAACATTGATGACAAGTCGCTTCTTCTTTTCCGTGAAGCAAAGAAAAAAGCGCAAACAGTCTTGCTTTACCGCCTAAATGAAGGTGAGCCGGCCAAAGCCGAAATTGCTGAAAATTTTGTAGTCACAGCAAATTATGGCGGCCAAAAAGGAAATGAGCTCACAGTACAAGTGGCAGAAAATGTACTTGATAGTAAAAAACGCGATGTGATCACTTATCTTGGCACAGATATTGTGGATAAACAGGTCGTCACTGATGTCAAAGACCTTGTGAAAAACAAATACGTTCAATTTTCTGGTGAAGGTGAAGCCGTCATCACAGCTGGTGTGGCACTAAGCGGCGGGAAAAATGGCGTGGCAAGTGTCGCAGATTATACAGCTTTCCTAGAAGCAGCAGAAACAGAATACTTTGATGTCATTGCCCTTCCAGTCGATAATAGTGAACAATTAAAAGCAACCTTCGCTTCATTTATCGAGCGTTTACGTGATAAGCAAGGACGTAAGGTGCAAGGGGTTGTGGCGAATTATGCAGCGGACCAAGAAGGAATCATCAATGTGACAAGCGGCGTTGTACTCGAAGATGGAACAGAACTAACACCTGCTCAAGCAACAGCATGGGTCGCAGGTGCAAGTGCTGGAGCAAATTTCAATCAGTCATTGACCTTTGTTGAATACGAAGGAGCAGTCGATACATTAGAACGCCTTGACAATGATCAAGTAGAATACCGATTATCACAAGGGGAGTTCCTTTTCACCTTTGATGCGAGAGATCGTACTGTGAGTGTTGAAAAAGATATTAACTCCTTGACAAGCTTTACAGCTGAAAAGAGCCAGCAATTGGCGAAAAATAAAATCATTCGTGTGCTTGATGCGATCAACAATGATTTAACATTCGAATTAAAAAATCTGATTAAATTACGTAAAGCCAATGGCAATGACATTCCAGCATCAGATGATGGTGTGCAGCTTGTGAAAACACTGATTACCCAGTATCTCACACAGCTTCAAGATGGCAGCGGCATTACAGGCTTTAATTCAGAAACAGATATCGTGATCGGTCTCAATGAAGATCGTGATGGATTTATCATCGATTTAGCGGTTCAACCAGTAGATGCAGCAGAAAAATTCTATTTCAATGTGGAGGTGAAGTAAGATGGCTTTTAAAGCGCAAAATACAATTTCAGGTAAAGAAGGTCGTCTTTTCTTAGAAGGTGAGGAACTTGCATTTATCAAAACCTTCGAAGCAAACGTGGAAAAAAACAAATCAGAAGTCAACGTCATGGGCCGCCGAATGACTGGCCATAAAACAACGGGAGCAAACGGAACAGGAACGGCAACATTCTATAAAGTTACGTCTCGTTTCGTTCAATTAATGCTCAATTATGTGAAAAAAGGAGAAGATCCATATTTCACTCTTCAAGCTGTCATTGACGATAAATCATCAGGCCGTGGCACTGAGCGTGTGACATTATTTGATGTCAACTTTGATTCTGCTAAAATCGCTGGATTGGATGTTGATTCAGAGGCACTTGAAGAAGAAGTTCCTTTCACATTCGAGGACTTTGATCTGCCTGAAAAGCTGAAGAATACATTCTAAGAAAAGTGGAGGAAATTAGCTAATTAATTAGCTAAATAACAGCTGAATATGCTATAATGCAGTTGTAATACAACTGTCTTGAAAGCCGTCTTAATTTCGTCTGGTAACGTCTTGTATTCAATTCATTAAAATATGTTTACATGCAAAGCAATTTGCATAAAATAAAAAGAAGCCAGGATGCTCTAACATCCCGGCAATGTACAATGAGGCCCTTCAAGGGGCTGGCTTATCGAATAGGTTCTTTAGGTAGACTTCCCTTTAACCTTCCACAGCTCAAGGGGAGTCTATTTTTTGTCTATATACGTCAACAAAGTAAAGATAAACATCCCGAATAAAAGCATAAGGGAAATCGCTTCAAATGTTGACATACGCATCACCCCCTTCCTATCGGGGATGAGCCAGACGCCCTTGAGCAAGCCGTTCAATTGTACAATTTAAATTATACATGAAAAGATTGGAAAGCACATTCAAAAAATGGATGTGCTTTTTTGCATTCAAAAAAACATAACAAAGGGAGTTTTTAAACATGAGTGAAAAACAAACATTTGATCTTTCATTTTTTATGCCAGGACAAACAGTAGAAGCGGAAGAAGTCAAAGTACCGATTTCTAAGCGTTTTGTTGATAAAAAAGGGAATGTCATTCCTTTTGTCTTTAAAGCCATTACAACTGAACGTATTGATGAATTGGAAAAAGAAAACACAACCTTCAAAAATATCAAAGGCAGAGGACGTGTGAAAGACTTAGACAGCCAGCGCTTCTACGCACGTATTGCGATTGAATCGACGATTTACCCAGATTTCCGTTCAAAGGAATTAAGAGAAGCCTACAGCACACAAGATCCAGTTGAAGTAGCAAAACGGGTCCTGTCAGTCGGGGGTGAATATGCGAACTGGTTAAACAAAGCGATCGAAATCAACGGATTCGAAGATGAAATTGAAGATTTAGAAGAAGCAGCAAAAAACTAATAAAAGATGGGGATAAAGAAGCCGTGTTTTTATATTACGCGATGCACGAGCTTCACTACTCCCCATCTGAACTCCTAGATTTATATGAAGCACCAAGGCCATTCAAAGCATTCCTTTTCGGACTTATCAGCTACAAACTAGACATGTTAGAAAAAGAAGCAAAGAAAGGAGGTAAATAAATGGCGAAACTTACAGCGCGATTTGAATTAGAAGACCGGGTATCGAAAAAGCTATTACGCATTCAAAAACGGTTTCAAACGTTTGAGAAGCAGCTCAAACCATTTAGAAAACCGGTGAAAATAAGCCTAGAAATGGATGAAAAGAAGTTAAGAAATCTCACTTTATCGCTTCGGAAAATTTCAGTATTTTCCATGAGGCTGGATCAGGGAATCTATCGTGATCTAAAAGCATTGAACAATCAGTTAAATATGATTCCAAATCATCTGGTTATATCCATTCAAGCGAAGGGGCTGGATGTCATCAAATCCAGCATAAATCGTTTAAAACAAATGGGAACAACCCCCATTATGATGACGTTTAAACTGAACGATCAATTGTCGGGTAAAATATCATCAATCAAAAAATCAATCCTTCAGCTCATCAACAGAACATACTATATGAGATTAAACATGGTTGACCAAGCCACCGCCGCAATTCAACGAATCAAAAAGACACTCAAAAGCTTGACGATGTCCAAACACGAAATCAGAGTGTCAGTTCAAGACAATGCAAAAAGTAAGCTGAAAAAACGAGATCAGGCAGAGTCTGTTGTGAAAGAAAAGAAAGTAAAAAAGCAACCTAATGCAACAGCTGCTACAAAAACGAATGAAAACAAACAGAGTTGGTTGGGTGATTTTGGGAATAAGGCGCTTAAAGAAATTGAAAAATATGCAGGTGACGTTTCAGATAAATTGAAGGAAAAATTGAGTCCTAGAAACTTTTGGGATAATAATGCACTCCCTTGGATTGAAACGAAAATTGACGCATACAAGCAAGAAGTGATCGGACGAATTAGTGAGAAGATTAAAATCAATCCTGAGGAGTTTCTAGATAAATGGTTTAACAAAGGTTTAGATTTAATCCTTGGTCCGAAAAATCAATCAAGTGAAAACACCAGTAACTCTTCAGCTCAAAGTCAAACTACCGAAGCACCAACAAATCCAACTCCTAATACGCAGCCAAATAAACAAAAAGGAAAAGGTTTGTTTCGTAATAGCTGTTGCCCTTGTTGTGCTCGAGGTTTAAGCAGGCGTGGTTCTAATAGAACTAGAAATAGAAATGGTCGTGCACAAAGACAGCCCGCAAACCCTACCGCCACTGCGAGAGCTGAAAGAAACAGAAGACCTCCAGGTAGACTAGGAAAACTGAAAACAAATGTAGGTAAGATTTTTGAAAAAATCCCTAGTGGATTGAAGAAAACTACAGGTATAGTAGCCTCTGTTGCGGGACTTGCTGGACTGATGAAAGGTAGCGGAGGTTTAAGTGGTTTAGGCGATTCATTAAAAAATATAGGTCGAGGAAGTAGTAAGTTTTTAAAAAGAGTGCCTGTATTGGGGAACTTATTAAGTGCAACAGATTTAATTGGAACAACGAAAGAAAACGTTGGGGAAAAAGTAGGTGGTTTCACTGGAGGTCTTGCAGGAGGAGTTAGTGGGGCTGCAATTGGCCAAGCTCTAATTCCAATACCATTTGTAGGAGCTGCAATTGGTGGCGTTGCTGGAGGCATGGCTGGCACTTATGGTGGATCAAAATTAGGGGAGATATTTGATACTTCAAAACTTAAAGAGAACATTTCAAACACTTTATTTAATGGCGATTGGTGGAATGAAAAGTGGGGGAGTGTTAAAACTTCTGCAGAAACGTCTTTAGGGAACTTAAGTGAAAAATGGGAAGATATAAAAACTACAGCATCGAATACACTGTTCAATTCAGAATGGTGGGCAGAACAAGCTGGATACGTTACAGGAGTTTTAGAATCTACTGTCTTTAATGGCGAATGGTGGAGTGAAAAATGGGATGCTGTCAAGGACTGGACTCAAGAAAAGTGGGATAGTGCCGTCGAAATATGGGATTCTATTAAGGGGAAACTTAGTGAGACCGTTTTTAACGGAGATTGGTGGGGAGAGAAGTGGGATAATGTAAAGGAATGGACCAAAGAAAAATGGGATGGTGCAGTCGAAATATGGGATTCTATTAAGAATAAACTTAGTGAGACTGTTTTTAACGGAGATTGGTGGGGAGAGAAGTGGGATAATGTAAAAAAATGGACCAGAGAAAAATGGGATGGCGCAGTCGACATATGGAATTCAATTAAAGGGAAAATTCGTGAAACGGTCTTTAACAAAGATTGGTGGGGGGAGAAGTGGGATAACGTAAAAAGTTGGTCAAAAAATAAATGGGAACAATCAAAAACAATTTGGTCAACTGCAAAAGCAACTATTTCTTCAACTCTATTTAATAAAGACTGGTGGTCAAGTAAGTGGAGTGATGTTCAATCTTGGGGTAAAAATATTTTAGGAGATTCATGGGATTTACTCAAAAGTGAAGGCGCAAAACTCGTTGGCAGGCATATTGTGAAATTTGAAAAAGGTCGAGAAAACGGGAAAAAAGATTTTAAACCTGGTAAAAAAGCCACAGGCGGTTATATCACCCAGCCAACCTTATCATGGGTCGGTGAAGCTGGGAACGAATTTGTTATTCCAACTCAAAATAACCGAGGGCGCGGAAAAATGCTGCTTGCTCAGGCTGCTTCTCATCTTGGAATGTCTGTTATGCCAAGCGGAGCAGCTGGAAATCAAGTATCAAGCTCTCCAGCTCCTACAGCTGTAGCTGCATCAACTTCTGTCGGTTCAATAGACGGATCGGTCTCGATGACTGGGGACATTCAAGCCTCCGGCATTGGCGAGCAATTTAATAAAGATTTTGAACAAGGGTTAAACCGTAAAGTGATCTCTCTTGATCAATGGAAACAAAAGAATATTCAGCAGCCTTTTAGTCAATTGACATCAGACTCAGGAAAGTATGGTCAACAAACGGTTTCTGCCTTTGCAAATGGTCAGCAGATGACACCAACAGGAACAGATAGCTTCTTACAAAGTCGTGTAAAAGCACCATACCAACAAGTGATGACGGCATCACTAACTTGGGGTTCTGGGACGGTTAGTGGTTTTGCGACAGGGCAAAATGCCACATCAGTTGGTACTAGCCAATACGTAGATCAGCACATCAAACAACCATTCCTGCAAGCAAAACAAGAATCACCAGGCTGGGGTTCTGGAATGATTGACGCCTTTAACAGCGGTATGCGTTCCAAAGGAAGCGAAGTCACGCAAGCAGCCAAAGAAATGGCGAAGAAAGTAGAGCAGGCGTTTAGAGAGGAATTAGACATTCATTCCCCTTCACGCGTCATGATGAGTCTTGGGAAATTTGCATCGATCGGTGTCGTCAAAGGGCTTGACTCAGTTGATGTGAAAAAATTTGCTGAAAATCAGGCTGGTTCATTAATCGGTGCCTTCAGCGGTATGGGAGCTTCAGGTCTTAGTGTTCAGCAATGGCTCATGGCAGCTCTCATGGCAACTGGCACATCTATGAACTGGCTTCCAGGTCTGATGACCATCGCGCAGCATGAATCAAATGGAAATCCAAGAGCAATCAACTTATGGGATTCCAACGCCAAAAAGGGAACACCTTCTAAAGGCTTAATGCAAACCATTGGAACGACGTTTAACGCCAATAAAGGCAAGGGTATGAATGACATTTGGAACCCAATTCATAATGCCGTAGCAGCCATTAACTACATTAAGGGCAGATATGGAACAGTCTTCAACACGCCGGGATTACGAAGTATGAGAAGAGGCGGCCCTTATAAAGGCTATGCAAATGGCGGTTTGATTACTCAAGAGCAGGTTGCAAGAGTCGGTGAAGGAAATAAACGCGAATGGATTATTCCTGAAGAAAGAGGCATTCGCGGAAGGTATTTATTGACGCAGGCAGCCAAGGCACTTGGGATGCAAGTATATGATCCATCAAATGCATCTGCTCCTTTACCAGAAGCACAGATGCAGCAAGTCACCTCAGCTCAGACTACTGGCAGTACAACATCGTCAGGTAATAAACAGATTACGATTCAGTTCAATGGAGATCAGCATTTCCATAATGGACAAGATCAGCAATCGCTTGTCGAAAAAATTAGACAAATGCTTGTAGATGAACTAGAAGTAGAGCTTCATACAGGAACGAAGGGGGTCGTGATCGATGGGTAAATCAGTGTATCAATTGTGGATTTCCCAAGGAAAGGACAAGTTGCGATTCCCTGTCCTTCCATCCGAACTCGAAATCACAAATAACGTACAAAATGAAACAGTGAAGGTCGCCTCTTTTGGAGAACTGACGTTTATTGACGTACCATCGGCGAAACAAGTATCATTCACCTCATTATTTCCTAAGAAATATTCGCCGATTGCTGAATATAAAAGCATTCCATCACCAGAGAATGCGATCGCGAAAATTGAACGAATGATGCGTTCAAAGAAGTCTGTACGACTGATTGTAACGGGAACAAAAATCAATATGACGTGCAGCATTGAAAGTTTTACCCATAAAGAAGGTTCATATGATATTGGCGATCGTGAATTTACGATCCAGTTAAAGGAATATAAAACCGCATCGCCTAGGAAAATCAAACGAAAGAAAAAAGCAAAACAAACGAAAAAGAAAAGGCCTTCAAAAACACCACCAAAAATGTACACCGTCAAAAAAGGGGATACGCTATGGGCCATTTCTGGCAGGTTTTATGGCGACAGTACAAAATGGCGGCGTATTTGGAATGCCAATAAATTAGCGATGATTAAACGTAGCAGGCGCAATATTAAGCAGCCGGGGCATTGGATTTTCCCTGGACAAAGGTTAAAAATACCACAATAGGGGGGGCTGGCATTGATTGAGCTTTTTGCCATCAGAAGCGGCACCATGTATGAGCTTGTCACAGAGAGTGTGACACTTCAGGGGCAAAGGTATCAAGCCCCTCGCTCTATTCAGGCCAATATAATCACAAAGCAAGGCAGTCAAACATATTACCGTGTCTCAGAAGGGGACACGGTTCTTTTTAAATGGAAAGGAAAAGAGCTGTTCAGGGGCATCGTTTTTTCCCGGACGCCGGTTGAAGGAAAGCTGACCTTTACTGCATATGATATGCTTCAATATTTGGTGAAAAACCAAGATGTTTATGTTTTTTCAAATCAAAGAGCAGATCAAATCTTAAGGCGGATTGGGACTGACTTTCAGATTCCAATGACCTCCATCGCCAATACAGGACATGTCATAAAATCACTAGTCTTTAAAAATGACACGAGCTTGTATGACATGATATTGAAAGCATTGAAAGAAACGAAGCGGCAAACGGGGAGAAACTATCAAATCTATTCTACTAAAGGCAAGATGGGGCTGAGAGCCTGGCCTGATCCAGAGGACGTATGGGTCATTGAATCAGGCGTTAATCTCATCAGCTATCAATACAGCACCTCGATTGAAGAGACAGCCACTCGTGTCAAAATGCGTACGTCTGCTGATGAACAGGGGAAGAATAAGAAAAAAGGCAGTAAATCCGAGATTGTGGTGATCGAACAGGATAAAGCTGGTCAGAATAAATACGGTATTTTACAGCATGTTGAAACAGTCACGGGGCAAATCAATCAGCCGCAGCTGCAAAAAAGAGCCAAAGTACGGCTGGCAGAGAAAAAAGGCGTCAAACAAGAAGTCAAAAGCATCCAAGCGCTAGGAATTCCTGAGCTGCAAAGCGGTCTCCCAATCTATTTGAAAATTCCTGAAATCAACGTAAAAAAAACTTACTGGATCGATCAAGACAAACATGAATTCAGTGGGGTGAAACACACCATGACCATTGATGTTGTTGAGAAAAATTCTATGCCAAAGGGTGATCAAGCGTGAGATTAAGTGAAGCGATTAAACGATTGGCAGTGAATGCAGTAGACGCAGCCTCTCCAATTGATCTTGTCATTGGAGAAGTCACGGCGGTTTCCCCTCTGAGCATCCGATTAAATGAAAATCATAAACTGATTATTCCAGAAGAATTACTGATTTGGCCGAAGCGTTTAAATAAGGGTGAGGATGATGAGCTAAAAAGAGGAGACAGTATTATGGTGCTTGCGATGGCAGGAGGGCAGTCCTTTTACATCATCGACAAATTGTAAGGGAGGTGATGAACGTGGCACTTTCACCAGAGGAAGAAATCGAGGAAACAGAAGAAGAGGAAGAGGTCGAAACCTCCACGACGTATCGAATAGATTTTGAAACCGGCAGACTGACTGGCGAAACCATTTCAGGTATTGAGGCAATCCGGCAATTCATTTATATGACACTTAGGACAGAGCGTTATGCACATCCTATCTACAGCCACGACATTGGCACTGAAATTCAGGAGCTGTTGACGGATACTGAAGCCACGGATGAATACAAAGAAATGGAGATTCCAAGGCTGCTAGAGGAAGCACTGCTCGTTGACGAGCGGATTGATCATATTGAAGAGTTAGAGGTCACAAAGCAAAATGACTCGTTTCATGTCAAACTAGCGATTGTCACAGATGAGGGCACATTAGAAATAGAGGAGGTGATGGAGGGCGATGTTTGAGGAACAGACGTACGAAGCATTAATGGAAAGAATGTTGGACAGACTGCCAGATGATATAGATAAAAGAGAAAACAGTGTGATTTGGAATGCCTTGGCACCTGCTGCCGCTGAACTGGCCCAGTCCTATATTTGGCTTGATCAAGTGTTTGAGCTGGTCTTTGCAGATACAGCACAAGGAGAGTTTCTAGATCGGCGGGCTGCTGAAGTAGGAATTGAAAGAAAACCAGCAACTAAAGCGGTATGGTCAGCGGCCATTCAGCCAGAAAATATCAATATTCCAGCTGGCTCACGTTTTTTTATTGAAGACGTTTATTTCCAATATTCAAAGGATGCCATGCTAGAATGCGAGACACCTGGTAAAGCCGGCAATGTTCAATTAACAGATCAGCCGCTGCTGTCACTTGATACAATTCCAGGACTTGAATCGATTACGATGAAAGAACTGGTCATACCAGGTCAAGAAGAGGAAGATGATGCTTCATTATACGATCGATATTTAATACGTGCGAGGCGAGAGGCTGTCAGTGCCAACAGGGCGCATTATAAAAAATGGGCTGAGGAAGTGACCGGTGTTGGCAGAGCGAAAGTGTTCCCGCTTTGGAACGGAGAAGGGACAGTCAAAATTGTCATTACAGATGGCAATCTAGATGTTGCATCAGACCTTCTTGTCAAAAGGGTACAGGAATATATCGACCCAGTGCCAGGTGAAGGAGAAGGACAAGCGCCTATAGGCTCAAAAGCAACCGTTGAAAGCGCCAAATGGCTGGATATCGACATAGAAGTAGCTGTCGAACTTCAAATGGACTGGACCCTTGAAGGAGCTCAGAAAGAAATAGAAGAAAAGGTCAAGACGCTATTGAAATCAATCGCATTTGAAAAGAGTACCATTCGAATGTCCGCCTTAAATGATATTCTGTACCATTCAGAAAGTGTGTCAGATTATGCAGATGTGCTATTGAATGGAGAGTCGAAAAACTTAGTATTGCAGGATATTGAGATTCCGCGTCTTAGGCAGGTGAAGGTTATTGAGCAAACAGGATGAAATGAAAAACTACTTGCCGCCATATTTTACAGAGATTTATGAAGTGGATCATCTACTCAAGACAGAGGCACCGGAATTTGAGGAATTGGACGAATCCATTTTCGACTTAACGGATCAGTTGTTTCCTGTAACTGCGACATGGGGATTAAACAGATGGGAAAGAATGCTGAAGGTGCAGCGGGAATCAGATGATTCAATTGAACTGCGCAGGGCACGCTTACTCAATATGATGTCAAATATTCCGCCAATCACGTATCTTTCATTAGAGAAATCAGTCAATCGCTTTCTCAAGAATCCAAGTGCTGTCATCCGTCTTACAACCAATCGCTATCATTTCGCCTTACGTGTGAACCTAGATGATCTGCAAAACACGAGATATATTGTAGAAATTCTTGAAACGCTAAAACCTGCACATTTGGCTTATACGTTCACGGCTTTTCATCATACTGATGTACATGAAAAAAATGAACATCACGGGAGGCTCACACTGCGAAGCAGGGTGGGTTTTTTCGATCATATCCCGATTTTACTCAATGGTGAATTTGTCTTAAATGGTACGTTCTATCTCAGCGGAACACGAGGTACAACGGATGTGCCTGCTCGTTTTCGGCATTCATTAAATATGAGAATGCGGCTTCAACATCAGTCAGACACAGCATATCGCATGAACTATGTCATGACTGGAGCGGTACATGAAACGAAGCAAGGAGCGGCATTAACTTTACGCACAAAAAATCAGCTCCAGCATCAAACCAAGAAGAAGATGACGTTCCGTATGCCAGTACATGTCCAAACTGAGCAGGATGGAAGCCTACTGATCAAAGATCATTACTGGATTCTCGATGGATCTGTTCCGCTGGACGGATCAAAAATGCTAGCAGCAACTTCTAAAAAAATAGAGTTATAAGGAGGATCACAATGGCTGATCAATTAACCGTAACAACACTTTATGCGCGTCAACAAATGGCAAAAGCAAGAGCAGAAGGAACAAAACTCACAAAAGTCGTCAAAATGGCATTTGGAAATGGGGGAACGAAGGATGGAAAACCGATCTCACTGGACGGCACTGAACAAAAACTCAAAAAAGAACTAGTCCAAAAAAATATTGATTCGTTTACCTTCATGGAACCAGCAAAAATCCGCTACACCTGCACGATCGCCGAAGGAGAACTGGCAGGAGAAGTGATCAACGAACTAGCACTTGTCGACGAAGACGGCAAATTCACCGCCATCCGCACCATGACAGACAAACAAAAAGACGGCGACATCGAATTTGTTTTTGAGATTGATGATATTTATTAATGGAGGGAAATGAAGTGGAGATAAAATCACCTTTACCGTTTGAAACCACTGACAAAGCCCATGCCAACTTGTTTAATCGGATGGTCGACACACTTGTGGAAAATGACAAAGCGCTGAGTAAACAAATTGCAGGAATCACAAATGAAAGCTTCTTCAAACTAACAGGGGATCAAGCCATTCAAGATGCAACAGTCAGCGGCGAGGAATATCCAATAGGTATTACATTCATGGATATTGGTCAAGCCAATGATACAGGATACCCTACAAGATACGGCTTTGTGAAAAATGAAAAATATAGTAACTATCGATTTGTTCAATATTATTATGGGACTGGAAACGAAGCAGGCAGCTATTTTGATAGCACAGGTACGTGGTGCCGTCATTGGTGGACTGGTTCGGGTTGGACCGACTGGCATAAACTCTCTGGGTTCTGTCATGCCAATATAGGTACAACTGGGAAGCAGTTATTAACCAAGGGAGAGTATCAAAAAGTCCTTTTTAATCGAAAGATAAAAGACAGTCATAACAATTTTGATATCAAAAATAATCGCTTCATCTGCCCTGAAAACGGAATGTATTCAGTGAATGCAGGTGTGTATATTGAAAGCTTTCAACGATATGCAAACTTTGAATTATCGATCTATTTAAATGGAAAAAGATATAAAAATATTTCACATCAAAGACAAAGTCCGACAAGTCCATCTGATACGTTGAGTTTTAGTATGGGACTTTATGGTTCTGCCAATGTACCGGCAAATAAAGGGGATTATTTAGAAATTTACATGTATGTAGGATATGACGGAGACGTTAGTCGTTATATATCAGATAACTCAGGCTGGTACAACTATTTTGACATTACAGAAGTAGGCGGCCGAAATTTCCCGCGAGTATAGGAGGGTTTTGATGATTTTATATGAAGCCATTAAATATAAATATCCCAATGCGGACCCGCAAAAGGATTTTGAACTAAGAAATGACGGTGCTGGTTCGTATATAGATGAATGGTATCTTGATGTGCCCAAACCAACAGAAGAAGAATTGAAAAAATGGTGGGAGGAATCACAAACCAATCCAAGGTATCAACCACCGCTCCCGCTAGATTATCTAGCGCAAGAAGTAGCAAAAGAAAAGCTGATGAGAAAACAGCTTGAACATCAATGTGATCTTCTATCAAACGAACTAAAAGCGCTAAAAAATGACATCCTTTTCATTAAAGGAGAGAGTGAAACATGAATTATTGGGTAATGGCATTATATTTCCAATGGGTAACACCTGAATTGGTCAAACAAGCAGTTGAACTAGGTGATTGCTCGATGGAAGATCTAAATGCAGGATACGAGCAAAGGATGCTCACTTTAGAGCAGCTGAAAGAAATAGAACCAAGCATAGATTTGAAAGGAGAATGATCATGGAGATTAAGACACCACGCACTTTTAAAACAACTGATAAAGCCCATGCTGATCTATTTAATGACATGGTTGAGGCCTTTCTTGACAATGATGTGGGTCTATTAGAGGCAATCAATCAACATATGAAAGATATAAAACCACATGCATCTGAAGCGGAAAAGAAAAAATGGAACGATTCTCAGAGCTATAAAATTACAGCAGATAATGGAAGTCAGTTAATTAATGTGCCAGCAGATGCTAGGATTTTTGATGCGATAAAAGGGAAAGGAACGTGTACTTTTTATGCAGCTTCTGGAGTCGAAGATTCCCCAGTAAATATATCATTGAGAGGATTACAGACAGTAGGTGAAGATAACATTGGTACTGGCTTTGCTGTAGATATTGCTGGTAATGCTTATAGTTTTTACTATAATGCTGCACATACTGCTATTAACTGGACAAAGCTCCCATCAAATGCTGAAAGAAACAAATGGAATGATGGACAATTATCTAAGATTACCTCAGATAATGGAGGGGTGATTCTATCTGTTTCTGATGGTGAAGATTTACTTGAAAAGGTTGTTTCTTTAGGCCCGAAGCATGGTACATTTTATGCCACAGGTAAAGTATTAAACAGCCCAACAACAAGATCGTGTCGTGGAATGTATCATTTTACTTCTCAAGATAGTAATGGAAAAGGGACATTTGGATGGGTCATAGCAATAGATTATAACAATTACATGTATACAAACTATCTTGATTTAAATTTGGGGTGGCAAGGCTGGAAACGTGTTTTAACAAATGAGGATATGGATAATACTTCTTTTGTTGATACGTATGATCTCGATAATTCTTCTGTATCAGCCGTTGAAAACGTTCCAACAAAACTGAATTTTGGTGATACAAGATCAGACGACCTAGGAGAGTATAATCGTTCGCGCGCTGAAATTACACTGAAAAACAATGGTCTGTATTTAATTAGGCTTTATCTTAATAGCAATAACATTCCTGTTGGATCAGATAGCATTTTATCATGTTATGTGAATGGTACAGAATTTCAACGATTAGGTAATTGGAATCCTGTTATCTCATCAAGTATATGTGTATTGTACCTTCAACAAAAGTTTAAAGCAGGAGATAAATTAACATTTTATATTACACCCAAAAACACTGGGAGAACCATTACGGTAAATAGAGCTTATGTTACCTTGTCACAGCTAAGATAAGGATATTTGAAAAGAAAGTGGGTGAGCAAATTGGAAGTAGAAGTCGTTCAAAACTTGATATAAAAATTGTAGAAAGGAGAGAACACATTGGATATAAAAACTCCTCGTTCTTTTGAAACGAGTGACAAAGCTCATGCTGATCTATTCAACGATATGTTGAAAATACTAATTCATAACGACACTGGTATATCAGAACAATTAACTAATCATATCAATGATTCGAGACAGCACTCTTCAGAACTAGAAAAAAAGAAATGGAATGAGTCGCAGCTGTATAAAATTACAGGAGATAATGGAGTACAACTATTAAATATTCCTGTCGGCTCAAAAATCTTTGACTCAATTAAAGACAAAGGGACATGTACATTTTATGCGCCCAGTGGAATAGAGGATAGCCCTTCACAATTTGCCATTAGAGGGATACAGACAGTGGGGCAGAATAACATTGGAACAGGTTTTGCGATAGATACATCAGGCAATGCATATTACTTCTACTATAATTCTAGCCATCTATCTATCACTTGGACTCAGATTCCGACAGCAGCTGAAAAAGATAAATGGAACAATGGGCAGCTGTATAAATTGACTCAAAACAATGGTAGGCCTATTTATAAAGGGGTAAGTGAAACCACCGATTATAACGAGATGACAGAAACAGGAATGTATCTCATTTATAATGCTGGTTTAAATGGTCCAAAAGAGATCAAAAGGGCATTTATGATCGTGATAAGTTATGGGAATACCCTATTACAAACTATATATGATGCAGTCAATGGTCTGAACTCTTTTTATAGAATTAGGAAGACTGACTATACATGGACTGAATGGGAAAGGCAGCTCACGTCTTCAGATTTAAATGCTGCTTGGTATAATGTAAATCTCAATAGTAATATAAACCAATATTCAGTCAACCCATTGGAATATTCTGTCAGACAAAATATTTTATATTTGAGAGGATCATTTGAAATAGTTTCGGCTAGTGAAACAGAAATTGCACGTTTAACGTATAAACCTTCCTCTTTAAGCGTTTTCACTTGTGCGACGGTTGGTTCATACGGATTTGCAAGGATGTCTTTATCTAAAGAGGGTAGTCTAAAATTTGATGGATTAATTGCAAACGATCCTTCAAAGGTAACCCGTATTGAAATTAACGAGGAAATTCCACTATGGTAGTCATCATATGATGAAACTACTAAAGTTTTTTTGTGTTGTTAATATGGATCTCGGCAGACGACTATCAAGATATAACTGGAGAAATATACGAAGCCTAATGGCTTTATTTTTTTGCCGGAAAGAAGGTGATTCCAATGGAAGTAGATGTCATTCAAAACTTAATGACACAAGGCCCATTTGCTGTTCTCTTTTGCTGGATTCTGTTTTATGTTCTCAACACAACAAAAGAACGAGAAAACAAACTCAATGCACAAATCGAGGCGCAAAATGATGTGTTAGCAAAGTTTAGTGAAAAGTATGACGTCGTGATCGACAAGCTCGACAAAATTGAACGGAATTTAAAATAGGAGGTAAATATCATGAAAACATTCGACAAAGGCACTGTGATTCGCACAGTGCTTCTTTTTATTGCTTTGATCAATCAAACGCTTGTCATGTTTGGACAGACGGTGCTGCCGATTAGTGAGGAGCAAGTACAAACCGCAGGTGAGGCGCTATATGTGGCAGGTTCTACAATTTTCACTATGGTTACAGCGGTAATAGCTTGGTTTAAAAACAATTATGTCACCTACAAAGGTCAATTACAAAAAGATGCTCTGAAACAAAGAGGGCTAACAAAATAATACTTGAAGGAGAAACAACATGGTGAAAATCATTCAAGCATTCATCCCAAAACAACATCGCAACAGACCAGGAAACACGATGAAGCCGCTCTATATTACGGTGCATAATACGTCAAACAGTGCAAAAGGTGCCAATGCGGCCAGTCATGCAGCGTTTGTTGCACGTTCGAGTACCGGGGTCAGCTGGCATTACACCGTTGATGATCAGGTGATTTATCAGCATTTACCGTTAAACGAAAACGGCTGGCACGCAGGGGATGGCAGAGGCACTGGCAATATGAAATCAATTGGTATTGAAATTTGTGAAAATGCAGACGGTAACTTTGAACAAGCAGTCGAAAATGCCCAATGGCTCATTCGCAAGCTGATAGGAGATTTCGGAATTCCTTTATCAAATGTAGTGCCTCATAAACATTGGAGCGGGAAAGAGTGCCCAAGGAAACTTCTCGGACGGTGGGATCAGTTTAAAGCTGGCATAGCCACAGCGCATACCGGCAGCAAAAGTACAAGAAAACCAGTTCAAGCAGAAAGCTTGAGCCACAAAACACCCGTTTCCAAACAGAAATCGTCAAATCTGCCATCTGGCATTTTAAAAGTCACCAAGCCCTTAACAAAAGGCCCTCAAGTCACAGCCGTGCAAAAAGCCTTATCTTCCCTCTATTTTTACCCAGACAAAGGGGCAAAAAACAACGGGATTGACGGCTATTATGGACCGAAAACGGCAAATGCGGTCAAGCGGTTCCAGCTCATGAATGGATTAACAGCAGACGGAATTTACGGACCGAAGACAAAAAACAAAATCGAACAATTACAGAAGAAATAATGATCTATAAAAAGAGCTATCAGCAAGTGAGGAAATGCTTCCTTGCTGATAGCTAACAAAAAATGACATCATGTGTGATATAATCAACCAAATCACTATCATGAGAGGAGAGAAAAATGAAAAAAGAACTGTTCCAGATCATCATGCTTTCAGTGCTGCTCATCTATTTCATTTATCACGGAATGACGAGCGATTTCCCTGTGTCCTACACAATCATTCTCATCCTAACTTATCTTTCTGTGATTACATACCACATCATAAAGTTATTAAGAAAAAACAAAGAACAAACAGAATTGTAAGAGATATGTACATAAAAAAACCATCCTTGATTTCTCAAGAATGGTTTTTCGTATGGAGCATAGCGGGATCGAACCGCTGACCTCTACGCTGCCAGCGTAGCGCTCTCCCAGCTGAGCTAATGCCCCGAGGTATGACGACATAATTTATTATAATCAATCCTCCTGTGAAATTCAAGCTGTAAAACGTAAACACATCGTCTATTTTTCTTTCTGTTCAATCGGAATATAGTCAAAAATTTCACCAGAATGAACAGAATGGGCTAGTCGTCTCAGCCAGTCATAATAGGCTTTTGAGCTTTCAAGCTGCTCAATTAGCTGCTGCGCTTCCTCTCTTACATGCTCCTCCAGCTGATCATCATGCGCTACCTCTTGAAGCCGCTCTTGTGCTTCTTCAATTGCCGCTAAATTGACCTCGACCTCACGTTCCCATTTTTGCGGAAAGAAGTTCGTGAAAAACTTAAAAAAGTCTTTTTCCGCAACAAAGCTGTGTTTTCTTCGGCCCCGGTGAAACGTCTTTTTGACAATATTCATGTCTTGCAGCTTTTTCACACCCGTACTCATACTCGGCTTACTCATTTGCAGCTCTTCACGCATTTCATCCAGTGTCATTTCCTCATTTAAATACATCGTCCCATATAGAATACCTGCACTTCGTGTAATGCCATAGAGATCCATCGTTTCAGCTATGGAATCAATGACTAGATCTTTAGCAGCTAAAATACGATCTTCTGCTTGCGGCTGTTCCTGCTTTTTCATCTTGTCCCTGCTTTCTATTAAGAGAATTCAATCCGTTCAAAAAAATCTTTATGGACTATATGTTAACGGAAGAATACAAAATGTCAAAATAAATGAAGCATATCTCCCTTTGACAGAAAAATTTGAACATGTTAAGTTAATTATGTTCAAAACGTTAAATTTTTATTTAACAAACTTACCGAAAAGAATCAGAGGAGGTTCCTTCTATGAGTCAAACACTATTTATAGACGGACAATGGGTTGGCGCTAAAAGTACCGACACACGGGATATCATCAATCCGTTCAATCAAGAAGTGATCGCGACAGTCAGCGAAGGATCTAGAAATGACGCGCAGCTAGCCATTAAAGCAGCAAGAAAAGCCTTTGATCAAGGGGACTGGGCAAACATGCCTGGACTTGAAAGAGGAAATATTGTGTTTAAGATAGCTGAATTGATTAGACGTGATCTTGATGAACTAGCCAAATTGGAATCGCTTGATACAGGCAAAACATTAGAGGAAAGCAAAGCAGATATGGACGATATTGCGAACGTGTTCCAATATTACGCAGGTCTGGCTGATAAAGATGGCGGGGAAATCATTGCATCACCAATTCCAAACTCGAAAAGTGAATTAGTCAGAGAGCCTGTCGGTGTATGCGGACAAATCACTCCTTGGAACTATCCATTGCTTCAAGCAAGCTGGAAAATCGCTCCTGCTCTTGCGGCGGGAAATACAATCGTTCTAAAGCCAAGTGAAATCACACCACTCACCACAATAAAAGTATTTAAACTCATGGAAGAAGCGGGCGTTCCAGCAGGTGTTGCAAACCTAGTGCTTGGACCTGGGGCAACGGTTGGAGATGAGCTTGCTGTGAATGATCAAGTAGATCTGATTTCATTTACAGGCGGTATTGAAACAGGTAAGAAAATTATGCAGGGAGCCAGCGGGAATGTGAAAAAAATAGCCCTTGAGCTTGGCGGAAAGAATCCGAATATTGTGTTTCAAGATGCTGATTTAGACGTAGCGGTTGACCAGGCGATGAATGCTGTGTTTTTCCATGCAGGGCAAGTGTGTTCAGCAGGTTCACGTTTGCTGGTGGAAGAATCTATTCATGATGAATTTTTAGAAGAACTGGTGAAGCGTACGAAAAAAATCAAGCTAGGCAACGGCTTTGATGAAGACACCCAGAGCGGGCCGCTTATCTCAGCTGAGCATCGAGAAAAAGTAGAAAAATACGTCAGCATCGGTTTAGAAGAAGGCGCTAAGTTAGAGACAGGCGGAAAAAGACCTGACGCAGAGGAGCTGCAAAATGGGTTCTTCTACTTGCCGACCATTTTCTCAGGCTGCACGTCAGATATGCGGATTGTACAGGAAGAAGTCTTTGGACCCGTCCTGACAGTCGAATCCTTCCGTACAGAGGAAGAAGTCATCAAGCTCGCAAATGATACGATTTATGGTTTAGCAGGAGCTGTGTGGTCTTCTGATATCAGCAAGGCCGAAAGAGTGGCTCGACAATTAAGATTGGGCACGGTTTGGATCAATGACTTCCATCCTTATTTCGCTCAAGCGCCTTGGGGTGGCTACAAGCAATCAGGCATTGGGCGCGAATTAGGACGCACGGGACTTGAAGAATATACCGAGCTGAAGCATTTATATCGAAATACAAAACCTGAAGCAGTTCATTGGTTTAAATAAAAATTACGCATTTGGAGGAGATTCTATATGACACTAAATATGAAAATTGAAAGCATGCAGAAATTCCATACATTTGAAATTCCAACTGTCATCAAACACGGCATTGGTGCAGTGAAACATGTTGGGGAAGAAGTGAAAGCATACGGCGTTTCAAAGGTATTGCTTGTAACAGATCCTGGTATTTATCAAGCCGGCGTGGTGGACCCAGTAATTGCTTCATTAAAAGAAGCGCAAATCGATGTCGTTCTATTTAATAAAGTAGAGCCAAATCCGCCAGTCCGTCTAGTGAACGAAGGATCTGCTTTATATGAAAAAGAAGGTTGTAATGGATTAGTCGCAGTAGGCGGCGGTAGTTCAATGGATACAGCAAAGGCAATCGGAGTAGAGGCAACTCATGAAGGCTCAGTCCTTGATTACGAAGCGGCAGAGGGGAAAAAACCGCTTGAAAATAGAATCCCGCCTTTAACTACTATTCCGACAACAGCTGGTACGGGTTCTGAGGTAACGCAGTGGGCGGTCATTACTGATGAAGAAAGAGAATTCAAATTCAATACTGGTGGACCTCTCATTGCAGCTCATCTTACAGTGATTGACCCAGAGCTTCATGTATCCATGCCGCCTCATGTGACAGCAATGACTGGAATCGACGCACTTGCTCACGCTATTGAATGCTATACGATGAAATTTGCTCAGCCTATTACAGATGCGGTAGCGCTCATGGCGATTGAATATGCTGCTCATTATATTCGCCGTGCCTTTGCCGATGGCGAGGACTTAGAAGCCAGATATGGAATGGCACAAGCTGCGATGCTTGCCGGGCTTTCTTATGGAAGCGAATCAGCAGGAGCTGCACATGCGATGAGTCAAACACTCGGAGGCATTATTCCTGTAGCGCACGGTCAGTGTGTTGCAGCGATGATGGGACCAGTGATGGAGTATAACTGGAAAGGGTATCCGGAAAAATTCGCTCGAATTGCGCAAGCGTTTGGTATTGATACAAGCAGAATGTCAACAGAGGAAGCAGCCAAAGCAGCTGTGAATTGGATGTATGATTTAGTAGAAGATTTAGAAGTTCCTTCATTAGAAGAACAAGGTGTATCAAAAGATATGATTGATCGTTTATCTAAAGAAGCGATGAAAGATCCGCAAACAGTTGGAAACCCAAGAGATTTAAACGAAAAAGCGTACAACTGGATTTATGCTCGCTGCTTTGAGTTAACACCTAAAACGGTATAATAATGAAAAAAGGCTCCCATAAGGGAGTCTTTTTTATGTCTATAGTTGCTCTTTAATTTCTTTGATTTGATGAATATGGCGTTTTTCGTGTGCGCCAATAAAATCAAGATATTGCTTGAGGGAAAGCTCTTCAAACACAGGGTGTGCAATGACGCGTTTGAAATCTTCCTCAGTAAATGTTGATAAAATTTGATTGAGCTTCTCACGTGCTGTATCAAGCTCATCCTTTAAATGTGTAGGTGTCACATGCTTGCGCTCAGGCGCAACAATACTAGGCGCAGTGGCTTTTTTTGAACGATCCTCTGCCATTTCCACTGGCTTTGGTTCATATTCTTTGATCGGCGCTTTTTTTCCCTCAGCAGCTAGATGTTTGGCTGCAACTAGGTCCATTTTCTTTAAATGATCTGTTACTTCTTGAATACTCCAAGTATCATCAGATAATTTTTGATTCAATTGTTCTTCACTCAAACCTTGCAGCTCGTGCCACAATTCTTGTCTTGCATCATGTAATAAACTCATTTTCTTCATCACCTCAAGATCAAATTTTAACATAATGGTACATGACAATCATTCTTGAACTATCCGAAAATCCCTTTGAAGAATTGTGATGAAATATGAAACCTTTACAAAAGTGGTTCGTATTACCTGTTAGAAGGAATACATTGGAGGTGAGTGTGGTCTAAATGAAACAAAAGCTGTTCATTTCATGAAGAAAGGGTGAGGAAGATGGATGTGTTCGGGCTGCCTCTTCAGACGCTGTATTTATACATATTAATGATATCAGGAATCCTGACACTTGTTTTCGTCTTTTTCGGCGATGTATTTGATGGATTGTTTGAAGCGATCCCTGTTCCATTCCTTCAACCAACATTGATCCTCGCATTTCTTACCTTTTTCTCGGCTGGAGGGTTTATCTCTGAAAAAATAGCAATTGTAGGAAGTGGACTTGGCGCAGTATTATCTGCCATCCTCGCAGTGATCCTTGTGACTTGTTTGAATGTATTTGTACTAGTCCCGCTTTCCTCTGCTGAAGAATCTCTCTCTTATACGGAGGCCGATTTAAAAGGAAGAACTGGGGAGATCATTGTATCTGTTCCAAAAGACGGGTTTGGAGAAGTGCTGTTAATCAGTAATAGCGGGAAAATCTCAAAGCCAGCTGTCAGTTTCGACCAAGAGGAGATTCCATATGGAACCCGTGTGCTAGTTGTCGAAGTGAATAAAGGCGTCTTATCTGTTATACCAAATGAAGAAATCTAGGAGGGAATGCTATGCCAGGAACAACGATTTTAGTGATCATTGGAATTGTGCTTGTGATTCTTATTGCACTTATTGGTGTATTTGTTTCTAAATACCGGACAGCAGGTCCAGATGAAGCGTTAATCGTCACAGGAAGTTACCTAGGAAGTAAAAATGTCCACGTGGATGAAGGTGGAAACAAGATTAAGATTGTGAGAGGCGGCGGTACCTTTGTACTTCCAGTCTTTCAACAAGCAGAGCCGCTCAGCTTACTATCTAGCAAGCTAGATGTTTCAACGCCTGAAGTTTATACCGAACAAGGTGTACCAGTCATGGCGGATGGAACGGCCATCATTAAAATTGGCGGATCGATTGAAGAAATCGCGACTGCTGCAGAGCAATTTTTAGGGAAAACAAAAGAAGACCGCGAAAACGAAGCGAGAGAAGTATTAGAAGGCCACCTTCGTTCAATCTTAGGATCAATGACAGTTGAAGAGATTTATAAAAACAGAGAGAAATTTTCTCAAGAAGTACAACGTGTCGCTTCTCAAGATTTAGCGAAAATGGGTCTTGTCATTGTATCATTTACGATTAAAGATGTTCGTGATAAAAATGGCTATTTAGAATCGCTAGGTAAACCAAGAATTGCCCAAGTAAAACGTGATGCAGATATTGCAACAGCTGAAGCAGATAAAGAAACACGTATCAAACGTGCCGAAGCAGACAAAGATGCGAAGAAATCTGAGCTTGAGCGTGCTACTGAAATCGCTGAAGCAGAAAAGATTAATGAGCTGAAAAGAGCAGAATTCAGACGTGAACAGGATACAGCGAAAGCAAGTGCTGACCAAGCGTACGATCTAGAAACAGCTCGTAACCGCCAGCACGTAACTGAACAAGAAATGCAAGTCAAAATCATTGAGCGTCAGAAACAAATTGAATTAGAAGAAAAAGAGATTCAGCGTCGTGAACGTCAATACGATTCTGAAGTGAAAAAGAAAGCGGATGCGGACCGTTATGCTGTTGAGCAGTCGGCTGCGGCGGAAAAAGCGAAACGCCTCGCTGAAGCAGATGCGAAGAAATACAGCATTGAAGCAATGGCAAAAGCAGAAGCTGAGAAAGTCCGTATTGATGGACTTGCCAAAGCGGAAGCTGATCGTGCAAAAGGGGAAACAGAAGCAGAAGTCATTAGACTTAAAGGACTTGCGGAAGCGGAAGCAAAAGAGAAAATTGCGGAAGCATTCGAACAGTATGGTCAGGCAGCGATTCTTGATATGATTGTGAAAATGTTACCTGAATATGCGAAGCAAGTATCTGCACCACTTTCTAACATTGATAAAATTACTGTTGTGGATACGGGAGGTAACGGCGAAGGCAGCGGTGCCAATAAAGTGACCGGCTATGCGACAAACCTTATGTCCAGTCTTCAAGAAAGTCTGAAAGCTTCCTCCGGGATTGATGTCAAAGAAATTATTGAGAATTTCTCTGGCAAAGGCAATGTGAAACAGAGCATCCAAGAACTGACCAATGAAATCAAACAGCCAAGAAAAAAAGAAATCGCTGATCATCAAATAGAAGAATAAAATCAAAAGACACCTTCTGATAGAAGGTGTCTATTTTATTTGGGGCATATGCCGGTGTCTTTTGATAGATGAAGAAAGATTCACAAGAATGCCTGCTGATATCATCATGAACACCAATGAAGACCCGCCGTAGCTAATAAAGGGAAGAGGTATGCCTGTAATGGGGAGAAGCCCGAAGACAGCTCCTAGATTAAAGACTGCTTGGATCATGATTTGAAAAGTAAGCCCGATCGTTAATAGCTTTCCAAATGGATCTTGTAAAGCTTGTACGATTCGAACAGCGCGATACATGATGAGAATGTAGGCACCCATCACAAACAACAGCCCCATGATTCCTAGCTCTTCACTGATGATGGCCATAATAAAATCTGTATGGGCTTCAGGAAGAAACCCTAGTTTTTGAATGCTTCCGCCTAAACCATTCCCGGTCAGTCCTCCTGAATCCATGGCGAGATAGGAATGGATCAGCTGATAACCATCTCCATCCTCATACAGGAAAGGATCACGAAAAGAAGTGAGCCGCTTTAAACGATAAGGAGCTGTCACAGCAAAAAAAGTGATTCCTGCCGCAGCCGTCGAACCTAATAGAACGAGATGGCGTGTTTTAAGCCCAGCGCACAATAACACGATACCGCAGCTCAATAAAATAGAAACTGCCGTGCCTAAATCAGGCTGTTTTAAAATCAATAAAAAAGCTAGACTTAAAAGAATAAGTGGAGGCAGTACTCCTTTTTTAAATGATGTGATGTAAGCTTGTTTCCTTGCATATATATAGGCGAAGTAGATGATCATCACTAATTTCACAGCCTCAGAGGGCTGGATGATCAGAGAACCAAATTGAATCCACCGCTGTGAATTGTTTTTGACAACTCCGATTCCTGGAAGCAGGACAAGGAAGAGACATAACAATGACAGCATAACAAGCCACCGAATCCATTTACGGTAAGCTTGATATGGAACCAGAGCCGCAGCGATGAAAAAGAAGAACCCAATCAAAAGCCATTGCCATTGTTTCATGAAGAAGTAGCTGCCCTGTCCATATTTTATTTCGCCCAACGGATAACTCGCACTGTACACCATAAGTAATCCAAATAAACAAAGACAAACAATCGTCCCAGCAAGCATGAGGTCGATTTTTTTTAGGTGAGAAAGAATCAATGACATCACCTTCAATCCCAGCTTCGTCCAAACATGTAGGATGAGGACCTCAGATTGACACTAAACACAAGGCCAACGGCCATCATATTGGTTAAAAGCGCACTGCCCCCATAGCTGATAAATGGAAGGGCAAGACCAGTCACGGGCATTAGGCCTACTGTCATCCCGACGTTTTGGAAGACTTGAAAGACGATCAGCCCAACCACGCCAGCACATATATAAAGCCCATAAAGGGTATTCGCATGCATAGCCACATGAATTATTCGATAGACCATCATAAGATATAAACAGATCAATAGCGAGGCACCGATAAAACCAAACTCTTCACCAATAACTGCAAATATAAAATCTGTATGGGCTTCAGGGATATTTCCCCCTTGTACTTGATTTCCTTTTGTATACCCGCTGCCTGATAATTGTCCTGACCCAATGCCAAGCATCGCTTGTTTCAGTTGATATCCATATGTCGAATCAAATTCATCAGGAGAGAGCCATCCATAAATGCGATCAAGCTGATGAGGTTTAATCACTTTTGTAAAGTGCTCAAAATGTTCGTTGTGCAAGTAAGTCAAAAATGCAAGAAGCGCGAGAAAAGAAGCGATGAATGCAGCAATCATCTTACTTGAAATTCCTGACACAAGCATCAGTGTAAAAGCAATAGACAAGATCACAAGTGCCGTTCCTAAATCTGGTTGAATTAAAATCAGGAAAAAAGGAACAGCGGTCCAGCATACGATTTTTATTGTGGGAACCATGCTTTCTTTAAATGTAAAACGCTGATGTTTGTATCGATTTAAAATAGCCGCTAACAGAAGAATGACAAAAATTTTCATAAATTCTGATGGCTGTACTTTCATGGGCCCCAAACTGATCCATCTCTGGGAGCCATTTTGATTCGTTCCAAAAAAATGTACGAGAATGATGAGGAAGAGACCACCTGCAAATAATCGAAAAGATAAACGCTCAAGCAGTTCATAATCAAAGTAAGCAACTGCCGCCATGAGGCCAAAACCGACGATATACCAGAAAACTTGTCTTTTGACGAAATAAAACATATCTTGCGTTTCATACTGTCCCGATCCGCTATACACAGCCAGCAGGCTGATCACAAAGAAGCAAATGACAGTGAATAATAGGACTAAGTCAATGCTGTTCTGTTTTTTCATGTCTCTGCCACCTGCTATGACCTATTTGTCAGCTGGTTTAATACGACCTGCACCGCAGCAGCGTCATCAATATAGCCGATCGGAAAAATATAATCTGGTATTAAATCAACGGGCATAATGAAGTAAAGTAATGCGCCTCCCATCAACATCAATTCGCGAGAAGTACCCCGTCCGCTCATGAATGAGCTGTACATGCTTTTCAATTGATCAAGAAATGGCCCAACGCCGTTTATCGTGTCCATCTTTTTTTCAAACTTTGCTGAGATTGTTTCTTTTCCATCGTCTGATTGACTATAGGTCTCATATTCATTTAACTTCTGTTTCAATTCATTCTCGCTGAACGTCCCGTCATAGACATTATGATCTTTCAGCGTTCGCTCAATCTCTTCTACTGCTTGAATGAACGTATCACCGTGAACTTTCTCGTTTTTAATTGAAAACCCAGCCGTGACCAATAGATGATCTAAAGAAATGTGTAGAGCATCTGAAAGCCGTTGTAAATGGTTCAAAGTTGGTTTTCTTTTTCCATTCATGATTCTAGAAAGTGTGGCTTTATCAATTTCTGTTTGCGTACTAAGTTCTCTTAATGAAAGAGAACGTATTTGCAGTTGTTCTTTTAAGAACTGCCGAAGCTCAGTTGTTTTAAATTCCATCTCTTTCTTCACCCTTTTTATAAAGTTCAACTCTTCAATAGAAGAAGTCGTACCCAATATATAGGGGTGTTGACAAAATGTCAACGGATATCCATTAAAGATTGAATTTTATAAAATAGAAACTTATTATATGAAACATAGAGTAGAAAATGGTTAGAAGGGGTGTGCAGATGAAGGTTAGACATGCAGTACATAACGATATTCCTAAAATCGCGCAAATTCATGTGGAGAGCTGGCAAACGACTTATCACGGCATCATTTCACAAGAGTATTTAGAGGCTTTAAATGTAGAGGAGCGGGAAGAGAGCTGGAGAAGCAGATCACTTGAAGGCACATTTGTCGCAGAGGATACTGACGGAGTATTTGGTTTTGCTTCCTTCGGAAAACAGCGTGATGAGAGATATCCAATATATGATGGTGAGCTTTATGCCATCTATTTGTTGCAGAAAAAGCAGAAATCAGGAGCGGGTATGGCTTTGATTGCAAAAGGCGTGGATTATTTAATAGAGAAAGGCTTTCAGAATATGCTGCTCTGGGTATTTGAGCAAAATTCAGCGAAGCAATTTTATCAAAAGCTTCAACCTAGTTTTGCCGTCACCAGCCAGTTCGAGCTGGCTGGTGAGAAACATGAGGAAATAGGGTATGGATGGGAGCTGTCTGTACTAAGTGCTCATGTTCAACAGATTATATCGTCAGCTTCCAGTAATAATGAGAGAAAAAAGTAAAAAGTGTGGCGAGCAAAATATAAGATATAAAAGGAGAAGCCTCTACTTTTCCTTTCACACCTGCTATTTTTAGTGCCTCATAGAAACTTGCCAAAAAGTAGGCGAGACTGAGAATGTAACAGCACAGCATAATGGAGTAAGGATTCATTGTCGTACCTCCAGCATGAAATCTTCTACTATTAATAGATTCAATAGAGCTTCAAATTATGCATATAAAAATAACCCGCTGAAGCAGCCGGGTTATTTTTGTCGAGGAAAAACCAAACGAGACGCACTAGGGATGAGTAAACAAAGAACAATACTACAAATGATGAATGAAGGAACCATATATGTGCTGTTATAAACTAATGAATACACCCATCCCGGCGTTCCTTTTGGTGCATAATGAGAAAAGAAAACAACGCCTGAAATAAAGAACGTCAGCAGTCTGAAGAAACTGGCGACAAATACAGCTAGGATAATATAGAAGAATTGTTTCTTTCGCTTTTTATCCTGAATGGCTTTTTTGATTGATACTGAGAATAGCCCGCTTAAACAAATCACAACAGATGCGACAAAGTAATCGAGAAATCCTTGTACAGGTGTTGCGATAATAGGATTGTTCATCAGCTGCAGTCCTGCGATTAACACACCGATGATAAATCCAGCAGACACGCCCCATCTAATGGACATGAGAATGACAGGAATCATGATCAGTGCAATTGACCCGCCGTTCGGCATTCTTAAAAAGAGACCCGATAAATAATCTAAAACAAGTGCAAGAGAAGTCATGATGGCGATCTCCATCAGTCGTACTAATTGATTTGATTGCTGCATAAAAAAATCCCCTTTTCACGAATTGTGCAAGGAGAGACCATGTCAGGATGAGTATGTGATTCATAGAAAAACATATCGGCTTGAATACAATGCATGTATGCAAGTGATTCCACATTCCTACTTCAGTATTAACTGACAGGTTCAAAGGGTCAGAACAACGAATTGTTCACTCTCAGCACAAAGCTCCCCCTGCGGTTATTTAGTTTCAATCTATTATAAATATACTAAAGACCTACAGGATCAACAATAGTGAATTACGGAGTTAAGCCCTTTTTGTACGAATATATAGGAAGAGATCAGGAAAAATAAATTATTTAGAAAAAATACTTGTTTCTTCTTTTAAAAGGTGTTATATTTGTATTCGCCGCTGAAACAGCGCGGTTGAGAAATAACATTCAAGAAAAAAGTTGTTGACTTCATCTTGATAGAATGTTATATTAATAAAGTCGCCTCTGAGAGACGGCGAAGATGATCTTTGAAAACTAAACAAGACAAAACGTACCTGTTAATTCGAGTTTTTATAAAAAAATCCTATGATACTTCATAGGTAGTCAGTCAAACTGGCGAGGCAGGAAATGATCACATGCTAAGTTCGCTACATCGTGTAGCAACGCATGTGTGATATGCATCCTGCATACCTCGGAGAGTTTGATCCTGGCTCAGGACGAACGCTGGCGGCGTGCCTAATACATGCAAGTCGAGCGGACAGAAGGGAGCTTGCTCCCGGATGTTAGCGGCGGACGGGTGAGTAACACGTGGGTAACCTGCCTGTAAGACTGGGATAACTCCGGGAAACCGGAGCTAATACCGGATAGTTCCTTGAACCGCATGGTTCAAGGATGAAAGACGGTTTCGGCTGTCACTTACAGATGGACCCGCGGCGCATTAGCTAGTTGGTGGGGTAATGGCTCACCAAGGCGACGATGCGTAGCCGACCTGAGAGGGTGATCGGCCACACTGGGACTGAGACACGGCCCAGACTCCTACGGGAGGCAGCAGTAGGGAATCTTCCGCAATGGACGAAAGTCTGACGGAGCAACGCCGCGTGAGTGATGAAGGTTTTCGGATCGTAAAGCTCTGTTGTTAGGGAAGAACAAGTGCGAGAGTAACTGCTCGCACCTTGACGGTACCTAACCAGAAAGCCACGGCTAACTACGTGCCAGCAGCCGCGGTAATACGTAGGTGGCAAGCGTTGTCCGGAATTATTGGGCGTAAAGGGCTCGCAGGCGGTTTCTTAAGTCTGATGTGAAAGCCCCCGGCTCAACCGGGGAGGGTCATTGGAAACTGGGAAACTTGAGTGCAGAAGAGGAGAGTGGAATTCCACGTGTAGCGGTGAAATGCGTAGAGATGTGGAGGAACACCAGTGGCGAAGGCGACTCTCTGGTCTGTAACTGACGCTGAGGAGCGAAAGCGTGGGGAGCGAACAGGATTAGATACCCTGGTAGTCCACGCCGTAAACGATGAGTGCTAAGTGTTAGGGGGTTTCCGCCCCTTAGTGCTGCAGCTAACGCATTAAGCACTCCGCCTGGGGAGTACGGTCGCAAGACTGAAACTCAAAGGAATTGACGGGGGCCCGCACAAGCGGTGGAGCATGTGGTTTAATTCGAAGCAACGCGAAGAACCTTACCAGGTCTTGACATCCTCTGACAACCCTAGAGATAGGGCTTTCCCTTCGGGGACAGAGTGACAGGTGGTGCATGGTTGTCGTCAGCTCGTGTCGTGAGATGTTGGGTTAAGTCCCGCAACGAGCGCAACCCTTGATCTTAGTTGCCAGCATTCAGTTGGGCACTCTAAGGTGACTGCCGGTGACAAACCGGAGGAAGGTGGGGATGACGTCAAATCATCATGCCCCTTATGACCTGGGCTACACACGTGCTACAATGGACAGAACAAAGGGCTGCAAGACCGCAAGGTTTAGCCAATCCCATAAATCTGTTCTCAGTTCGGATCGCAGTCTGCAACTCGACTGCGTGAAGCTGGAATCGCTAGTAATCGCGGATCAGCATGCCGCGGTGAATACGTTCCCGGGCCTTGTACACACCGCCCGTCACACCACGAGAGTTTGCAACACCCGAAGTCGGTGAGGTAACCTTTATGGAGCCAGCCGCCGAAGGTGGGGCAGATGATTGGGGTGAAGTCGTAACAAGGTAGCCGTATCGGAAGGTGCGGCTGGATCACCTCCTTTCTAAGGATATATGGAGCAGCGTACGTTTTCGTCTTGTTTAGTTTTGAAGGATCATTCCTTCAAAACATGTCTCTAGCGAGACAGGATTGTTCTTTGAAAACTAGATAACAATAAGTAATACATTCACATTGAATGCAATGCAAAGTTCATCACACATAGTGATTCTTTCTAAAGTAAGAAATGGTTAAGTTAGAAAGGGCGCACGGTGGATGCCTTGGCACTAGGAGCCGATGAAGGACGGGACGAACACCGATATGCTTCGGGGAGCTGTAAGCAAGCTTTGATCCGGAGATTTCCGAATGGGGAAACCCACTGCTCGTAATGGAGTAGTATCCATACTTGAATACATAGAGTATGAGAAGGCATACCCGGGGAACTGAAACATCTAAGTACCCGGAGGAAGAGAAAGCAAATGCGATTCCCTGAGTAGCGGCGAGCGAAACGGGAACAGCCCAAACCAAGAGGCTTGCCTCTTGGGGTTGTAGGACACTCTATACGGAGTTACAAAGGAATGATATAAGCGAAGAGGTCTGGAAAGGCCCGCCAAAGAAGGTAACAGCCCTGTAACTGAAATGTCATTCTCTCCAGAGTGGATCCTGAGTACGGCGGAACACGTGAAATTCCGTCGGAATCCGGGAGGACCATCTCCCAAGGCTAAATACTCCCTAGTGACCGATAGTGAACCAGTACCGTGAGGGAAAGGTGAAAAGCACCCCGGAAGGGGAGTGAAATAGATCCTGAAACCGTGTGCCTACAAGTAGTCAGAGCCCGTTAACGGGTGATGGCGTGCCTTTTGTAGAATGAACCGGCGAGTTACGATCCCGTGCAAGGTTAAGCAGAAGATGCGGAGCCGCAGCGAAAGCGAGTCTGAATAGGGCGCATGAGTACGTGGTCGTAGACCCGAAACCAGGTGATCTACCCATGTCCAGGGTGAAGTTCAGGTAACACTGAATGGAGGCCCGAACCCACGCACGTTGAAAAGTGCGGGGATGAGGTGTGGGTAGGGGTGAAATGCCAATCGAACCTGGAGATAGCTGGTTCTCTCCGAAATAGCTTTAGGGCTAGCCTCAAGGTAAGAGTCTCGGAGGTAGAGCACTGATTGGACTAGGGGCCCCTACCGGGTTACCGAATTCAGTCAAACTCCGAATGCCGATGACTTATCCTTGGGAGTCAGACTGCGAGTGATAAGATCCGTAGTCGAAAGGGAAACAGCCCAGACCGCCAGCTAAGGTCCCAAAGTATACGTTAAGTGGAAAAGGATGTGGAGTTGCTTAGACAACCAGGATGTTGGCTTAGAAGCAGCCACCATTTAAAGAGTGCGTAATAGCTCACTGGTCGAGTGACTCTGCGCCGAAAATGTACCGGGGCTAAACGTATCACCGAAGCTGCGGACTGTTCTTACGAACAGTGGTAGGAGAGCGTTCTAAGGGCTGTGAAGCCAGACCGGAAGGACTGGTGGAGCGCTTAGAAGTGAGAATGCCGGTATGAGTAGCGAAAGACGGGTGAGAATCCCGTCCACCGAATGCCTAAGGTTTCCTGAGGAAGGCTCGTCCGCTCAGGGTTAGTCGGGACCTAAGCCGAGGCCGAAAGGCGTAGGCGATGGACAACAGGTTGATATTCCTGTACCACCTCCTCACCATTTGAGCAATGGGGGGACGCAGGAGGATAGGGTAAGCGCGGTATTGGATATCCGCGTCCAAGCAGTTAGGCTGGGAAATAGGCAAATCCGTTTCCCGTAAAGGCTGAGCTGTGATGGCGAGCGAAATTTAGTAGCGAAGTTCCTGATTCCACACTGCCAAGAAAAGCCTCTAGCGAGGTGAGAGGTGCCCGTACCGCAAACCGACACAGGTAGGCGAGGAGAGAATCCTAAGGTGATCGAGAGAACTCTCGTTAAGGAACTCGGCAAAATGACCCCGTAACTTCGGGAGAAGGGGTGCTTCTTAGGGTGTTAAAGCCCCGAGAAGCCGCAGTGAATAGGCCCAGGCGACTGTTTAGCAAAAACACAGGTCTCTGCGAAGCCGTAAGGCGAAGTATAGGGGCTGACGCCTGCCCGGTGCTGGAAGGTTAAGAGGAGCGCTTAGCGTAAGCGAAGGTGCGAATTGAAGCCCCAGTAAACGGCGGCCGTAACTATAACGGTCCTAAGGTAGCGAAATTCCTTGTCGGGTAAGTTCCGACCCGCACGAAAGGCGCAACGATCTGGGCACTGTCTCAACGAGAGACTCGGTGAAATTATAGTACCTGTGAAGATGCAGGTTACCCGCGACAGGACGGAAAGACCCCGTGGAGCTTTACTGCAGCCTGATATTGAATGTTGGTACAGCTTGTACAGGATAGGTAGGAGCCTTGGAAACCGGAGCGCTAGCTTCGGTGGAGGCATCGGTGGGATACTACCCTGGCTGTATTGACCTTCTAACCCGCTGCCCTTATCGGGCAGGGAGACAGTGTCAGGTGGGCAGTTTGACTGGGGCGGTCGCCTCCTAAAATGTAACGGAGGCGCCCAAAGGTTCCCTCAGAATGGTTGGAAATCATTCGCAGAGTGTAAAGGCACAAGGGAGCTTGACTGCGAGACCTACAAGTCGAGCAGGGACGAAAGTCGGGCTTAGTGATCCGGTGGTTCCGCATGGAAGGGCCATCGCTCAACGGATAAAAGCTACCCCGGGGATAACAGGCTTATCTCCCCCAAGAGTCCACATCGACGGGGAGGTTTGGCACCTCGATGTCGGCTCATCGCATCCTGGGGCTGTAGTCGGTCCCAAGGGTTGGGCTGTTCGCCCATTAAAGCGGTACGCGAGCTGGGTTCAGAACGTCGTGAGACAGTTCGGTCCCTATCCGTCGCGGGCGCAGGAAATTTGAGAGGAGCTGTCCTTAGTACGAGAGGACCGGGATGGACGCACCGCTGGTGTACCAGTTGTTCTGCCAAGGGCATCGCTGGGTAGCTATGTGCGGACGGGATAAGTGCTGAAAGCATCTAAGCATGAAGCCCCCCTCAAGATGAGATTTCCCATTCCGCAAGGAAGTAAGATCCCTGAAAGATGATCAGGTTGATAGGTCTGAGGTGGAAGCGTGGTGACACGTGGAGCTGACAGATACTAATAGATCGAGGACTTAACCTATATTCTAATGTGAAGCATGAACATTGTTATCTAGTTTTGAGAGAACATTCTCTCCATCAGGTTTGGTGGCGATAGCGAAGAGGTCACACCCGTTCCCATACCGAACACGGAAGTTAAGCTCTTCAGCGCCGATGGTAGTTGGGGGTTTCCCCCTGTGAGAGTAGGACGCCGCCAAGCTTCTATAAGGATCAGTTCCATTTGGAACTGGTCTTTTTTGTTTTTTCTTCTAACAGCATTATGATGTAAGCTGGGAACTTCTCTTCTGCAATCTCCAAGTAGCGTTTAATCATGACGTAATTATCGCTAATGTATTGAGACAGCAGTTCGTCACATCATCTCATGTCTAAAAGCAGCGTGTGAAACACTGGGCATAAAGAGAAAAAGCGCCAATCGCATAAAACCTTATCAATAAAAAATAATAGAGAGACAGAGTATGAGCTTATATAGGGGCACTCCATATATCTTTAATTTAAATCGAAGAGGTGTAAGCCTATTCGATTTCTATAAATGCTTTACGTCTAAAGAGATACCTATATCATTAAAGTATAAAAATGAGAGACTGCTAATATTTCTGAAGGAATTGAACGTTTTTAAAGAGAATATAGAGAAGAGAGTTCAGCTGCTGAACGTTGAACAGCAGCTGTATGAATAGGTGATATGGCGATCATTTGTTAAAAGAAATAGGCAATGAAAATTGAAATAAAATTTTTTTAATATAGCCTTTACAAATGATTAAAACCTGTATATAATAATCTTTGTCGGATCGAGAGATTCCTACATAGTGGAGGATTAGCTCAGCTGGGAGAGCATCTGCCTTACAAGCAGAGGGTCGGCGGTTCGAGCCCGTCATCCTCCACCATATTTATTCTTACATAATGTTAGGATAGATAAAGCCGGTGTAGCTCAACTGGTAGAGCAACTGACTTGTAATCAGTAGGTTGGGGGTTCAAGTCCTCTTGCCGGCACCACTTTCATATGGTAAGATAGACAAGTCGCTTTAAAAGCGAGCCATTAGCTCAGTTGGTAGAGCATCTGACTTTTAATCAGAGGGTCGAAGGTTCGAGTCCTTCATGGCTCACCATGTTTCATGCGGGTGTGGCGGAATTGGCAGACGCGCTAGACTTAGGATCTAGTGTCTTTATGACGTGGGGGTTCAAGTCCCTTCACCCGCATTGCCAAATAAAATAAAGAAATCCTGTAATGCGGAAGTAGTTCAGTGGTAGAACACCACCTTGCCAAGGTGGGGGTCGCGGGTTCGAATCCCGTCTTCCGCTTATACCATCCACGCCGGGGTGGTGGAATTGGCAGACACACAGGACTTAAAATCCTGCGGTAGGTGACTACCGTGCCGGTTCAAGTCCGGCCCTCGGCATTATAAATAAGCGCCCGTAGCTCAATTGGATAGAGCGTTTGACTACGGATCAAAAGGTTAGGGGTTCGACTCCTCTCGGGCGCGCCATTAAGATCGGGAAGTAGCTCAGCTTGGTAGAGCACTTGGTTTGGGACCAAGGGGTCGCAGGTTCGAATCCTGTCTTCCCGACCATCTTTTATGGGGCCTTAGCTCAGCTGGGAGAGCGCCTGCCTTGCACGCAGGAGGTCAGCGGTTCGATCCCGCTAGGCTCCACTTTATAAAAGTTTATTTTGATCATGGCGGTGTAGCTCAGCTGGCTAGAGCGTACGGTTCATACCCGTGAGGTCGGGGGTTCGATCCCCTCCGCCGCTATAAAGGACCTTTAGCTCAGTTGGTTAGAGCAGACGGCTCATAACCGTCCGGTCGTAGGTTCGAGTCCTACAAGGTCCACCATCTATACGGAGGAATACCCAAGTCCGGCTGAAGGGATCGGTCTTGAAAACCGACAGGGGTGTCAAAGCCCGCGGGGGTTCGAATCCCTCTTCCTCCGCCATATTTTTTAAAACCCATATCATCGCGGGGTGGAGCAGTTCGGTAGCTCGTCGGGCTCATAACCCGAAGGTCGCAGGTTCAAATCCTGCCCCCGCAACCAAAATGGTCCGGTAGTTCAGTTGGTTAGAATGCCTGCCTGTCACGCAGGAGGTCGCGGGTTCGAGTCCCGTCCGGACCGCCATTTTTCAAAAGAATACTTGGCTCGGTAGCTCAGTTGGTAGAGCAACGGACTGAAAATCCGTGTGTCGGCGGTTCGATTCCGTCCCGAGCCACTTTTATAAAAAAATATTCATAGTATGGCGGTTGTGGCGAAGTGGTTAACGCACCAGATTGTGGCTCTGGCACTCGTGGGTTCGATTCCCATCAATCGCCCCATACATATTTTTGCGGGTGTAGTTTAGTGGTAAAACCTCAGCCTTCCAAGCTGATGTCGTGGGTTCGATTCCCATCACCCGCTCCATTTGTATATCTGTTCATGGGCCTGTAGCTCAGCTGGTTAGAGCGCACGCCTGATAAGCGTGAGGTCGGTGGTTCGAGTCCACTCAGGCCCACCATGATCTTCCGCAGTAGCTCAGTGGTAGAGCTATCGGCTGTTAACCGATCGGTCGTAGGTTCGAGTCCTACCTGCGGAGCCAAATGGAGAAGTACTCAAGTGGCTGAAGAGGCGCCCCTGCTAAGGGTGTAGGTCGCGCAAGCGGCGCGAGGGTTCAAATCCCTCCTTCTCCGCCATTGTTCTGGCCCGTTGGTCAAGCGGTTAAGACACCGCCCTTTCACGGCGGTAACACGGGTTCGAATCCCGTACGGGTCATTTTTAAAAGAGATCTTGTCAAAGATCTCTTTTTTATTTTCTTCAAAACAAAAGACCGCTATCATGGCGGTCTTTTTTTACATATTCATGGAATAGATCGTATAAGACAAGTATGTCGCAAAGAAGCCCCATAAGACATAAGGAATCAGTAAAATTGGAACGACTTTGCTTAGTTTACGCGATACGATGACAAGTGCGAGTGCTGTCAGTGCGACGAGCAGGCAGTCGATCGTAGCCACAAACAAATCCTTTTGTGTAAATTGAAAAAAGCTAAAGGCTTGATTGAATACATAATTTAAAAGGAAAAGAATCCAAAATGGTAAAGTAATTTTTTGAAATCCATACCTTCCATAAATGATCGCTGCGGACAATGAGATGAGCGCAAATAAGACAGCCCATACAGCACCAATCACACCGCCACCAGGCGTCCATTCTGGTTTATTCAATGCGTCATACCATTCTCTGTCAATGGGGAACAAGAATCCGGCAATAGAGAATAGTGCGTATGTAATAAAGAAGACGACAATCGCCCAAATGATACTTTTTCTAGCCATCAAGAATCTCCTCCAATCAAATTCACTCTTAAAGTGATTTCCCAATAATTACATGATATAAACATAAAGCCCCCAATATGAGGGGACTAATGATTTTCTTCTGTATAAGGTTCTTCCTCGTACGGTTTCAAGTCACCAAATACCGTCATGACACCTTCTTCGTCTAATGCATCTTCATAGGCCTCGTGTGCTTTGTTCGGATACACCTTGCTGGCTTTTCCTTCAATATCAGCAGCTGCGAATCCTTCGTAGTCCTCCACATAATCTTCATCTTCTGATTGTGTATACACATCATCGTATGTCAGAGGAGGGAATTCCATATCAGACGGGGTATCAGAGTTTCCATAGCGTTCTACGTCTTGGTAGGCATCCTCTCCATCGTACGCAGCACTTTCTTCATTTTCAAATTGTCCCGCTGGCGGACTTAATAAATCCTCTTCAATTGGACGGTTTTGTGAAACGGTCTGTTCTTTTGAATGCTCTGTGCATGTGACGGCAGTGGGCAAGGCTTCTAAGCGTTCCTTTGGAATAGGGGCTTTACAGACCTTGCACAGACCGTAAGAGCCGTCTGCAATGGCTTGAAGTGCTTCATTGATGTCTAACATATGTTCATGTTCCAAACTGTTTAAAGCAATATCTTTCCCACGCTCGAATAGCTCTGTCCCTTGATCACCCGGGTGGTTATCATAGGCAGACAATTCACCGACCGAATCGTAAGGAAAGGATACTTTCTGTTCATCGTCATGGCTTTTGGCTTCAAGTTCTTTCTTTTCGTCGAGAAGGCGCTGTTTCAAATGATGTAATTCGTCTTTAGACAACAAAGCGATCATCCTTTCATATCAAACATATTGTTAGTATGAGCAATTTTATATGTAAGACTAGTTCCAATTTGAAGCAATTCCTTATTAAAAAAACGCCTGCGGCTGCAGGCGTTCTTAGTTAAGCGGTATAGTATTGTAAGATTAAAGCGATCGTCAGCAGAAAACCAAAAAATGTATTGGTTTGAGCTGTAGATTTCATGGCATTCATTAATTCAATCGGTTTTTCTTTTTGTTTAAACTCTTTAATGGCTGTATAGGCTTTTGGCACACTGAGTAAAACAAGAAGACTCCAAGCACCGACGATATCTGTGAAGATATAAACAAAAATGAGCACATATGATACCAAAAACATGGAAAGTAAAATGTTCACTGCAGCTTTACGTCCAGCAAGAATGGCAAGTGTTCTTCGTCCATTTTCCTTATCCCCGTCTAAATCACGGATATTGTTCGACAGTAAGATGGCACCAACTAAAATAGAAATTGGTAGTGAGACGAGAACAGCTTTAGACGTCAGTGTGCCTGTTTGGATATAGAAACTAATCAGGATGATTCCTAATCCCATAAAAGCACCTGAAACAAGTTCTCCAAACGGTGTATATGCAATTGGTACAGGGCCGCCAGTATAGAAATAACCTGCTGCCATACAAATAAGTCCTATTAGTGCAATCCACCAGCTAGACATCATGCAAATATATACCCCAAGTAATAAAGAAAGCGCAAATAGAGCATAAGCGAGGCTGAGGACTGTCTTTGGCTTCACACCGTTTCTTACAATGGCTCCGCCGATGCCGACAGATTTCTCGTTGTCCAACCCGCGAACATAATCAAAGTACTCATTAAACATGTTTGTTGCGATTTGGATAAACATAGATGCAAACAGCATGGCTAAAAATAGCCCAACATGTATTTGACCACTTGGAAGTGCTAAAACAGTTCCTAAAGTAACGGGAATAAATGCCGCTGTTAGTGTATGCGGTCGTAGTAAATTCCACCAAATTCGCCAGTTTTTATCAGGCTTAATTGGTGAAAGCTGATCTGATATCGATTGATGCTGCATAAAATATACTCCTTTAAATAAAAAAATACGTACACGTCCAAATTCCAGTTTAGCAAAGTTCAAAAAGGTGTCAATATATTGATGCGATGAAACGGGAAAAAGATGTTTGCTAATCGTTGCCATATCGAAGGAAAGCTTGATTTTAGAACAGGTCCTGCCATTTTACCTTAGATGTTCTCGTTTCAATAAGCAGGAGCGAAAAAATCTTGAAAGCGTGATATAATAAGGATTCGAGGTTTTAAAAGCTGTTTTCTTTACTAAGTTCATCTGTTAAGGTTTATAATAGAAAAGCAGGTCATTCGACATATTCGAATGTTCATGTATTTTTTCATTATGGTTTTATTTTTTTATGTTATTTCATGGATTTTGGAGGAATGTATCATGGTGACAACAGTGCAAAGTACTTTCCGGCAGGAAGCGCTTGCGACATTAGAAGAAGCGAATAACGTCAACCATGCTGTTTTGATAAGCTACTCCAGAAGAGTTGACGATCTGGATCCTCTTGCCTTTTTCCAAAGCGGTGAAGCGGATTTTTTAGGCGAGCGGTTTTTTTGGTCTGATCCAGAAAGCCAAATGATATTTTCTGGACTTGGCAGAGCGGCCGTCATTAAATCATCTGAGCAAGGCAAGGAACGATTCGATATAGTCCATCAAGAATGGGAACAGCTAAAGCAGCACATGTTCCATTTTCATGATGAGAAGGAGTTAAAGCAAGCGGCTGTTGGTCCGCTTTTATTTGGAGGATTCTCGTTTGATCCGTATGAAGAGAAGGCGCGTCATTGGGAAGCATTTGGCGAGGCTCATTTTTTTGTGCCATCGATCATGCTGACTGTCTCAAAAGAAGGCAGTTTTCTTACGATCAATGAGTGGAAACAGGTGGACGGGAATGTTCATCAGCTTATTCAAGAATTAGAACAAAAGGCCTCTCGTTTCGAGACATTGCCAGTACGGACTGGTGGACAAGCTGAACTTGTTCATATGGAAGAGCTCGATGTGAAGGAATGGATGAAGGCGATCCAAGAAGCGACAGACCACATTCGTGCAAACGAATATGAAAAGGTTGTTTTAGCAAGAGAAGTCTTGCTTCACTATAAAAATCAAATTGAACTTGCTCCACTATTAGCAGAATTATTAAAGCATCAAACAACGAGTTATGTATTTGCGGTTGAACAGGGAAGACAAGCATTTGTCGGAGCAACGCCGGAACGCTTAGTGAAAAAAAGCGGCGGAGAGGTCTTTTCATCCTGTTTAGCAGGTTCCATTGTTCGCGGAAAAGATGAAGCGGAGGATCACGCATTAGGCGAGGAACTGCTGCATGATGAGAAGAATTTGATTGAACATCAAATTGTCGTCAATATGATTGAGCAAGCATTTGAAGCGAATTGCCTTCATGTGCATAAACCAAATCAACCAAGTCTTTATAAAACAAAAAACATTCAGCATTTGTTTACACCAATTGTGGGAGAAATCAAAAGCAGCTGTTCCCTCTTTTCATTAATTGAGCAGCTTCATCCGACGCCGGCATTAGGCGGATATCCGAAGGAAAAGGCGGTAGAAGTGATTCGTGAACTCGAACCGCTTAAGCGCGGCTGGTATGCAGCGCCGGTAGGCTGGATTGATTCTCAGGATAATGGAGAATTTGCTGTAGCCATTCGGTCAGGTCTCATTGAGGAAGACCGTGTTCGTTTGTTTGCTGGCTGCGGAATTGTAGAGGATTCCCTTGCAAAGCAGGAGTATGAGGAAACACAAGTGAAGTTAAGACCAATGCTGTCTGCTCTTGGAGGTCATCCTATTGAATAATCACATCATGACAACATATATAGGCAGATTGATGGATGAATTCGTCCAAGGTGGTGTGAAAGAGGCAGTTGTCTGTCCTGGTTCTCGTTCAACTCCGCTTGCGATGCTGGCCCTTGCTCATCAAGACATCCATGTCCATGTTTTAGTGGACGAACGGTCTGCTGCTTTTTATGCGCTTGGTCTTGCAAAAGCAAGTCAATCGCCAGTGCTGCTTATTTGTACATCAGGTACAGCAGCTGCTAACTTTTACCCAGCCATTGTAGAGGCGCATTATTCTCGTGTACCTCTTATTGTTTTAACTGCTGATCGGCCGCACGAATTGAGAGAAGTTGGGGCACCTCAAGCGATTGATCAGCAATTCTTATTCGGTAAGTTTGTTAAATGGTTCACAGACTTAGCGTTGCCAGAGGAAAGTCAAATGATGCTTCGTTATGTTCAGACGGCAGCTGCGAGAGCAAATCACATGTCGATGCAGGAGCCAAAGGGGCCTGTTCAGGTCAATGTGCCTCTGAGAGAACCATTGCTTCCTGATCTGTCTATTGATCCTTTCGCGCGAGAAGAATCAGACACGAAAAAGGTATTAGCATCAGGTCAGGCTTTCCCAAATGATCGAGTGATGTCTGAAATCGTGACCGCCTTGAACCAATCCAAAAAGGGAATGATTGTGGCTGGTGAACTTCATACACAGGAAGAAAAAGAGGCAGTTTTACGCCTTTCAAAAGCCCTGCATTTACCTATTTTAGCTGACCCGCTTTCTCTTTTGCGCAACGGGCATGAGAATAAAGAGCTAATTATCGACGCTTATGATTCTTTATTGAAAGATGAAGCATTGCAGCAGCATCTATTGCCGGATATGATCATTCGTTTTGGCCCGATGCCTGTGTCTAAGCCCTTATTCAAGTGGCTGGAAAAACATGCGGAAGTGCAGCAGATTGTTGTAGATGCTGCCGGAGGCTTACGTGATCCTGGGTTAAGTGCTTCATACGTCATTGAAAGTACTGTCTCTGCTTTTGTAGAAGCGGCATTAAATCAAGCAGAAAAATGTGAGGAGACAAGTTTCTTAAACCGCTGGCAGAATGCTAATTCTTCATTTAGAACGCATGCAGCCCGCTATTCAGATGAGGATTTGTCCTTCGAGGGGAATGTGTACCGTCAGCTTCAGCACCTCTTGCCAAAGGAGAGTGTCCTTTTTATCGGAAATAGTATGCCAATTCGTGATGTTGATACATTTTTTGAAACTCAGTCCAAACCTTTTCGAATGATGGCGAATCGCGGAGCAAATGGCATTGACGGCGTTGTATCCACAGCACTTGGCACATATGCAGCTGTAAAGCAGCCAGTTACTTTAGTCATTGGAGATTTATCATTTTACCATGATATGAACGGTCTGCTTGCAGCTAAACTGATGGACATTCCGCTGACAGTTGTTTTGATAAACAATGATGGGGGAGGTATCTTTTCTTTCCTTCCGCAGGCATCTGATGAACCGTATTATGAGAAGCTCTTCGGTACGCCGACAGGACTGAATTTTGAGTATGCATCGAAGTTATATGGGGGAACCTATTCGAAACCGGCAACGAAACAAGAGTTACATGATGTGTATATGGCACATATCGATGAACCTGGGCTTCATTTAATTGAAATTGAAACTGATCGTCATTCCCGTGTAGACAAGCATCGTCAAATGATGGATGACATATTGGAAGAAGTGAAAAAAGAATGCCTTCTCTCATTATAAGAATGCGTGATGGGGTAGCGTACGAAGTGGTTGACCAGAACCCTTCGGCAGCAAATGCCACACTATGCTTACACGGCTTCACTGGAAGTGCAGCGTCTTGGACGTTCTTGAATGCTTATTTGGAGAATACAAGACTGATTCAGGTCAGCTTGCTTGGACATGGGCGTACGGACTCGCCAGAAAGTGTGAGAAGATATGCAATGTCTCAGCAGCTGGCAGATCTTGCAGAGATTTTAAACCAATTAAAGCTTCACAAAGTGAATATTCTCGGATATTCTATGGGAGGACGTATTGCTTTATCATTTGCTGCTCGTTACCCAGATCGTGTCAATAAATTGATCCTTGAGAGTACGTCTCCAGGGCTACGCACTTTTAAAGAGCGGATGGCAAGACTGAAGCATGATCATCAGCTCGCTCAAAAAATCAGATATGAGGGCTTAGTGAAGTTTGTGGATTTTTGGGAAAGCATTCCTTTGTTTGCTTCGCAGAAAACTTTATCAGCCGAAAGGCAGACTGAGCTGAGAGAGGGAAGACTGAAGGCCAATCCTCTTGGGCTGGCTCGCAGCTTAGAAGGAATTGGTACAGGTTCACAGCCGTCTGTTTGGAAGGCATTAAAGCATATTCATTTGCCTGTATTGTTCATTTGCGGAACGCTTGATGAAAAGTTCTGCCATATCGGGAAACGTATGCAGCAAGAGCTGAAAGGAAGTCAATTTATATTGGCTGAGCATGCTGGGCATACAGTTCATGTGGAACAACCACATTTTTTTGGTAAAATAGTAAGTGAGTTTATTTTAGCGCAAGATTAGAGGAGGAAATATTGATGGCTATTGAATGGCAAACTGAGCGTCTGTATGACGAAATTTTATATGAAACGTACAATGGAATCGCAAAGATTACGATTAATCGTCCACACGTACATAACGCGTTTACGCCAAAGACTGTTAGTGAATTGATTGATGCATTTTCACGAGCTCGTGATAATTCAGAAGTTGGTGTGATCGTACTTGCAGGTGCTGGCGGAAAAGCATTCTGTTCTGGTGGAGACCAAAAAGTTCGCGGCCATGGCGGTTATGTAGGTGACGATCAAATTCCACGTCTAAATGTATTAGACTTACAGCGTTTGATTCGTGTCATACCAAAACCAGTTATCGCAATGGTGGCAGGTTATGCGATTGGCGGAGGACACGTTCTTCACGTTGTGTGTGATCTGACGATTGCAGCAGATAATGCGATTTTTGGACAAACAGGTCCAAAAGTAGGCAGCTTTGATGCTGGTTATGGTTCAGGCTATCTTGCACGTATAGTTGGTCATAAGAAAGCAAGAGAAATTTGGTACTTATGCCGTCAATATAATGCACAAGAAGCGCTTGATATGGGACTTGTTAACACAGTAGTACCATTAGATCAGCTTGAAGAGGAAACGGTGAAGTGGTGTGAGGAGATGCTAGAAAAGAGCCCGACTGCTTTACGATTCTTGAAGGCTGCATTTAACGCAGATACAGATGGATTAGCTGGAATTCAGCAATTTGCAGGAGATGCGACTCTTCTTTATTACACAACAGATGAAGCAAAAGAAGGACGCGATTCCTTTAAGGAAAAACGCAAGCCGGACTTCGGTCAGTTCCCGCGTTTCCCTTGATTCAATGATATCAATGAAAACAGCTTAGTGCATCAGACTAAGCTGTTTTCTTTTACGAAAAGGAGGTGTCATGATGAAGCAACCTAATTGGCTGCTGCACCGTGCCTATTTAACGCCAGATCGAGTCGCACTCATATACCAAGAGAAAGAGTGGACATTTCACGAATTGGCTCAAGAAGTGGACGAGCTTTCAAATAGACTTGCACAGGCATCATTGAAAAAAGGGGAAACGGTTGCGCTTTTGATGAACAATCATCCTCACATGGTGATGATTGTTCATGCCTGTTTTTTATTAGGGTTAAAAATCGTGCTATTGAACAACAAGCTGACAAAGGCTGAAAGACGCTATCAGCTAGAAGATGCAAAAGCAGCGGCTTTATTAACAGAATCTAGTTATGCAAGCGACCATGAGGGTGATTTACCCGTTTATACAATGGAAACTTTACCTGAACCAGGGCAAGGCCATGACAAGAAGATCGAGAGTGAATTTGATTTGAATGAAACAGCGACCATCATGTATACATCTGGGACAACAGGACGTCCAAAAGGGGTAGAGCAAACGTTTGGCAATCATTTTCATAGTGCAATTTCCTCTGCACTGAATCTGGGTCTCAGAGAGGATGACCGCTGGCTCATTTCCCTGCCTCTTTTTCATATTAGCGGCTTATCCGCGTTATTTAAGTCTGTGATATATGGGATGACAGTCGTGCTTCATCAGAAGTTTGATGTTGACGAAGTAAAGGATTCTATTGAACGGCATCGCGTGACGATGATTTCTGTTGTTCAGACGATGTTATCTCGTTTATTAAGCAGACTGGAAGAATGTCCATCTTCTTTGCGCTGTCTTTTATTAGGCGGAGGGCCTGCGCCTTATGTGATGCTCCAAGAAAGCAAAGAGAAGGGCTTTCCTGTCTTTCAATCGTACGGTATGACGGAAACCTGTTCACAAATTGTGACCCTTGCCCCCGAATTTAGTGTAGAGAAACTTGGTTCATCGGGAAAACCTCTTTTTGGGTGTGAGCTGAAAATTCAAGATGGTGATCGCATTTGCCGTCCTTTTGAGCATGGCGAAATTATGGTGAAGGGTGCAAATGTGATGAAAGGATACCTTTACCGTGAAGAAGCGACCGCGGCTGCCTTTGATGAGGGCTGGCTGAGAACGGGTGATATTGGCTATGTGGATGAGGAAGGGTTCTTATTTGTGCTTGACCGTCGTTCAGATTTAATTATTTCTGGCGGAGAAAATATTTATCCTGCGGAAATTGAAGCGGTTCTTTTAACACATCCGCATGTAAAGGAAGCCGGAGTAACGGGTATGTATGATGATAGATGGGGAGAGGTGCCTGCTGCTTTTCTTGTAACAGATGATAAAATACCGGAGAATGAGCTCTATGCTTTATGTGAGTCGCATTTAGCCAAATATAAATGGCCCGCCGCTTTTCACTTTGTGGACGAGCTGCCTAGAAATGCGTCGAATAAATTGCAAAGGCACAGACTCAAATCAAAGGGGTTTTTAGATGATTCAAATTGAACGAGTGATTTTATATCATGTCACGATGAAGCTTAAACAGCCATTTACAACAAGTCTTGGAACCATTTCAGAGCGTGAGTTTATTATTGTTGAAGTAAAAGATCAAACCGGATTGACTGGATGGGGAGAGGTATCTGCCTTTTCTTCTCCGTGGTATACAGAAGAAACAATTGAGACTTGCTATCATATGCTGAGGGCTTTCTTTATTCCGAACGTGCTGACGCGCACCTTTACACATCCTTCAGAAATACCTGACAGTCTGTATCAATTTAAAGGCAATAGGATGGCGAAAGCAGGCATTGAAGCAGCTGTTTGGGATATTTATGCGAAGCGTGAGAATAAGTCTTTACGCGATGTATTAGGCGGCACAAAAGATAGAATACCATCTGGTGTTGTGGCGGGGTTAGGCCCTATTGACGATATGCTTCAGCAAATTCAGCAATTTGTTGACCAAGGCTATCAGCGGGTGAAGGTGAAAATTAAACCGGGACAAGATATTGGACTGCTGCAAAAGATAAGAGAGTCTTTTCCTGAGCTGCCATTAATGGCAGATGCAAATTCTGCTTATGAATTAAAAGATATTAGCAAACTCAAGCAGCTCGACGATATTCGTTTATTAATGATTGAACAGCCTTTAGCTGCAGATGATATTGTGGACCACCGCCATTTGCAAAAGCATTTAAAAACGCCGATTTGTTTAGATGAAAGTATTTGTTCTTTAGATGATGCCAGAAAAGCTGTAGAGCTTGGCAGTTGTCAAATCATTAATGTAAAGCCTTCACGAGTTGGTGGACTGACAGAGGCTCTTAAAATTCATACGTTCAGTAAGGAGCATCAAATTCCGTTATGGTGCGGGGGAATGATTGAAACAGGTATTTCCCGAGCGCAGAACGTGGCACTTGCTTCGCTTCCTCAATTTACAATTCCCGGTGATATTTCAGCTTCGTCAAAATATTGGGAGCAGGATATCATTTTTCCTGAAATTAAAGTTGAAAATGGGTTTATTGAGGTGCCCCGCTCCCCAGGAATGGGCGTGGAAGTTGATTACCAAGCGCTCCGTTCATTTTCAGATAAAATCGACGTGTTTACAAAACATGATTTTGTGAGATAAAAACGAAGGAATGACCTTTTGCATACCCAATAGAATCTAGGTATAGTGAGAGAAAGTTTTTCCTTCCTGTCTAAACAAAAAAAGAAAGAGCGGTGGTCCACTCTTTCTTTTTTCTTACTCTTCTACCAGCTCGCTGTCATAAGCAAGCTGTCCGATATACTGATGCATTTCACTTGGCATGTTTGATGCATGTCCATATTCATAATCCCAAAGATTTAAAAAGGAGTGAGCGGCTTGGTGGAATGCGGCTTCATCCGCGTCATGAATTTCGTCAAAAAACGTTTGAAGCAGCCGATCGTGTTTCAAATTGAAGCGCCTCCTTTAATGACTTAAAGATCTTGTGGTTTAAACGTTTTACAATCCGTTTCTTCACTTTTCTCAGCCGTATTTCCTGTGTGGCTGACGACATAGATTGCATCTGCACCACAGCGGTTTCCAGCATTCCAATAGGAACAGTTATTGACTTCACAAAGGATTTTTTGACTCATACAGATGACCTCCTTTTGAGTATGTCTTTCATCTATAATGTAACCGAAATGAAGCTCGCCCATTCATGTTAATCTTCCTGGCGAATATAACGCTTATCCTTCATAAATAATTTCCAGAAGAAATAGAAGCCAGGAAATAAGATGATAAAACCTACAATATAGGTGATAAATAATGCCCTAAATGTGACAGGGTCTGTAAATCCAGACATGATTGTAATATCTGGATAGGCCATATAAGGCAAATGGGCACGCCCGTACACATAGCTTGCTAAGAAATATTGAATGGTAATCGCAATGACGGCAAGGCGTGGTCTTCCTTTCCGGTTCTTAAACCGGCTGTTTGGTAAAAATAGAGCCAGGCCTGCGAGCAGAAACATTAGGAGAGATACAAGAAGAATAGGGATGTTCTGCATCATTTTTGTGAAAAGCCAATTGGCCTCGCTTCGTAAAGTCAGCATGATAAAAAAGGCCATCATGAGTGAAAGAGGACCCGTAATGAGCGCACCTCTTCTATATATGCTGTAAGCTTCATTTTCATTAGCTACATTAGAGAAATCGGCTAAAAGTAAGGACGAAAGAAAAAGGGTGCTGAAGATGGCAAAGCCGACAAAAGAATAAACATTTGCACTTGTAAAGACCAGTCCAAGATCTAGTGAGTAGACGTTGTTCTCCTGAAAGATAAATCCACCATGGGTAATTGGGAGAACCATGATCAGGATGGACGGAATGATAAAGCCGCTGATCCCTGAAATGTAAGTCACCGCTTTTCGGTATTTCTTAGGCAGTGAATGAGAAAACACGAGAAACCCGCTTCGCAGTGCAAGAAGTAATAATATGATGCTGCCGGGTATTAATAAAACGGTACCAAGTACAAAGGTCGCACCTGGAAACAGGCTGAACAATGCGACAACGATGGCCACAATAAAGACGTTTGTCACTTCCCATGTTGGAGAAAGGTACTTATTTGCGATATTAGCGGCTTTTGTTTGTTCTCTATTCATATAAATCATCGACCAAAATCCTGCGCCGAAATCCATTGATGCCATCACTGCATAGATAAAAACGAATCCCCATAAGATGGTGATTGCAATGAGCGCATCAGTTGTAACATCCATTTGCATCAAGATCGCTCCCTTTTTAAGATTCTGTTAACCGTAAGTCTTCTTCAATCGTATGTTTCCTAAAGTAGTACGTCAGCACAATAACGGTTGCAATGCCTAAGATGAGATAGACAATGGCAAAAAGGATAAAAAGTGTCCCGATCGAGCCAGATGATGTGACAACCTCAGAGGTTTTGAGCATTCGATAAATGACCCATGGCTGACGGCCTGTACAAGCAAAGATCCAGCCAAATTCAATAGCCAAAAGACTAAGAGGCCCGCCGAATAAGTAAAGAAAAAGAAGCCACTTCGGAAATTTTTCACGTTTTAAAATTTTACGATAAAGCAGTGCTAATACCGCAAATAGAATGAGCACCGATCCAATAATGACCATGCCGTTAAATAATGTGTGTATAAATAATGGCGGCCACTCGTCACGGGGAAAATCATTTAAGCCTTTGACCACCGTATCGAAGCTATTTCCTGCCAGAAAACTAAGCGCCCAAGGAATTTCGATCGCACCTTTAATTTCCTGCGAATCAGCATCCGTAAAACCACCTATTGCAAGAGGCGCATGTGATTGCGTTTCAAACAAACCTTCAGCTCCAGCCAGCTTTTCAGGCTGATATTCATATAGAAGCTGAGCGGACTCGTGGCCATTTAAGGCTGTTAGAAAGGAGAAAAGGCCTCCTACAATGAGTCCTAGAAAAAGGGCTTTTCGATGAAATGTATAGAGTTTTTCATTCTTTTTAGTTTTGAGCATTTTAAAAGCTGCTACTGAAGCAATCACAAAAGCACCTGTTGTAAAAGCAGAAAGCACGACATGTGTGGCAGTCACAGCAAAGCTTGGATTGAAAAAGGCCTTCCAAGGCTCGATATTTGTGATTTCTCCATTCACCATCTGAAAGCCAGCAGGTGTTCCTTCAAAAGCATGTACGTTTGTAATCAGAATCGCTGATGCAGCTGCACCAATGACGATAAAAATAACGGTAATGATGCGCATTGCATTTGATAGGCGATCCGCTGCATACACATAAATAGACATAAATAATGCTTCTATAAAGAAGGCATAAATTTCAATCTGGAATGGCAGTGACATGACCTTTCCAATGACCTCCATAAAACCTGGCCACAAAAGGGCAAGCTGAGTACCAGCAATCGTGCCTGTTGGAATGGCGACCCCTAACAGAACAGCCTGCGCTTTTGTCCATCGCTTGGCCATGATGGCATAATGCGGGTCCTTCGTTTTTTGAAAGATGAGTTCAGCTAACAAAATCATTAGCGGGATGCCGACGCCAAGCGAGGCATAAATAATATGAAAGCCCATAGTTGTGCCGAACAGGCTTCTAGCTAAAACGAGATCAGTCAATTTTTTCTCCGCCTTTCTTATCGCTTCTCTTTTTCATAATGCTTATTATTCTCCACCATTTTTAGATTATTCTTCCTGACTAAGAAAGCTTGTTTTTTGACAAGTTGTATAAGAGGGAGTAGAATATAAGTATAAAACGTAACCATTACGTTTTGATAATGAAAGGAGTTTTGACATTGAAAAGAGATATTCATCCAACCTCACATGAAGTTGTATTTATGGACGTAAACAGCGGTTACCGCTTCTTGAGTAGATCGACAAAGACATCAAATGAGACAGTAGAGTGGGAAGATGGGAAAACGTATCCTGTCATTAAAGTAGAAACAAGCTCTGATACGCATCCTTTTTATACAGGACGCCAAAAATTCGGAGAAAAAGGCGGAAGAGCCGAGCTGTTTAAGAAAAAATATCAAATGTAATCAAAAAGAAGCACACTTTATAAGGTGTGCTTTTTTACAGCAAAAAGCCCCGGCTGATCAACCGGGGTTCAAAGCATTAATCATTTAATGCAGTTTTTAAGGTCTTTAAGTTTTGTTTCATTAAGCTGACGTAACTTTCTCCATTTTTGGCATCATCTTCAGTAATGGATTCTAGATTTTTAAGGGTTAAGCTTTTTGCCCCAATTTCACTGCGGATTGTATCTGATACTTTGCTGCTGACGTTGTTTTCAAAAATAACGTATTGAATGTGATGCTGTTCCGCTTTTTGTACAATGTTTTCGAGCTGTTTTTGTGATGGCTCTTCAGAAGCGGATAATCCTAAAACACTGATTTGCTCAATGCCATAACGCTTTTCCCAATAACCATAAGCTGCGTGAGAAACAAGGATTTCTTTATGTTTCGCTTTAGATAACGTTGTTTTGAATTCTTGGTCTAATGATTGCAAATCTTTTTTTAGATTTTCATAGTTTTTAGTGTATTCGTCTTTATGATCTGGATCTAATGAGACGAGTGTGTCTTTAATGTTTTTCGCCATTTGCTGCGCATAAACGGGATCTAACCATGCATGAGGGTCTTTATCTCCGTGATCGTGCCCATCATGGTCGTGATCTTCACCTTCGTGATCATGATCTTCGCCTTCTTCATGTGCATGTTCTTCTTTTGTCGATAACAATTTGATGCCTTCGGCTGCTTTGACTGTTTTCACACCTTGATTTTTTAATGTGGCAGCAGTTTTGTCTGCGAATGCTTCAGCCCCTGTACCGCTGTAGATAAAGGCATCACCTTCAGCCATTTCAACCATCGTTTTAGAACTTGGTTCAAAGCTGTGTGCATCTGCATTGGCAGGATACACGCTTTGAGCATGAACGTGGGAGCCGCCAATTTTTTCAGTGAAATCTTGAATTGGGAAGATCGTGGTGTAAATGGTTAGTTTCCCGTCTGCCTTTCCTTTTGAAGCATTAGTGCCCGCACTGCTTGAGCAAGCGGCAAGACCGATCGCGAATAAAGCAGCTGTTAAAATAAAAAAGATTTTTTTCATGTAGAAAATGTCTCCTCTCAATCTAATAGATAGAAATGATTACGATTTAATGTCCTGAGTTATTGTATCGTAATAATTACGATTTGAAAAGAGGAAATTAAAAAATTTTCATCAGCAGATGTTTCCTCTAAAAAAAATAAGCAGCAAAACGTGACGAAATTTCTTACATTGTGCTATATTTATTTTTAAAAAAAGATAAAGGAATGGACAAACGTATGAAACTTTTAGATGAAATCATTGAATATAATCAACAATTTATTGAAGAAAAGAAATACGAAGAATTTACAACAACAAAGTTTCCACAGAAAAAAGCTGTCATTCTATCGTGTATGGATACAAGACTTGTTGAATTGCTTCCGCGTGCCATGAACATGAAAAATGGCGATATTAAGATTGTCAAAAGTGCTGGAGCGCTTGTTTCTCATCCATTTGGAAGTATTATGCGAAGCATTTTAGTTGCTGTTTATGAATTAAATGCTGACGAGGTATATGTCATTGGGCACCATGATTGCGGGATGAGCAAAATAGACAGCCAGACACTTTTAAATAAAGCCGTTGAGCGCGGTATTCCAGAAAAACGTATTGAAGTACTGGAATACTCAGGAATTGATTTTAAACAGTGGCTCAAAAGCTTTAGTTCAGTTGAAGAGAGCGTGAAGGACAGTGTGTCCGTAGTGAAAAATCACCCGCTTCTTCCATCAGATGTACCTGTACATGGGCTTGTCATTGACCCTGGAACAGGGAAGCTTGACTTAGTTGTCAACGGATATGAAGAAAAGTAAGTTATTTTTCCTTTTTAGGCGGAACAGGATCGATGCCGCCAGGGTGAAGCGGATGACATTTTAAAATCCGTTTTATGGTGAGCCAGCCGCCCTTGATCGCGCCATGCGTTTTGATCGCTTCTAGTCCATAGTTTGAGCATGTTGGATAAAACCGGCAGCTTGGCGGTGTAAGAGGGGAAATACATTTTTGATAAAAGCGTATCATGCCGATAAAAATTTGTTTCATAGAGGTTCCTCCTTGTCTGTCTTTCACAGTATAAGAAAAAAGGACAAGGAAGGAAAGTTTTATAAACTAAACTGGTCGGAGAAATATGTTATAATATAGGAAATTGCAATTATAGGAGTGGTGATTATGCCTTCAGTTGAAAGCTTTGAACTTGATCATAATGCTGTAAAAGCGCCATATGTTCGTCATTGCGGCGTTCATAAAGTGGGATCAGATGGGGAAGTAAATAAATTTGATATTCGTTTTTGTCAGCCAAACAAGCAGGCGATGAAACCTGATACGATTCATACATTAGAGCATTTGCTTGCATTTAATATTAGAACACACTCAGAGAAATATGACCATTTTGATATCATTGATATTTCTCCAATGGGCTGCCAGACAGGATATTATTTAGTTGTCAGTGGTGCACCAACTCCAAAAGAGATCGTTGAACTTCTTGATGCAACATTCAAGGATGCGGTTGAAGTAACAGAAATTCCTGCTGCAAACGAAGAGCAATGCGGCCAAGCGAAGCTTCATGATCTTGAAGGAGCAAAACGTTTAATGCGTTTCTGGCTTTCTCAGGATCAAGAAGAGCTTTTAAAAGTATTTGGTTAATAGAAGGACGAACCGGACATTAGATGTCCGGTTTTTTATTTGAATTCAATCAGAGATGTCAAAATAGGGGATATTTGTTAAAATGGACATGTCAGTAAAAGAAGGGGGAAGCGCAGGATGCGAAAAATGTTGGGAATGATTCTGATGCTCACGTTATTGAGTGCATGTGGAAACTCTGCAGCAAATAGCGGCAAAGGGGAAGTGCCTGAGCTATTAGAAGTAAAACTCACAGGACCTGAGCAAGTGGAGAAAAATGAAAGCGTTATAGTAAAAGCAGCTGTCACATACGGTGATACGCCTGTTGATGATGCAGATGATGTTCAATTTGAAGTGTGGAAAGATGGCGACAAGGATAACAGCAAGATGATTCAGCCAAAGAAAGAAAACAAAGGTGTATACGAATTACACACAGCCTTCAAAAAAGATGGCCTTTATATCATACAAGTCCATGTGACAGCTAAACAGCAGCATAATATGCCGAAAACGAACATCCACGTAGGCGAGATGAAAAAAGAGAGTTCATCTACTGAAGAAGAAACCTCACATCATTAAAAACAGTTTTATTTTGGATTAGGACGTTGGTTTGGTTCAGCATCTTGTGGTGAATCGACTTTATGCTTATATTCATAAGCCTTCGATGTCGTCCATAATGATAAAAAGACAACGATTGAGATAATGATAAAGCTGATAATCCCAAGTAACAGCATCTAACTCCCTCCTTATTTCCATATTAACATATATTTCATGCAGTCAAAATAGAAGAAATTGATGGAAGGTTTCAGTATAATAAGAAAAGGGTATTCTCATACTAAACGCAATTACATAAGGAGGAATAAACATGTCTGAAAATTTATTAAACGTTGTGAATAAACAAGTAGCTGATTGGACTGTGCTTTACGTGAAATTACATAACTATCATTGGTATGTAAAGGGGAAAGATTTCTTTACACTCCATGAGAAATTTGAGGAACTATATACAGAAACAGCTACATATATTGATGATTTGGCTGAGCGTATGCTTGCTTTAAATGGACAGCCTGTTGCGACAATGAAAGAGTGCTTAGAAATTTCCAGCATTCAAGAAGCAGAAGGCAAAGAATCAGCGGAGCAAATGGTGAAAAATCTATATAATGATTTCTCCAATATCGCTGAGGAATTAAAGAAAGGAATGGAGCTGGCTGCAGAGGTTGGCGATGAAACAACAGGTGATATGCTGCTTGCGATTCATCAATCCATTGAAAAACACAACTGGATGCTTAAAGCATATTTAGGATAATACACGTATGTGAAAAGAATGTCGGTCATCAATAGATCGACATTCTTTTTTATTGGAATCGGGACAGACAGCCCATTGAAATCATAGGGCTTTCAGCCGAAGAGAAAAGAGAAGGGAGGGAAGAAGATGTCTTCTATTGCAGGAATGATGAGTCAGCAAGTAGCGAGCATTCAAAAGACACTCAATATCAGTTTGTTGAATTCACAGCTTGCTACAAATACAGCACAAGCCATGGTGATGCTGGATCAAGTGCAGCAGCAGCCTCAAGCTGTTCAGCCAAAGGATTCAGATGCTTCATTTATTGATGTCAGAGTCTAAAAAAGAGAAGCCGCCTCAAGGGGCGGCTTTTTTGGTTTCATTCGTTTCCCTGAGTACATAACAGCGCCTTTATTTTTTGTCGTCCAAGCTATTGCGAGCATCCGGCATATACTATTGAGGTAAGGAGTTCCACTTTGAAAGGATGTTGATGCCAAGTGAGCAAGGATTTAGGCATCTTTTCGTTGGTTACAGTGAGTTTGTCGGCGATGGGCTTTCTGTTTGGTGGAGCAGGATATTTACTGATGATTTTAGTGACGTTGATGGCTATTGAATTAATTTGTTCAAGCCTAAGAGAATCTTTGACTGGACAGCTCACAATGAAGCGGTTTTTTACGCGGCTTGTTCGAAAGATTGTGACAGTCTCCTTAATATCTATGGCACATTTCTTCGATGTCATGCTGAAGACAAATGGGACGATTAAGGATTTAGCGATCATCTTTTATATAATTTATGAATCTTACCAAATCGTCTTGACAGCCAGAGCCCTTGGAATTCCCATTCCGCAGTTGTTTATTGATGTGTTGGACATGTTGAAAAATAAATTGCGCAAAAAGCCGTAATTTCCTCATATCTGGTCATACTAAAGGAAAAAGGATGATTCAGATGGCGAGACACACATACTATGTATCCGTACAAGATGGATCGATATCGCAGCATAGAGATGCGGCGGCTTGGCAATTTCAAATAGAAGCAGATGATGATCAAATCTTGCAGCTGAGAGACTATTTCGATGAACAATATATGACAGATTGGAAAGGCTTCTTTAGGGCGCATGTTCCGTTTCTTGAATATCATTATGATAGTCCAAATGATGAAATGGATAGAAAAAGAAAAGAGATTTACACAATGATTTATGAGCTCGGCAATGAAGAGACAAGGAGCTTTATTGAGACAAATGGTTTGATGAATTGAAAAAGCATGTAGAGAATCTCTACATGCTTTATTTTCGCGGTTGTAAAATGCCTCCGATCAGATCACTGATCCCGCCGCCTCTATTTTCTTGCTGTGAATTGGTGAATTCATGAGAGGAGCTCTGGCTCTGAGGCTTATAGCGATTATCGTCTAAGCCAACCCGTAAGCCAGATGTGCGCTCAGATGGCTGGATAATGACGATTTGATCTTGTTCCTGGAACTCAAATAAGTAGGATTCGCCAGATGTTTGTCCAATGAAAGTTTTCCAGTTTACATCTAGTTTGACCTTCGGTGCTTTGCCCGTCCAAGCGACAATCGCGTCAGGGTCTACACGGCAGGGGGCTTTTAAGATGAGCGGATTTCCATTCGTTTTAATGGCGACCTGCGCTCCGTGACCTTGATAGGAAAGTTTTGATGTAAACAGTCCTTTTTGCGATAAAATACCAACGCCTACTGGTGTGACACCGTAATGGCATTCCTCAGTAAAGGCAAGTAAATCTTCACTTTCTACACTTACATGCTGCCAAGGACCACTTGGCTCAAGATTAATCACTGTTACGTGCTCGCTTGCATCCGCCAAGTAGCAAGTACCTTGTCCACTCACTTCCATCATCTCAAGGTTTTCACCTGTGAATTTTCTGCTGATGTGGTTAAATACTTGACTGACCATATTTCCTTTATTCGTTCCGAGTAATCGCTTGCGGTATTGGAAACTTCCTTGATCGGCAATCATGGCGCCTTTTTTGGCAAAAAAGATTCCGCTGCCTTCTGCTTGTAAGGTAAGTTCTTCTATTGTGATGAAATGAAATCCCATAGGTGCCGGCTCCTTTCCTGCATCAAGAAGTGAATCCATAGATGCGGCATAAATCATTTAAATCTAGAGTAGTCCCTTGCCCGGTCGCGGTGATTTTCCATTCCTCCTGATCTCTCGTGAGTTCAGCGCATATAATGGATGTACAATACGAATAATCCTCTGTTAACTGAAAGGTACAAATCTCTTGCTGCGAGATTTGGTCAGTAAGGCGCACGTAGGCATTGGTGACTTGTCCAAAATGATGCTGGCGTTCGTGAGCATCATGTATCGTGGCTGTGACGACAATTTTTTGAATGTCAGGTGAGACTCTGCTTAATTGCATAATGATCATTTCATTGTCTCGATACCCTCCGCCAAATTGATGATCACCAAGATGACGAACAGCTCCGTCTAAGCTTTGCTGCTGGTGATAATAGATCAAATGCTTAGGGGACAACAGCTTGTCCTCTTCATTTAAAAGAAACGCTTGCGTATCTAAATCAATTGGCTGACCAGCCAGGTCCCAGCCAAGCCCGATATGAATTTGGTCGATCGCTGGATTGTCTTTTGTTAAATCTAACTTTTGCCCTTTCATAAGGTGTTTCTTGAGCACCTCATGGGGTACGTCTTGTTTTGACCCATTGTTTATACTCATGCTGATTTCCTCCTCGTTGTCATAGGATCAACACTGATTCATTTACGTCATATAGGGATAAAAGGTTTCATGATTAACATTGGGTGAAGTTGGAAATGATAAAAAGGTTTTAGCAACAATACCTCATTTTAGATACAGACGAATTGGAACCACTCGTTTGTTTCACTTTTGATAAAAATTCTTCAGAGAAATGTGATCTGTGGTATGATGTTTTACAAGAAGCAAGGACAGGATATGAGGGATTTCACATGCATGTATTTAAAGACTATTATCATAATACGGTCAAGCTCTCTTTTGAGGAGAAGCCTTTTTCAAGTTATCCTAAGCATGTTTGGGCTATCTGCCGCTACCAAGGGAAATGGCTGCTCACTGAACATGAGGATCGGGGCTATGAGTTTCCAGGAGGGAAAGTTGAGCCGAATGAAGAAGCAGACCAAGCCGCTATACGGGAGATTCAAGAAGAGACGGGTGCTGTTGTTCGTGAATTAACGTATATTGGTCAATATCAGGTGCTGGGCAGAGAAAAGGTCATTGTCAAGAATATTTATTTCGCTGATATTGAAAGGCTAGTGAAGCAAGACACGTATTTTGAAACGAAAGGACCCGTTCTTTTCGCAGACTTGCCAAAATCCATCGCAAAAAATAAGAATTTCAGTTTTATTATGAAAGATGATGTGTTAAGACAAAGTCTTGCTTATTTAGAAAAGAACGGTTTGATTCGTTAAAAAAAGCGCAGGGAGACAATCCCTGTGCTTTTTTATTTTTGAAGAAAATGGCGTTCGAGCCATTCCACTAGCTGGTACATGATGGTCGCAAACACGGCAATAATGAAAAGACTTAAGAACACGAGTGTAAAGTTGAAGACTTGAAAGCCGTAAATGATCATGTAGCCGAGCCCTTTTGAAGAAACAAGAAATTCTCCTACAATGACCCCAACCCAAGAAAGGCCGACATTGACCTTGATAGCAGAAATCATCGTTGGAATACTAGCTGGTAAAATGACCTCGCGAAAGACGACGCTTTTTTTCGCACCAAAGGTTTTCATCACCTTTAAATAATTCTCATCGACCTCTTGAAAGGCTGTATATATGACGATCGTCGTAATGATCACACTAATGATTGCGCCCATGGCAACGATGCTGATCATGCCAGGCCCAAGGGCTACGATTAAAATAGGGGCGAGGGCAACTTTTGGCATGGCATTTAAAATGACTAAATAAGGATCGAGAACGTTTGCCAGGCGGGTGGACCACCATAAGGCGGCAGCGAGCAAAATGCCGCAAAAGGTACCAAGTAGAAATCCGAGCACTGTTTCAAATAATGTAATACTCATATGATTCACTAAAGACCCATCGGATATTTTTTGTACAAACAATTGGCAGACCGCAGATGGTGAACTAAATATCAGTGGATCGATGAGACGAAAATGACTGGCAAGCTCCCAAAGCGAAAAGAAGCTGGCGAAAATAATGAACTGATAGATTCGGGTCATGCGTTTTTCCATTCGGTATTTTTTGCGATAGGCTTCATGTAAAAGGTCACTGTGTTTCAACTGTTTTCAGCTCCTTCCAAATTGTTTGAAAGAGCTCTTGGAAACTCTGGGTCTGTCTTGCTTTAAAAGGAGAAAGAGTCCTCAGATCATCTGGAACGGTAAAGATTCGCTGGATCGAGCCAGGATGCTTTGAGAATAAGAAAATGCGGTCACTCATCGCAATGGCTTCGCCGATGTCATGTGTCACAAGGACCGCTGTTTTTTGATAGTTTTTGAGTGTATGAAAGACGAGATCCTCTAAAGTGAGTTTGGTTTGGTAGTCTAGAGCTGAAAAGGGTTCATCTAGTAATAGAAGACCGGGATTCACTGCAAGCGTTCGGGCGAGAGCCGCACGCTGCCTCATGCCGCCTGACAGCTCCTTTGGGTATTTTTCCTCCACATCATGAAGGCCAAGCTTAGGCAGTAAACCAAGAGCAGCGGAGGTGGCTTCATGTGAATCTTGCTTGGTAATTTTTAACCCTAGAATGATATTTTCCTTGATGGTTTTCCAAGGGAACAAATAATCTTGTTGGAGCATGTAGCCGATTTGATGCTCCTTTTGATTCGGTTCTTTTCCTTCGATTAAAATGCGGCCTTCAGAGGGCGGTGTTATTCCTGCAATGATAGACAAAAGGGTGGTTTTTCCGCAGCCGCTGGGACCAATAAATGAGATAAATTCTCCTTGGTCTATCTCCATATTGATGTGCTGTATGGCCGTTGTTTTTTCTTTTAAAGAGAAGTACGTGTGGGTCACATGGTCAATTTGAAGGAAAGACATGTGCTACCTCCTATTCTATTTGTGATCTGTGACCTTCTTTGCAATGGATGAATCGACAAGTTGTTTGTACGGGATAAATTTCGGCAATTCATCGCTCTCCTTCATGATTTCCTGCAATTTGTTCCATTCCTCTTCATTCAGAAGGGGATCTGTTGCATAGGAATCCTGCTGTTTGTAACGTTTGATGGCAGTTGATAAGACATCAAGTTCTGTGTCAGGAAAATGAGATTGAATGGTTTTGGCGATCTCCTCCGGCTGTTTGGCTTTTACCCATTTCTGCGCTTTGTAAATGGCACGAGTGAAGGCTTCTGCTGTCTCTTTGTTTTCCTCTAAGTAACTCTTCTTTGCCATGAAGGTGGTATATGGCACTTTCCCGGAAGCTTCTCCAAAGGAGGCGGTAATGTACCCTTTGCCTTCTTTTTCAATTAAGGAAGCTGTCGGTTCGAATAACTGCACAAAATCGCCAGTTCCAGAGGAGAAAGCACCTGAAATGTTGGCAAAATCAATATTTTGAATCATGCGGAGATCCTTTTTTACATCAATGCCTTCCTTTTTCAGGACATATTCACCGACCATTTGCGGCATGCCGCCTTTCCGCTGCCCAAGAAAGTCTTTTCCTTTTAATTGATCCCAAGAGAATTCGCTCACTTTCTCCCTTGAAACAAGAAATGTACCGTCTGTTTGTGTCAGCTGTGCAAAGTTGATGATAGAGTCTTTTGTGTCTTGAGCCTCTACATAGATAGAGGATTCAGATCCGGTCAGGGCGATATCTGCGCCGCCGGATAAGAGAGCTGTCATCGTTTTATCGCCGCCCCAAGTCGTTTTTAATTCTACCTCTAGCCCTTCTTCTTTGAAGAAATCCTCAGCTAAGGCAACATATAGCGGAGCATAAAAAACCGAATGGGTCACCTCGGCTACTTGTACGGTCTGCTCTTGTTCTTTTTTACAGGCGACAAATGGAATAAAGAGCAGGACAACGACGATGAATGCCAGTCTGACTTTGATGGAACGATTCAAGAGTAATTCGCCTCCTTTGTTCTAGATCACTAATTAAAGTATGTCAAAAGGGATTTTTGGTGAGTGCCTAGATGAAAATAAGAAGCGCATTGTTTATTTATAGAACGTGTCTTTTTTTCTATACTAGAAGCATGAATACTTTCTTGAATTTGGAAGAAATAAAGGAGCGGTTTCGTGTATAGAGTGAGTTGGGTATTTCTTGGATGGTATTTAGTAGGGCTCATATTAATGGTCTTTTTTGAAGTACCAGCATGGCTTCAGTTTGCAAATGGCATTTTTCTTGTGCTGTATGCCTGCTGTGTGATAGAGATTGGGCGAAATATTTATGGATCATGGGGGGGTGTGATCAAAAGGGCAGCCATTGTCGGGGTGCTGACATTTACGGTTGAATGGGTAGGGATTACAACCGGGTTTCCTTTCGGGGCCTATGACTATTATCCGACGTTAGGTTTTCTAGTGGCAGGGGTGCCTTTAACCATTGCTTTTGCATGGGTTGGTGTGTTTTTAAACAGCCTTTTTTTATCCACTCAGCAGTCGAAATGGAAACGAGCTGTCGAAACGGGGATATGGATTGTCTTGCTTGACCTCATATTAGATCCAGTAGCGGCTGAACGGAAATTTTGGGTGTGGTATGACGGCGGTGGATTTTATGGTATTCCTTTTGAGAATTTTGTGAGCTGGGGTATGATTGGAGCAGGACTTTCCTTTCTCTTCCCGCGTGTTCAGGTTGGTCAAAAGGCCCTCAGCTGGACGAGTCGTATTTATCAGGCAATGGTGTTCTTTTTTGGTGTGCTGGCATTAAAGGGCGGGCTTGAAGTCATTTTTTATTTAGCACTGATCATTGTTATTTTGTGTGAAGGAAGGGTTCAATTTGAAAGAAAGCGACAAAAGCCGATCGTTTAGACGTATATTTTCTCTTTATCTTGAGCGGTATTTACTTCATAAACATTTCCGCTGCGTGATGATGAAAGGCGCTGTGGATCCAAACGAGAAGCTGCCTGTTCTTTATCTCGCCAATCATAGCTCGTGGTGGGATGGACTGATCATCTTTCTTTTAACAGAAAAAGCGTCTGGGCTCGATCACTATATGATGATGGAAGAGAAGCAGCTGAAGCAATATGCCTTTTTCCGAAAGCTTGGTGCGTTTCCGGTTCATAAAGAGAATCTGAAAAGTGTGAAGCAAGCATTAATGACGGCAAAAGAGAACATGCAGGCTGGCGGGGCTGTATGGCTTTTTCCACAGGGGAAAATCATCCATCAGGATATGAGGCCGCTTGAATTGGAGGGCGGGGCTTCATTTTTAGTGAGACAATTTGAGCAAGTCGTGGTGAAGCCTGTGACCTTGCATTATACATTTAATCAATTTCAAAAGCCGACAGTATCTGCTTTGTTTGGTGAAGATACCTTAGTATGTGGCGGCGGAGAGCTTCGAAGCAAGGAAGTGACGCATCTGCTTAGGGATCTGCTTGAAACGCAGTTAAACGCACATCAAGCACAGGTCATCGCAGATCCTGATTTTACAACTAATCAAGAATTTAGACAGATGACGAGGACAAGTCAGTCAACAAGTGATGCGTTTGATTCCTTTAAAAAGTGGGTGAAAACATGGCGGTCTTCTTAACCGTAATCAGTGTACTCTTGCTCTGTCAGTTTATTTTCACCATATGGAATATGAAGCAGCTTCCTGTTTTAAAGCCAGCATCCATTTCGCCTGATGAACTTATTTCATTATCAATTCTGATTCCAGCGAGAAATGAGGAAAAACGAATAGAAGCCTGTCTTCAGTCGATCGTTGATCAACATCTTTACCCGAAAGAGCTTATCGTCCTTGATGACCATTCTACAGACCAGACAAGAGCGATAGTGGAGCGCTTCGCAGAAACATATCCGTGGATCCGTGTCCAGTCAGGACAGCCATTAAAGCGGGGCTGGCTTGGTAAATCATATGCCTGCTCTCAGCTCGCTGAGGCAGCAGCTTCTGACTGGCTGTTATTTTTAGATGCGGATGTCCGGTTAAAAAGAGGGGCAGTTGAATCAGTGTACAAGCAGTTATGCATGCAAAAAACGGGCATGCTGTCAGGTTTTCCAGAACAAAAAACAGGCACATTGTTTGAGCATCTTGTGGTTCCTATGATGATGTTTACCATTGGCTGTCATCTGCCAGTAAAATGGGTAAAAAAATCTAAGAATCCCGCTTTTGCCGCAGCACATGGAGGTTTTATTGCCATTGAAAAGAATTGTTATTACGACATTGGCGGGCATGAAGCGATCAAGGATTCACTAGTTGATGATATGGCTTTGGCTAGACGGGTGAAGGAAAAAGGCTTTCCGTTCACCCTTGCAAGCATTCATCCATTTGTGTATATGAGAATGTATGAGAGTGGACAAGAGGTTTGGGAAGGTTACCGCAAAAATTTGTTCCCGGGCGTGAATCGAAGCATTGCTTTATTAAGCAGTGTCTTTTGTTTATACACCCTCCTTTATTTGGTTCCTGTCATTTGTTTCATGATCGCATTGTTTCAGCTGGATGTTTTGAGCATATGCTTAGCCATTCTTTGCTATGGGCTGGGTGTGTCGATTAAAGCGGCAATTGATATTGAAAACGGGCGGACATCTGCGATGGCTTTTTTATTGCCGGTCAGTATTTTAAGCCTGATCGCCATTGGCTTTGCTTCTATGAAAATCGGTCTGAAAAAAGAAGGGTATGAATGGAAAGGGAGAAGGTACGAATGAAAAAAGTGATCATCATCGGCGGCGGACTTGGCGGATTATCAGCAGCGATCCGTCTACAGTTACGCGGGGTTCAGGTCACCATTTTAGAAAAAGAAGCGGCTTTAGGCGGGAAATTGCAGCGCCATCATGGAGCAGGCTACTCTTTTGATTTAGGACCGAGTACCATTACAATGAAGGCATATTTTGAAGAAGTGTTTACAGGTTGTCATAGACGGATGGAGGATTATGTGACCTTTTATCCGATTTCTCCGCTTACTAAAAATATTTTTTCAGATGGACATACGGTCGAGTTTACGCCGAATATTGAGCAAATGGAATCACAAATTGCTGTATTCAGCCCTGAAGATGCAAAACAATACCGTGCATTTTTGCAGGAATCAAAGATGCTTTTTCAAAAGGCAGAGGAGCAGTTTTTAAATCGTTTGTTATTGAGCTGGAAGGATAAGGCGGATGTAAAGCTGATGAAAGCACTTCTCGCTGTCAAACCGTTCACATCCGTTCAGCGCCTGCTGCGTCAATATTTCCGTCATCCTCATACATTGGCGATGTTTGGACGATATGCCACTTATATCGGCTCTTCTCCCTACGAGGCGCCGGCTATTTTTAACATGATGGCGTATTTAGAAGGGGAGAAAGGGATTTATGGAATACAGGGCGGTACATATCGTTTAGTTGAGGCATTTGAGACACTGGCAAAAGAATTAGGCGTTCAGATTCACCTCAATGAACAAGTGAACAAGATTCATGTGAAGGATCGGCGGATCAAAGGAGTGGAGACGGATCAGCAGATGTATGAGGCAGATCAAGTCGTTGCAGGAGCAGATGCGCTGACTGTATACCGTCATCTCATAGATGAAAAAGACCGTCCTCATTTTTTAAATCAAAAACTGTCTGGCATTGAACCGTCGTTATCGGGCTTTGTTCTCTTATTAGGTGTACCTAAAGTCTATGAACAGCTGACCCATCACAATGTGTTTTTCCCTGAGGATTACGAGCAAGAATTCAAGGATATTTTTCAGAAAAAACAACTGCCTCAAGACCCGACGCTTTACATATGTTATTCAGGTCATTCAGAACCAGCTTTAAGCGGAGGACCGGGAAGAAGCAACCTGTTTGTACTGGCTAATGCACCTTATGTGACAAAAGAGCAAGATTGGGACATGCTAAAGGAGACATATCGTCAGCATATGAAAACCAAATTAAAAGAAAAAGGTCTTTTTGATTTGGATGACCTTATTGAATATGAAGCGGTTCAAACCCCGCTTGATCTGCAGCAGAAAACGGGTGCATATCGTGGAGCCATTTATGGCATGTCTTCAAACTCTTTCAAACAGGCGTTCTTTCGCATCAATAATCAGTCAAAGGACATTGAAGGACTGTGGTTTGTTGGGGGGACAAGTCATCCTGGCGGGGGCACGCCAATGGTGACAAAATCAGGTCAGCTTGTCGCAGAAGCGATGCTGAAGCAATGGACATAATCAGAGATGAAAAGGAGAGAAATAGAGTGATTGTGGAAAAAAGAAGGTTTCCGTCGCCCCATCCGCATATTCACTTATATACTGTGACCTATGAGGCAGATGGACTTCGGATGAAAGGGCTGCTCGCTGAACCGGCAGGAGAAGGTTTCTACGACGGCTTTTTGTATTTACGAGGCGGCATTAAAAATGTAGGGATGGTCAGACCTGGCCGGATTGTGCAATTTGCCGCGCAGGGCTTTGTCGTCTTTGCTCCCTTTTACCGAGGAAATCAGGGAGGCGAAGGGAACGAAGATTTTGCCGGAGAAGACCGAAAAGATGCGTTCGCTGCCTTTCAGCTGTTAAAGCAGCACAAAAAAGTGAAGAAGGATCGCATTCATATCTTTGGTTTTTCGCGAGGCGGTATTATGGGTATTTGGACCGCTGTTGAAATGAAAGAGGAGGCAGCTTCCTTTGTCACATGGGGAGGCGTCAGTGACATGAAACTGACTTATGAAGAGCGTGTAGATATGAGACGGATGATGAAGCGTGTGATTGGCGGCCCGCCGCATAAGGTGCCAGAGGCATATGAGAACAGAACCCCTTTAAATGTTGTGGATCAAATTGAAGCACCTGTCCTCATCATCCACGGAGAAGAAGATCAAAATGTATCGATTGAGCATGCGTATTTGTTAGAAGATGCGCTGCGCCAGCACGGGAAGTCCGTGGAGACATGGTATTTCCACGGATACAACCACTACTTCCCGCCGCAGCATAATCGAGAAATTGTGAGAAGGCTGACCACATGGATGCACAGCCGAAAAAGCGGAAATGTGGTAAAATAAGCAGTATAACGAAATATAGAAAGTAGGGGGATTTTCATTATGGGAATGCCTGTTGAATTTAATACAATGATTGTCACAAAGGGAAAAGAGACAAGAATTGAAGAAAATGTATTTGAACTCATGAAGGATGGATACCGCATTTATCCATTAAATATTCCACTTGAGGTGCGCAAAACGAAAGACGGAGAAAAAACAGGGACAGCACATGTTGAAAAGCTGGAGCTGACAGACAATGTCACGAAGGTGACGTACCGTCTTGTATCATTACATTCAACAAACTAAAAAAAAGCTGAGGGATTGAATCTCCTCAGCTTTTTTCATTTGGTTAGACGAGTGGTCCGCCTTTGGCTTCAATATCACTTGCCGCGTGGCTGAATTTTTGGAAGTTCTTTTTAAATTCATTGGCAAGGAAGTGTGCTTTTTCTTGATAAGCCTCTTGATCACCCCATGTTTTAGCAGGTTGAAGCACTTCATCTGGTACACCAGGAATATGAAGCGGGATGTGTAATCCAAAGATGTCATCAGTGATCATCTCGGCATTGTCAAGGTCACCTTCGATTGCTGCCTGGACCATTGCTCTTGTATGAGCGAGATTCATTCGTTTGCCTGTACCATAGCCTCCGCCAGTCCAGCCTGTATTCACAAGGAATACTTTAGCGCCGTGCTCATCAATCTTTTTGCCAAGCATTTCAGCATAGACGTGAGCTGGAAGCGGGAGGAATGGTGAACCGAAGCAAGTAGAGAATGTCGTTTCTGGTGATGTGACGCCGCGCTCAGTTCCAGCTAATTTACTTGTGTACCCGCTCAAGAAATGGTACATTGCCTGTTCTTTTGTTAAACGGCTGATTGGAGGTAATACGCCAAACGCATCAGCTGTTAAGAAGACAATGGCAGATGGATGTCCTGCGATACTTGGTTTCACGATGTTATCAATCATTTCGATTGGGTAAGCAGCGCGTGTATTTTCAGTAAAGAATGTATCATCGTAATCCGCTTCACGTGTTTCTTCATCAAGCACAACGTTTTCAAGAACTGATCCGAAGCTGATCGCTTTGTAGATCTGTGGTTCTTTTTCTTCACTTAAGTTCACACATTTCGCATAGCATCCGCCCTCGATATTGAAGACACCTGTGCCAGACCAGCCGTGTTCGTCGTCTCCGATCAGCTTGCGGCTTGCGCTTGCAGAAAGCGTCGTTTTCCCAGTGCCTGAAAGTCCGAAGAATAAGGCTACATCGCCTTCTTGACCTACGTTTGCTGAACAGTGCATAGATAAAATATCTTGCTCAGGAAGCAGGTAGTTCATCACAGAGAAAATGGACTTTTTCATCTCTCCTGCATATTCGGTTCCACCGATAAGAATCGTACGTTTTTCAAAAGAAACGATGATAAACGTTTCAGAGTTTGTGCCATCTGTTGCAGGATCCGCTTTAAAGTGCGGTGCAGATAAGATGGTGAAAGGTTTTTCGTTTGAAGAAGGTGTTGATCCATCAGGTCGGATGAATAGCTGCTTGGCAAAAAGATTGTGCCATGCGAATTCGTTTACAACTGTAATCGGCATACGGTATCTTTCATCAGCTCCGGCAAATCCTTCAAAAACGAATAGTTCATCACGTTCTTTTAAGTATGACACAACCTTTGTATATAAACGGTCAAATGCTTCTTTGGAGATCGGCTGGTTGACTTGACCCCAATCGATTTTATGTTCAGAGCTTTCTTCTTTGACGATAAATTTATCTTTAGGCGAACGTCCTGTGTAGGCTCCGGTTGTGGCGCGGACAGCTCCTGTTGATGTTAAAACGCCTTCATTACGTGCCAAAATCTTTTCAACAAGTTTCGGAACAGATAAATTTTGGTGCGTATTTTCTAATGAGAGCAATGACTGCAAATCTTCTTTTAAATCCACTGAGTTCATAAAAAAACCCTTCCTTTACCGTTGAATTTGTTTGTTTCGATTAGTATAACACATTAATAATAATAGTCTATACTATTTAAAAATTTTTGTGTGTGTTTTTTCATTTCTGCTATGAAAATATGCTTTTTGGTGATGCTAATGGTGAGGAGAAAAAAGAGGGAGATAATTCTTATGAAGCATTGACATGACGCAAGGGTTTAAGATAAGATATCTTATTGAACGGATACTCTTATCCCGAGTTGGTGGAGGGACAGGCCCGATGAAGCCCAGCAACCGGTTTCTTATGAAAAAGGCATGAAAATGCTGAGAAACCAAGGTGCTAACCTGATGCAAGGTACAAGAACACCTTGAGCGATAAGAGTGAAAGGCATGCGATCTCAGACCCTTTCCTCGCAATGAAGGAAATGGTTTTTTTATTTTTGGGATATCATATGAACAAATTGCCAATAACATCTCTAATATAAACGTTTTTAAATATAAGAGGGAACGAGTTCCGTATCATATTGGAGGCCTCATCTTGGGATGATGTGGTCTTGTACAGGAGGAAATAGCCATTATGAGTCAAAATCGTCGTTTATTTACTTCAGAATCAGTGACGGAAGGACATCCGGATAAAATCTGTGATCAAATTTCAGACAGCATTTTGGATGAAATTTTAAAGAAAGATCCAAATGCACGTGTTGCCTGTGAAACTTCTGTTACAACCGGTCTCGTATTAGTAAGCGGTGAAATTACAACGTCTACTTATGTCGATATTCCAAAGACGGTGCGTGACACAATTAAGGAAATTGGCTACACGCGTGCGAAATATGGTTTTGATGCGGAAACATGTGCGGTACTTACATCAATTGATGAACAGTCTGCTGATATTGCGCAAGGCGTAGACAAAGCGCTTGAAGCACGTGAAGGAACAATGACTGAAGAAGAAATTGATGCGATTGGTGCAGGTGACCAAGGTTTGATGTTTGGTTTTGCTAACAACGAAACCGAAGAACTCATGCCGCTGCCGATTTCATTAGCGCATAAATTATCTCGCCGTTTAACAGAAGTACGCAAGGATCAAACACTTGCATACCTTCGTCCAGACGGAAAAACACAAGTCACAGTTGAATATGATGAGCAAAACAAACCAGTTCGTATTGACACAGTGGTTATTTCTACGCAACATGCACCAGAAGTGACGCTTGAACAAATTCAAAGTGACTTAAAAGAGCATGTCATCAGCCCTGTCGTTCCAAGTGAACTGATTGATGAACAGACAAAATACTTTATTAACCCAACTGGCCGTTTCGTCATCGGTGGACCTCAAGGGGATGCTGGTTTAACTGGACGTAAAATCATCGTTGATACGTATGGCGGATACGCTCGTCATGGCGGTGGAGCTTTCTCAGGTAAGGACGCAACGAAGGTTGACCGTTCTGCGGCATACGCTGCTCGTTACGTAGCGAAAAACATCGTAGCTGCCGGCCTTGCAGATTCTTGTGAAGTACAGCTTGCTTATGCAATTGGTGTTGCACAGCCTGTATCGATTTCAATTGATACATTCGGAACAGGAAAAGCTTCTGAAGAAAAATTAATTGAAGTGGTTCGTGCAAACTTTGATCTTCGTCCAGCTGGCATTATTAAAATGCTTGACCTGCGTCGTCCGATCTACAAGCAAACAGCTGCATACGGACATTTCGGCCGTCACGACTTAGATCTTCCGTGGGAAAAAACGGATAAAGCCGATACACTTCGCAAAGAAGCATTGGGACAATAACAACATAGAAAACCGCTTATTTTAAGCGGTTTTCCTTTTGATTAAAAAAAAATCTGCAAAAAGCGAAAAAATGTGAAACAAAATCGGACAAAATACTGTCTAATTATAGGTCTACTTTTAAGAAATAACATAACGTGGAGGCAATAATATGTGTGGGTTTGTTGGTGTATTTAATCACCGTCCATTGTCCGAAACTACTGAACAGGAAGAGCTAATTAAACAAATGAATCGTCTCATCGTTCATCGCGGTCCGGATGATGAGGGTTACTTTCATGATGAGCATGTAGGATTTGGATTTAGACGTTTAAGTATTATAGATGTTGAGCACGGAAAGCAGCCGCTTTCTTATGAAGATGAAAAGTATTGGATTATTTTCAACGGTGAAATTTATAACTATGTGGAGCTGAAGGAAGAGCTTGTGAAAAAGGGCTATACGTTCAGCACAGACTCTGATACAGAAGTACTTCTTGCCACATACCGTCATTATAAAGAAGAAGCGGCTTCTAAGCTTCGCGGCATGTTTGCATTTTTAATTTGGGATAAAGAAGCGCAATTATTATATGGCGCAAGAGATCCTTTTGGCATCAAACCGCTTTATTTTACACAAATGGATGAGCAAGTGTACTTTGCGTCTGAACGCAAAAGCTTGATGGCAGTAAGCGAGAACATTTTATTTGATGAGACATCCTTGCAGCAATACATGTCATTCCAGTTCGTACCTGAGCCAAATACACTTGATCAAAAGGTGCACAAAGTAGAGCCTGGTCATCAGTTTACTTTACGCCCAGGACAGGAGATTGAATTTAAGACTTACTGGAAAGTTCAATTTAAGCCTGAGCAAACACAAGAACAGAAGCTGATTGAAGAAGTACGCGATGCAATCTATGATTCTGTGAAAGTTCACATGAGAAGTGATGTTCCTGTTGGTTCATTCCTATCAGGTGGTATCGATTCTTCTTTCATCGTATCTGTTGCAAAGGAATTTCATCCTGAGCTGAAGACGTTCTCTGTTGGCTTCCAGCAGGACGGTTTTAGTGAAGTAGATGTGGCGAAGGAAACGGCTGATAAGCTTGGCTTACAAAACTTCAGCGCTGTGATTTCTCCTGAGGAATATATGAATGAGCTTCCGAAGATTGTCTGGCATTTAGATGATCCTTTAGCTGATCCGGCGGCGATTCCTTTGTATTTCGTGGCAAAGGAAGCGAAGAAACAAGTGACGGTGGTTCTTTCTGGTGAGGGAGCAGACGAGCTGTTCGGTGGATATAATATTTACCGTGAGCCGCTTTCTCTTAAACCATTTGAATCTGTTCCATCTATGCTGAAAAAGCTTCTTCTTCGTCTGGCGCGCTTAATGCCAGAAGGAATGAAAGGAAAAAGCTTTATCGTCCGCGGCTGTACACCATTAGAGGAACGTTATATCGGTAATGCGAAAATCTTTGAAGAGCCAGTAAAGAAAAACCTCTTAAAGCAGTATGATCCGAACATTACGTATCGTGATGTGACGAAGACATACTTCGAGGAAAGTGCAGGCTACAGTGATATTAACAAAATGCAATATGTTGATATCCATACGTGGATGCGCGGAGACATCTTACTGAAAGCAGATAAGATGACAATGGCGAATTCTCTTGAGCTTCGTGTTCCATTCCTTGATAAGGTCGTATTTGAAGCGGCTTCTAAAATTCCAGAAGAGCTGAAAACAAAAGATGGCACAACGAAATATTTATTGCGTAAAGCAGCAGAAGGCATTGTGCCTGACCATGTGTTAAACCGCAAGAAGCTTGGCTTCCCTGTTCCAATTCGTCATTGGCTGAAAAATGAGATGAACGCTTGGGCGAAAGACATCATTAAAAACAGTCAAACAGACGAATATATTAACAAAGAGTATGTGCTTGATTTGTTAAATGAACATTGTGCTGGTAAAGCAGATCATAGCCGTAAGATTTGGACTGTCCTCATCTTTATGATTTGGCACAGTATTTACGTAGAGCGCAGTATTGATCCAGAGCAATTGAATCATCAACCGAAAGAAGTCATCTTTAGTTAATGAAAAAAGGTTTTCAGCTTTGTGCTGAAAACCTTTTTTGTCATGATAGAAAGTGGCGGAAAAGGGTAAAATAACAAGCGGTTCATAGTTATTGCTTAATATCCTGAAAAAAACATGATAAAGTGAAGATACACGTATGATGTTAACGAGATAAAAGGGAACGATAGTATTGTCCTTTTTCTACATATTCTCTGCGGATTCGGTCCATGTCTTGGATATCTTCATCTGTTAACAGCCGAACGACCTTGGCTGGACGGCCAAAAGCGAGTGATCCTTTTGGGATGACCTTTCCTTGAGGGACAAGACTTCCTGCACCGATAAAGGCGCCTTCGCCAATCTCCGCACCATCGAGAATGATAGACCCCATGCCAATGAGGGCATTTTTTCGAATGATTGAGCTATGTAATGTGACTTGGTGTCCAATGGTAGCACCATCTTCAATAAGAAGTGTTTTTCCAGGACTTTGATGCAGGCACGATAAATCTTGAATGTTGACGTTCTTTCCAATTCTCACAGGTGCAACATCGCCTCTAATGACGGTTTGGAACCACACGCTCGAATATTCTCCAATTGTGACATCACCGGTAATGGTGGCGTTATCTGCGACAAAGACCGATTCATGAATCTCAGGTGTAAACTGATGATATGGATAAATCACTTTTTCGACTTCCTTTCTTAATACAACATTTGTGAGGTGTTTACTTTGTGGACTTGGCATGCTGAAAGACCAGTTGGTACAATTGTGATTGTACATGGTGCGAGTGAATATCACGGCCGATATAAATGGCTGATTGAAATGTGGCGGAATGCAGGCTATCACGTCGTCATGGGTGACTTGCCTGGGCAAGGAACATCGACACGTGCGCGAGGCCACATTCGTTCGTTTCAAGAATACATTGATACAGTCGATGAATGGATCGAACACGCGAAATCATTCAGGCTTCCTACTTTTTTACTTGGACACAGTATGGGTGGACTCATTTCAATTGAGTGGATGAAGCAGTATACCCATACAAAGTTGAATGGCCTTATTTTATCATCACCTTGTTTAGGTCTGCAATTTAAACCGAAGAAGCTGATGGATTTTGCGTCAAAAGGTCTAAATGTGCTAGCACCGTCTTTTAAAGTGGAATCAGGGCTGTCGATTGAACTAGCCACACGAAATCAGGCGGTCATTGAGGCAGACTCAAATGATTCTCTTTACGTGACAAAGGTGTCGGTTCGCTGGTATCGAGAGCTGATCAAAAATATCGATGCGGCGATGCAGCCGACGAATGTCTTTAAATCGATCCCGCTCCTTTTAATGCAGGCGGGTGATGATAAGATCGTCGATAAAACGAGGGTGATCAAATGGTTCAATGGCATAGAATCAACCAATAAATCATACCGTGAATGGGAAGAGCTGTATCACGAAATTTTTAATGAACCAGAAAGAGAAGATGTGTTTAAGGCGGCAAGAGCCTTTACAGATCAATATATTTGATTGTGAGCTTTAAGTTGGGGGTGGAGTGATTTGTCAGTACCAGAGCGTCCTTTTGCACTGATGACAAAAGTGTATAAAGATATTTTTCCGCTTGTTCATCAGGAGCTGAAAAAGTGGCGGGCTCATGCAGAATTGATTGAAAATGAAGAACTGAGAACGCAGGCACTAGCGAGCATATCTAGTAAAACTTTTCACTGTGAAGGCGGAGGCATTTTATCTCTTCTAGCAGGTGAAGAGAAAGAAACGTGTATTGAATTTATTGTGGCGTACCAAACCATCAGTGATTACTTAGATAATCTATGTGACCGCAGCACGTCGCTTGATCCAAAGGATTTTCATATGCTGCATCAAGCGATGAGAGATTCGCTTGATATTCATGCTGAGCTCAAGCCATACTATCAATTCCGTGAGGATCAAGAGGATCATGGATATTTACATGCGCTTGTCCGCACATGTCAAGACGTGCTTACGCGCCTTGAGCATTATCCAATCATTCAGCCATATTTACATACGCTGTGTGATTACTATAGTGATCTGCAAGTACATAAGCACGTTGTTCCTCATGAGCGTGTGCCAAGGCTAGAGTCGTGGTTCCGCCAATATGAAAAGGATTTGCCGAAGATGGAATGGTATGAGTTTTCAGCTTGTGCAGGATCAACGTTAGGGATATTCTGTCTTGTGGCGTATGCGCTGCAGCCTGATTTTACAGAAAAGCAGGCGAAGCAAATTTATGAAAGCTATTTCCCTTATATTCAAGGTCTGCACATTTTACTCGATTATTTAATTGACCAAGAAGAGGACCGGCTTGGGGGAGATCTGAATTTTTGCTCATACTATGATTCTCATCATGAGATGATGGATAGACTTCAGCATTTTATCGAAAAAGCGGATGAGCAGCTGAAAGGTATTCCGCACGAAAACTTTCACAAATTGATTAACAGAGGATTACTGGCGGTCTATTTGTCCGATGAAAAAGTGACAGCCCAAAAAGAGATGAACAAGCTGGCAAAACGGCTCATCAAATCAAGCGGGAAAACATCGTTCTTTTTCTATATTAACGGAAGAGCTTATCGGACCTATCAGAAAATGCCTTGGATGAAATCATCATAAAAAAGCTCAAATCCATTAGGATTTGAGCTTCAGCGTGTAGACAAACCCTCGCATTCGGTGTCAGGTCTGCGCGCCGGTACTCACGAATGTCACATTCGCTCCGTTCCGGTGCTTGCCCGTTCCTAGGGCTGCAAAGGTTTTCTATCACGCTGAAAAGAAGAAAAAAAGCTAAAATGCACATCATTTTAGCTTTTTTTCAATAGCGACCACAAAAGGCGGGTCGTTTTGAATATTCATGTATTGATATGATAAAACTTGTACCTCTTCATGAGGCAGTGATCTGCAATAGTCGAGAAGCACTTCTTTTTCTCTTTTACCTTCGGGATGTCCGTGGTAGATCACAAGGACGATCAGACCTCCGGCTTTGAGCCATTCGAGGAGTTGATTGATCGCTTCAATGGTTGTATGAGCCTGAGTGGTGACGGCTTTGTCGCCTCCAGGCAGATACCCAAGGTTAAACACTGCACCAGATATATGTCCATAAACATCCTTCGGCAGATGATCCGCCAGTTTTTCATGTCCATCATGGATCAGGTGAACGTAAGGATATTGATCGCCAAGCCTTTTGCTTGTCTGCTGCAAGGCTTCCTCTTGCACGTCGAATGCAAACACTTGTCCATCAGTTCCTACAAGGTCAGCTAAATAGAGTGTATCGTGGCCGTTTCCCATTGTTGCATCTATGACGATGTCACCTTTTTGACACGCGCGTTCTAACAGCTCTTTACTAAAAGGAAGCATGCGTTTCAAAATCATTTGGCTGCTTCTTCCAATCTGACGAAACGTTTCCCTTGGTAGCTGTTCCGTCTTTCGAGCTCAGCATTAATGGCATTTAGCACTTCCCACTTGTTTACACTCCACATCGGACCAACCATTAATTCAATTGGGCCGTCGCCTGTAATACGGTGAATTATCATTTCTGGCGGCAGGATCTCCAGCTGATCACAAACAAGCTGAACATATTCCTCTTGGCTTAAAAACTCAAGCTTTCCTTTTTCATATTGCTTGACCATTGGGGTTCCTTTTAAAAGGTGAAGCAAATGAATTTTAATTCCTTGCACATCTAAATCCGCAACAGCTTTTGCTGTTTCCATCATCATGTCCCGATTTTCAAGAGGCAATCCGTTGATGATATGCGAGCAGACACGAATTCCGTGTTTTCGCAGTTTTTCTACACCTTCAACGTAGCATTCATAATCATGAGCACGGTTAATGAGCATAGCTGTCCGTTCGTGTACCGTTTGAAGACCAAGCTCTACCCACAGGTAAGTGCGCTCGTTTAATTCGGCTAAGTACTCCACTACGTCATCCGGTAGACAGTCAGGTCTTGTTGCAATGGATAGACCTACGACGCCATCCAAATTCATGACGGTTTCATATTTTTCTTTTAGGACAGGAAGCGGCGCGTGTGTGTTTGTATACGCCTGAAAATACGCCATGTATTTTCCGTCTTTCCATTTTGTATGCATCCGGTCTTTGATTTCGTTAAATTGAGTGATAAGATCATCAGCCCGGTTTCCTGCAAAATCACCAGATCCAGCGGCACTGCAAAATGTACAGCCGCCGTGGGCTACAGTACCATCACGGTTTGGACAGTCAAAGCCGCCGTCTAAGGCTACTTTAAATACTTTATGACCAAAGTGTTCACGCAAATGATAATTCCATGTGTGATAACGTTTTTCGCTGTTTGAATATAAAAAAGGGTTATGCTGATCCAAGTCAGTAACCTCCTTGCATAATAATAGGCATCCTTAAAGTTTAACAAAAATCACGAAGGAGGACAATTGAATCTGTCCAACATTTTCTTTAGTGAAAAAGCTTTACATGGGCAAAATAGGCGGGAGCAATGATGAAATGGAGGGAATGTAAGATGGCAACAAGGCAGTCGATCGATGAATTTATCCAAAAAAGTACTGAAACCCTTGAGTTTGCAAATGAACAATTTGATTTAAGCTCACGTCAGGAACATTATAATGAGGAAGAGTTTTCTAAAGCACAGCTCATGCTTGAGAATACGGTCAACGAATTAGAAAAATTAAAAGATGTCGCCAATGACCAGCAAAGAGAACGATTAGACAGGGCGCGTGTTCAAATTCAGAGCTTGCAAAATCAAATGATTTTAGGGATTTCTTACGATAATGAATGATGAACAGATCCTTCTTTTAAGGGTCTGTTTTTTATTTTTTTAATAAGTTATTGACTTTTATGTTGGGTGTCTATATTGTATTAAGTGTACTACATCAATTAATACACTATAGACACTTAAAAAGTGAAGAAAGGTGTTCAACCATGAAAAAAGAAAAAAAGCCAATTAATTTGAAGTGGATGGTGCTGGCTGTTGCGTTAGCATGTACATTTTTTTTCGTTCTCGTTTTCATTGGTTTTGAAGTTCAAAAAGATTTGATACCCAATTCAGTTCCTTTAATGCAAGGACATGAACAAGCGATAGGACTGCAAAAGCATGAATGAGGAAAGAGGGAGTCATCATGATTCAAATAGATCCAAGAAGCGCTGCGCCAATATATGAACAAATCATTGAGCAGCTCAAAATTTTATGTTTAAAAGGCGTGATGAAGCCTGGTGACAAACTGCCCTCTGTTAGAGAGCTCGCCACCATTATCATTGCCAACCCAAACACCGTCAGTAAAGCGTATAAAGAGCTTGAGCGGGAAGGGATTATTGAAACTCTGCGGGGCCGCGGTACGTATGTAACAGAAGGTGCTCAGTTAAAGCTGAATGAAGGGAAGGTGCTCCAGGTGAAAGAACAGTTAAGACAACTCATCATAGAAGCCCATCATGCTGGTATTGATATTCATCAGCTCAAGGAATGGCTAGAAGAGATCGGCTCAAGTCTAAAAGGAGGAAAACAAGTTGATTGAGGTCAGAAATGTATCGAAGAAATTAAATGGACGCGAAGTACTCAGCGACGTTTCCTTCAAAATAGGCGAAGGTGAGATCTTCGGTCTGCTTGGCCGTAATGGCTCTGGGAAAACGACACTTCTCAGATTGATTCAGCAAATTCTTCTTCCAGATGAAGGAGAGATTTATTTTAAAGACGTACTGGTGAGAGACCACCCTTTAGTAAAGCAAAATATTGTATACATGCCGGTCGTGAATCCTTACTTTGACAGATACAATTACGGACAGCTTGTCCAGCTGTTAAAGCATATTTATCCAAAGTTTGACGTGACCTATGCCAATGAGCTTGTGAACCGCTATGAAATTCCGGAAAAAGTGAAGTATCGTGAATTGTCGACAGGGTTAAAGAAACAGCTGTCATTAATTTTAAGCTTTGCCATCAAACCAGCGGTCATTTTATTAGATGAGCCGACTGATGGAATTGATGCCGTCACAAGAAATGACGTTCTTCAGCTGATGATTGACGAGGTGGCAGAACGACAAACAACGATTTTAATTACATCTCACCGCTTAGAGGATATTGAGCGCATGTGTAATCGAATTGGATTTTTAGAAGGAAATCAGCTCACAAGTGTCATGGATTTAGATGAATTAAAGAATGACTATGTCAAAATCCAAATGGCCTTTGAAGAAGATATGAACTTAAGTATTCGAAAAAATGGCGTGGCGATTTTGGATCAAGCGGGCGTTTTCTATACAGCGCTTGTTCTAAAAACCGACGTAGAGGCTAAAGAGTATTTGAAGTCACTGAAACCAAAAGTATGGCATGAACTGCCTGTGAATTTAGAAGAAGTGTTCATTGCGAAGTTTGGAGGGAAACGCAGATGGTAAAGCGGCAATTATTATATAAGGAGTGGAAGCAATCAGAGCTGACATTCATTTTAGTGATGCTTGTTGCTGCGCTTGCGACGCCCTTCGCATTTTTAATGGATTATTCTTCTTTTCAATCGTGTCTAAACGATACTGGGTGTATTGTCAATTCACCGCGTTTTTCATATTTCTTTAATACAGATGCTTTTCTCTCCCTTTCTTGGTTAATGGGGTTCTTCTTTGCTGTCATTCAGCTTGGATTTGAGAGAAATAAAGGGCATATGGACTTTACCTTATCTTTACCATTTAGTAGAAGTGCAATTTATCACACAAAGTTTTTCTTAGGTGCTGGAATCATTGCAGTCGTTCATGCCATTTCTTTTGTTCTTACTTATTTACTTATTTTAGGACTTAATCCAATGGAAACATCTGGTTTTCATAACGGTTATGTCATTTCGCTTGTAACCTCCTTGATGTTTTATAGTTTATTTTTTGCAGCGGGTACTTTAACTGGAAGTTCCATTTCACAAGCAATTGTTGGGTTCAGCACAGCTTTTTTACCCTTTTTAGTGATCGGATTACCGCTTCTTCATTTAGATATTATCATCAAGACAAGTGGTAGTTGGGTAGATAAGAGCTTCACGTATTTGTTAGTGCCTATGTCTCCAATTACTTATATTACAATGCACCCTTTCCAACCCGATTATCCTTATTGGTTCACGGGTGAAGAATTCATTATACCTATTGTCATGATGGTTCTGTTCTATCTAATTGGCTTAATTAGTTTTATAAAACATCCAATTGAAAGAAATGGCCGCTTCTTCCTTTACTCAAATATGGATAGACCGATTCAGATTATGGTCATTGTCTTCGGTGTTCTAGGGTTTGGGTGGTTTGGATTTGCTTCAGATAATTCCATATTTGGTTATATCGCTGGCATGCTCATCGGTGGAGTCGTAGGCGCCTTAACGAGTTATTTCTTAATCTATAGAAAAAGATAAACAGAGAGCAGGGGAGTAGAGATGATTCAGATTCAAGCATTAGATCATGTATTTAAAATTGGTAAAAAAGGCAGGGAAAATGAAATTCCTGTGCTGAAAGGGATTGACCTGTCCATCAAAAGAGGCGATATTGCTTGTATTGTGGGACGAAGTGGTTCGGGGAAATCCACCTTATTGAACTTAATATCGGGCTATATTACGCCAACGAGCGGACAAATTGTCATTGATGGCACCGATGTGACCGGCTTTAATGAAAAAGAATGGGCAGACTTTCGCTTAGACCACTTTGGCTTTATCTTTCAAAGCTTTCAATTGATCGGGAGCTTAACAACGTATGAGAATGTTGAACTTCCGCTCACTTTAAAAGGTGTGAAGCCGTCTGAACGAAAGGCAAAAGTAAAAGAAATGCTGAAACGAGTCGGACTTGAACATCACGCAGGACATTACCCAAATGAGCTGTCAGGCGGACAGCAGCAGCGTGTGAGTATTGCAAGAGCCTTGATTTTAAATCCATCTATTATTTTAGCGGATGAACCAACAGGTAGTCTGGATTCAGAAACTGAAGGAGAAATTCTAGCCTTTATCCAGCAGCTCAATCGTGAAAAAGGAATTACATTTGTCATCATTACACATGACGATGAAGTGGCTTCAATCGCAGACACAACGTTCCAGCTTCACGATGGTGTATTAAAGAAAGGGGAACAATCCATTGAAATTTAGAGATCAGGTCAAATTCATTAGAAGAAATATGAAGAAAAATAGATTGCGTGTGTTTATGACCATTCTTGCGACGACAATGGCATGCTCTTTCTTAATCGTTCTAGCGTCTGTCGGTTTTGGCCTGCAAAAATCAGCTCAAGATGAAATCATGAAGCAGCAAATCATCACAGAAATTAAAGTGTTAGGAAAAGAAAAAGGAGACGTTAAGATTGATGATTTAAAGAAATATGATCATGTGAAATCTGTCGTCTCAAGAACGGCGATCAATCCATCGGTTAACGTCGAGCTCGATGACCGTTCAAGTGAAACGCAGGCTGCTTTGACTGATATGAAAGAGGAAAAAGAAGCAGGGCTTGAACTAGACCGAGGAAAAGTTCCAACATCAGCGAACGAAATTGTGGTCGGGTATCATATGGCGCAGCAACTGTGGACAAAAAAAGAACGCGAAGCCTATGAAAAAGAATTAAACCAGACGTCAAATGGGGAAGAAACACCGAAGGAGCCTAAAGGCTACACGAAGGATATTTTAAATAAAGTAATTCAAATCAAAGTGCCAAAACTAAATGAAGAAGGTGAAGTCGTTAAAGAAAAAACATTTGATTTCCGTGTAGTAGGTGTTTTGAAAAAGCCGAATTTGGAGTGGCAGGAGGATCATAAAATTCTGATTCCGAATGCTTATGAAAAAGAATTTGGTCAAATACTCGACCTGTCTCCTGAAGCAGGAAATGTCGAGAAAATGACTTCTGTTTATGCAGATAAATTCGACAATGTCGGTACGCTCACGGATAAACTAACAGATGAGGGCTATCAAGTCATCTCTGTGACGAACCAGCTTGAAGGAATGGATATGTTCTTTACGGTCTTCAAAATTGGACTCATTTTTGTCGGATGTATTGCAGTCATTATTTCTGCCATCGGAATTTTCAATACGATGACCATGGCGGTAACAGAGCGAACACAAGAGATTGGGATTATGAAAGCCATTGGCGCGAATCCATCCATTATCAAGCGAATGTTCCTAATGGAAAGTGCTTATATTGGAGTAATCGGATCAATCATCGGTATTATCATCTCATATTTGATTAGTTTCGCCGTTAATTTGATCATCCCAGCCATTTTGTCGTCCATGTCTGAGGGAGGATCAAGCGATCAATTCTCGATTACTTTTTCCTATATTCCACTCAGCCTTGTCATTACAGCGACAGTGATCAGCGCAGGGGTAGCGATCATCTCAGGGCTTAACCCGGCACGTAAGGCAACAAAAACGAATGTATTAGCAGCTTTAAGAAGAGAAATCTAAAAAAAGAACCTCCTGGAAACCCGATCGGGCGCACAGGAGGTTCTTTTTTATCTTAAATAAACATCGCTATTGCTTAGGTGCCCTGTATCCGGCACGCTCTGCCTCTTCTACAGAGCAGAACATTTTGGTTACATGTTTTGTTCTAGAGTAGTATCTGCTGCTCGGTGTGTGATAAATGCCGTTGACACTCCCTTTAATGTTACAGGCAGCTGATTCTTTTTTTGTTTCCTTTTGAGATTCATGACCGCCTGTGCTTTTTCCTTCATCTTTAGGAGCAGAGCGCTGGACGGTGGAAGACTTCGTATCACTGCTATTATTCTTGTTTTCTTGTTTGAGTGTTTCATTGCTGGAGGTGAGCTTGTCTATTTTCTCTTCAAGCGATTGAATGGTCTTTTCTTGCTGTTTGACCGTATCTTTTTCTGAGGTGATGGTTTCTAGCTTTTTTTCCAGCTTTTCTTTTTCCTTCTCCGCGTCTTCTAAAGAGGAGGTAAGCGACTCTTTATCAGCTTTTAAGCTCGAAATGTCAGCTGAGAGCTCCTTTTGATCCTTTAAAAGCTGTTCGGAAGATGGATCGGCTTGTGCCTTTGGCGCATTTGCACTAGCAAACGGTAATGACATAATGGAAAAGACAAGGCCAATGATCAAAAAAGGATAAAATAGTTTCTTTGAAAAAATCAGCTCGTTCTTGCGTTTGAGTAAGAAGAAATTGACGGCATATCCGATGGCAAAACAAACACATAAAAGCCCTATGATGAGTAACATCATATCTAGCAGCCCCCCCTAAATCGCTATTTAACCCTATCATACCTCATTTTTCCATTTTGGGGACCGGTTCAAATAAAAAAACCCTGTTTACACAGGGTTTTCAGCTAATGGTAATCCTTTTATGGCTTCTTTTACTGTCAAATAAGTGATCGTATTCTGGAAATCTGTATCCAGGTCTTTCATTTTCATCGCAAGCTGCGGCTTAATCCCAGTGATGATCAGTTCGGTTCCAGTTAAATTGAGGAGATGATGCAGTTTGAAAATACGTGCTGCAACGGAATCATCGACATCGATTAAACCAGAAAGGTCGACAATTAAATAATCATCCTTTGAATCATCTAATATACAAGTTAACTTAGCGACAATGGCATCAAAGCGTTCTTCAGATAATTTTCCGATAAGCGGAAGGGCAGATACACCATTTTTGATTGGGACGATTGGCGTCGAAAGAGAGGTGACTTCCTGTAAGGAATCTTCTAGGAGCTGTTCATATTCTTTCTGTTTCGTAATATCCTTTTGAAAACCAATGAAAAACGTTTTGTCATCTTGTTCAATGTATAGAGGATCTATATTGAGTTCATTCCAAAAAAAAGTGCCGTCTTTTTTATAATTTTTTAGCTGTGTGGTAATAGGTGTTTTGTTCTGAATTCCATGACGAATTAAAGCAAGCTGCTTTTGATCTGTGTCTTTTCCTTGAAGGAATCGACAATTACGCCCAAGAATCTCATCTGGTTTGTATCCAGTCATTTGTGTAAAACCATGATTCACATAAACGATAGGGTTATCCTCTAAGGAAGGGTCTGTAATGACAACACCGATCCGCGCATGATCCAGCGCTTTTTTGATGAGTTCAAGCTGTTTTTGCAAGCCGAAGATGTTCGAGCTGACCATATTACCCTCCTTTACTGCTACGATAAGACATATCAAATGGTTATCTTTTCAACCAAATGAATCCTTATAAACGTAACATAACATATGTTCTGTTTCAACGATTGCAAACGCTTTGTTAAATTTGTCATCATAGTTTGTCCTCCATTAGAATAGAGTAAGTAAGGAGACTTTTCATTAGAAAAAGAAGGAATCAATTGCTCATAATTCATAAAATGACAAAAATAGTTAATATGGATTAGGTAAAAATGATTCCAATGCATCAAGATTGTTCTTGGGTCATTCACATATAATGGAAGAAACAAGCTTTTTTTCTTCGTTAGAGAGAATAGACCTTTTACATGGATTATGACGGAACAGCAGAATGGCATTACAGGGGGCTGGACAGCCTGAAGTCGCTTTACTATTCTAAGGGCTTTAGGAAGGTGATGAAAATGCTGCAACAAGTCATTATTGCTTGCGCCATTGGAGGGGTCATGGGCATTCTCGGTCACGTAAAGAAAAAAGGCAGGCTAGAGAAGCCCAGAATGACAAAAAAGTTTATTTATCTAGGGTTTATTGAAGATTGGCTCGTTGGGATGATTGCCGCTACACTGCTTGTCTTATCCTCAAATCCCGAATCTAGTCTGCACTTGATCATCTTATCCATTATTTCAGGTTACGGAGGAGAAGCAGTTCTGCGAAGCTTCGATTTTGTGAGAGAAGAACGTTCACAGGATGCAGGCTCCAACCGTCATAACCGATCTCCACACGAATAATATCCTCACTTTACCCTAGTCTAGGGTACATTCCCATTGTATACAAACCTGCTTGCACTTATGATCATAATTCTATAAAATACTACTTAGATGACGGTTACGATAAGAACAGTGAAGAGGAGTAGTAGGAAAGCAGTATTTGTCTTTAGAGAATTGACGGCTGGTGAAAGTCAATCAAATCTGCTTCTGAACTCGCCTCAGAGTTGCAGTTGCGTTAAAGCTTCTGTCGCATGTCTGCGTTAAAGATATTAAGTGAGCGTACGAACAGCATGTTACGCTAACAAGGGTGGTACCGCGGGAACCAAAAAATCTCTCGTCCCTTTCCAGGGATGAGGGTTTTTTGTTGATTTTAGAAAAATCTGAATTCTTGCAGTGGTCATCTAAGCAGATAAAGCCGTACATATTAAAGGAGGTTTTCACATTGAGTTTTCAGCATCGGGAAATTGAAAAGAAGTGGCAGGATTATTGGCTGACACATAAAACATTCGCCACATCTGACTCGGAAGATAAACCGAAGTTTTATGCACTTGATATGTTTCCATATCCATCAGGAGCAGGGCTTCATGTCGGGCACCCTGAGGGCTATACAGCAACGGATATTTTATCACGCATGAAACGCATGCAGGGATATGATGTTCTTCATCCAATGGGATGGGACGCATTTGGTCTCCCAGCAGAACAGTATGCACTTGATACAGGAAATGATCCGGCGGCCTTTACAGAAGAGAACATCAATAACTTCCGCCGCCAAATTCAATCACTAGGGTTCTCGTATGATTGGGATCGAGAAATTAACACGACAGATCCGAATTACTACAAATGGACACAATGGATTTTCTTAAAATTGTATGAAAAAGGATTGGCCTATATCGATGAAGTACCAGTGAACTGGTGCCCAGCGCTTGGCACAGTGCTTGCAAATGAAGAAGTCATTGATGGAAAAAGTGAACGCGGAGGGCATCCTGTTGAAAGACGTCCTATGAAGCAATGGATGCTAAAGATTACGGCATATGCGGACAGGCTGTTAGAAGATTTAGAGGACATTGATTGGCCTGAAAGCATCAAAGATATGCAGCGCAACTGGATCGGACGCTCTGAAGGTGCGCACGTTCATTTTGAAGTAGAAGGTCATGACGAGCAGTTTACGGTTTTTACAACGCGTCCTGATACACTATTTGGCGCAACATATGCGGTGCTTGCACCAGAACATGCACTTGTTGAAAAAATTACATCAGATGCTCAAAAAGAAGCTGTTGAAGCGTATATCAAAGAGATTCAATCAAAGAGCGATCTAGAGCGGACAGATCTTGCTAAAACGAAGACGGGTATTTTCACAGGAGCGTATGCCATCAATCCTTTAAATGGTGAAAAGATGCCGATCTGGATTGCCGATTACGTGCTGGCGACTTATGGAACTGGAGCTATTATGGCGGTTCCTGCTCATGATGAACGCGATTATGAATTCGCTAAAACTTTTGACCTTCCAATCAAAGAAGTTGTAGAAGGCGGAGACATCGAAAAAGAAGCCTACACAGGTGATGGAAAGCACATTAACTCTGATTTCCTAAATGGCTTAGGAAAAGAAGAAGCGATTGAAAAAGCGATTGCATGGCTTGAAGAACATCAAAAAGGTGAAAAGAAAGTCACATATCGTTTAAGAGACTGGCTGTTCAGCCGTCAGCGCTACTGGGGTGAGCCGATTCCAATCATTCATTGGGAGGACGGAACATCTTCAGCTGTTTCAGAAGAAGAGCTTCCACTGATCTTGCCTAAGACGACTGAGATTAAGCCAAGTGGAACAGGTGAATCACCATTAGCCAATATTAAAGACTGGGTTGAGGTTGTAGATCCTGTAACAGGTAAGAAAGGCCGCCGCGAAACGAATACAATGCCGCAATGGGCAGGCAGCTGCTGGTATTTCTTACGTTATATTGATCCTCATAACTCAGAAGAGCTTGCATCTCCTGAGAAGCTAAAGAAATGGCTTCCAGTTGATGTGTATATCGGCGGAGCAGAACATGCTGTACTGCATCTTTTATATGCACGCTTCTGGCATAAGTTCCTTTATGATATCGGTGTTGTTCCAACAAAAGAACCTTTCATGAAATTGTTCAACCAAGGCATGATTCTTGGGGAAAATAATGAAAAAATGAGTAAGTCAAAAGGAAATGTTGTCAACCCAGATGATATCGTAGAATCTCATGGTGCGGATACATTACGACTTTATGAAATGTTCATGGGACCTTTAGATGCGTCAATTGCTTGGTCTGAAACAGGACTTGATGGCGCTCGTCGTTTCCTTGATCGTGTATGGCGACTATTTACAAATGAAGATGGCTCACTCAGCGATAAAGTGACAGAGCAATCTGGCGGCGCATTAGAACGCAGCTATCATGAAACAGTCATGAAGGTAACGGATCATTATGAAGGCTTGCGTTTCAATACAGGCATTTCACAATTAATGGTGTTTATCAACGACGCCTATAAGGCTGATACACTGCCGAAAGAATATGCAGAAGGCTTTGTGAAGCTTCTTTCTCCAATTGCACCGCATTTAGCAGAAGAGCTTTGGAATAAACTCGGTCATGAAGGGTCCATTTCTTATGAAGCATGGCCACAATATGATGAGTCAAAGCTTGTCGACGATGAAGTAGAAATTGTCGTACAGCTTAACGGTAAAGTGAAAGCAAAATTAACCGTTCCTGCTGATGCAACAAGGGAGCAGTTAGAAGAGCTCGCGAAAAATGATGCACGCGTAAAAGAACAGCTTGAAGGGAAGACCATTCGTAAAGTAATTGCGGTTCCTGGGAAGCTTGTCAATATTGTTGCGAACTAATGATCACACCCATCGGTATGAACCGGTGGGTGTTCTTTATTTCCCGGGACATAATTTTGTCGAAAACAAGGTGATTCCTGCATCGGTCTCGTATTTTAACAGGTGATCAAGAAAATGAGGAGTGACGTCAATGGAAAAGAAAAGCAAACGTGAACAACTGCTCAGTCTGTTAGGAGAAATGCCAGAACGTCATCGCGTGGAGGCTTATACGTTAAAAATGGAGGAACGTGAATCATATGTAGTGGAAACACTGATTCTCTCCATGAATGGTGTAGAGGAAGTCCCTGCTTATTTTGTGAAACCGAAGGATACAGTGAAAAAAAGACCCGTAGTACTGTTCCAGCACTCTCATGGCGGGAATTATGTGAATGGGAAGGAAGAGCTGTTAAAAGGTGCTCATTATTTGCAAACGCCTTCATATGCAAAAGAGTTTACGTCTAAAGGATATAGTGTACTCGCCATTGATCATGCAGGGTTTGGTGAGAGAAGAGGAAGAACAGAAAGTGAAATTTTTAAGGAAATGCTTTTAACAGGAAAAGTGATGTGGGGCATGATGCTGTATGAAAGCATGTGTGCAATCGATTATTTGCTGTCTCGATCTGATGTGCTGGCGGACCGGTTAGCTGTCTTTGGAATGTCGATGGGCGGTCTCCTTTCCTGGTGGACGGCTGCGCTTGATGAGAGGGTCAGTGTGTGTATTGATCTTTGCGCACAGGTGGATCATCATACATTAATTGAAACGAACAATTTGGACAGACATGGCTTTTATTACTATGTACCGAGCTTAGCGAAGCATTTTACAGCAGCGGACATTCAAGAAATGATTTTTCCAAGACCGCATTTAAGCTTAGTTGGAAAACTTGATCAGCTCACGCCTGCTGAAGGCGTTGGAAGGATTCAAAAGGTATTGAGTCAAACCTATGACGCTGCTTCATTGAAAGAACGATATCAGCTTGCCCGTCTTCATGCAGGTCATTTTGAAACAGCCGCTATGCGTCACGAGGCGACACGATTTTTGAAAAAGTGGCTGTAATCAAGAAACGCTTGGACATACTACGTCAGAAGAAAGGAGGAGACAGATGAAAAAAATCACCATCATTGGCGGATGCGGTGTGATTGGCCGTCTTTTAACAAAAGCACTCTCTGCTGAGTACAGCGTCACGATCATTGATCAAACGAGCTGTGTAGAAGAAGTCATTTTAGCCGATGCAGCGAATGAACAGAATGTATATGAGGCGATTCCGCGGGATACAGATGTCATCTTGCATCTTCTAAACATGGACATGACGCATGATGTGATGGATCATGAAGAATTTGCAAAAATGACTGATATTTTTTGGAGGAGTACCTATTATATGTTTCGTTCAGCCGCGCGGCTTGGCATACGAAAAGTCATTTTTGCAAGCAGCAACCATGTGACGGATCGTTATGAAGAGGATGGACGTTCCTTACTTGGACGGCAGATTACAATTGACGATGTGCCTGCGACTAAAAATGTCTATGGCATTTTAAAATTTGCTTCCGAACAGCTAGGGCATTTGTTCCACGATCAAACGGGTATGTCTGTTATCAATTTAAGGATTGGAACAGTTGTAACAGATGAGATGAAAACATTACACAAAAAACAAAGAACAAAAAGAACACTACTGTCACATGAGGATCTTACAGGTATGATAAAGGCAGCGATTGAATCGGATATTCCCTTTGGGACCTATTATGCTGTATCAGAGAATGAAGAAAAGCCGTGGTCTACTGAGAAAACGAAACAGGAGTTAGGCTACAAACCAGATGTCAATACGACGGAAATCCTCGGAGAAAATGATCAGGCATAGGGCATAATCATGTCATGAGCTAATGATCTTATTCTTTTGTTTCATGAGCATAAAAGCACGGCTGACATGATCTATCCAGTTGGTCTGTCAAGATGATTATAGACGCTTTCTTCCCCTGTTTGTTACATTTTAATCACGATATCGTCACAGGCTGCAGCTTAGTTACAGACGAAATGATAACGCTTACAAAGGAAGGGTGTGATGAACATAGATCGTTCTATTAAAGGCCGATTGTTCAATTTATTTAATTACTCTTTTCTACTCATGTTCGCATTAATATGTGTGCTTCCGTTCATCCATGTCATTGCCGCCTCTTTTGCAACAGTAGAAGAGGTCATCACGAAGAAATTTATCTTGTTCCCGACGACGTTTTCTCTAGAGGCATATCGATACATTTTCTCTACAGATATTGTGTATCGCAGCCTCATTGTGTCCATTCTTGTGACGCTCGTTGGAACAGCTGTCAGCATGTTTTTGTCCTCGCTTATGGCATACGGGCTGTCTCGTCAGGAGCTAAAAGGCCGGAGAACACTAATGTTTCTCGTTGTTTTCACGATGCTGTTTAGCGGAGGTATGATTCCGACGTTTATTGTGGTGAAAACACTTGGTCTGCTTGATACGTATTGGTCACTTATTCTACCGGTTGCAATCAATGCGTTCAACTTAATCATTTTGAAGAACTTCTTTCAAAACATACCGGCAAGCCTTGAGGAATCAGCGAAGATGGACGGCTGTAACGATTTAGGGATTTTCTTTAAAATTGTGCTCCCACTTTCTTTGCCAGCCATTGCAACCATTTCACTCTTTTATGCCGTGACGTATTGGAATACGTATATGACTGCCATTCTGTATTTAAATGATTCAGTGAAGTGGCCGATTCAGGTGCTGCTGAGACAGATTGTCATTGTCTCAAGCGGAATGCAGGGAGATATGTCGGATATGGGCTCATCGACACCACCGCCAGACCAGACGATTAAAATGGCTGTCATTGTTGTGGCAACCATTCCGGTTCTGCTTGTCTATCCATTTATTCAAAAGCATTTCAATAAAGGGGCATTACTAGGTTCTGTAAAGGGTTAAAAAGATGGAACAACGGAGGGATCTTATGGGGAGAAAGAAATTATGGCTGATTGCGTTTGTCCTGTTATTTGCAGCAAGCGGTATTCTGTCAGCATGTTCAAGTAAAGGGGCAAACTCATCAGATGAGAAGGTTGATCTAGACAAAAAGGTAAAGCTGACATGGATGGCGATTTTATATCATCAGCAGCCGCCGAAGGATTCCGTTTTAAAAGAGATTGAGAAGCTCACAAATACAGAGCTTGATATTACATGGGTGCCTGATGCTGTGAAGGAAGACCGTTTAAATTCCGCACTTGCAGCAGGGAATTTGCCGCAAATTGTGACGATTCAAGACATTAAAAATTCGTCTGCGATTAATGCGTTCAGATCAGGTATGTTCTGGGAAGTCGGTCCGTATTTAAAGGATTATCCAAATTTAAGTAAGATGAACGAACTGATTAATAAAAACGCTTCTATAGACGGTAAGCTTTATGGGATCTATAGAGAAAGACCACTTTCAAGACAAGGGATTGTCATTCGAAAGGATTGGCTTGAAAATTTAAATTTGGATACACCAAAAACATTGGATGATTTGTATGAAGTAGCCAAAGCCTTTACTGAAAAAGACCCGAATCAAAACGGAAAAGCCGATACAATTGGTTTTACGGATCGTAACGATTTAATTTATGGTGCATTTAAGACACTTGGTTCATATGAAGGAATGCCAACAGACTGGAAAGAAGAAAACGGGAAATTCACGCCGGACTTTATGACAAATGAGTACATGAATACAATGAAATACATGAAAAAGCTGCGTGACAATGGCTATATCAATAAAGACTTCCCAGTGACAAGCAAAACACAGCAGCAGGAATTATTCTCACAAGGAAAAGCAGGCATCTATGTTGGAAATATGGTAGATGCCGTGAACCTGAGAGATGATGCGACAGATAAAAACATGAAAGTAGATATTATCAACCGAATCAAAGGCCCAGATGGCAAAGAACGTGTGTGGGCATCTGGTGGTCATAATGGCATCTTCGCATTCCCTAAAACAAGTGTGAAATCAGAGGCGGAATTAAAGCGAATTTTGGCCTTCTTTGATCGCATTGCCGAAGAAGATGTATATGGTCTCATGACGTACGGTATAGATGGCCAGCATTATAAGAAAGAAGAAGGGAATACATTTGTCAGAGAAGAAAGCCAAGTGAAAGGCTGGCAGACAGATGTACAGCCACTTGTCAGTCTTGTGGGCATTGATAAACGTTACTTGAAAAATAAAGGGGATGCAGTTCGTTCTAAATATGAAGAGCTGGAAGAAGACAATCAAAACATCATCGTTGCCAATCCTGCTGAAAGCCTGTATTCAGAAACAGCATCAGAGCGTGGAAACGAACTGAAGAAAATCATCGATGATGCGACGTATAAGTTCATTCTTGGAGACATCAGTGAAGATCAATTTAAGAAAGATGTAGAGAAGTGGAAATCAAATGGTGGGAATAAAATCATAGAAGAATATGAAGCTTCCTTTAAAAAATCAAAATGATCAATAGGAACACCCCCGCAAAGCAAAAAAGCGGGGGTGTTTTCATTAAAAGTCGAAGTTGTCTGGATCTGGACCGATACGTTTGTTTTCATTTAAGTCAGAAAGACGTTTCATATCTTCATCAGATAAGACAAAATCAAATATATCAGCGTTTTCCTTTAAACGATGTGCTTTCGTTGATTTTGGGATGGTGATGACACCTTTTTGTACATCCCAGCGCAAAATAATTTGAGCAGGTGTTTTATCATATGTGTCTGCAAGCTCTGTGATCAGCGGGTGATGCAGCAGTTCACCCTGCATCAGCGGTGACCAAGCTTCCATTTGAATGCCGTGAGAGTTTAAATACGTAGAGAGTGTTTCCTGCGTAAGCTTTGGGTGAAACTCCACTTGATTGATCGCTGGTTTGATGTCTGCATCTTTTAATAGCTCGTCTAGGTGATGCGGCTGGAAGTTGCTCACTCCGATGGCTCTGACCTTTCCTTCACGATACAAGGTTTCCAGTGCACGCCAAGCTTCTTTGTATTTTCCTTCAACCGGCCAATGGATTAAATACAGATCAAGGTAGTCAAGCTGAAGCTTTTTTAAGCTTTCTTCGTATGCATTTAGAGTAGATTCATATCCTAAATCAGCATTCCACACTTTTGATGTGACAAAGATATCCTCGCGGCGCAGTCCTGTTTCTGCTAAACCAAGCTGTATGCCTCGTCCAACACCTTCTTCATTTCCATAAATAGCTGCTGTATCAATACTGCGATAGCCTAATTGAATGGCTGTTTTGACAGCATCAACTAATTCAGCTCCATCTTCCACCTTGAATACACCAAGGCCAAAGCCTGGCATGCGGACCCCATTGTTTAATGTTTTTGTACTTTGTAAATGTTCCATCATAAAAACTCCTTTAAATGGTTTGTATTTGTTCTTTTTGTTCCATTTGATAACTGATCATCGTAAGAATGGCTGCGATTAGGACCATGATGCCGCCGACCCAGCCTGTATGCACAAGACCAAGTGTATCTGTCACGATGCCGCCTAAAAATGAGCCAATGGCAATACCGGCATTAAAGGCAGCGATATTCATAGCAGATGCGACGTCGACCGCTCCAGGTGTGTATCTTTCTGCAAAATCAACGACGGCTACTTGCAGCCCAGGCACATTCATGAAAGCAAACAGCCCCATCAGCATGACGGTTCCAATGCCTAACACTGTGAATCCTGCAGTGAAGCTAAGGATAAACAAGATGATGCTTTGGATGATAAACATATAGATCAGTGCTTTTATGGGCTGTTCATTAGCAGCTTTTCCGCCAATGACATTTCCGGCTGCGATCGTGATTCCGTATAAAAGAAGAATCAAGGCCACAGCCCCAGGCGCAAGACCTGTCACATGCTGCAAGAGAGGAGATAAATACGTGAAGACGACAAAGGTTCCTCCATACCCTGTGGCTGTAATGACAAATAAAAGCAAGATTCTTTTTGTTTTTAATAGGACAGCTTGATCTTTAAAAGATGTTTTCACACCTTGCTTTAATTGAGACGGAACAAGAAAATAGTTGGATATCAGTGCGATCAGGCCAATGATCACAATCACACCAAATGATGTCCGCCAGCCGAGCTCGTGACCAAGAAATGTCCCGAATGGCACACCTGTCACAGTCGCTACTGTTAAACCAGTGAACATAAAGGCAATCGCGCTTGCCCGTTTTTCTTTCACGACAAGGCTTGCAGCAATCGTAGAACCGATGGACATGAAGATTCCATGGGATAAAGCTGAAATCACCCGACCGATTAACAGTACTGAAAAAGTCGGGGCAATGGTGGCAAGTGTATTACCAATCAAAAAGACGAGCATAATGAGCAAAAGCAATGTCTTTCTTTTCATCGTGGAAGTAAGGGAAGTCAAAATAGGCGCACCAAATGTCACACCAAGTGCATATAAAGAGACAGTCCAGCCCGCCTGACTGACGCTCACTCCAAAGTCCTCTGAGATCATTGGCAAAAGACCGACACTAATGAACTCAGTTGTTCCTATAGCAAAAGCACTAATCGCTAGTGCGAGAAGAGCAAAATGGTTTTGCTTTTTCTTCATAAGTAAGTTCACATCCTTCTGTGATGACATTTTGATAGACGAAGCCGATCGGCAAGAGTTATTATCTAACATAGATGACGAAAAAAAAAGTACGTACTTTTTTGTAATATAGGTACTAAAAAGTGCCTGTTCGTACAAAGAGGAGTGAACATTCGATGGAAAAGAAAAAATATAATATCTCTGTGGAAGCAACACTTGAGGTCATTGGCGGGAAGTGGAAGTGTGTGATTTTATGTCATTTGACACATGGGAAAAAACGTACGAGTGAATTGAAGCGGCTCATGCCAAACATCACACAAAAAATGCTCACGCAGCAGCTGAGAGAGCTTGAAAGTGACGGGGTCATTAACCGGATTGTGTATGAACAGGTGCCGCCTAAAGTGGAATATGAATTAAGTGAATACGGACAGTCGCTCGAAAGAATTCTCAATGCGCTATGCGATTGGGGAGCAGCTCATATTGAACGTGTGTATGGAGAGCCGCTTTCTGTGCTGGAAGACAGCATCTTAAATGAACAGTTTAAATAAAAGAGTCCCGCTTTCTTGTGAGAGCGGGACTCTTTGTCTTACGAGCCTTTTTTCTGGTCGCGGTATTTCCCAGGAGTTGTACCTTCCAGCTTTTTAAAGGATCGGATGAAATTTTGCGGGTTTTTATATTTCAGTTTTTCCGAAATTTCCTTGACGGACATATCGGTTTCTACAAGCCAATTTTTAGCGACATGGTGTCTGTAGGAAGAGAGATATTCACTAAAGGAGATATCCATTTCCTTTCTGAAAATACTGCTTAAATAATTTGGATTGTAATGCAGGCGTGTGGCGATTTCATCCAATGTGAGATCTGAGTCGAATTCTTGATGAATGATATGGATGATTTTTTCTGAGATGTTTTTGTATTGTGAGTCTTCACGTGCAGCAAGCTTGTCAATAATTGGCCGAATGATTTCATGTTTCAGCCATGCTTCCGTATCTTCAAAGGTTTTAAATTCAAAAATCGTATCATAGAGCATTTTGTTATCTTCGACCTCAAATAATTCAATGCCCAGCAAATGCATCAGCTCGATTAAATTGTTTAAAAAACGAGCGAGGGCGATATGGTATTCGTGCGGTCCTGCATTTTTAGAGAAAATGGATTGCAGGAGTACATGCAAATAGTGATCCGCTTTGCCTTGATCGCCAGCTTTCATCGCATCAAATAAATCATGCTGCAGCTGCTTTGGAAAATGGGTTTTGAACGTCTTTCCTTGCTGAATATGCTCATATAAGATAATAGACTTTTTCTCTGCTTTGAGTCTGTATTTTAAGGCTTCTTTCCCTTCAATGTAAGCGTGTTTTGCCATTGTAAGCTCCTTAAACTGACGGCTGATTCCGATGCTGATCGATAAACCGAGCTCTTCCTCGATACGCTGCTGAATGGTTTCTGCTAATTGGTTTAAATATTCAGTAAACTCTTCATCTGACTTTGAGTGGTTGAGGATAATCGTTGTTTGATGCTGATTGACAACGGTTGGCTGAAGGTGCTCCTCTTGCGGAATAATCTGCTCGATCAGTCCATTGATCGCAAATAAAAGCAAGTCAGCATCTTTTTTTTCATAAGGTGTTCCTTTTAATGTATCGATTTGGGTCACAAGCATGGACAAATGAGACCAGCCTTGCGGAAAGCCTAAGCTTTGGAACCGGTTGTTTACTTCTTCATCTGTCAGCTTTCCAAGCAGCAGCCGTACCATAAAGTATTGCTGCAAGTGTGTCACTTGCTGCTCAATCCGTTCCTCTAAATCATTGTTTTGATCTTTCATTTGTTTAATACTTGATTCAATCAACTCAAATTCATTTTGAAAAGGCTGTTTTTGCAAAAATGATTCATTGCGTGCAAATGACTCGTATAATAAGCGGATTGGTTTATAAAAGTGTCTGGAACCAAACCATGAAAATAGTAATGAAAGCGCTAACAAAATAGTGCAGATGATAAAGGTAATCCACCCAATTGATTTCGTTTGCTGTTTAAGCTCTGGAATAGAAACAAAGGATAGGTACGTCCATTCATTATAATCTGATTTTTGAAATGTGATTTGATAGTTGAGTTCGTCGATCTTCATATCAAATTGCCCTGATCGTTTTTCAAGTGAGAGCACATGCTTGACGAAATCTTGATGTTTCATCGATTCCCCAATTTGTTCTTTGCGATTATGTAGCAGCACTTTTCCGTTTGTATCGATGACAAACATGCTATCCGATTGAGAGAAGTCAGGCATGTTATCAGCTATCACGCAGCTTGGAATGCTGGCGACAGCGATTCCCTTTTTTTGAACGCTGTTCATAGGCAGTTGTTTGATTAAATTCACATTGTACTTACAAAAGGATGCTTTTCCTTCTTTTGTCGCAACAAGTGGATTATTCTCTTCAAGTGCCCAGCTGGAGTGACTTGGTATATTGAGGTAAGAGGTCAGCGCTTTTTCTTGGTCTTCGCTTGTGACATGATAAAGCCCCAAATTGTTCATGTACCAGTCTTCCATTTTACTGACGAGTGTAATATTGGAAAGATCGGTGTCAAAGGTTTGCAGGTAATTCAGTTCCTGCTGTACTTGATTATAAAGCTGGAATTGGTCTGGATTTAAAGGTTCTGCCAGTGTTTGAAGGAGAGGCGGCGAACTGACATAGTGAGTGAGAGAATGATCAACAGTTTTTAAAATATGCTCAATATTGGATTGCGTTTGTTTGACGCTGTCGAGTTTTTCATTTGAGATATTTTCAAGCGCTGTTTTTTGCGAATGCTGATAAGAAAAAATGCCAACAATGATAACAGGAATCGTACTAAGTATGAAAAAAAACGTCACTAGCTTGTAATAAAATTTATACTGCCTTCTTTTCATAAAACCCCCCATTTCAAACGAAACAATCTTTTCCCCTTAATTTATTAATCCAAAAATCTGGTAGGTTTGTCAATAATCATTTTCTGAGATTAGGATCATTTTCTTATGTTTTATGTAACGTTTTGAGTAGCACCACCTATGAAAATATGATCTGTTGATATGATTGTAGACGGATTTTTCATCCTTAAGATACAGTTAACTCATGCATTAGCACGAGGGGAGGCTTTATCAATGAAAACAGAGGATGTGACTGCCAAGGGTGTGCCTGCGGCAGATTTGAAAAGTGAAAAAAGAAAGCGCTTACTTAATCAATTGCTAAGTCAAAAGTTTTTGTATTTAATGATTTTGCCGGGGCTCATTTATTTTATTGTTTTTAAATATGTGCCAATGTGGGGGCTCATCATTGCCTTTCAAGATTACCAGCCGTTTCTCGGCATTCTTGGCAGTGAGTGGGTTGGCTTCAAACACTTTATTCGATTGTTTACAGAACCAACATTTTTCATCTTATTAAAAAATACGCTGATTTTATTTGCCATGAATGTCGTGATTTTCTTTCCAATTCCGATCTTATTAGCCCTTCTTTTAAACGAAGTGAGATTGGCCTTGTTTAAGAAATTTGTACAGACGATGATTTATATCCCTCACTTCATGTCATGGGTGATTGTCGTGTCCTTATCTTTTGTTTTGTTAACAGTAGATGGCGGTTTAATTAATGAATTGATTGCTTTCTTTGGAGGAGAAAAGATTAACTTCCTTCTAAGTCAGGAATGGTTTAGACCGATGTACATTTTACAAGTGATTTGGCGGGAAGCAGGGTGGTCGACGATCATTTACCTTGCGGCGATTACAGCGGTAGATCCGCAGCTATATGAAGCAGCAAAAATGGATGGGGCCGGGAGACTGAGACAAATGTGGCACATCACACTTCCTGCCATTAAAAGTGTCATTGTGGTTCTGCTTATTTTAAAAATCGGTGATACGCTTGAGCTTGGCTTTGAGCATGTCTATCTATTACTGAACGCAACGAATCGGGAAGTAGCGGAGATTTTTGATACGTACGTCTATACAGCAGGTCTTAAGCAGGGACAATTCAGCTATAGTACCGCTGTTGGTTTATTTAAAGCAGCCGTTGGGCTTATTTTGGTCATGATGGCAAACCGTTTAGCGAAGAAATTCGGGGAAGAAGGTATTTATTAAAAAGGGAGATGAGGAAAAATGACATTATCGATTGAAAAGGGATCACCGCTTGAGCATGCAGAGAAATTAGCACAAACCATTATGAAAGCGTATATACCGATTGAGCTGCCGCCAGCTGGAAGGTGGCATTATCATCAAGGCGTTTTCCTTTGCGGTGTCATGAAGCTATATGAGGCAACGGGGAACGAGGCGTATTTCGATTATGTGAAAAACTATGCGGACTCCCTCATTGATGAGTACGGAAATCTGTTATTTCGCAGGGATGAGCTTGATGCCATTCAAGCAGGACTCATTTTATTCCCTCTTTACGAACGAACGAGAGAGAAGCGGTATGTGCTGGCAGCCGAGAAGCTGCGCGGACTTTATCGTACGCTAAATCGCACATCTGAGGGCGGATTTTGGCATAAAGACAATTATGCTTATCAAATGTGGCTCGATGGTCTCTACATGGGCGGTCCTTTTGCCTTAAAGTATGCTCAGCTTAAAGGTGAAGAGTCACTAGTGGATATGGTCATCCATCAAGAGCATCTCATGAGAAAGCATACGAAAGATGAACATACAGGTCTGTATTATCACGCGTGGGATGAACGAAAAACGATGCCATGGGCTGATCAAAAGACCGGCTGTTCTCCCGAGTTTTGGGCAAGATCGTTTGGCTGGTATGTCCTTGCATTAGCAGATATGATCGAGGATCTGCCAGAGCAGCATGAAAGGCGGAAGGTGTGGAAGAAAACGCTGACAGACATGCTGGAAAGTGTGGCAAAGTATCAGGATCAAAAGACAGGTCTCTGGCATCAAATCATTGATAAAGGAAATCACAGTGACAATTGGCTCGAAAGCTCGGGATCGTGTTTATTCATGTATGCCATGGCAAAGGCCATGAATGAAGGGTATGTGAGCCTCCGTTATGTTGATCATGTGGTCAAAGCATATCAAGGCTTGATTCAGCATAAGACGGCTGAGAAAGAGAATGGTGATTTTACCATCAATGATATTTGTATTGGAACATCTGCGGGATTTTATGATTATTACGTTGGAAGAGAGCGGAGCACAAATGACTTGCACGGGGCAGGCGCTTTTATTATGGCGTTAACTGAGCTAGAAAAGCTGTCTGTTTTTCAAAAGGCATGAGGAGGCAAAAAAGAGCCGCCTTATGGCTCATCAGTTTCATCGCTGCTCTTTGTTTATCTGCCTGTCAGGAGAAAACAAACGGGATCGATGTTCTGATTTTTTCTGATATGTCAAAGGGAATGAAGGATCAATTAGTAGAAAAGGCTTTTCAGCCGAAACAAGAGACTTATAGCGTCCACATCTTTCCGGCGATTCCTGAAAAGCTTCTTGTTGAAATTACCTCAAAAGAGGGGGACGTGATGCTTGTCCCAGAAGAAATGTTTAGAACGTATGATGATCCTGAAAGCTTTCAGCTGCTGGAAGAGATGAAAATAAGTGATCAAGCAGCAGGACCATATACGGTCGAGGACAAAAAGACAGGGAAAACGGTCGATTATGCGGTTCAAATCAATAAAGGAACGAAAAAGCTCAACGGCTATACCTTTCAATTACACCGAGATATGGTTGCTTTCATTCCCGTGTATGCTGACAAGTCGAAAGAGGCACTGTCTCTCATGAAACAGCTTCGTGAAAACCAATAAAAAATGGGGTGGGGAATGTGAAACGGGTCGTGGTATGCGGGCTGAGTCATCGTGCATTTAATATGTTTATTAAACCGCTCACAGAGGATTTCAATGAACATTATCGGATTACTGGGCTCCTAGATATAGATCATCAGCGGTATACACTTTGTCAGGAGCGTTTTCCATCACTCCGGGGCGTTTCGTTTTTTCATGAAGATGCATTTGATCAGATGGTCAAAGAAGCAAAACCAGATATCGTCATTGTGGCAGGCAGGGATGACACACATGTCACATATATCATGCAGGCACTTGACCATGATCTTGATGTCATCACTGAAAAGCCGATGGTGACAACAGCAAAAGACGCCAAAAAAGTGATGGAAAAAGAGGCGGAAAGTAAAGGGAAGGTCACGGTCACTTTTAATTATCGCTACAACCCTTTCCATCGAAAGGTAAAAGAACTTATTTTAGACGGGAAAATTGGAAGGGTCACTTCTGTTGAACTGAGCTGGCTCATTGATACGTATCATGGTGCTAGTTATTTCAAAAGGTGGAACCGCACACGTCAATTTTCTGGCGGACTGTCCATTCATAAGTCGACGCATCATTTTGATCTGGTCAACTGGTGGATTGATCAAAAACCGAAGCAAGTATTTGCCTACGGGGCACTGAACTATTACGGCAGTGAAAGCCCTTGGAATCCCTTGCAGGGGGAGGAAAATAGATTTTGTGGAACATGTCATGTGAAGGATATATGTCATTATGAAGCAAGGTGGAACCCGCGGGTTGAGCGCTCGAAGGTGGAGGACGACCATATTGAATCCGGTCAGGAGCAAACGCAGCAGTACTCAAATTATCGCCCGGATGCCTGCATTTTTGATCAGGAAATTGATATTGAGGATACATATGTGGCGTCAGTTGCTTATGACCAAGGGGCTTTGCTCAGCTATTCGATTCAATTCTCAGCCCCATATGAAGGCTATCGTCTGGCTATTAATGGGACGAAGGGGCGTATTGAAACAAATGAGTTTCATGTACCATCAAGAATTCCTTTTCAATTCCCAGAACAAACAATTTCTTATTACCCGATGTTTGGATCAAAGGAGACGATTGAAGTCGTGAAGCAGCCAGGCGGACATGGCGGCGGAGATCCTTTGCTATTGGCTGATTTATTTATAGGAAAAGATCCCTTGATTCACTATGACATCTTAGCAGGAGCAGAGGCTGGAGCTTATTCGATTGCTCTTGGGGAAGGCATGTGGCGCTCTGTTACAGAAAAGCGCCCAATTGAAATCGATGAATTGTTTCATAAAGAGACGGTGTAAAGAGAAAGAGAGGAGGGGAAAGAGATGGATCATGATGGTTCAATGAGCAGAATGCTGAGGATGTGTGAGTGGGTGATGAGACTCGCCTATACGAATTTGTTATGGCTTTTGTTCACCATCCTGGGGCTTGGCGTATTTGGCTTGATGCCTGCGACCACTGCGTTATTTTCTGTGATGAGAAAGTGGATTCAAGGGCATGAGCAAGTCAATGTATTCCGCACTTTTTGGAAGATATACCGAGAGGAGTTTGTACGCTCTAACATCATTGGAGTGGTACTATTCATCATTGGAACGATTATTTATGTCGACCTTGCTTATATCTATCCGACGAGCTGGCTCTTACATGTGCTTCGCTTTGCTATATATATTTTCGGTTTTCTGTTTATTGTGAGCTTATTTTATATTTTTCCGCTGCTTGCTCATTACGATTGGAAAAAACGTCTCTATTTGAAATTCTCTCTTCTACTCGGTATCTCATACTTGCAGTATACACTCTCTATGCTTGTTTTCTCGGCTGTGCTGTTTGTTCTGTTTGCTTATTTACCAGGAATCGTGCCGTTTTTCAGCGTGAGCATACTCGCCTACGGTCATATGTGGCTTGCCTATCAAGTCTTTAAAAAGGTAGAGTTTGAAAGTGAGCACGAGACAGTCGAAGTGAAGAAGCGGCTGCCGTCTTTCCTTCAATCGAAGCGGGTGAATACGCAGTGAAGTGAATCATTTGCTATAATGGTGTCACCGTGATGAAAAGGAGAGATGAGAGTCGTGTCAGTGAAAGAAATTTCAATAGAAGAATTAAAACAAAAACTAGAGCAGGAAGACGCCATTCAGCTTGTCGATGTACGTGAGGATGAAGAGGTAGCAGAAGGCATGATCCCGGAAGCAATCCACATTCGAATGGGTGATATCCCTGAGAAGCTGGATGCATTCGATCAAACGCAGGAATATTATATTATTTGCCGCTCTGGTAAACGTAGTGAAAATGTCTGCTATTACCTAGAAGATCAAGGCTACCAAGCGACCAATGTCGTTGGCGGGATGCTTGCTTGGACAGGAGAAACAAAACCGAAGCTGTAAAAGAAGGCCTTTCATCTTAACGATGAAAGGTTTTTTGTTCATATGCCTCTCTCTCTGTGCATAAAGATAGAGTAGCGAGAGAAGGGAGAGTGGCATAGGTGCTAAAGGTAGCTGTATTTGATGAAGAACATGAGAAGGATTTGCAGAGCGAAATCAATCATTTTTTAAAAGGAATGGATGACGACCAAATCATTGACATCAAGTACAATGTAGCGGTGATCTGTGAGCAAGGAGGGGAACAGCTCTACTGTTTTTCTGCACTCATTTTATATAAAAAATAGACGGCATCAAAAAAGGACCTGCTTGAAGGGTCCTATTTCTTTGGTTAGCTGGCGTCAATATATAAACGATGCTTGTTGCAGTGAACACATTGAAAGAGGTAGCCTTGTAAGTCTCTTCCGTTGACGAGCCATTTCTTTAGGTTCTCTTTTGTTAATCCTTCTCCGCTGCAAATGTCTTCGATATCCTCGGCGAGTTCTTCCTCTAGATGTTCAATCTCTTTCCAGCCGACATACTGGACGATTGCGCAAAAATCTCCGCAATGACTTAACCAATATTCCTGCTGCCATCCGCGATAGCCTGGCGTTCTGAAGATCAGCTCATCGATATAATCCTCTTGATCGACGTCATCACAGCTCGCATCGTCTTGAAAAGTTCCATCGTATTTTTTAGCAGCTGATCCATCTTTAATGCACCAAGGGCAAATTCCCTCCACATTTTCCACAGTATAAAAAGGACCATGGTACACATAATCTCTTTCTTTCTCACAAACAGGACATGTTGTATGCTCTTTTTTAATCACGTTTAACGAAACTGGGTCTGGGTTGTACTTGAACGTAGGTAACGTCATATAAACCTCCATTATGTAGAAAGTGATCATTCATCACTATTTTAAAGGAATCCTTAAGCTTGCGACAATCTTAAATTGTATATATAGAAAAAAGCCGTTCGGATGGAACGGCTTTTTTCTCGCTTGCGATTATGCTTTTTTTACTCTTGGACTTCGTGGTTTAGTGACTTGATTGGCTTGTTTAATAGCTCTTCGTTCATCATTTAGTGATTTATACAGCGAGACAATCATCAATATGATGACAACGGAGAACGGCAAGGCTGCGAGCTTGGCTGTATTTTGCAAGGCTTCAAGTCCCCCTGAAAATAAAAGCACAGCAGCAACAGCCGATTGGATAATGCCCCAGCTGACTTTGACACTGCCAGAAGGGTTCAATGATCCGTAGGTTGTCTGCATTCCAAGCACAAATGTAGCTGAATCAGCCGATGTAATAAAGAATACGGCGATTAAAATGAGCGCCAGTATCGATGTAATCATCGCCAGCGGATATTCATTCAGTACACCGAAGAGCATCGTTTCAGTTGAAAGACCTGCAACATCGACAATATTCTTTTGCTGTAAATCCATCGCAGATACACCGAAAATCGAGAACCATAGGAAGACTAGGATAGAAGGAGCAACTAAGACACCCACTAAAAATTCCCGAATCGTTCGTCCACGTGACACTCTAGCGATAAAGATCCCGACAAATGGTGCCCAAGAAATCCACCATGCCCAATAAAAGATCGTCCATCCATTGATCCATTCTCTCTTTTCAGGATCATTTGGAGATAGACGGAAGCTCATTTGAACGACATTGGATAAGTATTGCCCAATCGAGTCAGTAAATGAATTTAAGATAAAAACAGTTGGACCTGCCAAAAGTAAGAAAAACATCAGAACAGCTGCTAATACCATGTTGATATTACTTAAGTATTTAATGCCTTTTCCAATCCCGCTTAAAGCAGATGCAAGGAAAAGCACCGTCACAATGATGATAATGATCAATTGTGTGCTAAAGGCAATTGGAATATGAAAAAGATAATTCAATCCGCCATTTATTTGTGCCGCGCCTAATCCTAGGCTTGTTGCAACACCAACCACAGTTGCAAATACCGCAATACAATCGATGGTTTTACCGATCCATCCGTGAATTTTATTTCCTAAAACGGGCTGCAGCGTTGCACTGATTAAGCCAGGGGCATCTTTTCTAAATTTAAAGTAAGCAATGCAAAGTGCAACAATGGCATAAATAGCCCATGCATGAAGCCCCCAGTGGAAAAATGTATAGCGAAGGGAATCGCGGAAGGCCTGCGCAGTTTCAGTCTCCCCTGTTGGTGACTGAATAGCATAATGGCTGATCGGTTCAGCTGCTCCGTAAAAAACAAGACCAATTCCCATACCGGCACTAAATAGCATAGCAAACCAAGAAAATAGACCAAATTCAGGCTCTTCCCCCGGTTTTCCTAGCGTAATCTTACCGATTGGGCTAAAGATAAAGAATAGACAAAAGCCGACAAGCAGTGATACCACTAACAAGTAATACCAGCCAAAGTCATTTGTAATGTATGTTTGAATTTGATCTGTGACATTTTGCAATGTGTCTGGAGAAAATGCTCCCCACATCACGGCAACAAATGTGATCGCAATCACAATCCAAAATACACTTGATACTTTTTTCACACCATCTCACTCTCCTGTTGTTCTACACGTTTAAGTTGAGGACTTTGCTTAATATCCCCTAACTCAACTTATTTCAAACAAAAAGAGGCGAGCTTCTCACTCGACCTCCACTTTACCGTAACATGTTTTGCTTCCATTTATCAACTATCGATATGTGAAGACGATTTTTCCTCAATTCGTTTGCGAAGACGGTAGACATATTCTTTTAAACATACTGCGAAAATGGTAAACGCCAAAACAATGGCAACTTTTAACGGGGTAATGGACAGATTCAAGAAAACAGCGGCTGTTAAACTGATAACGACCGCAAGAACAATTGGTAGTGCGCGTCTGATCATTGATCTCTCTCCTTTGCTTCTAGTGCAGCATTCATGCCGGCAAGTCTGCCTGTCACAAGTGCTGACGTGATATTGTATCCGCCTGTGTAGCCGTGAATGTCTAGAATTTCTCCGCAGAAATAAAGACCGCGCATTTTTTTAGACGCCATTTTCTTCGGTTCAATTTCCTTCACAGAAACTCCGCCCCCTGTCACAAACGCTTTGTCCAAGGATAGCGTCCCATTTGCATGAACAATAAAATGTTTGCAATCATGGGCAAATGCACGCAGTTTATCTTTGGCTAGACCAGAAAATGTGTCTTGAGGATCAATACCGTTCCGTTCTAACAGAAACAATAAATAGCGTTCTTGCATCCAAGACTTGAGGACGTTTTTAATGGCTTTTTTCGGTTCATCTTTTAGGTCTCGATGAAGCTTTTGGAACAGCTCCTCGTCATTCAGCTTCGGGTATAAGTCTATTTGCAGGCGGACTGCCGGCTGCTTTTTTAATTCTTTTACAACAAATCCGCTGCATCTAAGAACAGCTGGACCTGATAAACCAAAGTGAGTAAAGATCATATCCATGACATGCGTGACGACGGGTTTCCCTTTTTTATTTAAAACACTGACAGCCACACTTCTTAAAGAAAGACCTTGAAGCACTTTTTCTTTAATAAATCGTTCATCTGATGTGACCGGTACTTCTGTTGGGAAGAGCTCTGTAATTGTATGACCGGCTGCTTCTGCCCATGCATAGCCGTCACCAGTAGAGCCGGTATGCGGTACACTTTTCCCGCCTACAGCGATGACGACAGCCTTACTTGAAATTTTTTCATCATTATTTGTAACAATTCCAGCTGCTTGTCCGTCTTGATACAGAACCGTTTTAATCTTTTCGTTCGTTCGAATGGTGACATTGAGGGCGCGAAGCCTGTCTAGAAGGGCATCCACAACAGATTGTGCTTTGTTTGAGACAGGGAACATACGTCCATGGTCTTCTTCTTTTAGTTCAATGCCAAGGTTTTCAAAAAACGAAATAATATCCTCGTTGTTGAACTCAGAAAATGCACTATATAGAAAACGTCCGTTTCCGGGAATATGTTTGATGATTTCTTCTACTGGAAGGCGATTGGTGACGTTACAGCGTCCGCCGCCAGAAATGGCCAGCTTTCTGCCAAGTTTGTTTCCTTTGTCAATTAACAGAACAGTCGCGCCGTGCTCTGCTGATGCAATCGCGGCCATCAGTCCAGAAGGTCCGCCGCCAATGACAATGACATCATAATGTTTCATGTTACATTCCTCTTTCTACTTTCAGTCATTTTTCTATTATAACGAAGATTAGGGAAGGCTGAAATATGAATTGATTGGTTTTGTGACTTCAGTATTGGATTTGTTACCTGTGTGTTGAAATGATGTGGTAAAATAGTTAAGTTGAATATTCATTAGAAAAATGGTGGTTAAGCGCATGTCTAATAAACTGCTTCGTGGTACGTTGGTTTTAACGATAGGGACGTATCTCTCTCGTATTCTAGGTATGATTTATTTAATTCCATTTAGCGCTATGGTTGGAGCAACTGGTGGAGCGCTATTCCAATATGGATACAATCAGTATACGATCTTTTTAAGTATTGCTACGCTTGGTTTTCCAACAGCGGTATCAAAATTTGTTTCCAAATATAATGCAATCGGCGATTATGAGACAACAAGAAAAATGTTCAGGGCGGGTATGTCGGTCATGCTTGTCACCGGGATTATCGCCTTTTCTATTTTATATTTGTCCGCACCGATTTTTGCCAAGATTCAGCTTGGCGGATCAAATGAAACAGGTGGTTTGACTGTCGATCAAGTAGTATATGTGATTCGAATGGTCAGCTTAGGCCTTTTAGTTGTGCCGATCATGAGTCTTGTACGCGGGTTCTTCCAAGGACACTCCATGATGGGACCAACAGCTGTTTCCCAAGTGATTGAACAACTTGTCAGAATCATCTTCCTATTAACGGCGACGTTTATTATTTTAAAAGTGCTTGACGGCGGGCTTGTTATTGCTGTCGGGTATGCAACATTTGCCGCACTGATCGGTGCATTTGGCGGTTTATTCACGCTTTATTTATATTGGCTGAAGCGGAAGGACCGGCTCTTATCCATGCAGCCGAATACAGGCACTCACTCTGATTTATCTTATAAGCAAATGTTTACAGAGCTGTTTAGCTATGCGGCGCCGTATGTATTTGTTGGACTTGCGATTCCAATTTATTCTTATATTGATACAAACACAATTAATAGAGCCATGATTGCATCAGGACATCAGGATATTAGTACAGCGGTATTGTCCATTGTGACGTTATATTTACCGAAGCTCGTGATGATTCCTGTGTCACTTGCAACAGCGTTTGGCTTAACCTTGATTCCGACAATAACGGAATCATTTACAGCACGTAATTACAAGCTGCTCAATAGACAAATTGATCAGACGATGCAGATCATTTTATTTTTCGTGCTGCCTGCTTCATTTGGTATCTCGGCACTAGCTGGACCGGTTTATTGGTTTTTCTATCCATCAGTTCACCCTGAGATTGGGATCTCCATTTTGTTCTGGTATGCACCTGTTGCATTATTGTTTTCATTATTCACCATTAATGCAGCGATTCTGCAAGGGATCAACAAACAAAAATTTGCTATCGTCAGTCTTTTGTTAGGGATCATTATTAAAACGGTTCTAAACATCCCGCTGATCAGCTGGCTGCAAGGAAATGGTTCTGTACTGGCAACAGCATTAGGCTACAGTGCGTCCATCTTGTATATGTTTATCATGATTAAACGCCATGCCGGCTATTCGTTCCGCAGAATTTTCAAACGTTTTATTCTGATTGGCATTTTAACAACGATCATGGCTGTGGTGGCTTATGTGACATGTCAGCTTGTGAGCCAAGTGATTTCTTATGAAGGTGGAATTGTACAAGCGGGTATCGTCATTTTGATTTCCATGATCACTGGCGGCGGTGTGTATATGTTCTTATCTTATAAGGTGGGATTACTAGAGCGTGTACTTGGCAGCCGTATGCCGAATTTTTTAAGAAAAAAGAGTTAAAAAGAGGTAGATATTCATGAGGCTTGATAAATTGCTTGCTAACAGCGGCTTTGGTTCAAGAAAAGATGTAAAAAAGCTTGTCAAGGCCCGGGCTGTCACAGTGAATGGAGAAGTGGCGAAGCAGGTGAAAGATCATGTTGACCCATCAAAAGATGAAGTGCTCGTACATGGAGAGCGTGTAGAGTATAAAGAATTCATTTACTTAATGATGAATAAGCCTGACGGGGTGATCTCAGCAACTGAAGATCTACGTGATGAAACGGTTGTCGATTTACTTGAGCCGGAGGATATTGCAAGGGAGCCATTCCCTGTGGGGAGACTGGATAAGGATACGGTCGGTCTCCTTCTCCTCACAAATGATGGACAGCTTGCTCATCAATTACTTTCTCCAAAAAAGCATGTGCCGAAAACGTACGAAGTTCATTTGAAGTATCCTTTAGGCGATCAAGACATCAAGCGTCTTGAAGAGGGCGTTGTCATCTTAGATGATTATCACACGAAGCCGGCGAAGGTTGAAGTAGATGCGAATGAAGATGAAGATACACGCATCCGTTTGACGATTACTGAAGGGAAGTACCATCAAGTGAAGCTGATGGCGCAAGCAGTGGGAAATGAAGTGATCTTTTTAAAAAGGCTCTCGATGGGGGCTGTCTCATTAGATGAAGATCTAGCACCTGGAGAGTACCGTGAATTGACGGATGAAGAATTAGACAGCTTAATGAATCGTGAATAACATAAGAACAAAAGAAAAGAACCGGCATATCGCCGGTTCTTTTTGTTATATGGACAATTCATTATACGCTTAAGATGATATTTTTACTTTTTTTCTTGTTGTTTCCCATTTGCCTCTGCTTGGACTATGAACAAGATCGTTATAGGCAAGCACGTTTAAGTCTCTTTGAATGGTTCTAGGTGTGATCCCGAATTCATCAACCAGTTCTTGTGTCGTCACAAGACCTTTCTCTTGAATGAACATATAGACTGATTTGATTCGAGTCATCATACGGTTTGTTGAAGGTTTCAAAAAACCACTCCCTATCAATAAGATCGGATGGACTTGACTAACCACAACTTACTACACTAAAACTGCGAAATAAGGACATGCAACAATGGTAAATGTTCGTGTTTGTTAATGTTTTATTCTATTATACACGTTATTATGCATCTAGTTCCACCAAAAAGTCAACTTTACGTGTTTTTAAACTTGTCTTCATGAAATAAAATATGGTATATATCATGATTTGAATCCGGTTACAACCCAATTATCATAGGGGATACGAAAGAAGCTAACAATTCCAAACGTCCAAAAATAAACACAGAAAATTTACAAAATAAAAAATTCAGTAAAGGCAAAAAGACACATTCCATGTTAGGATGTGCCTTTTTTGTTTCTGTTATCCTTCTAAGAAAAAGAGCTGAATGAAAAATAAGACCGCAAAGATGAGAACAAGCACATGTACTTCTCTCCATTTCCCTTTCGCCAATTTCACAAGCGGATATGAAATAAATCCAAGTGAAATCCCTGTAGAGATACTAGAAGTCAGCGGCATCGAAAGAATGACAAGAAAAGCAGGGAATGCTTCGTCTAATTCGTTCCAGCGAATGCGTGACACTGAGTTCATCATCAAGCAGCCAACAATGATTAAAACAGGTGATGTGATGGATGGTAAAGAAGAAATCGCTTGAACGAGCGGGCCAAAAAATAATGCCACAATAAACAGTGCAGCGACCGTTAAAGAAGTCAGCCCCGTTCTTCCACCAGCAGCAACTCCTGATGATGACTCAATATAAGCAGTGGTTGGGCTTGTACCAAACATAGAACCAACCGTTGTTGCAGCAGAGTCAGCGAGCAGGGCTCTGCGCACTTTTGGCAGCTGGCCATTTTTCATTAATCCGGCTTGTTCGGCAACGCCAATCATAGTGCCTGTTGTATCAAAAATCGTCACCAGTAAGAAGGAGAAGACGACAGCATACAAATGATGAGAGAACACGTCACCAAATGCAGCAATTGGATTTGTAATCAGCATGCCTTCAGGCAGTGCAGGAATGTCCATCAGCATTTTAGGGAAATGAAGCTGGCCTGTTGCGAGTGCAATCAATGTGGTCGCTAACATGCCGATAAACAGTGCACCATTTATTTGAAGAACCATTAAAATAACCGAAATCATTAAGCCGACAAGAGTTAAAATGACAACAGGCGAGTTTAAATTGCCAAGCTTCACAAGGTTTTCTGGATCAGCAGCGATGATTCCAGACTGACGGAGGCCGATGAACGCAATGAAAAGCCCGATTCCTGCTGTAATACCGTACTTTAAATTATCTGGAATGGCTTGAATCAGTTGTTTTCTAAGGGATGTTAACGATAAAATAATAAAGAGTATACCAGCAACAAATACCGCACTAAACGCTGTTTGATAGCTGATGCCGCCACCGCCGACAACGGTAAATGTGAAATAGACATTCAGCCCCATGCCTGGTGCAATGGCAATCGGATAGTTTGCAAAAAGTGCCATCCAGAGCGTACCGACGACAGCAGCGATGATTGTTGCAGTAAAGACTTGGTCAAAAGGAATGCCTGCTTTTGAAAGAATTCCCGGGTTGACGGCAACAATATAGACCATGGTAAAAAATGTCGTCATACCTGCGATGATTTCTTTCTTTATGTTGGTTTGATTTTCTTTTAACTGAAACATAAAATCCTCCATTTACGAACATTATTACAAAACAATTAATATAATATTCGTTTTAAGGGTGGATTGCAACCTTTTTTCAAGGAGGAATGGAAAAAATGAATTGGGAAGCTGAAGTGATACGAAAAAAAGACGACTTGATTAAGGACACACAATCTTTTTTACAAATTGAAAGTGTCCTTGATGAAGAAGGCGGCAAAGAAGGAAAGCCATTTGGTGAAAAAGTCGACGATGCCCTTCAGTATGTGCTGAAAAAAGGGGAAGACGAGGGCTTCACAGTCAAGAATGTCGATGGCTATGCGGGTCATATTGAATATGGGGAAGGCGAAGACATTGTAGGTGTGCTGTGCCATGTGGACGTGGTGCCTGCTGGTGATGGCTGGACAACCCCGCCATTTTCAGCTGACATCAGAGAAAATAAAATCTTTGCACGCGGGGCTATTGATGATAAAGGCCCAACCATGGCGGCATTCTATGCGCTGAAAATCTTAAAAGATTCTGGTCTGCAGCTGTCGAAAAAAATCCGAATGATCATTGGAACAGATGAAGAAAGTGATTGGCGTTGTGTGGACCATTATTTCAAGCATGAGGCGATGCCGCAAATTGGATTTGCACCAGATGCTGATTTTCCGATTATTCATGCGGAAAAAGGGATCATTGATGCCACCCTGTCATTTACATATCAACAAACAGCGAATCATCCGCGCTATACGCTGAAGCAATTTACATCGGGTATGAGGCTCAATATGGTACCAGATGAGGCAGCTGCTACTGTGACTGCTGCACAGGAGCACGATGCTGAACCATTAAAAACAGCCTTCGAAGCCTATCTAGCTGATCATCAATTATCTGGCGACGTAAAGAACACAGCGGATGGACTGCATTTTACATTAAAAGGGGTATCCGTTCATGCCATGGAGCCGGCGCATGGGACAAATGCGGGCATTCATATGGCAAATTTCTTATGCGGACACGAATTAGATGAGCAGGGACTTGCCTTTACTTCCCAAATCAACGCTTTATTTGATCAAGATACAAGAGGACAAAAGCTGGGAATTGCTTGCAAAGATGATATTAGTGGAGATTTGACGTTGAATGTTGGGACAATCCGCTATAAACAAAATGAGGAAGCAAAGCTAGGGTTAAATGTCCGCTATCCAGTAACAGCAGACGGCAAGGACGTCAAAAAAGGAATTGAAAGCATCAAAGGGGCGTCTCTTCTAAAATTCGAAGACAGCCCTCCGCATCACGTCTCAAAAGATCATCCGCTTGTGAAAACCTTGCAGCGGGTATATGAGGAACAAACGGGAGACCCTGCTAATCTGATTGCCATTGGGGGAGGAACGTATGCGAGATCTTTAGAAGCTGGCGTTGCCTTTGGACCTCTATTTCCTGGCAGACCTGACTGCGCCCATCAGAAGGATGAATATATCGAAATCGATGACTTACTAAGAGCAGCCGCTCTATATGCACAAGCTATGTATGAATTAGCAAAATAGTAAAAGAGAAGAGGGGATTCACAGTGAAAAAAATGTTCTTAAGCTCTTCATTCAAAGACAGTTATTCTCTCTTATCTGACTTTGCCGGTGAATCTTTAAAAGGGAAGTGCGTGACTTTCTTTCCAACGGCAAGTGCTGTAGAAGAAGTCACGCACTATGTGGAGGCAGCGAAGGAAGCCTTTCAGCAATTAGGGATGCAGCTTGAGACTGTGCAGATAGATGAACAGTCCGCTGAAGAGATCGCGCAGATGATCAAACAAAATGATGTGATCTACGTTTCAGGAGGCAACACTTTTTATTTATTGCAGGAATTAAGAAAGCATCGTCTCGATAACGTGTTGAAAGAAGAAATCAACAACGGCAAGCTGTACATCGGAGAATCTGCGGGGAGTATCATTATGGCGCCAAGCATTGAATTTATCTCTCTGATGGATGATCAAAAGAAGGCACCGGAGCTTTCATCATTTCAAGGTTTCAATGAAATAAGCTGCTATCCAGTACCGCATATGCACAATACCTATTTAGGCGAGGCTGCGCAGCTAATTATGGAGAAGTATCAGCAGACGCTTGATTTATGCCCGCTTACTGATGAACAGGCTTTACTCGTCACAGGGGAGCAGGCTGAGGTGCAATCTGTCAAAGCACCTTAACCATGAAACGAAGAAAAAGGAACAGGGATTCATCGCCCTGTTCCTTTTTTAATCTTGAAAAACATCACTTGATAAGTAACGTTCGCCCGTATCTGCTGTCATACAGATCACGATTTGATCTGCCGGCAATTGCTTGGCTGTTTCAATGGCTGCATAGCAAGCCGCCCCAGAGGATGGGCCTACTAAAATTCCTTCAAGCTTAGCGAGCTGCCGTGTGATGTGATAAGCGTCTTCGTCACTTACCTGCACGATGTCATCATAGACGTGCTCGTTTAAAATATGGGGGATAAATCCTGGGCTTGTGCCAACGAGCTTATGTTTCCCGGGTTTCCCGCCAGATAAGACAGGAGATCCCTTCGGCTCTGCCACACGGATGGTCAAATGAGGAAAGGCCTTCTTTAATTCCTCTCCAGTTCCAGTAATAGTACCTCCAGTCCCAGCTGTTGCGACAAAGGCTCCAAGAGGCTGTCCAAGTTGTTTCACAGCTTCCATGATTTCGACTGCTGTTGTTCCTCTATGTGCATCTGGGTTCGCCCTGTTGTCAAATTGCATAGGAATAAAGCTATGAGGAATTTGAGCAGCCAGTTCCTCAGCCTTTCGGATGCAGCCTGGCATTTTTTCTTCTCCTGGGGTTAAGACGACCTGCGCCCCGTATGCCTTCAAAATATTGATTCTTTCCTTTGTCATCGTATCAGGCATGACAAGGATGGCTTTGTAGCCTCTTGCGGCAGCATTCATGGCTAAACCAATCCCTGTATTCCCGCTCGTAGGCTCAATAATGGTTGCTCCTTTTGTGAGCTTCCCTTGTTTTTCTGCTTCGATGAGCATATTGTAAGCCGCGCGGTCTTTTACACTTCCGCTCGGATTAAATGATTCTAGCTTTAAGTAAACAGCCGCCGCATTTTCTGGCTGAAGCCGCTGTAATTTAACAAGCGGTGTATCGCCAATCAGCTCCGCTATATTTTGTGCAACTTTCATCAGATGACACCCTTTCTTCTCATTCCGCATTTCTTTAGTTATACTATCATCAATGGGGATTCGTAAAGTTTGTTAAAAAAGGACAGGTGATATTGTGTCAGAAAGCCGTCATTATTTTATAGGGATTCACATCCCTGAACAACTTGCGCATCAAATCAAACAAGATATTGATCAAAGGAGCGGGCTGTTCTTTCAAAAATGGACAGCACCACATGATTATCATGTGACCCTTGTCTTTTTAGGCGCCATTCCAGAAGAGCGTTTAAAAAAGGTCATTCAGCTGCTTGACATCCTTTCAAATGAAGCGTCTGCATTTCCACTAGAGCTGAATGAGGTAGGGCAGTTTGGTGCGAAGGAACGCCCGAGAGTCTTTTTTGCAAAGCCTCATGAAAGTGAGCCGCTCATGCACTTAAGAGAAAAGGTGAAAGAAGCCGTCTTGGCAGCAGGACACCCTGTTGAAAAGAGACCGTTTCATCCGCATATGACGATCGCGCGCAAATGGAATGCGGATGACCCTTATGAAAAGCAAGCGCCTTTACGCAAAGAGCCATATGTGATGGAGGTTTCTCGTATCACTTTATTTGAAATACGTCCAAAAGAAGCCCCTCGTTATCACGCAATTAAACAATTTACACTACATAAATGATTCTAGAAGTTGGAGTGAGCAGCAGATGGCGCAAATTATCAAAATCCAAGATTATATATCACGATATGAACAAGACCCGCATCACTACATCAATCAATTCAATCGGTTGAAAAAACAAAGATGGGACGAGTTAAAAAAGGCTTCGAAAGAGGAGGCGCAGCAACCGGCTGACCAAATTCCTCAACAAGCGCCTGAACAAGAGGAAGAAAAGAGAAAGAAATTCTCCTTAAAGAGAAAGCAAAAAGAAGCCGATATGAAAAAGGAACGGGACCTGCGTCTTTTTAACGAGCCGACAGATATAGAGCAAGGGGTTTTCAGAAACGTCCCTACCGATGAAACGAAGCTGATTCACTTTTTTAAGGATCATCTCTTCGAGGTGCAATTAAAATGGGCGAGTTCGACGATTTCACATATTTCAACCGTTTCCCATCATATTCGGTATGATGAAAAGCTGCGGATGCTTGCAAGACAGCTTCCGGATTCTTATTTTGTGATGTACAAGCCGGTGCTGCTCATTCAAAAAGCTGAGATGGAACTATGTCCGATCCTCATAACGCCGCTCGAAGTGATCTGTTTATCCTTCTTAGAGGCCGAGCCAGACAGCGTCTATATCGGAACGAAGGAACGTTTTTGGGAAAAACGGGCGACTGGGAAAGCTGTACAGTCTGTCTTGAATCCTTGTGCAAGCCTTCTGCGTTCTGGCACCGTCGTGTCAAAGATATTACAGCAAAGTGGTGTAGATCTTCCTGTGAAAAAAATCCTCATCAGCCGAACCTCTTATATTGATTTACCTGAAGTTCCATACGGGATGGAGGTTGTTGATAAAAAGAAGGCGGAAGAGTGGTTTGAAAAGCAGCGGAAAAATACGGCACCGACAAAGCATCAGCAGTTTAAGGCGACAAAAGCATTGCTTGCTTATGGTGAATCAGACAGTAAAAGAAGGCAGGAATGGCTCGATTAAAGAAATGATGGAAGGTCACGAAAAATGACACCTGAGTGGAGCTAATATATGAATGAATGGTACTTTATCGTTAATCCAGAAGCAGGACATGGAAAAGGACTCCGCACGTGGAGGAGCATAGAGAAAGAATTACAAAAGGTGGAGGTCTCTTATCGATCGTTTCTCACCCAGCATGAAGGCCATGCAGAAGTTTTGGCAAGACAAATCAGTGCCATGCAGGATGACAGGCTGAAGCGCTTAATTGTCATTGGCGGTGACGGCACTATTCATGAAGTACTGAATGGCTTAAAGGAAATCGATCATGTGCAGCTTAGTTTTGTCCCTGCTGGTCATTGGAATGATGCTGCGAAGGGTCTAGGTATCCAACGTCACGATGTCCTAAAAGAAGTGAAAAAGCAAAAGAGAATGCTCACCAAAACATTTTCTCTTGGCTCCTTTCAAGATCATGCTGAAAGTCCGCAATCAGTTCTCTTTCTCAATCATATCGATGTGGGGTTTGACGCACATGTGCTGAGGAAAACGGTGCATTTTAGAGGGAAGAAGTGGCTGAAACGGCTGGGGCTTGGCTTTATCATCTATCCTCTGTCATTTCTCCATTCTTTATGGTCGTTTAAGCCGTTTGATCTTGCGCTATTTATTGAAAATGAGAAGAAAGTCTTTCGCCAAGTGTGGTTTGTGATCGTATGCAATCACCCGTATTATGGGGGAGGGCTGGAAGCAGCGCCGGAAGTGAGTGCGAGGCAGCCAGGTTTTCAAACGATTGTTGTCACAGATTTGAATCCATTCAAAGTCCTCTTGTTTCTAAGTGCAATGGTGTTTCGAAAGCACCTTGGAATGAATGGAGTTACCCTGTTTCAGCATGAGGAAGCGTACTTAGAAGCAGATGAAAAAATCTTATTTCACGCAGATGGAGAAGTGATCGGCGCAACGCCTGTCTTTGTAAAGGCAAGTGAACGATCCTTAAAATTACGTGCTTAAATAACTTGCGGTATATCCGCAGGCAAAGAACCATGAAAAAAGCCTTCTTTTTCGTAAGGTTCTTGTCCTGATTTTTTAGTTTTGCTTGACGAGTATAAGAAGGTAACGATAAAATCTATAGGACGGCTATTGTTTAGCATCTCATTCTCAATAGCTGTCCTTTTTGTTTTTATGATCATATAAATAAAAAAAGAAACAGCCAATTGATCCTCAATCGGCTGAATTTTGTCGACTAAAAAAGCAAGATTTAAAATATTTTAAGAAATGATGGGTTGAAAATTGATATGAACTGGTTGGGACAAATATTAGGTAGCGAATGGCACATCTCTCCTGCTGGAGGCGCTACGGGAGATGCGTACTTCGCAACACACAATGACCAAAAGCTATTTTTAAAACGCAATACGTCACCGTTTCTTGCGGTTTTGTCAGCTGAAGGCATTGTGCCGAAGCTTGTCTGGACAAAACGGATGGAAAATGGAGATGTGATTACTGCACAGCACTGGCTGAGCGGCAGAGAGCTGAAGCCAAAGGACATGAATGATCGTCCTGTAGCAGAGCAGCTAAGAAAAATTCATACATCAAAAGAATTGCTCGATATGCTGAAACGATTAGAGAAGCACTCTCTAGACCCAGAATCCATTCTGATGCATCTGAAACAGTCCATATTAAACGAGCAAATTGATTCACAAGACATTACGCGTGCCATCCAGTACTTAGAGAAGCATGTGGAGGCTGTCCATTTTGAGGACAAGGTCGTCTGTCATTGTGATCTCAATCATAATAATTGGCTGCTGACAGATGAAAACCAGCTCTATTTGATCGATTGGGATGGGGCGATGATTGCAGACCCAGCGATTGATCTTGGACCGCTTTTATACCATTATGTGGAGGAAGAGAACTGGGAAAGCTGGCTCTCTATGTACGGCGCCCCGCTGACGGACAATTTGCGAAAGCGCATGGCGTGGTACGTGCTCGCTGAAACCGTATCATTTGTCGTTTGGCATAAAAGAAAAGGAAATGAAAAGGCACAAAAAGAAGTGCAAGCGGAGCTAAATGCACTTTTAAAACGGTTAAACATCCATTAAGACAGTGGAATGTTTTCGACCCACTCAGACAGATGTGATTGATGCTCTTCGATATGTGCATCAATTGAACTGACAGAGGTGCCCTTTTGGCTGTAATCATAAATATCTGTTAACAGCTGACGAATGTCAGCATCCAGATCTTCTTTTGCCAGCATTAATTGAATCACGCGTCCCACCTGTTCATATTCTGCAACAGTCCCGCAGCAATCCAGCTGGTGATCGGTTAAAATATCTTTGATTAATTGAAGCTGATGTTGACGGTTTAAACCCATACGAATGCTCCTTTCCTGCGTGTCATTTATGAGGTTAAACTGTGCATTCAGCGCCCAATTTATACATGCGGCAGACCAGCTCAAGTGAAGGGCTGGTCTTTTTATATGGACATAGAAGATGCAGTCTTGCGGGTCTTTATGTTTCATGGTATCTTGATAAAATGTAAAGAAAATAGAGGTGTATCAAATTGAGAATGCGACATAAACCATGGGCTGATGATTACTTAGCTGAGAATGCTCATATTGCTTTAGCAAGTCCCGAGCAATATAAAGGGAAATGGCATGAGCTGTTTGGAAATGATCATCCAATCCATATCGAAGTTGGGACAGGGAAAGGGAGCTTTATTGCTGGAATGGGCAAGCTTCATCCTGATATCAACTATATTGGCATTGAATTATTTAAAAGTGTCATTGTGACAGCAGTAGATAAAATCAAAGAGACAGATGTTGAAAATGTAAAGCTTTTGAATATCAATGCTGAGACGCTGACAGATGTGTTTGCGGAAAATGAGATTGACCGGGTGTATTTGAATTTCTCTGATCCGTGGCCAAAAGCAAGACACGAAAAGCGCAGATTGACGTTTAAAACCTTTTTAGAGCGATATGAACATATTCTTCGTCCAGGCGGTGAATTACATTTCAAAACAGATAACCGCGGGTTATTTGAATATTCCTTAAAAAGTTTTTCTGCTTATGGTCTTCTTTTAACGTATGTCAGCCTAGATTTACATGAGGACGGCTTAGAAGGAAACGTGATGACTGAATATGAAGAGAAATTCTCGTCTATGGGACAACCTATCTATCGTTCAGAAGTCAAATTCCCAGAATAACAAGTGATATCAAGCTGGCTGCAAAGAAAAATTGCAGTCAGCTTTTTTTATGAAAAGATTGGTGCATGCGATTTTTGGCTGTATTTGCTACGATAGAAAAAGGAGGGATGACAGCAATGGAGACAATGAAAATAGGTGAAATGGAACTGTTCTGGTTAAATGGGGGAGATACGCACATGGACGGCGGTGCGATGTTCGGTGTCGTGCCAAAGCCATTATGGTCAAAAAAATACCCGGTAAATGACCGCAATCAAATTGAATTACGATGTGATCCAATTCTCATTCGGTGGAACGGACTTCATCTGTTAGTGGATTCCGGCATCGGATCAGGGAAGCTGACAGATAAACAAAAACGCAATTACGGCGTGACAGAGGAAACCAAATTGGAAGAATCTCTGGCAGCCCTTGGCCTGCGCCCATCAGATATTGATTACGTATTAATGACACATTTACACTTCGATCATGCCAGCGGATTAACAAAACGTGAGGGCGATAAGCTCATGTCTGTTTTTCAGCAGGCAACAATCATCACATCGAAAATCGAATGGGATGAAATGAGAGCGCCAAATATTCGCTCAAGAAATACATATTGGAAAGAAAACTGGGAGCCTGTGGCAGATCAAGTCGTCACATTTGAAGAAAGCATCGAAGTGACAGAAGGAATCGAGCTGCATCATACAGGCGGCCACAGCAACGGTCATAGTATTTTAACGCTCACAAGTGAGGGCGAAACAGCGATTCATTTAGCTGATATCATGCCAACACACGCTCATAAAAATCCACTCTGGGTTTTGGCATATGATGATTACCCAATGACTTCGATTCCAGCCAAGCAAAAGTGGCAGGCCTATGCTGAAGAAAAAAATGCATGGTACTTGTTTTATCATGATGCCATTTATCGTGCTGTAAAATGGGACGAAGATGGGCAGATTACACACGAAATCAAAAGAGAAACAGGAAGATAAAAGATCATCTGTATGTTTTTTTATCCTTTCACACAAAATAACGACAAAATGAACTTGTGAAAGGAAGAGTGCAGGTGAACCAATTTTATCGTGTACATGGTGATGTGATCGAAACACCATTAAGAGGGATGGAAGTCATGTCAGTCCCTTATTTAAACAAAGGGGTTGCATTTACAAAGGAAGAGCGGGAGGAGCTCGGGTTAAAGGGATTTCTTCCGCCTAAGGTCTTAACCTTAGAGGATCAAGCAAAGCGTGCATATGAGCAGTTCAAGGCACAGCCGGATGAGCTAGGGAAGAATGTGTATTTAACATCACTTCATGATAGAAACGAAGTGCTTTTTTACAAATTACTTAATGAGCACTTGGCGGAAATGCTTCCGATTGTCTACACGCCGACTGTAGGAACGGCTATTCAGCGTTATAGCCATGAGTATCGAAAGCCGAGAGGGCTTTATTTATCGATTGATGATCTGGAAGGCATGGAAGAGATTTTTGCTTCTTATGGTGTCGATGAATCAATTGATTTAATCGTTGCAACTGATGCAGAAGGTATTTTAGGTATTGGAGACTGGGGTGTTGGCGGGATTGCCATTTCAGTTGGGAAACTTGCTGTTTATACAGCTGCAGCAGGCATTGATCCTAGCCGCGTGCTGGCAGTAGTGCTTGATGTCGGCACGAACCAGGAAAGTCTCTTGAATGATCCGCTTTATGTTGGAAATCAGCACTCCCGCGTTCGAGGAGAGCGCTATGATCAGTTCATTGATCAATATGTCGAGCTTGCCCGTGCTACTTTCCCAAATGCACTCCTTCACTGGGAAGACTTTGGCACAAAGAATGCCCGTGCGATATTGGAAAAATATAAGGACCGTATTTGTACATTTAACGATGACATTCAAGGGACTGGCGCCGTTTCACTTGCAGCAGTTCTTGCATGTGCAAAAGCTTCGAAAGTTCCGCTGAAAGATCACCGTATCGTCATTTTTGGAGCGGGTACGGCAGGTATTGGCATAGCCGAGCAAATCCGTGATGCAATCGTCAGAGACGGGGTCAAAGAAGAGGAGTCCTACGATCATTTCTGGTGTATTGATAAAACGGGGCTGCTCACAGATGATTCACCTGACATTCAGCCATTTCAAAAGCCGTATGCAAGGCGTGCTGACGAAGTAAAGGATTATGCCCGTAATGGTCCAAAGCATTCGATTGATCTATTAGAGGTCGTCAAGCAGGCGAAACCAACGATCTTAATTGGCACCTCGACTGTCGGAGGAGCATTTACAGAGGAAATTGTGAAAGAAATGGCGTCACATGTGGAACGCCCTGCGATTTTACCGATGTCGAATCCGACACCTCTATCAGAAGCAAAGCCGCAAGATCTGATCGAGTGGACTGAGGGACGCGCTCTTGTGACAACGGGAAGCCCATTCGATCCTGTCGAATATGGCGGCGTCACATATGAAATTGGACAAGCGAATAATGCTCTTGTCTTCCCAGGTCTTGGTCTAGGCACAATTGTGTCAAAAGCAAGGTTGATGACAGACAGTATGTTTGTTGCGAGTGCTGAAGCCATTGCAAGCATGGTCAATGTTGGGAAGCCGGGTGCAGCGATGCTGCCAAGTGTCGATCAGCTTCGAACCGTTTCAGCGACAGTGGCCGTCCGTGTGGCGCAGGCAGCAATTGATGAAGGAATTGCAGAAGAAACGCCTGATGATCTTATTCAGGCTGTACAGGACGCTATGTGGCATCCTGTGTACAAAAAAATCAAAGCCATATAAAAAAAGCTTCGCAAGGACACGTCTTTGCGAAGCTTTCTTGATCAAGCAACAGAATCAATGACATCAACGATCATGCCAGTTTTGGCATCAATCATCACTTCATACTGTTCAAGCTCGCCAAAGGCAGAGCGGGTAATGCCAGATTTGTACACATCAATCGTTTCACCATTTACGGTATACGGTTCTGGTACAGTATAAATCCAAGAGCCATCAATCGGGCCGCGCTGTTTAAAAGCAGATTTCACAATTTTTAATGCTTTTTCAGATGAAATATACGTAGGGAAAAATACTTTCTTTGCAACAATTGCAGCGGCTACGCCAATACTCGCACCAATCAGAACATGTTTTAACTTCAACGTGCTGCACCTCCGTATTGCTGTTTTTTCCATTATACAAAACTTGTCCATTGATGTTAAGGAATCCGAATACTTGAAAGCATATTCAAAATTTCTGGAGAGATACTTGGAAAACCGAAAGAATTCTTATAGTATAAAGTGAGTGTTATTTTTATAGGAATATATATGGTCATTACATAGAAACGAGGTAAACTGTAGAATGAACGAAGAAACATTATCACTTTTCCGAAATTTAACAGAATTACAGGGAACTCCAGGAAATGAGCACCATGTGCGTGCTTTTATGAAAAAGGAACTTGAGAAATATTCTGATGAACTCATTCAAGACCGTCTTGGCGGAGTGTTTGGCGTACGCAAGGGGCCGGAAAACGCACCGAAAATTATGGTAGCGGGTCATATGGATGAAGTCGGATTCATGGTCTCATCGATTACAAAAAACGGGATGATTCGTTTTCAAACACTTGGCGGCTGGTGGAGTCAAGTCATGCTGGCACAGCGTGTGGACGTCCATACAGATCACGGGCCAATTCCTGGTGTCGTCTCTAGTACACCTCCTCACCTTCTGACGCCAGAACAAAAAAGCAAACCTGTGAAGCCGTCAGATATGCTTATTGATATTGGTGCAGACAGTGAAGAAGAGGCAAAAGAGCTTGGCGTTCGTCCAGGACAGCAAATCGTTCCTGCAACGGTTTTTACCCCAATGGCGAATCCAAAAAAGATTTTAGCGAAGGCTTGGGATAACCGCTATGGCTGCGGCCTTGCGATTGAATTATTAAAGGAATTAAAAGACGAATCACTTTCATGTCAGCTGTATTCAGGAGCAACTGTTCAAGAGGAAGTAGGGCTTAGAGGAGCTCAGGCAGCTGCGAATATGATTCAGCCAGATCTTTTCTTCGCTTTAGATGCGAGTCCTGCAAACGATGTGACAGGAGATAAAACACAGTTCGGCCAGCTTGGAAAAGGTGCACTTCTGCGTATTTTTGATCGGACAATGATTACGCACCGCGGAATGAGAGACTTTGTGCTTGATACTGCTGAGACAAACAACATTCCATATCAATATTTCGTATCACCGGGTGGTACGGACGCTGGACGTGTTCATATTTCAAACCAAGGTGTGCCTTCTGCTGTGATCGGAGTTTGCGCACGTTACATTCATACAAGTCATTCTGTTTTGCATGTGGATGATTACGCAGCGGCAAAAGAGTTAATTGTCCGCCTTGTCAAAAATTGTGATCAAAGTACAGTGGATTCTATTTATCAACAAGTATAAATGTGATAGAAAAAGGCTGCCTCTTCAATGAGAGCAGCCTTCCAGCGTGTAGACAAACCCTCGCATTCGGTGTCAGGTCTGCGCGCCGGTGCTCACGAATCTCACATTCGCTCCGCTCCGGTTCTCGTCCTTCCTAGACTGCAAAGGTTTTCTATCACGCTGAATAGAAGACAAAGGGCTAAAATCAAGATCATTTTAGCCCTTTGTCAACAATCTGAAAGGCTGCCTCTTTAATGAGAGCAGCCTTCTTTATTATTGCTGTTCAAACACATAAGATAACGCCTTGATCGCTTGGTTGACGGTTTCAACAGTGATGTTTGCTTTGTTTGATAGTTCCTTTAACGGATGGTGCAGCTCTTCTGGACGGATCAAAATAAGAGGTTTCCCTTTTGCAATCGCAGCAGATGCATCCATGGCTGTGTTCCACTGTTTATATTTCTCACCAAAGCGCGCAATGACGACATCTGCTTTGTTTAATAAAATTTCAGTACGAAAATTGTTCAAATCAGACGCAGCATCATCTTTAAAAATGGCATTTGGCTGCTCACCTAAAATATCCTCACCGATGTTATCGGAGCGGTCATGATTTTCCATTGGACCGACAAATGTCACTGGCAGCTTCAAAGATTGGCTTTTCTCCTTGATTTCATCACGCCACTGGCTATGAATTTCTCCAGCTAAATAGACAGTTAATTGCATAACGATCTCCTCCTTTTGTACAAACTTAGTAAAGGTTTGTCCTGTTTCTTTTCATGTTACACAAGAAGTGCTTGATAAAGCAAAAAAAATATGATTATGATATTCATGGTAGAGACTATTTTTCATCGTAAGAATACTACATATAATGGGAAGGACAGGCCTCTTCGTCTTTCCTATGAGAAAGCAGGAAGACGACGTTGATGACTTATTTGAAAAGAAAGGGGATCTCCCTTTCGCCAAAGGTGTATTTCATTGATGCACTTTCTTATATGGCTTTAGGTCTATTTGCTACATTAGTGGTAGGTCTGATTTTAAAAACAGCAGGCGGTCTGTTATCACTTCCGCTCATCATTAAAATGGGAACCCTCGCCATGGGGCTCATGGGACCGGCGATCGGCGTAGCGGTTGCATACCGTTTACATGCATCTCCTTTGATCATTTTTGCAAGTGTTGTCTCAGGTGCCGCTGGAGCAGAGCTTGGGGGACCAGCCGGAAGCTTCGCGGCTGCTCTAATTGGGGTGGAACTCGGCAAGCTGGTCAGTGGTGAGACAAGAATTGATATTATTTTAACGCCGCTTGTCACCATTATCACTGGCTTTTTCACCGCTGCTTTAATCGGACCTGGGATTGAAGCTATGATGACAGGGCTCGGCAGGCTCATCATGTGGGGAACAGACCAAAGCCCGCTGATCATGGGCATGCTAGTAGCGACCATTGTTGGACTTGCCCTCAGTTCTCCGATCTCAAGTGCTGCACTTGCGCTTATGCTTGACTTAAGCGGAACAGCTGCTGGTGCTGCAACGATTGGCTGCTGTGCTCAAATGGTCGGCTTTGCGGCTGCGGGCTTTAGAGAAAATCGCTTTGGCGGTCTTGCGGCTGTCGGCATTGGAACGTCAAAGTTGCAGCTTTCGAACATTGTGAAAAACCCACTCATCCTGATTCCGCCGACGGTTGCTGGTTTGATTCTCGCGCCAATTGGTATTATTGGCTTTGGGATGGTTAATAATGCGGCAGGAGCGGGAATGGGAACGAGCGGGCTTGTTGGACAGCTCATGACCCTGACCGTCATGGGGTTTCATCCATCTGTATTTCTGGCGATAGCTCTCTTGCATATCGTTGGCCCGGCAGTGATTAGTTTGGTAGTATCAGAATGGATGAGAAAGAAAGGCTATATACAATTCGGAGATTTAACCATACAAACTGGAGGAATGAAACATGAAAAAAATTGAATCAAACGAAGAATTACAAAAAGTGATTCAAGAAGACTTAACGGTATTGCTATTTTCAGCTGACTGGTGCCCGGACTGCACATTTATTGAGCCATTCTTGCCAGAGCTTGAAGCAAACTACCCAGAATTTGAGTACTTCTATGTCGATAGAGATAAGTTCATTGACACTTGTGCAGAGTGGGAAATTTACGGCATTCCAAGCTTTTTAGTCTTTAAAAACGGACAAGAGATTAACCGCTTTGTCAGCAAAGATCGTAAGACAAAGGAAGAGATAGAAGCATTTTTAACAGATTCTCTTTCTAAATAACGAAAGGAGAGTCTAAAACGATGGCAAAAATGACATCAAGACAGCTTGCGAATGAACTCAAAAGCCGTCTGACGAACGACAGCTGGTCACACGAGTTTGACCGGGAAAAAGATACGCTTCGTATTGAAGATAAACAAACAGGCAAAGGCATCACACTAGAGCTCCCGCCAATTATTGCAAAGTGGGAAGTAAAGCCTGATGAAACAATCGATGAGATCGTTTATTATGTGAAAGAAGCGTTGAGTGCTATGAAAGGCGAAGCGCAGCACATCTCAGGAAAAGAAAAGCAGATCTATCCGGTCATTCGTTCTACTTCCTTTCCTGAGGCATCAAGTGATGGAATTCCGCTCGTGTTTGATGAGCATACAGCAGAAACGAGAATCTACTATGCACTTGACCTTGGAAGCACCTACCGATTAATTGATGAAAAGATGCTTCAAAAGGAAAACTGGACAAAAGAGCGAATCAGAGAAACTGCAAGCTTCAACGTCCGTTCGCTTAAAACTGTAGTGAAAATGGATGAAGTGGCAGGCAACCGGTTTTATTTCTTCCGTGCAAATGACGGGTATGACGCCAGCAGACTTTTAAATGAATCGTTATTACAAGAATACGCGCAAAAAATAGAAGGGCAGATGGCGATTTCTGTTCCTCATCAAGATGTATTCATCATTGCAGACGTTCGCAATGATTCAGGCTATGATATTTTAGGACAGATGTCGATGAGCTTCTTCGCCAGCGGCACGGTTCCAATTACCGCATTGTCATTTTTATATGATGAGGGTAAGCTTGAACCGATCTTTATACTTGCAAAAAGCAGACCAAAACAGCAGTAGAAGGGAATTTTGAAGAATGAACGTTTTTTATAATGCAGAAGGTGTAGGCGACACACTCCTTATTTCATTGAAAGATGTGACGAGAGAAGAAGTAGGTCATGAGACATTTGGAGATGTTGTACGAATCTTCAATCAAGAAACAAAAGAAACAACAGGCTTTAATATCTTCAATGCATCCACTTACATGAAAATTGAAGAAAACGGATCTGTCCCGCTTTCTGAAACCATTGTTCAAGATATCAATGAAATTTTAAACCGAAACGGTGTCAGTGAAACGTTAACTGTGGATCTATCACCAAAATTTGTTGTCGGCTATGTGAAGGAAAAGGAAAAGCATCCGAATGCAGATAAATTAAACATTTGCCAAGTTGATGTGGGCGATGAAACCTTACAAATCGTGTGCGGTGCACCAAACGTTGACCAAGGCCAATATGTCGTGGTTGCGAAGGTCGGTGCAGTGATGCCAAGCGGTATGGTCATCAAAGATGCTGAGCTTAGAGGCGTTCCATCAAGCGGCATGATCTGTTCAGCGAAAGAGTTAGATCTTCCAGACGCACCTGCTGAAAAAGGGATTCTTGTTTTAGAAGGAAGCCATCAAGCTGGCGAACCCTTTAAAGCTTAACCTCCCATAAACGGGCACATAGGAGCGAAGAATGTGTTATACCAAAAGTCACTAAGTACGTACTTAGTGACTTTTTTTCATCTATAACAGCATGAACAGCATAAAGCGGCACTTTTCTCGCTTTTCTGCATGAAAAAGCAATGGTATACTAAAAATCGCCCAAGAAAACGTAAGGGGAGTTAAAGTGAGTGATAAATGATGAGTTGGTTAGATAAATTTTTTAGTGTATTTTTAGGAGAAGAAAAGAAAGAAGAAAAAGCTGCAAGACCTGAAGAAGATCTAGCTGCACCAAAGCAGCCAGCTTTTGAACAGCATAAAGAATATAAAAAAATCGAAGATACGAAAGTGTATTATGAATATCCAAAAGGCAACTTTCGCTTTCCTCTCGTTCCAGATGAACCTCAGCGTGATGGAGTGAAGCAGGAGAGAAGACGCGTGAAACCAAGCCAGCCAAAGGCAAAGCAGACAACCTATCAGCCTAAACAAACGCTTCAGCCTGATATGAATAAAAAGCCATTCAAACCAGAGCAAATTCCATCACCGATCTATGGCTATCATCAGGATATGCGTCCAAAACGAGCAGATGCAAAAGAAGAAGCAGCTTCAGTTCAAAGGAAAGCAGCAGAAGAAACGGCGCAGCGTGTCACACTGTTATCAGAAGAGGCAGAGCGTGAACGAAATGTCAGACAGCAAATGAACATCCCGTCTATACAGAAAGAAAAACGTATCGAGGAAATGGCTTCAGCGTCAGCAGAAGAGAGAACGGACAAAGAGCCAGCAGTAACCCCGCATGTATTGCAAGAGGAACTCGCTTATCAAGATCATGTTCAATCGACAATGGAACGTTTAACTGACGAGTCGTTCATCCAGCCAGAAGAAAATGAGCCAGAAGATCATCATGAAGCTGATTTACATAAGCAGCAAGCAGAAGTCTATCAGAAGCAGCCAGTTGAGTCTGAGCCGGCACAGGCTGCCTCAAGCAATGACGAAGAAATAAAAGACGAGCCTGTCAATCAGTTTGAAGATCATACTGAGGAAATAGAGATGTTGACCTTCGAAACACCGGAACCTTCGCAGCCGGCTATTGAAATGGAAGTAGACATTCCATCAGAAGAAGCGGCGTTAACAGAAAACATTTCAGAAGAAACGGTGGAAGAACTAGAAGCTGATCCAATAGAAGACAAACAAGAAGAAGCGCCAGCGGCAGCATTTGAAGAAGCTGAGCCAGTCAAACATGACCTGCAGGAAGATCAGCTGGTTCAAGAAGCTGAAATTGTAGAAGATCAAGTGTTGATGCCAGTAGAACAAGTAATAGAGGAACAAACTGCATCTGAACCGGCAGAAACGGTTATAGAGCAGACAGAGCAGCAAGAACAAACGCAGGAAGCCAAGAAAGAAGAACCAAAACAGACATCTCCGCAGCCACAACGCACAAGCGGGCAAACCTCCACGGTTCCTTTTAATGTCATGATGTTGAAAAGCGATCAGCGCGTGCAAGGGCAAAAGAAAGCAGCCGATACACAAGGGTATGTTTTTCCAAGTCTCGCCCTTTTAGACGTACCGCCAGCTCAAAAAGAAGAGGACGGCACATGGGTGAAAGAGCGGGCAGAGCTGCTCAATGCGACGCTTAAAAATTTTAACGTAAGAGCAAGTGTCGTTCATGTCACACAGGGCCCTTCTGTGACAAGGTTTGAAGTACATCCAGAACCAGGTGTCAAAGTGAACAAAATCACGAACCTGTCAGATGATATTAAACTTAGTTTGTCCGCAAAGGATATTCGAATTGAAGCACCGATTCCAGGAAAGAACACGATCGGGATCGAAGTGCCAAACCTGCACAGTAAAATGGTGTTCTTAAGAGAAATGATCAGAAGCAGTGCGTTTAGAGACAATCCATCTCCTTTAACAGCGGCACTTGGATTAGATATCTCAGGCCAGCCTGTCGTGGTTGATCTGCAAAAAATGCCGCATGGCTTAATTGCCGGAGCAACTGGTTCAGGAAAAAGCGTCTGCATTAATACGATTTTAGTGAGCTTAATGTTTAAGGCATCACCAGATGAAGTGAAAATGCTCTTAATTGACCCTAAAATGGTTGAATTAGCGCCGTATAATCACATTCCGCATCTTGTGAGTCCTGTAATTACGGATGCCAAGACAGCAACTGCTGCTTTAAAATGGGTAGTGGATGAAATGGAAAGACGCTATGAACTATTTGCACACTCTGGCGTGAGAGAAATTAAACGATTTAATGAGCTTGTGAAAGAAAAACAAATGGGTGAAAAACTGCCTTATCTCGTCGTGGTGATTGATGAGCTGGCTGATTTAATGATGGTCGCCCCAAATGAAGTCGAAGAAAGCATCTGCCGAATTGCACAAAAAGCAAGAGCATGCGGCATTCACTTATTGATTGCGACACAAAGACCATCTGTTGATGTCATTACAGGTCTCATTAAAGCCAATATCCCAACAAGAATTGCGTTTTCTGTTTCAAGTCAGGTTGATTCAAGAACCATTATTGACATGGCAGGTGCAGAAAAGCTTCTCGGAAAAGGAGACATGCTCTTCTTAGAAAATGGCTCCGGCAAGCCGACAAGGCTGCAAGGGAACTTTGTATCAGACCGTGAGATTGATCAAGTCGTGGCACATGTGAGAAAGCAGCGCAAGCCAGTGTTCCTTTTTGAACAGGAGGAACTAATGCTCCAAGGCTCTGCGATTACAGACGAAGATGAATTGTTTATGGATGCCTGCCGTTTTGCCATCGAGCAGAATAGCGCTAGTACATCAAGTTTGCAGCGAAGATTTAGAATTGGCTACAATCGTGCAGCCAGACTGATTGACATGATGGAGCGCGAGGGGATGATCTCTGGTGCGAAAGGCAGTAAGCCGAGAGAAGTGCTCATGACGCTGAGTGACTTAGAACAGTTGATCTAAACAAACCACTTCATTTTTTTTATAAACATGGTATGATAGCACATAGGTGCAATTTTGTAATTGGACGCTTTTCGCATGTCTGCCAGAACGCTTTTTTATGTAAAATAAGCGGAAACAGGTGTTAGAAATGGGAAAGTTGTCGGATACTAATCATAGTTAATATTGATTAGAATAGGAAGATCGGAAAAAAATCTTTATTTGGAGCTGCGATCTGTGATCAGCTAGAGGCAAAAATCACAAGTTGCAAATTGAAATGAGCGTCATATACTGTAAGTCAGATAGACGTTTGTTGGAGGTACAATTATGACTGTTTATCATTTTGTTGGAATAAAAGGGACAGGTATGAGTCCACTGGCCCAAATTCTTCATGATACTGGGTATACTGTCCAAGGATCGGATATCGAAAAACATATCTTTACACAAAAAGCATTAGAAGAACGAAATATTAAAATTCTACCATTTGACCCAGATAATATTCAGCCAGGGATGACGGTCATCGCAGGAAATGCATTCCCTGATACACACCCTGAGATTGAACGTGCCCTTTCTGAAGGGATTCCTGTCATTCGTTACCATAAATTCCTTGGAGAATACATGGATTCATTCACAAACGTTGCGATTACTGGTGCTCATGGCAAAACATCAACAACAGGACTGCTTGCTCACGTCATGCAGGCAGCAAAACCTACTTCGTACTTAATCGGTGATGGATCTGGAATGGGGAAAGAAAACAGCGAGTATTTTGTCTTTGAAGCATGCGAATACCGCAGACACTTCCTCAGCTATCATCCAGATTATGCGATCATGACCAATATTGATTTTGATCACCCTGATTATTTCTCAGATATTAATGACGTGTTTGATGCGTTTCAAAACATGGCGCTTCAAGTGAAAAAAGCGATTATTGCCTGCGGTGATGATGAGCATCTGCCAAAGATTCAAGCGAAGGTACCTGTTGTGTACTACGGTTTCAACGAAGAAAATGATTTCCAAGCACGCAATGTTGTGAAAAATACGGAAGGTACCACATTTGATGTATTTGTACGCAATACGTTTTATGATACCTTCTACATTCCTGCCTACGGAAATCATAATGTCCTCAACTCGTTAGCTGTCATTGCATTATGTCACTATGAGTCCATTGATGTAGAGCTTATCAAAGGCGCATTAACGACATTTGGCGGTGTGAAACGACGATTTAATGAAAAAGTGGTCGGTGAGCAGGTCTTAATTGACGATTATGCACATCATCCAACTGAAATTGAAGTCACGATTGAAGCAGCTCGCCAAAAATATCCGGACCGTGATATTGTGGCTGTCTTCCAGCCGCATACGTTCACACGTACACAGCAATTCTTAAGTGAATTTGCTGACAGTCTAAAGAAAGCCGACTATGTCTACCTTTGTGATATTTTCGGTTCAGCCCGTGAAAACATTGGGAAGCTGAGCATTGAAGATTTACGAGAAAAAATCCCGCAGGCCCAATTGATTGAAGAAGAAGACACATCTGTGCTGAAAGCGCATGAAGATGCGATTCTGATCTTTATGGGAGCAGGAGACATTCAAAAATATTTGCGTGCTTATGAAAAAGTCGCTGTATAAATGCTTAAACGAAAAGTGCCGTGTAGAACGGCACTTCAGCGTGTAGACAAACCCTCGCATTCGTTGTCAGGCCTCTGCGCCGGTACTCACGAATGTCAAATTCGCTCCGTTCCGGTGCTCGTCCTTCCTAGACTGCAAAGGTTTTCTATCACGCTGAAAGAAGACAAAGGGCTAAAATAAAGATCATTTTAGCCTTTTGTCCATAATCTAAAGTGCCGTGTGAAACGGCACTTTTTTTATTTTGAATAAAATGTGACAAATGGGCTAATTGTGTCAACATGTGCCGCTTTTTTTCGTTCGCTGTGGACAGGAATTAGCGAATAAGTGTAGAATTATTATTCAATCGGTCATTCTAGGCGATGTTTGAATGATACAACGAGAGGGTAATGAATTGAATATGCCCGCAGCAAAGGAGGTATCAGATGATTATTATTCTATATCTAAGCGTTGCACTGATCGCAATTGCTTTCCTCATTCTTGTCATCTATTTGTCCAAAACATTAAAATCCTTACAGCTGACATTAAAGAATGTTGCATCAACTTTAGAGGGTCTTGAAGGTCAGATGCAAGGCATCACCACAGAGACAGCGCAGTTGCTACATAAGACGAATCAGCTTGCTGAAGATATTCAAGACAAATCAGCAAAACTCAATACAGTTGTGGATGCGGTGCAGGGAATTGGCGGCTCGATCAACCAATTTAATACAAGCATAAAGCAGGCAGCTGGTGCAGTTTCTTCATCCGTTGAAAGAAATCAAGAAAAAGTGACGGATGTGGTAAGCTGGAGTAACGCAGCACTTGAAATTTATAAAAAATGGAAACAGCGTAAACACCAAAAATAAACCATATTCGCATAGGAGGAATAATCATGAGCAAAGACGGAATCAATAGCAAAGACTTTTTGATCGGAACACTTATTGGTGGAATTGTGGGTGCAACAACAGCATTATTTTTAGCACCGAAGTCAGGGAAAGAGCTTCGCGATGATTTGAACACCCAAGCGAATGCGTTAAAAGAAAAAACAGACCGGCTCACAACAGATGCAAAAGAAAAAGGCACTGAATATGTGACGATTGCGAAAGATAAAACGTCTGAATTGTCTCAGCTTGTAGCAGAGCAGTCAAACCAGATTTTAGACAAAGTGAAAGACATAAAAGAGCGTGCGGCTGGAAAAGCTAATCACGTGAAAAATGAAGCAGAAGATGCGGTAGCGGATTTGGCAAGCGATGCATCTGATGTAGCAGATGAAGCAAAAGTACGAGCAGAAGAAGCAAAGTCAGAAATTGAAGACGGCATCAAAGATGTCAAAGAAAAAGTAGAACAATCTACTAAAGGCTAACGCTCACTGCTCGAAGTGAAGAAGGAGAACATCATGTCAAAACAACTCATTGAAACAGAAGAACAGTTTGATCAACTAACGAATCAAGATGGGACCTTTGTCTTTTTTAAGCACAGTTTGACATGTCCGATCAGCCAAGCAGCTTTACAAGAGTTTGAAGCATTTGCGTCTGCACATGAAGACGTGCCAACGTATTTCTTGCAGATTCAAAACACGAGAGAGCTTTCATCCTATGTGACGGAAAAGTCTGGAGTAAAGCATGAAAGCCCGCAGGCACTCATCTTTAGCGGTGGAAAAGTAAAATGGCATGCTTCTCACTCAAGCATTACAAAAGAAGCGCTTGAACATAATCTGTAAAAGAAACGTCAGCATCGGCTGACGTTTTTTTTATAAAAAAAGGTTTACTTGAACGAAAAGTATGCTATAATCTTACATACAATACTTTACCGCTTAAAAGCGTTTGGGTAATAAAGAAAATTTTCGTGACAATTCCGAAATCTTTGTTTATAATAAACCCTATCATGAAAGAATGAAAAAATAAAAAGCGAGAGCAGGCAGAGGAAAGGATGACAAAAATGAGCAACAATGAACTAGAAAAATTGAGGCAGCAGGCAGATGAACTAAATCTTCAAATCTTAAAACTGATCAATGAAAGAGGAAACATTGTAAAAGAAATTGGAAAAGCGAAAGAAGCGCAAGGTGTCAACCGTTATGATCCTGTCAGAGAGCGCACAATGCTGAACCAAATTCTTGAAGAAAATGATGGACCATTTGAAAACTCAACGATTCAGCATATTTTCAAAGAGATTTTCAAAGCAGGTCTAGAGCTTCAAGAAGATGACCATAGCAAAGCACTTCTTGTTTCTCGTAAGAAAAAACCAGAAAACACAATCGTGAACATCAATGGGGAAGCGATTGGTGATGGAAAGCAGCGTTTCATCGTTGGACCATGTGCGGTTGAAAGCTACGAGCAAGTCGCAGAAGTAGCGGCAGCAGCGAAACAGCAAGGATTAAAACTACTTCGCGGTGGCGCATTTAAACCGCGCACAAGTCCATATGACTTCCAAGGACTTGGTGTAGACGGTCTAAAGATTCTAAAGCGTGTAGCGGATGAATACGGTCTTGCTGTCATTAGTGAAATTGTTAATCCTGCTCATATTGAAGAAGCGATTGAGCATATCGATGTCATCCAAATTGGGGCACGTAACATGCAAAACTTCGAACTATTAAAAGAAGCCGGTTCAGTGAATAAACCAGTTCTTTTAAAACGAGGTCTTGCAGCGACCATTTCAGAATTCATCAATGCAGCTGAATACATCATCGCCCAAGGAAACGATCAAATCATCCTTTGCGAGCGCGGTATCCGCACATACGAAACAGCAACAAGAAATACACTAGATATCTCGGCAGTGCCAATCTTGAAACAAGAGACACATTTACCAGTCTTCGTTGATGTGACGCACTCAACTGGACGCAGGGATCTTCTCCTTCCAACAGCGAAAGCAGCTCTTGCGATTGGAGCAGACGGTGTCATGGCAGAAGTACATCCAGATCCATCTGTTGCTCTATCTGATTCAGCACAGCAAATGGACATTCCACAATTCGAAAAATGGTTAGATGCGTTAAGACCACTTGTCAACATTCACGCATAATCATAGATAGAAATAGCCGCCGGATGACTGCCCGGCGGTTTTTTTATGGAGAAAATACCATGAAGTTTGGGAATGAAAGGAAGAAAGCACATTGCAAGCCCAAAAAGTGCTTGTTCACAATGTTTTCATTTTTAAAATTCGATAGAATCTGCTAAGATCATTGTCATAGCTGGCGTTCTCGATGTTTTTTTATGAAATATGATTCAAATTACAGGTAACAAGCTGATTAAAGTTTGTTTAATTTAGTTATAAAAAGAAAGGGAACGTTTTCATATGACAAAAAAACGTGTATAATTTCATAAAAGAATGTCATTTTGATGTAGATTGAAAAATTATGTGTCTCTTTTCATCGTTTTAATGACAAATAGGATATTATTTTCCTCGTATCTGACATGTCTCTATCCAATTGGTGAATGCTATAGATATGAAGTGTATTTGAAGGAGTGATTTATGTGAATAATGTTACAATATATGATGTAGCAAGAGAAGCAAATGTAAGTATGGCAACGGTATCACGTGTAGTAAATGGTAATCCAAACGTAAAACCAACAACAAGAAAAAAGGTGCTTGAAGCGATTGATCGCCTTGGCTATCGTCCGAATGCAGTGGCTCGAGGCCTAGCAAGTAAAAAAACAACGACAGTTGGGGTCATCATCCCTGATATTTCTAGTATCTTCTATTCAGAATTAGCACGCGGTATTGAAGACATCGCTACGATGTATAAATACAACATCATTTTGAGCAACTCAGATCAAAATACTGATAAAGAGCTTCATTTGTTAAATACGATGCTCGGCAAACAAGTAGACGGAATTGTCTTTATGGGCGGAAACATCACAGATGTGCATGTGGAAGAATTTAAGCGCTCTCCTGTACCGATTGTGCTTGCAGCATCTGTTGAAGAGCAGGCTCAAACACCATCCGTCAACATCAACTATGAGCAGGCCATTTATGATTCAGTTCAGCTGCTAGTCGAAAAAGGACATAAACGAATTGCGTTTGTTTCTGGTCCAATGTCAGAACCAATTAATTCCGTGAGAAAGCTTGCAGGTTATAAGCGTGCGCTTGAAGAAGCGGGCATAGCGTTTGACGACGTACTCGTCGCTGAAGGTGATTACTCTTATGATTCTGGAATTGAAGCACTTGCTCATCTGCTTGAGCAGTCTGACAAGCCGACTGCTGTTATCGCAGCTACAGATGAAATGGCTCTAGGTGTCATTCATGGAGCACAAGACAGAGGGGTATCCATTCCTGAAGATCTAGAAGTGATTGGCTTTGATAACACAAGGCTTTCTCTCATGGTGCGTCCTCAGCTGACAACAGTGGTTCAGCCGACGTATGATATTGGTGCTGTTGCGATGAGACTGCTCACAAAGCTGATGAACAAAGAACAAGTGGACGATCAAATTGTTGAGCTTCCGCACAGAATTGAAGAAAGACAATCAACGAAATAAAACAAAAAAAGCAGGCTTACCTTATGAGGGAAAGCCTGCTTTTTTCATGCCTTTTTCTTTTCTCTTCTAACAGGCATAAGTGCTTTTTCTACTGTTTGAGCATTCTTTTCTGTGATTTCTGCTTTTCTTGGGATCGGTGGATATAAATCGTCAGGGTCTCTCCACGTGTGTGGAAGGGTAACAGGCGATTGCTTATTCCATGCCTGAATCCAGTCCTGAGGCAGCTCAGCTGGCGGTGTAATGCCTTTCATTTCAAGCCAAATGCGGCTCCACGCTCTTGGAACGACGCGCCAAATATCATATCCCCCTCCGCCAACAGCGATCCATTTACCGTCACAATATTGATGCGCAAGCTCATGGGCAAGTCTAGGAATTTCCTCATATATTTTCATGGTGGCAGATAAATGAGTTAACGGATCATAGTAATGTGCATCTGCCCCGTTTTGCGTCAAAATCACATCTGGTTTAAAAAAAGCAGCAATTTCAGTCACTGCTGTTCGGTATGCTTCGAGAAACGATTCATCTTCCGTAAATGCATCTAGCGGAATATTATAAGCGTAGCCATAGCCTTTATCGTGACCTCTTTCCTGTACTTGTCCGGTTCCAGGGAACAAGTAGCGTCCCGTTTCATGAATGGACACCGTACATACTTCTGGGTCGTCATAAAAGCTGAACTGGACACCATCGCCGTGATGAGCATCCGTATCAATATATAAAATTCTAGCGCCATATGTCTTTTGAATATATTGGATCGCTACAGAGCTGTCATTATAAATACAAAAGCCAGATGCACGCCCTTTGAATCCATGGTGAAGCCCGCCGCCAAGATTGAGTGCATGCTGCGAATGACCGAGCATCACTTGATCAACCGCTGTTAATGTTCCGCCAACAAGGAGAGAAGCCGCCTCATGCATGCCTGCGAACATTGGTGTATCCTCAGTGCCAAGACCGTAGCGTTCACCCTCTGCTGTAGACAGCTTTCCTTCACTTGCCCGCTGCACAGCCTGGATATAATCTGCTGTATGGACGAGCTTTAATTCCTCCAGAGTAGCCATACGCGGTGCGACGATCTCATCCTCTGTTAACGCCTTCATTTTTTGAAGAAGATCATAAGTTAAGTAGACACGAAGCTGATTGAAGGGATGATCTTGGTTAAATTGGTACGTTTGAAAAGATGGTGAAAAAACAAAGGTCGCTTCCTTCATTTGATCGTCTGCTCCATAGGCCAGAGCACCTTATAGCCTTTTGCGCGAATCAGCTTCGTCACATGATCTGCATGAATGGTTTGAAGGCGGAATACGAGCACTTTTGATGCCTCATTGGCATGCGGGTATACAAGCACACTCAGCATTTGAATATGCTGCTCCTTTAAAATGGCTGTAATATCTGCGAGACCTTCTGTCATTTGCTCCACTTCAACCTCTAAGTGCGATCCAGGCTGATCTGCACCTGTCAGTCTTACAAACGTACGAAGCAGATCTGTCTTTGTGATAATGCCTACAAGTTTTCCGCGTCTCACCACAGGAAGACAGCCAATTCCGTGCTCAAAAAAGACACTTGATATCTCCTCAACGAAATCAAGCGGGTGAGCAGTGATCGTCTCTAATACCATGATCTCTTCTACTGGCCGCTGAATAAAGAGCTTCCTTTTCTCTGTTTCAAAAATACTTGGACTGGCATTTTTAATATCCCTGTCTGTCACCATCCCAATGACAGATCCTTGATCAGATACGATCGGGATATGCCGGATGTGGTGTGCACTCATTTTTTGAATGGCTTCTTCAATCGTATCGGTTTTTCGCAGCGTGATCACATCACGCTCCATAATTTGTTCAATCATCATTGTTTACCAATCCCCTTTGCCAAAAAACGAATTGAACGTTAATACATAAAACGCTGATGGAAGCGAAGACGATCGAAACGCTCGATCGAATCAGGACTCACATGTTTCCCAATTCTGGCCATTAAACAATTGGCTGGATGTGAGCTAATCTCTGGCTCGTCTGTTGCAAACCAGACAAGACCGCCTGCGTTCATCATTTTCTCCATCATTTTGCGGTACTCCCAAACGTTTTTCTTTGTCCCCTTTAAATCCCAATGCCAGTAATATTCAGTTGTAATGATGATGTAATTCTCCATTTGCTCATCCATCATGCTCACATCAAGTAAATGCTTGCCAAGTGAGCACCCTCTAAATGGAGGAGCGACCTCAATCGCGCCAAGCTCAATTAAATTGTCCATTTTGCCCTCTGACCAGCGCTCCAGTGGATCAGGATACAAATACGTGACGTAGCCTACGACAAGCTCATCCACTCTTGCAATAATAATACGACCTTCTGGAAGATCTGCTATTTCAACAAGTGCTTGTTTCTGTTCCTCAGGCGTGCGAAATGCCGTTAATCCTTCATGAAACGTATAGTTCGCAAGCTCTGATGCAGGCACCGGTCCTTCAATTAGGATGGAACCTGTTTCTCGCTCAATGGTTTTTGAATAATAAGTTTTAGGATGCTCCACGTATCCACCGCCCCTAATTCTAGTGAGTCGTCTCTATTCTATCTTAAATCTTGCAAGATTTAAAACGGTTTCATCAGAAGTTTTTTAAAAATTGAGAAAAAAAGTCATCTATACTATAATGGTCATTGTAAACGTATGCAAAGGGGGACTGTTTGATGAAATTGGAAACGCTGCCATCAGTAAAAGGGGATTATTATTTAAATGATTATGAGCAGGCATACAAAGATTTTTCATGGGAGGAAGCAAGAAAAAACTTCTCATGGTATGAAACAGGAAAAATAAATGCAGCCTATGAAGCGATTGACAGACATGCGGACTCGTTTCGTCAGAATAAGGTGGCGCTGCACTACAAAGATTCACAGCGGGATGAAAAGTATACGTTCAGGGATATGAAAATCCACACAAACAAAGCGGGAAATCTATTCAGAGAAAATGCGCATGTGGAAAAAGGGGATCGCGTGTTTATCTTTATGCCAAGATCACCCGAGCTCTATTTTCTTCTGCTCGGTGCAGTTAAAATTGGTGCGATCGTTGGCCCATTATTTGAGGCATTTATGGAAGGTGCCGTCAAAGACCGTTTAGAAAATAGTGAGGCTAAGGTGATCGTGACAACACCGGAGTTGCTTGAGCGAATTCCATTTGCAGAGCTTCCGAAGCTTGAATCTGTCATCATTGTCGGCGGTGAAAACGAAGACGTCGATGGCGTCCGGACAATTCACTATGAAAAGGCGTTTGAGGAGGCAGCAAAGGAGCTTGAAATTGAATGGATGGATGAAAAAGACGGCTTCCTGCTTCATTACACATCAGGATCTACCGGTACGCCAAAAGGTGTGCTTCATGTCCATGGTGCAATGGTGCAGCAAGGTCAAACTGGTAAATGGGTGCTTGACTTGAAAGAAGATGACGTTTACTGGTGTACAGCTGATCCAGGCTGGGTTACAGGCACAGTGTACGGTATTTTTTCACCGTGGTTAAATGGGGCAACGAATGTGATTTTAGGCGGCCGGTTTAATCCTGATACGTGGTATGAAACCATTGAATCACTTGGTGTAACCGTTTGGTACAGTGCCCCGACCGCCTTTAGAATGCTCATGGGGGCAGGGGATGACCTCATTCAAAAATATGACCTAAGCTCACTCCGCCATGTCTTAAGTGTGGGAGAGCCTCTTAATCCAGAAGTCATCCGCTGGGGAGATGCTGTTTTTGGCAAACGAATTCACGACACTTGGTGGATGACAGAAACCGGTGCACAGCTGATTTGTAATTATCCATGCATGGACATCAAGCCAGGCTCGATGGGAAAACCGATTCCAGGCGTAGAAGCGGCGATTGTGGATAATGCAGGAAATGAACTTCCGCCATACCGGATGGGCAACCTTGCCATTAAAAAAGGCTGGCCTTCTATGATGCATACGATCTGGAACAATCCTGAAAAATATGAATCTTACTTTATGCCGGGAGATTGGTATGTTTCAGGAGATTCAGCTTATATGGACGAAGACGGATACTTTTGGTTCCAGGGACGTGTCGATGATGTCATCATGACGTCAGGAGAGCGGGTCGGTCCATTTGAGGTGGAAAGTAAACTGGTTGAACATCCAGCTATTGCAGAAGCTGGTGTCATTGGAAAGCCAGATCCGGTCCGCGGTGAAATTATTAAAGCGTTTATAGCGCTCAGAAGCGGATATGAGCCGACAGATGAGCTGAAAGAAGAGATTCGTACGTTTGTGAAAAAAGGACTCGCAGCACATGCGGCACCGCGAGAAATTGAGTTTAAAGACAAACTGCCAAAAACGAGAAGCGGAAAAATTATGAGACGTGTGCTAAAGGCATGGGAGCTGAATTTACCTGCTGGCGACCTTTCGACAATGGAAGATTGATTTTTTCATCAGTTGACTTGATATCAAAAGTGTGTTAAAAATGACATTAGTTGAATATGAAAAGGTTTTGACTGAGATTCAGTAGAATAATCTTTCCCTGTTAAAGAGAGCTGACGGCTGGTGCGAGTCAGTACAAAGAGATATTCGAATTACCCTCACGAACCGCTTTTACGAAAAGGAGCATACCCTGATTAGTGAAAGAACGGAACTATCCGTTATCAGTGTAAGTGAAAAGACAAGATTTTTTGTCTTTTAAGCAGGGTGGTACCGCGATATATATCGTCCCTTCGTTCATTCGAAGGGGCGTTTTTTATGTTTCATTTTAAAAAAAGGAGATTTGGATATGAGTCAATTGATGGAAGAGCTATCGTTCAGAGGATTAATTCAGCAGCAAACAGATGAAGAAGGTTTAACAAAATTATTAACAGAAGAGAAAATCAAGCTATACTCCGGCTTTGATCCGACAGCTGACAGCTTGCACATTGGTCATCTATTGCCAATTTTAACATTACGCAGATTCCAAGAGGCAGGTCATCATCCGATTGCTCTTGTTGGCGGCGCGACTGGACTCATTGGTGATCCTAGCTTCAAAAAAGCAGAACGTTCACTCAACCCAGCAGAAATCGTCGAACAGTGGTCAGAAAAAATCAAAGGACAGCTGTCTCAATTTCTTGATTTTGAAGCAGGCGAGAACCCAGCCGTCATCGTGAATAACTACGACTGGATCAGCCAAATGAATGTCATCACGTTCCTTCGTGATATTGGAAAGAATTTCGGTGTAAACTTCATGCTGGCAAAAGATATCGTGAGCTCACGTATCGAAACAGGGATTTCTTACACAGAGTTCAGCTATGTCATCCTGCAGTCTTTAGACTTCTTAAACCTTTACAGAAATGAAAATTGTAAGCTGCAAATCGGCGGAAGTGATCAGTGGGGAAATATCACATCTGGACTTGAGCTGATCCGTAAATCTGAAGCAGAAGGGGCAAAAGCATTCGGTCTGACAATGCCGCTTGTCACAAAAGCAGACGGCACAAAGTTTGGTAAAACAGAAGGCGGTGCCATCTGGTTAGATAAAGAAAAAACGTCTCCTTATGAGTTCTACCAATTCTGGATCAACACAGATGACCGTGATGTCGTGAAATACTTAAAATACTTTACGTTCTTATCAAAAGAAGAGATCGCATCGTACGAAGAAAAAGTGCAAACAGCACCTGAAAAGCGTGAAGCACAGCGCCGTCTAGCTGAGGAAGTGACAACACTTGTACATGGCCGTGAATCACTAGAACAGGCTGTCAACATCTCAAATGCGCTATTCAAAGGTGAGATCAAATCTCTTACAGCTGAAGAAGTGAAAGTAGGCTTTAAGGATGTTCCATCAATGGAGAAAAGCGGCACAGAAGAATTAACACTTGTCGATATCCTTGTGGAATCAAAGCTGTCTCCATCAAAGCGTCAAGCACGTGAAGATATCACAAATGGTGCTGTCTCCATCAATGGAGAGAGACAAACAGATAAAGACTATGTTCTTTCAGCTGAAGACCGAATTGAAAACCAATTTACCGTTTTAAGAAGAGGGAAGAAGAAATACTTCCTTGTGACGTATAAATAAAGTATGAAACAGTAAGCATCATTGAAAAGCACCTCCAATGTTCGTATACATTGAGGTGCTTTTCTTTTTAGAAGGATGAATTTAGCTGTTTATTTTACAGGGTCGTTTTCTTCTTGTTCAAGGAGTGAATCTTTGTTTGTATAAGCATGTTCTACCTTACAAATTCGGGTTGTATAGGATTCATACCAATCTTTTTTCCCCTTTTTTTGAACACGCTGATGTGCTGTATGTGCTTTCCATTCTTTAATGGCTGCTAATGAATCCCAGTAAGAGACAGTGATTCCAACACCATGTTCATCTCGTACACTTTCTATTCCAAGAAATCCATCTAAATCCTTCGCTAATTCTTCCATTTTTTGAGCAGCCGCATTGTATTGTTTCTGTTCGACATTTGTTCGTTTTGATGTGAAAATCACGGCATAATAGGGTGGTGCAGGTGTTTGAGTAAATAGCATCTAGTAGAACCTCCTTTGTCTATTGATATTATATATGAAAGAAAGAAGGTCTCGTAGTCTTTTTGTTTTAATTTAAAAAAGTCCAAGGTGCTTTTTGATTATTTATATTTTTGTAAAATCATCTCATAAACATTACCTTGTTCACTTTTCTGACATATTTTTCTTGTATAAAATAGAGTCGTATAAGATGAATAAGGGGGAATGAAAGTGATTCTATTTAAGAAAAGGAGTTTGCAAATTCTCATTGCGCTTGCATTGGTGATTGGTTCAATGGCTTTTATCCAGCCGAAAGAGGTGAAGGCGGCTGAGCATAATCCAGTTGTAATGGTACATGGCATTGGCGGTGCCTCTTATAACTTTTATTCTATTAAAAGTTACTTGGTTGGACAAGGCTGGGATCGAAACCAATTATATGCTATCGATTTCATAGACAAAACAGGAAATAACCGCAACAATGGACCGCGTCTATCTAGATTCGTCAAAGATGTGTTAGACAAAACGGGTGCTAAAAAAGTAGATATTGTGGCTCATAGTATGGGCGGGGCGAACACATTATACTATATTAAGAATCTAGATGGCGGCGATAAAATTGAAAACGTTGTCACAATTGGTGGAGCAAACGGACTCGTTTCAAGCAGAGCATTACCAGGCACAGATCCAAATCAAAAAATTCTTTACACATCCGTCTATAGCTCAGCTGATCTCATCGTCGTCAACAGCCTCTCTCGTTTAATTGGCGCAAAAAACGTCCTGATCCATGGCGTTGGCCATATCGGTCTATTAACTTCAAGCCAAGTGAAAGGGTATATTAAAGAAGGACTGAACGGCGGAGGACAGAATACGAATTAAGAAACGAAAAAGACAGCGGCATATGCTGTCTTTTTTAATGTCAATTGGCATATGGCAGCTGTTAGATGAAAGAGATATTGATAAAGGAGGCAAGACGATGATGCAGAAACTCAAGCAATATTTTTTAGGATACTTTCTCTACTTTCCGTGCTCATTTCTTATCATCTATTTCATCTGGATGAAGATGATCAAATCGGTTCAAATAGGTGAGGTAGTGTCGAACTGTACATCGATCATTGGTATCTATTACATCATGGCCAGTGTGTGGTTTGTCTTTTTGATGCAAAAACAGACAAAACATCGTACATAGCCAAATAAAAACATGTACAAAACGATCCTCATTCCTTACACTACATGTAGTGAATGTAAATATTCGGAGGTGGGCGTTTTTGAAAACGAATCAAAAGGCTTTTATCATTGTAGATGTACAAAAAGCGTTCGAGCATGAAAAATGGGGAGAACGCAATAACCTAGAGGCAGAGGAAAATATCAGCAGGCTATTGACGTTTTGGAGAGAGAAAGGCTGGAAAGTGATTCATATTCAGCATACATCCGACAATCCGGACTCTGTATTTCATCCGGCAAATGAAGGGCACCTTTTCAAAGATATTGCTAACCCGCTAGAGGAAGAAACAGTGATACAAAAGAAAGTCAACAGCAGCTTTATTGGCACTAACTTAGAGGAACATCTAAGATCAAACCAGATTGACACGGTCGTGATCGCAGGATTAACAACCCCTCACTGCGTATCAACGACCACAAGAATGAGCGGAAATCTTGGCTTTGATACGTACTTGATATCAGATGCAACAGCCGCCTTTGGACTAACAGATCAAAACGGTACATATTTTGACCCAGAAACGATCCACCGGCTCTCACTTGCAACCCTGCATGATGAATTTGCGACTGTTATGACAACAGAGCAGCTCATCACAAAATGGACAGGTCAAGAATGAACGATTGAAAGCTCCTAGAAAGATATCTAGGGGCTTTTTTCATGCTAAGTCTATGTGTTCAGTGATTGTTTACGTTGTTTCATACGTGAGTAAACGAGATCAATCTCAATAAATATAAAACTGACAAAGAATGATAAGATCAATATACCGTAATCTCCTATTGATACATTCACTAGATTGATGTGAAGGATATAGTTGATAGAGAGATATAAAACGATCCAAGAACTCACCCATTCCAAAGCATAAGTGAGCCATACAGGAAGTTTAAGGAGATAAGCCAGTCCTTTTCCTATAAATAACAGAAAAGGTGACCAAAAAACGGCGATGACACTTGCGAATAAAGAGAATGAGATCAAAGAAAAAAACGACTCATACGTGATGTAATCCTCAAAAAGAAAATTCACACCTGAAACGACGATATATAGTAATATACATTGGACCGCGATCGCGAAGCAGAGAGAAAAAAAGAGCAGAAAGATAAATAGACATACAGCAAGTCTATTGGGCGGCTCATCGATAACCTGTTTTTTTCTTAAAAGAGAATAGGTGATCACTGATAAGATTAAAAGTAAGAATAGAATGATTATGATACTAAACATGGAACTCCTCCATCTAAGTACTATAGAAGACCATACGACTGATATGTCATCCATCATTATTGTACCAATAGAAAAAAGGCAATTCAATGAATTGTTTCCTATATTTGTATTTGGAAATCGAGGCAGGTTTGATTGAAGTAAGAATGGAGGGGACGGTCGAGGAAAAGAGGTTTTTGAAAATGGGAGGTTTCTTCCAATGATCTCATGTATAATAGAGAATGTACAAATGTACGGCTTACTCAAAGGTGGTCTTGGCTAAATCCCCTTGAAAGGGGGTGACGCCTATGTCAACTTTTCAAGCATTGTCCCTTATGTTTTTATTTGGGATGTTTATACTTGCTTTGTTGACGTATATAGACAAAAAGAAATAGACCACCCTTTGAGCCTAGACAACTTGTAGGGTAGGTCCATTTATTGCGTACCTTCTAGCCAGCTCACTTTGAGCCAAGCATTTGTGCATTGCCGGGATGTGACAGCATCCTGGCTTCTTTTATTTTACGCTAATTCTATTTGTATTATAACATAAAAAGGATGCTGTTAAACACTGTCATACACTAGCTTTTACTTTATATGTTTGACCCGAAACAAAAAACCCTAGAAATCCTTGAACAATCAAGGGATCTAGGGTTTTTTTGCTCTCTCTTAGAGAAGTAATGAAATTAACGAGAGTAGAACTCAACGATTAGTTGTTCGCTGATTTCAGGCGCTAATTCAGAACGCTCTGGAAGACGAGTGAAAGTTCCTTCAAGCTTTTCAGCATCGAAAGAAAGGTACTCAGGAACGAAGTTGTTTACTTCAACTGATTCTTTCACTACTGCAAGGTTTTGAGATTTCTCACGAAGAGCAATCGTTTGACCTGGTTTCACAGAGAAAGATGGGATGTCTACACGGCTTCCATCAACAAGGATGTGACCATGGTTTACTAGCTGACGAGCTTGGCGGCGAGTACGAGCAAGGCCAAGACGGTATACTAGGTTGTCAAGGCGAGTTTCAAGAAGGATCATGAAGTTTTCACCTTGTTTACCAGGAAGTTTAGCAGCTCTGTCATATAGTGTACGGAATTGACGTTCGTTGACACCGTACATGTGACGAAGTTTTTGCTTCTCTTGTAATTGTAAACCGTATTCAGATAGTTTTTTGCGTTGTCCTGGACCATGTGGGCCTGGAGCGTAAGGGCGTTTTTCAAGTTCCTTACCTGTTCCGCTTAATGAAATGCCTAAACGGCGGGAAATCTTCCAACTTGGACCTGTATAGCGAGCCATAATGTGACTCCTCCTTATTGTTTTTATTTGTGAAAAATAAAAACCGTCTGTTCTTCCTCTTTTTCGTCATTATGTTTTCATGCATCCTCGCTCCAGCAGCAGGGAGTTACAAGATGCACCTTCATATAGAAGGAACAAAATGATACAAAAAAGCCGAACAAAAAGGCTGCCATATTTCACACAAACTCTATTATATGACGCTGGATAGGAGAAGTCAACCTATTTAGAGATAAAGGTGACGTTCCCCATTATATAAAGAAAAATAAAAAAGCAGACAATGTGCCTGCTTTTTTCTGCATGATTACGCATCTGTTGAGACGGATAACGCCTGCTGGAGAATGTCTGTAAATTGAATAAGGTAGGTCTCATCTACTTCACTGAAGCGGTCTTTCACAGGGCTGTCAATATCGAGCACCCCAATGATCTGTCCATTGACCTTGAGCGGAATGACTATTTCAGATTGCGATGCTGCATCACAGGCAATATGTCCAGGGAATGCATGGACATCAGCGATACGCTGTACTTCACCAGTCGCAAATGCTGTACCGCAAACACCCTTTCCAGAAGGGATGCGCACACATGCAGGCAGTCCGTTAAACGGTCCAAGCACAAGCTCGCCGTCCTTTGCTAAATAAAATCCTGCCCAATTGACTTCTGGAAGTGTGTGATAGAGTAGCGCAGCTGCATTTGCCAAGTTGGCAATCAGATCAGGTTCACCATCTGTAATGGCTTCTACCTGTTTGACAAGCAATTGGTAGTCTTTTGAAGGATCGCCAGACTGTTTTTCGACATGAAACATGAAAATCTCCTACTTTCTATCTTAAAAATACATAACTTGCGTCTCGCATGTGGGATTTGTCGAGCAATTGTAAAAGGAACTTCCGCCTTCATCTTGAAGTATGTACACATGAAGAGGGGTGAGCGGATGAAAACATCAACAACCGTGCAAACAAAAGACCGTATTATGGATGCTGCCATCAGACTTTTTAACCAAAAAGGATTTTCTGGAACCTCTGTCCGTGAGATTGCGAAGGAAGCGAATGTCAACGTTGCCCACATTTCTTATTACTTTCAAGGAAAAGGAGGGCTGCTTGAGCAGCTCGTATCCGATTTTTATGAAGGTTATATTCAGATGATTGAATCACATCTCCATCACATGGAAACCCGTCACGCAAAAGAATGTTTACTACATGTGGTTTTTGATATTTTATCTTATCAGCACAAGCACCGTCAATTAACCCGTTTCGTTTATCGGGAGGTGACGATTGATTCGACACTCATCAGAGAAATCATGTCGACATATTTAACAAAAGAAAAGTATTTGTTTCAGCTTATCATTGAAAAAGGAAAAAGCACCCATGTTATTTGTGAGCAGCTTTCACTTGCATCCTTTATGATTCAGCTAAAATCACTTCTTATGATGCCATATTTACAGCCGCAATATTTAACAGAGGTGCTTTATTTGAACCCAAGTGAGCCGTATTTCTATCAAATGTACTTTAAGGAGCTGAGCCGCTCGCTTCATCATCTGTTAGAACCAAAAGAGCCGTCACTAGATTCTCATCTGAACCTCATGATGTCCTCGAATTGATCATAAGCATATCCGAGATCTTCCGCTTGATGGGCATCAGAGCCGAATATGAGCGGAATTTTTTTCTTTTTGGCAAGGTCAATCATCCATGGATCTAAATAGATACTTCTGGCATATGTTTTACGAAGACCTGATGTATTAAAATCTAAGGACATGCCTTTTTTTGCCGTTTCTTCAAGGCAAAGGGTGACCTTTTGACAAAGTTCAGGTGACATTTCATATGGAAAAAGCTGTTTGAATTTCTGGACAAGGGTGATATGACCGATTCTCTTTGGCTTATATTGGCCTAAAGATGATAGAATAGAAGAATGAATTTGGTCATAGTAGCTTTGGTAGACCTGTTCGATGCTGCCATAGATGCTTATTAGCTGCTGGAAGGCATGCTCGTCAAAATCAAGGCAAATATAATCATCGCCAGCAGGAAGAAAGTGAACAGATAAAATGGCGTCGTCTAGTTCTGGACCGTAGCAGTCTAAAAAGGTTCTTGTTTCCTCTTCATACTCTTTGATATAGTCAACCTCAAGTCCAGTTTTTACTATTAATTGCCCTTTGTATTCTTGTTTCAGCTGAGCCAGTTTCGTTATATACGCTTCAAGGTCTTGGAGCTTCATGGCACTATCCTGCTCAGGTGTTGGATCTTGAAACGATGGAGGCAGCGGGGCATGCTCGGTAAAGGTTATGGAATCAAATCCCTTTTTGATGGCTTTTTCAATATAAGAATGAAAAGGATCAAGCGAGCCGTGCGGGCAAAACGGTGTATGTAGATGTGCATCTTGTTTCAGCATGTCGTCACCTCTTGTCGATATTTTGAAAAACGTGATGTTTATCAGCGAAAATAATGAAAAATCATGACCAAAAATGCTGGTTACATGGTATCATAATAACAATGAAAACGACAGCTTCCGCATACATAAAAGCAGGTCACATTGATACGTGTGATCAAATGATAGAAAGCGCACAAATACTTTCTTGAAAAAACATACATAAAACCGTGAATGGATGGTATTGGAAAACATACGATCCTGCTTATAAAAAACAAATGCAAAGCGGACACGAAAGGGTTCTCAGGTCTACTCGGGACACTTTTACCCTGACATCACTTAGATCACAACAAGGGGGCTCATTATGGAGTTAATCATCGGTTTAATTGTCATTTTGCTTGCTTTGTTTTCAGTCGGTTATTTTCTGCGAAAAAATATATATAAAGAAATTGACCGATTGGAAGCATGGAAAATTGAAATTTTAAACAGATCAATTGTAGAAGAAATTTCAAAAATCAAACATTTAAAAATGACCGGAGAAACAGAGCAATTTTTTGAAAGATGGCGTGCAGAGTGGGACGATATCGTCACAGCCCATCTTCCAAAGGTAGAGGAGCTATTATATGATGCAGAAGAGTATTCTGATAAATATCGATTCTCCAAAGCCAAGCAGGTTCTAACGCACATTGAGGACTTGCTGAGTGCTGCTGATTCGAACATTGAAGACATTTTAAAAGAGATTGCAGACCTTGTCACAAGCGAGGAGCAAAATCGCAAGGACATTGAAAAGGTCAAAGAACAATATCAAACAGTTCGAAAAAATCTGCTTGCGTACAGCCATTTATATGGTACCCTTTATGACAAAATGGAGCAGGACTTAGACGAGGCCTGGGAAGGGATCAAGCAGTACGAGGAAGAGACAGAAAACGGCAACTATATGAAAGCAAGAAAGATTTTGCTTGAGCAAGACCGCAGACTCGATCAGCTTCAACTGTATATCAATGATGTACCGAAGCTCATTGCAGACTGCAAACAAACCGTACCAGGCCAGCTGACGAAGCTGAAAGACGGATATAAAGAAATGACAGACAAAGGCTACAAGCTCGAGCACATCCAGATCACTAAAGAGCTTGAGAACTTAAACAAACAACTGACCCGTGCGGAAAAACTGCTTATTGATGAACTCAATTTGGATGAGGCATCAAGCATTCTGCAAATGATTGATGATGCCATTCAGACGCTGTATGATCAGCTGGAAGCGGAAGTAGAAGCAGGTCAGGAAATCAAAAGCAAAATGCCTGAGCTGACGGAAGCATTTGAAAAGCTCGAGCAGGATCACACCCAAACAAAGGCAGAAACAGCTCTTGTAAAAGAAAGCTATAAACTGACAGCCGGAGAGCTTGATCAACAGAAGGCGTTCGAAAAACGCTTGGAAGAAATTGAAAAGCTCATGAAACAAATTCGCGAGAAGCTTGATCGTGACCACGTAGCATATTCATTATTAATGGATGAAATCAATCAGCTTGAGACCTTTATCGATGAAGCAAAAGCATTGCATGACACGTTTAAAGATCATCTTCAATCATTAAGAAAAGAAGAGCTGCAAGCGAGAGAAACACTGGCTGAGCTTAAAACGATGCTGACAGACACAGTGCGTCAGCTGCAAAAAAGCAATATTCCTGGTGTACCTGCTGACATGAAAGAGCAGGCTGAAAAGGCGCAGGAGATGATTCAGCAAGTGCAGCAGCAGCTGGAGAACCTGCCGCTTAACATGCCAGCCGTGAATGGGCAATTAAAAGAAGCCTCTGACACAGTGAGACATGTTGTAGATGAGACGGAAGAAATGCTCACAAAAGTGGATCAAATTGAACGAATCATTCAATACGGCAATCGTTTTAGAAGCCAAAATCATATTCTTTCAGAACAATTAAAAGAGGCAGAGAGAAGATTTTATGCGTACGATTATAGCGGTTCATTTGATGTAGCAGCAGCTGCTGTGGAAAAAGCATCACCTGGAGCCGTTCAGAAGCTATTAGCTCAGCAAGAAAAAGAATATCAGCATCAATAAAAAAGCTGAAGTCCATTGATAGGACTTCAGCTTTTTTTGTATTATGACGCCTGTTTCTGGCGTTCTTCTGAAGCAGAAGAAGTGAAAAGGGAGATCACGAACCCAATTGCGACTCCAAGTATCGCAGGGACAAGCCAGCCAATGCCATGGTCATAAAAAGGGAGCACTGTTTGGAAGAAGTCTTTTACTGGACCGATTGGAAGTTTTGCTGCTGCTAAGCCGTCAAATAAGCTGATGCACCCTGTTAAAATTAACGAGAGGACATATACTGGTCTTCTATGTCCAAGCCATTTATCAGCAAGTGATAGAACGATGATCACAATCGCCAGCGGATAAATCGCTGTTAAGACTGGAACAGAGAAAGCAACAATATGAGCAAGTCCAAAGTTAGAAATGATGAAACTAAATAATGTAACAAGTGTCACGACCATTTTATATGAAAGCTTAGGAAGTAAATTCGAGAAATACTCTCCACATGATGTGACAAGACCAATACTTGTTGTTAAACAAGCGACTGTGATGGCGGCACCTAACACAATATTTCCTAGACTGCCGAAAAGGAACTGAGAAGACTGAGCTAAGATTTTGCTTCCATCTCCAATGAATCCAATGGCATGTGTACTAGAAGCACCTAGATACGCAAGTGATAGGTAAACGAAGGTTAATCCAGCAGCTGCAATCAAACCCGCTTTGATACAAGCAGAAGCCAGTGCCTTTTTGCTTGTCACACCGCGTCCTTTAATCGCGTTGATGACAACAATTCCAAATACAATCGAAGCAAGAGCATCCATCGTTTTATAGCCCTCTAAAAACCCTTTGAAAAACGATCCGTTGCTATAAGATATATCTGGTGTACCAATGACGCCCATCGGTGTCAAAATGGCTTTGACAATGATAATAAAAATAATCGTAAATTTAATCGGTGTTAATATTTTCCCTACACGATCCACGATTTTTGTTGGATTTAATGCAAGGTAATACGTAATACCGAAAAAGACGAGTGTAAATAAAAGAAGGGACAGCCAAGCTGGCACACTTGATAAAAATGGTAATGCCCCAATCTCATACGAAACTGTTCCTGTACGCGGAATAGCGAAAAGCGGCCCAATGGATAAATATAAAATGACGGTGAATGCTGTTCCAAACACTGGGTGAGCCTTATCTGCAAGTCCTTTTGCATCACGCCCTGTCAAAGCAATCGCAATAATACCGAGTAGAGGTAAACCGACACCTGTTAATAAAAATCCGCCCATTGCTTTCCATACATTTGTTCCGGCATATTGCCCAAGCTCTGGTGGATAAATCATATTTCCGGCGCCGAAGAATAAAGCAAATAACATAAAACCTATAATAATCGTATCTTTTGTCGACAATGTTGCCTTCATTGAATATAAAGCCTCCAATATTATGTTGAAATATTCTGTTAATTAGCTGCTAAAACGGTTCTTCATTAACATTCACTAATTATAAAGGATGTACGCCTGATGTCAACATGTGTTTTCGTACAAAAGTCATGAATTTTTCTATTTTAGTATATGAAGAACAATAAAAAACATCCCCTTCCACAGAAGAAGAGGATGTTTTGGTTCACGATAACTAGGAGGCGAGCTGTTTCGGCGGATTGGTAAACATCGAAATAAGTAAACCAATCACAGCTCCGAGAATAGCTGGTACGATCCAGCCAATCCCTAAATCGTAAAACGGAACGATTGAACCTAAGATCTTAGGCAAGCCCCCTAGATTGACTTCGGCTGCTAATAATCCATCAATGATGGCAAAGAAACCAGTAAAGATGAGAGATACGATATAAATGAGTCTTCTACCGTTAATCCAGCGGTCAAGGAATGACAATAAAATAATGACAATGGCCAATGGATAGATGGTCACAAGTACTGGAACAGATAGAGAAATAATTTGTGCCAATCCAAGGTTTGCAACCAGTGTACTAAATAAAGAAACAATTAGAACGACTGACCGATAAGAAAAGCTAGGGAAAAGCTTTGAAAAATATTCCCCACAAGATGAAATAAGTCCAACACTCGTCGTTAAACAAGCAAATAAAATGGCTGCGCCAAGTACAATGTTACCAGCAGAACCGAATAAAAAGTTGGCAGAAAGTGAAAGAAGTTTGCCGCCGTCATTTGCTCCAACCATTCCCGTTGCATCGGTACTTGAAGCACCCACATAGGCAAGTGAAATGTACACGAGTGCCAGTCCAATAGCAGCCACGACTCCTGCTTTAATACAAGCTGCTGCAAGAGATTTACGCTCCGTAATGCCTCTGTCTTTAACAGCTGTTACCACGACGATCCCAAAAACGATAGAAGCAAGAGCATCCATTGTTTTATAGCCTTCTAAAAAGCCAGTGAAGAGCGGGTTTGCTTTATATGTTGCATCAGGAGCACCGATCATTCCCATTGGCGTAGCAATGGCTTTAATGACAATAATGGCAATAACCGTTAATAAGATCGGTGTTAAAATTTTACCAATTCGATCAACCAGCTTTGAAGGATTTAACGCGAGCAGATATGAAATGGCGAAAAACACAACGGTAAAAATGAATAGCGGTACCCATGAAGTAGATTGGGCACTTGACAGGAAAGGAGCTAATCCTATCTCATACGAAACCGTACCTGTTCTCGGAATAGCGAAAAATGGTCCAATGGACAAATACAGAATGACGGTGAAAATGGTTCCAAATTTAGGATGAGCTTTATCAGCAAGGCCTTTTGCACCGGTACCTGTCAGTGCGACTGCAATTACCCCTAGAAGCGGAAGACCTACTCCTGTGAGTAAAAATCCACCGATGGCGAGCCATACATTCTCACCTGCATATTGTCCAAGAACAGGTGGGAAAATCATATTTCCTGCGCCAAAGAATAATGCAAAAAGCATTAGACCAATAGCTATCGTCTCTTTTATACTTAAACTATTTTTCAAAATAGTCCCTCCTCAATCTCAATCAGTGTAGTGTGTCATGTTAAAATATTCTGACAATTTAAATGTTTATGTGACAATTGCACTAAGGATGATATAGTGAAAATGAAAAGTTGTCAACTGCCATTTTCAGAAAATTCTCTGTCTGACTTCATTATGGTAACATATAATTGCATTTATTTTTTAAGCTTTTTGTAAGGAGTTACATTTATGATCTATCTTGATAATAGTGCAACAACGAAGCCTTATCCAGAGGTTTTACAAGTATATCAGCAAGTGAGTGAGCGTTATTTTGGAAATCCATCTTCGCTTCATCAGCTCGGAATAGATGCAAGCCGGCTGTTAAATGAAACGAGAAAACAAATGCTTCACTATACAGGCTTGAAACAATATGAGATTATTTTTACTTCTGGTGCAACAGAAGCGAATAACATCGCCATTAAGGGAGCAGCTCTCGCCAAAATGAATCGTGGCAAGCACATTGTGACGACAGCAATTGAGCATCCTTCTGTCATTGAATCGTTTGAACAGCTGAAGGCTTTATTTGGTTTTGATATCTCCTATATTCAAGTAAATGAGCAAGGCCATGCAGATATGACGCATTTAAAAAAAGTGCTTCGTCCTGATACAGTGCTTGTCAGCATGATGCACGTCAATAACGAAACGGGTGCCATCCAGCCGATTGAAGAAGCTGCTGGCATCATTCGTGAGCATGCCAAAAACGCTCTTTTTCATGTCGACGGGGTGCAGGGAATGTGCAAAGTAGCACTCAATAAACAGCTGGATGTAGATCTTTTGACGATGTCAGGCCACAAAATTCATGGCTTAAAAGGCACAGGAGCGCTCTTTTTAAAGAAAGATACCGTTCTCGCCCCTTTCATTACTGGAGGAGAGCAGGAATTAGGTCTTCGTTCGGGCACTGAAAATCCTGCTGGAGCTGTCAGCCTAGCAAAAGCCATGAAACAATCGTTTGAACAGCTGAACAAGCATCATGATAAGATGCTGAACTTAAAAACGCAGCTGCAAAAACAGCTTGGAGACATAGAAGGTATTGTGATGAACACACCGCAGGCGCAAAGTGCGCCGCACATTGTGAATTTTTCAGTGCCGGGTATTCAAATCGAAGTCCTCCTCCATATGCTTGAAAAAGAAGGCATATATGTTTCTACAACCTCTGCCTGCTCAGCCAAGAAAAAAGAGCCGAGCCGTGTACTGCTGGCAATGGGAAAACCAGAAGAAGTAGCCAAAAGCAGTATGAGAATCAGCTTGACGTATGGACAAGGACCAGAGCTAACGCCGCAAATCATCACATCGATCGCACAAAGTGTGAAAAAATTAAAAGGAATGAGATAACAGCATGAAATATGATCATATTTTAGTCCGTTTTGGTGAGATCTCAACAAAAGGGAAGAATAGAAAGAAATTCATTGAAAAACTAAGACAGCACATTCGATTCGTCTTAAAGGATTTTGAAGCATTAAAGTATGCATCTGATAGAGACCGCATCACGATTATGCTGAACGGAGAAGACCCTGAACTGATTTCAGAACAGCTCAAAAGTGTATTTGGCATTCAGAGTTTTAGTCTTGCGGTTAAATGTGAGACGAATCTAGCTGCGATCAAAGAAGCGGCACTAACAGCTGTACAGGAAGTATATGAACAAGGAAATACATTTAAAGTCTCAACAAAACGCTCTTATAAACAATTTGAACTTGATTCAAATGAAATGAACCGCGAAATTGGCGGACATGTTCTAAGGAATACGGAAAACTTAACGGTCAATGTGAAACAACCGGATGTGCATTTACGCATTGAAATAAGAGAGCATGCGACGTACATTACATTTAAGGATGTCAAAGGTGCAGGCGGCCTGCCGGTTGGTTCTAGTGGAAGAGCGATGCTCATGCTTTCAGGCGGCTTTGACAGCCCTGTTGCCGGCTATCAAGCGATGAAACGCGGAATTCAAATTGAAGCTGTGCATTTCTTTAGTCCGCCGTATACAAGTGAACGTGCCAAGCAAAAGGTCATTGATCTTGCAGAATGCCTGGCAGCATATGGAGGCGAAGTAAAGCTTCATATTGTACCATTTACAAAAATTCAAGAACTGATCCACAAACAAGTACCTGAAAACTATACGATGACATCAACAAGAAGAATGATGCTGAAAATAGCTGACAAAATAAGAGAAAAGCGTGATGCTCTTGCAATTATTACCGGTGAAAGCCTTGGTCAAGTGGCAAGTCAGACACTTGAAAGCATGTATGCCATTAACCATGTGACCAATACACCAATCATCCGCCCGCTCATTGCTGTCGATAAAAATGACATTATTGAAGAAGCAAGACGAATCGGCACATACGATACAAGCATTCAGCCTTTTGAGGATTGCTGTACGATCTTTACGCCGCCGTCCCCTAAAACAAAACCAAAGCTTGAGAAGGTAGAACGCTACGAAAGTTTTGCTGATTTTGAGCCGATGCTGGACGAGGCAGTAGAGCAAATTGAAACGATTATTGTGACAAATGAAAAGAAAGCGGCAGACGAATTCGCTGATTTATTCTAAAACGAAAATTTCATAATAATTACCATAAAATCAATCGCATGAAGTCATGTGTTTCTACACATTCTATATTCACAAGGAGGTGAGAACACATGGCTCAACAAAACAGACAAAGCAGTTCTAACCAATTACTAGTACCAGGCGCTGCACAAGCTATCGACCAAATGAAGTACGAAATCGCTTCTGAATTTGGTGTAAACCTTGGTGCAGAAACAACATCTCGCGCTAACGGATCAGTTGGTGGAGAAATCACTAAGCGTCTTGTATCTTACGCTCAACAACATATGGGTGGCGGATCTTTCTAAGACACACAATTAAAAAGCTATGGCTTATGAGCGGGTTCATTCCCGCTCTTTTCTTTTTGTACATATAAATAGTTAGAATATTTTTAAAAAAGAAGACGAATTTAAAAAATTATGGCATAATACTAGGAGTAGGTCCTAATTCAAGCATTTTTCAGTTAGGAATGTTAGAATAGGTAAATTGAAACATGTTTCGTTTCATAAGAAAGAGGCTAAAAGGAGCTGTACCATGAAAAGAGAAGACTTAATTGCACCAGAACAATATAACTTAGTCAGTGAGATTGAAGCGTTCAGTCATGACAAGGAGAAAATGGCCCTGCACTGGCAGGACGGCAATGGCCACGAAGCGCATGTGACATATGCAGCATTAGTGGAAGAAGCAAATAAAATTGGACATGTTTTATTAAATGCAGGCTTCAAAAAAGGCGATAAAATCATTGTGATGGTGCCGCGCATGCTCGAGGCATACAGCATTTATTTAGCGATTTTGAAAACAGGAATGGTCGTGATTCCTTGTTCTGAAATGCTGCGTGCGAAAGATTTAGATTACCGTATTGAACATGCAGAAGCAAAGGGAGCGATCGTTTACTCTTCATTCATTCAATCGTTCGACGGAACCAAAAAGCCAAACGATTTTAAAACATTCTCAATCGGTGAGAACGATCATGGCTGGACAAACATTCTAGCGCAAAAGGAAGAGCAATCAAACGAACTTGAGTTGGCAGATACAAAGCGCACAGACATGGCGTTTTTATCCTATACATCAGGTACAACAGGGAACCCAAAAGGGGTTGTTCATACACACGGATGGGCGTATGCACATTTACGCACAGCTGCCAAAGCATGGCTCTCCATTAATGAAGGAGATAAAGTATGGGCAACAGCAGGACCAGGCTGGCAAAAATGGGTGTGGAGTCCTCTCTTATCTGTGTTAGGAAGTGGAGCTGAAGGCTTTGTGTATGGAGGAAAATTCAATCCAAATACATACTTAGAGCTGCTTCAAAAAAATGAAATCAATGTCCTATGCTGTACACCGACAGAATATCGCTTTATGGCAAAAGTAGATGATTTGAGTCAGTACGAGCTGCCAAAGCTGCATAGTGCTGTTTCTGCGGGAGAGCCGTTGAACCGTGAAGTCATTGATACATTCAAAAAACATTTCGATATAGAAGTACGAGACGGCTATGGCCAAACTGAAAGCACACTGCTTGTAGGGGTGCTAAAAGGAATGGACATCAAGCCAGGCAGTATGGGGAAACCAACCCCTGGCAACGAAGTAGACATCATCGATGAGGACGGAAACGTCTGTGCACCTGGAGAAATTGGTGACATTGCGGTCCATCTAGAAACACCGGCTCTATTTAAGGAATACTACAAAGACGAAGAGCGTACAAAGGCGCAGCGACGCGGGAATTACTTTATTACCGGTGACCGCGCGAAAAAAGACGAAGATGGGTATTTCTGGTTTGAAAGCCGCAGAGATGACATCATTGTCAGCTCGGGCTATACGATTGGACCGTTTGAAGTAGAAGATGCACTGATCAAGCATCCAGCAGTGAAGGAATGTGCAGTTGTGGCGAGCCCAGATGAAATCAGAGGATCAATCGTCAAAGCATACGTCGTCCTTCGTGATGGAACTGCGCAAAGTGATGAATTGATCAAAGAGCTGCAAACACATGTGAAAAACACAACAGCACCGTACAAATACCCAAGAGAAATCGAATTCATTGACGAGCTGCCAAAAACTCCGTCAGCGAAAATCCGCCGTGTAGAGCTGAGAGAAAGAGAGCTTGCACGAAAAGGTAAAGAATAAAGAAGTGAGAAGCGTTTGGATGGAAGCATCCAGCGCTTTTTTTGTATGGAAAATGAAATTCATTGAAAGCAGGCAGAGTGATTTATGTTAAAATATGTAGGAATTTCTGAAAAAGGAGAATGTTAGTAGATGTCCATTGCGATCATTCATGGAATTGTACTTGCCTTTGGTCTCATTTTACCTTTGGGCGCACAAAATGTATTTGTATTTCAACAAGGAGCGCTGCAGCCTCGATTATATCGAGCATTGCCTGTCGTCATTACGGCTGCTCTTTGTGACACACTTTTAATTGCTTTAGCTGTCATAGGTGTTTCTGTTGTGGTGTTTACCATTCCAGTGCTGCAAATCGGTCTTTATATCATTGGTTTCTGTTTTTTAGTGTATATGGGATGGTCTGTATGGAATACAAGCTCATCATCAGGTGATCAAGAGAAGCAGAAATTAATGCCTGCAAGAAAACAAATTTTATTTGCTTGTTCAGTTTCTCTCTTAAATCCCCACGCGATTCTCGATACGATAGGTGTCATTGGTACGAATTCGCTGCAATATAGCGGGACAGAAAAGCTGGCGTTTACACTTGCCTGTATCATCGTGTCCTGGTTATGGTTTATTGGGCTCGCCCTTTTAGGGAAGATGTTAGGAAAGTTAGATACAAACGGCAAGTGGATGAACCGTATCAATAAAGCTTCGGCGGTCATGATCTGGCTGGTTGCATTATACATTGCGTATCAATTGATTGTGTAAAGGTACATAGAGAATGAAACAAAGAAGCGTTTGGACGTAATGATCCAGCGCTTTTTTTGTACATGTTGGAAGTGCAGCAACCCAATCCTGCATGAGCGCAGCGCTCATGCTTTTTTCATTGGGTCATTTTTTGAAGATCGTTTGATTTAATAGACGGAGAGCTTGTACGATATCATCGATTTGTTCTATGTCTGAGGGAGATAGGCTGTCTATTAGCATCCTTTCGATATGCTGGAAGGCTTCGTTCATACAGGCACGGCCTTTGCCAGATAGCATAATGACATGCTTTCGTTTGTCATTACAGTCTTCTTCTCTATCAATGAATTGTTTTTCGTGCAGTTTTTTCAGTTCTCTGCTGACATTTGGAAGAGACATATGCTGGCAGTCTGCGATTTCACTAGGGGTAAGCGGTTCGCTGACCGCTAGCTGCTCTAAAATCAAATATTGTAAGGGTGTTAATTCTGGTGGTTTGACTTTGCTCATCAAGTCATGTTTTAACTCTGAAAAAGTAGACGCAAATGCGACGAATTCCTTGAAGAAATGTGGATGTTGCATGATGATCACCTCCTCCGTAACATACCAAATTTATTATCAAAAAACAATTATCATTTGACAACTAGTTGAGTGAGGTGTAATATTTAATTATCAAATGATAACCAAAGGAGAAAAATATGAATGTACTCATTATCTATACTCACCCTCATCACAATAGTTTAAATGGTGCTTTTTTAAAAGAAATTGTTAGAGGCAGTGAAGAAAATCCAATCGTTCAAGAAGTGAAAATCATCGATTTATATCAAGAAAAATTTAATCCTGTGCTTGTTTTTAATGAAGAGAAAAAAAGACGTGATATGCATAAGGACCCTGATATTCAGGTGTATCAGGATAAGATCAAGTGGGCGGACAAAATCGTGTTCGTTTATCCGATTTGGTGGGGGCGGCCGCCAGCTATGCTCCTTGGCTTTATTGACCGTATGTTTGCTGCGAATTTCGCCTATCGCCAAACAGGCGGTCTGCTGCCAGAAGGATTATTAAAAGGGAAAAGCGCCGTTTGTGTATCAACAATGCAAGGACCAACAAACTACCCTTTGTTCTTTTTACAAAATGCGCACAAGATGTTAATGAAACGAGCTCTCTTACAATATGTCGGTATCAAGCCTGTGAAGTTCTTTGAGTTTGGGATGATGGAAAGTCCAAAAGGGAAGCATGACATCAAATTAAAGCGCACATACAACTATTTCAGAAACTTCAGCTCTTAATATATTTTGATAAGTCACTTTTCTTCTAATTTGATCCTGTTCTGTTTTAAAATGACATTGAGGCGAGGGACTCATCCTCGTCATTTGAAAAGGGGGATATGGATGAAGAAAACATTGTTTAAAGATGCAGCTCTCTTAACACTGGATCCATCTGTAGGTTTTCTTGAAAGGGGAGATTTATTAATTGAAGGGAAATACATTTTAGAAATAGGGCCTTCAATTGAAGTAAGTGATGCTGACATCGTTGATGCATCTGATATGGTCATCATGCCAGGTCTTGTAGATACACATCGGCATGTGTGGCAGTCTGTCATCCGGGGCATAGGGACAGATTGGTCTTTGCAGACATATTTGAGCAAAATCTATTATGGCAACTATGGAGCGATGAGACGCCCATCCGACGATCGAATCGCCAATTATTTAGGGGCATTAGAGGCTTTAGATGCAGGTGTGACTACATTTTTAGACTGGACGATGATCAATTCAATGGATCATACAGAAGAGCTCATTGGAGGATTAAAAGATGCGGGCATACGAGCTGTTTTTGCTTTTGGTTCCTCTGGAGATGCTGAATATTGGGATAGGGAGAGTACGCTCACCAATATGGAGGACGCAGCACGTGTGAAAAAAGCGCATTTTCAATCATCAGATCAGCTTTTAACAATGGGACTAGCGATTCGTGGTCCAGAGTTTTCTTCATGGGAGACGTCGGTATTTGAAATTGAAACAGCCCGGTCTTTAGATGCTCTATGCAGTATGCACATCGGCTTTGGGAATTGGGGAGCAGAGGATCGATCGATTGAGCGGCTTCACAAAGCAGGGTTACTCGGACCGGATTTGAACATGGTGCATATCAATGCAATCGATGCGGATCAAATGAAGATGCTGGCAGACAGCGGAAGCTCCATATCCATTACCCCTGAAATTGAAATGATGATGGGTCACGGTTATCCTGTCACAGGACTGGCGATTGAACAAGGTGTTCTTCCAACGCTCGGTGTAGACGTAGTGACAGCGACAGGAGGAGATTTGTTTGCCCAAATGAAATTCGGGCTTCAAGCAGAGCGTGCGATCCAAAATCAATCGCTGTTAATGGATGGGATCATGCCGGGGCCTGCTCTTGGGCTGTCTGCTTATCAAATGCTTGAGGCTGCGACGATCAATGGTGCTCATGCATTACAGCTCGATCATAAAATTGGGTCACTTACACCTGGGAAAGAAGCTGATTTCATTCTGATCGATCGGACAAGCATGAATCTTCTTCCGATGTCAGATCCAGCTGGAGCGGTTGTCCAAACGTCACATCCTTCAAATGTTGATTCTGTTTACGTTGCTGGAAAAGCAGTGAAACAAAACGGAAAGCTTGTCGGTGTGAACCTAGAAGAGGTCAAACGAAAAGCTTATGCAGCAAGAGACCATATTTTATCACACAAGTTTGAATCGACACCTTCGTAAATAAAATAACCCCATAGGCGATGCCTATGGGGAATTGATTACAAGGATTCTTTAATGACCTTTTTATAATATTGGACAGACAGGAATCCGAAGACAGAATATAAGGCAGTGTAAATCGACATGACGATGAGCATTGGAGTCCACAATTCTCCGCCGAATAAAAACCAGCCTGATTGTACAGCAAAGTAGCTGTGCAGCAATCCGACGATGAGCGGAATCCCAAAGTTAAACAGCTGTTTGAGCCGGATGCCTTTTAATAGATCTTTCTCAGTAAAACCAAGCTTACGCAAGATCGTGTAGGAGCTTTGTTCCTCTTCGCTTTCATTCATTTGTTTAAAGTATAAAATACAGCCTGATGTGACAAGGAAGCTAAGACCTAAAAACCCGACCACAAACATCATCAGTCCTATTGTTTGTTTTTGCTGCTGAGCTGAAGCTAATTGAGACATGCTGTTGTCACCTAGTTTTAAAGATGTAAACACGCTATTTGCTTGTTCAAGATTTTTATCATCTTTTATATTGACTGCGATATATTGGCTATTCTTAAGCTGCAATTTAGGATCTTTCTTTTTGTCGAGCTGCTCAAAAACATCTTGACTCACGACAGCAACAGGCAGACCGCCAAAAGTGAAGTTGTAAGAAATGAGATAATCTTTCTTCATATCTATGACCTTCAAATCAAGCGGTTTCTTGATGAGAAGTTTCACATCGCCTGAGCTTTGAATCGGCATGAATTTCTTTAATAGATCACTGTAGCCGCTTAAGATAACTTCGCTTTTCTCCACATGAATATTTGGTGCATTTTTTTCGCTGATCACGGGCAGTGTCAATACGCCTGGTTCATTCTTCATATTTTTTAACTCTGTATCCATGATTTTTTTCGCATCAAATTTTGCTTGAATCACTTTGAACTGCTTTTGATCATAAGCAATATGTTTGTCAGAAAGTGCACGAGTGAAGGTTGCTGCTTCTTTTTCTGAGCCCATGGCGAAATGAGCTGGAATTTGCTGCTCAGCGGTTTTTTCTGCTGAGTAATAGGAAATGTAGCTAAGAGCCAGCAAACCGATGGCAAGTGCAGATACGGTTGTAATAATCGTTAAAAGCAGTGCATTTGATTTTAGCCGGAACATAATGGATGACAAAGATAACACTTCATGAATGGCGAGATAGCCATTTTTTCTTTTACGTACGATATTGGCAATGAAAGAAACAGAGCCTTTGTAAAAAAGAAATGTACCGATGATGACAGAGGCTAGAATATAAATCATGGCTAAAAGTAACTCAAGCATAGACGTATATGAGCCGGTAAAAAGCTTAGAAGAAATATAATAGCCTGAGCTGATCAAGACAATACCGAAAACCCCAATGATGATTTCAAACACAGAGATTTTTTTCACACGCTGTTCTGTCGAAGATGTGGTTCTAAACAAAGATAAAATCGTCTGTCTATTAATAAACCATCTATTTCTTAACATAATCAATCCATAGATGATGAAAAAGACGATGAGTGTCTGCAAAAGAGCCATGCCTGAAAAATGCAGATTGGCGATGGCGTTAACACCGGTCACTTTAAATAACACCATCAGCATCAGCTTTGAACCGATAAAGCCGGCAATGATGCCGATAACCATGGCGGTCACGTATAGGATAAAGTTTTCTGCATTGAGCAGTCTGGCAATTTTTTGTTTCGTCATACCAATGAGCTGTAAGAGACCTATTTCTTTTCCTCTGCGCTTAATAAAAATGCTATTCGCATATAGCAGGAAAATACCGACGATAGCAATGAGCAGAACTGAAGCGGCTTTAATTGAAGCGCCGCCTTTAATGGAGCCTTTTACATCATCAAGTGCAGGTGAGTACTGCAAGGTGACAAAAGAAAAATAGAGCGCCACACTAAACACGAGAGCAAACACATATAAATAGTAATTCTTCAAATTTTTCTTCAAGTTACGGAAGATGAGCTGATTAATGTTCATGCTTCACACCACCTAAAACACCTTGCGTTTTCATAATATCCTCGAAAAACATCTTTCTCTCTAAAGCACCTTTATTCAACTGTGTATAAATCTGTCCATCCTTGATAAAAATGACGCGTCTTGAATAGCTTGCTGCGACAGGATCATGTGTCACCATGACAATGGTCGCTTTTCGTTTGCGATTGAAATCTTGCAGTTTATTGAGTAAATCAGAGGCAGATTTGGAATCAAGCGCTCCTGTAGGTTCATCCGCGAAAATAAGACTCGGTTCATGAATGAAGGCACGAACCGCAGATGTCCGCTGTTTTTGTCCACCAGAGAGCTCATTCGGATATTTGTCTCTTAGTTCATAAATGCCCATGTCCTCCGCAAGCTGTTGAAAACGTTCGAAAGCTTCTTTCTTCGGCGTTTTGGAGATAGATAATGGTAAGAGGATGTTCTCTTTGACCGTGAGTGTATCAAGTAAGTTATAATCCTGAAAAACAAAGCCAAGCTGCTTTTTTCTAAATTCAGCAAGCTGCTGATCCTTCATTTGCGTCATCTCAGCATCTGCAATACGAATGGATCCGCTGGACACATGATCGATAGACGACAATACGTTCAGAAGGGTTGTTTTCCCCGAGCCTGATGGCCCCATGATACTGACAAATTCCCCGGCTTCAATGGTCAAATCAATGCCGCTCAGCACCTCTTGTTTATTGAATTTATTTCCATAGCTTTTATAAATTTTGCGAGCTTCTAAAATGTTCATTTGCTGAACCCCTTTTTCTTTTAATTGATATCTCTAGTATAAAAAGAAGCCTGCTCGACTTCCTTCGATTTGGCGAACAAAACAGACGAGCATGTGACATTGTTGTCACATGCTTGTTTTTTAAACAAATTTTATGTAAACCCATTTCTTATGCAAGGTGAGTTTTCTTTACCTATTTATTTTATCTGTTTTTCACTCTTATGTATCAATCTTCTATGCTTTTTCATGTCATGGTGGCGTTTTGAAGCTTTACATGGTTATTTTATTCATGTATGATATGCATATTAAATATATGCATAGTAAATCTATGTATTGGAGGTAACTAAGAATGAAAGTGAGTAAAGAGCTGCTAAAGGGAAGTACAGCTACCCTTATATTAAGCTTATTAAATGAAAGACCGATGTATGGATATGAAATGATTAAAGAATTGGAGGCGAAGTCGGAAGGGATTTTCAGCTTTAAAGAAGGAACAATCTATCCTATTTTGCACAATTTAGAGGGGAAAGAATTTATTATTTCTTATTGGGGCGAAGGAAATGGCAACCGGAAAAGAAAGTATTACAAAATCAATGAGCAAGGGAAAGCATTGATACAGGAAAAGAAAGAAGAATGGTACGTTTTCAAACATGCAATCGATGGCGTATTGAACGGAGAGAAAATCGCATGGGATTAGATAAAAAGTTTGAGAAGTATGTCAAAAGTGTATGTAAACGAATTAAAAATAAAGATGTTCATTCGAGTGTAAAGCTTGAGCTGCTGGATCATCTATACACGCTAAAAGAGGAAGCAATGAATGCTGGGGTGTCTGAAGAAGAGGCGGTAGATCAAGCGTTGAACCAAATTGGTGATGCGGAAATTCTCGGAATGCAGCTTCATGAAACACATAAAACCCAAATCGATTTTAAAATGATTCTTCTGGTGTTAGCTACTTGTTTTTGCGGGCTGTTTGTGATGTACTTTTTGCAGTTTCATTCAGATTTTACAAATTTTCAAAACATGAACATTTTTTATAAAAGTCTTGCCTTTTATCTAATTGGTCTAGTGCTTATGTTTGGTTTGTTTTCATTCGATTATCGGCGCGTATTGAAATACTCTTGGCATTTATACATTGGGACACTCGGAACGCTGATTTTTTCGATGATGTTCGGGGCAAGAGTGAACGGTGTTCTTTTTTTAAGAGTAAATGATGTATCTATTAATTTGACTGAGATTATGCCTTTTCTTCTAGCTATTTCTTTAGCAGGGATCTTCCACAATTGGAATTGGGAGAATGCGTACAGAGCTTGGTTTGGAGTAGGGGTTATGGCTTTACCGATTATTTTAATCAGTACGATTGGTTTTCTTCCTGCGACCGTTATCTGTCTGGTCATGTGCTTAACCGTGATGTATGTGTCTAGCGCAAGTTTATGGCAAATCATTATGCTGACAGCAGCAGGCATTTTATATCTGATGGTTGCATTATTTTCTCTTTTTCAAGCAGATGGGCACCCTTTCTTTTATAGAATTCATGAATTCAGCTCAAACGGGCTTCAGATCACACCTTATGCTATGTCTGAAGTTCACACGGATTGGATGTTTACATATATCATTTATTCATTTGGCTGGTTGGCAGGGCTCATTGCGATTCTGTTGTTTGTCATTTTTATTCACAGAGTATTTCATACAGCAAAACGAGTGAAAATGGCTTATGGCAAAATGGTCATGACAGGTTTAGCCGCTGTTTTTGCAGCAAAATGTCTCTTAAGCATCTTCACAAACTTTGGCTTTCTGCCTTTACCTGGAGTGTCTATGCCTTTCATGAGCTATGGAGGTTCACATATTCTTCTAGAAATGATGGCTGTTGGGCTGATCTTAAGTATTTATAGACGGAGAAAGATGGGAGATGTTTTTCGCAGAGAAGCGGGGAGTATTTCCTAAGTAAGCCACCTCAATCTCTTCGCGCAAGTTTTGACAGCCGCGAAGAGATTGTGATTGCTTTTCACATGCTCGCAATATGAACAAAATCATTCTTTTTCGGAAAGATGAAGGTGAAGGTTGTACCTTGATCTATCGTGGAGTTGACCTCGATCGTCATATGAAGAGCATCTGCTCCTTTTTTCGTTAAATAGAGCCCCATTCCTGTTGAGGCGGTGTCATTGTGATGTTTAGTTGAGGTAAAGCCTTTTTCAAAAATACGAGAGATGTCTCTTGGATCAATTCCTCTGCCTTGATCTGTGATCGTCAGCATGACTTGGTCATTTATTTGCTTGCTTTCAATGACAATATCGGAAGAACGGCTGTATTTGACTGCATTTGTGAGTACCTGTCTGATCATAAAGGATAACCATTTTATATCACTTAATACGGTGCGTTCCTCCAGCGTCAGCTCAAAGCCGATTCCTTTTTGCATACACCATGATTGGAGCGCTTTGATTTCTTTTGTTATGATGCTTTGCAGGTCCAGCTTTTCAATGAATAAATCATTTTCGATATGACGTACTCTGCTTTGGTGCAGCTGGGCATCGAGTAATAAATGGATTCTGAGCCACTCATACGTCATATTTGATTTTAGCGGCTGATCTGTTAAGCGGTCAATCATTAAGCGCATCGCTGTCAGCGGTGTTTTGACCTCATGTATCCAAGAAAGTAATTCATCTTTTTCTTCTTCAAGAGCGATTTTCTGATCTGCTGCCATCTGCCGGTAGCGTGCAATTTGCTCTGACGTCGCATCATGGATAAGGTGCTCAAATGGGGAAGAGGGGGTTAGCCGTATTTGATGTTCAATGTCATCATCCCATTCTTTCAGCCTTTCATAATAAGCCGTTTCTTTTCGATATCGAAAAAAGAGAAAGACGATCATGAGAAACGTAGACAATAGCACAATATAAAAAAGAGAAGCGATTGGAATGGTCGTATCCAAATAAGCAACAAACAGAATGAGGAGCTGCAAACTAAGAAAGAAAAGAATCCAGCTTCTTCGTTCTTTTAAAAATGCTTGCAGCATCATTGATCATCCTTTTCCTTTGCAAGATAGCCTTGACCCACTTTTGTCTCAATGTAGGCGCCAAGGGAGATCTCGTCTAGTTTTTTTCTGAGGCGGTTGACGTTTACAGTCAGTGTATTGTCACTAACAAACCGTTCATCTTCCCACAATGCTTGAATGAGTGATTCCCGGCTGACGATATGATTTTTATGCTGAATCAATTCCTTGAGAATAAATAACTCATTTTTCGTTAATTCAACCTCACCGTGATCATTTGTTACGGTGTTTTTTTCTAGGTCAATGGCAGCGCCGCACCACATCTTTAGGCTGGCCGGTTCTGCATTATAATCATGTACACGGCGAAGAACAGCACTAACTTTGGCAATGAGCACGTCAAAGTGAAAAGGTTTTTGTACAAAATCATCTGCACCGAGCTGCATCGACATGACCATATCAGCAGGGTGGTCTCTTGATGAGAGGAAGATGATCGGAACATTTGAATGGTGCCGAATCATCCGGCACCAATGAAAGCCATCGTATTTTGGCAGCTGTATATCAATAATGACGAGATCAGGCTGGACAGACGTGAATTCCTGCAACACCTGATGAAAGTCTTGAATCCCATAGACATCATAGGACCAGTTAACTAGACGTTCTTTGATTTCTTGGAAGAGGGTTGTATCATCTTCAATCAGTAGAATCTTAAACAAAATCAGCACCACACTTTTTGTATTCACTTGTTGTCATTGTAGCGGAAAAAAAGCTCTGCCGCTAGAAGCAGACAAGAAAAAAGCAAGGGAAGAGGTCCCTTGCTTCAGCTTATTTACCTAAAAAGTGCTTTTTAAAGAATGATAGTTGGAATTCAAGTGTGAGTGGGTCATTAAAATAGAATTCCTCTGCATTGGCTTCATACACACGATGTTTTTTGACAGCTGGGATGGACTTGTAAATTTCACTGTTTTGATAGGAATTGTCCATTTCGCTGTTTTTACTAATGATCATATAGTCTCCTGCAAATTCAGGGATGACTTCTTGAGAAACTGCGTAGTAGCCGGCTTTTAATGCTTTTTCTTTCACTTTCTCAGGCATTTTCAGTTTCATTGCTTGATAGAGAATTTCTGTTCCGCGGCCCCATGCATCTCCAAAGACGTAAAGGTCTTTTGTGCCACTTTCAAAGACAGAAACTGTTGCATCTTCACCGATTTTTGCTTTGATTTCTTTTCCTGCTTCAGCTGCGCGTTTTTTGAAATCTTTAACCCAAGCTTTTGCTTCTTTTTCTTTGTTTAATACTTTTCCAATTTCAATGTGCTGCTGAAGGTAATCCACTTTGTTATACGTAAACAAAACGGTTGGTGCAATTTTTTTGAGCTTTTCTACATTTTTAGTATTACTTAAGCCAATGATGACATCAGGCTTTAGCTTCATGATTTTCTCTACATTGGCATCCGATACTTCTTCCACATTTTTTAATTCCTTTTGGAAGCGAGGGTTCTTTTTGGACCAAGAGTCAACGCCGACGAGGTTCACACCAAGTGACATGACATTACCTGTGTAAGAACCAAGAACAACAACACGTTTTGGATGTGCTGGAAGCTTCACAGGACCATTTTCAGATTGATATGTAATTTTGTCTGATGATGTTGATTGATTTCCTTTATTTGAGGAAGAGCTGCTGCTATTGCCACATGCGCTCAATGCAAGTACAAAGATGAGCATCAGAGGGAACAATATTTTCTTCATGAATGTAGACTCCTTTGAAATCGGCACATAGCCGTATATTTGGTTGTATTAGTGATAATGATAATTATTATCACTTGGATATCATATCATAGAACTGTGGGCTGTTGTCAATGACATTTTGATAGCTGGTGATAAAAAATAAAGGGGGGATTTTCGATAAAAAAAAGATCAAGGCAGCATGTGTCCTGATCTTTTTTCTTATTTAAACCAGCCTTTTTCTTTTGATCGTGTAATGGCTTCGATGCGGTTTTTCACTTCTAGCTTATCTAAAATAATGGAAATGTAGTTCCGGACAGTGCCGCTTTTAATGCTGAGTTCTTTTGCAATTTCTTTTGTGTTTTTACCGTCAGCGACAAGTTCAAGAACTGATTTCTCTCGCTCCGTTAAAGGGTTTTCGTCACTATATAAGTCTTCCATCAATTCAGGTGCGTACACCTTTTTCCCTTTCATCACACTGCGAATCGCACTTGCCAGATCCTCGCTTGGGCTGTCTTTCAGCATGTAGCCGCTGACGCCCGCTTTGAGCGCCCTTTGGAAATAACCAGAGCGGGCAAAGGTCGTTAAAATGATGATTTTTACATCTGATCCTTTAAGCTCTTCCGCTGCATCAAGTCCGGTTTTCCCCGGCATTTCAATATCCATTAAGCAAATATCAACAGGGTGTGTTTTGGCAAAATCGATGGCATCTTGGCCGTTCGTACCTTTCCCAACAACCGTCATATCGTCTTCTAAATCGAGAAGTGAACCGAGTGCACCAAGCAGCATTTGCTGATCTTCTGCGATAAAGATGTTGATCATTTCATCCCCTCCTTTTCTTTTGCTGCTGAATCATTTGGAATGCTCATAATGAGCTTTGTCCCGTCTTTTGTTTCAATGCGCAGGCGGCCATTTGCAAATTCTAATCTTTCTCTTATTCCTAAAAGGCCGTGACCCTTCGTTTGAGAGGATGGATAGTCGCCTTTAAATGTTCCGTCATCCTCAACGGTGACGATGGCTTCCTTTGATTTTTGGTGAATGGTGATTTTACAAACAGTCGCATCACTATGTTTGACGACATTCGTCACTGCCTCTTTGATGCACATGCTCACTATGTTTTCGTTCAGAAGTGAGATGTGTTTCGGTGCTTCCTTTTCATCATAGATCAACTCAATTCCGGCTGCTTCGAGAATTTGCTCGATGTTCGACATTTCATCTTTAATTCGGATGCCTTTCATGGAGGAAACAATCTTCCGCACTTCATTGAGAGACGTTCTGGCGGTCTGCTGGACGCTTTTGAGTTCGGCACGAGCCTGTTCAGGGTCTTTATACACGAGTTTACGTGCAAGATCACTTTTTAAACCGATCAAAGAAAGCTTTTGTCCAAGGGTGTCATGCAGGTCGCGTGCAATGCGCTGTCTTTCTTCAAGCTTCACAAGATCAGCAATCCGTTCATTGGCATATTCTAATTTCTCCTCAAGCCGTTCACGTTCCTTCCTGCTCCGAACGCTGAGAGGAAGAAGAATGGCACTAATCAGGGTGATCACCACAAAAGGAATTTGTGTGAGAAACCAGCCCTTTTTTAAGATCAAACTAAAGTTCACTGCCACGGCGGCACTCGCCAGATGGATATAGTACAAGATATAAAAGGGGACTTTTCGTTTAATATGTCCGTTAAAATAGGCGATGCAAAAAGCGAAATAAATATAGCTGTAGAGCATCACATAACCAGTTGAAATACCGATCAATAAAAGGCCAAAGACATATAATGACCAGCCTTTTGCGACAAAGGCAAAACGATACACAGCGAAAAAAACGACGTTCAAAATAATGCCGATCACAATACCTAAAGTCGAAGGTGTCTTAAGGATAAAATAGAAGGGCAGGATGAAAAAAATGGCCCATATATAGGGAGAAATCCCATGCAATTTTTGAATTTTAAACTGTTTTTTCATCCGTGTGCCACCTTTTTTCTTTTTCGTTCTTTTTCTTTACTTTATCAAATTCAACTTATGGTTGCATCCTGTAAATGACAACAAGCTCCTTCTAGTGTAAGAAAGAGCTTGCACCAATTATGCATTTTTCTTTAGAATGTCTCCTTTAATGACAGGTGCGGGTAGCTTCTTAGATTGCCGTGCTTCTTTAAAGGTAACGAATGCTTTCGTTTCTTCATCCCAAAGTCTAAATTTCATTGACTCGATACTTGTTTTTAAAGTGATGGTTGGAACATTTTGAAGCGGCTCACTATGATCATGTGCATGCTCCAAATGATAATTCGGTACCCTCGGACTTAAATGATGGACATGGTGATAACCGATATTGCCTGTTAACCACTGAAGTAGTTTTGGCAATTTGTAAAAAGAACTGCCTTCTACAGCTGCCTGCACATAGTTCCAATGTTCATCTGCTTCAAAGTAAGAGTCCTCAAACGTATGCTGTACATAAAACAACCATACGCCGATAGATCCTGAGATCAGGAAGATCGGACCTTGAACAAGCAGGAATTCCTGCCAGCCAAAAAGAAGACATGTTGCGGCTGCTAACGCAATGATGCTCACGTTTGTGAAATACGTGTTCCAACGCTCTTTTTTACGAGCATTTTTGACGTTGAAACGGTTTTTTAAGAGAAAGACAAAGATCGGTCCCAAAATAAACATCACAAAAGGGTTACGATAAAATCTGTAGCGAAATTTCGTCCATGCTGATGCTTCTTGATATTCTTTGACTGTTAGGAGCCAAATGTCGCCAGTACCTCGTTTGTCTAAATTACTGCTTGTGGCATGGTGAATTGAATGATCTCGTTGCCATTGAAGATAAGGGAAAAGGGTGAGTACGCCCGTTAAAAAACCGAACAGGTGATTTAGCGGCTTCTGTTTAAAAAAGGATTGATGGCAGCAGTCGTGAAAAATAATAAAGACACGTACTAAAAACCCAGCTGCAATAACCGCAAAGAAGAGGGTTAAAAGGTAGGAGATATTCAGGCTATAATAGGCAAGAAACCAAAGCCCTAAAAATGGAATGAATGTATTAAAGAGTTGAATGATACTTTTTTTCGAATCAGCACCAGAGAATTGACCTACTTGTTTTCTTAAAGTGGCTTGCTGCTGTGTGTTTGTTGAAGTCGTCATGAACGTTCAAGTCCTTTCCGTTTCTTTCTACTTCAAAGTATAGAAGGAAAGGTGTCATGCTCATAGTAGCACCCATCATGTATTCAATATGACATTTGTCATGTTGGACGCAGGAAAGGCTGATGGGATCAAGGTTTGTGCGCTTATTACATCATAAATAAAAAAGTAAAGGCGCTGGGCCTTCACTTTTTAAGAACGTGCTTCATGTACTTTTAGCTGCTTGCCTTTAATGGTTGTGTGACGCATGGCATTCAGCACAAGAGGGCCTTTGCCGTTTAAAATATCTACATATGTTTTCGTGTCTTGAATCGTAATAATCCCAATGTCATCGAAGGCAACGCCTTCTATTTTGGCAATGGTCCCAACGAAATCAACAGCCCTCAGCTTCTTTTTCTTCCCGCCGTTAAAATAAAGCTTCATAATATCCTTTTCAACGCCTGCCTGTTTATTTTCCTTTTGAATCGGCGTTTCAATCTTTTCTTCAAAGCTTTCTACATGCTTCTCTGCTTCTTCCTTCGTTGGATAAGGCTGAGTTTGAAAATCTATGCCGGCATCCTGCTTTAATTCATCAATAAGCGGCTTTGCATTCTTTGTCATAAACGCAATTGTTTTTCCGCTTTTTCCGGCTCTGCCTGTTCTACCAGTTCGGTGAATATAGCGCTCTTTTTCATAAGGAAGATCATAATGAATCACATGTGTCATATCACTGACATCAATTCCGCGGGCTGCTATATCTGTTGCGATCAGATAACGGAATTCACCTTTTTTAAATTCATCCATTACATCAAAACGGTCTTCCTGTCTCATGCCTCCATGAATTTTGTCACAGGGCACATCCCATTCGTCCAGCTTCATCGTGAGTTCATTCACCCGGTCCTGTGTATTACAGAAAATAATGCAGCTATCTGGATTTTCAATGACGATCGTACGCTGAAGAAGGGTGAATTTCGATTCTTCTTCTGTTTCAATCACGGTGTGGGTGATTTGCTGTACAGACGTTTCTTCACGTGCGATCTCAATGACTTTGGGTGATTGTAAAAACTGTTCGCTCAATTTCTTCATGTCATCAGACATTGTCGCTGAAAACAGCATCGACATGCGCTTTGGCGGCAGATACTGAATAATAGAAGAGACTTGATCGATAAATCCCATGTTCAGCATTTCATCTGCTTCATCTAACACGAAAAATTTGAGATTTTCTAAAGAAAGGGTGCCTTTCTCAAGGTGATCCAAAATGCGGCCTGGTGTCCCGCACACAATATGGTTTTTCTGTGAAAGCTCTACTTTCTGGGCTTGAAAAGAGGCTTTTCCATAAATGGCTGCGGCTTTGATTCGTTTGAATCGCCCGAGGCTTGTGAGGTCTTGTTTGACCTGCATGGCGAGCTCTCGTGTTGGAACGAGGATGAGGGCTTGAGGTTTATTTTCAGCCCAATCAACCATTTCACAAATCGGCAGACCATAGGCTGCAGTCTTGCCGCTCCCAGTTTGAGATTTGACGATTAAATCCTGCTTTGAAAAAGCAACGGATAATGTCTCGTGCTGAACAGGTGTTGGTGTATGGAAGTGAAGCGCTTCAAGCGCTTGTTTCAATTCATCACTTAATGGATATTGATTAAAATGTTGTAATGTCATCGTGTTCTCCTTTTCGTACATTCATGTGACATCATACCATAACCATGACCGTGAATGAAAAGACATAAAAAAAAGCCCCATAAAGGAGCTTTCAGCGCGCGATAAATTCTCAACAATCTGACAGATTAAAGGAATCTGCGTTTTACTTTTTCCCAATAAGAGTTGTCTTTTAATTTGACCGTCTTAATCACTTTTCCTGAAAGGCCAATGTCAATTTGTTTGACGTGTTTTGTGCCGAGCGCTTCGTTATCAAGCCCGATAATTGGATGATCGTTTCCATCCTGCACTACCTTAAGCGTCAGCTTGCGGTCACTGCTTAAGATGAAAGGAGCGCCTAATGTACGGTACGAGTTATTATTCAGCGATGCAAGCTCAGTGACTTGCATACAAGGAAGCATTGGATCAACCACGGCGCCGCTCACCGATTTATTGTAGGCCGTTGAGCCAGTCGGAGTGGAAATAATCATGCCGTCGCCTCTAAAAGTTTCAAAGTGGAAATCATCTATATACACATCGATCACAAATGTTTTAATAATGCTGGAGCGGATCGACAGTTCATTTAAACAATGGAACTGGTTTGTGCTGTCAACGCTTACATCGATGATCGGATATTTTCTCACTTCAAGCTGTTCAGTGTTCATGGCATCAATCATTTTATCAAAATGCTCTAACGAGAAATCGCAGTATAGGTGCGTATTCTCTGATTTTGATACCCCTACATACAAGCAGTCATCCCGGAAGTTCGTTTTGCGGACTGCTTGAAGAAATGTGCCATCCCCGCCAATTGAAGCAATAATGTGGGCATCCTCTGCACGCTTGACGACGTGAAAGCCTTGGTCGGTAGCGAGCTTCTCGAGAGAAGAAATGTGTCCATCCAATTCATGATCTTTTTTGTAAAAGAAAAATACATTGCGACGATTGTCTGTCATTGACGTTCTCCCCTTTGCTGTCAAAAATAATTTCCAATAATAAAGGGCTTACATGAAAACCCTTGCTCACATTTTACACTTTTTTCATATGAAAGTAAAAACATTAGAGAGACACGCCTCATGATCGAATTTGCTTTTTGAGAAATGAGTCGATGTGAGTGATTTGAAATGGCTGGATCCTGAGCATAATTGAATAGCCGTTTTCTCGTGAAAGAATGGTTTAGGTGTTTCGTTGCGGTGAAGATCTAGCCTATTAGGTGCAGGGAGAGGATAAAAAAGCCAATTTTTCGTCATGCGTATGTCTAAGTAGACGATGTAAAGTTGATCGTTATTTAAGAGAGGTGCTATCATATGCCTACATGAAATGTAAAAAAACCACAATTCCTGTGAAACATTTCATGTGGGCATTCGTATGAATGAAGTGAGACAAAAAGGAGGAGAAAAAGATGAATGCGAAAAGATGGGTAGCGTTAATTATTGCACTTGGTGTTTTCGGATTTTCAATTGTGATTAGTGTCACGATGGCCTTGTTCGATAGCTTCAATGACAATAAAATGAGCTATCAATTCGGGGATGAAATAGAAGAAAAGGTATTAGAGAATGGCAGCGGTGCAGGCAAGATTGCTGTTCTTGAGATTAATGGAACCATTCAAGATAATGGCGGCGCATCGAGCCTATTAGGCGGAGAAGGTTATGATCATCGTGCCTTCCTCAAGGAACTAGATAAAGCAAAAGAGGATGCTTCTGTAAAAGGTGTACTGCTGCGCGTAAACTCTCCTGGCGGCGGTGTCTATGAAAGTGCTGAAATACATAAAAAATTAGAAGAAGTGAAAAAAGCGAAAAAGCCGATTTACGTATCTATGGGCTCAATGGCAGCTTCTGGCGGCTACTACGTGTCAACTCCAGCGAAGAAAATCTTTGCTTCACCTGAAACATTAACAGGATCGTTAGGTGTCATCATGCAAAGTTTGAATTATTCAAAGCTGGCAGATAATTTGGGCATTAAATATGAAACAATTAAGAGCGGGAAATTCAAAGACATCATGTCTCCAAATCGTGATATGACAAAAGATGAGCGCAACATCATGCAAAGCATGGTCGATAACTCTTATGAAGGATTTGTCAAAGTGATCTCTGAAGGACGAGGCATGTCAAAACAGAACGTCAAGAAAATTGCTGACGGCCGGGTATATGACGGAACACAGGCAAAATCGAACGGATTAGTCGATGAACTTGGGTATTATGAAGATGCACTAAAAGCGATGAAGAAAAATGAAAAAGGCTTAAAAGGAGCAACAGTGGTCAGCTATTCTCAAAGCTTTGGCTGGAATTCTCTCTTCAACATGAGTGCAAACAAGCTCTTTAAAAGCGAAATTGATTTTCTGAATTTAAAAGAAACACTGGCTGGCTCAAATGGGTCTAAACCGATGTATCTCTATTCAAAATAAAGGAGGGATCATAGATGGATTCTACATTCGATGAAGTAAGCGAAAGCCGCAGCCAAGAGGAAGAATCGAAGCCGGCCTTTGTGAAGCGCGCTTCAATTGAAGCACAGGCGTTTGCAGGTTTTTGGATTAGATTTTGGGCGTTTATTCTTGATTGGCTCGTCGTTTGGGGTGTAAACCATTTGACGGTTTCTCCCATCTTTAGTCTGTTCGGCTGGTCCAAAGGAGGGGGATGGTTTTCTCCATTTTCCGTCACAACGACGATTGTATTCCTCCTTTATTTCGCCATCATGACGAAAATCTTTCAACAAACACTTGGCAAGATGGTGTTTGGGATTAAAGTGGTCTCGCTACAGCCTGAGAAGAAGCTGGCATGGGATGTTATTTTCTTTAGAGAGATTGTGGGACGCTACATTAATACGATCTTTGTTCTCTATGCTATCGTTGGGTTCTCACCGAAAAAGCAAGGGGTTCATGACTACTTTGCCGATACGGCGGTCGTCCATGAACATTTATATGAAAAAACAGAATCAAATGTATAATCAGAGGAGTTTGGCCGGGTACCGGTCAAACTCTTTTTTGTTGATTGGGTATAAAATCCAGAATGAGAGCCATAATCGTAGGGGAAGCATCATTTGTTATGGAGGAAGTGAGCACAGTGCTTTACGTTTGGATCGCAGTGTTTTTGTTTCTTGTGATCTTGTTGATTTTCATGAAAGTAACCATTTCGCTGGACTATTCGCATACAAACGACAATGACCACATTGCACTGAAGGTCATCACCTTATATGGATTGGTCAGGCTCAAAAAAGAGATTCCGATGGTGAGGGTCAATCCAGAAGATCAAACGATTGATATTCGTGAAAAGAAAATGGAGAGCGCTAAAACGCCTGATCACGAAAAAGAATCGATGCATAAAAAAGTGGGAAAACGTGATATGAAGCAAATTATTCATCAAATGGAGCGCATCACAAAAGAGGTTGTCGATTTAAACCGGATCATGCGCAAGTTTTTCATTCACATAAGAGTTGTCTCGTTTCACTGGTCGACATGGATCGGCTTTCATGACGCCGCTTTAACAGGTGTAGCAGCCGGCGGTGTGTGGTCAGTTAAAGGAGCACTGCTTGCCTTTATGCAGGAGCATCTCACCTTTAAGCATAAACCGGTATATGAAGTCATTCCAGCCTTTCAGCACAACGTGTCACAGACTCAGTTTACATGTATAGCTTATTTTCGTATTGGACATGCTATGCTTGCAGCCATTCGTTTACTTGTCCATTGGTTAAAAGGGAGAAAGGCGAGAAAAAGTGCCTCTCTTCAAGCAACGAAGAATGAATCATCTGTTTAAGGAGGAACCCGAAAATGGCAGATCATCCAATCCAAGGTCTCATGAAGACAGCGATGGAAAACTTAAAAGAAATGATAGATGTGAATACAATCATCGGCGATCCAGTCGAAACCCCTGACGGCAGTGTCATCCTCACTGTGTCAAAGGTTGGTTTTGGATTTGCAGCCGGCGGCAGTGAATTTAACGGGAACCAAAAGAAAGAAAAACGTTCTGATGAACAGGAACGAAAAGAACCGAGACTCCCATTTGGCGGCGGTAGCGGGGGCGGGGTGTCGATTACACCAATCGCCTTCTTAATTGTAGGAACAAACGGAGTTCGAATGCTTCATTTGGATGAACACACACATCTGCTCGATAAAATATTGGATTCTGCTCCTCAAGCAATTGAACGTCTTCAGCACATGTTTAAGAAGGATGAGCGGGAGCACCGTCACAAAGAACGAAAACTAGATGACATAGACCTTTAAAAAGTTAGCTGCGCTGCAGTTAACTTTTTTTGCAAAATGGACGATTAGGCTTTGCAGTTTTTTGCTTTCTCTACTATGATAGAACCATACATTTGAAAAGGGAGGAATTGTTTTGGCATCGATCACATTTAAAGGAAGTTCTGTCACGCTTGTAGGAAATGAAGTAAAAGTAGGCGAGCAGGCTCCTGATTTTACGGTTTTAACGAACTCACTTGGAGAAGTTTCACTTTCTGATTTAGCAGGAAAAGTGACGATCATCTCAGTGATTCCTTCTATTGATACAGGTGTGTGTGACGCACAAACAAGACGTTTCAATGAAGAGGCAGCCGGTTTAGGTCCGGTCAATATTTATACGATTAGTGCAGACCTTCCATTTGCACAAGCACGCTGGTGCGGAGCAAACGGAATTGAAAATGTTGAAACATTATCTGATCACAGAGATATGTCATTTGGTGAAGCATTCGGAGTGTATATGAAAGAATTGCGTTTATTGGCGCGCGCAGTCTTCGTATTAGACCCTAACGGAAAAGTGGTTTACACTGAATACGTAAGTGAAGCAACGAATCACCCAAATTATGAAAAAGCCATTGAAGCTGCAAAATCACTGTTATAAAAGCAGCATCGACAAGAGCTCCGGCTTCAACCTGGGGCTCTTTTCAATGAGAACATATAGCTTTTAACAAAGCGAGGAGAGAAAAGCATTGCAGAAAGATCAAGTAAGTACTATTTTTGAACTGCTCGATACAGCTTCTATTCGATTGAAAAAGGAACAGAGCATTTCCTATATTGAAGCATTGGCTGAAGCAGGAGAAGCCTTTTTCCAAGCAAATGATCGAAACGGTTTATTAAAGGATTTAATAGAGAAAGCAGATTTTGCTTCTTATGATCATGAGCAGATTCGTAAAGCGTTTCAGCTCGCCGTATTGAAAGGTCAAAAGGATATTTCTCATCCAAATCGCCAGATGACACCAGATACGATTGGACTGTTTGTCAGCTATTTGGTGAATAAATTTTTAGAAGGTCAAAAAGAACTTGTTGTCTTTGATCCAGCAGCGGGAACAGGAAACTTACTGCTTGCTGTCTTAAACAATCTCACCGCAGAAACAAAGCGCGGTTTTGCGTCTGAAATTGATGATGTGCTCATTAAAATTGCTTGGGCTCAGGCGAATTTAGAAGAGAAAGAAGTCGAGCTTTTCCACCAGGACAGTCTTGAGCCGCTTCTGATCTCACCAGTGGATGTCACTGTATGCAGCCTCCCAGTCGGCTATTATCCAAATGATGAGCGTGCAGCGGACTTTGAATTAAAGGCAAAAGAAGGACATGCCTTTGCCCATTATTTATTCATTGAACAAAGTCTGCAATACACAAAAGAAGGCGGCTTCTTATTCTTCATCATTCCAAACGACTTGTTTGAAGGGAAAGAGAGCGTACAATTAAAGGATTTCATCAAAGATCATGCGTATATGAATGCTTTAATTCAGCTGCCAGTGTCCATGTTTAAGGACAAAAAACACGCCAAAAGCTTATTTGTGATGCAGAAGAAAAAAGAAGGGCTGGAAGCACCAAAACGGATGCTGTTTGCCAATCTGCCGTCTTTCTCTCAGAAGGAAGCAATGGTCGGTGTGATGAGAAAATTAGACCAATGGTTTATAGAAGAAAAAGAAACGAAAGAATAGCCAGAGTTATTTCTGGCTATTTCAGTGTGTAGACAAACCCTCGCATTCGCCCGCAGTTCTGCGCTCCGGTGCTCACGAATCCCAAATTCGCTCTGCTCCGGTGCTCGCCCTTCCTAGAGCTGCAAAGGTTTCCTATCACACTGAAAAGAAAACAAAGAGCTAAAATAAAAATCATTTTAGCTCTTTGTCAATAATCTGGATATTTTACTATTCAGAAAATAACGACTTATTCATGTAAGCGATAACAGTTTGAAGGTGCACTTGAAATGCAAAGTTTTCAATGTTTAAATGAAAAAGTCAGATATTTTTCGGACTTATCGTTAAACTATAAAAGACCCGTCAAACAGGTTGAATATAGCACCGGAAAAAACGTGAAACCTTATATAACAACTGAGTAAAAGGAGCGACAGTAATGTCCAAAATTATTGCAATCAACGCAGGAAGCTCATCTCTTAAATTCCAATTGTTCGACATGCCAGAAGAAACCGTTTTAACAAAAGGGCTTGTTGAAAGAATCGGAATGGACAACAGTATCTTCACGATTTCTGTAGATGGAGAAAAGAAAACAGAAGTGACAGATATTCCAGATCACGCAGTAGCGGTTAAAATGCTGCTTGAAAAACTAATTGAATTTAACATCATCAAAGACTTTAATGAAATTGATGGCGTAGGACACCGCGTCGTTCACGGCGGAGAGAAATTCAGCGATTCTGTTGTTTTAACAGATGAGGTCATCAATGACATTGATCAGCTTTCAGAGCTTGCACCACTTCACAACCCTGCAAACGTTGTAGGAATCAAAGCATTCAAACAAATTCTGCCTGACGTACCAGCGATTGCTGTGTTCGATACAGCATTCCACCAAACAATGCCAGAGCAGTCTTACCTATACAGCCTTCCGTACGACTACTACAAAAACTTTGGTATTCGTAAATACGGATTCCACGGGACAAGCCACAAGTTCGTAACAGAGCGTGCAGCAGAGTTATTAGGCCGTCCTCTAGAAGAGCTTCGTTTGATTTCTTGCCACCTTGGAAATGGTGCGAGTATCGCAGCAGTTGAAGGCGGAAAATCAATCGATACATCTATGGGCTTCACACCACTTGCTGGTGTTGCAATGGGTACACGTTCAGGTAACATTGACCCTGCCCTTATTCCATTCATTATGGAAAAAACAGGACATACTGCTGAAGAAGTGCTTTCTACTTTGAATAAGAAGAGTGGTCTTTTAGGTGTGTCTGGTCTGTCAAGTGACCTTCGTGATATCGAAGAAGCAACAGAAGAAGGAAACGACCGTGCAGAAGTCGCTCTTGATATTTTTGCGAGCCGTATTCACAAATACATCGGTTCTTATGCAGCAAGAATGAATGGCGTAGATGCGATCATCTTCACAGCTGGAATCGGTGAAAACAGTTCAGAAGTAAGAGCACGTGTACTTCGTGGACTAGAATTCATGGGCGTTTACTGGGATCCTTCCCTTAACAACATGAGAGGCGAAGAAGCATTCATCAGCTACCCGCACTCTCCTGTAAAAGTGATCGTCATCCCAACAAACGAAGAAGTAATGATTGCAAGAGACGTTATGCGTTTAGCGTAATCAAGTTAGAAAAGCTCTTTTCCTTATTGGAAAAGAGCTTTTTTCTGTTAAAAGCAGCATGCTATAATGTTGTCCAATACGAAGCAAAAGGGAGCGGTGCAAAAGATGAGCGTGACAGAACATAAACGTGAGGCGAAAGAGAGGCTTTATGTAAAAGTCATTACGGTCAGTGATACAAGAACGAAAGAAACAGACAAAAGCGGCCGTCTGATGATCGATTTGCTCAAAGAACAAGGACATCTTGTTCTTGCATACGATATCGTAAAAGATGATATTGGAGCCATTCAAGACGCTGTGCTGGAAGGAACAAGCGAACCGAAAATAGATGCGGTCTTGTTAAATGGCGGGACAGGAATTGCCGCAAGGGATGTGACCATTGAAGCCATCACCCCTCTTTTCTCCAAAGAGCTCCCTGGCTTTGGCGAAATCTTCCGCATGCTCAGTTATACAGAAGACATAGGTTCAGCCGCTATTTTGTCCCGGGCAACGGCAGGAGTCGTCAATCAAAAAGCTGTCTTTGCCACGCCGGGATCTACCGGAGCCGTTCGTTTAGCCATGACAAAACTTGTGATTCCAGAGCTTCCTCACGTCTTACGAGAGCTTGAAAAGGATCAAACATAGCCCAAAATGACTCTGCCAAGAAAATTTGGCAGAGTTTTTTTCATAAAGGGGTTGAAAAAACAATTTTTCCTTGTTACAGTGTATACATACTAAATGCATGTTTATAAATTAAAACTTATTTTTATGCAAAAAACATTCACAGAATCAAAACAAGCGAGAGGAGCTTTTCAATCATGTCACAAAATAAAAAAGTTGTATTAGCATATTCCGGAGGTCTTGATACCTCTGTTGCAGTTAAATGGTTACAAGAGCAAGGATACGAAGTCGTTGCTTGCTGCCTTGACGTAGGTGAAGGAAAAGACCTTGCATTCGTTCAACAGAAAGCACTTCAAGTTGGGGCGGTTCAATCATACATGATTGACGCAAAAGAAGAATTTGCTGAAGAGTTCGCACTCACTGCATTACAAGCACACACAATGTATGAAGGGAAATATCCACTAGTATCTGCACTATCCCGTCCGCTTATTGCAAAAAAATTAGTGGAAGTGGCAGAAAAAGAAAATGCAGTAGCCGTCGCTCATGGATGTACTGGAAAAGGGAACGACCAAGTTCGCTTTGAAGTATCCATTAAAGCATTAAATCCAGACCTAGAAGTTCTTGCACCAGTGCGTGAATGGAAATGGTCTCGTGATGAAGAAATCGAATATGCACAAAAACACGGTATTCCAATTCCGATTAACTTAGACAGCCCATATTCAATCGACCAAAATCTTTGGGGCAGAAGTAACGAATGTGGCATTTTAGAAGATCCTTGGGCTGCGCCGCCAGAAGGTGCATACGATCTGACAAATCCGCTTGAAAAAACACCTGACACACCAGAAATCATTGAAATCACGTTTGAAAAAGGAAAACCGACAGCGATTGACGGTATCCAGTATTCATTATCTGACCTCATCCTTCATTTAAATGAAGTTGCTGGTCAGCATGGTGTTGGCAGAATCGATCACGTTGAAAACCGTCTTGTCGGTATCAAATCTCGTGAAGTGTACGAGTGCCCAGGTGCTGTCACACTTCTTAAAGCACATAAAGAGCTTGAAGACTTAACGCTTGTCAAAGAAGTCGCACACTTTAAACCAATCGTTGAACAAAAAATGGCTGAATTAATATACAACGGTTTATGGTTCTCACCACTTAAAGAAGCACTAGATGCTTTCTTACAAGAAACACAGCAGAACGTAACAGGTGTTGTACGTGTGAAACTATTTAAAGGCCATGCCATTGTAGAAGGACGTAAATCACCGTATTCACTTTACGATGAAAATCTAGCAACTTATACAAAAGCAGATGAATTCGATCATGATGCAGCTGTAGGATTTATTAACCTTTGGGGCTTACCGACAAAAGTAAACAGCATCGTGAATAAAAAGGAGCAGGTTAAAGCATGAAAAAGCTTTGGGGAGGCCGATTTCAAAAAACACCTGAAAAATGGGTCGATGAGTTTGGCGCGTCCATTCATTTCGACAAACAATTAGTCAAAGAAGATCTGACCGGCTCCCTTGCTCATGCAAGTATGCTGAATAAATGCGGTATCCTCGATGATGAGGAAGCCGCTGCCATCAAAGACGGACTGAATACGCTCATGAAAAAGGCAGAGACGGATGAACTGGAATTCTCAGTGGATTATGAGGACATTCATTTAAACCTTGAAAAAATGCTCATTGATGAGATTGGTCCGCTTGGCGGCAAATTGCACACAGCGAGAAGCCGGAATGATCAAGTCGCAACCGATATGCACTTATATTTGAATAACCAAGTAGAGCATATTATTGAACTGATCTCTTCCTTTCAAACCGTGCTTGTAGAAAAGGCAGAACAGCACGTTGAAACCATTTTTCCAGGATATACACACCTGCAGCGTGCACAGCCTATTTCGTTTGCCCATCATATGCTCGCCTATTTCTGGATGCTTGAGCGTGACAAAGCGCGCTTTCAAGATTCATTGAAGCGAATTAACGTGTCTCCACTTGGATGCGGAGCGTTAGCAGGAACGACATTCCCGATTGATCGTGAATATACAGCAGAGCAGCTTGGCTTTGACCATGTTTACGAAAACAGCCTCGATGGTGTGAGTGACCGGGATTTCATTTTAGAGTTTTTGTCTAATAGCAGCCTTGTGATGATGCACCTCTCACGTTTTTGTGAGGAAATCATTTTATGGTGCTCGCAAGAATTCAAATTCATTGAACTCGATGATACGTATGCAACAGGCAGCAGCATGATGCCGCAGAAGAAAAACCCGGATATGGCTGAATTAATCCGCGGGAAAACAGGCCGTGTGTATGGCAACCTGATGGGGCTTCTCACGATTATGAAAGGCTTGCCGCTTACGTATAACAAAGACCTGCAAGAAGATAAAGAAGGCATGTTTGATACAGTGAAAACCATCGCTGGGAGCCTGCAAATCTTCACAGGTATGATCCAAACGATGACAGTGAACGAAGATGTCATGAAAAAGGCAACAAAAGAAGATTTCTCAAATGCGACAGAAGTGGCAGACTACCTTGCGAAAAAAGGCATGCCATTCCGTGAAGCACACGAAATCGTTGGCAAGCTTGTGTATACATGTATTCAAAAAGGTATCTATCTAAGTGATCTTCCTTTTGAAACATTCAAAGAAGCAAGCGATCTTTTTGAACAAGACATTTACACTGTTCTTGATCCATATGTTGCTGTTGAAAAAAGAACAAGTGCAGGCGGAACTGGATTCAAACAAATCCTGCTCGCTTTAGAAAAAGCAAAAGCCTGCCTAGCGTAATAACATTTCAAAAACCATTCGTTTATACGGATGGTTTTTTTGTCATGGAAAAAGGAGATTGATGATCATTGGAGAAAATGAAAGCATACCGTCGTCAAGCAGAAGAGGGAGTGACAGCAGACCATGAAGAAAACGCTTGAGGCTTTGTTTCATCAACCGATCGTATCAGTGAAAACGTTAGGAGAACAATATGATGGACGGGCTAATGACGTGTGGCTGATCTCCTTACAAGATAAAACGGAATATGTAGTCAAATCTCCTAAAACTGCAAGAGAAGAAAGTGAATTTGTGTCTGGGATCAAGATGATCTATGGAGTAGATGACCGTACTGTACAAGAGAATATCGATCAAATCAATCAAAAGCTGTCTCATACGAATTCCTTTCATATTCCAGAAGTTGTTCGTAAAGTGAAGAAGGCAGGGAGATATTTTTATGTAATGGAAAAAGTAGAAGGAACACCTTGTACATCTTTTGAGGGACGTTCATCAGCACATCTTCATTCATATCGTACTGACTTTTTTGGTGCAGTCTACGGAGCTGAAAAGAAGCATTTGAGAGAATTCCATGCTGTGTTAAAAAAGGCTGTATCCAAACTCATAGACCGATATTACGCGGATCAGCCTGAATTTCACTGTTATGCAGAAATTGTGCAGCAAAAGATTGAAAAGCTAAGGACTCCTGATTCAGCTAGTCTCATTTTAATTGATTTAGATCCGTCTCAATATATTGAAAAAGATGATCAAGTAGCGAGCTTAGTTGATACGGAATATGTCGTATTTGGACCAGCAGCGTTTGATTTTATTGCATTGGAATACCTTTTGACAAAAGAAGCTGCCCGCAATGTTCAATTGGGCTATGAAGAGATTTGCCCGCTTCCTCGTGATCTTCATGAGGTGAGAGAGTGCTATCGTTTTGTTTCTCTGCTGCTCGATATCCATGGCTCATGGGATTTGAAAAAGTGGATGAATCATCCTATACTGTTTGACTCATATCGATAAAGGGTTCATAAGTGCGCTAGATGCCGGTTTATAGTAAAGTAAAGATAACAAAAGAAACACGTGAACTTGCAACCTTTGCTTTAGGAGGAGATTGTGTGCGACACGCATTAATAACAGCGGGTTCTAAAGGGCTTGGCCGAAAAGTCACCGAGTCTTTACTGAATATGGGGTATTCTGTGACAGTGAATTATCGAAGTGATGATGAAGCTGTCCGGCAGATGAAAGAAGAATTACAGCAGTACGAAGATAAGCTTCAATTTGTCCAAGGTGATGTGACAAAAAAAGAAGATTTAAAAAACATGGTAGAGCTGGCAGCAGAGCGATTTGGGCGGATTGATGCCTTAATTAACAATGCTGGTCCTTATATTTTTGAACGAAAAAAACTAGCGGATTACTCTGAAGATGAATGGTATCAAATGATGGAAGGCAACCTATCAGCAGTATTCCATTTGTTCCGAATGGTCATCCCAATGATGAGAAAACAAGGCTTTGGCCGCATTATCACTTATGGCTTCCAAGGTGCAGACCATGCGCCAGGCTGGATGCACAGATCAGCCTTTGGAGCGGCAAAAGTGGGTCTTGCATCATTGACGAAAACCATTGCGATTGAAGAAGCCGAAAACGGCATCACAGCCAATATGGTGTGTCCAGGAAAAATCGTTGGAGACATGAAAGAATCGACCATAGAGGAAGCCCGTCAAATCAAAGACGATGAAACGCCGATAGGCAGGTCTGGCACTGGAGAGGATATAGGACGTATCATCTCATTTCTATGCGATGACCGTTCAGATCTCATTACAGGAACCGTCATTGAAGCAACAGGTGGTCTTAACGTGATTCACAGGCATTAAGTTTTTCAGCTTTTTATAGAGGGAATAAATGATATGAGATCAAAATTTGAAAGGTGGATATACTTACATGAAAGCTACATATCATGGACATTCAGTAGTACACATTGAAACAAACGGATACCATATTTGGATTGATCCATTTCTAAATGGAAATAAGCACACGGATATCAAACCGCAAGATGTGAAAGCGGATGTCATTTTACTGACACATGGGCATGGAGATCACATCGGCGACACCATTGAAATCGCTAAAAACAATGATGCACTTGTTGTCGCGCCTTTCGAACTTGCCACGTATTTAGGCTGGCAAGGGGTGAAAACGCACCCGCTTTCTATTGGAGGCGGACGTGAGTTTGAATTTGGTAAAGTGAAGCTCACGCAAGCGTTCCACGGTTCAGCTGTCATTGATGAAGAGGCACAGACGATTACGTATACAGGGATGCCATCAGGTATTTTATTTACCGCAGAGGGCAAAACCATTTATCATGCTGGAGACACTGCACTCTTTTCAGATATGAAACTGATTGGTGAGCTGAATCATATTGAGCTCGCATTCCTTCCGATTGGGGATAACTTCACGATGGGACCAGAGGATGCAAGAATCGCAGCAGAATGGCTGCGGGCAAAACAGGTCGTTCCGATTCACTACAGCACATTCCCGCCAATTGAACAGGATCCGCATGCATTTGCAGACAGCCTGCATGGCGGCGTCGGTCATGTGTTAAACAGCGGGGAATCAATCGAGATTTAATCCTCATATGAAAAAAGCTGGCACACAAATGCCGGCTTTTTTGTTTGCCTTCATCTGTCGAAAGAAAAGACAAATTGCTATTAAAAGCCTCCTGCCCTTATAATGAAACATAGATGAAAACGCTGAAAACAAAAAGGGTGAACGGGATTGGCGACAAAGCATGAGCAAATTTTATCGTATATTGATTCATTAGATGTCGGAGAGAAAATCTCTGTCCGGCGCATAGCGAAAGAAATGAAAGTGAGTGAAGGCACCGCTTACCGGGCCATCAAAGATGCTGAAAATAAAGGATTCGTCAGTACCATTGAACGAGTCGGCACCATTCGAATTGAACAAAAGAAAAAAGAAAATATTGAAAAACTGACATATGCTGAAGTGGTCAATGTCATTGATGGACAGGTTCTTGGAGGACGCGCCGGCTTACATAAAACTTTAAACAAATTTGTCATCGGAGCGATGGAGCTGGACGCAATGATGCGCTATACGGCTGCTGGCAACCTGCTCATCGTCGGAAACCGGATCAATGCCCACAGGCAGGCATTAGAGGCAGGGGCGGCTGTGCTGGTCACAGGCGGATTCTCCACAGATGATGAAATCATTCAGCTCGCAGATGAGCTAGAGCTGCCAATTTTATCGACAAGCTATGATACATTCACCGTAGCGGCCCTCATAAACAGAGCCATTTATGACCAATTAATTAAAAAAGAGATTGTGCTGGTGGAAGATATTTTAACACCGATAGAACGGACGGTGTATTTATCACCAGAGGATAAGCTTGAAAAATGGTATGAAAAGAATTATGAAACGGGCCACGGCCGTTTCCCGGTCGCAGATGATCAAATGAAGATTCACGGAATTCTCACCTCAAAGGATATTGCGGGGCATGACCGCTCCACACCGATTGAAAAAGTGATGACGAAAAATCCGCTGACAGTTATTGGCAAGACATCTGTCGCCTCAGCTGCACAAATGATGGTATGGGAAGGCATTGAGGTGCTGCCAGTTGTGGATGATCATGCGAAGCTGATTGGTATGATCAGCCGTCAGGATGTCCTCAAGGCACTCCAAATGATTCAAAAGCAGCCACAGGTCGGAGAAAAGCTGGATGATGTTGTCTCAAGAGGGTTTAAAGAAACCGATACAGAGAAACCAAAAGCAGATGCGGTTTATCAATACGAGGTCACCCCGCAAATGACGAACCAGCTTGGAAACATTTCATATGGGGTGTTCACACAAATTTTAATCGAATCAGCCAACCGCTTCTTAAAATCTCATAAAAAGGGCGAACTGATCGTTGAGAGTCTCTCTGTCTACTTTTTAAAACCGGTCCAAATGGAATCCACAATCCAGATCAAGCCAAATATTTTAGAAGTAGGACGCAAGTTTGGAAAGCTGGAAGTCGAGGTGTACCATCAATCGAATATCGTAGGTAAAGCGATGCTGATGGTGCAGCTGATGGAGAGGGGATAATGATAAAAGGGCGAACTCATGTCGCCCCTTTCCTTATTACGCGTGATCTTTTTCGCCTTCCTTTAAAAAGAGCGGAAGATAATGCTTGTAGGCTTTATACCCAGCCCACGTACTGCCGATACCGACAGCAACAAAAATAAATCCGATGACAAATGCGAGTGACGAGCGGTTTAAAAATAATTGATTCACACCGAAGAGCAGGACAAAGCAGCCAAGGGCCATACTGGATTTCGCCGACCAGAATTTTTTCTCGACTGGCCGGTTCGTACGGACATTTTTTGCTTTGTAGTATAAATAAAACATGGCAGAACAAATAATAAACACAATCAAAACAAGCATGTGCCAAGCCTCCATTGTAAGTGGTTACAACCCTATTTTAAACGTAAATAGGCTTGCTTACTAGAATAAATTGTCTATTCCTCACTTTTCCGTCACGATAGATTATGATTTAATAATAAAAAGAGTATCGCATGAGAAGGAGTTTTTATGAAAAAAGAACTGATTAGAACCATATCATTATATGACACCATCATCATCCATAGACATGTAAGACCAGATCCTGACGCGTATGGATCGCAGTGCGGCCTTACGGAAATCTTGCGTGCCACCTATCCAGAAAAAAATATTTATGCGACAGGAACGCCTGAGCCATCCCTTTCATTTTTATATGAACTTGATGAGGTACCAGACGACGTGTATAAAGGAGCCCTTGTCATTGTCTGTGATACGGCCAATCAAGCAAGAATCGATGATCAGCGCTATTTAATGGGCGATAAGCTGATGAAAATCGATCATCACCCGAATGAAGATCCTTATGGTGATTTGCTTTGGGTGGATACAGAGGCAAGCTCTGTGAGCGAGATGATTTATGAATTGTACTTAGAGGGGAAAGAAGAAGGATATCAGCTGAATACAAAGGCGGCTGAATTGATCTATGCCGGCATTGTAGGAGATACAGGCCGCTTCCTTTTCCCAAACACAACGAAAAAGACACTCAAATATGCAGGGGAACTCATCGAATATCCATTTTCATCTTCAGATCTTTTCAATCAATTGTATGAGACAGATTTGAATGTCGTGAAATTAAATGGCTATATTTTTCAACATATTTCTTTGTCAGAGAACGGAGTTGCATCTGTTTTCATTAAGCGTGAAATTTTGGAATCGTTCCAAACAACAGCGCAGCAGGCCTCACAGCTTGTTGGGACATTAGGAAATATTGCAGGAATTAAGGCATGGGTCTTTTTTGTGGAAGAAAATGATCAGATTCGTGTGAGATTCCGCTCTAAAGGTGTCGTCATTAACACGATTGCGAAAAAATATCATGGCGGCGGCCACCCGCTTGCAGCCGGTGCGTCCATTTATGATTGGGCAGTAGCAGATGAGATTTTGCGTGATTTAGAAGAAGTATGTAAATCATCATCATAAGAGAGGAGGGATAGTAAGTCCCTTCTCTCTTTTTTGTCATGGAGAAAAGGGTTACTTGCATACAGGGATAAACCAGCAGCCGATGTCTGTTGAATCTTCATAGGCTTGGAGATTTTGATGCTTTAATTCTTTTTTAATTAAATGAGCCATCATTTCTGTCTCAGCATAAGCACACATGCCGTCTTTGATTCGGCTTGCTTTGTCTCGTGCCATTTGACGATAGCTGTAAACCTCCATTGTCCTCACCTCTTTCTATTTAAGATCTCGTTCTACTTTTAGTGTATAAAAATGAAGCGTGAAAAGCGATCATTGAAGGCAGAAATTCATAAAAATTCCACAACCTCTTTATTCAGCAAATGAAATACGTACTTCAAGCGAAAGCTTCGTATAAATTGTCAGCTCTGTCACTTTCGCGCGATATGCCTTTTCCCGAATGGTATATTCTTTATTTTCTACTGTCCGTTTTAGTAATTCCTTTGTTTTATAAACACTTTCAATATCCTTTGTAATGACTTCTGAGATATCCTCCTTGACCTGATCTTCAAACTTTAGCGTATCTGGCTCTGGGATTTTATATTGCTCACGATTCACGAGATGAACATCTACGCTTTGGATCAGCAGCCGCTTCTTATTATCCTCATTTAACTTATGCAAATCTTCCCGATAGAGTGTGATTTGTTCTTTCAGACTGTCCATATGATGCTGCTGGCTTCTCAGCAGTGTGACTTGCTTTTCCTGAAAGGTTCCGTATGTAAAGAGAAAAATAAGCCAGCTTACAATCGCACCAAACATCATTCCCGCAAAAAAACGCTGCCAGCCTGGGCGTTTATACAGCTCCGGCACCCTCATGATGACACATGCTCCTGGGTGAGCCACGTAATAATGAGATACCCCGTTTGTGCACCGCCCATGGCAGAGATAATTAATAAAATCTGCTTGAAAATATCACGTGTGTTTCCTTCGAAAATGCCTCGTTCAAAGCTATAAACAGCATCAAATGTTCCGCCGATAGCGGCGACAAGCGCCCAAATTTTCAAACGGTTGGCAAGACTAGTAATAATGGATAAAGGCGGCTGACCAGATAAATACGCACCAACACCGCCTATGATAGCACCACCCAAAATGACCCCAAGGGCGATAAAATAACAGCTGATAAAATTCGGAATAAAAGCTTCCTTCACATCCATTTTGTCCACCTCACTCTATTCAATATATGGTGTGTGCTGGACAAGTATGAACGGAGAGAAAAGAAAGAACATTTGTTTCTCACCGCATCGCGTTTTATAATGAAAGAATGACTTTAGACGAAAGGAGTGGATTAAGCATGTCTTATGTTCATCTTCAGGTCCACAGTGGATACAGTTTGTTAAGCAGTGCAGCTAAAGTAAAGGAGCTTGTGCTGAAAGCAAAAGAACTTGGCTGCAAGGCGCTCGCTCTTACCGATGACCATGTGATGTATGGAACGGTTGAATTTTATAAGGAATGTAAAAAACATGGCATCAAGCCGGTTATCGGTTTAACTGCTTCTGTCTTCGTAGATGAACAAGAGACAGAGGCTTATCCCTTGGTACTCCTTGCAAAAAACAATGAAGGCTATCAAAACCTGATCAAAATCAGCAGTGTGCTGAAATCAAAATCAAAAGCCGGACTGAAAGAAAAATGGCTCAAAAGCTATCATCGCGGGCTCATTGCCATTACACCAGGCGCATCTGGGTATATTGAAACGCTTTTGCGGCATGATCAGGTAGAAGAAGCACGTGAAGCCGCCAAACAATTGAAGCATATATTCGGCGAGGGACATGTGTATATCGCACTTCAGCCATTTCAGCAGGACGAATCGCTCACTGGCAAACTGCGGGACGTCTCACAAAGTGCAGACATTCCTCTTGTTGCGACGGGTGATGTTCACTATATCAATCGAGAAGACAAAATGGCTTATACGTGTTTAAAGGCCATTAAAGCGGGAGAACAGCTTTCAGAGATAGAGGAAGACCGAGGAGAAAAGCATTTCAGATCCTTTGAAGAAATGTTGGAATGGTATAGAGATGATCGAGAGCTGCTGACAAGAACGGTGGAGATTGCAGACCGCTGTGAAGTCGATTTAAATCTTGGTCAGACAAAACTCCCATCCTATCCAACTCCTGATCAATCAACAGCAGATCAGTTTTTACGCAGAGTGTGTGCAGAAGGGATGAAGCAAAGAAAGATTGCTTCAAATGACATGTATGTCAAAAGGCTTGAATATGAGCTAAGCATTATCCAAAAAATGAATTTCAGTGATTATTTTCTCATTGTGTGGGATTTTATGAAGTATGCGCATGACAAAGGAATTGTCACAGGCCCTGGACGGGGATCAGCAGCGGGTTCACTTGTTGCATATGTTCTGTTTATTACCGATGTCGATCCGATCCGTCACGGTCTTTTATTTGAGCGCTTCTTAAATCCAGAGCGAATCAGCATGCCAGATATTGATATTGATTTCCCCGACACGAGAAGAGATGAAATCATTTCTTATGTAAAAGACAAATACGGAGACATGCATGTAGCGCAAATTGTCACGTTTGGAACACTTGCAGCAAAGGCTGCTTTAAGGGATGTTGGACGTGTGATGGGAATTGATTCAAAGGCAGCGGACCGTCTTGCCAAGCTGATTCCATCAAAGCCAGGAACGACGCTGAAAGAAGCGGTGACTGCATCTTCTGAATTAAAAACGATGCTTCAGCAATCCGAAGAGCTTCGAAAGGTCTTCCAAACTGCTTTAAAGGTAGAAGGCTTGCCAAGACACACCTCGACACATGCAGCTGGCGTTGTGCTGAGCGAGGAGCCGCTGACAGAGGTCGTTCCAATTCAAGACGGCCATGAAGGTGTGTATTTAACGCAGTATGCCATGAATTATTTAGAAGATCTCGGACTTTTAAAGATGGATTTCTTAGGGCTCAGAAACTTAACATTAATTGAATCCATTAAAAACCAGATTGAAAGACAGGAAAACGTCCACATTAACTTTAGTGACATTTCATATGAAGATCAGAAAACGTTTGAATTGTTATCTGCGGGAGATACAACTGGGATATTCCAGCTTGAATCACAGGGGATGCGTCAGGTGCTGAGACGGCTGAAGCCGTCTAGTTTAGAAGATATCGTGGCGGTCAATGCCCTCTATCGTCCAGGTCCAATGGAAAATATCCCGCTTTTTATCGACCGAAAGCATGGCAGAGTCAAGGTCTCTTATCCTCATCCTGATTTGTATGACATATTAAAGGATACATATGGCGTCATCGTCTATCAGGAGCAGATCATGCTGATTGCAGCGAAGATGGCTGGATTTCAGCTGGGCGAGGCAGATTTATTAAGAAGAGCTGTTTCGAAGAAGGATAAAAAGGTCCTTGATGAAGAGCGAAGCCATTTTGTTGAAGGATGCCTAAAAAAGGAGTATCCTGTTAACATTGCAAATGACGTTTATGACTTAATCGTCAAATTTGCAAACTATGGTTTTAATAGAAGCCATGCTGTTGCATATAGCATGATTGGCTTTCAGCTTGCTTATTTAAAAGCGCATTATCCGTTATATTTTATGTGCGGTCTTTTAACGAGTGTAATTGGAAATGAAGACAAAATTGCTCAATATTTCTATGAGGCGAAGGAAAAAGGGATATCTGTGTTGAAGCCTTCTATTAATAAGAGTGAATTTCCATTTACGGTTGAAAAAGGGGAGATCCGCTACAGCTTAAGAGCGATTAAAAATGTCGGAGTGTCAGCTGTAAAGGATATATACAGAGCAAGACAGGAAAAGCCGTTTGAAGATTTATTTGATTTTTGCGCAAGAGTATCACCAAAGAGTGTCAACCGAAAAACGATTGAAGCGCTCATTTTTTCAGGGGCGATGGATGAATTTTATCCCAATCGTGCTTCGTTATTAGCATCGATAGATATTGCGTTAGATCACGTGTCATTTTTAAATCCAGAGGATCAGCTGGACTTTCTTGGGGATACAACCTTCTCCATTAAGCCAAAATATGCGGAGATAGAAGAAATGCCGCTTGTTGACCTCCTGCAATTTGAAAAAGAGGCACTCGGGTTATATTTATCAAATCACCCAGTACAAGCGTACCGAGACCGCTTAAGAGAGAATGGTGCAGTGGAAATCATCAGACTTTCTTCCTATATAAAGCGAAAAATCTCAATGGGTGGTCTTTTGACAAAAGTGAAATCGATTCGGACAAAAAATGGACAATCGATGGCATTTGTTACATTTGGGGATGAAACGGGAGAAATGGAAGGCGTCGTCTTTCCAGAGCAATTTAGAAAGCTGTCCCCTTTACTTGAGGAGGGCACCATGCTTTATGTTGAAGGCAGAGTAGATGTCAGAAATGACAGCAGCCAAATCATCGTGCAAGAAGCTGCTTTGCTTGAAGAGATGGACACAAAGAGAAAAGAGTCTGTCTATATTCGGGTGAAAGAAGAGAATCATTCGCAGGAGCTGTTAGAGCAAGTAAAACGAGTCCTCTCGATGCACAGCGGAGAAGCAGATGTCTATTTGTATTATGAGAAGCAAAAAAAGACGATGAGACTTCCAGATGCATACAAAGTTCATGCAGATCATGCTGTGATTTTCCAGTTAAAAGAGTTGCTCGGTGAACAAAACGTTGTGATTAAATGATGACAAATCGCCTGAATATGTTTTACAAATTCACCTATTGTGTTATCATTTTAAAGATTCTGTGTATTTAAAACTGCCAGTATGTGCTTATCAACTTAGCAAATCATTAAATCATTTTCCACTTGAAGGAGTGTTCATCACATGTCATTAAGAGAAGAAGCATTACATATGCACAAAGAGAATCAAGGCAAACTCGAATCAAAATCAAAAGTACAAGTGAAAAATGCGAAAGACTTGAGCTTGGCTTATTCACCTGGTGTTGCAGAACCATGTAAAGAAATTTATGACGACACAAGCAAAGTGTATGATTATACAATGAAAGGCAATATGGTCGCTGTTGTCACAGACGGAAGCGCTGTTTTAGGGCTTGGAAATATTGGCGCAGAAGCATCTCTTCCAGTAATGGAAGGGAAAGCTGTATTATTCAAAAGCTTTGCAGGCGTAGATGCCTTCCCAATCGCGCTTGCAACGAACGATGTAGACAAAATCGTTGAAACAGTGAAGCTTCTTGAGCCGACTTTTGGCGGTGTAAACCTTGAAGATATTGCAGCTCCTAACTGCTTTATCATCGAAGAGCGCTTGAAAAAAGAGACAAACATTCCAGTTTTCCACGATGATCAGCACGGAACAGCGATTGTGACAGTAGCAGGACTTGTGAATGCACTGAAGCTTTCTGGAAAATCTATGTCTTCAATCAAAGTAGTGGCAAACGGCGCCGGAGCAGCAGGAATTGCGATTATCAAGCTTCTTTATCATTTCGGTGTACGTGATATCATTATGTGTGATACGAAAGGCGCAATTTATGAAGGCCGTCCGAACGGTATGAATGCAGTGAAAAACGAAGTGGCTAAATTCACGAACCAAGACCGCAAAGAAGGTTCATTAGAAGAAGTCATTGAAGGTGCAGACGTCTTTATCGGGGTTTCAGTAGCAGGCGCTTTAACAAAAGAAATGGTTGGAAAAATGGCAAAAGACCCTGTCATCTTTGCTATGGCTAATCCAAATCCAGAGATCATGCCAGAAGATGCACATGCAGCAGGTGCAAGTGTTGTAGGAACTGGCCGTTCTGACTTCCCGAACCAAGTGAACAACGTACTGGCATTCCCAGGAATTTTCCGCGGAGCATTAGATGTACGTGCAACTCACATTAACGAAGAAATGAAAATCGCAGCTGTTGAAGCGATTGCTTCTCTTGTTTCAGAGGAAGAATTGTCAGCTGAATATGTCATCCCTGCACCATTTGATGCACGCGTTGCACCAGCGGTGGCAAAAGCGGTAGCAAAAGCAGCAATGGAAACTGGCGTTGCAAGAATCAAAGTCGACCCAGAAGCTGTCGCTGAAAAAACAAGAAAATTAACGATTATCGGCGAATAATCAACTGGAAAAGTGTGCACGTTCTTTCTGAAATTGGAGGAAAAACGTGCACCATTTCCTCTCTAACGCGAAAATTTTTTCATCCGGAATGAGATTTTTTTGTAGACGTTCACAATTCAAACATATCAACCGCTCAGCGCCCCAAACACATACTCATTTCTCATCAATTCCCCACGAAAAAATTGAATGAAGGATGACAGCGTTTGACAAAAAAAGTACAATAGTTTCGGTACAGTTATGACATGTCCTATAATAGTGGATGTGCGTGTAAAGAAAAAACCCTTCAAAAAGGGAGGTAGTCATTTGTCAATCAAGAATATTTTCAGTAAAAAGAAAAAATATGCATCTGTACCCTCTGAACAGGCAAGTCAAGATGTGCCTGAAGGCATCATGACCAAATGTCCGCAATGTAAAAAAATAATGCTCACCAAAGAACTAGATAAAAATTTACGTGTTTGTATGAATTGCGGCAGACATTTGCAAATGAATGCAAAACAGCGTATTGAAAGCCTTGTCGATGAAGGCACATTTGAAGAATTTAACGGGCACCTCATTTCAGCAAACCCGCTCGGTTTCCCAGGCTACGAAGAAAAGCTTGAGAAAGACAGAGAAAAAACATCTTTGAATGAAGCCATTGTCACAGGTAAAGGTGAAATTGAAGGTCAAAGTGCTGTGATTGCTGTCATGGATGCCACGTTCCGTATGGGCAGCATGGGATCCGTTGTTGGTGAAAAGATCACACTGGCAATCGAGAAAGCAAAAGCGGACAAGGTGCCTTTTATTATCTTTACTGCATCTGGCGGAGCGAGAATGCAAGAGGGAATTCTCAGTCTGATGCAGATGGCAAAAACAAGTTCAGCGTTAAAACTGTTCAGCGAGGATCAAGGTTTGATTATCTCTGTGATGACGAACCCAACAACTGGCGGTGTATCAGCTAGTTTTGCGTCTCTCGGTGATTACAATTTTGCAGAACCTGGTGCTTTAATTGGTTTTGCAGGCCGCAGAATCATTGAACAAACGATTCGTGAAGACCTGCCAGAGGACTTCCAAACGGCTGAATTTTTAATGAAGCATGGACAGCTTGATGCTGTGATCCATCGTGCAGAAATGAAAGAAACACTAGGCCGAATCTTAGCGCTACACAGCACAGGAGGTGAACGAGAGTGGCTGGAGAACTAGAATTTGAAAAACCTGTCATTGAACTTCGAGCGAAAATTGATGAACTGAAAAAGTTCACACAAAACTCAGAAATGGATTTAAGTGCAGAAATTGAGCGCCTTGAAACACGTCTGAGCAAGCTTGAAGCAGACATTTATACAAATTTAAAGCCGTGGGACAGAGTGCAGATTGCTCGGCATGCGATGCGCCCAACAACTCTCGATTACATTCAAGAGCTGTTTGACAACTTTTTCGAATGTCACGGTGACCGTTTTTATGGTGATGATGAAGCGATCGTTGGAGGAATTGCCACGTTTAAAGGGCTTCCTGTCACTGTTATTGGCCATCAGCGCGGTAAAGATACAAAAGAAAATTTGCGCCGTAATTTCGGAATGCCTCATCCAGAAGGCTACCGTAAAGCGCTGCGCTTGATGAAACAAGCAGATAAATTTAATCGCCCGATCATTTGCTTTATTGATACAAAAGGAGCTTATCCTGGTAAAGCAGCTGAAGAGCGCGGACAAAGTGAAGCAATTGCGAAAAACCTATTCGAAATGGCAGGACTTCGTGTACCAGTTGTCTGTATTGTCATTGGAGAAGGCGGAAGTGGCGGCGCACTAGGCTTAGGCGTAGGAAACCACCTATTTATGCTAGAAAACTCAACGTATTCAGTGATTTCACCTGAAGGTGCAGCAGCACTGCTCTGGAAGGACTCATCACTTGCGAAAAAAGCTGCAGAATCAATGAAAATTACCGCTCCTGACCTAAAAGAATTAGATATTATTGATGATGTTATTAAAGAAGTGCAAGGTGGAGCACATCGAGACGTGAAACAACAAGCAGCTTACATGGAAAAAACATTAAAACAATCACTTACATCTTTGCTCAAACTAACGCCTGAAGAACTAGTCGAACAAAGATATGAAAAATACAAAGCAATCGGGAAAGTATCGATTGAAAATCAATATATTGGGGTAAACTAAATAAACGTACAGCCTTTTTGGCTGGCGTTTATTTTTTTTCATCTTTTTTCATGAAAATCGACCTCGTGTAAGCGCTATTTGAAAATAATTTTCTTTTGTTTTCATAAAATTTGAAACGTCTGAAAACCTTGATATGATAAGGTTTATCGCACTTGTCTCTGCGGATTTCAGAGAGATTTGCTTTCATGACGTTCTTAACTTTTGTTTAAAAACGGTTTATTTAATTGTATAATAAGTACGGTTTTAGAAATTCGTATTGAAAACATCCAAATTTGCTCATGATTGTTTTCAAGCAGTGGAAATGGTATGTTTAATTCATATTGTCTCTGAGGTGAAAAAGATGAAGCGTATAGGAGTTTTAACAAGCGGTGGGGATTCCCCAGGAATGAATGCAGCTGTGCGCGCAGTTGTAAGGAAAGCAATTTACCATAATGTTGAAGTTTACGGTATTTATAATGGATACTCAGGTCTAATTAACGGTAAAATTGAGAAACTCGAAATAGGTTCAGTAGGCGATATCATTCATCGTGGAGGAACAAAACTTTACACGGCAAGATGTCCTGAATTCAAGACAGTTGAAGGTCGTGAAAAAGGAATTGAAAACTTAAAAAAATTCGGTATTGAAGGACTTGTTGTCATTGGTGGAGACGGGTCATTTATGGGAGCAAAGAAATTAACTGAGCTCGGTTTTCCATGTGTAGGTGTCCCTGGCACGATTGACAACGATATTCCAGGTACTGATTTCACTATTGGTTTTGATACAGCACTGAATACTGTCATTGATGCCATTGATAAAATTCGTGATACAGCCACATCTCATGAACGTACATACGTAGTGGAAGTAATGGGAAGACATGCTGGTGATATTGCTCTTTGGTCAGGTCTTGCGGGCGGAGCAGAATCTATTTTGATTCCTGAAGCAGACTATGACATGGACGAAATTATTGCTAGGTTAAGAAGAGGGCACGAGCGCGGCAAGAAGCATAGTATCATCATCGTTGCAGAAGGCGTAGGCAGCGGTGTGGAATTTGGTAAGCGGATTGAAGAGGAGACAAGCCTTGAAACACGTGTATCTGTCTTAGGACATATTCAGCGCGGTGGTTCTCCGAGTGCGTTTGACCGTGTACTGGCAAGCCGTTTAGGAGCTTATGCAGTCGAGCTTCTTCTTGAAGGAAAAGGCGGACGCTGTGTAGGCATTCAAAGCAATGAACTTGTCCATCACGATATTTTAGAAATCTTAGATAAAAAACATACAGTCGATAAAAATATGTACCGACTTTCACAAGAGCTCTCTATATAAAACGAGAAGACCTTAGGAGGAACAGTAATGAGAAAGACAAAAATCGTTTGTACAATCGGTCCAGCAAGTGAAAGCATTGAAAAGCTGACTGAATTGATTGAAGCAGGAATGAATGTAGCCAGACTAAACTTCTCCCATGGAGATTTTGAAGAGCATGGTGCACGCATTGAAAACATACGTAAAGCAGGTAAAACATTAGGCAAGGACATTGCGATCCTTCTAGATACAAAAGGTCCAGAGATCCGTACACGTACAGTTGAAAACGGCTCAATTGAGCTAGTCGCTGGTGCTGATCTTATCGTGAGTATGGAAGACATTGTTGGAAATACGGAAAAAATTAGTGTGACGTACGAAGATTTAATTCATGATATAGAAGTAGGCTCAACGATTCTATTAGATGATGGTCTGATTGGTTTAGAAGTAAAAGAAATTAACATGGACCGCAAAGAAATCGTCACAAAAGTCATGAATACAGGCACACTCAAAAACAAAAAAGGTGTCAACATTCCTGGCGTCAGTGTAAACTTGCCTGGTATTACAGAAAAGGATGCCAATGATATTCTGTTTGGAATTGAACAAGGCGTCGATTTCATCGCAGCTTCTTTTGTGAGACGAGCTTCTGATGTTCTTGAAATTCGTGAGCTTCTTGAAAAGAACAATGCGGCTGATATTCAAATCATTCCTAAGATTGAAAACCAAGAGGGTGTTGATAACATCGACGAGATCCTTGAGGTATCTGACGGTTTAATGGTTGCGCGTGGAGATCTTGGTGTAGAGATCCCGGCAGAAGAAGTACCGCTTGTTCAAAAAATGCTGATCAAAAAATGCAATCGTTTAGGCAAGCCTGTCATCACAGCGACTCAAATGCTGGACAGCATGCAGCGTAACCCTCGTCCAACACGCGCGGAAGCAAGTGACGTGGCAAATGCTATTTTTGACGGCACAGATGCGATTATGCTTTCTGGTGAAACAGCAGCAGGAACATATCCAGTAGAAGCCGTACAAACAATGCATAACATTGCATCACGTTCAGAAGAAGCACTAAACTATAAAGCCATTCTTTCTCGCAGAAGCGAAGAAGTAGAAGTCAGCATTACAGATGCGATCGGTCAATCTGTTGCACATACAGCAATGAAGCTTGATGTAGCAGCCATTGTGACACCTACGGAAAGCGGACATACAGCAAGAATGATTTCAAAATATAGACCAAAAGCACCAATCGTAGCAGTTACTGCAAACGAATCAGTTGCGAGAAAGCTATCTCTTGTATTCGGTGTATTTGCAAAGAGCGGATCAAAAACGACGTCTACTGATGAAATGCTTGAGAATGCAGTAGAGAAGTCTATTGAAACAGGCTATGTAAGACACGGTGATTTAATCGTCATTACAGCAGGTGTGCCGGTTGGTGAAACAGGTACGACGAACTTAATGAAAGTATATGTTGTTGGTGACATTATTGCGAAAGGTCAAGGGATTGGCCGTAAATCTGCATTTGGACCGGTTGTCATTGCACAAAGCGGAAAAGAAGCAGAAGAAAAAATGTACGATGGTGCGATCCTAGTCGCAAACTGCACAGATCGTGATATGATGGGAGCTTTAGAAAAAGCATCTGCCCTTATCACAGAAGAAGGCGGCTTAACAAGTCATGCAGCAGTTGTTGGACTAAGCCTCGGCATTCCAGTGATTGTTGGTCTTGACAGCGCAACAACACTATTAAAAGAAGGCGAAGAGATTACAGTAGATCCAGCACGCGGAGCGATCTACAAAGGCCGTGCAAGCGTCCTTTAAATCATACTAGAGGGGAGTTGTCTGACTCCTCTCTTTTTTTATGTTACACTAAAAAAAGTAAACAGCTTTTGATGAAAGATACCCCATGAGGTGATATGGTTGAAGAAATATTTTCTACTATTATTAATTCTGTTCCCTGCGGTGGAAATTAGTTTATTTTTAATCTCAAGTAAAATCATTGGCATTTTGCCAACGATGCTGCTCATCGTGCTGACAAGTGCATTAGGTGCTTATTTCGCAAGAAAACAAGGAATAGAAGCCTTCCAAAAAGTGCAGCGAGATTTGCAATATGGCAAGATGCCAGGGGGAGCGATTGTCGATGGTTTTTGTATTCTAATCGGTGGTCTGCTGCTGCTCATTCCAGGCTTCTTATCGGATATCATTGGGGCTTTGCTGCTCATTCCGGTGACGAGAAAGGGAATCAAGCCGCTCTTTGAACGCTGGCTTAGAAACATGTCTAATCGTAACCGCTATACGATCATTCGCTAAAGAGACCTTCAGCTGAAGGTCTCTTTTATTTTTGCATGCCATACCGAATGTACTCATAAATATCTCTGAAAACTCCTGCATTACGGAATGCCTGCCACACGACAAGGGAGGCAGGGCCAATCACAAGTCCTAGAAAACCAAACCATTTTAACCCGACAAATAGCGCCACAAGCGTTGCTAAAGGATTAAGTCCGATGGATTTGCTTAAGACTTTTGGCTCTGATATTTGTCTTTGAATGAGGACGACAATATACAAAATGCCTAGGCCAATGGCGAGTGAAAGATTTCCTGTCATGGCAGAATAAATGATCCATGGTAGAAATACAGTGCCGCTTCCGATGTATGGAAGTAAATCGACGAGCCCAATACATAATGCAATCACAAGGGCATGTTCGACTTTTAAAATGATGAGTCCAATCAACACAATACCAATCGTCATGGCGACAAGAAGAAGCTGTGCCTTCATAAAGCCGGTAATGGCTTTTTTGATTTCAGATAAAATGGCGCGTGTATGCTGCATCCATTTTGCGGGAAAGATACGTGAGCCATATGATTTTAACGTAAACCAATCTTTCGTGATAAAAAAAGTTGCGAGAGCAGAAAATAACAGAGTGGCTGCTGCATCAGGCAAAAGACCTAAAAACGCTGGAATAAGCTCGAGTGTTTTTGAAAGAAAAGTCCCGATTTTTGCGGCAGCTTCATCACCGAGTGCTTGAATTTGTCCCAAAATCGATTCCTTTTGACCTGCTTGAAGTGTATTAAATTGGGCCGTCATATCATGATATAAAGGCAGAATCTTGTCTGTGAAAAATTGCTCTACAATACCAATCATTTGATCAAGATGGCCAGGCAGCACTTTTGCCAAATAAGCACTTCCTGAAATGATTTCCGCAACTAAAAGCGTCATTAAGCCGGCGGCTGCGACTAAAAAGAGCAAGAGCACAATGACCACAACAAGTCCTCTCGGCATCCCGGTGATCTCTTCGATTTTGCATACGGCAGGATGAATTAAACAAGACACGATAAGGGCGATCCAAAAAGGATATAAAAACGGAAAAGACTGATATAAAAAGACAACCGCAAAAACAGCAATGCTGATCATCATCAAACTTCGCAGAAAAATGGCTACATAGGCGTGATTCACACAATCCCCTCCAAAAAACAAGCATGTCCGATACTTCATTTTATTCAAAAATATTAGTAATATGAAAAGGTCGCAATAAAAAGAAAGAAAGGAGCGGCGTATGTTTACTCAAGCAAATTTGTTTTTGGTTCTTTTACTCGTTATTGCACTTATTGCAAAAAACAATTCGTTAATTTTAGCGGTCTCTGTGCTGATTGCGATTAAGCTGATTGGCCTGGATCAAAAAATATTCCCGGTTCTCCAATCTAAAGGCATTAATTGGGGAGTCACCGTCATTACTATTGCTGTGCTGGTCCCGATTGCAACAGGTGACATTGGATTTAAGCAGCTTGGAGAAGCGATGAAATCTTCCTATGCTTGGATAGCTCTTGGAGCGGGTATATTAGTAGCATTAATTGCAAAAAACGGCATTGTGCTACTCGAAAATGATCCGCATATTACGGCAGCGCTTGTGTTTGGTACCATTTTGGCAGTCAGCTTATTTAAAGGTGTGGCTGTTGGACCGCTTATCGGGGCAGGAATTGCTTATTTGGCGATGCAGGCTGTGAAATTTTTCAGCGGGTGAAAAGAGAGTGGTTCACGCCACTTTCTTTTTTAAATTTTTTCTTGCGTGAGCTTTTGCAAAAAAACATAATTAAATATATTAAAAGAAGCAAAATCCCTTTATTCCATGCCTGATATGGAAGACTGGAAAAAAAAATATCAAAAAAAATTATAGTTAAACATTTAACAAATGTCTGATTATTGTTTATAATGGGAATAGGCTTAATTTTGAACTCATTGATCACACAAGAGATATGAGGCTAAAAGCGCTCTAACCGTATAGGTAAATGTAAGCATTTTCTTTTATGAATCTGCCATTTTATTCGGATTGGATAGCGCTTTCAAAAAATGAGAATTCTGCAACGAAGGGGAATCTTTTTAAAAAGGGGAGATTGAACATGACAGCAACAAGAGGTCTTGAAGGTATCGTGGCAACAACTTCATCCGTAAGCTCAATTATTGATGATACTCTTACTTATGTAGGGTACAATATCGATGATTTAACTGAAAAAGCTACATTCGAAGAAATTGTCTACCTGTTATGGCACTTAAAGCTGCCGAATGAGCAGGAGCTGAGTGAATTAAAACAGCAGCTCAATGAAAATGCTCAGATTCCGCAAGAAATCATTGAGCATTTTAAATCTTATTCGCTCGATGGGGTTCATCCAATGTCTGCGATTCGTACAGCGGTATCCTTACTAGGTTTACTCGATGACGAATCAGAGATTATGGACAAAGAAGCGAATTACAGAAAGGCGATTCGCTTACAGGCGAAAATTTCTGGACTAGTCGCTGCGTTTTCACGTATTCGCAAGGGACTTGAGCCTGTACAGCCAAAAGAAGAATACAGCTATGCTGCAAACTTCTTGTATATGCTAAATGGCGAAGAGCCGTCACCAGTAGAAATTGAAGCCATTGATAAGGCACTTATTCTACATGCGGATCATGAATTAAACGCATCGACATTTACAGCACGTGTATGTGTTGCTACACTATCAGATATCTACTCTGGTGTGACAGCGGCTATCGGTGCGCTGAAAGGACCGCTTCATGGCGGCGCTAATGAAGGCGTGATGAAGATGCTTTCAGAAATTGGCGAAGTTGAAAACGTAGATTCCTATATTCATGGTAAGCTAGAAAAGAAAGAAAAAATTATGGGCTTTGGCCACCGTGTATACCGTCAAGGTGACCCGCGTGCAAAGCATCTAAAAGAAATGAGCCAGCGTTTAACAAATCTCACTGGCGAGCCGAAATGGTATGAAATGTCTGTTCGCGCAGAGGAAATCGTGACATCAGAGAAAAATCTTCCGCCAAATGTTGATTTTTATTCTGCATCTGTATATCACAGTCTTGGTATTGATCATGACTTGTTTACACCAATTTTCGTGATCAGCCGATTCTCTGGATGGATTGCTCACATTCTAGAGCAATATGACAACAACCGTCTCATCCGTCCAAGAGCTGACTACATTGGACCTGATCTTCAAACCTTTGTTCCGATCAGTGAAAGAGACTAATGTTTATAGAATAAGCGGGGGCTGATTTCAAAAGGCCAATCAGCCTCTATATCAACAAAAAAACGAATCACGTGAAAAACTTTTTTGCTTGCAGACATCAAGCCAAGAAGTTTCAAATATTCACTACATAACCTGGGAGGTAATATCATTGTCACAAGGCGAAAAAATTACAGTTACTGGCGGCGTATTGAATGTACCAAATAATCCAATTATCCCGTTTATCGAAGGGGACGGAATCGGTCCTGACATTTGGAAAGCAGCATCAAGAGTACTTGAAGCAGCTGTAGAAAAAGCTTATAAAGGTGAAAAGCAAATCACTTGGAAAGAAGTATATGCAGGTGAGAAAGCTTACAATAAAACTGGAGAGTGGCTTCCTGAGCAAACGCTTGAAGACATTCGTGAATATTTAATTGCAATTAAAGGACCACTAACAACACCAATTGGCGGAGGAATCCGTTCATTAAACGTGGCACTTAGACAAGAGCTTGATTTATTCACATGCTTACGTCCAGTTCGCTGGTTCAAAGGCGTACCTTCTCCTGTGAAACGTCCAGAAGACACAGATATGGTGATCTTCCGTGAGAACACAGAAGATATCTATGCAGGTATCGAGTATGCAAAAGGTTCAGACGAAGTGAAGAAGTTAATTGACTTCTTGAAAAACGAATTAGGTGTGAACAAAATCCGTTTCCCAGAAACGTCAGGTATCGGAATCAAGCCAGTTTCTGAAGAGGGAACATCCCGTCTTGTCAGAGCGGCTATCCAATATGCAATTGACCAAGGCCGTAAATCTGTGACGCTTGTTCACAAAGGAAACATCATGAAATTTACAGAAGGTGCCTTCAAAAACTGGGGCTACGAAGTGGCTGAAAAAGAGTTTGGCGACAAGGTCTTTACATGGGCACAATATGATCGTATTGTAGAACAAGATGGAAAAGATGCGGCAAACAAAGCGCAAAGTGAAGCAGAAGCTGCTGGCAAAATCATTGTCAAAGACAGCATTGCAGATATTTTCCTTCAACAAATCCTAACTCGTCCAGCTGAGTTCGATGTTGTGGCTACAATGAACTTAAATGGAGATTACATCTCTGATGCACTTGCAGCACAAGTTGGTGGAATTGGTATCGCACCAGGTGCGAACATCAACTACGAAACAGGACACGCTATTTTTGAAGCGACTCACGGAACAGCACCAAAATATGCTGGTCTTGATAAAGTGAATCCATCTTCTGTTCTTCTATCAGGCGTGCTTTTACTTGAGCACCTTGGCTGGCAGGAAGCAGCTGATCTAGTGATTCAATCTGTTGAAAAAACAATTGCATCTAAAGTCGTCACGTACGATTTTGCTAGATTAATGGATGGCGCAACAGAAGTAAAATGTTCTGAGTTTGCTGACGAGCTCATCAAAAACTTGTCTTGATTCTTAAACTTTAAAGTTAAAGGGGAAAAAGGAAATGGCAAACAAGCGTAAAAAAGTATCTGTCATCGGAGCAGGTTTTACTGGAGCAACTACAGCATTTCTAACAGCTCAAAAAGAATTAGCGGATGTCGTATTAGTTGATATCCCGCAGCTTGAGAACCCAACAAAAGGGAAAGCACTTGATATGCTGGAAGCAAGCCCTGTTCAAGGCTTCGATGCGAACATTACAGGCACTTCTAACTACGAAGATACAGCCGGTTCTGATGTCGTGGTCATTACGGCAGGAATTGCAAGAAAGCCGGGAATGAGCCGTGACGATCTCGTGTCAACAAATGAAAAAATCATGCGCAGCGTGACACGCGAAATCGTTAAATATTCTCCAGAAGCCATTATTGTTGTGTTAACAAACCCTGTTGATGCAATGACATATGCAGTTTATAAAGAATCAGGATTACCAAAAGAAAAAGTCATTGGACAGTCGGGCATTCTTGATACAGCACGTTTCCGTACGTTTGTTGCTCAAGAATTAAACCTATCTGTCAAAGATGTGACGGGCTTTGTCCTTGGTGGACATGGCGACGACATGGTCCCGCTTGTTCGTTACTCTTATGCAGGCGGTATCCCGCTTGAAACATTGATTCCAAAAGATCGAATTGATGCGATTGTTGAAAGAACAAGAAAAGGCGGCGGCGAAATCGTAAACCTATTAGGTAACGGTAGTGCCTATTATGCACCTGCTGCTTCACTAGTAGAAATGGTTGAGGCGATTCTAAAAGATCAGCGCCGCGTCATCCCAACGATTGCATACCTTGAAGGTGAATATGGCTACGAAGGCATTTACCTTGGAGTACCAACAATCGTAGGTGGAAACGGCCTTGAGCAGATCATTGAGCTTGAGCTGACAGAAGAAGAAAGAAGTCAGCTTGACCGTTCGGTTGAATCTGTTAAGAACGTCATGAAAGTATTGTCTTAATATGAAAAAAAGAAGGCTTCTCTTATGAGGGGCCTTCTTTTTGTTTACAAAACAAATCTTGTCGAAATTTTAAATTGTCCTCTTGTTAAGCTTTCGTTAAAATGAAAGAGAAAGCATGACTTCTCGCTTTTCACATAAGATACAAAAAAACGGATGCAGGGGAAATCACTAATTGGAGGCACAACATGAATAAAAAAATATTAGTTGTGGATGATGAAGAATCGATTGTAACACTTCTAAGCTATAACCTTGAAAGGGCGGGCTATGATGTCGTCACAGCAAGAGATGGCGAAGAAGCGCTTGAAAAAGCAGCAAGTGAACAGCCTGATCTCATTGTATTAGATTTAATGCTTCCGAAGATGGACGGCATTGAAGTGTGCAAACAACTGAGAATTCAAAAAATGATGTTCCCTATTTTAATGCTGACAGCAAAGGACGATGAATTTGATAAGGTGCTCGGTCTTGAACTTGGAGCCGATGATTACATGACAAAGCCATTCAGTCCTAGAGAAGTTGGTGCGCGGGTAAAAGCCATCTTGAGAAGAGCGCAGCAATCTCAGCCTGTTCCCACGCAAGAGGAGAAGGAAGAGGTCATTGCAGACCAAATCAAAATTGGTGAACTGCGCATTTTACCAGAACACTACGAAGTCTACTTCCAAGAAGAACGCCTAGAGCTTACGCCGAAGGAATTTGAACTGCTGCTTTATTTGGCCAAGCATAAAGGACGTGTCCTCACACGTGATCTGCTGCTCAGTGCCGTTTGGAATTATGACTTTGCAGGTGACACTCGTATTGTGGATGTGCATATCAGCCACTTGCGGGACAAAATTGAAAAGAACACGAAAAAACCAACATATATTAAAACCATTCGCGGCTTAGGCTACAAATTGGAGGAGCCAAAGCCAAATGAGTAAAATTAGAACCCGCCTGTTTTCGGGACTTATTTTTCTCCTTTTTATTGTGTTTGTTGCACTTGGCCTTTTTTTGGATCACATGTTCCATGTTTTTTATGAAACAAAATTAACGGAACGAATGGAAAATGAATCGAGCTTTCTTCTTTCTTCCATGGATGGTGATGATCTGCAGGCGAAGCAAAACAAAGAAATCCTTAATCAGGCAAAGCAGCATCTCGATATGAATGCGTCAATTGTGGATCTGAAGGGGAATATCATACATACAACAGGTCAAGCGGAGCAAAGGGGCATCATTCAAAACACATTGAACAATGAACGACTTCAAACAAAAGGAGTCGTCATTGAGGATGAGAAGGATGCACTGTTTCATTACGCAGTCCCTATCCTGAAACAAAACGAACCGGCAGGCTATTTATTTCTCCATGCGTCATTCCAGCCTTTAAATGAAATTGACGGCCAGCTTTGGCTCGCATTAGCCGTTTGTCTTAGCTCGGCGATTATTATCATCGTTTTCTTTGGATACCGCATGTCGATGAAATATGTAAAACCGATAGATTATGCCACAAAGGTAGCCAAACAGCTGGAACGCGGGAACTATGATACCAATCATTATGAAGAGCTGATCATTGAAACAAGTGAGCTTAATACATCAATGAAGCGCCTGGCAGAAAGTCTTCAAGAAATGACAAGCACGGGGGAGATGCAGCGAGACCGTCTGCAAACAGTCATTGAAAACATCGGAGCAGGGATTATTTTGATTGATAAGATGGGGTATATCAACCTAGTCAATCGAACCTTCCGCAAGCAGTTTAAAGTGCAAAAGCACATTTACATGCACAAGCTGTACCATGAAGCATTTACACATGAAGAAATTATTGAGCTGATTGACGAAATTTTCATGACAGAAACGAAGGTACGAAAGTTTTTACGCCTGGCCGTTGACATCGAACGGCGCTACTTCCAGGTGGATGGTGTTCCCATTTTAAGTACAGACGATGAATGGAAAGGAATTGTCCTTGTGTTTCATGACGTGACAGAAACAAAGCAGCTGGAGCAGATGCGAAAAGATTTTGTCGCCAATGTGTCTCACGAATTAAAGACACCGATTACGTCGATTAAAGGATTCTCCGAAACTCTTCTTGATGGAGCGATTGATGACAAAGAAGCGCTGACACAATTCCTTTCCATCATTCTAAAAGAGAGTGTCCGTCTCGAAACTCTCATTCAAGATTTACTCGATCTTTCCAAAATCGAGCAGCAGCATTTCAAATTGAATATTCAAGACGCCAATGCGACAGAAATCATTCAAGAGATTGAAGTCCTTTTAAAACAAAAGGCCGCAGAAAAAGGCATTCAATTACAAGTGCGTATCCCGAAAGAGCCTGTCTATGTGATGGCAGATCCGCTGAGATTAAAGCAAATCTTCCTCAATCTCGTGAACAATGCCCTTACCTATACACCAGAGGGAGGGAGTGTCACCATTTCGGCAAGACCTCGGAAAGGCGCCTATGAATTTGATGTAGCAGATACAGGAATCGGCATGAAGAAAAGCGAGATTCCAAGAATATTTGAGAGATTTTATCGAATTGATAAAGATAGAAGTAGAAATTCAGGCGGTACAGGTCTTGGTCTTGCGATTGTCAAACACCTTGTGGAGGCGCATGAAGGGACGATTTCGGTCCATAGCAAACAAGGCAAAGGAACGACTTTTACAGTGAGTCTGAAATCAAAATAGTGAAAAAAGGAAAGTTGCGTTAAAATTTACATGATCTTTACAATGAATTCATGTTTAGTTAAACAATCATTGGTAGGATGAATAGGAACCCCTTCATCCAAGGAGCCAATTTTGTAAGGACGAAAACACTTGTTGTTTTCGTCCCTTTTTTATGCAGGTTCGACTATTTTCTTTTCAAAATAAACTTTGATAAAATGATGATACAATGTGTGAAAGAGACGGCTGAAATGGCTCAGCCGATGGAGGATTAAAACATGACAGACAAAAAGAAATTAGTACTAGTGGATGGAAACAGTCTCGCTTACCGAGCCTTTTTTGCTTTGCCGCTATTATCAAATGATAAAGGCGTTCATACAAACGCCATTTACGGCTTTGCAATGATTTTAATGAAGATGCTCGAGGACGAGAAGCCAACCCATATGCTCGTTGCATTTGATGCGGGAAAAACAACGTTCCGCCACGAGACATTTAAAGAATATAAAGGCGGAAGACAAAAAACGCCGCCAGAGCTATCAGAACAAATGCCGTTCATCCGTGAACTATTAGATGCCTATCAGGTAAAAAGGTACGAGCTTCCTCAATACGAGGCTGACGATATTATCGGGACATTGGCTGTGGAGGCAGAAAAAGACGGCTTTGAAGTCAAAATTTTCTCAGGAGATAAGGACTTAACGCAGCTCTCAACAGACCATACGACGGTGGCGATTACGAAAAAAGGCATTACAGAAGTAGAATATTACACACCGGCTCATATTGAAGAGAAATATGGACTGCGCCCAGATCAAATCATCGATATGAAAGGCTTGATGGGAGATTCCTCAGATAATATTCCAGGGGTGCCAGGTGTAGGTGAAAAAACAGCGATTAAATTGTTAAAGCAGTTTGAAACGGTTGAAAATCTGCTTGAACATATTGACGAAGTGAGCGGGAAAAAGCTAAAAGAAAAGCTTGAAGAATATAAAGATCAAGCGGTGATGAGTAAAAAACTCGCAACGATTCTTGTAGAAGCGCCAATTGATGTATCAAGCAAGGATCTCGCATATGAAGGCCCTCATATGGATCAAGTGATCTCTCTTTATAAAGAACTAGGCTTTCAAACGCTCCTAGAGCGTCTAGGAGAAGCACCAGAAACAGGAGAACAGGTCGAAGTAGAAGCATTAGAAGTGAAAAAAATGACGGATGTAACGGATGAGATGCTGACAGATCATGCCGCCCTTGTGGTAGAACAGCTAGGAGATAATTATCATGAAGCGGATTTGATCGGTTTTGCGATTCATAATGAATACGGTGCGTTTTTTATCACGAAAGAAGATGCGCTTCAATCAGACGCATTTAAACAATGGGTACAGGATGAAACGAAGAAGAAATGGGTCTTTGATTCAAAAAGAGCAGTTGTCGCCCTCAGATGGCATGATGTCGATCTAAAAGGTGTCGATAACGATGTCCTGCTCGCTTCCTATGTCGTCAACCCTCAGAAATCGTATGAGGACGTTGCAAGTGTGGCGAAGGAATACGGTCTCAACATCGCTCTTTCTGATGAAAAAGTGTACGGAAAAGGAGCAAAGCAGGCGATTCCACCTGAAGATGAACTGAAGGAACATCTTGGACGAAAAGCAGCGGCGATCTCTGCTCTGCATGATTTAACACTTGAAGCGTTAGAAAAAAATGATCAGCTTGAACTGTATGAAGACTTAGAGCTCCCGCTTGCCCTCATCTTAGGTGAAATGGAATCCCTTGGCGTAAAGGTAGATTTTGAGCGCCTAGAAAAGATGGGTGAAGAATTAACGAAAAAGCTGAAAGAATATGAAGAAACTATTCACCGCTTAGCAGGAGAAACGTTTAACATCAATTCTCCTAAACAGCTTGGCGTGATTCTTTTTGAAAAATTAGGTCTGCCGATTATTAAAAAGACAAAGACGGGCTACTCGACATCTGCGGATGTTCTCGAAAAGCTTGAAGATAAGCACGAAATCATTCGGTCCATTCTGCATTACCGCCAAATTGGAAAGCTGCAATCGACCTATGTGGAAGGCTTAATGAAAGTAACGCGCAAGGATACCCATAAAGTGCATACAAGATTTAATCAAGCACTCACACAAACAGGAAGATTAAGCTCAACAGATCCAAACCTGCAAAACATCCCGATTCGTTTAGAAGAAGGACGGAAGATTCGTCAAGCCTTCGTTCCTTCAAAAGAAGGCTGGCTCATGTTTGCTGCTGACTATTCACAAATTGAGCTGCGTGTACTCGCTCATATTTCTCAGGATGAGAATTTGATCGAAGCGTTTACGCAAGATATGGATATTCACACGAAAACAGCGATGGACGTGTTCCATGTCTCAGAAGAAGAAGTGACTTCCTCTATGAGAAGACAAGCCAAGGCTGTCAACTTCGGAATTGTATATGGAATCAGTGACTATGGATTATCTCAAAATCTTGGGATCACAAGAAAAGAAGCAGCTGCTTTTATCGAACGCTATTTAACAAGCTTTAAAGGCGTGAAAACCTATATGGAAGAGATCGTGCAGGAAGCGAAACAAAAAGGATATGTCACGACGCTTCTCAAACGCAGACGGTATATCCCGGATATCACAAGCCGTAATTTTAATATCAAAAGCTTTGCCGAACGAACAGCCATGAACACACCGATCCAAGGTAGTGCGGCTGATATTATTAAAAAAGCCATGATTGATATGGCGCGAAAGTTAAAAGAAGAAAACTTGCAGGCAAATCTTTTATTACAGGTGCACGATGAACTGATCTTCGAAGCACCGAAAGAAGAAATTGCCATACTTGAAAAAATTGTCCCTGAAGTCATGGAAAATGCACTTCAGCTAGATGTGCCGCTAAAAGTTGATTTTGCTTCAGGGCCATCTTGGTACGACGCAAAATAATAGAGAGAGAAAAAGGAGCGAGGAGCATGCCGGAATTACCAGAAGTTGAAACCGTCCGGCGCACACTCAAGCGGTTAGTCGAAGGAAAAACGATTGAAACGGTCGATATCAAATGGCCAAATATCATCAAACGTCCTGGGGAGCCGGAAGAGTTCGCAAGAAGGATGGTAGGAGAAACGATACAAACCATTGAAAGAAGAGGAAAGTTCCTGCTCTTTCATTTAGACCATTACGTGATGGTCTCCCATTTAAGGATGGAAGGGAAATACCGTGTACATGAAGCGCATGAGCCATACGATAAACATGTACACGTCGTCTTTACGTTTACAGACGGTACTGAGCTTCGGTACCATGATGTACGTAAATTTGGCACGATGCATTTATTTCAGCCGGGTGAAGAAGAAAAGGAACTCCCGCTCTCACAGCTGGGATATGAGCCTTTTGATGATCAATTCACTCCGGAATATTTATGGGAGCAATTGAAAAAAACATCCCGTGTGGTCAAAACAGCGCTGCTTGATCAAAAGATTGTCGTGGGACTAGGTAATATTTATGTAGATGAGGTTTTGTTTAAAGCAGGCATTCATCCAGAAACAAAAGCGAATCAGCTCAGCCTTGAATCGTGTAAAGTGCTTCACAGGCATATTATCGATACACTTCAAGTGGCGGTAGATGCAGGAGGAAGCACGATTCGCTCATATATCAATTCACAAGGTGATATTGGCACATTTCAGCTGCAGCTTCTTGTGTATGATCGGCGGGGAGAGCCTTGTCAAACATGCGGAAGCATCATTGAGAAAACAGTAGTCGGAGGGCGCGGCACTCATTTTTGTGTGACCTGCCAAAAACGTCCTCAATAAAAATCAGCCATCAGCATGCTTCCTTTTTGCTGTGCATACGATAAAAAACATTCATTTTTCAGCAAGGTGTAGACTGACACACAGCCCACCTGCTCTTCATATAGTGAAGAAGAGTCTAAGGACGCCTAGAGACTCTTGATCATCGTTGCATGAACAGAAAGGAAGAGTTCAGGTATGATTTCGATTTCGCTCCTGTTTTTAGCTATTGCAGTCAGCATTGACAGCTTTTCTGTAGGCTTTACGTATGGCCTTCGTAAAATGAAGATTCCATTTAAAGCGATTGTCATTATTGCATGCTGTTCAGGGATTGTGCTGCTCATTTCCATGCTGATTGGCAGCCTGCTGACGACATTCCTCCCTGTCTCAGTGACAGATAAACTTGGTGGAGGCATTTTAATCGCCATTGGACTTTGGGTCCTTTATCAATTTTACAAACCAGCGAAAGAGCGTGATTTGCTTCTTCATGAAAAGACATTGCTCAATGTGGAAGTGCAATCGCTTGGTCTTGTTATTCAAATTTTGCGAAAGCCGACAAGTGCAGATATTGACCGTTCTGGGACGATCAATGGAATAGAAGCGGTGCTTCTTGGGATTGCTTTATCCATTGATGCATTTGGCGCAGGGATTGGCGCAGCGATTCTAGGCTTTTCTCCAATTGTCATGAGTATCACTGTGGCCGTGATGAGCTCACTCTTTGTGTGTATCGGGCTCCGTGCCGGTCATTACTTGGCAAATTGGCGCTGGATCGATAAACTTGCATGCTTACCAGGGCTTCTGCTCATTTTAATTGGGGTGTGGAAGCTGTAAAGGAGGAAATCAATTGACGCTTGTCATTGGATTAACAGGCGGGATTGCTAGTGGAAAAAGCACCGTCTCACAGATGATAAAAGAGCAGGGCATCCGGGTCGTGGACGCAGATGTCATTGCAAAAGAAGCGGTTGCCAAAGGAACACCAGCTCTTCAACAAATCGTTCAAACCTTTGGTGAGGATGTTCTCCTGCCAAATGGGGAGCTGAACCGGCAGCAGCTTGGAGCCATCATTTTTTCTGATGAAGAGAAAAGAAAGCAGCTGAATGCGATTGTTCATCCTGAAGTGAGAAAAGAAATGCTCAAACAGAGAGATGAAGGGGTTAGTCAGAACGAAACCTTCGTTGTCCTCGATATCCCGCTTTTATTTGAAAGTCAGCTGGAAAGTCTCGTCGACCGCATCATTGTGGTGTATACAACGCCTGAATTGCAGCTATCGCGGCTCATGAATCGAAATGACCTCAGCGAGGAAGAAGCGCTGAATCGTATTCACTCTCAGCAGCCTCTTGAGGAGAAATGTAAAAAAGCAGACCGCGTGATAGAGAACACACAAGACCTTGCTTTTATCAGAAGGCAATTGCAGAACATATTAAATGAATGGGAACATACAGATAAGTAAGAGTACATACACGTACTCTTCTTTTTTTATGCTTTATTCTGATTTCCTTTGAAAAGAACAGCCCTTTTTAGAAAATATACGTTTATATACTGGCAATTACATTCTAATGTGATATACTAATTTCATAAATAAATTTATTGAGTATAACACATAATAGAGGAGTGACCTGTTCATGAAGGTAAAAGCAGCGATCAATGGGTTTGGCAGAATTGGACGCATGGTCTTCAGAAAAGCAATGCTTGATGATCAAATTCAAATTGTAGCGGTGAACGCAAGCTATCCTGCCGAAACGCTAGCACATTTAATTAAATATGATACAAATCATGGACGTTACGAATGCGATGTGACAGCAGAAGATGACGCCTTGATTGTGAATGGCAAAAGAGTGCTTTTGCTCAATAATAGAGACCCAAAGCAGCTTCCATGGGGAGAGCTTGGGATTGATATCGTGATCGAAGCAACAGGTAAATTTAATTCAAAAGATCAAGCGATGGGCCATATAGATGCCGGAGCGAAAAAAGTCGTTCTAACAGCTCCAGGTAAAAATGAAGACATTACGATTGTGATGGGCGTCAATGAGGATGATCTTGATCCTGAAAAACACGTCATTATTTCAAACGCATCTTGTACAACAAACTGTTTAGCACCAGTTGTGAAACTGTTAGATGATGAATTTGGCATCGACAATGGTTTAATGACAACGGTTCATGCTTATACAAATGATCAAAAAAATATCGATAACCCGCATAAGGATCTGCGCCGGGCGAGAGCATGTGCTCAGTCCATTATTCCAACTACGACGGGTGCCGCTAAAGCGCTTTCTTTAGTACTTCCGCACATGAAAGGGAAATTGCATGGACTTGCACTTCGCGTACCAGTTTCCAATGTGTCGATGGTTGATCTTGTTGTTGACTTGAAAAAAGATGTCACAGCAGAAGAAGTCAATGCAGCCTTCTCGAATGCATCTAAAACATCTCTTGCCGGTATTTTAGATTACACAGATGAGCCGCTTGTCTCTACGGACTTTAACACGAATCCTTATTCAGCAGTCGTTGATGGACTGACAACGATGGTAATGGAAGGGAGAAAAGTGAAAGTTCTTGCATGGTATGACAATGAATGGGGTTATTCATGCCGAGTGGTTGACCTTGTGAAGTTTGTCGGGGCACAGATGAAAGAGCTGTCTGCTGTTTGAAATGAAGAAGATGAACGTCCCTTTTTCAAGAAATGAGAGAAAATCCCACTAAAAACACAGCTTGCAAAATGGGTCTAAACAAAGTATACTATTTTTCGTGAACTTCTTGTTCGCAGACTCATTCGGGTATACTTAAAGGGTTAGGACCTCTTAGGACTAACTTTCCCCCGTGGTATATGTCCGGTCCGGCTGCTTAGAACTTCACTCTTTCATTCTTGTTTAAAGGGGGGTCCATGATGGAAACAATCGGACGTCACGTTATCTCCGAGCTATGGGGATGCGACTGTGATAAACTGAACGACATGGATTTTATTGAAAAAACGTTTGTAAATGCAGCTTTGAAATCAGGAGCTGAGGTAAGAGAGGTTGCTTTTCACAAATTTGCACCTCAAGGAGTAAGTGGAGTTGTCATTATTTCTGAATCTCATCTGACAATTCACAGCTTTCCTGAACATGGTTATGCGAGCATAGATGTTTATACTTGCGGCGACCTAGATCCGAATATTGCAGCAGATCATATCGGAGATGAATTAGGTGCTGAAACAAGAGAAAACATCGAAATTCCTCGAGGCATGGGACCTGTACAAGTGAAACAGGCACAAGCCAAAGCACTGTAAACATAAAAAAGATTGCAATGGGAGCTGGCCAAAAGCATTGAATGCCTTTGTGTTATGCTCCTTTTTATATTTATTTGATAAAAAATCCAACATTCCCCAGCTTGTCTATACTTTTGTTCTAGGAAAACAAAGGTTTTTTTTATAAAATAAAGAAAGAGGCATTATGGCAAAGGGGATACGTATATGACTTTAGGACAAAAGTTAAAACGGTTCATGTCAAACCATACAGAAACAGCTGACGAACATCCAGTGTCAGAACTGAGAAGCCATTACTACAAATCGACGAATGCACAAGTTTTTCAAGCGGTGGAAGCTATGCTTTCCCGAAGCGATTCCTATCAAGTGACATCTGTTTCAGCAGAACGAGGTGAAATCAGCGCAAACATACGATTGCCGAAAAAAGCCTTTCTCGTGGCGACTGTCATTTCAATTCGTCCTTTTGAAACAGCTGTCGATTTTAATGTGACAACAGAAACGGCTCTGCCCACAGATTTCGGCTATAGTCAAAAAACCGTTCTGTCCCTTTATGATGAAATAGACAAACAACTTCCAAGAATAGATCGGAGCTGATGAAATGAAATGTCCCACATGTCAGCACCTTGGCACAAGGGTGCTTGATTCAAGACCAGTAGATGAAGGGAAATCCATCCGTCGTAGAAGAGAGTGCGAAAGCTGCCAATATCGCTTTACGACGTTTGAGAAATTAGAAGAATTACCGCTGATTGTGGTGAAAAAAGAAGGGATTCGAGAAGAATTCAGCCGGGAAAAAATGCTGAGAGGACTCATCAAAGCGTGTGAAAAGCGTCCTGTCGCTTTAAAGCAGCTGGAGGATGTCTGCTTTAATATCGAAAAAGAACTGCGCAATCAAGGCATGTCAGAAGTGAAAAGCGAGCTTGTAGGTGAAATGGTCATGGACGAGCTGGCGAAAATTGATGAAGTGTCTTACGTCAGGTTTGCCTCAGTTTACCGGCAGTTTAAAGATATCAATGTCTTTATTGATGAATTAAAAGATCTATTAAAGAAAGAACGCTAAAAGAGCTGGAGATTCTTCATGCTCTTTTTCCTGCGTAAAGCGTAAAACGTAAAAAGAGTGTACAATGGAAACAATCGCAATTCATGGGGAGGATCAGCATATGACAGAGCATTGGAAGGAAGTGCTAGCCGTCGATCCGTATGTCGTCAAAAGCGCTTCATTGCTCGGTGACATCGATAGACAGCTCATCACTCTTTTATATCAGCCGCTTATTGGCATGTCCGCTTTTAGCTTATACATGACGCTTTGGGGTGAGCTGGAACAAAATCGTATATGGGGGAAACCTGCACCTCATCGGCAGCTCATGGTCATGCTGCAGACGAATTTAAATGATATTTTTGAGGAACGTTTAAAGCTTGAAGCGATCGGCTTACTCCGCACATATGAACAGGAAACGGAAGAAGGCAGACTGTTTACATATGAGCTTGTACCGCCGTTAAGACCGGATGAGTTTTTCCAAGATGGTATGCTGAATGTCCTGCTGTACCATCGTGTAGAAAAAGCAAAATATATGCAGCTGCGTGATTATTTCTCTTATCCAGGTGTTCCTGCAGAAGCAAAGAACATTTCACGTTCGTTTGAAGAAGTGTTTCACGTATTGCAGCCAGGCGAACGCAAGATGACAGAAGAAATTCATCAGGCGTCATCGCTTGATCAAGGCTATGAATATGTGACCGTTGGATCGAGTCAGCCGGCACCGCTCTCAGACGAATCCTTTGATTTTGATCTATTGTTAGCGGGAATGTCTGACATGATGATTCCAAGAAAGGCTTTGACAAAGCAGGTAAAAGAAACAATTAAGAAGTTAGCTGTTGTATACGGCATCACCCCGCTTCAAATGCAAAATATTGTAGCAGGTGCATGCGGTTCGGATCAAATGATCTCAACAGAAGAGCTGAGAAAAGCAGCAAGAGACTGGTACCAAATTGAATACAGAGGCGAACAGCCAAAACTAATTGATCAAAAACAGCCAAGACACTTGCGCCAAGATGCTTCAAAGACGCCGGCGGCAGATACTCCAGATGCAAAATTGATTGAAAAGCTGGATCATATTTCGCCTAGGGAGCTGCTAAAAGACATGGCAGATGGCATTGAGCCAACGTATGCCGACTTAAGAATTGTCGAAGATATCATGCTCGAGCAGCAGCTAGAGCCAGGTGTCATGAATGTTCTCATCTACTATACATTACTCAAAACAGATATGAAGCTGTCAAAAACATATATGCAAAAAATCGCCGCTCATTGGGTGAGAAAGAAAATCAAAACCGTAGCAGCGGCCATGAAAATTGCCAAAGAAGAAAACAGACAAATGACAGAGTGGGCGCAGCAGAAAAAGCAGCGCAGCACATATGGTTCAGGAAAAGTCGTCAGGGAAGAGAAACTGCCTGACTGGATGAAAGAAACCGAAACAAAAGAACAGCCGGCAAAAGAGCAAACGGACAGTCTGTCTACAGAAGACCTCGAACGAGAAAAAGAAAAACTGTTAGATCAGTTTAAAAATATGAAAAAGTACAATGCACATTAAGGTGAGGTGAGATGGGATGAAACCGATCGGTCGTTCATTTGAACAGCTAAAAGGACGTGTAGATTTTCGCGTGAGATACAATCAGATTAAAGAAAGTGTGTTATCTGATAAAGATGTGAAGGCCTTTTTACAGAAGCATCAAGAAGAGATACATGAAGACATGATCAATCGCAGCTTGAACCGGCTCTTTGAATATGTGCAGCAGTCGAAGGGCTGCTCTTATTGCTTAGATGACGAAAACGTCAATGCCATTTTAGATGGGTATCACCCGAAGCTTGTGATCAAAGGTCAGAGTATTGATATTGAATATTCCCCTTGCCCAGTCAAGCTCCGGCTCGATAGACAGAAAAAACAGCAAGAACTGATGAAAAGCATGTATATTCCGCAAAATGTCCTTCAAGCGACGTTCGCTGATCTGAACGTTGTGGGAAGACAAGAGGTCATCCAAAAAGTAGGTCAATTCCTCCAAAGCTATGATGAGACTGGAAAAGGAAAAGGCTTGTATTTACACGGAAAGTTTGGAGTAGGAAAAACGTATATACTGGCAGCTATTGCACAGCAGCTAGCGGAGAAAGAATACCCATCTCTCCTTGTTTACGTGCCTGAATTTGTGAGAGAGTTAAAAAATTCATTAGCTGATCATACGCTAGAAGAAAAGCTGAATATGGTCAAGTCCACCCCAATTTTAATGCTTGATGATATTGGTGCAGAATCGATGACAAGCTGGGTGCGGGATGAGCTGCTCGGAACGATTTTACAATACCGTATGGCAGAGCAGCTGCCGACATTTTTCTCTTCTAATTTCTCACCAAACGAGCTGAAGCATCACTTTACGTACTCACAGCGTGGGGAAAAAGAAGAGGTCAAAGCCGCTCGTTTAATGGAACGGATTCTCTATTTAGCAGAGCCAGTGTTGCTCGAGGGAGAAAACCGCCGTCATTTATAAAAGCGTATGTCACCTGAAGGAGGAGCAAATGAAATGAACAAAAGAAAATGGCTGCTTTTTCTTGTGATTGGCATTTTTGCTGCTGCACTGTGGTGGCTGAACAAACAGCATCTTCAGCTTGCGCCAAAAGATGTGAAGAATTGGGTGCTTCAATTTGGGATGCTGGCTCCCTTTGTTTTTCTTTTTTTATCTCTTTTCCGCCCGTTTGTTCTTGTCCCGATTACGGTCTTTTCCTTGGCAGCAGGTTTGGCATTCGGCAGTGTCCTTGGGACGGTTTATGCCCTCATTGGAGCTACAGCCGGGGCAACAGGCTCCTTCATGATTGCTTCAACCTTTCGAGCAAAAAAGAAGGAAACGGATTCAAACAGCCGGAAGCTGAAAGCGGTGACGTCCCGTATTCAGGAGCATGGATTTCTTTATATTTTGTTATTGCGTATTGCACCGATTCATTTTGATTTTGTCAGCTATGCGGCAGCCGCTTCGCGTGCAAATTATCGTGCATTTGTGGCAGCCACCTTTTTAGGCTTAATACCGGGGACAATTGCGTTAAATGTTCTCGGCTCAAGCTTTGTCAGCGGCAATTATGCGGCCTTAGTGGTTGTTTGTTTGATTTATTTGATCTTTATCTCCGTACCACTCATTTTAAAAAGAAAGATGCCTGATTTATTTTAGGCGTCTATTTTTTATGTTCTCCCCATATATATGTAACAGATGTCGTTAGGGGGGACAAACATGCTTGAAATAATCTTTGAAGATGAATATGATACCGCCGCTTTTTTACATCTTGCTGAACACTTGGACAGTCGGCATCACATGTCAATTCAACAAGGGAAAGACCGGCTTCTCATAGAGGCGAAGGGATCAGAAGAAGCACTTGAGCACATTGTGCGGCCATTATTGGTTCACTTTTTTTTGGAATGCAAAGAAAATGAGCGCATGCGCAGCATCCTTGAAAACACCTATTTATTTAAAGATCCTGAAGAGCAGCACCAAATTCTTTCCATCGCTCACAGTATCATGAATGGGGACTTAGATGATATTCCCGGCATTCATCAAGACCCGCCTAGAGAAGCCCTTTTAAAAAAGGAGCTTGAGGCGATTTCTTTACAGCAAGGTGTTTTTTCAATTGGTTCATTTATGACATTTAGGCTGTCAGAGTATGACCGAAGGCTGAAGAACTATGTTGAAGTGTCCATTGAAGAATACAAAATGGAACAAGAGTATCAAAATTTCATTCAATCACTTCGAGACTATGTGATGGCAAGAGAGCCTAGGCTCGAAAAAGTACATGTTGTGCATCAGGACCGCCTGGTGATTTGGGAATTTCGCTACGCTTCTGAGCGTGATCAAAAACAATACATAGACAGACAGTTTGTAAGAGAGCATCCAATGTATATTGATTCGCAGCTGATTGCACCGCTCGTCTCTATTGCACCGCAAAAAATTGACCTATTTACAAATGATACAGGTCACTCGATGGTGCAAACCATTCAAAATATTTTTCAAGAAAGGGTCGAGGTGTTCCCGTCTCATTCATTCCAAGAGCAGAATGTTCAATTTGTACATGCTCATTTCAACAAGAAAAGTGAAAAGCTTTCTTGATTTTCACGAAAAAACGTTTTATAATACGGTGTAACTTCATACAGAGACCGTATTGATAAGGACATGAACAAATGAACACCCGCTTAAAGAGAGGGAAGCCGCGGCTGAAAGCTTCCTAGCAGAGGACCATTTGCTTTACCACCTTTGAACATCAGCTGTGAACTTTTTAGTAATGGCTGACGGGAATTCCCGTTATCGAAACACAAGCCGTATTTGCTTATGAAAAAGTAAGCTGCAAATACGGGAAAAAGGGTGGAACCACGATTCCGTTTATTCAACCTCGTCCCTTTCCAGGGGGCGGGGTTTTTATATTGCCAAAAAAAGGAGTGACCAGAGATGTCAGAACAAATTCAACTTACATTTCCAGATGGAGCAGTCAAGGAGTTTGACAAAACAGCTACAACAGAAGACATCGCGGCATCAATTAGCCCGGGCCTAAAGAAAAAAGCACTTGCCGGTAAATTGAACGGTAAAGAAATAGATCTGCGTACGCCGCTATTAGAAAGTGGAACAATCGAGATTATCACAGATAAAAGTGAAGAAGCACTCGACATTATGCGCCACAGCACAGCACATTTGCTAGCACAGGCAATCAAACGCCTGTATGGAAAAGAGCATCACGTTCAGTTTGGCGTAGGTCCTGTCATCGAAAATGGTTTCTACTACGATGTGGACATCGATGTTGCCATCACACCTGAAGACTTACCAAAGATTGAAAAAGAAATGAAGAAAATCATTAACAGCAATCTGCCAATTGAGCGAATTGAAGTATCAAGAGAAGAAGCGAAACAGCGCTTTGAAGCGATTGGTGATGAATTGAAGCTTGAACTGTTAGAGGCGATTCCAGAAGGTGAAGCTGTAACGATTTATGAGCAGGGTGAATTCTTTGACCTCTGCCGCGGGATTCACTTGCCGTCTACAGGGAAAATCAAAGAGTTTAAACTGTTAAGCCTTGCAGGTGCATACTGGAGAGGTGACAGTAACAACCAAATGCTTCAGCGTATTTACGGAACAGCTTTCTTCAGCAAAGAAGATTTAAATGAGCACTTACGTCTGCTGGAAGAAGCGAAAGAACGCGATCACCGTAAGCTTGGAAAAGAGCTGAAACTGTTTGCGAATTCTCAAAAGGTTGGTCAAGGACTTCCACTTTGGCTGCCAAAAGGCGCAACGATCCGCCGCGTCATCGAGCGTTACATTGTCGATAAAGAAGTGCGTCTTGGCTATGAGCATGTGTACACACCAGTTCTTGCGAATGTTGAATTGTATAAAACATCAGGACACTGGGCGCATTATCAAGAAGACATGTTCCCAGTGATGGAAATGGACAACGAAGATCTTGTTCTTCGTCCGATGAACTGTCCGCACCATATGATGATTTACAAAAACGAGCCGCACAGCTATCGCGAATTGCCAATTCGTATTGCGGAGCTTGGTACAATGCACCGCTATGAAATGTCAGGTGCCTTATCCGGCCTTCAGCGTGTTCGCGGTATGACATTAAACGATGCACACATCTTTGTTCGTCCAGATCAGATCAAAGACGAGTTCATCCGTACAGTTCGCCTAATTGAAGAAGTGTATCAAGACTTTGGCTTGAATGACTACACATTCCGCTTATCTTACCGTGATCCAGAAGATACTGAGAAGTATTTCGATGACGATGCGATGTGGAATAAAGCACAATCGATGCTGAAGGATGCAATGGACGAGCTTGGTCACGACTACTATGAAGCAGAAGGCGAAGCGGCATTTTATGGTCCGAAGCTTGATGTACAAGTGAAGACAGCTCTTGGAAAAGAAGAGACATTATCCACTGTACAGCTTGATTTCTTACTTCCAGAACGCTTCGATCTCACATACATCGGAGAAGATGGAAAGCACCATCGCCCAGTTGTCATTCATAGAGGCGTTGTTTCTACAATGGAACGCTTTGTTGCCTTCTTAATTGAAGAGTACAAAGGAGCCCTTCCAACATGGCTGGCACCTGTACAATTCCAAGTCATTCCAGTTTCACCGTCTGTTCATTTAGACTATGCGAAAAAAGTGCAAGAACGTTTGCAGCTTGAAGGTCTTCGTGTAGAGCTTGACAGCCGCGATGAAAAAATTGGGTACAAAATTAGAGAAGCGCAAATGCAAAAGATTCCGTACATGCTTGTCGTCGGAGATCAAGAAGCAGAAAATGGCGCTGTCAATGTAAGAAAATACGGGGAACAAGATTCAGAAACAATGGATCTTGAAGCCTTTGTGAAACATGCAGTAGCAGAAGCAAAAAAATAATAAGCAGCCAGTGATTCTCTTGAGATCACTGGCTTTTTTCTTTTTGGAAAACATCCTCCACTAGTGATCCAATTTCTAAAAAGAGACGTTTAGATAGTACAAAAGTAAGGGTAAGTATGTACTATTGGTTTGAGACAAATTGGGGGAATGAAAGCGATGATGCAAACAACAAACAATTTATCGTTACATGTATTGGAGCAATCAGCTGTTCTTCGTGCATTAGAGCACTCGCTGGCAATGATTGAATTTAATGTGACAGGTGAAGTTCTATGGGTGAACGATATATTTGCAAAAGCCATGGGATATTCTAAAGAAGAGATGATCGGTCTTAAACATAGACAGTTTTGTCCTCCGCATATTACAGAACACACAAGCTATCACATGTTTTGGAAGCGTTTGAGAGAAGGTCAAGTCTTTCAGGAAAAGGTGCAGCGGATCACAAAAAACGGCAGCACCTTATGGCTTGAAGCGACCTATTCACCTGTTCAAGATGAAGAAGGAACTGTAGTGGGTGTTGTGAAAGTGGCAACAGATATTACGGAGAGAGAACACACAATGAAACAGGTTGTAGAAGGCTTAAAGGAGATGTCTGCGAAATTAATGGAACGAGCAGAAGTTGGCATTCAGCATAGTCAAAGTGTCAATGCCTCCTTTGATCATATAGCAAACGAAACCGATCAAAATATGAGCTTGCTAAAAGGATTAACGGAGCAGGTAGAGTCCATCAGCTCCATTGCTGCAACCATTAACAGTATTTCTTCACAAACCCAGCTGCTCGCCTTAAATGCGGCAATAGAAGCGGCACATGCGGGTTCCTATGGAAATGGCTTTAGTGTTGTAGCAGCAGAAATTCGAAAGCTTGCAACAAATTCAAAAGAAGCGATCGTCAAGGTAGATCAATATGTGAAGGCGATCCATACAGAAGTAGAGAAGGTCAGCAGCGGAACAAGCCGGGCAAAGACAACCGTGTTTACAAACCGGAATCTTGTAAAGCAGGCAAGCGAGGAATTCATTGTTGTAGGAGAAGCAGCACGCGGCTTAGACCGGCAAGCGCAAAATCTAGCGGCAATCATATAGCTCTAAAAATAAAAAAACACCCAATCTCGTCAGGAGAAGGGTGTTTTTTTGTTCTATTTTAATATATCAAACAATTCATGTAAGTCTTTGATTTCATAATCAGGCGTCACATCTGTTTCATTTTTCTTGCCATGGCGATTGATCCAAACGGTTTGGATGCCAGCCCGAGATGCACCGAGAATATCTGTTTTCGGATTATCTCCAACCATGATCACTTCGTCTTTTGTTAAGTTTAACAGCTGAAGGCAGTGCTCAAAGATACCTGGATCGGGTTTGCCTTTTCCGTAATCTCCTGAAATCACAATTTCGTTAAAATAAGGTGCTAGCTCAGGAACACCTGCCAGTTTCTCCTTTTGAAGGCTAGGATCTCCGTTTGTTAAAAGGAGCAATTCGTAACTGCCTTTCAGGCGGTTTAAAACAGGGTATGTTTCTTCATAGACATATGGGCGTTTTCTGCGTTCAGCTGCAAAGAAATCAGCCAAATATTGACCAAATGCCTCATCGTCAATTCCCGCTGTCTTTAAGCCGTTGGTCCAAGCGTTTTTGCGATACTCTGGTGCAATGGCGTTCAGCTTTTGAAAGCCTTCGCTAATCGGTTCACTAAAATTCGACCACAGTCCTTCGAAAGGATTAATGCCGATCATGACAGTATAATCATATGTTTCATAGGAAGAGTACAGCTTTCTTGCTTCTTCACGTACAATCTGTTCAAACGATTCTGGATCAAGTCCATATTTCTTTTCCGCTTCGCGGCAAGTTTCCTGAAAAGTTGTATGAATGCTTTTTTCATCCCAAAGCAAAGTATCATCTAAATCGAAAAATACGGCTTTCATGATCTTCTCCCTTGTTATGTATGTGTTACCTTCAATTGCAAGTGACAGGCTCATGTTCATTTTACAATAGAAGAAGAGGGCAATAAAGAAAAGATTTGAGAGATATTTGATCATTGACCGCACATGATAGAATAGAAAGACAATAGATATGACATACATCATTTGAGGTGGCCGGTTTGCTTCATTTAATTATCATGATGATCGAGCGTGTGGGGATCATCGTTATTTTAGGATTTGTGCTTGCCCATGTGAAGGGCTTTCGCAATCTATTGCTACATAATCAAGGATTTAGGAAAAAGGCAATCCTAGTCTTCATTTTTGCTTCTTTTAGTATTATCAGCAATTACACAGGTATTGAAATCCAGCAGCAAATTGTCATGAATCATGAGTTTTCTTATCATCTTGGCTCGTCCAGCTCTATCGCCAATACGAGAATTATGGGGATCGAAATGGGTGGTTTGATCGGGGGGCCGTTTGTAGGGATTGGCGCAGGGCTTTTAGCTGGAATTCATCGCTATTCTCTAGGAGGAAGCACTGCGCTCAGCTGTGCGATTTCTTCCATTTTAGCGGGTGTCATTGCAGGCTATGTCGGCAGTAGGTTTAAGCGGAGGAATCGAATGGTGACACCTCGCCAAGCAGCCCTTTTTGGTGTGGCGATGGAATCATTACAGATGATCATTATCCTTCTGTTTGCAAGGCCTTTTGCTGATGCATGGGGGCTTGTCAGTATCATTGCCCTGCCGATGATCTTTGTAAATGGAATCGGCAGCTTTATCTTTTTATCTATTTTACAGTCAGTCATTCGGCAAGAAGAGCAGGCAAAAGCGATGCAGACACATCGTGTATTTTCGATCGCCGATCAAACACTGCCTTTTTTCCGCCAAGGGTTAAATGAACAGTCCTGTAAAAGTGTGGCGGAGATCATTCATCGGTTGACTGAAACAGATGCGGTCTCCTTAACAGACACAGAAAAGATTTTAGCGCATGTCGGAGATGGAACAGATCATCATATTCCATCTAAAAGCCTGATTACGGGGCTGTCGAAACAAGTCTTGATGAGCGGCAAGATTATGAAGGCACATTCGAAGGGCGAAATCAATTGTTCTGTCGCCCATTGCCCTCTTGAAGCGGCAATCGTGCTGCCGCTCACTTCTAACGGTCAAACGATCGGAACGTTAAAAATGTATTTCAATTCTCCGGTCGGATTAAGCAGGGTGGAAGAGGAGCTTGCAGAAGGTTTGGCGATGCTGTTTTCCACACAGCTTGAGCTTGGGGAGGCGGAAACCCAAAGCCGCCTCTTAAAAGATGCAGAGATCAAAGCACTTCAAGCACAAGTGAACCCGCACTTTTTATTTAACGCCATTAATACCATCTCTGTTTTATGCAGAACCAATGTGGAGATGGCCAGGAAGCTGCTGCTGCAGCTAAGTATTTATTTCCGTTCAAATATGCAAGGCGCCCGCCAGCTGCTGATTCCAATGCAGAAGGAGATTCAGCATGTGGAGGCATATTTGTCACTTGAACAAGCAAGGTTTCCAAATAAATATCATGTGACCTTTCAAATTGAAAAGGAGCTGGAGCAGGTGCTGATTCCGCCCTTTGTGCTTCAGGTGCTCGTTGAAAACGCAGTGAGGCATGCTTTTCCTAAACATCAAACGAATTGTGAAGTCATCGTATCCGCTTTGATGAAAGATGGGCATGTTTATATGAAAGTGACAGATAATGGACAGGGGATTGAAGATGATAAGATGGCTCAGCTATTAAAAGCGCCTGTCGAATCACTTGAAGGAACAGGGACAGCCCTTTTTAATTTAGATCAGCGGTTAAGAGGGATTTTTGGCAGACAAGCCGCTTTATCCATTCATAGTGACCAAGGCACTGACATCTCATTTCACATTCCGATGGACTATGTAAAAAAGGATGATTCTCGTTGATGAAGGTATTAATCGTAGATGATGAAGTGTTAGCAAGAGATGAATTAAAATACTTATTACGAAGAACGAAAGAGGATGTTCAAATAGAGGAAGCAGAAAATATAGAATCTGCGTTTGACCGGATGGTCGATCATAAGCCGGATCTGCTCTTTTTAGACATTGATTTATCTGGTGAGAACGGATTTGATATTGCCAAAAGGCTCAACCGGATGTCTGATCCACCAGCAATTGTATTTGCGACAGCCTTTGATCAATATGCGCTGAAGGCGTTTGAGGTAAGTGCCCTTGATTACTTAACAAAACCATTTGATGAAGAGCGGCTTTTGCAGACCATCCAGAAGTTTAAAAAATGGAAATCCATTGAGACGCAAGAGCATCAGCTGTCAGATGAGAAAGCGCCTCACCAGCAAAAATTAGCGATCTCAGTCGATGACTCAATTGTGATCCTGCAAGTTGAAGAGATCATGTATGTAGGACTCAGCGAGGGGAAAAAGGTCGTGAAAACAAAAGATCACATGTATGTGGTCACAGAACCGCTTGTGGTCATTGAAAAGAAACTTCCTGAGGCTTACTTTATGAGAGTCCATCGCAGCTATATCGTGAATACCTCTCATATGAAAGAAGTACAGCCGTGGTTTAATTCGACGTATAATCTGCATATGACAGACGGGTCTATTATTCCTGTCAGCCGCACATATGCCAAAGAATTAAAGAAGTCACTCCTGCTAGAGTAGGAGGGCTTTTTTGTTTGTATTTCAATACTCGTTTTTTGCATTTCAGTCATTGAATCCAGCGAGTTTTATTGTAAACGCTTCATTCATTTATTTCATGCCTTATACTGAGGGCAGTCGAAGAAAGAGGTGAAGGGGCATGAGTGCCACGAAAGTATATGGATTTCTATCTCAAGCATTTATTTTTGCAACCGTAATGTTCGTTTCTAATCTCATTTCAATGTATTTACCGATACCGATGCCCGCATCCGTCATTGGTTTGGTTCTATTATTTGTTTTGTTAACAACGAAAATCGTCAAACTGGAGCAGGTCGAGCAATTAGGTACATCATTGACAGGACTCATTAGCTTTCTATTTGTTCCCTCTGGGATCTCAGTTATTCAATCACTAGGTGTCATGCAAGAAGTAGGTGTGCAAGTAGTCGGTGTCATTATCATTGCAACTATTATGCTACTTGCAGCGACAGGGCTGTTTTCGCAGCTTCTCATGCAATTATCAGAAAAACCGCAGAAACGTAAAGAGACAAAGGAGAGTAAATCTGCTCCTTCTCATTCAAATAAACCAGCTTCAAGTACGCATTAAAGGAGAGATGTAAAATGGGTACAAGTACAATGAGTCCTTATTTTGGCATTGTCGTCTCATTAGTCGCCTTTGGGATAGGGACATTCTTATTTAAAAAATCAAAAGGTTTCTTCTTGTTCACCCCGCTGTTTGTGGCGATGGTACTGGGCATTTTATTTTTGAAAGTTGGCGGTTTTTCCTACGCAGATTATAATGAGGGCGGCAAGATTATCAAATTTTTCTTAGAGCCTGCCACGATTGCTTTCGCTATCCCGCTTTATAAGCAGCGAGCCTTGCTTAAAAAATATTGGTGGCAAATTTTATCCGCTATTTTTGTAGGTTCACTTTGTTCCATTACGATCGTATATCTCGTAGCAAAAGGGATTCATTTAGATGCGGCTGTGATGAAAAGCATGCTTCCACAAGCAGCGACAACAGCGATTGCCCTTCCGATTGCAAAGGATATTGGCGGAATCGCGGATATTACAGCCTTTGCGGTCATATTTAACGCAGTCATTGTCTATGCACTAGGTGCTTTCTTCTTAAAATTGTTCCGCATTAAAAACCCAGTGGCAAAAGGTCTTGCACTTGGTACATCAGGACATGCGCTTGGGGTTTCGGTTGGAATTGAGATGGGAGAAGTAGAAGCAGCTATGGCGAGTATCGCCGTTGTGGTCGTAGGAGTTGTGACCGTTATCGTTATCCCAATCTTTATGCAGTTGATTCTTTGATGGCGTCATTGTGTGAAAAAGTCTTGCCCAATTCGTCTCATCATGTTAAACTGAAAAAGTTGTTTCAAGAGTTCGGGTACTTGACGGACTAATGAAAATTGTGTAAAATAATTAACGAATTGAATAGATATCACAAGCAGAAGCACCCGCTTCTCACCTGATTGACACATGTTTGTAGTTGACAGGTTGACCGTACATTTATTTTTTCATGCAAATGTTCGCAGTGTGGGTGTTTTATATGCCCACACTTTTTGTTTGCCTGTAAAACATACAACGAAATGGTCAAAATGAATTGTGAACTCAATTCAAAATCTCATGGAGGTGGCTCACTATTAGCAAAGATCAATTAGTTAATGAAGGTATTCGTGCGCGTGAAGTTCGTTTGATCGGACAAAATGGCGATCAGCTGGGAATTAAAACCCGCCAGGAAGCTCTGGAAATTGCTACGAAAGCCAATCTTGACCTTGTGTTAGTTGCTGCAAATGCAAAACCACCTGTTTGCCGAATCATGGACTACGGTAAGTTCCGATTCGAACAGCAGAAGAAGGAAAAAGAGGCACGTAAGAATCAAAAAATCATTAGCTTAAAAGAAGTTCGGTTGAGCCCGACAATCGATGAACATGATTTTAACACGAAGCTCCGTAATGCAATCAAATTCCTTGAAAAGGGAGATAAAGTGAAAGCTTCTATCCGCTTTAAAGGCCGTGCGATTACGCATAAAGAAATCGGACAGCGCGTGTTAGACCGTTTCTCTGAAGCTTGCGCTGAAGTAGCAACAGTAGAAACAAAACCTAAGATGGACGGACGCAGCATGTTCCTCATGCTTGCACCAAAAGTCGAAAAGTAAAGTAACAGAGGGAGGAAACATCCAATGCCAAAAATGAAAACTCACCGTGGATCTGCTAAACGTTTCAAAAAAACAGGTTCTGGTAAACTTAAACGTTCTCATGCGTACACAAGTCACTTGTTCGCTAACAAATCTACAAAACAAAAACGTAAATTGCGTAAGAGCGCAATCGTAAGTGCTGGAGATTTCAAACGTATCAAACAACAACTTGCAAACATCAAGTAATTTGGAATAGGAATCATAGGAGGGAATTACAATGCCAAGAGTAAAAGGCGGAACTGTGTCGCGTCAGCGTCGTAAAAAGGTTCTTAAATTAGCAAAAGGTTATTTCGGTTCAAAACATAGATTATACAAAGTAGCAAACCAACAGGTGATGAAATCTGGAAACTACGCTTTCCGTGACCGTCGTCAGAAAAAACGTGACTTCCGTAAACTATGGATCACTCGTATCAATGCTGCAGCTCGTATGAACGGTCTTTCTTACAGCCGTTTAATGCATGGCTTAAAGCTTTCTGGTATCGAAGTAAACCGCAAAATGCTTGCTGACCTTGCTGTGAATGACCTAAGTGCATTCAATCAGCTTGCTGATGCTGCAAAAGCACAACTAGACAAGTAAGTTTTATAAAAGATCATTCCTTCGAGGGGTGATCTTTTTTTCTCATCATGTGAGGTGAAATGAATGAATATGGCTTTGATTCTGCTGCTTATTTTGGTGAATGGCTACGGCTTTTTTCTCATGGGTGAGGATAAACGCCGGGCAAAAGCACATAAATGGAGAATTTCAGAGGCGCATTTATGGAGTGCTGCGGTGCTTTTTGGCGCTGCTGGATCGTATCTAGGAATGCAGTATTTCCGGCATAAAACAAAGCATCCTGCCTTTCAAATCGGCATGCCTGTATTAATTATTTTACAGCTGATCCTATTAGGATATATCCAAGTTATTTGAAAAAGGAGCAGACGCCATCAGGATGGCGTGTCTGCTCCTTTTTTTTGTTTGATTTTTTTAATGGGCTGATCCCAATCAATTTTTGTTTGAGGATAACGCTCGATAATGTTTTCCTCTAGTTTTTCAAAGTCTTCTAATGTAAATTCACTTAGCTTCTCAGGTGACTCCGTCCAAACGTAAATGGAGTGGACAAACAGAGGATGATCCTTAGAAGGAACATGCTTCTCCCCTTCAAACAAGACACCTTTATAGACGAAATTAAAATTTTTGCGCGCATTTTGCTGTTCGTCCATAAAATAAAAGCCTTCTTTTAATTGTGCTTGTTTCAGCTTTCTTCTCGGATTTGAGAAGAATTTTACCGCCATGTAGAAGATGTAGACAAGCAATGCAACAAGAGCTAGTCTCATGAGGATTACAAACATGACAGGATGCACCTCCAATACCGTTATCTGATGTACTACGAATGAAAACACCAAAAGGTTTCAACTTTTTAAAAAAAAATATTTCGTTAAACGAAAAAATATTCATAAAAAGATCGTATTGAACGAAAGAGGTTTTGTATAATAAGAATGCACCATGAAGATAAAGGAGGATAAATGGAATGACAAAGCTAGATCAAACATTAACTATGCTGAAAGACCTAACGGATGCAAAAGGGATTCCAGGAAATGAACGTGATGTCAAAAAAGTCATGCAGACATACATAGAATCATATGCAGATGAAGTCTCTACAGACCGCCTTGGCAGCTTGATCGCTAAAAAGGAAGGAAACGCAAACGGACCTAAAATTATGCTCGCAGGTCACTTAGATGAAGTAGGATTCATGGTGACAAAAATTGATGACAAAGGCTACATTCGTTTTCAAACAGTCGGCGGCTGGTGGTCACAGGTCATGCTCGCCCAGCGTGTCACCATTGTGACGAAAAAGGGAGAGATCACAGGTGTGATTGGTTCAAAACCACCACACGTCTTGTCACCTGAAGCTCGCAAAAAGTCAATTGAGATTACGGATATGTTTATTGATATTGGGGCGTCAAGCAAAGAACAGGCAATGGAGTGGGGCGTGCTGCCTGGAGATCAAATCGTTCCTTACTTTGAGTTTACAGTCATGAATGATGAAAAAATGCTCCTTGCAAAAGCATGGGACAACCGCATTGGCTGTGCAGTGGCAATTGATGTCATGAAAAACTTACACAATGCTCAGCATGAGAATATTGCTTACAGCGTCGCAACTGTCCAAGAGGAAGTAGGCCTGCGTGGAGCTAAAACAGCAGCGGCTACGATTCAGCCTGATATTGGATTTGCCATTGATGTAGGTGTTGCAGGAGATACACCAGGCATCACTGAGAAAGAAGCAACAAGCAAGCTTGGCAAAGGACCAACGATTGTTGTATTTGATGCTTCAATGGTTTCTCATAAAGGACTTCGTGATTTTGTTGTCCAAACAGCGGATGAACTGAACATTCCTTATCAATATGATTCAATGCCTGGCGGTGGGACAGATGCTGGCGGTATTCATTTGACAGGTCATGGTGTTCCATCACTATCTATCGGGATTCCGAGTAGATATATTCATACACATGCCGCAATGATTCACCGAGATGATTATGAAAATGCAGTGAAGCTTTTAACAGAAGTGATCAAAAGACTTGATCAAAAAACTGTTGAACAGATTACGTACGGTTCTTAAGTAAGAAAGCCTTTCCTCAGTACAGGGGAAAGGCTTTTTTTATTGAATTTCCCAGGAAATGAACGTTGTTTTTTAAGATGCGTCAAAAGAACTGTTTGTGGTAAAAGAAGAGAACATTTCCTAGTGAATAAGGCACATGTGATCGAGCGTTTATTTTTGTAAGATGAAAGCAATAAAAAGGACAGAGCCATAGAATGCCCTGTCAAAAGAGAGTTTATGGAAGTAGGTGAAGCTACCTTAAGAATAAACACATTATTCTTATTTGTCAACTTGGTTTTAAAAGAAAGAAAAATCAATTAATTTATGTTATATTTGTAACAAATTGTTTATACAAAGGGGATGGTTAAATGAATGCGGTTACAATTGTAATAGGATCTATGTGTATTTTAGCGATTGCCTATCGTCTTTATGGCACATTTATGATGGTCAAGGTATTAAAGGTCACAGATGATCATCCTACACCGGCTCACACGCTAGAGGACGGGAAAGATTATGTGCCGACAAATAAATGGGTCACATTTGGGCATCACTTTGCTGCGATTGCAGCTGCTGGTCCGTTAGTGGGTCCGATTTTAGCCGCTCAATTTGGATATTTACCTGGTCTCCTTTGGCTTTTAATTGGTGCAGTCATAGGCGGAGCTGTACATGATCTAGTCGTCTTATTTGCGTCGATGCGAAAAAAGGGGAAATCATTATCAGAGGTAGCGAAGGAAGAGCTGGGACCTGTTGCCGGGTTTTGTACAGGGCTTGCGATGCTGTTTATTATTACGATCACAATGGCAGGTTTGTCTATGGTTGTGCTTCATGCTTTAGAACGTAACCCTTGGGGGACATTTGCAGTTGGAATCACAATTCCGATTGCGATGGGGGTTGGTCTGTATTATAAAAAAACAGGCAATTTAAAGCTGGCGACATCTGCCGGATTTATTTTGCTGATGTTTGGTGTATTCCTTGGGCCAAATATTCAAGGAACGGTACTTGGTGATTTTTTAACACTTGATACAAAAACGCTTGCTCTTGCTCTGCCGATCTATGCCTTCTTTGCTGCGGCTCTGCCAGTTTGGCTGCTGCTCGCACCGAGGGACTATTTAAGTAGTTTTATGAAAATTGGTGTATTCATTGCGCTGATTGCCGGAATCTTTGTCGTGAATCCGTCCATTCAATTCCCGGCGTTTACAGAGTTTGTGAATGGAGGAGGACCTGTATTAGCTGGTCCTGTCTGGCCATTTATTTCGATTACGATTGCTTGCGGAGCCATTTCTGGTTTTCACGCATTTGTTGGTTCAGGGACAACGCCTAAGATGCTGGACCGCTGGAGTGATATGAAGCCTGTTGCGTTTGGCGCAATGCTGGTAGAATGCTTAGTTGGTATTATGGCTTTAATTGCGGCTACGGCTCTGCATCCAGGGGATTATTTTGCGATAAACAGTACGCCAGAAGTGTTCCGTACACTCGGTATGAGTGTTGAAAACCTTCCGCAGCTGAGTAAAGAAATCGGCCTTGATTTAGAAGGAAGAACGGGTGGTGCCGTAACATTAGCGGTAGGGATGGCATATATCTTTACGGGGATTCCGTTCTTTAGTCATTTGGCTTCTTACTTCTTCCAGTTCGTCATTATGTTTGAGGCTGTCTTTATTTTAACTGCTATTGATGCGGGGACACGTGTGGCTCGCTATTTGATTCAAGACTTCTTAGGTGAAGCATATAAACCGCTTAAACGAACTGACTGGGTACCTGGTTCGGTGTTTGCAAGTGCGCTTGCTTGTTTTATGTGGGGATACTTACTTTATTCAGGGGACATTGGCTCTATTTGGGCGCTGTTTGGGGTTTCAAACCAGTTAATGGCTTCGGTTGGGTTAATTATTGGGGCAACCGTTGTATTAAAAATTGCAGATAAAAGGCGATATATGCTCACTTGTTTAATTCCGCTTGCTTACTTATATGTGACGGTGAATTATGCAGGCTATTGGATGGTAGCGAATGTATATCTCAATCCTGAAGCATCCGGCTACAGCGTGCTGAATGCGGTGCTTTCGATCATCATGCTGATCTTAGGATTTGTCATTATTGTGTTTGCAATTAAAAAATGGGTCGAAATCTGGCGTGATCCAGCGCTTCGAATGGAAACGCCTATCACTGGCTAAATGAAAAAGGCCGGCTTGCTTTTATAAGCAAACCGGCTTCTTTTATTGCTGCTGCTGAGGCTTTAAGCCTTGCTCTAATGTTTCAAGGATCTCATTTTTTTCGTTTTCTGATGCTTCTTGCCATAGCACCTCGAACAATACGCCAAGGCCTGGCAGCATTTTTTCCTCGCCGCTTTGAATGGCATCTAAAATCGTATGTTCAAGCTGCTCTTGATTATGGCCAGTAATGTTTTGAATGACTGCGCCTCTTAAATTAAAATCCATTGCCCACACTCCTTTTTTGATGGTAATAGCCCTATTCTGTCTCAAAGACAGGTTTATTATGTAGTGTGCATGAGATATAATAAATTCATGATAATTAAAGGAGTTAACGTCGCTTGAAATATATAGAATCAGCTAAAAACACAAACATTAAACAGTGGAAAAAGCTCCATACGAAAAAAGAAAGAACAAAAACGGGGCTGTTCCTCGTTGAGGGAATACACTTAGTCGAAGAAGCACTAAAGAGCGGGATCGTGAAGGAATTAATGGTCACCTCTCCCGATATGCTTCCTTCTCATATCCAACCTGACATTGAGTTATATGAACTGAGCGAAGAGGCCTTTTCTGCCATGACAGAAACGGAAACGCCTCAGCACATTGCCGCGGTCTGTGCAGTTCCAGTTTTTGAAGAAAAGAAGGTTGAACGGCTTCTTCTATTAGACGCAGTACAGGACCCGGGGAATTTAGGCACACTCATTCGGACAGCAGATGCCGCTGGTCTTGATGCTGTGATCTTAGGAGAAGGAACAGTTGATGCGTTTAACGGAAAAACGCTTCGTTCGGCACAAGGGTCTCATTTCCATCTGCCTATCTTAAAGCAAACCCTTCAACAGGCGATTACCGAACTGAAAGAACGAGGCATACCTGTATACGGAAGTGCTTTAAAAGATGCGAAAGAGTATAGAAGCGTAACGGCAGAAGGTCCTTTTGCATTAATTGTTGGAAATGAAGGAGCAGGTATTGATCCAGAGATTCTGCAAATGACAGACCAAAATTTATATGTGCCAATGTATGGGCAGGCAGAATCATTAAATGTCGCTGTTGCAGCCGCTGTTCTTGTTTATCATTTGCGTGGATAATGTTGCAACATGCGTTTATTTTCACTATAATAAAACTAATATTTTAAAAACCATGATAGAGGAAGATTGTTTCAAAAAGCGGCCTTATAGGGAGAATGCATCGTAGACTGAAAGTGCATTTAAGGAATGCTGAAACAGGAATTCACCTCTGGAGTTGTCACCGGGACCGCAGGCTTTGCGTAAAGGTGAACCGGATTCGTTTGATTCCGTTATGTCAATGAAGCTTATTCGCACATGCATTTGTGCTTAACAAGGGTGGTACCGCGACCACAACTCGTCCCTTCTTTTATGGAGGAACGGGTTTTTTTATTGTCTTCAAACGATCAAACAGCCGTTTATCCGAGCGGTTTTGTATATCAAAAGGAGGATTACACTCATGCAAGAAACGTTAAAACAGCTTGAAACAGAGGCGATAGCGAAGGTTGAAGCAGCTAGCTCGCTCAAAGAGGTCAATGACATTCGTGTTCAATATTTAGGGAAAAAAGGGCCGATTACAGAAGTACTTCGCGGAATGGGCAAGCTCTCCGCAGAAGAAAGACCGAAAATGGGTGCACTCGCAAACGAAGTAAGAGAGCAGATTGCTGGTGCCATTGCTGAAAAAAATGAACAGCTGGAAGCAGAAGAAGTGAAGAAAAAACTTGCTTCTCAAACGATTGATGTTACATTGCCGGCAAGTCCAATTAAAATGGGAGCAAGACATCCATTAACGATAGTTGTTGAAGATATTGAAGATTTATTTATCGGAATGGGCTATACCGTTGAGGAAGGTCCTGAAGTGGAAACGGATTATTATAACTTTGAAGCATTGAATCTTCCAAAGGAGCATCCGGCACGTGATATGCAGGACAGCTTCTATATTACTGAAGATACATTAATGAGAACACAAACATCACCAGTGCAAGCACGTACACTTGAGAAATATAAAGGACAAGGTCCTGTGAAGATCATCTGCCCTGGGAAAGTATATAGACGTGACAGTGATGACGCGACTCATTCACATCAATTTATGCAAATTGAAGGGCTTGTCGTCGATCACAATATTAGCATGAGTGATCTAAAAGGAACGCTGGAGACAGTCGCAAGAAAAATGTTTGGTGAAGATCGTGAAATTAGACTGCGTCCAAGCTTTTTCCCATTCACAGAACCATCTGTCGAAGTCGATGTGTCTTGCTTTAAATGCGGCGGGAAGGGCTGCTCTGTATGTAAAGGAACAGGCTGGATTGAGATTTTAGGTGCAGGAATGGTTCATCCGAATGTCCTGAAAATGAGCGGGTTTGATCCAGAAACTTACCAAGGCTTTGCTTTTGGAATGGGTGTGGAACGGATCGCGATGCTGAAATACGGCATTGATGATATTCGCCATTTCTACACAAATGACATTAGATTCACAAAGCAATTCAAGCAGGACTAAGAGGAGGAAATCAACATGTTTGTTTCATATAAATGGTTAGAAGACTATGTCGATTTACAAGGCATCAAGCCGGATGAATTAGCAGAAAAAATCACAAGAAGCGGAATTGAAGTGGAAGCCGTTGAATATAAAGGTGAAGGCATCAAAGGAGTTGTCGTTGGACACGTCATTGAACGTGAACAGCATCCGAATGCGGATAAATTAAACAAATGTCTTGTTGATATCGGCGAAGACGCACCGGTGCAAATTATTTGCGGGGCTCCGAATGTGGATAAAGGACAGTATGTGGCCGTCGCAACGGTTGGCGCGGTCCTTCCTGACAACTTTAAAATTAAAAAAGCAAAACTGCGCGGTGAAGAGTCTCATGGCATGATTTGTTCTCTGCAAGAATTAGGCGTTGAGAGCAAGCTCGTACCAAAGGAATATGCAGAAGGCATCTTTGTTTTCCCGAATGACGTGAAACCAGGGGATGATGCACTTCAAGCACTTCAATTAGATGATGCGGTACTTGAGCTTGGATTAACACCAAACCGTGCCGATGCCCTGAATATGCTGGGTGTCGCTTATGAGGTTGCCGCCATTTTAGGAAGAGACATCAAGCTTCCTGATACGGCGCATGACACTTCTTCTGAAAAAGCAGCAGACTATATTTCTGTTAAAATTGAGGATCAAGAAGCGAATCCACTTTATGCAGCGAAGATCATTAAAAATGTAAAGGTTGGACCAGCACCGCTTTGGATACAAACAAGATTGATGAATGCAGGCATCCGTCCAATTAACAACGTCGTGGATATTACAAACTTTGTACTGCTTGAATATGGCCAGCCGCTTCATGCCTTTGATTATGACCGCTTTGGTTCAAAGCAGGTGGTCGTTCGTAAAGCGTCTGACAGCGAAATCATTCAAACACTCGATGAGCAAGAGCGTACATTGTCATCAAAGCATCTTGTCATCACGAATGGAACGAAAGCGCACGCGGTAGCAGGCGTCATGGGCGGCTTTGAATCAGAGGTACGAGATGAGACGACAACGATTCTTTTAGAAGCGGCATATTTCAACGGTCAAACAGTCCGTCAAGCATCTAGAGACCTTGGACTTCGCAGTGAATCAAGCACACGATTTGAAAAAGGACTCGATCCACAGCGTACGAAGCCGGCAGCAGAAAGAGCAGCTCAATTGATCAGCTTGTATGCAGGCGGTGAAGTACTAAGCGGTACAGTTGAGGAAAATCACCTTGAAGCAAGTATGAATGTCATTCACGTATCAACTGAGCGTGTGAACAAGGTGCTTGGAATGAGCATTTCAAAAGAAGATATGATTCAGATTTTCAACAAACTAGGCTTCACAGTGGGCGAATCAAATGATGTTCTTGTCGTAACGGTTCCTTCCCGCAGAATGGATATTACGATTGAAGAAGACCTCATTGAAGAAGTCGCAAGATTATACGGCTACGATAATATTCCATCTACACTGCCTGCGACAGCTGGCACTGTTGGCGGTCTCACGCCATACCAAGTGAAGCGCAGAAAGGTAAGACGTTTCTTAGAGGGCGCAGGACTTTCTCAAGCGATTACGTATTCATTGACGAATCAGCATAAGTCCACAGCTTTTGCCCTGCATCCAGCTTATGAAACGAGACTTTCTCTGCCAATGAGTGAGGAACGCAGTGTGCTAAGACAAAGTCTTCTGCCAAACTTACTTGATTCTGTAGCATATAATTTGGCAAGACAAGCTGATTCATTTGGATTTTATGAAACGGGCTCTGTGTTCTTAGCAGAAGCTGAAGGAGCAAAACCAGTGGAAAAAGAACATGTCGCTGGTGCGCTGACAGGCTTATGGCATAAAAATCTTTGGCAGGGCGAGAAAAAAGCCGTTGATTTTTATGTAGCGAAAGGAATTGCTGAAGGATTGTTCGAAAAGCTTGGTGTGTCAGACCAAATCACTTATGTTCACGCAGAACGTGAGGGTCTACACCCAGGGCGAACAGCAGATGTTCATTTAAATGGTCAAGTCATTGGCTTTGTTGCCGCACTGCATCCAGTCGTTGAAAAAGAATTGGATTTAAAAGAAACGTATGTCTTCGAGTTTGATTTAACAGATGTGATGACATCTGAAACGAAGGATATGAAATATACAGCGATTCCGAGATTCCCTGCTGTGACAAGAGATATCGCACTTGTTGTCGATCAGCATATCTCAAGCGGACAGCTGGAGCGTGTGATCTATGAAGCAGGCGGCCAGCTGCTCACAGACCTATCTGTATTTGATGTGTACGAAGGGGAACATATGGAAGAAGGCAAAAAATCTGTTGCATTCTCTCTTCAATATTTAAACCCTGAACAAACGTTGACCGAGGAAGAAGTCACAGCTGTTCATACAAAAGTATTGAAAGCACTAGAAGATACGTATCAAGCCGTCTTACGCGGTTAAAGAAAAAAGCTAAGGCCTTATGGGCCCTAGCTTTTTTTATAACATTTTTTTCGCTTTTTGTGTGTTGGCAAAATGCAGCTTTGTAAATTGACGTAAAGCATCTTCACCATGCAGCTTGATGAGCTTGGCGGCTGCCTTGTCTACATGAGGACCGGCTCCTTTTGGAATGTCAAAGCCTGCAGCCTGTGATAATTTGTCCATTTCAATTAAAAAGGCGTACCTTGCGATAATGGAAGCCGCAGCGACGGACAAATGGATGCCCTCTGCTTTTGTACTAAAGTACGTCCGCTCCCGAATGATTTTTTTTCCAGCAAGATGCTTGAAATAAATGCCTGGTTCTGCAAATTGGTCAATCAAAATGGCCTCAGGCTGCTGTCCGCCAAGTTTTTCTAGCACAGAGGTGATGACTTGATTATGAAGCAGTGCCTTCATTTTTCCTTGACTCATGCCCTTTTCCTGCATCGTATTGTACTTTTCATTTCGGAGAACGAGAAGGCTGAACGGAATGGTTTTGATGAGATCCTTGGCAATGTTGATAATTTGCGGGTCCTTTAATCCTTTTGAGTCTTTTACGCCAAGCTCTTTCATTAAAGCAAGCTGGCTGGCATCAACATAGGCCGCACAGACTGTGATCGGTCCGAAATAATCACCTGTACCTACTTCATCTGAACCGATGACCGACATGGAAGCAATGCCGGGCGGGGGACTGTATTTTGTGACAGCAGGTGCTTTTTGACTTTTCGTATCAGCTGCTTGTAAATGGCTGAATTGACTGGCTTCAGCTTCTGCCTTTTGTCCTTGAAAGAGCACTTTCCCAGATCGATAGGCTGTAATCGTACAGCCAGGGACTTTTGCTTGAAAGAGGGCGCCTGGCGGCAAAGTGTCTGTTAAATGGTGCGCATACGCGCTCTTCATCTTTTTGAGGTCTTCTGATGTTGCTTTTAAAACGGATTGGGGCACAGTGGATAACTCCTTTTTACCTTGATATCATTGATTTCTAAAGTGTACCATAACAGGTAAGGGCTCGTCTTTCCATTCAATGTCTAAACATGTTATGATAGAGACTAGGATTCTCGTGGAATGGAGGAGAAACGTTGTCTGACGGCGGTAAAACGAAAACAACAGTTGAGATTTACGGACAGTCCTATACGATCATCGGACAAGAAACGAAGATGCATATGCGACATGTTGCGTCAATTGTTGATGATAAAATGAGAGAAATAAATGAAAAAAATCCATACCTTGATATAAACAAATTAGCTGTACTGACAGCAGTCAATGTCGTCCACGACTACTTGAAATTAAAAGAGCAATACGAAAAATTAGAGATTCAGCTAAAAGAAAAGGAATGAAATTACCGTGATCGATATCATCATTTTGTTTTTGCTTCTTATGGGAACGCTTGTCGGTCTAAAACGCGGGTTTATTCTTCAATTTATTAAATTGATCAGCTTTGTTGTTTCTATCTTAGTGGCTTCCATGTTTTATCAGTCACTGGCACCACAGCTTACGTGGATTCCGGCACCTAATTTTAGCGGCGGTCAACCGCAGCTCGCTTTCTTTAGTGGGAATCTAGAAACAGCTTATTATAATACCATTGCGTTTATCATTCTGTTTATCTTGACCAAAATCCTGCTCGCCATCATTGGCGGATTGCTCACAACCATTGCAAGTATACCTGTGATTAAACAGGTGAACAAATTGCTTGGCGGTGTTTTAGGATTTCTTGAAACTTATTTATTTGTGTTTATTCTATTGTTTGTCGCTGCATTACTTCCAGTAGATGCGCTGCAAACAATGATGAGCAAATCAATGTTAGCAGATGTGATCGTAAACAACACCCCTTACCTGTCTGGTCTTGTCAAAGACCTATGGTCGACGTATGGAGTTTAAAAACTTCTCCTTTCCTGGAGAAGTTTTTTCTCATTCCATGACAGAAAGTTGTAGGATGAAGGGAAAGTTTGTATATTTATATAGGAAGATGCCAAAGCGGCTGGAGGATGAGAGATGAATAAAAAAGATATTATCAAACTTCTTGAAACAATTGCAGTATATATGGAACTAAAAGGAGATAATCCTTTTAAAATTTCTGCCTTTCGTAAAGCAGCAGCGGCACTGGAACAAGACGACCGCAGCCTTTCTCAAATAGATGATCTATTAGCATTACCCGGCATTGGAAAAGGAACCTTTGCAGTGATCACAGAGTATATCGAAAAAGGACAATCAGAAACACTCGAACAATTAAAAAAAGAAGTGCCTGAAGGACTTGTCCCGCTCTTAAAATTGCAAGGGCTTGGCGGGAAGAAGATTGCTAAGCTTTACCAAGAGCTTGGTGTCCATGATGCACAGTCGTTAAAGGAAGCATGCGAAGCGGAAAAAGTACAAGCGCTTGCAGGCTTCGGTAAAAAAACAGAAGAAAAGATTCTCGCTGCTCTTGAGGAGGCTGGAAAACAGCCAGAACGACTGCCAATTGGCTTTGCATTAGATGTGGCAGAGCGGATTGATCATGCGCTTGAACAGATGAAGGGTATAATTCGTTTTTCAAGAGCTGGAAGCCTAAGACGTGCACGGGAAACTGTCAAAGATTTAGATTATATCATCGCGACTGACAATCCTGAACAAGTCAGAGAGCAGCTCGTTGCACTTGATGATGTCAAAGACGTCATCGCAAGCGGTGATACGAAGGTATCTGTCATTCTTGCCCTTGATTTTGAGATCAGTGTAGACTTCCGGCTTGTGACAACAGACCAATTTGCAACAACGCTGCACCATTTTACTGGCTCAAAAGATCACAATATTCGCATGCGCCAGCTGGCAAAGGAACGCGGAGAGCGTATTAGTGAATATGGTGTGGAAACAATTGAAACTGGAGAAGTAAAAACGTTTGAAGACGAGGCTGCTTTTTATGCGCATTTTCAACTTCCGCTCATTCCGCCAGAAATTCGTGAAACCGGAGCGGAAATTGATACGTATAAAGAAAGTATGCAATTTGTAGAGTTAAAAGATATTAAAGGCGACCTTCATATGCACTCGACTTGGAGTGACGGCGCATTTTCTATTCGCGAAATGGCAGAGGCATGTATCGCAAAAGGCTATGAATACATGGCGATTACAGACCACTCGCAATATTTAAAAGTAGCAAACGGTTTAACAAAAGAACGTTTACGTCTGCAAGCAAAAGAAATTGACAAGCTGAATCAAGAATTCGAGCATTTTCACATTTTCAAAGGGGTCGAAATGGATATTCTCCCGGATGGATCATTAGATTATGATGATGACTTTTTAGCAGACATGGATTTTGTGATTGCGTCTATCCATTCGAGCTTTTCTCAGCCAGAGGAAGTCATAATGGAGCGCCTTGAAAATGCTCTGCGGAATCAGCATGTGGATTTAATTGCACACCCAACAGGCCGTTTGATCGGCAGACGAGACGGCTATGCCTTAAATATAGATCAGCTTATAGAGCTTGCGAAGAAAACGGGAACTGCACTAGAGCTGAACAGCAACCCGTCAAGACTTGATTTGAAAACAGAGCATTTAATGAAAGCAAACGAAGCAGGTGTGAACATCATGATCAATACAGATGCGCACAATATCACCATGCTGGATCATATGGAAGTTGGTGTAACAGCTGCAAGAAAAGGCTGGACACCAAAAGCAAATGTCGTGAATACTTTTTCTCTAAACGAGATCAAAAAGTTTTTAACGCGTGACAGGTAGTCGTTAGGAGGCTGGACCATGCTGCAACAAAAAGTGTTAGCATCATTAGAATTTCATAAAGTAAAAGAAAAAGTCATGTCCTATACCGCATCCTCATTAGGAAAAGAAAGAGCGCAGGATTTAACGCCACTGACGGATATAGAAACCATTCAGCATTTGCTGGAAGAGGTAGCAGAAGCCCAGGATGTCATCCGCTTAAAGGGATCGGCGCCATTTGGCGGGCTGACGGATATTAGACGCGGGGTCAAACGGGCAGAAATCGGCAGTACATTAAGCCCGTCTGAACTCATGGAAATTGCAGCGCTGTTATACACTGCGAAAAATATGAAGCACTTTCTCACGTCCCTGTATGAAGATGGTGTAGACATACCGCGCCTTCATACATATGCAGAGACGCTGATATTACTGCCTGAAGTCAGAAAAGAAATCGAAAGCTGTATCGGTGATAATGGAGAAGTGCTTGATCATGCAACTCCGGCGCTACGAACAATACGTACGCAATTACGTTCTTTAGAATCAAAAGTTCGAGATAAATTAGAATCCATGATTCGCTCACAATCTGCTTCAAAAATGCTGTCAGACACGATTGTCACTATTCGTAATGATCGGTTCGTGATTCCAGTAAAGCAGGAGTACCGCTCGAATTACGGCGGAATTGTTCACGATCAGTCATCATCTGGGGCAACTCTTTTTATCGAGCCGCAAGTGGTCGTGGATTTAAATAACACCTTGCAGCAAACCCGTTTAAAAGAAAAACAAGAGGTCGAAAAGATCCTTCAAATGCTGACAGCGAGCGTGTCAGAACATATTGAGGAACTGCTTCACAATGTAAAGGAGCTCCAGACGTTAGATTTTATTTTTGCTAAAGCCAAATATGCAAAGGCAGAAAAAGCCACAAAGCCTGCTGTGAACGATCAAGGGGAGATTTATTTAAAGCGGGCAAGACATCCTCTATTGCCTAGGGATCAAGTGGTGGCAAATGACATTGAGCTCGGCAAAGATTTTTCAACCATCGTCATTACTGGACCAAATACAGGGGGGAAGACAGTTACCTTAAAAACGCTTGGTCTTCTGACGCTGATGACGCAGGCGGGGCTTCATATCCCAGTTGAAGAAGGCTCGGAAGTGGCTGTTTTTGATCAAGTCTTTGCTGATATTGGAGACGAGCAGTCCATTGAGCAAAGCTTGAGTACGTTCTCATCTCATATGGTCAATATAGTGGATATCTTGAAGAATTTGACATCTAACTCACTCGTGTTATTTGATGAATTAGGGGCAGGAACAGACCCTGCTGAAGGTGCCGCGCTGGCCATGAGTATCTTAGATGAGGTGCATCAAACAAATGCACGCGTCATCGCAACGACTCATTATCCTGAGCTGAAGGCATACGGATATAACCGAGAAGGTGTCACAAATGCGAGCGTGGAGTTTGACATTGAAACCTTATCACCAACGTACCGCTTGCTCATCGGTGTGCCCGGACGAAGTAATGCATTTGAAATTTCTAAACGTCTTGGTTTACCGGATCACCTCATTGACCGGGCAAAAGCGGATATGCATGCTGAACATAATGAAGTAGACCAAATGATTGCTTCATTAGAAGACAGCAAGAAACAAGCAGAAGAAGAGCTGCATGAGACAGAAGTCTATAGAAAAGAAGCAGAAAAACTTCATAAAGAATTACAGAGACAAATTCTTGAATGGAATGAGCAAAAGGATAAACTGCTTGAAGAAGCTGAACAAAAAGCGGCAGAAAAAGTTGAACAAGCCTCAAAAGAAGCAGAAGGCATCATTCAAGAGCTTCGGTCGATAAAAAATGAGCATCGCTCATTCAAAGAGCATGAACTCATCGATGCGAGAAAGCGTCTTGAAGAAGCAGTCCCTGAGTTTGACCGGAAGAAAAAGCCAGAGCCTGTGAAAAAAGCAGCAAGACAGCTAAAATCAGGCGACGAAGTGAAAGTGCTCACCTTCGGGCAAAAAGGAACGCTGCTTGAACAAACAGGTGACAAAGAATGGAGTGTCCAAATGGGCATTCTAAAAATGAAAGTAAAAGAAAAAGACATGGAATTTATCAAATCAGCACCTGAATTTAAGCAGGAGAAAGCCATTACGGCAGTCAAAGGAAAAGACTATCATGTATCTCTTGAGCTCGACTTAAGGGGAGAGCGTTATGAAAATGCCTTAAGCAGAGTCGAGAAATATTTAGATGATGCTGTCTTAGCTGGTTATCCGCGTGTGTCGATCATTCATGGAAAGGGAACTGGCGCTCTTAGAAAAGGGGTTCAGGAATTACTGAAACAGCACCGAAGTGTGAAAAATGCTCGTTTTGGGGAACAAGGCGAGGGAGGATCAGGCGTCACCATCGTCGAATTAAAGTAAAAAGGAGAAAACGCATGAAAGCCTTTTGGGAAAATGAACTTGTGGAAATTGCCGCCTATTACAGCGTGGCCGTCCTATGTCTTGTCTTATTTCTAACCATTTTTGAACTCGTTACCTCCTATAAAAACTGGGAAGAGATCCAGCGGGGGAACTTAGCTGTTGCCATGGCAACAGGCGGAAAGATCTTTGGGATTGCGAATGTGTTTCAGCATTCTATTGCACAGCACAATTCCCTTCTGCAAATGATTGGATGGGGCGTATACGGCTTTGTGATGCTGCTTGTCAGCTATTTCATTTTTGAATTTTTAACACCACGATTTAAAGTAGACAAAGAGATTGAGAATGATAATAGAGCGGTCGGGTTTATTTCACTCATTATTTCAGTTGGGCTGTCTTATGTAGTAGCAGCCGGCATTTAAGGAGACGACATGGAAAAGCTAGCAAAAGTATTAATCGTAGTTGCCTGCACTTTTGCGGTCATTGGTGCCGTTTACATGTTCCTGTGAAATGAAGAAGACAAAGTTAGAAAGCTGTCAGGGGTCCCTTGGCAGCTTTTATCTCATCAAAGGCGGCGAATCACATGAAGCAAATTCTGCAAAAAGACGAACTCATAAAGCGCATTGATACTTGTCTCCAAATGACTTCCCTGCCAAGAGACATATATGAACCGTATATTGCACGTCCATTTCAAACGACTGGATTTTTTGATGATTTGAGCCCTTATGTTCAAATCGATTCGAGTGGCTATATCCTCATTCAATATGAACGAGGAATTCAAATGCTGCATAAAAGAACAAAAGCAGCGGATGAAGTCATTTACTGGATTTTAGAAGACACGATCTTTCTCACAGTCTACATAGACATGATGAGGCAGTATCAAGTCGACAACATTCAGACGCATTTACCTAATGATCCGAGTATCCATCAACAGATCGTGGAGAGAGTAAATGAGTCATTTCGTGCAATTGGTGGATTATATGAACAGTGGCATCATGAAGGAAAAAGAGCATCAATCGAAACACCGGTAAAGAAGTAAAGATGTCTTGGAACCAAGCTCTATTTGAAAAAAGCAAACTGCCTTAAGGAAAAGTTTGCTATAATAAAATAGTACGAAAGTTCAGGAAGGAGGGTTTTTATGCAGTCAGATAAACGTTGGCTTCTGCATTACCCGAATCAAATTCCCCACGAACTCACCATCCCAAATGAGACGTTACAATCTTACTTATTCAGCTCCGCAGAGGCTGCACCTGAGCATACAGCCATTCATTTTCTAGGAAAAAACATCACCTATGAACAGCTCAAGGAAGACGCATTGAAACTAGCTGGTCATCTGATGAAAGTTGGCGTGAAAAAAGGTGACAGAGTAGCGATCATGCTACCAAACTGTCCTCAATCGATCATTTCTTATTATGCTGTTTTAATTGCAGGCGGCATCGTTGTTCAAACGAACCCGCTTTATACGGAGAAAGAATTGGCATATCAAATGGAAGACAGCGGCTCAAAAGTGTTGATTACATTGGATTTATTGTATCCAAAGGCCTATAAAATGAAAGCGCTGACAAGTATGGAGCACTTGATCATCACCAAACTACAGGATTATTTACCATTTCCGAAAAACATTCTATTTCCTATCGTCCAAAAAAGAAAAAATAAAATGGTCATCCAAGTAGAGAAAAGTGATACCATTCATCACTTCTCACAAATTATGAGAGAATCATCAGGGGAACAGATCCCGGCGATTGCCTTTGAACCGAAAGAGGATGTCGCTGTTTTGCAATATACAGGCGGAACGACCGGTTTACCAAAAGGGGTCATGCTCACGCATACAAATATTTTAGCGAATACTGAAATGTGCGCTTCTTGGATGTATAAAACGACAAGAGGAAAAGAACGAATCCTTGGCATCATTCCGTTTTTTCATGTATACGGAATGACGACCGTATTAAATCTTGCTGTCAAAGAAGGGCATCAAATGATTCTACTTCCACGCTTTGACGTAGCTGATACCCTTAAAACAATTGAAAAACAGAAACCGACACTCTTTCCAGGTGCACCAACCATGTATATTGCTCTGCTGCATCATCCGAACATTGAAAAATATGACCTGTCGTCCATCACTGCATGTTTAAGCGGCTCGGCGGCTCTTCCTGTTGAAGTCAAACAGAGCTTTGAAAAATTAACAGGAGGACGTTTAGTGGAGGGGTATGGTCTTTCAGAAACCTCACCAGTGACTCATTCTAACTTTTTATGGGGGGCGAACAAAACAGGCAGCATTGGCTGTCCATGGCCTGGGACAGATGCAGGCATTTATTGCGAGGAAACCGGTGGCCTCAAAGAACCATATGAGCACGGAGAGATTATCGTCAAAGGGCCGCAGATCATGAAAGGCTACTGGAATCAGCCAGAGGAGACAGCAGCTGTATTAAGAGATGGATGGTTTTTCACCGGAGATATTGGGTATATGGATGAGGACGGTTTTTTCTATATCGTTGACCGGAAAAAAGATGTCATTATTGCGAGCGGTTATAATATTTACCCAAGAGAGGTCGAAGAAGCCCTTTACGAGCATGAGCTTGTACAAGAAGTCGTTGTCGCAGGCATACCAGATCCTTATAGAGGAGAGACAGTAAAAGCGTTTGTTGTGCCGAAAAAGGATGCTTATATAACAGAGGATGAACTCGATCGCTTTGTCAGAACGAGAATTGCTTCATTTAAAGTACCGCGCGTGTATGAATTTAAAGAATCACTGCCTAAAACGGCCGTCGGAAAAATTTTGCGCCGAGTATTAATTGAAGAAGAAAAAAGAAAGCACGCTGCATCATCTGAGACACCTGTCGATCAATCGAAGAACTAACGACCTTCATCATCCGGTCAAGCGGCCGGATGATTTGAATGATGACTGTCTGCTCTGGTATGATAAAGGTTGAAAAGAAAGAAGAAGAGCTCTTGACAAATCACCCGTTTCTTTTTAACATTAAGTTATGAATGAATGCTCATTCAATTTAGAAAGGGACGAAGCACATTGAAGCAGAAAAGACCGAAGTACATGCAAATTATTGATGCAGCAGTTGTGGTGATTGCAGAGAATGGCTATCATCAATCACAAGTTTCAAAGATTGCAAAACAAGCAGGAGTTGCAGACGGAACCATTTATCTCTATTTCAAAAACAAAGAGGATATTCTTATCTCATTGTTCAAAGAAAAAATGGGACAATTCATCGAACGGATGGAGACAGATATTCAAAAGAAGCCGTCTGCAAAAGAAAAGCTTCTACTGTTGATTGAGGAGCATTTTCGCATGCTGGCACAAAATCATCATTTGGCTCTTGTGACACAGCTTGAACTCAGGCAGTCAAACCTCGAGCTGCGGCAAAAAATCAATGAGGTGCTAAAAGGGTATTTAAATATGCTCGAGTCGATTTTAACAGAAGGTAAGAAAACAGGAGAATTTAGACAAAATTTAGATGTCCGCTTAGCGAGACAAATGGTATTTGGAACGATTGATGAAACCGCAACCACATGGGTCATGAATGATCAAAAGTATGATCTGCCTGCACTCGCAGAAAATGTACATGATCTACTGTTAAACGGAATACATCAATCCTAAAGACAATGTGAAAAAGGATGATTGACATGGAAAAAATACTCAGCCTACATCATGAAGGACAGACAGCGCTCATCACGATTCAGAACCCACCTGCAAATGCCTTATCCTCTCAGCTGCTCACAGAGCTTAATGACATGTTCGATGAGCTCGAACAGAATGAAGAAGTAAGAGCGATTGTGATCCACGGAGAAGGCAGATTCTTCTCAGCAGGTGCTGATATTAAAGAATTTACGACTTTACAGGAAGAGTCTGATTATGCAAGCCTCGCTGATAGAGGACAGCAAGTCTTTGAGCGGATTGAACAATGTCCAAAACCAGTCATTGCCTCGATTCACGGAGCAGCATTAGGTGGAGGCCTTGAGCTTGCCATGTCTTGTGATATCCGAATCGCAACAAAAGATGCGAAGCTTGGACTGCCAGAACTAAACCTTGGCATTATTCCAGGATTCGGCGGCACGCAGCGCCTACCGCGCTACGTTGGTTCTGCTAAAGCGCTTGAAATGATGGGAACAGCTGAACCGATTACAGGTGAAGAAGCATTTACGTGCGGCCTTGTTACAAAGCTGGCAGAAACAGAGGAAGAAGCGCTCGCAGCGGCTAAAACACTTGCAGGGAAATTTGCAGCGAAAAGCCCAAAATCACTTGAATATGTGCTTGATTTATTGAACGCAACAAAATTGTATTCATATGACGGAGGAATGAAGCTGGAAGCCAAAAAATTTGGTGAGGTTTTCCAATCAAATGACGCCAAAGAAGGCATCCAGGCCTTTATCGAAAAGCGCAAACCGAACTTTAAAGGGGAATAAGGGATAAGTACGACACAAGGGGGAGAAATAAATGAATATATTTGTTTTGATGAAGCGTACGTTTGACACGGAAGAGAAAATTTCTATTCAGTCTGGTGCAATTCAAGAAGATGGAGCAGAGTTCATTATTAATCCTTATGACGAGTATGCCATTGAAGAAGCCATTCAGCTTCGCGATGAGCACGGGGGAGAAGTGACCGTTGTGACAGTTGGCGGTGAGGATGCGGAGAAACAGCTGAGAACAGCACTTGCTATGGGCTGTGACAGGGCCGTCTTATTAAACGTCGAAGATGACTTAGAAGAGTGGGACCAATATTCAGCTTCTGTCATTCTTTATCACTATTTAAAAGACAAAGAGGCTTCCTTGATCTTAGCAGGGAATGTAGCAATTGACGGCGGCTCTGGACAGGTAGCCCCGCGTCTTGCTGAATTACTTGGCTTTTCATATGTAACAACGATAACAAGTATTCAAATTGACGGCAGCTCTGCGTCGATTGAACGAGATGCAGAGGGTGATGTGGAAGTCATTTCTGCCGAACTCCCGCTTGTCGTCACAGCGCAGCAAGGACTCAATGAGCCTCGCTATCCATCATTACCAGGTATTATGAAGGCAAAGAAAAAGCCTTTAGAAGAATTGGAACTTGATGATTTAGATCTAGATGAAGATGATGTACCATATAAAATCAAAACAATTGAACGTTTCTTACCGGAGAAAAAAGAGGGAGGCAAGGTGCTGAGCGGCGAGCTTCAGGATCAAGTCAAAGAACTGACAGATCTACTCAGAAATGAAGCAAAAGTCATCTAAACATCCACTTTACGATATCACGAGAACAAGGGGGAGCTTGAAGATGAGTAAAAAAGTTGTTGTACTTGGAGAAAGTCGTGACGGTAAGTTAAGAAATGTGACATTTGAAGCCATTGCTGCCGCTCACAAAGTGGCAGATGGCGGTGAGGTCATTGGCGTGTTAATAGGGGATGACGTCAAAGACCAAGCAGATGAACTGCTTTACTATGGAGCGGATCACGTGATGATTGTGGAGCATCCGCACCTTTCATATTATACGTCAGATGGTTTTGCGCAGGCGCTTCAAGCCATATTAGATCAGGTTGATCCGGATGCTGTGCTCTTTGGCCATACGTCGATCGGAAAAGACTTGTCGCCGAAAATAGCCGCACGTCTGCAGACTGGCTTGATTTCAGATGCGATCGATGTAAGCGTTACCGGAGAACATCTTGTTTTCACTAGACCGATTTACTCTGGAAAAGCCTTTGAAAAAGTTATTTCGACAGACCGTCTGCTTCTAGCAACCATCCGGCCAAACAACGTGGCACCACTTGAACGGGATGCGTCACGAGGCGGAGAAGTCACACCAGTTTCTGTCGATATTCAGAACCTTCGGACGATCGTGAAGGAAGTCATTAAAAAAACGTCAGAAGGTGTAGATTTATCTGAAGCAAAGGTCATTGTTGCTGGAGGGCGCGGGGTTAAGAGCAAGGAAGGCTTTGAACCGCTGAATGAACTCGCTGAGACGCTGGGGGCAGCAGTCGGAGCCTCCCGCGGCGCCTGTGACGCTGACTATTGCGATTATGCCTTGCAAATTGGTCAAACGGGAAAAGTCGTCACACCTGATCTTTATATTGCATGCGGGATATCAGGAGCGATTCAGCATTTAGCGGGAATGTCTAACAGTAAAGTCATTGTAGCAATTAACAAAGACCCAGAAGCGGAAATTTTCAAAATCGCCGATTACGGAATCGTCGGTGACTTGTTTGAAGTGGTACCGCTTTTGAATGAAGAGTTAAAAAAGATGAATATCCACTCGTAACGCTCATACACTCAGAATGCCTAGGTATTCTGGGTTTTTTTGTATGTGATCAAGCAGAAAAGGAGCGGTTGACAAGTGAAGGGGACAGTAAAAGTCAATGACGTGATCGGACGCATTTCTAAACACATTTATGGGCACTTTCAGGAGCATTTAGGGAGAGGGATTTATGACGGGATTTGGGTAGGGAAAGACTCAGAGATTGATCATATTGAAGGGATTCGTACCGATGTGCTAAAGGCCCTTCAAGCATTACATATTCCGGTGCTGAGGTGGCCGGGGGGCTGCTTCGCAGACGAGTATCACTGGGCAAATGGTGTAGGTGATTTGAGTGAACGAAAGCCGATGGTCAATACCCATTGGGGTGGTACGGTTGAATCCAATGCATTTGGAACGCATGAATTTATGGCATTGTGTGAGCTGCTTGAATGTGAGCCATACATTTGCGGCAATGTGGGGAGCGGTTCTGTTCAAGAATTAGCCGATTGGGTCGAATACATGACATTTCCAAAAGGGACACCTATGTCAGACTGGCGCATTAAAAACGGAAAACAAGAACCTTGGAAGCTGACCTATGTTGGTGTAGGCAATGAAAGCTGGGGCTGCGGCGGGAATATGACGCCAGAATACTATGCAGATTTATATAAACGCTATCAAACGTACGTAAGAGAATTTGCAGGGCAGCGTATATATAAAATCGCCTGCGGCGCGAACTCTAATGACGTGAATTGGACGAAAGTATTGATGGAGCGGGCTGCACCGTGGATGGATGGGCTCAGTTTACATTATTACACCGTACCTGGTACATGGGAAAAGAAAGGATCAGCGACTGAATTCGATGAGGATGAATGGTTTATCACGCTGAAAAAAGCCTATGAAATGGAACGGCTTGTCAAAGACCATGGAGAAATCATGGATCGATATGACCCAGACAAGCGAATCGGGATGATTATTGATGAATGGGGGACATGGTATGATCCAGAGCCTGGTACAAATCCTGGGTTTTTGTACCAGCAAAACACATTAAGAGATGCCCTTGTGTCCGCCCTCCATTTTCATATTTTTCATCGCCATTGCGAGCGGATTCACATGGCAAATATCGCTCAGACAGTCAATGTGCTGCAAGCGATGGTATTAACAAAGGACGAAAAGATGCTTCTGACGCCTACGTATCATGTATTTCATATGTTTCAAGTGCATCAAGAGGAAGAAGCGCTTGAAGTGGAGTTCGTTTCACCGCCGTATGAACGAAGAGGTGAAAAAATTCCTCAGGTCAGTGTGTCAGCCTCGCGTTCATCAGGTAAGATGCATATTAGCTGCTGTCATCTGAATCCGCATAAACAAACAGAGATATCCCTTGCCATTGAAGGGATTGATGAACAAACGAAAGTCACTGGACGTGTGCTGACGGCAGATCGCATGAATGCGCATAATACATTCGATGATCCTCATTCTGTTCAGCCAAAAGACTTTCAGCAAATGACTGTAAAGTCCGGCGAATTAACGGTAGAGCTGCCGCCAATGTCAGTGGTCATGATAACTGTCGACCTCGCTTGATTGCATATTTCGATGTTTGATGAGAAGAATGTTGGGGCATCATACATTGTAAATGAAGCGGAAAGGGTGTCATGTCATATGCTTAGAACCATTCTAATGATCATCGGTGCGATTGTTGTTATTGGTGCGATTATACGGTTTGTTTTTTAATTCATTTCCTAAAAAATGATTCGTAAGCATTTCATTCGCAAGTCACATTGGTAGATGCTATACTAAAAAGCATAATTTACATTGGAGGAATGAATAATGGCAATCGTAAAAGCGACTGACGCAACATTTTCACAAGAAACTGCAGAGGGTGTTGTTCTTGCAGACTTTTGGGCACCATGGTGTGGACCTTGTAAAATGATTGCTCCAGTTCTTGAAGAACTTGATCAAGAAATGGGCGACAAAATGAAAATTGTAAAAATTGATGTAGACGATAACCAAGAAACTGCTGGTAAATACGGCGTTATGAGTATCCCAACACTTCTTGTTTTAAAAGACGGTGAAGTTGTAGAAACTTCTGTTGGTTTCAAACCAAAAGAAGCACTTGCTGAGCTTGTCAACAAACATCTATAAAGCGATCCATGCCCAAGCGGCATAATCATTGAAGCGGTTCTCGTAAAGACGAGAGCCGCTTTTCTTTCAACATGGTATAAAACAAATGTTCGTGATACACTAGAAGGAGTGAAAGAGGAAAACAAGGACGGATGAAAATATGAACAAACTAATCAAAGAAAAGCTGTCAGTCCTGCCGGATCAACCAGGCTGTTACTTAATGAAAGATAGACAAAATACGATCATTTATGTGGGAAAAGCAAAGGTATTAAAAAACAGGGTGCGCTCTTATTTCACTGGATCACATGACGCCAAAACGCAGCGGCTTGTCAGTGAAATTGAAGACTTTGAATACATTGTCACCTCTTCTAATATCGAAGCGCTCATTTTAGAGCTGAATTTAATCAAAAAATATGATCCAAAATACAATGTCATGCTCAAGGATGACAAGACGTATCCTTTTATAAAAATTACGAATGAACGCCATCCTAAGCTGATCGTCACCCGCAATGTAAAGAAGGACAAAGGAAAATATTTCGGTCCATATCCAAACGTACAAGCAGCTCGAGAAACGAAAAAGCTGCTCGACCGCTTATATCCACTGAGAAAATGCGCCACCCTTCCTGACCGCGTCTGTCTTTATTATCATCTTGGACAATGTCTTGCGCCATGTGTATATGACATTTCCGAGGAAACGAATAAGCAGCTCGTGGACGAAATCACAAGGTTTCTAAACGGAGGACATCAGCAAATTAAAAAAGAACTTACCGAAAAGATGCAGGAAGCTGCTGAGAATTTAGAGTTTGAACGTGCAAAAGAACTAAGAGACCAAATCGCTTATATCGACTCAACGATGGAAAAACAGAAAATGACGATGAGTGATTTATCAGATCGAGATGTCTTTGCCTATGCCTATGATAAAGGCTGGATGTGTGTCCAAGTTTTCTTTATCAGACAGGGGAAATTGATTGAACGTGATGTCAGCCTGTTCCCTATGTATCAGGACCCTGAGGAAGAGTTCCTCACGTTTATGGGGCAATTTTATGAAAAGAACAACCATTTTCTGCCGAAGGAAATTTTGGTGCCGGACAGTGTCGATCAAGAGATGATTGAGCAATTGCTTGAGACGAACGTTCACCAGCCGAAAAAAGGAAAGAAAAAGGATTTACTTTTACTTGCCCATCAAAATGCCAAGATCGCCTTAAAAGAAAAATTTTCGCTCATTGAGCGTGATGAAGAGCGGACAATTGGTGCGGTGAAGCAGCTCGGGGATGCGCTTAATATTTATATGCCATACAGAATCGAGGCATTTGATAACTCAAATATTCAAGGAGCAGACCCGGTTTCTGCCATGGTCGTCTTTCAGGACGGGAAGCCCTATAAAAAGGAATACCGAAAATACAAAATTAAAACCGTCTCAGGACCAGATGATTATGCATCCATGCGTGAAGTCATTAGAAGACGATATACCCGCGTGTTAAAGGATGAACTGCCGCTGCCAGATTTAATTTTAATTGACGGAGGAAAAGGACAGATCAACGCAGCCATCGATGTGCTTGAAAATGAATTGAATTTGTCTGTCCCGGTCGCAGGTCTTGTAAAAGATGAAAAACACCGGACTTCAAATCTCATGATGGGAGATACACTCGAAATTGTTGCGTTGGAGCGGAATAGTCAGGCTTTTTACTTATTGCAGCGCATTCAAGATGAAGTGCACCGGTTCGCCATTAGCTTTCACCGGCAGCTGCGCGGAAAAAATGCATTTCAGTCTATTTTAGACGATGTACCAGGTATCGGAGAAAAGCGTAAAAAGCAGCTCCTCAAACATTTTGGCTCTGTGAAAAAGATGAAAGAAGCCTCTATCCAAGATTTTCAGGAGGCTGGCATTCCGAAACAGACGGCTGAACTTTTAATGGAAGCATTAAAAAAATAGATTGTACTTTTTCCAAAAGTCTGTTAAGATGTGACTAATTTAATAAATGAACGTGTTGTTTGTTGAAGATAGAGGTGCGAACTTCAAGAGTAAGCCTTCGGAGATCGATGGGATCTAAGAAGAGGGCTGAAAGGGGAGCGTCGCCGAAGTGAATAAAATCCACTCATTTTATTCGCTGGCTGTACATTGAAGAAATGTAGGGCTGTCAAGAATTGATTTCTTGGAGGGCTATCTCATTGTTTGCATCGTTTAATGATGATTTTAAAGCAATGGGAGATTTGTTCTCTCATTGCTTTTTTATTTGCAGTGAGCGAGCAGTCTCCAAAGCAGCCTCTTCTCTCACACGTGAACTTTTGAAAAAGGGTGGTAGACATGGGACTAATTGTACAAAAATTTGGCGGAACTTCCGTTGGGTCGACAGAAAAAATTCGCAATGCCGCAGAGAGAGTGATCGCTGAACGCGAGGCAGGACATGATGTGGTTGTGGTTGTCTCAGCGATGGGCAAATCAACGGATGTTCTAGTAGACCTAGCGAAAGAACTCACAGACGATCCAAGCAAAAGAGAAATGGATATGCTGCTCGCAACTGGTGAGCAAGTGACCATTTCATTATTATCGATGGCGCTCCAAAGAAGAGGCTATGATGCCATTTCCTTTACAGGCTGGCAGGCTGGTATGAAAACAGAGCACGTACACGGAAACGCAAGAATTGTGGACATTGATGAATCAAGAATAAAAGAGGAATTAAGTGCGGGGAAAGTCGTTGTTGTGGCAGGCTTCCAAGGAATTGCAGATGACTTACATATCACAACACTTGGACGCGGCGGATCAGATACGACTGCTGTGGCACTGGCTGCCGCACTAAAAGCTGATAAATGTGATATTTACACAGATGTACCAGGAGTATTTACGACAGATCCGCGTTATGTATCATCTGCACGGAAACTTGCAGGTATTTCATACGATGAGATGCTTGAGCTGGCTAATTTAGGAGCTGGGGTCCTGCATCCAAGAGCTGTTGAATTTGCGAAAAATTATCAAGTCCCGCTAGAAGTCCGTTCTAGTATTGAAAATGAATCGGGTACGTTAATTGAGGAGGAATCATCCATGGAACAAAATTTAGTCGTCAGAGGCATCGCATTTGAAGATCAGATTACACGTGTGACGGTGTGCGGGCTTTCAAGCGGTTTAACAACATTATCGACCATCTTTACGACGCTTGCGAAACAGAATATCAATGTTGATATCATCATTCAGTCTGTCACAAGCACCAATCAAACGTCGATCTCTTTCTCTGTGAAAACGGATGATTTGTCCAAAACAGTTGAAGTATTAGAAGAATATAAAGGGGCGCTTGGCTACGAGCAGATTGAGACAGAAAGCAAATTAGCGAAAGTATCCATCGTGGGATCTGGAATGGTCTCAAACCCTGGCGTAGCAGCTGAAATGTTCGCTGTGTTAGCACAAAAAGACATTCAAGTGAAAATGGTCAGTACGTCTGAAATCAAAGTCTCAACAGTGGTCGGCCGTGATGATATGGTCAAAGCGGTTGAAGCGCTGCATGATGCGTTTGATTTATCAAAGGTGAGCGCAGCTGCTCACTCTTAAAAAGGTAAAGAGGTGATCTCATGAAAGAGGATCGCCTCTTTTTTCTATATGGAATCGGCTGAAACATGCGTAAACCCATTCATTAAGTATGCTATGATAGATGTAGACATATAAAAAAGGCGTGACCTGAAGTCCGCGCCTTTTACCAAGAGGATTAGCTAGGGTCTCTTAAATCCCATTTAACGGTTAAAATGACTTTCTCAGCACGCTTTTTCACTTGTTCATAGGATTCAGCCACGTGCTCATTAAGAAGCTGAATTTGTTCAGCAATAAAACCGGCTTCCATCTGAAAGCATGGCTCCTTTTGATAGGTGAGTCGATTGGATACTAGTGGACCTTCGAGCTCAAACTCAATTTCCTGTTTTTTCGAATGGACCATTGTGAGAGTCCCCCATCCGGCATCATGGAAAAATTCGGGGATCTTCTCCCATGACTCTTGAGGAAATTTACGAGCAAGCAGTTTACCCGCAAAATACATCATAGATGAATGGTCCTGACCAAGAATATCTGGCAGCAGAACTTCGCGTATCAGCTCGTAGGCAAATCCATTGACTTCAATTTCTTTTAGCTGTTCTAAGTTAGATTCGAATTTATTCATTTTACGGCTCCCCTCTTTCAACAATTTATTATAGCTTATGTGGGCATATGATGACAGAGTTTTCCCTGAAGTCTAAGAAATTCTTATTGTAGTAAAACGAATTTTGATTTAAAACTTTTAAATTTCGGAAAATTTTAATTTATGTACGCGGTTTCTTGACGCTTTTTTGACATAGGAGTAAAATGAAATTGTCAATAAATTTGAATAAAGTGCTTACAATTGAAAGAAGCGGGGGTAAGACAATTTTCAAGCAATTGCACTTTTTTTACTAGGGGGTAAAGTAATGTCGGGGAACAAAGAATTTTTTTATCGGAGATTGCATTCTTTGCTTGGCGTCATTCCGGTCGGTCTATTTTTAATACAGCACTTAGTGATTAACCACTTTGCGACGGATGGACCAGAGGCGTTTAACAAAGCTGCACACTTTATGGAACAGCTTCCTTTCAGATATGCGCTTGAGCTGTTCGTGATTTTCTTACCACTGATCTATCATGCTGTTTATGGGGTGTACATAGCCTTTACGGCACAAAACAACACGTCTCGCTTCAGTTACTTAAGAAACTGGCTGTTCAGACTGCAAAGGATTTCAGGTATTATCACTTTGATTTTTGTCACTTGGCACGTATGGGAAACTCGAATTCAAGCTCAGCTTGGAGCTGAAGTCAACTATGACATGATGGCGAATATTTTAAGCTCTCCATTTATGCTAGGCTTCTATATTGTCGGCGTTTTATCTACTATTTTCCACTTTGCTAATGGCTTGTGGTCATTTGCTGTCAGCTGGGGAATTACCGTTTCACCACGCTCACAACGAATCTCAACATATGTGACATTAGGTATATTTATAGCGCTTTCATATGTAGGGCTAAGAGCAATTTTCGCTTTTGTTTAAGAGGAAATAGATTAGTAGAAGAGGGAGAGGGGCTACAATGAGTAATTCTAGCATCATCGTTGTCGGAGGCGGCTTAGCTGGTCTCATGGCAACTATTAAAGCAGCAGAAGCGGGAACAGCTGTTCAACTATTTTCAATCGTACCTGTGAAACGTTCGCATTCTGTATGTGCACAGGGCGGAATCAACGGAGCGGTCAATACAAAAGGTGAAGGGGATTCACCTTATGAGCATTTTGATGACACGGTATACGGCGGAGATTTCTTAGCCAACCAGCCGCCAGTAAAGGCAATGTGTGAAGCAGCGCCGTCCATTATCCACTTACTTGACCGTATGGGTGTTATGTTTAATAGAACACCAGAGGGATTATTGGACTTCCGCCGCTTCGGGGGAACACAGCACCACCGTACAGCGTTTGCTGGAGCTACAACAGGCCAGCAGCTATTATACGCACTGGATGAGCAGGTTCGCCGCTATGAAGTAGCAGGGCTTGTCACGAAATATGAAGGCTGGGAATTTCTTGGCGCTGTTTTAGATGACGAGGAAGTATGCCGCGGGATTGTCGCGCAGAACTTGACGACAATGGAAATTCAATCCTTCCGTTCAGATGCAGTCATCATGGCAACAGGCGGTCCTGGAATCGTGTTCGGTAAATCAACGAACTCCATGATTAACACTGGATCTGCTGCATCCATCGTATATCAGCAAGGTGCGCATTATGCAAATGGAGAATTCATTCAAATTCACCCGACAGCGATCCCAGGAGATGACAAGCTTCGTCTTATGAGTGAATCGGCTCGTGGTGAAGGCGGACGTGTTTGGACATATAAAGACGGGAAGCCTTGGTACTTCCTTGAAGAAAAATACCCAGCATACGGGAACCTTGTACCACGTGACATCGCAACACGTGAAATCTTTGACGTATGTGTCGAGCAAAAGCTTGGCATCAACGGAGAGAACATGGTATATCTTGATCTTTCTCACAAAGATCCAAAAGAGCTTGATATTAAGCTTGGCGGAATCATTGAAATCTATGAAAAATTCATGGGTGACGACCCGCGCAAGCTGCCGATGAAAATCTTCCCAGCTGTTCATTACTCAATGGGCGGATTATGGGTCGATTATGATCAAATGACAAATATCAAAGGTCTATTCGCTGCCGGAGAATGTGATTACTCAATGCACGGCGGAAACAGACTTGGTGCAAACTCACTTCTTTCTGCGATTTACGGCGGAATGGTCGCTGGACCAAATGCGGTGAAGTACATTAGCGGTCTTGAGAAATCTGCGGAAGACCTTTCTTCTGCAACATTTGACAGCGCTGTGAAGAAAGAGCAGGAGAAATGGGACAACATCCTCAGCATGGACGGAACAGAAAATGCGTATGTGCTTCATAAAGAGCTTGGAGAATGGATGACGGATAACGTTACAGTGGTTCGTTACAATGACAAGCTCTTAAAAACAGATCAGAAGATCGAAGAACTAATGGAGCGCTACAAGAAGATCAACATCAACGATACCGCATCATGGAGCAACCAAGGCGCTGCCTTCACACGTCAGCTTGACAACATGCTTCAGCTGGCAAGAGTCATTACGATCGGGGCATATAACCGGAATGAAAGCCGAGGCGCACACTATAAACCGGAATTCCCAGAGAGAAACGATGAAGAATTCCTTAAAACAACGATGGCTACGTTCAAAGGGAAAAATCAAAAGCCTGCATTCCACTATGAGGACGTCGATGTATCGTTAATTGCACCTCGTAAACGAGATTACTCGAAAAAAAAGGTGGAGAAATAAGATGAGTGAAAAAAACACAATTCATTTCATAATCACACGTCAAGATACAGCAGATGGAAAGTCTTATGATGAGGAATTCGAAATCCCTTACCGTCCGAATATGAACGTCATTTCTGCACTCATGGAAATTAGACGTAACCCGGTCAATAAACAAGGTGAAAAAACAACAGCGATCAACTGGGATATGAACTGTCTTGAAGAGGTGTGCGGAGCTTGTTCTATGGTCATTAATGGAAAACCGCGCCAGTCATGTACAGCCTTGATTGACAAGTTAGATCAGCCGATTCGTCTCCAGCCGATGAAGACATTCCCGGTCGTGAGAGACTTGCAGGTTGATAGAAGCCGTATGTTTAACTCCTTGAAAAAAGTAAAAGCATGGGTGCCGATCGATGGCACATATGATCTTGGGCCTGGACCAAGAATGCCTGAGAAAAAACGACAATGGGCGTATGAGCTTTCTAAATGTATGACATGTGGTGTCTGCCTTGAAGCTTGTCCAAACGTGAATGATAAGTCTTCCTTTATGGGCCCTGCTCCGCTTTCGCAAGTACGTCTATTTAACGCACATCCGACAGGTGCGATGAATAAGTCTGACCGTCTAGAAGAAATTATGGGTGACGGCGGTCTTGCGAACTGCGGGAACTCTCAAAACTGTGTGCAGGCTTGTCCGAAAGGAATCCCGCTGACAACGTCAATTGCAGCACTTAACAGAGATACAACATTACAAGCTTTCCGTAACTTCTTCGGAAGCGATCACGCAGAATAACATCACATTCAGTCCTCTTTGCCAATCATGATGAGTGTTTACAAGAGGCTGGATGGAACACAAAATAAACGCCTCTTCCAATATGGGAGAGGCGTTTATTGATGAATAAGGAGATGATGAAGTGAGACTTCCTTCATATATTGAAGAACCATTTGAAGAATGGAGAGCATCCTTTCGATTTTATGTCGAAACGACTGTCCGTTTTTCAGAAACGGATATGTTTGGCCATATGAACAATGTCACTCCATTTGTGTATTTTGAAGAAGCACGGATCGCCTTTTTTCAAAAAACGGGAATTGTTGATAAACGAATGAAACGAGTGAGAGAGACGATTACAGTCGTGGCAAATCTGCAATGTGATTACATCAAACAGGTGGAGATTGGGGAGAGGCTTCGTGTGTATGTAAAGCCGGAAAAAGTCGGTTCAAGCTCACTTATCCTTCATTATTTAGGAGAAAACGAACATCAGGAACCATGCTTTACAGGTTCAGTCACCATGGTGCAAATTAATAAAGAAACAGGTGCTTCTGTTCCATTTACAGAGGAAGAAAAAGAGACATTTCAAGCTCAACGAAATAAGTAACATAGAGCTCTCATCATCGTGTAAGCTTCATTTTGTTATAATAAAAGGATCATATCAAGAAGAAACAAAAGGAGAACACATGAAGATTTTTCAATATGACACCATTGATAGTACAAATAATGAAGCAAAAAGGCTTATGCAAAAAGGAGAAAAACCCTCATTTGCTGTATATGCACATCAGCAGACAGCAGGAAGAGGCAGGCTGGGCAGACCGTGGGAAACGCCTGCAGGGAATGTCGCTTTGACTATGACGGTTTTGCCGCCAGAAGAACTCTCCACCCAGTCAACGATTGCTCCGCTGACGGCACTAGCGATCTACGATGTACTCAAACCTCTCATAAGGGCTGAGGATCAGCTGGCGATCAAATGGCCAAATGATATTCTTATTAATGAAGCAAAGATATCAGGCACATTGATTGAAGCGGACCGTAACGCTATTTATATCGGGGTTGGCATCAATGTGAAGACAAAGCCGGAGCATGTTCCGTACAAAACCATTTGCCTATCAGAGCTTACAGAGGTAAAAGCCGATCAGCTTGTCAAGGAACTTGCCACGGCTTTTGAAAAATATCATACACGCTGGAAGAATGAAGGATTTGAAGCACTCACTGCCCTCTACAACAAACGGTTATATCGTCTTCATAAACCGCTGCGGATTTCGTTAGATCGTGAAAAACAAACATGGGAAGAGGGCATTTGCTGCGGAGTCAACCGCTACGGTCATCTCCAGCTAAAAGATGAGAAAGGGCAGATAAAAGCTCATTCTGCCGGAGATATCGATGCACCGCTCCAGCATTAAAAAAAGCAGACGAGAACATCGTCTGCTTTAAGCTTCTCTTTTAATATGAGGCTGAATCACATAGTCTTGTTTTGTGAAGACAACTCCATCTAGAATTTCTCTTGCAGTTCGAATGACTTTGACTCTGTTTTGAGAGGTGTCAATTTCCGTTTGCATAATACCAGCAGGATGCCCAATACGAAGTGTGTCACCTTGTCCTTGAAACAGCTGAGAAGGAAGCGTTTCATCCAAGAAACAGCTGGCCGTCACGCAGACAGAACCGGTAATGGCAAGTGCTTGGTGCGGTCTTTGCATCGATAGCATACGAACGATGATGTCCATATCTTCTGCTCGTCTCAAGATTCCATTTGTATCTACATAATCAGCAGGCTCGCTAATGAGCGCAAGCTTTGGAACAGCTGGAGACTGTAATGTGGCCATTTCTTTTGGTGCAAAATGACACATTTCAGCAGCGAGAGAACGAATTTCTTCTAAATCATCCAGTAATTCGTCTGTAAACTCTTCAGGCAATTCAGTTCCTTTTAATTGAATATCTTTGGCACGAATAAAGGCAATTGGATTTGCAATGTCAACGATCGAGATTGGAATCTCCCCAAACTTCGTTTGAATCGTATCAACTTTGTTTCCAGTCGGAAAGGTTTTACCTGTAACAGCGCCTTCAGGTTTCTCAAAGGATAAATAAATAGGAGAACCAGTTCCTTTTACTCCTGGAATTTCTGCCTGTCCTTCAAATTTCACTTCTCCATTTTCAACTTCGACCTCTGCCGTAATGACTTTATTTGTATTTGTATTGAGGATACGTACAGTTGTAATGGGCTCAACCGCTTGAACAAGTCCTTTAATGATCGCATACGGCCCAACGGCTGATGAGATGTTCCCGCAGTTTCCTTTAAAGTCGACATATCTCTCATTAATACTGACTTGTGCAAATGTATAGTTCACATCCACATCTGGGCGTGTGGCTTTATCGATAATGGCCACTTTACTTGTTAAAGAATTACCGCCGCCGATTCCATCGACCTGCAGCCGGTCAGGGCTGCCCATAATGTCTAATAGAAATGCTTCGAGCTCATCGTGTTCATATGGTGCATTGTTTGCGTGAATGAATACTCCTTTGCTTGTACCGCCTCGCATGATTGTGATTGGAACTTTTCTCATGACTCTCACCCTCAATTTTTAATTAACTGTTTATCTAACCAAAATGGTAAAGTATAATAAGAAATAAGTTAAATACATTATTTTAAGAGAAATCAATAAAAATATTTTATAATTAGTAAAAAAGGAGGGCATACAATGGATGAAAAAGATTGGCGGTTTTTAAAGGTACTTTATGAAGAAAAGAACATTACAAAAGCGGCAGAAAAATTATTTGTCTCTCAGCCTGCCTTAAGCTATCGATTGAAACAGCTTGAAGAGGAGTTTGATATGAAGCTTTTCTTTAAAAGAAAACGAGGAATTGAATTTACATCAGAGGGCGAATACTTAGCTAAATATGCAAATGACATGCTCAAACAGCTGCAGCAAACAAAAGATGGCATGCTCAATATGCAAAAAAAGGTCAAAGGAACGATCCGGTTGGGGGTCTCAAGTAACTTTGCCCAGTATAAACTACCAGAAATATTAAAAGAATTTTCTAAGCAGTATCCACATGTTCAATTCATGGTCAACACAGGCTGGAGTACAAAGGTAATGGATTTATTAGGAACATCAAGTGTGCATTTAGGGATTTTAAGAGGCGATTATGACTGGAATGGAGAGCGTTTTTTGCTCGATAAAGAGCGTCTTTGCATCATTTCAAAATCAGAAATCCAGCTAAAGGATCTCCCGAATCTGCCGCTCATTGACTATCATACAGACAGTTCATTGAAACGGCTGATTAACAGATGGTGGCAGGAAACATTCACAATGCCTCCGCTTGTCACGATGGAGACAGATCGTCAGGATACATCAAAAGAGATGGTGAAGCATGGTTTAGGCTATGCCATTGTCCCAGAAATTTGCCTCAGACCAAGTGATGAGTTATTTGTAAAAGGTCTTTCGTATAAAGATGGACAGCCTGTTTTAAGAGATACATGGCTCATGTACCAGCCAGATTCACTTCATTTGTCTGTTGTGAAAGCGTTCATTGAGTTTTTAAGAAATCAGCAAGGTTGATTATAAAAGAAATTTATTGAATAGACGAAAAAATCGATATTTTCATTATAAAAAAAGCTATTATATCCTTGAAATAGAAAGCGCTAACATATAGATCGCAAGTGCAAGGGGGCGCTTGCAGATCATGTAAAGAAGAGGATGGAGGGATATAAAGTGCTAGCTATTTTAGGGATCTTGATGGTCTTGACATTTACATTTCTCATTATGACAAAACGTATGCATCCGGTGGTGGCTCTAACCGTTGTACCTATCATATTTGCATTGATCGGTGGCTTTAACAAAGGATTAGGGGACATGATGCTTGATGGACTGAAAACTGTTGCACCATCAGCTGCTTTATTGTTATTTGCGATTTTATTCTTCGGAGTCATGCTGGATGCTGGATTGTTTGATCCTCTGATTAAACTCATTCTACGTATTGTGAAAGGTGATCCTGTCAAAATTGCTTTTGGGGTAGCAATTTTGTCTATGCTCGTTGCATTAGATGGTGATGGAACCACAACGTACATGATTACCGTATCAGCTATGCTGCCACTTTTCTTAAGAATCGGGATGAACCCATTAATTTTAGGAACAATTTCATTATTATCATTAGGTATTATGAGCGGAATGACGCCATGGGGCGGTCCAGCTACTCGTGCAATCGCGGCGCTTGGATTAGATGCAGGCGAATTTTTCATTCCATTACTCCCAACGATGGTTGGAGGCGGTCTTTTTATACTTTTTACTGCTTACGTACTTGGGAAAAAAGAAAGAAAACGGATTGGGATTGCAGAAATTCAGTACAAAGAAGAGGTGTCCATTTCTCCTGAATTGGCTGCGTCAATTGAAGATGGAGTAGCCGATATCAAGAGACCGAATCTGATTTGGATTAACTTCTTCTTAACAATTGCTGTCATGGTCACACTAGTTCTAGATATCATCCCAATTCCTGTACTCTTCTTAATTGGATTTGTCATCGCTCTTATGATCAACTATCCAAAGGTTGAAGATCAGCGCGAGCGAATTTTATCGCATGCAGGAAACGCATTAACGGTCATTACACTTGTATTTGCAGCAGGGATTTTCACAGGGATCTTTTCAGGAACAAAAATGGTTGAGGCCATTGCCAATTTGGTCATTTACATGATTCCAGATTCCTACAGCTCATTTTTCCCGCTGATTGTTGCTTTGACGAGTATGCCATTTACATTTGTTCTTTCAAATGATGCTTACTACTTCGGGGTGCTGCCAATCTTGGCTGAAGCCGGCGCAGCTTACGGGATTGATCCGGTGGAGATTGCACGTGCTTCTATCATAGGACAGCCTGTCCACTTACTGAGCCCGCTTGTGGCTTCAACGATGCTGCTTGTCGGTATGCTGAATAAAGATATCGGCGATTTACAAAAATACGCACTACTTTGGACCGTGTTAACTGCCCTTTTTACAACACTTATTGCCTTGTTAACAGGCGCCATTTCAATCTTTTAAATACCACACAAAAAGGACGATGTCTCGGGAGGAGACTCGTCCTTTTTTGCGTGGATGAAAGCGCAGAAATTGGACGCTGATATGCGGGATTTCTTGATTTTAACGTCACCTACCTCAGGCACTCGGCATATGATATCTCGACTATAAAGAATCCCATTCTATAGAGACTAGAGCTCTCACCTTAGCAAGGAGGGTTACAATACTTGAAGGAGAAAGAGTTTCAATCCAAGCCGCTATTAACCAAAAGAGAAAGAGAAGTATTCGAATTGCTCGTCCAAGATAAAACAACAAAAGAAATTGCAAGCGAGCTTTTTATTAGCGAAAAGACTGTTCGAAATCATATTTCGAATGCCATGCAAAAGCTAGGAGTCAAAGGCCGTTCACAGGCTGTAGTCGAGCTTCTGCGTATGGGTGAGCTAGAGCTCTAAAGTCAGCCGGTTTTCCTTCCATATCGGGAAGGAACCGGTTATTTCTATATGGTTTCCATGAGTCTCTTCTTGCATTTTCTTTGAAAAACGAGGAAAATAGACATGTACGTTTTAATCAAAGTGAGATGCTATAGTGAGGTATCAATAAAATGGAAACGAATGAGTCTGGCCATGTTGCAGAGATTGAAAAATCATTGCGCCACATTGCCGCAATTATTAAGCAAAAAGGCAGAGAAATCCTGAATCAATATACGATTACGCCTCCACAATTCATCGGGCTTCAGTGGCTTTATGAATTCGGAGATATGACAATAGGCGAGCTGTCACAAAAGATGTACTTGGCTTGCAGCACAACCACTGATTTAATTGATAGAATGGAAAAAAGTGAACTTGTCGAACGGGTGAAAGATCCATCTGACCGCCGCGTGGTTCGCATTCATTTATTGCCTGAAGGCGAGAGAATCATTCAAGAAGTGATTGCTAAACGCCAAGAATACGTCAGTGAACTTCTAGGGGCTTTCTCAGAAGAAGAAGCCATCGTTTTCAACCAATCCTTAACGAAACTACAGCAGCAAATGAAAAGAAAATGAGGCGATTTTGTTGGATCAACCAATCGGCGTCATTGATTCCGGCGTCGGCGGTTTAACCGTTGCAAAGGAAATCATGAGACAACTGCCAAAAGAAAAAATCATTTACGTAGGCGATACAAAACGATGTCCATATGGCCCGCGGAAAGAAGAAGAAGTTCTTCAATATACGTGGGAAATGGCACACTACTTATTAAAACACCACCATATTAAAATGCTCGTCATTGCATGCAACACAGCAACGGCGATCGCACTGGATGAAATTAAAGCAACGCTTGATATTCCGGTCATTGGCGTCATTCAGCCCGGTGCCCGCACAGCGATCAAGGTGACAAACAACCAGCATATTGGCGTTATTGGCACAATCAATACGATCAAAAGCGAGGCATACAAAGAAGCACTGCTGTCACTAAAAACAGGCCTAACAGTTCAAAGTCTGGCGTGTCCGCTCCTTGTCCCATTTGTGGAAAGCGGTACGTTTTTAGATCAGACAGCAGAGGCAGTGGTGAAAGATTCCCTTGAACCGATGAAAGAAACAGGAATTGATACACTTATTCTTGGCTGCACACACTATCCAATTTTAAAAGAACCGATTCAGCGCTTTATGGGCAGTGATGTCAGCATCATTTCATCAGGAGATGAGACAGCGAGAGAAGCAAGTACGATTCTTTCATATAAAGGGCTGTTAAATACCTCTAAAGAAGCGCCTGTCCATACATTTTACACAACAGGACAGCAGCAAAATTTTCAAAACATCGCTCGTGACTGGTTTGGCTACCTGCCAGGGAAGGTCGAAACCGTGTCACTTGAACACATCTACCAGCAATAACCTGCTTCTATTTGAAGTGGGTTATTTTTTTATGAAAAGGGTCTAATCCTCCGAGGGAGCTCGTATACATAGTAGTACAAACTACTAGAGGAGGGTGAAGTATGCTGAAAAAAGGATCTACAGCAGCTGTTACGTGTATCGCGTCAGCCATGCTTTTGTCAGGATGCGGATTGTTTCAAACAGACCAAGCGAAAACAGAGATTGATCCACCGCAAAACGTCACATATGTGAAAGAAAATAAAGAAGACAAACAAACAGCCAAAGAAGGAAAAGAAGAGAAGCAGGCTGATACAGTGATGAGAGAATTATATTTAATTGATAAAAACGGGTATGTCGTATCTCAATCCATTCCGCTGCCGAAAAATGAAGGAAGTGCCAAACAAACCCTTGAATATCTCGTGGACGGGGGACCTATTTCTAACTTAATGCCGAATGGATTCAGAGCAGTTTTGCCAGCGGACACGAGCGTATCTGTCGATATTAAAGACGGAACGGCGGTTGTGGATTTTTCAAATGAATTTAAAAACTATAAAAAAGAAGACGAACAGCGCATCCTGCAATCTGTCACTTGGACGTTAACCCAGTTTGATTCCATAGCCAAAGTCAAATTGAAGATGAATGGACATGAACTAAAAGAAATGCCTGTGAACGGTACGCCAATCTCAGATGATTTAAGCAGAGAGGACGGTATAAATATCCAGCACGAGGCTGCCGCTGATATGACATCGACAAAGCCAGTGACGGTATACTATTTAGCTGAATCTGATGAACAGACCTACTACGTTCCGGTCACCACAAGAGCACCAAAAGACGAGGATGATCCGATTACAGCAGCGATTGATGAGCTCGTCTCTGGACCAAGCAAAAAAAGCCATCTGCTTACAGACTTCGATCAAGATGTGAAGCTGAATGATGTACCAAAAGTAAAAGATGGACATGTGACACTTGATTTCAATGAATCGATTTTTGGCAGTGCAGATGAAAAGAAAAAGGTCATTTCACAAAAAGTTCTTGATAGCATTGTGCTCACATTAACCGAGCTGCCGGACGTCAAAAGCGTATCTGTCAAGGTGAACGGCAAGGCTGAGCTTGTGAACGAAAAGGGAGCAGAGCTCACAAAGCCGGTTTCACGACCAGAACAAGTGAATACAGGTAGTTTTTAACGTCACACATTGATATAATGGAGAAAAAGAGGCATGCATATTCGCTGCCTCTTTTTTATTCCAAGCGATTAGAACGAGCTGAGGTTGTCAAAGTTAGTAGGAGAACCCCGCTGTCACCCGCGAGGAATGTATATCGTAACGGAGGTAAAACATGAGATTAGATGAAAGACAATATGACGAATTGAGAAAAATTGAAATAGAGGCAGGCTACATCACGCATCCAGAAGGCTCTGTCTTAATCTCAGCGGGAAATACGAAGGTGATTTGTAACGCATCGATCGAAGACCGCGTACCTCCTTTTTTAAGAGGAGAAGGAAAAGGCTGGATCACAGCAGAATATAGCATGCTTCCAAGAGCAACTGCACAAAGAACGATAAGAGAATCATCTAAAGGAAAAGTCACAGGACGTACTATGGAGATTCAGCGTTTAATTGGACGAGCACTCCGCGCAGTCGTTGACTTAGAAAAGCTTGGCGAACGCACCATTTGGATTGATTGTGACGTCATTCAAGCAGACGGCGGCACACGCACAGCGTCCATCACAGGTGCTTTTGTTGCTATGACACTTGCGATTCAAAAGCTACGAGCTGAAAGAGTTATCAAAGAAAACCCGATTACTGATTATTTAGCGGCGATATCCGTCGGAATTGATTCTCAGCAAGGACTTCTGTTAGATTTAAACTATGAAGAAGATTCTTCTGCTGAAGTAGATATGAATGTCATCATGACAGGCGCTGGACGCTTTGTTGAACTTCAAGGAACAGGCGAAGAAGCGACATTCTCAAGAGAACAGCTAAACGGACTGCTTGATTTAGCCGAAAAGGGCATCAAAGAATTAATCGAAAAGCAAAAAGCAGTAACAGGAGAAGTCATCGAATAAAGAGAAGGGTTTGATCAGGATGAAAACAGCCATCATTGCAACGCACAATGCGGGCAAAGCGAAAGAATTCAAAGCCATTCTTGAGCCAAAAGGATTCACGGTCAAAACACTAGCAGACATTGGCTTTACTGAAGAAATTGAAGAAACAGGGCAAACCTTCGAAGAAAATGCCATCATCAAAGCCGAGGCCATCCAAGCCAAAGCAGGTGAAATGGTCATTGCAGACGATTCCGGTCTGTCCATTGATTATCTGGGCGGAAAACCTGGCGTGTATTCAGCGAGATACGCTGGTGAGCATAAAGACGATGCGGAGAATGTGGAAAAAGTGCTGAGCGAACTTCAAGGCATTGAAAAAGAAGACCGTACAGCCAGATTCAGATGTGCCCTTGCTGTCAGCATACCGGGAAAAGAAACAAAGACGGTAGAAGGATCAGTAGAAGGCTTCATCGCAGAAGAGCCGATCGGCGAAAATGGCTTCGGATACGACCCAATTTTCATCGTCAAAGACAAAGACCAGACGATGGCCGAGTTATCACCAGAGGAGAAAAACAAGATCAGCCATCGAGCGGTCGCGCTTCAAAAGCTTTCATCACTGCTAGACGCAAATGAATAAGGGGGAATGAAGCCATGAAGATACTCATCATTAGTGACAGTCATGGACTCACAGACGAACTTCAAACCATTGCCAAACGGCATGCAGCTGAAGTTGACATGATGATTCACTGCGGAGATTCAGAACTCGAAACGAACCACCCAGCACTCGAAGGATACAAAGTCGTCAAAGGAAATTGTGACTTTATGGGCGATTTTGAAGAAGAGCTCCTGCTCCCACTTGATGGAGGCGGAAAACTATTTCTCACTCACGGACATCTGCATGGCATCAAACAATCCTTACTTCAAGTCTACTACCGTGCAGAAGAGCTAGGCGCAGACATTATCTGCTTTGGCCACTCGCACATCCCAGGTAGTGAGCTGCTCAGAGGAAAACTGCTCATTAACCCAGGCAGCGTGCACCTGCCAAGAGTGCGAAAAGAGCGCAGCTATGCTATACTGACACTAGATGGAAGCGAAGCAAACGTACAGTTTTTCACGGACGAAGGTCAGGTCATATCAGACCTCGAAAACACTGTCACATTGGAAGGTATTTCATAAGGGTGCAGCATTTGCCCCTTATGAAAAAACTTTCGAAAAACCGTTGACTTTAAAGAACAATAGTAATATAATAAATCTTGTCGCTGAGGTAATACACAAAAGCACACTACATAACAACATGTCCCAGTAGCTCAGCAGGATAGAGCAACGGCCTTCTAAGCCGTCGGTCGGGAGTTCGAATCTCTCCTGGGACGTACTAATTTAAAAGCCTGAAACCCTTTATTATCAAGGGTTTCAGGCTTTTTTGTTCTTTGGAACATAAGTTCGTAACTCGCTTCAAAACAGGGTTTTGGGAGCGGGTTGGGAGCGGATTTATTTTTAAGTATTTCCGTTCCCTGTTTTTGTATCAAAGAAGCTATCAAAATGGTAGCACTGATTTCTGATCAGCTTCTTCAATGACGTGAGCTTAAATTGACATAGTTGTATCCATTTTTGTATGCCTGCATAACTGCGATTTATTTAAATGATTGGATAATTCAATTCATAATTAGGGTAGCAATAATAAGGCGGTCTACGTCCAATTTCAGACATTAGCCATGAATGCTCCATATAAACCATAGTAACTTTTTTCATTGAATGATTCACAAGTAATAACTCTACTTCTGGATTAAATTCATATCTCAATCCAATGACCTCCTTATATTAGGAATGTGTGGATTCCCCACCGTCAACATGCAGCACTTGACCTGTAACAAAACGTGAATCATCAGAAGCTAGATAAACAAATGTTGGTGCAAGTTCAAATGGATGGGCAACTCGTTCCATTGGATTAAATGCTCCATATACAGCCACTTGGTCTGACGAGAAGCTTGCTGCAATGAGTGGCGTCCAGATTCGACCTGGAGCAACGGCGTTTACACGAATTCCTTGTTTTACAACATTTTTAGCCAAAGCACGTGTCCAACCAACAATTGCACTTTTTGTGGCTGTATAATCAATCATTTGTTGCTCACCTACATACGTTACGACTGAAGAAGTGCCGATAATAGAACTGCCTGGTTTTAAGTAAGGAAGCGCTGCTCTGGTTGTGTAAAAATGTGAATATATGTTGACTTTAAAGGTGTCATCGAATTGTTCGTCTGTAATGTCAAGAAGGCTTGGTTGTTGAAATTGGATACCAACGTGGTTACATAGAACATCTAGACGTCCGAAGGTTTTTACTGTTTTCTCTACAATGGTGATACATTGCCTTTTATCTCGCAAGTCTCCTGGCATCAATAAACAACGTTGCCCAAGTTCTTCGATTCTTGCTTTTGTTCTATTAGCATCTTCATGTTCATCTAAGTATGCAATCGCAACGTCAGCACTTTCCTTTGCGAAGGCAATGGCTACGGCTGCACCAATACCGCTATCCCCTCCTGTAATAAGAGCAACTTTCCCCGCTAACTTACCACTCCCTTTGTAATTTGTATTTTCAATAATTGGAAGTGGTACCATTAAACCTTCTACACCAGGATGACGAAGTTGACGTTGTTCAGGTAAATTAATTGGGATTTCTTCATAGCGTGTGATTTTTCCGTAATTAGGGTACATGGGATAAGGTTGAGTTTTCATTTTCTCTAAAAACATCTGTTGCATTTGTTTTATTTGTTGCAACTTACGCTCATCAGATTCTTGTGTCATTTAATTCCCTCCAAACGTACTTATTCCCTTTTAATATCTATGTTGTTTACTGCTAATCCAAGTATTAATAATGAATAAACTTGTGAAGGAGTTATTTGAAGGTTGAAGAGTTTCAGTAAGCTTTTATGAGTAGATTGGAATTTCCAGGTGTTTGAATACGCATCAGCAATCAAGGCTGGAAAGTAATAAAAGTTGCTGACCAATTTATCGGAAGTCGAAATGGACAAAGACTATGTGATAGAAACTTTGGTCCAAAATCATCAAGAACAAGGTAAAGAAGAGGAAATGAAATTTTATGAGGTGCATGATCCATATTACGCATTGAGCGAAGCGAAAACCGAAGAAAATGCTATGATCGATTAGCAGTTTAGTCTAGGGGGATCTTTCAAGACCGCCAAGCCAACAAAATAATTTTATATCGTCAATCACACTGCTGGTACACATCGGATCAAGATGACTATATACAAAAACAGAAATTGGACAGGCGTTAAGGGATCCATTTATACGCCAGATTTTGAGGTGAGAAAATGTCCAACTCGTCTTGAGGAAATGGCAGAAAAGAGCAAGAGGAACCAAGGATTCAGCGATTCCTTGAGTTAGACACAATATAGATATGATGAATTGGTGGATAATGTATATAAAGTGATATAATAGAATTGTGATCCAACTTATAATGAAGGATCAGAAGTTTTACTAAAAGTGTCAATTGAAATACCGATATAGATTATATAAAAGATGAAAGAGGGTATGGGAAATGATTAAAGCTATTACAAAAGGTAATTAATTTAGGAGCGGCTTCCGTTGAGGAGGTCGCTTTTTTTAAAAGCACATTACTAGATATGGAGAATTGCGGGATAATGTGGATAACTAAAAGTGCATAATAATTGGTAAAGGGGGATTTATGTTGAAAGTAATACGGAATTGTCATATGAACAGCTAAATTCTATACATGCATTAGTGCATTTTTATGACATGATAATTACAGATTTTTGCATTCAAATGTCAAGAATTCATTTGGGAACAAGATTGTTCACAATCAGTTGCAAATAAAGATAAGGGAGATATAAATATAACTAGCTTATTTATGACACTTGAGAAGGCAATAGCTAATCAATTATTTTATAGATATATTTCAGTCGATCTTGACGTGGATGTAGATTCAGAATATACGGCTGATGATACTGCTAATAAGGATGAGCATTATTTACGCACAAGAAGTTGTCAATTAATAGGGAAATACATAGAGAGAATATACGATCGCTTGAAATTGGGATGATAATGGCACACTTTTGGCACGATCTTGGCAAAGTGTTTTGTCTGAGAGTGGTTATGATGGTATTAGGTGATAAATTGAGAGCGGCTTCCATTGCGGAGGTCGCTTTTTTATTCGACAAAGTTTTTAAATGATTGAATAAGCTAAATTCTTTCCGATATAAAAGTGGGAGGGAATGATATGAACTTTGAGACTAAATATCTTATTAGGTGGGGAATACCAGGTTGGGTTTTCTTGCTTATGAGTTTATGGCCTGTAGCGGTTTTTCATGCTAATCTACCGACTGATAATCCAGTGGAAAGTATTAGTTTTATATTTAGTACAGCAGCTATAGGCATTGTAATTGGGTATCTCATACATCAAATGTATTTTGCTTGGAGCTGGATATTAGGTTTTGGGAGAAGGAGTATACTTACATCTGAAATAGCAGAGTTAATTGATGCTCCCCAACCAGTTGAAAAGGCAAAATGGTATAAATTCAGAGAACGTAATATATTATCAAAAAAGAGGGCTAAGGAATATTTCAATCTAGAATTTGAATGGCAAAATAGACTATCAAAAGTTAAAGAGGACAGTAGGCGCGATTATATTGCAAAGCGCTATGCACATTTATTATCTACTACTCATAGTTTAGGTGCATTATGTTTCTCGTTATTATTATCGTTAATAATAAATATAATCCATTATATTTTAATGCTTGTGAATATGTTAAGTTATAATTCGTTAGTATTTATAAATATATTTATAATCTCACTTATCCTTTTCCCCTGTTATGTAAATCAAAAATATTTTTCGGAGAACGTAGAAGAATTTAGAAATAAATTCTTAAAAGATTTTTATAAAAATAGTTAAATTATAAAAGCACCAGGATGCTTATCCAGTTTGGACAAGTGTCTTGGTGTTTTTAAATTATCCCAATATAAATGAAATAAAGAGGCGAAACCAAATGAAAAAGTCATTAAATCTGCTAGTGTGTCCAAGATGTAAAGCTGAGTACACATCCTACTATACAAAAGCGGAAATCAGGCCATTATATTACAGATGCTTCAAAATATGGTGAAGTAAAGCAGAAGTAAATGAAAAGCCCCTCCAATTTGGAGGGGCTTTTCTTTGTTATTCATCGCTGTCCAATTCCCATAATTTTTGACCGTCTGCTAAATAAACTGCACTTGGTGTATCTTTATAAAGTGAAATTTCAATTAAGGAACTTTTTTCTTGCTTTAACCAATCATATATATCACAGTCGTAATTAGTGGGGTGGGATAAGATGTTATTTACTTGAAATGCGACTGCGTCATACTCTGTATAATTGACATCATCATCTTCCAATCCGTTATCAGTTTCATAAAGTGTGTCAGGTTCTCCAATAACTTTTAAACCACTTTTCCATTCTATTATCAAATCGTTATTTTTATATTTTCGTAATGCTGAAATTAATGGGTCATATCCCATTTGAATCCCCCTTAGTTTATGGTTTTAAAGGCTCTGATGGTACTATATGAGCGCCGTTTTTGCTGTAGTGTATTAAGCCTCTAGTAGTCTCCACATACTTACCAGTATCTTTATCGTAGTATTTTCCAATCATCTGTCCAAAGTCTACTCTTTCTTTGTGCTCTCCTATTTTTGTACCTTTCCCAGCGAACTTATCCAGCAATTCTTGTGCTTTTTTATTATCTCCATAAAAAATGCTTTTATTTGGACGGCCATTCGCAACTTCTTGCTTATAGTTAGGTGCATCAGGAATATGTTTTTCTTGAGCGCCTGGTTTTACTTTTGCAGGGAAACCATTTACTTCACGATACGGACCTTTTGGTACGGAATGTTTGCCGAAGGAAGGTGTTTTGACAATCTTCTTGGCTACTTTCTCTCTTTTCATTATTTTAAATACGTATCTTCCAACTTTAGCGATTTTAGCTCCGGGTATCATGTACAAGCTTGATACTAGACGGTCCATGTCAGCGACTTTGTCACCTGTTACAGGGTCTCTTCCTGTGATGACTCGAATGGCATCATTTATTCCTGAAAATTCAACCGCTGTATTTAAGATGTTTGAGGTATGTTCACTCGTTTTCAAGTCGGAAATCTTTGTGATGCTTTCAATATTCACTTTGTTTTGATCCGATATTCGTAACCGATATAGCATTCCGTCTCGAATAACTTCAACTGTTTTGGCATTTGCGAAGTCAATCTTTTCATTTGTATTATATACTTTTCCATTTACGAACACGGCGTTTTGATTGATTTTATTAGACGGTTTCTTCTTCACAAGAGTATCCACATTCGATTGCTCTTTATCATTCACCTTGTTCAGCATGATCATCATTGGGTTTTCTTTAGGGTTGTCTATTTTTTCATTCAATCCGCTGATGTTGCTGCTGATTTTTTCTTCTTTTACACCTTTGAAAATAGAGCCCTTTTGATAACTGGTAATTTCAATTTTCGGGCCAGTGAACATCTTGCTTAAAGTATCTATGTATTGCTTCATTGTGTGAAGGGAACTTTTTGTTTCATTTATAGCACTTGTTTGTTCTCTGTCAAATGCATGAAGTAGTCCGATGGTTTTGGACGTCTCAAGCCATGCTTTTTGATAGCTTTGTTGAAAAGTAGATTCGTCTACATGAGGCAAATGCACAATATGGCTGACCCTGCTGAGGGCTTGATTCACATCGGATACGATATCAGAAATGGTCCGTTCGGCTTTTTTTAACCCTTGGTCAAGCTCGTGTTCAATGAATGATTGAGAGATAAAACCATTCGGGTTTGATTCAAAAGCATGAAGTGCCTGTTTTGTCTTTTTTAGCGCACCGCTGTATTCTTCAATGACGATCTGAAAGAATTGCAAAAAGGGAATGTGACACTCCGTATAAAAATCTTTTATCGCTTGTCCAGCTTCTCCCTTTAATGCGCCATCTAAAGAGATGATTTGATTGATTTGTTTTTCTAAGGACTTAACATTATGTGATTGCTGCTTCAACTTGTTCAGCGTTTGGTCAATTCCATTCTTCAACTCAAAGACATCAAGGGTTTTCATTCCGTTCTCCTTTACTTTCTGTTAGTACTCCGAAGCAATTAAGCGTCCACATAAAGAAAGAGAGCTGCATAAACGACAGCTCCCAAGATGAGGAGTTAATTTTTCTTTTTCCTGTAGTCTTTTACTAAGCTTGAAACAACTAAACCCATCACACTAAAGGCCACAAGATAAAATAAAACATTTGTTACAGGTGTATCAATTTTCCCTAAGATCATCACAAGGGTAATAATAGAGGCGGGTAAAGTAATTAATAACATTTTGGATGGCGTGCTTTGCTGTGACACTTAATGACCTCCTGATTGATCCATTAAATAGATATTTTAGTTGATTTTAACATATGGAGATTGTGCGAACAACATAAGGGGGATAGCAATCTACTTTAAGAGCGGACAAACGAAACTTGCTGATTTTGATTTTATGGAAATCATTTCAATTAAACCTTTTGTGTAATAAAATGTATATGATTTATACAAAGGGGTGAGATGGCGGTGAAGCATTTTTTAACGGGAATCGTAGTGGCTATCATTGTGGGGATCATTGTATATGTTGCAGATAATCGTTTAAGCATGTTTCCGTTGATGCTGATTTTAGCGGTTGCGATCTATATCGTAAGCAGAATTAGCGAAGCATTGATTAAGAAATACTCAAAAGAAAATAGTTAATAGCACCGCCCTCCATTGGAAGCATTTTTAAATTAACCTCCCTAATGAAAAAGGCATTGTAAATTGTAAAGCGGTAAATATGCAAAAGAGAGAATATTCTTTCTCCAACTAAAAAAAGTAAGGTGTATAAGATCAAAACGGAGAACCCGCTTGCCTTGTGACGGATTTTCTTATCATGGAATGACGAGAAACCCATGAAATCATGGGTTCTTTTTATTTCTCTAGTCAAACTAATTTAAGGTGCCACCAATTCAACTTTCATTCTATCAGGATCTTCGAAATAAACTGCGTAATGTTTATCGCCGCCTGCGAAGGGGTGTGTATCGGTATAAAGAATTTTAACCCCCATGCTTTTTAACTTTTCAGTCATATCATCTACTTGCTGCCGGGAACTGGCATGAAAAGCCAGGTGGTTTAGACCTGCCCTGCGTCTATGATAGGGTATGTCCATAAATCGTTCCTCCGTTTGTACGAAAACGATATAAGTTTCTCCAAATTTCCAACTTCGACCGCTTTCCCAGGTTTGATACGGCTCGTAGCCTAACTCCTCTAAAAACCACCCCCAAAAAATAATCGAATTCTTTAAATTCGAAACATTTAGTTCAATATGATGAATAAGTCCTTTTGACAATAGATGAGCCCTCCATTTAGAAGATTAATTATTATATGATTTAATGTAACTTAATTCAGATGAATATGGAACTCTATTTCATTGTTTAGCTGTTAATGAATAAATCTAAAGAAGAATATGCTGCTTATCGACAGCTTTCAGCAATTTTAAGGCAAATTTAAGCTCGGATTTTATTTCAAATGTATTAAATCTTTGTTACAATAAGACAGCTTTGCTCAAAAGAGACGTTCCAAGGTTCGACATTTTTTTAGCATCTTTTAAAAAATTTATGGTTTGATATGAAACTCTTTTGATGATCCATGCGTCTCTATAAGTGTCAAAAGAAAAGAGGTTATCAATATGCTATTCAAAAAGCTATCAGAAAATAAGTCTGTAAAATGGATAGGATATACAAGCTTTTACTTACTTATTTTGCTATTATTGTTCTTTATTTACGGATTCCACACAGCAAATACGGGATCATTCATTTACAACGATTTTTAATTGGAGATTAGATTATGAAACTATTACAAACGATTCATGAATACCAGCAAACGAAACCAACACAGCCAGCATTTGTTTCTCAACATGCGTCGATCACATATGATGAGCTTTGGCATTTATCAGACCAAATGGCTGGTGCGATCGATGCAGTCGCAGCTGGCAGTGAACCTGTCATTGTATACGGTCATATGGAGCCAGAGATGCTGATTTCTTTCTTAGGCAGTGTGAAATCAGGCAGACCGTATATTCCGGTCGATATCTCAATACCTGTCGAGCGCATCGTCTCAATTATTGAAAGCTCAAAAGCCAGTCTATTGATTTGTGCAAATGAGCAGAATGTATTAGATGTAGAAGAGCACATTGAAGTGAAGAGTGCGGCATCGCTTTTAGCACTTGAAAAAGAAGCACCGCCATCCACGCAGTGGGTCCAGCAAGATGATGTTTTTTACATTATTTATACGTCTGGCAGTACCGGAAAACCGAAGGGCGTTCAGGTAACAGCCAATAATTTAGAAAGCTTTACAGAGTGGATGTGCCGTGACTTCCCAATTGGTGAGGGACGTACATTCTTAAATCAAGCACCATTTTCTTTTGACTTATCAGTGATGGATCTCTATCCAGCGCTTCAATCAGGCGGCACGCTTTACTGTTTAGTAAAAGATCTCGTCAATAAGCCAAAGGATATGTTTGCAGCACTTGGTCAATCTGACGTTGAAGTGTGGACATCAACACCTTCTTTTGTGCAAATGTGCTTAATGGACCCTTCCTTTACAGGGGAGCTTTTACCAGAGCTGAAAGTTTTCTTGTTCTGCGGTGAGGCGCTTCCTGTAGCTGTAGCAAGTGCACTTCTGGAGCGTTTTCCAAAGGCGCAGGTCTTTAATACGTATGGTCCAACTGAAGCAACTGTCGCGATCACATCAATTGAAGTGACGCAGGAGATTCTTGATCAGCACGATTCTTTACCAGTCGGCTATGCCAAACCTGATACAGACATCGTCATTTTAGATGAAGAAGGCAAGACACTTCCTGATGGTGAAAAAGGGGAAATTGTCATCGTGGGGCCAAGCGTCACGAGAGGCTACTTAGGTGAACAAGCCTTGACAGATAAAGTGTTCTTTGAATACGAAGGACGTCCTGCTTACCGTACAGGTGACGCAGGTGTGGCGCATGATGGATTAATTACGTGCCATGGCCGTCTCGACTATCAAATTAAGCTTCATGGATACCGGATGGAGCTTGAAGAAATTGAATATCATGTAAGCGAGACAACCTATGTCAATGCTTGTGTGATTGTACCATTCCAGCCAAACGGTCATGTGGAGTACTTGATTGCAGCGATTGTCCCAGCAGCTCATTCATTTGAAAAAGAATATCAGCTGACAAGTGCGATTAAGAAAGAAATGGCGGATTCACTGCCAGCGTACATGATTCCAAGAAAGTTTGTCTATCTTGAGCAGCTGTACATGACGCCAAACGGGAAGGTTGACCGTAAGAGAATCGCGAAAGAGGTTCTTCTATGATTCCGTTTAGTTCATTCTTTTTCTTCATTCTAATTGGTATTCTTCTTTTGCCGACGATCATTCTTGGTCTGCGCGGCAAAAGAATGCAGGGCTACAACATGTTTGCAACGGTTGTGGCGCTGGCGCTTATTTTCTCAAAGGATGCGCATGGCGCGCTGCTGCTCTTCTTGTTCACGGTATGGCAAGTCCTAATCATCCGCCTGTACCTTGCATACCGGTTAAAGGCGAATCAGGCATCCGTTTTCTATACAGCAGTGGTGGCATCTATTTTACCGCTTGTGCTGTCAAAGATTTTACCGTTCTTTTTAACTCATCAGCCGCATCAACCGCCGCCAATGAACTGGCTGAGCTTTTTGGGGATCTCGTACTTAACATTTAAAGGTGTTCAGTTAATTATTGAGACAAGAGACGGCTTGATTAAGAAGAAAATTCCGATTCACCGTTTGGTCTATTTCATTGTCTTTTTCCCGACGATTTCATCAGGTCCGATTGATCGTTACCGCCGATTTGAAAAGGATATGGATACACCGCCTGAAAAGGAAGCATACAGTGATCTTCTATATGCCGGTATTCATAAAATTTTTATTGGCTTCTTATATAAGTTCATTATAGGCTACCTGATTCACACATATATTCTGATGAATATTCATCACATTAGCAGCAGTCACTTTGTTCAGCAGTTAACGTATATGTATGCTTACAGCATGTACTTGTTCTTTGACTTTGCTGGATATACAGCATTTGCTGTAGGTGTGAGTTATATTATGGGCATTAAATCACCAGAGAACTTTAATAAACCATTTATCAGCCGAAACATTAAAGACTTCTGGAATCGCTGGCACATGTCCCTGTCCTTTTGGTTCAGAGACTACGTGTTTATGAGATTTGTGTTCTTTATGACCAAAAAGAAGTGGATCAAGAACCGTATGGCTGTTTCAAATATTGGGTACTTTATCCTCTTTCTATTGATGGGTGCTTGGCATGGTCTTGCCCTTCAATATATTATTTACGGACTATATCATGCAGTTGTCATGTCCGGTTACAATTTATTTGAGAAATGGAATAAAAAGCACAAGTGGTGGCCAGATAATAAGGTCACAATGGTTGTGTCCATCATTATTACATTCCATGTGATTTGTTTCGGATTTTATATTTTTTCAGGAAAACCATTTCATCATTAATGATTAAGGGAGTAGAAAATTATGGAATTTAAAAATCAAGTATACGGTATTATTGCAGAGGTTTGTCAGGATGACGTTGTGAAAGAAAATCCAGAGATTGCGATTTTTGAAGAAGGTCTTCTTGATTCATTTGGTACAGTAGAACTGCTTATGGCAATTGAAAGTCAACTCGGAATCACTGTTCCGATTACAGAATTCGATCGTGATGTGTGGGATACGCCGAATCATATTGCTGAGCAGCTGGCAGAGATGAAGTAATGAAAAAGCGTTTTTTTGGGCCGCTTATTTTAGCGGCTGTTCTATTCATTGGTGTTCTTCTTGTACCAAATGCATGGCTCTCACACCTGATCCCAAAAGACAAATTACAAAAGTCAGCCACAGAATTAGATCCAGGGATGTTTCAAGGGCTTTATTTACAAGATGAAATGCTAAAAGATCCAACTTATTTGCCGATCTATGGATCTTCTGAACTATCACGTTTTGATCCATATCACCCTTCGAATTTCTTTCATGAGAATCCTCAAGGGTTTACACCTTATCTTATTGGAAAAGGTGGATCGCAATCATTAATTCATGCGATGAACTTTGCAGCGCATATGGATGAATTAAAAGGGAAGAAGCTTGTCTTTATCGTGTCCCCGCAATGGTTTGTGAAATGGGGATCTGACGAGAATCACTTTGCACCGAACTATTCAGCTCTTCAAGCGCTGAATCTCGCCTATAATAAAGAAATTGATCCAACTATAAAAAAAGAGCTTATCAAAAGAATCATGAAGTTTAAAGCAGTCAAAAACGACATGGTGATTACAGAGCTTTTTAAAGCAGAGCTATCTGGGAACAAGTTCGCTTATGGCGCGATTTCTCCTATTGCGAAAATGTATTATGGCATGCTTCAAAAGAAAGACATGTACTATACAATTGGATCGGGCCCTGAGCGCAAGCTTCAACCGTCTCCTTCAGTCAAAGGAAAAACATGGGCTGAGCTTGAAAAAGAGGCGAGCATTTTTGGTGCGAAAAGAGCAGGGGACAACCCGTTTTATATTAACCAAAAACTGTTTGACCGCAAGCTGAAACCGATCATGAAAAAGATGAAGGATTCCCGTGAAGGTCATTCTTATGCGGAATCACCAGAATACAAAGATTTTCAGATCATGCTGGATATTTTAAAACAGGCAGGGGCAAAGCCTTTGTTTGTGACGATTCCTGTCAACGGAAAGTGGTATGATTACACCGGTTTTCCGAAAGAAGGCCGTACAGGTTATTATGAAAAAATCAATCGTCAAATTCGAGATAATGGGTATGAAGTCGCAGATTTGACTAAGCATGAGTACGATCCATATTTCTTTAAAGATACGATTCATGTGTCTTATAAAGGATGGGTGTACATCGATAAGGCAATTGAAAAGTTTTACAAAGAGCAGTAGAATGCAGCAGCTTTCTGCTGCTTTTTGTTTGTCGAATCGGCGGATATCTTGTATAACTAAGGGAAAAGGGCTATGCTGTAGATGGAGGCGATATGATGAATCGTTCTGAGAAAAAAGAACTATTAAAGCGTTCGAAGAAGCATTTTAATGATCATGCCTTTTGGGAAAAGTTAAAAAAGACGGCACAAAAAGCTGGTGTCTCTCTTGTCTATGCTGTGCTATTACTTTACTATACATTGCAAAAACCCGAAGTGCCGGTCAAAGCAAAGACTTTGATTATTGGAGCACTCGGATATTTTATCCTTCCACTTGATCTCATTCCTGATACATTGATTGGTGTCGGCTATACAGATGATTTAGGAGCCATTACATTTGCTCTGCTTCAAGTAGCAATGTACATTGATGATGATGTGAAAGGGAAAGCAAAAGACAGGCTATCAAAATGGTTCGGCGAAAAAACCGATACGTCTTTGATTGATCAAAAGCTTGAGGATGGCGGTATGCCGTCTGCATAAAAAAAGCCTCCGTTATTGGAGGCTTTAGCGTGTAGACAAACCCTCGCATTCGTTGTCAGGTCTGCGCTCCAGTGCTCACGAATGTTTCAATTCGCTCCGCTCTGGTGCTCGTCCTTCCTAGACTGCAAAGGTTTTCTATCACGCTGAAAAGAAGACAAAGGGCTAAAATCAAAATCATTTTAGCCCTTTGTCAACAATCTGAAGCCTCCGTTATTGGAGGCTTTTTTCTTTACCCTAAAAATTTCACGCAAACTGGATGAGGGACGGTAATGTCTGATTGTAAGACAGTGAGTCGTCCTGTTTCTTTGTCGCGTTTGTATAACACAAGATTGCTAGATTCTTGGTTTGAACCGACGAGGAATTCTTCTGTTGGATCAAGTACAAAATCTCTAGGCCAGTTTCCTTCAGAAGAAGCAATCTCGACAAGACTTAATTGGCCGTCAGCGTCTGCTTTAAAAATCGCAATGCTGTTATGACCGCGATTTCCTGCATAAACAAATTGGCCGTCTGAAGAGACATGAATGGCACTGCCTTGATTGTTCTCTGTAAAATCGCTTGGAATGGTCGCGATTGTTTGGATTTCTTCAAAATGACCATCTTCAAAGTAACGAAGCACAATGACCTCGGAGCTTAGCTCTGTCATTACATATGCCACAGGTTTCGTTGGGTGGAATGTGATATGACGAGGTCCGCTGCCTGGCTTTGTTTCAAATGTATGAGAAAGCTCAAGTTTGCCGTCTTCTTTCTTATACGTATAAATTCCATCTGTTCCAAGGTCAACAGCCACTGCAAATTGTTCATCTGGCGTGAGACCCATAAAGTGAGTGTGCGGTTTTTCCTGACGATCTTCGTTAGGGCCAGTTCCTTCATGCTGCGCCTGTGAGAGTGTGCGGATCACTGAGCCATTTTCAGCATCGATTTCATACATCTCTGCTGACCCTTTATGATAATTCGCTGTATACGCCGTTTTCGTTTGACTGTCCACGCTGACGTGGCAAGGAGAAGCTCCATCGGCAAGCTCTTGGTTGATGGAGTGAAGTCTGCCTGTTGTTGAATCAATTTGATACGCAGCAAGGCCGCCCTGTGATCCTTTTTTCACAACAGCATAAACAAACTTTTGATCCTCTGACACGGTTAAATATGTAGGATTTTCAAGTTCAGCAGCAACTTCTACTTGCTCAATCTGCTGCTTGTCCGTATTTAATGTAAATGTATAAACACCTTTACTGTCTCCCTTTGTATACGTACCGATATAACCTCTGATGTTAGCCATGTATTGCCCTCCTTCTATTAGATGCTCTCATTCTATCATAAATTCATAGGAAAACGCTTTAGAAAGGCATGCCAAAAGAAAAAACCAAGTTATTGAAATCTCACAATATTCATCAAAAATCATGTGAAAAAATATCACAAAAGTTTTCTCAAAAGAAAAGCGTTCATGTAAAGTAAATAAATTGAAGAAAAAATACAAAAAATTTTAAGTTTTTTCATTCCTTGTCTAGCAAAGGTGTAAGCGTATACATTTAATTTTGATTAGTCTAAATTGTCTAATAATTTTAAAAATGCTGTTGACACTGTATGGAAAGCGGCGTAAGATGGGTTCAACAAAAGCTAAACAAACACGCAGTGCAAGCGAGAGACGCTTCAATATAAAGTGTCTGAAAATTCAACTACTTTTTGTTTGAAAGAGAGGGTGCTCACTGAAAATGGAAGACCAAAAGGAACAATGGATCTTTTTAAACGATGAACTCGTGAAAAAAGAGGATGCGAAAATTTCAGTTTACGATCATGGCTTCTTATATGGCGACGGTGTTTTCGAAGGGATTCGCGTGTATAACGGAAATATCTTTCGAATGAAAGAACATTTAGACCGCCTGTATGATTCCGCCAGATCCATTATGCTGAACATTCCATATTCACTTGAGGAACTCACGGAGAAAATGATTCATACAGTTGAAAGGAACGGCCTAAAGGATGCCTATATCCGCCTTGTCGTCTCAAGAGGAGCGGGTGATCTTGGTTTAGATCCTAACAACTGCGGGAGAGCCAACACAGTGATCATTGTAGAGCCGCTGGCCATTTTTCCAAAGCACCTATATGAAACGGGTATTGATATTGTAACGGTTCCAACAAGACGAAATCGTCCAGATGTCCTTAGCCCAAAAGTGAAATCATTAAACTATTTGAATAACATTCTTGTCCGAATCGAAGCCCATATGGCCGGTGTGAGTGAAGCATTGATGCTGAACGATCAAGGGTACGTGGCGGAAGGTTCTGCAGACAACGTGTTTATTTATAAAAAAGGCAAGCTTTATACACCGCCAGGTTATATCGGCGCACTTGAAGGCATCACAAGAAATGCCATCATGGAGATTGCAGAAGACTTAGGCTACGAAGTGAAAGAAGAACCATTCACAAGACACGATGTGTATACAGCTGAAGAAGTATTTCTAACAGGTACTGCAGCCGAAGTCATCGCCGTTGTAAAAGTTGACGGCCGTACAATCGGTGAAGGGAAACCTGGGTTCCACACAAACAAACTTCTTGAACAATTCCGCAAGCGAGTAGTTGAAGAAGGAGAAAAAGTCGTTTTTGCAGATGAAAACATTCATGCAAGCTAAATAGATATCGATAAACGTTGAAGAGGACTAGTAGCTTTAGAGTCAGTATCTACAGAGAGCCGGTGCTAGCTGGAAACCGGTGTTACTTTCTAAAGTGAACTCACCTCTGAGTGTCTGCTTGAAATGATAGTAGGGCAGACCGAGTGACATTGCTCACTCGTTACCAAAATGGACGAAAGATGTCCATGAGACGGCAGCAGGATTTGCCGTGAACAAGGGTGGTACCGCGAAAAAACAAAGCTTTTTCGCCCCTTTGACCTAGTGAAAAGTAGTGTCATTGTGGGGTGAGAAGGCTTTTTTATATGGTCTCATATCTCTATCTTGAATAGAAAAGGGTGAAAGGACTTGACTGAAGCAAGACAAAGAGGAGGAAATCAAATGGGGACAAATGTACAAATGGAGACGGAAAAATCAAAAGCACCACAAACGATGAACGGTGCACTCATGTTAATTGAAGCACTCAAAAGAGAAAAAGTAGAAGTCATTTTTGGATATCCAGGTGGAGCGGTTTTGCCGATCTACGATAAAATTTACAATTCTGGTTTGTTTCATGTCCTTCCAAGACATGAGCAGGGAGCAATTCACGCAGCAGAAGGATACGCAAGGGTATCTGGTAAACCGGGAGTTGTCATTGCAACATCAGGACCTGGAGCGACAAACCTTGTCACAGGAATTGCAGATGCGATGATTGATTCACTTCCCCTTGTTGTATTCACAGGGCAGGTGGCAACCTCAGTCATTGGATCGGATGCTTTCCAAGAAGCAGATGTACTCGGCATCACAATGCCAATTACTAAGCACAGCTACCAGGTAAGAAATCCAGAGGAATTACCGGGTGTCATTAAAGAGGCATTCCATATCGCAACAACAGGCAGACCTGGTCCAGTTTTGATTGATATTCCAAAAGATGTCGCAGGCATTGAAGGAACGTTTGAATATGATCAGCCAATTGATTTACCTGGTTATCAGCCAAAAGTAGAGCCGAACTATTTGCAAATTCGCAAATTAGTAGAAGCTGTCAGCAGAGCGAAGAAACCAGTTATTCTAGCAGGAGCTGGCGTTCTTCATGGCAAAGCATCTGAAGAATTAAGACAGTATGTAGAGCAGCAGCAAATCCCAGTCGCTCATACACTGCTTGGACTTGGTGGATTCCCGGCAAAGCATCCTCTTTTCCTAGGGATGGCTGGTATGCATGGCACGTATGCAGCGAACATGGCTCTTCATCAATGTGACCTGCTCATTTCAATCGGAGCGAGATTTGATGACAGGGTAACAGGAAACCTCAATCATTTTGCGAAACATGCGAAGGTGGCTCATATTGACATCGACCCAGCGGAAATCGGCAAGAACATTCATACCCATATCCCAGTTGTTGGCGACAGTAAGCTAGTCCTTGAAGAACTGATCAAGCAAGACGGGAAACAAGCAGATGCTGACGAATGGAAAAACCAATTAGATCAGTGGAAGGAAGAATATCCACTCTGGTACGTTGAAAACGAAGCTGAAGGCTTTAAGCCTCAAAAGCTGATTGAATACATTCATCAATTCACTAAAGGTGAAGCCATTGTCGCAACTGATGTCGGACAGCATCAAATGTGGGCAGCACAATTCTATCCATTTGAAAATGCAGATAAGTGGGTAACATCTGGAGGCCTTGGCACAATGGGCTTCGGATTACCAGCAGCCATCGGCGCTCAGCTGGCTGATCAAGAGGCAACCGTTGTAGCGATTTTAGGAGACGGAGGTTTCCAAATGACCCTGCAAGAACTTGCCGTTATCCGTGAGCTGAACCTTCCAGTCAAAGTGATTGTACTCAATAATCACTGCCTTGGAATGGTAAGACAATGGCAAGAAATTTTCTACGAAGAGCGCTACTCACATTCTAAATTTTCAGAGCAGCCAGACTTCGTCAAATTATCTGAAGCTTATGGCATTAAAGGAATCCGAATCTCATCAGATGAAGAGGCGAAAGAAAAGCTTGAAGAAGCCTTAACCTCTAGAGAGCCTGTTTTCATCGATGTCAATGTAGCTAGAGATGAAAAAGTATTCCCAATGGTAGCACCAGGGAAAGGACTTCATGAGATGGTGGGGGTGAAACCTTGAAAAGAATTATTGTGTTGACTGTATTAAATCGATCAGGCGTACTGAACAGAATCACAGGCCTCTTTACCAAAAGACACTACAACATTGAAAGCATTACGGTCGGCCATTCTGAGATTCAAGATGTATCACGCATCACGTTCGTCGTCCATGTAGACCAGGAGAAAGACATCGAACAGCTGACAAAACAGCTGAACAAACAAATCGATGTTCTGAAAGTAACAGACATTACAAACCAATCAATCGTTCAGCGAGAGCTGGCTTTGATAAAAGTCGTATCTGCACCAGCATCTCGAATGGAGATCACGGGGGTCATTGAACCTTTTAGAGCTTCTATTGTAGATGTGAGCAGAGAGAGTGTCGTCATTCAGGTGACAGGTGAGTCTTCAAAAATTGAAGCACTCATTGAATTACTTAAGCCATACGGCATTAAAGAAGTCGCCAGAACTGGCACCACGGCCTTTGCGAGAGATAATCAGCAAAAGCCGCAAACAAATAAAACAATTTCAATTGTCTAAACAAAAAGGAGAGAGTCAAATGGTAAAAGTATATTATAACGGTGATATTCAAGAAAACGTATTAAATGGTCAAAAGGTAGCGATCATTGGTTATGGATCACAAGGTCATGCACATGCATTGAACTTAAAAGAAAGCGGCGTAGATGTGATCGTCGGCGTGAGAAAAGGCGGATCTTATACAAAAGCACAAGAAGACGGCCATCAAGTATTCACAGTAAAAGAAGCAGCAGCACAAGCAGACGTAGTCATGGTACTACTTCCAGATGAGCAGCAAAAGAAAGTATATGATGAAGAAATCAAAGATCAATTAGAAGCTGGCAACTCACTTGTATTCGCTCACGGATTCAACGTTCACTTCCATCAAATTGTTCCTCCAAGTGACGTAGACGTGTATCTAGTAGCTCCAAAAGGTCCAGGACATCTTGTGAGAAGAACATATGAGCAAGGCGCTGGTGTACCTGCCCTATTTGCTATCTATCAAGATGTATCTGGCCAAGCGAAAGACAAAGCACTTGCTTATGCAAAAGCGATCGGCGGAGCAAGAGCGGGCGTTCTTGAAACAACATTTAAAGAAGAAACAGAAACGGATCTATTCGGTGAGCAGGCAGTTCTTTGTGGAGGTCTTACTTCACTAGTAAAAGCAGGATTCGAAACGTTAACAGAAGCTGGTTACCAGCCAGAGCTTGCATACTTCGAGTGTCTGCATGAACTGAAATTGATCGTTGACCTTATGTATGAAGAAGGATTAGAAGGTATGAGATATTCAATCTCTGATACAGCACAATGGGGGGACTTCGTATCAGGACCACGTGTTGTGGATGCAAAAGTAAAAGAATCGATGAAAGCTGTTTTGACTGATATCCAAAACGGAACATTTGCAAAAGAATGGATTGTTGAAAACCAAGTGAATCGCCCACGTTTCAATGCGATCAATGCAAATGAAAATGAGCACCAAATTGAAATCGTTGGTAGAAAGCTTCGTGAAATGATGCCTTTCGTTAAACAAGGAAAGAAAAAGGAAGCGGTGAGCGTCGGTGCGGAAAATTAATTTTTTTGACACAACACTTCGGGATGGAGAGCAATCACCAGGAGTGAACTTAAATGCACAAGAAAAGCTTATCATTGCAAAGCAGCTTGAGCGCCTTGGGGTTAATATCATTGAAGCGGGTTTTCCCGCTTCATCCCGAGGGGATTTCTTAGGCGTACAAGAAATAGCAAGAACGATTAAAAACTGTTCTGTTGCTGGTCTTGCACGATGTGTGAAAGGTGACATTGATGCTGCATGGGAAGCATTAAAAGATGGAGTGGAGCCAAGGCTTCATGTCTTTATTGCCACTTCTGACATTCACCTGAAGCATAAACTAAAGAAAACACGTGAAGAAGTCGTAGAACAGGCTGTCGCAATGGTGAAATATGCGAAAGAACGTTTTCCAGTTGTCCAATGGTCAGCAGAAGATGCGTGCCGTACAGATCTTGCTTTCTTAGCAGAAATTGTAGAAAAGGTCATTGACGCGGGGGCGAGTGTCATTAACTTGCCAGATACAGTTGGATACCTAGCGCCAAAAGAGTACGGAAATATCTTTAAATATATGAAGGAACACGTTCCAAATATCGACCGTGTCAACTTGTCCGCTCACTGTCACGATGATCTAGGAATGGCTGTGGCAAACTCACTTGCTGCTATTGAAAATGGCGCAGATCAAATTGAAACGGCTGTCAACGGAATTGGCGAGCGCGCTGGAAATGCCGCGTTAGAAGAAATTGCAGTAGCTCTTCATATTCGAAAAGACTTTTACCAAGTCGAATCAACGATTCAATTGAATGAAATTAAGCGTACAAGTGATGTAGTGAGCAAATACTCAGGAATGATTGTGCCACGTAATAAAGCAGTCGTTGGAAACAACGCTTTTGCACATGAATCAGGTATTCACCAAGATGGCTTCCTCAAAGAAAAAACAACCTATGAAATTATTTCTCCAGAGCTTGTCGGTGTGACAACAGATGTGCTTGTCCTTGGAAAACACTCCGGAAGACACGCGTTTAAAGACCGCATGAAAACACTAGGCTTTAAACTAACGGAAGACGAAATCAATAAATTCTTTGAGACTTTCAAGAACTTGACAGAGAAGAAGAAAGAAATTACAGATGATGATTTGATCTCTATCATATTAGAAGAAAAAGTAGCAGATCGAAAAATTGGCTACGAATTTGAAAGTCTGCAAGTGCACTATGGAACAGAACAAATGCCAACAGCAACGGTTTCGCTGAAAAACCAAGAAACGCAGGAAGTCATCCAAGAAGCAGCTACAGGTGCAGGCAGTGTAGAAGCTGTGTACAACACGCTTGAGCGCTGTATGGAGGAAAGAATTCATTTGCTGGACTACCGCATTCAATCAAATGGAAAAGGCAGAGATGCACTAGCTGAAGTATATGTCACTGTTTCAATAGAAGGAAAAGAAACAGCAGGACGCGGAGTAGCGCAAGATGTGCTTGAAGCATCGGCGAAAGCTTACGTCAATGCAGTGAACAGGCATTTAATCTTCAAATCAAATCTGATTGAAATTGAGAAACATCACGCGATCTCATAGGAAAGGAGGAAGGTTCTCATGAAAAAGAAAATTGCACTTTTGCCCGGCGATGGAATCGGACCGGAAGTCGTGACCTCTGCAGTCGCTGTCCTTCAAGAGACAGCGGCGAAATTTAGGCACGAATTCGAATTCGAAACTGCGCTCATTGGCGGTATCGCAATAGATGAAAAAAACAACCCGCTTCCAAAGGAAACAGTAGATGTATGCAAAAGCGCTGATGCGATTTTATTAGGAGCAGTCGGCGGACCAAAGTGGGATCAAAACCCGCCAGAGCTTCGTCCAGAAAAAGGCTTACTCGCCATTCGTAAACAGCTGGACTTATTTGCAAACATCCGCCCTGTAAAGGTGTTCGATAGTTTAAGCGAGGCATCTCCGTTAAAACAGGATCACATTAACGGAGTCGATTTCGTCATCGTTCGTGAATTAACAGGCGGTCTCTATTTTGGTGAACCAAGCGAACGCTATACGGATGATGAAGGAAAAGAAGCTGCCGTTGATACGCTCTTTTATACAAAGGAAGAAATTGTCCGCGTATTAAAAGAAGCGTTCGACATGGCTTTAACGAGACGGAAAAAAGTGACGTCTGTGGATAAAGCGAATGTCCTTGCTTCTAGTAAACTATGGCGGGATGCGGTAGAAGAAGTTGCTGCCCAATATCCAGAAGTTGAATTTGAGCATATGCTCGTCGATAATGCTGCCATGCAGCTGATTTACAAGCCCGCTCAATTTGATGTCATTGTAACAGAGAATATGTTCGGTGACATTTTAAGCGATGAAGCTTCGATGATTACTGGATCACTCGGCATGCTGCCATCTGCTAGTTTATCAAGCACTGGCCTTCATTTATATGAGCCAATTCATGGTTCAGCACCCGATATTGCGGGGCAAAACGTTGCAAACCCTCTGGCAACCATTTTATCAGCAGCAAGCTTGCTTAGAACATCCTTTGCATTAGAAGAAGAAGCGGCTGCAATAGAAGAAGCTGTGGAAACTGTTCTTGCCTCTGGCAAACGAACAAAAGATTTAGCAGCAAAAGAGGGAACATATCAAACGACTGAAGAAATTACTAATGCGGTTGTAGACGCACTCAAGCAGCGCGTACAAACCATTGTATAAATAGAATCTTGTGGAATTAGATAGAGGGAGGAAAAGGGTTATGCCTCGAACAATCATCGAAAAAATATGGGATCAGCATGTAGTCAAAAGCGGCGAGGGGAAACCAGACCTTTTATATATTGATCTGCACTTGGTGCATGAAGTGACATCACCTCAAGCATTTGAAGGATTAAGACAAAAAGGGCGCAAGGTGAGAAGACCTCAAAACACGTTTGCGACGATGGATCACAACATCCCAACTGTGAATCGATTTGTGATCAAAGATGAGATTGCTAAAAAGCAAGTGAGTGCCTTAGAGCGCAACTGTGCGGAATTTGGCGTTCGTCTTGCTGACCTTCATAGTGTTGACCAAGGAATCGTCCATGTCGTTGGACCGGAGCTTGGATTGACACTTCCGGGGAAAACAATCGTTTGTGGAGATAGTCATACATCAACTCACGGCGCGTTTGGCGCACTTGCCTTTGGAATCGGTACAAGTGAGGTTGAACATGTACTTTCTACACAAACACTTTGGCAGCAGCGTCCGAAAACGTTAGAAATTAGAGTAGACGGAAAGCTTCAAAAAGGGGTAACTGCCAAAGATGTCATTTTAGCTGTCATTGGTGCACACGGCGTGAAGTTCGGTTCAGGTTATGTCATTGAATACACTGGGGAAGTATTCAGAAACATGACGATGGATGAGCGGATGACCGTTTGTAACATGTCAATTGAAGCAGGCGCAAGAGCAGGGTTGATTGCACCTGATGAAATCACCTTCGAATATTGCCGCGGCCGCAAATATGCACCGCAGGGCGAAGACTTCGAAGCAGCTATGAAAGAATGGGAAGAACTTAGAACAGATCCAGGTGCAACCTATGATAAAACCATTGTGTTAGATGGAAATAAGATTTCACCAATGGTTACGTGGGGAATTAACCCAGGAATGGTACTCCCTGTGGATGCATCAATCCCAGGACCTGAGGACTTTGCACAAGAAGATGATCAAAAAGAAGCGATTCGTGCTTACGAATACATGGGTGTCCACCCGCATCAGCGTATAGAAGATATTACGATTGAGCATGTCTTTATCGGCTCATGTACGAACTCAAGAATGACTGATTTACGCCAAGCTGCTTCTATGATTGAAGGACAAAAAGTAGCAGATCATGTCAGAGCGATAGTGGTGCCTGGCTCTCAAAGTGTTAAATTGCAAGCAGAAGAAGAAGGTCTTCATGAAATCTTCCTTGAAGCAGGATTTGAATGGAGAGAATCTGGCTGCAGTATGTGTCTGAGTATGAATAACGATGTGGTACCGGAGGGCGAGCGCTGCGCGTCCACATCAAACCGTAACTTTGAGGGGCGTCAAGGGAAGGGTGCGAGAACGCATCTTGTCAGCCCGGCAATGGCTGCAATGGCTGCGATACATGGCCGATTTGTCGATGTCAGGAAGTTTAATCAAGAGAAAACAGTCGTGTAAGGAGTTGTCATAGATGGAGCCTTTAGTCACTCATAAAGGAAAAGCCGCTGTGCTTAACCGAATCAATGTAGATACAGATCAAATTATTCCGAAGCAATTTTTAAAAAGAATCGAACGAACAGGATATGGCCGCTTTGCCTTTTTCGACTGGCGTTATTTAGCCGATGGCAGCCCAAATCCCGATTTCGAACTAAATCAGCCGATTTATGAAGGAGCATCCATTTTGATCGCAGGGGAGAACTTTGGCTGCGGATCATCTAGGGAACATGCTCCTTGGGCGCTTGATGATTATGGCTTTAAAATTGTCATCGCACCATCATTTGCAGATATATTTCATCAAAACTGCTTTAAAAATGGGATGCTTCCGATTCGCCTTGATTATGATGTGTGGAAAACCTTCGCTGCGTCATATGAGAACAAAGGATATGAGATGACGGTTGATCTTGAAAAACAGCAAATAGAAGATCACGAAGGGAATATCACCCCTTTTCAAGTCGACCCTCACTGGAGAGAAATGCTCCTAAATGGTTATGATGAGATTTCATTAACATTACTACTAGAAGATGACATTCAAGCATTTGAAGAAAAGCGCAGCAGCTGGCTGCGCGCCTAAGCAACGAGAAGCTGTCCGCCCGAGGTGTGACGGCTTCTTTTTTGCATGAAAACCTCTCGTTACTTGTGTTTACTAATCTTCGTTGGTAAACTGATAAAAAATATGCGCCCGAAAGGAACGTAAGCATGAAGCATGACAAGAAGAAAGACAATGTCATTTTGTTTCCTGGTCTGAAAGAAAGACTGATTGAAAAAGGAATGGCAGCATTAAAAGATAAACAGTATCAAGAGGCGCTTCACTTGTTTTCAGAAGCAAAATCGTATGATGACGATGAAGAATCCGATATTCACCTCGGAATGGCCATTTGTTTTCTGGAGCTGGGTGAGCTGCAGGATGCAAAGCGTGTTTGTGAAAAAATGCTGCATGAAGGATATGGTCACTATTTCACTGTGCTCCAAGTGTATATGACGATCTTAATTCAGCTGAAAGAATATGAAGAAGTCAAACAGACGATTGAGGCTGTGCTCGAGGAAAACCATCTTCCGGCAGAAAGCGCGGAGCATTTTTACAAACTGCTCGAATTTAGTAGAAAAATGATCGACTCACCTGAAGAGATTTTAGATGATGATGAGGACGCCGGAAGTGAGGTCAACATAGATGACATGCTAAAGCGGCCGGAAGAACAGGTACAGTTCATCCATTCATTGAAAGACCGGAATATTACACCGCACATGGGTCTATTAAATACAATCTTACAAAATCCTGATGGGAACCCTTTGGTTAAATCAATGATCCTGCAGCTTCTGGCAGATCATGATGTGGCAAAGCCGGTTCATGTGACAAAATTCGGTGATTCTTTAACCCTTATTCCTTCTGAAGCTGTAAAGCCAGAGCAGATGCCGCTTCTTCAGCAAGTGCTTCGTATGCTCGATGATACGCTCGGCAATGAGAACCCAACCCTTTACCAAGGCGTGGAAGAGTTATGGCGCCGGCACTTATTTGTGCTGTATCCATTTCTTCCTAAGTACACAGATCCAAGTCTTTGGGCAGCGGCACTTCATAAAGTCGGCTATGAAATGCATGGAATCGAGATCGAACTCGAAGAATTGCATCTATTGTATGAATTTAACGAACGAGAGCTGAGAGAAGCTTGCACAATGCTGAAAGATATTGAAGAAATTTCTTATTTGTAATTTGTCGATTTAGTTGAAAGACGCACTTGTTATGTTATAATATAATGGTTGTATTTGTGCATATATAGTGCAGTTGTCAGATTCCAACGGTTGAAAGACGATATGTATAATCAAGTCAAATGTTGTATACATAATGCAAGCTTCTTAGCGGAGTGCGTGGTTTTTGATTGGACGAAGTCTTTATGATGCTTTAGAATGGAGCAACGCACAATCTGAATAGATTTTTGGAGGGAAACACACATGTCAGTAAAATGGGAAAAACAAGAAGGTAACGAAGGCGTTCTAACTGTAGAAGTTGACGCTGAAACATTTAACAAAGCACTTGATGATGCATTTAAGAAAGTGGTTAAGCAAGTATCAATCCCTGGATTCCGTAAAGGGAAAGTGCCACGTGGTCTTTTCGAGCAGCGTTTTGGTGTAGAATCTCTTTATCAAGATGCACTAGATATTCTTCTTCCAGTTGAATATCCAAAAGCAATCGATGAAGCTGGTATCGAGCCAGTTGACCGCCCTGAAATCGATGTTGAGAAAATCGAAAAAGGCGAAAACTTAATCTTCACTGCAAAAGTAACAGTGAAGCCTGAAGTAAAACTTGGTGACTACAAAGGTCTTAACGTAGAAAAAGACGACACAGCTGTCACTGATGAAGATGTACAAGAAGAGCTAAAAGGCATGCAAAACCGTCAAGCTGAGCTTGTTGTCAAAGAAGAAGGCGCAATCGAAAACGGCGATACAGTTGTTCTTGATTTCGAAGGATTCGTTGATGGAGAAGCATTCGAAGGCGGAAAAGCTGAGAACTACTCTCTTGAAGTTGGTTCTGGTTCATTCATCCCTGGTTTCGAAGAGCAATTAGTTGGTCTTGAAGCTGGCGCTGAAAAAGACGTAGAAGTTACATTCCCAGAAGAATATCATGCTGAAGACCTTGCAGGTAAACCAGCTGTATTCAAAGTGAAAATTCATGAAATCAAAGCAAAAGAACTTCCAGCACTTGACGATGAGTTCGCTAAAGATGTTGATGAAGAAGTAGAAACGCTTGCTGAATTAACTGAAAAAACGAAGAAACGTCTTGAAGAAGCAAAAGAAAACGAAGCAGAAGGAAAACTTCGTGAAGAGTTAGTTGCGAAAGCTTCTGAAAATGCGGAAGTTGACATCCCACAAGCGATGGTTGACACAGAGCTAGACCGCATGATGAAAGAATTCGAACAACGTCTTCAAATGCAAGGAATGAACCTTGAGCTTTACTTCCAATTCTCTGGACAAGATGAAAATGCGCTGAAAGAGCAAATGAAAGAAGATGCTGCTAAACGCGTTAAATCTAACCTAACACTTGAAGCAATTGCTGCTGCAGAAAACTTACAAGTGTCTGACGAAGAAGTGGAAGAAGAACTTTCAAAAATGGCTGAAGCATACAACATGCCAATTGAAAACATCAAACAAGCGATCGGATCTACTGAAGCAATGAAAGAAGATCTAAAAGTTCGTAAAGCAATTGATTTTCTTGTAGAAAACCGTTAATATGGTGCATAATAATAAAACAGGGCGCGAGTGACTCGTGCCTTGTTTTGTACAATTTTTGACTTATCATCGCTTCTTTTGGAAACGATAGTGTAAGTCGCATCTTTCTGTCATACATATCTCAATGTGCAGTGTTAGAAACACATCGTTACCGTCTTTTAGGAAAGTATGGTAAAATGCATACATACTGGACCCAGAAAGGTAGCTGACTGTTAGCTACAGGCAAGTGAAGAAGAATAAGGGGTGAAAGAATGTTTAAATTCAACGAGGAAAAAGGTCAATTAAAATGCTCGTTTTGCGGAAAAACGCAAGATCAAGTGCGTAAACTGGTCGCAGGACCTGGCGTATATATATGTGATGAATGTATCGAGCTTTGCACGGAAATAGTTGAAGAAGAGCTCGGCACTGAGGAAGAAGTTGAATTCAAGGATGTTCCGAAGCCTCATGAAATTCGGGAGATTCTTGATGAATATGTCATCGGACAAGACAATGCGAAAAAATCCTTAGCTGTAGCGGTGTATAACCATTACAAACGGATTAATTCCAACAGCAAGATTGATGATGTTGAGCTTTCGAAAAGTAATATTTCTATGATTGGACCAACAGGAAGCGGTAAAACATTACTTGCTCAAACACTTGCTCGTATTTTAAATGTTCCATTTGCGATCGCAGATGCAACATCATTAACTGAAGCAGGTTATGTTGGTGAAGACGTAGAGAATATTTTACTAAAGCTGATCCAGGCAGCGGATTATGATGTAGAAAAAGCGGAAAAAGGCATTATCTACATCGATGAGATCGATAAAGTAGCAAGAAAATCAGAAAACCCTTCTATCACTCGCGATGTATCTGGGGAAGGCGTCCAGCAAGCCCTTTTGAAAATTCTTGAAGGAACAGTCGCTAGTGTACCGCCTCAAGGTGGACGTAAGCACCCACATCAAGAATTCATTCAAATTGATACGACGAACATCCTCTTCATTTGTGGAGGAGCCTTTGACGGGATTGAGCAAATCATCAAACGCCGCTTAGGTCAAAAAGTCATTGGATTCGGTGCGGAAAATAAAGTCGAAGATCTTGAAAAAGAAGTCCTTCTATCAAAGGTACTGCCAGAAGACTTGCTTCGCTTCGGTTTAATTCCAGAATTCATCGGTCGTCTACCGGTTATTGCAAGCCTAGAGCCGTTAGATGAAAAAGCACTTGTAGAAATCTTGACGAAGCCTAAAAATGCGCTTGTTAAGCAATATACAAAAATGCTTGAGCTTGACGATGTAGAGCTTGAATTTGAAGAAGATGCTCTTAGCGAAATTGCGAAAAAGGCAATTGAGCGTAAAACAGGAGCTCGTGGTCTTCGCTCAATCATTGAAGGCATCATGCTTGATGTCATGTTTGACCTTCCATCTCGTGATGATATTGAAAAATGTGTCATCACTGGTGCAACGGTTGCTGATGGTGAGCCGCCGCGTCTTGTGTTAAAAGATGGCACAGTCGTTAATAAAGATACAAAAACATCTGCATAAGAGAAGTTATCACTCCTGAATCATTTAGATTCAGGAGTTTTTTATTTATCGTGGAAGACGTGTTTATTCCGTCCAGCTCTAGGAAATACTAGCAGACAGAAACCAATACATAAGATAGATGAAGGAGGGAGCACCGATTGAGCTGGACAGGAATCGTATTATTCATACAGCTGTTCTTTGGTATCGTCATCGGGCTGTACTTTTGGAACTTACTGCGAAATCAGCGCACACAAAAGGTGACGATAGACAAAGAATCAAAGAAAGAAATGGAAGCACTCAGAAAGATGCGGTCAATCAAGCTGAGTGAGCCTTTATCAGAGAGAGTCCGGCCAAAGGGATTTCAAGATATTGTAGGGCAGGAAGATGGCATTCGTGCTCTAAAAGCAGCGCTGTGCGGACCGAATCCTCAGCATGTCATTGTCTACGGACCACCGGGGGTGGGAAAAACAGCCGCAGCCCGTCTTGTTATGGAAGAAGCGAAACGTCATGCTGATTCACCGTTTAAGAAAGATGCGGTATTTGTGGAGCTCGATGCCACAACCGCAAGATTCGATGAACGTGGCATTGCAGACCCACTCATTGGCTCCGTGCATGACCCGATTTACCAAGGGGCGGGAGCGATGGGACAGGCAGGCATTCCGCAGCCAAAACAAGGAGCCGTTACGCATGCTCATGGCGGGGTTCTGTTTATCGATGAAATTGGTGAACTGCATCCGATCCAAATGAACAAAATGCTCAAAGTGCTGGAAGATCGGAAAGTATTTTTAGACAGTGCTTACTACAGTGAGGAAAACACTCAAATTCCGAATCACATTCATGATATTTTTCAAAATGGGCTTCCGGCTGATTTTCGATTGATTGGTGCGACGACAAGAACACCTGAAGAAATTCCGCCAGCGATTCGATCCAGATGTTTAGAAATTTTCTTTAAAGACCTTGACCAGCATGAACTGAAAATCGTCGCTGCTAAGGCTGTCCAAAAAATTCAAAAGGAATTAAGTGATGAAGGGCTGAACTTGTTAACCTCCTATGTGAAAAATGGACGTGAAGCGGTCAACATGGTGCAGATTGCCGCTGGTATGGCGGTGACGGAAAACCGAAAAGACATCACGATTGAAGATGTAGAATGGGTTATTCATTCAAGCCAGCTGACACCAAGATATGAACAAAAAGTACCAGAAAAGCCAAAAGTGGGGGTCGTCAATGGACTGGCTGTTTATGGACCAAACAGCGGTGCCCTGCTTGAGATTGAAGTGAATATCTGTAAGGCGCTTGAAAAGGGAAGTATCAACATTACAGGCATTGCAGAAGAAGAAAGCATTGGCAATCAGTCGAAATCTATTCGACGAAAAAGTATGGCCAAAGGGTCAGTTGAAAATGTATTAACGGTGCTTCGAAATTTAGGTATTCGGACAAATGAATATGACATCCATATTAATTTTCCAGGCGGTGCCCCAATTGATGGACCGTCTGCTGGGATTGCCATGGCGACCGCAATCTTCTCAGCCATACATCAAATTCCGATTGATCATCTGACAGCCATGACGGGTGAAATCGGATTGCAGGGCCAGGTGAAGCCAATCGGTGGTGTGATACCGAAGATTAAGGCAGCGAAGCAGGCTGGTGCCACAACCGTCATTATTCCTTATGACAATCAGCAGTCGATCTTAAAGGAGATTGAAGGGGTCACCATTGTGCCTGTGAAGCACTTCCAAGAGGTGCTGGATCAGTGTCTGGTCAATCCGCCAGACGAGAAGAAAGATGGACTAGAAGACGAAATGAAAAGAAAATCTGTTTAATCCCCATCACATATGGGGATTTTTTAGTGAAATAGATCTTTTTTTCTTTTTCAAGATAAAAAGAAAGGGTATACTACGGTAAGATCATCATTTCTTAAGTCTTTTACATTGTACAAGACTGAAACAGGTATATTATAATGATTCATACTAGTGACGGAGGTGTCAATCAACATGGCAGATGAAATCAAAAAGAATGTTCCGCTCCTTCCATTGCGAGGCTTGCTTGTTTATCCAACAATGGTCTTGCATTTGGACGTTGGACGCGAGAAGTCTGTTCAAGCATTAGAACAGGCGATGATGAACGATCATATGATTTTTCTAGCAACACAGCGGGAAATTTCAATAGATGAACCAGGTGAAGAGGAAATTTTCAAAGTCGGCACCTACACAAAAATTAAACAAATGCTGAAGCTGCCGAATGGAACGATTCGTGTACTCGTTGAAGGTTTAAATCGAGCGCAGATCGAATCATACGTGGAGCTTGAGGACTATACGTCCGTCGATATTAAAGAATTGACAGAAGAAGAATTAAAGGACGCAGAAGCAGAAGCACTCATGCGCACTTTGTTAGATCACTTTGATCAGTACATAAAAATTTCAAAAAAAATATCAGCTGAAACATATGCAACGGTGACGGATATTGAGGAACCAGGGAGAATGGCAGATATCGTCGCTTCTCACCTGCCGCTCAAATTAAAGGACAAACAAGAAGTGCTGGAAACAGTGGATGTCAAAAAACGTCTGAATCGTGTCATCAGCTTAATTCACAATGAAAAAGAAGTGCTGGAAATTGAAAAGAAAATTGGCCAGCGCGTCAAACGTTCAATGGAACGAACGCAAAAAGAATATTATTTGCGTGAACAAATGAAAGCCATTCAAAAAGAGCTTGGAGACAAGGAAGGAAAAACAGGCGAAGTCAGTTCATTAATGTCTAAAATCGAAGAGTCCAGCATGCCTGAGTCTGTTCGTGAAACGGCGTTAAAAGAATTGAATCGTTATGAAAAAATTCCTTCAAGCTCTGCGGAGAGCTCTGTCATTCGAAATTATATTGATTGGCTGATCAATCTTCCATGGGGCATCTATACAGAAGATCGTCTAGATTTAAAGCTTGCAAGTGAAATTTTAGATGATGAGCATCATGGGCTGGAAAAAGTCAAAGAACGTGTGCTTGAATACCTTGCTGTACAGAAGCTGACCAATTCATTAAAAGGACCGATTCTTTGCTTAGCAGGACCTCCTGGGGTAGGGAAAACGTCACTTGCCAAATCGATTGCTAAATCACTTGACCGAAAGTTTATCCGTGTCTCACTTGGCGGGGTGCGTGATGAATCTGAGATTCGCGGACATAGAAGAACGTATGTAGGGGCGATGCCAGGCCGTATCATTCGCGGAATGAGTAAGGCAGGTACTATGAATCCGGTGTTTCTTTTAGATGAAATCGATAAGATGTCCTCTGATTTTAGAGGTGATCCGTCTTCTGCGATGCTTGAAGTGCTGGACCCTGAGCAAAATCACAACTTTAGCGATCACTATATTGAAGAGACATTTGATTTATCTCAGGTGTTATTTATTGCCACTGCCAACAATTTAGCAACCATTCCAGGTCCACTTCGTGATAGAATGGAGATTATCACGATTGCAGGGTATACAGAGGTTGAAAAAGCAGAGATTGTGAAAGATCATCTACTGCCGAAGCAGCTAAAGGAGCACGGATTAAAGAAAGGGAACTTGCAGCTTCGTGAAGCAGCGATTTATGATACGATTCGCTATTACACAAGAGAAGCAGGAGTTCGTGGATTAGAGCGTCAGCTTGCGGCCATTTGCCGAAAAGCGGCAAGAGCGATTGTGGCTGAAGACCGCAAACGCATCACGGTGACGGAAAAGAACTTATCTGAATTTCTCGGAAAAAGACTTTACCGTTATGGTCAGGCTGAAACGACAGACCAAGTCGGGGTTGTCACAGGACTTGCGTATACGACCGTTGGCGGAGACACCTTATCAATTGAGGTATCACTTTCTCCTGGTAAAGGCAAGCTCTTGTTAACAGGTAAGCTTGGTGATGTTATGAGAGAATCTGCACAGGCGGCATTCAGTTATATTCGTTCCAAAGCAGATGAACTGAACATTGATCCTAATTTTAATGAAAAGCACGATATTCATATCCATGTTCCAGAGGGTGCGGTTCCAAAGGACGGGCCATCAGCTGGTATCACCATTGCGACGGCTCTTGTTTCAGCACTCACAGGACGTCCTGTGTCAAAAGAGGTTGGTATGACAGGAGAGATAACGTTAAGAGGAAGAGTGCTTCCGATTGGCGGACTAAAAGAAAAAGCATTAGGCGCACATCGTGCAGGATTGAAAACCATTATTCTTCCAAAGGACAATGAGAAGGATATTGATGATATTCCTGAAAGTGTGAGAGAAGGACTAACCTTTATTCCGGTCTCACATTTAGATGAGGTGCTTGAGAAAGCGTTGGTAGGAGAGGGAAGATGAAAGTAACAAAATCAGATATCGTCATTAGTGCGGTGAAACCAGAGCAGTACCCGAGCGGCGGACTGCCTGAAATCGCGCTTGCTGGACGATCAAATGTTGGAAAGTCCTCGTTCATCAACTCATTGATTAATCGTAAAAATTTAGCGCGTACGTCTTCTAAACCAGGTAAGACCCAGACGCTTAATTTCTACATTATTAATGATATGCTCCATTTTGTGGACGTTCCGGGCTACGGCTTTGCCAAAGTATCAAAAACAGAGCGCGAAGCCTGGGGTAGAATGATCGAAACGTATATTACAATGCGTGAAGAATTAAAAGCAGTCGTCCAAATTGTGGATCTGCGCCATAAGCCATCAGTAGATGATGTGAACATGTATGAATTCCTTAAATATTACGGAGTTCCGGTGATTGTCATCGCAACAAAAGCGGATAAAATTCCAAAAGGCAAATGGGAAAAACATGCGAAAGTCGTCAAACAGACGCTCGACATTGACCCATCAGATGAACTCATCTTATTCTCTTCTGAAACAAAAAAGGGGAAAGATGAAGCCTGGAATGCGATCCTTGCGAAGGTAAACAGCTAAAAAAAGCATCTGCGATGAGCAGATGCTTTTTTATCTTTATCTTCTTTTCAGCGTGATAAGAAAACCCTTGAAGTCTAGAAAGGACGAGTACTGGCGCGGAGCGAATTTGCTATTCGTGAGCACCAGCACACAGGACTGACAACGAATGCGAGGGTTTGTCTTTACGCTGAAGGCATCTGCGATGAGCAGATGCTTTTTTTATTGTATAAGTTATTTCCTTTTTAAAAATAATAAGAGGAGACTGACAGCAATCAGTACATAAGGCCAGTACAATTCAAAGCCGGAAGTAGGGATCGAAAGGGAACTTAGCTGTTTTGTAATTTGCTGAAAGAAATAAAGGAACAGACCGAGTGCGATCAGCACAACACTTTCAATACGATATTCTTTTTTCTGAGATGATTTCACAAAGAGTGCAAGTCCTACGATGAACACAATCATTGTAAATGTGTCTGGCCAGTGGTCCAATTTTGGCTGAAGAATAAAGTGTAGCGAAAGGCCTGTCATGAGCATACCGATAAACACATGAGCGCTTTCTTGCTCCTTTTTTCCTTGATATAAGAACGCGAGACCAAAAAGCAGTACAAGTGTATACCATTTCTCTTGATCCTTCCAAATGTCAAATTGACCTCCTGAGAGAATGGCATATAGCGCTACAGCCAGTAAAGTGAGCGGCAGCAAAATGGATTTCTTCTTCAAAGATGTCACCTTCTTTTAAGCAGATCATTTGTCCGCACGCGCCAAATCTGGTAAATTGCTTGAAGTGATGATATGGCATAATTGATGTCGAACATTTTTCTACTATATCACAACATTTTTGAAATCTGTTCACAATTTTTATCCAGTTAAAAATGAATATATGTTATAATCATTATAAATAATAAATTCTATATTGTAATTATTATAAATTAGACAGGGCGTTGGGGGTGCAAGCTGAAGTTATGCATATTCTTGTTGTGGGTTTAGATTATAAAACAGCCCCTGTTGAGATACGGGAACAGCTGAGCTTTGAACCGAGTGAGCTCGGAACAGCGATGTCCAAGCTTAAAGAAGAAAAAAGCATTCTAGAGAATATCGTCATCTCAACATGTAATCGAACAGAGATCTACGCAGTAGTAGATCAGCTTCATACTGGACGGTTTTATATAAAAAGATTTTTAGCCGATTGGTTCGGTTTAGAAAAGGAAGATGTCTCTCCATATTTGAAGTTCTATGAAAACGATGGAGCGGTTGAGCATTTATTCCGTGTGGCTTGTGGACTTGATTCCATGGTCATTGGTGAAACGCAAATACTCGGTCAAGTACGTTCCAGCTTTAAAGTAGCTCAAGAGGAGAAGACCATTGGTACCGTTTTCAATTATTTATTTAAACAGGCGGTCACCGTTGCAAAACGCTCTCATGCGGAAACAGATATTGCGTCTAATGCCGTGTCTGTCAGCTATGCAGCTGTTGAGCTAGCCAAAAAAATCTTTGGACGTCTTTCTGATAAGCATGTCCTGATTCTTGGTGCGGGCAAAATGGGCGAATTGGCGGCTCAAAACCTTCAAGGTCAAGGAATTGGCCAAGTAACGGTTATCAATCGAACGTTTGAGAAGGCAAAGGAATTGGCCGGTCGATTTTCAGGAGAGCCTAAGAGCTTAAACCAATTAGAAAAAACATTATCTGAAGCGGACATTTTAATCAGCTCAACGGGTGCGAAACAATTTGTCATTACAAAAGAAATGGTCGAAAGTGCGAATAAAAAGCGGAAAGGCAGACCTCTATTTATGGTAGATATTGCTGTACCCCGTGATTTAGATCCAGCCATTTCTGAAGTAGAAGGTGCTTTTTTGTATGACATTGATGACCTTGAAGGCATCGTGGCTGCCAACTTAAAAGAGCGCCGTGCAGTGGCTGAGCAGGTTGAGCTTCTGATTGAAGCAGAAATTGTGGAATTTAAGCAATGGCTGAATACGTTAGGTGTTGTTCCGGTCATTTCTGCACTTAGAGAAAAGGCACTCACAATTCAAGCCGATACGATGCAGAGTATTGAGCGGAAGCTTCCAAACCTCACAAACCGTGAAATGAAGCTGTTAAATAAACATACGAAAAGCATCATCAACCAAATGCTGAAAGATCCTATCTTAAAGGCAAAAGAAATTGCCGCGGAGCCGAATGCAGAGGAAAAGCTTTTACTCTTTAAAGAAATCTTTGATTTACAGGTTGAAGATGAAGAGCAAAAGGTCGAGCCGATGCAGGTGGAGCAAGGATCATTTCAGCTGTTCAAACCAAATATGGCACAAGGCTTTGCTACAGTTGCCAGTGAGTGATTAAGCGATGATGGAATCCATTGTAGCGAGACTCAATGAAGCGACGATCTTAATCTATGCACTAAGTGTCTTGTTCTATTTCATAGATTTTCTTCAACACAACCGGAAGGCTGGAAAAATGGCTTTCTGGTTGCTTTCTATTGTCTGGCTGCTGCAAACAGTCTACATGTTCTATATTATGATGGAAACAGACCGATTCCCTGTGTTGAATGTAGCAGAGGGGTTATATTTTTATACGTGGGTGCTTGTGACACTTTCTCTTGTGCTCACAAAGGTATTGCGTGTTGAATTTATTGTCTTTTTTACAAATGTGATTGGTTTTTCCATGATGGCGATTCATACCTTTACACCATCTGACCTCCATTCAGCAGAACTAACGGGGAAGCTGACGAGTGAACTGCTCGTGATTCATATTACGATGGCGATTTTATCCTACGGTGCCTTTTCACTTTCATTTGCGTTTTCACTGCTTTATCTCTTTCAATATCGTTTACTGAAAAAGAAAAAATGGGGAAAATGGCTTCTGAGAATCGAAGACTTATCAAAGCTCGATCATATGGCGTACGTATTAAACATTATTGGTGTGCCAATGCTCTTGCTTAGTTTAATTCTTGGCATCATTTGGGCATATATTTCGTATGATACGTTGTACTGGACAGATGCAAAGGTGCTTGGTTCGTTTATTATGCTGTTTTTATATGGCTTTTACTTATATATCAGATTGGTGAGAAATATGCAGGGCAAAATCGTGGCATTTTGGAATGTCGCTTCATTTCTTGTGCTGATGATTAATTATTTTCTGCTTGGTAGCTTATCAACCTTTCATTGGTTTCAATAATGATGAGTCTTAAAGGCATTGTCGGGAGGAAGACGTATTGCGTACAATTAAAGTAGGTTCTAGACGAAGTAAGCTGGCAATTACACAAACAAAATGGGTCATTCAAAAGCTGTCTGAACTAAACCCTTCTTATTCTTTTGAAATAAAAGAAATTGTGACAAAGGGTGATCAAATTTTAGATGTGACCTTATCTAAGGTTGGCGGAAAAGGACTGTTTGTTAAAGAGATCGAGCAGGCGATGCTGAATCATGACATCGATATGGCAGTGCACAGCATGAAGGATATGCCGGCTGCTCTTCCAGAAGGTTTAGTCATTGGCTGTATTCCTGAGCGTGAGGATGTGCGGGATGCACTTATTTCGAAGGATCATCTGAGTCTCAGCGAACTGCCTAAGGGCGCAATTGTGGGAACGAGCAGCTTACGGCGCAGCGCCCAGCTTCTTCAGGAGAGACCAGATCTTGAGATTAAATGGATTCGAGGAAACATTGATACGAGATTGGAAAAGCTGAAAAATGAAGAGTATGATGCCATTATTCTAGCGGCTGCCGGTCTGTCTAGAATGGGTTGGAGCAAAGAGGTCGTGTCGGAATTTTTATCTCCTGAGACTTGTCTGCCTGCTGTTGGACAAGGCGCACTGTCGATTGAGTGCCGCGGGGATGATGAAGAGCTGCTTAAGCTTCTCGCCCAATTTACGAATGAATATACGAAGAAAACGGTTCTTGCAGAAAGAGCTTTCCTCAAACAAATGGATGGAAGTTGTCAGGTGCCGATCGCTGGCTATGCAACGATGAATGAGCATAATGAAATTGAACTAACAGGTCTTGTTGCATCTGCTGATGGGCACACGATTATTCGAGAAACCGTCACAGGCACTGACCCTGAGGCAATTGGAACAGCGTGTGCGAAGCAGATGGCTGATAAGGGAGCAAAGGATTTGATCGACAAGGTGAAAAAGGATCTGTCTCAATGAGCATAGGCAAATCGCTTCACGGACAGACGGTGCTTGTCACTCGAAATGAACGTCAAGCGGGCGTGTTTCAGCAAAAGATCGAAGCGCTGAACGGTCATGCGGTTTTAACCTCTCTTATTCGGTTTGAGCCTACGCTCACAAAAGAAAAAGCGCAGGCCTTTTTAAAGGACTTAGAAAATAGCCACTGGCTTGTTTTCACGAGTGTGAATGGTGCGTCTTTTTTTCTGAATTACATAAAAGACCATCATTTACATAAGAGCTTAACCCATTTGAAAGTGGCTGCTGTAGGAGAGAAAACCTCTGCCTATCTTGAGCAGCACGGCTTGAAGGTGGATGTGGTTCCAGAACGATTTATAGCGGAAGAACTGGCAGATGCATTACTTGACCATGTACGCCCGGGAGAGCGTGTGTTTGTAGCAAAAGGGCATCTGTCACGAGATGTGGTGAAAGAGACCCTCATTCCGCTCGGCATAGAGGTAAAAGAATGGATTTTATATGAAACAGTTAAGGATGAGGAAGGAATTGCTGCTCTTAAATCGGCAATGACGATGCAATCATTTGATTTTATTACATTTACGAGCTCATCCACTGTTCATTCTTTTATGCATGTGATGGAACCAGACGCAGCGATGCTTGCTGCATCTGACACCTGTTTTGTGACGATCGGTCCTCTGACAAAAGAGGCACTGCTTCAATACGGGATTTCATCTGAAACCCCAGATACTTATACGATAGACGGAATGCTTGATTTAATGTGCCGTTTATCTGAAAGGAAGTTGAACCATTGATGAAATTTAACAGACACCGCAGATTGCGGACAAGCGCAGGAATGAGAGAATTAGTCAGAGAAACCTTTTTAAGACCATCTGATTTCATTTACCCGATCTTTTTTGTAGAGGGAGAAAATGTCCGAAAAGAAGTCTCTTCAATGCCGGGTGTATATCACATTTCTGTAGATCTTGTGAAAGAAGAAGTCCAAGAGCTTGTGGACCTTGGCATTAAATCAATCATTGTATTTGGTGTGCCAGATCATAAAGATCATGTAGGCAGTGAGGCGTATCACGATCATGGCATTGTTCAAAGAGCAACGCTAGAAATCAAAAAGCATTTCCCAGAGCTCGTGGTTATTGCAGACACTTGCTTATGCCAATATACAGATCACGGACATTGCGGAATCGTTGAAGATGGAGAAATTTTAAATGATGAATCTCTTCAGCTATTAGCGAAAACTGCTGTCAGCCAAGCGCGTGCAGGTGCAGATATCATCGCGCCTTCAAATATGATGGACGGATTTGTTGTTGCCATTCGTGAGGCACTTGATGAAGCAGGCTTTATTCATGTACCTGTCATGTCATATGCGGTGAAATATGCAAGTGCTTTTTACGGTCCGTTCCGTGATGCGGCACATAGTACACCGCAGTTTGGAGATCGTAAAACATATCAAATGGACCCTGCAAACCGTTTAGAAGCACTAAGAGAAGCGCAATCTGATGTAGAAGAGGGAGCTGACTTCTTAATTGTCAAACCATCCCTTTCTTACTTAGACATTATGCGTGATGTGAAAAATGAATTTACACTCCCTGTTGTTGCTTACAATGTGAGCGGAGAGTATGCAATGGTGAAAGCCGCTGCTCAAAATGGCTGGATTTCTGAAAAAGAGCTTGTTCTTGAAATGCTGACAAGCATGAAACGTGCAGGAGCAGAACTCATTATCACGTATCATGCAAAAGATGCAGCAAAATGGCTCTCAGAATAAAGAACGGATAGACAGGAGGACGTTGAAATGGGACGTAGCTATGAAAAATCAAAGCAAGCATTTGAAGAAGCACAGCATTTAATGCCTGGTGGTGTCAACAGCCCTGTGCGTGCATTTAAATCAGTCAACACAGACCCGATTTTTATGGAACGAGGCAAAGGCTCCAAGATCTATGATATTGATGGAAATGAATACATCGATTATGTCTTATCATGGGGACCGCTTATTTTAGGACATACGAATGACCGTGTCGTTGAAAGCATTCAGCGAGTAGCGGAACATGGGACAAGCTTCGGTGCTTCTACGTTAGTTGAAAATGAATTAGCTAAACTTGTATCAGAACGGGTTCCTTCCATCGAAGTCATTCGTATGGTCAGCTCTGGTACAGAGGCGACGATGAGTGCACTTCGTCTAGCTCGCGGTTTTACAGGCAGAAATAAAATTGTGAAATTTGAAGGCTGCTATCATGGCCACGGCGATTCTTTGCTCATTAAAGCGGGTTCTGGAGTAGCAACGCTTGGACTGCCAGATAGTCCTGGTGTTCCTGAAGGGACTGCAAGCAACACAATCACAGTGCCGTACAATGATTTAGAAAGTATTCAAGTTGCTTTTCAAGAATTTGGAGACGATATCGCGGGTGTCATTGTAGAGCCGGTTGCAGGAAATATGGGGGTTGTCCCTCCGCAAGAAGGTTTCTTGCAAGGACTAAGAGACATCACGGAGCAATACGGATCATTACTCATTTTTGATGAGGTCATGACAGGCTTCCGTGTGGATTATCACTGCGCGCAAGGCTATTTTGGCATCACACCTGATCTGACGTGCCTTGGTAAAGTGATTGGAGGCGGTCTTCCAGTCGGTGCTTATGGCGGAAGAGCGGATATTATGAGACAAATCGCGCCAAGTGGTCCAATTTATCAAGCGGGAACGTTATCTGGTAACCCTCTTGCGATGACAGCAGGCTTAGAAACCCTAAAACAGCTGACACCTGAGTCTTATGAAGAGTTTAAACGAAAAGGTGACCGTTTAGAAGAAGGCATTTCGAAAGCGGCGAAAGCATACGGAATTCCATTAACGTTTAACCGTGCGGGTTCCATGATCGGATTCTTCTTTACAAATGAAGAAGTGATCAATTATGACAAAGCGAAAACAGCTGATCTTGCTTTATTCGCTGAATTTTACAAAGAAATGGCCGATCACGGCATCTTCCTCCCGCCTTCTCAATTTGAAGGACTATTCCTGTCAACAGCTCATACAGATGAAGACATCGAATATACGATTGAGACAGTGGAAAAGGTTTTTCAAAAACTACGTCGATAAAACAAAAGCCGATATGGAGACATATCGGCTTTTTTGCATTGGAGAAAACCAATCATATTTTCACTTCCTCCCTCATACAACTGTATTGACATCTAATTTTATTTTTTAAGGATTAGATGAAAGGAGGACACCGACTTGTCTCAAAACAATCGATTACAGTTTTCGGTAGAAGAATCCATTTATTTCAAAAGCGGACAGGAAGTCAGTGAGCTGCTGTCAATTTCTCTCGACCCTGACATTCTCGTTCAAGAAGTGAATGATTATGTTTCTATTAGAGGTTCACTCGAGCTAACAGGAGAATACAACATAAATCAAGAGGAGCTATTGGGTGAATTGAGTTCCTTTCCAACATACAGGGAAGCAGATGAGGTAAAGGTCAGAGAAGACGGAACGGCGGAGCTTCTGCATCAATTTCCAGTCGATATCACCATTCCGAAGAACAAAATTAGTCATTTAAATGATGTGTTTGTGTTTATTGATGCGTTTGATTACCAGCTGACAGAGAATCGTTTGCTTACCATTCAGGCTGATTTAGCCATTGAGGGCTTATTAGACGAGGAAACGCCTCCAGCGCCTGTAGAGGAGCCGTATGAATTTGTCCATCGTTCTGAAGTGGATTATGGCGATATGGTCTACGATTATCAGTTGCAGCCGGAACAAGAAGAATATGAAGAGCTGCAAGGCGAAGAACGTGAGAATGAAGAGTCGGAGCCTGTATTCCAACATGACACGCGCGCCGAGCAAGAGGAACAGGCAGTACAAGAAGAGGAAGAAGAAATTGAGATAGAGCTGGTGAGGGAAGTAGAGGAAGCACCCGAAGAACTGGAAGAATTAGAAGAACATGAAGAGCCGGATCAGCCGATTAACCAAGAAGAAGCCGTGGCGTCTGGCTATCGATCCATCCCTGAAGCTCAGGTGCAGGAACCGCCATTTTTTGAACCGCCTAAGCTTTTAGAAGAAGAAGAGCGGGAAGATACGTTCTTTGAAGTGGAAGTGAGAAAGGATTCGGATGCTGCCGAAGAGCAGGAAGAAACGGTACAGTCGTATCCGGCATTTGAATCACCTGCTTATCAAGTGGAACCTGAGCAAGAAGCGCACGATGACGAATATCAGCTCGGGCGATTATATGAACGGGAAGCACCTAAAATATATGAGTCAGCTCAAGAAGAAGAGGAGCTTGAAGAAGACGTGAGAGAAACGTCTGGCAGTGAGAACTCTCTTTATTTAACAAAGCTGTTCGCTAAGCAGGAGGAGGAAGATTTTTCTCGCATGAAAATATGTATAGTACAGCAAGAAGATACGGTCGATCGTATTTGTGAGAGATATCAGTTGAATGTGCAGCAGCTTCTTCGCACGAACTCATTATCGATTGATGCGGAGCTTGAGGAAGGGCAGATTCTTTATATTCCTGAATATCAAAAAAGCAATGCATAGCAAACGATGACTGACCGAGAAAATGTGGTGAGTGAACGTGGATGAAATCCAATCTGTCTTATACGAATACGGGCTTGAGGCTGAATATATTGAACCTGTCAGTCCTGCTGTCATCAAGGTCTATACAAAGCAGGGTGTATTTGCTCTAAAGCGAGTAAAAGCCAGCCGGCATATACAATTTACAGAACAAATGCTTGAACTGGAATCAAAGGGCTATCGCTCCTTTGTACCGATTTATCGGACGAAGAGCGGTTCCTTTTTCTCAAGTCATCGGGAAAGCCAGTATGCATACTATCTGATGCCGTGGCTGACGAATGAAAAGAGAGAAGAGCAAGACGATAAGCATGAATATTTATTTCAAGAGATTGCGAGACTTCATAAGCGGACTGAAGTCATGATGGATATCACAGAGCAAGAGATCGAAGCGCATTACACCCAAATCAAGACCAAATGGGAAACAGAGAAAGACATGTATGAACGATTCATAGAGCGGGCAGAACAAACGTGGTATATGTCGCCATTTGAGCTGGCCGCTGCTATGTATTTTTCAGAGGCGATGTCTGCCAGTGAATTTGCGCTTGAACGTTTAGAAGATTGGCATGAAGAAATGAAAGACAAAGAGACAACACGTGTTGTGCTCAATCATGGGCAGCTATCGATCCATCACTTTTTGTATAATGATGTAGGGACAGGACATTTCACCAATTTTGAGCGGTCTAAAAAAGCTGCCCCCATTTATGATCTTCTAACCTTTTACTTTCGGACTTTCAAAACCTACCCCACGTCTTGTCCTGAATGTACTTCCTTGTTTTATACGTACCAAAAAGGAAACCCTCTTCGGGAGGAAGAATTGCATTTATTTCTGAGCTACCTTGCTTATCCGCAAGGTCTGTTTGATACGATAAAAGCCTATGAAGCTGGCGGGCAGGATGAAATGGAAAGCTGTCAGCAGCTGTTAAGAGCATATTGGCAGATGAAAAATTCAGAGCCGACCGTCATGAAGATTCACGAGATTGAGCAGGCTAGACGGCTTGAAGAAGAACAAAGTGCCTCGTCATCGGCGGAATGACGAGGTTATACTGCGTTGGCTTTATATGGGCAGGTACATAATGATGAGTTTTTAAAACCAATCAAGATGAAAGGCACAGGCGAGAAAAATAAGAATACCTAGAATGAGGACGTCAAATGTCGTAGGGAAAATGATCGTACGAAATCCTTGAAATATAGCAATCGGGAGAACGACTTGGGAAGCAACTGCCCGAATTTGTCTTAGCCAGGGGGGAAGTGTGTAAGGATTGATCTTCTTCAAATCAAACGCCCTCCTTCTTCATTTTGTTATTATCATATGGGCAAAAGGGCGAAGGGTGCCTGCCCAATTTGTATAAAGAAGAAGAAAAGCGGAAAAGATGATTGACGAAAACAAAAGGCATTTAGTAATATTAATAAAAGATGAGTATGTGCTGATGAACGTGATATATCGTAAGCGTGGATCAGGAAGAGTACGAGCAAGACCCTAAAGAGAGGGAAGCCAAGAGCTGAAAGGTTTCCTAGGATGTACTTGTTTGGAAGGTCGCCTGTGAGCTTAATTTCTTGAATGAACAAGTAGAGAAATTCGGGAGAACCCCGTTATCCTTTAGAGTGTATGGGACACGTGTATGTGTCTCGTGAAAAAAGGTGGTACCGCGAAAAAGCTTTTTCGTCCTTTTATAAGGATGGAAAGGCTTTTTTATGTTTCATCAGCCGAAAAAATGTGGAGGTTACACAAATGGGAACAAATAATCAAGAAATGCCAACAAAGTACGATCCAAATGCGATTGAAAAAGACCGCTATACGTACTGGCTTGAAGGGAAATTCTTCGAAGCACAAAATGATAAAACGAAAGATCCATATACAGTCGTCATTCCTCCACCAAACGTGACAGGTAAACTGCACCTTGGGCATGCATGGGATTCTACACTCCAAGACATCGTGACACGTATGAAACGGATGCAGGGCTATGACGTTCTTTGGCTTCCAGGTATGGACCATGCCGGTATTGCGACTCAAGCAAAAGTCGAGGCAAAGCTTCGCGAAGAAGGCGTCAGCCGGTATGACCTTGGCCGGGAGAAATTTGTAGAAGAAACGTGGAAGTGGAAAGAAGAATATGCAGATTTTATTCGCAGCCAGTGGGCGAAAATGGGCCTTGGTCTCGATTACTCCCGTGAACGTTTTACTTTAGATGAAGGTCTGAATAAAGCCGTTCGCCAAGTGTTTGTTCAATTATATGAAAAAGGGCTTATTTATCGCGGAGAGTACATCATTAACTGGGATCCTGCAACGAAAACGGCACTTTCTGATATTGAAGTGATTTATAAGGATGTTCAAGGTGCGTTTTATCACTTGAGATATCCACTTTCAGATGGAACAGGTTCAATTGAAATTGCGACAACAAGACCTGAAACTATGCTGGGGGATACAGCTGTAGCCGTACACCCTGATGACGAACGCTATCAGCATTTGATTGGAAAAACAGTGATTTTACCAATTACAGGCCGTGAAATCCCAATCGTCGGTGATGACTATGTCGATATGGAGTTTGGTTCAGGTGCTGTGAAAATTACACCAGCTCATGACCCGAATGACTTTGAGCTTGGAAACCGCCATGGGTTAGAGCGTATTCTTGTCATGAATGAAGATGGCACAATGAATGCGAATGCCCTGCAATACAAAGGAATGGACCGCTTCGAATGCCGCAAACAGCTTGTGAAGGATTTACAAGAGGAAGGCATTTTGTTCAAAATTGAGGACCACATGCATTCAGTTGGTCATAGTGAGCGCAGTGGAGCTGTCGTTGAACCGTATTTATCGACACAATGGTTTGTGAAAATGCAGCCGCTGGCAGACGAAGCCATTCATCTGCAAAAAGGAGACGACCAAGTTCAATTTGTTCCAGATCGATTTGAGAAGACATATTTACATTGGATGGAAAATATCCGTGACTGGTGTATTTCTCGTCAGCTATGGTGGGGCCACCGCATTCCGGCTTGGTATCATAAAGAAACGAAAGAAGTATACGTTGGACTTGAAGCACCAGAAGATATTGAGAACTGGGAACAGGATAACGATGTGCTTGATACATGGTTTAGTTCAGCGCTTTGGCCGTTTTCTACAATGGGCTGGCCGGATGCAGACAGTGAAGACTTCAAGCGCTACTATCCAACCAATCTGCTTGTAACAGGCTATGACATCATTTTCTTCTGGGTCTCCCGCATGATCTTCCAAGGTCTTGAATTCACAGGAGAAAAACCGTTCAAAGATGTCCTCATTCATGGGCTCATCCGCGACGAACAAGGACGTAAAATGAGTAAGTCGCTCGGCAACGGAATTGATCCAATGGAGGTCATCGACAAGTACGGTGCGGATTCATTAAGATATTTCTTAGCTACTGGAAGCTCACCAGGTCAGGATCTTCGTTTTAGCTTTGAAAAGGTAGAATCCACTTGGAACTTTGCGAACAAAATTTGGAACGCATCCCGTTTTGCTTTAATGAATATGGATGGTTTAACGTATGATGAGCTTGATTTATCAGGAGAAAAATCAGTTGCTGATCAATGGATTTTAACACGCTTAAATGAAACAATTGAAAGTGTCACACAGCTTGCTGACAAGTATGAATTCGGTGAAGTGGGCAGACATTTATACAACTTCATTTGGGATGATTTCTGTGATTGGTACATTGAAATGGCGAAACTTCCGCTTTATGGTGAAGATGAAGCAGCAAAGAAAACGACTCGTTCGATCCTTGCGTATGTATTAGATCAAACGATGAGACTTTTACATCCGTTTATGCCGTTCTTAACAGAAGAAATCTGGCAGCATCTACCGCATGAAGGTGAGTCTATTACTGTAGCGGCATGGCCTCAAGTGAAGCCGGAGCTTTCCAACGAACAAGCTTCTGCTGATATGAAGCTGCTTGTTGAACTCATTCGTTCTGTTCGTAACATTCGCAGTGAAGTGAACACGCCAATGAGCAAACAAGTTGAGCTTTACATTAAAGCATCTACATCTGATGTTCAGGAACGTTTAGAGAAAAATCGTTCATATATAGAGCGCTTCACGAACCCAAGTGTTCTTGAAATTGGCACAGATGTCCCAGCTAGTGATAAAGCGATGACGGCTGTCATTTCTGGAGCAGAACTCATTCTGCCGCTTGAAGGCTTAATCAACTTAGACGAAGAAATTGCTCGTCTGCAAAAAGAGCTTGATAAGCTGACAAAAGAAGTGGAACGAGTACAGAAAAAGCTTGGCAATGAAGGCTTTATGAAAAAAGCGCCTGAAAGTGTCGTAGAAGAAGAGCGTGCGAAAGAACGTGATTATGTCGCAAAACGCGAAGCTGTTCAAAAGCGTATTGAAGAGCTGAAAGCATAAGGTTAAAAAGACGGCTCCTAATGAAATGGAGCCGTCTTTTTTGAAAATTTCGTATGAAATGAGAGATGACATTGTTTACAACCTATCATGAAGCGATTGAGTGGATTCACAGCAGACTGGCCTTTGGCGTAAAACCGGGTCTTGAACGAATGAAATGGCTGATGAACAGACTAGGAAATCCAGAACAAAGCATAAAAGCAGTACATGTTGCAGGTACAAATGGTAAAGGATCAACCATTGCGTTTACGCGTTCTGTTTTACAGGCAGCCGGCTATTCAGTCGGAACTTTCACCTCCCCATTTATACTAACGTTCAATGAAAGAATCAGCGTGAACGGAGCGCCTATAGAGGATGAAGAATGGCTGAGTTTGGTGAATGAAATCAAGCCTCTTGTTGATGAATTAGATCAAACAGAGCTTGGCGCAGCAACAGAATTTGAAATCATTACAGCATGTGCATTTGCTTATTTTGCTCAAGTGCACCAAGTAGACTTTGTCCTCTTGGAAACAGGGCTTGGCGGAAGGCTTGATTCTACAAATATTGCTGTGCCTATCTTAACAGCGATTACGTCAATTGGTCATGATCATATGGCCATTTTAGGTGACACAATTGAACAGATTGCAGCTGAAAAAGCGGGCATTATCAAAGAGGGTATTCCGATGATCACGGCAGTTCACCAGCCTGAAGCTCTTGCGGTCATTCAAAACACAGCCAAAGAAAAGAATGCTGAATGTATTTCATTACATGATACTTGTATCTTTGATGAGCAGCAGCCGACAGAAACAGGGGAACGTTTCACGTTACGCACATCAAGAGGGCAGTATCCGCAGCTTGAAACTGGATTAATTGGAACGCATCAAAGGCAAAATGCTTCTCTTGCTGTTTTACTCATTGAATGGCTGGAGGAAGAAGGCTATATTATTGTGACAAAAGAGCAAATTTATGATGGCATTCGGCAGGCAGTTTGGGCTGGGAGATTTGAAAAGATTAAAGATCAGCCCCCAGTGTATTTAGACGGCGCTCATAATGAAGAAGGGATCGACCGTTTAATTGAAACTGTACAAGCTCATTTTTCTAGTAAACAGGTGCATATATGTTTTAGTGCTTTAAAAGATAAGCCGTACAAGCAAATGATTCAAAAGCTTGAAGCTGTAAGTTCTTCTATCCATTTTGTTTCATTTGATTTTCCAAGAGCCGAATCAGCTGAAAATCTTTATGTATGCAGTCAATTAGACGCAAAGTCGTATGATGATGACCCTCGTACAGTGCTTGAGTTCATTCAGAAAAAAAGTGATGATCCTTCAGCGGTGATTCTTGTGACAGGCTCTCTTTATTTTATTTCAGATATACGAAATCGTATGATCGGGTAACAAAAAAACGCAAATGGCTTCAATGCCTTTTGCGTTTTTTTCTTTTCATGTGCAGAAGGGAAGTAAAATCATATTTTTGCTATGTGCTCAATGAATACGGTCATGGTAAAATCCGGTCTATCTTATTCTCGGAAGGAGCCACGATATATGATTGGCATTTTTGTGTTTCTTATAGGTATCACCATGGGATCGTTCTTTCATCTAGTTGGTGAAAGGCTGCCACTGAAGCGGTCGATTCTTTTTCCTCGTTCTCACTGCACAGCCTGTAAACAGCCGCTTTCCTTGCGCGAGATGATCCCGCTAGTTTCGTATGCATTATTGAGGGGGACTTGTAAACATTGCGGCACTCGGCTGTCTATGCTATATCCAATAGTTGAGCTGCTGTCAGGCAGTCTTTTTTTGCTCATGTATAGAATTGCTGGTGTTTCGTTTGAAGGTCTTTTTCTTGTGATTCTTTGTAGTTTATTTGTGATTGCTGTCGTGAGCGATCTCCTTTATATGAGGGTGCCAAACGAGCTGTTTCTCTTCTTTTTCCCTCTTTTCGTCATATACCGCACACTTGAACCTCTTCTTATTTGGTGGGAAGGAGCGGCTTCGCTTCTTTTTAGCTTTCTCTTGTTTTATAGTTTAGATCGTTTCAAGCCAAACAGCATGGGCGGAGCTGATATGAAACTGTTCGGTGTGCTTGCATTTTGCTTTGGCTTCAAGCCATTCCTTCTCATTCTTTTCCTCTCGTGTATCGCTGGAATCGTCTATGCGAAGGTTTTTTCTTTTCGATTAGATGAGCCTTTTCCTTTTGTTCCTGCGATCTCTTTTTCTTTTTGGCTGTATCTCTATGGAGCTCATGTCATGCTCCCGTTCACCGGGTCGATCGGTTGAAAAAATTGGCGAACACTTTTTTTGCTTGCCGACAAAAGTCTTGTTCTTTTTTTTATCCGCTATGTTAAAGTGTGAAACAGAAAGAAGGACGGGTTACATTCGCGCTGATTCATTGGACAAAAAGGTCTTTCTTACAAACAATGTCAGAAAGCGGGGAATGACAGTGAAAAAAAGGCAGGCAAAAAAACAAGGGTTAAAAGTCAATATTAATGGCAAAGAAGAAATGCTTCATGAAGATGACCACCAGCCGCCAAAACAGCAAGAGGGTGATCAAGTGACGTTTTCGAATTGGGAGGAAAAAAGGCAGTCAGAACAGGAGACAGCTGCTTCCGAAGAAGAACCGGCTAAACCAAAAGAAGAAGATTTCCATTGGGATGATGCAGCTGATCATATTTATCATTCTGACCCAAAGGTCGTCACACCTTATCAAAAGAAAAAAGGCTCCTTTGATCAGAAGTTCGGTAAAAACCGCGGTCCGTTTAAGAGAGTGATGACAACGATTGTGTTTGCAGTGGTTCTTGGGACAGGCCTTGGTGTGTTTGCACTTAGCTTAAGCCAAGATGGTACTCAGAATCCATCAGGGGGAGATATCAGCGTTTCAGGGTCCGGAAATCAATCACCAATGAAAGCGGGCGGGGATGCGCCGCCAGCAGATACTGCTGATGAATCAAAAGAGAATAAAGATGAAAAAAGCGCTTCTGGCAGTTTTTCAACATATGTCGTACAGGCTGGAAAGTTTTCCTCTGAAAAAGGAGCAGATGAATTAGTTGGCAGTTTAAAAGAAGCTGGATATGCAGGGAAAAAGGTCTCAATGGATGATGGCTATTATGTCATTGCTGGGCTTGCGACAGAACAGGGCATGACAAGTGCTGTAGGGAAAAAGCTGATTGATCAGCACTTTGAGGCATGGGGAGGCAAGGAGCTCTCATTTCAAGTACCCGAGGAGCTGACTAGTTTAATAGAAAAGGCATCTGTTTTATCCTCTAAGGTCATTGCAGGGGATGATGTGGATCAAAAGGATGTTACGCAGCTGATCTCTGAGCTTGAAAGTGCCAAAACAATGGACGCACCAGCTAAAAGCAGTTTGCTGAAAGCGGTGCAGCTGTTAAATGAACCTACTGCTGAAAACGGATGGAAATCTCAGCAGGCACTGCTTGATCAATTAAATACGTAAAATCATATTTTAAGAAACCAAACTAGTCAAAAAATGACTAGTTTTTTTCTTTTGCATCCAACATAATGATGAAGGAACATGAAAAATGAATTTTCGTAAATTGTCGGTAAGATGTACATTTGATAGGATGAATGGGTATCTTACTTCTTAGGCTAAACCCTGAAAGGATGAACAAACATGAACCAATTGATTCTCGCATCTCAATCACCTAGAAGAAAAGAATTGCTTGATCTAGCAGGGTTTTCTTATGACATTCAAGCAAGTCAATTAAAAGAAGAAATAAATCGAAACTTTTCTCCTGCAGAGAACGTCCAATGGTTGGCAGAACAAAAAGCAAGTGATATTCAAACATTATATCCCGAAGCTGTGATCATTGGTGCAGATACAATTGTTGCAATTGACGGCAAATGTCTTGGGAAACCAAAAGACAAGGAAGAAGCAGCCTCAATGCTTCAATTATTGTCAGGAAAGACACATCAAGTCTTGACGGGTGTCACGATTCAGTCAGAGAATAGAAAAGAAACATTTTATGAACAGACAGAAGTGACGTTTTGGACACTTACGCAAAATGAAATAGACCGCTATATCGAAACGGGAGAACCGCTTGATAAAGCGGGGAGCTATGGCATTCAAGGAAAAGGCGCACTGTTTGTTCAAAAAATAGATGGTGATTATTTTTCCGTTGTAGGTCTCCCTATTGCTAAAACAGTTAGAGTGCTCGAAACATTTGGAATCACCCCTTTTTGATGACAGGAAGGAATCTAAAAGGAGTGGGCATCATGAACGATTTCCCTATGTTGCTAAAGCATTTTCCCCAAGATGAAAAGCCGAGAGAACGATTTATGAAATATGGTCCCGGCAGTATGTCAAACCATGAACTTGTTGCGATTCTTTTAAGGACAGGCACAAAAAAGGAATCAGTTCTTCAAATTTCCGCAAGACTTCTGCAAACATTTGGCGGTCTTCGCTCTGTAAGAGAAGCCTCAATAGAAGAAATGTCGAAGATTCGAGGAGTTGGAAAGGCGAAGGCGGTCTCTCTATTAGCTGCTTTAGAACTCGGCACTAGATTACACCATCAAACAACGGACAACCGCTATGTGATCCGCACACCAGAGGATGGGGCAAACTATGTGATGGAAGATATGAGGTTTTTACAACAAGAGAATTTCGTATGTCTATACCTCAATACAAAGAATCAGGTTCTTCATAAACATACTGTGTTTATTGGCAGTTTGAACTCATCCATCGTTCATCCGCGAGAAATTTTCAAAGAGGCCTTTAAACGGTCCGCTGCTTCATTTATATGTGTGCACAACCATCCATCTGGAGATCCGACGCCGAGCAGGGAAGATATTGAAGTCACACAGCGACTTTTTGAATGTGGAAAGCTGATTGGAATACAGCTGCTTGATCATCTTGTCATAGGTGATCAAAAATTTGTGAGTTTGAAGGAAAAAGGGTATTTGTAACACTTTTTTTTTCAATGTTTTACGATATAATAGAGTTTATGAGTTTTTCCCTAAGGGAATTTTGGTTTAAGAAAGGAAGATACATACATATGTTTGGAATTGGTACAAAAGACCTTGGAATAGATCTTGGAACAGCGAATACGCTTGTTTTTATTAAAGGAAAAGGCATTGTTGTGAGAGAACCTTCGGTCGTAGCCTTGGAAACTGATACGAAGTCTATAGTGGCAGTCGGAAATGATGCTAGAAACATGATTGGCCGTACACCTGGTAATGTTGTGGCATTACGCCCAATGAAAGACGGAGTCATTGCAGATTACGAGACGACAGCAACAATGATGAAATATTACATTAATCAAGCATTAAAAGGCAAAGGGCTTTTTGCTCGTAAACCTTACGTTATGGTATGTGTACCATCTGGTATTACAGCTGTAGAAGAGCGTGCAGTCATTGATGCAACAAGACAAGCTGGTGCACGTGACGCATACCCGATTGAAGAGCCATTTGCTGCGGCAATCGGTGCTAACCTGCCTGTATGGGAGCCAACAGGAAGTATGGTCGTGGATATTGGCGGCGGTACAACAGAAGTAGCGATTATTTCTCTTGGCGGCATCGTGACATCACAATCAATCCGCGTGGCAGGAGATGAAATGGATGATGCGATCAGCAGCTACATCCGTAAAACGTATAACTTGATGATCGGTGATCGTACGTCAGAAGCGATTAAAATGGAAATCGGTTCTGCGCAGCCTGATGTACATGATGAGATGGACATTCGCGGCCGTGACCTTTTAACAGGTCTGCCAAAAACAATCTCTATTACAGCAGAAGAGATTGCAAAAGCGCTTCGCGATACGGTGGAAACAATTGTCGATGCAGTGAAAATGACTCTTGAAAAAACCCCGCCTGAGCTGGCAGCAGATATTATGGACCGCGGAATTGTTTTAACAGGAGGCGGTGCATTACTGCGTAATCTTGACAAAGTCATTAGTGATGAAACGAAAATGCCAGTCATTATTGCAGAAGACCCGCTTGACTGTGTGGCAATCGGAACAGGGAAAGCACTAGAACATATTCATTTGTTCAAAGGAAAATCAAAAGATAATCGATAATCGGGCGTAATTAAAGAGGTGTAAGACATGCCGCAGTTTTTTATGAATAAAAGATTAATGTTGCTCCTTGTCTGTGTCATCGTACTGGTGGCCATGATTGGTTTTTCAGTGAAAAGCGGCAGAGGTGCTTCATGGCCGGAAAAATTAGTGGGGGATACGACAGGCTTTTTTCAAGGTGTCTTTCATAAACCATCACAATTTATTGCCGGTATTTATGGGAACGTACAAGATTTAAAGAACACATACGATGAAAACGAGCGTCTTCGAAAAAAACTTGATGGACAAACCCAATATGAGGCGAAACTTCAAGAACTAGAAGATGAGAACAAAAAGCTTCGCAAGCAGCTCGGCTATGTGAACTCTATTCGTGACTACACGCCAATTCTCTCAACTGTTATCGCAAGAAATCCATCTCTTTGGGATAGCTTTGTAATGATTGATAAAGGAAAAAAACAAGGCGTTGACAAAGATATGGCGGTCACAAATGAGAGTGGTGCGTTAATTGGGAAAATTGAAAGTGATAAGCTCAACAATTTTACTTCGACTGTAAGGTTGCTAAGCTCTACTGACCAAAATAATAGAATTTCAACGAAAATTTTTGCGAAAAAGGGCAAAGAAGAACTCAATGGAATCATTAACGGTTATGACAGCAAGAAAAAAATGCTGACTATGAATATTCTGAAATCCGATGCAGATGGGGATGTCAAAAAAGGAGATCTTGTTGAAACATCTGGAGCAGGGGGCGTATTCCCGCAAGGCTTGACGATTGGTAAGGTGAGTGAAATTGAGCCAGACCATTACGGCCTGACAAAGATCATTTACGTAGAACCAGCGGCTCAACTCAACAATTTAGACCGCGTGATTGTGGTGAATCGCAGCACAAGTACGGCAGATGCATCTGAATTGACGAAGGAGGAAGGCTCGTGAAACGTGTCCTTTTTGCTTTCGTCATGTTGTTTATCTTCGTATTTGACAGCATTTTTGTTGATTTAGTGAAGCTCCCATTTGTTTCAGAGAATCAAATTTTAGCTCCTCATTTCATTTTACTCGCACTTGTATTTATGACTGCTTTTGTGAATCAAAAATATGGTGTGATTTACGGATTTATCTTTGGACTTTTATATGATATTTCATATACAGGCATACTTGGTGTTCATATGTTTGGCTTTGGGGCGCTTTGCTATTTGCTAGCAAAAGCCTTTAAAGTTCTGCAAACGAATATGTTAGTCGTCGTCTTTCTGTCGATTATTGCTGTTTCCGTGATGGAGTTTTATGTATACGGCGTTCAAGCGACAATTCAACCAGGGATTATGCCGTTTAATACGTATGTCATCGAACGCTTTATTCCAACGATTCTTTTAAATACTGCTGCGTCTCTCATACTTGTTGTGCCGTTTAGGCTCTTTTTCACCCATGTGAAACAAGGATTGATCGACGAATAAAAGCAGGAGTTTGTCCAATTACGGCGAAATGAGTATGTTGTTGAGGTGAGCATCTTGAAAACTCAAAAACAGCAATATGTGACGATAAAAGGTACAAAAAACGGATTAACATTACAGTTAAATGATGACTGTTCGTTTGATGACCTTCTTTCTGGCTTGCGAGAGGTTCTATTACTTGAGCAATATACAGATGGAAGAGAAGGACATAAGGTCAATGTGCATATTAAGCTTGGTTTTCGTTATTTAACAGAGGATCAGGAGACACGTTTGACTGAAGCGGTTTCTGAAAATGAACATCTCGTTATCCACTCAATTGAAAGTGACGTCATGTCAACTGAAGAGGCGAGACGATTAAAAGCAGAGGCTGAAATTACTTCTGTAGCAAAAATTGTGCGCTCTGGACAGGTGCTATATGTCGAAGGAGATCTTTTATTAATAGGAGATGTCAATCCTGGCGGAACGATTCGCGCAGGGGGAAATATTTTTGTGCTTGGTGCATTAAAAGGTGTGGCGCATGCTGGATGTAATGGCAACAAACAGGCTGTTATTGCGGCATCACATATGATTCCAACACAGCTTCGCATCGCACAAGTTTTTAACCGTGCACCAGACCAAAAAGAAGATGGAAATGAAATGGAATGTGCTTATTTAGATATAGATGGCAATATGATCATTGAACGCCTGCAGCAATTGGCTCATATAAGACCTAATCTGACAAGGCTTGAGGGAGGAATGTGAAATTGGGCGAGGCTATTGTGATTACCTCAGGAAAAGGCGGCGTTGGCAAAACAACAACATCTGCAAACTTAGGCACAGCACTAGCAATTCAAGGAAAAAAAGTGTGTCTAGTTGATACCGACATCGGTCTTCGGAATCTGGATGTCGTGATGGGGCTTGAAAACCGCATTATTTATGATCTAGTCGATGTAGTAGAAGGAAGATGCAAAATTCACCAAGCGCTTGTAAAAGATAAGCGTTTCGAGGATCTTTTGTATCTTTTACCTGCTGCTCAAACAAGCGATAAAACGGCTGTAGAGCCGGAACAGATCAAAGAATTAATTCAATCATTGAAACAAGACTTTGATTATGTTGTCATTGACTGCCCTGCTGGAATTGAGCAAGGCTTTAAAAATGCTGTATCCGGTGCAGACAAGGCCATTGTCGTGACGACGCCTGAAATCTCAGCTGTGAGAGATGCAGACCGAATCATCGGTTTGTTAGAACAAGAAGATATCGAACCGCCTCGTTTGATTGTCAACCGTATTCGTACACACATGGCGAAAAATGGCGATTCAATGGATGTGGATGAAGTTGTACATCACTTATCGATTGATCTACTTGGCATCGTAGCAGATGATGATGATGTGATTAAGGCTTCAAACAATGGTGAACCAATTGTCATGGATGCCAAAAATAAAGTATCGATTGCATATCGCAATATTGCCCGCCGGGTACTAGGCGAATCAGTACCGCTTCAATCATTTGAAGAAGAAAACAAGGGAATGTTTGCAAAGCTGAAAGCATTTTTTGGTGTAAGAGCATAATCACTTAAGCGTGATAGAAAACCTTTGCAGTCTAGGAAAGGCGGCTACCTCTGCGGAGCGAATTTGACATTCGTGAGCACCGGAGCGCAGACCTAACACCGAATGCGAGCGTTTGTCTACACGCTGAGACCGATTCGATGAGAATCGGTCTTTTTGTTGCATATCAAATGAGGTTGTCACATAAAATGTACAAACTGTTTGTATGTAAAGGGTGATCTCATGAAAAGAGTGGACGAGTACCGAAAGAAAATCGCGCAGCGCCGCAAAACAAAGCAGCCAGCTGCTCCCCCTAAGAAGACGGCTTTCAAGAAAAAAGAAGATATCCCGCCATGGGTTATGCTGACAGAGGAAGAAAAGCATTCTGGCTCGACCTCCTATGAACCGGCGACTCATCAAACAAAGAAATACCGTCATCCCTTATTTAACCCTAATACCTTTGTGCTTAAATGCTTATTATCAGCGTCCCTTGTGTTGATTACAGCCATTTCATTTAAAGGTCAGGCAGGTCCGTTTCAGCAGCTGAAGCCAATGATTACTCAAACCTTTGAGCAAGATTTTCAATTTGCTGCTGCCAACCGCTGGTTTGAAAAAACAGTTGGACATCCTCTGGCCTTTTTAACTGAGAAAAAAGATGGTCAAAAGGATGTCCAAGCGAATCAAGAACTCGCTGTTCCTGCCTCTGGTAAAGTGCAGGAATCCTTTACGCAAAATGGAGCAGGGGTCAAAGTCGAGACATCAGCTGAAGCGATTGATAGCATGAAGGAAGGCTACGTGGTCGAGGTGAAAAAGCAAAGCGATACAGGGCTTACCGTGGTGGTGCAGCATGCAGATAACAGCTATAGCTGGTACGGTCAATTAAAGAAAGCCGATGTGGCCTTATACGATTTTGTCGATAAGGGTGAAAAAATTGGCCAGATTTCGCTTGATGATCAAGGGAAGGGCACGTATTACTTTGCCATTAAGCAAAATGAACAATTTATCGATCCTATTCAGGTGATGACCTTTGAATAGATGGCTGCTCATGCTGACGAAAATTCACATCCATCCGCTGCTGTGGATTGTGATGGCGTTTGCGATTCTGTCAGGTCAAATCAAGCCGCTGCTTTGTCTGCTCGTGATCGTCTGTGTCCATGAACTTGGACATGCAGCGGCTGCCTGCTATTATCATTGGCGTATTCGGCGGATTTTTTTACTGCCATTTGGCGGAACGGTGGAAGTAGAGGAACATGGGAACCGTCCGTTAAAAGAAGAGCTGGCGGTCATTTTGTGCGGGCCGCTTCAGCATGTACCGCTCCAACTCATGGCATGGCTTTTCATGGAGGCTTCTCTTATCTCGCACGACGTCTATACGATGTTTACCTTTTATAATATGGCGATTTTCCTTGTGAATCTTTTGCCCGTTTGGCCGCTTGATGGCGGAAAATTATTCTTTTTGCTCTTATCTGTTTTTTACCCTTTCCAACGTGCACATTCCCTAGCAATAAAAGGCTCACTTGTCTTTTTCGGTCTATTGACAGGAGGGTTACTTTTGTTTGCACCGCTGCAATTCAATGGCTGGGTGCTGCTCACTTTTTTAGCTTATTCACTCGTAATGGAGCACAGGCAGCGGCATTACGTCAGGGTTCGCTTTTTACTAGAACGGTATTACGGTAAAAAAGAGCAAAAGGTAGAAAAACTGATTCCGCTGAGAGCAAGTGCAGAGGAAAAAGTATACGAAGTAATGGCACGATTTCAAAGGGGCTGCAAGCATCCGATTATTATTGAAAGAGATGGCGTGAAGATGAGCCAGCTTGATGAAAATGAACTGCTCCATGCGTATTTTTCAGATCGCAGAACTACCTCCTCAATGGAAGAGCTTCTTTTACCGTACTAATAGTGAAAATACATTGACATTCTGCGTCTAGTTTGATATATTTTTTAATGTTATGGATATGTAGCACCCGTGCTACAACCGCGCGGAGCAGGTGCAAAGAGCCTATGGCCCCCTGTATTCGGCGAGTCTGAGTTTATTAGGAGGTGCAGAGATGTACGCAATTATCGAAACTGGTGGTAAACAAGTAAAAGTTGAAGAAGGTCAAACTGTTTATGTTGAAAAACTAGCTGCTGAAGCAGGTGAAACAGTAACTTTCGAAAACGTATTGTTTGTCGGCGGAGACACTGTCAAAGTGGGTAACCCTTCAGTTGCTGGAGCAACAGTAACGGCTAAAGTTGAAAAACAAGGTCGCGGTAAGAAAATTACTGTGTTCAAGTACAAACCGAAGAAAAACAACCACAAGAAACAAGGTCATCGTCAACCTTACACTAAAGTTGTTATCGAAAAAATCAACGCTTAAGGCGTGTGAGTGATATGATCAAAGCAACCATTACTCGGTCTTCAGCAGATGAGAGCATTACGTCTTTTCAGATGACTGGACATGCCGAGTTTGCTGAAAAAGGTCAGGATCTCGTTTGTGCAGGTGTATCTGCTGTTGTTTTCGGCTCAGTCAATTCAATTATTGCACTGACAGGATTGGACCCACTGCTCGATATTGGTGAAGAAGGCGGCTATTTCTCTTTTGAAATGCCAGCTGATACAGATCCAGTATCCTTTGAAAAAGCCCAGCTGCTTTTAGAAGGCATGGTCGTTTCCTTAGAGACAATTGAACGAGATTATCACGATTATGTGAGAATATCAACAAAAAAATAGGAGGTGAACTTCATGCTTAGATTAGATCTTCAATTTTTCGCATCTAAAAAAGGGGTAGGTTCTACAAAGAACGGACGTGACTCTGAGTCTAAACGTTTAGGCGCTAAACGTGCTGATGGTCAATTCGTAACTGGTGGTTCTATCCTTTATCGTCAACGTGGAACGAAAATCTATCCAGGTGAAAACGTTGGACGCGGAGGCGACGACACTCTTTTCGCTAAAATCGACGGAACGGTTAAATTCGAACGTTTCGGTCGTGACCGTAAAAAAGTGAGCGTATATCCTGCGGCACAATAATTGCTAAAAACTCCGGTCATTGACTGGAGTTTTTTTCACTTTTTACAAGCAGTACCTGAAGATGATAAAAGAAAATGCACTCCATAAATATCAAAGAACGTTTGCTGACTTTGCCTCATTTTCTCCTATACGATCAGAAAAAACAACCTTTCCTCACATAACTAGTGTTTTTCTATGCTGTCTTCTCTGTTATAATTCAGGGAGACATATTGATGATAAGACTCCTAAAAGAGAGACCAAACGATTGGGAGTGCGATAATGGAAGAGATACCAAGTAAAGAAAATGAAAAATTAACTCACGTTGCATTAACAAATGAATTGATCTATCTGCTCAGTCGTTCAAGACACGACTGGATGAATAAATTACAGCTGATCAAAGGCAACTTGACATTAGAAAAATATGACCGCGTGTTTGAAATTATAGAAGAAATGGTCATTGAAGCACAGCATGAATCCAAACTCTCAAATTTAAAAATTCCCCAATTGGCCTATTACTTTCTAACATTTAATTGGGAGTCGCATTTTATCACCTTAGAATATGAAGTGCTTGGTGAAACCCGAGACTTATCAGCATATGAATCGCAGCTGCTAACGGTATCACAGGAGTTGTTTTCGATATTCGATCAATCAGTTTGTCAAAAAACTGAAAATCATTTAACGGTCACTTTCCAAACAGATCATGAAGAAAATGATGTGATCTTATATTTTGATTTCCAAGGAAAATTAACAAGTTTGGATGCGTTAAATGCGTTTCATGACGCAAACTATCCATGTATGAGTATAACGCAATTTCATGTGACGCCTCATGAGTCCATGATTGAGCTTTGTTTGAGGCAAGAACGAGATATGTGATGCAGAGAAACGGAGGAAGTTATGTTTGTAGATCAGGTTAAAGTGTATGTTAAAGGCGGTGACGGCGGAAACGGTATGGTGGCGTTCCGTCGTGAAAAATATGTACCAAAAGGCGGCCCAGCAGGCGGCGACGGCGGAAATGGTGCAGATGTTGTATTCGAAGTAGACGAAGGACTCAGAACGTTAATGGACTTTCGTTATAAGCGTCATTTCAAGGCTGACCGCGGCGAGCACGGAATGAGTAAAAACCAGCATGGCCGAAATGCGGAAGAAATGATTGTCAAAGTTCCGCCGGGTACGGTTGTAACAGATGCAGAGACGGAACAAGTACTAGCTGACTTGACAGAGCATGGGCAGCGCGCTGTGATTGCCAAAGGCGGACGTGGCGGACGTGGAAATTCACGCTTCGCAACACCAGCAAACCCTGCACCACAGCTGTCTGAAAACGGTGAGCCAGGTAAAGAACGTGACGTCATCTTAGAATTAAAAGTACTTGCAGATGTTGGACTTGTTGGTTTCCCAAGTGTCGGGAAGTCAACGCTGCTTTCGATTGTCTCTTCTGCGAAACCAAAAATTGCGGATTATCATTTTACAACGCTTGTGCCGAACCTCGGAGTTGTTGAAACAGACGATAATCGAAGCTTTGTTATGGCGGATCTGCCAGGACTGATCGAAGGAGCGCACGAAGGCGTTGGCTTAGGTCATCAATTTTTACGTCATATTGAGCGTACACGTGTCATTGTCCATGTCATTGATATGTCTGGACTTGAAGGGCGTGACCCATACGAAGACTATGTGACGATTAATGAAGAGCTTGAGCAATACAATATGAGATTGACAGAGCGTCCGCAAATCATTGTTGCGAACAAAATGGACATGCCAGATGCAGCTGACAATCTAGCGGCATTTAAAGAAAAATTAACGGATGACTATAAAGTGTTCCCGATTAGCGCGATCACAAGAGAAGGGCTTCGTGAGCTCTTATTTGAAATCGCCAATCAGCTTGAAACAACACCGGAATTCCCGCTCTATAATGAAGAGGAGCTGTCGGATAACCGCGTGATGTACAGGTTTGATGAGGGCGATGCACCATTTGAGATCTCAAGAGATCCTGATGGCACGTTTGTGTTAACGGGTAAAGCACTTGAGCGGCTGTTTAAGATGACAGACTTCTCAAGAGATGAATCCGTTAAACGATTCTCTAGACAGCTGCGCGGAATGGGTGTCGATGATGCGTTGCGTGAGCGCGGTGCAAAAGATGGCGACATCATTCGTCTGCTTGAATTTGAATTCGAATTTATTGATTGATCAACAGGAGGGTCCAGACCATGGGCTCTCCCGTTTTTAAAAGGGGAGAAAACAGGTGAAAGAAGAAACGTTCTATTTAGTAAGAGAGGATGTACTTCCAGATGCGATGCGAAAAACGCTTGAAGTCAAAAAGCTTCTCGATCGCAAAAAAGCGGATTCAGTTGCCGATGCTGTTCAAAAAGCGGATTTAAGCCGCAGTGCTTTTTATAAATACCGAGATGCTGTTTTTCCATTTTATACAATGGTGAAAGAGCAGATCATCACATTGTTTTTCCACCTTGAGGATCGGTCTGGGGCTTTGTCAAGACTGCTTCAAATTGTGGCTGACTCTGGCTGTAATGTGTTATCCATTCACCAAACGATTCCACTGCAAGGAAGAGCGAATGTCACCTTATCAATTAGTACAGCTGGTATGGCAGATGATATCAACACCGTCATGAATCAATTAAGAAAGCTTGAATTTGTCGAAAAAGTCGAAATTCTAGGTTCTGGGGCGTAAAAGGAGAGATCATAGCAGATGAAGCAATTAACTGTAGGTTATTTTGGACCAGAGGCAACATTTACTCATTTGGCCGTATGCTCTTGTTTTCCAAAAGATGCGGTGCAGCGTGCCTATGCAACGATTCCGCAATGTATGGATGCTGTGTCAAAGGGCGAAGTCGATTTGGCGGTCGTTCCACTTGAAAATGCACTCGAAGGATCTGTGAACTTAACGATTGATTATTTAATTCATGAAGAAGCGTTGTCCATTGTGGGGGAGATGACAGCACCAATTCGCCAGCATTTGCTTGTCCACCCATCAAGAGCGGAGAGCTGGGAGACGTTAGATGTCATTCAGTCGCATCCTCACGCGATTGCCCAGTGTCATCAATTTCTAAAAAAGCAGTACCCTCATATTCCTCATCGGCCAGTGGAATCAACAGGATATGCAGCAAAATACATCAGTGAGCATCCAGATGAAGCTGTTGGGGCTATTGCTAATGAAATTGCCGCAAAAACGTATGGTTTGATGATTGCGAAAAAAGACATTCATGATTATCCGCACAACCATACACGCTTTGTGATTTTACATAAAGATCCTAACGCATCGTTCCCAATGAATTCTGGTTTTTCATCAAAGCCAAAAACGACCATTGTGGTCAGTCTGCCTAAGGATGACCAATCAGGCGCATTGCACCGCGTGCTATCTGCTTTTTCTTGGCGGAATCTTAACTTGTCAAAAATTGAATCTCGTCCGACAAAAACAGGTCTTGGACATTATTTATTTATTATTGATATTGAAAAAGAAATGGATGATGTTTTAGTCCCTGGTGCGATTCAAGAATTAGAAGCGATTGGCTGTGAGGTCAAGCTGCTCGGCAGCTATCAAACATATGAATTAACGAATGAAAAATAGTGTCCCGTGAGGACACTATTTTTTTAGTCTTTTATTAAAAACCCAGCATTATCCAGCGCTTGAATGGCTTGGTCAAGCTGCTTTTGGCTGTAAGAAGTGAGAGTATGCAGGTGCACGCCGTCTGTTAGTTCTGACAAGTAGGACGCGCCAGTGTTAGAAATATGATGGACAAAATCAGCGACTTGTTTCCGTGTGCTGACGCGAATAGAGGCCGTCAGTTCACCATAAACAGGGTGCTCAATGATCACATCTTTCACCGTCACGCCAAAGTCTACAATCAAGGTCAGTTCCTCTTCTGTACGAGCAGGATCATGCTTGCAGGCGATGATTTGTTCAATTTCTCTTTCTGGCGCATGCTGCGCTGCCATATACACATAGCCTTGGCTTGTGGCAATAATGGGTTCGTTTTTTGCTTTTAATAATGAAATATCTTGTACAATGACTTGTCGAGAGACAGCCGCCTTTTTAGCTAAAAAGCTCCCGGTAAGCGGTGTGTCTGTTTCTTTTAGCCACTCTAAAATGGCGGTTCTTCTTTCTTCGCCAATGAGTTTCCTCTCTTGCTCCACGTCCTAAGCTCCCTTCTTCTCCTTTTGCAAATGCTCAAAAGTATGCAAAAGCTGATCGATGTCATCTTTTGATGACTGCCATCCAAATGATAGTCGAATAAATTGTAGTGCATCACGATCTGATACACGCAATGCCTTCACAGCAGGGGAAGGATGATGATAACCAGAAGCACACGCGCTTCCAGTTGATAGACAAATCCCATGCCGGTTACATGCTAACATTACATATTGTCCTTCAAACCCTTCAAAAAAACAACCAATAATATGAGGCAGCGTGCGGCGATTGACATTGTCTTGAAGTGTACGAACAGGCAGCTGTCTTATTTTTAACTGCTGAAGAAAATAATCACGCAGCTGCTCATCTAATTTATGCTGTTCATCCAGCCTAAGCATCGTTTGTTCACTTGCGGCAGCAAAAGCACCGATACACGGAACGTTCACTGTCCCTGGACGTAAGCCATTTTCCTGAACTGCACCTCTATATAAAGGTTTCCAAGGAACATGTGCGCCCATATAAACGGCACCAGCGCCTTTAGGAGCATACACTTTATGACTTGAGATGGACACGGCATCGACTCCAAGTTTTTTGATGGACACACGAATCTTTCCAAATGTTTGCACAGCATCTGTATGAAAAAGAATGTTTCTTTCTTTTAAAAGAGGCGCTAATTCAGCAAGCGGCTGGATAATCCCTGTTTCTGAATTGGCGTGCTGAATAGATACTAGTCCTGTTTCAGGCAATAATGCTTCTTTGAGAATGTCTTGTGTAATGATTCCATCCTGATTCGGTTCAATGATCGTGACTTTTACGCCAAGACGTTCTAAGCTGCTAATTGCATGATGAACAGAAGGGTGCTCAACTGAAGTTGTAATGACATGCTGTTGATGTGCTGGCAGTCCATTGATGATCGATTGAATCGCAAGGAGATTAGATTCAGTTCCACCGCTTGTAAAGTAGACCCCATCTGGTTCACCCTCGATTATGGCAGCGAGTGATTGTCTGCTGTAAGTCAATATATCATTTGCTTTTCCCCCAGCATCATGAAGACTGCTTGCATTTCCATAGAAATTTTTACTCAGCTGCTCAAAAACATGCAGTGCTTCCTCTGAAACAGGTGTAGAAGCTGCGTAATCTAAATAAACCAACCTATCCATCTCCCGTGTAAAATTTTTTTCTTGTATTTATTTTAGTGTTGTGTAATGATATGTGTCAAGACAGGTGTAAATGACAGGAGGGGCGATGGTGTCATCAATCAAAAAAGTCATTGTGGTGGGATCAGGCATTGCAGCGCTTTCCTTTGCAAAAAACATTTCGAAAAGTTGCCAGGTCATCATGATGACAAAAAAACAATTTTCATCTAGTAATTCCATGCTGGCACAAGGAGGAATCGCTGCTGCCTTTTCAGCACATGATTCTGTTCAGCAGCATGTGCAAGATACACTAGCTGCCGGCTGTGACCACAATGATGAAAGAACCGTACAAGAAATCGTGAGACTTGGAAAACACCTTGTGGACCAGCTCGTAGCAGAAGGCTGTCCATTTGATCAAGATGAGATGGGAGAGCCGCAATTAGGCAAAGAGGGAGCTCACAGCACTCATCGCATCTTGCATGCGGGAGGAGATCAAACAGGTAAAACCCTTGTGCAGTATCTAAAAAGTCAGCTCGGCTCACATATTCATTTATACGAGTATCATCATGTCATTGATCTATTAGTTCATGAAGGGACATGTACGGGTGTTGTATGGAAAGACGAGACAGGACACGTACATACGATGGCCGCAGATGCCGTTGTTTTATCAACTGGCGGCTGCGGCTCCCTATATGAGACAAATACAAATGATCCTTCTATAACAGGAGACGGACTGATGATGGCCTATCGAGCCGGGGCGCAATTAGTGGATCTCGAATTTGTTCAATTCCATCCAACTCTTTTAACAATCGCTGGAAAAGCAGTTGGTCTCATTTCAGAGGCAGTACGGGGAGAGGGAGCTTATTTAGAAGATGAAACAGGCAGGCGGATCATGAAAGGTATTCATCCACAAGCTGATTTAGCACCTAGAGATGTGGTCGCTAGAGCTATTTTTCATGAGCAGCAATTAGGTCATCAATTGTATCTTAACATCCATGAAATTCCGCATTTTTCAGCTCGTTTTCCAGCAATAGATGCGATGTGTCAGTGTGCAGGCGTCGATATGGCAAGCGGCAGGCTGCCAATTTCCCCCGGTATGCACTTTTTAATGGGCGGAATCAGCGTCAATGAATATGGAGAAACCACTGTTCCAGCGCTATTTGCCATTGGAGAAGCGGCCTGCACCGGCTTACACGGTGCGAATCGATTGGCGAGTAATTCTCTTCTGGAAGGTCTCGTGTTAGGCAGCAAAGCGGCACAGAGAATGAAGCAGCTGCCTAAACAGAAAGAAACCAGCTCATCTTTTTCTATCCGAGAAATATGGCAGGTCCCAATGATTTCAAAAGCTCAGCTTAGACAATGGATGACTACATATGCGGCCATTGTGAGAGATGAAAAAGGTTTACAAACTTTGCTTCATTCGTTGCAGCATGTCAATTTTCAGCAAATTAATGTGAAGGATATCACAAATGAACAGATCGAATTAAGCAATCAATGGGCATTAGCGGTTTGTCTTGCTAAATCTGCATTACTCCGTACAGAAAGCAGAGGGGGCCATTATCGAATGGATTATCCAGAGCGAAGCGATGCGTTATGGCAGGGCAGGCAGATTGTTCATGAAAAAGGTCACGTTCATATCATGAAAAATGAAAGGATCGGTGCCAAATGGAACGTTTACAGTTAAAACAAATGCTCACTCATTTTTTCACAGAAGATATTGGTTTTGGAGATGTATCAGCTGATGCCATCTTTGGAGACAAGAAAGGAACAGCTCTTATCATTGCGAAACAATCTGGTGTATTGGCAGGATCACAACTGATTGATATAGGGTACCGCCTGTTGAATGAACAGATTCAAACTGAATTGTTTTTTCAAGAAGGTGATTTGATTCATTCTGGTGCTGTACTGGCAAAAATAAAGGGTCCAGTCAACGACTTATTAAAGGGAGAGAGGGTCATTTTAAATTTATTGCAGCGAATGACAGGTATCGCCACCTTAACACATGAGGCGGTGCAGCGATTAGGTGACCCGTCTATTACGATTTGTGATACGAGAAAAACAACACCAGGTTTGCGTATGTTAGAAAAATACGCAGTAAAGACAGGCGGTGGAAAGAATCATCGCTTTGGTTTATCGGATGGGGTAATGATTAAAGATAATCATATTGCCGCATGCGGTTCTATCCGTGAAGCTGTAGAGAAAGCAAGAGCATATGCCGGTCATATGGTGAAAATTGAAGTGGAAATTGAATCAGAAACGCAGCTAATGGAAGCCATTGATGCAAAAGCGGATGTCATTATGTTTGATAACTGCTCTCCGGATGAGGTAAAACGTTTTAAACAAATGACGCCAAAGTCCATTCTGACAGAAGCATCAGGGGGCATTACGCTAGAGACATTGCCAAGCTACAGGGGGACAGGAGTCGATCTTATTTCGCTTGGTTTTCTGACTCATTCTGCTCCAGCATTTGATTTCAGTATGAATATGGAATTCAGTCATAAAGGGGGAACGACTCATGTCCATGCTTAATGTATTAGCCAATCAACATGCAGTCATGATGCCAGATGAATATAAACACCGCTCTGAAGATGAGATGAAGCAGCGAGTGTTAGACATTAAGCGGGCTTTTGGCTCAAAGCTTTTTATACCGGGCCATCATTATCAAAAGGATGAGGTCATCGAATTTGCAGATGCAACAGGAGATTCATTGCAGCTGGCACAAATCGCTGCTGACAATCACGAGGCTGAATACATTGTGTTCTGCGGTGTTCACTTTATGGCAGAAACGGCAGATATGCTGTCAAACAAGAATCAAAGCGTCGTATTGCCAGATATGAGGGCAGGCTGTTCAATGGCAGATATGGCAAATATGAAACAAACAGACAGAGCATGGGAGCAGCTCACTGAACTGTTTGGGGATACAATACTTCCACTTACGTATGTCAATTCAACAGCAGATATTAAAGCATTTGTCGGCAAGCATGGCGGGGCAACTGTTACTTCGTCAAACGCTAAAAAAGTACTCGAGTGGGCGCTGACACAAAAAGAACGAATTCTGTTTCTCCCTGATCAGCACCTAGGGCGTAATACAGCATTTGATTTAGGTATTCCGCTAGAGGAAATGGCTGTGTGGGATCAGATAGAAGAAAAGCTCATCACCGATCAGCCGCTTTCCCGTATTAAGATGATTTTATGGAAAGGCCATTGCTCCGTACATGAGAAATTTACTGTTCGAAATATAGAAGAAATGAGAAAAAAAGACCGTGACATTCAAATTCTTGTTCACCCTGAATGCACGCATGAGGTCGTAAGGGCTTCTGACCTAGCAGGTTCAACGAAATTTATTATTGATACGATTAAACAGGCACCAGCAGGAAGCAAATGGGCAATTGGAACAGAGATGAATTTAGTCAAACGGATCATAGCGCAGCACCCAGATAAACAAATTGAATCCCTCAACCCAGATATGTGTCCATGCTTGACTATGAACCGGATTGATCTGCCTCATTTGCTATGGTCACTTGAAAGCATTGAGAAGGGTCAGCCGGCCGGGTTGATACAGGTCAATGAAGACATCACGAAAGACGCTTTGCTTGCACTCGAGAAAATGCTCGCCATTAAATAATGAATCAGCCCCTCCTATCAGAAAACAAGTTTTTATCATATCGGCTTGTAAATAGGCATAAATTTATGTTGAAACATATTGTACTTCTGACATAACCGTTACGTTCACGTTTTGCATAGGAGGGGAAAACGTTGAAAATTCATATTGTGCAAAAAGGAGACTCCCTTTGGAAAATTTCAAAGAAATATGGAGTCGACTTTCAAGAATTGAAAAAACTAAATTCACAGCTCAGTAATCCTGATTTGATCATGCCAGGTATGAAGATTAAGATTCCATCTAGTGGTGTTCCTGTGAAAACAGATCATCACAAAGTAAAAGAAATGCCAAAAACGAAAGAACATCCGTATGTGAAAGAAAAGCCAAAAGATGTCGTGCAAGTGCAAGATACGAAACCGAAGGAAAAGCCAAATGAACCGGTACCTTATGTACCGCCAGTGCCAAAGATCGAACAGCCAGTTTTTCCGCAAGTCGATGTGAACTATTATCAGACCAATCTCTACCAGCCATTCACGCCTCCTCCCAAAAAAGATCATCACGAGAAAAAAGATCACGTTCATGACAAAAAGGATCACAAAGATCATTTTCATCATGAAAATAAAGACCATAAAGATAACAAGGGTCATGTCCATCATGAAAATAAGGAACATAAAGATCACAAGGACCATTTTCATCATGAAAATAAAGGTCATCTAAAAGATGAAGTGGCAAAGGGGTATGATCCGTTTATTCATATTCCGCATCAAAAGGAGGAGGGAAAAGATATGGAGCACAGCAATTACCCAAATCTTCCTAACTTCCCGCAAATGCCAAATGTGGGAGGGGCAGCGGTAGGAGGAATAGCTGAAAATAAGGAGCATCATCACCAGCACCATCATCATGAACCATATGATCCTTATTATGGTTATGGTCATTACATGCCAGCAATGTATCCATATCCGCAGCAAATGGTGCCGGCATCGCCAATCTTACCGGGATCAGGCCTATGTTATCCTATCCAGCCATATTATCACCATCACATGATGCCATATCCATATCCGGCTCATTCGTATTATCCTGCGTATCAAGCGCCAGCTTACTATGGAGAAAATCTTGAGCATCATGCAAACGACGGACATCACTGGCATCACCATATGCATTCAAACGCCAACGCCAACGCAAATGCCAACGCAAATCAAGGCTTCTATCCAAACGTTTCAAATGCAGCATATGGCAAGGAAGACTGCGGATGCGATGATGGCATGAAGCATCATCAGCCTTGGCCGGGACATTATCCGAATCCTGTTCCTTATGGCCAAATGGGGGCTTATCCAGCTCAGCCTTATATGCAGCCATATCCAGGTCAATCCGTTTTTGCAAGGCCGGAGGAAGAAGAAGAAGATTAATGACAGAAGGAACGATGTCAATCGTTCCTTTCGGCGTGTAGACAAACCCTCGCATTCGGTGTCAGGTCTGTGCGCCGGTGCTCTCGAATGTCAAATTCGCTCCGCTCCGGTACTCGCCCTTCCTAGGGCTGCAAAGGTTTTCTATTACGCTGAAAAGAAGACAAAGGGCTAAAATCAAGAACATTTTAGCCCTTTGTCACCAATCAGAAGGAACGATCTCAATCGTTCCTTTTTTTGTTTATAACTGACAGCTTGATTTTTCTCCTAACTGTACATGCTAAAACAGAGCCTGTTTCGCGCTCATGAGATTGAATTTGTACAGGGGGTTTTTCGTTTGAGACAAAAATGGCAAAAAACAATCGCATTAGTGCTTCTTCCTATTGGTTTAACGGCATGTGGTGCAAATAATAACGCAGGTGTCGATACACGTCATAATCAATCAGGCCAGCCGGTTGGTTATCATTCAAATCAACGAGCGGACGACAACAACCAGGATCATCAAGGACCAGTTTCTGAACTCATGGAGGGAATGAACGGTAGAAATACAACGAATGTTGATTACCGTACACGTCCTCAAGCTGATGATCGAATGCCTCTCACAGGTGGAGATGGACGCTACAGTCATGGAGATATGAACTATCATAACCAAATGTCGTTCTCAGGCTACGATAAACAAGAGAACATTCAGCGTTCAAGAAAAATTGCCAACCGCGTCAATAAAATGAATCACGTAACAGACTCTCAAGTCATGGTGACGGATGAGAATGTGTATATAGCCATTAAATCAGATGGCCGCCTCACGTCAGAAGGCGTATCACAAGTAGAAGAAGCAGCGACTCGTTATGCGGATGGAAGAGCAGTCCAAGTCATAAAAGATGAAGGTGCATTCACACGCTTTAGAGATATGAGAAGAACGCAATTTGAAACAGGTCAAACAGGCATGACCCGGTAGTTTGACATCAAAAAGGCTAAAGTTCATCACGAACTTTAGCCTTTTCTTAAAAATAAACTTTGATGCCTATATAAAATTCGTAAAAGAAATAACAGCCAAACCCTAGTAATAAAATACCAGCAATAATGGATGTCCACTTGATCATCGTTCGATTCATCACTTTTCTTGTTAAGGATACAAGTGTGAGAAGACCGATGTCATGAAGGAGAATCCCTGCCAAAATACCGCCGGCAGCCAGCATAAATTCAGATGAATCTGTTTTTGTATAAGCATCCGCAAGTACAGCACCAAAAACAGAAACCCAGAACACAAGATTTCCAGGAGATACCGCCACGAGCAAGCCGTTCCGATATGTTTTTGCATAAGACTTATTAACCTTTTCTCCTGCTAAATAGATATCTTGATCCGCATTTTTAATGGAATCGTATGCGAGAATCATTAAGAATACAGCTCCGATCAGCCAGAGCGGGATTTGAACAAACGGCAAAGATAAAAACTGAGCAAATCCAGCATATAAAGCCAAGATGAGTAATAAGTCTATGGTCATACCGCCTGCTCCGACAGTTAAACCATGAAAGAATCCGTTTTTCAGTCCCTGTTTTGTCATTTCAACCGTGATTGCTCCAACAGGCAGAGCAATTGAGAATCCTACGACGATAAATGTGAGAAATGTTTGCAATCGACTAGAACTTCCTTTGATTAATGAATTGTATAAAAATTCTCCGTTTAGATTAATTATACATAATAGGAGAAAAGGATCAACGATTATTTCAAATTTAATTGAAATAAGAGGAACAGATTATGTATAGAAGTCTGTATATCAACATGGTCTATAAAGCTTGTAGGGGAAAGGAACTATTTTCCTGAATTCTCTTTTTTTCACGATGTCTCTATGCTACACTGATGTGGAAATCAATAAAAGTGACTAGGGGTGCCCGTAAATGGGCTGAGAGAGTAGCATAAGCTTCTTAACCCTTTGGACCTGATCTGGCTCGTACCAGCGTGGGGAAGTTGAAGATGATGCATGGATCATATCAATGATATGCATGTTTATTTCTGACGACGAAACCAGGTTCTTTAAATAGAGCCTGGTTTTTTGCTGGTGCTGATTCCATCCTGTCCGGTGACAAGAAGAAAAGGAGAGAACAGCAAATGAAAGAAAAGAAAAGTGTCCCATCCAACCAATCATTATTATCCAGCTTTGACGGCAGCCAAAAGGTGTATGAGAAAGGGTCAAGACCCGATATCTTAGTGCCAAAAAGAGAGATTACGCTCTCACATACTGTGACAGAAGCGGGCGACATTCAAAATGAACCAGTCCGCGTATATGATACAAGTGGACCGTACACCGATGAGAACGTTCATATTGACGTCACAAAGGGATTAAAGCGCCTTAGGGCAGCATGGATTGAAGAAAGAGGAGATACAGAAAGCTATGAAGGGCGTCATGTAAAACCGGAAGATAACGGATATCGTTCAAGGGAGAAGGAGTCCTTCCATTCTATCCAGACTGATTTTCATCATATACCGCTCCGCGCGAAACAAGGAGCGCGCGTGACGCAAATGCATTATGCCAAAAAAGGCATCATTACGCCTGAAATGGAGTTTATCGCAATAAGAGAAGAGCTAAGCCCTGAGTTCGTTAGAGAGGAAGTAGCGAGCGGAAGAGCCGTCATTCCTTCGAACATTAACCATCCTGAAAGTGAACCAATGATTATCGGAAGGAATTTTCATGTCAAAATCAATGCGAATATTGGCAATTCAGCTGTCACATCATCCATTTATGAAGAGGTAGAAAAGATGACGTGGGCGATCAGATGGGGGGCAGACACAATGATGGATCTGTCTACTGGAAAGGATATTCATACAACGAGAGAATGGATCATTCGGAATTGCCCAGTCCCAGTAGGAACCGTTCCTATCTATCAGGCCCTTGAAAAAGTGAATGGAGTCGCAGAAGATTTGACGTGGGAAGTGTATAGAGACACATTAATTGAACAAGCAGAGCAAGGTGTAGACTATTTCACGATTCATGCGGGCGTGCTATTAAGATATATTCCGCTGACAGTCGATCGGGTGACCGGAATTGTTTCAAGAGGCGGTGCGATTATGGCAAGATGGTGTCTTGCTCATCATCAAGAGAATTTCCTCTACACCCACTTCGAAGACATTTGTGAAATTATGAAAACGTATGATATCGCCTTTTCTCTTGGAGATGGACTTAGACCAGGCTCGATTGCTGATGCCAATGATGAGGCGCAGTTTGCAGAGCTGGAAACGTTAGGTGAATTAACAGAGATCGCTTGGAAACATGATGTGCAAGTAATGATTGAAGGGCCCGGACATGTCCCAATGGATAAAATCAAAGAGAATGTGGACAAGCAAATGGACATTTGCAAGGAAGCACCATTTTATACGTTAGGGCCACTTACAACAGATATCGCGCCGGGGTATGATCACATTACATCCGCCATCGGCGCTGCCATGATCGGCTGGTACGGAACAGCCATGCTGTGCTATGTAACGCCAAAAGAGCATTTAGGTCTGCCGAACAAAGAAGATGTGAGAGAAGGCGTGATCGCCTATAAAATTGCCGCACATGCCGCTGATCTAGCAAAAGGACATCCTGCTGCTCAAAAGCGTGATGATGCATTATCAAAAGCGAGATTTGAATTTAGATGGCGGGACCAATTCCACTTGTCTCTGGATCCAGAAAGAGCCTTGGCGTTCCATGATGAAACATTGCCTGCTGAAGGCGCTAAGACCGCTCACTTTTGCTCGATGTGCGGACCGAAGTTTTGCAGTATGAAAATTTCCCATGATATCCGCAATCAATCTGAAGAAGTGAAAAGAGAGATGGAAAAGAAGGCGAAGGAGTTTGTCAGCCAGGGAAGTCAAATTTATCAGCCCTAAAAAAGAACCTCGCACGATGCTGTGCGGGGTTTTATCAAACGGCTGAAAAGGCTTTTCTTAAAAGGTGAAAAAATGCCTTTGCTGCATATGCCATCATGTCCACACTCGGAATGAGAGCATCTGTTAAATGAAAAAAGACTGTTTGTTTTTCTGGAGATGTTCGTTTCTTTTTCTGCTTCATCAAGGGCAGCCTCCTTTTTAACCAATATACTTCTTTGCAGATCTGAGAGAAAGATATGTTGTGTGAATTTAAACAAAATTTAAACTTCTTGGGTTTGAATGGAAACAAGGAGGGGAAACGAGTTGAATAGAGAATGAATGAAAAGAGCTGATCTTTTTGACCAGCGAACAAGAAGAGTGGAAGGTGATCTTATGATGAAAGTATTTAAGGTAACATTTCATATGAACAATGGGGAAGTGCTTGATTTCGAGCTAAAACGCCCAGCTACCTATGATGTGTATAAAAAAATTGAAGAAGCCAATCATTGGTTTAAGCTGAATAATGAAATCATTAACCTATTAAACGTCAATAGTATCCATGTAGAAACAGAATAACAACAGAAAGCCGCTCGGAGAGAGCGGATTCAGATTTTTGACAAAGGGCTAAATGATCTCTATTTTAGCCCTTTGTCTTCTTTTCAGCGTGATAGAAAACCTTTGCAGTCTAGGAAGGACGAGTACCGGAGCGGAGCGAATATGACATTCGTGAGCACCGGCACGCAGGACTGACACCGAATGCGAGGGTTTGTCTACGCGCAGAAAGCCGCTCTCTTTGAGCGGCTTTCATTATGCAGAAAAATCATTTCGATTATTAAGCTGCCCGCGGGACAGCCAGTTCTTTTTATACAAATAAGCAATCACTTCAAGCCACAGGCGCGGTGCTTTTTTAGGGAAAAAAGGTTTTTGGTAATAGGCATAAGCGGCTTTTAAATCATCCCATTGATGACATGCTTTCGTTTGCGTGAATCTGGCAACGTCAATGACTCTGATCCGTCCTTCTTTTGTTAAGATCAGATTGCGCAGATGGATGTCAGAAGGATTCAATCCTTTCTCACGCGCTTCCTCCAGCGCATCATCGACTTGTTCAATCATTTGTTTTTTAATAGGAATTCCTTTTGTAAGGCATTCATAGAATGTGTAGCCTTTAATATATTCCATTAAAATATACTGATCCCCAGACTCATAAATCTCAGGGTAGTAAGACGAACCGGAAAGTTTTTCGTAAATGGCAGCCTCTTTGCGGGCAATATGCTGATAAGAAGGGAAAAAGACTTTTAGTGCCATTTTCTTGCCGTCTTTTTTGTATAAAAAGACATAGGCACTTCTTCCTTTGCCGCACAGTTCAAGCTCTGCCGGTTTATAGGCAAGCTTATGAAAACGTTTCTCTTCATGATACTGAATCGATTCGGCTAATCTTTTGACATCTGACATTGACTTCACCTTCTTTGGTTTCAGTTTATGCGGCTGAAAAACGAATGATGAAAAAACCGTGTCATTCGATAAAGCAATGGATTGTATAAAACATAACATTTACGAATGAAGGATACAACGAAAGACTCTTACCATACATTTGAATGATCGATTTGGTTAATGTTTAGAAAAATGGGTCAAACTACATATGTCATGCATCGATCTCATGTTCTAAAGAGGTGTAAATAGTGAAAGTGAAGATGAAATGTTTCGTTACAGGACTTATCATGACAAGTGTGCTTTTTTTCGCTGCGGATATGGAAGGAAAAGAACACTTGCAAAAGCAGTCAAACTCTATCACCGTCCAGCTTGAAAAAGTCTATCTAGATGGCGATGTGAGTATTGAAAGACACCGGGCATCATTAGAAGACAAAGACACATTCTGGGCGCAGTATAAAGGCTGGACGCTGGTAGAGCAAAAAGAGGATTTTGCCCTTTTTAGAAAGCAAATTGATGATATCTCTCCATTAAGTAAAGCAAATGGATATATCGGATTATCAGAGGACGGTGTGATTTCTACGTTTCATGGAAGGCCTGACGGCTGGGCGGAGCCTATTCATCTCTTTTTTCAAATTGATACGTCCCGTTTAGAAAGTCATGTGGAGAAGCAGCTTGAGCAAGGTATTCCTTTTCGAACGAAGGATGAATTTGAGCATGTGCTTGAAGTCATGAAGCCTTACCGAAATGAAATATCGTTTTAAAGCGTGTAACAGCTTGCTGGTGTGAAGGCCGCAAGCTGTTTTTCGTGGTTTCATCATAAAAATGTACTGAGCGAACGTATGTTAACTTTTATTGCGGTTTTCTCTTCGATTTATGTTACAATGAAGAACAGTCAAAGAGGTGAAAACGGTGATAGAGTTTGTAAAAGGGACCATTGATTATGTGTGCCCGCAATATGTTGTCATTGAAAACGGCGGAGTGGGATATCAAGTCTATACCCCAAACCCGTTTATCTATCGAGTAAATAAACAAGAAACGATTTATACGTATCATTACATAAAGGAAGACGCATTCTCGTTATACGGTTTTCAAACACGAGAAGAAAAAGCGCTGTTCACAAAACTGTTAAATGTCACAGGAATTGGGCCAAAGGGTGCACTCGCCATCCTTGCTTCCGGTGATCCTGGCGCTGTCATTTCAGCAATAGAACGTGAAGATGAAGCGTTCCTGATTAAATTCCCTGGAGTGGGCAAAAAAACAGCACGTCAAATCATTCTGGATCTAAAAGGAAAACTTGCAGATGTAGTGCCAGAAATGATTGGCAACTTATTTAATCACGAGGATCACATTCAGGTTGAAACGCAGCAAACTGCATTAGATGAAGCGATTGAAGCCTTAAGTGTTCTTGGATACGGTGATCGTGAAATCAAAAAGGTTCTTCCATTATTAAAAGAAGAAAAGAATCTCACAACCGATCAATATGTGAAAAAAGCTTTACAAAAAATGTTGAAATAGGGTGATGTCTCATGGATGAACGGCTCGTCTCAACTGAAGCAGACAACCATGAATCAGCCATTGAGCAAAGTCTGCGGCCACAGACACTTAGCCAATATATCGGTCAGCAAAAAGTAAAGGATAACCTCAGCGTATTTATTGAAGCTGCCCGCATGAGGCAGGAAACGCTTGATCACGTCCTTTTATATGGACCTCCTGGACTTGGGAAAACAACGCTTGCGTCGATCATTGCCAATGAAATGAATGTTCAGCTGCGTACAACGTCAGGACCAGCGATTGAGCGTCCTGGTGATTTGGCGGCCATCTTAACATCTCTTGAGCCAGGTGATGTATTGTTTATTGATGAAATTCACCGCTTGCAGCGCTCAATTGAAGAAGTGCTGTACCCAGCAATGGAGGATTTTTGTTTAGATATTGTCATTGGAAAAGGAGATACAGCACGCTCTGTACGGCTTGATTTACCGCCATTTACGCTTGTAGGTGCAACGACCCGTGTCGGGCTGTTAACAGCGCCGCTTCGTGATAGGTTTGGGGTACATGCAAGATTGGAATACTATGAGCAAAGAGATTTGGCTCACATTGTGGCAAGAACAGCCGAACTGTTTGAGATTGGGATTGATCTTCGCTCAGCCGAAGAGATTGCGAGACGTTCCCGGGGAACACCGAGGGTAGCCAATCGTTTGCTCAGAAGAGTAAGAGATTTTGCGCAGGTGCTTGGGAATCATGCCATTACGCAGGACATTGCGGAAGATGCCCTTGAGCGTCTTCAAGTCGACAGACTGGGCCTCGACCATATCGACCATAAGCTGCTTTTAAGCATGATCGAAAAATTTAGAGGCGGTCCTGTTGGGCTTGATACGATCTCAGCGACAATTGGAGAAGAATCACATACGATTGAAGATGTGTACGAACCGTACTTACTGCAAATTGGTTTTCTGCAAAGAACACCAAGAGGGCGGGTCGTCACAAGAGAAGCGTATGAACATTTTCAAATGGAGGTTCCGATTCGTGACTGAATTCCCTAAAATGTTAATGATTTTAGGTGGTGTCCTTTTTGCCGCAGGATTAGTGTTTCAATTGGTTGGTAAGCTTCCAGGTGATATTTTTGTAAAAAAAGGAAATGTGACTTTCTTTTTTCCTGTCATTACATGCATTGTCATTAGCCTCGTACTAACCATATTACTGAATATCTTTGGACGGATGAAATAACGTTAACTAGTTAACTACAGAATAGGTGAAGGAAATGAAGCTAGAACTATTTGATTTTGATTTACCAGAAAGATTAATTGCACAAGTGCCGCTTGAACAACGAGATGCATCAAGACTGATGGTCTTAAACAAACAAACGGGTGCGATTACACATGATACATTCTCACAAATCATCGATTATTTTCAAAAGGGTGATTGTCTCGTTCTAAACAACACACGCGTTCTGCCTGCACGTCTGTTTGGGATGAAAGAGGATACAGGTGCCAAAGTTGAGCTGCTTCTATTGAAACAAGAAGAAGGAGACAACTGGGAAACACTTGTCAAACCAGCGAAACGGGTGAAAAAAGGGACGGTTATCACATTTGGTGATGGACGGCTCAAAGCGGTATGTACAGAGGAAATGGAACATGGCGGAAGAAAAGTCGAGTTTCAATATACAGGCATTTTTTATGAAGTGCTTGAATCCCTTGGTGAAATGCCGCTGCCTCCATATATTAAAGAGCAGCTTGACGACCGCGAACGCTATCAAACCGTTTATTCAAAAGAGGTCGGCTCCGCTGCTGCGCCAACTGCCGGTCTCCACTTTACAACCGAGCTGCTGGATGCGCTGAAAGCGAAAGGTGTACACATTGCTTTCATTACGCTGCACGTAGGGCTTGGCACGTTTCGTCCGGTAAGTGCAGAACGTATTGAAGAACACGAAATGCACGCAGAGTTTTATGAAATGAATGAAGAAACAGCTGATGAGCTTAATCGCGTTCGCAAGGAAGGCGGACGGATTATTTCAGTCGGCACAACGTCAACAAGAACGCTTGAAACCATTGCAAGTGCACATGATGGTGAGTTCAAAGCCTCAAGCGGCTGGACGTCGATCTTTATTTACCCTGGCTACACATTCAAGGCAATTGATGGCATGATCACGAATTTCCATCTGCCAAAATCCTCGTTAATTATGCTTGTCAGCGCATTAGCTGGACGAGAGCACGTACTAAAAGCGTACAATGAGGCTGTGAAAGAGGAATACCGATTCTTCAGCTTTGGCGATGCCATGCTGATTCAATAACATCATACAACAAAGACAGGAGGGCTCATTTTTGTCGCAATTACCGATACGTTATGAGTTCATTAAATCATGCAAACAGACAGGTGCACGTCTTGGCCGCGTTCATACACCGCACGGCTCCTTTGAAACACCTGTATTTATGCCAGTAGGGACACTGGCTACAGTCAAAACAATGGCGCCTGAAGAATTAAAGGCAATGGATGCAGGCATCATCTTAAGCAATACGTACCACCTATGGCTCCGTCCAGGTCACGATATCGTAAAAGAAGCAGGCGGTCTGCACAAATTTATGAACTGGGATCGAGCCATTCTAACAGATTCAGGCGGATTCCAAGTTTTTTCATTGAGTGAATTTAGAAAAATTGAAGAAGAAGGCGTTCACTTCCGTAATCATTTAAACGGAGACAAGCTGTTCCTATCTCCTGAAAAAGCCATGGATATCCAAAATGCACTTGGCTCTGATATTATGATGGCATTTGATGAATGCCCGCCGTATCCTGCAGAGTACGATTACATGAAACGTTCTGTGGAGCGGACAAGCAGATGGGCAGAGCGCTGTCTAACAGCGCACCAGCGTCCAGAAGATCAAGGATTGTTTGGGATTGTCCAAGGCGGAGAATACGAAGAGCTTCGAAAACAAAGTGCAAAAGACCTTGTTTCACTTGATTTCCCAGGCTACGCCATCGGAGGCTTATCTGTTGGGGAACCAAAAGATGTGATGAATCGTGTACTAGAGTTCACAACGCCATTTTTACCGGCAGACAAGCCGAGGTACCTAATGGGTGTCGGCTCGCCAGATTCCTTAATTGATGGCGCCATTCGCGGAGTAGATATGTTTGATTGCGTACTGCCAACACGAATTGCAAGAAACGGTACCTTGATGACAAGTGAAGGCCGTCTTGTTGTGAAAAATGCAAAATATGAGCGTGACTTTAGACCAATCGATGAAAACTGTGACTGCTATACATGTAAAAACTACACACGCGCCTATATTAGACATCTCATCCGAACAAATGAAACGTTCGGAATTCGATTAACAACTTATCATAATCTTCATTTTCTGTTAAAATTAATGGAGCAAGTGAGAGAAGCTATCCGTGAGGATCGTTTAGGTGATTTTAAAGAAGAGTTTTTTGAGCGTTATGGCTTTAACAAACCGAATGCGAAAAACTTTTAACGCATAAACGAAAGGCTTTACAATGCTTTAGAAAGGGGTGAAATAGAATGGATGGTGGTATGGGTTCAATCATTATGATTGTTGTCATGTTTGCTGTGCTTTACTTCTTGTTAATCCGTCCACAGCAAAAGCAACAGAAAGCTGTGCGTCAGATGCAGCAATCTTTATCAAAAGGCGATAAAATCGTCACAATCGGTGGATTACACGGTGAAATCGACTACATTGATGAATCAAAAGTGGTCATCAAAACAAGCGAAAACAACCGTTTAACTTTCGATCGTCGTGCTATTAGAGAATTAGCTGACAAAGGCTAATCCTCCGATACATAGCCATAAAAAAAGAGCGATATGATTCGCTCTTTTTTTATTTGCCTCGAAGATTGACGCCAATCATTCCCCCAAGCATACAAATGCCTAAAAATGCCCCATGATAGATGAATTGCTCTGGTGAAAACGTTTTTCCAAACCCCAAATATTGAAATAAAAATACAGTGAGGGAAAAGATCATCGCCGTGATCGCACCAATTAACCAGCCACGCTCCTTTGCTTTCCCGCCAGAAATGATGCCTCCTAATAGAAGGGCAGCAAAGGACAAAATCATAATCATCCATTTAAATGATGATTCCTGCATACTTGTGAATGTAAGCATGAGTGACACAAGTAAACTTGTGACAACCATCACGACAAAAATGGCAATTAAGCCGGATAAAATGCCTTTTCCAATTTGTTTCGTTTCCTGCATGTAGATTCGTCTCCTCTCCATTTGAACGAAGCTTGTCTTTTACTAAAATGTATTCACAGTGAAGAAAAAATAGACATGTTTCAGACGTTTCTTTTCTACATAAATAAAGTGTTTTGACACAAGCTATGTTGGAGAAGGAGGGTTTACATCACATGCAGGACATCTTGATCATTTCCATGAGAACCATCATTTTATATTTTCTTATCTGGTTTATTTTTCGCTTAATGGGCAAAAGGGAAATTGGCGAGCTCAGTATTTTAGATCTAGTCATTTTTATGATGATCGCTGAAATTGCAGTTCTCGCCATAGAAGAAGTAGAGGATCACATGTTACATACGGTATGGCCAATCCTGCTGTTAACCTTCATTCAAATCACACTTGCCTACCTCTCATTGAAATTCCAAGGTGTCCGGCGCTTTCTTGACGGCAAACCGGCCTTGCTCATCATCAATGGGAAAATAGACGAGGGTGCGATGAGAAAACAGCGATACAATTTTGATGACCTGCTCATTCAATTAAGAGAAAATAACATCGACAGCATTCAGGATGTCTCTTATGCCATTTTAGAGCCGTCTGGCAAGCTCGCTGTTGTCGAAAAAGAAAACAAGCGCAAACATGCAGCGCTTGAGCTTCCACTTATTGCGGACGGTGTAGTGCAGCATGACCACCTGAAGCAAATCAATCAAAATGAACAGTGGCTGAAAGATGAGCTTGCTAAAAGAGGTTATCATGATATCGATCAAATCTCTTACTGCAGCTTTAATCAAAAAACGTTTTATATTGATTTGAAAGATGAAGTGATTAAAAAGAGATGAGCTAAAACAGTTTCCCGATGAACGGGATGCGGCGCAGCTCTTCTCGTTTCACTAGGCCAAGGCAGATTAATAGAATGACATACAACGTGCCCGTAACAAAGATGAGTGTCACAAGTTCAAGTGGAGCAGAAAAGAGTCCATTTACTTGAGACTTCAGCCAAAGGCTGACAGCCCCCGTACCGATAATCACAAGGACGCAGAGCCCATATTCCTTTAATGGTAAATGAATAGGCAGCACCTTTCCTACAGTTGCCGCATGGAGCAGTGTGACAAGGATGATGCCGATTAATATCGCAAGTGCTGCGCCCATAATGCCAAAGCCAGGCTGTGAAGCAAGGACAAAAATCATCCCTGTTTTTACAATAGCTCCAATCAGGCTGTTGGTCATCGCCGCACCAGCTAAATTGAGTGCTTGAAGCACGGCTTGAAGGGGCCCTTGAAAATAATATAGAAGAAAAAATGGTGCCATGAATTTCACATAAATGGCCGCGTGCGATGAACCATACATAAAGAGCGTTAAATCTTCTGCGTAAACGAAAAGAATAATACATGAAATGCCTCCGCTGAGTAAACAAAGGCGCATCGCCTGCTTCAGCCGGTATTCGACCGTTTTACGTTTGTTCTGTTCCATTCCTTCACTGATCGCCGGGACTAGTGCAGTGGAGAGTGAATACGTAATAAAACTAGGCAGTGTCAAAAGGGTCAGGGCAAGACCGGTCAACTCCCCGTACTGTCTTGTCGCCTCTACAGCCGCATAACCAGCAATGGCAAGACTTTGCGCGACAACAATCGGCTCTAAAAACCACGAAATATTCCCGATAAAACGGCTGCCTGTTGTTGGCAGGGCAATGCTCATCAGCTGCTTAAACGTGTCCTTCCCGTCATGAATCGCCTTAAAAAATCGTTTTCGAATACGAATGGTCTTTTTATAGCGAAAGGCAATCAGTAAGTAAGCAAGTGAAATCATCTCTCCAATCACAGATGAAATCATCGCACCTGCTGCCGCAAATTCAATCCCGTAAGGAAGGAAAGCCGTTGTACATACCGCCACTAGTGAAATTCTTGCGACCTGTTCCAGAACTTGAGACATCGCAAGCGGGCTCATCTGCTGTCTGCCTTGGAAATAGCCTCTTAACACACTGGAAATGGCGATGACTGGTACGACGGGGGTAATAGCAAGCAGTGGATAGACCGTTCTAGGATCAGTCAGCATATTTTCTGCCATGATGGGCGCAAACCATAAAAAAAGCGGCGTGAATATCAGGCTGAGTGTTCCCGTTATCGCAAGGGACATGACCAGAATACGTTTTGTTTTCTGTTTGTCACCCCGGGCTTCTGCTTCTGCAACGAGCTTACTAATAGCGACAGGCAGTCCGAATTGCGTGAGCGTCACGGCGAGAAAAAAGGTGGGTGCAGCCATCATATAAAGCCCGACCCCTTCTTCGCCAATGAACCTCGCAATGACAATTCGATTGACAAAACCCAATATTCTCGTAATAAAACCTGCTAAAATTAAAATAATGGTCCCCTTTAAAAACGTTTGCTTCGTCAAATCACAGATCACCTGCCTTCTCAAACGACATAGAATCATATACAATAAGATATGCGTGTATATCGTCCAAGCATGACAAGTCTCTCGATAAAAAACTGAAAAGGGGGAGCTACGCAATGACACAACACCCAGCAGCTATATACAAAGACCATTTAAAGCCTTTTCTGTTCAGTAAGCTTGAAGAATTCATCGTTTTGGGCTATAAAGATGTAGATTTAGAGGAATTATGGTCATACTTAGAGAATAAGAAGTGGAAGAAAAAACAAGAGTATCCGATTCATGAAATGGTTGCAGATATTTTATCTGTGAAAATAGGCGAATTTATGAACTATGCAACCGTTCAGTCGTTTAAAACGTCTGCTTTTTTGGACAGTGAAGATGGCAAGAATATGCTTGATGAACTGTTGAAATAAGCCATCTTAATGGATTCAGGTGTTTAAGGAGGAAATACATAATGAAAAAAGGGCGCATTCTTGCGTTTTTCTTAGTGGTTCTGTTAATCGGAACTGGCGTAGGCTTACTAACAAAGCCTGTTGCGAAAGATATGACGCTAGGGCTGGATTTACAGGGTGGATTTGAAGTCCTGTATGATGTACATCCAGTGAAAAAAGAGGACAAGATCACAAATAGTGTTCTCGTTAGTACAGTGGAAGCACTTAACCGAAGAGCAAACGTTCTTGGTGTAAGTGAGCCGAACATCTCGATTGAAGGCAATAATCGTATCCGTGTGCAGCTTGCAGGGGTAAAAGATCAAAACAGAGCTAGGGAGATTCTTTCCACTGAAGCACAGCTATCCTTCAGAGATACGAATGATAAAGAACTTCTTAACGGGGCTGACCTAGTCGAAAACAGTGCAAAACAAACATTCAGTCAAACGAATGAGCCAATTGTCACGGTTAAACTAAAAGATGCGAAAAAATTTGGTGACGTCACAAGAAAAGTAGCAGCGATGGCACCAAATAATCAGCTTGTCATTTGGCTTGATTACCATAAAGGAGATTCCTTCAAAAAAGAAGTCTCAAAATCGAACCACAAGTATGTCTCTGCACCAAATGTGAATCAAGAGATTAACAGCAGTGACGTACAAATTGAAGGAAAGTTTACTGTCCAAGAGGCAAAAGACCTTGCAAGTATTTTAAATGCCGGGGCATTGCCAGTAAAATTAACAGAAAAATATTCCACATCTGTGAGTGCCCAGTTTGGTGAACAAGCACTGAACGAAACAGTGTTCGCAGGAATTGTAGGAATCGCATTTATCTTCTTATTCATGCTGCTTTATTACCGATTACCTGGTCTTATAGCTGTCATCACACTTTCAGCTTATATCTACATTACGCTGCAAGTGTTTGACTGGATGGGCGCGGTCATGACACTACCTGGAATTGCCGCACTTATTCTAGGGGTAGGGATGGCTGTCGATGCCAACATTATTACTTATGAGCGGATCAAAGAAGAGCTGAAGCTCGGCAAATCTGTCCGTTCTGCTTTCAGGTCAGGGAACCGCAGATCATTTGCGACCATCTTTGATGCAAACTTAACAAGTATTATTGCCGGCGGAGTGCTGTTTTTCTTCGGGACAAGCTCTGTAAAAGGATTTGCAACAATGCTCATCCTCTCAATTTTAACAAGCTTTATCACAGCTGTTTTCCTATCAAGATTCCTTCTTGGACTGCTTGTAGAGAGCCGCGCGCTCGACCGCAAAAAGGGCTGGTTTGGTGTCCGCAAAAAAGACATCATGAATATTCATGAAACAACAGAAAATACCGAACCGAAAACGCCATTTGATAAATGGGATTTCGTCAGCAAACGTAAAGGCTTTATGATTTTCTCCATAGCTGTTACTATTGCGGGAATCATCGTCCTTTCGCTCTTCAAGCTCAATGCTGGTATTGACTTTGCTAGTGGAACAAGAATTGATGTTCAAAGCGATCACAAGCTGACAACTGCACAAGTAGAGCAAGACTTTAAAAAGCTTGGTCTTGAGACGGACAGTGTCGTGTTATCGGGTCAAAAAGAAAACCAGGCAGCCGCACGGTTTGTCGGCGTGCCAAACAAAGAAAAGATTGCTGAAGTAAAAGATTACTTCAAAGATAAATACGGCACTGAACCAAACGTAAGTACAGTGTCTCCGACTGTCGGAAAAGAGCTTGCCCGTAATGCATTATATGCCATTATTATTGCTTCAATTGGGATCATTATATATGTATCCATCCGCTTTGAATATAAAATGGCGATTGCGGCGATTGCCTCATTGCTATACGACGCATTCTTTATTGTCGCCTTCTTTAGTATTACGCGCTTAGAGGTAGATGTCACCTTCATTGCCGCGATCCTCACAGTCATTGGGTACTCGATCAACGACACGATCGTTACCTTCGACAGGGTTCGTGAGCAAATGAAGAAACGTAAACCGAAAACCATTGAAGATCTATCGTACATTGTGAACTTAAGCTTACAGCAAACCTTTACGCGATCTGTCAACACGGTACTGACTGTAGTTGTCGTTGTTGTCGCACTGCTTATCTTCGGATCAGCGTCGATTACAAACTTCTCCATCGCCTTACTTGTCGGCTTATTAACAGGGGTGTATTCATCCCTTTACATCGCGGCACAAATTTGGCTGATGTGGAAAGGCCGTGAGCTGAAAAAACCAGCTAAGATAGATACAGATCAAGATATTTAATCTAGAAAGGCTGCCTTTTCGGCAGTCTTTTTCTATCGGTTTTTCTGAAAATAAGAAGATTTGAAAAAACATTTTGGGTTTCATTGATCTTGAAATGGTCTTTTGCTATAATGACTTACGTTTAGACCAGTATAGAAAGCAAGTGTCTGTTTAGGCATTTGGCTTTATTCATTGGAGGGGCTGTTATGAAGGTTCGGGAAACTGAACTGCCAGGTATCGGTCATAAAGCCGAAATGATCACAAGAAATAATGAGAAACTTGCCATTATTACGCATGATGACGGCAGAAGAGAAATGTATCATTTTCAGGAGGACGACCACGAAGAAACGATTTCTGGCATCCTGCTAAACGATGAAGAAGCAAGACAAATCGCAGCTATTTTAGGCGGCATGGTCTATAAGCCGAAAGCGCTTGAAACCGTAGAGGTAGCCATTGATGAACTGGTGATTGAATGGTTTAAAATTGAAAAGAATGCACCAGCTGTTCAAAGAAGCATCGGTGACCTCAATGTTCGCCAAAACTATCAAGTAACAGTCATCGCCATTGTGAGAAAATCACATGAGAAGATTTTAAATCCAGGACCAGATACCATCATCGAAGAAGGGGATACCCTTGTCATTTCTGGAGAAAGAAAAGAATTAAAGAACCTGATTAAAGAAAAACTCAGCAGCTGATGATACCCATGCTGATAGGTTTTCTTCCACTGCTTTCTTTCTGTGTTTAAAAAAGGCAGTGAAAAGGGAAGAATAAAAGAAAAAGCTTGGGGGATTTGTAGATGAACAAACAACAATGGACCATCATACTCGCATTTATTTTCGTATTAATTGTCTCAGTATTTGCCGTGATTAATGTACGGCCTGTCGAGGTACACTACTTATTTGGAACGGCTGAATGGCCGCTGATCCTTGTCATTATCGGTTCAGTTTTAATGGGCGGACTGATTGTGGCTTTTGCAGGGATCTTCCAAATTGTGAAACTGAAACGCGAACTTAAAGCATTAAGAGCTGAGCGTGCAGCCGCTGCACCTGCTGCTTCGACGAAAAAGGCAGACAAAGATCTTCAAAAGAAAACGCATGTCACACCTTTAAAAGAACAGCCAGCAACATTTGACCGGAAGGAAAAATAATCTTCCAGCACAATTTCATAAAATAAAAATTGAAACCCCTCAGGCCACTCTAGTATAATAGTGTGGTTGAGGGGTGAATTTATGTTATTATCCAAAATGCGCTGGGAATATGAACATCCAAGCGAAGAAAAAGTGAAATCACTCTCTGAAAATCTGAATATTTCAGCGCTGACTGCATCGCTTCTCGTAAAAAGAGGACTTGAAGAAGTAGAAGAGGCGAGGTCTTTTTTATTTGATCAAAAAGCCGAATTTCATGATCCATTCCTATTAAAAGGAATGAAAGAAGCAGTAGAGCGCATCAACAAAGCGATCGAAGAACAGGAATCGATTGTGATCTTCGGAGACTATGATGCAGATGGTGTGACAAGTACGTCTGTACTTTTACATACATTAAAAGAGCGGTCTGCGATAGTAGACTTTTATATTCCAGATCGATTTAAAGAAGGCTATGGGCCTAATGAACAGGCATTTCGATATATCAAGGAGCAAGGAGCATCGCTTGTCATCACGGTCGATACAGGCATTGCTGCTGTCAATGAAGCACGTATTGCAAAAGAAATAGGGTTAGACCTAATCATTACAGATCACCATGAACCAAGTGAGGAGCTGCCTGAGGCACTTGCCATTGTCCATCCTAAGCAGCCGGGCTGTGAGTATCCCTTTAAAGAACTTGCTGGTGTAGGTGTCGCGTTTAAAGTGGCGCATGCACTTCTTGGGAAGCTGCCAGTTCAGCTGTTAGATCTTGCAGCAATCGGGACAATCGCGGATCTTGTACCGCTTCATGATGAGAATAGGTGGCTCGCCAAAAAAGGTCTTGTGCAGCTTCGACAGACGAATAGACCGGGGCTGAAAGCGTTATTGAAAGAAGCGGGAGCCACTCTAGAAGAAGCCAATGAGGAAACGGTCGGCTTTCAAATTGCGCCAAGGCTGAATGCTGTTGGGCGAATTGAACAGGCAGATCCAGCCGTTCATCTTCTTATGACTGAGGATAAGGATGAAGCAGAAGAGCTCGCTCGTTTTGTACAGGAACTGAATAAAGAACGACAAAAGATTGTCAGTACGATCACAGAAGAAGCGATTCAATTGGTGGAAGAGGCAGATGATGACCAGTCTGCGATCGTTGTAGCGAAAGCTGGATGGAATCCGGGCGTTGTCGGAATTGTTGCCTCTAAATTGACGGATACTTTCTCTCGTCCAGCGATTGTACTTGGAATAGATGAAGAGACGCAAATGGCAAAAGGATCAGCCCGGAGTATTCCTGGCTTCGATCTATTTTTCCATCTAAGCAAATGCCGCGACATCCTGCCGCATTTCGGCGGGCATCCGATGGCAGCAGGGATGACACTTCGAGCGGATGATGTCGATTTACTAAGGGAAAGATTAAATCAATATGCAAATGAAACATTGACGAAAGAAGATTTTATTCCAATCCAGCGAGTCGATGCAGTGTGTAAGGTAGACGAATTGACGGTTGAAGCGATTGAAGAAGCGGGGATGCTGTCGCCATTCGGTATGTCAAACCCAAAACCGTTCATTATGATTGAAGATGCGAAGCTTGAAGATATCCGAACGATTGGGGCAAATCACAACCATATTAAAATGTCTCTGAAAGACGATGACAAGCTGCTTGATTGTGTCGGTTTTCACCAAGGGAAATTAAAAGAAGAAATTGTTCCAGGAAGCCGCATTTCCGTGATTGGTGAAATGTCCGTCAATGAATGGAATAACCGGAAGAAGCCCCAGCTGATGCTAAAAGATGCACGAGTTGATGAATGGCAGCTGTTTGATCTGCGTGGGAAAAAGGATTGGGAGAAAAAAGTTTCGACGCTTGATTCAGAAAAATCTTTGATTGTCTGTTTTGATGAAGCAACAAAACAGGACGTCGATATCCCTATTCATCATGTTCATGCAGAAAATGTATCATCGTTTAATGTACACGGAAAATATGTGGTCTTTGCGGATGTTCCCGCAGATGAGCAATTGCTGAAGCAGCTTTTAGAAAACCAAAAGCCTGCCAGAATATATACGGTTTTTCAAAGAAAAGAAGATCATTTTATGTCCTCTTTCCCAAGCCGTGACCAATTCAAATGGTTTTATGGGTTCTTGTTTAAACGGGGAAGTTTTCCTATCAAAGAACAAGGAATGGAGCTTGCCAAACATAGAGGCTGGACAAAAGATACAATCATTTTTATGACAAAGGTGTTTTTTGAACTCGGTTTTGTTAAAATAGAGAATGGTGTGCTGTCAATAGTACTTGATGCCCCTAAAAAAGATTTAACGGCATCAGCGTCCTATACAGCAAAACAACGATTGATGGAACTCGATCAAACACTAACATATTCCTCAGCTAAAGAGCTGAAGGAATGGCTGAATAGCATGATGAGCGAAGTCTCACCTGTGCTTTGACGTACGAGGAGGAAAAGGAAAAGATGGATTTAAAACAATATGTGACAGTTGTACCTGACTACCCAAAGGAAGGTGTACAATTTAAAGATATTACAACGTTGATGGATAAAGGCGAAGTGTACCGTTATGCAACGGATCAAATTGTTGAATACGCGAAGGAAAGAGACATTGATCTTATTGTTGGACCTGAAGCGCGTGGATTCATTATTGGCTGCCCTGTAGCATACGCACTTGGTGTAGGTTTTGCACCGGTTCGTAAAGAAGGAAAGCTTCCTCGTGAAGTCATTAAAGTCGATTATGGCTTGGAATATGGTAAAGATGTATTAACGATTCATAAAGATGCGATTCGTCCTGGTCAGCGTGTTCTGATTACTGATGACTTACTGGCAACTGGTGGAACAATTGAAGCGTCCATCAAGCTTGTAGAGGAATTAGGCGGCATTGTGGCAGGGATTGCATTTTTGATTGAGCTGACGTATCTGGACGGCAGAAATAAGCTTGACGGCTACGACATCATGACGTTAATGCAATACTAATGGAGTTTTTCGTAAAAAGCACTCAGTAAGAAGGGTGCTTTTTTCCTATCAAAAATCTTTTAGCGGACTTCTTCTCTTTACATCTATCGAATTTTTCTTGATAATAAACTACAATACAGTTTTCATTTAAAAAGGTGATTCCATGGCGAACGAACAAGTTTTAACGGCGCAGCAGGTCATTGACAAGGCAAGAGAATACCTGTCCGCTGAACATATTCAATTTATAGAGCGAGCATATGAATATGCTGAAAATGCACACAAGGAGCAATACCGGAAATCTGGTGAGCCCTATATTATCCATCCAATTCAAGTGGCGGGCATTCTTGTTGATCTTGAAATGGACCCATCAACCATTGCAGGCGGTTTCCTGCACGATGTAGTTGAGGATACAGATGTGACATTACAGGATTTAAAAGAGCATTTTAACGAGGAAGTTGCAATGCTTGTTGATGGTGTCACAAAGCTCGGGAAGATTAAATATAAATCACAAGAAGAACAGCAGGCCGAAAACCATCGAAAAATGTTTGTTGCAATGGCGCAGGATATCCGAGTGATCTTGATTAAGCTGGCAGACCGCCTTCATAATATGAGAACGCTCAAACATCTTCCGCAGGAAAAGCAGCGGAGAATTTCAAATGAAACACTTGAAATCTTTGCACCGCTTGCACACAGATTAGGGATTTCAAAGATTAAGTGGGAACTTGAAGATACAGCACTCCGCTATTTAAATCCGCAGCAATATTACCGGATTGTGAATCTGATGAAGCGCAAACGAGCGGAACGTGAGGAATACTTGGACGAGGTCGTCAATGAAGTGAAAGACCGCGTGTCTGAGGTGAACATCAAGGCTGAATTTTCCGGCAGACCAAAACATATTTACAGCATTTATCGCAAAATGGTCTTGCAAAATAAGCAGTTTAATGAAATTTATGATCTGCTTGCCGTTCGTATTTTGGTAGACAGCATTAAAGATTGTTATGCTGTGCTCGGGATTATCCATACGTGCTGGAAGCCGATGCCAGGCAGGTTTAAGGATTATATTGCGATGCCAAAGCCGAACATGTACCAGTCTCTTCATACAACGGTGATTGGGCCAAAAGGCGATCCGCTTGAAGTTCAGATCCGTACAGTGGAAATGCATGAAATTGCAGAATACGGAATTGCGGCACACTGGGCATATAAAGAAGGCAAAGAGTCAGCAGAATCAACGGAAGAAGCGGTCTTCCAGAAGAAGCTCTCTTGGTTTAGAGAAATTCTTGAGTTCCAAAATGAGTCCACAGATGCAGAAGAATTTATGGAGTCGTTAAAGATTGATCTTTTCTCTGATATGGTGTTTGTGTTTACACCAAAAGGAGACGTCATTGAACTGCCGTCGGGCTCAGTTCCGATTGATTTCTCTTACCGGATTCACTCGGAAATTGGGAATAAAACGATCGGTGCCAAGGTCAATGGCAAAATGGTCACACTCGATCACAAACTAAAAACAGGTGACATTATTGAAATTCTGACATCAAAGCATAGCTACGGGCCAAGTCAGGATTGGGTCAAACTTGCCCAAACCTCCCAAGCGAAGCACAAGATCAGACAGTTTTTCAAAAAACAGCGCCGTGAAGAAAATGTCGAAAAAGGCCGAGAGCTTGTGGAAAAAGAAATTAAAAACCTTGAGTTTGACGTCAAAGACATTCTGACAGCTGAAAACCTGCAAAAAGTGGCTGACAAATTTAATTTTTCAAACGAAGAGGACATGTATGCAGCTGTTGGATATAACGGCATTACTGCACTACAGGTCGCCAATCGTTTAACGGAAAAAGAAAGAAAACAAAGAGATCAAGAAGAGCAAGAGAAAACTGTTCAAGAAGTAACGGTGGAACCAAAGACGTATCACGGGAAAAAACGGGAAGCTGGCGTAAGGGTCAAAGGAATTGATAACCTGCTTGTCCGCTTATCTAAGTGCTGTAATCCTGTTCCTGGTGATAGCATTGTCGGTTTTATTACGAAGGGCCGAGGTGTATCTGTTCACCGCGAGGACTGTCCGAACGTCAAGACAGGAGAAGCACAGGAGCGGTTAATTCCGGTTGAGTGGGAGCATGAGCAGCCTGCTAAAAACCGTAAAGAATACAATGTGGAAATTGAAATATTAGGATATGATCGACGCGGCTTACTCAATGAGGTGCTTCAAGCAGTCAACGAAACCAAAACGAACATCTCCTCTGTTTCTGGGAAGTCTGATCGTAACAAAGTGGCGACGATCCATATGGCGATCTTTATCCAAAATATTAACCATTTGCACAAAGTAGTCGAACGCATTAAACAAATCAAAGACATTTACTCTGTTCGCCGATTCATGAATTAGAAAGGAAGTATATCGTCTATGAGGCTTGTAGTGCAGCGTGTGACAAATGCATCTGTGAAGGTAGAAGAAGAGATCACAGGTGCCATAAGCGAAGGATATATGGTGCTTGTTGGTGTCACACACGAAGATACAGAAGAAGATGTGCTTTACTTAGCTGAGAAGCTTGCACATTTACGTATTTTTGAAGATGAAAATGGGAAAATGAATCGTTCATTATTGGACATAAAAGGAAGCGTTCTGTCTGTATCACAATTTACCCTATATGGTGATACGAGAAAGGGCAGACGGCCGAATTTTATGAAAGCCGCCAAGCCGGATGCAGCCAACTCGCTTTATGAATGTTTCAATAAAACCCTTAGAGATAAAGGCATTCATGTAGAAACTGGCCGTTTTGGCGCGATGATGGACGTGTCATTGACCAATTCAGGACCAGTCACGATCTTGATGGACAGCAAAGAATAGATTCTCTTTAGACTGTAGATGAACTCATGCGGGAGTTTGTTTAGAGTCTTTTTCTTTTGCGGATAAACAAAAAAGAGGCGCAGTGGCCTCTTTCTTTTTAACGGAAATATTGTTTTAATCCCTCGGTCATTCCTTCTGTGACTCGTTCTTGGTAAGAGGCGCTATAAATGATCGCTTCCTCCTGAGGATTGCTTAAGTACCCGAGTTCATATAAAAGGGAAGGGCGTTTGTTTTCTCTTAAAACAAAGTAATCTCCGAATTTGACACCCTTATCAGGGATTTGCGAGCGTTTTGCGACTTCGGAATGAACGCTTGACGCTAATTGCTGATCTTTTGCTGCTTGATAATAATACGCTGTACTTCCTCTAACACTTTGGTCCATAAAACTATCATAATGAAGACTAATAAATGCATCTGCATTTCGGTAATGAGATGTTGCCACCCTTGATTGAAGGCTGATAAAGGTATCATCACTTCTAGTTAAATAAACATTTGCACCAGAAGCCCTTAATTTGCCTGCCAGTAAATTGGCTGTTTTGATGGTGATGTTCTTTTCAAAAGCACCGTCTGCGCCAATTGTGCCGCTGTCTTTTCCGCCATGACCAGGATCAAGAACAATCGTTTTTCCTTTTAAAGAACCAGTTCCAGACGATGAATCCTGCTGAGGTCTTGGCGCTTCGCTGCTATTTTTCTTCGTTTGAACGACCCAGCTCGCCACATAGCCAGTCCCGCCATTTGATAGTGTCACCTCGAACCAGTCACCTTGCGTCCGAACAATTTGATAGGCAGCTCCTTTGGTTGCTCTTTCTGCAATTCCAGCAGAGGTAGAAGCGCTTTTTCGAATGTTGGTGCCGTCATAGACAATGTACGCTTTTTGCTCAGAAGCCGAAGAGGATGAACTCTTTTCAGGTGCAGAGCCTGCTCCTTTGCCTGTGACAATGTAATAGCTTGCAACCCAGCCTTTTACGCCTTTCCCCTCAATTTCATACCAGCCATTCTGCTCTCGCAAAATGGTGATCTGTGTGTTGCGGGCAAGTGAAGCGACGACTTGTGCATTTGGTGCGGCCGATTGCCTCACATTCAAGCTCGATACGCCAACTGTGCCTGTCTGGTTAGAGCGAGAGGACTCGCCGGAGCTTGATTGAGATGTTTTCTGCCCCCCTGAAACATAATCAGAGTGAACCCAGCCTTCTGCTTGTTTATACGAAATTTTCGTCCATTCGCCGCTTGTCTCGAGCTTTTTAGCGGAAGCGCCTTGCGGGAAAGTACCAATCACTTGATAGGAAGTCCCAGGGCCTGTCCGGATCCGAAGGTCGGAAGCTGTCGATGTAATTGTACTGCCTCCAGCTGTGCTTTGACCTTGCGTCTTTGGCTTCGCGGATTTTTGAGCGCTGGATGATGTGGTGATCAGCCATGAGACAACCCAGCCTTTTTGTCCGTTTGATAATTGGATCTGCACCCATTCTCCTTGTTCAGTGAGGATGGGATAACTTTCGCCGCGTTTCACAACAGCTGCGATTCCATAGCTTAAACCAGGGCCCGTTCTCACATTGATTTCATCAGTTGCGACCACAGCTTGATCTGTTTGTGCTGTGGCATGCGTCATAGGCAAAGAACTGGCGATGAGAACAAAACAAGTAAGCATCATCATCATTTGATTGTGTTTTTTCAGATTCAAAACGGTGTTTTCCCCTCCCTTGTAAAACCGATGAATGTTAATTCGTTATGTAGTGGATGAATTCCTTGCAGTTTCCCTAATAAAAATGAATCAATCTGTTTATACTAAATAAAAATGTGATAAAAGGATGTACAAACATGAGATTAAGCAGAAAATTAGGACGAGTGCAATATAATGGACATCGTGATATTGACCGCTGGCAGCACGACGAAATGGATCAGCCAGGCTTCCTTGAAGAAACCGCATCTGAATACGGATGTACGTCAAAAGAAGAGCTGGAAAAGAAAAAGAGGCACGGCAAGGGTTGACAGAGTGGCAGCACCGACCTTATTATAATATAAATCAACACACTTGAAAATTTAAAATGTGGAACTGATGATAGAGAATAGTAGGGTAAATTGCGTGAGCAGAGAGGAATCGCCTTAGGCTGAAAGCGAATCCGCATGGCATTTATCACGAAAGAACACTCTGTAGGTTTCCTGCTGAACGCTCTAAAAATGAGTCAATAGGCGGAGAACGTGAATCTGCGTTAAGGATTTGAGCGGGAACATGCTGGATTATGTTCCAACTAGGGTGGCACCACGGGTATAACTCTCGTCCCTACTATACACATAGTAGAGGCGGGGGTTTTTTATATGTCCACATAAAAAATGAATGATGGTCGTAGGAGGACGAAAAATGAGTTTTAATATTCCAAGAGGCACACAGGATATTTTACCTGGAGAGTCAGAACGCTGGCAGTATGTTGAACAAATTGCGAGAGATACATGTGCAGCCTTTCAATACAAAGAAATCCGCACACCGATTTTTGAGCATACAGAGCTGTTTGCACGGGGAGTAGGCGAATCAACTGATATCGTTCAAAAAGAGATGTACACATTTGAAGATAAAAAAGGACGCAGCATCACACTTCGTCCAGAGGGAACAGCTTCAACTGTACGCTCTTATGTTGAAAATAAATTGTTTGCACAGCCGGCTCAGCCAACAAAGCTGTACTACATTGGACCAATGTTCCGCTATGAACGTCCGCAAACAGGAAGATATCGTCAGTTTTATCAATTTGGGATAGAAGCGATTGGTTCCAAGGATCCTGCTATTGATGCAGAGGTCATTTCGCTTGCGATGAGTGTGTATGAGAAAGCAGGTCTTTCTAACTTAAAACTCGTCATTAACAGTCTTGGTGACAAAGAGAGCCGTGCAGACTACCGCAAAGCACTGGTCGAACACTTTGAGCCAAGAATTGATGAATTCTGTCATGACTGTCAAACGCGTTTACATCAAAATCCGCTGCGTATTCTTGATTGTAAAAAGGATCGTGATCACGAACTGATGGCAACAGCTCCATCCATTCAAGATTTCTTAAATGAAGAATCGCGGACGTATTTTGAAAAGGTCAAACAATACTTATCGGATATAGGCATTGAGTATGTCGTTGATCCAAATTTAGTACGCGGTCTTGATTACTACAATCATACAGCCTTTGAGATCATGAGTAATGCAGAAGGCTTTGGTGCGATTACAACATTAGCCGGCGGCGGCCGTTATGATGGGCTCGTCGAAGGAATTGGCGGTCCTGAATCACCAGGGATCGGATTTGCGATGAGTATTGAGCGTTTCTTATCTGCGATCGATGCTGAAGGAATTGAGCTTCCTCTGCAAGATGGTATTGATCTATACATTGCTGCTCTCGGAGATGAAGCGAAGGATTATTCTGTTACATTATTAAACCGTCTGAGAAAAGAAGGTATCTCAAGTGAAATGGACTACACAGGGAAGAAACTAAAAGGACAATTTAAAGCGGCTGATCGATTAAAAGCCAAATTTATTGCAGTTCTTGGTGAAGATGAGCTTGCACAGCAAATTGTGAATGTGAAAGATACGACAACGGGTGAACAAATTGAAGTGAAGCTTGATGAGCTGATTCAAATGTTGAAGGCTCACCAGAAAGCGTAAAGAAGGAGTGGAATGTTTGTGTTTGGTAGAACTTTTTATTGTGGAGAAGTAACAGAAGACCAAATCGGTCAGTCAGTTGTATTAAAAGGATGGGTTCAAAAAAGGCGTGACCTAGGCGGATTAATCTTTATTGATTTGCGCGACCGTACAGGGATTGTACAAGTTGTCTTCAATCCAGACTTATCAAAAGAGGCGCTTGAGACAGCAGAATCAATTCGTAATGAATACGTTCTTGATATTAAAGGAACGGTTGTCGCAAGAGAAGAAGCAACGATCAACCCAAATTTAAAAACGGGCAAAATTGAAATTCAAGTCGAAACGGTCACCGTTTTAAATGAAGCAAAGACTCCTCCATTTGTGATTTCAGACCAAGCAGATGAGGTATCAGAAGATGTGCGTTTAAAATATCGTTACCTGGATCTTCGCCGCCCTGCAATGTTTGAAACAATGAAAATGCGACATGAAGTCACAAAAGCATTCCGCCATTTCTTAGACGACAACGGCTTTTTAGACATTGAAACACCAATTTTAACGAAAAGTACCCCAGAAGGTGCGCGTGACTATCTTGTTCCAAGCCGTGTACACGAGGGAGAATTTTATGCACTGCCTCAGTCTCCGCAATTATTTAAACAATTGCTGATGGTTTCTGGGATGGACCGTTATTATCAAATTGCCCGCTGTTTTAGAGATGAAGACTTGCGTGCTGACCGTCAGCCGGAATTTACACAAGTCGATATTGAAATGTCCTTTATGAGTCAAGAGGACATCATGACGCTTGCTGAAGAGATGATGGCGAAGGTGATGAAAGATGTCAAAGGTGTAGACCTTGCATTGCCATTACCTCGTATGACATACGATGAAGCAATGAATTCTTATGGATCTGATAAGCCGGATACACGCTTTGAGATGAAGCTAGTGAACATTTCAGACACGGTAAAAGACTCAGATTTCAAAGTGTTCAGCGGAGCTGTGAAAAATGGTGGAGCTGTGAAAGCCATCAATGTAAAAGGGGCTGCAGCGAACTACTCAAGAAAAGACATTGATGCCCTTGGTGCATTTGCAGCGAACTACGGTGCAAAAGGTCTAGCTTGGCTAAAAGCAGAAGGGACTGAATTAAAAGGTCCGATCGCTAAATTCTTTGATGAAGCAAAGCAAGCTGAATTAAAAGAACAGCTTCAAGTTGAAGAAGGCGACCTTTTACTCTTTGTTGCAGATAAGACGTCTGTTGTCCATGATGCGCTAGGTGCACTTCGCTTAAAACTTGGTAAAGAGCTTGAATTGATCGATGAGTCTGTATTCAATTTCTTATGGGTTGTCGATTGGCCTCTGCTTGAAAAGGATGAAGAAGAAGGCCGCTTCTATGCTGCTCACCATCCATTCACAATGCCAGTTCGCGATGATCTTGAATTAATTGAAACAAGCCCAGAAGACATGAAGGCACAGGCTTACGATCTTGTGCTGAATGGCTACGAGCTTGGCGGAGGTTCTATTCGTATTTTCGAAAAGGACATTCAAGAAAAGATGTTTGGCTTACTTGGTTTTTCAAAAGAAGAGGCTTACGAACAATTTGGCTTCCTGCTGGATGCTTTTGAGCATGGTGTTCCTCCGCATGGCGGAATCGCGCTTGGGCTTGACCGTTTAGTGATGCTGCTTGCAGGCCGCTCTAACTTAAGAGATACGATTGCATTCCCGAAAACGGCAAGTGCGAGCTGCGTTCTTACAGATGCCCCTGGCCATGTGAGCGAGGCGCAGCTTGATGAGCTGAGTTTAGCGATTAAAGCAAAAGTAAAACAGTAAAATAGGCGCATGTTTATAGGGATGTAAACGCTTGAAAAAGCAACATGCCTATGATATGCTTTCATCAATCAATAAATAAAGTCCTGATACGTACGGTGGTTACCTAGTTTTGACCGAACATTTTTTTATACGGGAGCTTGCCTTTCCTTTCTGCATAAATGCCTCTTTAGAGGACTTATAAAGTCAGGAAGAAAGCACCCACCTGCATGGTGCGGGGTTCAAAACGAAGGAAATGCTGGCGGCGTCATCGGGACTTTTTTGTGTTTTTTTCTTTTAGAGAAGGATGACGGAGAAGTCTGAATGTGATATGATTCTTTCGATTCATTTTAAATAAAGGTGGAGTGAGGCACTTGTTACATCAGTTTTCAAGAAACGAGCTTGCCATTGGCAAGGAAGGCTTAAATATACTAAAAAACAGTACAGTTGCAGTGCTTGGTGTGGGCGGCGTTGGTTCATTCGCAGTAGAGGCACTCGCTCGTTCAGGCGTTGGCCGTATTGTACTTGTTGATAAAGATGATATTGATATTACAAATGTGAACCGTCAGCTTCCAGCATTGCTATCGACAGTTGGCCAGCCAAAGGTTGACTTAATGCAGGCGAGAATCGCTGATATTAATCCAGAATGTGAAGTTGTTGCGCTGAAGATGTTTTATACAGAGGAAACATACGAGCAATTTTTTGAGTATCCGCTTGATTATGTCATTGACGCCTCAGATACCATTCACTATAAAATTCATTTAATGAAAGAGTGTCTGAAACGAGGTGTGAATATCATTTCAAGTATGGGAGCTGCGAACAAAACAGATCCGACACGCTTCAAAATTGATGATATTTCAAAAACACATACCGATCCTATTGCAAAAGTTGTGAGAACACGTCTGCGTAAGGAAGGGATTCGTAAAGGAATTGAAGTCATTTTCTCTGACGAAAGTCCGATTGTCATTCGTGAAGATGTCAGAAAAGAAGTTGGAAATGATGAAGCGAAGATTCGCAAGGCGCAAATGCCGCCATCATCCAATGCATTCGTTCCGTCTGTTGCCGGACTGATCATGGGTGGCCATGTCATTATGAAGCTTTTAAAAGATATTCCGATTACACGTGTGAAGGATAAATAAACAGCCCGCCTGCGAATATGCAGGGGGCTTTTTTTATTTTTGGCGTTTTAAATTCTCATAGACCTGTTTCAATGCACCTTCAAATTTCCCGGTTTGCTTCGGTACATAGTATTGCTTGTTTTTCAGCGGATCAGGTAAATATTGCTGCTTCACCCAGCCGTTTTCGTAATCATGTGGGTACAAGTAATCGACGCCTCTTCCGAGTGCTGTGGCGCCTTTGTAGTGAGCATCCTTTAAATGAACTGGAACTTCACCGATTTTCCCTGTCCGAATGTCACCAAGTGCGGCATCAATCGCCTTATATGCCGAATTGGACTTAGGAGAAAGACACAGCTCAATCACTGCGTTCGCCAGTGGAATTCGTGCTTCTGGGAAGCCGACTCTTTCTGCTGTTTGTACGGCGCTTAACACGCGGGGGCCTGCCTGCGGACTGGCTAAGCCAATGTCCTCGTAAGCCATCACGAGTAATCTTCTTGAAATGCTTTCAAGGTCTCCAGCTTCGATTAGTCTGGCAAGGTAATGCAGCGCCGCATCTGTATCAGACCCTCTAATGGATTTTTGAAAAGCCGAGAGGACATCATAATGAGCATCACCATTCTTGTCATGTGAGAAACTCTTTTTTTGTAAACATTCTTCTGCTGCGGCAAGAGTGATTTTGATATGCCCAGACTCATCAGCTTTTGTCGATAAGACAGCGAGTTCTAGTGCATTTAAAGCAGAACGCACGTCTCCTCCGCATCCATTGGCAAAATGATTCATCGCTTCATCGTCAACTGTCACCTCATAACCGCCAAGCCCGCGATGCTCATCCTGCAAGGCCCTTGTTAACGCAGCTTTGATTTGCTCTGTTTCAAGCGGCTTCAGCTCGAATATTTGTGTCCGGCTTCGGATGGCAGGATTGATCGCATGATAGGGATTCGCCGTCGTTGCGCCAATTAAAATGATCATGCCATTTTCTAAATAAGGAAGAAGAAAATCCTGCTTTCCTTTATCAAGCCGGTGGACTTCGTCTAAAATAAGGATCACCTGGCCGCTCATTTTTGCTTCAGCGGCGACAGCTTCCATATCTTTTTTGTTATGAATGACCGCATTCAACGTACGAAAAGCAATGCTTGTACTGCCAGCAATTGCGGTTGCAATCGAAGTTTTACCGATACCCGGCGGTCCGTATAAAATCATCGAGGATAAATGTTTTGCCTCGACCATTCGTCTAATAATTTGACCTTCTCCAACAAGATGCTCCTGCCCAATAATGTCTTCAATATGACTCGGGCGCATCCGGTACGCTAAAGGTTTCATAATTATCTCTCCTATAGCAATGTCTTGTTTGTATAGAGTACCGAAATTTCTTCAAATAGAAAAGGGATGCGTCCTCCTATTATGCTCAGTACCCGTAAATGAAAGTTGGCTGAAAGTATGATATAATTGCTTTTGGTCTATATATCAGCGTATATGAAATCAGAAAAATAATTGATGACATAGAATAGAAAACGCAGAGGTGTTTAACTTGAAAATATCAACTAAAGGCAGATATGGTCTGACGATCATGATCGAATTAGCCAAAAAACATGGCGAAGGCCCTACATCATTAAAATCAATCGCTCAAAACAATGATTTGTCTGAGCATTATTTAGAGCAGCTTGTATCACCACTCCGCAATGCCCGTCTTGTAAAAAGTATCCGCGGTGCGTATGGCGGCTATGTTCTTGCACATGAACCAAACGAGATCACAGCAGGTGATATTATTCGTGTATTAGAAGGACCAATTAGTCCTGTTGAAGTCATCGAAAACGAAGAACCAGCAAAGCGTGAACTATGGATTCGTATTCGTGATGCAGTAAAAGACGTACTAGACAATACAACTCTTGAAGACTTGGCAAGCTACACAGATGACGGGGATCAAGACTCGTATATGTTCTATATTTAGATCAGAGGTGTACCGGAAATGGAACGAATCTATTTAGATCATGCGGCCACAACGCCGATGGATCAGCGTATTGTGGACAAGATGATGCCGTACTTTACAGAGATATTTGGCAATCCCTCTAGTATTCATTCATATGGGCGCGAGGCAAGAAAGTGGCTCGATGAAGCAAGAGAAGTCATTGCAGGAGAATTACACTGTAAACCGCAGGAGATCATCCTCACAAGCGGTGGAACCGAGGCGGACAACCTGGCAATCACAGGTGTTGCCATGGCAAGACAGCATGAAGGAAAACATATCATCACAGTAAAAACAGAGCATCATGCGGTGCTGCATACATGTGAACGCCTAGAGAAGCTAGGATTTGAAGTGACATATTTAGATGTGGATGAAACTGGATTGATTCATCTCGAGCAATTAAAACAAGCATTGAGAGATGATACGATTCTTGTAACCATCATGTACGGCAATAATGAAACAGGTGTGATTCAGCCAATCAAAGCCATTGGCGAACTTCTACGTGATCACACTGCTCATTTTCATACAGACGCCGTGCAGGCGTTTGGAACAATGCCAATCGATTCAGCAGACCTTCATATTGATCTTTTATCTGCTTCTGGCCATAAGCTGAATGGTCCGATGGGAACTGGCTTTTTATATGTAAACGAAGGCGTGAAACTTTCTCCGCAAATATTCGGTGGCGAACAAGAAAGAAAGCGCCGTGCTGGCACTGAAAATGTGGCAGGAATTGTTGGGCTTGCAGAAGCTGTTCAATTAACGAAGCAAAATAGAAGAGAAAAAGCGATGCATTATGGTAAGCTCAAAGAAACTATGCTGCAAGTATTCGAAGAGGAATCACTTAATTTCTCTATCAATGGACATCCGAAAGAGACATTGCCGCACATTTTAAATGTTCATTTCCCAGGTGTCTCTATTGAATCGCTGCTTGTGAATTTAGATATGGAAGGGATTGCTGTTTCAAGCGGATCGGCATGTACGGCTGGATCTGTCCTTCCTTCGCACGTGTTAAGCGCCATGTATGGCGAAGAAGCAAAAGAGCTGACGTCCTCAGTCAGAATAAGCTTCGGTCTTGGGAATGAAGAGGATCATGTGAAGCAGGCGGCACGTAAGATAGCGGCTGTTGTCAAACGCCTAGCCAAATAAATGCTTCCTTTTGTTCGTGTGTGAAAAATGAAACAGCGAAGCACCTAAAGAACGAAACGCGCATGTTGTTTCATTGAAATTGGAGTTGATGAAGATGACAAAAAGACCAGAAGATACACGAGTTGTGGTCGGTATGTCCGGAGGAGTCGATTCATCAGTTGCCGCTCTTATGCTAAAGGAGCAAGGCTATGATGTCATCGGCATATTTATGAAAAACTGGGATGACACTGATGAAAATGGTGTTTGCACAGCAACGGAAGACTATGAGGATGTCATCCGCGTATGTAACCAAATTGGAATCCCTTATTATGCAGTGAATTTCGAGAAGCAATATTGGGACAAAGTGTTTCAATATTTCCTTGATGAATATAAAGCAGGCAGAACGCCAAACCCAGATGTCATGTGTAACAAAGAAATTAAGTTCAAGGCATTCCTTGAACATGCACTGTCACTTGGTGCAGATTATTTGGCAACAGGCCACTATGCCCGTGTTGATAGAACAGGCGATGAAGTCAAAATGCTGCGAGGTCTTGATGCAAACAAAGACCAAACGTATTTCTTAAATCAGCTGACTCAGGAACAACTTGATAAAGTCATGTTCCCAATCGGTGATCTAGAGAAAAAAAGGGTTCGTGAATTGGCAAAAGAAGCAGAGCTCGCAACAGCAGCGAAAAAAGATTCAACTGGTATCTGCTTTATTGGGGAAAGAAACTTTAAAACGTTCCTTAGTCAATATTTGCCTGCACAGCCTGGTGTGATGCAGACAATGGACGGAGAAGTAAAAGGGGAGCACGATGGACTGATGTATTACACGATCGGTCAGCGCCAAGGACTTGGCATTGGCGGCAGCGGTGATCCTTGGTTTGTTGTTGGGAAAGACTTGGAGAAAAACATCTTGTTTGTTGAACAAGGCTTCCACAATCCACTTTTATACTCTGAAAGTATTTCAGCCGTTAATATCAGCTGGACTCGTCCTCATATTGTCGGGGAAAACGGTGAATTAACTTGCACAGCAAAATTCAGATACCGTCAAGAAGATCACCATGTGAAGGTCAAAATGACAGGTGAGCAAGAAGCAATGGTTATCTTTGATGAACCTGTTCGTGCTGTTACTCCGGGACAAGCGGTTGTTTTTTATGATGGCGAGGAATGTCTTGGCGGCGGTACAATTGATGATGTCTTCAAGGGTGGTCAAAAGCTGTCGTATGTGTAACATGTTTTCAAAACCTCAACGTCGCTGTTGAGGTTTTTTAATGAAAGGATGAGAGAGCGAATGAATCATAACGAAATCGGCATAGAAGCCTTGAATCAAGGGAATATCGAAAAAGCAGCTGAAGCTTTTACAAAAGCGATCGAAGAAAGCCCGAAGAATCCGGTTCCATATATTAACTTTGCGAACTTACTTTCAAGTATCAATGAATTTGAACGTGCTTTAAACTTCTTTCAAAAGGCAATTGAACTTGATCACACTGCAGCCGCAGCCTATTACGGGGCAGGAAATGTGTATACATTAAAAGAAGACTTTATGAAAGCGAAAGACTACTTTGAACAAGCACTAAAAGCGGGCATGGAAAATAGTGATTTGTTTTATATGCTCGGGCAGACGCTTATCAAATTAGAGCAGCCTAAGCTTGCGATGCCGTATCTTCAGCGTGCCGTTGAACTAAACGAAGAAGATAACGAAGCAAGATTTCAATTTGGTATGTGCTTAGCCAATGAACACATGCTGGAAGAAGCGGTGACAACTTTTACCGAAGTCATCACGCGTGATCCTCAGCATGCAGATGCCTTTTATAATTTAGGGGTTGCGTATGCGTACTTAGAGAAAAAAGACGAAGCACTTGAGATGCTGGGTAAAGCCATTGACGTGCAGCCTGACCATATGCTGGCACTACATGCGCAAAAGCTGATTCAAGAGGCAGAATAAATGGAAGGAGGGAAGACCTGTGCAGGAACATCCAGATCAAATGAAGCTTGAGGACGAACCGTTTTTAAAGGGGACCATTCAAGCCGTTATTTTCCATAATGAAAGTAATTTATACTCGGTGTTAAAGGTGAAAGTCATTGAAACATCGGAAAACTTAGAGGAAAAAACAGCATCTGTCACAGGCTACTTCCCAGCACTTCATGAGGAGGAAACCTACACCTTCTATGGCAAAGTCACAAGCCACCCGAAATTTGGTGAACAGTTTCAGGCCACTCATTTTCAAAAGGAAGTGCCGACAACGAAGCAAGGAATCATTCATTATCTCTCAAGTGATTTATTTGAGGGGATAGGGAAAAAGACGGCTGAAGAAATCGTGGGGCAGCTTGGCAGTCAGACGCTCCATAAAATTATGCGTGACCCAGCTGTTTTGTATGATGTTCCGCGCTTATCAAAAAAGAAGGCGGATAAGCTGGCCGCAGCGCTTCAGGAGCATCAAGGGCTGGAACAAATTATGATCAGCCTGAATCAATATGGCTTTGGTCCACAGCTCAGTATGAAGATTTACCAAGTGTATGAAAGTGAAACGCTGCAGAAAATCGAGGAAAATCCCTATCAGCTCGTTAAGGATGTCGAGGGGATCGGATTTATTAAGGCGGACGAGCTTGGCGCTAGAACAGGCATCTCAGGAAATGACCCAGAGAGGATTCGTGCCGCCTTGCTATATACAGTGGAGACAGCTAGTCTTCAGGACGGTCATACGTACATACAAACAAAAGATTTGATCGTCGAAACCCGCAAACTGCTCAACCAAACAGGCAATGATTACAAAGTGACTGAAATGGATGTCGCCAATCAGATTATTGCACTTGGCGAAGGAAAAGAAATGATCATTGAAGATGAGCGCTGCTATCATCCATCTTTATTTTATGCGGAGCAAAGTGTCGCCAAACGCATTCAAAAAATCGTCTCCCAAACAGAATATGCAGATCAATTTCCTGAATCAGAATTTCTGCTTGCACTTGGGGAGCTGGAGGAGCGGTTAGGCGTTCAGTATGCACCGACACAAAAGGAAGCGATTCAAAAGGCACTCATGTCCCCGATGCTGCTTTTAACAGGTGGGCCTGGAACAGGGAAGACAACAGTCATTAAAGGGATTGTCGAGCTTTACAGTGATCTTCACGGTGTATCTCTTGATCCGAGTGATTATAAAAAAGATGAATCGTTCCCATTTGTACTTGCGGCACCAACTGGACGGGCGGCTAAACGGATGACAGAATCAACAGGGCTTCCAGCTGTCACCATTCACCGGCTGCTAGGCTGGAACGGTTCGGAGGGCTTCTCGCATGATGAGGAACAGCCGATTGAAGGAAAGCTTGTCATCATTGATGAATCAAGTATGCTGGATATTTGGCTGGCGAATCATTTGTTTAAAGCGATTCCTGATCATATCCAAGTGATTATGGTAGGGGATGAACATCAGCTGCCATCTGTCGGACCAGGCCAAGTTTTACGGGATTTGCTTGCCTCAAAAGCCGTGCCGGCTGTTACCTTGACAGATATTTACCGGCAGGCAGACGGCTCAACCATTGTTGAACTTGCACATGATATGAAAAATGGTGTGCTGCCAAAAGATATTACTGCACGCTCAAAGGATCGGTCCTTCATTCAGTGTTCAGCTGATCAAATGAAAGAAGTCATTGAGAAAGTCGTCAGCAATGCTGCTCAAAAAGGGTTTTCAGCAAAGGACATTCAAGTGCTGGCACCGATGTATAAAGGAAAAGCAGGCATCAATGAGCTCAACAAAATGCTGCAGCACATTTTGAATCCTAAAAAACCAAAAGGCAGAGAAATCCCGTTTGGTGATGTGGTGTACCGGACAGGTGATAAGGTGCTTCAGCTTGTGAATCAGCCGGAGAACAACATTTTTAACGGCGATATCGGCGAAATTGTCTCGATTTTTTATGCAAAAGAAAATACAGAAAAAGAAGACATGGCCGTGATCTCCTTTGATGGAAATGAAATCACCTTTACAAAAAAGGATTTTCATCAATTTACACACGCTTATTGCTGCTCCATTCACAAATCACAAGGCAGTGAATTCCCAATTGTTGTGCTGCCAGTCGTGAGAAGCTATTACCGAATGCTCCGGCGAAATCTGCTGTACACAGCCATTACACGAAGTAAAAAGTTTTTAATTTTGTGCGGCGAGGAATCAGCGCTGGAGTGGGGCGTGAAAAACAATGAGGATTCCCTCAGACAAACGTCCTTAACGATGCGGCTCGTGCAAACCGAACAAATCATGGATGCTGAACTTGAAGCGCTCCAAAAAGAGCTTCCGTTTAGCGTAAATGACGCAAATATTGGCATGGAGGGAATCACTCCGTTTGATTTTATGCATGAGTAGAAGGCTTCCATATGGAAGCCTTTTAGCGTGAAAAGAGTTTCACCCATTCCGTTCATGGAAGCCATTTCTTCGTATGAGTCATGAAGCAAACGCACACGATAAGACTGTTCCGCAAAAGGTGGTTGAGCACATTTTGAGAACATGCCGAGAACTTGAAGGAATGACGATCTATACAGATGAGCTGTCCCAATCACTTGGTTCCATAAAAGATATTTGCTTTTTAGCCGGAGGCAGCTGCGGAGGATATGTGTTAGAGGGGAAAAAGAAAGACAGTGCCTTCATTCCATTCTCTGCTTTTGATCAGCTGACGGAAAAAGGTTTATATGTGAGCTGCCAGGAGGGAATAGGCATGGATTCCTCTGCTCCATCCTTGTTATTTTCGAAATTAAAAAAGAAAATGATGCAGTCGCCTGATGGTGAAAATTTAGGCATTTTGGAAGATGTATACTTTTGCTCAAATTCGGGCACAATCGTAGCATATGAACTCTCGGACGGCTTCTTTACAGAGCTATCAGGGATTCGGAAACAGCTGCAGGCTGCCGGAACCTTGATGAACGTTCAAAAGGAAGCACTGGTTCTAAACCGAACGTAAAGAGGTGCTGATTATGCTCATTTGCCCAAATTGCAAATGTAAAGACATCGGAAAAATTGGGGTCAATCAATATTATTGCTGGGGCTGTTTTATTGAATTGACACTGTCAAAAGGCAAAATATCTACACACCAAGTGGAGGAAGACGGGACACTAAGCAGCTTAGATGATCTGTTTAGTGACGATGAACGTTCAATTCAACTATAAGTGTTAAGGGGGAATTTCGAATGGGCAAAATGACTTCTTCACTATTAACGCTTGGTGCAGGTGCACTCGCATATCACTTTGCAAGCCGATATGATATGCCATCAAAGCGGGATATGAAAAAGCTAAGAAAACGTGTTATGAGAATGATGTAAACAAAATGGGCTAAAATGATTTTCATTTTAGCCCTTTGTTTTTTTCACTGAGGCATCCGCTATGAGCGGATGTCCTTTTTTATGCCTGCCTGTATTCTAATCGTCTTGCAAGAATGGATAAGCTGAAATTGACGACAAAATACATCATAGCCGCCAATAGGAAAATAGGCAGTAAATAGGATTGGCTCTGACCATTTAATATTTGTGCGTGATGTAATAATTCTGGAAGCGCAATGACTACGGCAAGCGACGTATCTTTTAAAAGGGATATGAATTGACTGACAATTGGCGGTACCATTCGGCGCAGTGCCTGCGGCATAATAATCATTTTTAATGTTTGAATATAGGTTAAACCAGAAGACCTGGCTGCTTCGATCTGACCCTTATCAATTGATTTAAGGCCGCTCCGAATAATTTCTGACAGCATCGCGGATTCAAACACGGTTAAAGCCGCAATAGCAGAGGCTGTGATACTCAGCTTGATGCCGATCTCAGGCAATGCAAAATACGTGAAAAAGATGATCAGCAAAAGCGGCAGGTTTCGAATGGTCTCTACAACTACCGCAAGCACCTTCGATAAAACCGGTATTTGAGCGAACCGTAATGTGCCAACGACTAATCCAATGATAAAGCTCAAAATGATGGAGATAAAAGCCACTTTTAAGGTGACAGCAAATCCTTCAAGTAAAAAGGCGAGATGATCAGGCTGGTAGGCACCTATAAAATCCATGATGTTTCCTCCTTTCTAGTGGCTTCTTGCTAATCTTCTTTCTAAATAACCAACACCTAGACTAAGCGGAATGGTTAATAGCAAATAGAACATCGCAACAAAGATGTAGACATCAAACGTCACAAATGTTCTAGATGCAATAAGGTCTCCTTGATACATGAGATCAAACCCTGCAATGACACCTAAAATCGAGGAGTTTTTAACAAGGTTTATAAATTGATTCCCAAGAGGAGGAATGACGATTTTAATCGCCTGCGGCAAAATGATATACCGCATCGTCCCGCCATATGACAGGCCTGAAGCGCGTGCTGCTTCCATTTGTCCAAGCGGCACAGCTTGTATCCCTGCACGAATGGCTTCAGCAATAAAGGCAGAGGTATAAATGGCAAGAGCAATCGTACCAGCAGTAAAGCCATCTGCTACAATACCCAGCACAGGTAAACCAAAGAAGAAAACAAAGGTGATCAATAATAACGGAATATTCCGAATAAATTCCACGTAAGCCGTCCCTAACCAGTTGAGCGGCTTGAGTGGCGCAATTCTCATAACGGCAATGAGTGTACCGATCAAAAAGCTTCCAATCAGAGCAATCACACTTGCACCAATGGTATATTTAAAGCCTTCTAAATAAAGATGAAAGTTTTCAGTGAGAATGGAAAACCGCAGCAATCAGTTCACTTCCTTCCTGATCAACAGGGGAGCCAATAAGCGGCTCACCTGAGGCATCGATCTTGACGAATCAAACGTTATTCTTTGATCCATTTTTTAAAAATCTTGTCATACTCTCCATTGTCTTTTAACGTTTTTAATGCTTTATTGATCGCATCTGTTAATTCTTGATCCCCTTTTTTCACAGCAATACCATAAGGCTCATCTGTAAAGGTGCCGCCGACCACTTCATAATTTGAATCCTCATCTGCCATACCAAATAAGATCGCATTATCAGTTGTCAGCACTTGCCCTTGATTTGATTTTAAGGCTGTAAAAGCCTCCTGATAGTTCTCAAATTCTAATACGGATGCTTCAGGTGCTTTCTCACGGATATTTTGAGAAGAAGTAGAGCCTTTCACGGCCAGCACCTTTGTTCCTTTTTTAAGATCATCAATGGATTGAATGTCGCTTCCTTTTTTCACAAGCAGTGATTGTCCTGCTTCAAAGTATACATCTGAGAAATTGACTTCTTTTTTACGCTCTTCTGTAATTGTCATGGTCGCAACAATTGCATGAATATCTCCTTTTTGAAGCAAAGGAATTCTCGTTTTAGATGTGACTTCTTTGAATTCTGCTTTTCCTTTATCGCCGAGTATTTCCTTTGCGATGGCTTTTGCAATGTCAATATCAAATCCTTCAATATCGCCGCTGCTCGGATTTTTTAGACCGAATAAACGTGTGTCATTTTTTACACCGAAAATGATTTTTTTGTCTTTCTTAATGGCTTCTAATGAGCTTCCTTGTTTTGCATCAGTTGAGCCTTTTTCAGTAGATCCACAAGCAGTCAAAGCGGCGATGCAGCAAGTCATAAAGAGCAGCAGGCCAAAGCGTTTCATTTTTTTCATTAAACCATTCCCCCTAGTGATTTAAAATACGGCTTAAAAATAATTGGGCACGTTTCTCTTGCGGTTTTTCATAAAATGCAGCCGGTGTTGATTCTTCAAGAATTCTGCCTTCATCAATAAAAACAATGCGGTCGGCCACTTCGCGGGCAAAGCCCATCTCATGCGTGACGACAACCATGGTCATGCCTTCACGGGCCAGCTGCTTCATCACATCTAATACCTCGCCGATCATCTCTGGATCAAGTGCAGATGTCGGTTCGTCGAAAAGCATGACCTCTGGCTTCATCGCAAGCCCTCTTGCAATGGCAACGCGCTGCTGCTGTCCGCCAGAGAGTCTTGAAGGATAGGTGTCTGCTTTTTCAGGAATGCCGACTTTATTTAAATAAAATTCAGCTGTTTCCTTTGCTTCTTCCTTGCTCACTTTTTTGACCTTCATCGGCGCAAGCATAATGTTTTCAAGTACCGTCTTATGCGGATAAAGGTGAAAATGCTGAAAGACCATGCCGATATTTTGCCTGACAAGATTGATGTTGGTCTTCGGATGCTGAACAGACACTTGGTTGACGAGAACTTTTCCCTCATCAATGCTTTCAAGACGATTGATACATCTGAGCATCGTGCTTTTTCCAGATCCTGAAGGACCGATGATCACAACAACCTCCCCTTTTTGAATATGTAGGTTAATGTCCTTAAGTACATGGAACTGGCCATAATGCTTGTTGACTTCTTCGAATGTGATCATGAAGAACCTCCTCTTGTGTATCATTGGCTAAAGCTAAAGTGGATTCTAGCACAACTTGTGTAAAAAGAAGTAAATGATGGAATATTTTCTGACGAGATTTTACAGCAAACAGTGACTTTGGATGGAGCTGTATGTTTCATGTGTATTCATTTTTAACAAAGTTAGGACAAATTTTATTTACGTGGATAATTGCAGAAGATGGTTAAACAATAAGAAGAGAGGTGAAAAAGGTGAAGAAACGTCCGATCCAATTTCTGATATATGCTGCAGGGGTTCTGCTTGTCCTTGCATCCTTGCTCATTTTACTGCAGCTTGACGAGTTATGGATGCCTATTTTTTTATTGCTGAAGGCGGTTCTGATTCCGCTTCTCATTGCCATTTTTATTTCTTATCTGCTTTATCCTATTGTTGAAAGACTGCATGCAAGAGGACTGCCAAGAACAGTCAGCCTCCTATTGATCTATGTCCTGTTTTTTGGCGGGATTGGGTTTGCGGTTTATAAAGGAGCGCCTGTTATGATCGCGCAGTTAAATGAGCTGTCAGAACAGATTCCTGTCCTTGCTGAAACGTATAATGGCGCATTATCACATATTCATCGTCATACGAGTCACTGGCCTGACGGACTTCACGACCGCTTGGATCGCTTTATTGTTCAATCGGAGACATATGCAGCCAACGGCGCTGAGCGGATGATTCTTAGCTGTAAAGTTTTACTTGATTACGCATTAGTCGCAGCACTCATTCCTTTTCTTGTTTTTTATATGGTAAAAGACATGAACATGATGAAGCGGGCGGCATGGTATTTAACGCCGCCATCATTTAGGAAGAGGGGGCACGCTTTTGTCAAAGCAGTGGATGAATCGCTTGGTGATTATATTCGAGGGCAGCTGCTTGTCTGTTCTTTAATCGGGGGTGCAGCAGCGATTGTGCTTTGGCTTTTTCATATCCCGTACCCGCTCGTCCTTGGTATGATGATAGGAGCAACGAATGTGATACCGTATTTTGGACCGATTATTGGCGCAGTTCCTGCCGTCTTTATTGCGTTTACCATTTCGGTGAAATCGGTCATCATTGTACTGATTACAGTAGCAGTGCTCCAATTTTTAGAGAGTAATGTCCTCAGTCCAATCATTGTAGGGCGAAGTCTTCATATGCATCCTGTTGTGATTATGCTTGTCTTGCTAGCAGGAGGGGAGCTGTTTGGCTTGATTGGGATGATTTTAGCAGTACCAACAGCTGCGATTATCAGGGTGGTCATTGTGCAATATATCCTGATGAGGCGAAGCGTTCATTGACAAGACGAGCCGAGTTGTCTATAATAATTTCGATTCATACATATTGAAATTCAATGACGGACCCGAGTACGTTAAAAAGCTGTTGCAGAGAGAGGCTTTATTTGCTGAGAAAAGCCTTATCAGACCTTTAACGGAAGCTAGTCCCGAGTGCAGATAAACACTGCCGCTCTCTTCCGGCGTTATCGGATGTGAAGGTGATAGACGAATTTGTCTATAATCAGGGTGGTACCGCGAGAACATCTCGTCCCTGTGTAAGTCGTTTTGTGCTTGCATAGGGCGGGATGTTTTTGTGTTTGTGTGGAGATTGATGAATGAAAAGGGAGGATTTTTGAATGAAAACTTTAACTTCAGCTCAAGTACGTCAAATGTTTTTAGACTTTTTTAAAGAAAAAGGACATGCTGTAGAACCGAGTGCGTCACTTGTACCGCATGATGATCCGACACTTTTATGGATCAACAGTGGTGTGGCAACATTAAAAAAATACTTTGATGGCCGCGTCGTACCTGACAATCCGCGTATTTGCAACGCGCAAAAATCGATTCGTACGAATGATATTGAAAATGTAGGGAAGACAGCACGCCATCACACGTTCTTTGAAATGCTTGGCAACTTCTCTATTGGTGACTATTTTAAAGAAGAGGCCATTGAATGGGCGTGGGAATTCCTCACAAGTGACGAATGGATCGGCTTTGATCCGAATTTGTTATCTGTGACAGTCCACCCAGAGGACGAAGAAGCATATATCCTTTGGAGAGATAAAATTGGTGTGCCTGAAGAACGTATTATTCGTCTTGAAGGAAACTTCTGGGATATTGGCGAGGGCCCAAGCGGACCGAATACAGAAATTTTCTATGACCGAGGCGAATCATACGGTCACGACTTGAACGATCCAGAATTATACCCTGGCGGGGAAAACGAACGTTATCTAGAAGTATGGAATCTTGTGTTCTCTGAATTCAACCATAATCCAGATGGGTCATACACACCACTTCCGAAGAAAAACATTGATACAGGGATGGGTCTTGAACGAATGGTATCTGTCATTCAAAATGTGCCGACGAACTTCGATACAGACCTATTTATGCCAATTATTCGTGCAGTTGAGACCATTTCTGGAGAAAGCTATGGCGAAACAAAGGAAAAGGATACAGCATTCAAAGTCATTGCTGACCACATCCGGACAGTTGCCTTTGCTGTAAGTGACGGAGCACTTCCTTCCAATGAAGGCCGCGGATATGTATTAAGACGTTTGCTGCGCCGTGCTGTGCGTTATGCAAAAACGATCCATATCCACCGTCCGTTTATGTATGATCTAGTGCCAGTTGTTGCTGAGATCATGAAGGATTTCTACCCAGATGTACAAGCAAAAGAAGAATTTATTGCGAAAGTCATCAAAAACGAAGAAGAACGTTTCCATGAAACACTGAACGAAGGGTTAGCCATTTTGTCAGAAGTAATTAAAAAAGAAAGAGACAAAGGCAGCACACAGATTTCAGGTGAGGATGTATTTAAACTGTATGACACGTATGGATTCCCTGTCGAGCTGACAGAAGAATATGCAGAAGATGAGAACATGACAGTTGATCGAGAAGGCTTCCAAGCGGAAATGGAGAAGCAGCGTGAACGGGCAAGAAATGCGAGACAAGATGTCGGCAGTATGCAGGTTCAAGGCGGCGCATTAGGCGATATTAAAGTGGAAAGCACATTTGTTGGCTACGAAAATTTAACTGCGGATACTCGCATTATCGAATTGCTTCAAAATGGTGAAATTGTCTCGGAAGCACATGAAGGAGACACGGTGCAAATCTTGTTAGATGAAACACCTTTCTATGCGGAAAGCGGCGGACAAGTAGCGGATAAAGGAACACTAAAAAGTGCAGAAGCCATCATTGAGATCAAAGATGTGAAAAAAGCGCCAAACGGTCAGCATGTCCATGAAGGAGTCGTTGTAAGCGGTACGGCTCAAAAAGGTCTCGAGGTCACTGCTGAAGTGGAATCAGCTCTTCGAAAAGGCATTGTGAAAAACCATACAGCGACACACCTTCTGCATCAGGCGCTGAAAGATGTATTAGGCAGCCACGTAAACCAAGCAGGGTCATTGGTGAATGAAAACAGACTTCGCTTTGATTTCTCTCATTTTGGACAAGTGACGAAAGAAGAATTGTCTCAAATTGAAAAAATCGTGAACGAAAAGATATGGGAAGGTATCTCTGTTGCTATTGATCTGAAACCAATTGCTGAAGCAAAAGAAATGGGTGCAATGGCGCTCTTTGGCGAGAAGTATGGCGATATCGTGCGTGTTGTCCAAGTGGGCGATTACAGCATTGAGCTATGCGGCGGCTGTCACGTGCAAAACACTGCGGAAATCGGTTTGTTTAAAATTGCGTCTGAGTCGGGTATTGGTGCTGGAACACGTCGTATTGAAGCTGTGACTGGTAAAGGTGCTTATGAAGAATTAAATGACCAGCTGGCGATTTTAGAGCAGGCAGCAAGTGAGCTGAAGTCAAATACGAAGGATGTACCAAAACGGATTGCTTCATTACAGGCAGATTTAAAAGAGGTTCAAAGAGAAAACGAATCTCTCCTTGCGAAATTAAGCCAAGCAGAAGCAGGCTCTATTTTAGAGAAAGTGACAGAAGTTGGCGGAGTGAAAGTATTAACTGAAAAAGTAAACGCTAAAGACATGAACCATTTAAGAACAATGGTTGATGACTTGAAAGCTAAATTAGGATCAGCTGTCATCGTGCTGGGAGCCGTTCAAAACGGAAAAGTAAACATTTCAGCAGGAGTGACTAAAGACGTGATTGAAAAAGGTCTGCATGCAGGAAAGCTTGTGAAGCAGGCAGCTGAAATCTGCGGCGGAGGCGGAGGCGGACGTCCAGATATGGCTCAAGCAGGCGGAAAACAACCAGAAAAGCTTGAAGAAGCACTGGCAACTGTCGAAGAATCTGTCAAATCCGTTTTATAATCAGGCGATGTAGTGTAGAATAATGGTATTAGATGAGCGGTTAGAAAAAAGCTTGCTAGTAGAATGTTGGAAGAGAGGTGCAAGAAGCAGTGAGTTCATTTGATAAGACAATGAAGTTTAACTTCTCTGATGATTCAGCTGAAACCAATGTGAATGAAGTGCTCATTACAGTTCATGACGCACTCCAAGAAAAAGGATACAACCCGATCAATCAAATTGTCGGATACTTGCTGTCAGGCGACCCTGCTTATATTCCAAGACATCAGGATGCACGCAACCTAATTCGTAAACTAGAACGAGACGAATTAATTGAGGAATTGGTTAAATCGTACTTAGAGACACATAAAGAGGCGTAAAACATGAGAATTTTAGGCTTGGATTTAGGCACGAAAACCCTTGGTGTTGCGATCAGTGATGAAATGGGATGGACAGCGCAAGGGATTGAAACAATTAAAATTGATGAAGCAGGCGGAGACTTTGGTCTCAGCCGCCTGTCTGAGATCATAGCGGAATACGGAGCAGATAAAATTGTACTTGGCTTTCCAAAGAATATGAACGGTACGGTCGGTCCAAGAGGCGAAGCCAGCCAATCATTTGCGAAAGTGCTAGAAAACACGTACAATGTTCCTGTTGTGCTTTGGGACGAGCGTCTGTCAACAATGGCAGCGGAAAAAATGCTCATCTCTGCAGATGTGAGCAGACAAAAGCGTAAAAAAGTCATTGATAAAATGGCGGCTGTCATGATCCTGCAAGGATATTTAGACAGCTTAAATTAAAATGAGGTGAATCAAATGGAACACGGAGAAAAGCAAATTACAATCGTTGATGATAATGGAAATGAACAGCTTTGCGAAGTACTATTTACTTTTGAAAGCGACCATTTTAACAAATCATATGTTCTTTACTACCCAATTTCTGAGCAAGACAATGAGGAAATTGAAATTCATGCATCAAGCTTCACACCGAATGAAGACGGTGAAGATGGCGAGCTAGAGCCGATTGAAACGGATGAAGAGTGGGACATGATTGAAGAAACGTTAAATACGTTCTTAGATCAAGAAGACGAAGAATAGAACGAATAAAAGGCCTGTGAACAGATCTTCATGATCTTTCTTCACAGGTCTTTTTTTACGGCTATTATGTTAACTTAATTTCATTTTATGTTGACATAATGAACTGCACCTTTTACTCTGTTTTTAACAATAAATTGAGTGAGGTGCATGGATATTGAAAATACAAGATATGATGCAAATAGCATTAATGACAGCAGTCATTGGGATGTTAGGCTTGATTCCGCCGATTTTACTTACATTTACACCTGTACCGATTACATTGCAAACCGCAGGTCTTTTGCTTGCTGGGGGGCTGTTAAAGCCAAAGCAAGCACTGATCAGTTTATGTCTTTTTCTTTTGGTTGTGGCAGCAGGCGCACCTCTTTTATCAGGAGGGAGAGGCGGAATTGGGGTCTTTTTTGGGCCAAGCGGTGGCTTTCTACTTGCTTATCCAGTTGCTGCCTTCATGATCAGCCTATGGGTGAATCGGCTGAAAAAAGTAACCGCACTGCGTCTTTTTGCGATCTATGCGGTTTGCAGTATTGGGATTTTATATTTATGCGGCATTCCTTTTCAAGCCATGATGATGCATATTAAGGTCACGCAGGCCGCTTTTCTTAGTTTAATTTATCTTCCAGGTGATTTCATCAAAGCGGGCATGTGTGCTGTCTTTACAATCAAAATCATTCAGGCCATGTCATATCGAAAAAGGGATCTGCATAAAGGGAGGCGTGCGGTTTGATCAGAATAACGGAAAGCTATGCAGTACATGCAGAAATGAAACCAGATCAGATTGCCATCATCGATGAGCAAGAAAGCATTACATATCAAGATTGGTACGAACGAGTACAGAGATCAGCGCAGTGGTTACAAGGAACGGCATATCAGCAAAAAAGAATCGCTTTTTTATTATCAAATGGTGCTTCTTTCTTGCAAATATTTGCGGGCGCTGCTTGTGCTGGGTGGACAGCCGTTCCGCTTGATCCGAGATGGAGTCATGAGGAGTGTGTAGAAAAGCTCTTGTTAAGTGAGGCAGGCCTCGCCATTATAGAGGATCGATTGATGAAAAGATTTGAACAAAGCAGCGTAAACATACCGATTATTTCTTTATCTGAATGGAAGGAAAGAATGAGCCTTCTCACAGACAGTCCATTCAGCAAAAGTGATACCGAGAAGAACCCAGTCTTTTATATGGGTTTTACGTCAGGATCAACGGGCTCACCGAAAGCCTTTATTAGGCGTCAGCAGTCATGGATCGAGAGCTTTCGAATGACCACCGCTTCATTTGGAATCACTCATCAAGATCATGTTCTCATATTAGGTACACTTTTATCCTCACACTTTTTATATGGTGCCATCAGTACATTATACTTTGGCGGCACAGTGACGCTTTTAGAAAAATTTGTGCCAGGAAAAGCAAAGAAAGCCTTAGAGACAGGTGATATCACCGTTATGTATACTGTCCCAACAATGACAGAAACGTTACTGCAAACCGATGCTTTTAGAGGGGACCATCCGCTTCTTGTCATGTCATCGGGAGCAGATTGGAGCATCTCTTCAAAAGAACAGCTCGTCACCAACTATCCACATGTCACTTTTTTTGATTTTTATGGCACATCAGAGTTAAGTTTTGTCTCTTATTTGTCTTCAAATGATTTTCTGCAAAAACCTTCTTCTGTTGGACGGCCTTTCTCCTCCATTCAAGTAGAAGTAAGGCACCCCGATCATTCTGTCTGTCAGCCAAATGAAACAGGGAGGATTTATGTGAAAAGCCCAATGACTTTTTCAGGCTACTTACATGAGGAGAAACCGCCGCAGGAGTGGCTGACAGTTTACGACATGGGATGGCTGGATGAAGACGGTTATCTGTATATGAGCGGCCGCGAAAATGGCATGATTGTTTATGGGGGACTGAATATTTTTCCTGAGGAAATCGAGCGCGTGCTCAATGAACAGCCAGAGGTAAAACGGTCGATTGTAGTTGGTGTTCCTGACCCATATTGGGGTGAAATCCCTGTTGCCATACTGGAGCAAGTGCCGCAAATAAAGGCGGTTCGACAAGCTGTCAAAGAAAAGCTTGCGGCCTACAAGGTACCAAAAAAATGGCTTGTGATTGATCAAATGATGGAAACATCCGGCGGAAAAATAGCTCGAGCAAACATGAAAAAGTGGGCGGAGGAGCAATTGTCATGCAAGCAGTAATCGTACAAGCAAAACGAACACCCTTCGGTGACAAAAATGGGATGCTGAAGGATTATCGCCCAGAGCAATTAGCCGCGCCCCTTATTCGGCATTTGTCTCAGATCATGACACCAGATGACGTCATATTAGGCAATGTCGTCGGAGGCGGAGGAAATATGGCCCGTCTGTCCTCATTAGAAGCAGGTCTTCCTTTACATGTTCCAGGTATGACAATTGACAGGCAATGTGCCTCGGGTCTTGAAGCCATCAGAACAGCTTGCGTCATGGTTCAATCGGGGGAGGGCTCAATGTATATCGCTGGCGGGACAGAGAGCATTTCCAGATCACCAATGAAAGAGAGGGCCCGCTTTTCACCGGAGGAGATAGGAGATCCGCATATGGGAGAAGCGGCAGAGCTGACTGCGTCGACATTTTCTGTCACAAGAAAAGAACAAGATGACTATGCCCTTTTAAGCTGGGAAAGAAGTTTAGCAGCATTCAAACATGGTACATATTCAGAAGAAATCGTTTCGGTAGGCGGGCTGAGCATAGATGAAGCGGCTGCTAAAATAAGACCGATGGCAAAGCTGATCAAACGGGCAAAGCCTGTATTTTTACCGGGAAAAGGAACTGTGACCGCCGCCAATAGCTGTAAGGAAGCAGACGGAGCAGCTGCTGTCGCTGTGATGGAAAAATCGCTAGCGGAAGCGAGTGGATATAAGGCGATGTTACGGTATGTCGGAAGCGCTGTGACAGCGATACATCCTCATTTTCCAGCTGCTTCACCAATTGATGCGATCAAGAAACTTTTGCATCAAGAGAACATAAAGGCAGAAGAAGTGGCGTTATTTGGAATCAATGAAGCGTTTGCGCTGAAACCAGCACTTATCGCCCGGACGCTGGGTATACCATATGACCGGATCAATAAAAGAGGCGGTGCACTTTGCCTTGGGCACCCTTACAGCGCGTCAGGAGCTGCTATGATGGTGAGATTATTTTATGAAGCGCACGCCTTACCGAATAGAAGCTATGTCATGGCTGCTATTGGAAGCGGTGGCGGCATTGGTTTAGCCGTGTTATGTCAAGTTCTGTCATGAGATGCATAAGCAAGTAATTGCCGAACTCCGTCGAATCATGTACTATAAAAGCTAGATGTGAGGAGGGCCATGCATGTTTTCAGAACAAAAGAAACGACCATTCTTCAAAAGAAAAATGGGGATCGTCCTGTTATCTGTCCTTGCTGTCATCATCATTGCAGCATTATCAGGCTTTTTATATGTTAAATCAGCACTCGGACCGGTCGATCAAAAAAGTAAACAAACCATCAATATTCATATTCCAAATGGGACATCTGTCCGCGAAATTGCAGGCATTTTAAAAGATAATGGGCTCATTTCGAATGACACGATTTTCACTTATTATGCAAAATACAAAAAAGCGTCCGGCTTTAAAGCAGGCTATTTTCATTTAAAACAAACAATGGACGCAGACACACTGATTAAAAAGCTGACATCTGGCGGGACAGATTACGCCTTTCAGCTAGTGATTCCAGAGGGAAAACAGCTGTCTGATATTGCAGCCATTATTGCAAACCAGACGAATTTTTCAGCGAAGGAAGTTGAAGCGAAGCTGGATGATCCTGCTTTTATTCAAACATTAATGAAAAAGTATCCGAAAACCGTGACATCACAGGTGGATGGAAAACAGGTGAAACATCCGTTAGAAGGTTATTTATTCCCTGCTACGTATCCATTTTATCGTGAGGATGAGTCACTCGAAACGATCATTGAAGCGATGATTAAACAAACAGATCAATACGTGAAAACGTATGAAAAAGACATGAAAAAGAGAAACATGTCCATACATGATGTGTTAACGATGGCATCACTGATTGAAATGGAAGCAACAGAAAAGACAGATCGGGCAAAAATCTCAAGTGTATTTTATAACCGGTTGAAAAAGGACATGCCGCTTCAAACTGACCCAACCGTTCTTTATGCGCTAGGTGAGCATAAATCCCGCGTTTATTACAAAGACCTAAAAGTGAAATCTCCTTATAACACGTATAACAACAAAGGGCTGCCGCCTGGACCTATTGCAAATGCTGGTGAATCCTCTTGGAAAGCCGCTCTGCATCCAGAGAAAACGGATTACGTTTACTTCCTTGCGAAGAAAAATGGAGAAGTCGTATTTACGAAAACGTTAAATGAGCATAATAAAGCAAAAGCGAAATACATCACAGGCAGCAATTAACGTACAAGTGAATCGAAAAAGACTGTAGACAATATGAGATTGCCTGCAGTTTTTTTCGTTGAAATATCCATTTTATAGGTTCGCAATTACCACTTCTTTGTGGTAAAATATATCGGGTTGTTTTTACTTAGATGAACGAAAGATTGACGAGAAAGAGAGCTGCAATAGGCAGGACTCTTCTTTTTCAGGTCATGAAGGAGCTAGACAGATAATGACTATCGAAGATGATCGAATAAATGATTATATTGAACATTTAATTCACCCAAGTCCTGATGCAATCGCTCAATTAGAGATATATGCAAAAGAGCATCATGTGCCAATTATGGAAAAGGTGAGCATCGAGCTTTTATTGCAGCTGCTTTCGATGAAAAAGCCGAAGAAAATTCTTGAGGTCGGGACAGCGATTGGCTATTCCGCCATTCGAATGGCAACAGCTCTGCCAGATGCTGAGATTTATACAATTGAGCGCAATGCAAAGCGCTATGAAGAAGCGACACGGAACATTGAGGAATTAAAGTTAAAAGAAAGAATACACGTGTTTTTTGGTGATGCAATGGAATCGGCTAAAACGGTCCAAACGATGGCGCCCTATGACGTGATTTTTATTGATGCTGCAAAAGGGCAGTACAAGCGTTTTTTTGAACTGTTTGAACCGATGCTCGCTCATGACGGAATGATTATTACAGACAATGTATTATTCAAAGGCTTAGTGGCGACAAATTATGAAGAAGAAATTGAAGATAAACGAAAAAAACAATTAATTGGAAAAATTGATCGATATAATCAATGGCTTATGTCAAACCCTGATTTCCAAACGTGCATTATTCCAGTTGGGGACGGGATCGCCATTAGTACAAAAAGAGGTGACCAATCATGAAGAAACCAGAATTGCTTGTGACGCCAAGCAGCGTGTCAGACGTACTGCCATTAATTGAGGCAGGAGCTGATGCATTCTTAATAGGCGAACAAACATACGGTATTCGTCTTGCAGGTGAGTTTTCAAGAGAAGATGTGAAACAAACGGTTCAGCTTGCACATGCCCATCACAAAAAAGTGTATGTGGCAATGAATGCGATTTTTCATAATGACCGCGTGCAGCTGCTTGGAGATTATTTAACCTTTCTCGATTCATTAAACGTGGACGGCGTCGTCTTTGGAGACCCAGCCGTGATCATGGCCGCAAAGGAAACAGGGGTGAACCTGAATCTTCACTGGAGTACAGAAACGACTGGAACCAACTATTACACTTGTAACTACTGGGGCAGAAAAGGCGCATCGCGTGCTGTTATTGCTAAAGAGCTGAACATGGACAGTGTGATCGACATCAAAGAAAATGCTGAGGTGGAGATTGAAATTCAAGTTCATGGCATGACATGTATGTTTCAATCGAAACGTACGCTCATCGGCAACTACTTTGAATATCAGGGCAAACAAATGGACGTCGAAGGCAGAAATATGGAGGAAGGGCTATTCCTGCATGACCAAGAGCGTCAAAACAAATACCCTATTTTCGAGGATGCAAACGGGACACATATTATGAGTCCAAATGATGTGTGTATGATTGACGAATTAGAAGAGTTTGTTGACGCAGGCATTGACTCATTTAAAATTGACGGAATTTTAAAGTCACTTTCTTATATGACAGAGGTGACATCACTCTATAGAAAAGCAATTGATTTACTGACGACTGACAAAGACGCGTATGAAGATCAGAAAGAAGACTGGGTGAACCGGATTGAAGAGATTCAGCCAGTGAATCGTTCGATTGATACAGGATTCTTCTTTAAAGAAACGGTTTATTAATATAAGAGGAGGCAGAGGAAATGGCATTATTGAAAGATGGTATTTCTGAAATGATTGATGGGAAACGTGTCATTACAAAAAAACCAGAACTGCTTGCACCCGCAGGAAACTTGGAAAAGCTGAAAATTGCTGTACATTACGGAGCTGACGCTGTCTTTATTGGCGGGAAAGAATTTGGACTTCGCTCAAATGCAGATAACTTTTCAATTGAAGAAATGGCAGAAGGCGTCGCATTTGCAAACAAATATGGCGCACGCATTTATGTGACAACGAATATCTTTGCCCACAATGAAAACATGGACGGGCTGGAGGAATACCTTCAAGGGATCGAAGGCGCTGGAGTAGCAGGCATTATCGTAGCTGATCCACTGATCATTGAAACATGTAAACGGGTTGCACCGAAGCTTGAAGTCCATTTAAGCACACAGCAATCTCTTTCAAATTGGAAAGCTGTTCAGTTTTGGAAGGAAGAAGGGCTTGAGCGTGTGGTGCTCGCACGTGAAACAAGTGCGCTAGAAATTAGAGAAATGAAAGAAAAGGTCGATATTGAAATCGAAACATTCATTCACGGTGCAATGTGTATTGCATACTCTGGCCGCTGCGTGCTCAGTAACCATATGACGGCAAGAGATTCTAACCGTGGAGGCTGCTGCCAGTCCTGCCGCTGGGATTATGATCTTTATAAACTAGAAGGTTCTGAGGAAGCGCCCTTATTTGGTGAAGAAGATGCACCATTTGCGATGAGTCCAAAAGATTTGAAGCTTGTTGAATCCATTCCTCAAATGATCGAAATGGGAATTGACAGCTTAAAAATCGAAGGACGGATGAAATCCATTCATTATGTTGCCACTGTTGTAAGTGTGTATCGTAAAGTCATCGATGCGTATTGTGCTGATCCAGACAATTTTGTCATTCAGCAGGAATGGTTAGATGAATTAGATAAATGCGCAAACCGTGACACAGCGCCAGCCTTTTTCGAAGGCGTACCAGGAACAGATGAACAAATGTTTGGCATTCATGGAAAGAAAACGACATTTGATTTCGCAGGTCTTGTTCTTCATTATGATGAAAAAGAACAAATCGTGACATTGCAGCAGCGTAACTTCTTTAAGCAAGGCGACGAAGTCGAATTCTTCGGACCAGAAATTGAGAATTTCACATGCAAAATTGAGACGATTTGGGATGAAAAAGGAAATGAACTAGATGCCGCTCGTCATCCGCTGCAAATCGTCAAATTCAAGCTTGATCAAAAAGTATACCCTAGCAACATGATGAGAAAGGGGAAATAACAGCCACATGAGGAGTAAACCAGTTGTCATTGGTATTGCTGGCGGCTCGGGTTCAGGTAAAACGAGCGTCACCAATTCGATTTATGAAAAATTTAAAGGACATTCCATCCTCATGCTTCAGCAAGATTTATATTACAAAAATCAAAGTCATATGCCATTTGAAGAGCGCCTGCTCACGAACTATGATCATCCGCTTGCATTCGACAATGACCTGATGTTTGAGCATTTGGAACAGCTCTTAAGGTACGAATCCATTGAAAAACCAATATATGATTTTAAGCTGAACACACGTTCAGAAGAGACGGTTCATGTTGAGCCGAAGGATGTCATTATCGTTGAAGGTATCTTTGCGCTCGAAGACGAACGTTTGAGAGACTTAATGGATATTAAACTGTATGTTGATACAGATGCAGACCTTCGCATCATCCGCCGCATTTTACGCGATACGAAGGAAAGAGGCCGTTCGATCGACTCTGTGATCGAACAATATGTATCTGTTGTCAGACCGATGCATAATCAATTCATTGAACCGACAAAACGATACGCCGATATCATCATCCCAGAAGGCGGCCAAAACCATGTGGCCATCGACTTAATGGTCACAAAAATTCAAACGATTCTTCAAAACCGAGCAGAGTAATGGTGGAGAAGAAAAAGACCTTTACAGTGTAAAGGTCTTTTCAGCATCATATTAATAAACAGTCACGAAAACTTGTCCTAAGACAGACGTCCCTTTATAAAGAGTGATCGTGGCTTTGCCAGGTGAATTTGCGGTCACTATTCCATTAGAGCTAACAGAAGCTACACTCTGTTTATCTGTCCAATAACGTGTAGCTGCAGAATTATAGACCGAGTATTGCTCACCAACTCTTAAAGATACACTGTAATCTTGAATCGAAATCACATCTAAAGTTTGAAATCCAGACGAGCTGCTATTGACTGTGAAATCTGCTGTTTCTTTGGCCGAAGCCATGCCCATTAGTGAAAAAGATAAGGTAGAGATGGATAGAACAGAAACAATTGTTTTCTTCATGTTCATTTAAAACACTCCCTAGCATGTATTTGGTCTTGCATTGATAGAATTCAACAAAAACCAAATATTTCCTTGTTAATATTTGTTAATAATATGTGAACATTTATGAAAGCATCATTCTCAGAAAGAATCTTGAGGGTTTGATATGATAATAAAACAATGAAGAAAAGAAGAGATGGAGAAATCACTACCACATAGCGAAAGAATGAAGTTAAAAAAGTATATTAAAAAAACGACAAACAAATCATCACAAATTTTCAAACAATTCTTGATCAAAAAGCAATTTTGTAATAATATAGCATAGACATATCGTACACTGACCATATTATGTATTGGAAGATGGAGAATGGGAAAGCTATTCTTCTACATATGATCGAAATGGCCGAACGAGGTACAGGAGCTTCCTGTGCCTTTCCACAGTTTGTGCGATTTTAGACCGCTGCAAGTGGTCCTGTCTAATAAAAGGCATAATAGTTGCATCTAAAAGGGACGCCATGTAAGATGGACTTTTACGAATATGGGACAGAAGGAATGAGGGCCTGAACATGTCCTCATTCTTGTATATTTCAGTCGTCACTCACGTGCAGAAATTTGTATGATGAGGATTAATAGAAGGAGTGAATGATTCATGGCACAAGAAAAAGTATTTCCAATGACAGAAGAAGGAAAACGTAAATTAGAAGAAGAGCTTGAATATTTGAAAACGGTTAAACGTAAAGAGGTTGTAGAGCGTATTAAAATCGCTAGAAGCTTTGGAGACCTCTCTGAAAACTCGGAATATGATTCTGCCAAAGAAGAGCAGGCGTTTGTAGAAGGCCGTATTACAACGCTTGATAATATGATTCGTAATGCCAAAATTATTGAAGATGAAGGAAATTCAAATGTTGTTTCACTTGGTAAAACGGTGACATTCGTTGAATTACCAGACGGCGAAGAAGAATCTTACACAATTGTGGGAAGCGCAGAAGCTGATCCGTTCGAAGGCAAGATTTCAAACGATTCACCTATTGCAAAAAGCCTTTTAGGTAAACAAGTAGACGACAAAGTAACCGTTCAAACACCTGGCGGGGAAATGTTCGTCCAAATTGTAAAAATTTCATAATCACGTTTATCAGGTAAACACCTCGTCCACAATAGGGACGAGGTGTTTTTATGCGCAAAAAAAGAAGAATTCAATGGACAGGTGCGATTATTTTTATACTATTGCTCGGTCTTCTGTTTAGACTGGCAGAAATTCAGCTGTTTTTCACAGAATCTTTTTCAAAGCTTGATATCAATTTAATACAAGAAAGTGTCAAACAGCGAACAGAAGAAGTCGTCATTTCAGACGGGCGCGGTGAGTTTTTAGATCGAAACGGCCAAGCGCTTCTTACAAAAGAACAGCCCGCGGTTATCTTATTTCCTTTCCTGCAATATGATCTTCCACACCTTCAGCAAACCGCCTCCATTCTTGAGATGGAAGAAGACGAACTCAAAAAACAGCTGACAGAAACGAAAAAACCTCTCATTTTAAAAGATGACATCACGAAAAAAAAGCTGAAAGACATCAATGATATGAAATATTCAGGTGTGTACGGCGTATATATGAAAGAGAAGGACAAAAAAAGACTTGCCCTCCACACATTAGGTTTCACAAGCGAGAATCCAGAACTATTGAGAAAGCGGTATCCTGACAAAAAAGAACTTTCCATTCGTACTGAAATCGGCACATTTGGGCTGGAAAGCACCTTTGACGAATTTCTATTACCCGAGCAAGACACAAAATTGTTATATCATGTGGACGGAAGGGGAAACCCTTTGTTCGGTATGGACGTCAAATATACAGCAGAAGCTCATTCCTTTTATCCCCTTCAGGTTCAGACAACAATAGATGAAGACATGCAGGCTGAAATGGAGAAGGTGCTCAAACAACAAGGCATTGAAAAAGGCGGTGCCGTTCTGCTCGACATTGAAAAAAGCAGTGTGCTGGCAATGGCGAGTACCCCAAATGTCACAAGTAAAAACCGGCATGAGGCAAGAAATTACATGCTGACAGCGATTGCACCAGGCTCTGTCTTTAAAACGGCTGTACTTGCCGCAGCAATCGAAAAAAACCTTGACCAGCCACAAACCATGTATGACTGTCGAAAGAATTTATATGGAGAGCCTGAAGGAAAACAGGAAGTGCTGAATCTGACTGATAGTTTCTCGCAGAGCTGCAATTATACCTTTGCGACACTTGCTGAAAGGCTCATTCAAACAGATGATCAAATCATCGAAAAGACGGCTTCTAAGCTTGGACTCATAGATCGAGCTGGCTGGGAAGGGGATGTCTATCATAAGCAGCACTTCAAACAGTTTGATCGTGAAGAAACAGGCAGTGTGTGGGGAGATAAAAGAGACAAGCATGTCAAAAAAGCCATTGCACAAACCGCAATAGGACAAAAAAATGTCAAAACGACTCCTCTGCAAATCGCGAATATGATGGCTGCGATCGCAAGAGGAGGAGAACGAAAAGAAGTGAAAATCGCAGAAAAAGTGCTGTATCAAAACGGAACAACGATGCTGTCCTTTCAAAACAAACGACCTGAAGCGGGCAGCATCAACCGCTATACAGCTCAAAAGCTGCAAAAATACTTAAGACAGGTGGTGACCTCTGACAAGGGAACCGGAAGAAGGTTTCAAGATTTGCCATACGATGTGGCGGGAAAATCAGGTACTGCCCAAACCGGCAGTCAAGACAAAAAGGGGAATCCGCTTTATCATAAGTGGTTTGCTGGATACTTTCCGGTAGAAAAACCAAAATACGCCCTTGTCGTTGTTCACCTTGATGAGACAAGTGGCCGGGCTAAGACAAATGATGCGTTTTATGATATTGTAAAAAAGGTCAATGAAATTGAAAAGAAACAGACATAGAACATCCCTTCATGACATGTTAGAATAGTAACGACTTAGGGAACAGAGGCAAAGGAGTGCAGAGATTTTGAGTAGAAATTCTCGATTTGAACATCGTGATAAGCGCAGAAAGGCAAATATGGTGCTTAACATATTAATTGGTATCGTTGTGGTGCTTATTTTGGTTGTCGCATCGAGTTTGTTAATTTTTAATAAGCCGAAAGATCCAGATGTAGCGAAAGAACCATCAAAAACGGCACCTGCAACAAGTGAAAATAAACAAAACTCAGAAGAAGATGTGAAAGATCCAAAGAAAGACACATCCGATGATTCAGATGCAAAAAAAGCTGATTCATCTGATCAAGACGACGATACGAAGAAGACAGATGATGAAGAAAAAACTAATAAAGATGCGTTAAAAGACGCCAAAGAAACAGATGGCGGCAAAACGAGTGACGTAGACAAAACATACGAAAACGATGACTGGGAGCCTGTAGGAACAGAGCAATCCGGTTCACATACAGCAACCTATGATTCGAGCTCAAAAGACTGGAAAGAAATGATCAAAGCCATGTCTTATGCGACAGGAATTTCAGAAGATCAAATGACCGTTCTTTGGTTAGGAAATAACGGAGGCCCTCAAGATGCAAAAGGAACCATCCGTGATAAATCAACAGGTGAACGCTACCGCGTGGAAATTACGTGGGTAGATGAAAAAGGCTGGAAACCTGTGAAGGTTGAAAAATTAAGATAAACATGAAAAAAAGATAGCAGATCTGCTATCTTTTTTTGTTTAGACATTCGCTTTAAAATGAACAACTGCTGTATACAAAATCCGCTCATCGATCACAGTCGTTTGATGACTGACAGAATGAACGGTCAGCAGGATCGCCTGATTATGCTCAATTTGTTTCTGGATCTTTTGTTCAAGTTCTTTTAAAGACGATGCTTCAAAAAATTCAATTTTGTCCTTTAAAAAATCCAGCTGAAAATCCATTTGATTCACCTCTCTATACTCTTCATTCATCTTAATCTCTCTCCCTCAGAAGGGCAAATATTTTTCGGTCTCTCCCAGTATTTTTTAGTAGGAAAGAAACAGAAGTTGTGGTAGGATAGGAACTGTTCGACGGAACAAAACATACTATACGCATAGGAATAAATAGATAAAGTGGAGGGAAAGAAAATGGGACGTGAGTTTCTTTCTTTATTTGATCATTGGGCTGACTCTTATGACGACACGGTAAGTGGTCATGACGAGCAGTATAAAGAAGTGTTTCGCCGGTATCCGGCTATTTTAAAAGAGATTGCCCGCCGCTCAGGCCAAAATGTTCTTGAGTTTGGAAGCGGTACGGGGAATCTAACAGCGCTGCTCCTTGCAGCTGAAAAAAACGTGTTTGGTGTTGAACCATCAGATGCCATGAAGAAAGCGGCGCTTCAAAAAGGAGTACCAGATGTATTTCATGATGGGGATTTTTTATCATTTCCAGTGCCGCCTTTTGAGCCAGATACGATCGTCAGCTCATATGCTTTCCACCATTTAACGGACGAAGAAAAAAAACAAGCCATTCACACCTATAGCAACATCCTTCACTCAGATGGTAAAATAGTCTTTGCTGATACAATGTTTCAAAATCAAGCAGCACATCAAGCTGAGATTGACAAAGCGAGAGCCGCAGGATTCGATCAGCTTGCAGAGGATTTAGAAACGGAATATTATCCATCCATTGATGTGCTAAAGCAAATCTTTGAAGAAGAAGGTTTTAGCACGTCCTTTCATCAAATGAATGATTTTGTTTGGATCGTAGAAGCGAAGAAAAGGGAATGAAAGGATGTTTTTGATTTGAAAATCGCAGTCATAGGTGCAATGGAAGAAGAAGTGACGATTTTAAGGGATCAACTAAAAAATGCTACACAAGAAAACATCGCTGGGTGTGAATTTACAACAGGTGTTTATGAAGATAAAGAAGTGATTTTATTAAAATCAGGGATTGGAAAAGTAAATGCAGCGGTCAGCACAACATTACTGCTTGACCGCTTTCAGCCAGATTATGTGATTAATACAGGATCTGCTGGCGGTTTCCATCACTCATTAAATGTAGGTGATATTGTCATCTCTACTGATGTGAGACATCATGATGTAGATGTGACCATCTTTGATTACGAATATGGACAAGTGCCGGGACTTCCAGCTGCTTTCATTGCGGATGACAAGCTTGTGAAGCTGGCAGAGGAATCTGCTTTAGAAATTGATCATATTCAAGTGGCAAAAGGAACGATTGCAACAGGCGATTCGTTTATGAATGATCCGGATCGTGTAGCGTTTGTAAGAGAGAAGTTTCCAGAGCTATATGCGGTGGAAATGGAAGCCGCAGCCGTTGCACAAGTCTGCCAGCTCTTTGGTACGCCATTTGTTGTCGTTCGTGCGCTATCGGATATTGCAGGGAAAGAATCTAATATCTCCTTTGATCAATTCCTTGAGCAAGCAGCGATTCACTCAACCGACCTTGTCTTGCGTATGATAAAGCAAACACAATAAAGAAGGGGTTTCCCCCTTCTTTTCCATGCAAAGGAAGGGAATCATATGGCTGTCATAAAGGATATTACAGAATTAATTGGCCGCACACCGCTTTTAAAACTGTCAGGGATGGGCGTCCCAGAAGGTGTTGAGGTGTATGCAAAGCTTGAGATGATGAATCCAGGTGGAAGTATTAAGGATCGTTTAGGCGACATGCTCATTAGAGAAGCATTAGCATCTGGCAAACTGCGACCAGGCGGAACCATTATTGAAGCGACCGCTGGAAACACAGGCATTGGGCTTGCCCTAAGTGCTAGGAAGCATCAATTGCAGACCATTTTTTTTGTACCAGAACATTTTAGTCAAGAAAAACAACAGGTGATGAAGGCGCTCGGTGCAGAGATTATTCATACGCCGAGAAAAGAAGGCATGAAGGGTGCGATTGATCGAGCCCTTGAACTAGAGGCAAGCCTTGACAATGCCTATTGTGTTTTACAATTTAAAAACCAAGTAAATCCATTGACTTACTACAGAACGCTCGGTCCCGAATTATGGTCCGACTTAAAAGGGAATATCGATGTATTCGTGGCCGGAGCAGGATCTGGAGGAACTTTTCAAGGTTGTGCCGCCTATTTAAAAGAGCAGCATCAGGCGATAAAAACAGTGGTTGTGGAGCCTGAAGGGTCCATTTTAAATGGTGGGAATCCGGGCCCGCATAAAACGGAAGGGATTGGCCTTGAATTTATCCCAGATTATATGGAGCAGGCTTTATTCGATGAGATTTACACTGTCAGTGATGATGATGCGTTTCGAATGGTGAAAGAAGCAGCTGAAAAAGAAGGTGTTCTCATCGGCAGCTCTTCTGGTGCCGCTTTATTTGCCGCTTTAGAGGAAGCAAAGAAAGCAGCACCTGGGACAGTCATTGTCACCATTTTTCCTGACAGCAGTGAGCGATATTTAAGTAAAGGAATTTATGAGGGAGGAAAATAGCATGAAACCAAAAACAATGATGATTCACAGCGGAACAACGGGTGATGAAAGAACAGGCGCCGTGTCTGTTCCTATTTATCAAGTGAGCACTTATAAGCAGCCAAAAGCAGGCGAACATACGGGGTATGAATACTCTAGAACAGCGAATCCAACAAGAACAGCACTGGAAACAGTCATTCGTGATCTTGAAGGAGGAGCAAGCGGCTACGCATTTGGTTCAGGGATGGCAGCCATTACGGCTGTGATGATGCTGTTTAACAGCGGAGATCATATTGTCCTGACAGATGACGTGTACGGCGGAACCTACCGCGTCATCACAAAGGTGCTAAACCGCATTGGCATTCATGCAACCTTTGTTGACACAAGTGATCCTGAAGCAGTGAAAAAAGCCATTTTACCTGAAACAAAAGCCGTTTACATTGAATCACCAACCAATCCTTTACTCAAAATGACGGATTTAAAAGCCATCGGCGAATTGACGAAGGATGCCAACATCTTGATGATTGTCGATAATACATTTTTCACACCGTATTTCCAAAAACCGATTGAATATGGCGCGGACATTGTTCTGCACAGTGCGACTAAATATTTAGGCGGCCATAGTGATGTTGTAGGCGGGCTTGTCGTCACAGCGACGAAAGAGCTTGGAGAAGAACTGCACTTTGTTCAAAACTCGACAGGCGGGATTCTTGGACCTCAGGATTCATGGCTTCTCATGAGAGGGATCAAAACGCTTGGACTAAGAATGGAAGCACATCAACAAAATGCACAGAAAATCGCTGAGTTTTTAGAACAACATTCAGCCGTCACACGTGTTTATTATCCAGGTCTCGGTACTCATCCTGGCCATGAACTTGCGAAAACACAAGCATCAGGCTTCGGCGGCATGATCTCTTTTGATATTGGAAAAGAAGAACATGTCGATGTATTTTTAAGCCAGCTGAAGCTGTTTACGATCGCAGAAAGCCTTGGAGCGGTTGAAAGCTTAATTTCTGTCCCTGCCCGGATGACCCATGCGTCCATTCCAAAAGACCGCCGGGAGGAGCTTGGCATTACAGATGGTTTAATTCGTATTTCGGCCGGAATTGAAGATATCGATGATTTACTGGATGATCTGAAGCAAGGACTAAGCGCGCTGGCGAATGGATAGATTTACATGCCCCTCGCTTTCTCTCACTATGTTAAGCTATGAATAGACATTGATGACGGAAGGTGAAACAAGTGAAGAAAAAGTGGAGTGGTTTAGTGACAGATTACAAGCAGTACGCTTTTATTTTGCTTGCAGTCAGCACCTTTTTATATATTGGTACAATTTTACCGAATCAGCACATCGAAGCATCTCCAAAAATGCTGATGATGGGAATTGATTGTGTTTTCTTATTAGCAGCGTTTGTTTGTGTTAAACGCGCGATTTTCTTTCAAAAGAAACTGCAAGAATTAGATGAAGAATAATTCGAAAGTCTCCTCATGTGCCATGAGGAGGCTTTTTTTCATTGTATTGGACAATCGGACAAGAATAACTGTAGAAATTTAGTCAAAAACACAAAAATCATCTATATTACTAAAAACAGGTTTACAAAATGGTGCTTGCTGGATATACTTACAAAGTAATTAAAAAAAACGTAAAGGAGGCTGAAGAATATGTTATTCGTATCTACTTGTAATCAATTCAACCAACAATTTCATCATGTCATCAGCCTGTGGAAGAGTTCGTGTCCTTCCTTTGCCTTATACGGTGCACGCTTCAAAACTGTTTAAGTAAACGAGGATTTCACACGTATCATCCATTGCAGGTTGGAAGACACTGTCTTTTGATCTGCATTTTTGTGTGCCCGCAGGTCAACTGATAAAGAAGATCTGCGGGCTATTTCGCATGCTGCGAACTGAAGGGAGGTGAGCGTATATGACAATCCATTTATTTTTTATTACTTTGACGATCAAGCGTAAATACAAGGATATTGAGACCGTTCTTTACGAACAAGAAGTCGAAACAATTTATGAAGAAATGAAACAGAAACAACTAAAGTATATGAACTAAAACAAGAAATGAAAAATGTGAAAAGGGGGAGATTGACATGTTTATGATGCTTGCCATGCTTGATTGTTATACGATGGAGAAGGACCAGGTTTAGACACGCTCCACATTGATCACCTGCACATATGATAACCGTAAAAGGAGATTGTGAGGTGATCAATGAATGTCGATGTCACCATATATGAGGTTTCCGTCTGTCGGGCACGGATATGCATCTATTCCGCATTCCTTAAAGCACGGGTACGGTAATCCATACCGCATGCAAAGAGAGCAAGAGGAAATGCTCAGACGTTATATGTATCAGTACCGGACTTATTGGTATTAAAGAAAAGGAGCAGGAAACGTCATGGTTTCCTGCTCCTTTTACGTTAGCAAATCCAGCTTGCACCAATGATGATCAACAAAATGAACAGTACAACAAGCAATGCGAATCCGCCTGCAAAACCGCCACCGTAGCCACCGCAGTAGCCTCCAGAATAACCGCCAAAGCCCATAATCTAGCACCACCTTTATCTAATCAAGATACATTTATAAATTATGCAGCTCATGCAGAAAACGAAATCAATCTGAGCACAAATAATGAAAACGCCTATTCTGGTTAAAAAATTTTCACTTTCTGCGAAACATTTTCTGAAAAGGAGCGTCTTATAAAGGACAAATAAATTAGGACTAGGTCTTAATTTTTGTTAGGTGAGAGCCGATATGAAAAGTAAGAAAATTTGTAAATAGTTTATTTACTGGTGAAAAGCAGGTGTTAACATTGATTCAAAGCTGGATTGGAAAACAGATGAGGGAACCAAAAGGCTTGTTCTCAAAATGGGTTGCCCGCTATATGGAAAAAAATCATCATAATATCAATGAATGGACGCTTCAACTCTTAAATATACAAGAAAATGACCGAATTTTAGAAATTGGGACTGGAAGAGGCATCACCTTATCAAAGGTAGCAGAAAAACTTGACCGCGGAAAAGTATATGGGGTAGATGCCTCTCGTCAAATGATTAAATATGCAAAAAGAAAACATAAGAAACTTGCAGAACAGGACAAAGCCGTTATTACGCTTGGTAAGGCTGAGCAATTACCTTTTGAAGACAGATCATTCAATAAATTATTTACGGTGCAGACGATCTATTACTTGAAGGATATTGAGCAAGTCATGAAGGAAGTGTACCGCGTTCTTCAAGTGGATGGAGAAGTATTTTTATCCTTTCAAAAGCAGGAGCTGATAAAGGAACAAAAACGGTCAACCTCTTTTTCATCGTACAGTGAACAAGAGATCAGCCGCCTGTTTTCAGCGTATCACTTTAGAGAAGTCTCGGTTTATCACTATGATACATACATCTGTATCAAAGCCTTAAAATGATGAAAATATTTCCCAGGTAATGAACAAGCACTCAAAAAAGAGGCTCTTCGTCAGAGGAGCCTCTTTACCTGCAATCGAATATAAAAATAAAAAAGACTCTTCAGATGAAGAGCCTTTTGTATGTGATGTAGGCGCCAGCCAGGTGTGTAAGGAATGATAGTATATATAAGGAATTTGTTTGTCGATTAAGGATACCTGTCTGGCTTATTTCTTATATCGACACCGTTCTGCAAAAGTTTAGCTTTTTTTTCAATATTTTCTTTTTTATTTCACTGGAAGACACATTTTTCTTTCTCCCATAGACATGTACCTCCTTATTTTTCACATAATGTGCTGTTTGAAGAAGGGAATTGCCTTAGAAATAGAGAAAATTGTAGAGACTTCATTTTTAAACAAAAGGGAGGAATGAAATCATGTCGGGAAACAAAGGTGTTGTTTATAAAGGAGCAGGAAAAGTAGCAGTGGAGGATATTGGATACCCTGATTTGGTCTTAAAAGACGGCCCAGGTGTACCTAAAGCCAATGTGGGACGCAAATGTGAGCATGGCGTCATTTTAAAAGTAGTGACGACGAATATTTGCGGAAGTGATCAGCACATGGTGAGAGGGCGTACGACTGCACCTGAGGGGCTTGTCCTTGGTCATGAAATTACAGGTGAAGTCGTTGAAGTTGGACGAGATGTAGAGTTTATTCAAAAAGGGGATCTCGTGTCCGTTCCGTTTAATATTGCATGCGGACGCTGCGTCATGTGTAAAGAACAAAAAACCCATGTGTGCTTAAATGTAAACCCGGACCGTCCAGGCTCTGCCTATGGATATGTAGATATGGGCGGATGGGTTGGAGGCCAATCCGAGTACGTCATGGTTCCATATGCAGATTTTCAGCTGCTTAAATTTCCAGACAAAGATCAAGCGTTGGAAAAAATACTTGATCTCACAATGCTTTCCGATATTTTCCCGACAGGTTTTCATGGTGCTTATACGGCTGGAGGAAAGCCTGGTTCAACCGTTTATATTGCAGGTGCTGGGCCAGTAGGTCTTGCAGCAGCACATTCGGCTCAGCTGCTTGGCGCATCTGCTGTGATTGTTGGAGATCTGAATGAGCAAAGACTGGAGCAGGCAAGAAGCTTTGGCTGCGAGACGATCAATTTACGAAAACACGATCGAATCGGCGAACAAATCACGCAGATTTTAGGGGAGCCAGAAGTCGATTGTGCCGTCGATTGTGTCGGCTTTGAAGCTTCGGGTCATGGAGATCAGGGAGAAGCACCTGCGACCGTTTTAAATACGATTATGGATATTACCAAAGTTGGCGGCAAACTTGGAATTCCAGGGCTTTACGTCACAGAAGATCCAGGAGCAGTGGATGCTGATGCAAAAGTCGGTTCTCTGAAAGTACGAATTGGACTTGGCTGGGCGAAGGCTCATACCTTTGTGACAGGCCAAACCCCTGTTATGCAATATCATCGCAGTCTAATGAAATCCATTTTAAGCGGAAGAGCACAGATCGCCAAAGCCGTCAATGCGACCCTCATTGACCTTGATCAAGCCCCTAAAGGATATAGTGACTTTGATTCGGGTGTGGCGAAGAAATTTGTCATTGACCCGCACGGGATGCTTTCTCGATAAATTTTTAACATGAAAGGAGCCGCTCAATAAAATGGGACGGCTCTTTATTGTGGAAAATCCAATGTATTTGAAAGGGGAGGAATCAGTTGAATTCAGATCAGGCCAAAAGAAGAGTAGTAGAACAATTTGGGAGAAATGCCGAAAAGTATGTGACGAGTCAAACTCACGCAAAGGGAGCAGACCTGGATCTAATTGTTGAATGGGCAGCCCCAGAAGAAAGCTGGGTCGTACTCGATATAGCAACTGGTGGCGGGCATACCGCAAAAGCACTGGCTCCATATGTGAATCAAGTGTTTGCGACAGATTTAACGAAAGCGATGCTTTTGAATACATCACTTCATTTAAAAGCGTATCCACAAATTTTTTATGTAGTAGCGGATGCAGAAAGCCTTCCTTTTTTAGATGGCACATTTGATATGGTCACATGCCGAATTGCAGCACACCATTTCCCGCACCCTGAACAGTTTGCTAAAGAGGTATCTCGTGTATTAAAGTCAAATGGTCTGTTTTGCTTTATTGATAATGTTTCGCCAAATGATGAAGAGCTTGCCCTATTTATCAATCAGCTGGAACGATTGAGAGACCCAAGTCATGTGTCCTGTCTATCTACAGAACAATGGAGGGAATTGTTTTTACAAGAAGGGATAAAAGAAGTAAGATCAATGAAGCGAAAAAAACGTTACCCTTTTCAAGAATGGGTCAAGCGAACAACGAAAACTTTAAAGGAAGAAGAGAACGTTACGAAATACATGTTAGATGCTAACGAGAAAATAAAGCAATATTATAGATTGAACATGACAGAGGATCAAATAGAATCAATAGAGGTGGATGACTGGATCGCACTTTTCAGGAAAGAATAAAAATGTCGATTAAACTTGCTGGAAAAAGCAGGATCAAACATTTGTGAGTGGTGACCCCCTCCTGTGCTGTAATATGACTGAAATTAGTATTTGATCCACACATTTTGATTAAAAAACTTACAAGAACCCCTTGTAAGTTTTTTTTGCGTTTTTTCAACATTTATAAAAGCGTGTACTATTCTCCTGCATTACGTAACATGTTAAAATGAACAGATTGGAAATATTAATATTTAGTAGAATTTTATACCATATATTATGGTTTGATTGGATGGTAAATATTTTTAGGGATTTTATGTGAGAGAACGAAAGGCAGAATAGAGGAGAGAGATAGGTTGCTAAAAGTACAAGACATTAAGAAAAATTATGAGGATCAACAGGTATTAAAAGGGGTAACCTTTCACTTAAAAAAAGGAGAATCATTTGGTCTATTGGGACCAAATGGTGCTGGGAAATCCACATTAATTGGCATCTTGACAGGGCTTATCCGCGCAACAAGCGGCGCTGTAACGGTTGAAGGTTTAGATTTAAACAAAGAAACAAAAAAAGCACAGCAAATGATTGGTATTGTCCCGCAAGAGATCGCTTTATATTTACATTTGACAGCAAAAGAAAATTTAATGTTTTGGGGGAGAATGTACGGACTCAAAGGAAAGGAGCTAAAAAAAAGAGTACAAGAAACACTTCAGTTAATTGGTCTTGAAGATAGAGCAAATGACCAAGTGAAAGTATTCTCTGGGGGAATGAAAAGAAGAGTGAATATCGGATGCTCGATTTTGCATCAACCGAAACTATTAATTATGGATGAACCGACTGTAGGCATAGATCCACAATCAAGAAATCACATATTAGAAACAGTAAAAAAGTTAAATAGTGAAGGGATGACAATTATATATACTAGTCATTACATGGAAGAAGTCGAATATTTATGTGAAAGAATGGCCATTTTGGATCACGGATCGATCCTTGCCATTGGGAATCAACATGAATTAAGTAAGCTTGTTGGCAATCAAAGAGAAATTATTTTTACTATTAAACGTGAACATGGACAGAGCGAAATAGATCGTGTGTGCCAATACATAAATGATGAAGATCCGTTAAAGGAAGTTGTGATTCATGGAAATCAAATTAAAATATTTGATCAACATCCTCAGCAGCTATTAAGTCGTCTCATTCAAGGTGTGACTGCATTAAATGTTCAAATTATTTCAGCAGAAATCGTAGAACCAAACTTAGAAAATGTATTTTTATATTTAACTAGTAAAAAATTGAGGGATTAGGCTGTTTGGAGGTGAGCATATGAGCATTTGGGTTGTACTGAAAGATCTATTATTGTTTTTTAGGGATAAGAAAAGCTTTTTTACACTTTTTTTTATGCCTATCATATTAATTGCTATTTTAGGTGCAGCATTTGGAGATAACATGAAGAAAGATAGTGAAATCAGGATCAATTCATTTCGAGTAGGAATAACAGATCAAGATAAGTCCGCTACAAGTAAAATGTTTCTTTCAACATTGTCTAAGAGTGAACTAAGTGACATATTTGATGTGAAGGTCACCTCGAAAAATCAGCTGGAGAAAGATTTAAATAGTAGAGACATTACAATGGGGATAATCATCAAGCCGAATTTTGAAAAAAGCCTATTGAATCATGATCATGTGCAATTGAATATTTTGAAAGGGCCTAATTCAAATTTACAGGAAATGGTTCTGGAGAATGTAGTTTTGCAATTCTTTCAAAATTATCATATGAATCGTATTCTGGTGCCCTTGAATCAAGGTAAAGAAGTGGAAATCGCGTCTGATCAACTGAAAAAAGAACTTGTGAACGAGAGGAATATTCATATCAACAGCCAGCCGATTACATCCTTCCAATACTACGCAGGCGGGATGGGGGTGCTTTTTTTATTAATGACTGTTGTTTTTCTAGTAGGAAGTATGATAGAGGAAAAAGAGGAAGATGTTTATAAAAGGCTGATTGTATCAAAATTAAGCAATACGAATTACATCGTTGGGAAGTTATTGGGTATTGTTTTGATGAGTATGATTCAACTTGCGGTCATTATTTTATTTACTAGTTTAGTCTTTAAGGTGAACTGGGGAGAGCCTTTTACTGTTGGGATGATCGGATGTAGTTTTATATTAAATGCTGCGGGGTTCGGGGTGCTGATTGGTTCTTTTATCAAAAGAGAAAAAACGTTTAACAGTGTGGGGATTTTAGGCACTCAAGTGTTAGCTGCTTTAGGCGGGAGTATGGTGCCCTTATACTTATTCCCACAATGGGTGATTGATATCAGCTATTTTTTACCTAATTCTCTTGCACTTCAAATGTTTTTGAAAAGTATGGCAGGTGCTGATTTTAGTGAAATTCAAAACGGATTATTACTTAGCTGTGGGATGGGACTAGCCTTCTTCATCATTGCTTTATTAAGAATGTCTTTTGAAAGGAAGCATCGTTATGCATAAAATATTAGCCATTATAACGTTAAAGTTAAAAGAAACATTAAAGTCCCCATTGACCCTCATTTTTTTATTTGTGATGCCAATCGTATTTAGTTTTATCTTTGGTAGTACCGCATCTGATACAAAGAAACCGACAGTTGCTTTTATTCTAGAGCCCAGTCAAGGTAAACTGGATCAAGAAATTTTTCAAATTCTCGAAAAAAACACCAAATTTCTCTGGGTAAAGGCGACTGAAAGCGATGCGAAAGATTTAGTATCTGAAGAAAAGGTCATTGCGTCTGTGAAAGTCGCAAACCCGTTAAAGTCCCATCTGAAAGATAAAGAGATTTTTGATGTGACAGTTTATAAGAAAACTGAGGAATATGCTGTCTTATCTCCCTATTTAAAAGAGACAGCGGCCATCATTTATCAAATCATTCAGGGTGTGAAAGAGCAGAAAAGTGTTTCTCTCACCAATGCTTTAAACAAGTTAAATGAATCTGGCTCCATTTCATTGGTTGAAAAAAATCAAGATGGTGAGGCAAGCCAGCAACCGAATTTAATACCGCTTGGCTTTACTATTATGTTTATGATGTTTGCGATTTCAAGCTCTGTATCATCCATTCATTTAGAGTATAAAGATTATACTTGGCAAAGATTGCTTTCGAGTCCAATTCATAAAATATATGTGCTGCTTGGTTATTTAATGGCTTATTTCCTCCTTGGATGGCTACAACTGGGTGTTCTTTTGACCGTCTTATCTGTGTTCTTTCAAATGTACTTAGGCGACTTGATTCATATTCTTGTGTTTGGATCATTTGTTATAGGGCTAGTCGTGAGTTTAGGTTTTATGATTGCCACTTTATCTCATACAAAAAAGCAAGCTGAAGTATTTAGTGCGATTATCATAGTAGGAACTTGCATGCTAGGCGGTATTTATTGGCCATTAGATATCGTTCCAGACATGATGAAGAAGATCTCGTTGGCTATACCGCAAACATGGATGATGTCTGGTTTTGGTGAGATTATGAGCGGTACTGTCAATCACACTATCTTATTATTAGACATAACAGTTTTAGCTGCTTTTACGATTGTTTTTATGGTGATTGGTTTGAAAAATATCCGATCCTATTAATCTCTTTGTAAGAAATTACTTTTACCTTTTAAAAAGCCTAAATCCCTCTATATAGCTATAGAGGGATTTTGTATACAATCACTCTTCAGTATTTTCTGGAGGCGCGGCAATGAAAGGAATAGAAAAATGCTCATATTACCCGTTTAAAAGGATATAATCCTCTGTTAAATCCACAAATGCCTTTAAAGCAGGGGACATCCATTTGTTTTTATGCCAAAATAGTTGAATCTTCGTTGAGAAACAGGGTTCCATCCAGTTGATTTTGATGATATTGCCTTCTGTTATTTCTTTTTTTACAGAAATTTCAGGAAGTACAGCGATTCCTAAGCCTGCCATTACACATTTTTTTATGGCTTCTACATCTGCTAATTCTAGTTTACTTCTTGGTTTTGCATCTGCCTGTGTTAATGAGTGTTCGAAGGCGTAGCGATAATCACATTCTTCAGTTAACAACAATCGTTGCTCGTTTAAATCAATGGGATATACTTTTTGTTTTTTGCTCAAAGGATTTGTTGGGCAGCATACAATGGCCATCGGTTCATCTTTTAATTCTTTTACAAGTAAATGTGAGGATACTACAGGATTCATGGATAATAAGGCGACATCAATTTGTCCTTCAAGTAATAGAGTTAAGACATCCTTTTCCGCTATTCCTGGGCGGAAGATCAGTTCCACTTTTGGATACTTGGTTTGAAAGTCCGTTAAAATATGAGGAAGCCGGTAGGTACATTGTGTTTCAGATGCACATATTCTCAAAATGCCGCTTGGCTCATTCATCCCACCAACAGCCTCTAATGCTTCCCCTGTTAAGCCTAAAATTTCATCTGTATAATGTTGAAATTGTCTGCCAGCTTCTGTTAAGATCACCCTTTTTCCAAGCCTTTCAAATAGAGGCGTTCCTAGCTCTTCTTCCAATGCCACAATATTTGCTGTGATGCTAGATTGAGCATAACCAAGCATTTGTGCAGTTTTTGTAAAGTTTAATACTTTTGATGCTGTTTGGAACATCATCAGTTGTTTGATTTCCAACTTCAAACCTCCCTAAATCGGATGAGCCGATTGATACAATCAGAAAACTTCTATAGATAGATCATAACATTTTCACTATCATAAAAGTAAGCGCTTGCAATCTTTTGTTATTTCAAATATTCAGATTTACAAAGGGGAGATGGCTTTGTTTGAAGTGATTGTTAATTCAGTGAATGATTTTTTATGGACATATATTTTAGTATTCATGTTAATAGGCATAGGAATCTACTTTACAGTGAGAATGAAATTTATGCAAATTGTCTTACTAAAAGAGATTTTCCGTTCTATTTTTGAAAAAGCACCCAAAACCAAAAAGGGAAGTCATGAAATTTCATCTATGCAAGCTTTTTTTATTGGAGCTGCTACAAGAATTGGTACTGGAAATATGGCAGGCGTTGCGATTGCTATCACTGTTGGTGGTCCTGGAGCTATTTTCTGGATGTGGTTTGCAGCCGTTTTAGGAGGAGCCTCTGCATTTGTCGAAAGTACACTGGCACAAATTTATAAGGTGAGAACAAATGACGGATTTAAAGGAGGCCCTGGTTACTATATTCAAAAGCAATTCGGATTGAAATGGCCAAGTAGGATTTTTGCCTTTTCTGTTATTCTTAGTTTCGGCTTAATTTTTAACGCTGTACAAACGAATACAATTACAAATGCCTTTCAGTATTCATTTGGGATCAGTCCGATTGCCATGGGGCTATTTGTCACAATTTTTACAGCTTGCATTATTTTTGGTGGTGTGAAGCGAATCGCTAATTTTACACAAATCATTGTGCCAATTATGTCGGCATTTTATATCATTTTAGCACTTTATGTGATTGTCACTAATATCGGTGCTGTACCCGCAGCATTAGCAAGTATTATGAAAAGTGCATTTGGATTAGAACAAATCGTTGGAGGCGGCATTGGTGCTGCGATAATGAACGGTGTAAAACGGGGGCTCTTTTCAAATGAAGCAGGAATGGGTAGTGCACCAAACGCTGCTGCTGCCGCCAATGTTACGCATCCAGTAAAACAAGGATTTGTTCAATTGTTAGGTGTATTTTTTGACACATTAGTGGTTTGTAGCTGTACAGCCTTTATTATTATGCTATCGACAGTAGAAACAGCAGGTGAATTATCTGGTATCGAAATTACACAAGCCGCAATGGCACAGCATTTTGGATCTTGGGCTAGTATTTTCTTAGCATTTGCTATATTTACTTTTGCTTTTAGTTCTATTGTAGGAGGCTACTATTATGGTGAAGCCAATATCGGTTTTATCCATAATAGTGTAACAGCGTTATTGACGTATCGAATCATGGTATTATTGATGATCATGTTTGGAGCTGTGGCCAACTTACAAATCGTTTGGACGTTGGCCGACTTGTCGATGGCCATTATGGCAATCGTCAATTTGATTGCAATTGCTATCCTAGGAAAATATGCTTTTGCCGCTTTAGATGATTATATTCAACAAAGGCTGTTAGGCAAAAATCCAGTCTTTTATGCATCTAGCATACCAGGTTTAAAAGAAATAGAGTGGTGGGGAGCAGAAAAACAAACGGCTCACTCAACAAACTTAAATGAAGGAGTAGAAAAATCATGAGGAATTTTGAATATCATTGCCAAACAAACATAATGATGGGGACTGATCAGTCAAAAGAAATTGGATCTATAGTGGAGGATCTTTTATTGCCAGGTGCCAAAGTGATGATTGTGACAGATTCTGGTGTGAGAAACGCAGGGCTCGTTCAGCCTATTGAAGCGTATTTGCAGGAAGCAGGTTATTCTGTATTTGTATTTGATCAAGTATCTCCAAACCCTAGAGATAATGAATGTCTAGCTGGTGCAGAGCTCTTTAGAAAAGAACAAGCATCAGCGGTTATTGCGATTGGTGGCGGAAGTCCAATGGATACGGCGAAAGCAATTGCTTTATTAGGTCCAAATGGCGGCATTCCTGAAGATTATATATCAGGGAAGAAGGCATATGCTAATCTATCTCCACTAATTTGTATTCCAACAACGGCTGGTACTGGCTCTGAGGTAACACGTTCATCTGTCATCACGTTAGCTGCTTCACATAAAAAAATCACATTAAAACATGCCTTGCTTCGGCCAACCATTTCGATTTTAGACCCAGCTCTTACATTAACGGTGCCAAAAAGCATAACAGCCGCAACAGGCGTTGATGCATTGGTACATGCTATTGAAGGCTATTCTTGTAAAGTAACAAATCCTATTTCAAAAGCAATGGGTGCAAGTGCAATGGAGACCATTGTAAAATACTTACCAGCAGCATATGAAGATGGCTCTGATCTAGAAGCAAGATACAAAATGCAAGAAGGTAGTTTACTAGCCGGCTTATGCTTCGGTTCAGCTGATGTCGCGGCCGTTCATTGCTTAGCAGAAGCTCTTGGCAGTCTTTATGATACACCTCATGGTATCGCAAACGCGGTATTTTTGCCTTATGTCATGCAATTCAATGCAGCTGAAAACAAGGTGTTACACGCAGAGCTTGCCAAAATAATGAGCTTTGCAGATAAAACGGATTCAGATGATGTGGCGATTCAAAAATTAATTGATGGCATGTATACTTTTACAAAAAATTTAGGTATTCCAGCACTAAAAGATTTATCTTATGTAAAAGAAGAAGATTTTGAAAAAGTGGCTGAATTAGCAGAACAAAACGGCTCTACATCAAGCAATGTTCGTACCGTTACGAAAGCCGACTACTTAGACATTTTAAAAGCTGCTTTTGATCAATGAATTCCAAAGAAACATCCTCCTATGACACGATCACTTGGAGGGTGTTCTTTTATGTTTCATGTGACTATGTATCGTCTATATAAGAGTGGTATGATGACAACATCTGATGGAGAAAGGATTGGATAAACGATGAACTTTCGCAATATAACGGTCGTCATCACAGGTGCAGCCAATGGAATTGGTGAAATGATCGCTTGGGGCTATGCAAAAGAAGGAGCGCGAGTGGTGCTTGCAGATATAGATGAAGAGAAGGGGAAGCGATTGGAGGAAGAGCTAAAAAAAGAATCGTTAGAAGTTTATTTTAAGAAAACAGATGTGACACAAGAAAAGGATATTCAACACTTAATGTCGTTTGCGGCAGAGCGCTTTAAAACGATTGATATTCTCATTAATAATGCTGGTGTCATGTGTACTGTATCGCCTTATGAAGTAACGGTCGATGAGTGGGATCGTGTGTTACAAACGAACCTAAGAGGGACTTTTTTATGTGCAAGAGAAGCAGCACGTTATATAAAAGAAAATCCAAAAGGCGGGTCTATTGTGAACATTTCATCTACCCGCGCGACCATGTCAGAGCCTCATACAGAAGCATACGCTGCATCAAAAGGCGGCATTTCCGCGCTTACTCATGCTTTGGCGGTTTCTTTTAGTCAGGATCACATTACGGTGAATAGCATTTCCCCTGGATGGATTGAAACGAAAGATGAGAAAAGTCTTCGAGAAATTGACCATCAGCAGCATCTTTCCAATCGAGTCGGCACGCCAAAGGATATTGTGAAAGCCTGTTTTTATTTAACTGATGAAGACAATCAATTTGTGACCGGCACAGATTTAGTCGTAGATGGCGGCATGACTAGAAAAATGATTTATGCGGATTAACATAAAAAAAACATTGACGCTTTGATCGAGGCGCAGTACAATATGTAACAATTCAGCTGAAGGTCGTGAAAATAAGTAACACAGCGCGAATAGAGAAGAGTACATCATAGCTGCCCCACACAGAGAACTCCGTGAAGCTGAGAAGGAGCTGGGAAGCATGATGGAACCAAGCCTCTTAGCTCTGCACCGAATTCCCTCGGATGGTGGTGCAGCGAACTTCTCCCGTTACAGAGAAGGGTGAATGATCACCCGCTAAGGTTCATCTGGCAACAGATGAATGAACTGAGGTGGCAACGCGGAGTAAATCCCGTCCTCAAGACAGAAATGTCTTGGGGGCGGGATTTTTTTTATGACAAATAGGGGGGACCATGATGAAAAAACATTGGCGGGATATGAGTATTTTGCTTGGAGCCATCGGGATTGCAAACATAGGAGAGTGGATTTATATGATTGCCCTCCATCTGCTTATTTTTCAAGAAACGGGCTCTGTACTTGCTGTAACAGCAGTTTATTTACTAAGACCGGCTGCTGCTCTTTTGACCAATAGCTGGTCTGGCAGTTTGATAGACAGGCTGAATCAGCGGAATGTGATGATTAGTTTAGATATTACCCGCGCTCTGCTCATTGCATGCATCCCTTTTGCCTTATTCTCAGGACATCTGCTCATTCTGTATGTCATGGTGTTTTTCATACAGATGGCACAAGCGATGTTTCATCCAGCGTCGATGGTGTATATGACAGGACTAATCCCAGCCGATAACCGAAAACGGTTTAATGCCATTCGCTCTTTATTACAATCCGGTGGATTTTTACTTGGGCCCGCCGCCGCTGGTCTGCTCTTTCTAATCGGGACTCCTGTTCTTTCAATTTATGTAAATGCCATCTGCCTGTTGATATCTGCTTTGTTAACGATGTGTTTACCGAATTTGCTCAAAACAGATTCTGGACAAAAGGGGTTTTCCCTTTCAATGTTAAAAGAGGATGCAAAGCTTGTTCTGCAATTTAGTCTGACGTCACGCCAGATCATGGCGGTATATTTATTATTTAGTGCGGCGATATCGGTCCTTCCTACGGCCATTGACTCACTTGAAACAGCCTTTGCAAAAGAAGTATTATTGCTGACTGATACAGAATACGGCCTTCTTGTCAGTATAGCTGGAGCGGGTATCATCGCAGGGGCAAGTCTTAATTCGGTCATTGTCGAAAGGCTGTCAGTTTCGCTGATGCTTGGAATCGGCAGTTTGTTTGTGGCGTTTGGCTATCTTATTTATGCATTTTCCAGCAGTCTAGTTGCAGCCGCCGGTGGATTTTTTATATTAGCCTTCTTTTTAGCATTTGCGAACACAGGCTTTATGACGTTCTATCAAACGAATATTCCGGTAGAGGTGATGGGGAGGGTAGCCAGCTTTTATGCGTTGGTTGAAGCCATTCTGACGATGATCATGACAGGAATATTCGGCGGACTCGCTCATATTTTATCGATCAGAATTTCCGTCATTATTGGGTGTATATGTATGCTTCTGATCTGTCTATTGCTATGTTTTGTCATCTTTCGTCCATTGACTGTCAAAAAAATAGTGCATCCTACTTAGAAAATTAAAAAAATTATGTTATCATTATTTAAGTAAGTTAATTAAATTGATGAGAAAAGGAGTCTTACAAATGAAAGCACTACGCTGGCACGATCAAAAAGACATTCGACTAGAGGAAATTGATGAACCAACAGTTGCTCCAGGAAAAGTGAAACTTAAAGTAAAATGGTGCGGCATTTGTGGTAGTGATTTACATGAATATTTGGGCGGACCGATCTTCATTCCTGTGAATGAACCTCATCCACTTACAAAGGAAAAAGCACCCATTACGCTCGGACACGAGTTCTCTGGTGAAGTTGTTGAAGTAGGAGAAGGCGTGAGCAATTATAAAGTAGGCGATCGAGTGGTTGTTGAACCTATTTTTGCAACTCACGGGCATCAAGGTGCTTATAATTTAGATGAAAACATGGGCTTTTTAGGACTTGCCGGAGGCGGCGGTGGATTCTCTGAATATGTATCAGTTGATGAAGAATTACTTCATTTATTACCAGACGAAATCTCCTATGAGCAAGGCGCGCTTGTTGAGCCTTCTGCAGTTGCTTTATATGCGGTACGTTCTAGTAAAGTACAAGCTGGGGATACAGCGGCTGTGTTTGGCTGCGGACCAATTGGTTTACTTGTCATTGAAGCATTAAAAGCAGCTGGTGCTACTGATATTTATGCAGTTGAACTATCAAAAGAGCGCCAAGAGAAAGCAAAAGAGCTTGGAGCGATCATTGTAGATCCTTCTCAATATGAAGATGTTGTTCAAGAAATCGCACGCCGTACAAACGGTGGCGTCGATGTTTCTTTTGAAGTGACAGGTGTACCTGTTGTATTGAAGCAAGCAATCCAATCAACTAGAATTTCAGGTGAAACTGTCATTGTAAGCATTTGGGAAAAAGGCGCAGAAATTATGCCGAACGATATTGTCATTAAAGAACGTACAGTGAAAGGAATTATCGGCTACAGAGACGTATTCCCATCTGTATTAAACTTAATGAGAAAAGGCTATTTCTCTGCAGACACACTCGTCACGAAAAAAATCAAGCTGGACGATGTGATCGAGGATGGCTTCCATGCTTTAATCAATGAAAAAGATCAAGTGAAAATTTTAGTCAGTGCTGAATAAGTAAGATAACAAAGGGAATGGCATAAGCCATTCTCTTTTTTTATGTGATCAGGTCATTTTCATAATGAGAGCTGCGGTTGAATAGTGATAATTGAAAAGATGTTTCATGATAAGGGAGATGACATCATGTTTTATCACATCAAAGAATTGCAATATGAAGCAAAGCCCTCAAAGCCTGATCCGCTTTACGCGAAAAAGCTGCAAGAAGTATTAGGCGGTCAATATGGTGAAATCAGCGTGATGATGCAATATTTATTTCAAGGCTTTAATTGCCGGGCAGACCAAAAATATAGGGATTTATTATTTGATATTGGTACAGAGGAAATTGGCCATGTCGAAATGCTGGCGACGATGATCGCACGTCTGCTTGATAAAGCACCGGTAAAAGAACAGGAACAGGCGTATCAAAGCGATCCAGCACTTGCAGCTGTCATGGGTGGAATGAACCCGCAGCATGCAATTGTTGCCGGTTTAGGGGCAATGGCAGCGGATAGTCAAGGGTATCCGTGGAATGCTAAGTATATCATTGCAAGCGGAAATTTAATGGCGGATTTCAGGGCCAATTTAAATGCAGAATCACAAGGGAGACTTCAGGTTACAAGGCTTTACGAAATGACAGATGACCGTGGGGTCAAGGATATGCTCTCCTTTCTCATTGCTCGTGATACTTATCATCAAAATATGTGGCTTGCCGCAATTAAGGAATTAGAAGAGCGAGAAGGGGATGTCGTCGTACCAACCACCTTCCCTCGTTCATTAGAAAAACAGCAAGTATCCTATGACTTGTTTAACTTCTCAAGAGGGGAAGAAAGCAAGGAAGGCAGATGGGCACATGGGCGCAGCATGGATGGAAAAGGAGAGTTCAGATATATTTCTGCACCTGTCGTATTCGGCTCAGCACCAAAGCTCAAACCCGCACCAAAAGAACTGTTTAACACACCAAAAAAGGGTGAATAAAAAAGTCGATCAGGTTTTTGTGCCTGATCGACTTTTTAACGTCCGAGAGTTCTGCCGTATACGCTGACACGTTTCTCTAATAATGCAAAAGTTAATTCAAAGAAAATGCTCAGCATCCAATAGATCAAAGCAGAGACGAGATAAGTTTCTAAAAACTGATAGCCGTCATTTGCAATGATCCGGGAAATACCCATGATTTCGAGTACCCCAATTGTAAACGAAAGAGATGTCGCTTTTAATAACTGAACGAGCTGATTGCCTAGGTTCGGTAAGGCCACAACAAATGCCTGCGGCAAAATAATGCGCCGCATCGCTTGCCTAGTTGTCATACCTACAATTTTTGCCGCTTCAAGCTGCCCTTTGTCTACTGCGAGAAGTGCACTCCGGACCACCTCTGTTAAATGAGCGGCTGAATGCAGGCTAAAGGTAATGAGGGCAACAGCTAATGGGGAGACCATATCCGGATGAAAGGTCAGTCCGAATATGCCGCTCATACTAGTTAGAACAAAAGGAAGCCCATAAAAGAAAGCGAACAATTGAACAATAAGCGGCGTTCCTCTAAAAAAGGAGACGTAGAGCGTGACGAGCTGCCTAAGTACAGGGACGCGAAAGAGACGAATGAAAGCAAAAATAGATCCAATCACAAGACTCACAGCCATGGAAACAAGTGCAATTAATAAGGTGAAAGGAACACCTTTTAGAATATGTGGTACTTGGTCAATCGCAAATGGAATATCAATGGTTTGCATCTAATCGCCTCCTTAACGTGACAGACTGGTGCGGCCTTTTACAAATTTCTTTTCAAGCAGCATGGTGACTAATTCAATGCTCATACAAATGAGCCAGTACACAATCGCAATGATTACATACACTTCAAACATGCCGATTCCGTAGTTGTTCCCTAAGATAATCTTCACCTGTCCCATCATATCGATGAGCCCGATCGTAAAGGCAATCGCCGTGTCTTTCACGAGATCAATGGTGTAATTTCCGAGGTTTGGCAGGGCAATGAGAAAGGCCTGCGGGATAATGATCCTGATCAAAGCCTGCGTATCTGTCATCCCAACAATGTAGGCGGCTTCCAGCTGATCTTTCCCAACTGATGAATACGCACTGCGAAAGACTTCAGATAAATAAGCGCCAGTATGTAAAGAGAATGTCATCATCACAAATAGCACACGATCCCAATGATTGATTTGAATCCCTGCCACAAGTAAAAGCTGGGGCAGTCCAAAATAAATCAAGAACAACTGAACAATTAATGGCGTACTTCGTGTAAAAGATAAATAAATAACAGCCACTTGCTTCAGCACTGGGATTTGTTTTATACGAATGCATGCAAATAAGAGCCCTATTATGATGGCGAAAAACAATGACACCGCAATAATGAGAAAAGTGAGTGGCAGGCGTTCAAGCACTTGTAAAAAAATGCGCAGCCAATCTCCAGCTGTAAACGTCATGACGCTTCCTTCCTTTCTTCATATTGATAGCCTTGCTCTGAGATGTAGTCAATATCTTGAAAGAAATCAACCCCAAACCACTTTTTCGCAAGCTTAGGCAGTGTTCCATCATCGATCATCTCTTGTGTAACTCGGTCCAAATCTGCTGCAAGCTGCTTCTCACTTGGCTGTAAGACAAGATAGATCGGCTCCTTTGACACAATGCCGCCCACTTTGACCTTTAGGTTCAGATGCTTTTGAATGGTATCGAAGGTCGAAATATTCATAAAGGCCGCATCGGATCGTCCGCTTTCAACACGCTTTAAGTTGAGTTCATTTGAAGGGCTTTCAATGGTTGTCAGCGGAATATCTGGATCATGTTCTTCATTATATTGATTTAATATGGAACGCAATCCGCCGCTGGGACTGACAGGAGCGAGCTTTTTTGATGTCATATCGTCAAGCGATTGAATATCCCGGTTTGATTCATTCACAATTAAACCTGTCATCGAATAGCCGTACGGAACTTTAGGGTAAAGAAACCGTTTTTCGCGTTCAGGGTTACTGAAAAACCAATTAGCTGCCATTTCAAACTTCCCCGCGCCAACACCAATTAAATTGGATTCTTCCTCGCCAAATATGTAATCAAAATGTATGTGCGGAAGTCTTTTTTCCACTTCATTTAAATAATCAATGTTATAGCCAATCGGTTCGTTTCGTTCATTTGTGGCTAAAAAGGGTGGATTGACCTCTGCACTCAGTGCGACTTTCACAATTTGTTTTCCATCATCTGTTGTTGTTTTCACACTGCTGCAGCCAATCAGAGAGAGGAGAATCAGAAGGACACCAGCTGTCATGAATGCTGTCTTTTGCTTCATATGTCTTCCTCCAATCCTTGCCACATTCCGCGATGAATCCTGGATAAAAATTGTTTTGTTCGTTCATGCTGAGGCTTCATGAGGACGGCTTCTGGTGAGCCTTTTTCAACGATTTCTCCATCTGCCATAAAGATCACCGTATCCGCTACGTCCTTTGCAAACGAAATTTCATGCGTCACAATGACCATCGTCATCCCTTGGCTCGCAATATCTTTGATCATTTCAAGGATTTCTCCGACCATCTCGGGGTCCAGTGCGGACGTTGGTTCATCAAACAAAAGCACCGCAGGATTCATCGCAAGAGCGCGGGCAATTCCAATCCGCTGCTGCTGGCCGCCAGATAATTCACTCGGAAATGCATCCTTTTTATGAAGCAGTCCAATCCGCGCTAAAAATTGCTCTCCAACCTTTTCTGCTTCTTTTTTAGACATGTTTTGGGACACAATCAATCCCTCTGTAATATTTTCAAGTGCGCGTTTATTTTGAAACAAGTGATAATGCTGAAATACCATGGAAGATTGCTGTCTTAGTTTTAATAGATCTTTTTTATGATATCGTTCAAATTGAATCGTGGCTTCTCCAACAGTCAGCTCTCCTTTGTCTGGAATGTCGAGGCTGTTTAAACTGCGGAGAAGTGTTGTTTTTCCTGATCCGCTCGGTCCAATAATTGCGACCACTTCACCTTCTTGTACAGTGAAATCAATGCCTTTTAACACATGGGTCTGCCCATAAGATTTATGTAGATTAGTAGCTGAGATCATAAAAGCATCACGTTCCTTTGACAGATGTACTTAATATTGATAAAATTTAACACATTAAATCCTATAAGTAAAGTGTGTTTTATTCATTCCGATTGGAAAAATGAGATATCATAGATTGTGAGAAACAGAGGAGTTGGATACGTTTTGTCTAAAGCATTATTTGTCGATACCGATTTTCAAAAAACATGGCTTAATCAGCTGGAATCTCTTCGTGAAACGATCGAACAAAACGCAAAAAAACATGATGAAGGCGCTTATTTTCCTAAAAAAAATATCGAATCATTAGTAAACATGGGATATACAACCTTGTCTCTTCCCGCTGAATATGGAGGCGGGGGTCAATCTGTAACGGATATGGTTCTATTTCAAGAAACGCTTGGCAGCATGGACGGAGCGACTGCCTTATCGATCGGCTGGCACCAAGGGGTTGTAGGTGAAATTTATGAAAAGAAACTATGGAATGAGAAGCAGCTGCAATTCTTTGCGGAAGAAGTGAAGAAGGGCGCCCTTGTCAACCGCGCTGTGAGTGAGGCGCAGACAGGCAGCCCAACAAGAGGCGGTAAGCCTGGAACAACAGCGATTAAATCAGGTGATCGCTGGGTGATCAATGGACGTAAAATTTTCACAACGATGTCACCAGCTCTCACATACTTTTTAGTTGGCGTATGGATCGAAGAAAAAGAAGCCATGGGATTCTTCTTAATTCACCGTGATACAAAAGGTGTTTCTATAGAAGAAACTTGGGATGTTGTCGGCATGAGAGGAACAGAAAGCCATGATTTAATCTTAGATCAGGTTGTGGTCTCAGATGATATGCTTGTTGAAGTGCAAAAAGGACCTCGGGGCGGTACGTTAAACCCTTGGATCGCACATATTCCTTCCTGCTATTTAGGAATTGCACAAGCGGCAAGAGACTATGCTGTTCAGTATGCCATCACCCATTCACCGAACAGTATCAGCGGAACGATAAGTGACCTGCCGAATGTCCAAACACTGATTGGCGAAATTGATTTACTACTAAAGCAAGCACGCCACGTCATCTATTCAACGACAACATTATATGAACAGCCAGAGAAAAGAGAGCTGTTAATCAATGAATTCGGTGCTGTGAAGCATACAGTCGTCAATCATAGTCTGCAAGTGGTTGATAAAGCCATGCGTTTAGTCGGTGCAAAAAGCTTGAGCCTTGGCTGTCCGCTTCAGCGTTACTATCGAGATATCCGGGCTGGACTCCATAACCCGCCAATGGATGATATGACGATTTCAAAAATCGCGAAGCAGGCCATTGAAGAGAAAAAAGAAAGCTAATCTGATCAGAAAGCCGGATGAAACCGGCTTTTTTTATTTGGCAGAAAAGAGGACAAGCGTACCTTATGTCTCATCGCCCAGGCATGCTACAATCAATAGAAATCATAGGAAAAGGAGAGATTTTTTTGAAGAAAAAGCATATGAAATGGCTGTTTTCAGGCTTCATGCTGATGGCACTTTGTATCGGCCAGCCTTCATCAAGTGAGGGAACATCTCCAGCGTGGTCAGTAGATGAATTCATGAAAGACCGGGAAGGCACATTTGTCATCCAAGAAGTAAAAGAAAAATCGCCATGGGTGTATAACAAAAAAAGAGCGAACGAGCGCTTTGCACCACAATCGACATTTAAAGTGGCCAATGCCCTCATCGGGCTCCAAACAGGCGCAGTGAGAGATGAATATGACATCAAATATTGGGACGGAGTAAAAAGAGAGATTGAAAACTGGAATAAGGATCATACACTGGGCTCTGGCATGAGAGATTCAGTCGTCTGGTACTATCAAGCCATGGCACGTGACATCGGGGAAGAACGCATGAGCCATTGGGTGAAAGCCATTCATTATGGAAATGAAGACATATCTGGCGGAATCGATCAATTTTGGTTAAGCAGTACGTTACGAATATCTCCAGTAGAACAAGTCCATTTTCTTAAACAGCTATATGAAGAAAGTCTCCCATTTGACCTGTCTGTCATGAGAACCGTCAAACGAATGATGATCCAAGAAGAAGAGAAACATGCCACCCTATACGGAAAAACAGGCTCCGGCTCAGGCATCGGCTGGTACGCAGGCTTCATCAAACATGAAAACAAAACCTACATCTTCGCCACAAATATCGAAGGCACCGGACTAGAAGCAAAAGAAATTACCTATCGTATTTTGAAAAAATATCATTTGATTGAAGCATCCGTTTAGGGTGCTTTTTTATGTGTGAAAAAGGGGATATATAGATAAGTTGATGATATATGGATTAGTTTGAAAGAACGATATATTTATAGAAATATATTGAAGTATCATTTCAAATGTATTATTATATATGGCGTAATGTTACAAATGTTACAAATATATGATAAGGAGATTAATATGAACTTAAAAAGAAAAGTAAAATGGAAAAGGAATATCGCGGCACTACTAGCCTTTGTGATGCTTTTATCAATGTTACCTTCTGATATTTTTGCAGAAGAACATGACAAAAATACAAAATCAAGTCATAACAGCTTAGAAGAGTTTGATGATTCAAAAGCCCTGGAAATGGCAGGCGTTGACGAAGATGAAATTGGAAAAGACGGAGAAGTTCTTTCAGAAAGAACAGAAAACAGCAAACTTTTTTATGAAGGAGAGGGTGTATTTACACAAGAGGTTTATCCTGATCCTATTCATATTAAAGAGGCTCCAGATGCTGAATGGGAGGACATCTCTCCAGAATTAAAGACGATCTCGAAAAAAGAAATAGAAACAGAAAATGCGAAATTAGAAACTACTTTTCAAAAGCAAATGAAACAAGGACTTTATGCGACATTTGAACACAAGAAGCATCAAATTGAATTTTCAATTTTAAAAGCTTCAGGGAAAAATAAATCAGAAATCAATTCCAAAGATACCTCTGCACAATTTAAAGAGAACACCAACGAGCTTACATATGAAGAGGTATTTCCAAATATAGATTTACGATCATTCACCTTTAATGAAAACATCAAGGAAGATATTGTACTCAATCAATATGATGGCTACAATTCATTTACATTTAAAATAAGGACAGATCTAACTGGGGAAATTGAGGAAGACGGTTCTATTACATTTTACGATCAGAAAAAACGGACCATTTTTCAAGTCCCGAAACCGTTTATGACTGATTCTAATTTAGATGAAAAGTCAGGAGAAGTGGCTCGCTCAGAAGATGTGAGCTTTAAATTAGAAAAAGAAGACGATGGCTATTTACTTCATGTGACAGCAGATGAAAAATGGCTCAAAGATCCTGAACGAGTTTATCCTGTGTCTATCGATCCTTCGACTTCTTTATCTGTATCAGCAGACACATTTATCATGAGTAAGTACCCAACAACAAATTATTCATCCTCTACGCAAAAATGGGACGCTAAACTTAAAAGTTATGTACTCAAAACAGGTTATTACGATAAAACAACTGGTACAAACTATGCGTTCATGAAGTTTAACTCATTCAAACCGATTCAAAATATGAATGTAACGAAAGCGACGCTCAAAACATATGTTGCTCATTCATATTACGGGACGAAGGCTACTGGCCTTTGGCTGGATACAGTGAATGCCAACTATGATCATACAAAACTAACGTGGAACAATAAACCAAGCTCTAAAAACATCGGCAAAGCCAATGTATATAAAGGACAATGGGCGAGCTATGATGTGACATCAACCATCAAAGCTTGGAATACCGGAACAGCTAACTATGGTTTTAAATTACATGCAAATGGAAATGGGCAAGACCATTGGAAAAAAATAATCTCATCAACAAACTCTACCAATAAACCAGTCATTGAAGTAACGTATACCATTCCACAAGCAAATGCACCAACTGTAAAAGGTTTTAGTAATGGAAATGGTACAGGCTACTTCAATTTAAGTTGGAAAAAGGTAGCTGGTGCAAAAGGCTACAAAGTGTGGTTATACAACGGAAAAGAGTATGAAGCCATTTCAGTTGGAAATGTGGCATCATGGAGTACAAAAGGAAAGAATATATGGCCAACAGCAAGCGAGATTGCTGCTAAAAAATATAAACTTCATTTAGACGGAAAAGGTGGAACTGAATTAGCAGTTGATCCTTCCCCAGTTTACAAAAACTCAGGTGGCAATTATGCGACAAGTAAAAATTATTGGGTAGCTGTAAGTGCGATTTTTGACCAAGGTGAAGGCGCAATGTCAGCAAAAGTAAAACCTGTCGTGCCGAATGTGGCTAGAGCGAAAGCACCTAGTACAAAAGGATTCAATAATAATAATGCAACTGGTTACTTTGATCTTTCTTGGAATTCAGTTTCCGGTGCGACCGGTTATAAAATACAAATGTTTAATGGGAAAAGCTATGAGACATTGGATCTTGGGAATCAAACTTCATGGTCAACAAAAGGGAAAAAAGTATGGCCGACAGCTGCTGAGATTAAAGCGGGTAAATATGCATTGCACCTGCAAGATGGAAAAGGGGCGGAGCTTCCAATTCATCCTGGTGCGACTTACAAGAATGCTGGAGGAGATGCGGCTCAAAAACATTATTCCTTCAGAGTGATTGCCTATAATAAAGATGGAGAAGCCATTGCTTCACCGCCAGCTGGACCAACTTTACCTGATTTATCTAGACCGAAAGCTTTATCTGGATATGCTTATACAAATACTAAAGAGAGCCAAACAGGTTATTTCAATTTACATTGGGACAAAGTGAAAAATGCAAAAGGATATAAAATTAACATCTATAATGGTAAGGCATATCAATCATTTGATGTTGGTGATGTCGATCATTGGACAACACAAAACAAGAATATTTGGCCAACTCCTGCTGAAATTAAAAGTGGGAAATATGTGCTTCATACAGATGGAAAGGGCGGAGAATTAGCGCTAGACCCATCACCAGTATATGAAAATGCAAATGGAAATTATAAAGGACGCAAGAACTACTCCTTTACCCTTTCCGCCTACGATGCAAATGGAGAAACCATTCCGACACCAGCCTTTAACCCGACATTCCATGAAGGGGCCGAATTCCTTGGATCAGAGGATTACTGGTCGATTATTGATATACCAGACGGCCAGCTTAATGGTGCAACTGGGAATGTGATTGTCAGTGAAGAAGAAATGTCGATTGATGGAAGAGGACCAGGACTTGGAATGGGTCGAACGTACAATAGTTTAGATGCAGCTGACCACCTGTTTGGTCAAGGGTGGTACGCAGATGTAGAAACGAGTATCACGCCAACAAAAGAAGGTGTCATCTATCTTGATGAAGATGCCACAACTCATGTTTTTACAAAAAAAGCAGATGGAACGTATCAACCACCAACAGGTATTTTCCTTGAACTAACGGAATCAAAAGATGAATACATGTTAAAAACGAAGGATCAAACCTTTGCACACTTTAGTAAAAATGGTGGGAAAATCACCAAGGTTGTAGATGGACATAAAAATACAACGACATACAAATATAACGAAAACAATCAGCTCACTTCAATGGAAGATGCATCTGGCCGAAAAATAATAATGGATTATGATGAAGATGGTCATATCATTTCGGTTCAAGGACCAAAAGGGAAAAAGCTTTCATATGAGTATGATGCAGGTTTACTAACGAAAGTCATAGATTCAGATGGAACAAGTATCTCATATGAATACGATAAAGAAGGCAGATTGATTAAACAATTCTCTCAAAACAGTACAAAAGATCAGCCTGTTTTTACAGAATATCAATATGAAAATCATCGTTTAGTCAAGGCAATCAATGCAAAAAAAGAAACCTTTGAGTATGCATATGATTTATCTAAAAAGACACTCATGCTAACGCAGCCAAACGGGCGAAAAATACAGTATACGTATAACGAAGCAGCCAATCCAATTCAAGTTGTAGATGATGCGGAAGGGCTTAAGATCACCACTAAAACCAAATATGAAGGCAACCAAATCGTAGAAGAAACTGACCCAAATGATGTAGAGAAAGGAAAAGCTACAGAAAGCTATTCGTATGACAAAAATGGCAACGTCATTCAGGCGAAAGATGCTTACGGGACAGAAACCTACGAGTATAACAAAAATAATGATGTCACTAAAGTGAAAGATACAGAAGGAGATATTACAGATATCGCCTACGATGGATTAGATGCTGTATCTGAAACGGATCAAAGTGGAAATATGTCTTCAGCAAGTATTTATGATTCGTACGGGAATTTGGTACAAACGAGTAAAGAACTTGCTGCAGGTGCGAGTATATTAAAAAATGGCAGTTTTGAAGATACGCTAACAGGCTGGAAGCTTACAGCATCTAAGGATGACGGGAAATTAGCGCAGACAGCTGGAAAAAGTGGTCCGTTATCTGGCGGCAGAGTATTAGAGGTCAGTTCACAGTCGACAACTGAAGGAACAGAACTTGGCTATTCTTCGGCTACACAAGAAGTAACACTAGAGCCAAATACGACGTATACACTGAGTGGGAAAATAAAGACAGAGCTAACGAAAGCAAGAGCATTTTTTAACATTGATTTAAGAGATACAAACAATAAACGAATTCAATGGATCAGCAACGGCTACAGCACATTATCAGGCAAAAACGATTGGACAAAACGCCAAGTTTCGTTTACGACGCCATCTCATGCAGGCAAAGCTGTGATCTATATGGAAGTGGATCATCGTGATAAGGCTGGAAAAGGAAAAGCCTGGTTCGATGAGATTCAGCTAGAAAAAGGCGAAGTTTCATCAAGCTATAATCCAGTCAAAAATAATTCCTTTACGGATAAAACAACAAGCTGGAGCGGAACAGGTGGTTCATTAGATAATGAAGAAGGCTTTAACGATGACGTTTCGTTAAAAATGACCAGAACCACTTCATCTCAAGCGAATGTCATCTATAAACAATCTGTACCAATTGAACAAAGTGAAAATGATCAATCTGTGTATGTCACATTGACTGGGATGTCTAAGGCTGAAAATGTCAAAGCCTCAAGTGAAAATGACTACTCACTTCAAGCGTCCGTTACGTATACAGATGGCACAACAGGAACGTTTAATGCGAAATTCCCAACCGGTACACAGGAGTGGAACCGAGCGGCGGTTGTCATACCAAAAACAAAACCATTGAAAAAAGTCGACGTTCAGATTGTTTTCCAAAAAAGCGCGACTGGAACGGTTTGGTTTGACGATATTCGTCTAGTAGAAGGAAGTCTTTTAACGAAAACCACTTACGACGAAAAAGGGAACTATGCAGTTAAAGAAGAGGATGAGCTTGGTTACTCATCTCAATCTACCTACGATGAAACAGGCAAAAAACTTTCTGACACAGATGCGAAAGGCGAAAAAACAACATTCGAATATGACCAGGCTGATCAGCTGAAGAAAATCACTTTATCTAACGGGACATCCATTGTGAGAACGTATGATAAAGAGGGCAATGAACAGTCGAAAACCATTCGTGCAGAGTCAGATCAGACGTATCAATTCGAATACGATCTAATGGGCAAATTGACAAAAACCATTGATCCATTAGGAAATGTGTTGAAAAGTGAATATGATGCGAATAGCAACTTAATCAAAACCATTTCTGCAAATGGACATGAAGTGTCTCTCACGTATGATGGAACAGACCGAGTGAAATCCAAGTCATACAATGGGACAGAAAAATATAACTTTAACTATGATAAAAACGGAAACGAAACAACGGTTGTTAACAAAGAACAAAACACAACCAAAAACAGAACGTTCGACCAACAAAACCGCATCACAAAGTTAACAGAGCGTGGCAGCAGCCAAACTTGGACGTATCCAGCCGATTCAGATAAACTAAAATCCTTTGAGTGGACACACGGAAATCAAAAAGGAACGAACCAATTCAGTTACAATAAGCTTGATCAAATGACGCAGATGAAGGATTCGAGTTCTACGTATTCGTTTGATTATGATGAAAATGGAAATGTTCAGTCCTTTATTACAGGTAACGGCAGTGGTGCTAGCTTTGCTTATGATGAGCGCAATTTAATCAACGATTTGCACATTGGAACAAGCCAAGGGGCAACGATCTTAAACGAAGCTTACGAATATGATCAAAGTGGAAACAGAATAACGATTGAAAAAGGCACCAACGGGAAGATTCGTTATGAATATGGAAAATTAGATCAATTGATCAAAGAAACTCATCCAGATGGCACGGTCATTGAGTACACATATGATGGGTTTGGAAACAGAAAAACAGTTACGACTGAAAAAAATGGCACTAAAAAAACAATCAACGCATCATTCAACATCATGAACCAACTGACAAAGGTAAATGATGAGACTTTAACTTATGACAAAAATGGCAACCGAACGTCTGACGGACAATTCCTTTATGAATGGGATGCAGAAGATAACATAACGGCCATCAAGAAAAAAGGCGAAGACAAGCCATTTGTCACTTACAAATATGATGAGCGTGGATACAGAATTCAAAAAACAGTGAATGGAAAAGTCACCAATTACTTTTATGACGGCGACAGCCTGAATGTTTTATACGAAACAGATGGAGACAACGAAGTCACAAAAGCATACACATACGGTGAGAGTGGACAACTCCTTGCATTCACACAAAATGGAAACAAATATTTCTATCACTACAATGCACACGGTGATGTCATAGCCATCACAAATAGTGCAGGAAAAATCGTCGCCGAGTACGAATATGATACATGGGGCGTTCCAACTAAAGTAAAAGAAGATGAAGAAGTAAAAGGAAACCCATATCGCTATGCTGGTTACCGCTTCGACGAAGAAACAGGACTGTACTATTTAATTGCACGCTACTATGAACCGAGAAACGGTGTATTCCTATCACTTGACCCAGACCCAGGAAGCGATGGAGATGCACTAGATCAAAACGGATATACCTATGGAAACAACAACCCAGTCATGAATGTAGACCCAGACGGCCATTGGGTATGGTTTGTTGTCAATGCAGGATTTGCGGTATATGATGGATACAAAGCACATAAATCAGGAAAAGGTTGGAAGGGTGTGGCGGTAGCAGCCGCATCAGGATTTTTGGGTGGTGGAAAGTTAAAGGGAGCGAAAAAAGTATTTAGTACTGGGAAGAAGTCCTATAAACTTTCAAGGAAGAAAGTTAAAGCAAAAAGAACGTATTCTAGTTATAGAGATGTTACTAAAAAAGGTTCAAGAACTAAGAATTATTCTACAAATGTAAGTAAGAGGGATTTTGAAAAAAATCTTAGAAGACAAGGATGGAAAAAATCTGTTCATAATGGAAATGTCATTACAATGACCAAAGATGGACGGAAATATTCGTTGAGGAGTCATGCTAAATCAACGCCCTTCCCTACCGCAGAATACACACCTAGAGGGAAAAAGAAATTCACCCATAAAATTAGATTAAAACATTAGAGGAGGATATAGTGGAAAATTTGTTTATTACAGATCCAAAGGAATTTAAGCATTATCAGTCTTTTATTAATGGAATCTATAATGATTCCAAAACATTTCCTGATCAAATTTTTAAAACATTACCACAGTACTTTCTGTTCGAAGAATTTCATTGGTTATTATCGGATGACAGTTGGGAGATGTTAAAAAACCTAGCTATATATCATAAAGATGAATATATATTAATGGCTGTATTAGATAACCAGAAAAGTATAGATAATTTTTATCGTGATTTTGGTTATTATTATTGGGTGAAATTACCCTTAAACATCTCATCAAATAATTATCTTGATATTTTAACGGATTTCCCAAAAAATAATGTTAATGATAGTATTATGAATATTGCTTCACGAGTGATATGGGTTTCCCCATCTGCGAAATGGATGATTTATGGGGAAAGGGGTTATGAAATAGGAGTATTAGGAACGAGTGAAATAGAGCTCAAGAATAATCAAATTTTTAAAACATGGAGAACTTTGGATGAGGTCGTATTAGATTGGATTTCAGTTGTATTTCCAAACCAAAAGCTTCCTTCTAATTTTAAAAATGAACTAATTCAGAATTACTCCAATAATGATTAATTAAAATGTTAATTAAGTTGTTAGTTTCATTTAGACCTTTCTTCCCTTGTTTCTAACATAAATCCTCTTCTTTATTAATGAGAAGAGGATTTCTTATTTTATAAATAATTCACTCTGGCTACGATTTCACATTTAACTTGTTCTGAAAAGAGTTAATACTTAAGATAAAAAAAGTTTCTCAGCATAAAGTACGATTTAAGAAAGTGGTGAGTCTTATAATGGGTGGTAAAAGGTTATTAAATATAAAATCCAGTATCAAATTCCTGATTTCAGTGTCAACCAACTAAATCAAATCAATGAATTTCACCACTTTAAGGGGTATAATGAATATTACGACTTGATCAATTGTATTGCTTTACACTTCCTATATGAATCTAGTATCGAATGAATCGTGCTAGTTTATCTACATATCTGCTAATCGTGCTCCCCCATCCCAACACAGAAAGGTGCAATGACATTGAATCGAATCATGAAATGGCTCTTATTTGCGGTTGTCATCGCTGGATTATTGGTATGCGCATTCTTTGTGTTCCGTTTCAACCAGCCTAAGCCGACAACCAATATCCATTATGCAGACACACAAAATAAACAGCAAACACTCGATATGTACATGCCGAAGGGCAAAGATGAAGACAAAAAGAAGAAGCATCCAGTGATGATCTATCTCCATGGCGGCGGCTGGACAGGCGGCGATAAGAATAGAGTCGCTTCAAAGGCTGATTATTTTACAGGTAAAGGGTATGTGTTTGTTTCAATGAATTACAGGCTTCACCCTGATGCCAACTACGAGCAGATGGCAGATGATACGGCAAACGCCATTAAATGGGTGAAGGATCATGCGGATGAATATCAAATCGATTCATCAAAAATCAATGTCATGGGTCACTCAGCAGGCGGTCATTTGACGGCGCTGGTTGCCACAGATTCGACCTACTTAAAACGTGTGGGGCTGTCGCCAAAAACGATCAATTCCATTGTTGTTCTAGACGGGCCGTTAAACCTCAATCAATTTATACAAGCCATCCCATCGTATAAAAAAGTCTTTGGCAAACAAAAGGAGAATTGGACAAAGGCATCACCTGTCACTTATATGAATGAAAAGAATGTACCGCCTGTCTATTTGGTTACAGGCTGGGATAATCCTGAGGTGTACCGATTTGCAGAAAAACTAAATCATGATAAAGGCTCTCGGTTTGTTTTTCGGGTTCATACGTTAAGCCATAGTGATCTGAACAAATGGTTTGGATCAGACAGAGCGCCAAAAGAAGCACAAAAAATGACAGAGGCTGTGATGGCTTTTGTTAAAAAACAAAATCAATAACGAAGACCATATGTTCGACAATCCATTTTGTTGCAGTTATGATGAAATCTAAGTGGTTTGTTATTAAAGGAGTGTATGTCGTTGTCATCACGAATGGAAAATAAAGTGTTCAATTGCGAAAAAGAGCTGACGCTGAATATTATCGGCGGTAAGTGGAAAATGCTGATTTTATGGCACCTTGGCAGAGAAGGGACAAAACGTTTTGGTGAGTTAAAGTCGTTAATGCCTGGGATTACGCAAAGAATGCTTGTCAATCAGCTAAGAGAATTAGAGGAAGATCACATTGTGCACCGGGAGGTTTATCCTGTCGTTCCGCCAAAGGTTGAGTATTCTCTCACAGAATTAGGAGAAAGCTTAATGCCGATTTTAGAGGCGATGTATGATTGGGGAAAACAATATCTCGACAGCAATTTCTTAAAGGACGATAAATAGTCATATTACCGATTGTAGACAAAGGGCTAAAATTACTTTATTTTAGCCCTTTTCTTCTTTTCAATCACGTTGAGATACTGCCCAAAAGACAGTATCTTTTTTGTAACCATATGCGGAAAAGTATAGTATGTAAAAAAAAAGTGCGTACTTACATTGCGTCATTCCTGTTGTTATACTCATTTCATCGTTCAAGATGCATCATCCGCGGAGCTCTTGAAGATGAGATGAAAAACGGGAGTGAAAGTTGATGAAATTACAATTAGCATTAGATTTAGTGAATATACCAGAAGCGATTGAGCTAATTAAAGAAGTAGAAGCATCCATTGATGTGGTCGAAATTGGGACACCTGTTGTGATTAACGAAGGGCTTCGTGCTGTAAAAGAAGTCAAGCAGGCTTTTCCGAATTTACGTGTACTCGCTGATCTGAAAATTATGGATGCTGCCGGCTATGAAGTGCAGCAGGCATCCGAAGCTGGAGCAGATATCGTCACCATTCTTGCAGCGGCAGAAGATATGTCCATTCAAGGAGCGGTGAAAGAAGCGAAAGCAAGAGGGAAACAAATTTTAGTTGATATGATTGGCATCAAAGATATCGCAGGCCGTGCAAAAGAGCTGGATGCGCTTGGAGTCGATTATATTTGTGTGCATACAGGCTATGACCTGCAAGCGGTCGGTCAAAACTCATTTGCTGATCTTATGACGATTAAACAAGTTGTCAAGCAGGCGAAAACAGCGATTGCAGGCGGAATTAAGCTTGATACGTTACCTGAAGTCGTGAAATTAAACCCTGATTTAATCATTGTCGGCGGCGGTATCGCAAGCCAGGACAATAAAGCAGAAGTGGCTGCACAAATGAAACAGCTGATCGCACAATCATGAAGACCAGCGACTATGTGAAAGTCATTTTAAATGAGCTTTCTGAGCATTCGTCAGCCATTCAAGACGAACAAGCAGAGCACCTGGTTACAAGTATTTTATCCGCGCAAAAAGTCTTTGTGGCAGGTGCAGGCAGGTCTGGCTTGATGGGAAAATCGTTTGCGATGAGACTTACGCATATTGGCGTCAAGGCTTATGTCATTGGTGAAACGAATACGCCTTCCTTTACAGAAGAGGATCTTTTGATTGTGGGGAGCGGATCTGGCCGTACAGAGTCTTTGCTTGTTCTTGCAAAAAAGGCAAAAGCAATTGGTGGAAAAGTGGCAGCTTTCACGCTTTCAACTGAGTCACCTATAGCTGATCTAGCAGATGAGATCATCTTACTGTCAGGTGCCCCGAAGGATCAACAGGATGGAAACCATCATACCATTCAGCCAATGGGCTCACTATTTGAGCAGTCGCTTCTTCTGACATACGATGCGGTCATCTTGCGGTTAATGGAAATGAAAGAGCTCGATACACATACAATGTACGGTCACCATGCAAATTTAGAATAGTCATTTTCAAAGCCTTTCCTTTCTTAAAAGGAGAGGCTTTTTCATTTCAATCAAGATCAGAATCTTGACATCTTCTATTTGATGTAACTATAATTGTTACATCGTTGAAGAAAAAGCGTAAACACGGAAGGAAGATGAAGATGAAAGTACAAATCTGGTCAGATATTGCCTGTCCTTTTTGTTATATAGGAAAAAAACAGTTGGAAACAGCACTTGAACAATTCCCAGAGAAGGAACAGGTAGAAATCGAGTTTAAAAGTTTCGAGCTTGATCCACATGCACCTACTCAGGTCGATTATGATGTCCATGATATGCTTGTCAAAAAATATGGCATGAGCCGCAGCCAGGCAATGGCGATGAATGAGCAGGTGAAGCAGGCCGGCAAAGAGAAAGGAATCGATTTTCAATTTGATCCGCTCGTGTTGACAAACACCTTTGATGCTCATCGATTGGCGCAATATGCTGGTCAAATGGGGAAAGGCGATTTCGTTATGGGAGAGCTGTTTCAAGCATATTTTACAGATGGAAAGCATGTTGGGGACCGTCAAACCCTTTTAGACATTGCAGAAAAAGCAGGTCTTGATGTGAAGGAAGTGCAGCAAGTTTTGGGCGGCGAAGCATTTGCCGATCATGTCCGAAAAGACGAACAAGAAGCGAGACAGCTTGGTATCAATGCTGTTCCGTTTTTCTTGATCAATGACAAGTATTCAGTTGCAGGTGCACAGCCAGCCGATACGTTCCTGCGTGCACTTGAAACGGCTTGGACAGAGGAAGCAGCACAGGCTGAAAAAGCGGCTGCCAACTCATTTGAAGCAGCATGTGCAGATGGCGTATGCGCAGTACCTACCCCTAAAGAAGAAGCGTAATAGGCAAGTTCCCTATCTTTCTAAAAGATGGGGATTTTTTCTTGTTTTAATATAAAGGTTACTTTATACTTAAGGTATCTTAATTATGAAGGTGATAAAAGTGATATCCAAAACAGCTATGATCCAAGAGTTAAACAATATCGAAGCGCGCATCCATCAAAAGCTCCGATTAGAGTTTGAAGAATTATTTGTAGATGAGTTAACCGATAAGCAGCATATTGTACTGAATTTTATTGAGCAGAAAGGGGGAAGTTCCCCTATTCAAATTGCCCAGCAATTAGGGATCACTCAAAGTGCAGTGAGTCAATTGTTAAACACGCTTGAAAAAAAAGAATGGATTCGCCGCAGCATTAACCCGAATAACCGGAGGGAATTGCATGTTGAACTTTCTGAGAAAGCAAAAACGTACCTTGAGAATATGCGAAAGGTAGAGCTTGCGATTATTGAAAAATATTATTCAGCATTAACCTTTGATGAGATCAACACATTGACATCGATTTATGAAAAGCTTGATCAATTGATCCCACATCAAAACGAAGAGAAAGGATGAGAATGAATGACGCTCAAACAAGAAGTACAGAGAATCGCTTCCTCTTATACAGAGAAAAAGAAGGACGCACTGCTTGTCATCGGACTGATTCATCAAGGGGAAACGCATGTCTTTCATTTCGGGGATCACCCTATAAAAAAGCGCGTGCAGCCAGAGGATGTCATTTTTGAGATTGGCTCGATTTCAAAAGTCTTTACGACAAGTATATTGGCAAGCATGATGCAAAAAGGGCAGATGAAACTCGATGATTCGATTTCTCTGTATTGTCCTCACATTCGAAAGAATCACCCCATTCAAATAGAGCAGCTGGCAACCCATACGTCTGGTCTTCCTCCGCATCGTCTTCTTAGAGATTTGCAGCTATGCTTCCTTCCTAAAGTGAGAAGAGATATGTTCTGTCAATATTCACTCGATGAATTAATGAAACTGTTAAACTCGAAAAAGTGGAATCAGCCAAAAAGCTTTCCATCTCGTTATTCCAATGTGGGTATGGGGCTGCTTGGTTTAATCATGGGCTGGTCTCGTCACAAAACATATGAACAGCTATTGATGGAATATATCGTGGAGGAGCTTCATCTATCAAGTACCTTTATTACGATCAAGGATAATGTAGAAGCAAAGATGATCTTAGGGCATCGGGAAAATGGGAAAGAGGTTCCGCCGCTTCATATGCTTGACTATCAAGGAGCTGGCGCTATTCGCTCGACCATCACAGATTTATTGTCATTTCTCTCGGCTCATCTACACGCAGATGCGGATTCTTTTTGGAAAATCACGCATGAACCAAGACGGGATATGGGCAGGAACATGTCAATGGGACTCGGCTGGGTCATCGATGACACAGGACTCATTTGCCATAATGGGGCGACGTCGGGATTCTCAAGCTTCATGGGCTTCCGCCCGCATTCAAAAGCAGGCGTGGTTGTTTTATCCAACTACCGTAATCGAATCACGCAAGACTCTCCCGATCGTATCGCGTATGATCTGATGGATATGCTGGAATCTAAAATAAAATGAGCCTCCTGCGGGAAGGGCTCATTTTTTTCTTGCATTCATTTGTTTAATCGTTTCACCTGGAACCAATTCCGGCTCGTAAAACGTTTGATCAGGGAGATTCTTTTTTCCTTGAACTTTTTTAATCATCCAGTCAGCTGCATCCCGGCCCATTTGCTCCTGAGGATGGGTAAGTGTTGTCAGCTTTACATGGGCATTTTTCTGGGCAATATACGAATTATCCTGTCCAATAATCGAAAGATCATCTGGAATGGACAGCCCGATTTCGCTGCATACATTTGCGACTTCTAATCCCACCTCATCGTTATAGCAAACAAGGGCAGTCAGCTCATGTCTGTGCGCCATCAGGAATGTGCTAATTTGCTCCCCCAAATGCTGCTTCGATTCTGTATCGAAAAAGAGCACATGCTCAGGCAGGAAATTAAGCTTAGCTTCACCTAGCGCTTGAATATAGCCCTTCATCCGATATTTTCCCTGTAAATCATCTGTTTTTGAAATAAGCCCAATTTGCTGATGGCCCGAGGTGATCAGCTCTTTTGTGGCTAAATAGCTGGATTTTACATCATCCAAACAGAGAAAAGGAACCTCTAACTGCTCATAATAGGCATTGATCATAATGAGCGGTACATCCTGTTCTTTAAAGGATAAATAGTACGAGATGTTTGGGTTATATAAATTGCTTTTCGTCGGTTCGACAATAAGTCCGTCCACCCCAAACGACAGCATCATTTCCAGCGCTTTTTTCTCCTGCTCAACATCGTTATTCGTGCTTGCCAGTAACAAGGAATAGTTCTCTTCGTTTAATCGGCTTTCAATGCCTCGAATGATAGAAGGGAAAATGTAATCGGATATGTATGTTGTAATGACCCCAATCGTTTTCATATGTGCATGTCCCGCAGGCTTTGTTTGATATTGATTGGTCACAAATGTGCCTGAACCTTTTTCGCTGCGCAAAAATCCTTCGCTGGACAATTCTAAGATGGCTTTTCGAACTGTATGTCTGCTCACTTGATACATGTCTTGCAGGCTTGATTCGGTTGGAATACGCTCCCCGATCCGGTAATCCCCTGTGAGTATTTTGCTTTTTATATCATCAATAATGATCTGGTACTTCTTTTTCATTGTTTCACTTCTTTCTCAGTTGATCATCTACTCGGATTGAGAAGAAATTGTATGGACATATTTTAACACGGTTGTCGGATCAAAAACAGGCGCTTTCCTTTTCTATCATGACCCCTTCAGAAAAAATGCAGGTTTTTGTCACATTGTGTATGTACAACTATATTTATTATTGACATATGTACGTACAAATATTATATTGTGATTGTACCAGAGAATCAATGAATCTAGAAAATGAAAATTGAAACCGCTATCAAAATGGGGGTGAACGCAGAGTGAATCACAAAGAGACGGCCAAAGCCTTGAAAGAAGGACGGACATCTTTAGGCATTGAATTTGGTTCAACACGAATTAAAGCAATTTTAATAGATGAGGAATTTCAGCCAATTGCACAAGGTGCATATGAATGGGAAAGTTTTCTCGAGGATGGAATATGGACGTACAATTTAATTGATATCATTACAGGTCTGCAAGTGGCGTATCGAGAGATGAAAGAGCAGGCCGAGCAAAAGTATGGTGTGACCATTCAAACCATTAGTTCAATCGGGGTATCAGCGATGATGCATGGCTATGTAGCATGTGATCATACAGGAGAGGTTCTCGTTCCGTTCCGAACATGGCGGAATGCAACGACCATCGAGGCGAGTCAAAAGCTGACTGACGTATTTCAATTTCATATTCCAGAAAGATGGAGTATTGCCCATTTGTATCAAGCGGTATTAGAAGATGAAAAACATCTATCCCGATTAGAATATATGACCACTTTGTCAGGATATATTCACTGGTTGTTAACCGGAAAGCAGGCCATTGGTATTGGCGATGCGTCAGGGATGTTTCCAATTGATGAACAAACGAAGGACTACAATGAAGAAATGCTCCAGCAATTTGAAGCATTGATTGCAGAAAAAGGCTATCCGTGGAAGCTTCGCCACCTCCTGCCGCGTGTCTATTTAGCAGGCGAAGAAGCTGGCGTATTAACGGCAGCAGGGGCAGCCATTTTGGATCAAGGAAAACATTTGCAGCCAGGCATTCCATTTTGCCCGCCGGAAGGTGACGCTGGAACGGGAATGGTGGCGACAAACAGTGTAGAAAGACGGACGGGGAATATTTCTGTTGGGACGTCGGTTTTTACCATGATTGTGCTGGATCAGGATCTAAAAGGTGTGTATCCAGAAGTGGATATGGTTACGACGCCGGATGGACTGCCAGTTGCAATGGTTCATGCGAATAACTGTACAAGTGACCTAAACGCTTGGATGAATATATTCAGAGAGGCATTTGAAGCACTAGGCATGCAAGTGGAGTCAGAAAGGTTATACGAATCGTTATTGCAGCAAGCTTTAGAAGCAGATCGAGATGGCGGCGGACTCTTAAGCTATGGCTATTACTCTGGTGAAAATATTACGAGACTGTCAGAAGGAAGACCTCTTTTTGTCAGGTCTCCTGAAAGCCGCTTTAACCTCGCTAATTTCATGCGAACCCATTTGTTCTCCGCTTTTGGTGCAATGAAAATAGGCATGGACCGGTTAAAGGAACAGGAACATGTAGTAATTGACCGCTTACTAGGACATGGAGGATTATTTAAAACACCGCTCGTTGGACAAAAAATGGTTGCCGCAGCGCTGAATACACCTGTATCAGTCGTTTCCACAGCCGGAGAAGGCGGTGCGTTTGGGATGGCTGTCCTTGCTTCATATATGGTCCATCATCAGCAGCAAACATTGGCTGAATTTCTCACCCATCGCGTATTTGCCCATACATCAGAAGAGCTCATGGAACCTGATCCACTCGATGTCAAAGGCTTTGATGAATTTTTAAAGCGCTATCAAAAGGGGCTTGCAATTGAAGAAGCGGCGGTATCGCATCTCATGCCAAAGAAAGGAGTGACGACGGTATGCTAGATCGCTTAAAAGAAGAAGTGTATCAAGCAAATTTAGATTTGCCAAAATACGGACTTGTGAAATTTACATGGGGCAATGTCAGTGCGTGTGATCGTGACAGTGGTTTGTTTGTGATTAAGCCGAGCGGCATAGCGTATGACCAACTATCAGCAAAAGATATGGTCGTGGTGAACTTTGATGGTGAAGTGGTGGAAGGGGAATTCAGTCCTTCGTCAGATACAGCTACACATGCAGTTCTTTATAAACACTTTGAGGAAATTGGCGGTATTTCACATAGCCATTCCATGTGGGCTACCGTTTGGGCGCAGGCAGGACTTGATTTACCAGCAATGGGCACAACACATGCCGATACATTTTACGGCGCCGTTCCGTGCGCTCGTTTTCTAACAGAAGAAGAAGTCAATCGCGGTTATGAGGTAGAAACGGGCAATCTGATCATCGAAACATTTGAGAAAAGAAACCTAGATGTGATGGCGGTGCCGGGTGTATTGCTTCAAGGGCATGGTCCATTTACGTGGGGGAAAGATGCAAAAAGCGCGGTCACAAACAGTGTAATTTTAGATGAAGTCGCCAAAATGAACCTTTTTGCCAAGCAATTGAACGAATTTGCGGAGCCATTGCCGCAGCGAATTTTAGATAAACATTACTTAAGAAAACATGGAAAGCATGCGTATTACGGACAAAAACCTTCAAGATAAAGAAAAGAGGGATATCTATGTTAACAAGTCAGAAAAAAGAATTTTGGTTTATCGTTGGGTCACAGCATTTATATGGTGATGAAGCACTGCAAAAAGTAAAAGCAGATGCACAAAAGATGACGGATGCTTTAAATGAGAGTGGTTTACTTCCTTATCCAGTGATCTTGCAGGACCTGGCTGTCAGTGCCGATCAAATTACAAAGCTTATGAAAGAGGTCAATTATCGCGATGAAGTTGTTGGCGTGATGACGTGGATGCATACATTTTCTCCAGCAAAAATGTGGATACGCGGCACCAGCCTTTTGCAAAAGCCTCTTTTGCACCTTGTCACACAATATTATGAAAAGATTCCGTGGGACACGATCGACATGGACTATATGAATCTCCATCAATCCGCACATGGAGACAGAGAATATGGCTATATCAATGCACGTTTAAATAAACAAAACCAGATTGTGACCGGTCATTGGTCAAAGCCTGAAGTGCAGCAGCAAATTGCTGATTGGATGGATGTTGCGGCTGCCTATCATGAGAGCTTTCACATCAAAGTAGCCCGATTTGGCGACAACATGCGGCATGTAGCCGTGACAGAAGGCGATAAAATCGAAGCGCAGATTCAATTAGGATGGACCGTTGATTACTTTGGAATAGGCGATCTCGTCGAATATGTAAATGCAGTAGAGCAAGAAGAGGTAGATGCATTATTTGCTGAGTATTTAACGCAATATGATGTGAATTATGGAACGTATTCAGTTGAAGAGTGGGAAAAAAGTGTCAAGGTGCAGGCGCGATATGAGATCGCCATCAAACGTTTCTTAGATGAAGGCGGCTATAATGCCTTTACAACAAACTTTGAAGATTTACATGGGATGAAGCAGCTGCCTGGACTTGCGGTACAGCGGCTGATGGCAAAGGGATACGGTTTTGCCGGGGAAGGTGATTGGAAAACGGCCGCACTGGACCGCTTATTAAAAGTGATGAGCCATCATCAATCCACTGGTTTTATGGAGGACTACACGTATGAAATGACGTCTGGGCAGGAAGCAGTGCTGCAATCTCATATGCTAGAAGTAGATCCAGCGCTCGCCCATACAAAACCTGTCATTGTCGTGTCTCCACTTGGAATCGGAAACCGGGAAGATCCAGCTCGTCTTGTGTTTGATGGCAAAGCAGGCGAGGGTGTCGTTGTTTCCATTGCTGATTTTGGAACACATTTCAAATGGCTTATACAAGAAGTTGAAGCCTTTGAGCCAGAGGAAGCAGCACCTCATTTACCAGTTGCGCGTGTATTGTGGAAAATCAAACCGAATTTTCAGGATGGCGTCAAAGCATGGATTAAAGAAGGCGGGGGCCATCATACAGTCGTGTCTCTCAATTTAACGGTTGATCAAATTGTTCATTTTGCAAAGCTTGTCGATGCAGAATTTGTGGTTTTATAGAAGGGGGAAAGGTCTTCTGCTGGTTACAGTGGAAGCACTGGGTGAAATGAAAGCGGTTTATTAAGTGAGGGGGTCATCCACTTGGAGAAAAAAGTGTCAAGTAAATTTATCTTCTTTTTCGGGTCCTTTGCGGGCATCTTGTTCGGATATGATATTGGTATTATTGCAGGGGCAGAAGGACATATTCAGGAAGAATTCCAGCTCAGCCCATTATGGCTTGGAATCGTTGTCTCTTCATTAATGGGTGGGGCGATTATCGGCTCCATTTTAAGCGGTCTGTTAGGGGATAAATTTGGTCGTAGAAAGCTCATTTTGGTCTCATCCGTGATCTTTTTTGTCGGAGCGATCGGATCTGCTATCGCACCAGAAGAGATTTCATTAACCATTGCACGTATCTTCTTAGGGACAGCAGTAGGAACAGCCTCATCATTGGTTCCGGCTTATATGTCTGAAATCGCTCCTGCTAAAATCCGTGGGAAATTATCTGGACTCAATCAGCTCATGATTGTAACTGGTCTATTGCTCAGTTATATTGTCGCATTTGTGTTTGAACCCATTCCGGACAGCTGGCGCTGGATGCTGGGAAGTGCCGCTTTATTTGCGATCGTGCTTTATATTGGCATGCTGAAGCTTCCTGAATCTCCGAGATATTTGATTAAACACGGCATGGCTCATAAAGCACGGGAAGTATTAGGATCACTGCGTTCTTCCCGTGAAGAAATCGAATCAGAAATGCAGGAGATTTTAGAAGTGGCCAAAGAAGAACGTTCGGGTATTCGTGAATTGTTTCAAAAGAAATTCAGAATGGCACTTTTCATCGGAGTTGGGATGGCGACCCTTCAGCAAATTCAAGGCGCAAACTCCATTGTCTATTATGCAACAAGTATCGCTCGGAATGTTGGTCTTGCGCCGCAGGTCGCCGCAGGTTTTACAGTCATCGTCGGGGTCATTTTTGTCGTCACGACCGTGATCTTTTTACAATTTGTTGACCGCTTCGACCGCCGAACGATTCTCACCGTAGGGGGATCGGGCATGGCCCTTTCTTTCTTTGCTCCCGCCGCATTAGGTGCACTTGGCGTTAGTGAAGGAATTTTAAACTGGGTGACATTGATTTCACTTTGCTGCTTTATTTTGTGCTACGCCTTCTCGTGGGCACCGATCACGTGGATCATCATCGGCGAAATTTTCCCGCTATCTGTCAGAGGTATCGGCGCAGGTATTTCATCTGCCTTTAACTGGACGGGATCGTTAGCCGTTGGACTCGTGTTCCCTATCCTGGCAGACAAATTCAGCTTCGGGGTCATTTTCTCCTCATTTGGAGTCATCTGCTTAATCGGGCTGTTATTCACCCGATTTGTGCTAGTCGAGACAAAGGGAAGAAGCTTAGAGCAAATCGAAACCGATATGGCTGCACGTGTATAAATCAAAGAAAACCATCTATCCCATTGGGTAGATGGTTTTTTTACTCAAGCGTCTGTTTGAGCTCATTTGGCAGTAAATCAATCAATTGATCATAGGAAGACAAATCCAGCACTTCAAGCAGTGCGTAATATTTCGCGTAAATTTCACTCAGCTGATCAGGATGATTTGTTTGATATTGATTCAGATGCAATTGAGTTAGTTCAAGTGCAATGTCTAGCTTGTTTCGTTCGAATGGCTGTGTCGTGTTGATCATATCGTTCACCTCTTATTTGATGATGAGTAGAAAAAATGCAGTGAATAAAAAGAGCTTATGTTTTGTTTTCATGGATGTTCTTTCTTCTTAATATATCATTTGTATAATATGTTAAAATTGACCTTTTGTAAAGAAAGAGAAAACGAGGTCGATAGTGGATTTTTTTAAAAATAGACAAGCATCTAATCACGAAAGATGCATCTGACATACGATAGAGTGTAAGTGAAAGACAACTTGAAGGGGTGTTGAGATGAGCCGAAATCGATTAGATGATTTCTTCTTTGGACCTCGCAGAGAAGAAACGGTTGTTTTCCCCACGCGTCAAATTGTCAAAACAAGAACGAATGAACAAACGATCAGAAAAATTCATCCAACGCATATCACAAACGTCAATAAAAACATTAAAAGAATAGAAAACTACTATCCTGTTACTGAATCGACTCACAACGAGTATATTGTAGAAGAATACGATTGCGGCAGTGATATCAAAAACCCTTGCTGCCGTCCGGTGAAGCGCTGTAAGTGGTAATGAAGGGGCATCCTTTTATGGGATGCCTTTTTATTTTCAGGAATAAAATTTTGATCCAAAGTTCTTTTCAAGATAAAATTAGAATTATCCATCATTCTTTTGGAGGCGATTTTCTGAATATTCGATTGTTAACACCAGATGATGCTGAAGCATATGCAGCACTCAGACTAGAAGCACTGCGATTAAATCCAGAGGGCTTTGCGATGAGCTATGAGGAAGAGCCAATCAATATAGGGGATAAATATAAAGCGCGTTTTGCTTCGGCGAATTCTATGTGGACATTTGGCGCCTTTCATCAAGAACAGCTTGTGGGGGCAGTCACGCTCATCCAAGAATCCTTGCAGAAGTTAAAGCATCGAGCGAATCTGACAGCGATGTATGTAACACCTCGTGCACGCGGAAAAGGAACAGGCCAGGCCTTGATGACAAAAGTTCTTTCCTTTGCGCGAGAACGGCAGGATATCGAGCAAATGTATTTATCGGTGGTGACAACTAACCACTCAGCCAAACGCCTCTATCGCTCTGTTGGATTTGAGTCATACGCTGTCGAAGAAAAAGCGCTAAAATGGACTGATACATATGCAGATGAGGAAAAAATGGTTTTATTTTTATCATAGTCTGGAGGAGATAGAAGGTGGATCAACAAGCCATGCGCATCACATTAGCAGCAGGACCTAATAGTGAGCTGGAATCTTTTGCACTGCGTGCAGCACTTGAAAACTTCGGCGCGAAAGTCGATATGCATTGGATTGGAAGACCAAATGACCTGATTCATGTGTTATCTGGTAGAAATAGAGGAGAAATAGATTACCTTCTTTTATCGTTTCACGGTGAAGAAGGAGCATTTATCATGCCTGAATTAGGGGAAGATGTATACGAAGATGAGGAGCCTAGAGATACTGCTTTTGGAGCGGATGAAGTCAAGCAGTATGCCTTTTTAGAAGGAGTTCATGTCATCTCTACAGGCTGCACACTAGGAGAGAAAAATCTAGCAGATGCTTTCTTAAATGCAGGAGCTACATCTTATACGGCACCGGACGATTACATCGATGGAAATGCAGCATTTATCTTTGTGCTGACCATGCTGTACGAGCTCATGAACAATACAAAGACGGTCAGAGCAGCATTTGATCGAGCGCGTTCCATTGATGAAGAAACGAAATTATTTCAACTATATATGCAAAAGTAATCAAAGGACTGAGAAATCAAGTCCTTTTTTTATTCCTCTCTAAAATGTGTCGAAAATGTGACGATTGTGTGATTTGCAAACTAAAAAGGGGGCATGCAAAGTCTATCCTACAAACACACGTCATTCAGGCATGACGGCATCACGAGAGGAGAATCATTGTGTCAATTAAATGGAAAGTCAGTCTCGTCCTATGCGGACTTGCGATGATTATCGGAATCGCTGCTTTTTATCATAATCAGCAGGCAAGCGGGACAGAGAAGAAGAAGGTAGAACCAGATGCGAGCTATAAAGAAGTTGAAATTGTGACCCTCGTGAATGACGGGAGATACTTGAGATATGCTGTGAACTATCCTGTGTTTCATCAAAAAAAGCTAGATCAAGAGATGAAAAGATTTGCAGAAACAGCGCTGGACAAATTCAAAACATCGTTTAGTGAAGCAAGCGATGTCGATGAAGATCATCGATACGAATTAAACATAGATTATGAGATTACTCATTATGCGAAACAAACCGCTGCGATCAAATTCAATACATATGAATTGAAAGGCGGAGTAAAAGGCGCACATGAAACGAAGATTTTCAATTTTGATTTCAAGAAACAGCAGTTTTTATCGATAGATGATCTATTTTTATCAAAAAAAGAAAGTCTGCAAAAACTGTCTCAAATGACATTTGAGGAGTTGAAAAAAGATCGCTCTCTTGCTGAAAACGAGCATTTGCTCAAACAAGGAACGTCTCCTAAGGCAGAGCATTATCAGTATTTTGCCATCAAAGATCGTTTTATTGAATTCTACTTTCCAGCAGGGCAAATTGCACCAGACAATAAAGGCCCTCAAGTGCTGGCGATTAAGAAAACACTGCTTAAAGGAATGTTAAAGCCAGAATACATCAATAAAGAAAAGAACAAAAACGAGAAAAAAGAACCGATCGCAAAAAGAAAGATCGTAAAACTGCCAAAACAGAGAGTGTTTAACCCAAAACAAAAAGCCATTGCCCTTACATTTGATGATGGACCAAATCCATCAACGACCTCAAAAATCTTAACAGCTTTAAAAGAAAACAAAGGACATGCGACATTTTTTGTATTAGGAAGCAGGGTTCAATATTATCCCGATATGCTAGGTGAGATTAGAAAAGGTGGAAATGAAATCGGAAATCATACTTATAACCACCCTTTACTCACAAGACTGCCGTTAAAACAAGCCATCAAACAAGTAGAAGATACACAGCAAATCATTGAAAAAGCAGGTGGGTTCACACCGACTCACTTTAGACCGCCATATGGTGGAACAAACGGGCAGATCAACTCGGCTGTCAACATGAAAGTTACGCTCTGGGACGTTGATCCTGAAGACTGGAAATATCGAAACAGCCAATACGTCGCCAACTATATTCTTACACATGCGTCTAGCGGAGAAACCGTCTTAATGCACGACATCTATGACACCTCTGCAAACGCGGCTGTCACGATCATCAAGGAATTGACCAAACAAGGATATCAATTACTAACAGTATCGGAGCTTGAGCAGTGGAAGGAAGCACGGGCGAAAAAGGTGAATTGAATACGTAAAAAAGATGCGAGTCTTAAAGAATTCGCATCTTTTTTATAGCCAATTATGAAGATGGAGGGAAAATATGTTAAAGTGATTGTAGAAAGGGAGGGCTTCGAATGGTGTTGATGAGGTTGATCAGCATATATATGCTGACAGCGTTTAGTTTGGCATTTGTCATAAACTATGTACCTGGTTTGATGCTGCCCATCTATATTCTTGCGATGATTGGGCTCATTTTATGTCTCGGTCATATTGCACTCCATTATATTCGGCGAATTAGATATATGTTGTTTGATGAAAAACGATAAGATTTCTCCTATTGAAAAACCTCCTGCTAGTTGCGCGAGGTGTTTTTTTCGGTTTTTGATGTTTTAACTGCTGGATGATTTTCTCGTTTGACGCTTTGAGTTGTCTCAAAAGAGAAACGATATTTCCTGTAAATCTTATGAGGACAATTAGTAAAATGATGATCATCCACATGCTATGACCTCCATTATCATATATCAAGGATACAGTATAATAAGAATGTCTAAAATGAACAGTTCGTGTCATATATCCGGCAATTGATGTGAATGGAGAATGTTGAGGGGGATTCATTTGAAACGAGTAGACGTGGTTTCAGCTATTATTTATGACGAGGAAGAAAATCTATTAACAGTCAAGAATGTAAAGGGATATTGGGAACTTCCGGGCGGTGCTGTGGAAAAAGGTGAACACCTGCAGCAGGCTGTCATCCGCGAAGTGAAAGAAGAGACAGGGTATGTGATCAAAGTAAAGGAACTTCATTCGGTTCGAGAAGCGTTCTTTCAAGATAAAAAGCATCATGCGCTTATCATTACGTTCTTTGCGGAAATGATCGGGGGAGAGATGAACATTCTAGATCCTGATCATGATATTGAAAAAGTAAAATGGGTCAGCACTCAAACCTTTCAAAAGCTAAATCCAAAGTTATATCACATGCTAAAATTAAACCAACAAACACAAGCTTTTTATGATTTTGAGGGAAATAGAACAATTGGTTAAATGCAAATTGATAGAGACATGGAGGAGCGATATTAATGGTTTTATACTACGGGCCTACAGGAGCTCCGATAGAAAATCCCGGACAAGAATTCATGAAAAGAATCTTCTTTCAGGAGGGTGAAGAGTATTGGAAACAAGGTAACGGGGAATCTTCCATTGAGATAGAGGAGGATTGGGAATCTGAAAGTCTAGTTTTCTTTTATACTGAACCGTATGGATTCTTTATCATCAGATATCCAGATTTTTTAGTCCCTTTTCAAAAGGTAGAAAAGATTGAAACGATCGAGCATTTCATAGCAGGATCACCATTGTATGTGCCATCATGCAGCTATGTTGATCGTAATCAGGCGTATGAAATCGTTCAACATTTTTTGACGACAAAAAAGGTATCTGATCTTGTTGAATGGGTCGAGTTGAGGAATATTGATTTTCAGCATGATGTGAAAAGTTAGGGGAGTAAGGTGAAAGTGTGTACAAATGAAAGAATACATAGTTTAGATGAGAGTATGCATTTACATGTAGGATATTATGAACAAGGTTTTGATTATGAAGGCGTGTTTTTTAAGAGTTTAGAAACAGGAAGATGGTTATTGTTTTTTGATCAGAAAAGTTACGAGTTGAATCTCTTAAAGAGTTATGAGGAATACGATCATTTAGGCTTATTCATTGGGGAATATTCAATTGAAGATGCTCAAATCGAAGAGAAAGGTCAGCAATTATTTGAGCATTTTTTAAAAGAAAACAACATAGTGGGATAAATGAATGGATATTTAACTGACCTTACTTTTCATAAGGATGTACTGATTTTAACTTTCTACCGATAAAATTAGCAGATACAGGTGTTAATTCTTTTTCTCTTGCCCAAACAGAAAGTTGACCGATATGGTGAATTTCGTGGGCAATTATATGATGTAATATTTCATCTTTAGTGTATTCATCTTCATCCCAAGGAACTGTTACTATTCGATCTTGTTTTTCATCTAAATGAGATTTTAAAAATTCAACTATTTCATGTCGTAAAGTCATTGAGAGTGTTTTTACTTTCGCCAGAGTCTTGTAATCATCAAAATTTAATACCACGTCTTTTTTACCCTGAATACCTCGAATCCAACTATATTCAACATCGATAATGTGAAAAAGAGTGTATAAAATACTCCCTACTCCACCTATGCGGTCTTGTAACAACTCTTCTGTTGTTAGCTGATTACACCAGTTAATCCATTCATCTCTAACCTGCCAGTTGTACTCAAAAAACTTATTCATTATGATCACTCCAAAGTTAAATTGTTTGTTTAATTACTGCTATCTCTGAAAGATATTCTTGTTGAATTAAACGACACAATGTACATGGTCTGGTGTCAGTTTAGAACCAATCATAATATCAACCTTGTTTTCATAACATGGCCCTTTGAAACTGTTACGTTTGCAGCAAGTTGTTCTTTTGGGGGAAGCGGTAGTTTATCTACAATTACTAAACGTCTTGCTTCTAATATCCCGAATGTTTGTTCTTGTATTGATTATACTAAGCTTTCTGACAGGTATCAAATAACAACATTTAAAATTGATTAGCAAGAATACACGAAGCATTATATTTTATTTTTCGTATTTACATTTTTTAAGCATAAATGCAGAATACAATACTGATATGCAAATCGCTTTGCCATCATTTCCTGCAGCTCTCTAAATAGTGGGGCATGATGAATTGATTTCCTTCATGTCTTACTTCATGACCATGACCAAAATCTTGCCATTGTTCTTGAGGGCTAAGGCGGCAGCTATTATGAAAAGAAATGCAGCGAGACAGCAGCTTAGTGCCGAAAAAAACAGACCTAGTGAGGTCTGTTTTTGTTAGAAGTTAGGGGAAGTTCATTTTCACTTCCCCTTCTCCGCTCGGTAAAACTCATGAAACATCTTCATCAGCGCCCGCTTCTCAATCCGTGACACATAGCTCCGTGATATCCCGGGCTCTTTGGCAATTTCCCGCTGCGTTTTTTCTTTCTTTAAATCAAGTCCGAACCGGCCGACGATCACTTCTTTTTCTCGGCCGTCGAGGATGTCGATATACTCCTTTACTTTTTCAAGCTCCATGTTGAGTTGAATGGTATCGATCACATCTTCATTTTCAGATTTTAAGACATCAATTAATGAAATTTCGTTGCCTTCTTTATCCTGACCTATTGGGTCATGCAAGGAGACGTCTTTTTTTGTTTTTTTGAGCGCGCGTAAGTGCATGAGAATTTCATTATCAATGTCAAGAGGGGAGTGCAGAATTTAAAAATCGAATTTCACTTTTGCCACATCATGCAATAATTCAGGTCTGTCATTTAGAAAAACTTCACTTAAGTGAAGAGTGATTGAACTCAAATCCGAAACATCATCCACAAGTAAAGGAACTACAACCATACCTTCATTTTCGACTTTACCATAAAAAGAACCAACACCTGTATCCGTAGTCAAATTAGACTTATTGACTTCGATTTGTTTTTTTGTATTAGTGGTAATAGCATCAACACCAGAAAACAAAACATCTTTATCGGAAGTGTTTTCAGTCGTATAAGTAATTTGTATTCTATGATATTTATCTTTTTCATATTGACTATCAGAAAGAAGCTCTTTATCTTCTTCACCTAAATTACTGTATTCAAATACTTTAACATCGTGTATTTTCATCTTAATAGGACTTAAATCTATTTCTTTTTGTTTGTTGTTTATCTTTTTCAAAGTCAGTGTTGAACCATTTTTATCTTTATTCCATTGGCCAATTTCGGTTAGAAGTCCTGATGTTGGTTTATTCTCTTTTTGTGCTGATTCTTTTGAGCTCTCTTTATTGGTTTCTTCTTTTTTTGCCGGCTCAGTTGAGCTGTTAGTGTTACCACAAGCAGTTAGAACTGCCATAAAGCATAAGAATAAAATTAGTTTAGCTTTTTTCATTAGTCTGCACCCTTCTAAATACACATTTTAGTAATACAGGAAACATTATAATATAGAAAATATTAAAATGGTGATTTTCGACAAAATTAGACAAAATAATTCATGACTTATAGCATGGGTTTAAAGTCACGAATCGTTCGATAGTGAATTTATATGTAACATTAAAAAGTGCTGCTATTTCATTTGTGAAATTATTATAAGAAGGATTATCAATGATTTTAGTTCCGTTATAATGTCGGCTGCTGATGTTAAAAATGGTGTTACAGAAAAATGTAGTTAAAATGAAAAAATAGGAAAGAGGCTATAGAATGGATTTTATAAATGACCTTAGTGAAGAAGCTAAAGTTGCCCTAGGCTTAGCAATAGCTGAAAAAATCTATACATTCATAGATAAAGAAGATGATGGTTACCACATAGGAGAAAAAGCTTTAGATGATTGTTGGAAATGGCTTTCTGGCAAAGAGTTAAGGGCAGATGATTTATGTAATTATATAGATAGTGAAGATTATATGGATGTAGCTGAGTACGCTAATAAAGAAAAAGATGAACAAAAACAATATGGCTGGTATTCAGTACTAGATGCAGTTTCTTACACAGCGTATCAAGCGTATAGACGAGAAAATAAAAAATTTGTTCCTCAAGTGCTAGAGGTAATAGACGATGAAACATTAATTGTAATGTGGGAAAATGCAATTGAGTCAAAAATGATTGATATGGCTGAATTAAATATCTTGAGAAAATATTTAGTTGATCATTATCCTAGCAAAGATCAAGATAATAACAAACTATATTTAATTAGCAAAGAGGACATCGCAGTCAAGAGACAGTAGCTTAGTGCCAAAATAAAAAACAGACCTCATGAGGTCTGTTTTTGTTAGAAGTTAGGAAATTCATTTTTACTTCCCCTTCTCCCGTTTCCGTTTTTCCTTCTCCGCCCGGTAAAACTCATGAAACATTTTCATCAGCGCACGCTTCTCAATCCGTGACACATAGCTCCGCGATATCCCGAGCTCTTTGGCAATTTCCCGCTGCGTTTTTTCTTTCTTTAAATCAAGTCCGAACCTGCCGACGATCACTTCTTTTTCTCGGCCGTCGAGGATGTCGATATACTCCTTTACTTTTTCAAGCTCCATGTTGAGCTGAATGGTATCAATTACATCTTCATTTTCAGATTTTAAGACATCAATTAATGAAATTTCGTTGCCTTCTTTATCCTGACCGATTGGGTCATGTAAGGAGACGTCTTTTTTTGTTTTTTTGAGCGCGCGTAAGTGCATGAGAATTTCGTTTTCAATACACCGCGCTGCATACGTTGCAAGCTTTGTTCCTTTTCCAGAGGAATAGCTTTCGATGGCTTTAATGAGTCCGATCGTCCCGATGGAGATGAGGTCTTCAGCGTCTTCCCCGGTATTTTCAAATTTCTTTACGATATGGGCGACGAGCCGAAGGTTATGTTCAATCAGCATGTTTCTTGCATGTTCATCGCCCTGTGCCATGAGGGCTAAGTATTTTTTTTCATCATCTCCCGAAAGGGGCTGTGGAAAGGCATTGTTTTTGACATAGGACACTAAAAACACCAATTCTTTGACCATCAATCCCATCGCTGTAAATACTCCTGCCACGATTTTCACCTCCACCATGTTTAGGCCGCTGCCTATATCCTCAAATGTATGTGAAGGAGGGATTGTCTGTGTCTGTACGATGAAAAAATCATGTTTTTCGAAAAATGTTCGTCTCTTTTTACAGCCCCTCTCATATGTTTGCGGTTTCTTTGCGGTGCTTGGCGGTCAAGAAGCGTGCTAAAATATGTAATATTAGACCGAAAAGGAAGGGGTTTTTTCGGAACATGGGGAAGGTTCTATCTTCACATGTAGGTATGAAAATTAATGAATGGTATCGAATGATACGGCAGTTCAGTGTTCCAGATGCGGAAATCTTGAAAGCGGAAGTTGAAGCGGAAATTGAACAGATGGAAGAGGACCAGCATTTACTGATTTATTATCAGCTCATGTGTTTTCGGCACCAAATCATGCTTGACTATATACACCCTTCAAAATATAAACCTTTCTCAGTATCTAATCTAGTCGATAAAATCGAAAACTCCAATCATGAGTTATCTGATATGCTGCATTATTACCATGCATTTTTTCGTGGCATGCATGAATTTAGTCAAAAAGAATATTTAGAAGCCGTCAAATATTATCGAGTGGCAGAAAAGCAGCTGTCCATGGTATTCGATGATATTGAGCAGGCAGAGTTTCATTTTAAAGTGGCAGAAGCCTACTATATAATGAAACAAACACATGTCTCCATGCACCATATTTTAAAGGCGCTGGAAATATACGATCAGCATGATGCGTATACGATTCGCATCATTCAATGTCTCTTTGTCATTTCGGGAAACTATCAAGATTTAAAACGAAAAGACCGGGCACTGCCTCATTTGAAAAAGGCAAAACAGCTCGCATCTGAAATTGATCACCCGCGCATATACAGTTCAGCACTCTATAATTTAGGAAAATGTTATGGCGAGCTGGGCTATAGAGAGGAAGCGGAACGATACTTAACGGAATCTGCTGATCTTGCCCGCAAAGAGCTGCTCCCAACGCTTCCGCATACGCTCTATACGCTGGCGAAGCTGCTTTTTAGACAGAATGAACAGGCGGATGCTCTGCGCATATTAGAAGATGGGAAATTAGCTGCAAAGAAGCATGAAGACCAGCTGTTCTGTCATATGTTTGAGTATCTGGATGCTTTATATGTTCAGGAAATCAATGAAGACCAACTGCAAAAAACCATTGATTATTTGGAAAAACTTAGCCTATACTCTTATATAGAGGATATCTCACTAGAAATTGCGACAGCCTTAGAAGCCTCTCAACAATACAAAAAGTCCAACCAGTATTATCAGAAATTATTATGGGCTCAAAATCAAATCCAAGAAGGAGAGTGTCTGTATGAATTCTAAGCAACGTTCGACAGTTGAAGAGAGAAACCAAACGTGAAACAAAGAGCGGGCCAATATGGCCGGCTTTTTTTATTTGAAAAAGAAGCAGATATCACCATGAAGCTTGTATGAATTGATGAGAAAGCGGGCAATTTATCGGTAATGATGTTCGGTGGAGGAGGCGGTCGAATGAGAGGGCTGCATATCTTGATGTGTATATGGCTGCTATGTGCTTTTGTTCCTAATGAAGTAGAGGCACGCACATTAAAACGAGTCGATCTTGAAAAAACGGGGCGTGCCTTTTGGGACATGAGAGCGGAACGGAAAAAGATTGCGATCACCTTTGATGATGGACCTCATCCAGTGTATACAAATCAAATATTGGATGTGCTGAAGGAGCATCAAGTGAATGCGAGCTTTTTTGTGATAGGGAACCGAATCCATGCATATCCAATGATCGCAGAACGGATTGTGGACGAAGGGAATGAACTCGGCAATCATACGATGAATCATACGTATTTTGACCTTTTGTCGTCAAAGGAGATCAAGCGGGAATTAAAAGAATCAGCGGCTCATATCGCTTCACTCCAGCCTGGCGGTCCCTTATTATTTCGCCCTCCTGGTGGACGCTTAACCATGAAATCATTCCGCATTCTGTCAAAGCAAGGATATGATGTGGTCATGTGGTCTTTTACGCAAGATCCGAAGGACTGGTCAAGACCAGGCGCACATAAAATTGCAAGCCGAATTATTGATCATATTCAGGGCGGGGATATCATCCTTTTACATGATGGCGGGGGAAATCGAAAGCAAACGGTAGAAGCATTGAAACAAGTGATTCCTGAATTAAAGAAGAGAGGCTATGAATTCGTAAAAGTAAGTGAGCTGCTGCAACATGACAAAGCATATATGCCCGTTCAACTGCAATAGGAAGCATTCGTCAAAAACAGTCATTCATTGAAACCAAAAGTCTTGTCGTTTACTATATGAAGAGGGCTTTTGGAGGTGAATGTTGTGAAGAAATATGTTTTCCTTTTCATCCTATTATGTGTTGCCGCTGGGTGCTCTAAGCCAGTTCAAGAAAGCGTCATTGCATTTGGTGACAGCAATACAAGAGGATCAAACTGGGACTTTCGAGATTATCCAACATCTGAAAAATGGGTGAATCTCATGAAAAACGTCGAGCGCGGCCAAATTCAAGTGAAGAATGCAGGCATTGGCGGGCAGACGACTGAAGACGCGAAACTGCGCTTTGAGCAGGATATTTTAAAACAGAAACCAACTTACGTCCTCATCATGTTCGGTACGAATGATGCGGCGATTTTAGACGGGAAACATCCCCGAGTGACGAAAAAACGGTTTAAAGAAAATTTATCCTACTTTATTTCTGAAAGTAGAAAAGAAGGCATTACCCCGATTCTCATGACCTGTGTGCCTGTTGTAGAAGGCGGGAAAAAGGGCTTGTATTATTACTCTAGATATAAGTCATCTTATTTTGCCGAGAGAGGCGGGGCAAGAGCTTGGCAAAACTCTTATAATGATATCACGAGAGAAGTAGCGAAGGATGAGCAGGTGCCGCTTGTCGACAATTGGAAAGCTTTCATCCGAGAAGCTGGTGAAGACAGTGATCGAGCTCTGATTCAGTCAGGTTTGATCGACCCTTCTGGTAATCATATGACACCAAAAGGGGCGAGAATTATTTATAACGAAATCAAAGAGCGTGAAGTCATCAAACATTTTTAAATGATGGCCATCCGCCTAAACAAGACCATTCATCCAGCATAGTCTAACAGTATATCTTCCTAGAAGGAGGTAACTGATATGTGGGGATGTCCTTATCCTTACCCTGCGTGTTCGCCTTATCCAGCACAAGGAGCAGGAATCGGTTACGCTTTTCTTGTTGTGTTCCTTGTGGTCATTTTAGTCGTAGGCGGAGGGTTATGGTTTTGGAATGAACAGCCTTGCAATTAAGACACCTCTTCTTTCATCAGAAGGGGTGTTTTTTACGGAAAATAGTAGTAAGCCTATAGCGCAAGTGATATAATATCAGTCACCTGAGTTTAAAAAAGGAGAGTGCTCGGGAGGCATGGTTCCTGTGATATGGAATTAAGAGGAAACAGAGAGCATATGCCCGAGCGAACGTCTTTTCATTTCTGTCTCAATTAATTCAATGAAGTCGCGATTTAAGTTCATTTCATTTGCTTTATAATACGATTCTATAAGTAAATCATCTGACAGCTTTTTCATACTAGAAACCCATATGATGGGAAAAACACCTCCCCTGAAAAAGTTGGCATAAAATTTGAGGAAAAGACATATCATCATAGGTTGATCGACTGTCTTTGAAGTACCTTTAATCTACCATGAATGGGAAACAAGAACAATCGTTCTGTTATCCACATGGTTAAGTGGATAACTTGTGGGTAGAGTGTTTATAATTGAATGAAAGCGTGATGAAATATAGGTGGATAATGTGTGTAAAATTATCCACACCTGTTGAAGGTCCTCATCATATGTCGAAAACTTTTTCATTGTATTCGATAGACAGACAAATTGTGATTTGATTCGACACAATCGCTGAAAACCAATGGAAGAAAGGGTGCAAATTGTGCTAAAGAAGTATTTCTTACCGGATGAATTTGTGAAAAGTATTTTCCACATTTCACCGCAAAAATTAAAAGAACGAAATGTAAAAGGAATTATTACCGATCTAGATAACACACTAGTAGAATGGGACCGTCCAAGTGCGACACCGCGCTTAATTGAATGGTTTCAAGAAATGAAAGATCACGGGATACAAGTGACGATTGTATCGAACAATAATGAAAAAAGGGTCAAGCTTTTTTCTGAACCGGTTCATATCCCGTTTATTTATAAAGCGAGAAAGCCTATGGGAAGAGCCTTTAATAAGGCAGTCGCTGATATGCAGTTGAAAAAAGAAGATGTGGTTGTCATTGGGGATCAGCTCATGACAGATGTTCTTGGCGGGAATCGTCATGGCTTCCATACGATTTTGGTCGTTCCTGTTGCTGCCTCGGACGGATTTTTCACAAAGTTTAACAGGCAGATTGAACGCAGAATTTTAGGAGCCTTAAAGCGTAAGGGCCACATTCAGTGGGAGGAAGAGTAATAATGGAAAAGGTTGTTTGTATTGGCTGCGGTGTAGCCATTCAGACGGAAGATAAAGATCAATTAGGATATGCGCCGGCAGCATCTCTATTGAAAGAAGATGTGATCTGTCAGCGCTGTTTTAGGTTAAAGAACTACAATGAGATTCAAGATGTTTCTTTAACAGAAGACGACTTTTTAAATATATTGCACAGCATTGGAGAGACAGATTCTCTCATTGTCAAGGTCGTTGATATTTTTGACTTTAACGGAAGCTGGATCAACGGGCTGAGCCGTATTGTCGGTGGTAATCCGATTTTACTTGTCGGCAACAAAGTGGATATTTTACCGAAATCCGTGAAAAAAGATCGTCTGATTCATTGGATGAAACGGGAAGCAAAGGAAAACGGATTAAATCCTATCGATGTTTTCTTAATCAGTGCAAGCAGAGGCCAGGGCGTACCTGAGGTGATGGAAGCGATCGATCATTACCGCGATGGAAGAAATGTCTATGTCGTCGGCTGTACGAATGTTGGAAAATCAACATTTATCAATCGAATCATCAAAGAAGTATCTGGCGAAGAGAACGTCATTACTACATCCCAATATCCAGGTACTACACTTGATGCCATTGAAATTCCGCTTGATGACGGGTCTGCTTTATTCGATACGCCGGGCATCATCAACCGTCATCAAATGGCGCACTATGTCAGCAAAAATGACCTGAAGATTTTAACGCCGAAAAAAGAATTGAAACCGAGAACGTTCCAATTAAATGAAGCACAAACGCTTTATTTTGGCGGACTCGCTCGATTTGATTACGTAAAAGGCGGCAGAACATCATTTGTCTGCTATATGCCAAATGAGCTGAACATTCACCGTACAAAGCTGGAGAACGCAGATGATTTATATGAAAAACATGCAGGGGAACTGCTGTCACCGCCATCAAAAGAGGGAATGGAAGATTTCCCGCCGCTCGTTCCGCATACCTTTACCATTGATCAGCCAAAAATGGACATCGTCTTTTCAGGTTTAGGCTGGGTCACTGCAAATGATGCGGGTAAGCAAATCAAAGTTTATGCGCCAAAAGGCGTTCATGTGTTTATGAGACGTTCGTTAATTTAAATGTTCAAAGGGGGAGAGACCTTGAAACCTTTATACGGAGTAATCGGAAACCCTGTTGGCCACTCAATGTCTCCGGATATTCATAATGCAGCACTAAAGGATGCTGGAATTGATGGACACTATCATGGCTTTCAAGTAGAAAATGATGACCTGAAAGAGGCTGTTAGCGGCATGAAAGCGTTAGGAATCAGCGGCATTAACGTCACTGTTCCGCACAAGGTAGAAATCATGCAGTACCTTGACAAAATTGATGTGACAGCTGAACGCCTCGGTGCCGTCAATACGGTGCGGCTCGAAGGGGATCAGCTCGTTGGGTACAATACAGATGGAGAAGGCTTTCTTCATTCATTGCTTGAAGCCTTGGATCACCCGTTATCAGAGCTGTCATTTCTTCTGATTGGTGCTGGCGGAGCGGCAAGAGCGATTTATACGACAATTGCTCAGTATGCACCGAAGAGCTTTGATATTACGAACCGCACCATTGAAAAAGCTGAAGCTTTAATTGAAAGCGCAGAGGGGAAAATCACCTCTCATGCAATCACATTAAATACAGCAGAAGAGCGGCTTGGGGAATATGATGTCATCATCCATACGACCTCGATTGGCATGTATCCGAATGTTGAAGAAACCCCGATTTCTTTAGCGAACGCAAAAAAAACAGCGGTCGTTTGTGATATTGTGTATAATCCAATAGAAACAAAACTGCTCAGTGAAGCAGCAAGGTTAGGCTTGAAAACAGTAGATGGGGTTGGCATGTTTGTTGGACAAGCAGTAAGAGCCTTTGAACTGTGGACAGGTATCACGCCTGATGCCGGAAAAATGAAGTCAATTGTCATAGAGAAATTAGGAGGAACACCATGTTAAAAGGTAAGCAAAAACGTTTTTTACGTGCACAAGCACATCATTTATCACCTATTTTTCAAGTTGGAAAAGGCGGGGTAAATGACAATATGGTCAAGCAAATTTCCGAGGCGCTTGAAGCAAGAGAACTATTAAAAGTCAGCGTATTGCAAAATTGCGACGAGGACAAAACAGAAGTTGCGAAAGCACTTGTAAAAGGTGCAAAGGCAGAACTCGTTCAAACGATCGGAAATGTGATTGTCCTTTACAAAGAATCTAAGGAAAATAAACAAATTAAGCTGCCGTAAAGGTGGATACGATATGAAAAAAATAGGGTTGTTCGGCGGTACGTTTGATCCTCCCCATAACGGGCATTTGCTGATGGCAAGCGAGGTGCGGACTAAAGTGGGGCTGGATGAAATTTGGTTTATCCCAAACCATATGCCTCCTCATAAAACAGGACGGAAACGAGCAGATAGTCATCACCGGATAAAAATGGTGGAGGCAGCGATTCAGTCAAATCCGTATTTTCGGCTCGAGCTCATTGAAATGGAGCGGGAGGGTCCGTCTTATACGGTAGATACAGTGGATCTGTTAAAGAAGCGACATCCAGAAGATCAGTTCTTTTTTATGATAGGAGCGGACATGGTCGAGTATTTGCCAAAATGGCATCGGATCGACGATTTGCTTCAAATGATCACCTTTATTGGGATGAAAAGACCGGGTTACGTTGGAAATACGGCATATCCGCTTTTATTTGCAGATGTTCCAGCTTTTGATGTATCATCGACATTGATTAGGCAGCGAATAGAGCAGGGAATACCTGTTGATTATTTGATTCCGAAAGCTGTTGAGCGTTATATAAAGGAGCATCATTTATATGAATCGTGAAGAAGCATTGAACTGTGTCAAAGAACAGTTAACAGAGCATAGATATACACATACACTTGGAGTCATGGAGACAGCCATTTCATTAGCGGAACGGTTCGGTGCAGATGTGAAAAAAGCAGAGATCGCCGCTATTTTTCATGATTATGCGAAATTTAGACCAAAGGAAGAAATGAAGGGGATTATCGAGCAAGAGCAGATGAACCCTTTATTGCTTGAATATTCGCCCGAGCTTTGGCACGCCCCGGTTGGTGCCTATTTGGTCAAAAAAGAAGCTGGAATTGACGATCACGATGTGTTAACAGCCATTGAATTTCATACTTCCGGCAGACCAGACATGACTTTACTTGAAAAAGTCATTTATGTCGCAGATTATATAGAACCAGGACGTCATTTCCCTGGTGTCGAAGAAGTAAGGGAGTTAGCAGAGCATGATCTAGATCGTGCACTGATTCAATCATTAAAAAACACCATCAGTTTTCTAATGAAAAAGAATCAGCCAGTCTTTCCAGATACGCTTGCTACTTACAACTCGCTTGTGCATAAGAACAACTAAGGAGGAATTTTGGATGGATTCATCATCAATTTTAAACGTCGCAGCAGGTGCATGCGATGATAAACGGGCTGAGGATATTATTGCCCTTAATATGCAAGGAATCTCACTTGTTGCAGATTATTTTCTCATTTGTCACGGGAATTCTGATAAACAAGTGCAAGCCATTGCAAGAGAAGTAAAACATCTTGCAGAGGAAAGTGGAATCGAAGTGAAAAAGATGGAAGGCTTTGATGAAGCAAGATGGGTATTGATTGACCTAGGTGATGTCATTGCCCATGTGTTCCACAAAGAAGAAAGAGGATACTACAATCTAGAAAAGCTATGGGGAGATGCGCCGAGAGAAACGCTTTCACTTGGCATTAACTCATGATTTATCAAGGGTTTGCAGGTGTGTATGACGAGCTCATGACACATGCACCTTATGATGAATGGGTTCAGTGGATCCAGCAGTATATTAAACCGAATGCTGTCATCATCGATGTAGGCTGTGGGACTGGAGAGATTTCTCTTCGGTTAGCTGAAAAGGGCCACAAGGTTACAGGAATTGACCTTAGTGAAGAAATGCTGGCCTTCGCGCAGCAAAAAGCGCAAACGAAAAATCAGTCGATTCAATTTTTGCATCAAGATATGAGAGAGGTTACAGGCTTTGAACAAGCCTTCCAGGCAGCCGTTATTTGCTGTGATTCCTTGAATTACTTAAAAAACGAAAATGACGTCAAAAAAACCTTTAAAAACATGTTTCAGCTTTTAGAGGCAGATGGGGTTTTACTTTTTGATGTTCATACGCCTTATAAAATGGAAGAGGTATTCCCAGGTTCAACTTATGCAGATCAAGATGAAGAGATCAGCTATATTTGGCAGAGTGATAAAGGGGATGACATGTATTCGGTCATTCATGATTTAAGCTTTTTTGTAAAGGACGGAGACATGTATCAGCGTTATGATGAGACACATGAACAGCGCACATTTTCATTTGAAACATATGCAGCGTTCCTTGAGTCCGCTGGCTTTGAACAGATAGAAGTGACCGCTGATTTTACAAATGAAGCCCCCGGTGAATTCGCCGAAAGATATTTCATCTCAGCTAAGAAACCAAAAACCATCGTTTAATAGAACGATGGTTTTTTAAAACCCTTTTTTCGCTTATTGCAAAGATGATTAATTTCTGCGATCATCAGTGAACACACTTGGTGGATATTGATGTGCAACCGCTTCTAAATCTTCATCGAATTTTTCATGGGTGTTTTGAAAGAGCCGGTGAAACATATCTTGCACACCTGCTTCAAGTGCTTTAATGCCTTCACCAGTGACGCCGCCTTTCACACATACTTTGTCTTGCAGTGTTGGAAGGGTATAGACTCTTTTTTCAATCAAACGGCCAAGTCCAACAAGCATATCTTCTGATAAGGTGGTGGCTTCTTCTTTAGAAATATCCGTTTCTTCTACGGCCGCTTCAATCATTTTCTGAACGAGAAAACTGATAAAAGCAGGTCCGCAGCTGACAATATCGGAAGCCGCTCTTGTAATCGAATGATGGATCTCAATTGGTGTTGAAATGCACGAAGCTAACTGTCTTAAAGCGGTTTTTGTCGCGGCATTGCATGATGAACCAAATGTTAAAAGAGATGCACCTGATAAAGCGCGGTTTGTAATGCTTGGAATCAGCCTTGCTGTTTGACAAGGAACGATATCCTGGAGCTGTTCAGGATGCACCGGACTTGTAATGATGACAATGGTTTGCTGCTCCGTTAAAAGAGGGCTCAGCTCTTTTAAAAGTGGATAAATATCAAGTGGTTTGACACAAACAAAAATGAAATCTTTATTCGTGACAGCACCTGAAAGCTGTTTCGTTACTTCAAGTTCTGGATGGTTCTTTTTTATATTGAACGCTTTTTCAATGGTTCGGTTTGTAATGGTGATCGATGAGGGATTAACTGCCTTTGATTCAATAAATGCCTCAGTAAGTATGGTACCCATGTTTCCTGTACCGATTAACCCTATATTCAAACGTTCTCCCTCCTTAGACGCGTAGGATCTCTTATCTTCTAAACAGTATGTTGAGCAGTAGAAAAATATGATTGAAAGAAGCGTGAGTAAGTGAAACGACTCATTTCATTAAAAAAATACAGTCTTTATATCGCCGCTGGACTCATAGTCGTGATCATCTTCAGTTTCTTCTTTTTCACTGGAAAAGGAGAGGGCAGCAGAGAGGCAAGTGTATTGAAGGAAAATAAAGACATACAAGTCACATTAGAAGACAAACAAGAAAAGACAGAAAAAGAGCCATCGACGATTTTTGTAGAGGTCAAAGGAGCTGTAAGGAAGCCAGGTGTCTATACGTTTCAATCTGATGCTCGGGTAGAGGAAGCGATTCAAAGGGCAGGAGGCTTTACCAGCAAAGCAGACACGATTGAAATCAATCAAGCAGCAAAATTAGAGGATAGTATGATGATTTATGTTCGGAAGCAGGGGGAAGCGGAAAGAGAGACGCAAACAGTATCGGCTGACGCATCAACGGGCGTTGAAAAGAGTCAGGGTGTCAATGTCAATCAGGCCGATGCAGCCGAATTGCAAACCATTAACGGCATAGGACCAGCTAAAGCAGAAGCCATCATTTCGTATAGAGAGGAACACGGAGAATTTCAACAAATTGAAGACTTGCGGAACATTTCAGGTTTTGGGGAAAAGACGATTGAACGGCTGAAAAGTCAATTGACCGTGAAGTAGAATTGACGGTATAGAAGAAAGGCATGTACACTTAATATCAACCATCATTCTGGAGGGATCAGCTCGTGGAAAGAATTTCATGGAATCAATATTTTATGGCACAAAGCCATTTGCTTGCTTTACGAAGCACCTGTGAGCGGTTAGCTGTTGGGGCGACCATCGTAAGGGACAAGCGCATTATTGCAGGGGGGTACAATGGCTCCATTGCCGGAGACGTTCATTGTGCAGATGTAGGATGCTATGTCATTGATCATCACTGTGTTCGCACCATCCATGCAGAAATGAACGCTATTTTACAATGTGCTAAATTTGGTGCACCTACAGCTGATGCTGAAATATATGTCACGCATTTCCCTTGTTTACAGTGCTGTAAAGCCATCATTCAAGCGGGCATACGAACAGTGTACTATGCAAAGGATTATAAAAATCACCCATATGCCGTTGATTTATTCGAGCAGGCGGGTGTTCAAACAGAGCAAGTTGAATTAGATGAGATGATCATCGACTTGAAAAATCAAGAAAAATTGGCCTTTGTTGCAGATTTAATTGGGAAGCTGAGTGAATCAGGACTTAGCGAAACAGAAATTCGCGATATGCATGAGAAGGCGAATCAACTATTTACTTCCTATGTTTAAATATTTGCCGTTTGGGGCAATTTCAGCAGCTGTTGGAATTGCTCTGGCTGCATATCATCTTCATATGTATTTCCTTCTCTTTCTTCTCGTCATATTACTTCTCAGCCTACTGAAAAAAGTCCCTCAGCTCTTTTTAATGGTCAGCCTATGCGGGGCTGTCTATACTCTCATTTTTATGGTTCATGAGTCTCTTGAAACGAATCAACCTGCACAAGAAAAACGTCTATCCGGTTCCGTTGTGATTGAAAGCATTCCGAAAACAGATGGCAATCGTTTTTCAGCGACTGTATCAACAGATCATGAACGACTAGCCACTTTTTATACAATTCAAACTGAGCGTGAAAAGGAGGCATTAAAAGATGTAGAACCTGGTATGAGCTGTCACATGACAGGTGATGTTCGTCCAGCAAAACAAGCAACCATTCCTAACGGGTTTCAATACGATCAATTTTTAAAATCAAAAAGCATTGACGCCATTTTCCTGCCACAGTCGATCAAAAACTGTACAAAAATAGACGGTTCTTCCTATTACCTTCAAGTGATGCGGCAAAAAGGTTTGACATTTTTAGAGGACCATGTACCAGAACACTCTGTGGGCATTGTACAGGCTCTTATTTTTGGAGAACGCGATTTGATAGACCCTGAGACATTAAGAGATTATCAAATGCTCGGCATTATTCATTTACTAGCGATCTCAGGATTGCATGTGCAAACGCTTCTTGCGTGTTTATTTTGGTGTCTCCTTCGTGCAGGCGTGACAAGAGAGACTGCACGTATTCTCTTATTATGCTTTCTTCCTGTTTATGCTTGTTTGACAGGTGCTGCACCATCTGTTTTAAGAGCTTGCCTGATGGCAGGAATCTATTTAGTGATGACAAGTCTGCCAAAAGAAATGAAACAGCCTTCAGCTGTGGTTTTAAGCGTTACGTTTTTATTCTTATTAGCAATTCATCCTCTTTATTTATTCGATATTGGATTTCAGCTTTCATTCGTGGTGACGTTTTTTATTTTGTTATCGACTAGGATTTTATCGAAAGCAAAAAGTTCAGTCATGCAATTATTCCTTATTTCCTTCATTGCACAGCTTGCTTCGCTCCCTGTTCTTTTATATCATTTTCATCAATTTTCTTTGCTGAGCGTTCCTTTGAACATGATATTTGTTCCTTTTTATACGACGGTCGTCATGCCACTATCCTTACTCTTTTTTCTTTTCACTATCGTTTATCTTCCGCTTGGACAAACATTGTTTCAGCTGCTTGATTCGGTGATTCAGCTTAGTCATCAATTGTCAGCCTATATAGCTGTTTTTGATGGATTCAACTTGATTTTTATGAAGTCTGCTTGGTGGCATATTCTTCTTGAGGTGAGCGCCTTAATTGTTCTGTTATTTGTGATGGAGTGCAAAACTTCTGTGAAATCCTATGCTGTGCCGATCCTTTTTCTCATTGGTGTTTTGGGTGCACACTATTTCACCCCGAATTTTTTCGAAAAAGGGGAAGTTACGATGCTGGATGTAGGGCAGGGGGATAGTTTGTTTATTCAGCTGCCTTATCGAAAGGGGCACCTGCTTGTAGATACAGGAGGCAGACTTTCTTTTGAAGAAGAACCGTGGAAAAAAAGGCGTAAAGTATCTTCGATCGGTGATCAAACGCTGATCCCGTTTCTGCATTCTAAAGGTATAGCAAAACTTGATGTCCTGATTCTTACGCATGCGGATCAAGACCATATGGGAGAAGCGGTTCGTTTAATCAAGCGAAATAAAGTAAAGCGGCTGGCGATACCAAAAGGCTTTGCCCGTAGTCCAGAGGATGCGGAGCTGTTAAAAGAAGCAGCTGATCAAGGGATTATGATTGATGAATTAGAGAGAGGAGATCAGCTTCAGATTGGAGAGCAAATATTTGAAGTTCTTCATCCGTCGCGTGATCGAGTGACAAGTAAGAATAATGATTCACTCGTTTTGACATTTACCCTAGGCGGGAAGCGGTTTATGCTCACTGGAGATCTTGAACAAGAAGGAGAGCGAGACATTATAGAAGCCTATCCTGATCTGCGGGCAGATGTCTTAAAGGTTGGACATCACGGGAGTAAAGGGTCAACAAGCGAAGAATGGCTTCAGCATCTCAAGCCCTCACATGCACTCATTTCAGCAGGTGAACGCAATCGTTATCAGCATCCGCATCAGGAAGTCTTGAAAAAATTAAAGGACCAGCAAATGAAGGTGTATCGTACAGATATCGATGGGAGCGTGACGTATGAATTTCTCGATAAGCAAGGAACGTTTTACACTCATCCTCCATATGATATCTTACAAAATCAATAAAAAAACTGCCAAAATGGCAGTCATGTAACCTTCATGAAGTTAAGATCCAACGAGGTGTATAATGGTTGCCAAAATAAACATTGAGGCGAAAAATCCGAATGTGACGATAAAACCAACAGCTGAGTCGGTCACATCATTCCGCTTGCTTTGAACATTTTTTTCAAATTCATTCATTTTCATCCCTCCTGGCTAATTTTAGTATACTTGAACTCATTTGGAATTGCTAGAAGGTAAAGTAACCGTTTTCCATTTTCATGATCATTTTATGAATATCGTCTGACTGCAGGCTGACCCGGGAGCTTGCGCCGGACGTTTACTATAAATGAGGAGGCGGCACTTTCAGCTTCCTCTTTACTAATGTCTTCACACACTTTAGGATAGAGGAGGAAGTGAAAGAGAGGGATTCAATTGATGGTCTTTGATGTATGGAACAATTTAAAACGAGGGGATATCCATCCCGTTTATTGCTTATATGGGAAAGAAACATATTTACTGCAAGAAACCGCTGCTAAATTGAGACAAGCTGTTGTAGACGAAGAAACGAAGGACTTTAATTACTCCATCTTCGATATGGAAGAGGTGCCGCTTGAACAGGCTGTGACGGATGCAGAAACATTTCCTTTTATGGGAGAACGACGTCTCGTCGTGATCAAAAATCCTTATTTTCTTACAGCTGAAAAGAAAAAGGAAAAGATTGAGCATGAGCTTTCTGTGTTAGAAGCATATTTAGAAAAGCCAGCGCCCTATACCATTCTCGTGTTATTAGCACCATATGAAAAGCTGGACGAGCGTAAAAAAATCACCAAATTGCTAAAAAAGAAAGCTGCTGTCGTTGAGGCGAAAGAGTTAAACTCAAAAGAAACAACTGATTTCACCATCACACTGGTGAAGACAGAAGGAAAGATGATAACATCTGAAGCGGCTGAGCAGCTTGTGGTGCTATGCGGCGGGAGTCTATCCTCTCTATTCCAAGAGATTCGTAAGCTAAGTACATATATTGGAGAGCGGGAGGAAATTGAGTTAGCGGATGTCAATCAGCTCGTTGCAAGAAGCTTGGAGCAAAATATTTTCGAGCTGATTAATCAAATTGTAAACAGACGCCGCTCTGAGGCCATGCAGATGTTTTATGACCTGCTAAAGCAAAATGAGGAACCCATTAAAATATTAGCCCTCATTTCAACTCAATTTCGGTTGATTTTGCAGACGAAGTACTTCGCTCAGCAAGGATATGGACAAAAACAAATTGCTTCAAATCTAAAAGTCCACCCATTCAGGGTCAAACTTGCGATGGATCAGGCAAGACTGTTTTCAGAAGAAGAGCTCAAGCAGATCGTCAAAGAGCTTTCAACGATTGATTATGAAATGAAAACGGGTAAAAAGGACAAGCAGCTGCTGTTAGAATTGTTCCTGCTTCGATTATTAGGCGCTTGAACATAAAAAAACGACCTTCTAAAAAGAGGGTCGTTTTTGTTAGATGTATAATTGCCAGTCTGTCCTTATGGCTGGGCCGGTCAGGACGGACGTACAGTTAAACAGGTGCCTCATCACTGAGGCGTTGCAAACATTATGCAGAAAGTCCGTTTACTTGTTTAGCAAGTCTTGATTTGTAACGCGCAGCTGCGTTTTTGTGTACAAGACCAGTTTTAACGGCTTTGTCAATGCGTTTTGCAGCAGAAGCAAGAGCAGCTTTTGCTTGCTCAGCATCGTTGTTAGCTACAGAAACTTCAACTTGTTTAATCGCAGTACGCATCGCAGACTTGATAGTTACGTTATGTGCACGGCGTTCGTTATTCGTTTTTGTACGTTTGATCGCTGATTTAATATTTGGCATGTGTTTCACCTCCTAAGATACAACCTAAACACAATTGTCTTAAGGTTAAATCTTCACAATAGAACAAATTGTATTCTATCAAACACACCTTTAGAATGCAATATAAATGTAAAGTATTTTTCATTGATGACGTGCTCGAATGTTTCTTTAAAGAGATGGAAAGACTACTGTTAATTACTTGGTGGAAGGAGTCTTTTTATGGAGAAACAGAAACTCGATTTAAGCGTTTATCAAATCCGGACAGACCTCGCTGTTGAAACAAAAGAGATACTAGAACAAGAGAACGATCCGAATGTCGTCAAAAAGGACGGGATCCAAGGGATTGTCGAAAAGGAAAAAGAAGAGCAAGGCATCCGCATACGTACTGTGGAAATCACGAAAGAAGGGGAGGAGCTGACCGGCAAAAAGGCAGGGACATACTTGACGTTTGAGGCACAAGGCATTCGGGAGAAAGATTCTGAGATGCAAGAAAAAGTCGTCGAAGTCTTTGCCCATCATTTTGCTCAGTTTTTAAAAGACCGAGGCATTCAGGCTGATGCAAGCTGTCTTGTAGTAGGACTGGGAAACTGGAATGTCACGCCAGATGCACTAGGTCCTCTCACAGTTGAAAACCTGCTTGTGACCCGCCATCTCTTTGAATTGCAGCCGGAAAATGTTCAGGAAGGCTATCGCCCGGTTTCCTCTTTGTCTCCAGGGGTGATGGGACTGACCGGTATAGAAACAAGTGACATTATCCAAGGCGTGATTGAGCGGTCTAAGCCTGATTTTGTCATTGCGGTCGATGCCCTTGCTGCTCGAGCGGTGGAACGAGTGAATACAACCATTCAAATTTCTGATACAGGTATCCATCCCGGTTCTGGTGTAGGGAATAAGCGAAAAGAATTAAGCAAAGAAACATTGGGAATTCCAGTGATTGCGATTGGTGTTCCGACAGTGGTGGATGCAGTAACCATTGCAAGTGACACAATTGATTATGTCTTAAAGCATTTTGGTAGAGAACTAAAAGATGATAGACCATCCCGCTCTCTTGTGCCGGCTGGTTTGACATTCGGGAAGAAAAAAGTGCTTAACGAAGAAGACTTGCCAGATGAGGAAATGCGTCAATCATTCTTAGGCATCGTAGGAACCCTTCCTGAAGAAGAGAAAAGGCAGCTGATCCACGAAGTGCTTGCGCCGCTGGGGCAAAATTTAATGGTCACGCCTAAGGAAGTAGATACATTCATTGATGATATGGCAAACGTACTTGCCAACGGATTAAACACAGCGCTTCATCAAAAAATCACGCAAGATAACATGGGTTCATATAATCATTAATCGGTTCTACTTTCTCTAGCTCGCTCATAGTGTAATTACTAGAAAGCGTGCTGGAGGGAGTAAATCATGAAAAAAAGACCCCGCCGTCCTCGACAGTTGGTCGTTGCGATTAATGGAACGAAAGTAGTAAAAAGCATTTTCTTATTTATTGCCTCTCTTGTTGTGGTGTTTGTGATGTCAGGGGCTTTGACCTCTTTAAAACCCGAGCTGAGGCCGCAAGCCTCGTTATATGGTGTAGCAGATGAGCTCTCTGGCGCATTTTTTGCCACATTAATGGGCATGGAAAATCAATATTTCGCCTCAGCAGTCCCAAAAGATCAAAAAGGATTTCATTTCTCTGGGCTGTCACTGAAGCTTGCAACCAGTATTAATTTAGAAGACCCGCGCAGTTTCCTAGGAAGAGAACTCCCAGGCTTTGAACATTTTGATACAAAAATCATCTTAGCGGGTGAAGGAACAGACTATACCAATATGCCAATGGAATCGCCGCCGCCTAGTGAAGTGATCCAAGATGAAAAAGAAGCAAATTTGGCTGAGCTGGACAAGCTCGATGATGATACACCGAAAAAGCCTGCCAAAGAACCGGACCGGTCAACAGGAAAACGAAAAGCTGTGTACATTTATCACACACATAACACGGAATCATATTTACCTTTTTTAAAAGGAGAAACGAATCCAAATAATGCACGGCACTCAAAAGTGAATGTCACCCTTGTCGGCGACATGTTTGGAAAAGCACTTGATCAGCAAGGAATCGGCAATACAGTCGACAAAACCGAAATTGAAAAAAGGCTGGTGAAAAAAGGATTAAAGTATCCGCAGTCTTATAATGAATCAAGATTGGTCGTGAAAGAAGCCATAGCGAAAAATGATGACCTCGATTATTTAATTGATATTCACCGGGACTCTAGAAGAAAGAAAGATACGACTGTCGAAATCAAAGGGAAGAAATATGCGAGAATTGCGTTTGTTGTTGGGAAGAAGAATCAAAGCTATGAGAAAAACTTGAAGCTTGCGACAGAGTTCCACCATTTGATGGAGAAAAAATATAAAGGTCTTAGTGTCGGTGTGTTTGCCAAAGGAGAAATTGGCGATAATGGAATCTATAATCAAGATTTATCCGACAAAGCCCTTCTTTTAGAATTTGGCGGAGTGGACAATAATATGGAAGAATTAAGAAATGCATCCAATGCAGCAGCTGATGTGTTCAGCGACATTTTCTGGGACGCGGAAAAGGTGGATGGCAAAGCAAAGGATGAAAAAAAACGCTCTTAAGGTGGTGACGGATATGGGCTCATTTATTGGAAAAACCATTATTTTAGGATTGGTCTTGCTGTTTGGTGTCTTTTTAGGAATGCAGCAAGCGAATAATGGCATGCTGCAAATGAAGGGTTACCATGATCCGCAATTAAAAGGGGCTTTCTCCATTCAAATGAACGACGATGAAGAAAAGGAAGCTTCTATCTTAGGAACGGCTGTTACAGAAAAGGATCTTGCCGAAAAACAGAAGCAGCTCGAGGAAATAGAGGGCTTTAATGCCTTTTCCAAGGCAGGAAAAGCCCTGTCTGATGGCATGACACATGCAGCCCGTTCTCTTTATGATTGGGTGAATGGGAAATAAACGAATTTCATGAGATATCACTCTTTTGATCAAAGCCGCTGACCGATGAGCGGCTTTTCTTGATTTCGATTGAATCTTTACAGCCCTATTGATATAATCTAACCTAGCGCAACCCGCGTTTTATAGTAGGAGTGATAGATTGTGACAGATAAAGAAAAACGATTAGAACGGCAATCAAGAATTCGAAATTTCTCCATTATCGCCCATATTGACCATGGGAAATCCACATTGGCGGACCGTATTTTGGAAAAAACAGCGGCGATTACTCAACGGGAAATGAAAGAACAATTGCTTGATTCCATGGATTTAGAGCGTGAACGCGGCATAACGATTAAATTAAACTCTGTCCAGCTGAAGTATAAGGCGAAGGATGGAGAAGAATATATCATGCACCTGATTGATACACCAGGGCATGTCGACTTCACCTATGAGGTATCTCGAAGCCTAGCTGCCTGTGAGGGTGCGATTCTCGTAGTAGATGCAGCACAAGGAATTGAAGCACAGACACTTGCGAACGTTTATTTAGCTCTTGATAACAACTTAGAAATTCTTCCGATTATCAATAAAATCGATCTGCCAAGTGCAGAGCCTGAGCGTGTAAGAGAAGAAATTGAAGATGTCATCGGGTTGGATGCGTCTGAAGCTGTTCTCACCTCTGCTAAGGCGGGTATTGGAATCGAGGATATTTTAGAACAAATCGTTGAAAAGGTGCCAGCTCCCGCTGGAGATCCAGAAGCACCACTTCAAGCCCTTATTTTTGATTCTCTCTACGATGCGTATCGCGGCGTTATTGCGTACATACGAATTGTTGAAGGAACCGTCAAACCTGGTCAGAAAATTAAAATGATGGCGACGGGTAAAGAATTTGAAGTGCTTGAAGTCGGCGTTTTCACACCAAAAGCCATGCCAACAGACGAACTCACCGTTGGAGATGTTGGCTACCTAACCGCTGCGATTAAAAATGTCGGTGATACACGTGTGGGGGATACGATCACTAGTGCGGAGAACCCTGCGAAAGAAGCACTGCCAGGATACAGAAAGCTAAACCCAATGGTGTACTGCGGACTTTATCCAATTGATACAGCGAAATACAACGATTTACGTGAAGCATTAGAAAAGCTTGAACTTAATGATTCTTCACTTCAATATGAGGCAGAGACATCCCAAGCACTTGGCTTCGGTTTCCGTTGCGGGTTCCTTGGAATGCTTCATATGGAAATCATCCAAGAACGGATTGAACGTGAATTTAAAATTGATCTGATTACGACAGCACCAAGTGTTATTTACGATGTGTATATGACAGATGGAGAAAAAATCGTCGTAGATAACCCGTCCAATCTGCCTGATCCGCAAAAGATTGAGCGAATTGAAGAACCTTACGTAAAAGCAACAATGATGGTGCCGAATGATTATGTAGGCTCTGTGATGGAGCTTTGCCAAGGAAAGCGCGGACATTTCATTGATATGCAGTATCTTGATGCGAACCGCGTGAGCATTGTGTACGAAATTCCTTTGGCAGAGATCGTATACGAATTCTTTGATCAGCTAAAGTCCAGCACAAAAGGCTATGCGTCCTTTGATTATGAGCTGATTGGCTACCGTCCATCTACGCTGGTGAAGATGGATATCATGCTGAATGGCGAAAAAATCGATGCCCTTTCCTTTATCGTTCACCGCGATTACGCATATGAACGAGGCAAGATCATCGTAGAAAAGCTAAAAGAACTGATTCCTCGCCAGCACTTTGAAGTACCGATTCAAGCAGCAATCGGTCAAAAAATCGTTGCTCGTTCCACCATTAAAGCGATGCGTAAAAATGTACTTGCTAAATGTTATGGCGGAGATATTTCCCGGAAAAGAAAGCTTCTTGAGAAGCAAAAAGAAGGGAAAAAGCGCATGAAGCAAGTGGGCTCTGTTGAAGTCCCGCAAGAAGCATTTATGGCCGTGCTGAAGATGGACGACAGCACACCGAAAAAATAACATCCTCAAGGCAACCTGCTTTACAATGTCCGCCTTGACGTTTATAGTCGAAAACAAACAAAGGCGCCGCAGCGATAAACTGCGGCTCTTTACCTGTAAAGAAGGTGTCATCAAATGAAAGCAGCATACATTCACATTCCATTTTGTGAGCACATTTGCCACTATTGTGATTTCAATAAATTTTTCATTAAAACGCAGCCAGTCGATGAATACTTAGCGGCTCTTGAAAAAGAGATGCAGCACACGATCGAGCAAAAAGGCGAGCAGGAACTAAAGACGATTTTTATTGGCGGGGGAACCCCGACATCACTGACTGTCAGCCAGTTAGACAAGCTCATGAACAGCATTCACCGCGTATTAAAGCCGACAAAAAACCTGATTGAATTTGCAGTAGAAGCAAATCCAGACGAATTATCTCTTGAGAAACTGCAAGTGCTAAAGGCAGCCGGTGTGAATAGGCTGAGCTTTGGCGTTCAAACCTTTGAAGACGATTTACTCAAAAAAATCGGACGAGTTCATCAAAAGAAGGATGTCCTTACGTCGTTTGAGCGAGCTAGAGCGGTTGGATTTGACAATATCAGCCTCGATCTCATGTTTGGCTTGCCGCATCAAGAAAAGCATCATGTGATGAATTCACTTGAGACGGCATTCTCGCTGGGGGCAGAGCATTATTCGGTTTACTCACTCATCGTCGAGCCGAAAACCGTTTTTTACAACTTAATGCAAAAAGGAAAACTTCATTTACCGCCGCAAGAACGTGAGGCTGAAATGTATGAGCTTGTGATGGATGAAATGGAGAGCCATGGATTAAAGCAGTACGAGATTAGTAATTACGCCAAACCTGGCTTTGAGAGCCAGCATAACCTAACCTATTGGAGCAATGAAGATTACTTCGGTTTTGGTGCAGGTGCACACGGGTATGTAGATGGCATCCGAAATGTGAACGCAGGGCCGGTGAAACATTATTTGGAGCTGATTGACCAAACAGGGTTCCCGTATAAGGAAACACACCAGGTCACAAAAGAAGAGCAGATAGAAGAAGAAATGTTTTTAGGCCTTCGAAAGATTGAAGGGGTGAAAAGTGCCGATTTCCAAGCGAAATATGGTGCTGCGCCAGAAGCACTTTTTTCCACTGTTCTTGAAGATTTAGAAGAAAAAGGCCTCATTGTAAAAGTTGACAATGGGATTCGTTTAACAAGAAAAGGAAAATTGTTAGGAAATGAAGTATTTCAAGCGTTTCTCGGTGAGTTATAATTGACATTTTAATTTGAGTTTGGTAATTTTGTTTATACAATTAGCACTCGTTGAAAGAGAGTGCTAACAGGGGTGATGATGATGTTAACAAATCGTCAGCTTTTGATTCTGCAAGTCATCATTAATGACTTTATTCGTTCGGCGCAGCCAGTTGGATCAAGGACTCTTTCTAAAAAAGAGGACATCACATTCAGCTCTGCGACGATTAGAAACGAAATGGCTGATTTGGAGGAACTTGGTTTTATCGAAAAGACCCATTCTTCATCAGGAAGAATTCCTTCAGAAAAAGGATATCGTTATTATGTAGATCATTTGCTCTCTCCGCGAAAACTGTCGTCTAAAGAGCTTGTGCTCATCCAGTCGGCCTTTCAGGAGAAAATTTTTGAGCTGGAAAAGACAGTTCAAAAATCGGCGGAAATTTTATCAGATCTCACAAATTATACATCGATTGTGCTTGGTCCAAAGCTAAGTGAAAATCGATTAAAGCAAATTCAGCTTGTCCCTGTTCAGCCAAACAAAGCAGTGGCGATCATGATTACAGACAGCGGACATGTTGAAAACAAAACCATTACCTTCTCTGAGCACCTCGATGTCTCCGATATTGAGAAGCTGATGAATATTTTAAACAGCCGCCTAGCCGGAGTTCCGATGGATCAGCTGAAGGACAGAATGTATAAAGAAGTTGTCATGCTTCTTCGTACGCATTTAAAAGATTATGATCATATTTTAGATGCGCTCGGCAATACATTTACATCGACTCAAAATGAATCAAAACTTTTCTTTGGCGGGAAGATTAATATGTTGAATCAGCCGGAGTTTCATGACATTGACCGCATCCGTTCACTTATGATGCTTATTGAGCAAAAGAATGATGTCATGCAGCTGTTTCATCCAAATCAGCAAGGAATCACCATTAAAATCGGTTCAGAAAACAATTTGGAAGCGATGGAGAACTGCAGCTTAATCACAGCTACTTATTCGATTGATCAAAAATCACTCGGCTCCATTGCCGTCATCGGTCCAACCCGTATGGATTATGGCAGGGTTGTCAGTCTCTTGCATCATGTATCAAAAGACTTGTCAAACGCACTTTCCAATTTGTATGATGAGTAGGGTGATAAAAGATAGGGGCACAGCCCCTTCGTATTTTTGAATCTTTTGAGGGAGGTGAACACAATGTCAGAAGAAAAACAAACACCTGAGCATGAAGCAGAGGTTGAAGCACAAGAAGAAGCAGTTCAAGCAGATACTGAGGAAGTAACACATGATGAACAGTCTGCCTTCCAAGAAAAAATCGATGAATTGCAGCAGCTTCTAGATGAAAAAGAAAACAAAATTCTGCGTGTTCAAGCAGATTTTGAAAACTATAAACGCCGTGCTCGAACTGAAGTGGAGACCGTGCAAAAATATCGTTCTCAACATGTTGTCAGTGATCTTCTCCCAGCTCTTGATAACTTTGAAAGAGCGCTTGGAATTGATCCAGACAATGAGCAGACGAAAAGTTTGTTAGAAGGAATGCAAATGGTTTACCGCCAGCTGGTAGATGCGTTGAAAAATGAAGGCGTAGAACCAATTGAAGCTGTCGGCAAAGAGTTCGATCCAAACCTTCATCAAGCCGTCATGCAAGTTGAAGATGAAAACTACGATTCAAATATCGTTGTAGAAGAATTGCAAAAGGGCTATAAACTCAAAGACCGAGTTATTCGTCCATCAATGGTAAAAGTAAATCAATAACTACATAATGGGAGGTCATCGAATATGAGTAAAATCATTGGGATTGACTTAGGAACAACAAACTCATGTGTTGCAGTACTTGAAGGCGGCGAGCCAAAAGTCATTGCAAACGCTGAAGGAGCACGTACAACACCATCTGTTGTCGCTTTTAAAAACGGAGAGCGCCAAGTGGGTGAAGTAGCAAAACGTCAATCAATTACAAACCCGAACACGATCATGTCTGTTAAAAGACATATGGGTACAGATTATAAAGTAGAAGTTGAAGGCAAGAACTATACCCCGCAGGAAATCTCTGCGATTATTCTTCAGCACCTTAAATCTTACGCTGAAGGCTATCTTGGCGAAGAAGTAACAAAAGCTGTTATCACAGTTCCTGCTTACTTCAACGATGCAGAACGTCAAGCTACGAAAGATGCTGGTAAAATTGCTGGTCTTGAAGTAGAACGTATCATCAACGAACCAACAGCAGCTGCACTTGCATATGGTTTAGATAAAACAGATGAAGATCAAACAATTCTTGTATACGACCTTGGCGGCGGTACATTTGACGTATCAGTTCTTGAACTTGGAGACGGCGTCTTTGAAGTGCGCTCAACTGCTGGGGACAACCGTCTAGGTGGAGACGATTTTGACCAAGTCATCATTGATCACCTAGTGGCTGAATTCAAAAAAGAAAATGGCATTGATCTTTCTAAAGATAAAATGGCGCTTCAGCGTTTAAAAGATGCTGCTGAAAAAGCGAAAAAAGATCTTTCAGGTGTATCTTCTACACAAATCTCACTGCCATTTATCACAGCTGGAGAAGCAGGACCTCTTCACCTTGAATTAACGTTAACGCGTGCTAAATTCGAAGAGCTTTCTGCAGATCTTGTAGAGCGCACAATGACACCTGTACGTCAATCACTAAAAGATGCTGGTTTATCTGCTAGCGAGATTGATAAAGTCATCCTTGTAGGTGGATCAACTCGTATTCCTGCAGTACAAGAAGCAATCAAAAAAGAAACAGGCAAAGAGCCTCATAAAGGTGTAAACCCGGATGAAGTAGTTGCACTTGGTGCAGCGATCCAAGGTGGAGTCATCACAGGGGATGTCAAAGACGTTGTTCTTCTTGACGTAACACCACTTTCTTTAGGAATTGAAACAATGGGCGGCGTATTCACGAAGCTGATTGAACGCAATACAACAATTCCAACAAGTAAATCTCAAGTATTCTCAACGGCTGCTGACAACCAAACAGCTGTAGACATCCATGTCTTACAAGGTGAGCGCCCAATGGCTGCAGATAACAAAACATTAGGCCGCTTCCAATTGACTGATATCCCGCCAGCACCACGCGGCGTACCGCAAATTGAAGTATCTTTTGATATCGATAAAAACGGTATTGTCAACGTACGTGCGAAAGATATGGGTACAGGCAAAGAGCAAAACATCACAATCAAATCTTCTTCAGGTCTTTCTGATGATGAGATCGAAAAAATGGTAAAAGAAGCTGAAGAAAATGCTGAAGCAGATGCGAAGAAAAAAGAAGAAATCGAAGTGCGCAACGAAGCAGATCAATTAGTGTTTACAACTGAAAAAACATTAAAAGATCTAGAAGGCAAAATCGATGAAGAGCAAGTGAAAAAAGCAAACGAGGCAAAAGATGCGCTAAAAGCTGCGATCGAAAAAGGCGAGTTTGAAGACATCAAAGCGAAAAAAGATGAGCTGCAAACAATCGTTCAAGAATTAACGACAAAGCTCTATGAAGAAGCTGCAAAACAAGCACAAGCTCAGCAAGAAGGCGCTGAAGGTGCTCAAAAAGCAGATGACAATGTAGTGGATGCAGAATACGAAGAAGTAAACGACGATCAAGAGAAAAAATAATCACCTTTACTTTTGAAAAAGACTGCTGAAACGTACTCGTCAGAAAGTCAAAGTCAGGATCTCTTGGCTTTGACTTTTTTTCTTTTCAACGATGAAAGGAATTGAAAAAGGTTAAATCAAAATGATACAATCGTATTTATGTGAGAAAATCGGGAGTGTGAAGAGATGAGTAAGCGTGATTACTATGAAGTGCTTGGCGTAAGTAAGAGCGCCTCAAAGGACGAAATCAAAAAGGCATACCGCAAGCTTTCAAAAAAGTATCACCCTGATATTAATAAAGAAGCTGGCTCAGATGAGAAATTCAAAGAAGTAAAAGAAGCCTATGAAACCCTTTCTGATGATCAAAAACGTTCGCATTATGACCAGTTCGGTCATACCGATCCAAACCAAGGCTTTGGCGGCGGCGGTTTTGGCGGCGGCGGAGACTTTGGCGGCTTCGGCGGCTTTGATGACATCTTCTCTAGTATTTTTGGCGGCGGAGCGAGAAGAAGAGATCCAAATGCCCCGCGCCAAGGAGCGGACCTGCAATATACAATGACGCTTTCATTTGAAGAAGCGGCATTTGGAAAAGAAGCAACGATTGAAATCCCTCGTGAAGAATCGTGTGAAACATGTCATGGATCAGGTGCGAAGCCTGGGACGCAGGCGAAAACCTGCTCACATTGCGGCGGTTCTGGTCAATTAAATGTTGAGCAGTCAACCCCATTTGGTAAAGTGGTCAACCGCAGAGTATGTAACTACTGCAGCGGAACAGGGAAACAAATTGATCATAAATGTTCAACATGCGGCGGATCTGGCAAAGTGCGTAAGCGTAAGAAAATTAACGTGACGATCCCTGCAGGTGTTGATGATGGCCAGCAGCTCAGAGTGTCTGGTCAAGGAGAACCAGGTGTAAATGGAGGCCCTCCAGGCGATCTATTCGTTGTGTTCCATGTGCGTGCACATGAATTCTTCGAACGTGATGGAGATGACATTTACTGCGAGATGCCGCTCACCTTTGCCCAAGCTGCATTAGGTGACGAAATTGAAGTGCCGACATTACACGGAAAAGTAAAATTAAAAGTTCCTGCTGGCACTCAAACTGGCACGAAGTTTAGACTCAAAGGTAAAGGCGTGAAAAATGTACGCGGCTACGGCCAAGGCGATCAGCATATCGTTGTACGTGTTGTCACACCGACAAATTTAACAGACAATCAAAAAGATATCATTAGAAAATTTGCTGAAGTGAGCGGAAATAAACCGGACGAACAAGAAATGAGCTTCTTCGATAAGGTAAAACGCGCATTTAAAGGCGAGTAAGACGGATAAGGAGTTGGTAGTATTGAAGTGGTCAGAAATTAGCGTCCATACAACAAATGAAGCGGTGGAACCAATCACCAATATTTTGCATGAAGCAGGTGCAAGTGGTGTCGTGATTGAGGACCCGCTTGATTTAGTCAAGGAACGTGAAAATGTATACGGTGAGATCTACCAGCTCGATCCGAATGACTATCCGGAGGAAGGTGTCATTGTCAAAGCCTATCTTCCAATGAACAGCTTTTTGATGGAAACGGTAGATGAGATCAAAGAAGCCATCAACAACCTTCTTCTATACGATATTGACCTTGGACGCAATACGCTGTCAATTTGTGAAGTAAATGAAGAAGAATGGGCCACCGCATGGAAGAAATACTATCATCCTGTGAAAATCTCTGAAAAATTTACCATCGTTCCAACGTGGGAAGAATATACACCGGTTCATTCTGATGAACTGATTATTGAAATGGACCCTGGAATGGCGTTTGGAACAGGTACGCATCCAACAACCGTCCTTTGCATTCAGGCGCTTGAGCGCTATGTGAAGGAAAACGATACGGTGATTGATGTTGGAACAGGCTCTGGAATTTTAAGTGTGGCAGCAGCGATGCTTGGTGCAAAGGACATTCAAGCCTTTGATCTCGACACCGTTGCGGTAGAAAGTGCGAAGCAAAACATCGAATTAAATGGTGTAAGTGAACAAGTGACGGTCAAACAAAACAACTTGCTTGATGGGATTTCAGGTGAGCGTGATGTGATTGTCGCCAACATTTTGGCAGAAGTGATTTTGCGCTTTACAGATCAAGCCTATGACCTATTGAAGAAAGATGGCTATTTCATTACATCAGGCATCATTGGACAAAAGAAATTACAAGTCAAAACAGCATTAGAAGAAGCAGGTTTTGATATTGTTGAAGTGCTGTCAATGGAAGATTGGGTCAGCATTATAGCGAAAAAATAAAGCGAGTAGGTGTCAGGACACGTATGCAACGATATTTTATCGACCTCACGAAAGAAGAAGTGACCGCAAAGGGAGCCATCGTTATAAAAGGTGAAGATGTACATCATCTTTCCAATGTCATGCGGATGAAAGCAGGGCAGGAAATCCTTTGTTTAACGACAGACGGCTTTGAAGCGCTCAGTAAAATTGATACAATAACAAAGGAAGAAGTGATTTGTCACCTTGAAAGCTGGACAAATCAGGACAGAGAACTTCCGATTAGGGTGACGATTGCAAGCGGTCTTCCAAAAGGAGATAAGCTTGAGCTCATTATCCAAAAAGGCACAGAGCTTGGTGCAAGTGCTTTTATTCCGTTTCAAGCGGCTCGTTCTATTACAAAGCTTGACCAAAAAAAGTCACATAAAAAACGAGAGCGCTGGGAGAAAATCGCGAAAGAAGCAGCCGAGCAGTCCTACCGGAATATCATTCCGCGTGTTTATTCAGTATCAACGTTTAAAGAGCTGACGCAATTAGCTGGTGAATTCGATAAATGTGTCGTTGCATACGAGGAATCATCGAAAGAAGGAGAGCAAAGCCGTTTTCAAACTGTGCTTCAACAGATGAAAGGCGGACAAACCTTGCTAGTGGTTTTTGGGCCTGAAGGCGGTTTGGCAGAAAAGGAGATTGAAGAGCTTGAAACGCTTGGTGCAGTCATTTGCGGGCTTGGACCACGCATTTTAAGAACGGAAACTGCTCCTTTATATGCGCTTTCTGCTATATCTTATCAAACAGAGTTATTAAGAGGTGAATCATGATGGGAACAGTAGCGTTCCATACACTTGGCTGTAAGGTCAATCACTATGAAACTGAGGCGATCTGGCAGCTGTTTAAAGAAGCTGGCTATGAAAGAAAAGAGTATGAATCAAAAGCAGACGTATATGTCATTAATACATGTACGGTCACGAATACAGGCGATAAGAAAAGCCGCCAAGTCATTAGAAGAGCCATTCGTCATAACCCGGATGGTGTCATTTGTGTAACAGGCTGCTATGCGCAAACGTCTCCAGCAGAAATCATGGCGATTCCTGGTGTTGATATTGTGGTTGGAACACAGGACAGACATAAATTACTAGGGTATATTGAAGAATACCGCAGAGAAAGACAGCCGATCAACGGGGTTGGCAATATCATGAAAGCACGTGTATTTGAAGAACTTGATGTTCCTGCCTTCACAGACAGAACGCGCGCTTCATTAAAAATCCAAGAAGGCTGTAACAATTTCTGTACATTCTGCATTATTCCTTGGGCGCGCGGACTTCTTCGTTCTCGTGATCCAGAAGAGGTCATCAATCAAGCGCAGCAGCTTGTTGATGCGGGCTATAAAGAAATTGTGCTTACAGGTATTCACACAGGCGGATACGGAGAAGACTTAAAGGATTATAACTTTGCAAAGCTTCTAAAAGAATTAGACAAACGTGTCATTGGCTTAAAACGAATCCGTATTTCATCTATTGAAGCAAGTCAAATTACAGATGAAGTGATTGAAGTGCTTGATCAGTCAGATAAAATTGTCAGACACTTACACATTCCGCTTCAATCTGGTTCAAATACTGTGCTAAAAAGAATGCGCCGTAAATATACGATGGAATTCTTTGCAGAGCGTTTAACAAAGCTGAAAAAAGCATTGCCAGGACTTGCTGTCACCTCTGATGTGATCGTTGGATTCCCCGGGGAAACAGAAGAAGAGTTCTTGGAAACGTACAATTTTGTCAAAGACCATCAATTCTCTGAGCTTCACGTATTCCCTTACAGCAAACGTACAGGTACCCCAGCTGCAAGAATGGAAGATCAAGTGGATGAAAATGTGAAAAACGAACGTGTCCACCGTTTGATCGCTCTATCTGACCAGCTTGCGAAAGAGTATGCATCAGCATATGAGGGTGATGTGCTAGAGATTATTCCGGAAGAATCCTTCAAAGAACAAGAAGGAAACCACAATCTTTATGTTGGTTATACCGATAACTATATGAAGGTTGTTTTCGAAGGAACAGAGGACATGATCGGACGTCTGGTCAAAGTGAAAATTACGAAAGCGGGCTATCCTTATAACGAAGGACAATTCGTTCGCATCAGCGATGATGTGCAGCCAGACAAAGTGAGAATGACCTCATAATAGATAAAAGAAACCGGCAGCCAACAGGGCAAGCCGGTTTCTTTTATTTTGTCTGATTCGGCATGAGACACAAGATCAATGCGTGAAAAGGGCGTATGAATGGGAAGAAGAGGAGAGAGCTTGCCACATTAAACAGCAGGCTGAAATGCGCTATCTGCTGGGCAGGAGAGCTTGCGAGAAGGGCGACAACCTCTGTGATTAGGGCGAGAAACGGGAGGCATAAAAGAACCCCGAGTACATTAAATACGACGTGTGCATAAGCCGTTTGACGTGCTGCGTAGCCGCCGGATATTGCAGCCATCACCGCCGTAATACATGTCCCAATATTGGACCCTAACACAAAGCTGATGCCTTCCTGAAGTGCCACAGTTCCCTCATTCATAAATCCCATTAAAATACCGATACAGACTGAGCTCGAATGAACTATTGCTGTGAAAATGGTACCCGAAAGCAGCGCTGTCCAGTCTGAATGCTGCATCATTTCAAGAAAACGCAATGTCTCAGGCTGGCTTGTCATCATCCCTGCAATTTTTGAGAAGCCTTGTATGCAAAAAAAGATCATCCCGAGTCCAAATAAACTTTTACCTGCATATCTAATAGATGTCCTGCCAAAAAGGATAAATACAAGACCAGCTATGATCAAAACCCACATAAACACGTCCATTTTAATGGCGATAAATTCTGTCGTAAACGTTGAGCCGATATTGGTTCCAAGAATCATTGGGATCGATTTTTTAAAAGAGAGAATGCCAGTACTGACAAAGCCAATGACGATAACCATAAAAGCAGAACTGCTTTGTAGAACCCCTGTAAACACAATGCTGACCAAGAATGCTTTTACCGGGTGATCTGTAAAGAGAAGAAGTGATTTCTCAATACGAGACGATGCAAGCGCCATTAATCCTTTTCTCAGCAAACCCATTGACCATAAAAAAATGAAAATAAGTGCACAAAAATAAATGATCGCCATCATAGAAAAGTCCTCCTCTTACCAATGAATATATGGACTTGTCTACCTGCTCATGACGAAAATATATTTCCAAATCACTTAGTTGACCTCACACTAGGCTTATATTATAATGTCTAGGTACATGTTTTGCATGTATATCTTTTTTTAATGCAGTCGATTGGTGTATTCGGAGGGAGGGAAAGAGAATGTCAAAAACGGTCGTTAGAAAAAACGAATCGCTTGAAGATGCTCTTCGTCGCTTTAAACGCAGTGTATCCAAAACTGGAACATTGCAAGAAGCAAGAAAGCGTGAATTTTATGAAAAGCCTAGCGTAAAGCGCAAGAAAAAGTCTGAAGCTGCTAGAAAACGTAAATTCTAAAGAGGGTGGATTTTATGAGTCTTCTTGAGCAATTAAATTCTGATATGAAGCTTATGATGAAAAACCGTGAGAAAGACAAGCTTGTTGTCATTCGTATGGTAAAGGCTTCGCTGCAAAATGAAGCAATTAAGCTTAAGAAAGACAGTTTGACCGGCGATGAGGAACTAACCGTCCTTTCCCGCGAGATTAAGCAACGTAAAGACTCCCTCCATGAATTTTCGAAAGCTAATCGCTTAGATTTAGTAGATAAAGTTCAAAAAGAGATTGACATATTAGACGTTTATTTACCTGAACAGCTTTCTGAAGAAGAGCTGCAAACGATCGTGAAAGAAACGATCGCTGAAACAGGTGCTTCCTCGAAGGCTGACATGGGTAAAGTCATGAGCGCTATTATGCCAAAAGTAAAAGGTAAAGCTGATGGAGCTGTCATTAACAGACTTGTCAGCGAGCAGCTGTCTCAATAAAAAAGTATCCTTCTATTGTTAGAAGGGTACTTTTTTTATGCCCTCATGATTCTGTCATATAAAAATGAAACCTATGATACATTTGTAACGTATGTAAAGGAACAGTAAAATGAAGAAAGAGAGGAGGGATCACCAAATAGATGAAAAAAATAAAAATTTCTATTGCTCTCTTCAGTTGTTTTATAATATGCTTGTTATTAGGGGTTCAATTGACCGCGAAATCAGCAGATCAGAAAGTTCATGTTATCCCAATTGAAGATACAGTAGAAAAAGGGCTTTCTAAATTCATTGAACGATCGTTTGAGCAGGCAAAGTCGGAGCGGGCGAAGCATATTATTCTCGACATCAATACACCGGGTGGTGCTGTCGATGCAGCGCTTGAAATCGCAGATACGATTCGTGCTTCCGATATCCCAGTGACAGCGTTTGTCAATCATAGAGCGCTCTCAGCGGGGGCATTCCTTGCATTAAATGCCGATCAAATTTATATGACCCCGAATGGAAAAATGGGGGCTGCTGCGATCATTGATGGAGAAGGCAATGCTGCCGATCAAAAATCAGAATCTCTATGGCTTGCTGAAATGAGTGATGCTGCCGAAAAGCAAGGGCGTGATCCAAAGTATGCTCTTGCCATGGCGGATGTAGATATAGACGCAAAAGAAGCTGGTGCACCAAAAGGAGAATTGCTCACCTTCAATACAGACCGGGCGCTTCAATTCGGGTATGCAGAAGGGGAAGCAAAAAATATGGATGACTTGCTTCAGAAGCTGAAATTACAAGACGCTTCTGTTCAATACGATGAAGTGAGCTTTGCTGAAAAGGTTGCGCGTTTTCTTACGCACCCAATTGTCATTCCAATCCTTTTATCCATTGCAAGCTTAGGGTTAATTGTTGAGCTTTATTCTCCTGGCTTTGGGGTCCCGGGCACCATGGGAGTGACAGCGCTTCTTCTATTCTTTTATGGTCATCTCGTGGCAGGTTTTGCAGGATATGAGACGTTGTTCCTGTTTTTAGCAGGGATTGCACTCATCATTCTGGAATTGTTTTTGCCAGGGGGAATCGTAGGTGTCATTGGACTGATCTGTGTCGTTGTCAGCTTATTTTTAGCAGCTGGAAGCTTTACAGAAATGGCGATTTCCATCTTGATTGCCACTGCTGTTTCAATCATAGCAGTTATTTTATTGACAAAGGTGTTGGGGAAACGTATGAAATTCTTTAAAAAGTTCATTTTAACCGATTCAACCAATAAAGAAAGCGGTTATGTCTCAAATGAAACAAGAGAGGATCTTGTTGGACAAATCGCAGTAACAGCCACTGCACTTCGTCCATCTGGTACGATCGTATTCGGAGATGAGCGCATTGATGTTGTGTCAGAAGGTGCATTTATCGACAAGGATGAACAAGTAAAAATTGTGAAAGCGGAAGGCTCACGCATTGTCGTGAGGAAAGTATAGATATACTGATTTTAGAGGAGGAATAAAATGGATCCATCTACTTTACTATTATTTGTGATTATCGCAGCAGGTTTGATTGTTCTATCGATCTTTTTCACCTTTGTACCGGTGATGCTGTGGATTTCTGCCCTAGCGGCTGGCGTAAAAGTGAGCATTTTTACACTTGTAGGAATGAGACTGCGCCGAGTAATTCCAAACCGAGTGGTCAACCCGCTCATCAAAGCACATAAAGCAGGTCTTGATGTGACGATTAACCAGCTGGAGAGCCACTATCTTGCAGGTGGTAACGTGGACCGAGTTGTGAACGCATTAATTGCAGCTCAACGCGCGAATATCGAATTGAACTTTGCCCGCTGTGCAGCCATCGACCTAGCAGGCCGTGACGTACTTGAAGCAGTTCAAATGAGTGTAAACCCTAAAGTCATTGAAACACCATTTATCTCTGGTGTTGCGATGGACGGGATTGAAGTCAAAGCAAAAGCACGTATTACAGTTCGTGCAAACATCGACCGACTTGTCGGTGGTGCAGGGGAAGAAACGATTATTGCCCGTGTAGGTGAAGGGATTGTCTCTACAATCGGTTCATCCGATAATCATAAAAAGGTTCTTGAGAATCCTGATATGATTTCTCAAACGGTTCTTGGTAAAGGATTAGATTCAGGTACTGCATTTGAAATTCTCTCGATTGATATCGCAGATGTTGATATCGGTAAGAACATCGGGGCAATTCTTCAAACAGACCAAGCAGAAGCAGACAAAAACATCGCACAGGCGAAAGCGGAAGAACGACGCGCAATGGCTGTTGCACAAGAACAAGAGATGCGTGCGAAAGTTGAAGAAATGCGCGCGAAAGTCGTTGAAGCAGAGGCTGAAGTACCACTTGCAATGGCTGAAGCATTACGTGAAGGCAATATTGGTGTCATGGACTACATGAACATTAAGAATATCGATGCTGATACGGATATGAGAGATTCATTTGGTAAAATGACAAAAGGTCCATCTGATAATGAAAACAAATAAGCATCCTCTCACGCTTTAAGGAGGGAGCCCATTGGACATTCTATTTGAAAATCCGCTACTAATTGCGATTATCATCGGTATCATCTCTGCCGTCTTTGGGAAAATCGGCAAACAAGAGGAGAACGAAGAGCAGAATCAGCAAAAGAAGCCCGCTCCTCAGCGTAAGCCGGTGCCCCAAAAGCAAACAAAGCAAAAAAGGCCAGATCCAGTCGTGACGGATCAGCTGGACGATTTCGGCGATGTACATGATCATGGCGGGATGAAGAAAAAAACTTCTCAGTCCTTACAAGATCGCTATACGGCTACACTTGCCGAAATGGAAGAAAGAAAAAACGAGCTGAATAAAGAGTTCCAATCGCTTGAAAGAGAGCTGACAAGGCCAAAGGCTGCATCTGCTGAAGTGAGGCCAAAAATCATTGAGAAACTCAACCAAGATACAATTGTTCAAGGAATGATCCTTGGAGAAGTATTTGGAGAGCCGCGCGCGAAAAAGCCGCACAGAACAATGAAACGGCCATATAAAAGATAAAGTAGAAAGTCCCCTTCAAAAAAGGGGACTTTTTTTGCTTGATGACGATTTTTCATAAAGAAAATGCTGAAACGGCTGTTTTACGGGATTCATTAGCATGATATGACCCCCTGAGGAATAGGATGATATAGAGGCTTTCTCATCAGTCTCACCATCTTTCAGTTTGATCTCATACACATGAGGTGGGAAGGGGTTCTTATTGAATGGGAAAAAGAAAAAATCGACTTAAAGCATGGCTGACAAGAACACTTGAAATCCCTCCAGACGTGATGATGGATCTTCCCCGTATTACGATGGTTGGCAGACTCCATATTTACATAGAGAACCATAAAGGGCTTTTGCTTTTCAGTGATCAAGAGGTAAGGCTGATGCTCAAGCAAGGACAATGCATTATTTCAGGGAAAGATTTTGTGATTAAAACGATTTTGCCAGAAGAGATTTTATTAGAAGGGAAAATCGATGAGGTCCGTTATATTGATTCTTAACTGACGGAGGGGAGAAGCGTGAAGAATAAATGGTTCGCCTATTTTATTGGCAGAGTGGAAGTGGAGATCAAAGGAAACGGCATTGAGCGGCTTATCAATGAGTGCACGAGGCAGGGGATCACAATGTTTCAAGTGAGCCGCCGTCAAGACAGCGTGCGCTTATTTATTCGCTTATCAGATGTACATGCCTTCAGAAAAGCACGCAGACATCATGACGTGACATGTTCATTTCATCAAAAGAAGGGCTTTCCGTTTCTACTCCTTTGGTCAAGGAAGAATATCGGATTTACGCTTGGGATTGTATGCTTTCTAGTAACGATATTGGCGCTTTCAAACATGGTATGGAAAATTGATATTAAGGGAGCCAACCCTGAAACTGAACATCAAATGAGAAAGCATTTAGACGACATTGGGGTGCAAAAAGGCCGTTTTCAGTTTCTAATGGGAACGCCTGAAAAAATTCAAAAATCCCTCACAACCAATATTCAAAGCATCACATGGGTCGGCGTTGAACTAAACGGCACAACATTTCAAATGAAAGTTGTGGAAAAGAATGAACCTGAAAAAGAAAAATACACGAGTCCACAGCATATTGTCGCCAAGAAAAAGGCTGTCATCACGAGAATGTATGTAGAAAAAGGGGAGCCGCTCGCCGCGGTGGATGAACATGTAAAAAAAGGGCAGATGCTTGTCTCTGGACTCATTGGCAGCGAAGATCAGCAAAAAACGGTAGGAGCCAAAGCGAAAATATATGGTGAAACGTGGTATCGATCTGAAGTTTCTGTCCCTCTTCGAACATCTTTTGACGTCTTTACGGGTAAAATGAAGACAAAGCACAAGCTCTCCGCATTTGGAGGCTCACTGCCATTTTGGGGCTTTTCTTTTAAAAAGGATGATTTTAAGCAGCCAAAAACAGAAACAGAAATTCATCCGCTTCATTTCTTAAACATGCAGCTCCCATTCTCTTATGAAAAGGAAATCACACGTGAAAGTGAGAAAATAAATCGAGAATACACAAATAAAGAAGCGGTTCAAGCAGGGATTAAAATGGGTAAAAAAGAATTAGAAGAGAAGCTAGGTCAAACAGGAGAGGTGAAAAGTGAAAAAGTTTTGCACGAGACAACAGGGAATGGTAAAGTTAAGTTAATCATCCTTTACCAAGTAATAGAAGATATTGTTCAACCAACACCTATTGTTCAGGGAGACTAGAGAATGACAGAACATTTACTTGAGATTCAACAAAAATTGGATAGCCCAAATGAAGCGATTGCTTTATTTGGCAATCAAGATGCTTATCTGAAACTAATGGAAAACGAGCTGAACGTCTCCATTATTACGCGTGGAGAAAAAGTGTATGTTTCTGGTGAGGAAGCATCTAGAGAAACAGTAAGCCGTTTGATCACATCTCTTTTACATCTCATCCGTAAAGGAATTGAGATATCTGAACGGGATGTCGTCTATGCCATTAAAATGGCGCAAAAGAACAAGCTGAATTATTTTGAAAATATGTATGAAGATGAAATTACGAAAAATGCCAAAGGAAAGTCGATCAGGGTGAAAACAATCGGCCAGCGGGAATATGCTGCGGCGATGAAAAAAGATGACTTGGTCTTTGGAATTGGACCTGCTGGTACAGGGAAGACGTATTTGGCAGTCGTCAATGCGGTCCATTCACTGAAAAATGGACATGTAAAACGGATTATCCTGACAAGACCAGCTGTTGAAGCAGGAGAGAGTCTTGGCTTTTTGCCAGGCGATCTAAAGGAAAAAGTAGATCCTTATTTAAGACCACTATATGATGCCTTGCATGATGTGCTTGGCAGTGATCATACGGAACGATTAATCGAGCGCGGCGTGATTGAAATAGCGCCCCTTGCCTATATGAGAGGCCGGACGCTTGATGATGCATTTGTTATTTTAGATGAAGCGCAGAATACAACGCCTGCTCAAATGAAAATGTTTTTGACGAGACTTGGGTTTGGCTCTAAAATGGTCATTACAGGAGATATTACACAAATTGATCTGCCAAAGGGCATGCAGTCAGGTCTTGCGGCTGCAAAGGACATGCTTGCAGAGATCAAGGGCATCTCATTTATTGAATTAGACCAGACAGATGTGGTCAGACACCCGCTTGTGGCGAAGATCATTGGCGCATATGAAAAGCAAAAATGAACTGAGTGACCCGATCGTCTTCATCGGGTCATTTTGTTTCGATCGTGGTTTAAAGTAAAAAAGGAGGTACTTTCCTTGAGAAAGAATCAAAAAGGCAGTAAGCGCAAAAGACTGCTGTCTAAAAAAGAACCTCAGAAAATGGAGCGCTCACGTTATTTAAATGTTTTGCTGTACGCTGGTTTAGCAGCCATTTTATTCGTGGTGCTCTTCTTCCATGTAAAGCCTGAATCGCTCGACCTAGATTTATTTTCAGTGAGCGAACAGACCATCTATTCTCCGTCAACCGTTGATGATCAAGAAGCGACAGAAGAAAAAAAACAAGAAGCAACAGATCAAGTAGAAGATCAATATACGCTCAAAAAAGCGTATTCTGATAATCGCGTAGACCTTATCTCATCCCTCTTTGAAGCCATTAAAGAAGAGAAGAAAGCAGCTGATGATAAAGAGAACGCGCCATCAGATCAAGAAATGGTCAAGCGTGTCAAAGAAAAGCTCACAACAGATATGCAGGAGGCTGTTTCGGATCAATCCATCAAAGCACTGCTCCAGGCAAGTGATGAAAATCTCTCATTTACTAAGGATTCCATCATCACAGTGGTGAATTCACTGATGAGTAAAGAAATCACAGCAGCGAAATTACAAGATGAGAAAAAACAAGTCAAAACAGAGCTTAAAAACAATTCAATTCCATCAAAATACTTAAATGCAGCGAAAGAAATCGGTGAATTTGCGATCATTCCAAACTATGTATTTGACCCAGTGGCAACAGAGAAGAAAAGACAGGAAGCGGCTGACAATATTCAGCCTGTGCAAATTAAGCAAGGACAAATCTTAGTTGAAGAAGGAGAGCTCATCGACCGGGAAGTTTATCGCAAATTAGAACTCACGGGTCTGTTAAATAGCTCAAATTTATTCAAGCCTGTCAGTGGTCTTCTCATATTAATTGGCCTTTTCTTAGCAGCGATTATTCATTCCCTTGAATCGAGGAAAAAATCGCTTGTCCATAAGAATAAGTCTTTACTGCTCTACTCGCTTATTTTCACGATTATATTAATTATCATGGAAGTGTTCAGCCTCTTCCAGGAAACGAAGTATACGACGATAGGCTATGTCGTACCAGTGGCACTTGGCACGATGCTGATCAAGCTGCTTATTAATGAGCGGTTAGCGATCTTCTCCGGTCTTGTATTTGCTCTTTGCGGCAGTATGATGTTTAATCAAGGAGTAACCGGCGTCTTTAACTATGTGATCTGCGCTTATTATCTTGTGAGCGGGATGGCTGGTATTTTATTTTTAAGAAAACATAATGCAAGATCAAAAATATTGCAAGCCGGACTTTTGGTGGCTTTGGTGAATGTACTTGTGGTTTTATCCATTACACTGATCCAAAACTCTTCACCATCAGGGCTTGAAATCGGTGTGAACCTCATGATGGCGATTGTGTCAGGGTTTGCATCATCTATCTTGGTCATTGGGTTAATGCCTGTTTTTGAGAGCATGTTTGGTATTCTTTCCACAATGAAACTGATTGAATTATCCAATCCAAATCATCCGCTGCTCAAAAAGATTTTAACCGAGACACCAGGTACATATCATCATAGTGTCATGGTGGCGAATTTAGCGGATGCCGCATGTGAAGCAGTCGGCGCAAATGGTCTTTTAGCAAGGGTCGGCGCTTATTATCATGACATTGGGAAAACGAAAAGGCCGCAATACTTTATTGAAAACCAAATGAACATTGATAATCCGCATGACAAGCTTTCTCCTCAGCTGAGTAAAAATATTATTATTGCCCATACGACAGATGGCGCTGATATGCTGAGAGAAAAGAAGTTTCCTGAAGAGCTTGTCGACATTGCAGAACAGCATCACGGGAAGTCACTTTTAAAGTTCTTTTACTATAAGGCAAAAGAGCGTGATGACCAGGTGACAGAAGAAGAGTTCCGTTACCCTGGTCCAAAGCCGCAATCAAAAGAAGCAGCGATTATTTCGGTGGCTGACAGCGTTGAAGCGGCGGTTCGTTCGATGCATAATCCAAATCCAGAGCGGATTGAAAAGCTTGTCAAAGGCATTATTTCAGATAAAATGCAGGACGGGCAATTTAGTGAATGTGACCTGACATTTAAAGAATTAAATATTATCAGCCAAACGATTTGTACAACATTAAAGGGGATTTTCCATTCTCGGATTGAATATCCAGATGCCCCGAAGCAGAAGGTGAAGTAAATGACATTGTTAATCGATTTAATAGATGAAACAGGACAAGTAACAAAAGAGCAGCTTGAAGAAGTGGAAAAGCTTCTTCAGTTTGCTGCAGACGCCCTTGAGGTCAAGGATCAAGCGGAAGTATCAGTGACGATTGTTTCGAATGAAGAGATTCATCAAATCAATAAAGAATACCGCGGAAAAGACGCGCCAACAGATGTAATCTCCTTTGCACTTGAGGAAGAAGGAGAAGGGGAGATTGAAATCATTGGAGCGGATGATATCCCGCCTGTACTTGGTGACATTATCATTAGTGTGGATCGAACGAAAGAGCAGGCAGAGGAATATGGACATTCCTTTATGAGAGAGCTTGGATTCTTAACGATTCATGGCTTCCTTCATTTGCTTGGGTTTGATCATATGACAGAAGAAGATGAAAAAGAAATGTTCGCCAAACAGACAAAAATCTTGGATGATTATGGCCTTTCGAGATCATCGTAAGAAAAGAAGGCCGCTCGCCCGTTTTTTTCGGAGTTTTTACTATGCATTTAGAGGAATATGGCGAACTTTCTTAAATGAACGGAATTTTCGATTTCACACAGTCGCAGCCATCATCGTGGTGATCTGCGGCTTTTGGTTCCGCATTGACCCATTTGAATGGCTGATCGTTCTTCTTCTATGCGGGGGGATGTTTGCGCTTGAACTTGTCAATACAGCCATTGAACATACAGTGGATCTGATGACAGAAGAAAGGCACCCGCTTGCAGAGAGAGCGAAGGACGCTGCGGCAGGCGCTGTTTGCGTTTACGCCGCGATTTCGGTTATGATTGGATTGATCATCTTCTTACCGAAGATCATGCAATAGAACAATATTACTATTTATTAACATTTTTAGAAATGGGCGTGAAAATGTCACGTGAATTATGTAAAATATAAATGTGACAGTGGTACCATTTCTTCTGAAAGTGGGAACTAGGAATGAACAAACAAGAGTTGATTTCAGAAGCAATCAAAGCAAGAGATTTTGCATATGTACCCTATTCTAAATTCAAAGTCGGTGCAGCATTACTGTCGAATGATGGAAAAGTGTATGGCGGCTGCAACATTGAAAATGCAGCATATGGTATGTGTAATTGTGCGGAAAGAACAGCACTTTTTAAAGCCTATTCAGAAGGCATTACATCTTTTCAAATGTTAGCAGTGGTGGCTGATACAGACCGGCCTGTTTCGCCGTGCGGCGCATGCAGACAGGTCATTTCAGAGCTATGTGCACCTGATATGCCAGTGATTCTAACGAACTTAAAAGGACATATATACGAAACAACAGTAAACGAACTATTGCCAGGCGCATTTTCACCGGAGGATTTAAATGACTAACGAAAGCTTCAAATCAGGATTTGTATCAATTATTGGAAGACCAAATGTAGGAAAATCAACCTTTCTTAATCGTGTCATTGGACAAAAAATCGCCATTATGAGTGATAAGCCCCAAACGACGCGAAACAAAGTGCAAGGTGTACTGACAACAAACACATCACAAACGATCTTTATCGATACACCGGGGATTCATAAACCTAAGCATAAGCTTGGTGATTTTATGATGAGGGTGGCTCAAAATACACTGAAGGAAGTCGACCTGATCTTGTTTATGATCAACGCACAGGAAGGCTATGGCAAAGGTGATGAATTCATCATTGAACGACTAAAGCAAACATCTACACCGGTGTTCCTTGTCGTGAATAAAATTGACCAAATTCATCCAGATGAACTGTTCCTTTTAATTGATGAATACCGCACGCGTTATCCATTCAAGGAAATTGTGCCAATTTCAGCTCTTGAAGGAAACAATATCGATACGCTTCTTCAGCAGATTGAAGGTTATCTTCCAGAGGGCCCTCAATTTTATCCGGCAGATCAAGTAACAGATCATCCAGAGCGGTTCATTATTTCTGAATTAATTCGTGAAAAAGTGCTGCATTTAACGAGAGAAGAGATTCCGCACAGTATTGCGGTTGCGATTGAATCGATTAAGCCAGATGAAAATGGCAAGATCCATGTTGCGGCAACCATTGTCGTAGAACGTGATTCGCAAAAAGGGATCGTCATTGGTAAACGAGGCAGCTTATTAAAAGAAGTGGGACAAAAAGCGCGCAGAGATATTGAAGCACTTCTAGGCTCAAAAGTGTATTTAGAACTTTGGGTCAAAGTTCAGAAGGACTGGCGTAATAAATCCACTCACCTGCGTGATTTCGGATTTAGAGAAGACGAATATTAAAAAATCGCTGCATTTGTCAGCAAATCTGACAATGGTGCGGTTCGATTAGTAAAAATTGTTTATCATGAAATGGAGGTAGCCTGGTCAAGATAAAATTAATATGTTGGATGTAGCGTTGCTGCTTCTAATAAAGAAAGGTGGGGTTTTTATGTTGAATTTTACATGGAACGTATTTTCACAAACAGGAAGCGTTGACACGTATCTGCTTTTCAAAGAGTTAGAAAAGGAGAACCTGGAAAGACCCGATGTACTTGAAGAAGAAATAGCACGATTTGATTTTCCAATCTTATAATTCTTGACCCCCTCCAGAGCTCGGAGTGTAGACAAATGCTCATTAAAAGTGAAGGAATCGTCCTTAGAACAACAGATTATGGCGAAACAAACAAAATTGTCACGCTGCTCACTAGAGAACATGGAAAAATTGGCGTGATGGCAAGAGGCGCTAAAAAATCAAACAGCCGCCTGTCAGCTATAAGCCAGCCGTTTTTATACGGTACATTTCTCATCCAATCATCAACAGGACTTGGAACGCTCCAGCAAGGCGAAATGATTGAAAGTATGCGGACCATTCGGGAAGACTTATTTCTGACCGCTTATGCTGCATATATGACGGAATTACTTGATAAAGGGACAGAAGAAAAAAAGCCAAACCCTTATTTGTTTGAGCTTCTGCTTCAATCTCTGCGTCATCTCAATGAAGGCACAGATGCTGATATTATTTTATTTATCGTAGAGGTCAAAATGTTATCAGTGATGGGGATGAAGCCTGAACTGGATCAATGTGTCCACTGTGGTCAAAAAGAAGGGCAGTTCCATTTCTCGATAAGAGATAACGGATTCATTTGCCAAAATTGTTTTTCGAAAGATCCATATAAACTGCCCTTATCCCCTGCAGCTGCAAGGCTGCTCCGTTTGTTTCATTATTTTGATTTATCAAGGCTTGGTCAGGTCGATGTGAAGCCGCAGACGAAACAAGAAATTCGTCAAGTGCTTGATCACTACTATGACGAATATTCCGGCCTCTATTTAAAATCAAAAAAATTCATGAATCAGATGGAATCCATGAAAAAGCTAATGGGTGACGAAAACAAAAGTTGACATCTCCCATGACTTTTTGTAAGATCATCTAAGATAAAATATGTTGCATTGACAGAAAGAAGTACTTACGTAAAATCCATAAAAGCGACCTTAGGGCGGTGTGAGCTAAGGATGGAGGCGTAACGAAAGGCATTCTTGAGCAACGTAAAACAAAGCGGCTGGATGCTACGACACCAGCAAATAGGGTGGAACCGCGGGAAAAACTCTCGTCCCTATGTTTGCAAGAACCTTGCGAGCATAGAGACGGGAGTTTTTGTGTTCTCTTACAAGGTTCTAATCCCACCCGCCATACATAGCGGTTGGTGTAGAAAAGACGGAGGTGCGATCATTGAATATTCAAGACATGATTTTGACGCTGCAAAAGCATTGGTCAAATGAAGGCTGCGTATTAATGCAGGCGTATGACACAGAAAAAGGTGCGGGAACGATGAGTCCATACACGTTCCTCAGAAGCATCGGCCCTGAGCCATGGAAGGTAGCATATGTAGAGCCTTCAAGACGCCCGGCTGATGGCAGATATGGAGAAAACCCAAATAGGTTGTATCAGCATCATCAATTTCAAGTGATCATTAAGCCATCACCTGACAATATTCAAGAACTATATCTTGAATCATTGAAGGCACTTGGCATTGACCCGCTGAAACATGACATTCGTTTTGTAGAAGACAACTGGGAAAATCCATCTCTTGGCTGTGCTGGACTTGGCTGGGAAGTATGGCTTGATGGGATGGAAATTACGCAGTTCACGTATTTCCAACAAGTCGGCGGCTTAGAATGTAAGCCCGTTTCTGTTGAAATCACATACGGTATTGAACGTCTTGCTTCTTACATCCAGGACAAAGAAAATGTTTTCGACCTTGAATGGACAGACGGATTTACGGTCAGAGATTTATTCTTAATGGCTGAATATGAGCACTCTGTTTATACATTTGAAACATCTAATACTGACATGCTGTTCGAGCTATTTACAACCTATGAGAAAGAAGCACATAGCCAAATGGACAAAGGGCTTGTTCACCCAGCATACGATTATGTCCTCAAATGCTCTCATACGTTTAATCTGCTTGATGCAAAGGGCGCTATTTCTGTGACTGAGCGAACTGGTTATATCGGAAGAGTGCGTCAGTTAGCAAGAAAAGTAGCCAAAACCTATTATGAAGAACGCGAAAAACTGGGATTCCCTATGCTAAAAGAGGAGGCGGCTTCTCATGAATAAACAAGATGTATTACTAGAAATCGGCTTAGAAGAGATGCCGGCTCGTTTCATGCCAGAAAGCACAAAGCAGCTAGGTGAAAAAGTAAAAGCATGGTTTGAAACGCAAAATATTTCATTCGAAGAGACTGCTTTATTCAACTCACCAAGACGTCTTGCTGTACTTGTGAAAGGTGTCGCAGAAAAACAAGAAGACATCAAAGAAGAAGCAAAAGGCCCAGCTAAAAAGATTGCCCAAGATGCTGAAGGCAATTGGACAAAAGCAGCTGAAGGCTTTGCTAGAGGACAAGGTGCTTCAACAGATGATCTCTATTTCAAAGAGATCAAAGGAGTGGATTATGTCCATGTTCAAAAGTTTCAAGAAGGAAAGCAAGTGAAAGACCTTCTGCCAGCGTTAGGTGAGATCGCCGCTTCATTAAGCTTTCCAAAGAACATGAGATGGGGAAGCGAGGATTTACGCTATATCCGTCCGATTAAATGGATTGTTTGTTTATTTGGAGAAGAGATTGTACCTGTTGAAATTGCTGGGGTGAAAAGCGGCCGTGAGACAAGAGGACACCGTTTCCTTGGTACAACAGCCAGCATTGACTCACCTGCTTCCTATGAACAAACATTGCGCGATCAATTTGTGATTGCAGACTCAGATAAAAGAAAACAATTAATTACTGAACAGCTGGATGCGCTATCTACTGAAAAAGGCTGGGTCATTCCTGTTGATCCTGAACTTCTAGAAGAAGTGAACGATCTTGTAGAATATCCAACTGTGCTGTCTGGTTCCTTTGAAGAAGAGTTTCTTGCATTGCCGGAAGAAGTATTGGTGACGACAATGAAAGAGCATCAGCGCTACTTCCCTGTGAAAAATGAGCAAGGAGAATTATTGCCGCACTTTATTACAGTCAGAAATGGAAACAGTGAGGCGCTGGAAAATGTCGCAAGAGGAAATGAAAAAGTACTTCGTGCGCGTTTATCAGATGCTGCATTCTTCTATAAAGAAGACGAAAAACTAGTGATTGAAGACAATATTAAAAAGCTTGATAAAGTGGTATTCCATGAGAAACTTGGAACAATCGGCGACAAGCTGAAGAGAGTGACAGACATTGCAACCCGTCTAGCCGCGCAGGTCGGAGCAGATGAGGAAACAACAAAACGTGTGGCTAGGGCAGCAAGTATTTCGAAGTTTGACCTTGTGACTCAAATGGTCTATGAATTCCCAGAATTACAAGGAATTATGGGTGAGAAATATGCAAGAGCTCTTGGTGAACATGAAGAAGTGGCAAGAAGCATTAACGAGCACTATATGCCGCGCTTTGCTGGTGACGATGCGCCGTCCACTTTGATTGGTGCGATTGTGGCCGTAGCAGATAAGCTCGACTCTATTTGTTCATTCTTCTCAATTGATGTGATCCCAACGGGTTCTCAAGACCCTTATGGACTTAGAAGACAAGCGAGTGGTATCGTTCAAATCCTGCTCGACCGTCATTGGAATATTTCATTTAAAGAGCTGTTAGCACTTGCTCAAGTAAAGACAGATCATGAAGCTGCTCTAATTGAATTTTTAACGCAACGTCTAAAATATGTTCTTCAAGCAGAGCATATTCGCCATGATGTTGTTGATGCAGTGCTGGATGTTGAAAATATTGAGCCATATGCAGTCGTCAAAAAAGCAGCTGTTCTTGAAGAGAGTGTGAAACAAGAAAGCTTCAAAGAAACGGCTGAAGCATTGGGACGCGTCATTTCAATTAGTAAAAAAGGGGAAGACGCAGAGATTCACCCTGAACTGTTTGAAAATGAACATGAGCAAAAGCTGTTTGAGGCGTATCAGCAAGTAGAGAAAGCTGTAAGGGAACATGTAGCAGCAGGGCAATACAGCTTGGCACTTGAGGCGCTGGATACGTTAAAAACACCGATCGTTCATTATTTCGATCACACAATGGTTCATGCGGATGATGAAAAACTGAAGCGAAATCGTTTGGCACAAATGGTCAAACTAGCCAAAGTGATTCAATCATTTGCGAATATGAACAATTTAATTGTAAAATAAATACCTAAGAACGGTTGCCTTTTCCGAAGGGCAATCGTTTTTTACTCATTTAATTCACGGTTTTTGAGTGGATTTTTGTTTCATTCGGACAAAGATGCGCTATAATATGATGAGTTATGAAAATGATATACATAAAGTAAAGATTTCGCTCTCTCTATTTAAAGGTGGTGAGTACAATCGAGTTAAATAAACGGCAAGAGCAGATTTTACAGATTGTCAAAGAGAATGGTCCGATCACTGGAGAGCATATCGCCGATCGGCTGAACTTAACAAGGGCGACCCTCAGACCGGATTTAGCCATTTTAACAATGTCAGGCTTTTTAGAAGCAAGACCAAGGGTCGGCTACTTTTTCACAGGAAAAACAGGCACGCAGCTTCTCGCAGATAAGCTGAAAAAACTTCAAGTGAAAGACTTTCAATCCATTCCAGTGGTGATACATGAGAATGTTTCGGTTTATGATGCGATTTGTACGATGTTTTTAGAGGATGTGGGCACATTATTCGTTGTGGACGATCACTCTATTTTAACAGGCGTGTTATCAAGAAAAGACCTCCTTCGCGCAAGTATAGGGAAACAGGAGCTCCCATCTATCCCTGTCCATATTATTATGACAAGAATGCCGAACATTACCGTTTGCCGCAAGGAAGATTTCATTATGGATGTGGCGAAGCACTTGATTGAAAAGCAAATAGATGCACTTCCTGTGATAAAAGATACGGATAAAGGCTTTGAAGTGGTCGGAAGAATTACGAAAACAAACATGACGAAAATACTTGTCAGCTTATCAGAGAACGAAATAATCTAATGACAGAAGACTGCGAGGGGATGTTATGAGTAATCGCGTAATTTTTGTGGTATCAGATTCAGTAGGTGAAACGGCAGAGCTCGTGGTCAAAGCGGCACTTAGCCAATTTGATGGCGGCTCATCAGACCATTCAAATATTAGAAGAATCCCGTATGTAGAGGATGTTGGTACGATTAAAGAAGTCATTTCATTGGCGAAAGCAGATAATGGGATCGTCTGCTTTACTCTTGTTGTGCCAGAAATGCGCCAATTTTTAATCGAAGAAGCAGAAGCAAACGGTGTCGTTTATTATGACATCATTGGTCCACTCATTGATAAAATGGAGACGGCATATGGAAATGAAGCGAAACATGAGCCGGGTCGTGTACGTCAATTAGATGAAGACTATTTTAAAAAGGTTGAAGCCATCGAGTTCGCTGTGAAATACGATGACGGCAGAGACCCAAGAGGCATTCTAAAGGCTGATATTGTACTCATTGGTGTATCACGCACGTCCAAGACACCATTATCTCAATACTTGGCGCATAAACGGCTGAAGGTAGCGAACGTCCCAATTGTACCTGAAGTTGATCCGCCAGAAGAGTTATTTTCAGTTGATCCGAAGAAATGTATCGGTTTGAAAATTAGTCCAGACAAACTAAATCATATTCGCAAAGAGCGTTTAAAATCTCTTGGTTTAAATGATCGCGCTATTTATGCGAACATTGAGCGGATTAAAGAGGAACTAGAGTATTTTGAAAAAGTGGTTGACCGTATTAACTGCCAAGTCGTTGATGTATCGAATAAAGCAGTTGAGGAAACGGCAAATGTCATTCATCAAATGCTGACCAAAAGAGGTTCCGAATAAACTCAGGATGCTCCTCCTGGGTTTTTCCTATGGTGGGAAACGGGTAAACAAAAACAATAGCATATTTGCTGCATTTGTATTATAATAAAAAATTGTGATAAAATGATTGATTTTAGGTTTAAGTTAAGTCAAGAACGAATAAACTAATATTGGCAGAAGTCAAGTGATTCTGAACATAACTTTTCGACAAAATGAGTTTTACTGTTGATTGCTTTATGGGGGAAAAGTATGGTCTTTTTGCTTCTCTAAAGCAGGAATAAGGTGGAGGGATGGAGAATTAGTCACCTGAATGAACGTAAAAAAGAGAGGACGATTTATGTCGATGCAGATGCTTGTCCTGTAAAAGACGAAATCCTTTCTGTCGCATCTCAATTTCAAGTACCAGTGACGTTCATTGCTTCATATGAGCATTTTCAAACCAAAAGATCTCCACTTGAAGATTGGCGGTTTGTAGATACACATAAGGAAGCAGCGGACTTAGTCATTGCAAACTCAGCTGCCGCACATGATATTGTCGTCACCCAAGATATTGGTCTTGCCTCCTTACTGCTTCCGAGACAGGTCATTGTTCTGTCTGAAAGAGGACGAATGTACACAAACGAAACAATTGATTTTGATTTGGAGCGCAGGCATGTTTCTAGCAAACAGCGAAGAAAAGGTGTATACGGAAAAGGTCCCAAAAAGCTTTTAGAAGAGGATAAGAAGCGATTTATGGCGCAACTACAAAAAATCCTGTCGAATCATGAAGGATTTTTAAATTAAAAGGCGAATAATGTACGACGGAGTGTTATTAGGATGAGCAAACGTATACCAGATGAACTTTTGGAGCAGATCCAAAAAAACGCAGACATTGTCGAAGTGATTGGAGAATACGTACAGCTTAGAAAGCAAGGTCGAAATTACTTCGGTCTTTGTCCATTCCATGGTGAAAATACTCCTTCATTCTCTGTTTCAGCAGATAAGCAAATCTTCCATTGTTTTGGCTGTGGTGCAGGAGGTAATGTGTTCTCGTTCCTCAGACAAATGGAAGGCTACTCATTTATTGAAGCCGTTTCACATGTGGCTGATAAGTACCATATTGATCTGCCTGATCAGGTGGCAAATGCTCAGATTAGCTCCTCTCAGCAAGAGGACACTGCAGATCATAAAATGATTGAGGCCCATGAGCTTCTTAAGAAATTTTACCACCATTTGCTGGTAAATACAAAGGAAGGTCAAAACGCACTCGATTATTTACGGTCCAGAGGCTTTACGGATGAAACAATTGCCAAGTTTGAGATCGGGTATGCTCTTGATTCTTGGGATTTCGTGACCAAGTTTTTAGAAAAACGAGGATTTGATCCTGTGATGATGGAGAAGGCTGGTCTTTTGATTCAACGTGAAAACGGCACAGGCTTTTTTGACCGCTTTAGAGATCGTGTCATGTTTCCCATTCATGATCATCATGGAACGGTCATCGCTTTTTCCGGAAGATCGCTTGGTGATCAGCAGCCTAAATATATGAATAGTCCTGAAACGCCGCTTTTCCATAAAAGTAAGCTGCTTTATCACTTTCATGACGCACGTATGCATATTCGCAAACGCGAACGGGCAGTTCTTTTTGAAGGATTTGCAGACGTCATCTCAGCTGTTACATCAGGTGTCGGTGAAAGTGTTGCAACAATGGGTACGTCTCTTACAGAAGAGCACGTAAAGCTTCTCAGGCGGAACGTAGAAGAGATCATCCTTTGCTATGACTCTGATACGGCCGGATACGAAGCGACCATGAAAGCATCAGATTTGCTTGGAAAAAGAGGATGTAAAGTTCGCGTTGCCATGATACCAGATGGACTTGATCCAGATGATTACATTCGTAAATATGGCGGCGAGAAATTTAGGAATGACATCATAGATGCAAGTGTGACATTAATGACGTTTAAGATGAATTTTTTCCGAAGAGGAAAAAACTTATCAGACGAAGGAGACCGTCTTACTTATATGAAGCAGGTTCTCCGAGAAATCAGCCGGTTAAACGGCTCTTTGGAACAAGAGATTTACATGAAACAGCTTGCTGGGGAGTTTTCGATCTCACTTGATTCATTAAAAGAACAACTGGAGCTGTTTGAAAAACAGCAGCGGCAAGAAGCCAAAAGCACGCAGGAAGAAAACGGGCTTGAAAAACGGCGTGCACATCTGTCAACACAAGTGAGAAGAAAGCGTCTGCGGCCGGCATATGAAAATGCGGAGCGAATGCTGCTTGCTCATATGTTAAAAAGCGATGACGTGATCCGCAAAGTACTTGACAGGGTCGGGATTGAATTTAATATAGATTCGCACAGGGCGCTGGCAACGTACATTTATGCCTTGTATGAAGAAGGCAAAGAACCAACACCGCAGCACCTGATGAACCGGATAGAAGATGATGTCATGAACCAGCTGTTGACAGATATATTGATGATTCAAGTCGGAGACGAACTAAGTGAAGCTGAATTAAGTGATTATGTAAAAAAAGTGTTGAATCATCGGAATTTGTCAATGATAAAGGAAAAAGAACTAGAACGTGCAGAAGCGGAGAGGCAAAAAGATTTCTTCAAAGCGGCAACACTTGCAAAAGAAATTATTCAGTTGAACCGTTCGCTGAAGTAATACGTCTATTATTAATGACAGGACTTACGGCTGGCAATGAATCCTTTACGGGAGGAGCATAAGACCGCAAGCATCTTGCCTTCATCATTATTTATTTTATTCCTATTTGCTTCGTCATCTGTTTGATAGAGAGAGAAAAGCAGGACGGAAGTAAATCGCAAGTTACTTTAGAATTCGTTGCAAGCTTTGGAAGGAGGGATCCATAATGGCTGATAAACAAGCCCACGAAACCGAAACTGAATTAACCTTTGAACAGGTGAGAGATAAGCTCACTGAAACGGGTAAAAAACGGGGCGTTTTAACATACGAAGAAATTGCAGAGCGTATGTCTAGCTTTGAAATTGAATCAGACCAAATGGATGAATACTATGAATACTTAGGCGAACAGGGTGTAGAGCTCATTAGTGAAAACGAAGAGACAGAAGACCCAAATGTTCAGCAGCTGGCTAAAGCAGAAGAAGAATTTGACCTGAATGATTTAAGCGTACCACCAGGTGTCAAAATCAATGATCCTGTTCGTATGTATTTAAAAGAAATCGGACGCGTCAATTTGTTATCTGCTAAAGAAGAAATTACGTATGCTCAAAAGATCGAAGAGGGCGATGAGGAATCAAAAAGAAGATTAGCGGAAGCGAACCTTCGTCTTGTTGTCAGCATTGCGAAACGCTATGTCGGTCGTGGTATGCTGTTCCTTGACTTGATTCAAGAAGGAAACATGGGTCTGATGAAGGCGGTTGAGAAGTTTGATTACCGCAAAGGTTATAAATTCTCAACATATGCGACTTGGTGGATTAGACAGGCGATCACACGTGCGATTGCCGATCAGGCGAGAACAATTCGGATCCCGGTTCATATGGTGGAAACCATTAATAAATTGATCCGTGTTCAAAGACAGCTTCTGCAAGACCTAGGCAGAGAACCAACGCCTGAGGAAATTGCTGAAGACATGGATTTAACTCCAGAAAAGGTAAGAGAGATTCTTAAAATTGCACAAGAGCCTGTATCTTTAGAAACACCTATTGGTGAAGAAGATGACTCGCATCTTGGCGATTTTATCGAAGACCAAGAGGCGACATCTCCATCTGACCACGCTGCATATGAACTCTTAAAAGAGCAGCTTGAAGATGTATTAGACACGCTGACTGACCGTGAAGAAAATGTGCTGAGACTGCGTTTCGGACTAGACGACGGAAGAACACGCACGTTAGAAGAGGTTGGAAAGGTGTTCGGCGTAACAAGAGAGCGTATCCGACAAATTGAAGCGAAAGCTCTTCGTAAATTAAGACACCCAAGCAGAAGTAAACGATTAAAAGACTTCTTAGAGTAGAAACCGGACGGATCTTGAAAGAGATCCGTTCTTTCTTATCAAAAATGAAAACGCTTTTTTCAATCTGATTATATTTTACTGAATAACAAATGAATTTGCAACGTTCTTAGAGAAAAGATGTATAAAAAATACATCTAAATGTGCTGAAGGCTTCATTTCTCATCTTGAATCATTTTTGTCTAATCTGTGAACTTGACCAAAGTTTTGTATCATAATTCGTTTACTTTTTGTAAAATTAAAGTAGAATTAGAATTGTTTGCATAGTCTCAAAGGGGTTTTCACAAAGGGGAGGATGAAAGAAATGAAACGGAATCCACTTATACCATTTTTATTGATTGCCATTTTAGGTATTGGACTCACTTTTTTCTTATCAATGAAGGGGCTGAAAGATGAAGAAAAAATTGCCTCTGGGGGCAAAGAGGAAAAGCAAGAAGAGACAGCAAATGCGACGCCGGAAGAATTGTATAAACAGAACTGTCTAAGCTGTCATGGGGAAAACTATGAAGGCGGCGCAGGTCCTGCATTAAAAGGTGTTGGAGACAAGCTTGAAGTAGCTGACATCAAGAAGAAAATTCAAGAAGGCGGCAACGGGATGCCAGGCGGGCTGATTCCAAATGAAAAGCTCGATGAAATGGCGGAATGGGTGTCTAAAATTAAATAATCTTACACAAAAAGCTCTTTTTCAAAAGAAGAGCTTTTTTCATTTGAAAACGACTTTTAAAAAGTCCATAATTTATATAAGATAGACAAGTATGAACATTAAAGAAAAGTAGTGATACGTATGAATGAAATGAATTTATCGAAACGATTAAAAAAAGTCGCAGACTTTTTACCAGATGAGGCAGTCTTCGCTGATATCGGCTCAGACCATGCCTATTTGCCATGCTATGCGATCCTGCATCAAAAAGCAGTGAAAGCCATTGCTGGTGAAATTACCGATGGACCGCTTCAATCGGCGCAGCAGCAAGTACATAGACTTAAATTAGATGAACAGATATCTGTCAGAAAAGGAAATGGCCTTGAAGTCATTGAAAAAGGCGAAGTGAATGCAGTGACGATTGCAGGTATGGGCGGGGCACTCATCGCAAGCATTCTAAATGAAGGAAGGCATAAGCTCGCAGGCCATGAGAGGCTCATTCTTCAGCCGAATATCCATGCCCATCATATTCGTTTATGGCTTTATCAAGAGGGGTATGATTTGTTAGATGAAGTCATCTTAGAAGAGGACGGCAAAATATACGAAATCATCATCGCAGAAAAAGGCGACAAAAATAAAGCCTATGAAGGGATGTCGCTTGAAGCAGGTATGCTGGTTGGCCCGTTTCTTGCGAAAGAGCAAAATGACGTCTTCCGGCGCAAGTGGATGCAAGAGCTTCAGCATATGGAGAAGATAGAAAGTCAAATTCAGCAGGCAGCGCGGACAGAAGAAAACAAAGAGCGCCTTGAAGAGCTGAATGCGAAAATAAAGATGCTAAAGGAGGTTTTGACTGTTGGCTAAAACAGTAAACGGGCATGAAATCATCCAATTGTTTGAACAGTTTTCGCCAAAGGCATACGCCATGGAAGGGGATAAAATTGGTCTTCAGATTGGGACATTAAATAAAAAAGTAACCAATGTGATGATCACCTTGGATGTATTAGAGAATGTAGTAGATGAGGCGATCGAGCGAAAAGTGGATCTCATTATTGCTCACCATCCGCCGATTTTTCGTCCATTAAAACATGTAGCGACGGATCAGCCGGCTGGACGTATCATTGAAAAATGCATCAAACATGATATTGCGGTATATGTGGCACATACGAATTTAGACGTAGCTGATGGCGGAGTCAATGACCTGCTTGCTGAGGCCTTAGAGCTTGAAGAAACAAGAGTGTTAGTGCCGACATACGAAGATCCAATCAAACAGCTTGCTCTGTATGTCCCAGAGGAATTTGAAGAGGCCATCCGGACAGCTTTAGGAAATGCGGGTGCCGGCCATATTGGCAACTACAGCCATTGTGCGTTTTCAAATGAAGGGACAGGCAGCTTTCTGCCATCAGAAGAAGCTGAGCCGTTTATTGGTGAGTCGGGTCAATTAGAATTTGTGAAAGAAGTGCGGATTGAAACCATTTTCCCAGCAAGTATAGAAAAACAAGTGATTCGCGAAATGATCAAAGCACATCCTTATGAAGAAGTCGCCTATAGTGTACACACGACAGACCTTCCTCCTATTCAAAAAGGTCTTGGACGTATTGGAGAGCTAAATGAGCCAATGACACTTAGAGATTTCACGCAATTTGTGAAAACGAAGCTAGATGTGAATGGTGCTCGTTTTGTAGGAGACCAAGACGCTGTTGTGAAAAAAGTGGCGGTGCTTGGCGGAGACGGAAATAAATACATCCATCAAGCGAAAAGAATGGGTGCAGATGTGTATGTGACAGGAGACCTTTATTTCCATGTTGCGCACGATGCTATGATGCTAGGGCTGAACGTTGTGGACCCAGGACATTATGCTGAAAAGATTATGAAAGAGGGGGTAAAGGCGAAGCTTCACTCGCTATGTGCGGATAAAAAATATGACGTAAAGCTCTTTGTTTCTGAATCAAACACAAACCCATTTCAATTTATGTAAACAAAAAACGTCAGAGCATTTCCGCTCTGACGTTTTCTTATTTCTTTGTTTTGACGCGAGGTAAAATTTTAGAAAGAGGAACTGTTCGTTCAATCTTCCAAGTCGTTTCATCATCTGGTTCATAGTTTTCTAAGAAACGAATGACTTCCTTTGTAATAGGTGTTGGTGTTGAAGCACCAGCAGTAACGGCAACGGTTTTGACGTCCTGCAGCCATTCCAGCTTGAGTTCACTTAAGTCGCCAATACGGTAAGCCTGCGTTCCAGCAATCTCCATTGACACTTGTGCGAGACGGTTAGAGTTATTACTTTTTGGATCGCCGACAACAATGGTTAAATCGGCTTGGCCAGCTTGCTGCGATACAGCTTCTTGACGTACCTGTGTCGCCAGGCAAATTTCTTGATGATACTCAACGTGAGGGTATTTCTCTTTAATCAGCTCCATCAGGTCGTGGACATCCCATTGAGACATCGTCGTTTGGTTCGTGATGAGCAGTTTTTCTGATGTTAAATCGAGCGCCTCAATGTCGGCTTCAGTTTCGACAAGGTGTACCTTATCAGGGGCTACTCCGACAGCTCCTTCTGGCTCAGGATGACCCTTTTTCCCAATATAAATAATCTCATAGCCATCGGCTGTTTTCTCTGAAATGAGTTCGTGTGTTTTCGTTACATCGGGACAGGTCGCATCAATGGCGACAAGGCCTTTTTCTTCTGCGATTTGACGAACCTCAGGAGAAACGCCGTGAGCCGTGAAAATGACTGTTCCGCTTTCAACCTGCTTTAAAATGTCTAAGCGGTTTGGTCCGTCCAGTGTGTAAATTCCATCTTCCTCGAAGGCATCAGTGACATGTTTGTTGTGCACAATCATACCTAATATATAAATTGGGCGTGGCAAGTTTTTATCAAGTGCGGCATTTTTAGCAATGACCATTGCATCGACAACGCCATAGCAATAGCCACGCGGCGATATTTTAATTACATTCATTTATTCGTCCTCCTGTAGGGAAGTGCTGCTAGAGAAGAACAATATAAAAAGCCGTAAAAAACGGCTTTTTATCATTCTCTTGCTTCCATTATAGCCAAAGTAAGCGTATATATCAAAGATTGTTATACGCAGTGAACACTTCGCCGTTAAAAGATCACTAGACATATAGTTTTGGAACAGAGCTGCCAGATCTTTTTTTCGGTTTTGCTTTAGGAGCAGATGATGTGTGCGGTGCTGCTTTTTTGACGAGGATGTCTTCTGGCTCTTCATTTTCTTCTATTTCATCAGTCTGTGCTTCTTCATCGGTCACTTCTGTTTCCGTGCTGGTCTCTGTTGATTCTGCATCAGCATCATTTGCACTTTCTTCTTCATCATCCGCACTGCCAAGCTGGCTGTACAGTTTAATCATCGCAGGCAAATTTCTCACTAAAGGACCGTATTGCTGAATCATTGGCGTAAATTGCTGCGCCATTCCGAGCACTTTTTGAACATTTCCTAACATGCTTGAGAGGGTCGCAGGATTTGTGAAGCTCTGGATTCCTTGTAATCCCGCACCACCTCCAGAAACTCCAGCTCCTCCTGCGCCAGGAAGAAATTTAGCGAGCATGCCTTTAATTCCTGCACCACCGCCTAGTGCACGGCTCTCACCTCCTGGAATTCCGCCCATCCCTCGTAAACCGCCTCCCTGTACAGACGGGGAGCGAGGCATCATTTGCTGAAATGGATTGCCTTGCCCTTGAAAAGGCTGTTGGATAGGAGGCTGCTGCCCTCTTTGAAAAATTCCGGGCTGTCCGCCATTTCCAAGGTGCCGGCGTGAGGGACGGCGCGGCTGAAAATCGCCCATAGGCCTTTGCCCTAACATACTTGTACCTCCCTTACTGCATTCTCTTTCTCTTCATAGGTTATGCAAGGAAGCATCAATTGGTTTCCTGTAGGAAAAGCGGACATGGTTTTTTTACTGAAAATCAGCTATAATGAGGAGATGAGCAAAAAGGCATTGCCTTAAGGAGTGAAAACATGAAAGAAACGAAATTTACGACATATGAATTAAAGCCTTTTATTATAGATGCTATTCATGAACTAGGCTTTTATGAGCCGACTGATATTCAAAAAAGAATCATCCCTGCTGTTTTAAAAGGAGAAAGCGTGATTGGCCAGTCACAAACAGGAACAGGAAAAACTCATGCGTACTTACTGCCGCTGATTCATTCAATTGATCCAAGCAAAGAGCAGGTACAAGTGGTGATTACTGCACCTACAAGAGAATTAGCCAATCAAATTTTCAAAGAAGCTCAAACGATTTTAAAGAATGCTTCTCCAGAAGAAGAGATCAAAGCAAAACTTTATATTGGCGGAACGGACAAGCAGAAATCAATTCAAAAGCTAAAAAACCAGCCGCATTTGGTTGTCGGCACACCTGGACGTATTGCTGACCTCATTCATGAGCAGGCGCTCAATGTTTACAAAGCGACCTCTCTTGTCATTGATGAAGCGGATTTAATGCTGGATATGGGATTTTTAGAAGATGTGGACCGTATTGGTGCACAAATGCCAGAACAGCTGCAAATGCTTGTGTTCTCTGCAACCATCCCGGAAAAACTAAAGCCTTTCCTGAAAAAATATATGGACAATCCAAAGTATGCGCATGTTGAACCAAAACGGATTACAGCAGAAAATATTCAGCATATTTTAGTTCCGTCTAAACAGCGTGATAAATTAAAATTGCTTCATGAAATGGTGACGAATGTACAGCCTTATTTAGGAATCATTTTTGCCAATACAAAAACAACTGTTGATGAAATCGCCGCATTCTTACAAGAAAAAGGAATGAAAATCGGTGTGCTCCATGGCGGATTAACGCCGCGTGAACGTAAAAAAGTCATGAAACAAATTGAAGATTTGGAGTTCACTTATATTGTGGCATCTGATCTTGCAGCACGCGGAATTGACATTAAAGGCGTCAGCCACGTGATTAACTATGAACTTCCATCTGATCTTGATTTTTATGTGCACCGCGTTGGAAGAACAGCTCGTGCTGGTTCATCTGGAATTGCTATGACCATTTATGAACTGGCTGATGAGGATGCACTCATTCAAATTGAGAAAATGGGCGTTGTGTTTGAAAACAAAACCATTGTTCATGGCGAATGGCGAGATGCAGATGACCGTCTGAAGCGTCAAAGACGTAAAAAAGCACCAAATGAAATTGAAGAAAAAGCAAAACGTCTTGTGAGAAAACCGAAAGCCGTCAAACCTGGATATAAAAAGAAAATGACACGTGAGATGGATAAAATCAAAAGACAGGAACGTAGAAAGTCAAAGCGTAATGGAAAGTAGGGGGAAACATTGTTGAAGATTGGTTCACATGTATCCATGAGCGGAAAACATATGCTTCTTGCAGCGAGTCAAGAAGCTGCCTCTTATGGTTCGAATACGTTTATGATTTATACAGGTGCACCGCAAAATACGCGCCGCAAAAAAATTGAAGACCTGAATATTGAAGCTGGACAAGCGCATATGAAAGAGCATGGCATGACGGATATCGTTGTGCATGCTCCGTATATTATCAATATTGGAAATACGGTGAATCCAGCGACATTTGAGCTTGGTGTAGACTTCCTTCGCTCTGAGATTGAGCGTACGGAAGCGCTGGGAGCAAGACAAATTGTTCTCCACCCAGGTGCGCATGTCGGAGCAGGGGCAGAAGCAGGGATTCAAAAAATCATTGAAGGTTTAAACGAAGTCATTGTGAAAGGTCAAGAGGTTCAAATTGCACTTGAAACAATGGCAGGAAAAGGATCAGAGTGCGGAAGAAGCTTTGAAGAGCTTGCTCAAATTATCGATGGAGTGACACATAACGAAGCTCTTTCTGTCTGCTTTGATACGTGTCACACGCACGATGCTGGTTACCCGATTGTGAGCGACTTTGATGGTGTGTTAGAAGAATTTGACCGAATTGTCGGCATTGACCGAATCAAAGTTCTTCATATTAATGACAGTAAAAACGTACAAGGCGCAAGAAAAGACCGACATGAAAATATCGGTTTTGGTGAAATTGGTTTCGATGCACTGAGCTATATTGTGCATCATCCCCAGCTTCAAGATGTGCCGAAAATTCTAGAAACGCCTTATGTAGGTGAAGATAAAAAGAACAAAAAACCACCTTACAAATTCGAAATTGCGATGCTGAAAGAAAAGCAATTTGATGAAGGCTTACTAGATAAAATTACGGGTCAATAAAAAAGGATGCAACATGATGAGGTGCCGCTAAATGCGGCCCTTTTTTTGCCTAACTTGTAAATTGGTTAAACAGATCATTCACAGTCTGTGCTGTCTGTTTAGAAGTAATCGCTTCCACTTGCTTAAGAAGCCGGTTACGCTCTGAATCATTAAAAATATTGATGTTTTTCCCGTTCATGAGTTTGGCAACCTCAGCAGCTTGATTAGACGTTAAACTGACGCCATACTGTTTCGCATACCTTAACAAATCATTTGCTGTGATCTGATTGAGCCGCTGCAGGACAATTTTTTGAATTAAAATCAATTCCATTCCTCCCCTCTGTAACAATGTATGGGCGAAAACGGAAAATGTGCAAAAAATTTTATTTTATTCTGTGAAATGATAAAATAGTAAAGTGAATAAAATGTTCATTGAAAATTTAACATGTGTAGAAGGGAGAACGTATGGCAAATAGTAAACAGCATAAAAAGGAATCAGTGCCTCATTTTATTTTGAGAATTTTTCTGATTCTAGTAGGTGCTGCATGTGCAGCAGTCAGCATTGAATTATTTTTAGTGCCAAACAATATTATTGATGGAGGCATCATCGGTATTTCGCTTATTTTGGATTATCTCTTTACAGATAACCCGTTTATTAATTTTGCGACGATTGTTGTCATTTTAAATATTCCATTTATGATATCAGGATACAAACATATTGGGAAAACCTTTCTGATTTCCACTGTGATTGGGATTGTCAGCTTAGCCGTGATTGAATCTTCACTTCATCACGTAGAGGCATTTACAACACAGCCGATCTTAGCCACTGTATTTGGCGGGCTATTACTTGGATTTGGTGTTGGACTTGTCATCCGTAATGGAGGCTCAATGGATGGAACAGAGATTTTAGGAATTCTTCTGACGAAAAAAATTCCTTTCTCCGTCGGTGAGTTTGTCATGATCGTCAATGTGTTCATTTTTATTTGGGCGGGCTTTGTCTTCGGACCAGAGCAGGCTATGTATTCTGTGATGACATATTATTTGGCAATGAAAACAATTGATGCTGTTATTCAAGGGCTTGATGAAACAAAAGCTGTTATTATCGTATCAGATTATTATGATGAAATTTCAGATGCGATTCTGCATCGACTTGGCAGGGGAACGACAAAGCTGAAAGGAAAAGGCGGCTATACAGATGAAGAAAAAGATGTCATCTACGCCGTTGTCACAAGGCTTGAAATTACAAAGCTGAAATCCATTGTATTTGAAATTGATGGCCAAGCATTTATTACGATTATGGATACGCATGAAACAAAAGGCGGTAAGTTCAAAACAGCCATTCATTAGCTTTTATTTTACTTTTTTATCTTTCTTTTATATAATGAAATGTATGTATGAACAGAGAAAATGGCAAAAGCCATTTTCTTTTTGTTGTATAAATCGTAATCATTCTTTTTATATTGATTGAAGGTGGAAAGATTCATGGCAAAGCCAATTATTGAAATGAAGGACATTTCGTACTCGTATGGACAGCGAAATGTCATAGATCACATTCATTTAACAGTAGAGGAAGGAAACTTTCTAGCACTTGTTGGACCGAATGGATCTGGTAAAACAACCTTATTAAAATGCCTGCTTGGGCTCATAAAACCGCAGCAAGGTGAATTAAAGCTATTTGGCACGCCTGTTTCAAAATTTAGAGACTGGGATCAAATTGGATTTGTTTCTCAAAAGGCGAATAGCTTTAATACGGGTTTCCCTGCTTCTGTATATGAGGTCGTCGCAAGCGGACTGACCGCGAAAATTGGTTTGTTTAAACGAATGAGCAAACAGGATAAATGGCAAGTGGAAGAGGCCATTCGCTCAGTTGGCATACAGGATTTAAAGCATCAAAACATCGGTGAGCTTTCTGGCGGGCAGCAGCAGCGTGCATTTATTGCCCGTGCGCTTGTCAGTCAGCCGAAGCTGCTCATTTTGGATGAGCCCACGGTTGGGGTCGACCAGCGGACAGTAGAAGGCTTTTATCAGCTGCTCGAAACATTGAACAAAGAAAAAGGAATGTCTTTAATTCTCGTCACACACGACGTTGGCACCGTTTCTGATAAAGTCACCCATGTGGCTTGCTTAAATCAGACACTGCATTTCCATGGGGATGCGGAAGCGTTTGATTCAATGGATGATCAGGCGCTATCCCAATTTTACGGGCATGACATTCAAGTGATTCATCACGATCATCACCATCATGGGGGACATGAATAATGCTATTTCCATTTTTTCATTATGAATTTTTACAAAATGCGTTTATCGCAGGGTTACTGATCGGTTTTATTGCGCCCTTACTTGGTGTATTTATTGTCGTAAGAAGGCTCTCGCTTATTGCAGATGCCCTTAGTCACGTATCACTTGCCGGTATTGCCGCAAGTCTATTCCTTGATAAAAAGTTTGGGCTTTTGACAGGGGTAAGCCCGCTCTACTTAGGAATGGCTTTTTCTGTTGCAGGGTCATTGTTCATTGAGCGACTGCGTTCCGTGTATAAGCATTATCAGGAGCTGGCGATCCCCATTATTTTATCAGGCGGTATTGGGATTTCCGTTATCTTCATTTCACTAGCAAATGGTTTTAATACAGATTTGTTTAGTTATTTATTCGGAAGTGTCAGTGCGGTGTCAAGATTAGATCTTTGGATTGTTGTTGGGATCTCACTCATTGTGGTGTTAGTTGTGGTGCTTTTATATAAAGAATTATTTTTACTTTCTTTTGATGAAGAGCATGCAAAGGCTTCTGGTATTTCAGCGAAATGGATTCATTTCATTTTTATCTTAGTTGTTGCACTTGTCATTGCGGCATCGATGCGTATCGTCGGTACACTGCTTGTCTCTGCGCTCATGACACTTCCTGTTGCGGCAAGTATCCGCATTGCCAAAGGCTTCAAACAGGCGATCTTCCTTTCGATCTTGTTCGGTGAATTGTCTGTATTGGCAGGGTTGATCTTAAGCTATTATCTAGATTTAGCGCCAGGCGGAACCATTGTGATGCTGTCCATTTTGATTTTAATCGGATGTATTTTTATTGGGAAATTCAAAAGGGGGAATCAACATGAACGTACAAGAAGCGCTTGATTTATTAAAGGAAAAAGGCTACAAATATACAAGCAAACGTGAAGACATGCTTCAATTGTTTTCTGATTCTGATAAATACTTGACCGCTAAAAATGTGCTGACGGCACTAAGTGAAGACTACCCTGGTCTTAGCTTTGATACAATTTATCGAAACTTGTCACTATATGAAGACCTTGGAATATTAGAAACAACGGAATTGTCAGGAGAGAAACTATTCCGTTTTAAATGTTCATTTTCCCATCATCACCATCACTTTATTTGTCTTGAATGCGGGAAAACAAAGGAGATCGATGCCTGCCCTATGGACAAACTGGACGCCGATCTAGAGGATTATCATATTAGCGGACATAAATTTGAAATATACGGAACGTGTCCTTCCTGCGAACCGAAGGAAGTTCATTCATAAAACAGCCAGCCGCAGAGTAACAGGTTCGGTTTTAAAGTGGAAAAAATAAATCAGTCAGCTGATTAGAACTCCAATTCGTATTTGAATTGGAGTTCTTTTATTTGTTTTTATATAGGCATTTTACTAACTTCCCTTGTTAGAAATATCGGCAGGAGCTAACGATGATCATGTTTTGACTCCAAAATTCTGATAAAATTAATTTAGATATTCCGTCATTAGTAGATGTGGAGGTAAAAGAATGCTAAAAGAACACCCTGAATATATTTTTCGTAATGATGCACGACCAGAAGTTGTTCATGATTTAGCCGATGTAGATGAAAATTCCACTGAGTTGTTAATCACAGGAAAAACAAAAAATATTGAAAGGTTGAAATCTTTTTCTAACCTGACGAAATTGTGGATTTACAAAGTGAACCAAAAGGATTTCAATACGATCTTGAGCTTAGTTAATCCCAAAATGCTCTTTGTGCATGAAATGAGAGTAGAAGATTTATCAATCATCAGTTCTCTTAAAGATGTTGAGGTATTGGCACTTGAATGGAATACAAAGGCACAAAGTTTATGGGATTTATCAAAAAACACTTTTTTAAAATCTTTATCCATAACAGATTTTTCAAAGTTAAATGACATAGCCCCTTTGCAAAAAAACACTGGTTTAGAATTGTTACAATTGTCAGGCGGGATTTGGAATACATTAAATATAAATACTCTTCAACCTTTAAGATACCTCAAGAATTTAAAATATCTGTGCTTATCAAATATAAAAGTGAAGGACGAGTCTTTAGAGCCGATATCGGAATTAGAGGGGCTCAAGGAACTTGAAATTTCGAACCAATTCCCGACAGAAGAATATGCTAGATTATCCGTAACCCTCCCAAATACGAAGTGTGATCGTTTTGCACCATACATCTTTTTATCAAGTCCTATTGTTGATAAAGATGTGATGGTGATTGGAAAACGAAAACCGAAATTAAATTCAAAAGTTGATGGGGAAAAGTTGCAAAAATACGAAGAACAATTTAAAGCGTACCAAGAAAAGTATATAAATTAAGCAATGGAAAATCAATTCCATTGCTTTTTCTATTGCTAATGTAATGGATAATGAACTTCATGGTAAATGGTGTTCTATTGATACTTCAAAACCGAATCAGTTAGCCGCAGAGCTGCGATTTCTCTTGTCTTTTTGAAAACGTTTTACAAAGGGCGGCTGTTTCATTAAAATGAGAACAAGGTACTGAAGAAATTTGTGTCTTTTGGAGTAAAGGGAGGGTCAAAAGTGGCGTGTTATGTCGTGTTTGATGTAGGCGGGACGAGAACAAAACATGGATTAATGGATCAGGATGGGGAGCTGGTCACAAGCGGTGACTATGAAACGAACTGCCGGCAGCTTGAACCGTTTTTAGAAGCCATGGCGAATGTGGTCATGCAATATCAAAGGATGCAGGATGTCAGCGGTATCGCCATCAGTCTTCCGGGCTTTGTGGACAGTGAATCAGGTTATACAGAATTTGCAGGCGCCATCATCGCTTTAAATGGTCAAAATGTAAAAACACTTTTAGAAGAGAAAACGTCTCTTCGTGTAGAAGTGGAGAATGATGCGAACTGTGCAGCTCTCGCAGAAAAATATAGCGGCAATGCGAAAGATTGTGACAGCTTTATTTGTATGACGATTGGCACGGGTGTTGGCGGTGGTATTTTTGCTGATGGTCAGCTTGTGCGCGGGGCTTCCTTCCGCGGTGGTGAATTTGGCATGATGCTGACAGAAACGGAAAATGGCCAGTTTACAACTCTCAACAGCAGCGCTTCAACAGCAGGATTAATTCGGAGCTATAAAGAAAAGCAAGGAATTCCGCAAAGTACTCAAATAGACGGCCAAGAGATTTTTGAAAAGACGAAGCATGATCCGGCCATTGAGAAGCTGGTGGATCAATGGTACAAGCGAATAGCCATTGGCATTTACAATGTAGCGACTGTTCTTAACCCAGAGAAAATCCTCATTGGCGGAGGCGTAAGTGCAAGAACAGATTTATTACAAAACATTGAAAAACATTTACATACACTGCATGCGTGGAAGAATATTCAGGTGAAGCTGGAAACTTGCTACTACTTGAATCAGGCAGGCATGAAGGGGGCACTGTACCATTTTCTAATGAAAGAAGGGCAGCTTGCTCCATCAAAAAAGCCGATACATTAAATGTATCGGCTTCAGCGTGTAGACTATTCCTCGGGTTTGTTCCGCTTCGGTGCTCACTCAGTTATATTAATAAGCAGTTTGCAGACGCTGTTCGTATTGTTTGATCCATTGAGACGCTTCCTGCCAGTTGTTCACGCGAATAATTCTGTCGTCAATTGGCATTTGATTATAAGGGGAGTTAAAAAGAATAACCGGGATGTCAGCTTCTTTTGCAATCATTGTGGCATTGCCATGATGGTCTTCAAAAAATACATCAATCTTGTGCTTTTGAACGGCTTCCAGCTTATGATGACCGCCAACCAGCTCAATAGCATCATAGTGCACATCATGTTCTTGAAACCACTTGTAGGTAATATCCGAATGCTGCTGCCTTCTTGCTGTAATATAAATCAGTTTGTGCTGCTGCTTCAATTGGTCGAGGATCTCTTTTGCATCCTCAGCAGGCTTTGCCTGTTTATAAATAAGAGGCTCGTGCTGATCCATCCAGCCCCAAAATTCTTCTTGAGAAATCTTTAAAAGCTTCGTCAAATCATACTCTGTCATATCATCTAGTGTCATGGCACATTGGAACGACTCATTTAAGTAGGGAACAAAGGTGTCCTGTGCCGTCACTGTACCATCAATATCAATTCCTAAACGTAACATGCCCACACTCCTCATTTTTATACTCTTAAAGTGTAACATAATCAATTCACAATTCCAGCAAGTTTTAGCAAACATGAAACAGACATTTTTGCTCATACTAAAAAAGCTCCTTTCTATTAACCAAAAGGGGGAATTGATCATGGAAAGAGACGAGGATTTCAGAAGAAATGATCGTGAAATCGACACACACTTTAGTAATGATGATGGCTATTTAGAGGAAACAGCTGCTGAAATTGCAGAGCCATATCAAGCTTCAAGAGATCGAGAAGATAGACGAGGACGTGACCATGCAGGTGACGATTCAGGCAGTAAAGGGATAGGCTATACAGCACTCGCGATTGCGATTATCTCATTATTTGTCTTGCCGGTGCTATTAGGGGTAGCGGCAATCGTCGTTGGTTATATTGCAAGAAGAAAAGGAGCACATGCGCTTGGCGCGTGGTCAATTGGGATCGGAATTGTTTCCGTCATCCTAGGCATATTTATCACCCCGTTCTTTTAACAAGAACAGAAAAACGCCTGACGTCACAGTCAGGCGTTTTTTGTTAGGCATTCGCGTGTTTTTCTTTTTCAGCTTCCATTTTCGCATAATGTTCTTCAGCGATTTTATCGATTTCTTTTTTCAGTTCTTCGACCATTGTTTCTTCTGGTACTTTACGAACAATTTCACCTTTACGGAACAATAAGCCTTCGCCTCTAGCGCCTGCGATTCCGATGTCCGCTTCACGTGCTTCACCAGGACCGTTAACAGCGCAGCCGAGAACTGCTACTTTAATCGGTGCTTTGATTTTAGAAATATATTCTTCGACTTCATTGGCAATGCTGATGAGGTCAATTTCAATTCGTCCACAGGTTGGGCATGAGATCAGTGTTGCTGCATTTGATGCAAGACCAAATGATTTCAACAATTCACGTGCTACTTTTACTTCCTCAACTGGGTCAGCACTTAATGAGATACGGAGTGTGTTACCAATCCCCATATTCAAAATAGCGCCAAGTCCAGCTGCACTTTTGACTGTACCTGCAAATAACGTACCTGATTCTGTAATCCCAAGGTGAAGAGGATAATCAAAGGCTTTAGCCGCTTTTTCGTATGCTTCAATTGCAAGGTTTACATCAGATGCTTTCATACTGACGATGATGTCATGAAAGTCTAGGTCTTCTAGAATTTTAATGTGATGCAGTGCACTTTCGACCATACCATCTGCTGTTGGATAGCCGTATTTATCAAGAATTTTTTTCTCTAATGAACCAGCGTTTACGCCAATACGAATTGGAATGCCTTTTTCTTTTGCTGCTTTGACAACCGCTTCTACTTTTTCTCTTCTTCCGATGTTTCCTGGATTGATTCGGATTTTGTCTGCGCCTGCTTCAATCGCTTTCAGTGCAAGCTTGTAGTCAAAATGAATATCCACAACAAGCGGGATGTTAATTTGTTTTTTAATGTCCGCAATTGCATTTGCTGCACGCTCATCTGGACATGCGACACGCACGATTTGACAGCCTGCCTCTTCTAAACGTTTAATTTCAGCGACTGTCGCTTCGACATCATGTGTTTTGGTTGTTGCCATACTTTGAATGACAACCTCATTATTTCCACCTATAGTTAAAGGTCCCACTTTGACGGGACGCGTTTTAGTACGATGTGTGACTTCACTCACTTGTCAATCGCTCCTTAGTGTACAAGCAATCCTTTGCCGTGTACGTCGTGTTTTACAGTTCATATTGTAACAGTCTCTTTGTATGAATGACAAGGAATTAACGTTTTATCTCTTATAGACAGGAAACTTATATGTGCTGCCGGCCCTGATTTCGTTCGCTTTCACACCTTGATTCAGCTCCTCGAAATCTTTAATGACGTCATCAAGCGGCTTGCTTGTATGTACGATGGAGAGGACTGTTTCACCTTGTTTTACAGTGACGTTCTTATATGTCTTTTTCTCAGCTGTTTGAAGGGCACTTGCTGGAACGGCTGGATTTTCTTCAACAGGAATGGTTCCATTTTTTAAATCAAAAAAGATAATAAAGAGGACAAACAAACTGATTAGTAAAAAAAGAATTCGCCGCATTTTACTCACCGCTTTTAAGAGTTTACTTCAGTCTATGCATGTCCTGAAATGATAGAACCAAAAAGAGGAGAAAAGCTGGAAAGGATGGATCTAGTTAGTTCTAGTAAGCCTTGTAATAAAAACTTCTTGGCCCGCTGGTGTAGTTAAATAGGAGAGCAACCTCATATGGACATTATGATAAAATAATAAGGGGGGGATTTTATGAAGAAGGTTAGTCAGCATATATATGTGAGAACACTAACAGAAAATGATGCCGAATCACTGTTAACATTAGAGCTTGAGAATCGCTCATATTTTCAAGAATTTACACCTTTGGTCAAAGATGATTTCTTCACGTTACCTCGTCAAATTGAACGGATTCAGCGCGGTGTGCAAAGAAGTGCACAAGATGAATCTTACATGCATGGTATTTTCTTAAATGAAACCGATGCTTTAATCGGGACGATCTCATTAAGTTCTGTCGTAAGAGGTCCAATAGAAGGAGCATGGCTTGGGTATGTACTCGATCAAAGGCAGGGCGGAAATGGATATATGACAGAAGCCATTCGTTTAATCATTGACTATGCCTTTTTTGAGTTGAATCTCCATCGTATTGAGGCTGGAGTAAAGCCGAGTAATAAGGGTTCCATTCGTGTACTTGAAAAGACAGGTTTTGAAAATGAGGGACTAAATCGTAAAAAAGTAAAGATTAATGGAGTGTGGGAGGATCACTATTTGTTTGCGATCATTCATCCTGATGAGTCCTAGCATGACCATACATAAAAAGCTCCTCCGAGTCGGGGGAGCTTTCATTGTGTAGACATATCCTTGTTGGATTGATCATTTGCTTTTTTTTGCAGGAATTTCTTTCACAACAAGATATAAAAAGATAAAGTTAATGACCCAATTTAATAAAAATGAGTTTGCAACAGGCGTGTTTAGTGCACTCATGATGGCGAAAAAGACCGTTGTTAATGTGAGTGAATAAGCGGAGAGCTTCCAAAGCATTTGGAAGGACAGCTCTTTTTGCTGCATTCGTTTAATAAATGTACCAAGCATCGCAAGGAATGTTGCGCTGATAAACATGAGAGCTGCAGTTGATAGATATAGCAGTACACAGATGACAGGGATGATAATCGCTTGGTTCTGATTTGTAACCCGAGCGAGTTCATCTTTTGTCAGTGTTCCACCAAGGAGCTGGTATGGAATATCTGTCGTTTGTCCATCAATGGCAATCACTGCTTTTTCCTTTAATAAAGCGATAGCCGTTTGCTTTGATTCAAGCTCACTTGCTTTTATTTTTTCAGCAGGATCAAAGATGATCGTGATGCCGTTTTCTTCTTTTTCTATTGGTTCACTTTGATCTGCTTGAAGCTTTCCTTTTTCGATTGAAAAGTCGGGTAAATCTTTTTTGATCACATGCTGAAATCCTGACATCGCATTCGAGATTTCTTGGCTCATATGATACCCCTGAGGAACTGCTGCGATGATTGAGAGGATAAAAATGAATAAAATCGCTTTACCGATCCCTGTAAACCGTGCTTTAGCAATATCTTTTGGTGAATAAATTCCTTTTAACAATAGATTAAATACGTTCAATACCCATTCACTTCCTACATTCTTTTCTATTTCTCATATTGTATCAATGTCTATCCATCAAGTACAAGTATGGCCATCTCATCACTGGTTAAGATAGAGGGAATGAGGCATAATGTATACAGCAAATAAAAAGGAGGCGGCAGTCTTGGACGTTCTGTATTGGATACTGATTGGCTGTGCATTTATCATTGCGTTTGTTGGACTTGTTTATCCAATTATCCCGAGTGTGGTCTTTATGGTTCTCGGATTTATTCTATATGGTTTCTTTTTTAGCTTCGAGCCGCTAACACTGACGTTCTGGCTTATTCAAGCCATGTTTACTGCCGTCTTATTTGCGGCAGATTATGTCTCAAATCTTATTGGGGTAAAGCGCTTTGGCGGCAGCAAGGCAGCTATTTGGGGAAGCACCATTGGGTTATTAGCTGGTCCTTTTGTGATACCCATTGCAGGAATTATTATTGGTCCATTTCTCGGGAGTGTCATTGCTGAGCTCCTTGTTCATCAAAAAGATCTGAAGACGAGTGTGAAAGTTGGATTAGGCTCATTAATTGGATTTGTATCAGGTGTTTTTGCAAAAGGATTGATTCAAGCGCTGATGCTGGGCATCTTTTTATTTTATGTCCTTCGCTAGTTGAAAAAGGGTGTTTAAAACTTTTTCAAAAGGGCTAATTACAAAATAAACACTGAAATGTTTCAGAACATGAGCAATAACGTTGAAACAAGCTGTTTCTTTTGATACTCTTTGAGTAGGGTGAATTGCTGACTTACAAAAGGAAGCATTTCAGTACATACATTTTAAGGAGGAATTTAACCATGGCTTTTAAACTTCCAGAATTACCATATGCTTACGATGCATTAGAACCACATATCGACAAGGAAACAATGACGATTCACCACACAAAACACCATAACACATACGTAACAAACTTAAACAAAGCAATCGAAGGTGTATCAGCTCTTGAAGATCAATCAATTGAAGAGCTAGTGGCTAACTTAAACTCAGTGCCTGAAAACATTCGTACAGCTGTACGTAACAATGGCGGAGGACATGCGAACCACTCATTATTCTGGACGCTTCTTTCACCAAACGGTGGCGGCGCACCAACTGGTGAACTTGCAGATGCAATCGAAAAAGAATTAGGTGGATTTGAAAAATTCAAATCTGATTTCGCTGCAGCAGCTGCAGGACGCTTTGGTTCTGGTTGGGCATGGCTTGTTGTGAACAACGGAAAACTTGAAATCACAAGCACGCCAAACCAAGATTCTCCTTTAACTGAAGGAAAAACGCCAATTCTAGGACTAGACGTTTGGGAGCATGCTTACTACCTAAACTACCAAAACCGTCGTCCTGATTACATTTCAGCATTCTGGAATGTTGTGAACTGGGATGAAGTAGCTCGCCTTTACAGTGAAGCAAAATAATGATTTGATTCGAAAAGACCTGCTTTCAAGAGAAGCAGGTCTTTTTATATTTTCCCTCCTTTTTTTACATATCTGCCTTTTGATGAGACAGACTATTGTGTAGAAAAGGAGAATGAATTGTATGAGCAGATTAAAAAAAATGTTCGGGGACATGGATGTTACAAGAGATTTATTGCTCCTCCTCACGATTGGCGGGTTATATGCACTTGCCATTGCGCTTTCGAATACGTTTGTAAATGTGTACTTATGGAAACAGTCCGGGAAATTCACGGATCTTGCGATTTATAACTTGGCCATTGTGGTGCTTCAGCCCATTACGTTTTTATTCGCTGGCCGGCTCGCTAAAAAAATAGACCGGGCGTTTGTCCTTCGTTTCGGTGTCATTTTTTTAGCCGCTTTTTATTTAATTGTTTTAATGGCAGGAGAACAAGCGGCCGCACGGCTTGTTTTATTGGGAAGTGTCCTTGGGATCGGTTATGGTTTTTACTGGCTTGCATTTAACGTACTCACCTTTGAAATCACCGAGCCTGAAACAAGAGACTTCTTTAATGGATTTCTCGGAGTGCTTACTTCAACTGCCGGCATGATTGGTCCTCTCATTGCGGGGATTGTCATTTCTCAGTTAACGGATGATACAGGCTACACAGTCATTTTCACGTTATCGCTTTTTTTGTTTTCACTAGCGGTTGTGATGAGCTTTTTCCTTAAAAGAAGGCAGTCAAAAGGCAAATTTATCATCAAACAAATTTGGAAAGAACGCCATGCAGACGAGAATTGGCGTAAGATTACAACAGCTCATTTTTTTCAAGGGCTTCGTGAAGGGGTCTTTGTCTTCTTAATCAGTGTCTTCGTGTTTATTGCAACAAACAGTGAGCTTGCTCTCGGGACGTTTGGTTTAGTGAATTCAGGTGTTGCGTTTTTTGCATATTTCTTCGCTACACGTTTGATTAAGAAAAAGTGGCGGAAGAAGGCCATCATGCTTGGCGGGCTGATTTTATACGGCGCCTTGTTTTTAATCGTCTTCCACTTGTCCTATGTTTCACTTCTGATGTATGCGGTAGCCATTGCAATAGGATATCCGCTCCTGCTTGTTCCTTATGTATCCTTAACATATGATGTCATCGGCCATGCAAGGTATGCCAGAAAGGCCCGAATTGAATATATTGTGGTCAGAGAGCTATTTTTAAATGCTGGCCGAATTTGTTCGATTGTTTTGTTCCTGCTGTCTGTCACCTTACTAGGTGATGAGCTCGGAATCCCTGCATCTCTTGTTGTGCTCGGAGCGGGACATACCCTCATTTATTATTTTGTAAAAGATATTCATTTGAAAGAAAAAACAGCTGATATGAAAGAGGCTGACGGTCAAAAGCCAGTTTCTCACACGAACCTTATTAAGGGAGAAAGGTAAAATTTCTTACCAATGGAACATCAAATTTCTAGATAAATGATAGAAAAACCGCTAAAATGATGATGGCACCTTTTATACACAAAAAAGGGGTGCCATTTCTTTCTTGATAGAAAAGGTGATGTGATGAGAAACAAGAAAAACAAAAAAGACGCGAAGGAAGGGCGCAAAACACTTCCGATCCGGCTGAATTTATTATTTTTAGCTGCGTTTATTATTTTTACCGGCGTTGTCGTTAGACTCGGGTTTGTGCAAATAGTCAATGGAGAAGATTATAAAAAGCAGGCAGAAAAACAAGAGGATGTGAATGTCAGCTCATCTGCTCCGCGCGGAAAAATTTACGACCGAAACTACAATACGATTGTCAGCAATAAAGCACTAAATGCCATTACATATACGAGAACCTCGACGACTTCACAAGAAGAGCGGCTCAAAGTGGCATCAAAATTAGCGGATATGATTCATGTGAGTACGAAAAAAATCACAGATCGTGACAAAAAAGATTACTGGATCTTAACGCATCCAAATGAAGCGAAAAAGCTTGTTCAAAAGGAATCAGAATTAAAGGGTGACGATAAGGTCTCTGATGATAAACTATATGAGCTTCAGCTAAAACGCATCACAGACAAGGAATTAAATCAACTGACGAAAAAAGATTTACAAGTGCTTGCCATTAAAAGGCAGATGGATGCAGGTTATGCACTGACGCCTCAATTTATTAAAAATGAAGATGTAAAGCCAAGTGAAATTGCTTATGTCTCTGAGCATTTGGACGAGCTGCCAGGTGTTGATGTGACGACAGACTGGTCACGCAGCTATCCGTATAAAGGACTGCTCCGCAGTATGCTCGGTAGTGTGTCTTCAAGTGATGAAGGTCTTCCGCAGTCACTTCTTGAGCATTATCTATCACTCGGCTACAGCCGAAATGACCGTGTAGGAAAAAGCTATCTTGAATATCAATATGAAGATGTCCTGCAGGGCCAAAAGGAAAAAGAACAAAGTACAACGGATAAACAGGGCAATGTCACAAGCTCTAAAGTGTTAACAGAAGGTAAGAGCGGGAAAGACCTTGTGCTTACAATTGATATTCAGCTGCAAAAAGCGGTTGAAAAAATTATTGAAAAGAACTTGAGAAGTGCGAAACAAAGAGGGGGAACTGAGCTTCTTGACCGCGCATTTGTTGTCATGATGGACCCAAGAAACGGAGAGGTTCTTTCTGTTGCGGGTAAGCAGATTTCTAACAAAAACGGAAAATACAAATTCGATGACTACTCTTTAGGAACGATGACTTCCTCATATGCGATGGGATCAGCAGTAAAAGGGGCAACGGTACTGACTGGATATAAAACAGGCGCTATTCATATTGGAAGTACCCAATACGATGAACCCCTCTATATCGCCCAGTCACCGCCAAAGAAATCCTATCAAAATATGGGACTCATTAATGATTTAACAGCACTAGAGCGTTCATCAAACGTGTATATGTTTAAAACAGCAATCGCCATTGGGAAAAGCGAATATCGTAAGAATCAGCCGCTCCCAATTGATCCGAAAGCATTTGATACGTTCCGCTACAATTTTAGTAAATTTGGCCTTGGAGTTAAAACAGGTATTGACCTGCCAAACGAAGCAACAGGCTACAGAGGATCGTCTACACAATCGGGCCTTTTACTTGACTATGCGATTGGACAGTATGATACATTTACACCGCTGCAAATGGCGCAATACGTTTCAACCATTGCAAATGGCGGGTATCGTTTACGTCCGCAGCTTGTCAAAGAAGTAAGAGAGCCAGATCCGCAGCGCGGTATTGGAGCTGTAACGGAATCCGTCAAACCAGATGTATTGAATAAGCTAGACATGACAAGTGATGAAATCAAGCGTGTCCAGCAAGGCTTCAAGCTTGTCATGCAGAACCCAAGAGGGACAGCCTATTCAAACTTTGGCAACAAAAAGTATAATCCAGCAGGCAAAACAGGAACCGCTCAATCATTCTATGACGGTCCAATTAAAAGCAAGCGCGGTACACCGACGTATAACACAACTCTTGTAGCGTATGCGCCTGCTGATAATCCAGAAGTGGCCATTTCTGTTGTCGTGCCATGGGTGTATCAAGACTACAACCAGCGATATCCAATTACAAATGATATTGGTGAACAAGTATTAGACAAGTACTTTGAACTGAAATCAAAACAGGAAAGCAATGATACACAGGCGAAAAACAAAAACAAAATTGAAAATGAAGCAGAAACAAATAACTAGACCTTTCATAGGTAAAAACGCTCACTTTTTGTGGGCGTTTTTTTACGTTTTCTTCAAAAACTCCGATATAAATTGACAAAATTCATAAAAAACGCCGCAATTTCTCTACAAAACTTCGACATTTACAAAACCTTAACATTCCATTTAAACGAAATTAATAAAGAACCTTTAATGTATTACTCGTAGGACAAATTATTCAGGGGGTATTCTTGAAATGAAAAAGAACAAATTATGGCTGCTTACTTTCCTTACTATCGCATTGTTAGCATTCGTCACAGCATGCGGAAACAGCAGCTCAAGCGGAGATTCAAAAGACAGTAAAGGAAATGCTTCAAACAAAGATGAGGCATCAGGTTCCATTACCATCTCAGGATCATCTGCGATGCAGCCTTTAGTTCTTGCGGCAGCAGAAAAATTCATGGATAAACATCCAAAAGCCGATATTCAAGTACAAGCCGGCGGTTCAGGAACAGGACTTTCTCAAGTTTCAGAAGGATCTGTACAAATTGGTAACTCAGATGTATTCGCTGAAGAGAAAGACGGAGTCGACGCAAAAGCTTTAAAAGACCACAAAGTAGCAGTTGTTGGAATGGCCGCAGCTGTAAACCCTGAAGTGGGTGTCAAAGACATCACAAAGGACGAATTGAAAAAAATCTTCACTGGTAAAATCAAAAACTGGAAAGAGCTTGGCGGGAAAGACCAAAAAATCACGCTTGTTAACAGACCTGATTCTTCAGGAACACGTGCAACATTTGTGAAATATGCACTTGATGGTGCAACACCTGCAGAAGGAATCACAGAAGATTCTTCAAACACAGTGAAAAAGCTGATTGCAGAAACACCAGGTGCGATTGGATACCTAGCATTCTCTTATTTAACAGATGACAAAATTACACCGCTTAGCATTGATGGTGTGAAACCAGAAGAAAGCAATGTAGAAAGCGGTAAATATACAATTTGGGCATACGAGCACTCTTATACAAAAGGTGAGCCGGAAGGTCTAGCAAAACAATTCTTAGATTACCTTATGAGTGACGAAGTACAAAAAGAAATCGTCAAAGATCAAGGCTACATCTCAGTTTCTAATATGAAAGTAGAAAGAGACGCAGCAGGCAAACAATCAGATAAGTAAGAGGTCTTGAATTGCTGATGAAGGAAAAGTGGAGCATTTCACTTTTCCTTTTATGACATTCATAGGAGTGTAGAAAAAGATGAAGCAGATAGAACATACAGAAGCGAGCGATCGGCTGATCAGCTCGAAGAAAAATAGGCAAATGGATGAAGTAAGAGGAAGTGTTTTGGTGAAATTCTGCGCATTCTTAATGATTGCAGTATCTATCGCCATCACCATCTTCCTTGGCATTAAGGGTTTACAATCTTTCATCGTAAATGGTGTAAGCCCAATTGAGTTCTTAACCAGTATCAATTGGAACCCAACAGCAGAAAACCCGGAGTACGGCGCATTTCCTTTTATCTTTGGATCGATCGCCGTCACGCTTCTATCGGCACTTATTGCAGCGCCGCTAGGCATCGCAGGAGCGATCTTTATGACAGAAATTGCACCTGCATGGGGACGTAAAATTCTCCAGCCAGTCATTGAATTGCTTGTAGGGATTCCATCCGTTGTTTACGGATTCATAGGTCTTACAGTATTGGTGCCGTTTATCGGACATTTCAAATCAAGCGGCTCAGGGCATAGCGTATTAGCAGGAACAATTGTCCTGTCTATTATGATTCTGCCAACCGTTACATCCATTGCAACTGATGCAATGGCTTCCCTTCCAAAAAGCTTGCGTGAGGGATCGTATGCACTTGGTGCTACAAGGTGGCAAACGATTAGACGTGTGCTTGTACCAGCAGCTCTTCCAACATTAATGACAGCAGTCGTTCTTGGAATGGCAAGAGCATTTGGAGAAGCCCTTGCCGTTCAGATGGTCATTGGAAACACGCGTAATTTACCAGAGAGCATTATGGATACAGCTGGTACATTAACAACCATTATTACGTTAAACATGGGTCACACAACGTATGGAAGTGTTGAAAACAATACACTTTGGTCAATGGGGCTTGTCCTTCTAGTTGTATCGTTTATGTTCATACTCATTATCAGATACTTGTCGTCTAGGAGGAAGATTTAATGAATAGCAAAATGACCGATCGTTTTGCCACGTTTGTTTTTGGATTATGTGCCGCCATTATCACGGCGATCCTAGTTGGTTTGTTTTCTTATATCATTTTCAACGGTGCAAAAGAATTAAATTTTGACTTTTTGACAACTCGCTCAAGTGCAATTGGCTCTGGCGGCGGCATTAGGGATCAGCTGTTTAACTCGTTTTACATTTTGTTTATTACAATGCTGATCACAGTACCACTTGGTGTCGGGGGCGGAGTGTACATGGCTGAATATGCGCCTCAAAACAAAGTCACTGATTTTATTCGCACATGTATTGAAGTGCTGTCTTCACTTCCTTCCATTGTCATTGGTATGTTTGGTTTACTCATGTTTGTCAATTTAACAGGCTGGGGCTATACGATCATCGGAGGAGCTCTTGCGCTCACTGTGTTTAACCTGCCAGTGATGGTTAGGGTGACAGAAGACGCGCTTCGCTCTGTACCGAAGGATCAAAAGGAAGCATCATTAGCGCTTGGTGTGACGAAATGGCATACAGTGAAGACGGTCCTGATTCCAGGTGCGATTCCTTCTATTATTACCGGTGCGATTTTAGCATCTGGAAGAGTCTTCGGGGAGGCAGCAGCGCTTCTTTTCACAGCAGGGCTCACCACACCGCGTCTTGATTTTACAAACTGGAGTCCATTTTCTGATACGTCACCGCTGAATATTTTTAGACCGGCAGAAACATTAGCCGTTCATATATGGAACGTCAATACACAAGGAATCATTCCAGATGCAGAGGCCATTGCAAATGGTGCATCAGCCGTACTTGTGCTTTCAGTTTTAGTATTCAACTTAGCAGCTAGATGGCTTGGTTCATTTATTCATAAGAAGCTTACGTCAAAATAATATGAGAGAGGTGTGAAGGGGATATGGTTCAAATGCTAGCAGAAAAAAAAGAGATTGCAGCAAAAAAGGCTCCACTTCAAGCGGAACAGATTTTACAGGTGCAGGATTTAAGCATTTATTATGGTGAAAAAAGAGCGGTCAATCACATTTCATTTGAAATAGAGAAAAACGCAATTACCGCATTAATTGGCCCATCCGGCTGCGGGAAATCAACCTTTTTACGCAGCATTAACCGCATGAACGACTTGATCCCAGGTGCGAGAAGTGAAGGGGCGATCATGTACGAAGGGCTCAATATTTTGGATGACCGTATTAATGTGGTGAATTTGAGAAGAGAGATCGGTATGGTTTTCCAAAAACCAAACCCATTTCCTAAATCAATCTACAATAACATTACCCACGCGTTAAAGTATGCAGGTGAAAAAAGAAAATCAGTGCTTGATGATGCGGTAGAGGAAAGCTTAACAAAAGCGGCGCTTTGGGATGAAGTCAAAGATCGTCTGCACCGCTCGGCGTTGTCATTATCCGGCGGCCAGCAGCAGCGCCTTTGTATTGCACGTACACTTGCGATGAAGCCCAGCGTTCTTTTATTAGATGAACCAGCATCTGCCCTAGATCCGATCTCAAATGCAAAAATTGAAGAGTTACTATCAGAGTTGAAAAATGATTATTCGATCGTCATTGTGACACACAACATGCAGCAAGCGTTACGTGTATCTGATCATACGGCCTTTTTCCTGAACGGTGATCTAGTAGAATATGATGCCACTGAACGTATTTTTACACGTCCTGCGCAGCAAAAAACAGAAGACTATATCAATGGTCGATTTGGATAAGGCGGGTGGATTTTGATGAATGCAGTAGCAACTGAAACAGCCAAAAAAGAAGTGTTTCGTGTGAATGATATGAACCTTTGGTACGGGCAGCATCACGCACTGAAGCATATTAATTTAGACATTAGAGAGCATGAAGTCACGGCGATTATCGGTCCGTCCGGCTGCGGAAAGTCAACATTTATAAAGACCTTAAATCTCATGGTCAAAACAGTGCCAGGTGTGAAAATTAACGGGGATATGATGTATAACGGTGACAATATTTTAAAAGGCCGTGTCGATTTAGTGGAACTGCGTAAAAACGTCGGGATGGTCTTTCAAAAAGGGAACCCATTCCCTCAGTCTATCTTTGATAATGTCGTCTACGGGCCAAGAATTCACGGAGTGAAGAGCAAACAGCAATTGAAAGAAATCGCTGAAAAAGCGCTTCGTGATGTTGCCCTTTGGGATGAAGTGAAAGATCGTTTAAGTGTGCCTGCATTAGGTCTTTCTGGCGGTCAGCAGCAGCGTCTTTGTATCGCAAGAGCCATTGCTACAAGTCCAGACATCTTATTAATGGATGAACCAACATCAGCGCTTGATCCTGTCTCAACATTAAAGATTGAAGAATTGATTATGAAATTAAAAGAGAAATACACGATTGCCATTGTGACGCATAACATGCAGCAAGCGGCTAGGGTATCAGACCGAACAGCCTTCTTCTTAATGGGGGAGCTTGTTGAGGTCAATGATACGAATGTGATGTTCTCTGAGCCAAATGATCAAAGAACCAATGATTATATATCTGGTCGATTTGGATAATAAAAACCCCCTGGAGGTCATCGCCGCCAGGGGGTTTTGTTGTTATTTTGTTAAGGCTTTGACGATTTGTTTGAACGTCATCCCTGTTTTTAAATTGAACTTGCCTGCACGAATTTCTTTATGGTAGCCGGCGTCAATCACGTAATCATTAAAATCTTTAGACGAGTTGATGATTCCGTCCTTTTCAAGCATGTCTGAAACATCACTTGTGCTCATCCCATTTTTAATGACGAATTTGATCGATTTGCCTTTAGGCTTGTTAGATGTTTCTTTATCATTCTTAGAATCGCCGTCTTCATTTGCCTTCAGTGCTTTTTCTTTATAATCAAGAAGCTGCTGATATGTTTCACGGCTGACGGAGACTTCTTTTTTAGAGTCTAAATAGTTTTTCACGTCAGTGTCTGTTACTTTCGCTGCGAGCGTTTCTTTTGTTGTTGTATCAGCAGCCGCTTCATCTTTTCCAGTGAGGAAAAAAACGATCGCCAGAACACCAGTTGCAAGAATCATACCTGCCGCAAACGTTTGGATGCTTTTTTTCGTCATACAAGCACCTTCTCGTTGTCTTTAATGATCATGTTGACCTCTTCTACAGATACATGCTCAGCGCGCGCAATGGCTTCAGGAGACATGCCATTTTGATGCTTTGAAATGATTTGTCTTGCGATAGATGGATCAATTTCTGAATGTTTGCGGACGACGATGTTTGTTTCAAGCAATTCTTCTTCAAGAACCTTCATTTTCTTTTTCAGTTTATAGATTTCTTGCATTGCAGATAGTTGAAGTGTTTCAAGTTCCTGCTCGACTTCTTTAATCGGCTCTCTTTGAAAATATGAGAATGCGATCAGTACGATACTGACAACAAGCAATCCGATAATTGCAATTTCCATGTTTCATCACCTTTTATTCATATTTTAATGCTGAAAGCCATAAAAGCTTTCATGATTGTTTCAGACAGTTTTCGACCCTTCTTTTTTATACCATAAAAAAGCTAGTTTCAAAAGGAATTGCTGAAAAAATCACCTTTTTTTCATCTTTTTTCTTTTTATATGAAAAACGAGTATGAAAACCTTGCTCGCTGTCAAAATAAAAGAGGGTTTCTCATGTATACAGTACGACAAAGATTGACGTTTTATAGGGGAGCATGCCATTTTTCATGAAATGACCGTGCGATATGGATCAGAACGCAAACGGATTGCACTGAAATTGAAATTGGTGAAAAAACATTCTAGCATTCCTAAGCTAGAAGTGGTATTATAGTTAGGTCTGAATGTGAATTGATTTTAGTTTGGAGGGAAAAACATGCGCGTAAATATTACTCTAGCTTGCACTGAATGCGGTGAGCGTAACTATATTACTAAAAAGAATAAGCGAAACAATCCAGATCGCGTTGAATTCAAAAAGTATTGCTCACGTGATAAAAAACAAACTTTACATCGTGAAACAAAGTAAGCAGCAGGGAATTTTCCTGCTGTTTTTTTATGATGGGAGATGATCTGTGTGAAAAAAGAGCTTCGCCTTCAAACATTAGCCAAGCTGGACGAGATGAGTGCCGAGGAATTCAAGCGAAGCACCGCTTTACTTCATGAGCATTTGTTTCAACTGCCAGCATGGAAACAAGCGAATACGATTGCACTTACCATGTCTAGAGGAAAAGAGGTACCGACAATGCCTCTAATTGAAAAAGCATGGCAGGAGGGAAAAACAGTATGTGTACCCACCTGTTTTCCGGAAACAAAAGAGATGACGTTTTATGAATATACACCGGAAACGAAAATGATATCCCGCTACTTTGGGCTATCAGAGCCAGACCCTCTGGCGTCGGCCGCTGCATCTAAAGAATCAATCGATTTGATCATTGTGCCTGGTGTGTGCTTCGATCGACAAGGCTACCGTATCGGATATGGAGGCGGCTATTATGACCGCTACTTAGTTGACTATCACGGTGAAACGCTTGCCCTTTGTTTGTCAGTACAGCAAACTGAACATATTCCGGCTGAAACGCATGACATCCCGGTCTCAATCATGGTCAGTGAGAAAGGTACCTTATATCCAAAATAAAGTCCGCTGCTTATACGTATGAACGGGCTTTTTGTGTTGAGTGAAAGTGCTTGCTTATGATCAAAAGTCATATGAACGATAGCGATCAACATTCTTCATTAAAAGGCATTTTAGCTGACGGGGGATATGTTTTGAAAAAATTTCGTGGAAAGAAAAGATACTTCCGTAATATGTGGGAGGAAGTGAATACTTAAAACTTGATCATGATTCATGGTTTTTTTTTTTGGCATAAGCACCTTGATTTTTTTGGAGTCGGGGAAAATAGCTTAAAAATAAGAAAAGAGCATATCAAAGCTTATATCGCTTTATATCATAGGCTGCTAAAACAGCTTGAAGGCTTTGAAAAGCCATACCAAACTTGGATTTGTATTCACGAACATGACCCTGGTTTAGACGCTGTATATGTACATACAAGCAAATCCATACGACAGTTACTTCCCGCACAAGGTGGAGGAGTTAGAGCCGAATTGTAAGATGCCTCATACGTTTAAGGACTTAATCGACCTTCATCGATTTGAAGTTTCTTATGATCAATCAAAGTGCGGAGAGGTCTATTATATTCAATCAAAAGAACAAGGGATTAGATTGTGAAGGCCTGCTTATGAAAGGGACCTTTTAAGCGATAAAAACGATGGTTCATGCATAAACAAATCCTATTTAAGCCACGATACGAACATAGGAGGGAATATGATGAATAAAATGATTTGGAGCATTGTGTTCACACTGTTTGCATTCGTTCTCGTGCAAAATCGTTATCGGCTCATGAATTTAATTTTAGGCCAAAATCAAGTACGTCACTTTTTAATTAAATGGCTGATGAAAATTCCATATTTTCGGACGAAATTTATTCGCCAAGCATTCTAATCCCGCAAAAGCCGGGATTTTTTTGTTTAGAAATGCGGATAAGAACGATTCTTGCTATAATAATGTAAAAAATGGAGCGCGAATGTATGAATGTCATAGATAGTCTATTTTGGCGAGTTGTTGATGAACTAAGACAAAAAGGATACGAGATGATTCAAAGTCCGTACCCAGAAGATGAAATATTTTTTGAAGCACCACGAAACTCAGGTTATGATCTCATCCGTCTATATAGAAAAGATGTGAATTTTAGGCAAGAGATCGTTCGAGATATCGAGGAGCAAACATATCGGATCAATCAACTTAGAGAAGCTATGCGTAAACGATCTCTTCATCTTTTACAGCTGCAATTTACAACCGATGTTCCAGTAGATGATTGGGAAGACCTAAACGGTCAGCCGCAAAAAGAGAATAAGGTGACAGTTACTCCTGTGCTGCTCAATGCAGAGAAGCTTCAAAACGATGTAAACGAACTGCAAAAATGGCTGAATACATCTCTTGCAGTTGATGTAGAAGAAGCGAAGCGAGACACAGATGAGGATGTAATGCGGCTTAAAATGAACGTACTTCAGGCATTTGATGATCAGGAAAAGCAGCGTGAACGAGAATTGGCCGTTTTTCAAAATGGCAGACCCATTTTCACCTACTTGCTGATTGCTGTTCAAGCAGTAATGTTTCTTTTACTTGAGCTGTCTGGCGGTAGTACCAATACGGCAACTTTAACAGCATTTGGTGCTAAAAATAATGTGCTGATCTTAGATGGAGAATGGTGGCGCCTGATTACACCAATGTTTTTACATATTGGCTTGACGCATTTACTCTTTAATACTTTTGCTCTTTGGTCCGTTGGAGCGGCTGTTGAGAGAATTTATGGGTCGGGAAGATTTTTGCTCATCTATTTGATTTCCGGCATTTTTGGCTCTATAGCGAGCTTTGTGTTTAATACGGCAATTGCAGCCGGCGCATCAGGGGCGATCTTTGGCTGTTTAGGTGCACTGTTATATTTAGCCATCTCCAACCGGAAGCTTTTCTTTCGGACGATGGGGACAAATATTATTGTCATTATCCTCATCAACCTTGGAATAGGCTTCACTGTATCAGGTATTGATAATGCAGGGCATCTTGGCGGTCTGGTTGGCGGTTTTTTCACCGCATTAGCTGTCCGTCTGCCTAAACAGATCCAGCCTGTTAAAATGCTTCTTGCGAGTGCTGCTTTGCTCTTTATTGGCGGTTTTGGATTGTATACAGGGTTTCATTCTGACGATCAAAAGGAAGCAGCGGCAACAAGTGAGGCAGCAAGTTTATTTGATGAGAAAAAGTATAGCGAAGCAAGTGAACGACTAGAGGAATATGTGCACGATAAAGATGCATCAGCTGAGGCACTTCATATCTATGCACTATCGGAAGCGCAGCAGGGCCAACTTGATAAGGCTATTCAATTTTTACAAAAGTCGCTTGAAAAAGATCCAGATGATCCAAATAAACTGTATCATTTATCGCTTTTATACGTAGAAAAAGGAGAGACAGCGAAAGCAGAGGATCTATTAGCGAAAGCGTTAAAACAAGATCCTCAAAATGATCAATTTTTAAAGTTGAAACAATATATCGAAAATAGTCAAACACGTTGAATGACTTGACTGAAAGCGCATTTATGAATACGCTTATCCTATCTGTTGATGAGAAGAAATGGTGGAAACAATGAAAACGTTATATGATGTACAGCAGCTGCTCATGAGATTTGGAAATTATGTGTATTTCGGAGATCGTGAAGTAGAATTAGAATTTATGGCAGACGAATTGAAGGAAATGTATACATCGGGCGTTATTGACCGGGCCGAATGGTCAAATGCAATGACCATTCTTCAAATGGAACTAGCCAAATTAAATCGAAAAACAATGTGAAGGTGGAGGGCATATGACAGGGGATTGGTTTGTAGGTATTGATCTTGGCGGTACGACAATTAAGCTTGCGTTCATTAATCTATATGGTGAAATACAGCATAAGTGGGAGATTCCTACGGATAAATCTGGGCAGACGATCACAGTCGATATTGCCAAATCAATTGACCATAAACTGGTTGAGATCAGTATGCCGAAATCAGCACTTATTGGGATCGGAATGGGTGCACCTGGACCTGTTGATAAAGTATCTGGAATCGTCTATAAAACAACGAATCTGGGCTGGACAAACTATCCGTTGAAAGATCATCTAGAGGCAGAGACGGGGCTTCCATCTGTCATTGAAAATGATGCGAATATTGCTGCACTCGGTGAAATGTGGAAGGGTGCAGGAGATGGCGCAAAAAATATCCTGATGGTCACACTTGGAACAGGGGTTGGCGGCGGCATCATCGTAAACGGTGAAGTTGTTCAAGGGGAGACAGGTGCTGGAGGAGAAATAGGCCATATTTGTGCCGTTCCATTCCAAGGAGCACCGTGTAACTGCGGAAGAACAGGCTGTATTGAAACGATCGCATCCGCAACTGGCATCGTCCGGATTGCAAAGCATAAATTAGAAACCGAGCAGCACACATCTTCACTTGGCACTCTCGCTTCGCTATCAGCAAAGAACGTATTTGAAGCGGCAGAAAACGGAGATGATCTTGCAATGCGTGTCGTAGAAGAAGTAACGACACATCTTGGACTTGTCCTAGCGAATCTTGCTAGTGCTTTAAACCCAACAAAAATTGTGATTGGCGGCGGTGTTTCAAAAGCAGGTGAACTTCTTCGCAGTAAAGTAGAGCGCATTGTGAAACAACATGCTTTCCCGCCTTGCGCAGACGATGTCGAAGTGGTGATTGCATCACTCGGAAACGATGCAGGGGTCATCGGCGGTGCATGGATGGCAAAAAACAAATGGCTGTCTTGAACAAAAAGTCATAATGATGTCATTTTTATTAAAAAAAGCGATAGATAGGCATGAAATTGAATGTTTAGCATATTCATAAGTTTGTCATAAGGAAAAAGACATTGATTTTCCATCATATACAGGATAAGATATACTTTAGTTATTTTTCAAGAAGCACCAATAATTAGGGTATATCCAGAGCCTAGGTGCGTGCTTAGCATAAGGAGGTTACAATGCGAAAGAAAAGATTAAAGGCGATTTCATTTTTACTGATTGCGACATTGCTCATGTGGGTCAAAACCTATGTTATCTATAAATCTAGCTTCAATATTAAAATTGAAAATTTCATGCAGGAGTTTATCCTGTTTATTAATCCACTTAGCTTTCTTTTGTTTATCTTCGGTATCGGTTTATTTTTCAAAGAAAAAAATCGCAATCGATATATCATTGTGACAAGCTTTATCCTGACATTCATTTTGTTAGCCAACATTGTGTTTTATCGATTCTATAGTGATTTTCTAACCATCCCCGTCCTATTTCAAACAAACAATATGGGTGACCTCGGGTCAAGTATTACCTCTTTAATTGAACCAGTCGATTTACTGATGTTCGTTGATATCATCATTTTAATTTGGCTCTATAAAAAACAGCCTTCCTTTAGAACAGATGTCACAATTTCACGAAAAGAACGAGCGGCATATTACTTATTTGTGGCAGCTACATTTTTCTTTAACCTTGGTTTAGCTGAAACAGAAAGACCAGAACTGCTTACTCGCTCATTTGACCGTGAGATGCTGGTGAAAAATATCAGCTTATATAACTTCCATATTTATGATGGGGTATTGCAATCGAAGCAATCCGCCCAACGAGCTCTTGCTGATAGTAATAGCTTAACTGAAATTGAAAACTATGTAAGCGCAAATCAAACGGACCGTAATGACAAGACATTTGGTCAAGCAAAAGGACGAAATGTCATTCTTGTATCACTTGAGTCTACACAGAGTTTCGTAATCAATGAAAAATTAAACGGGAAAGAAATTACTCCGTTTTTAAACAAATTGATCAAGAAGAGCTATAACTTCACTAATTTTTACCACCAAACAGGTCAAGGGAAAACATCTGACTCAGAGTTTATTGTAGATAATTCTCTTTATCCACTAGGTAGAGGGGCTGTGTTCTTCACAAATCCAAGTAATGAGTATACAGCGACACCTGAGCTGTTAAAGGATGAGGGCTACCATTCTTCTGTTATTCATGCGAATAACAAAAGCTTCTGGAACCGCGACCTTATCTACGATAGCTTTGGCTACGACAAGTTCTTTGATATTAAATCATTTGATGTGAATGAAGAAAATTCGGTTGGCTGGGGACTGAAAGATGGTCCGTTCTTTGAACAGTCCGCTGAATTAATGAAATCGATCCCGCAGCCTTTCTATACGAGATTGATTACATTAACGAACCATTTCCCTTTTGATTTAGATGAAGAAGATAAGCTCATTGATGAATATGATTCAAAGAGTAAAACGCTGAACAAGTATTTCCCTACAGTGCGTTATCAAGATGAAGCCCTTAAGCTTTTCTTTAAAAAGATGAAGGAAGCTGGCTTATACGATAATTCCATTTTTGTTTTGTATGGGGATCACTACGGAATTTCTGAAAACCATAACGAAGCTATGGGGCAATTCTTAAATAAAGAGATTACGCCATTTGAAGAAGTGCAGCTTCAAAAAGTCCCGTTTGTTGTACACATTCCAGGGGTGACAGATCAACATCCAAAAGAAATTGATACGGTAGGCGGTCAGGTCGATATCCGCCCAACTGTACTCAATCTTCTAGGAATTGATACAAGTAAACAAATTCAATTTGGTCATGACCTTTTATCGAAAGATACGAATGACTTTACAGTACTCCGTGATGGAAGCTTTATTACGAAGGACAGCATTTTTACAGATGGTGTTTGCTACAATAAAGAAACAGGCGAGCCAGCAGATGATAAAAACGTGTGTCAGTCTTATGAAGAGAAAGCGAAGCAGGAGCTTCAATTCTCTGATCAAATCATTTACGGGGATCTTCTTAGATTTTATGATCGAAACAGCCCGGACCATTCACCATCCAAAAAAGAAGGTGAAACGGAGCTGAAAAAGGCGTCCTAACAGATGAGAAAACCTTTGCTATTTTAGAAGCAGAGGTTTTCTTTTTTTGCCTGACGGCTCATATAGTATGAGAGGAGGGATGTAAATGAAGACAACGTCGTTTGGAAAAATTGAATGGCAGCTGCATGAAACAGGGAAGGATGATGTGGCAAAGCAGCTTGGCATTGGCAAAGCTGCTTTTCATTTATCTAATCAATCAAGCACTGATGAGCTTCTTTTACCGGGATATAGACTTCCAGAAGGAGTCCATGTATTTGATTCGATAGGTGATGTACAGAGATTTATCGCACCTTATAGACTGCAGCAATCCGATGATTGGATCAATGGAACATTTGAATATGATAGCGCTCAATTAGAAGAAGAGCTGAGCCGCTTGAAAGCTGTATTTCCTTTTCTTCATATCAGCGTCATTGGCCAATCAGTGCTTGATACACCTATTTATGAAATCCGAACTGAGCCTGTTCAACATTTACATTCTATTCATCTCAATGCCTCATTTCATGCAAATGAATGGATCACGACATCTGTTTTATTAAAATGGCTGAAGTCGCTTTGCTTAGCAGCGTCTGACCCGGTGCAGGCAAGACATTATGAAGCGGTTCATATCCTGCAGACCACCGCTTTATCCATCGTGCCAATGGTCAATCCAGATGGAGTGGATTTGGTTCGTAATGGACCGGAGTCACTAGGTCTTCATCGTGAAGAATTCACACTGCTAAACGGTGGATATTCCGATTACCGGGAATGGAAAGCAAATATTCGAGGGGTGGATTTAAACAATCAATTCCCTGCTTATTGGGAGATCGAGTACTATCGTCATCAGTCGAAGGCACCGTCATACCGTGATTATCCTGGGCGAGAGCCATTAACAGAACCAGAAGCGAAAGCGATGGCAAATCTTGCGTTGCGAAAACGATTTGACCGGCTGATCGCCCTTCATACACAAGGAGAAGAGATCTATTGGGGTTTTCTTGGCCATGAGCCAGCCATCTCAAAAGAAACGGTCAAACGATTCGAACAAGTGAGCGGCTACAAACCGATCCAATATCTCGACAGCTATGCAGGCTATCGCGATTGGTTTATTTATCAATTTCATAGTGAAGGCTATACAGTCGAGCTTGGTCTAGGGAAAAATCCTCTTTCCATGGATCAATTTGATTCGATTTATGAAAAAACAAAGCGGCTTTTATGGGAAGCGTGTAAGTGTTAAAAGCACCTGTCTGGTGCTTTTTCATATTGGAGCAACAATCAATTGCTTATGGTCAATAAAAACAATGTTGAAGTAATTGACGAAGGTCTTCTTGTAAGCTATTGTGAAAGATATGGATGTAAAAAAAAGGATATGATTTAGGGAGATGTCGACTATTGAGTGCTCAAAGCCTGTGGAAAAGAAATTTTACTTATTTATTTGTTTCTAAAATGTGCAAAATTACCGCTGATAGTTTATCTTTCAACACCATCTTGTGGCTATTGGTACTAGGAGGAAAAGGGGCCATAGGAACAGCTTTTTTTATTGCAGTCAGCTTTGTGCCTCAAGCAATTGTTGGGCCATTTATTACGCCTATGATGAAGCCGCATCAGTTGAAATTTTGGATGTGTTTTGCTGATTTAACACGAGGAGCGATTATCCTTGTGATCGTGGTCAGTTATTTTTATGGTTTCACACCATTAGTCCTCATCATTAGCTGTATGCTGCTGCATTCAGCGACAGGAGGCTCCTATGAACCGGCATCTGTATCGATTATTCCAAAGCTTGTCCATGAGGACCTCATACAAAAAGCAAATGCAACGATCCAATCAGCAAGTCATGTAGTAAGACTTGTGACAGTCACGATTTGTGGTGTCATGATTGCATTTGTAGGAGTAGGTTATACAATGCTTGTGATCATTCCACTTTACCTCTTGTCCGCTTTATTGGTGCTAATGATTTCATATCAAACAGAAGTCATCATCGATAAAGCCAAAAAAGGATTATCTTACGGCAAAAGATTAATTCGAGGTTTTTCACTTGTTAGAAGTCATCATATTTTGTTTCCCTTAGCGATTTTTTGTGTTTGTTCAAACTTTGCTGCGGCACCATGGGAAGCATTGTCTGTTATTTATTTAACTGAAGACTTACATAGTGGACCAGTCGTCTATTCATTCATCAAAGTCACAACCGCACTAGGCGCATTTTTGATGGGATTTGTTTTGACAAAGATAAAAGTGAATCGGTATGGATTGCTGTTTATAGGCGCTGGGATCGTTGATGGAATCGCCTTTTTCATCACAGGCATGAATGCATTGTTGCCTCTTGTGTTTATATCAGCTTTTGCTTTAGGAGCAGCCATTAGTGCAGTTAACGTACCCGAACATACGATGATTCAATTGTCAGTAAAGGCTGAGGATCAGCCGCAAGTGTATGCGATCATCAACATGATTTCCTACTTAATGATTCCGTTAGGCGCCCTCCTTGGCGGCTATATGGCAACAATATTTGGGTCTGGGTATGTCATTGCGGCTGGCGGCATCATTGAAGCTGTTTCTGGTATATGCCTGCTTCTGTTTACAAAGATCGGGAAGGTAGAGCGAGCGGATTTGACAATAGAACGAGACAAACCTGCCTTAAATGCAACGTGAGCATGGCATGATTGAATAAGGATAGGTTACAATGAGGACGAGAAAACATAAGAATTTAATTGAAAGGGGAAAAACGATGGCTATAGCAGACGTCACCATCATTCCGATAGGCACTGAAACACCAAGTGTCAGTGCTTATGTAGCAGATGTACAAAGAATTTTAGAAGGCTTTCAACAAGAAGGGAAAATCAAATATCAATTAACACCGATGAATACGTTAATTGAAGGCGAATTATCCGTTTTATTTGAGGTCATTCAGCGCATTCATGAAGCCCCTTTTGAAAAGGGATTGCACCGAGTAGCGACCAATATTCGCATCGATGACAGACGGGATCAAACCACAACGCTTACAAGCAAATTAGAAAGCGTGAATAAGCACTTACATCAATAAAAAAAGCCTGCTAAATGCAGGCTTTCAGCGTGTAGACAAACCCTCGCATTCTTTGTCAGGTCTGCGCTCCGGTGCTCACGAATGTTTCAATTCGCTCCGCTCGGGTGCTCGTCCTTCCTAGACTGCAAAGGTTTTCTATCACGCTGAAAAGAAGACAAAGGGCTAAAATCAAGATCATTTTAGCCCTTTGTCAACAATCCGAAGCCTGCTAAATGCAGGCTTTTTAATGTGCAGTTGGATAACCGCTATAGATGATGGTCATGACAGTGAACCATCCAAAAACCAAAAATGTAGCGCCAGCAAAAGCGATGGCAAGTACGTTCACTTTTTTTAGTGAGCGATAGATGCCGAGCGCAGCTAAAATCGTGACTAGACCAAAAATAATGACGAGCATCATGTGAAAGTCCCCCTTTGTCATCAATCCCCTTGATTTCCTTTCTTTTCATTTTAACCGTTTTCATAAAGCTTGTCGAGTAGATTCCAGTTGACGATTGTTTGAATTTTTATTGAATAGCCTTCATAATAAAAAAGAAAGAATAAAGTAGGTGATGAAAATGAATTGGAGAAGAATTCCATTAGGCTATGTACAAGCGAACGCATATATTTGGAAAAACGAGCAGGGAGAATGCTTAATTTTTGATCCAGGCGGTGAAGCGCAAAAGCTGATTTCCTATGTAAAAGAAAAACAGCTCACACCACTTGCTGTCTTATTGACACATGCTCATTTTGATCATATTGGTGCGGCAGATGAGGTACGCGAAGAGTGGGGAGTGCCGCTATATGTACATGAAAATGAAAAAGAATGGCTCACGAACGCTGAATTAAACGGTTCAGCTCGTTTGATTGGGAATGGAATTACGGTCAAAGAAGCTGAAGAATTGATTACGTCAGAAGGAACCCTTCAAATTGGGTCGTTTACATTAGAAATGTTCCATACACCAGGGCATTCACCTGGCAGTGTGTCTTACTATTCGGCGGAAGAGGGCTTTGTTATTTCTGGTGACACGCTATTTGAAGGCGGCATCGGGAGAACAGATTTAGTAGGCGGCAGTCAGGAAGTGCTGCTACAATCAATCCATCATAAATTATTGTCATTGCCAGAATCAACTCTTGTTTTAAGCGGACATGGCGGGGAAACCACTGTTCAGACGGAGCAGGAGCAAAATCCATTTATTAATGGATTTTCTCTTTAATCGCAGGCATGAAAAAAGCATCTCTTTTAAAGAGATGCTTTTTTCAATTAATGTCCGGTACCGGGAACCATGATGAAAATCGAATAATATGTAAATCCGGCAAAGAAAATCGTCAAGTACGCTCCGAAAATGTAAATATACATTCTTTCGGATAAATTCAAGTAGGATAAAAATACAAAAAGAACGGTTTGACCGAAGAACAGCAGCGATGCATCTTTCATATGTCCTAAATAGAACATGACAGCAAAAATACCCGTCCAAAAGCCGAGCACGCGGAACATGCGATTCATTTCTTTCCCTCCCCTTAAAAACCCCTTTGATTCATATTATAGCTGATCACCACTTGTTATGTAAACATTTACATTTTTGACAACGTGTGAACAATTTAATTTGAATGTAGAAAAAATTTTTTTGAAAAAGTGAAGAAAAAGTGTTTATGGCGAAATACATGAGGGTACTTACTCCATAAGAGAAAAGGTTAACGACCTAAGGAGGAAGACTAATGAGTGACATTACTTTTTATTCATACCCGAGCTGCACGTCTTGCCGCAAAACAAAACATTGGTTAAAGGCGAATCAAATTGATTTTAAAGAGCGTCACCTTTTCAGAGAAACGCCAACTCTAGATGAATTAAAAAAGATTCTTTCTTTAACAACAGAAGGAATGGATGAAATTTTAGCCACACGAAGTCAAGCTTTTAAAAGCTTAAATTTAAATATTAATGACTTAAAAGTAAACGAGGTCTTACAGCTTCTCATTGAAAAACCAAAACTGCTACGGAGACCAATCATTATTGATGGAAATAAATTGGTAGTAGGTTATAATCCAGGAGAACTCATGAAAATATCAAAGAAGAAAGCGATTCATCAATCGGTTTCCTAATAAAAAACGAAGATCAGCTGAAACAAGCTTCAGCCGTCTTCGTTTTTGTGCTGAACTGGGCTAGCTGGGTTCGAACCAACGATCACGGAGTCAAAGTCCATTGCCTTACCACTTGGCTATAGCCCAATATCAAACGTGTAATGATATTGTTCACCATCTGCGGTCATTTATACATAAAAGTTGTATGTCACGAGTTTTAGTGAAAAAGGAGCGAAAGAAGTAAATGAAAAGTGAAAAATCTAAGCAATTATACGAATTTATCCTAAAAGAAGCCCCTGTCATGACCGAAGAATGGCTAAAGACAAGAACAGAAGAAGGCTCATTATATTCTAAACATGCTTCAGAGGAAACGGAAATGAAGCTGAAGGAACAGAACACAGCTTTTATTCAAACCATTGCAGCAACACTTGTGACACTTTCAGACAAAGTAGAAAACCATTTGAAAAAGTGGTCTGTTGATATTGCACGTGATCGAGCAGTGCACGAGGTGCCGCTATATGAAATCATTGGACAATTTAAGATCTTCCGCCACATTTTCTGTTCGAGAATTGAGACATTCACCCAAGAAACAGAGCTTGAAGTGACGCTACAAGATGTGTGTCAGTGGAATCAGCACTTTCATGCTACATTTGATGATATGATTGAGCGTTTATCAGAAGAATATGACCGCGTGACACTCAGTCAGCTGAATGCACAAAGAGAGATGATTCAAGAACTGAGTGCCCCTGTTATTCCAGTATCAAAGGAAATCGGGATTTTGCCACTGATCGGAGAAATCGATACGTATCGGGCCAAAATCATTTTGGAATCCGTACTAGAACAGGCATCTAGACTTCGTCTAACGCACTTATTTATTGATATATCTGGCGTTCCCGTTGTTGATACGATGGTCGCTTATCAGTTGTTTAAAGTGGTCGATAGTGCGAAGCTGCTAGGAATTGAGACGATTATTTCAGGCATTCGCCCAGAGATCGCTCAAACTGTAGTGAAACTCGGCATTGATTTCTCAAAAGTAAATACTGAGCATAGCCTTGCAAAAGCGTTAGAAAAAAGAGGATTTCGCATCTTTGAAGAGCAGCCGCAAGAAGCCACATCATGACCAAAAAACCTGTACTTGTAAAAGTCAGGTTTTTTTATATGCTCTTTTCTAAAAAATGATGTGATGCATCACGAGTTGAGGGTTTTCATGCTTGATTAGTTATGAAAATCATAAAATGTTCTTTTGTCATTCAGGTTTCTCCATCCTACAATGTGGTCAGAGAAAGGAGTGATCCACTTGTATGGGATTGAATATTTAAGGCAAGAGCTGCTAGAAGAAGCATGCCGCATGAGGGCTTCTGATGTGCATATTGTGCCAAAAGAAAAGGAAGCTTCGGTGTCTTTCCGTGTTGACTCAGATTTAATCCAGCAGCGAACGATTGATAAAAAAAGCGGAGAGAGGCTTATTGCACATTTTAAATTTTTATCTTCTATGGATATCGGGGAAAAAAGGAGACCGCAAAATGGCTCACTAGCTGTGATGCTAAGAAAAGGACAAGTGTTTATTCGGATGTCTACCTTGCCGACAGTGAATGATGAGAGCTTAGTGATTAGAATTTTACCGCAGGATCATGTTCCGAAAATAAAACATCTATCATTATTTCCGAAAGCCTCAACTAGATTATTATCATTTTTGAAGCATTCGCATGGACTCATTTTATTTACTGGGCCAACAAATTCAGGGAAAACAACAACACTATATTCATTAATCCAGTTTGCAAAAAAGAATTTTAATCGAAATATTATTACCCTTGAAGACCCTGTCGAAACGAGGAATGAAGAAGTGTTACAGGTTCAAGTGAATGAAAAAGCCGGCATCACGTATGCCGCTGGATTACGCGCTATTTTAAGACATGATCCAGATATGATTGTGCTGGGAGAAATAAGAGATGCGGAAACGGCTAGAACGGCGATTAGGGCAGCACTGACAGGCCATTTAGTATTGAGTACGCTTCATGCAAAAAATGCAAAAGGAGCCCTTTACCGCATGCTTGAATTTGGTGTGACGATGAATGAACTCGAACAAACCATGGTTGCGATTGCTGCCCAGCGATTAATTGAGCTTATATGCCCTTTTTGCGGGGAAACATGTCAGCTTTACTGTAAATTAAATCGTCCTTACAGACGAACAAATGTATTTGAATTGCTTTATGGAAAGGAGCTTGGTGAGTGTATCAAAGAGGCCAAAGGAGAATACGCTCATTCGTCATACGAAACACTACAAAGATTAATTCGGAAAGGAGTGGCACTCGGTTATTTATCAAAAAGCACATATCATCGCTGGGTTTATGAAGAAGCGAGCCTCTAAAGCCTGGTCTAAAAAAGAACAAGCTGAATTCTTATCGAAACTTGCTCAATTGATTCAAGCTGGATATACATTGGTTGAGGCATTAACGATGGTGAATATTCAGTTATCAAAAAAACAGCAGCAGCGATTAACGCCAGGTATTCAGTGGTTGCTTGAAGGGGAGCCTTTTTACGTTGTGCTTGAGCGACTTCATTTTCAGCGGGAAGCCATCGCTATTCTTTGTTTTTCAGAGAAGCACGGCAGCCTGGCACGAGCTCTTGAACAAAGCGCCCGTTTTTTAGAGAAAAAAATCAGGCAAGTAGACACATTCAAGCGCATGTTACGTTACCCGCTCTTCCTCATCTTCACGGTTCTGGTCGTGCTGATACTCGTTCAGAATATGATCATTCCTCAATTTTCTGTTTTGTACTCATCAATGGATACCCGCATGTCTTGGCTGATTCAAGGAATGTTTGGAATGTTTCAATTCCTTCATGCTTTTCTGCTCATCACTAGTTGTATGTGTATCTGTCTTACCGGATATTATGCTGTGTTTTTTAGGAAAAAGTCGACCCTTGAGAAACTGAGGGTGATGAGTAAACTGCCTTTTTTATATAAAGGGATGCAGCTGATGCATACGTACCTTTTTTCTCTTCAGCTCAGCGGACTGCTTCAGGCTGGATTATCGATGTACGAAGGTTTGCAAGCTTTTAAACAGCAAAGCTACTTGCCTTTTCTTCAAGAAATAGGTGAACAAATGATGGATGAGTTAAGAAAAGGAGAAAGTATGGCACATCAAGTAAGCGTGAGTCCTTTTTTCGAAAAACATTTTGCAGCCATCATCAAGCATGGTGAAGCCAGCGGAAAGCTTGCAAGAGAAATGTACACGTACAGCCAATTTCTATTAGAAAATGCAGAACTGAAAATTGAAAAATGGATTTCTTGGCTGCAGCCGGTTATTTATGGGGTGACAGCACTTCTGATACTCATCGTGTATTTATCTATTCTTTTACCAATGTATCAATTAATGGAGCAAGTGTAAGAAGGAGGACAGAAACATGAATGATAAAGGATTTACCCTGATAGAAATGTTAATTGTCATGCTCGTAATATCCATTCTTTTACTCATTACCATACCGAATATCACACGTCATCACCAAGCTATTCAGGCAAAGGGCTGTGAAGGGCTCAAATCAATGGTCAGTACACAAGTGATGGCATATGAATTGGAGCATGACGGGAAGACGCCATCTTTAGCTGAATTAGAAAAAGAAGGTTATGTCAAAAAGGGGTTAACTTGTCCTAATGGAAAAGCGATTGTCATTCAAAACGGCCACGTGAAGCATGAATAAATTAATTTTACATGAGAAGGGTTTTACCCTGATTGAACAGCTGTTGATTTTACTTGTTTTATCGATTTTATTGTCGATCATGGGAGGGAAAATCCCAAATATAATAGAGAGCGCTGAAGCCAAAAGACAAGTAAACATCATGAAACAAGATCTTCAATTGGCATCATATACTGCATTTATCAAAAAAACACGTGTACATGTTGAAATCCATCCGCCGCATGTATCTTATCAGGTAATAGACCAAAAGAGTAACGAAGTCATTGCTTCTTATCAGCATAAAAAAGGCAGCATCAAAACTTCTACATTCTCGCAAGATATCTATTTTAATGCAAACGGACATCCAAGCAGCGGTGGATCTCTCATTGTCGAATTTGGCAGTCAATCGTATAAACTCACGATCTATTTAGGAAGCGGGCGAATCCATGTTCAAAAACAATAGAGGATTTAGTACGTTTGAGACGCTGTTTGCTTGTCATCTCTTTCTATTTGCTGCACTTGTGCTCATGCCTGTCTACGAAAAACTCATGATGGGGAAAAAGGAAGTAAGAGCCAAACTTGAAGCTTATCAGATTTTGCATGAACAGATGAATGAAGCGTTCATAAATGGGACAACATCTTCCATCAAAAAGAAGAGAGGCGAGATCACATATGTTTTCAATTGGCGTAAACAGAAAGGATGTGTTTCATACAAAGTACAAAAAAAGCAGACCATATGCTTTCGGCAAGTGGGCCGATGAACAAGCTTTTACCCTTCTACAAGCTTTGTGGCAATTGCAGCTATTTCTGTTTCTTTCTTTTGGCTGTGTGCTGATCTTTTCAGCAGCGGAGAAAGCTCGTCCTTTTGAAGATATCAATCGATTTTCTCAAATGGAGTGGAAACAGACTGTCCTGCAATTAGATGAGGAGTTAAGTCGCGCAGCTGCTGTGAAATCGGTGAAAGGAGGAAAAGTGTTAGAGTATATTTCCGATCAAGGGCGAGTGGTAACGATTGAGCCATATCAAGAGATGCTTCGAAAACGAACGGATCAAGCTGGACACCTACCTTTATTGCATAAGGTGAAACAATTTCACGTAAGAACGAGTCAGCATAGAGCTGCCCTGAAAGTCACAGATGAATCTGGTAAGGTGTATGAAGCCGTTTTTTTCACATATAAAGGGGTGGTTCCTAAATCGTGAAAAGAGAGGAAGGGTTTATCTATCCGCATGTACTTTCGGCGATTCTATTTTTTCTCTTGATCCTAGGAGCGATAACGATAGGGTTTCAAAAAGAGCTGAGAAGTGCAGAGCTGACGATTTCTTTTTATAAAAAACAGCAGCTTTTTAGGGTGGGGACGAGTGAAGCTGCAAGCACAGTAGAACGTATTTGTGAGAAAAAGAAAACCCATATTGATACTGAAGAAGGCCGTGTGACACTGAAGCAGATGAAATGCGATCGAAAGAAAAAACTTGTCCTTGTTTTGGTGAAGGTGAAAACAAAAGATGGTTTATCCGATGAGCGGGAACTAATGCTGGATGGGCAGACCGGTGAAATCATGAGATGGGCAAACCCTGATTAGCCAGTGTATAAAATCATCCTCTTTCTGGTAACACTTGAAGAAAGAAGAGGTGATTGTGCTTGAAAACAAATGACTATGTAAAATATATGACGCAGGAAATCATTAAATATATGAATACACCACGTGACGAACGGAAGGAACACAAACAAGAAAAGATGGAAACGAAACCACCGTTCTCACAGCGTTTATTTGGGGTTCTGCCGTTTGGTTTCTCCATGATGCTTAAAAAACGTCAGCGACACCGCCGAAAGTAAAAAGCCGCCAGCAGGCGGTTTTTTTATGCCGTTTTAGCTGTATTCCTCCACAACAATCACTTTATTCACCTTGTTTGAGTAAGGGTTATAGGAAATGGTGACAAACACCCCAAATTCTTTTGTATGGTCTTTTAACGTAATATGATACTGTTTCACAGATTCCTTATCGCGGTGGCGGTCCCATACTTTTTGTTTAAATAAGACTTGCGTTAGCGGGTATCTTTTTTTTGCTTCTTTGACTGCCCGCATTTCCCATTGATCTGCTGCCGCAGTCAAACCTCTCGCATTCACAGGTTTGACGTCTAGGATCATAGGACTCAGCAGCAAACTGAGCATGATTATGATTTTTCCATATTTCACTTAACATCACCTCACCTCTTATTATCCTGACCAAATCCTACATTTTTATGTAAGTTTTAAGAAGTACAAATGTCACACAAAAAAATATTGAATATGGCGAAAGAATGAGAAAATGGAAGAATTTTCTCGTAATGGTTCTTGTTTAAGAACAAAATGAACTAATTTGACGTTTTGGTTTTTATAGGTATTTCCTTATACTGTATATAATCGTTCTTTTTAAAGAACAATTGTTCAAGGAGTTGAAGGGATTAATGAAACAGTCGCTCTTTGTACTCTTTTGTGCCATTTGTCTGATTTTGACGTCTTCCATCATGACACCAACAAATGCTTCTTTTAACGATGTCGAGCACAAAAACTTTGTCATGAAAACATGTGAAAATTTTGAACAGACAGATCAGCATTGTCAGCCGAAAAAATGGGATCAAAGTCAATTGGAGCTTATCGATCAAACGATGATCGAAGGAACAGTCTGCGCACCTCAAAAGCTGAGCATGACACTAAAAAATAGTGGACAGCCTATTGCGTATTCTGAATGGAAGTGGGAGTTACATAAAATGGGAAGTGATCAGAAGCCATTGCAAGATGGTCATATTCTTGAAAAGGGCTCCATAAAGTCCCTATTGTCGCAAGAAACAGCGACTGTCACGACAGATAAAGCAAAAACAAATGGAATCTATGCATTTAAAATCTATTATCCTAAAGGGTTTGGCGCATCAGATCAGGCGTACTTTTGGTCTAAACCGATGGTGCTCTCAAAGTGTCAAGAAAAGACGTCCTAAATGGAGATGTCTTTTAAAGTGAAAAAAAGATAGGCGAAGGGGAGAAGGGGTTATGAAAAAATGGATGAAGATGTCTGGGAGTATTCTTTATGTGATGGTGTTCACGGTGATGATAGCCTCTATTATTGTCGTGTTGTCATCAAGAACAACAGGAGGAGAACCTCAGATCTTCGGTTATCAATTGAAGCAAGTATTATCAGGTTCGATGGAACCAGAATTTTCAGCTGGGTCACTGATTGTCGTAAAACAGGTTGCCTCACCTGAGAAGCTCAAAAAAGGAGATATTATCACGTATCAAACGAAACAGGATCAGTCCTATGTAACCCATCGAATTGTTGGGGAGAAGGGAAAGGGAGCAAATAAAGCGTTTGAGACGAAGGGTGACAAAAATATGTATCAGGACGGCACGCTGGTAAAAGCGGATCAGGTGACTGCGCAGTATATGGGAGTAAACATCCCATATGCAGGAAAGCTTCTTTCGTATGCAGGGACATCAGCTGGAACTGCTTTGCTCCTTATTATACCAGGTGTCATGCTGCTCGTTTATTCAACCTTTCATTTTGTGGGCGCAGCGAAACATCGTAGACACACGGCTGATGTACATATCTCAGAGGAACAAGCTTAAATCGTTTGTAACCTAATCAGGTTTCAATAAAACAATATATTAGGGGGTTTATTCATGGCAATGAAGAAATCAATTCGTTTAGGTGTATTATCAGGGGCTTTAGGTCTTGCATTAATTGGCGGGGGAACATGGGCGGCGTTTAATGATATTGAAAAGGCAAACGCGGTCTACTCGACAGGAGAGCTGGATTTATCTGCTAAAGAGAACTCCGGCGCCATCAACCTTTCGAACTTAAAACCTGGTGATCGGATCAAGAAAGAATTTCATTTTGATAATAAGGGATCACTAGCGATAAACCAAGTGCTGATGAGTCTTGATTACAGCCAGTTTATAGATGGATCTTCCGCGAAGAATGGCGGTAAAAATACAGCTGAAGAGTTTCTCAGCCAGTTTCAGGTGAGTGTTCTTACGGTTGGAGCCGAAGGTGGAAATGGTTATCCGAAAAACATTATTTTAGACCATGCAAACCTGCTTGACTTGCATCAATTAACGTCAAAACAGGATCAGACCGCATTTGAAAAGCTTCGTCATGCCGTCGATGAGAAGTTTTTACATGAAAGTGGGAAAATTAATGTAGCAACTGTTGATGGAACAGTGGCTCCAGAGTATGACGGCATTCCAAAGAATCCGTTTGATTACGATAAAATGGAAATGATCATTGAATTTATCAATGACCAGACGAAGGATAAAGCTGGTCACTATATCCAAAATAAATACCAAGGCGATGCGATTCAAATTGATCTTTCCTTCGAAGCGACTCAGTGGAATGGTTTAACGATCAATCCAAAAAAGCATACGGATGAAAAAGGCTACGTGAAAGAAAACGAAAAAGCACACAGCGAAGATAAAAAATAAAGCCAGTCTTTAGGCTGATATCAAGGTCTGCATAGCAATTGGAGGAGTATGCGCTAAAACGTGCGCTTTACTCCTCTTCTTGCTTTTTTCTCCAGATTTGATAATCTAAAAATTCACGAAATTGCTTTTTCGAAACCCCTGATGTCATTGCATCTCGAACTAGTTTTTCCCATTCACTATCTAATTGACCATCGTATTCGGTTTCATCTTTTTCGTTTAAAAGTGTATGAACCGAGACGTCCAGAACAGCGGAGACTTTTTCAAGAAATTGAATGGAGGGGTTTGTTTGCAAGTTTCTTTCTATTGAGCTTAAATAAGACTTCGCTACCCCAGCCTTTTCGGCCAGTTCTGATAGTGAGTAGCCTTTTTCATTGCGGTATTGTTTAATACGCTGGCCAATCAATGTCATCACCTTCCTTTCGATATTATAGCACATTCAGAAAGGTTTGATAGAATGACTTCTTACCAGAGGGGGAGACTTAGAGGACTTTTCATTTGATTTGAGGAAATGACGGACGTCTTCAACTGTTAGTCCTGCATTACGAGCTTCGCGTAATAATTGAACCCATTCACTGTCTAATTTGTTCGTTTTCTTTTCCATACAAATACCCTCCTAAAATACTGAATCATGTATTTCAGGCACTTAACGCATGAAATGGAAAGACTTAGGTGGTAAGACCTCATAGTTTGCTTGCGTCATGTTTCCGCCCAATACAAACAGACAAACTTAGCTTTAGACTGATCGAAAATTGTATGTCACATAAAAGGGAGGGGGACTATCAGTCAACCTCCTCTTTTTTGCTGTAAGTAAAAAAGTCCGCCATTTTCAATCGTAAGACTGATTTTTGGTTCGTATAAAGTTTTGAGTGCTTGTCTTTCTATTTCATATTCTACAGATGTGTCTGAAGTCCCTTCATAAAATTGGTTTAAAAGTTCGGAGTCTTCCTTCCATTTTTGAACGGCTCGCACTGCCCAGTCGTCCGGCTCCTCATGGGCATAATGCTCCATAAGGCTGTAGAGCCGTTTGACTCCGCTCTCTGGCTTAATCATTGTGCTCATCGTAAAGCAATAATCGGGAATTTGAGACGAAAGCTCGCGGGCTTCCAGCTTTTCTTGAAATTGTTCAATGACTTCTCCGCGTATGAGATGAAGGCCTAATGATAAAAGCTTATCTTTCTTCCGGTCTGCAAGGTAAGAAATTTTTACATTGAGACCAAGCCATGGCTCAAGTGGGATCTGGTTGTTTGAAAGCGGGGTAACTCGTTCATAAAGCCGGATAAAACGGCCCTGCTCTTTGACCGCCTCAAATATTTGAAATAACCGAGGGGAGCCGAAATGGATAAATTCACCCTCGATCTTATCACCTGCTTTTTTTTGATCTGTGATGAAAGTCAATTGCCGCGGTTCAGGTACACCGCCAGTTTTTTCAAGCCAGTGCCAATAAAAAGGGCGGTTCATAATCAGTTTATCCATTTCGATTGTCAGCTGGACGGTCATATGTCCTGCACTTTCTTCTAATATGTCGCATTGATTCGCCTTGAAAAAACGGAGAAGAAAGGTGTGAATGTCACGCTGCTCCATTGATCAACTCTCCTTTATGAGCCTTGCTGTCTTTTTTCTAAAAGTGGTGTTTGTGCTTCAGATAAATAAGAAGCAAACTGGTTTAATTTCTTTTTCATGTCTCCGCCTGGTTCATGCTGGAAGAGAATTTGATGCAATTCTGTTTCGACTTCTTCAATATCAATTCTCGTTAAAATATCATCTAAATCGCCTATGACGTTTTCAAACAGCTGAATTTTTTCATATAAAAGCTTTAAAATGTGCTCCTCAACTGTTCCGTTCGTTGACATATTGTAAATGTGGACATCTCGCTCTTGGCCAAGGCGGTGAATACGTCCAATTCTCTGTTCTAAACGCATCGGGTTCCACGGGAGGTCGTAGTTGATGATTTGGTTACAAAACTGCAGGTTGATCCCTTCGCCGCCAGCTTCTGTAGCAATTAACACTTGCGCCCGTTCTCTAAATAAATCTTTCATCCAATCTTTTTTGCCCCGCTTAAAGCCGCCCCGAAATGGAACGGAGCTGATGCCATTTTGCTGTAGAAACCATTGTAAATAAATTTGTGTCGCACGGTATTCGGTGAAAATAATCACCTTTTCATTTAACTGCTGAATGAGTTTGACGACTTCAAGCGCTTTTGAGTTTTGCTCAACTTGATTGATTTTCTCCATGATTTGCGCTATAGCAGAAGATCCGAGAATATGCTTTTCTTCTTCCTGCATTTTTTTAATCGTCATATAAACTGCCTCACGGCTTGAACAGCATTCTCGTTCCAAGGTCATAATGGAAAACATATGCTTTGTATAAGACGGATTCTCTTTCAGCTTGCAGATTTCATCATACAGGGCTTGTTCTGTCGGAGAGAAATCAATAGAAATCGTTTTGACATGCCGTTTTGTCCACTCGATGCCTGTGTCTTGTCTTCGGTTTCGAATCATCACTTTATTGACGAGCTGTTTTAATCGGTCATGGTCTTCAAGCTGCAAGTCCTTTTTGGCAAAGACATCTTTAAATTGATGTTCATTTCCTAGGTGGCCTGGCTTCAGAAGGGAAACGAGATTAAATATTTCTCCGATCCGATTTTGAATAGGTGTCGCTGTCAGCAGCAGGCAGAACTTCTTATTCAGGTTTCTCACAAATTCATAGTTTTTCGTTTTATTGTTTTTCAGTTTGTGTGCTTCATCGATAATGACCATATCGTAGGCAATTGATAAAATCGTGTCTCGATGCGGCTGTCTTTTGGCTGTGTCAATGGAAGAAACCACAACGTCACACTGCTCCCACACATAGCTCTTTTTTTGTTCAACAGCATCAATATAAAATTTCGTCCGCAGCTCCTGTACCCACTGAGATACAAGAGAGGCGGGGACGAGAATGAGAATCTTTTTGGCAAGTCCACGAATCATGTATTCTTTGATAATGAGTCCTGCTTCTACGGTTTTTCCAAGTCCCACTTCATCTGCTAGAATGGCTTTCCCATTCATTTCTTCTACGACTCTTCTGGCTACTTCGAGCTGGTGCTTTAAAGGTGTGAATGCAGGCAGGTGCGCAGGAGCTTGCAGCCCCTCGAATGAATCAATGGCTGTGACTTTTTGAACCTGCGTCGCTAAACGATACATATCCCAGTTCGCCCAGGGGCCGTCTGTTGAAAGCCGCTGTTGAAATTCATTTGTCCATTCCTGATCAAAAATCGTTTGAATATTCATTGTGGTCGCCTGCCTTTCTTTCTAGTAGGGTCTGATAAAATTGTTCTGTTTTTAAACGCTTCATTTTTTAAGAGGTCTTTAAAAGACTAGATATATGAATAAAAGCGAACGATATCGAATGGTTATTTTAAAAATGTTAATGATTTTTCTGTTGCTCTTCATCCATTTCTAATGGTAGGATGTTGGTAAGTGATCTAGAAAATAAGTCACCCATTTTGATAGTATGTCCAATAGATGTGAAAAATATGAGCGGATGATGGTATGGGGAGAGACTTGGCGGTTATTTTGCACTGGCAGGCGCCGAAGGAGCAAGCTGAATGATTCAGTGAATCTCTCAGGCAAAAGTACTCTTACCGGACGCAACTCTGGAGAGTGTTTGCTTAAGGGTTTTAGCAAACCACCAAAGGGGAAAACGCACAATGATGTTGTGCTGTAAACTTTCAGGTGCAAGGACAGAGACTTCTTTTTGATAAAAGGGAGCGCTCTGTCCTTTTTTGCTGTGATTTTTTTCTGAAAATTCAGCTTGCATTTGCACTGTAAGAAAAAAGGGGGAAACGATTGATGTTGAAACGAACACCGCTTTTTCATGCGTATGAAACGTTTGGCGCAAAAACCATTGACTTCGGGGGCTGGGAATTACCTGTCCAATTTTCTTCCATTAAAGAAGAACATGAAGCTGTTCGAACAAAAGCAGGGCTTTTTGATGTGTCTCACATGGGTGAGGTGGACGTCAAAGGTCAAGATGCCCTTCCTTTTTTACAAAGGTTATTAACCAATGATGTGTCTAAGCTGACAGACGGTAAGGCACTATATACAGCCATGTGTTATGAAGATGGCGGAACGGTAGATGACCTGCTCGTCTACCAAAAAGAAAAGAATCACTATTTGCTTGTCATCAATGCATCAAATATCGAAAAAGATGTAGATTGGCTCTTGAAGCACCAAGGGGAGGATGACGTATTGATCAAAAATATTTCTGATCAAACCGCCTTGCTAGCGCTTCAAGGACCTCTTGCCGCTGACATCATCAAAGAGGTGGCGGATGAAGAGGTGACATCGCTTAAACCATTTACGTTTTTATCAAAAGCTGAGGTCGCAAGTAAAGAAGTGCTTGTTTCCAGAACAGGCTACACAGGGGAGGACGGCTTTGAAATCTACTGCCAGTCAGAAGATGCGGTCCATATTTGGACTGCTTTATTAGAAGCAGGTCAGCCAAAAGGATTAATACCATGCGGACTCGGTGCACGTGACACCTTGAGATTTGAAGCAAGGCTCCCGCTTTATGGCCAGGAGCTGACAAAGGATATCTCTCCATTAGAAGGCGGCATTGGTTTTGCTATCAAAACGGATAAAGAAGCTGATTTTATCGGAAAAGCAGCACTCAAAAAACAAAAAGAAGAGGGACTGAAGCGAAAGCTTGTCGGCATTGAAATGATTGATAAAGGGATTCCGCGTACAGATTATCCAGTCTTTTCAGGAGAAAAGCAGGTTGGGATTGTCACAACGGGTACCCAATCCCCAACATTAAAGAAAAATGTCGGGCTTGCTTTGATTGAAACCTCAGAGGCGGAGCTTGGAACAGAGGTTGAAGTACAAGTTCGCAAAAAACGTCTAAAAGCCAAAATCGTCGCAACACCATTTTATAAAAGAGCCAAATAACGAGGGGGAATAGAGGATGAAGCACAGGTATTTGCCGCAAACAGAGCAAGATCAAAAAGAAATGCTGGATGTCATCGGCGTTCAGTCGATTGATGAGCTTTTTTCAGATATCCCAGAGAAAGTTCGATTCAAAGGAGCATACAACATCAAAGAAGCCGCATCTGAAACAGCGCTTGTAAGGGAATTATCCCGGCTAGCTGCAAAGAATAAGGATACAGTTTCCTATGCATCGTTTCTTGGTGCAGGTGTATATGATCATTACCAGCCTGTCATTGTCGATCATGTTATCTCACGCTCTGAATTTTATACAGCGTATACACCTTATCAGCCGGAGATTTCGCAAGGTGAATTGCAAGCCATCTTTGAATTTCAAACAATGATTGCTGAGCTGACTGGTATGGATCTGGCCAACTCCTCGATGTACGATGGCGGGACGGCACTAGCTGAAGCGGCGATGCTCGCTGCGGGACACACAAAGAAGAAAAAAGTGGTTGTTTCTGAAACGGTTCACCCTGAATCAAGAGCGGTGCTGAAAACATACGCCAAAGGACAGCATATTGAAGTCGTTGAAGTACCTGCGAAAAAAGGGCAGACAGATCTAGCTGCATTGGAAAAGGCCGTTTGCGATGATACAGCAGCAGTTCTCGTGCAATATCCAAACTTTTTTGGTGTAGTCGAGCCGTTAAAAGACATTGAACCTATTGCACATAAAGGAAAAAGCCTGTTCATTGTCTCTGGTAATCCCCTCGCACTCGGGCTATTGACGCCGCCTGGAAAACTCGGGGCTGATATTGTCGTTGGTGATGCGCAGCCGTTCGGCATCCCAGCTGCATTTGGCGGACCTCATTGCGGATATTTTGCTGTGACGAAAAAGTTGATGCGAAAAGTGCCAGGTCGTTTAGTCGGGCAGACAGAAGATGAAAATGGTGTTCGTGGATTTGTCCTGACCCTTCAAGCGCGTGAGCAGCACATTCGAAGAGATAAAGCGACGTCAAATATTTGCTCAAACCAAGCATTAAATGCATTAGCTGCTTCTGTTGCCATGACGGCACTAGGGAAAACAGGCATAAAAGACATCGCTTATCAAAACGTGCAAAAAGCCCATTATGCCAAGACGCAGGCAGAAAAATATGGACTGCAGGCGGATGTAGAAGGAGCTCATTTTAATGAATTTGTGATCAAGTTACAGGAGCCTGTGAAAGAAGCCAATAAACGATTGCTGGAAAAAGGAATCATCGGCGGCTACGACTTAGGGCTAGACTACCCAGAGCTTCAGCAGCACATGCTTGTAGCCGTGACAGAGCTAAGAACAAAAGAAGAAATTGATACGTTTATCAAGGAATTGGGGGATCGCCATGAATAAACAAGATCAGCCGCTTATTTTTGAATTATCTAAAGAAGGAAGAATAGGGTACAGCCTGCCTGATTTAGATGTACCTGAACAGGAGATCCCGTCTTTATTTGATGAGACGTATATCCGTAATGAGGATGCTGAGCTTCCTGAAGTATCTGAGCTTGATATTATGCGTCATTATACAGCATTATCAAGACGCAATCATGGGGTCGATTCCGGATTTTATCCTCTTGGCTCTTGTACGATGAAATATAATCCAAAAATTAATGAAAAGGTTGCACGCCTTGCAGGATTCTCACAAGTCCATCCACTGCAAGAGGCAGACACTGTGCAAGGTGCATTAGAATTACTATACGATCTAGGTGACCATCTTGAAGAAATTACGGGGATGGACGCTGTGACATTACAGCCTGCGGCAGGAGCACATGGCGAATGGACGGGACTTATGATGATCCGTGCGTATCATGAAGCAAGAGGAGATCATCATCGTACAAAAGTCATTGTGCCTGATTCTGCTCATGGAACGAATCCGGCATCTGCGACAGTGGCTGGATTTGAAACTATTACCGTCGCATCTGATGAAAACGGACTTGTTGATTTAGAAGATTTACGCCGCGTTGTCAATGAAGAAACTGCAGCTTTAATGCTTACAAACCCGAATACACTCGGCCTTTTTGAAGAAAATATTTTAGAAATGGCTGAAATCGTTCATGAAGCTGGCGGTAAGCTTTATTATGACGGAGCCAACTTGAACGCTGTTTTAAGCAGAGCAAGACCAGGAGATATGGGATTTGACGTTGTCCACTTAAATCTTCATAAAACCTTTACAGGCCCGCACGGAGGCGGAGGTCCTGGCTCAGGTCCTGTTGGCGTCAAAAAGGATTTGATTCCGTATTTGCCAAAGCCGGTGCTTGTGAAGAAGGAAGGTCGTTTTTATTTTGATCATGACCGTCCAGAATCAATTGGGCGCGTGAAGCCGTTCTATGGCAACTTTGGCATTAACGTCAGAGCTTATGCATACATCCGCTCTATGGGTCCAGACGGCTTAAAGGCTGTAACCGATAATGCGGTGTTAAATGCGAACTATATGATGCGACGCTTAAGTGCTCATTACGATTTGCCGTTTGATCGTCACTGTAAGCATGAATTTGTCCTTTCAGGTAAACGTCAGAAAAAATTAGGTGTGCGGACACTGGATATTGCCAAACGATTACTTGATTTTGGCTATCATCCGCCAACGATATACTTCCCGCTTAATGTAGAGGAATGTATCATGATTGAACCGACTGAAACAGAATCAAAAGAAACACTTGATGCATTCATCGAAGCAATGATTCAAATTGCAAAAGAGGCAGAAGAGAATCCCGAAGTGGTGCAGGAAGCGCCGCATACAACGGTTGTCAAACGTATGGACGAAACAAAGGCCGCGCGGAATCCAGTTCTCGTTTTTGAAAGAAAATAAAGAAAAAAGACTCAGGGGGAAATCATGCTCCCAGAGTCTTTTTTGTTAGTTCTTCGTTTTGATGCGGCCGCCCCATTTTTTAAAGCCGCCTTTTAAATTATAAATCTCACGGCAGCCGTTTTTACGTAAAGTTTGGGCTGCTTTTCCGCTTCTGAAATTATTTTGACAATAGAGATAAACAGGCTTGTCAGGACGTATTTCATTTTTGCGCTGCTTTAGTTGGGAAAGGGGGATATTTCTTGCCCCTAAAATATGTCCGCCTTCAAACTCATTTGGCTCTCTCACATCAATGAGCTGGGCTTTGCGGTAACCTTTAATAAATTCTTCTTCCGTCAGCGTTTTCATAATGCGCTGCTGATAAATGTAGCTGCCGATGGAATAAAGAACGAAAAGTCCACAAAGTGAGAGGACGATATAGTTGAATATTGACAATACAACTCGACTCCTTCTTGAGCATCAGCACAGTAGCCTGTCTGATGGTACGTTTTAGACAAATACTATTATAGTAAAGCATAAGAAACTTGTCATCATAAATGGTAAGAATTATTTTCAATTCCGTCCCTATTTGATAGACTGATGAAGAGAGAAAACCGGTGGTCACCACCATCATCTAACATTGACTACGTAAAAGAGAAGGGATTTTATATGCAAAAAGAGAAATGGTGTTTCATTGATTCAGGAAACCAAGACCCTGCCTTTAACATGGCAATGGACGAAGCTTTGCTTTATTGGCATAGTGAGAAGCTCATCCCGCCTGTTATCCGCTTTTATGGATGGGATCCGGCGACATTATCTGTTGGGTATTTTCAGAACGTTGAAAAAGAAATCAACCTAGAAGCCGTCAAGCGATATGGTCTTGGATTTGTCCGCAGACCAACCGGAGGACGGGGAGTACTTCATGATCAGGAGCTGACCTACAGCGTGATTGTGTCAGAGGAACATCCAGAAATGCCAGCGACGGTGACAGAGGCGTACCGCGTTATTTCAGAAGGCATTTTAGAGGGCTTTAAAGAGCTGGGACTCGATGCGTATTTTGCCATTCCTCGTACAGATAAAGAAAAGGAAAGCTTAAAAAACCCAAGATCATCTGTATGCTTTGATGCCCCTTCATGGTACGAGCTTGTTGTAGAAGGCAGAAAGGTAGCGGGCAGTGCTCAGACGAGACAAAAAGGTGTCATCCTCCAGCATGGATCTATTTTAATTGACCTTGATGAGGACAAATTGTTCGATTTGTTCCTATATCCAAACGACCGGGTGAGAGAGCGGATGCAGCGAAGCTTTAAAAACAAAGCGGTTGCCATCAATGAAATCTCAGACCGAACATGTACGATAGACGATGCGCGTGCTGCGTTTAAAAAAGGGTTTGAAAAAGGATTAAATATTGAGCTTGAGCCTTATGAGCTGACAGATGAAGAATTAGCGTTTGTCCATCATCTCGCCAAAACGAAATATGCCTCAGATGATTGGAATTACAAGCGTTAAGACGATGGACACTCCTTGTTTTTTAATGAACGTTGGTGTAGAATTGGGTTGATTATTAAGTAAAGGTGCATTATGGAGGGGTTTTATGACTACGCCTAGTATGGAAGATTACATTGAACAAATTTATATGCTGATAGAAGAAAAAGGATATGCCAGAGTCTCTGATATTGCAGAAGCACTCGCTGTCCATCCCTCCTCTGTAACAAAAATGGTTCAGAAGCTAGATAAAGATGAATACCTCATTTATGAGAAGTATCGTGGTCTAATTTTAACCCCGAAAGGCAAAAAAATTGGAAAACGTCTCGTATACAGACATGAACTGCTAGAGCAATTTTTAAGAATCATTGGTGTAGATGAAGAGAAAATTTATGATGATGTAGAAGGCATTGAACATCATCTCAGCTGGAACAGCATTGACCGCATCGGCGATCTTGTTCAATTCTTTGAAGAAAACGATGAGCGATCTGTTCAGCTGAAAGCGATTCAAAAGAAAAACGAACAAACAAATCAAGAATCTTAATCAAAAAGGACACCTGTGCTAAGGGTGTCCTTTTTGATTAAAGTTCTAATTGAAAGCAAATGCTCCTACACTATTATTAGCGTGAAATCAAAGGGGGCTCCTTGATGAAGATAGATGGTGTGTTCTCAGGTGGAGGCATTAAGGGGGCAGCGCTTGCAGGTGCCTATGAAGCGCTTGAAGCGAGAGGATTTCAATTTGTCCGCCTTGCTGGTACAAGTGCAGGAGCAATCATTGCTTCACTCATCGCAGCGGGTTTTACAAGCCAGGAAATTCGGTCGCTTTTAGATGAAATGGATGAACACAAATTGCTTGATAGGCGATGTCAATTCATCCCGTTTAAAATGCTCAGGTGGGTATCCATTTACTGGCGTCTAGGTCTTTATAAAGGAGACCGGCTGGAAAAATGGCTGACCGATGTGCTAAAACGAAAAGGGGTCACCGTGTTTGGAGACCTCAAAAAAGATTCGCTGAAAATTGTTGCGTCCGATTTAACGAATGGAAAAATCCTCGTACTGCCAGACGACCTTCCTTCATATGGCTTAAATCCAGAGCGGTTTTCCGTGGCGAGGGCCATTCGAATGAGCTGCAGCCTGCCGTATTTTTTCGAACCTGTCAAACTGAAGTCTTCAAAAGGCATTTGTACCATTGTAGATGGAGGAGTGCTTAGCAATTTTCCAATTTGGCTGTTTGCTGAAGAGAAAAAAAGACCGTTCGTCGGTGTCACATTAACCCCAAACGAAAAAGAACGCCCTCAACACTCCATCCGCAATGCGTTTGAACTGTTTGGCGCTCTTTTTGAAACGATGCGTGGTGCTCATGACGAAAGACATATCGCCACAAAACACGAACGTCATGTTATTTTTATTCCTGTAGAACACGTCATTGCCACTGATTTTCAACTCATGACAGAAAAGAAAAAGGCGCTCGTCGATCTAGGCAGACAGAAGGCCGAGCAATTTTTAAAAAGCTGGACATTTTAAAATAAGGCGCGATTCTTCTTTTTGTTTTTCTTGCCTTCAATCACAGTCAAATGTGTTTGGCTTTTCTTTTTGAGAAGGACGGGCTTAGACTTGTGGTCAGTCGGCACGCTTCGCAAATGAGTGACCCGATTTTTCATCTGGCTTTTCGTTTTTGGTTTAGGCTGCTGGTAGCGACGTTTTGATTGTTTGACTGCTTTACGATAAAGATTGCCTTCTGTTCCAGTTCTTCGATTCATCAGCCATCTAAATAGGAAAAATAGGGCCGCTCCAATGATCACAACAGATAGCAGCATGGTAACAAGTCTGCCTGGGTTCGTTGTGAGTAAGTACACAAATCCCAAAACACCTAAAGCGAAAATAATGGTAAAAGCAGGATGTACTCGGCGATTCATAACTGTCCACCTCCGAAGGAATTTACCGGATTTATAAGCTAGATCACTTGATGAGCAGAATCTGACGCTTGTTTCAGAGACGCTTCCTCTAAACGAAGAAGTTCATTAAAACTTGCAATGGCTACCTCGACTTGATCGTCAGAGGGTTCTTTTGTTGTGAGCAATTGCAGCCAAAGGCCAGGATAGCCAAGCACTTTAAGCACAGGCACTTCTCGGAGTTTGTTCGTAAGCTGAAGCACTTCAAATGAAATGCCCAGAACAACCGGAATGAGCGCCAAGCGGTTCAGAACTCTCACCCATAAAGGATCTGTCGGTACGAGTAAATAGACGAACATCCCGACAATGACAGTGAATAAAATAAAGCTGCTGCCGCATCGATAATGCAGACGGGATTGCTTTTGGACATTTTCCACTGTGATGTCAAGGTTCTGTTCATAGCAGTTTATGACTTTATGTTCTGCCCCATGATATTGAAATACTCTTTTAATTAAAGGGGTCATGGAAATAAAGTAAATATAGCCTAATAAAAGGACCAATTTGAAGAATGTTTCAACTGCGATTTGTGCGAAATTCCCTGAAAAGATGGGGCGCACAAGCTCTGCTAAAAAGACAGGTACCAGTGTAAAGACAAATTTACTAAAGAGTAGAGAGAGAACTCCGATCACAGCAATGCCGAAGATCATGGATAATTTCGAGCCTTTTTGTTCTTTTTCAAGAGTGTGATCTTCAGAAGGATCTAAGTCATATCGCTCACTGGAGAAGTTTAAGTGCTTACTGCCGTTTGCGCTTGCTTCAACAAGTGCAGCAACACCCCTGACAAAGGGGATTTTCTTGAGAAAGGCGGTTCGTTTATTGGAGGTCCGGGGAAGCTTCAAAAACTCAATGGACTGGTCCTTTCGCCGAATCGCTGTCACATAGTTCTTTTTACCTCCGAACATGACACCTTCGACAACTGCCTGCCCTCCATATGCTGGAGGTTTTGTTTGATTGGACATATTTCATCAACCTGCCTGTTTCCTGTAATTTACATGCATTTCCTTATACCTTTATTGTACAGGAAATGAGGGGAAATCACTAGCGCACAGGTCGATTATCTACTAGAATTCTATCTACCTCTTTTTAGCCAGTATACCCTGTTATAAAAATTTTACACTCACGCATGGAAATCCTTTTTTTTCATGACATTTTGGACATACTACTTGCTGGAGGTGTTCACAATTGAAACGTGATGAAAAGAAAAACCAAGAAGAAAAAAATCAGTCCGTGCAAACGACATCACTTGTGGCAAGAGCAGCTGCTACAGGTTTTGTCGGTGGTGTTTTTTGGGGCTTTATCGGGTTTCTGACCCATGTGTTTCATTTTTCAGAGGTGAGTCCGAATATGCTGCTTCAGCCATTTGTACTTGGAGATTGGAAAAAGGGAGGACTTGGCACTTTTATCAGTATTGTGCTGTTAGGAATTTTATCGATTGGAGCGGCCTTTATTTATTATGGGCTTTTAAAAAGGATCAAAGGTTTTTGGATGGGTTTGATATATGGCGGGCTTTTATGGCTGCTCGTTTTTTACGTGTTTAATCCCATTTTCCCAGATGTAAAGCAAGTACAAGAGTTGCAGCAAAGCACCATTGTCACGACATTTTGCCTATATATTTTATATGGCATGTTTGTCGGGTACAGCATTTCGTTTGAATATAATGAATTGACGAGTCAGAAACTTGCGAGGGCACTCGGGAAAAAGACAGAATAAAGTGTAAATCACCTATTCATATGATAAAATATTTTTGGAAACGAAAGGTTTCTAAGGAAAAAGAAATAGATATCATTATAGATTAAATTAGGGTGAAGGAGTGTTCATATGCCTCATTTTCTTGTGCTGAATGGACCCAATTTAAATAGGCTTGGCAAAAGAGAGCCTGCTGTTTATGGAAGTAAGACGCTGACCGATTTAGAGACAGATTTGTTCCAGTTTGCAGAACGAGCAAACATTCAATTAACGTTCTTTCAATCGAATCATGAAGGGGATTTGATTGATGCGCTCCACGAAGCAGAAGATCAGTACGATGGTGTCGTGTTTAACCCGGGTGCATTTACCCACTACAGCTATGCGCTGAGAGATGCCATTGCAAGTATTTCTTTATCTGTCATTGAAGTACATATCTCAAATGTTCATAAGAGAGAGGAATTCCGCCATCATTCTGTACTTGCTCCAGTATGCCAAGGGCAAATCGTTGGACTTGGCTTAGAAGGGTATAAATTGGCGATTCGCTATTTAGTCAGTGAAGGGGGAGCAGCATCATGAAACTTGAAAAACTAAGAGCACTTTTAAGTGAATTAGAGATCGATGGCCTTGTCATTACAAGCAGTTTTAATTTACAGTATATGACCAGCTTTACCGGATCAGCCGGTCTTGCAGTTGTTTCAAAGGACCGGGCAGCTTTTATCACAGACTTCCGCTATACAGAGCAAGCGAAGGATCAAGTCAAAGGCTATGACATCATTGAACATAAAGGAAACATTGTGGAAACGGCTGCCCAAACGGCAAAGGAATTTGGAGTGAAACGCCTTGGGTTTGAACAAAACCATATGACATTTGCCACATATCAGCAGTACGCAGCCAAAGCAGGTGATATAGAGCTTGTTCCAGTCTCTGAATCAGTTGAAAAGTTGCGCTTGATTAAGTCTAGTGAAGAGATTAAGATATTAGAGGAAGCTGCGAAGATTGCAGATCACGCCTTTGATCATATTCTCACTTACATCAAGCCGGGCCTGACGGAAATTGCTGTCATGAACGAGCTTGAATTTTTCATGAGAAAAGAAGGTGCTGAAGGATCTTCATTCGATATGATTGTTGCCTCAGGTGTTCGTTCAAGCCTCCCGCACGGAAGAGCGAGTGAAAAGGTCATAGAATCTGGTGATTTAGTGACACTCGATTTCGGTGCTTACTATAAAGGCTATTGTTCTGATATGACAAGAACGATTGCTGTTGGAACACCAAGCGACAAGCTAAAGGAAATTTATCATATCGTATTAGAAGCAGAAAACGCTGGTGTGGATAGAATCAAGCCAGGCTTAACAGGAAAAGAAGCTGATCGCATCACACGAGACATCATTGAAAAGTATGGCTATGGTCAATACTTCGGGCATTCAACTGGGCACGGGCTGGGTATGGAAGTACATGAAGCACCAGGCCTTTCCTCACGATCAGAGGTCGTCTTAGAAGAGGGAATGGTCGTCACAGTTGAGCCGGGAATTTACTTGCCAGATGTCGGCGGCGTGAGAATTGAGGATGATATTGTCCTGACAGCTGACGGCAATAAACGATTGACCCACTCACCGAAAGAACTTATCATATTATGATGGTGAAATGTAGGAGGATGACAAAATGATTTCAGTAAACGATTTTCGTACTGGCCTGACAATTGAAGTGGACGGCGGTATTTGGCGAGTAGTGGATTTCCAACACGTAAAACCAGGGAAAGGCGCAGCGTTTGTTCGTTCGAAACTGCGTAACCTGCGTACTGGTGCCATTCAAGAAAAAACATTCCGCGCAGGCGAAAAAGTAGCAAAAGCTCAAATCGAAACAAAAACAATGCAATACTTGTATGCAAATGGCGATCAGCATGTTTTCATGGATACAAGTTCTTATGAGCAGCTTGAACTAAGTGAAGCACAAATTAAAGATGAACTGAAATATTTGCTTGAAAATATGTCTGTTCAAATCGTGATGTACGGTGCTGAAACACTTGGAGTAGAACTTCCAAACACAGTAGAACTAGAAGTAGTAGAAACAGAGCCTGGTATTAAAGGTGACACAACATCAGGCGGCTCGAAACCTGCTAAAACTGAAACTGGTTTAATCGTCAACGTTCCATTCTTTGTGAACCAAGGAGATAAACTAGTGATTAATACATCAGACGGCTCATACGTCTCAAGAGCGTAATGAACGAAGAAAGACTGTAAACCTCGTGTTTACAGTCTTTTTTTATTGGAAAAATGACTCCTTAAGAAAAGCCTTCTCCCAATTCTCTCATTCATCTCTCTTTCTTCCTGAAAAACAAGACTACTTCCAGCTAGTCAAGCATATAGTGTAAAAAAAGCTGGAGGTTCTATATGAAACAATTTCTCCCAGGTCTACACCCGTCAGTCGCTGCAATGGCAGGTATGAGGTTCTTATCTGCCGCTATTGAACTGACGGCAGCCATCCTCATTTTAATCACAAATGATGTACGGAAAGCGGTAGTCATTAATAGTATATTGGCGATTATCGGGCCGCTCATTTTTATTATCACGATGACGATTGGAATCTATCAAATTGCCGGGCAGCTATCCTATGCCAAGCTCGTGTTTATTTTCATTGGTGTCGTGTTTATTCTCGTTGGGATCTATAAGTGAAACGGCTTGGAATAATTAACGGCTCACATCATACATTTTAGAGAAGAAAAAAAGGAGGGGAATTCGTTGCGGAGTTTGTTGGATATTCTCCCGCACTCGATTGGACAAGAACTCAGACTGCTGAAAGAGGCAGAATGGGCGCAAATAGAAGAAATCCGCATTCGCACGGATCGTCCTATAGAACTGATGCAAGGAGGAAAACCACGTTTTCTTTCTTATCACACAACAGGGGAAGATGCGTCTCAGCTTTTAGGCAGGCTGAGCAATTACAGCATGTACACACTTGAGGAAGAGCTAAAACAGGGCTATATCACCATATCTGGCGGACACCGGGTGGGACTTGCAGGAAAGGTGATCGTTGAAAACGGATTCGTCAAAGGGTTACGAGATATCTCTTCATTTAACATCCGCATTGCCAAAGAAAAAATCGGGATTGCGCTTCCTTTTCTTCCTTATTTATATGAAGAACACTGGCACAATACACTCATCATCGGTCCACCGCAAACGGGGAAAACAACATTACTCCGGGATATAGCCCGTCTTGCTAGTACAGGTACAAAGACAATTCCTCCTAGAAAAACAGGCATTATTGATGAGCGTTCTGAAATCGCCGGATGTATAAGAGGGGTGCCGCAGCACCATTTTGGCCACCGGATTGATGTACTCGATGCGTGTCCAAAGGCTGAAGGGTTGATGATGATGATTCGGTCTATGAGCCCAGAGGTCATGATTGTCGATGAAATCGGAAAAAGTGAGGATGTCGAGGCACTTTTAGAAGCGATTCATGCCGGAGTCAACATCATCGTCTCAGCTCATGGCTATTCACTTGAAGATGTATATAAACGTCCCTCATTTAAGCCGTTATGGGAGCTTCGTGTGTTTGAACGATATGTTGAATTAAATCGAAACAATGGACCAGGCACGATTGGGCGGATGTACGGCGGGGACGGCCAAGAGATGAAATGGAGGCGGGGAGTGTGTTAAAGCTCATTGGCGCTATTTTCATTGTCGCGGCTACGACTTGGGGAGGATTCGAGTTTGCCAAACGATATAGTGACAGACCTAAACAAATTCGGCAGCTGCGGTTTGCTCTCCAGTCTCTTGAAGCTGAAATTATGTATGGCCAAACCCCTTTAGCGCGGGCGGCAGAGCAAATTGCAGCGCAGGTAGGTCCTCCTGTGAATCAGCTGTTTGAACAATTTGCAGAAAAGCTGAAAGTGGGGACTTTTTCTGCACGTCATGCATGGAACGAAAGTCTTGAGGATGTTTGGAAAAAAACCGTATTAAAAAAAGGCGAATATGAGGCATTGAAACACTTTGGAGAAACACTTGGCCAGCATGATGTCACTTCTCAGCAAAAGTATATCAAGCTTGCTTTAGGCCATTTGGAATCAGAGGAGAAAGAAGCTGAAATCGCCCAAGCAAAAAATGAAAAAATGGTCAGAAGCCTTGGGTTTTTAAGCGGATTACTACTGATTCTTTTATTGATGTGAGAGGAAGGGAGTCGAGAGCATGGGCGTTGATGTAAACGTCATTTTTCAAATTGCCGGAGTAGGCATCGTCGTGGCCTTTCTCCATACGATTTTAGACCAAATGGGGAAGAAAGAGTACGCTCAGTGGGTGACGCTGCTTGGGTTTATCTACATTTTGTTTATGGTGGCAACCATTGTAGACGATTTGTTTAAAAAGATTAAAGCCGTATTTCTATTTCAAGGATAGGGGAGGGCTTACAAATCGAAATCATACAAATTGTTGGACTTGGTTTAATCGCTACTTTTTTAGCATTAATCGTCAAAGAACAAAAGCCAACCTTCGCCTTTATGCTTGTGGTTTTTACCGGATGTGTGATTTTTCTTTATTTAATTGATCAAATCTATGCCATTATCTCGATGATTGAAAAAATTGCGGCAAGTGCCGGCGTCAATATGAAGTATGTTGAAACCATATTGAAGATCATTGGTATTGCTTATATTGCGGAATTTGGCGCTCAGCTGACAAAGGATGCTGGACAAGGCGCCATTGCATCAAAAATAGAACTAGGCGGCAAGATCCTCATCTTGGTTATGGCAGTCCCGATTTTAACAGTCATTATTGAAACGATCTTAGGAATGATCCCGTCCATGACGTAAATGAAAAGAGGTGATGACAATGAAACGGGTGACTGCTGTTATAGGATTGATGCTTTTCTTTTGGCTGATTGCTCCTCATGCAGGTGCAGAAGAAAAAGAACCTTTATCTAATGAACAGCCAGCAGCAGAAGAAGTGGCGAATGGACAGGCTGATGCACTTGAGCTTCATTCCATCAGTGACTTTTGGGAAACCATATTGGACGAGTATGGCGGCTTTTTGCCAGAAAGCCAAAAGGGCACAGTGAAGGAAATGATTGACGGCGATAAAGAGCTGTCTCCCCAAACATGGCTGAAAGCCTTTGTACATTATCTATTTCATGAGGTCATTGCAAACGGAAAGCTCCTAGGTACTCTCATTTTACTCACCATCTTTTGTTCACTTTTGCAGCTTTTGCAAAATGCCTTTGAACAAAGCACCGTCAGTAAAGTCGCATATGCTCTTGTTTATATGGTGCTGATCATTATTGCACTCAACAGCTTTCATGTGGCGATTTCCTATGCCACAGAAGCCATTCAAACGATGACCAGTTTTATTCTTGCTCTTATTCCTCTTTTACTAGCGCTTATTGCTTCATCAGGCGGGCTTGTCTCAGCCGGATTCTTTCATCCCGTTATTTTATTTTTAATGAACACGAGCGGTGTTTTCATTCAGTATGTTGTTCTCCCGCTCATCTTTTTATCAGCGATATTGAGCATTATTAGTACGCTAACCGAACAATACAAGGTCACCCAGCTTGCTCAGCTGTTAAGAAATGTGGCAATTGGCGGGCTTGCCGTTTTTTTAACCGTTTTTCTCGGCGTCATTTCCGTTCAGGGTGCATCTGCGGCGGTTACTGATGGAATCGCCCTTCGTACAGCCAAATTCATTACCGGAAACTTCATCCCTGTCCTAGGCAGAATGTTTACAGATGCGACGGATACCGTGATCAGCGCCTCAGTTTTACTCAAAAATACAGTCGGACTAGTTGGGGTCGCCATTTTGATTTCAATTGCCGCTTTCCCGGCAATTAAAGTACTTTCGTTAGCCCTTATCTATAAGCTTGCGGCTGCCATCCTTCAGCCGTTAGGGGGCGGACCCATCATCAGCTGTCTTGATGTCATTTCAAAAAGTGTGCTGTATATATTTGCCGCACTTGCAGTTGTGTCGCTCATGTTCTTTTTAAGCATTACCGTCATCATTACTGCGGGTAACCTGACCATGATGATGAAGTAAGGAGGGGACACCTTTTGAGCTTTCTCACGGAATGGATCACAAGCATTATTCTCTTTATCTTATTTGCGATTGTTATTGATCTTCTGCTTCCCAATTCGAGCATGCAAAAGTATGCAAAAATGGTCGTTAGCCTGCTGCTAATCGTGGTGATGCTCAATCCGATTTTTGCTTTATTTCGAGCAGATCCTGACCAAATTTTTTCAGAATTGATGAAAGGGAAGGAAGAAGCGCAGTCAGAAGAAATAAAAAATCAGATGAATTTAGAAAAAAAAGAAATACAAGCCTCTCAGCGTGCATATATTTTAAAGCAAATGGCTGTCCAACTAGAAAAAAGCGCAAAGGAGCCACTGGAGAAGGAGAGCTATGAAATGAAACACGTAGAAGTGCTGGCTGATGAGGAGCATCTGGATCAGAATATGGAGGCGGATCAATTTCGCATCAAAGCAGTTCTTTCCCCGCTCACAGGTGATGCTGTAGAAACGGTGGCAAAGGTGGACATTGATCTCTCCAGGCAAAAGGAGGAAAGCGCTGGATCTTCTAGCAAAGAGATCACGAGGGTGAAAGAGGCACTTGCTGATGTTTGGAATACGAGTCCTGAGCATATCGCGCTGAACATTGAGGGAGGTGACGCAGCAGATCATGAATAACAAGGACTGGAAACAAAAGCTGAAATCATTCTTCCAGCCGCCTGAAAAAGGTGAAGGAAAACCCAAATTAACGAAGCACCATTACTTGCTGCTTGTATTCATTATCGGCGTATCTTTCATGTTAGTCAGTCAGATCTTGTCACCGCCATCAAGCAAACAACAAGCTGCGGTTCCTGCATCTAAAAAAACATCCTCAGAAGAGCAGGAGGTATTCAAACCGGCATCCTCAGGTAAACCAAAGAATTCAATTGAGGACGTAGAGCAGGAATACGAAAATCAGCTGAAAGAAATTTTAGAGACCATCATTGGCGTTGAGGATGTATCAATTGTGGTCAATGTAGATGCAACTTCTTTAAAAGTGTTTGAAAAAAACAAATCCAATAAAAGTACAACGACCGAGGAAACAGATAAAGAAGGCGGCGTGCGAAGTGTCACCGATCAAACAAAAGAAGAAGAAGTGGTCATCATCAAAAATGGTAATGAAGAAACACCAGTTGTTGTTCAAACGAAAAAGCCAGAAATTCGAGGTGTCCTCGTTGTTGCTCAAGGAGTAGACAACGTTCAAATAAAGAAAACCATCATTGAAGCGGTTACACGAGTGCTTGATGTACCGAGCCATAGAGTGGCTGTTGCCCCTAAAAAAATCAAGGAGGATTCGGAATGATGTTAAAAAAACAAACGGTGTGGCTATTAACGATGCTAAGTTTAGTTGTCGTATTAAGTGTGTACTATATCATGTCTCCACAAGGTGAAAATGCAGTGACAGTAGAAGATACGAAATCAAAAGGCACTGAAGAGAAAAAGGTTGAAACAGAAAAAGGGACGGATAAAGGGACGGAAAAAGGTGCAGATAAGAAATCCACTGACAAAGAAACAAACGGCAAACAAGAGGATATCGAAACAAGCGGTGAAGAAGGAAAGGCTGTGTCAGAGCAAACAGATGATGAGCTTTTTACAACATACAGACTAGAGCTTGAAGATAAACGAAGCAAGCAGCGCGAAGAATTCAACGAAATCGTGTCCAGTGACGATGCAACGGCACAAGAAAAAAGTGAAGCATACGATCAAATGACCGCACTTAGTGAGGCAGAAGGAACTGAGCGTCAGCTCGAAACCTTGATCAAAACAAAAGGCTATAAAGATGCGCTCGTAAGTGCTGAAGGAGACAAAGTGAGCATCACGGTTCGTTCTGATAAAAAATCAAAGTCTCAAGCAGCGGATATTATTGATATGGTCACAAAAGAAATGAGAGGTCTTGATAATGTAGCTGTCACTTTTGAGCCGACTAATCAATAAAAAAGAACTGGCGCCCTTTTACCGAAAAGGGCGTTTTTTGATGCGGCTTGACGCCCTCTCCAAGGTGCTTACGCGAGGCGCTTCACCACAATAGTAGTTGAATTCATTGAAATCCTCCTGTAAGATGGTTATAGTATGTACTTTTAGTACTAGCCTATAATAAAAAGATAAATCCATACATAGGGGTGCAAATCCATGTTAAAAATCGAAGAAATTCATGAACTGATTAAATTAATTGACGACTCTACAATCGATGAGTTTACGTACGAAAACGAAGGTGCAAAAATCAAACTGAAAAAAAATAAAGAAGTCGTTCAGCAAGTTGCGGCACCAGCACCAGTGGCTCCAGTCCAAGCAGCTCCAGCTCAACAAGCTCCTACAGCACAAGCTCCAGCTCAGACCGAAGCCCCTGCACAAGAGGCAGCTGCGTCTGAAAATCTGCATAAAATCACATCCCCAATGGTTGGCACATTTTATGCTTCATCTTCACCAGAAGCAGATCCATACGTGACAACAGGCTCTAAGGTGAAGGAAAATTCAGTTGTATGTATCGTGGAAGCGATGAAACTGTTTAATGAAATCGAAGCAGAAGTAAAAGGTGAAATCGTCGAAGTATTAGCTGAAAACGGTCAGCTTGTAGAATTCGGACAACCCCTCTTTCTAGTGAAAGCAGAGTAAGGAGTACGATCATGATTAAAAAGCTATTAATTGCAAACAGAGGAGAAATCGCAGTTAGAATTATCCGCGCTTGTAAAGAGCTTGGAATTGAAACTGTTGCGGTATTTTCTGAAGCGGATCGCGATGCGCTGCATGTACAAATGGCTGATGAAGCATATTGCATCGGACCGACTGCTTCTAAAGATAGTTATTTAAATGTCACGAATATTGTCAGCGTAGCAAAATTAACAGGGACAGATGCCATCCATCCAGGATACGGCTTTTTAGCAGAAAATGCAGACTTCGCAGAGCTTTGCGAGGAATGTAATGTGATCTTTGTTGGCCCAACTGCGTCAGCGATTTCCAAAATGGGAACGAAAGATGTCGCGCGAGAAACAATGAAGAGTGCAGGCGTCCCGATCATTCCTGGTTCTCAAGGAATTGTAAAAGATCTTGATGATGCTGTTTCAACAGCAGCTAGTATTGGGTATCCTGTGATTATTAAAGCAACTGCAGGCGGAGGCGGTAAAGGAATCCGTGTGGCTCGTACAGAAGAAGAGCTTATTAACGGAGTGACCATCACGCAGCAGGAAGCGGCGCAAAACTTTGGGAACCCTGGTGTCTATTTAGAAAAGTTCATTGAAGACTTTAGACATGTGGAAATCCAAGTGCTTGCAGATCAGCATGGCAATACGATTCATTTAGGAGAGCGTGATTGCTCAATCCAAAGAAGAATGCAAAAGCTTCTTGAAGAAACGCCATCACCAGCACTGAATGCAGACATCCGTGAGCAAATGGGTGAAGCAGCCGTAAAAGCAGCAGAAGCTGTTGAATACACAGGTGCTGGAACAGTGGAATTCATTTATGATTATAATGAAGAGAAGTTCTACTTCATGGAAATGAATACTCGTATTCAAGTAGAACATCCTGTGACAGAAATGGTCACAGGTGTAGACTTGATCAAAGAACAGATCAAGGTTGCATCAGGTGAGAAGCTTTCTCTTACACAAGAGGATGTCGTATATGAAGGCTGGGCGATCGAATGCCGCATCAATGCAGAGAACCCAGAGAAAAACTTCATGCCTTCAGCTGGTGAAATTAAAATGTATCTTCCGCCAGGCGGTTTAGGAGTACGTGTTGATTCTGCCGCTTATCCGGGCTATGTGATTCCGCCATATTATGACAGCATGATTGCAAAAGTGATCACATATGGTAAGACAAGAGAAGAAGCGATTGCAAAAATGAAACGTGCGCTTCAAGAATTCGTCATTGAAGGAGTCTATACAACGATTCCATTCCACCTTAGATTGCTCGAGCATGAAACATTTGTGAGCGGTAATTTTAATACGAAGTTTTTAGAAACATACCAAATCATGAAATAATCACAGCTTTCGGAGGTGAATGATCGTGTCAGAAAACAATTTGCTTGAAATGAACCTTGATGAAGATCAATTGGGAAAAGTGCAAATTGCACCAGAAGTGATTGAAGTCATTGCTGGGATCGCCGCTTCAGAAGTCGAAGGCATTGCCGAAATGCGCGGCAATTTCGCTGCTGATGTAGCAGAACGCTTTGGTAAGAAAAATCACCGTAAAGGTGTAAAAGTAGATGTCTCTGATGAAGGCATCACAATCGATGTGTATTGTGTGGTTGAATTTGGCCTATCCATTCCAAAGGTATCCACTGCTGTACAAGAAAATATCCGTCAAACCCTTTTGAACATGACTGCCTTAACGATTAATGAAATTAACATTCATGTCGTTGGCATTCAATTTGATACAAAAGCACCTGAGGCTGAAGTAGATCAAGAAATGTAAAGAAGGGTTCAAGTGAAACCAAGGAGGCATTGCCTCTTTGGTTTTTTAAAGCCCATTTTTGAGTAATTTCCGAATATTGATAACGTCACGCGTTGATTGATTCGTTTTTCGTCACAGCTCGCATGGATCTTGGTGCGACCACGGTCAAAATATGTTATGATCTCTGTATGGCTTAACGACAAGCGGATAAAGTGGTTAAAGGAGTAAATAATGAAAAGAAGAACTGCAAGAGAAAAGGCGCTACAAACATTATTTCAAATTGATGTGAGCAATATTGATCCGAAAGAGGCCATTACACATGCGCTGGATGAACAAGAATCAGATCCTTTCTTCGAGGAACTGGTTTTCGGTGTGCTTGAACAAAAGGACAAGCTTGATGACATGATCTCTCAGCATCTAGTGAATTGGAAACTCGATCGTATTGCAAACGTAGACAGAGCCATTTTAAGGCTGTCTGTGTACGAGATGGTGTATCAAGAAGACATCCCACTTAGTGTCTCAATGAATGAAGCGATTGAACTCGCCAAATTATTCGGCGATGATAAAGCACCGAAATTTGTAAATGGTGTACTTTCAAACATTAAAAACGACCTAAAGCAGCAATAGGAGGATTCGACATGACAGCAACAATCATCGATGGGAAAGAAACAGCAAAAGAAAAGCGTGAACAATTAGCAAAAGAAGTAGAAGAGCTAAAACAAAAAGGAGTCACACCTGGTCTTGCCGTTATTCTAATCGGTGATGATCCGGCTTCACTTTCTTACGTACGCGGGAAGAAAAAAGCAGCAGAAGCAATGGGCATGCATTTCCAGCTTGATCATTTAGATGCTTCTTTAACAGAAGAAGAATTGCTTCAGCTGATTGATCAGTACAATGCGAACGATCAATTCCACGGGATTCTTGTTCAACTTCCACTGCCTAAACACATTTCTGAAAAAGCCGTCATTGAACGTATTTCACCTGAGAAAGATGTGGATGGTTTCCATCCATTAAATATCGGGAAAATGCTGCTTGGGGAAGATACATTCCTTCCTTGTACACCAGCAGGCATTGTTGAATTACTGAACAAAACGGGTGTCAGTCTTTCTGGAAAAGAAGTAGTCGTTGTTGGACGCAGCAATATTGTCGGCAAACCAGTTGGACAATTGCTGTTAAATGAAAACGCAACGGTTACTTACTGCCATTCAAGAACGGCGAATATTTCAGAACATACGTTAAAAGCGGACATTTTAGTTGTTGCCGTCGGTCGAGCAAACTTTATTAAAGCTGACCAAATCAAAGAAGGCGCAATTGTCATCGATGTAGGAGTCAATCGTTTGGACACTGGGAAACTTGTTGGGGATGTTGATTTTGAAGAAGCAAAAGAAAAAGCTTCTTACATCACACCAGTCCCTGGCGGAGTCGGTCCAATGACGATTACGATGCTTGCACACAATACGGTTAAATCAGCAAAACGTACATTAGCATAAGCTTTATCCATTCATCCACCTGCATGCTGCCGGTGGATGAATGTGCGTTTTTGAAGAGGAGGAATACGTCATGAGTGAAAAAGCCTTTGTGACGGTCACAGCCCTTACAAAATACATAAAAAGAAAATTTGATGTTGATCCGCATTTAGAAGATATTTGGATCAAAGGTGAGTTATCCAATGTGAAGATACATTCAAGAGGTCACGTGTACTTCACCTTAAAAGACGAAAACGCACGCATGCAAGCTGTCATGTTCCAGCGTTCCGCATCAAAGCTGCCTTTTTCACCAAAGAGCGGAATGAAAGTGTTTGTACGCGGCGGGATTCAAGTATATGAACCAAGCGGCAACTATCAATTATATGCAAAAGAAATGCAGCCTGATGGTGTTGGTGCTCTTCATCTTGCTTATGAAGAGCTGAAGAAAAAGCTGGCAAGTGAAGGCTTATTTGATGCGCGCTATAAAAAACCAATTCCTGAATATCCAGAGGTTGTTGGTGTCATTACATCCCCAACAGGAGCGGCTGTTCGAGATGTCATTACAACGATTAACCGGCGCTATCAGCAGGCGAAAATCATTGTGCTTCCGGCGCTAGTCCAAGGTGAGAATGCCACCCGTTCAATCGTAGAGCGGATCAAGGAAGCAAATGACAAACAGCTCTGTGATGTCTTGATTGTCGGAAGAGGAGGCGGTTCGATTGAAGAACTTTGGGCCTTTAATGAAGAAGCTGTCGCAAGAGCGATCTTCGCATCAGACATTCCAATCATTTCTGCAGTGGGGCATGAAACGGACTTTACGATCAGTGATTTCACTGCAGACATGAGAGCACCCACACCAACAGGAGCAGCCGAGCTCGCTGTTCCAAGCACAGCCGATTTAATAGAACGAATCAAATCCATTGACATTCGGCTCACAAGGGCTGTGAAAAATCGAACTTCACAAGCGAAAGACCGTCTTGTGGCACTGCAATCCTCTTATGCCTTCCGTTTTCCAAAACGATTGCAGGAGCAAAAAGAGCAGCAATTCGATTTGGTATTTGACCGTTTTCAAAAACAGCTGACGAGACAAATTGAACAAAAACGCAGTCAACTAGACCGCCAAACATACAGGCTGAAGCCGCTCCATCCAAAAGAGCAGCTGCTTCAGGCGAAGAAACGCCACGCCAATGAAACAGAACAGCTCGTTCGCAGCATGAATGTGCAAATGAAAACAATACATTCGCAGTTCCAATCTGTTCTTGGTAAACTAAATGCATTAAATCCACTTCAAGTGATGGAAAGAGGCTATAGTTTAGCCTATAAAGATGATGAACTGATTAAAAGTGTGAATCAAGTCGATACGAAGGATCAGCTGGCTATCACCATGAAGGATGGACGTCTGATTTGTGAGGTTATTGAGAAGGAGGGGCAATCATCATGACAGAATCAAATAAACAAAAAGAAGAACAAATGACATTTGAAGAAGCGATGAAAGGTCTTGAGGAGATCGTTGAGAAGCTCGAAGAAGGAGATGTACCACTTGAGCAAGCCATTCATTATTTCCAAGAAGGCATGACACTTTCAAAGCTTTGTCATGAAAAATTACAGCACGTTGAAAAGCAAATGGATTTCATTTTAAAAGAGGACGGTGAGCTGGCTCCTTTCTCAGTGAAGGAGGCAGATGCTGGTGACAAGTAATTTGCAGGATTTTTTAACAACACGAAAACAGGCCATTGAAGATTATTTATTTACATATGTCCAGGAATTGAAGATTCCAGAAGACCTAAAATCTTCGATGCTTTACTCTCTTGAAGCTGGAGGGAAAAGACTTCGTCCAGTTCTCGTTCTTGCTTTATTACATGCCTACGGAAAAAACGAAGAAGATGGCATACCGGTTGGCTGTGCTGTAGAAATGATTCATACGTATTCATTGATACATGACGACCTTCCTTGCATGGACGATGATGACCTTCGCAGAGGAAAGCCGACCAACCATAAAGTATACGGGGAAGCAACCGCGGTCCTCGCTGGAGATGCTCTTTTAACGGAAAGCTTCCACCTGATTACATCGCAGCTATCTAGCAGCGTCTCTGCTGACCAAAAGCTCAGAATCATCGATGAGCTTGTGAAGTCAGCAGGTGCACTAGGAATGGTTGGCGGTCAATTTGATGACATGGAAGCAGAGCAAAAACAAGTGCCGCTTGCTGAACTAGAATCCATTCACGCCCGGAAAACAGGAAAGCTACTCACATTCAGCGTCACAGCAGGTGCAATGCTGGCAGGAGCATCAGATGACGATATCGAAAAACTAAGAGAATTCAGCTATCATATCGGCATTGCTTTTCAAATCCGTGATGACATTTTAGATCTCGAAGGAAGCGAAGAAAAAATAGGAAAACGGGTCGGCTCTGATACAGCGAATGAAAAGTCGACATATCCTTCTTTATTAACGCTTTCAGGAGCAAAAGAAAAGCTGCACGAGCACATCACACGTGCAAAAGAAATCGTCTCAAATCTTGAATTAGAGCAGCAATTGCTGCATGAGTTATGTGATCTGATCGCCTCAAGAGATCATTAAAAACAGCCTAGATTTGAGGGTCTTCGAGCAATTGTGGTAAACTGTAAACAGTTTATCATGATGAGACAACTCTTATTCCTGCTTGGTTTTCCTAGGAATAAGGCATTATATATGTAGATAGAAATTTTGTTGAAAGCGAGTTGATCCTGATTGGATCTTTTATCAATAAAAAATCCAACGTTTCTAAAAGGAATGTCAAATGCAGAATTAGAGGAGCTTAGTGCTGACATTCGCATGTTTTTAATTGAGTCCTTAGCTAACTCTGGCGGGCATATCGGTCCGAACCTGGGTGTCGTTGAACTCACAGTTGCCCTTCATAAAGTATTTGACAGCCCGAAAGACAAATTCCTTTGGGATGTTGGACATCAGTCTTACGTTCACAAGCTGTTAACTGGAAGAGGAGCGGAGTTTGATACACTTCGTCAATATAAAGGACTTTGCGGTTTTCCTAAACGAAACGAAAGTGAGCATGATGTTTGGGAAACAGGCCATAGCTCAACCTCATTATCTGGCGCAATGGGGATGGCGGCTGCGCGGGATATTAAAGGGACAGATGAATATATCCTTCCGATTATTGGAGATGGTGCATTAACCGGAGGTATGGCGCTGGAAGCTCTGAATCATATCGGTGATGAAAAGAAAGATATGATCGTCATCTTAAACGATAATGAAATGAGTATTGCACCAAACGTCGGTGCGATTCACACAATGCTTGGCAGACTGCGCACAGCAGGCAAATACCAATGGGTAAAAGACGAGCTCGAATATTTATTCAAGCGGATTCCAGCTGTAGGCGGAAAGCTTGCTGCCACAGCAGAGCGTATTAAAGACAGCCTCAAATATTTACTTGTGTCTGGCATGTTCTTTGAGGAAATGGGATTCACTTACTTAGGTCCTGTCGATGGACATTCTTATGAAGATCTTTTTGAAAACCTTGAATATGCAAAGAAAACAAAAGGTCCTGTCCTGCTGCATGTCATCACGAAAAAAGGAAAAGGCTATCAGCCGGCAGAATCCGATAAAATTGGGACTTGGCACGGCACAGGTCCATACAAAATTGATACAGGTGATTTTGTAAAACCAGCAGCTGCTGCACCGTCATGGAGTGGTCTTGTCAGTGAAACAGTCAGAAAGCTTGCGCGGAAAGACGATCGAATTGTGGCCATCACGCCTGCGATGCCTGTTGGCTCAAAACTTGAAGGCTTCGCAAAGGAATTTCCAGAGCGAATGTTTGATGTAGGGATTGCTGAGCAGCATGCAGCCACAATGGCAGCTGGGCTTGCAACGCAGGATATGAAGCCATTTTTAGCGATTTATTCAACATTCCTGCAAAGAGCTTATGATCAAGTGCTGCATGATATTTGCCGCCAGAACCTCAATGTATTTATCGGGATTGACCGTGCGGGTCTTGTCGGTGCAGATGGAGAAACGCATCAAGGCGTGTTTGATATTGCCTTCATGCGTCATATGCCGAATATGGTACTTATGATGCCGAAGGATGAAAATGAAGGTCAGCACATGGTCAATACAGCCATTCAGTACGATGACGGTCCTATTGCCATGCGTTTCCCGCGCGGAAATGGGCTGGGCGTGAAAATGGATGAACAGCTGAAAACCATTCCGATTGGGTCTTGGGAGGTTCTTCGTCCAGGGAAGGATGCTGTGATCTTAACATTCGGTACGACGATTAAAATGGCGCTGCAAGCAGCTGAGGAGCTTCAAAAAGAAGGGAAATCAATTCGTGTCGTCAACGCCCGGTTTATTAAGCCGCTTGATGAAGCAATGCTAAATGATATTCTTTCTGAAGGTATTCCGATTTTAACGATTGAAGAAGCTGTGCTCCAAGGCGGGTTTGGCAGCAGCGTATTAGAATATCTACACGACAAGAAAGCATCACATATCAAAGTAGAACGCATGGGTATCCCAGATGAATTTATTGAGCATGGAAGTGTTGATGCTCTGCTCGAAGAAATTGGTCTGACGAAAGCACAGGTTGCTGAGACTTTACGTGACCTGCTTCCTGCAGCACCAAGAAAAGGAATTGGATCATGACATCAAAGAAAGAACGACTTGACGTTTTATTAGTCGAACAAGGACTAATGGAAACAAGAGAGAAAGCAAAGCGTGCCATCATGGCAGGGATCGTTTACTCAAATGAAAACCGTTTGGATAAACCAGGAGAGAAAATTGCTCGTGATACACCGCTCACAGTGAAAGGGAATCCTCTCAAATACGTAAGCCGCGGCGGGTTGAAGCTCGAAAAAGCGCTCAAAGAATTTGACCTGACAGTTGAAGGGAAATTGCTGATTGATATTGGCTCATCAACAGGCGGATTTACAGATTGTGCTCTTCAAAATGGAGCGGTCAAATCATATGCTGTAGACGTTGGCTACAATCAGCTTGCGTGGAAATTAAGGCAGGATGACAGGGTCATCGTCATGGAGCGCACCAATTTCCGCCATTCAGTTCCAGCTGATTTTACTGAAGGATTGCCAGAAGTGGCATCAATTGATGTATCTTTTATTTCACTTAAACTCATTCTGCCGGCTTTAAAGCATATTCTTGTTCCCGGTGGTGACTGTATTGCACTCGTTAAGCCTCAATTTGAAGCAGGCAGAGAGCTTGTTGGGAAAAAAGGCATCGTGCGTGAGCCGTCTGTCCACCTGGGTGTACTAGAAGAGATGAATCAATTTGCTGCTAAAGAAGGCTATGATGTAAAAGCTGTATCATTTTCGCCTATCACTGGAGGAGACGGAAATATTGAATTTCTGCTTCATTTAGTGCTTCATCCTGATCAAGAAGAAAATGCGGCACTTCCGGTTTCAGAACTTGAAAAGATCGTCAAGGAAGCCCACTCCGTATTGAAAGAGAAGAAAAACAGCCCTGAGCCGGCTGACACATGAACTCATTGAAACAAAAGGAATAATAGCTCGCTATTATTCCTTTTTACATGGTCAAAAGACGAGAATCGGCTGTATCTCACGTAATGCTTGTTTTTTGAAGTGTGCATCATATAACATAGAACGTAAAGACAAACTGAGAATGAAACGCCTAGGGGGGTCTAATATATGAATAAAGGTCAAAGGCATATTAAAATTAGAGAAATCATTGCAAGCCAAGAAATCGAAACACAAGATGAATTGGTCGATATTTTGAAAGCCGATGGATATAACATCACACAAGCGACCGTTTCTAGAGATATTAAAGAATTACATTTAGTGAAAGTTCCGACGAACAATGGGACATATAAATACAGTCTTCCTGCGGATCAGCGGTTTAACCCGCTGTCAAAGCTGAAGCGATCCCTAATGGATGCATTTATTAAAATGGATGCTGCCAGTCATTTGATTGTTCTCAAAACAATGCCGGGTAATGCTCAGGCGATTGGTGCTTTAATGGATAATTTAGATTGGGAAGAAATTATGGGAACGATTTGCGGGGATGATACCATTTTAATCATTTGCCGCACCCCAGATGATACAGAGACAGTTTCGAGCAAAATTTTAGAGCTTCTATAAAGAATCAGGTTTACTAAAAGAGGTGTCAAATGAGTGTTAGCAGAACTAACCATTAAAAACTTTGCAATCATTGAAGAGTTAACGGTTTCATTTGAAAAAGGACTCACGGTCCTAACAGGGGAAACAGGTGCTGGAAAATCCATCATGATTGACGCTGTCTCGCTTCTCGTGGGAGGAAGAGGTTCTTCTGAATTTGTCCGCTACGGTGAAAAAAAGGCAGAGCTGGAAGGGCTTTTTCTTGTACCAGCCGATCATCCTGTATTTGCTCTTTGCGAAGAGCAAGGAATTGATGCGTCAGATGAAATGATGATCCTCCGCCGTGATATTAACAACAGCGGGAAAAGCATTTGCCGTATTAATGGAAAGCTTGTCACCATCTCAATTTTACGTGAAGTAGGACGGCTTTTGCTTGATATACATGGTCAGCACGATAACCAGCTGCTCATGGAAGATGAAAATCATCTGCATTTGCTTGATCAATTTGGGGCAGAAGAAATTGCACCGGCTCTCTTGCAGTATCAAGAAGCATATGATCAATATATGAAGACGGCTCAAAAGCTAAGGCAGCTGTCTGAGAACGAGCAGGAAATGGTGCACCGGTTAGATTTACTGCAATTTCAGCTAGAGGAGATTGAGGCGGCGCAATTAGAGCCAGGAGAAGATGAGAGGCTTCAGGAAGAGCGTCATCAAATCAGCAACTACGAAAAAATCTATTCCTCACTTCAAAACGCGTATAACGCCTTGCGTAATGAACAAGGAGGACTTGATTGGGTTGGCATGTCCTCAAGCGAGCTTGAGCAGGTGTCTGAGATCAACGATGATTTGAAGAAGCTATCCGAACAAGTGTCGAACTCCTACTACTTATTAGAGGATTCAACCTTCCAAATGCGAAGCATGCTGGATCAATTAGAATTCGATCCGGCTCGTCTTGATTTTATTGAATCCAGGCTGAATGAAATGAAGCAGTTAAAACGAAAATACGGCACAACCGTTGAGGAAATTTTGGAGTATGCGGCGAAGATTGAAGAAGAAATAGATCAAATTCAAAATCGAGACAGCCACCTCCAAACGCTCAAAAATAAACTGGATGCGATGAGCCGTGATGCTCTGCTTGAAGCACTTAATGTTTCGGAGCTGCGTAAAAAATGGGCCAAAAAGCTAGCCAAGCAAATTCAAACGGAGCTCAAGGATTTGTATATGGAGAAGTCAGCATTTGACACAGCTTTTTCTGTTCGATATGCGCCTTTTGGCAGCACAGATTGTCCGCTTTTAGACGGAAAACCTGTCCAGCTCGGAAAAAATGGAATCGACCAAGCACAATTTGTCATTTCTACAAATACAGGCGAACCGATGAAATCTTTATCGAAAGTAGCCTCCGGAGGAGAAATCTCACGTGTCATGCTCGCTGTGAAGAGTATTTTCTCAGCCAAACAAGACGTCACATCCATTATTTTTGATGAGGTTGATACAGGCGTCAGCGGCAGAGTCGCACAGGCCATTGCCGAAAAAATTCACAAAGTAGCGGCTGGGTCACAAGTGCTCTGCATTACACATCTGCCTCAAGTAGCAGCAATGGCCGACACACATCTTTTCATTTCGAAACGCTCGAAAGCGGGCAGAACACTGACAAGTGTCAAACCATTAAGTCATGAAGAAAAAGTGAGTGAAATTGGCCGGATGATTGCCGGTGTGGAAGTGACAGAGCTGACAAAACAGCACGCAAAAGAACTATTGCACCAAGCAAATGATGTCAAAACAACAGGGTAGCTGAATCATCGGCTGCCTTTTTTTATGTTGTCTAAAAACCCGCGTATATACCCAAAAAATCGTCTTTTTTTTTATCAATTTATCCAATCATTTTCTAAAGCTGCCGGTTATAAATCCTCTCGAAGAAGGCAAAAGTAAAGATGTAGCCAAAACATGAGTGTTCTGGTGTGGGTAAGGAGCGAGGAGAGTGAAAAATGAATGCCCGAAAAGATGAGAAAAGCCATTGGTGTGATTCTCCTTGTTTCTTTAATAAGTACAGGGTTTATGAGCATAGTGAAGGAGTACATCAGCATTCCAACAAATGTTGCTGTATTTGAAAAACAGAAGCACTCGATTGACACATCGATTGAAGCGTCAGCCAATGCTTCTTCGCCAGCCTTTAGCCTTTCAGAGAAAAAGAATCAGCTGGATATTACAGGACAAAAGGCGGGAAAAGCTGAAATTGTTTATGATTTTAAAGGATTTCCTATTAAGAAAACAAAAGTTGACGTTCTCCCTGAATTAAAAGTCATTCCTGGAGGGCAATCCATTGGCGTCAAGCTCCACTCTGTAGGAGTTCTCGTTGTAGGTTTTCATCAAATCACAACAGCAGACGGCAAAAAATCACCAGGTGAAGCCGCAGGCATTCAATCAGGGGATATGATCATTGAAATCAATGGTCAAAAAATGGAGAAAATGAATGACCTCACCCCATTTATCCAGAAAGCAGGGAAAACGGGTGAAACGCTTCGTTTGCTCGTAAAGAGAGATCATAAAACCTTTCAAACAACATTAACACCCGCAAAAGATGCGAGTGAAGGCATCTATCGAATTGGTCTTTACATTCGTGATTCTGCAGCAGGAATCGGCACGATGACCTTTTTTGAACCTTCATCTAAAAAATATGGTGCCCTTGGGCATGTGATTTCTGACATGGATACAAAAAAACCAATTGTTGTCGACAATGGTGAAATTGTCAGATCAACCGTGACATCGATTGAAAAAGGCACAGGAGGTAATCCTGGAGAAAAATTGGCGAGATTCTCTTCCGAAAGAAAAACAATAGGAGATATCTCCCGCAACAGCCCTTTTGGTATCTTTGGTACGTTAACCGAAAAGCTTGAAAATCATATAGCAGATAAACCACTTCCAGTCGCTTTATCAAATGAAGTAAAAGAAGGTCCAGCAGAAATTTTAACTGTTGTGGATCATGATAAAGTGGAGAAGTTTGATATTAAAATCGTCAGCACAACACCGCAGAAATTCCCAGCAACTAAAGGAATGGTATTAAAGGTAACAGATGAGCGTCTTTTAAGCAAAACGGGCGGAATCGTCCAAGGAATGAGCGGAAGCCCCATCATCCAAAATGGCAAAGTCATTGGAGCAGTCACACACGTATTCGTCAATGATCCGACTAGCGGGTACGGCGTACACATTGAATGGATGCTGTCAGAAGCAGGAATCGATCTTTATCAAAAAAACAAAAAAGCAAGCTGAAACATCAAACTGCCGCGAATCTTCCGGCAGTTCTTTTCTACCCTTTCTTTCTCTTCCATCATGTTATAAAATAAGGAAAAAGAGATTTTTCGACAAAATGGAAAAAAGCATGTTGTCAAATTGCAATAATCGTCGATTCGTTAAGAAAAACGTAGAAAAAGCTAGATAATGCTCTATTATTCGGAAAATTAAAGTTTTTTAAAGGGGATAGCATGGTTTTGTCGAATTGAACACTCAGAAGAGAAATGCAAAAGACTAAAGGAATCGACATTGGGGAGGAAAGAACGTGGAGAAAATTAAAGTGTGTGTAGCTGATGACAATCGAGAGCTTGTTGGCCTGTTGACAGAGTACATTGAGGGACAGGAAGATATGGAAGTACTTGGCGTGGCGTATAATGGTCAGGAATGCCTGACATTATTTAAAGATAAAGAGCCCGACGTTCTCCTCTTAGATATTATCATGCCTCATTTAGACGGTCTTGCTGTACTGGAACGCCTCCGTGAAAACAATGAAATGACGAAACAGCCAAGTGTGATTATGCTAACGGCATTTGGACAAGAAGATGTCACGAAAAAAGCAGTTGATTTGGGCGCATCCTATTTCATTTTAAAGCCATTTGATATGGAAAACCTAGTAGGTCATATTCGTCAAGTCAGTGGAAACGGCACACAAGTTACCCATCGCTCTTCATCTATCCAAAACAGTGTTCTTCGTAACAAACCTGAACCGAAACGTAAAAACTTAGATGCGAGCATTACGACCATCATTCATGAGATTGGCGTGCCCGCTCATATTAAAGGCTATTTATACTTAAGAGAAGCGATTTCTATGGTGTACAATGACATTGAGCTTCTCGGAAGCATCACTAAAGTGTTGTACCCAGACATTGCGAAGAAATTTAACACGACTGCCAGCAGGGTAGAACGAGCGATTCGTCATGCCATTGAAGTGGCTTGGAGCAGAGGAAACATTGATTCCATTTCCTCACTCTTTGGTTATACTGTCAGCATGTCAAAAGCGAAACCAACCAATTCAGAATTTATTGCCATGGTAGCCGATCGTCTGCGTTTAGAGCATAGAGCAAGCTAGTATATTTTTCATAAAAAAACGTTTCTTTATTGAGACGTTTTTTTATTTTGAAATATGTTGTCAAAAATTGGATAGATTGATAAAATCATTTTAATGTTTAAATTGGACAAACGGGCATCTTTATTTTCAGAATAAAATGAAAAATAAAGCATGAATAAAATAAAAATGACATAAAGTAGTGGTAATCAGCTGCGCCAATTGATCGTAAAGTCTTCAAAATAGAAGAAGAAAACGCTCATTCGTAAGAAAAAGGATGAGAGGAAAAGGTCTTATGTATTTGGTAATTAAAGCAAACGAGATCGAAAGTTCTATTTCTATTTACCTGATTGATTGGCGTTTTAAAGTCACTGGCTTCTTAGAGATTGTGCCATTTGAACTGAATATTCCCATTGTCGAATTTAATAATTTTCACATTCTTTTACTATGCTATAATAATGAAAAGAAGAGGGTGAGGTTATGGGGAAGCTGAAAATCCACTCTGCTGAGGTAGCGAACGAAATTAGCAAGTGGACGAGGGTCATTTCTCAGAATGACCTAGAAAAATCTGCTGTCTATAAAGAGAAAATTCAGAATTTGCTAAAAAATACAGATGAAGACCGTGAAGTTCTCCTTTATTATCAGCTTGTTGACGGCAGACATGAAATGTTACTTGGAAATATTGAAAAAGCCAATCAAATTATGAAAAGTGTCGGAACGCTCGATGATAAGGCAGATGACATTATTAATTTTTATTTTTATTTTTACAAAGGCCAATATGCTGCATATGTGAAAAAGTATGATGAAGCCATCAGTTTTTACAAAATTGCAGAACAGCGGCTAAAACGTGTGAATGAAGATCTGGAAGTAGGAACTTTTCACCATAAGGTTGCTTCGGTCTATTACGAACTGAAACAAAATTTCATATCCATTAATCATATTAAAAAAGCCATTGATACATTCAAAGCGCATGAAGAGTACACAGCGCAGGCGATTGACAGCTTGATTTTACATGCAAGTAATTGTATTGATTTGTTCCAATTCAATGAAGCAGAGGAAAAGTATCAAGAAGCACTTGAGAAAAGTAAGCGCATTAACAATGAAGTGCTGATTGGGAAATGCTATCACAATTTAGCGGTTCTTTATTATGCAAAACATGATTATGAAAAAAGCGCACATTATGCCAAAAAAGGGATGGGCATTCAAATTCACCGTGATAATAGCCATTATTACATCCAGTCTTTATATGTTCTGGCAAATGCCTTGGTTCATCTAGGAGATCAAGAGGCGAGGGAATATATTAAAGAGGGAATTCTGTATAGTTGTGATATCCAAAATAATGAATATATAGTAAAATTTGAAATTTTGGATTTGATGTGCGAGAATAGTGGGGCAGCAGACGTATTCTCTGAAAAATTAGACTACATAGAAAAAAATAGATTATATGTGGAGCTTGAGGATTTGTCTGAACAAATATCGAAATACTTCAAGGAACGAAATGACTATCAAAACGCCATTCGTTTTCTTGAAAAGAAATTCGATGCACAAATACTTCAAAAGAAAGTGGAGGTTATCTTATGAAAAAGTTGTTGTTAGGTGTAACCGTTGTTACAGCAGTCGCAGTTGTTTCTTCCCTTTTTGCTCTTGACGCAGAGACGACAGAGCAAGCCATCAGAGCGATTACGTGATCGAATTTATCTGTCAACCTCTTCGTACGAATCAGAAGAGGTTTTTTTATGTGCTCAAACTGGAAAAACGAAAAAAGACACGTCATAATGAAAGGAAGCATCATATTTAGAGGTGACCTATGACGAAAATTTTTGCACACAGAGGCTTTAAAGGCATCTATCCTGAAAACACCATGATAGCCTTCGAGCATGCACTCCATTCGGGAGCTGACGGAATTGAGCTGGATGTTCAGCTGACAAAAGACGGCAGACTTGCTGTCATTCACGATGAGAAACTAAACAGAACAACGAATATGAAAGGTTTAGTAAAAGACCATACATATGAAGAATTAAAAGCAGGAGATGCGAGTCATTCTTTCTATGAAGAAACCGGTGCTGTATCCATTCCGCTTTTAGAGGAAGTATTAGAGCTAGTGACGCAGCAATCATCATTGATCATTAATATTGAACTGAAAAACTCCATTTATCGATATCCAGGTATCGAGGAGAAAGTAAAAAAGCAAATCGAGCATTTTCAAATAGAAGACCGTGTACTTGTTTCATCGTTTCATCACGGCAGTTTAGCTCTTTTTCACAAACTGATGCCGCATGTTGAACTAGCTGTTCTCACAATGGATGTGATTCATCAGCCGGAGATGTATATAAAAACAGTACCAGCAAGAGGCTACCATCCGAATATCAAGGGTGCAGGTGTGACCAAAGAGGTTGTGTCAGCTCTCCATGCATCTCAGCAAGTGATCAGGCCGTTTACAGTAAATAGTGAAAAGCAAATGAAAAACATGTTTTCCTTAGGTGTCGATGGCATTTTCACTGATTTTCCTGATCGAGCCGTGAAAATACGAGAAGAGATGAAATAAAGACCTGCTATTATCAGCGGGTCTTTTTTTCACGTTTTATCTCTGCTTAAAGCGAGCAGTTACTTTATTTCGTTTACGGTCTCTATATAAAATAAAACCAGCCACTACATAAAGTCCCACCCCTAAAAATAGCAACCCTGCAATTCCTTGCAGCCATAAAAATGGAAATGGCTCAATGATGATGCCGAAAACAGTATCACGCAGCAGCTTAATCCCAAGTGCTGCAAGCGCGCCAGGTATTAAAATAATCACTAGTGCAAGTATTCTCCCCATCAAATGTCCCCTTAAACGTCATTTACTTCCATTGTCTAATTCAAAAAATATTTTGTCAAGAAAGGAAAACGTGGTAATATAAGAGTTGTGCAATTTTTTGCAACGGAAAAATATGGTGTGCAAATTTTTTCATATAAAGGGGTAACGGGATGCAGAGAGTCTTGATTGTCGGTGCAGGACAGGGTGGATCAGCATTGCTTGAAACATTGCTGAAAACAAATACGATTCAAATCATTGCGATCGCCGACCTTGATCTTGAGGCACCGGGGATGGCAGAAGCGAAAAAGAATGGAATTGATACGACAACGGATTGGAAAGAATACATAAAAGATGAGATTGATATCATCATTGAAACAACAGGCAGTTCAGCAGTGCTGAAAGAACTGATGGAAGAAAAGCCAGAGCACGCTGTCATTGTTCCAAGTTCGATGGCTTACGTGATATCAGAATTAATGTCAGAAAAACAGCAGCTGATTCAAATTTTAAAGGAACAAACCTATAAGCATGACCGCATTTTTAATGCAACAAACGACGGGATGATTTTTATAAACATGGATGAAGAAGTCGTCCTATTTAATCGATCAGCGGCCAAAATGGTTGGATGTTCGCAAAAAGATGCGATTGGCCGCCACATACGAGAAGTAATCCCAAACACAAAGCTTCCCGACATTTTAAGATCGAGAGAGCCGGAATTTAATCAAAAACAATTTCTGAATCAGCAAATACAAATTGTCACAACGCGTTTGCCGATTATTGATGACGCGGGGAGAATGCTAGGCGCTTTATCCATCTTTAAAGATATTACAGATGCCGTTGAGCTTGCGGAGGAAGTAACGAACCTTAAAGAAGTGCGAACGATGCTGGAGGCGATCATTCAATCGTCGGATGAAGCCATATCAGTTGTTGATGAACAGGGAAAAGGGATCTTAATCAACCGAGCTTATACGAAAATGACTGGATTAACAGATAAAGAAGTTGTGGGGAAACCAGCAGGTGCAGATATTTCTGAAGGAGAAAGCATGCATTTGAAGGTACTTGAAACAAGAAGACCAGTTCGAGGCGTCAGAATGAAAGTTGGGCCGAATAAAAAGGATGTGATCGTCAACGTAGCGCCAGTCATCGTTGATGGCATCTTAAAAGGCAGTGTCGGCGTCATTCATGACGTATCAGAAATTCAATCACTCACGAATGAATTAAATAAAGCAAGACAGCTCATCCGAACACTTGAAGCAAAGTACACTTTTGAAGACATCATTGGAGAAAGTGAGCAAATGCTTGTGGCACTTGAGCAGGCAAAGCTAGGCGCGAAAACGCCAGCCACCATTTTACTCCGAGGAGAATCAGGTACTGGAAAAGAGCTGTTTGCGCACGCCATTCACAATGAAAGTGACCGAAAATATAATCGCTTTGTACGGGTCAACTGTGCGGCCTTATCAGAGACCCTTTTAGAGTCAGAGCTTTTTGGCTATGAAGAAGGAGCGTTTTCTGGTGCAAGGCGCGGCGGGAAAAAAGGGCTGTTTGAAGAGGCGAACCAAGGCAGCATTTTTTTAGATGAAATTGGTGAAATGACGCCAAGTACACAGGCGAAGCTGCTGCGCGTCATGCAGGAGAAAGAAATTGTAAGAGTAGGCGGAACAAAGGCTATACCGGTCGATGTTCGTGTCATCACGGCAACGAATGTCAATATCGAAAAAGCGATGGCGGAAGGGAAGTTCAGAGAGGACTTATATTATCGGATGAACAGATATCCGATCTCCATCCCGCCGCTAAGACAGCGACTTGAAGATATTGAGTCGTTAAGCAAACGCCTCATCCAAAAGATCAATTTAGACTATGGACGGAACGTGAGGGGCTTAACGGAACAGGCTCTTAAAAGACTGCGATCATATAAGTGGCCTGGGAACGTAAGAGAGCTTGAAAATGTACTTGGACGAGCCATGATCTTTTTGAACCCGCAAGAAGAATGGATTGATGAGGGGCATATTTCGTTCATGGAGTCAGAAGATCAGGAAGAAAAAGAGCAGCAGGAACTGGCTGTCAGTCAATTTGAGGGAGAGACGCTATCGGATGCTGTTGAGGCATTTGAAGCGCAGCTCATTAAACAAACCCTTGAAAAGCATCAATTCAATCGCACGAAAACAGCGAAAACGTTAGGGATCAGTATTCGGAACCTTTACTATAAAATGGATAAATATCAACTTGCAAAAGATAGCATGCAATAAAATGCATGTAAACTGCAAAAGATTGCATGAATGTCATGCGAACTGCCTCATTTCACTGCATTTCAAACTGGCACGGAACTTGCATATAAAACATGAACCGAGCACAAGGAAAGGTGGGCATATATGAAGCTTGACGATCTGATTATGAAAGCCGCCCGGCTGCAGAATAAAACAGCGGCTGTGGCTCATGCAGAAGACGAAGAAGTGCTTCATGCCATCAAGATGGCAATTGAACGAAAGGTCGCTCGCTTTCTCCTGGTTGGGAACAAACGCAACCTGAAGGAGCTAGTGAAGCAGCATGAAATCAATGAGGACTGGATAGATATTATTCATTCAGATTCTCCCGAAGAATCGGCCAAAATTGCCGTGCAGGCAGTGAGCGAGAAGCATGCAGATATTTTGATGAAGGGGCATGTCCCGACAGCCGTTCTTTTAAAAGCGGTACTGAATAAAGAATATGGGCTCAGGACGGCAAGTGTCCTATCACATGTTGCGGCATTCGAAGTGCCGGGCTTTGACCGCTTTATTTATGTCACGGATTCTGCGATGAACATCGCGCCCGATTTAAATATGCTGAAGGAGATAACGATCAATTCTGTTCAAGTAGCACAATCTGTCGGTAACGACATGCCAAAGGTTGCAGTGCTCTCTGCGGTGGAGGTCGTGAATCCGGCAATGGATTCAACTTTGACTGCGGCAAGTCTTGCGCAAATGAACCGGCGGGGGCAGATTTCTGGATGCCTGATTGATGGGCCTCTTGCTTTAGATAATGCCATTTCTCAAACGGCAGCTTCTCATAAAAATATTACGAGTGATGTAGCCGGCCATGCAGATATATTGCTTGTGCCAACAATTGAGGCAGGAAACATTCTTTATAAATCTCTCATCTACTTTGCACATGCAAAGGTAGGAGCTGTGGTGGCAGGAGCGAAGGCGCCGATTGCTTTAACAAGCCGGTCTGATTCAGCCGAAAGTAAGCTTTATTCAATTGCGCTTGCCATCTGTACATCAAATTAAGCGGAAGTAATAGGAGGAATAACACGATGGAACTTTTTAAATATATGGAACGATACGATTATGAACAGCTTGTATTTTGTCAGGATGAGCAGTCTGGCTTAAAAGCCATTATTGCGATTCATGATACAACACTTGGGCCGGCACTAGGCGGAACGAGAATGTGGACGTATGAAAACGAAGAAGCAGCCATTGAAGATGCACTGCGTCTAGCAAGAGGAATGACTTATAAAAACGCGGCAGCAGGACTTAATCTTGGCGGCGGAAAAACGGTCATCATCGGCGACCCGAGAAAAGACAAAAATGAAGAAATGTTCCGTGCATTTGGACGTTACATTCAAGGGCTGAATGGCCGCTATATTACAGCGGAAGATGTTGGTACAACGGTAGAAGATATGGATCTCATTCATGAAGAAACCGATTTTGTCACAGGGATCTCTCCTGCATTTGGTTCATCCGGAAATCCGTCTCCAGTCACTGCTTACGGTGTATACAAAGGGATGAAAGCCGCTGCCAAAGCAGCATTTGGGACCGATTCATTAGAAGGAAAAACAATTGCCGTCCAAGGTGTTGGAAATGTCGCTTACAACCTGTGTAAACATCTGCACGAAGAAGGCGCGCAGCTCATTGTCACAGATATCAACAAAGACTCTGTCAAGCGAGCTGTTGAAGACTTCGGCGCAAAAGCAGTCGACCCTGACGATATTTACGATCAAGCATGTGATATTTATGCACCGTGCGCACTTGGTGCAACCATTAACGATGTGACCATTCCTAAGTTAAAAGCAAAGGTGATTGCAGGTGCTGCAAATAACCAGCTGAGAGAAACGCATCACGGAGACCTTATCCATGAGATGGGGATTGTATATGCTCCTGATTATGTGATCAATGCAGGCGGTGTGATTAACGTTGCTGATGAGCTTTATGGCTATAATGCAGATCGTGCGATGAAAAAAGTCGAAGGCATTTATCAAAATATTGAACGTGTGATTGAAATTTCAAACCGTGATGCCATTCCAACATATAAAGCGGCAGACCGATTGGCTGAAGAGAGAATTGAAAGAATGCGCAAATCAAGAAGTCAATTCTTGCAAAATGGTCAACATATTTTAAGCCGTCGCTAATTTGAAGAATGAGTTGAAACGGAGGTTTTGTTTTTGCTGACAAAAGAATGGCGTATTCTCACGATTAATCCTGGCTCTACTTCAACAAAAATTGGTGTGTTTCATAATGAACGTTCTATTTTTGAAACGACACTTAGACATACAGATGAGGAATTAAAGCAGTTTCCTCATATCATTGATCAATTTTCATTCCGTAAAGAAACCATTTTGAAAACACTGCATGAACAGGGGATGAACATCTCAAAGTTTGATGCAGTTTGTGCGCGCGGCGGTCTTCTTCGTCCGATTGAAGGAGGCACATATGAAGTCAATGAGCAAATGGTGGAAGACCTAAAAGAAGGATATGCCGGCCAGCACGCATCCAATCTCGGCGGAATCATCGCGAGAGAAATTGCACTTGGCCTGAATATCCCAGCTTTTATTGTCGATCCAGTTGTAGTGGATGAACTAAAACCAATTGCTCGTATTTCAGGGCTGCCAACGATTGAAAGAAAAAGCATTTTTCATGCATTAAATCAAAAAGCGGTCGCAAGAAAAACAGCTGCTTCTTTTGGAAAAAGTTACGAAGATTTAAACATGATTATTACTCATATGGGCGGCGGTATCACCATTGGTGTTCATGAAAAAGGAAAAGTCATCGATGTCAATAACGGTCTGCATGGCGAAGGTCCTTTCAGCCCCGAGCGTGCGGGAACCTTGCCGACAGGTGATCTTGTAAATCTTTGTTTTTCGGGTGAGTATACCCAAGAGGAAATGCTCAAACGCATTATTGGTGAAGGTGGACTTGCGGGCTATCTTGGCACGACAGACGCTGTGAAAGTGGAACGCATGATTGAAGCAGGTGATCAGCGGGCTGCGCTTATTTATGAAGCAATGAGCTATCAAATTGCCAAGGAAATCGGTGCAGCGAGTGCTGTCTTAAAAGGAGCAGTTGACGTGATTGTGTTAACAGGCGGCCTTGCATATAGCAAACAGATTACATCAAGTATTCGCGGCTATATTGACTGGATTTCAGATGTTGTCGTGTATCCAGGTGAAAATGAGCTGCAATCGTTAGCAGAAGGTGCGCTTCGTATTTTAAAAGAAGAAGAATCACCGAAAGAATACCCAAATGATCAACGGATCGAGAAAGGTGTGACAAGTCATGGCAACTGAATATGACCTCGTCATTCTTGGTGGAGGCACAGGCGGCTATGTGGCAGCCATCCGTGCCTCACAGCTTGGATTGAAAACAGCAGTTGTAGAAAAATCAAAGCTTGGCGGAACATGTCTTCATAAAGGCTGCATTCCGTCTAAAGCGCTGCTCAGAAGTGCAGAAGTTTATCAAACCGTCAAACGCGCAGCTGATTTTGGTGTTGAGGCAGGCGGCGTTGCCTTGCAATTTGTCAATGTGCAGAAAAGAAAAACAGAGATCGTCGAAAAACTAGCAGGCGGCGTCAAACATTTAATGAAACAAGGAAAAATTGATGTATATGAAGGGATCGGCCGTATTCTTGGCCCATCTATCTTTTCTCCAATGCCAGGAACGATCTCCGTAGAAATGGCAAATGGAGAGGAAAATGAAATGCTCATTCCAAAGCAGGTCATCATCGCGACAGGATCAAGACCGCGTGTGCTGCCAGGGCTTGAAGCAGATGGAACACACATCCTCACATCAGATGATGCACTTGAACTGCCAGAGCTTCCACAGTCGATGCTGATTGTCGGAGGCGGAGTGATCGGAATCGAGTGGGCGTCTATGCTCAATGATTTTGGTGTGAACGTCACTGTGATTGAGTTTGCAGACCGCATTTTGCCAACAGAGGATCATGACATTTCTAAAGAAATGGAAAAACTATTATCTAAAAAAGGCATCACTTTTGTGACAAATGCGAAGGTACTGCCAGATAGTGTAGGAAAGCAGGAGAATCTCGTGACAATTCAAGCGGAAAAGGATGGAGACATTCAGACGTTTGAAGCGGAAAAACTTCTTCTTTCAGTCGGCAGAGTACCTAATATCGAAGGCATAGGTCTTGAAAACACGGACATTCAAACCGAAAAACAAGGCATTGTCGTGAATGAACATTATCAAACGAAAGAATCGCATATTTACGCAATAGGAGATGTCATTGGCGGGCTTCAGCTGGCACATGTCGCTTCACACGAAGGTATGATTGCTGTAGAACATATGGCTGGGAAAGATCCGAAGCCGCTCGATGAAACGCTCGTATCTAAATGTGTTTACTCTCACCCAGAAACTGCAAGTGTTGGACTCACTGAACAGGCGGCAAAAGAGCAGGGCTTTGAAGTCAAAATAGGGAAATTTCCATTTATGGCGATTGGAAAAGCGCTTGTGTACGGGGAGTCTGATGGATTCGTCAAAATCATTGCCGATCAAAAGACAGATGATATTTTAGGAATTCATATGATTGGTCCTCATGTAACAGATATGATATCTGAAGCTGGATTAGCCAAAGTACTTGATGCAACCCCGTGGGAAGTGGGGCAGACGATACACCCGCATCCGACCTTATCAGAGGCGATTGGTGAGGCAGCGCTTGCTGTTGACGGGAAGGCGATCCATTTTTAATCAAGGAGGGAAACATGATGAGTAACATGCGTCATCAGGAATTAGGATTATCAGATGAACAAGCAATTGATATATATAGAACAATGCTCTTAGCGAGAAAAATCGATGAACGGATGTGGCTTTTAAACCGTTCGGGGAAAATTCCATTCGTCATTTCTTGTCAAGGACAGGAAGCGCAGCAAGTAGGCGCTGCATTTGCTCTTAATAGAGAAGAAGATTACGTCTTACCTTACTATCGTGATATGGGAGTTGTCCTTGCTTTTGGAATGACAGCAAAAGATTTAATGATGTCTGGTTTCGCAAAACAAGACGATCCAAACTCAGGCGGAAGACAAATGCCAGGGCATTTTGGGCAAAAAGCAAATCGAATTGTGACCGGCTCTTCACCTGTAACAACGCAGGTTCCTCACGCGGTGGGGATTGCCCTTGCTGGACGATTAGAGCAGAAAAACTTTGTCAGCTTTGTCACGTTCGGTGAAGGCTCATCAAACCAAGGAGATTTTCACGAAGGCGCAAACTTTGCTGCTGTGCATAAACTGCCTGTTATTTTCATGTGTGAAAACAATAAGTATGCGATTTCCGTGCCATATGACAAACAAGTAGCCTGTGAACGCATTTCAGATCGTGCGATTGGGTATGGTATGCCTGGCGTCACTGTAGATGGAAATGATCCGCTTGAAGTATATGCGGCTGTCAAAGAAGCGAGAGACCGTGCGGCTAGAGGCGAAGGCCCGACATTGATTGAAACGATCTCTTACCGTTTAACTGCGCACTCAAGTGATGACGATGATTCAAGCTATCGAGAAAAAGAAGAAGTGCTCGAAGCAAGAAAGAAAGATCCGCTCATCCAATATGAAACGTATTTAATCGAAGGAAACGTCATGACTTCAGAAATGAAAGAAGAGATGACAAAAGAAATCATGCAAATCGTAAACGAAGCTACTGATGAAGCGGAAAACGCAGCTTATGCTGATGCAGAAAGCGCACTTCGTTACGTGTATGCGGAGTAAGGGGGAAGAAAAATGCCTGTTATGTCATATATAGACGCCATTACACTGGCGATGAAAGAAGAAATGGAGCGAGATCCGAAAGTGTTTGTGCTCGGAGAGGATGTCGGGAAAAAAGGCGGCGTATTTAAAGCGACAGCGGGTCTTTACGAGCAATTTGGAGAAGCGCGCGTCATGGATACACCTCTTGCAGAATCAGCCATTGCTGGTGTAGGTATTGGGGCAGCAATGTATGGAATGCGCCCAATTGCAGAAATGCAATTTGCGGATTTCATTATGCCTGCAATCAACCAAATCATTTCAGAGGCTGCAAAAATTAGATACCGCTCAAATAATGATTGGAGCTGTCCAATGGTCATCCGCGCACCTTACGGGGGCGGAGTACACGGGGCACTTTATCATTCACAATCGGTCGAAGCCATTTTTGCTAACCAGCCTGGTTTGAAGATTGTGATGCCTTCTACACCTTATGATGTCAAAGGTCTTTTAAAGGCTGCAGTGCGTGATCCAGATCCTGTATTGTTCTTTGAACATAAACGTGCATACCGTCTGATTAAAGGAGAAGTACCTGAAGAGGATTACACTCTTCCGATTGGAAAAGCAGATGTGAAACGTGAAGGCGATGATATCACGGTCATTACATATGGCCTTTGTGTCCATTTTGCGCTGCAAGCAGCAGACCGCCTTGCTAAAGACGGCATTTCCGCTCATATTCTCGATTTGAGAACAGTGTACCCGCTTGATCAGGAAGCGATTATAGAAGCGGCTTCTAAAACAGGTAAAGTGCTTCTGTTAACTGAAGATACAAAAGAAGGCAGCATCATGAGTGAGGTTGCGGCGATCATTTCGGAGCATTGCTTATTTGATTTAGACGCACCAATCAAACGTCTTGCTGGACCAGATATTCCGGCAATGCCTTATGCGCCGACAATGGAGAAATTCTTCATGGTCAACCCGGATAAGGTAGAAGCTGAAATGAGAGAGCTGGCGGCGTTTTAAGAAAGAGGAGGGTTTCAAAGTGGCAATTGAACAAATGAAAATGCCTCAGCTAGGTGAAAGTGTAACAGAAGGAACTATTAGCAAATGGCTCGTTTCACCTGGCGATCATGTGAATAAATACGATCCGATTGCGGAAGTCATGACGGATAAAGTGAACGCAGAAGTCCCGTCATCTTTTACAGGAACGATTACAAAGCTATCGGCTGAGGAAGGCGAGACGCTGCAAGTAGGAGAAGTGTTCTGTGAAATTGAAGTAGAAGGAAGCGAGCAGCAGAGTGCAAAAGAAGAAGCACCTAAGCAAAGCGAAGCGCCTGAAGCAGATCAAACAAATGAGAATCAAAGTCAAAAGAAACGTTACTCTCCAGCCGTTCTTCGTTTAGCAGATGAGCATGGCATTGATTTAGCGGCTGTTCAAGGTACGGGAGCAGGCGGCCGAATTACTAGAAAAGATTTGCTCCAGCTCATTGAAAACGGCGGCGTCAAAGAGAAGACAGCACCTGTCAATGAACGTGCCGTTCAACCGGAGCCTGCGCAGTCATCTCAAGCAAAAGCGGCGCCTGCCGTCCCTTCCATGCCTGGTGATGTTGAGCTGCCAGTCACGCCGATCCGTCAGGCAATTGCGGCCAATATGCTGAGAAGCAAACATGAAATTCCGCATGCATGGACGATGATGGAAGTCGATGTGACAAATCTAGTGACAAGAAGAAATCAGCTGAAGGATCAGTTTAAAGCAAAAGAAGGCTTTAACTTGACGTTCTTTGCGTTCTTTGTCAAAGCAGTGGCTCAAGCCTTAAAGGAATTCCCTGAAATGAACAGCATGTGGGCAGGAGATAAAATTGTGCAGAAGAAAGCGATCAATGTTTCGATTGCTGTCGCTACAGATGACGCGCTTTTTGTTCCAGTCATTAAGGATGCGGATGAAAAGACCATTAAGGGCATCGCCAAAGAAATTCATGAGCTGGCGTCTAAGGTGAGACAAGGGACGCTCAAGCAAAGTGATATGGAAGGCGGTACCTTCACTGTCAACAACACGGGATCTTTTGGTTCGATACAATCAATGGGAATCATTAATTATCCGCAAGCGGCGATTTTACAAGTAGAATCGATCGTGAAGCGTCCAATGATAGTAAACGGAATGATTGCGGCAAGAGACATGGTCAATCTTTGTCTTTCATTAGATCACAGAGTACTAGATGGTCTTGTATGCGGCAGATTCCTTCAGCGAATTAAACAAATCCTTGAAGGCATCGACGAGCAGACATCTGTTTATTAAAACAATATTTTCCCCCTCCCGGCATGAGAGGGGGATTTCCACATCTAGGAGAAAGGAGCGATGATATGTCTGGACTAGATTTTTTTGCTTTTCTAACGATTGGTCTCATGTTTATCACAGCGATTGCCTTCGCTTTTCTGCGGTACATTTCTAAATCACGCAATCATCCTGAACGATTACTGCTTATCATATCGATCGTTTCAATCATTCAAATCGTGTACTGTCTGCTGATTGTCGGCGGGTTTAAAGGAGCAGCCAATAGCTTTTTAGGAATATCACTTCTCGCTGGGACACTTCTCGGATATGCACTTGAATATTTATACAGACGCTATATCAAAAAAACGCCCGAATCAAAATGATGTCGGGCATTTTTTTATTCTGCTGGAACAATAAAGGTCAAATGCTGTTTTAACACTTCTAAAGAAGAGGGGGCCTTCATATAAACCTCACCATCCGTATCAGCATCCATTTCCTCTTTTGTGTGGATACGAATACTGGACGCTTGAATGAGAGACAGATCGCCGGTGAAATCCTCCAGCTCTTCCCGGTTCATTGAGAAGATTTCTTTTAAAGCAGAGAAACTCGTATTTCTGCAAATTAAGATTTCTGCTTTTCCATCATCAATGGCTGCATGAGGCAAATCAATTTTATTTGTACCGATAAAATGTCCATTCATGACAAGAACGATGACGGCTTCCTCTTCCCAGCTTTCCTCTTCTGTCTCAATACGTACGTGAAAAGGATCTGTTTGCTGCAAGGTGCGCAGGGCACTAGTGAAGTAGCTGATTTTGCCGAGTACGGCTTTTTCCTTGTCGTTAATATTGTTGGACGTGTCTGCGATCAGCCCAATTCCCCAAAAGTTTAACACGTATCGATCTTCTGCTTTGATTAAGTCGACCTTTTTCTCTTTGCCGTCTACAATCATTTGAGCGGCTTTTTGCATTTGTTGAGGAATACCAAGTGTTCTAGAAAAATCATTGCATGTCCCGCCTGGCAATATCGCTACAGCGGGCCTTTTTTCTAAACCGCCAATACCGTTCATGCATTCATGCACGGTTCCATCTCCGCCTAATATAATGAGCAATTCCACCGTCTCATCGATATGACGGCAGAAATCATAAGCATCATTTGGCTGCTTTGTTGGTTTCAGAATGAGTTCATCAATATGTAGAGAAAGAAGAGGCACTGTTTGACCGAGTGTTTTTTCCATGTTTTTTTGTCCAGCATTTCCATTATAAATGAGCATCGCTTTTTTGAATTGTGCCATCACGCAGTTCTCCCTTTCATCTCTTTAACATCACTTTTCCCCAATTTGACAGCTCATAAACGATGTTCGGAAAAAGAGGCGAAGGAAAAGACAACACATTTGCCCGCAGGCGTTTTCCTTGATATGATGGAGTTAAAATGGTTTTGGTACGCAAAAGGAGTGGACGGACATGAATATTGATTTTAATTTATTTATGAATGATATTGTGAAACAAGCGAGAGAAGAAATTAAGCAGGCAGGCTACACTGAGCTCACGTCAGCTGAAGAAGTAGACGAAGCACTGACTAAAAAAGGAACGGCACTTGTCATGGTGAATTCAGTATGCGGCTGTGCAGGCGGTATTGCAAGACCAGCTGCCGGCTATTCTGTTCATTACGATAAGCGTCCAGATCAATTGCTGACAGTGTTTGCTGGACAGGACAAAGAGGCAACGGCAAGAGCCCGTGAATACTTTGAAGGCTTCCCGCCATCTTCACCATCTTTTGCCTTATTAAAAGATGGAAAAATCATTAAAATGGTTGAACGTCATGAAATTGAAGGGCATGAGCCAATGGAAGTCGTGTCAAAACTACAAGCCGCTTTCGATGAGCATTGCGAAGAAATCTAACATGTGACTTTTGAATGAATAAATATAAAGCAGTCCGGTCTTTAGATCGGTCTGCTTTTTGTTTTATAAGACAATAGAATCAAAATAATTTTAGCAAAATACTATTGCATCTTAAAAAGAAAGTGTTTAAAATACATTATAGTGAATAAATATTCAAATCAACACATGATTTTAAATACTGGGAGGCATCATCATATGAAAAAGTGGTTATTAATACTTATGACAGCTGGTCTTGCAGCTGCACTCGCAGCTTGTGGAACTTCTTCTAATAATTCAAACGCATCAGGAGATGACAAGACACTCGTTATGGCGACATCAGCAGATTATCCGCCATTTGAATCAAAAGACGGAGATAAAATTGTCGGTTTTGATGTAGATCTTGCAACTGCACTAGCGAAAAAAAATGGCTACAAGCTAGAAATTCAAGATATGGACTTTGCAAGTCTTGTATCAGCACTTAAAACAAACAAAGCTGATATTGTCCTTGCAGGAATGACACCTACAGAAAAACGTAAAAAGCAAGTTGATTTCTCTGATGTTTATTATAATGCTGAAAATTTGGTTGTATCAAAGAAATCTAGCGGTATAAAAGCAGAGAAAGATTTAAAAGACAAAACAGTCGGCGTTCAATTAGGTTCTATTCAACAGGATGAAGCAAATGGACTGCAAAAGAAATATAACCTAACCGTTGAAGACCGCAATAAAATTTCTGATATCATTCAAGAGATCAAAGCAGGCCGTTTTGATGCAGCAATTATTGAAGATAAAGTAGCTGCTGGTTACTTGAAAAAGGAAAAAGATTTCCAAGCGTTTGGACTGAACAGCTCAAACGAAGGTTCAGCCATTGCATTCAAGAAAAACAGCGACTTAACAGCGAAATTTAATAAATCATTAAAAGAAATGAAAGATAATGGCGAACTTGATAAGTTAATTAAAAAATGGTTTGCTGATGAAAAGTAAGTCAGGAAAAGGATCAGCGTCATTCATGAAAATAGAAAGCGCTGAAAAGTTCAACTCGTGTTGAACTTTTTTCCTGTTTTATTTTTTGATTTCGTCTGAAGGCAAATAAAAGGAGAATGTCATGTTGGATTTTAAAGATGTAATACCTCAGATGCCCTTTATTCTAGAAGGACTTAAGGTCACGCTTTCTATAGTAGTGGTATCCCTTTTTCTTGGATTTATCTTAGGAATTTTATTAACGCTTTGTAAAATTAGTGTGTTTAAACCGCTCATTTGGCTTGCTGATTTTTATACGTCAATTTTCCGAGGCACACCGCTTGTGCTTCAATTGCTCATTATTTATTTTGGTCTGCCTCAGCTTCTTGGGTTTCAAATCGACCAATACTGGGCTGCTGTAGCTGCATTTTCACTCAACTCGGCGGCATACGTATCTGAAATTATTCGTGCGGGGATTAATGCCATTGATAAAGGTCAAAAAGAAGCAGCCGTTGCTTTAGGCATCCCTTATGCTAAAATGATGAAGGACTTATTGCTTCCGCAGGCGTTTAAAAATATTTCACCTGCACTTGTGAATGAAACGATTACACTGACAAAAGAATCAGCGATTGTAACAGTCATTGGACTGGGCGATGTCATGAGACGAGCCTATCAAGCAGGGGCCGTCACGTATAATTATCTTGAACCGCTTATTTTTGCGGGTCTTATCTATTATGTCATCGTGCTTGTTCTCACCTTTGTCGGCAAATCGGTGGAAAGGAAGTTAAAATCAAATGATTAAAATAGAGAAACTCACAAAATCTTTTGGTAAAAACGAAGTTTTAAAGGGGATCGACACCACCATTAAAGAAGGGGAAGTTGTTGCGGTCATTGGACCATCTGGTTCAGGAAAATCGACGTTCCTTCGCTGCATAAATTTACTTGAAAAGCCGACTTCTGGTGTCATTACGATTAAGGACACCGAGATCACCAACCCAAAAACGAATGCACTAAAAGTGCGTGAGAACATCGGAATGGTGTTTCAACATTTCCATCTGTTCCCGCATAAAACTGTGCTGGAAAATATCACGTATGCGCCAATGAATGTAAAGAATCAATCGAAGGAAGACAGCATCAAACAAGCTGAAGACCTGCTCAAAAAGGTAGGGCTTTTAGAGAAAAAAGATGATTTCCCGAACCGTTTGTCCGGCGGTCAAAAGCAGCGTGTGGCGATTGCGCGTGCGCTTGCGATGACACCAGACATTATGCTGTTTGACGAACCAACGTCTGCCCTAGATCCAGAAATGGTCAAGGAAGTATTAGAGGTCATGAAAGAGCTGGCTCAATCTGGAATGACACTCGTCATCGTCACACATGAAATGGGCTTTGCAAAAGAAGTGGCTGACCGCGTGATCTTTATGGATGATGGGAAAATAGTAGAGGATGCAAACCCTGTACAATTTTTTGAATCACCGTCTTCACAGCGTGCGCAAGACTTCTTACAAAAAATATTATAAAGAAATAAGAGAAGGAGACTTAACATCTCCTTCTTTTTTTGATTATAATGGGGAAAGTAAAAAAAGTTCATCATTTCACAAAAGTGAATGGAAACAAGACAGAAAAGAGTGAATCACACCATGTTTAAAATCGGCTACCGAACGCTGAAAACAGCATTAGGAACAGCGATCGCTATTTATATTGCACAATTGCTTGGCTTGCAAAATTATTCAGCTGCCGGGATTATTACGATCCTGTGTATTCAGGTAACAAAGAAAAGATCCCTCTTAGCATCGGGAGCCCGCTTTGCAGCATGCAGTCTTGCTATTTTATTTTCTTATTTATTTTTCGATCTGATTGGGTATCATCCTTTTGTGATCGGTTTGATGCTGCTTGTCTTTATTCCGACAACGGTTCTGCTTCGAATTAAAGAAGGGATTGTCACAAGTTCAGTCATCATCCTCCATTTATACATGTCTGGCGGGATTACCCTGCATCTCATCTGGAATGAACTGCTGCTGATTACCATTGGTGTTGGGGTAGCGCTCATTATGAACCTCTATATGCCAAGTGTTGATAAAAAACTCAAACGCTACAGCGAACAGATTGAAGCCAACTTTGCTAAAATCTTTGAGGAAATCGAGCAATATTTAATGACAGGGAAACAAGACTGGACAGGAAAAGAAATACCAGAGACACATCAATTGATCAAAGAAGCGAAAGCTCTTGCATACCGTGATGTTGAAAACCATGTATTAAGACATGAAAACCTGTATTATCATTATTTCAATATGAGACAAAAGCAATTTGAAATCATTGAGCGTGTGCTGCCCAAAATTACGTCGATTTCCGTCACAACGGAGCATGGACAAATCATTGCAGAATACATTAGAGACTTACGCGAACATATTCACCCAGGGAACACAGCGCATAAGTTTTTAAGACGTCTCATTGATATGAAAGAAGAGTTCGATGCACTTCCGCTACCGCAAACACGAGAAGAATTTGAGGCAAGAGCTGCACTCTTTCATTTCCTCGGTGAAATGGAACAATATTTAGTACTGAAAAGCTATTTTAAAGGGATGAAAGAATAGAGACGCATGAGTTCTTCCTTCATTGGTCAATCTAATGAAAAAGGAGGAGCCTATGCGTCTTTTATTTTATACTGTACTGACCATGTCCCTTTCACCTATCTGGCCGCTTGGACAAAACCCGCTTCCAGGTGACCCGTTTGTCATTATTAATAAACAAACGAATGAACTGGCCTTTATTGATCAAGGGAAAATTCAAAAAGTATATCCCGCTTCAACAGGAAAAACAGAGGATTTAACGCCAGAAGGTGAATTTACCATTATGATCAAAGCGAAAGATCCCTATTACAGAAGAAAAAATATTGAAGGCGGTGCGAAGAATAATCCTCTAGGGCGAAGATGGATTGGATTTGATGCACGAGGAACAGATGGCAGAACCTACGGAATTCATGGAACGAGTGACGAAACATCGATTGGGAAATTTATCACGGCAGGCTGTGTGAGACTTCATAATCAAGATGTAGAGCTTTTGTTTGATCAGCTGCCAATTGGCACCAAGGTATGGATTACAAAATCAAGTGCTTCCTTTGAAACGCTTGCCAAAGACAAACAGGCCATTCGTTGATATCACGAATCACCTGCTTGTCTGCTTTTTATTCAAACCTTATAAAAAGGCTGCTGCTCCTGCTAAAAGTGAAGAAACTAACAGCAGGCTAATCATAAGCAATACCATAAATTTCATGAATTTTTGAGACATATCGCACCCCTATAACCGAAGATTTTTGCGACAAGCGCACTTGTCTTTATTTTATCTGGTTTTTTCATATGCGACAAGTGATCAGCAAAGGAAGTGAACGGATGAACCAAATCGATCATATTGCCATTGCCGTCTTTTCTATTAAAGAAACATCTCAAACGCTTCATCAGCTATTTAACTGGCATTTTTCAGACATACAAGAGATTCCTGAGCAGGAGATTAAAGCGTCCTTCGCTTCACTTCATGATCTGCACATTGAATTAATTGAGCCGATATCAGCACGCAGCAAACTACATACCTTTTTAGCAAAAAGAGGAGAGGGGCTCCATCATATTGCGCTAAAATCAGGTGACATTCAGGGTGATCTTAGCCGTCTCGATCACCTTGGCGTGCAGCTTCTCCAAAAAAAAGCACAGGTGGGCGCCAGCGGTAAGCAGATTGCATTTATTTCACCTAAAGAAACGTCAGGTGTGTTATTTGAATTGTGCGAGTCCTTGAAAGGAGAGAAATATAGCGATGAATGAATCGTTCAATGACTTGTCTGAATGGCGGAAGAAAGCGTTAATGGGCGGCGGCGAAAAACGAGCAGCAGCTCACAGAAGTAAAGGAAAGCTGACGGTGCGAGAGCGGCTGCATACACTTCTTGACGAGGGCAGCTTAATGGAAATTCAGTCATTTGCAACAGGTGATCTGTCAGAGCATGTTGGTGACGGTGTCGTCATTGGAACGGGACTCATTCATGGAAAGCCAGTATGTGTATATGCTCAAGATGCAACAGTATATGGGGGCTCTTTAGGCGAAATGCATGCGAAAAAAATTGCTTCTTTAATGGACATGGCAGCTAAAAATCAGATGCCGGTCATCGGTCTAAAAGACTCAGGTGGTGCGAGAATTCAAGAGGGTGTGGTATCATTAGAAGGATACGGACAGATTTTTAAACGGAATGTGCTGTACTCTGGTCGAATCCCGCAAATATCTGTTATTTTAGGCTCATGTGCTGGAGGTGCAGTCTATTCTCCTGCATTGACTGATTTTGTCTTCATGACAGAGCAAACAGCTCATATGTTTTTAACTGGTCCGAAAGTAATAGAAAAGGCAACAGGAGAAACGGTCTGTCCTGACCGTCTTGGCGGTGCAAGTGTTCAGCATCAGACAAGCGGGAATGTGCACTATACTGGGAAAGATGAGAAGGACGTGTTAAAAGCAGTTCGAACTCTTTTAACGTACATACAAACGAAACAGCAGGCTGTCATGCACACTGAAGCACGAAAGCATGATACCGCCGATCCAGGCAGCATCCTGCCAAAGGATCCATCACGCACCTATGATGTCAAACAAGTGGTGACAGCGATAACCGATCCAGACTCATTCTTTGAAACGCAGCCTTGTTTCTCAAAAAATATTGTCACAGGTTTTGCCAGATTACAAGGAGCCTCCATTGGTATTGTTGCCAATCAGCCAAAGGTATTGGCAGGAAGCCTTGATCTCGACGCTGCCGATAAAGCGGCCAGGTTTATTCGATTTTGCGATGCGTTTCATATTCCGATCTTAACCCTTGTGGACGTTCCTGGTTTTTTACCAGGGGAGAAAGCCGAGCATGCGGGAATTATCCGCCACGGTGCAAAGCTTTTATATGCGTACGCTGAAGCAACTGTTCCAAAAATCACTGTGATTTTAAGAAAAGCGTTTGGCGGTGCATATGTCGCGATGAATAGTAAGGGCTTAGGCGCTGACTTTGTTTATGCATGGCCAGAGGCCGAAATTGATGTCATGGGGAAAACGTTCGCAGACGAAATCGTTCATCCTGCTTCGCGCGAGTCTATGAACAAACCAAGTGTATGGAAAGCGGCTCAGGCAGGTCTGATAGACGATATTTTCATGCCAGCTGAAACGAGAGAGCGATTGATCCGCTCATTTGATGTGCTTCGCAGTAAGGAAGAAGATAGACCGTTAAAAAAGCATGGCAACATGCCGCTATAAGAGGAGGAGCATCATCATGATCAATGAAAAACGCTTACTAGACGAATTTTTAGAATTAGTTCAGATTGATTCAGAAACAAAACACGAAGAGAAAATTGTTGAAGTCCTAAAAGAAAAATTCTCGCAGCTTGGTCTAAAAGTAGTTGAAGACGATTCAAAAGCGGTAACAGGCCACGGGGCAGGCAACCTTGTCTGCACATTAGAAGGAAATCAAGAGGCAGATACGATTTATTTTACTTCCCATATGGATACAGTTGTACCAGGGAATGGCGTAAAACCAGTCATTGAGGACGGCTATGTGAAAACAGATGGAACAACGATTCTTGGCGCTGACGATAAAACAGGACTTGCTGCTATGTTTGAAGCGGTCCGTGTGTTGAAAGAGAAAAATTTACCGCATGGGACAATTGAATTTGTGATCACAGCAGGCGAGGAATCAGGTCTTGTTGGAGCAAAAGCGTTAGATCCGAATTTGATGACAGCGAAATACGGCTATGCCCTTGATTCAGATGGCAAGGTCGGTACGATTATCGTAGCTGCACCAACACAGGCGAAAGTTCGCGCAACGATTTACGGAAAAACAGCTCACGCAGGTGTCGCGCCTGAAAAAGGTGTGTCTGCGATTACCATTGCATCTAAAGCAATTGCCAGCATGCCGCTTGGCCGGATTGATGAAGAAACTACGGCGAATATCGGCCGTTTTGAAGGCGGAACACAAACGAATATTGTGTGCGATCAAGTCGATATTTTGGCGGAAGCACGCTCTTTAGAGCCAGCAAAAATGGAAGCTCAAGTAGCGAAGATGAAAGAAGCTTTTGAAAAAACCGCTAAAGAAATGGGCGGAAGTGCCGATGTACAAATTGACATCATGTATCCAGGCTTCAAATTCTCACACGGCGATCAAGTCGTAGAAGTGGCGAAAAAAGCGGCAGCAAAAATTGGCCGTCCTTCAGAACTGCAGACGAGCGGCGGAGGCAGTGATGCAAACGTCATTGCAGGCAACGGCGTCCCAACTGTCAACCTAGCTGTTGGATATGAAGATATTCATACGAAAAATGAGAAAATGCCGATTGAAGAATTAGTCAAAACAGCTGAAATGGTTCTCGCCATTATCGAAGAAACGACAAATCCATCGTAAAGGCAGGAGACTCTGTGAGCACGCAAAAGATTATTATTTTTCAGGTGGGACAAGAGGATTTTGGCATCAGTGTAGAGCATATTCGTTCGATTGAAAAGGTCCCTTACTTACAAGAAGTATCGAACCTTCCAAAAGAAATTAAAGGGCTGATGTCATTAAGAGGAGAGGTCATTCCTGTCAGTGACACAGGTGTAATGCTTCACGGAAAACCTCTTGATGTGAACGAGCAGTCCAAGGTGCTGCTATTTGAAGTAAACGATCAAATGATTGGCTGTCTTGTCTCAGATGCAAAAGATATCATCGATATCGAGCAAAGCGAGATCAAGCCATTTCATATGAACACGAAGGCCTCTGAATATTTCTTCGGCGTTGTGGAGAGAGAAAACAAAATGATTTTACAAGTGGACCCAAATAAGTTCCTTGGGAAAATTGAGGATCTCGATCAATTGCCAGACCGGTTGAAAGAAGAATTGGCATAATGAAAAGCCCCTTATCTAGAGATAAGGGGTTTATTTTTATTCAGCAGCTGGTTTGGCTTGTTCGTTAGCCGCAGCTTTCGTTTTTGATTTTTGGTACATGACATTTAAAATAATCGTTTGAATCGTGAGTAATAGTCCGCTTGTCATCCAGTATAAAGGAAGAGCAGCGGGTGCATTGATTGAAAGAAATAGCATCATGATTGGGAAAATCATGCCCATCACTTTCGCCTGTTTCAGCGCAGCCTCTGTCTGGGTGCCTGATTGCTTCGCATATTTTTGAGTGACATAAAATTGCAAGAAATACATAGCTCCTGCAAAGACCGCCACCAATAAATCGGTTTGTCCTAAGTTAAACCATAAGAACGTATGAGTTGCGATCTCAGGTGTTGAGCGGATCGCTGAGTAAAAGCCAAGAACAATTGGAATTTGAATCAGCATAGGCAGACAGCCCATTGCCAGCGGGTTCACATTGTTCTCTTTATATACTTTCATCATTTCCATTTGCAGTTCTTTTTGTTTTTCAGGTTCTTTCGTTTTCTTCAATTTGCTTTGTATTTGGTCAATCTGTGGTTTCACCAGTGCCATTTTTTCCTGCATGACTCTTTGCTTCTTAAATTGGTTCGCAAAAAGCGGGAAAATCAGCAGGCGGACAATCAAGGTGACGAACATAATAGATAAACCATAATCATCATGGAAAAAGTTCGCAAGCCAAATGATCAGCTCAGAAAAAGGCTGAACAAAATAATGATGGAAAAACCCATCAGAGCTCGTATTCGTTTGCGCACTCGCTGCAAATGCAGGTGACGCAATCATCATCAAACATAAAGTCGTAAAAACAGTCAATAAACGTTTCAATTCGTTTCCTCCTCATGATTAAAAAAATTTAATTAGTGAGAGGAAGCGAATGGTCTTCATCATCATTAGATGATCTTTTCATTCGAATGACTTTACTAATCCAAGTTGTAATGCGATCATATATGATAAACAGAAAGTCTGTTCGATTCAAGCAAGATGCGTCCAACTCTTCCAAACGATGTCCACCAAGATGTTCGTTCATACGGCAGTCTTTTAGTAAAAACGCAATGCCGATGGCCGTCAGCGCTGGAAGAATAATCGTAAAGAATTCAACAAGGAAAAAGACTTCATTGAATGTATCAATAATCATGATTATCACATCCATTTCATTACTCACAGTGTACTATACACATGGTTAAATGTCTAACAGAACCACGTGTTTTCTCTATTGAATAAAATTCCTTATTTTTCATAAAATAGTAAATGTCATCCAAACTTCATATTTCCTATCCTATAATGAGGGGGATAAAAGAAATGGAGGTTTTGAATATGACAAGTATTTACCCAAAGTTTCGAGCAGCTGCCGTGCAGGCAGCACCTGTCTACTTAAATTTGGAAGCAAGCGTTGAGAAATCATGTGAACTGATCGACGAGGCAGCTTCAAATGGTGCAAAGCTTGTGGCATTCCCAGAAGCATTTTTACCTGGTTATCCTTGGTTTGCTTTTATTGGTCATCCAGAATATACGAGAAAGTTCTATCATGAATTATATAAAAATGCCGTTGAAATCCCTAGCTTAGCCATTCAAAAAATAAGTGAGGCAGCAAAGAGAAATGAAACGTACGTTTGTATATCATGCAGTGAAAAAGATGGCGGTTCTCTCTATTTAGCTCAGCTTTGGTTTAATCCTAATGGGGATTTAATAGGAAAACATCGGAAAATGAGAGCTTCTGTAGCAGAAAGACTCATTTGGGGGGATGGAAGTGGAAGTATGATGCCGGTGTTTCAAACTGAAATTGGAAACCTTGGCGGATTGATGTGCTGGGAGCATCAAGTCCCACTTGATCTTATGGCGATGAATGCCCAAAATGAGCAGGTACATGTAGCCTCTTGGCCAGGTTATTTTGATGATGAAATATCAAGTAGATATTATGCTATCGCGACACAGACATTTGTGCTGATGACATCATCTATATATACGGAAGAAATGAAAGAGATGATTTGTTTAACGCAGGAGCAAAGAGATTACTTTGAAACATTTAAGAGCGGGCATACGTGCATTTACGGGCCGGACGGGGAACCGATCAGTGATATGGTTCCAGCTGAAACAGAGGGAATTGCTTACGCTGAAATTGATGTAGAAAGAGTCATTGATTACAAGTATTATATTGATCCGGCTGGACACTACTCTAATCAAAGTTTGAGTATGAATTTTAATCAGCAGCCCACTCCTGTTGTGAAACATTTAAATCATCAAAAAAATGAAGTATTCACATATGAGGACATTCAATATCAACATGGTATACTTGAAGAAAAAGTTTAAACGGACGTGGAACCTTCTCTTTTTTAGAGAAGGTTTTTTTGAGGAAAGATGAAATCAATCAATGTATAATTGAGCGTAAAAGGGATCCATCATGTTTGATATATTAAAAAACAGCTGATCATCAAAATACAGGTAGTCAAGAAAATGGGGTTATGCCAATGTCAAATATTATTTTTCATATAGACATGAATGCTTTTTATGCCAATGTAGAAATGGCGTATGATCCTTCTTTGCGAGGGAAACCTTTAGCCATCAGCGGAAATGCAAAAGAGCGTAAAGGGATTGTTGTGACGTGCAGCTACGAGGCAAGAGCACTAGGTGTGAGGCCCCCGATGCCCTTGTGGGAGGCGAAGCGGCTATGTCCGGGACTCATTGTCCGCACCCCGAACTTTGACCGGTACCGCAGCTCCTCACAAGAGATGTTTACAATACTAAGAGAATACAGTGATTTAGTCGAACCTGTCTCTATTGACGAGGGCTATATTGATTTAACGCATACGCCATATGCCGAGCATGCGGTAAAAACGGCTCATGATATTCAAACAAGGCTTGTAGAGGAACTGATGCTACCTTCAAGTATCGGCATTGCACCGAATAAATTTTTAGCGAAAATGGCGTCTAATTGGAAAAAGCCAATGGGCATCACCATATTGCGTAAACGAGATGTTCCGAACATGCTCTGGCCGCTTCCGGCTGGTGACATGCACGGGGTTGGACAAAAAACGGCAGATAAATTAAAAAAAATCGGAATTCATACCATTGAAGACTTAGCGAAAGCGAATGAGTATACGCTAAAAGAATTGCTTGGCATTAATGGACCGAGATTAAAGCAAAAGGCGAATGGTGAACATGACGGCATCGTGGATCCAGAAAGAATATACGAATTTAAATCCGTCGGCAATTCATCCACTCTTCCTCATGATTCTGATGATTCAGATGAACTTGTCACGTTAATTGATAAGCTGTCACACTCTGTGAGTGCAAGGTTAAGGAGAAAAGAAGTGATGGCGAATCGGCTGCTCATCATGATTCGGTATGCAAGCTGGAAAAATATCACGCGAAGTGTCATGCTTACGAATCCAACGGATCGAAAGGAAGACATATTTGAAGCGGCAAAGCAGTTATTCCTTAAACATTGGAATGACCAGCCAGTGAGGCTCTTAGGTGTGACAGGGACAGACCTTGTCGAACGAAAAGCAGCTGTTAAACAGCTTGATTTATTTTCATATACAGAAGATGCAAAAGAAGAGCCTCTCCAAACCATTTTAGATGGACTGGAAGAAAAATATGGAAAACCATTGGTGCAAAGAGGGATCACCATTAAGGAAAAAGAGAGCAAAACAAGCGGGACAAGTTTTAATAAAGATTTTTTTCAGGACGAAAGAGGAAATGACTAGCCTGAAAACTTGATAAAAGAGGTGATGTTGTGGTAATTTCAAAGGGTACATCATTTCAGCAGTAATCAATATAGTGTGTTAGAAGGGACGTCAGAATTATGTCAAAACAACAAATCGGTGTGGTTGGACTAGCCGTTATGGGGAAAAACCTTGCCCTCAATATTGAAAGCCGCGGTTTCTCCGTATCCGTTTATAACAGATCTAGCAGCAAAACAGAAGAGTTTCTTCAAGAAGCAGAAGGAAAAAACGTTGTTGGCACATACAGCATCGAAGAATTTGTTCAGTCGCTTGAAACACCGCGTAAAATTCTTTTAATGGTAAAAGCTGGTGCAGCAACAGATGCAACCATTCAATCATTACTTCCTCACCTAGAGAAAGGTGACATTTTAATTGATGGTGGAAATACATATTACAAGGATACACAAAGACGTAATCAAGAGCTTGCAGAAAGTGGAATTCACTTCATTGGCACAGGTGTTTCCGGCGGTGAAGAAGGCGCGCTAAAAGGTCCTTCTATCATGCCAGGCGGTCAAAAAGAAGCGCATGAGCTAGTGAAACCAATTTTAGAAGCGATCTCTGCGAAAGTAGATGGCGAGCCTTGTACTACTTATATCGGCCCAGATGGAGCAGGACATTATGTTAAAATGGTTCATAACGGTATCGAGTACGGAGATATGCAATTGATCTCTGAATCATACTTTATCTTGAAGCATGTAGCTGGATTGTCAGCAGGGGAGCTTCATGAAGTATTCTCAGAGTGGAATAAAGGCGAGCTTGACAGCTATTTAATCGAAATTACAGCTGACATTTTCACAAAAGTGGATGAAGAAACAAACCAACCGCTTGTGGATGTGATCTTAGATAAAGCTGGTCAAAAAGGAACTGGAAAATGGACAAGCAAAAGCTCACTTGATCTAGGTGTCCCGCTTCCAATCATTACTGAGTCTGTTTTTGCGCGCTACATTTCAGCAATGAAAGATGAGCGTGTGGAAGCAAGTCAATTGATTGAAGGTCCTGAGCCGGCAAAATCAGCTGAGAATAAACAAGAGCTGATCGAAGCGGTTAGAAAAGCCCTATTCATGAGTAAAATCTGCTCTTACGCACAAGGCTTTGCGCAAATGAAAGCAGCGTCTGATGAATATAACTGGGATTTGAAATACGGTGAAATTGCGATGATCTTCCGCGGCGGATGTATCATTCGTGCAGCCTTCTTACAACAAATTAAAGAAGCATATGACCGTAATCCTGAACTGAAAAACCTATTGCTTGATCCATACTTTAAGGATATTGCTCAAAACTATCAATCATCACTTCGTAAAGTCATTTCACTTGCAGTGGAACAAGGAGTTCCTGTTCCTTCATTCTCAAGTGCACTTGCATACTTTGATAGCTATCGCACAGCTGTCCTTCCAGCGAATTTAATTCAAGCACAGCGTGACTATTTCGGTGCACATACGTACGAGCGCACAGATAAAGAAGGCGTATTCCATACTGAATGGATGAAATAAATAGAGAACGACTGAAAAACCTTACCTTTGGTAAGGTTTTTTTGTTTGCATATTTTCGGCTAAAAATGCGAAAAAGAGGGATGCTATGTAAAAAAGACAAGAAAGTAGGGATAGAAGTGGGCATCTTATATGCACTTCTCCCAGCGATATTTTGGGGAAGTATTGTTCTCATCAGTGTCAAACTAGGCGGGAATGCGTATCAGCAAACCCTCGGCATTACGCTCGGTGCGTTTTTATTTTCGATTGCAGCGTTTTTCATCAAAATGCCAGAGCTGACACCGCTTATTTTCGCGGTTTCCATCATTTCAGGCATCTTCTGGAGTATTGGACAAATGAATCAGCTTTCAAGTGTTGCTTTTCTCGGTGTGTCTAAAGCGGTTCCTTTATCAACGGGCATGCAGCTTGTGAGCACAACACTATTTGGCGTCATGGTCTTCAAAGAATGGCAGACGATGACGGTTATACTCATTGGTTCTTGCGCCATTTTACTGATCATTGCAGGTGTTGTCATGACATCACTCGGTCAAAAAAAGAATGGCGGCGAGAATGGAGGGAATTTTAAAAAAGGAATCATCATTCTGCTTATCTCAACCGTTGGCTACGTCGGATATGTCGTCATTTTAAGATGGTTTGATATTGATGGCTGGTCTGCACTTGTCCCGCAATCCGTCGGCATGTTGCTTTCATCCTTAGCGATTAGTTTAAAGCAGGATCCCTTTAGTAAATATACGTTTAGAAATATCATTGCCGGTCTTGTTTGGTCAACAGGAAATCTTGGGCTGCTTTTGGCTATTCCATTAATTGGCGTAGCCGTCAGCTTTTCGATGTCACAAACTGGGATTGTCATCTCAACACTAGGCGGCATTTACTTATTAAAAGAGAAAGCATCTAGAAAAAGTTTTGTCATTGCAGGCTGCTTGATGATCATTGCAGGCGGTGTGCTGCTAGGCTTTACAAAATAGGAGGTTACACGAATGTATCCAGATTTAGAAGGAAAAACAGTTCTGATTACAGGCGCAGGTACAGGGATTGGTCAAGCGATGGCCCGCCGATTTGGACAAGAAAAAGCTAATGTGGTGATCAATTACTTCTCCGATAAAGAAAATCCGGATGAAACCATTGCAGATATTCAAAAAAATGGTGGACAGGCTGTGAAAATCAAGGGAGATGTATCAAAAGAAGAGGATATGCGGGCAATGATTGATAAAGCCGTTGATACATTTGGCAGTCTTGATGTCATGATCAATAACGCAGGCATTGAAAATGAAGTGCCTTCTACCGAAATGACGCTGGATAATTGGAACAAAGTGATGTCTACCAATTTAACAGGTATGTTTCTAGGATGCCGTGATGCACTGAAGTATATGACGGATCATGGGATAGAAGGCTCGATCATTAATATGTCGTCGGTTCATCAGCAAATTCCTTGGCCTCATTTCGTGCATTATGCAGCCAGTAAAGGAGGCGCCAAGCTTTTGACAGAAACATTGGCGCTTGAATATGCCCCTAAAAAAATCCGTGTAAACAGTATTGCACCAGGCGCCATTGATACCCCGATTAATGCGGAGAAATTCGATGATCCAGCTTTGAAAAAAGGCGTGATTGAGCTGATTCCAATCGGTTATATTGGAAAGCCAGAAGAAGTGGCAGCATGCGCTGTCTGGCTGGCATCAAAAGAAGCCAGCTATGTCACAGGCTTGACGTTATATGTAGACGGCGGCATGACAAAGTATCCTGGGTTCCAGGCAGGAAAAGGATAAGACAATTAAGACAAAGAGCGTAAAATACGCTCTTTTTTTATATTAAATACAGACAAATAAAATTAAATGTCTAGACATTTAAAAATAAAAATATATAATATTAATTGGAAGCGCTTTTATTACAACAATGGGGTGAGAGAAATGAAACGTATTTTATTAGCATGCAGTTCGGGAATGTCTACGAGTTTACTAGTGACAAAGATGAAAGCACACGCTGATTCAATTGGGGACGAAGCAGAAATTTGGGCAGTGGGGCAAGATCAAGCGAAAAAAGAAATGGCGAATGCGGATGTTGTGTTAATCGGACCGCAAATGAGCTTTTTAAAAGGAGACCTTCAAAAAGAAGCAGCAAAATACGGGATTGAGGTAGAGGTCATTGATATGCAGGCGTACGGACTTGCCGATGGACAAAAAGCGTATGAACAGGCACTTACATTGATGGGGGAATCTTAAAGGATGGAAAAGAAAACACTCGAAGGGCTCACGGAGGAACAAGTGAGCTTTCAATTGATCTTACACAGCGGGAATGCACGCAGCAAATTGCTTCAGGCTCTTAAACAATATCGAGAAGGTCTAGAAGAAGAGGCATTTTCTCTTATGAAGGAAGCGGAAGAAGATTTACGGCATGCACATGACATCCATTTTCAACTCGTACAGAAAGAGGCAGGAGGAGAAACAACATCCTTTTCCTTACTGCTCATGCACGCTGAAGATCACTTAATGTCGACCATTACCATCAAGGAGCTTGTGGGAGAGCTCCTGCCGATATTCCAATCGCTTAAACAATAAAGGGTGTAAACAAGGGGGGAAACCAATGTTTGATAAAATAAGTGCCATTTTGGTTCCGATTGCTGGGAGATTAAACAACAACCGCTATTTAGGCGTATTACGGGATGCCTTTATGCTTGCGTTCCCGCTCACCATCTTTGGTTCCATTATGGTTGTGCTGATGAATTTGCCATTTTTAGATAAAATCATGAGTCAAACAGCACTGGAAGGAGTCCAGTCTGCACTGAATATCGCACCGAGTGCGACCATCAGCATTATGAGTGTGTTTGTTGTATTTGGGATTGGCTATTATTTATCAAAAAGCTATGATGTGGAAGCTGTCTTTGGCGGTGTGATTGCTTTAGCCTCTTTCTTGCTTCTGACTCCGTTTTTACTAGAACAAGAAGGTGGTGCAACGATTGCAGGCGTTATTCCAGTCGATCGTTTAGGCGCAAAGGGCATGTTCCTTGGAATGATCACAGGCTTTTTGTCTGCTGAAATTTATCGTTATTTTGTCCAAAAGAAATTTGTGATCAATATGCCGCAAGGGGTTCCGCCGGCTGTTGCAAAGTCTTTTGCTGCACTGATCCCGGCTACCTTGACACTTACAACGTTTTTGCTCATTAATATCATCATTACACAAGGTTTTAAAACAAATATGCATGATTTGATTTATCATGCCATTCAGGCGCCGCTTGTCGGTCTTGGAAGCGGTATCATTCCGACGTTGATCGCTGTTTTCTTTATACAAATTCTGTGGTTCTTTGGGCTCCATGGCCAAATTATTATCAACTCTGTCATGGATCCGATTTGGAATACATTGTCCATTCAAAACCTAGAGAGCTACACAAAAACAGGTGAGGTTCCTAATATTATCAGCAAGCAGTTTATTGAAATCTATACGGTTGGAATGGGTGGAACCGGTATGACGCTTGCTGTTGTGTTTACGATTTTAATTTTCCTGAAAAGTAAGCAATTAAAACAAGTAGCCAAGCTTGGCTTAGGACCAGGATTATTTAACGTCAATGAACCGATTATCTTCGGTTTACCGATTGTCATGAACCCGCTTATTCTCATTCCGTGGATTTTGGCGCCAATGGTCATTACATGTATTACTTATTTTGCGATGGCATCAGGCATTGTACCGCCCCCGACAGGTGTGAATATCCCATGGACAGTGCCGATCTTTATTAGCGGAATGATGGCAACAAATTCACTAGCGGGCGGTCTGCTTCAGTTGTTTAACCTGATGATTGTGTTTGTCATTTGGTTCCCGTTCCTGAAATTTATTGACCGTATGAATGTGAAAAATGAAAAAATAACGACAACAGAAAAAACGAAGGAAACAAACATCAAAGGCGAAGGAGACTCAATACATGTCGATGGAAACTAACAAACAATCATATACATTTCCAGAAGGTTTCTGGTGGGGATCTTCTGCTTCTGCAACGCAAACAGAAGGGAGCGTCCCTGGAGATGGAAAGGGACCGAACATTTGGGATCATTGGTTTGAACAAGAGCCGACTCGTTTTTTTGATGGCGTAGGGCCGAACGTGACATCTCAATTTTATCGAAAATATAAAGAGGATATCCGTCTCATGAAAGAAATTGGCCACAATTCATTTCGGCTGTCGATATCATGGTCACGCCTTTTACCTGAAGGAACAGGTGCGGTCAATGAAGAAGCAGTATCTTTTTACAATGATGTAATCAATGAATTGATTGCACATGATATCGAGCCGTTTGTAAACCTGTACCATTTCGATATGCCAATGGCGCTGCAGGAGAAAGGCGGCTGGGTAAACAGACAGGTGGTCGACGATTATGTCAGCTATGCGACATTATGCTTCCAATTATTTGGCGACCGGGTGAAAAAATGGTTTACTCATAACGAACCGATTGTTCCTGTAGAAGGCGGATATATGTATAGCTTTCATTATCCAAACGAAGTCGATTTCCAAAAAGCTGTACAGGTCGGTTTTCATGAACTTTTATCAAATGCTAAGGCGATTGCGGCTTATAAAGAGTTGCAGCAAGGCGGTAAGATTGGCATCATCCTAAACCTGACCCCTTCGTACCCGCGAAGCCAGAATCCGCGCGATGTAGAAGCAGCAGAGATGGCTGATGCTTTCTTTAACCGTTCCTTCTTAGATCCTGCGGTGAAGGGGCATTTCCCGGAAAAACTAGTAGAAGTCTTAAAGAAAGAAGGCTTTATGCCAAGTATGGAAGAAGGAGACCTTGAGCTCATTCGAGAGAATACGATTGATCTTCTTGGCATCAACTATTATCAGCCAAGAAGAGTGAAAGCGAAAGAGCATATGCCGCATCCTCAAGCACCATTTATGCCGAATCATTATTTTGATTCTTTTGAGATGCCGGGGAGAAAAATGAATGTGTATCGAGGCTGGGAAATCTATGAAAAGGGCATTTACGATATATTGAAAAAAGTCCAAACAGACTATGATAATATTGAATGCTTTATTTCTGAAAATGGAATGGGCGTCGAAGGAGAAGAGCGGTTTAAGGATGAAGAAGGAATGATTCATGACGATTACCGCATTGACTTTATTTCTGAGCATCTCAAATGGGTGCATCAAGCCATTCAAGAAGGAAGCAATGTGAAAGGCTATCATCTATGGACCTTTATGGACAACTGGTCCTGGTCGAATGCATATAAAAATCGTTATGGATTTGTCTCAGTTGATCTTCAAGAAGACGGGAAACGAACGATTAAGAAAAGTGGATACTGGTTTCAATCAGTTTCAGAGAATAACGGTTTTTAATCAAAATACTTGCTCTTTCCTTGAAAAGAGCAAGTATTTTTCTTATGTGACGGTAAGTGGATGAAACAAAAATGGCTGGCACCTTTTAAGCTCACATCCCTTAGTGTAAAATGAGAGGAAGGCTAAAAAACGCCATATTTCCTTCTAGAATAAAGCGCTATGAAAAAACAAGTCAGTTGGTGGTGTGAGATGAAGAAGTACGAACTCATTTCAGAAGAAATCAGAAAACGAATAGCAACAGCATATTATCCAGAAGATCAACCCATTCCAGATGAAAACTCGCTTGCCGCCGAATTTCAATGCAGCAGAATGACAATGAAACGTGCGCTCGATCTTCTCGTTGCAGAAGGTCTGCTCTTTAGAAAAAGAGGCCACGGTACATTTATAGTAAAGGCAGCGCTTAATCAAGGGGCAATCAATGTATCAGGCCATGAAAATAAAGGGTTCACAAAAGTCATGGCGGATAAAAACGTCACGACTCAAATCATTCATTTTGATGTCCATTTTCCAAGCGAAGAGGTGGCAGCCCATCTATCTATTGACTCAACCACACCTGTTTATGATATCATCCGGCTCCGTCTTGTGGATGAAGAGCCTTATGTATTAGAAAAAACGTTTATGCCTGTCAATCTCATTAAGGGCATAGATGAAGAAGTTCTGCTGGGTTCTATCTATGGCTACATTTCAAATCAGCTTCATTTAAAAATAGCAGGAGCGCACAAGAAAATTAGAGCGGCTAAATCAGATCAGCTGGATCAGCAGTATTTAGGGTGTGACCCAACAGATCCTGTGCTTGAAGTCGAACAGGTTGCTTATTTAAACGCAGGGCAGCCATTTGAATATTCATTTAGCCATCATCGCTATGATAAATTTGACTTTTCAACGGTTGAAATCACGAAAACAGGACGTTAAAAAAAGAGCAGAACCCCCAAGGGAGACTGCTCTTTTTTCATTTGATTTTATATGTTCCACCAATGGTATCCATCTTTTTCTAGAAGCTCATCAGCTTCTTTCGGTCCCATAGAACCAGCAGGATAGTTTGGTTTTAATGTTTTGCTTTCTGCCCATTTCTCAGAAATCGGATCAACGAAGTTCCAAGAAAGTGCCACTTCGTCCCAGTGAGCAAAGTTTGTCGCATCGCCTAGCAAGCAGTCATGAATCAGCTTTTCATAGGCTTCTGGTGTATTCATGATGTCGTTATAGTTTGTTTGGTAATCGAGCTTAATCGGTTTCGCATACGTGCCGCCATCGAGCTTTCGAGCATTCAGGTGAAGGGTGATGCCTTCATCTGGCTGAATGTGAATGACAAGTAAGTTTGGATGCATGGCATTCCCGTTTCCATAGTACAGGTTCATTGGAATGTCTTTAAATTGAACCACGATTTGAGTAGATTTCTTTTCTAACCGTTTTCCTGTACGAATGTAAAATGGCACCCCGGCCCATCTAAAGTTATCAATCAGCAGTTTCCCTGCCACAAACGTTTCTGTGTTTGAGTTCGGATCAACATTTTGCTCTTCCAGATAAGAAGGAACGACATTGCCATCCATCGTACCAGCATCATACTGTCCGCGGACAAAGAATTGATCAACCTCATCTTTAGAGAAAGGACGAAGAGCGCGCAATGCTTTCCGTTTTTCGCTGCGGATTTCCTCTGTATTGAGTTTAATTGGCGGCTCCATTGCTAAAAGGGCAACCATTTGAAGCATATGGTTTTGGACCATATCTCTTAATGCACCAGAATTTTCATAATATCGAGCCCGGTCTTCAACCCCTAAGGATTCACTGGATGTAATTTGAATGTTTGAGATATAGCGGTTTGTCCAAAGTGGTTCAAAGATAGCATTCGCAAAGCGGATGACCTCAATGTTTTGAACCATTTGTTTACCAAGATAGTGGTCAATACGATAAATTTGATCTTCTGTGAATGCATCACGAATTTCTTCATTTAATGTTTTGGCACTTGGCAGATCATGCCCAAATGGCTTTTCAATGACAAGTCGTGACCAACCGGTTGTTTCTGATACGCCCTCACTCTTTAGGAACTTCGCAATCGTTCCGAAGAATTCCGGTGCCATGGCTAAATAGAACATGCGGTTATTTGGGATACTGTACGTATCTTCAAGGCCTGTTAAAAGCGTGTTAAGCGCTTGATAGGAAGCAGGGCTTGATACGTCAAAATCGTGATAATAGAAATGTGAAATGAATTCCTCTGTTTTCGCTTCTGCATCATCAGAAGAAACAGATTCCTTTACCACAGCTCTGAGGTCCTCATGAGACCACGGACGGCGTCCAACTCCGACAACAGCGAATTGATCACCTAGCTTACCGCTATGATAAAGTCTATGTATAGAAGGGTAGAGCTTGCGTTTGGCAAGGTCTCCTGTTGCGCCAAAAATGACAATGACTGCTTTAGGGTTGTTAGTTTCTGTATTCACGAGAAGTACCTCACTTTATTCGTAGCATTGTTGTAAAAACCGAGAATGTATGTACATTTTCTTTATTTTAAAGCTTCATTGTTCGTAAAGCAAACATTTGATTCGACTTTTTCTGCTCTCATTTCACTTTTTTCAAAAATTCCGCTGAATTCACATTTACCTTGTCTTCATGTATTCTATATGAATGAAGATATTGTATACCGGCTTTAGGAGGAAAAGTAAATGGAACTGCTCTTTTTAGGAACAGGTGCAGGCATACCTGCAAAAACAAGAAATGTCACTTGCACAGCGCTAAAGCTTTTAGAAGAAAGAAATGCAGTGTGGCTTTTTGATTGCGGAGAAGCGACGCAGCATCAAATCTTACATACAACGATTAAACCGAGAAAGATCGAGAAAATATTTATCACACATATGCACGGTGATCATGTATATGGCCTACCAGGACTTCTTGGCAGCAGATCCTTTCAAGGCGGGGAGGATGAATTGACAATCTATGGACCAAAGGGCATCAAGGCCTTTGTGAACGCAGCACTTTCAGCCTCGCAAACGCATTTGACATATCCACTGCATATCATAGAAATAGATGAAGGGATCGTGTTTGAAGATGATACCTTTCAAGTAGAAGCAAGAAGAGTCTCTCACGGAATACCAGCTTACGGATATCGGATTGTGGAAAAAGATATGCCTGGTTCACTAAAAGCCGAAGACCTAAAAGAAATCGGTGTAAAACCTGGACCTTTGTATCAGAAGTTGAAAAATGGGGAAACCGTGACACTCGAAGATGGAAGAATCATCGATGGAACCGATTATTTGGAACCCCCTAAAAAAGGGAGAATCGTTGCATTTTCAGGAGATACCCGTTTGTGCGAGAATATAACAAGGCTTGCCAAAAATGCGGATGTGTTAGTCCATGAAGCAACATTCGGTAAAGAAGATGCAGATTTAGCCTACAATTATTATCACAGCACAACAGAACAGGCAGCGAAAACAGCACTGGAAGCAGGCGCAAAAAGGCTCATTTTGACCCATATAAGTGCACGTTACCAAGGAGAAGAAGCACTGAAACAACTGTTGAAAGAAGCCCGCGATATATTCCCGCTGACAGAAGCTGCACATGATTTCTCTTCTTTCCCCATTGAACGCAGCCTGTAAAAATTGGATAAATCGTCAAAAAAAGTTGTGTGATTTTTTTGATATTTATGATGACGCTCTTTTTCAGGTAGTGGTAAAATGGTGAAGAAAAACAAATGACGAATCAAACTATGAAGAATACGGGAGGCACAATCAAAGATGAGCGGTTTTACAGCATTAAGTGAAGCAGAATTGAATGACTTATATGTGGCACTACAAAATGAGTATGAAACTTACAAAAGTAAAAACTTGCACTTAGACATGTCTAGAGGGAAGCCTTCACCAAAACAGCTCGATTTGTCTATGGGCATGCTCGATGTTGTGACATCAAAGGATGCAATGACAGCTGAAGATGGCACAGATGTCCGAAACTATGGCGGCTTGACAGGCCTTCCTGAAACGAAGAAATTTTTTGCAGAAGTACTCAATTTAAAGCCAGAACAAATCATCATCGGCGGTAACTCAAGCCTGAATATGATGCATGATACCATTGCACGTGCGATGACTCACGGCGTATGCGACAGCAAAACACCTTGGGGAGAGCTGCCAAAGGTAAAGTTCCTTGCACCAAGCCCAGGGTATGACCGTCACTTTGCTATTTGTGAGCTATTTAACATAGAGATGATCACGGTTGATATGAAGGCTGATGGACCTGATATGGATCAGGTAGAAAAATTGGTCGCAGAAGATGAAGCGATTAAAGGCATTTGGTGTGTACCGAAATATAGCAACCCAGACGGCATTACGTATTCAGATGAGGTCGTTGACCGCTTAGCTTCAATGAAAACAAAAGCAGACGACTTCCGTATTTTTTGGGATGATGCATATGCAGTCCACCATCTAACGGATACACCTGATACGTTAAAAGATATTTTTCAGGCAGTAGAAGAGGCAGGATACCCGAACCGTGTGTTTATGTTTGCGTCTACGTCTAAAATTACATTCCCAGGCTCAGGTGTTGCACTGATGGCGTCTAGCCCGGACAATGTGAGCTTCACTCAAAAGCAGCTTTCGATTCAAACGATCGGACCAGACAAAATCAATCAACTAAGACATCTTCGTTTCTTTAAGAATCCAGAAGGCTTGAAGGAACATATGAAAAAGCATGCAGCGATCATTAAGCCGAAATTTGACCTCGTTCTTTCCATTCTTGACGAAAAACTTGGCGGGAAAGACATCGCTGAGTGGCACAAGCCAAATGGTGGATATTTCATTAGTTTAAATACACTTGATCATTGTGCAAAAGCTGTTGTGCAAAAAGCAAAAGAAGCAGGTGTCACAATGACAGGTGCAGGTGCAACATATCCATATGGAAAAGATCCGCTTGATCGTAACATTCGCATTGCACCAACATTCCCGGCACTTGAAGAACTAGAGCAAGCGATCGACATCTTTACATTATGTGTTCAGCTTGTCAGCATTGAAAAGCTGCTTTCTAAAAAAAGTCAATCTGCTCCAACGGTATAAATTAAAAAAACTCCTTGACTCATAACAGGTCAAGGAGTTTTTCGTTTTAATTGGCAGTTTGATAATAGGAGACAGGTTGTTTGGCTGCGCACCATACATCATAGATGGCCAGCTGTACAATATGCGGTTCATCATGATGAATATAGTGCGAGCTGTTCTGCGCCTGAATCCATCCGCTTTGAGATGACAAAGACAGCATGCGTTTATGAAGTCTGAGCCAAGCTTCATGCGCGGGATGAAACAACCGGCTCTTACCTGATGAAATGACAAGAAGCGGCATCATCCCATAATGAGTTTGCTCCTCTTTGATTGTGCTTAGCATTTGCTGAAAATCCTCATGCGTACATTCTGCTGTGAATTGCGCCATATATGAAGTGCGTTCTTCCTTTGATAAAAGCGGCAGGATCACCTGCTCTTGCTCCTCACTTGCTGGGTCTAACAGCACCATGCCAATGACATCATCTCCTCTGCGGCTTGCCCATAGCCGGCTGACAAGTGAGCCAAATGAGTGAGCGACAATAAGAAATGGCGGCTGAATATTGGCTTCTTTCAGCAGCGCATCTAAATCATCAGCGAGGTCATGCAAGGTTCTTCCTTCACCGCTCTCACTGCTCTTTCCATTTCCTAAACGGTCGTATAAGAAAACCCCAAGCTCTGGGTCAATATCACGTGCCATATTCGACCACGTATCACTAGAAATCCCGTAGCCTGCTTCAAAGATAATCGTGGCTTGCCTTTTGCCTTGACGATGTTTTGTATAAAAGTGGTGTCCATCTATATGATACATTTTTTCAATCATTGCCGAATTCATTCTTCCATCTCCTCTAAGTGGTTCTTTAGCTAAAAGACGGCACAAAAGGCAGATATGTTTCTCTTAAAAACAAAAAAGATGCCTATTTCGAAAAATAGACACCTTTTTTCCTAAGAGCTTTTACCAAGCACGATCATATTGACGCGGGCTTTCGATGGAGGTACGGAGCTCTTGAGCAGCTGTTTTTGGAAAGTATGGATCCCGTAAAAATTCTCTGCCAATAAAGATCAAATCCGCACGCTGATTTCGTAAAATCTCCTCTGCTTGTACACCAGATGTGATTAGACCAACAGCAGCTGTTTGAATGCCGGCACCTTCTTTTATTTTCTCTGCGAATGTTACTTGGTAGCCGGGGAATGTATTGATTTTTGCCTGTACGACAGCACCTGAGCTGACATCAATTAAGTCGACACCTTGCTCTTTGAGCCAAGTGGCAATCCCAATATAATCTGCAATATCAAGTCCTTTTGTCGTGTAATCAGAAGCCGACACACGGACAAATAAAGGTCCGTCCCATACGGCATTGACTGCATCTACGACTTCTCTTAAGAAACGATAACGGTTCTCTGGTGAGCCGCCATAGTCGTCTGTTCGATGGTTCGCCAGCGGTGAAAGAAATTCATTGATTAAATAGCCATGTGCACCATGAATTTCAATGATGTCAAAGCCCGCTTTTTTTGCCCGTACAGCTGCATCCTGAAACGCCTGAACAGTATCTTTGATTTGATCAATAGACATCTCGACAGGGGTTTTAGATGTTTCATCAAATGGGATGCTTGACGGTGCAAGAATGTCTCCATCAAGTTCAGCCTTACGTCCTGCATGGGCTAGCTGGATAGCTGTCTTCGTTCCATATGCTTTAATTTGTTCGTTTAATGAAGCGAAACCTTCAATGTGCTCATCGCTCCATATACCGAGGTCTTGATCACTAATTCTTCCCTCGGGAGAAACAGCACTTGCTTCCACCATGATGAGGCCAGCCTGACCTTGTGCACGGGAAATATAATGTGTGAAGTGGAAAGGCTGTAATTTCCCATCACGGTCATAGGATGAATACATACACATCGGGGACATCACGATGCGGTTTTTCAGTGTAACACCTTTTAATGTCCAAGGTGAAAAGAGTTTTGTTTCCAAATATCTTCGCCTCCTCATGGAATTGTATAGCCGATTATAACAGCCATTCAAACTTTCGTCATAAAAGGTGCTCAAAGAATATAGCTTTTATACACGTTTTTGTATAATGGAGAGATAGAGACATCAAAGGGGGAGAACGGATGAAATGGCAAACAGAGAGTGAACTAAAGGAGCTCCTGACAGCTCTTATGCAGTATGAAAGCATATCAGGTACAACAGGAGAAGTCGCGTTAGCGGAATATTTATATTACTTGCTAAGGGAGCGGCCTTATTTTGAGCAGAACCCTGATCATTTGGCTTTGCATCCGATGAAAGATGGCCGGTATTATTTAACGGCACTTGTGAAGCGCAGTACGCTCCAGCGTACCGTGCTGCTTCTTAGCCACTTTGATGTAGTCGATACAGAAGATTACGGCGAATTTCAAAACATGGCATGCAAGCCTGAAGAGTTAATGGCCTCCTTTTCGCAAAAAAGTGCGCTACTTCCAAAGAGGGTAAGAGAAGACCTTGCTTCAGGAGACTGGTTGTTTGGAAGAGGGGCCATGGATATGAAAGCAGGTCTCACCGTGCAGCTTTCTATGCTGGAAAGAGCGATGACAGAAACATTTGATGGAAATGTCCTGCTCGTCACAGTTCCTGATGAAGAAGTGAATTCACAAGGAATGCTTGAGGCTGTGCCGAAACTAAAGGAGCTCAAAGAAAAGCATGATCTTGACTATACCGCGTGTTTAAACAGTGAGCCCATGTTTGAAAAGTATCCAGGGGATGAACATCATTATATGTATACAGGCAGTATAGGAAAGGTATTAGCTGGATTTTTCTGTAAAGGGATCGAAACGCATGTAGGAGAGCCTTTCTCAGGCTTAAATGCGAATTTTATGGTATCTGAATTAAACAGGCTGTTAGAGCTCAATAGTGATTATTGTGAGGAAGTAGATGGTGAAGTAACACCGCCCCCAACGAACTTAATGCAAAAAGACTTAAAAGAAGCCTATTCTGTTCAAACACCTCACACAGCTGTATCTTTATTTAATGTGCTCATGATGAAACGTTCAAGTGAAGAACTGCACGGTCTTCTCTATGAAACTGCGAAGCAAGCAGCAGACCAAATCGAGGCCAATCTTCAGCAGAAAACAGCTGACTTTCAGCGCTTTAAACACTTTACACCAATAGACACTAGGGTTACGGTTCTCACGTATCACGAGCTGTATCAAAAAGCCGCAGAACGCTCTGGTGAACAGGAAGTCGAGCGCATTGTCAACTATGCATTCGCCAACCGAGGTGAGCTTGGAGATCGTGATTTTTCAACGAAAATTGTCTCGGAGCTGACGACACTCTGTAAGGAAGAAGGGCCGCTGATTGTGCTATTTTATAGTCCGCCATTTTACCCTTCTGTGTCCTCAACAGAAGATCCGCATATTCAGACGACATTAAAGAAGATTCAAAAAGAGGCAAAAGAGGTGTATGGACTTGAAGTAGAGGAAGTGAAATATTTCCCGGGATTGTCTGATTTAAGTTACTTGCAGCTCGAAAAGCAGGAGGTAGGTCATTACACGACCAATATGCCGCTTTACCAAAAAGGCTATTCTTTACCACAAGGAGAAAAGGAAGCCCTTTACGTTCCAGTCATCAACGTAGGTCCACTAGGAAAGGACCCGCACAAATGGACAGAGCGGCTGCACGTCCCGTTCTCTTTTGGCATTTTGCCAGAACTACTAGAATCAACGATTCATGCTTTATTAGAGAAAAAGTAAGTAGATGTGATGAAAAGCCCTATCTTGATGATAGGGCTTCTATTTATAAATAAACGATTCTTCCACTTGGTTGAATAGAGTATGATATTAAGAAGATTTACATTTATTTGAAGGGGGATAAGAAAATTAAATGGAAACTGGGAAATTAACAAAAACAGACATCATCACATCGCTTCAGGAAAGTATGAGTGAACTAGAGAAGCTAGTGGAGGCTTGTGATGATAACACACTGGATCAATCTTTAGGGGAGGGGAAATGGTCAATCAAGCAGCTCGCCGGGCATTTGTATGACACAGAAGAAGTCTGGACAGAGCGGATAGAGCAGGCGATATCAGATGATCACACGCCTTTTCAATCGTATGATCCTGAAATATATGTGAGAGAAAGAGCGTATGAATGGTATAACGCAGAGGAGATCAAAGCATTGATCAAACGGATGAAAGAGAGAAGAAACAACACGCTTCGGCTATTAGAAAAAGATATATGGGAACAATTCGGTCTGCATCCGGAAGAAGGATTGATGACCGTCCAAAGATTAGCTGAAACCATCGCTTTACATGAACAACATCATCTGGACCAAATCAAAGTCATCATTTCAAAGAGGTAATGAACAAGCACCTGTCATCAAAACAGGTGCTTTCAAATTCATTTATACGTACTTGTTGAAAACATTTCGTTTAATTCTGCTGCCCGTTTAGTCGCTGTTTTAACACAATCGACAACGGCTTCTTCGAATTGATAGGCAGCCAGTGTGTTCAGGCCGGCTTCTGTTGTTCCGCCTTCACTTGTAATTTCTTTGCGCAGTTCGGCAGGTCCTTTTCCGCTGTCTTGAAGCATATTAGCGGCACCCGCAATCATTTGGCAAATGAGTAATTTCGCAGTTGCTTGATCCATTCCAAGTTCCGAAGCACCTCGCTCCATTCCTTCAATCAAATGATAAATGAAGGCAGGGCCGCTGCCTGCGATGGCTGTCACAGCATTTAGCTGCGATTCATCTAATACTGTGACATGCCCGATTGTTTCAAACAGCTCGACGGCCTTTTTCTTTTGTTCCTCTGTGACTTCATGACTTACGGCAATACCTGTTGCTGACTGCTGAATCGCCGCTGATGTATTTGGCATCGCACGAACGACTGCAGTCTTTCCGCCCGCATAGTGTTGAATCGTTTCAATGGAAATACCCGCTAAAATAGAAATGATTAACTGTCCATGTAAATGAGGCTGGACTTCAGAAATTCCGCTTTCTGCATCCTTCGGTTTTAAGGCAAAAACGAGAATATCCGCTTCTTCATAAATAAAGGACCGAGCGAAATCCGTTTTGATCCCATAACGTACCTGTAATTCTTCTAATCGTTTTTCATTCGTTTTGTTTGTGACAATGATATCTTCATTCGACATCATGCCGCTTTTTAATAAACCTTTGATCATAGACTCTGCCATTGAGCCTGCACCGATAAATCCAATTTTACTCATAAGCTGCTCCTCCTTGTAGAAAATAAAAAAACCTCTCGCCTGAAAAGGACGAAAGGTTTTTCGCGGTACCACCCTCAATTAGTATGCAAACATGCATACTCAGCTCTAGTCCCTTAACGCGGGAAACGTTTAGGTTTGCCTAACAGCTCAAAGGGCAGGTTCAGCAAATAAGAGGATGGTGAAGTCTTTCAGCCGGCGGACCTCACTCTCTTGCATCATTATTTTGCTTACTAATCCTTGTCATCGCGCATCATATATTTGTTGTTCATTATGCAACGATGGACAAGTTTATGTCAATAGGGGCAGTTAAAAAATTGCCCATCTAAACCGCATGACAGTCTGCCTTTTGCAAGATACAATGAAGTAAGAAGACTGAGTCCCACAATCATGAGTCAAAAAGCAGGAGATGACGTATAAAAGTGAAAGAAGAGATCATTCAATTATCCATCCCGACGCCGTTTGCCGTTGGGGATGTGCATGCATATGTATTAAAAGGAGAGGCCGTAACCTTAGTAGATTGCGGGCCGATGACAGAAGAGGCAGAGCATGCCTTTGTCACGCAATTAAAGGAACATCGTTTATCGATAGACGATATTGATCAGGTGGTGCTGACCCATCATCATGCAGATCATGTCGGTCTATTAAATTTGATGAAACCTCTTGTCCGTGTGATCGGACACCAGCTAAATGAGCCATATATTAGTCAGGATCCACTGTTTAAGCAGCGCCAAGTGGATTTTATGATTCCTTTTTTTCAGCAGTTAGGTGTCCCGCTTCGACAAAATGAGTGTGAAAAAATGGTGAAGCAATCTTATACATATTCTTGTACTTCACATGTAGATGAGATCATAAAAGAAGGTGATCGTTTAAGCGGGCATGAACACTTCTTTGTGATGGAAACACCCGGACACGCACAGTCTCATCTTTCCTTTCTAGATGAAACAACGGGGAATTTTATTGGAGGCGACCTGCTTTTGACGACCATTTCTTCAAATCCGTTAATGGAAGCACCGTATGAAGGCGAGGAACGTCAAAAATCACTGCTTCAATATAAAGCATCACTCAATCGGTTATTGCGTCTGCCAATCAAGACGATTTATCCAGGACACGGTCAGCTCATCACATCCCACCATGAATTGATTGAAGAAAGATTTAAGAAACAAGAGAAACGAGCAAATACGATGTATCAGCTGCTTAAACAAAAAGAAATGACGGCCTTTCATCTTTGCCGTAAGTTATTTCCTGTGATGTATGAAGAGGCCTTGTTTTTAACGATGTCAGAGACAGTCGGGCAGCTGGATGTGCTCTTAGAGGCTGGGCGAATTGAAGAAATGCAAAAAGACGGAATCGTCTATTACAGAGCAAACTAAGGAGTGAAACGCATGGGACGATTGACAGGAAAAAGAATTTGGATTACAGGCGCATCTGGGGGCATTGGTGAAAAAATGGCGTACTTGGCAGCAGAAGAAGGCGCAGAAATCATTATTTCAGCAAGACGAGTGGACAAGCTTACTGGTGTGAAAGAGAAAATTATGAGTGCTGGCGGGGTGTGTCACATTGCTCAGCTTGATGTCAGCCAGCTTGAGGACATTGATCGCGCGTATGAAGAAGTGGGGCCGGTCGATATTTTGGTCAACAATGCCGGCTTTGGCGTATTCGATCTAGTAGAAGATGCCTCCATAGAGGAAATGGTGTCGATGTTTGAGGTGAATGTGTTTGGCTTAATCGCCTGCACGAAAAAGGTTATCCCTGAGATGAAGCAAAGAGGGCAGGGACATATTATCAATATCGCATCCCAAGCAGGAAAGATTGCGACACCCAAATCAGCTGTTTATTCCGCATCAAAGCATGCCGTTCTTGGATTTTCAAACAGCCTCAGAATGGAGCTGGCAGACTCAGGCATTCACGTGACGACGGTCAACCCAGGACCAATTGCCACAGACTTCTTTACCATCGCTGACCGCAGCGGTGAATATGTGAAGAACGTTGATTTTATGATGCTGAGTGCGGATAAGGTGGCAGGGAAGGTCGTATCAGCCATGATGACGAAAAAGAGAGAGATTAATCTGCCTGGCTGGATGAATGCTGGCAGCAAATTGTATCAGCTGTTTCCATTTTTATTTGAAAAAGCAGCACGCAAAGCGATGATGAAAAAGTAACAAAAAAGAAACCGGTTTTAACTGGTTTCTTTTTTGAGGTAAAGCTTCATTGTGACACTTTCTATATCCGTCTTGCCGCTTGCTGAAGCGGGTCCCATACACTGTTAAAAGGCGGTGCATAGCTAATATCTAAATCTTCAAGATCTGTTATGGTCAGCTCTTGGTAAAGGGCAGCCGCTACTACATCGATCCGTTTATCTACACCGCTTCTCCCGATGATTTGGGCACCAAGCAAAGTATGGTCATCGCTTCGGTAGATCAATTTCACTTTCATTTTCTCCGCTTCTGGGTAATACCCTGCGCGATCTGTACTATCAATAGTGATGACGGAGAAAGGAATGTCCGCTTCTTCGGCTTCTTTTTCTGATAAGCCTGTTCGTCCCGCTGTCATGTCCATAAATTTCATGACAGCTGTTCCAGTCACGCCTTGAAACGCTCGGTTTGTCCCTGTCATATGAAAGCCTGCGATTCTCCCTTGTTTATTCGCAGTTGTGCCGAGTGGAATATAATCCAGTGATTTTTTGATGCGGTGATAAGTCGCCGCGCAATCACCGGCAGCATAAATGTCTTTTATATTGGTTTGCATGTATTGATTCACTGCAATAGCGCCATTTTGAAGCCGCTTAATTCCGGTATTATGTAAAAAGGAGGTTTGAGGAGTGACGCCGATGGCCATGATGACCATATCTGTTTGAATGGTTTGTTTGTCTGTGATAACAGCTGTGACATGTGACTTGCCTTCTAATTGCTGTACCGTTTCTCCAAGTGATACGTGAATGCCCTTGGCGTCAGCCTCTTCTTTCAGGTATTTTGCCATATCGGAGTCAAAGCCCGGGCCGAGGGTTGCTCCCCGCTGAATGATATGTACGTTTTTTCCCAGCGCTTTTAAATTTTCAGCCATTTCAAGGCCAATATATCCACCGCCAATGATCGTGACATGTGTGATGTTCTTTTTTAAATGGTCTAAAATGGACAGCGCATGTGGAATGGTTTTTAATACATGTACGCCTTCTAATGGCTGGCTGTCTAAATCCAGTGTGACAGGGCTTGCTCCTGTCGCAATTAAGAGGCGGTCATAGCTTTCTGTAAAGGGTTCTTTTGTTTTCGTATGATGACCCGACACTGTTTTTTGCTCTGGGTCAATGGAGGTCACTTCGTGCAAGCATCTGGCGTCAATTCCATATTTGTCACGAAAGGTTTCAGCACTGCGTGCGATCAGCTTTCTGTGATGATCAATGAGACCGCCGATCAAGTAGGGGAGTCCGCACTGTCCATATGAGAAAATCTCTCCTTTTTCAAAAGCAACAATGTGTGCATCTGGATCCTCTCTATATATTTGCATAGCGCAGCTCATTCCTGCTGCATCTCCGCCAATCATCACATATTTCATTTGGTGTGCTCCCTTCTATCTATCGTACTGAATACTCTTATTTACCCTCATATTCCTTATTTTAATGCTTTTTTTCGGAAAACAAGCAAACTTTAGTTGAAAAATAAAGACAGCGCCTTCATTTTAGGCTACAATCGGATTATCGTCTTTTTGGGTTACGAGTTTAGTGAAGATTGGTGGGAAAGACTTTGAGTGACACGCGACTAGATTTTAATACGCTATATACACGCCATACGAGAGAGGCTTGGGCAGCTCTTGGAGAATATATGCCGGTATCTGTTTCTGAAGAAGAAGCAAGAGCGCTGCAAGGGTTAAATGACTATTTATCGCTTGAAGAAGTTCGAGATATTTACATACCGCTTATTCGTTTTCTGACATTACATGTCTTTGCAGAAAAACAAAAAAACCAGCATGTGAATGCCTTTTTAAACTACCCGCATCATGCCAAAATCCCCTTTTTAATTGGAATTGCTGGAAGTGTAGCTGTCGGGAAAAGCACAACGGCTCGTATCATTGAAACGCTTTTATCGAGGCTTGGAGATGGGCTGAAGGTGAGTCTTGTGACAACAGATGGCTTTTTATATCCTCAAAAAGAATTAAAGGATCGAGGACTGATGGAAAAGAAAGGCTTCCCGGAAAGCTATGATGTCAAAGCTCTTCTGTCTTTTTTAAATGAATTAAAATCAGGTAAACAAACTGTGCATGCCCCGGTATATTCGCATTTGACCTATGACCGGCTGGAAGGGGTGTATGAAACAGTAGAGGATGCTGATATTGTCATTATTGAAGGAATCAATGTGCTCCAATCACCAGCGCTGGATGATCTGAAGGATGAACCGCGTGTGTTTGTATCAGATTTCTTTGATTTTTCGATTTATGTAGACGCCGCTGAAACGCAAATTCAATCATGGTATAAAGAACGGTTTCGTTTGCTCAGAGAAACAGCCTTCCAAGATCCTGAATCCTTTTTTCATCAATATAAAGATTTGACGGATGAAGAGGCAGATCAGATGGCAAGCACGATTTGGAATACCGTAAATCGCCCTAATTTATATCAAAATATTTTACCGACAAAATATCGAGCTGATCTCATTTTGAAAAAAGGTGATCAGCACAAGGTGGAAGAGATCGCCATCCGCCGCGTATAAAGAAAAAACCGCTCAAACGAGAGAGCGGTTTTTTTTAATGACCTCCACTTACTTTAACAGCTACGGCAGCTGCCGATCGTTTTTTCAGACGATAGTACCCAATGAGTAAGAACGGAACGCCTGCGATGGTGATGATCGACAAGACCGTAAAAATGGAGAGGGGATGGGCCGCGCCAAAATAGTCAATGCACAGTCCGCCGACAAATGGTCCGACCACGCTGCCGAGCTGAGAAAATCCCATCGCCCCAAAGTACGATCCCTTTACTTCAGGCTTTGCAATATTGTCTACAAAAAGATCCATCATCGCAAACAGCAGAACTTCCCCAATTGTAAACACGACAATGATGAAAGCAAGCATGCCGAGACTTTGTGAAAAAGCAATGGCAAACAAACTGCCAGCAAGAAGAATATTCCCGGTAGTCAGCGACAAAATGGTGGAGTAGCGCTTTGCAATCATGATGAGCGGGTATTGTATGACAATCACAACAACTGCATTTAAAGATAAAAGATATCCAAACAGTTTAGGACCATCCTCAATCATAGGTGACGCTGATAAGTATTGCGGCAGTGTTGAGCTTAAATGTGAATACCCGAACGAACATAAGGTAACGCCGATGAGAATGATGCTAAAGACCGTATCTTTTTGGATAATGGAAAGGGCTTTTTTGACGCTGATTTGTTTCGTGTTTTCTGGAGCAGCAACTGGATGCTTCTGAAATTGCCAAGCCAGCGTTAATCCGTATAACAAATAAATGAAGGCAGCGACGAGAAAAGGAAACGTTGTTTTCGATGACCCAAGATATAAGCCAAGCAGCGGGCCGAAGATTACACCAATGTTAATGGCCGTATACCGTAAATTAAAAACAAACAACCGAATACTTGATGGGGTGACATCAGATAAGAGCGCCTTAGACGTTGGTTCAAACAGTGCCCGGCACAGTCCATTTAAAGCGTTCATGAGAAAGAAGACCCAAATGGCATCTGCAAACGCAAAGCCAACAAAGACAAATGACCAACCGAAGATGGATAGAAGCATGACTTTTTTTCTGCCGATTCGGTCAGAAACATAGCCGCCGTAAAAACTCGCAACGATCCCAATAAGAGAGCTGACGGCAATGATTAACCCAGCTGAAGAAGCTGAGGCCCCTTTGACTTGTGTCAAATAAACGGCTAAAAAAGGAATGCTCATAGACGTCGCCATTCTGCCGAATATGGTACCGATGATGATTGTCCAACTAAGTGGATGTAAAGTACGTAAGTTATTTTTCATGCTGTTTCTCCCCTGAGTGTTAAGATGTTCCAATCATACATGAAAAATTGTGCAAATTAAATACACAATTTGATGGAGGAGACATCCGCCATATGGCAGAGGAGCTTTTAATGGCTACGCAAATTCGAAATCTTGTTTTTTTCTCTCGGTGCTTCTATGTCTTTTAGATATGCTGATTCGTACGATCACTTAAAGACAATTTAATCAAGATCAATCGCGACAATTTGCTCCAAGGACAGGTGGAGAACATCTTCATCATTGACGATTTTTATGCGCTGCGTTTCATAATGAATGGCTTTCACCCAGCCCCAAAACTGCTGTTTCATACCTGCTGCAGCATATGTCACGCAAATCGCTTGGTCCTCTGTAATCGACTGTGTGATCAAAAAATTCATTTCCTCTAACTGATCAGTGCTCAGTGGAGGAGACGTGTATTCTTTTTTCTTCCGTTTTTGAGCAAGCAGCTGTTCACGGTGCTCTGGGAGCATCATTCGGCTTGATTCCCACATGATGTTGTATCCGGGTGTTAATTTATTGGGATTCATGGCTGTTCGCCTCCGTTATTTGTAATGTCCACCAATTTTTTCGGCGCGGTGATACGCCTGCCCTGCACTTGTTAGGGACGAAGCGTGCAAGAGTGCAGCAGGTCCATACTTCATATGGATCGCATCAAATACTTTGCTGAGTCTGTCTTTTTTTAAATGGTGATCAAATAAACTCAGCTGATATTGGCTGTCAGGCTGCAGTTGTGAAAGAGTAATGCCTACACTGCGAATGGGCTGGCCGTCCCAGTGCTGCTGGCATAGCTGAATGGCTGCATCTGCAATATCTGTCCCGTACTGTGTGGGTGAATGGAGCTTGATTTGTCTATGAAATCCAGTCGGATGAGAAAAATCAGCGCCTCTTACGCCAACAGACACCGTTTGCCCAACATAATGCTTAAAGCGCGCACGTCTTGCCACTTCTTCACTCAATTCAAGAATGGCGACTTTGATGTCCTCAAAAGACGAATAATCATGGGGAAGGGTCATATGATGCCCAACCGCTTTTTGCTGATCATGTGTGTGAAGAGTGACCGGGGAGGGATCGTGTCCTAAAGCTGTTCGCTGCAGAAGCTCCCCGTTGATTCCCCAGCGTTTTTTTAGCCGGTCTAACGGATAAGTAGCAAGCGTCCCGATGGTACTGATGCCCATTCGTTTTAAATGGTGCTCCATCCGTTTGCCGACACCAAATAATTTTCCAATCGGAAGCGGCCATAAATCAGCCGCAACCCGGTCTGCACGAAGTTCATAGATGCCAGATTTGTTTTTTTTAGCAAAATGGTCACAGGCCATTTTAGCGAGCACTTTATTAGGACCAATGCCAACACGTGCGTAAATGCCTGTCTGGTTCATAATGGTCGTTTGTATATTTTGAGCGATCTCGCGGGGCGAACCGAGTAGTGTCACACTTCCCGTAATATCGAGAAACTGTTCATCAATTGAATAAGGTTCGACAAGATCTGTATATTGTTCAAGCAGTTCTGTCATCATGACAGAGACATCAAGGTAGCGCTGCATACGTGGACGTACGACGACGGCTTCAGGGCATTTCTCCTGTGCTTCCCATAATCTTGATGCATTTTGTACGCCCCGTTTTTTAGCGAGCGGGCAGGCCGCAAGTACAACCCCGCTCCGCCGCTCGGGATCTCCTGAGACGATGAGCGGCACATCCTTCAAATGGGGAGCCTCCACTTTTTCGACTGACGCATAAAACGACTGCATATCCACAAGCAGAATGGCTCGTTCATTCATGATTTTCACCTCTTAGAACGTATGTTCTGTATTATTGTAACCGTCAGAAGGTGAAATTGATACTGGTAAATCATTCAAAGGGAAGAGTATAAATCCATACAAAAAAGACGAAGTGTCTCCACTTCGTCTCATCTGTGTAAAATGAGCTATTTTAAGCATGTGCTAAGTTATTTGATGTTTGGAGCGGCTCAGAACGCAAACGATAGGCCGTTAGCTTTTTCTTAGGCTTATGGGTAAACTGCCGCACCACATCCACGTGGTCATCGTAATGATACAGATAAAGGGTCACATCATGCTTGCCAAGCTTTGTTTGCATAGTAAGCGGCGCCGGCCCTTCCTGAGGATGAAGAAAACGCTCTTCGTCACCAGGATAAATATAATAGCGTTCAATAAAGATCGCATCATTAAAATGTTGAATAATTTCAGATGTTTGCTGATCATCGAGTGGACGTCCTTGAAACGTCATCGTTGTTTGATCACTTGTTACTTTTGCATGCACTGCATAACGACTAAAAAGGCGTTCAACAACACCGGAAGGCAGTGAAGTGACAAGTAGCTTTAAAAGACTAAACACAACAAGTGAAGTAACAATCCAAACCAATATCATCATCTCCAATAAACATTTGTTACATTTCTTATATGAACCAATTTTAACATAACAAAAGAGTGAATCTTTCGCACAAAAAGTGAACTTTTTGAAATAAGTGTGAAGATTTAAAAGGAGATGACGGCGAAAGGACGAAGAACCAACAAAGCTGAAAGGAAAAAAGGCTGATACATCACCTTTACAAACAATTGATCAGACAGGTAGACTATTGAAACAGTTGATTTTTTGTGAAAAAAGAGAGATGCAGCTAAAAATGAAAAGGGGCGAGGCCATCATGATACGTCAAGTGAAGCCGTCAGATTTTTACGCGGTCACATCCGTCATTCAAAACTGGTGGGGAGGCAGAGATTTGCGCGCGAAATTGCCAAAGCTATTTTTCGAACATTTTCAGCAAACAAGTTTTGTCGTTGTTGAAAAAGGTGAACTGATCGGCTTCTTAGTCGGTTTTTTATCGCAATCGCATTCAGATGAAGCGTATATTCACTTTGTTGGGGTACATCCAGACCACCGGAAATTAAAGATTGGCAAAATTCTCTATCAAGCGTTTTATGAAGCGGCTGAAAAGGAAGGAAGAACAACGATTAAGGCCATTACAGCTCCTGTAAATAAAGTCTCGATTGCTTACCATACAAAGCTCGGTTTTCAGATAGAAAAGGGAGATAAAACAGTGGATGGCATTTCAGTTTTTTCAGAATACGACGGCATTCATGAAGATCGGGTGCTATTTGTGAAAAAGCTGGAGGCGAACGCATGATCATCAGACTGAATCAAAAAAATAAAGAACAAGCAAAAGAGATTTTACATATCCAATTGTCCGCATATCAGCGGGAGGCAGAACAAATTGGCTATCAAGATTTACCGCCCTTAAAAGAAACGGTTAAAGACATAATGGAAACAGAAGAGATTTTCATAGGATTTGAAAAAGAGGGGCATTTGATAGGGATCGCTTCATATGAATTGCACGACGATCGGATCATCCTCAGCCGGTTAGCTGTGCACCCTCATCATGTCAATCAAGGAATCGGGACAGCGCTCATGCAATCCATTATCCAGCATCAAAAAACAATCGAGCTCACAACAGCGGAAGCAAATATACCAGCAATCAAGCTTTATGAAAAACTAGGATTTAAACAGAAGGACCGTTTGCAGGTGGAAAACAATCTGATGTTAACAAAAATGGAACGTTTGATGCTTCGAAAGGTGGAAGTGATTGAATACCAATCGAGCTGGCCAGAACAATTTCAAGAGGAGCATGACAAGCTGAAAAAGATAGTTGGAGACAACTGGATATATGGCCACCATATTGGCAGTACGTCAGTCATAGGAATGGCCGCTAAGCCAATTATTGATATCTTGCTAGAGGTAAAACATATCAGCGGCTTAGATGAGTGTAACCATCAGTTTCGCCAGCTTGGATATGAACCGCTCGGAGAAAATGGACTCAAGGGAAGACGTTTTTTTAGAAAAGGCGGCTTGAACCGAACACATCACGTTCACGCCTATGAAGCTGGACATGATGATGTAAAAAGGCATTTGGTGTTCCGAGATTATTTAAAAGCTTCACCTGATCGTGCCAAAGCCTATGCAGATAAAAAGCGTCAATTGGCAAAAGCCTATCCTGAAGATATGGCAAGTTATATGAAAGGAAAAGATGGGCTCATTAAAGAAATTGAACAAGAAGCGTACAATTGGTCAGATCAGTTAAAGAAAAAGATCAGACATAAGAGCTGACAGGGCGTGAACATGTTTAATTGATGACTGATATGTTACAATATAACAATCAACGAAAAAAGGATGTTCGGCATGTATATTCATATAACAGAACCAGCAGCAGCGTTCCTTACAAAACAACAAGCAGGGCATGAAACAAAAGAACTGCTTCTTCGCTATGATTCAGATGGGTGCGGCTGTGCGGTAAGCGGTGTCCCAATGATTTGGCTCACAGGTGAAAGGACAGGTGAATGGGAAGAGCTCAAGCATAATCAGCTCTTTAAGCTGTACATACACACAGCACAAAAGGTCTTTTTTGACGAGGAAATGACGATTGATTTTAATGAAAAAGCCAACACACTCATGTTGAAAAGTCCTCAACAAATACTCAGCCCGAGAATGGGTATACTTGTAAAGTAAGGTGGAAATGTAGTGGATCAAAAGCTAAAAGTGATACAAAATACGGCACAGAATAAAACATGGGTGTCGTTTTTAAATAACAATCATCCCTATAGCCTTTTGCACTGGTCAATAGGTGGGATGGATTCGGTGAAAAAGGACGTTTGGCTTCTTCAAGATGAAGTCACATTTGAAACAGAAGAATTTCCAACGCTCGAATTAGCTGTCAACTGGATCAAAGAAAATATGGAACAAGTAACAGATGTATTATAAAAGCCCTTTTTCGAAAGGGTTTTTTTCGTGCGTTCATCATCTCATCAAACAGCACGGTTGTCTAATCTGAAAAATGATCTTTTGAAGCGAAAAAAAACCGTTTTTCAACAAACAATTCGACAAAATGAGCAAGCTGGAAATAAAAAAATAGTAGCTATAAATGCCGAAAAATAGGCATTTGCAGCGTTTATTGCGGGATACCGAAAACTTTGCGAAAAATGACTTTTCATATTTCTTCCATTCGAGGAAATGTGATAGAATACAACATGTATCGTATATGAGAAGGGAGGTGCTAAAGTGAATTGAAGCTCAAGCTGTCATCGCCTCAGGTTGGAATCAAAATAAACGAATGGTATAGGCAGATTTGCGGATTTCATGTGATGAAAGCAGAGAAGCTGAAGGCGGAGATCGAGCAGGAAATCCTCGAGATGGAGCAGGATCAAAACTTGTTATTGTTTTACCAGCTGATGGATTTTCGCCATAAGGTGATGCTTGAATATTTTGAACCGGCAAAGAAAGCCTCGAATGATGAAGAGATTAAGAATTTGCTAGAAACGATTGAACATTCACAAACGAAATTAACGGATATGCTTGAATATTATGTTCATTTTTTCACAGGAATGTTTGAATTTGAACAGAGAAACTATTTAAGTGCCATTGCTTATTACCGCTCAGCAGAAAAAAAGCTCAATCTCATATCAGATGATATAGAAAGAGCAGAATTTTACTTTAAATTAGCAGAAATTTACTACCACATGAAACAAACCCACTTTTCGATGCACTATGCCTTGCAAGCGTTAGATACGTATTCTGCCTACAGAACGTACACGCTGAGAATCATCCACTGTGAATTTGTCATTGGTGCAAACTATGATGATTTGAAATGCTATGAACATGCATTGCCCTACTTTAAAAATGCTCTAAAGCGAGCACGCTCAATTGGAAACCCTCGAGTCATAGGTTCGGCCCTTTTCAACTTAGGTAACTGTTATTATCAAATGAATGACCTTGCGGAAGCAAGCCGTTATCTGAAAGACTCTATTGAAGTGTTTGAAAAGGAGAATTTAACCCATCTTAATCGCTCTCTAGACCCACTATTTATGCTGACACAAATCCTGTTTAAACAAAAACAAATAGAAGAGTCGTTAACCCTCTATCAACAAGGTATTATGAAGGCCTGTGAATTAGAAGATGAAATTTACATCTGCAAATTTCAGTTCTTAAAAGCATTATACGTTGATGCAGACATAACAATCATAGACGATACATTAGACCTGCTCGAGGACAAGCGCTTATACCCAGATATTGAGGAATTGGCACTTGATGCGGCTCATTATTACAATGAGCTTGGACTCTTTGAAGTATCTACCCGGTTTTACGAAAGGAAAATTCAAGCTATATCAAAAATTCAAAATGGGGGTCATTTATATGAAAACGAGTTTGATAGTTCTTTTATTGGCAGCAACTGCAGGATTATCGGTCATGAGTCAGCAGCAATCGGAAGAGAGCCATATGGAGCTTGCGGGCAGACACCATACAACAGTGGTGACTATCGCATAAGTTAGCTCAAAAAGAGGGGACGAACTGCTGTTCATTCTCCTCTTTTATTTTCATTCAATTCAAACCTTTGAAGAAATGCTTGAACTTCTTGCTCATAAGCTTCCTTATTTTCGGTAAAAGACATTGCATGCGCACCGTGTGGCGCAATAAATAACTGTTTGCCACCCTTTTTTCGTGCATATAACTGCTGACTTTGCTCACAGGGGATATAGTCGTCATGGCGGCTATGAATAAAAAGTACCGGTTCTTTCACCTGATCAATCACATCAAGAGGGGAAACTTGCCGGATGCGGTATCCATCCCGCCATTTCAACACTTGATCACTTAGTGGAAGAATCCATTGCCCAGAAAGGCGAAAATCTGTTTTTAATCGATACAGAAGCTGGTCCTCAAAAGAAGCAAAAGGGCAGTCTGCTATGTAAAAATTGGCGTTTGCTTCCGGCTTTGCGGCATATAACAAGGTCGTGACTGCACCCATTGATTCTCCGTGTATCCCAATAATGGCACTTTCTCCGAGCTTTTGTCTGAGCCACTTTACGATCTTCGCTAGATCTTCTTTTTCGTAATATCCATAACTCGTGGTTTTTCCGCCGCTCATCCCATGTCTTCTATGATCATAAAGCATCACATTCCAACCGACCTTTTGGAATAATTTCATATACTTAACGGAGTTAATCAAACTGACGGTAACACCGTGGCAAAGGACGATTGTGCGTGTTGTTTGAGAAGACGGCACAAAATAACCATGGAGATCATAACCAAATGCTGAAGGAATACACACTTTCTCTTTTTTAAGCTGTTGAAATTCCTCGTGATGATAATGGCCTCCATCTGATTCTCGTTTGATGAGCTCTTCATCCGTTAATTTTCGAATATACATCATTTTATTGGTGAAAAAAATGCCGATTGCAGCGAGTGGACATAATATGAAGGCACATATAGCGATCCATTTCTTCATCTAGCCGATTCTTCCTTTCCGAAGTTTTTCCTATGATGATCATACCACATGTTGGTAGATTGGCGTGCCTCTTGCTCAGAAAATAAAACGGATGATACACTAAGTCAAAAGGAGAGAGGCACAATGAAAAAGACCAAACAAGATCAAGCGAAATTAAAGGACGGCATAAACGATGATGTCAAACAGCAGCTTCTTCAAATGAAGCAGAACCTTGCCGTCGAGACAGAAAAAAGAGAAGAACAAAAACGACAAGACCTCCTTCGGCAGCAGAAAGAAAAAGAAAAAAACAAAAGCTTTTCAGAGCTGCTAGATGAAAGCCATTTAGACTGGAGAAAGTATAAAAGCTAAAAAAAAGGGAGTAATGAGACTCCTTTTTTTCATGCCATCATTTTGAGATAGATCCACAGCAGAAACATAAGTGCTTAAAGAAAAACACTTCTGCCCCCTTCTCTTTTTTAATAGAGAAAATCCATTTTTCGGATGAACTGATCAAATAAGCTACAATCAGCTCCAGAAAAAAAAAGCATAAACGGAGCTGTGCAATAGAGGCTTCTCCACAGCCGGTTGAGCCTCATACATACGCTAAAATAAAAAATTGTAGAAAAACATAAGTTTTTCTACAATCTCAGAGATCACAGATGTGATCTTTTTTCTTATTTGAACCGGTGCGCCTCATACACAGATGGTTTTGTATAATATGTCAATGCTTTGATTTCTTGATCACTTAAAGAACGTGCATTTGCTGCTGTTATATTTTCTTTTAATTGATCCACCGAGCTTGCGCCAAATACAACGGAACTGACCGCAGAATGTTTCAGTATGTACTGAATGGACAGTTCAGTGAGTGATAGGTCATAAGCGACTTTCTTTAAAGAAGGAATGATCTGCTGGAGCTCTTCAAATGAATATTGAAGATAGCCATTTTTTTGAATCGCTGCACTTGCTTGAGAAAGTGGCTTTTCAGTTAATAATCCTTTCGCTAAAGGACCTCTTGCGACGACACTAATGCTTTGTTCTTCAAGAAGAGAGAACCATTCTTCTGGGCGGCGGTCGAGTAAACTATATTGCATCATCACGCTTACGATATTCGACTTTTTGGCATATTCTTTTATGACATTTGGACGGATAGATGAAATGCCATAATAACGAATAACCCCTTCTTCTACTAATTCTTCAAAAGCTTCAATCGTTTCATCAATGGGGTCATCAATCGTGCCTCCGTGTAATTGATATAAATCAATATAATCTGTTTGAAGCCGCTTGAGGCTTTGTTTTACTGCTTCCTTTATGTACGCCTTTGAAGGATCCCAGTCCCAGCCTGATTTGCCTTTTTCAAAGCGGTTGCCGCCTTTTGTCGCCAAAATCAAATCCTGCCGTCTGTTTTTAATGGCTTCTCCGACAATTTCCTCATTTGTCCCAAAATCATATAAATCGGCTGTATCCAAATAGTTAATTCCGAGATCAATGGCCTCATCTAATAAAGAGAGCGCTTTTTCTTTTTCAGTCCCAAGAGACATGCATCCTAATGCCGCTTCGCTCACTAAGAGATCTGAGGTGCCTATTCGTCTTTTTTTCAATTCCATCACACTCCTATCCTTTCACATTAAGTGAAAAAAATAAGGAATTCAAGCTAGGTGATTTCAAATGGCGCATTGAAGCAAGCGTTTTGCTTTTCGCTTCTCTTAAATCATCTATGTTAAAATAAATGAAGTAAAAAGTGAAAGTAGAACGAGGAGCTGACAAAATTGAAGGACTTTGAAGAAAAAACATTATCGTCTAAAGAATTATACAACGGAAAAATTATTGATTTGGTTCTTGAAGATGTAGAATTGCCTAATGGAAAACAGGGCAAACGCGAAATCATTAAACATCCTGGTGCAGTAGCCGTCATTGCACGTACAGACGAAAATAAAATCATCTTGGTCAAACAATACCGTAAAGCACTAGAGAGATCCATCGTTGAAATCCCGGCCGGAAAACTAGAAAAAGGGGAAGAGCCGGAACATACAGCATTAAGAGAATTGGAAGAAGAAACAGGATATACAACTCAGCAGCTTCAAAAGCTGACGGCCTTTTATACATCACCTGGTTTTGCAGATGAAATTGTCCACATCTATCTAGCGGATCAGCTAGTTCCGCTTGAAGAAAAAAGAGAGCTGGATGAAGATGAATTTGTCGAAGTAATGGAAGTTTCATTAGAAGAAGCCTTGCACCTCATTGAAGAGCAGCATATTTATGATGCAAAAACAGCCTATGCCATTCAGTACTTACAACTGCAAGAGGTACTTGAGTCAACAAAATGAAGGAATTTTTTGCAGACATCCATATCCATATTGGCAGAACAAGAACAGGCAGAGCTGTCAAAATTACAGGTGCAAGGTCACTGACAATTGATCAAATTCTTATTGAAGCTGCAGAAAGTAAAGGGATGGGGATGATTGGTGTGATTGATGCACAATCTCCAGAAGTCCTAGAAGAATTAATAGAAGGTGTAGAGGAAGGCAGGTACACTGAACTAAATGACGGCGGTTTATCATTTGGACAGACAGTGCTGCTTTTAGGCAGTGAATTAGAAATCAATGATGACCATTCAAAGGGTCCAATTCATGTGCTTGCATTTATGCCCACACTACACAAAATGTCTGAGTTTTCCGCATGGCTTTCGCTTCATATGAAAAATGTGCATTTGAGTTCACAGCGCCTCTATGTTGATGGGAAAACACTTCAACGCAAGGTTAAGGAGCTGGGAGGATTGTTTATTCCTGCTCATATTTTCACGCCGCATAAAAGTCTATACGGCAAAGGCGTCAACACTTCTTTAACGGAAGTATTTGATCCTGATCTTATTGATGCTGTTGAGCTTGGACTTAGCTGCGATACGTCAATGGCGTCCCAGCTGAGTGAGCTGAACCGTTATCCCTTTTTAACGAATTCAGATGCTCATTCTTTAGGAAAAATCGCGCGTGAATATACAAAAATCAAAATGGATCATGCCTCTTTTGAAGAATTCAAGCTAGCCCTAGAAGAAAAAGATGGCAGAGCCGTTACTGGAAATTATGGACTTGCTCCGCGGCTTGGGAAGTACTATCATACGACCTGCGAGAAATGCGGGGTAAGACCTCACGCACCAGATCAAGAAGAGTGCCACGTATGCGGACATACCCGGATGACAAAAGGAGTGAGTGAGCGTTTAAAGGAGCTTGCTGACCAAGAAAGTGAAAAAGGAACGAGACCTCCTTATGTTCATCAGCTCCCGCTTCAGTTTATTCCGGGTGTTGGACCCAAAACGCTGGAGAAGCTAAAAGCCGTGTTTCACACAGAGATGAATATTCTACATCAAGCAACAGAACAAGAACTAAAAGCCGTTCTGCCAGAAAAGACAGCGGGCTACATCATCAAAGCAAGGAAGGGTGAAGTGGGACTGATCGCTGGTGGAGGCGGAGTATACGGTAAGGTGGATATCAATCATGAGTCACATTAAATGGACATGTCAAACGTTTGAACAATTGTCAAAAGAGGATCTTTACTTGATTCTCATGGAAAGAGTCAACGTGTTTGTTGTAGAACAAACATGCCCTTATCCTGAAATTGATCACCGGGACCAAGAAGCGCTTCATCTCATCGCAAAAGAGAGCGGCACGATTGTGGCTTATTGCCGAATTTTCCAAAACGGGATCATGTACAAGGAGGCGTCCATCGGCCGCATTCTTGTGACGCAGGCCGGCCGGAAAAAAGGGTATGGAAAGATGCTGCTCATCAAGGCTTTGGAAAAGCTTAGTGAACTAGGTGAAACAAGTGTCAAAATACAGGCGCAAGCCTACCTGAAGTCATTTTACGAATCATTTGGTTTCAAGGCCGTCTCACATGTTTATGATGAAGATGGGATTCCGCATCTTGATATGGTGAAAACAGAAAGATAGGCGTGTATACGTCTATCTTTTTTATGTAACATCGTGTATCATAACGTCAACGAAAGGAGTTTTGCCAAATGGGAAAAAGCAAAGCAAAGAAAAAACGAGAGCATATCCAAAGGCAGCAGAGCCGAAATCCAGAACTGTCGAGAGGAGACATTCCGCATTTTAGCACACACGAAAGAAAGACAAAAACAAAACAAGAAACCTTACAGCACATGATGAAGAAACATAAAGGACGAAATGCTTATGATCACTATCAAGAGGATCATAAGCATTTTTATTTTGCTTTTTTATGACAACTAGATCAAATAAATGGAAAAATTTTAAAAAATAGGACAAACGGTCGTTTCTTTTTGTCTAAAAATGTAGTTAAATGACAAAAAGAAACGAAAGGGAGAGTGAGTATCGTGAACGTCAAGTCATTTGGAGCAGGGCTTTGTATGGCAAGTGTGCTTGTGGCATCGGTCATGTTTGGCGCGTCAGATATTTCAGCAAAGGAGCAAGCAAAAAAAGAGTACATGATCGGCTTTTCTTCTTCCGTTCAAGACAAAACACAAAAACAGCTTGTAGAAGAAGCTGGCGGGCATGTGAAAGAATCAATAGAGAAAATAGATATGATGAAAGTGTCGTTGAATGAGGCATCGAAAAAGAAACTGAATGAAGCAAAAGAAGTAACCTTCATTGAGGAAGACCAAAAAGCAAAAACAAGCAGTCAAACTATTCCATATGGCATTAAAAGCATCAAAGCAAAAAAGGTACATAAACAAGGATACGCTGGACAGAATGTCAAAGTAGCAGTCCTTGACAGCGGCATCGACGGCAAACATGAGGATTTACATGTCACCGGCGGGGTGAGCTTTGTTCCGGCAGAGTCTGATCCGCTTGTTGACCCGCATAAACATGGAACGCATGTGGCAGGCACAATTGCCGCATTAGATAATAAGGTAGGTGTCGTGGGTGTTGCGCCAAAGGCTTCTATCTATGCTGTCAAGGTGGCAGATGAAAATGGTGACGGCTACTATAGCTGGATCATTAAAGGGATTGAATGGGCCATTGAGAATGACATGGATGTCATCAATATTAGTATGGGGGGCGCAAGTGAATCTGAGGCGCTGAAAGAAGCGGTAGATAGAGCGTATGATAAAGGGATTCTCATTGTGGCTTCTGCAGGGAATGAAGGAAGTTATGGATCTCTCAATACGATTGACTATCCGGCTAAATACAGCTCAGTGATGGCTGTTGCTTCAGTAGACCAAAGAAAGCAAAGAGCCTTTGATTCATCTGTTGGCGAGGAAGTGGAAGTCTCAGCACCAGGCGTTTCAACGCTGAGCACCATTCCTCATAACGAATATGGCTACATGAGCGGAACGTCAATGGCGTCACCGCATGTAGCGGGGGCTGCGGCTGTCATTCTATCAAAACATCCGAATCTGACAAACGATGAAGTGCGTGAGAGACTGTCAAAAACGGCAACAAAACTTGGAGAACCTTTTTATTATGGTGCAGGGCTTGTGAACGTACAAAAAGCCGCGCGATAACTGAAAAAGAGAAAGCAGTGAGCAGACTGCTTTCTCTTTTTTCTTTCGATAAAACTGTCATGTTTCGTAATCTCTCTCATAGAATCTAGTAACCTTACTATTTGGGAGGAAGACACATGCGGAAAAAGTCTTGGAAGGAACATCTTCTTCAGCACGTAAAAGATCATCTCTCGATTTATTTATTTGTCTCTGTACTCTTTTTAATGGGTGTGATCTTCGGGGCCATCATTGTCAATAGCATGACATTCAGTCAGAAAGAGGATTTATTCTATTATTTAAATCAATTTTTTGGGCAGCTGACAAATGAGAAAGCAGCAGAATCAAAAGAAATGTTTATACAAAGCTTTCTGCATCATATGAAATATTTAGGTCTTATGTGGATACTGGGAATATCCATCGTTGGTCTGCCGCTCATCTTTCTCATGATCTTTTTAAAAGGAATTGTTGTTGGGTTTACTGTTGGTTTTCTCGTGAATCAAATGGGGCTGAGTGGATTTTTTCTCTCGTTCGTATCGGTGCTTCCGCAAAACATTTTGCTCATTCCAGCTTATTTAGTGATTGGCACCTGTGCGATTGCATTTTCCATCCGTCTCATTGGACAGCTTTTCATGAAAAAAACCATCAGTCAAGCACCCATCCAGTGGTTTGGCCGATATGCATCTGTTCTGCTGATGATTTTAGCGCTTGCTGCACTTTCGTCCTTTTTTGAATCGTACGTATCATTCATGCTGATGAAAAAGCTGGCAGGCGTTATTTTATAATCGTTATTAATTAATAATCAATTTATTTATCAATTTAAAATGATTATAGTTGGCTCTCAGCACATCATTTGATATAATGATCAAGTAATGTGGCGTAGGAGGGAAAGTCAATGGAAAATAGGATTGATCGAATTAAGAAACAGCTTCATTCTTCCAGCTACAAGCTCACGCCACAGCGTGAAGCAACAGTAAGAGTACTGCTTGAGAATGAAGAAGACCATTTAAGTGCAGAAGATGTATACCTCCTCGTAAAAGAGAAGTCTCCTGAAATTGGTCTTGCTACTGTTTATCGGACGTTAGAATTGCTCACTGAACTGAAAGTTGTTGATAAAATTAACTTTGGAGACGGCGTTTCGCGATATGATCTTCGCAAAGAAGGAGCCGCTCACTTCCATCATCATCTTGTCTGCATGGAATGCGGAACAGTCGATGAGATAGAAGATGATTTATTAGAAGATGTCGAAGAGATTATTGAACGTGACTGGAAATTTAAAATTAAGGATCATAGATTGACATTCCATGGTATCTGCCACCGGTGTCATGATGATGAATCCGGCAAATAATCCGAATTGGAACCTTTTCATTTAAGATGAAGAGGTTTTTTGCATTTTCGCTGTATATTCCTTGTCCTACCTGGCATATGCTGAAGTAATGAGAAGGTGAGAAAGGACATGAAGATCATGCGAAAATGGCTCAAAACAACAGGTGAAGTGATGAAAGTATTTATCTTGTTCACTGGTTTTACCGTCCTGTTCTATTATGCTATGATATGGATAAATTCAGAATATGAAAGCTACCATCGTTATGATAAACCAGAGGGTGCAGCAATTAAAGTGATGGAAATGGATCAGCCGAATCAAGACAACTGGCAAGACCGATTGATTTATTTTTATCAAAACGGGGAGTAGAAATCATTGAACGATCAATTATCCGACTTTATTCATTTTATGACAGTAGAGAGAGGACTCTCTGAAAATACCATTGTTTCTTATAAAAGAGATTTACAGAACTACTTGTCTTTTTTAATGACACATGAACAGCTGACGGATATTGGCGATGTCACGCGCCTGCATATTATTCATTATTTAAAGAAGCTAAAAGAGGAAGGGAAATCGAGTAAAACGTCTGTACGGCATCTATCATCGATCCGTTCCTTTCATCAATTTCTGCTTCGGGAAAAAGTGACAACGGATGACCCGTCATGGAACATTGAAACGCAAAAAACAGAGCGGACTTTACCGAAAGTTCTATCATTAGGAGAGGTCGAAAAGCTGCTTGATACACCAAATCAGCACACGCCCTTTGACTACCGAGACAAAGCAATGCTTGAGCTCTTATATGCAACGGGCATTCGCGTCAGTGAAATGCTGGATCTGACCCTTGCGGATGTTCACCTCACAATGGGCTTTATCCGCTGTTTTGGAAAAGGAAGAAAAGAGCGAATTGTGCCAATTGGTGAAGCTGCTGCAAGCGCGATTGAAGAATATATCGAAAAGGGAAGAAGCAAGCTGTTAAAAAAACAGCCGTCAGATGCCCTATTTCTCAATCATCACGGAAAAAAAATGTCACGGCAAGGTTTCTGGAAGAACTTAAAAAAACGAGCCATCGAAGCAGGGATTCAAAAGGAACTGACGCCTCATACGCTCAGACATTCATTTGCTACACACCTGCTTGAAAACGGTGCGGACTTAAGAGCCGTACAGGAGATGCTCGGACATGCCGATATCTCAACAACACAAATTTATACACATGTGACGAAAACAAGACTGAAAGATGTGTATCACAAATTCCATCCAAGGGCATAAGTAAAGCATGACACGGTGAACGGGTGTCATGCTTTTTTTTGTTTACACCGTTTATGGTTGTCAACTGGCTTGTAAACGGTTTATACTTGAGATGTCTGACCTCTCTCTGTTTGAAAGGTCAAAAGACAAGAATATTGAAGGAGGCGCTTTTTAATGCCTGATTATCAGTATAAACGCATTTTCCTCGTCGTAATGGATTCAGTAGGGATTGGGGAAGCACCAGATGCTGCTGATTTTAATGATGTAGGTGCAGATACACTTGGACATATTGCTGAAAAAATGAACGGGCTTCATATGCCGAATATGGCGAAGCTTGGGCTGAGTCATATTAAAGAAATCAAAGGAATTCCAGCGGATGAAAAACCGCTTGCGTATTATGGAAAAATGCAAGAAGCATCAAACGGTAAAGACACAATGACGGGACACTGGGAAATCATGGGTCTTTACATAGACACACCGTTCAAAGTCTTTCCAGACGGATTCCCAGATGAACTATTAAATGAATTAAAAGAAAAAACTGGCCGAGGTATTATTGGAAATAAACCTGCGTCCGGTACGGAAATTTTAGATGAGCTTGGCGAAGAGCACATGAAAACAGGCGATTTAATCGTTTATACATCTGCGGATTCTGTGCTGCAAATTGCTGCGCACGAAGAAGTTGTGCCATTAGATGAGCTTTACCGTATTTGTGAAATTGCCCGTGAACTTACATTAGATGAAAAATATATGGTTGGACGGATTATCGCTCGTCCGTTTGTCGGAGAGCCTGGCGCATTTGTTAGAACGCCAAACCGTCATGACTATGCGTTAAAACCATTTGACCGTACAGTCATGAATGAATTGAAAGATGATGGGCTCGATGTCATTGCGATCGGAAAAATCTCTGATATTTATGACGGCGAAGGAATCACATCATCTCTCAGAACAAAATCGAACATGGATGGAATGGACAAGCTGGTCGATACACTTAAAACAGACTTTACAGGACTCAGCTTTTTAAACCTTGTTGATTTTGACGCTCTTTACGGACATAGAAGAGATCCAGAGGGTTATGGAAAAGCACTAGAGGAATTTGACGCACGTCTTCCTGAAGTGTTTGACCTGATGAAAGAGGATGATCTTCTTGTGATCACAGCAGATCATGGAAATGACCCGGTTCATCACGGAACAGACCATACAAGAGAATACGTTCCGCTCATTGCTTACAGTAAAAAGCATCAGGAAGCAAATGAACTGCCAACAGCAAAAACGTTTGCTGATCTTGGGGCAACCGTTGCAGATAATTTCAAGATAGCGATGCCAAAATACGGAACAAGCTTTTTATCTAAACTCAAATAGGGGGAAATCTCGTGGGAGCACAGTTTTCAGAAGCGGCGGCATACATTAAACAAGCATCGACATATGTACCAACAGTTGGATTGATTTTAGGATCAGGGCTTGGCATTTTAGCAGATGAGATTGAAAATCCAATCAAAATAAAATATGAAGATATTCCTGGATTTCCTGTTTCAACAGTAGAGGGACATGCAGGGCAGCTCGTGATCGGAACGCTTAAAGGCACTGTCGTTTGCGCGATGCAAGGACGTTTTCATTTCTATGAAGGATATGATATGAAGCAAGTGACGTTTCCTGTCCGTGTGATGAAAGAAATTGGCATTGAAACATGCATTGTCACAAATGCAGCTGGCGGTGTGAATACGTCATTCCGTCCAGGAGATCTCATGCTGATCACAGATCATATCAATATGATGGGAACCAATCCATTAATTGGCCCAAATGACAGTCAAGGCGTTCGTTTCCCTGATATGTCTGCACCGTACGATAAAGAATTGCTGGCACTTGCAGAAGAAACAGCCCAGCGTTTAGGTATATCTGTACAGCAAGGGGTTTATGCAGGGATGACAGGCCCTTCATATGAAACACCTGCTGAAGTTCGTTTCCTAAGAACACTTGGAGCAGATGCGGTAGGAATGTCGACTGTTCCAGAAGTCATTGTTGCGCGTCATGCAGGAATCAAAGTGCTTGGCATTTCATGCATTTCCAATGCGGCATCTGGTATTTTGGATCAGCCGCTGTCTCATGATGAAGTGATCGAAGTAACGGAAAAAGTGAAAGCAAGTTTTCTTGATTTAGTAAAAGACATCGTCAAACAACTTTCATAGCATGTGTCCAGAAGCCTTCTGCTACCCAAGCAGAAGGCTTTTTTATTTGCAATCATACGATCTCTGAATAAAACAGCCTGTATGAGGAAAAAATAGAAAGGATTACGATAATGGAGGTCTGCCACTTGAAACGTCATATATGTGCATTGTTTATTTTAATGATCCTTATCTCAATGGTTTCACCATCAGCGACAGCAAAAGAAAAAATTGAAAAACCAGGAGAAAAACAAACATCAGAATTGGCACACGAAGCCAAATCAGCGATCTTAATAGAACGTGACACGGGAAAGATACTTTACAACAAAAACAGCGATGAAAAGCTTGCACCCGCAAGTATGACCAAAATCATGACGATGCTTCTCATCATGGAAGCCATTGATCAGGGAAAACTGAAAATGACAGACAAGGTCAGAACGAGCGACTATGCAGCGTCCATGGGAGGCTCACAAATCTTCCTTGAACCAGGAGAAGAAATGACTGTGAAAGAAATGCTGAAAGGCATTGCGATTGCGTCAGGAAATGATGCTTCAGTTGCCATGGCAGAGCATATTGCAGGATCTGAAGAACAGTTCGTAGAGCAGATGAACAAAAGGGCGAAAGAGCTTGGCCTCAACTCAACAGTCTTTCAAAACCCAACAGGACTTCCTGAAAAAGACCATTACAGCACAGCTCGCGATATGGCAATAATGGCAAAAGAGCTGTTGAAATATGAACAAATCACCAAATTCACAGGTGTCTACGAAGACTATCTCCGGCAAAACACAGATAAAAAATTCTGGCTTGTCAACACAAACCGTCTGATTAAATTTTATCCAGGAGTCGATGGGGTGAAAACCGGTTTTACAGGTGAAGCGAAATACTGTTTAACTGCATCTGCTAAAAAAGGCAACATGCGCGTCATTGCGGTTGTCTTCGGCGCAAGCACTCCGAAAGACAGAAACGCTCAGGTAGTCAAAATGCTGGACTACGCATTTAGTCAATATACGACTCATCCGCTTTACAAACGAGGGCAAGATGTAGCGGAGGTCAAAGTGAGCAAAGGGAAAAAGAAAAACATTCAGCTCGTTACTTCTGAACCGATCTCCCTTTTAACGAAAAAAGGCGAAAATGTGGATCAGATCAAAAAAGAAATCAAATTGTCTCATGATGTCAAGGCTCCATTTTCAAAAGGAACGGAACTTGGTACGATCGTCTTGAAAAAAGACGGAAAAGTGCTGCATGAAAGCCCTGTAGAAGCAAAAGAAGGAATGGAAAAAGCGGGCGTTTGGACTTTCTTCAAACGAGCAATGGCTGATTTTGTGAAATGGAAATAAAAGGCGAAAGGCTGCTGTAATTGGCAGTCTTTTTGCTATGAGGAAAAGAAAAGAACATCTAAATGTGACGAATGGTCACTAGTTTTGTCATGGTGAAGGATTTACTTCATATAAAAGAGAAACACTCTTTATCCGAAATTAGAGCAAGGAGGAATAAAAAATGAGCCTTGGTATTGATTTTCAAGTAAAAGAGAGCGTACTTTGCATTCGGTTAACAGGAGAGCTCGATCATCACTCCGCAGAAACATTGAGACAAAAGGTGACGAATTATTTGGAAACAGAGGATATTCGCCACATTGTGCTGAATCTGGCTGATTTATCGTTTATGGACAGCTCTGGACTCGGAGTGATTTTAGGAAGATATAAAGAAATTAAGCAGCTTGGCGGGGAAATGGTCGTCTGTGCCATCTCGCCAGCGGTGAACCGGTTATTTGATATGTCTGGCTTGTTTAAAATCATTCGTATGGAGCCTTCAGAGCAAACGGCTTTGCAAACATTGGGGGTGGCATCATGAGAAATGAAATGAACCTGACTTTTTCGGCCTTAAGCCAAAATGAATCGTTTGCGAGGGTGACAGTCGCGGCATTTATCGCCCAGCTTGATCCGACTTTAGATGAATTAACAGAAATCAAGACCGTTGTATCTGAGGCAGTGACAAACTCCATCATCCACGGCTATGATGGGAATCCAGATGGCAAGGTGCATATCCATGTCACATTAGATGATCATGTCGTTTACCTCACCATCCGTGACGAAGGGATGGGTATTACAGATCTTGAGGAAGCAAGACAGCCGCTTTTCACCACAAAACCAGACTTAGAGCGCTCTGGAATGGGCTTTACCATCATGGAGAATTTTATGGATGATGTCATGGTGGACTCATCTCCAGAAATGGGCACGACCATCCGTTTAACAAAGCATCTATCAAAAAGCAAAGCGCTTTGTAATTAAAGGAGCTGCTCATATGGATGTGGAGGTAAAAAAGCAAGCAAAAAAAGCCCAGCTGTCAAATGATGAAGTCAAAGAGCTCATCAAAAAAAGCCAAGACGGTGATCAGCAAGCAAGAGACCTCCTCGTAGAAAAAAACATGCGTCTTGTTTGGTCCGTTGTTCAGCGCTTTTTAAATAGGGGATATGAACCAGATGATCTGTTTCAGATTGGCTGTATAGGACTGCTGAAATCTGTTGATAAATTTGATTTGTCATATGATGTAAAGTTTTCAACGTACGCTGTTCCAATGATCATTGGTGAGATTCAGCGATTCATTCGAGATGATGGAACGGTCAAAGTCAGCCGGTCACTAAAGGAACTCGGAAATAAAATTCGGCGGGCAAGGGATGAATTGTCTAAGTCTCATGGAAGAATGCCGACCGTTCAGGAAATTGCCGAATACCTTGATATCACACCTGAGGATGTTGTCCTTGCCCAAGAAGCGGTGCGCTCCCCATCATCCATTCATGAAACGGTGTATGAAAATGATGGGGATCCGATTACATTGCTTGATCAAATTGCCGATCATTCTGAAGAAAGATGGTTTGACAAAATCGCACTGAAAGAAGCGATCAAGGAATTAGAAGAACGGGAAAAACTCATTGTGTATTTAAGGTATTATAAAGACCAGACACAATCTGAGGTTGCAGAAAGACTAGGCATTTCACAAGTTCAAGTCTCACGGCTTGAAAAGAAAATTCTAAAACAAATTCAAATGCAAATGGATCAAAAAGACAGCTAGCCAATTCGGCTGGCTTTTTTTGTGTGGTAATTACCGGTAAATGAAATTCTGTCGGTATGAGAACCATTTTTCACCACATACTATTTTTAACCCATCGTATAGGAAGTGACTTGGATGGACGGACAAATCTTTATTCGGCTGCGCCATCGAATCAAGACTGGTATTGATCAGCTCATTTATTTAGAAGATATCGCCCAAATCACTGGTGATGAGTTTGCTGTGCAAAAGCTTAGCAAAATGCCGGTGTATCATGTCAGCAAAAAGGATCGTCACATCGTCGTTCTTGATATCATGCATGTCGTCAAAACGATCAAAAAAACGTGGCCAGATATCGACATTCAAACCGTTGGCGGCTCTGAAGCCATTGTTGAAATTGATACAGGCAAACGCCAGCTTTCTCCCGTTTTATTTGTGTTTGTATGGCTCCTATTATTTGTCGGAGCGGCGCTTGCCATTATGAATTTCCACGAGGATGTCAGCATGCGGCTCGTTCATATCCGTCTATATGAAATGATCACTGGAAAAACGGTTGAGCATCCGTATTTATTACAAATTCCATATAGTTTTGGACTCGGTTTTGGCATGATTTTGTTTTTCAATCATGTATTTAAAAAGCGTTTAAATGAAGAACCAAGTCCGCTCGAAGTGGAAATGTTTAAATATCAGCTCGATCTCGATCATTATGTCGCACTCAACGAAAATAAAGAAACATTGAAAGATATCCATGATCGGTAAATGGCTTTTTGTCGTCCTCGTTGGACTTGGCGGCGGTTTAACGGTCGGAGCAGGATTTGTGGCATTTCTTACAGTGCTTGGCATCATTCCCCGCTTAATGCAATTAACCAAAACGCAGCGCTTTATTCAAGGATACGAGGCGGCTGTCATTAGCGGGGCGGTCGTTGGCGGATGGGCCACCTTAAGTCAAATGCATCTGCATTTAACCAAATGGCTGGCGCTGCCGGTTGGTCTTTTATCAGGCATCTTCGTCGGTATGCTTGCAGCTGCACTTACTGAAGTATTAAATGTACTTCCTATATTAACGAAAAGAATTGGAATGGACGGGAAAATTGTTTTGCTGCTCATGGCCATCGTCTTAGGAAAGGTATTTGGTTCACTATTTCATTGGCTTATTTATATTTAAGAAATTGGAGGGAACAACACGTGTCGAGTTTAAAAGAAAACTATCCATCTAAGGTGAAAACATATCAGCCCAAACCTCCTTATGTCCTCAACTGCATCAAGGCGTTTTTAGTTGGCGGCTTAATCTGTCTGATAGGTGAGGGGCTGCAAAATTTCTATATCCACTTTTTTGATTTTAACGAAAAGACAGCAGGGAACCCGACGGTGGCAACCCTCATTTTAATTTCTTCTATATTAACTGGAATCGGTATTTACGATAAAATTGGACAGTTTGCTGGAGCAGGATCGGCTGTACCAGTGACAGGTTTTGCAAACAGCATGACAAGTGCTGCCCTTGAGCATAGAAGTGAAGGGCTTGTTTTAGGTGTTGCCACAAATATGTTTAAGCTCGCTGGGAACGTCATTGTATTTGGTGTCGTTTCGGCATATGTCGTAGGGATCATTCGATACGTCTTGGAAAAGATGTTTTCGTAGGAGGAATGAAAGGTGAAACTAACAGGTAAACAATCTTGGGTATTTGAGAACAAGCTTTATGTCAATGCAGAAGGAACCGCTGCAGGACCGAAAGAAAAAGAAGGCCCGATTGGTCATTTAATTGATAAAACGTACGATGAAATGCACTGTGATCAAAAGAACTGGGAAATGGCTGAAAGAAAGCTCATGGATGATGCGATATCAAGTGCTTTATCAAAAGCAAATTTGCAAAAAAGCGATATTGACCTTTTGCTGGCTGGGGATTTACTCAATCAGAACGTCACTGCAAACTATGTGGCAAGAGAACTGAAGATCCCTTTCCTTTGTTTGTTTGGGGCATGCTCCACCTCAATGGAATCGGTTGCCATTGCGTCAGCACTCATTGATGGCGGCTTTGCAAATAGAGCCATCGCTGCGACAAGCAGCCATAATGCGACCGCAGAACGCCAATTTCGTAATCCGACAGAATACGGCGGACAAAAGCCCGATACAGCAACAAGTACAGTGACAGGAAGCGGAGCCGTTATTATCAGCCAAGAAGCCTCTGACATTCAAATTACGAGCGCAACGGTAGGCAGGGTCATGGATCTTGGCATTACAGATCCATTTGATATGGGATCGGCCATGGCACCAGCAGCGGCAGACACCATCAAGCAGCATTTAGAAGACTTAGGAAGAACAGTAGATGATTACGATCTGATTTTGACTGGAGATTTATCAGGCATTGGTTCGCCGATCTTAAAGGATCTTCTGAAAGAAGACGGTATTCAGCTTGGGCGAAAGCACGATGATTGCGGTTTAATCATCTATACGCCCGATCAAAACGTATTCGCTGGAGGCAGCGGCTGTGCTTGTTCAGCTATTGTGACATTTAGTCATATCTTTCAAGAAATGAAAGCAGGGAAATTGCAAAGAGTACTCGTTGTGGCAACCGGGGCGTTACTCAGCCCGATGATGGTTCAGCAAAAAGAGACCATCCCAACCATTGCGCACGGTGTCGTATTTGAGCGTGCAGGAGGAGAGAGCTAATGGATTACCTTATCGCTTTTGTGGCAGGCGGACTTATTTGCGTCATTGGCCAGCTTTTGCTAGATGTACTCAAACTCACGCCTGCACATGTCATGACTACTTTTGTTGTAGCGGGTACCATTTTAGATGGATTCGGTATTTATGATAAATTTATTGAATTTGCAGGTGCAGGCGCCACCGTACCAATCGTCAGCTTTGGTCATAGCTTGCTTCATGGGGCAATGCATCAGGCAGATGTACATGGATTCATCGGCATCGGTATCGGTATTTTTGAATTAACCTCTGCTGGAATATCAGCTGCGATTTTATTCTCATTTATTGTCGCACTTATCTTTAAACCGAAAGGATAACCAAATATGGGGCAAAGACGGAAAGTCATTTTAGTGACAGACGGAGATATATATGCTGCCAAAACCATTGAGCTTGCTGCTAAAAACGTCGGCGGGCGATGTATTTCCAGCTCAAAAGGAAATCCAAGCAAGCGGACAGGACCTGAACTTGTCCAGATGATTTTAAAAACGCCGTATGATCCAGTCTTTGTGATGTTTGATGATTCTGGCCTGACAGGTGAAGGAACAGGGGAGACGGCGATGAAACATGTGGCGCGCCATCCTGAAATTGAAGTCATTGGTGCGATCGCAGTTGCATCCAAGACACATCAAGCAGAATGGACAAAGGTCCATGTCTCCATTGACCGGGAAGGTGAACTGACAGAATATGGTGTCGACAAACACGGTCTTCCCGAAATGGAGCCCCATAAAATGAGCGGGGATACAGTGTATTGCCTTGACTCCCTCAACCTTCCGTTCGTTGTCGGGATTGGAGATATTGGCAAGATGGGACGGAAAGATGATCTGAGCAAGGGATCTCCAATCACGATGAAAGCAGTGGAATTAATATTAGAAAGGAGTGGTTACTATGAAGAAAGACAAGGTAAACGTGTACCGAGATCCGAAGAAAAATGAAGATTACTTCAAGGAAAATGTCGGAATGGGTCTCAGCTTTGACCTTGGTGTTCGGAAAATTTATATACACGATCAGGAAGTCCAGCTTTACTATGTAAACGGATTGTGTGATACGCAGTATATCATCTACTTATTAAAAGAACTAATCGAAATCAATGATAACGAACCTGAATCAGATGATCTTGCACATGTAGTCGAGAACCGCCTTGTCAATCAGCAGGTTTCCAAGGTAGAAACGCTGGATGAAGCAGTAGATCAAGTGCTGTCTGGGCTTGTAGCAGTCGTTGTAGAAGGTGAAAACTACGCATTTATCATTGATGTTAGAAGCTATCCTGGCAGAATGCCTGAGGAGCCGGATACAGAAAAGGTTGTCCGGGGAGCACGGGACGGCTTTGTTGAAAACATTATTGTGAATACAGCGCTTATTCGAAGAAGAGTACGGGATGAAAAGCTGCGATACAAAATGCTCAAAGTAGGCGAACGTTCAAAAGCGGATGTCTGTGTTTGCTATATTGAAGATATTGCAGACCCAGATCTTGTCGATATTATAGAAAAAGAAGTATCAGGAATCAAAGTCGATGGGCTGACGATGTCTGATAAAACGATTGAAGAATTTATTATTAAGCAAGGATATAATCCCTTTCCGCTAGTGCGTTACACCGAGCGTCCGGATGTCGCTGCTAACCACATATTAGAAGGGCATGTCATCATCATTACAGATACATCCCCTAGTGTCATCATTACACCAACCACTATTTTTCACCACGTTCAGCATGCAGAAGAATACCGCCAGGCACCGGCCGTTGGTACATTCCTAAGATGGGTACGCTTTTTAGGTATTTTATGTTCTACCTTTCTTTTGCCGATTTGGTTTCTTTTTATCCTCGAACCAAATCTCCTGCCTGACAATTTAAGCTATATCGGGTTTAATAAACCTTCTCATATCCCTGTCATTCTTCAAGTATTCCTTGCTGATTTCGGGGTGGAATTTTTAAGGATGGCAGCGATTCATACGCCAACCGCATTGTCGACCGCCATGGGGCTGATCGCGGCTGTTTTAATTGGACAAATCGCCATTGATGTCGGTTTGTTTACACCAGAGGTCATTTTATACGTCTCGCTGGCTGCGATCGGTACCTTTACAACGCCAAGCTATGAGCTGAGTGTCGCCAATAAGATTGTAAGGCTCATCATCCTAGCACTAGTGGCAATCTTTAAGCTGAATGGACTTATCATTGGTTTTACGTTGTTAATCATTTATTTAACATCCATTCGTTCATTGCAGACGCCTTATATGTGGCCGTTCCTTCCTTTCAATGGGAAGGCTTTGTGGCAAGTGCTGATTCGGACGTCTGTTCCTGGCTCAAAAGTAAGGCCGAGCATCGTTCACCCTCAAAACAGATCAAAAATTCCGCCAAATTCTTAACGCTCATTGAAAGTGGCTGAAGATTGTGATATTGTATTTTTAACTTTGAGACACGGCAAAAGGCAGCTCACGCAGCTGCCTTTTTTCAGCCGAAGCGGAGAAAGAGGGAATGACATTGTATTTACACGGCACTTGCAGACAAAATGAACTCGGTCATTTAGAAATTGGTGGTGTTGATGCCGTTTCTTTAGCTGAAACGTATGGGACACCACTTTATGTATATGATGTGGCTTTAATACGGGAGCGCGCAAAAAGCTTTCAAAAAGCATTTATAGAAGAAGAACTAACGGCGCAGGTAGCATATGCGAGTAAAGCATTTTCCTCCATCGCTATGTTTCAGCTTGCCAAAGAAGAAGGATTATCTCTTGATGTCGTATCAGGAGGTGAGCTTCACACAGCCATTTGCGCTGGATTTCCAGTAGAAAAAATTCATTTCCATGGCAATAATAAAAGCAGAGAAGAATTAAAAATGGCCCTAGAGCATGGGATCGGCTGTATTGTTGTGGATAATTTCTATGAAATGAAGCTCATTGAACAGCTTGGTCAAGAGCTGTCAAAAAAAGTGAAAGTATTGCTCCGCATCACGCCTGGTGTCGAGGCGCATACGCATGATTACATTACGACAGGTCAAGAGGATTCAAAATTTGGCTTTGATCTTCACAATGGACAAGCAGATGAAGCGGTGAAACAAGTGCTTGGATCAGAAGTCATCGAGCTTTTAGGAGTCCATTGTCATATCGGTTCACAAATTTTTGATACGGCTGGTTTTGTCCTTGCAGCAGATAAAATCTTTTTGAAGCTGGATGAATGGAGAGAATCATTTGGTTTTATTTCTACAGTGTTAAACTTAGGCGGCGGCTTTGGGATTCGTTATACAGAAGAGGATGAACCACTTCCTGCGACAGAATATGTCGAGAAAATTATCCAAGCTGTGAAAGAGAACGTGGCCCGCTATGAGTTTGATATGCCGGAGATTTGGATAGAACCAGGCCGTTCTCTTGTTGGAGATGCAGGGACGACTCTTTATACGATCGGATCATCAAAACATGTACCTGGAATCCGCGATTATGTTGCGATAGATGGCGGAATGAGTGATAACATTCGTCCGGCATTATATCAAGCGAAATATGAAGCGGCAAGTGCCAACAAAATGAGCCAAACGCATGATCAAACGGTTTCAATTGCCGGTAAATGCTGTGAAAGCGGAGATATGCTTATTTGGGATATCGATCTGCCAGAGTTATCACAAGGGGATTTATTAGCTGTCTTTTGTACCGGAGCTTACGGCTATAGTATGTCAAACAACTATAACCGCATCCCGCGCCCAGCTGTTGTGTTTGTAGAGGACGGGGAAGCGCAGCTTGTGGTTGAGCGTGAAACATATGAGGACATTGTCAAACTTGATTTACCGTATCAATCAAAAGTGAAATCATCTACTTAAAAAAGCCGCCTGGTGTACAGGCAGCTTTTTTTCATGAATTATTTTCCTCCAGTGAATACAGAGACGATCGCGTTCCAAATGGAGACAAAGAAATCCCAAATCTTTTGAAGGAGGTTTTTCCCTTCATCTGATTCTATGAATTTAGTAATCTTGTCTTTTGCTTTATCAATTTGAGATCCTACTTGGTTCCAATCGATATTGATGTTTTTCATTTTATCGAAGAGCGAGACAAGCTGATCTTTTTGATCCTGCGTCAGATTTAAGTTTAAATCAGAAGCAGCCTGATCCACTTTTTCTTCTACTTCTTTCGTGGTTTTAGGGACACCGTTTTTTGCAATGTCATCTTTGATTTTTGCAATAAGGGCAGAAGCGTTGTCTTTCCCGATAGAGTCACCCAATTTAGAAGTTGTCACAAGCTCTTCGTTTGCTACCTGCTTCACATCTTCTGGAATGGCTTTGTCACTTGACACCTCATACGCTTTTAGTAAGCCTGTCAGTGCGGCTGTACCAGATACTTCAAATGGCGCAGTCACGACAACCTTGGCATCCTTGACACCTGCTGTCATTAAAGCATTTAAATACATCTCATCTGTAATAGTCTTGATATTGTGTGTGTCCACAGTCAGACCAGTACCTGATTTTTCAATGGTGATCGATGAAGATGATAATGCTCTCGTCCCGATAGAAGAACGAGGGATGTATTTTCCTAAATATTCGTGCTCTTCTTTATTGGTTACTTCAATTTTTGTCGCATTTTCAGGTGGATTCAACTCGTCAAGCACCTTCTGGCGATCAGCCGGAGTTAAGTCTTGCCCGAGTGTGACGATGACATCGCCGACAGCTGCATCCGCTAAGCTGACTTTTGGCGCACCAATAAGGAAAAGGAGCGCTGCCATCATACCAAGCATCATTTTTTTAAACATGTTGACCTCCTTCAAGTCGAAAGCGTTCCTCTTTCAAGAGAAACTCATCTTTTGAGTACACGTGATGAAGTGCACTCCATCATATAGACGTAACAAATTGGCTCGACGTTTCAATTTTCTTTTTAAGATGTGTCCCTTTTCCAATAAATGAAAACATATCATTTAGTCAGATATCATTTTATTAGGAAAAAAGAATGAAGCAACCCTATTTTATCAATCATCAGTTAAGAGGTAAATGACAATCGAAGAGCAGGGGATGTTTAACATCACCAAAAATGTGCTATAATGAGCGTTGTTTAACCTGAAAGGAGAATGTGAAAAATGGCGAAAAAAGGATACATACAATTAACGAATGGAAAGAAAATTGAGTTTGAACTTTACCCAGAGGCTGCTCCAGGTACAGTAGCAAACTTTGAAAAATTAGCGAATGAAGGCTTCTACGATGGATTGAAATTCCACCGCGTGATCCCGGGTTTCGTCAGCCAAGGCGGCGACCCAAACGGTAATGGAACGGGTGGTCCTGGTTACACAATTAAATGTGAAACAGAAGGAAATCCACATCAGCACGAAAGAGGTTCATTATCAATGGCGCATGCTGGTAAAGACACAGGCGGCAGCCAATTCTTTATCGTACATGACCCGCAGCCGCACTTAAACGGTGTTCACACTGTTTTTGGCAAGGTAACATCTGGTATCGAGGCTGTACTTGATATGGAGCAAGGTCAAGGCATGGAAAAAGTCGAAGTTGTAGATGCTTAATCTAAAACACCGCTTAATCGCGGTGTTTTTTTATTTTGTTTCTGAGACTACTGTGAGTTCTTCCGTTAGGCGGTAGGTGATGATCCAATACAAAATGGCTAAAGCGCTGATAGAGGCACCAAAAAGACATACTCCGCTCCAGCCATAGGTCGCGTATATACTGGTTGAAACAATTGAACCGGTCGCACTGCCGATGGAGTAAAAAATCATGTAAGCGGCAGTAAGCCGGCTTCTCGCCTCAGGCCGTACTGTGAAAATCATACTCTGATTGGTCACGTGTACTGCCTGCACAGATAGGTCAAGAATGATAATGCCAATAACTAATGCAATAAGTGAATGTTCAGTCAAACCGATGAAAAACCATGAAATGAATAATAGGAAAAGGGCTATACCGGTTGTGTACTGTCCAAAACCTCGATCAGCAAGGATGCCAGCCCGAGTAGCCCCTAACGCTCCGGCTGCTCCAGCAAGACCAAATGCGCCAATGGCAGTATGTGAAAGAGAGTATGGTGCGGTACTGAGAGGCAGCACGAGTGAAGTCCATAACGTACCAAAGACGGTAAAAATCAGAAGAGCCAAAATCCCGCGGATGCGCAGGATTCGTTCTTGTATAAACAATATAAACATTGAACGAAGCAGATGAACATAGGATAATGACTCTCTTTTGCTGTCATCACCCGGGAGCACTCGAAACAATACGCCAGTCAGGATAAGCATGATGACGGCAGAAACAAGATAAACAGACCTCCAGCCAGCAAAATCGGTTAATACACCAGCAAAGGTTCGGGCGAGAAGAATGCCGATTACGATTCCACTTTGCACCAAGCCGACTATACGGCCGCGCTCTTCTGGAGCAGCCCAACTTGCTGCAAACGCAACGAGTACCTGAGTGACTACAGCGAGCAGTCCAACCACTGCTAATCCTAGAAATAGGACGGTGACGATAGGAGCGATGCCGACTAGAATGAGGGCAAGCACAGATAAAAGCATCTGACCTATGATGAGCCGGCGTCGATTCAGCAGATCACCAAGTGGTACTATCAGTAGCAGCCCCGCCGCATAACAAAGCTGAGTAATCGTAATGACAATACCGATGGATGAATACGTGATACCGAACTCGTCTGCCAGTGAATCTAGTAACGGTTGTGCGAAGTATATGTTTGCAACAGCCATCCCGCACGCTGCTGCAAAAAGTAGTGCCATATAGTGAGTCATCTTTGATCGTAAATGAGCAGTTCTCATATCAGGATGATCTCTTGGAGTCATTTTATCTTTAACCATTCATTGCATCCTCTCCTTTTTATACTCAAAAGTATAATATACTGATCGGTATAAAATGATTCCTGTTAAGGATAACCAACAAAATGTTTTAAAGTCAAGAGTTTAATCCGGTTATTTTGTGTTCTTCTTGAAAGAAGAAAGGCAGTTTGACATGTTTACATGAATAAAATAAAATTATAATGTACTGATTGGTAATGAAAAAGAAAATGATATCCTTACAAATAAATGAATAATTGTTTTGGTGAAATGATTTTATTATTGAAAAGAGGAATTGATGATGGTTCGACAGCGTGAGTTTGATGAGGAAAAAGCGTTGGATGATGCAATGGTGCTTTTTTGGGAAAAGGGGTATAGAGCTACAACGTTAAGCGATTTGACTGCAAAAATGGGTATACAGCGGCCAAGCTTATACTCAGCCTTTGGAGATAAAGAGGAATTATTTGAGGCTGCATTACGCAAATATACAAAGCAGCATGCAGCCCGTATTCGAACAAAACTTCAAAACAATCCATCTGTAAAGGAAGCATTTCATACATTATTTACAGATGTAGTGGAAGAGGAATATAGAGATGGTCCGAGTAAAGGCTGTTTTTGCATTAATACAATAGTGGAGCTTGCTCCACACGAAGAGAAATTTGAAATTCTGACAAGAGAGCATCAGATGTATCTTTCGGTCATATTTGAAGAAAAGATTGTGCAAGGTATTCGCTCGGGTGAGCTCGAAAGCAGCTTGAATGCGAAAGCCTTAGCACAGACACTGGTCGTTTCTTTCATCGGGCTTACCGTCCTCATGAAGTCACGCCCAGAGCGTTCATTTGTAGATCATTCTGTAGCGACGATCTTATCCATTTTAAAATAAAATGGACAACACGCTATGACAGCTTCCGTGAAAAAATCATACAGCATAGTGAAAGCGTATTTGATCCAATACATCAAATTACGCTTTTTCTTATAGGGCAGTCATGCACAGAAGCTGTTTTTATGATATGATAAGAGAACAAACATTCGTATTTGTGGGATGCCAGCACATCCAGATGCAAATGAAGAAAACGAAAAGAAAGAAGGGGAGACTTTGAAACCACTCACAAAAGAAGAAAAAAATCAAATGATGATGACCATTCAGCGTTACTTTGCCGAAGAACGAGAAGAAGAGATTGGTGAATTAGCAGCCATCAATATACTAGAATTTATCACAAAAAACCTTGGAAGCTACTATTATAATCAAGGGGTTCGTGACAGCCGCAGCATCGCTGTCCAGCGGTCCCAATTGTTAGAGGAAGACTTATTCGCACTCGAAAAAAGAATCTAGTCGAAAAGCTGCAGTATGGTGTGTTACGAACTGATAAATAGGAAAAAGACCCCCTTAATAAAGAACGCATATTCGTATCATATGTAATGATTAAGAGGTGGAACCAAAGGGCCATCTGAATCGTTATATAAGTAACCATTAATGAAAATCAGCTTTTTTGGTTTTATTTCAAAAAAAGAAGGAATAAAACATACAAATAGGCGAAGTGCAGATGATGGAGGTTCTAAATATGGGGAAAATTAAATTAAAAATTGCGATCTTATTTGTTTTACTGCTTTGTTTAGGCGCAGGTTATTTATACATGAATGGCATGAAAATTGAAGATGTGCCAACAGCTATTGGCGAGAGCTTAACAAATAATGATAAAGATTACACCATCTATGAATATACCATTACGAAAATTGATGGAGATGAATATTACGGTCAAGCAAAGAATGGCACAAAAATCATTTTTAATGGAAAGAAATTTGAAGATGATGTGGCCGATCTGAAAAAAGGCGATCGTATTAAAGCCTACTTTAGTAATGAAAAAAGAATAGATGGACTGATAAAAGTAGTAAAAGTCGTTAATTAACATGTCTCCTTTCCTATAAGGAGGCTTTTTTTTGTGAAGAAATCTTGATTGTTGCATTTAACAACAAGGATCGCTATAATAGCCCATAAGGACAGCTAAATATCGATTGTATCCTTCGGGGCAGGGTGAAAATCCCGACCGACGGTAATAAAGCAAATGCTTTACAGCCCGTGACCCGTTAATTTATTAACGGTTGATTCAGTGAAAAGCTGAAGCCGACAGTGAAAGTCTGGATGGGAGAAGGATAAAGAAAGCTATGAACGAAAAATATTTGTTGATCATAGTTTTATTTCTGATGCAAAAAAGCCAAAGCCCCGGAATTTTTTCCGGGGCTTTCTGTATGTTTTTTTCGTTAGTAGACTGCATGCAGTGTTTATTAGGTGATCCCTCATCTACCTTGTATGGACCATAAAAAGCGACGAAGGTGCTCAATCGATCACATGTCCCTAACATCGCTTTTTTAAAAAGTGAGAAATACAAATGAAAAGAAAGGGAGGATCACATGTTTACGGGGATAATTGAAGAAGTCGGAACCGTCCAGTCATTAAGTAAAAAATCAGCAGATGCCATGGAAATTGTCATTACATGCAGCCGTGTGCTGGAAGATGTTCATCTCGGAGACAGTATCGCCATTAATGGAGTATGTCTCACAGTCACAAGCTTCACAAAAGAACAGTTCGCGGCAGATGTGATGCCAGAGACGGTCAAAGCGACATCGCTGGATCAGCTGACAAAAGGCAGTCCAGTGAATTTAGAGCGAGCCATGTCCTCAAATGGACGATTTGGCGGCCACTTTGTCTCAGGCCATGTTGATGGAACGGCTGTCATTACCCGGATAGAAAAGAAGAGTAATGCCATTTACTATGATTTGAAGATGAACAAGACCCTCACAGATATGCTCACCCAAAAGGGTTCGATCGCAATAGATGGTGTCAGCTTGACCATTTTCGATTTGCGAGATTCATACGTCACAGTCTCTATTATTCCTCACACGCTTGAAGGAACTATTTTCCCGACTAAATCTATGGGGGATATCGTGAATATAGAGTGTGACATGATCGGTAAATACATTTATCGCTTTTTAACAAAAGAGCAAGGCGAAAAACAGCCATCTCGATTGACCCCATCATTTCTAAAAGAGCACGGATTCTAGGAGGCGATTGTATGTATCATTCAGTTGATGAGGCAGTAAATGCCCTTAAACAAGGAGAAATCATTATCGTAGTGGATGATGAAGACAGAGAAAATGAAGGAGACTTTGTGGCACTTGCTGAGTATGCCACGCCTGAAGTGATTAACTTCATGGCATTACATGGAAGAGGCCTCATTTGTACGCCAGTCGATGCGTCGATCGCCAAACACCTGAATCTGCATCCGATGGTTGAACATAATACGGATGCACACCATACAGCATTCACAGTAAGCATCGACCATGTGACAACGACGACTGGTATTAGTGCTTTTGAGCGCTCCACGACCATGCTTTCCATGTTAAATAAAGACGCAAAACCAGAAGAGTTTGCCCGACCAGGTCATGTTTTTCCGCTCATTGCAAAAGAGGGCGGTGTACTAGAAAGACCAGGTCATACAGAGGCAGCGGTTGATCTTGCTAAACTGGCAGGTTCAGAGCCAGCGGGTGTCATATGTGAAATTATGAATGCAGATGGATCAATGGCGCGCGTCCCTGAACTAAAGGAGATCCAAAAACAGCATGATTTAAAGATGCTGACAATAGAAGCATTACAGACATATTTAAACAATCATCGAACAGCCACTATTGAAACAAAATAAAAATCACAAAAAAGGATGATCAACATATGAATACAATACAAGGTCATGTAGTAGCAGAAGGACTAAAATTTGCAATTGTCGTAGCAAGATTCAATGATTTTATTACAAGTAAACTGCTAGATGGAGCAGAAGATACATTACTCAGACACGGCGCAAACGGTGATGATATCGATGTTGTGTGGGTACCAGGCGCTTTTGAAATTCCGTACATGGCAAAAAAATTAGCTGAAACCAAAAAATATGATGCAGTCATTACACTTGGAACCGTGATCCGAGGCGCAACGACTCACTATGATTACGTTTGTAATGAAGCGGCTAAAGGAATTGCCCAAAGTGCTATGTCAACAGGGGTTCCGATTATCTTTGGTGTACTGACAACAGAATCGATTGAACAAGCCATTGAAAGAGCTGGTACAAAAGCTGGAAATAAAGGCAGCGAATCGGCTGCAGCTGCTATTGAAATGGCGAATCTAAATCGAACGTTTTCTTAATTTAGTGAAAAAGAGTTTAAAAACGGTATAAAAATGTTTATAATGTGTGATGAGCAAATGATTCATAATCCATTTGCTGGAAATTAGGATAATTTGAATATTGAGGGGTATATATGTTAATTCGTTACAAGAGGTCTTTTGAAAAAATTGCCATGGGACTCCTGTCCTTTATGCCGGGTGAGAAAGACGTCAAACAGCTTCAGCAGACGATGAAGTCATATGAAATGGATGAAGATCGGCAGCTGTTCCTATGGAAAGATGGCGAGGATATCGTAGGTGCTATTGGTGTGCTGAAAACAGACGACCAAGTACAAATCGAGCATATTAGTGTGAATCCATCCCATCGTGATCAAGGAATCGGCAAGGAAATGGTTTTAGCCGTGGAAGAGATATTTAAAACCAAAACTCTCATTCCAAATGAATTAACGCAAGGCTTCTTTCAAAAGTGTCACAGTGAAACAAATTAAATATCACACATGTAAAAGCAGAGGCTACAGTCCTCTGCTTTTTTTACGTTCGATCTGTTTTTGTCGTTCCAGCAATACATCTGTCCGGTCACGGAGTCTATGTTTTTCGATTAAAAATGTATGGGATAAGTTGCTTTCCTGTCCAAAGAGCAGTCCTTCTTTTTGGGCCATTTCTTGGCATAAAGACAGAAGTGCTTCATCTTTGATCGGCAGCATCACACTCTCATAGGGCATGTCTTCATCCATCTTCTTTTTCAGCGTTCGCAGAAGCAGCAGAAATGCCTCATCATCCAGACCGAGATTCGATAAAACTGAACGATTTGCTTCTAACGAGTGAAGACTGTTAGAAATGAGCCGTTTTGCTCCTTTTCCATTTCCCCGTCTTTGATGATACAAGGCAACTGCGAGCTGAATGAGCCCGACCCAATATTCTTTGCGCTGCTCAGGGGGATCTTCTTTCCAATATTCCTCTAAAATTTCATGACACTCAAAATAATCTCTTGTCGTATGAAATTCGTGTAAAAAAGCCACGTACGCTTCAGGATACACAGCGGTCATCTCCTTTTCCACTCTCAGTCTAACATATCGAAAAGAAAAGAAGAAAGAGCGTCCCTTTAGTGAAAAGGACGCTCTGTTTCTTTAATAAACCCAAGCCGCGCCAACGATGATCAGCAAGATGAAAAGCACGACAATTAGCGCGAATCCTCCGCCGAAGTTATAGCCATCTCCCATAATGATACGGCCTCCTTTTTCATCAGTTCTGATTACAATGGTATTCTATGTATAAATGCCCTTATTGGTATGGGCGGATCCACAGTTTTTCTCGATTTGCCTAAGGCATCATAGCCGAAATTATATTGGACGAGAGCTTTATCCTGTCTTATACTAAAGGTTAGCCGGTGAAACGGTACTTAGAAGACAGTAGAAATGGTGAGAAAAAGATGCTGGAATATCAGGTGAAAATAGATTCGTTCGAAGGTCCTTTGGACTTGCTTTTACATTTAATCAACCGGTTGGAAATTGATATTTATGATATTCCCGTCGCTAAAATTACGGAGCAGTATTTATTATATGTCCACACGATGAGGGAGCTTGAGCTCGATGTTGCGAGCGAATATTTGGTCATGGCTGCAACCCTCCTGAGTATTAAAAGCAGAATGCTTCTTCCGAAACAAGAGGAAGAGCTGTTTGATGAAGACCTGCTCGAAGAGGAAGAAGACCCTCGAGAAGAGCTGATTGGCAAATTAATTGAATACCGCAAGTATAAAAATGCAGCACAAGAACTAAAGGAACGCGAAGAAGAAAGGCAAAATGCCTTTACAAAACCACCGAGTGATTTAAGCGAATTTGCAAAAGAATCAGAAGCGAAGGACACAAATTTACACGTAACGGTGTATGATATGTTAGGTGCGTTCCAAAAGGTATTAAATCGAAAGAAAATAACGAAACCAGCACCATCAAAGATTACAAGACAAGAAATCCCGATTGAAGACAAAATGAATGAGATTATGAACCATTTAAGAAAAACAAAAAAGCGGACCAATTTCATGACTCTATTTCAACATGATCAAAAGGAACACCTTGTCGTGACGTTTCTTGCTGTTCTCGAATTGATGAAAAGTCATCAAATCATGCTAGAGCAGGAAGGGAACTTTGAAGACATTTATATCATAGGGAGTGAAACGATTCATGACGCTTGATATCGTGAATTGGAAAGCCATCTTAGAAGCGCTGCTGTATGCAGCAGGTGACGAAGGCTTAACAAGAAAACAGCTCATGTCTGTTCTTGAAGTAGATGAGTCGGTATTACTCGACATTATGTCTGCTGTAAAAGAAGAATACCAAAAACAAGAACGAGGGATCGAGCTCATTGAATATGCAGATTCATATATGCTGCTGACGAAAAAGGAATACAGTATTTATTTAAAAAAATTGGTCGAAACCCCATCCAAAGGTTTGTCGCAGGCAGCGCTTGAGGTGCTTGCAATTGTTTCTTATAAACAGCCCATTACACGCAGTGAGGTAGAGGAGATCAGAGGAGTCAAATCAGAGCGGGTACTTCATAGCTTAGTAGCCAAAGCGCTGCTCTGTGAAGTAGGACGTGCCGATGGTCCGGGGCGAGCGATTCTTTATGGGACAACCCCTACTTTTTTAGAGCAATTTGGTTTAAAAGCCTTAGACGAATTACCACCGCTTCCAGAGAATGTGGAAGCAGACGGAGTACAAGAAGAGGCCGATCTATTTTTTGAAAACTTCAATCAAACATTTGAAGACATAAAATAGTTCAAAAGAAGGAAAAATGTATGATAAAATATAAAAAAGATTTTAGGTCTAAAATCTTTTGATGACAGATAAAATGGTGACAAAGCCATGAGGGGAAGGTAAACACGAAACAAATGGCACATATGAATGTAAAGGCTCAAGTTGATCAAGCAGGCGTCTTTTTATCAAAGGTTGCAATTGAAATGAATGGTTTTCTGAACGAAACCACCGTATCAAGCTTGAAACGATTTAACCCCGAAGCGGAAGCCTATTATTGTGACATATTGAGTACATTACGGAAGCTTGCAGTGTATAGTGAGGATGCAGCAGCAGTTTGCAGGAAAATTGGCCAGCAGCAGACATTCCCGCAGCAAGCCGCACAGCAGATGCTCCACCGTATTTATCATCAATGTATTGAAGAATTTTTTACGCCAAAAAAGGATACATGGTATGAAGACAGCCGTTCGGCTTATACAGGAAAAAGCAGCATTGTTTTTCACCATGAAGTATCCGCTGATATGAAAAAATTATTTTCTTTATTAGAAAAAGACTTTTTAGCGATGAGAGAAGAGCTGGAATATACGACTTCTCATCAGCAAGTGAAAATGGTATAAGCAACTGGAAGAAGCGCCTCTATATGTAGAGGCGCTTTTTTTTATGGACGAGGCATCATAACTTTTTCAGCTGAGCATACACTTGTACAAAACGGACAAGGACGTGAATGAACATGCCCTATTTAAAAATTGGAACAGCAGTCCTTCTTCTATTTACACTCTTACTGCCTTTTTCCTCACATGCCAAAGCAGACATTTCATTATCAGTGAGTGCAAGAAGCGCCATTTTAATAGATGGACAGTCAGGCAGAGTCCTATTTGGAAAGGACGAGCACGAAAAAAGAAGAATCGCCAGTATTACAAAAATTATGACGGCTGTATTAGCCATTGAATCAGGAAAAATGAAAGATACCGTTAAAGTATCAAAACGTGCGATTCAAGCGGAGGGCTCATCCATTTATTTAAAGGAAGGGCAGAAGGTGAGCTTAGAAGATTTGACGTACGGGCTCATGCTGCGTTCTGGAAATGATGCAGCTGTTGCCATTGCAGAGCATGTTGGCGGCAGCTTAGAAGGATTTATTTTTATGATGAATCAAAAGGCGGCTGAATTAGGAATGGAGAATACGAATTTTCAAAATCCGCACGGACTCGATGATCATAAAAATCATTATTCATCAGCCTATGACATGGCAATCCTAACAAAATACGCGATGAAGCATAAACAATATCAAAAAATTGCCGGTACGACTTTCTATAAAGCGAAGACAATGGAAGGCTATTGGAAAAATAAAAACAAGCTGCTCACCGGCTTATACCAATATTCAACTGGAGGGAAAACGGGATATACAAAGCTTGCAAAACGCACACTCGTCTCAACCGCTGCAAAAGGGGATGCTGAGCTGATCGCTGTGACCATTAATGCGCCGGACGACTGGAAGGATCATATCTCTATGTTTGAATATGCATTTGATCACTACAAAACGTATGTACTTGCTGAAAAAGGAAGGCTCGCTTCATTAAAAGGGACCTTTTACGAAAAAAAAGCGTTTATCAAGCGTGATGTGGACTATTTTTTAAATGAAGATGAGAAAAAACTTGTCAAAATTGAAACGGAAATGCTCACCCCTAAAAAGAAATGGAAAAAAAACGCTGAAGCCATCCCAGATGTTGTTGGAAAAATGACGATTTTATTAGATGGACAGGTGATCGAGCAATTACCGATTTTTTATGAAAATAAACGAAACCGCATGCCTCAAAAAAGCTTCCAAGAAATGTTTAAGTCTGTCTTTCAGACATCTATAGGCGGATCTTCATGGTCAATCTAATTTGGGTATTTCTCACTGTCATCGGTCTTGTCTATGCGATGTTTAATGGAACGATGCAGGAAGTGAACGAGGCTGTATTTAAGGGCTCAAAAGAAGCGGTCACCATTTCGATTGGTTTGATTAGTGTTCTCGTTTTTTGGCTCGGGCTCATGAAGATTGCCGAAGAGGCAGGGCTGTTAAATTTCTTTAGTAAATTGTGCCGGCCCTTTATTTCAAAGCTATTCCCGGATATTCCGCCTCATCATCCTGCAATGGGGTATATTTTGTCCAATCTCATGGCGAATTTCTTTGGTCTCGGGAATGCTGCTACACCGCTTGGGATTAAGGCGATGGAGCAGATGAAAGCATTAAACGGCGGAAAAAACGAGGCAAGCCGGTCTATGATTACATTTTTAGCGGTCAACACATCCTCTATCACACTAGTGCCAACCACCGTCATTGCCATAAGAATGACGTATGGGGCAGATCAGCCAACAGACATTGTAGGACCAACCATTTTAGCAACACTCATTTCAGGAATCGGTGCAATTCTCATCGATCGATATTTCCACTATCGCAGAAGCAGGCGGGGGTGATCTTGTGGCATTTATTAACTGGCTGTCACTTGCTTTGATTCCACTGATCATCGCAGGGATTTTGATTGCGGGAACCATTAAAAAGGTACCAACCTATGAAACATTTGTAGAGGGAGGAAAAGAGGGCATTCAAATTGCCTTTTCAATCATTCCTTATTTAGTCGGTATGCTTGTGGCCATTACGATATTCCGTGCGTCAGGTGCGCTTGATTTTGTCATGGGACTGTTAAAACCAGTCTTTACAGCGATTGGTTTCCCGGCAGAAGTCGTGCCGCTTGCATTTATTCGCCCGATATCAGGAACGGCTGCACTCGGAATGACGTCTGACTTGATAGCGACCTATGGCCCAGATTCTTTTATTGGCCAGCTCGCAGCTGTCATGCAAGGGTCAACAGACACCACCCTTTACATTTTAACGGTCTATTTTGGAGCAGTCGGTATTAAAAAAATGGGAGATGCGCTGAAAGTAGGTTTGCTAGCAGATCTCATTGGTGTCATTGCATCTGTGATTATCGTCAGTTTGTTATTTAGCGGCGCCTAATCAGGCGCTTTTTTGTATTTCATGGATGGAAAATCGTTTTTTAGCTGAAATTAGACAGACGAAACGCTTATTTTTCCACGAATGCTTGTTTGTTTTAAGTCAAGCAAGTAAGATAGTACATGAGGTGAAAGACAAATGGAACGTTTACAGAAAGTAATTGCACATGCCGGCGTCGCTTCAAGACGAAAGGCTGAAGAATTAATTAAAGAAGGACGAGTTACCGTTAATGGTCAAACAGTGACAGAGCTCGGAGTGAAGGTGGGCTCTTCAGATAAAATTGAAGTCAATGGATTAAAGCTTGAAAGGGAAGAACCGGTTTACTTTATGCTTTATAAACCGCGCGGCGTCATTTCTGCTGCCGAGGATGATAAAGGACGTAAGGTCGTCACAGATTTCTTTGATGATGTCCCGCAGCGCCTTTATCCAATCGGCCGGTTAGATTATGATACGAGCGGTTTGATTTTGATTACAAATGACGGGGAATTTGCCCATAAGCTCATGCACCCGAAATACGAAATTGATAAGACGTATGCAGCGAAGCTAAAAGGCATTCCATCAAAGGAACTGCTTAGAAAGCTAGAAAAAGGGATCATGTTAGATCATAAAAAAACAGCACCTGCTCGTGCGAAAATGCTTTCTATTGATAAACGAAAGCAAACTTGTATTGTTCAATTAACCATTCATGAAGGCAGAAACAGACAGGTGCGCCGCATGTTTGAAGCAATTGGACATGATGTGTTAAAGCTAAAAAGAGAGCAATATTCGTTCCTTCATATTGAAGGTATGAGACCAGGAGACCGCAGAGAATTGTCTCCGCATGAAGTAAAGCGCCTGCGAGCAATTGCGGATCATGGGAAAAGTGCTTTTTAATTTTCACATAAACTTCAAAAAATGAAGAAGCATCAAAAGAAGGAGAATGCTATAATTTACCTGAATGTCTATGGGGAAGGGGTACTTCAGATGAAAAAAAGACGGTTTTTCATACGGACGGGCATTCTCCTCGTGATGCTTGCTGCACTATGTTATACAATGTATAACTCAGTATTTGCCAAACAGGATCGAGTCAAAGAAGGGTCTATTGCGCCAAACTTTGTCCTTCAATCTGTGGATGGGGATCGGATTGAGTTAAAGGACTTAAAAGGCAAAGGTGTCTTTCTTAATTTTTGGGGTACATGGTGTGGTCCGTGTAAACAAGAATTTCCTTATATGGCGAATCAATATGAAGTGTTCAAGGATCGCGGTGTGGAAATTGTCGCAGTCAATGTTGCGGAATCCAAGATTGCCGTGAAAAATTTTATGGAATCCTATGGCGTGAATTTTCCTGTTGCCATGGACAAAGATCGTCAAGTGACAGAGGCATATGATATTGGGCAGCTGCCAACTACGCTTTTGCTTAATCCTGAAGGCAAGGTAATCAAAGTCATAAAGGGAACAATGACAGAACGTCAAATCTATGAGTATATGAATTTGATTAAACCAAAGGGGTCATAGAATGAAAGAGGTAAAGTGCGAGTGTGGACATATTAATCCAATCGGTACTGTTCTATGTGAATCATGCGGGAATCCCATTGCGGCTAAAGAGAAAAACTCTTCAAAGCTGCTTGATATGAGATATGACGGCAGTGCAAGGCGCTCGCAAACATACAACAAAACGATTGTTGATAAAGTATGGAACTTTTTTTCTTCCGTTAAAGTGGGTGTGTGGCTGATTGTCATTACACTGCTCGCTTCTTCGCTTGGAACGATTTTTCCGCAGGAGCGATTTATTCCGCCGGGTGCATCTGCTTCCACGTATTATGAAGAGCAATATGGATCGTTTGGCAAGCTGTATTACACACTTGGATTCCATGATCTTTATAATTCTTGGTGGTTTTTAACTCTTGTCGCATCAATTGGAATCTCCCTTGTCATTTGTAGTCTCGACCGCGTTATTCCTCTTTATCGAGCACTCAAAAACCAAGGGGTTATTAAAAAAGAAGGCTTTATGAGAAGACAGCGTCTGTTCAGCGAGACAGACAAAACATTAGATCAGCATACATATGAAGGCATCATAAGAGCAATGAAACAAAAGCGTTACCGCGTGCGAGAAGAAAATGGGCATATTTTAGCCGAAAAAGGACGTTTTTCACGCTGGGGACCTTACGTCAATCACATTGGATTAATCATCTTTCTCATTGGATCGATGCTCCGGTTTGTCCCGGGCATGTACGTGGATGAAACGCTGTGGGTCAGAGAAGGTGAAACCGCACCGATTCCAGGCACGGATGGTCAATACTTCTTGAAAAATAATGCGTTTTCAATTGATCGCTATCAATCTGGGAATGAAAAAGAAGTGTTTGAGAATGCTATTGAAAAAGCTGGTGACGGTCAAGTGGTGAAAAGCTATAAAACGGATGCCGTCTTATACAAACGTGAAGGAGAAGTTGTATTGGGTGAAAAGCCCAAGCTGAAGCAGGTCACAGAACACGATATCAAAGTGAATGAACCGCTCAAGTTTGACAATTTCTCATTATATCAAGTGGATTTTAAACAAAATGAACTCGATCAAATGGTCTTTCAGCTGATTCGTAAAGATACAGAAAAATCTTTCGGTACAGTGAAGATTAATCTGCTGGAGCCTAAGTCAGAATATGATCTTGGTAGCGGTTACAAAGTCAAAGTGATGAGCTATCTGCCTGATTTTTATTTTGACGATGATGGAACGCCGAGTACAAAAACAAGGAATCCGAATAATCCTGCTTTCGTCTTTGAAATGATTTCTCCTGAAAAACCTAAAGGTGAAAAAAGCTTTGTGGCCATTCAAGAGACAGTAGAGGGTTCAGATAACAATCTATATAAAATGAAGTTTGATCGGGTTGAAACGAAAAACGTCACAGGGTTAACTGTTAGAAAGGATTTAACACTTGGGGTGCTCATTGTAGGCGGAATCATCTTCATGATTGGTGTCGTGCAGGGGATGTATTGGCAGCATAGAAGAATCTGGCTGTCGGCAAAGGATGGAAAAGTATTTGTGGCAGGACATACAAACAAAAACTGGTTCGGCTTAAAGTCCGATCTTAACGTGTTACTGAGCGGAAGTGGCATCAAACAGCCAGTAGATCAAAAAGAACTGCCTGATACAACAAGTATCAGCAAAAGCAAGGGGGAAGGATTAGATGGCGGCAGTCAGTGAAAATCTGTTATTTGCAGCTTTTCTATTTTATTTAGCGGCAGTTCCTTTTTTTGGTGGTGCCATTAAAGGAAAAAAGAAAGAAGATGGACCGCGCAGGAATAAGGCGGCACTCATTGGCATTACGCTTACCATCATCGGTTTTTTGAGCCAGTTGGGCTATTTTATTTCAAGATGGATCGCGTCTGGTCATGCACCAGTCAGTAATTTATTTGAGTTCACAACCGCTTTTGGCATGATGCTGGTGCTTGCATTCATCATTTTATATTTTGTGTATCAAGTGTCTGTACTTGGTTTATTCACACTTCCAATCGCTTTATTGATTATTGCCTATGCAAGTATGTTTCCATCAGACATTTCACCGCTGATTCCTTCACTTCAAAGTAATTGGCTTTATATTCACGTGACAACAGCAGCACTTGGCCAAGCCATTTTAGCCATCAGCTTTGTGGCAGGTGTCATCTTTTTATTAAAGCATGTGGATCAAACAAAGCCAGGGAAGAAGACGTTTGGTTTAGAACTTGTCATGTTTATGATTGTCGTCACACTTGCATTTATCGCTGTCACGTCTATCTTTAGAATGACAGGATATGAAGCAACATTTAATTGGATCGATAAAAACAAAGAAAAAAGTGAGATGGTCTATGAGCTGCCAGCTCTTGTCGGACCTCATAAAGGGGAGCTTGTGACGGAAGATCGTTTGGAGCCGTTTGTTGAGCTGCCGCCTGTTTTTTCAGGTAGAAAGGTCAATACAGTGTTATGGTCATTTGGCGTGGGTCTGATTATATACGGACTCATTCGATTGATCATTCGCAAACGACTGAGCGCACTGCTTCAACCGCTAGTAAAACAGGTAAACCTAGATTTAGTCGATGAAATTGGGTATAGAGCTGTTTCGATTGGTTTCCCTGTATTTGCGCTAGGCGGGCTGATCTTTGCCATGATCTGGGCGCAAATTGCATGGACTAGGTTTTGGGGCTGGGACCCGAAGGAAGTATGGGCATTGATTACGTTTCTTTTTTATGCAGCCTATCTTCATCTTCGCTTGTCGCGAGGCTGGCATGGCGAAAAGTCGGCTTGGCTTGCTGTGATCGGCTTCGCCATTATTATGTTTAATCTCATCTTTGTCAACCTTGTTATTGCAGGGCTTCATTCTTACGCATAAACACAAGGAAAAGCCAACTTTTATGATTCAATTCGGCTTTTTGTTAAAATGAATGTAACAACGGAGAAAGCAGGAGGACTGTCTAATGGAACACACAACTCAAACGAAAATATTAGTCGTAGATGATGAGGCAAGAATTCGCCGCCTTTTAAAAATGTATTTAGAACGTGAAAATTATGAAATCGATGAAGCGGAAAATGGAGATGAGGCGATTCAAAAAGGGCTTCAAACCGATTACGACCTCATTTTGCTCGATTTAATGATGCCTGGTACAGATGGAATCGAGGTGTGTAATCAAATTCGAGACAAAAAAGCGACTCCAATCATTATGCTGACGGCAAAAGGAGAAGAAGCCAACCGCGTTCAAGGATTTGAGGCAGGAACGGATGACTACATCGTCAAACCTTTCAGCCCGCGTGAAGTTGTTTTACGTGTAAAGGCATTGCTCAGAAGATCGTCTCAAACGTCTTATCTTAATACTGGGACAACCACGAAGGATGTTCTTGTGTTTTCTCATCTTTCTATTGACCATGATGCCCATAGGGTGACGGCTGATGGCAAAGAAGTCAGCCTCACGCCGAAGGAATATGAGCTTTTATATTTCCTTGCAAAAACACCAGATAAGGTTTATGACAGAGAAAAGCTGTTAAAAGAAGTATGGCAATATGAGTTCTTTGGAGACTTACGAACAGTCGATACCCACGTCAAACGACTTCGTGAAAAACTGAATAAAGTGTCACCAGAAGCAGCGAAAAAAATCGTAACTGTATGGGGCGTCGGGTACAAATTTGAGGTCGGCGCTGAATGAAACTGTGGAAAAGTGTTGTAGGAAAGCTATGGTTAACCATTCTTTTCCTCGTCCTGATCGTTTTATCTATTTTAACTGTGCTTCTTTTAGAGTTCATTGAGAATTATCATGTAGAAGAAGCAAAGTCTGATTTAACACAAATGGCAAACAAAGTAGCGGTCATTTTGGAAAGCCATGAGGATCAATCGCTTGCAAGGTCAATTACATCAGAACTTGCTGACAAATTGACGAGTATTGCGATCATCCAAGAGGACGGGCTAGAGTGGTATTCGTCTGAAAAAGACGGGAAGCTTCCTGCAATTACAAAGAAACAAATTGAAGCGGACAGCGATTTAAATCAAGCACTGAAAGATCGTAAAAAAATCAGTAAACGTGCAGAACCTGATGCAGGCAATCAAAAAGATGAACGGATTGTAGTCGGTGTTCCATTTGAGGCGAACGGAAAAAAAGGCATGGTCTTTCTTTCTCAGTCACTCCTCGCTGTAGAACAAACAACGAAACACACAACGCGCTACATCTTCTTAGCAGCCGGAATTGCCATTGTACTGACCACTATATTCGCTTTCTTCTTGTCAACACGTGTCACCTATCCTCTCAGAAAGATGAGAGAGGGTGCTCAAGATTTGGCGAAAGGGAAATTTGATACAAAGATTCCTATTTTAACGCAAGATGAAATTGGAGAACTGGCTATCGCCTTTAATCAAATGGGGAAGCAGCTTAAATTCCATATCACAGCCTTAAATCAAGAAAAAGAACATTTGTCTAATATTTTAAGCAGTATGGCAGATGGCGTTATCACCATCAATATTGATGGAACGATCTTAATGACGAATCCTCCTGCTGAACGATTTTTGCAGGCATGGTATTACGAGCAAAATATGAAGATCAAAGATGGAGATGAACTGCCGCCGGAAGCGCGCGAGCTATTTCATACAGCTGTCAGCACAGAAAAAGAGCAAATGATCGAAGTCACACTGCAAGGGCGTACTTGGGTTCTTCTCATGTCTCCGCTTTATAATCAGCAGGACGTTAGAGGAGCAGTTGCGGTCCTTCGTGATATGACAGAGGAACGAAGACTGGATAAGCTGAGAAAAGACTTTATTGCCAATGTCAGTCATGAACTTCGTACGCCAATTGCTATGCTGCAAGGGTATAGCGAGGCGATTGTAGATGATATCGCAGGCTCAGAAGAGGAAAAGAAAGAGATTGCGCAAATTATCTATGATGAATCACTGCGAATGGGACGACTTGTGAATGATCTTCTAGATCTAGCGAGAATGGAAGCAGGTCATATTACACTTAATCTTGAATCAACAGATACAGAAGAGTTGACTGAGAAGATCTACCGCAAGTTTCTCGGGATTGCGAAAGAAAAACAAATCGACCTTACGTATGATATTCAAGTGGATGAACCGTACTTTGTATTCGACCCGGATAAGATTGAGCAAGTGTTTACGAATCTCATTGATAATGCCATTCGTCATACACCAGAGGGCGGAGAGGTTCACTTTTCGGTTCAATCGGTGGAGAACGGGCTGAAAATGGATGTGAAAGATTCGGGGAGCGGAATTCCCGAAGAGGATCTGCCCTTTATTTTCGAACGTTTCTATAAAGCCGATAAAGCAAGGACAAGAGGACGATCTGGTACTGGACTTGGCCTTGCGATTGTGAAGAACATCGTAGAGGCGCATCAAGGCTCCATACATGCTCACAGCAAAGCGGGGGCAGGTACTCACTTTACCTTCTATATTCCGAGAAAAAAGCAGGAACTCGTCTAATCTTGACGAAGAATCTTGTTACATGAGAAACACTTCTTTTCGAAAGAAAATGAAGTGTTTTTTCTATTTTCAAATTTTTAAGGATAAGTTAAACAAAAAGCCCTTTCCAAACTGTCGAACTTGTAATATATTTGTCATAAAGTTGTAATGTAACGTTTTGTAAGTGTCACTCGACAAAAATAAGTGAACGGAGGGGTTTCCTATGCATGAAACCTTTCAAAAAATATATGATTCGTACCATCAAGATTTGTACCAGTTTTTATTTTATATGGTTAAAGATAAAAATCAGGCAGAGGATCTCGTGCAGGAGGTTTACATTCGGGTACTTCACTCATATAAAACTTTTGAAGGAAGAAGCAGCGAGAAAACATGGCTGTTTTCAATTGCAAGGCATGTAGCGATTGACTGGTTTCGCAAACAGCAAACCATTAGACAACGGGTGCTTGGCACGTTTGATTGGGATAAGCAGGATGTAAAAGACCCAGACTTGCTCCCAGACGAACTGGCTGTACAGGATGAAAATACAAAAGAAATTTATGCCGCACTTGATCACTGTACGATTGATCAAAGAGCTGTCATCATTTTAAGGTTTATCCAGGGCTACTCAATCATGGAGACGGCAAAGGCGCTAAAGTTCTCGGAAAGCAAAGTCAAAACAACGCAGCACCGAGGCCTGAAAGTGCTCCGAAAACATATGGAGCTTTTGAAGGAGGAGCTAGTGAATGAAAACGAACAGGTCCGATTGGAGCGAAGAACGAATCAAGGTGTTACTAAGTCAGCTTCCAAAGGTGGAGGACAACCGTTCATCTAAGCAGATATACCAGCAGATGCTGATGGCAAGCGGGAAGAAAAAGAAAAGTGTCAAATGGATCGGTCCAGCGGTGGCAACCGTTGTGGTTTTATTTATGGCGTTTTTAATTTCTCCTCATTTATTTCAGCCGGCTGCTCAAGAACATCATCAACAGATGAAAATGGACTCAAGTGCTGACAAAGGACAGGTGAATGCTACATTAGAGCCTGTGAAACAGACAAATGGTACCGCGCATGTTGTTTCTCATGAAGATAAGCAAAAGTATATGACGGTTGCATACATAGATGAATCTACATCTCAAGTGGTTCCCATTAGTATTGAAAAAGAAAATGAACAGGACCATTTGCAGGAAATGATGAGCACATATGAACAGGTGCAGCTGCCTGAAATGACAAAGCCTCTTCGATCTTATCTTGAGATGGTGGACCTTCGTGAAAAGGGGAATACACTTGTTTTTCAGTTAAAAAATGATTTGTCCCTTGATACGATAAAGGAAGCCAATCGATTTAAAGATATGGTAAAAGAAACGCTCAAATGGAGCAGGTATAAACAAGTGGAAGTCAAATCAGACAAAGGTTCTCATCTTCAATTAGGGGCAAGCAGTATTGGCACGATATCAATTGATAAACAAACGAAGAAAGCTTATTACGTGTTAGAAAATAAGAGCGGGACTTTTTTGGTGCCCTCAAAAACGCATTATTCTTCTTATGAAGATGCGGTAGAGGCCATGAAACGCACGAGTGATTCTGGGCTTGAACCATTAATTAAAGAAGAAGAACCAATTAAAGAAGTGACATCAAAAGGTAAGCATGTGACCATCACGTTTGGAGCATCAGCACAATTAACGGACTCAATTGATCATACTCTACTCATTGAAGGTCTGCTGCTTACAGCGAAAGATTTTGGTTTTACAGATGTCACCATTCAATATGCAGGAACAGATCAAGTAGGACCATATGAAATGAACGAACCAATAGAGGTGCCGGCTCTGCCGAATCCTGTTGTCATCAAAGATCGTTAAAGGACGCAAGCAAGTCATTGCGTTCTTTTTTATGTATAGAAAACGGCCTTCTTGCTGTATACTAAGCTGTCATGAAAAGAACCTCAAAGAAGGGGAGTCACTGATGAAAAGGTATTGTTTCATAGGTGCCAGCTGTTTTTTGTTCTTGATCTTAGCGCCATTTGCCCATGCGCAGAAGACAAACGAATGGGTGGAACCAGTGAAAGGAGAAGTCACTGACTTGTTTGGGACAAGAGGCGGCTCGCATAAGGGATTAGATATAGCTGCGCCAGAAGGAGAATCCATTTTTGCTGCAAGTAAAGGTGTGGTCGCGCGTTCGTATGTATCGGCTACATATGGAGAAGTTGTATTTATTCAGCATCCAAATGGATACGAAACCGTCTATGCTCATTTACACGAGCGTTTTGTGAAAAAGGGTGACCAAGTACAAGCGGGAGAGCCGATTGGCATCATTGGCAACACAGGAGCTTCTAGAGGCACTCATTTACATTTTGAGGTACATCGTGGAAATTGGTCAGTCAGCAAAGAGGATGCGATAGATCCGCTCAAAATGATTGCAGTGGAACGTTTCAAAGAGCCAGCTCTTCATGTAAATGGACATGAAAAAAATACATATGTCATTCAAAAAGGGGATACCCTGTGGTCGATAGCAAAGGCGCACGAAATGACTGTGGAACAATTGAAAAAGATCAATGAGCTGACGACTCATCTCATTCGAACAGGAGACCGTTTAATGGTTTCAACTAAATAAACCTCATGCAAAGCATGAGGTTTATCACTGTTTTTTATAGGTCAATCAGGCGGACAGAAAGAATATCCTGCACTTCAGTTAATTTTTTCACAATTTCGTCCTCAAGATGCTTGTCGAAAGAAAGCATCATGATGGCTTCGCCGCCTTTTTCTTTACGTCCTACCTGCATTGTTGCGATGTTGACATCATGGTCGCCTAAAATCTGTCCAACCTTTCCAATCACACCAGGTGCATCTGTATGCTGGATATAGACTAGGTGTCCATCTGGATAAAAATCAATATTAAATCCATTAATAGAAACAACGCGTTCCCCTAGATGAGGAATGTAAGTCGCTTTAAGTGTAAAGGTTGAAAGATCACCTTTGACTTCAATAGAAATACTGTTTTCGTAACCAGATTCGCTGGAAGAAATTTTCTCACTAAAGCTAATGCCGCGTTCTTTTGCCACCATTCCAGCATTTACTTCATTCACAGTCGAATCAACACGCTCTTTTAAAAAGCCTGACAGGAGACTTTTTGTGATAAAGGATGTTTCGAGTTTTGAAATAGAGCCTTCATAAGAAATGCCTACTTCTTTTACAGGTTCTCTCATTGATTGAGAAACAAGACGTCCAAGTTTTCCTGCAAACTGATGATAAGGCTGGATCTTTTTGAACTCGTCTTTTGTCATCGCTGGTAGATTAATAGATGACATGACAGGAAGACCTTTTGCAAATTGAAGGACTTCTTCAGATACTTGCGCTGCCACATTTAATTGTGCTTCTTTTGTAGAGGCACCAAGATGCGGAGTTGCAATGACGTGTGGATGATCCACTAGCGGATTATCAGTTGGAGGTTCTACCTCGAATACATCAAGTGCAGCTCCTGCAACATGACCGCTTTCAAGAGCTTCAAGAAGGTCAGCTTCGTCAATAATACCGCCGCGTGCGCAGTTTACAAGGCGAACACCTTTTTTCGTTTTTGCAATCGTTTCTTTATTAAGAAGTCCTCGTGTTTCTTTTGTTAATGGCGTATGTACAGTAATGATATCTGATACTTCGAGTACTTCATCCAGTGATTTCGCATTGACACCAATTTTTTCTGCACGTTCCTTTGTGAGAAATGGGTCAAATACGTTGACTGTCATGCCAAATGCTCTTGCACGCTGGGCGATTTCACTTCCGATTCTTCCTAAGCCGACAATCCCTAGAGATTTTCCGTAAAGCTCAGCACCAACATATGCTCCTCTGTTCCATTCTTTTGATTTGACAGAAATATTGGCTTGCGGAATATGACGCATAAGTGATGAAATCATGGCGAACGTATGCTCAGCTGTTGAGATCGTATTACCGTTTGGTGCATTGATCACAATGACGCCGTGTTTTGTCGCTTCATCAATGTCAATATTGTCTACTCCCACACCGGCACGGCCGACAATTTTTAATGAAGTCATTTTTTCATAAAGCTCTTTCGTTACTTTTGTGGCACTTCTAACAAGTAAGGCATCAAACGTGTGTAATTCATCTTCTGCTTCTGCTACATTTTTTTGGACAATTTCAACAAAATCTGCTTCTAAAAGTGGTAGAAGACCATCATTGCTCATCTTATCTGAGACTAATACTCGAAACATCGTTAGATTTCCTCCTAAAATAAACGTCATAAATATCTGATAATTTACCATATTCCTTTTCACTGTGTCAATCAAATTAAAGCAGTAAAGTGAAAAAGGAAACACGAACATTTCTTTGTGTCTTTATAAAGAATGAACACCTTTAAACAAAAGATAACCAATTTTTGCGCATTTGTCATTAGAATTTTTGTGTTTTTTACGATTTATTAAAACTGATGAATTTGCTCAGGATTTTTATCTGTACAAATGCTCATATATCATATATAATGATGTCGAATTGAATAATGATCAATCTTCGGGGCAGGGTGTAATTCCCTACCGGCGGTGATGAGCATAGTCTCTAAGCCCGCGAGCCTTTTTGGCAGGATTCGGTGTGATTCCGAAGCCGACAGTATAGTCTGGATGGGAGAAGATGGAGGTTCGTAAACGTTGAAAACATTCATGTTCACACGTTTATTTGTCTAGCCCAATTTCCCCGCTCCTATTTTTAAGGGCGGTTTTTTTGTGGCTAAAATGGAACAATCCTCTTTTCGAAAGATTTGATCGAAAAGGAGAGAGAATATTGAATCAAAGTAAAGTAAAGCGTTTAGTTGTAATCAGTATGCTTAGCAGTATTTCATTTGTTTTAATGTTATTAAACTTCCCGTTCCCTGGGCTTCCAGGATATTTGAAAATTGATTTCAGCGATATTCCAGCGATTATTGCGATTTTAATTTATGGGCCGGGTGCAGGAATTGCTGTTGAGGCATTAAAAAATGTACTGCATTATCTAATTCATGGCAGTATGTCTGGTGTTCCTGTTGATCAAGTAGCGAACTTTACAGCAGGTGTATTGTTCATTTTACCAGTGGCCTTCATTTTTAAAAAAATCAAATCGGCAAAGGGAATTGTATGGTCTATGTTCTTGGGCACAGTGCTTATGACTGTGATGATGAGTATTTTAAATTACTTCCTGTTTTTGCCGGCTTACACATGGTTTTTAAATGCGCCTCAACTTTCGGATAATATGCTCAAGGCGACGATAACAGCAGGGATATTGCCTTTTAATCTTATTAAAGGCATCATCATTACCATCGTGTTTAGCCTCATTTTTGTAAAAATGCGTCCATGGTTTGAAAATAAACGCCGACTTCAAAATAGTTAATATAAAAAAGCCCCTGCATAAGGGGCTTTTATACTATTCATGCTTAAGCGGGTCACCCTCGAAAGATTCGTCCGCAACTTTAATTGAATCCGTTGGACATCCTTCAAATGCATCAAGCATATCTTCTTCAAGTACTTCTGGAACTTCTACAGTCCCTTGGTTGTCATCAAGCGTAACAAATGCAATGCCTTCATCATCATAATCATAAATGTCTGGAGCAGCTGCACCGCATGCGCCGCAAGCAATACATGTGTCTTTGTCTACAATTGTATATTTTGCCATGTTAAAAAAATACCTCCCAGATTGTTCGATGGAACAAATGGTCTAACCTTTTTAGTTTCACCGATAAAAAACAATTTCCTCAAACCTTATTGTAATGATTTTAATTTCACATTTCAACTGTAAAGTGATTGAGAATGCTTATCACATAAGGGTTTGTTCATAACTTTCCCCCACAAATTGAGTTTAAACATTTCTTCTTCTATGAAATCTGTTAAAATAAAGGGAGAAAATATTCGAATTTTGTCAGGAAGACAGGTGCTTTGGCGAATGACTCTTCATTACTTGGATGTCATGTTAATGGACAGCGTACATAAATTGAACGGCGAACGCTCCATAAGTGCTGTCTACCATCTTTTTAAAGGAAAAAAATCATCACAAACTATACAAGATGCCAGTTTGTTTCAGCTTTCAAAGTACTTCGGCTGTTACCCGGGGTTTACGAGGGATCAGCTGAATCGCTCTGTTATAAAGCTTGACGAAAAGCACTACATCAAAAAAACAGGGGAGACATTCACTGTTACAGATGCAGGACAGCATATGCTAAACCAGTATTTTTCAGAAAAACCAATGCCTGCTTATTTTCATGGTGCCAAATATCATGATAAAGCAAAGGTGCTATGGATGAGGCTCTCGTTACTTGTACAAGTGCTTTCTCACCATATGGCTGGATCACATCAATATGTCCCAATACAAAGAGATGTATCCGTACAAAGTTGGACGAAGTCCTTCTTAAAACAACATCACGAGAAGAATAAGCTTTCAGAAGAGCTGCATCATGAACTAGACAAGCTCCTTACCCATATAAGTGATCAAGAGGCGCTGGTTTTTGTTTATTCATTGACGTCAAATGAAAGAATTGGGCGTACGTATCAGCAAATGGCAGAGTGGCTAAAAGAAGATGTGTGGTATGTGTACCTGCTTTTTTGGAATGTCCTCCATTATTTTATTCATGCTGCCCAAAAAGGTGAGGCGCAGGTCATGCAGCAGCTCGTAGGTGACCTTGAATTCAAACGTGTGCTAACAACCTCTACCCATAAAACGCTCGAGCTTGTGCAAAAAGGCTTTGACATTGATCAGATTGCTCACATTCGTTCATTAAAAAAGGCAACGATCGAAGACCATATTGTCGAGTTGTCCATACATGAACCAAGCTTCTCAATAGAGGCGTATGTGAGCGAAGAAGAGCAGCAGGCCATTCATGCAGTAGCCAGGGAGCTTCAAACAAATAAAATGAAGCTGATTAAAGAAAAACTCGAACATCCATTTACTTATTTTCAAATAAGATTGGCTCTGACAAGGATGGTGAAAGCAAATGGATAAGCTTCATCAGACGCTCATGCGATATTTTGGTTACGACTCATTTAAAGCAGGTCAAGAGGACATTATTCAAAGTGTACTGAATCAAAAAGATACGGTTGCCATGCTGCCCACTGGCGGCGGGAAATCCATCTGCTATCAAATTCCCGGCTATATGACAGATGGATTAGTTCTCATTATTTCGCCGCTGTTATCGCTTATGGAGGACCAAGTCGAACGAATGAAAATGCGTGGAGAAAAACGAGTGGCGGCGCTGAACAGCACATTGTCTTTTCAGGAGAGACGGCATATCATTCGGCATTTGCCATCATATAAATTTTTATTCGTCGCCCCTGAGGCATTAATGTCAGAGGTGCTGCTAGAACAGCTCAAATCAATGCATATTGGTCTGTTCGTCGTCGATGAAGCCCATTGTATATCTGAGTGGGGGCATGATTTCCGTCCGGAATATTCCAAGCTGGGAGAATGGAGAGAAGCGTTAGGTCAACCTGTCGCCTTAGCACTGACGGCAACTGCAACGAAACAAACACTTAAAGATACCGTGCAAACGTTAAGATTGCAGCATCCAGACTTTCATATTCATTCTGTCAACCGGCCAAACATCGCTTTAGTTAAAGAAGCGCACGAAACGAAAGAAGCAAAAGAGAAACGGGCCATTGAGCTTGTGGAATACCTGCAAGGCCCCGGCCTGATTTATTGCCCAACCCGGCAAATGACAGAAGATATGGCGCTTTTTATGAAACAAAAAACCCATCAGCGTGTAGAGTATTACCATGGCGGAATGGATGCAGGAGACCGCATGCTTATTCAGCAGCAATTTATCAGCGGACAGCTTGATCTCATTTGTTGTACAAGTGCTTTTGGAATGGGAATTGATAAAGCAGATATACGATTTGTTATTCATATGAGCCCGCCGCAGTCAATTGAAGCATTTATGCAGGAAATTGGAAGAGCAGGACGGGACGGGGAAAATAGTGTGAGCATTCTTTTATATACAGAAGAGGATGCAGATATTCAACAGCATTTAATACAAGCAGAAGGCTTTGATGATCCAGAAATTGATTACTTCTTAGCCAGGCTGACACAAATGCAGACAAATGATGAAAAGAAATTACGTGAACAATTGATGGAATCAGGGCTTCAGGAGACACGTGCAAGAATGCTGATCCATTATTACAGGATGTATCAGTCTGACGAGCCTCGTGTGCTCCTGATGAAACTGAAAGAAAAATTGCAGGACAGACAAACTGAAAAACTGAGAAAAGTGTGGCAATTTAAGGAGCGGATCACAGATCATAGCTGCTTTAGACAATCTCTGTTATCATACTTTTACGAACAGCTTGATCAAACGGAGAGCGCATCCTCTGGCATCTGCTGCTCTTCTTGCGGACTTGACCTGTCTGATTATGAAAAAAAAGATCAACCATTGGAGCTGAATGAAATGAAACACTGGAAGACCGTGCTGGATCGTATGTTTCATCTGACAAAAGAGGCGCAGCATTGATTGAACAACATCGCCGGATCATCGAAAAATTAACCGATCGACAAGTGGTAGAACAGCTGTATTTCACGCAGCTGCTGATGCTGGTCATTTCTTTTTTACTAGGCATATTTATGTTCGGTCATTGGACAGATTTCACATCCCTTTGGGAGATCCAAGATGCGCGGATACTGACCTATGGAATTGGCGGCGCTGTGCTTGTGATCATTGTGGATGCGATTGTCATGAAGGTGTTTCCTGCTCATATGTATGATGATGGCGGATTAAATGAAAAAATGTTCAAAAACCGCAGCATCCCGCATATTGTTTGGTTAACACTGCTCATCGCCTTTTCAGAGGAAATTCTATTCCGAGGGATCGTTCAGCAGCAATTTGGATTGGAGATTGCCAGTATTGTGTTTGCGCTCCTTCACTTTCGCTACTTATCAAAAATACTCTTGTTTATCCTTGTGGTTTCTATTAGTATTTTTTTAGGACTTTTATACGAGTGGACGGGGAATTTATTTGTTCCTGTCATGACCCATTTTGTCATTGACTTAGTCTTTGCTTGTCAAATTCGTTTGAAATATAGGGGGAGGGATGAACATGGAAGAAATGTCGAGAATGAAGAGAAAGAAGGAGCAGCTGACAAACATCCATGACGATGATGCAGAGAAAATTTTTGAAGAAGAAGTACAGCCTTCAGATGACTCTCACTTTCCTACACGAGAAGATTTTCATGAATATAAAAAGCAGCGCACGAAAAAGGTACGCAATCCATTGTTTACAACACTGGCTATTATCTTTCCTATTATCGTCGTCACGGTGTTCTTCCTTTTGATCTACTACACGTCAAAGGAAATCAACCATAATAATAATCAAGATGTATATAATATTGATTCTACATCAAGTGCTGACACAGACCCAGTCCCGTCAGCACTTGTCGAAACGAAAAATGATTCTAATGCTGATAAAGCGGATGCGTCTGATGATGAGAAGCAAAAGAAAGATGAAGAAAAAGAAAAACAGCGATTGAAAGAAAAAGCTGAACAGCAGAAAAAAGAAAAAGATTCTAAAGAGAAAGAAGAGCGTGAACAAGCAGCGAAAGAAAAAGAACGCGCGAGAGCCGAAGCTGCCAAAAAGCGTGAACAGCAGCAGCTAGCCCTGCAAAAGCAGCAGGAGGAGAAAAAACGAAAAGAAGCCGAAGAGAAAAAGCAGCAGGAAGAAAAGCCAGTTCGTGTCGTGCAGCACACTGTTGGTCCAGAGGAAAACCTGTATCGAATTTCAATGAAGTATTACAAAAACCGTTCGGGTGAAGAGAAAATTAGAGCCTATAATCATTTGAAAGGTAACAGCGTGTACAGTGGTCAAGTGCTGAATATTCCACTAGAAAACTAATCACCTGACATGATTGAAGAAGTACGCACATACATATGTAGAAAAAAGGGACAGGGTGTATGTGATGACATTGCACGCAATCAGCCGATATATGGATCAGCCGACACAGAAAATGATGGAAACATTGATCAAAAGAAAGCATAAATATGAGGGTTTTGCCAAGCAGTGCAAAAGATGGCAATGGACAGCCCTTCTATCGCTGGCCATTCTTTTGTTTTATTTTGTGATTACGGCAAATGCAGGAGGCGGCTCGCTTCAGCCGGAATCCATGATTGCAACACTGCTTGGTCATGAAGTTTTTCTGTTTTGGATCATGGCTGAGGTCTTTGCTTTTTACGCATCTTATTACTATAAGAAAAAAGAAGAAAAGGCTGAGGATGAATATCATCGGCTTCGATGTGAAATTATACAAAAAAGCACAGATTTATGGCCGCAGTCAAATCAGTGGAAAGAGCGCGAGACGGTTTTTCACTATATGCAGAAGCAATATGACATTAATCTCTATTATGAAAGTAAATAAATGAGAAAAAAAGACGTTTAACAGTTGAAACGTCTTTTTTCATTCAAGCGTCTTATGAAAGAAAGATATGTAAGGGAGCCATTTGTGATGAAATATGCCATCGGATTTACTGCCGCCATTGCGGCTGTTACAACAGGTGTGTGTGTAACGGCAAAAATGGTGAAAACGGCAAAACAAAACAACATCAAAAAGCATTACTTTACAATAGAAGCACTTCAATCAGACCGGCCTGCTGTCATTTTCTTTATTTCTGATACACACAGACGTCTCATCAGTGACACTTTATTAGCAGAAATCAGACAGGAAGAGCCAGATGTGATTATGATTGGCGGAGATTTAGCAGAAAAAGGTGTACCCTATGCAAGGATTGAAGAAAATGTGAAACGTTTATCAAGAATTGCGCCGGTTTATTTTGTTTGGGGAAATAATGATCATGAGCTGCACCAGCAAAAGTTTAAAGAGATTCTTCATGCATATGATGTCACGACTTTGCAAAATGAAACGGCTGTATGGAATTTCGAAGGCCAGCGAATTAAAATCGGAGGAATTGATGATATTCGGCTTGAAAAAGCAGATTATGAAGCGATACGGCCTGAGTTTGTGAAAGATGATGTCAATATTCTCTTATCACACAATCCAGATGTGCATCATTTGATGAGTGAAGAAGAGGGAATCGATCTTGTCCTGAGCGGTCATACGCATGGGGGACAGATCCGAATTGGGAAATTTGGTCCGTATGAAAAAGGAAGAACAGGCCAGGTCAAAGGTGCGTTCTTTCTCATTAGTAATGGCTACGGGACCACAAAGATTCCAATGCGTCTAGGAGCAGAACCAGAAACGCATCTGATCTATTTAATGCCTCTAAAAACGCGTTAACTTGCGGCACCCTCAATATTTTCCATAAAAGTCACCGTAAGCATAGCTTCATGCTTGTCTTCCGTCTTGACACAGTGTAAACTGAATACAAAATTAAGAACCTATGACTCATCATCTCATATACTACAGTATGATGTGTGTTTAGAAGAGGCAGGAGGGAACGTTATGCGACTGGAGCGTCTGAATTATAATAAAATCAAAATTTTTCTCACACTAGATGACCTGACAGACCGAGGTCTTACGAAAGAAGACCTTTGGAAAGATTCGTTCAAAGTCCATCAGCTGTTTAAAGACATGATGAACGAGGCGAATCAGGAGCTCGGTTTTGAAGCGAATGGACCGATTGCTGTTGAAGTATTTTCTCTTCAGGCGCAGGGGATGGTCGTCATTGTCACAAAGAGTCAGCAGGAAGATGCTGATGATGAGTTTGATGAAGATTACATTGAGATGCAAGTCAAGCTCGACGAGAGCAAGCACGTGCTCTATCAATTTGCTTCGTTTGAAGATGTGATTCAACTGTCCCATAGTTTAAGTCGTATTGGACTTTTAGGGGGTACAGTTTACCATTATGAAGGTCAATATTATCTCAGCCTGGATGATGTTGGAGAATTATCTGCTGATACAGTCATTTCGATTTTAGCAGAGTTTGGTTCACCTACGACACTCACCATTCACCGGCTAAAAGAATATGGAAAAGTGATCATGCAAGAAGATGCTGTGAAAACGATTCAAATGTATTTTTAATCACTTTTATCTATTATATTTAATACTGTTGTGATGAAACAACAGTATTTTTTTATATCCTTTTTTATATTTATAAACGCTGATATTTTATTTTGATAAAAAACGCTTTTTACCTTTGCTTTACCAGTACGAAGGTGTATACTATTGCTTGAAAGGGAGCAGTAGATCATGAAAGATTTCTAGGGGGTTTATTTTAATGGCAGCCGATCAAAACGCCGCTCATAACGCAGAAGATAAGCTAGATGTTTTAAAGTCAACTCAAACCGTCATACATAAAGCGCTAGACAAATTAGGGTATCCGCAGGAAGTGTATGAATTGCTGAAGGAGCCAATTCGTCTATTAACGGTCAAAATTCCAGTACGTATGGATGATGGATCGGTGAAAATTTTCACTGGTTACCGCGCACAGCACAATGATGCTGTCGGTCCAACAAAAGGAGGAATTCGTTTCCACCCGAACGTTACGGAAAAAGAAGTAAAAGCGCTTTCAATTTGGATGAGTTTAAAATGTGGAATTGTGGATCTTCCTTATGGCGGAGGAAAAGGCGGTATTATCTGTGATCCAAGAGAAATGTCATTCAGAGAGCTTGAAAAACTAAGCCGCGGCTATGTTCGCGCCATCAGTCAAATCGTTGGACCAACAAAAGATGTTCCAGCACCAGACGTGTTTACGAACTCTCAAATTATGGCATGGATGATGGATGAATATTCTAGAATTGATGAATTTAACTCGCCAGGATTTATTACAGGAAAACCAATTGTTCTTGGGGGATCACACGGACGTGATACTGCAACAGCAAAAGGTGTGACGATCTGCATCAAAGAAGCGGCGAAGAAAAAAGGAATTGACATTAACGGAGCTCGTGTTGTCGTACAGGGATTCGGAAATGCAGGAAGCTACTTAGCTAAATTCATGTATGATGCTGGAGCAAAAATCGTAGGGATTTCAGATGCATACGGCGGATTATATGATGAAGATGGTCTAGACATTGACTACTTGCTTGACCGACGTGACAGCTTTGGAACCGTCACTAAACTATTTAACGATACAATTACAAACCAAGAGCTGCTTGAGCTGGATTGTGATATCTTAGTACCTGCAGCCATTGAAAACCAAATCACAGAAGATAATGCGGCAAACATTAAAGCCAAAATTGTCGTAGAAGCAGCAAATGGTCCAACGACACTGGAAGGAACCAAAATTCTTTCAGATCGTGGTGTACTGCTTGTTCCAGACGTACTTGCGAGTGCGGGTGGTGTAACTGTTTCTTACTTTGAATGGGTTCAGAATAACCAAGGGTTCTACTGGACTGAAGAAGAAGTTGAAACTCGTTTAGAAGATATGATGGTGAAATCATTTAATAATATTTATGAAATGGCGCAAAACCGCCGAATCGATATGCGTCTTGCTGCATATATGGTCGGTGTACGTAAAATGGCTGAAGCTTCTCGATTCAGAGGCTGGATTTAAGCGGCTTATTTGCATCGCGCCTTAAAATCTCCTATCCTTAAATAGGAGATTTTTTTATGGAATGGAACAAAGAATCAAACAGCCCAGCAATTGTTATTGCAGTGAATTGACAGGAGTGGAACAAATGAAACAAGAAAAAGCGATCATAATAGGAGGCGGCCCATGCGGGTTATCAGCTGCCATCGCATTCAAGCAAATTGGGATTGATGCACTTGTGATTGAAAAGGGGAATGTCGTGAACAGTATTTATCATTACCCAACACATCAAACCTTTTTTAGTACAAGTGAAAAGCTTGAAATCGGTGATGTCGCTTTTATTACTGAAAACCGTAAGCCTGTTCGTATTCAGGCACTTTCCTATTACCGAGAGGTCGTCAGACGAAAAAACCTGCGTGTGCATGCTTTTGAAAAAGTAAACGCCGTGACAAAACAAGATGGCCGTTTTACGGTGAGTACATCAAAAGACAACTATTCATGTGATTACGTCGTCATTGCGACTGGCTACTATGATCATCCAAACTATATGAACGTCAAAGGAGAAGACCTTCCTCACGTGTATCACTATTTTAAAGAAGGACATCCATATTTTGATAAAGATGTGACGGTGATCGGCGGGAAAAACTCCAGTGTGGATGCTGCGCTAGAACTTGTGAAATGTGGAAGCAGAGTCACTGTGCTGTATAGAGGAACTGAATATTCATCCAGCATCAAACCTTGGATTTTACCAGAGTTTGAAGCGCTTGTCCGTAATGGAACAATTCGCATGGAGTTTGGCGCACAGGTGAAAGAAATCACAGAAGAAGATGTGATTTTTATAAATCAGCAAGATCAAACGGATCGAGTGAAAAGTGACTATGTATTTGCCATGACTGGCTATCATCCAGATCATTCTTTCTTAGAAAAAATGGGTGTCACGATTGACCAAGAATCAGGCCGCCCAGCATTTGATGAACAGACGATGGAAACGAATGTTGAAGGCATTTTCATTGCAGGAGTCATTGCAGCTGGAAATAATGCCAATGAAATTTTTATCGAAAATGGAAGATTTCATGGTGGACTCATTGCAGAAGAAATCAACAAAAGAATCAACGGATAAAAAATGAACTGAATCCTTCAAAGGGGTTCGGTTCTTTTTTATATAAATTGGGATTATATAGAAAGATATTTTTAGAAAAATGGGCTCGAGTCATATAAAAAAAGGGTAAATCATGGTACGATAATGAAGGATAATGTAGGGAAAGAGGTCTGGTTATGATCGCAATCATCTCAGCAGGTTTAGCTCCCGGCATCGCACTTTTAAGTTATTTTTATTTAAAAGATCAGTACGACAATGAGCCGGTTCACATGGTCATCAGATCTTTTATGCTAGGTGTCATACTTGTGTTTCCAACCATGTTTATTCAATATGTCCTTCAAGAGGAAAATATCGCAACAAACCCTATCTTAATTTCATTTGTGACGTCGGGCTTCTTAGAAGAATCATTAAAATGGTTTATTTTAATTGTCAGCGTTTATGCGCATGCCCAGTTTGACGAACACTATGACGGGATTGTGTATGGAACGAGTGTCTCACTTGGTTTTGCAACACTTGAAAATATTCTTTATTTAGTCGGTCATGGGGTCGAATATGCATTTACCCGTGCTTTACTACCTGTATCAAGTCACGCATTATTTGGTGTTGTGATGGGTTTTTATATCGGAAAAGCCCGCTTCTCTGATAAAAAAGAGCAGCGCAAATGGCTGTTCCTTTCTTTAACGCTCCCTGTGCTGTTTCACGGCCTGTATGATTTCATTCTATTAGGGATGAAAAATTGGGGATATATCATGGTGCCGTTTATGATTTTTTTATGGTGGTTTGGTTTAAGGAAAGCAAAAAAAGCCCGTGCGGTAAAAATGGTGCAAATTTAATTTGGAAAACGTCCTTTTTGTTTATAGGGCGTTTTTTTGTCTTTTCCATCCAATTCTCTCCTGTGTTGAATGTATAAAAATAGGGATCGGAAGAAACATATATTCAAACATCAAAAGTACAGGAGGATCAAATATGGATAAAGCTCGTTTCATGAAACAAATCGTTCTTATCTTCTCAATCGTTCTTCTTGCGTCTTCACTTTTGACAGCGAGTAAAAGTGAAGCTTTCACCAGCCAAGTCATCCAGCGCGGGGCAACAGGAGAAGATGTAGTCGAGCTGCAAGCGCGGCTCCAATACAATGGTTTTTACAATGGCAAAATCGATGGCGTCTATGGCTGGGGGACGTATTGGGCCGTTCGCAACTTTCAAAACCAATTTGGCATGAAGAAGGTCGATGGACTTGTAGGTCAGAAAACAAAAAACTTATTAGTTCAAAAGACGAAATACTACAAAGAGTTTGTGCAAAAGCAGCTGCAGCAAGGGAACCAGTTTACCCATTATGGCGGAAAGCCTCTTGATCAGCAAACAAAGGCTCCTGCGCAAAGAAGCTCGCAAAAAAAGACAGCTCAAGGTACAAAAGAAGATCAAAAAAGTCAAAGTGGATCATCTGGGAAGTCTGGCAATCAGTCAGGCAACCAGCAGGGGAATCAAACACCGAAACAAACAGCAGCCAACATGCCTGGTGGTTTTTCTAGTAATGACATTCAGCTCTTGTCGCAAGCTGTTTACAGTGAAGCAAGAGGTGAGCCGTATGAAGGACAGGTGGCCATCGCTGCCGTCATCTTAAACCGTTTGAACAATCCGACCTTTCCAAATACGATTGCAGGGGTCATTTTTGAACCGCTTGCGTTTACTGCTGTAGCAGATGGTCAATTTTATATGTCGCCAGATGAAACGGCCAAAAAGGCTGTGTTTGATGCAATCAATGGCTGGGACCCGTCTGAGAGTGCGATCTATTACTTTAATCCTGATACAGCAACAAGTCCATGGATTTGGGGAAGACCACAAATTAAACGAATCGGGAAACATATATTCTGCGAATAAAAAGAGGTGTAAATAAATGATCAGAGGAATATTGATTGCTATTTTAGGAATTGCTGTCATCTCAACAGGTTACTGGGGCTATAAAGAACATCAAGAAAAAGACGCCGTGCTGCTTCATGCTGAGAACAACTACCAAAGAGCTTTCCACGATTTAACGTATCAGGTGGATCAGCTGCATGACAAACTGGGTGCAACACTTGCGATGAACAGTCAAACATCGATCTCACCAGCACTTGCAGATGTATGGAGAATGTCATCGGAAGCGCATAACAATGTCAGTCAGCTCCCGCTTACATTGATGCCGTTTAATAAAACGGAAGAATTCCTGGCGAATGTCGGAGACTTCAGCTACAAATCATCAGTCAAATCTTTATCAGATGAACCATTAAATAAAGATACACACAAAACCATTACAGCACTATATGATCAAGCGTCAGATATCCAAAACGAACTTAGACAAGTGCAGCACCTCGTACTTAATAAAAACTTAAAATGGATGGATGTTGAGATGGCGCTCGCTGACGGCGATCGGAAGAACGACAACACCATCATTGACGGGTTGAAAACAGTCGAGAGAAATGCAGATGCATTTGCAGATGTTGATCTTGGGCCTACAAATGTGTCGACAGAAAAAGAAACACAAGGCTACAATCATTTAAAAGGCGATAAGATTTCAAAAAAAGAAGCGATCCGCATTGCACAGCAATTCACACCCGACCACAACCAGCATTTTAAAGTGAGAAAAAGCGGCAGCAAAACCAATCGTGACGTTTACAGCTTATCGATGTCTGATCCAGACAGTCATGCAAACTTTTACTTAGACTTGACTGAAAAAGGAGGACACCCAGTCTACCTCCTTCAGAATCGTGACGTGAAAAAACAGAAAATCAGTTTAAATGATGCATCAGAAAAAGCACTCAGCTTCTTAAAAAAGCAAGGGTTTAACACAGAATCGTTCCATTTAGATGAAAGTGCACAATTTGATAATATCGGCGTATTTACCTATGTGCCTCTTCAAAAAAATGTCCTGCTTTATCCAGATAGTATACGCATGAAAGTCGCATTGGATGATGGCGAGGTTGTTGGGTTTTCAGCGAAAGACTACTTGATGAATCATAAAACACGAGACATCAAAGCGCCTAAAATCTCACAAAAAGAAGCGAAGAAAACATTGAATCAGCATGTAAAGATCGAAGATACTCATTTAGCGATTGTGCAAAATGATATGTCAGAGGAAGTTCTATGCTATGAGTTCCTTGGAACGATAAAAAACGATACGTACCGCATGTTCATTAATGCAGATACTGGAAAAGAAGAACGGGTAGATAAACTAAAGAACGCAGAACCTATATATAAAGACCTATAAAAAAGGAAGCGAGGAAAAGGCTAATAAGTCTTTTCCTTTTGTTTTAGACATGGTTTAATATAGGAGAGGATACGATTTCACAGATGAAAAGAGTGATGAGGAATGTTACAAATAGGGGATGCAATCACAATTGAATATGTCAATGAGAACAAAGAAGTGAAAACAGCAAAATCGAAGGTTTTGGAAAATAATAACGATGATATTTGCATTAATTATCCAGCTGATAAAGAAACGGGACGCACCATCTACTTAAACCAGCAAACAGAAATCACCGTGTTCTTTTTTGACGAAAGTCAAATTCCATACAAATGTACAAGCGAAGTCATTGGAAAAAGAAAAGAAGATATCCCGATGATTGTTATTTCCATTCCGCCAAAAGAAGAAATGATCCGGCTTCAGCGAAGAGAATACTTGAGAGTGGATACGATGGTCAAAGCCACCATCATGCAAACGGATGAAGTGGCCTTTGAAACGTTTATTGTGAATATGAGTGCTGGCGGCGTGGCGATTGCTGTTCCTGAAGGCGTGTCATTGAAAGAATATGGAGAAGTGGTCACAGAATTTGAACTTCCTTTGAAAGAGCCCGTGAAAATAAAAGCGGTTGCAGAGATGAGTCGAGTATATCAAGATGAACAGTCTGGGAAAACAAGAGCGATCATGGAGTTTTCTGAGATCACAAATGACCACCAGCAGCACATCATGAAATACTGCTTCCAGCAGCAGCTTTTAACACGTGTAAAAAAAGCATAAGAATAAAGGGTGTAAAAAGCTTCCATACTAGAGAGGAAAGAATCTAGCGTGGAGGCTTTTTGTATGAAGACAATGGAAAGATGGTTATTGAAAGTGGTACTCATTCAGCTTGTTTTATTGCTAACCGTTCAGATTACACTTCATTTGACGAAAGGAGAACTCTTTTTGTCAAAAGTCGTGCAGTATGAGGGTGTAAATAACATGAGTATTGAAGAATGGATTGAGACGTTTAAGCAGAAGGATTGATAGAAAATTCCCCCGTTTGAGCGGTGATCGTGTTACAATTCATAAGGGAGATTCAATCAAGGAGAGGTATTATGAAAAAGAAATTATCTATTGCAATTGATGGTCCTGCAGCAGCAGGAAAAAGCACTGTGGCAAAAATTGTCGCAGCAAAAAAATCATATATTTATATTGATACAGGCGCTATGTACCGCGCGATTACACTTGCGGCACTCAATCAAGGTGTAGATCTTGAAGACGAACAGGCACTTGATTCATTACTGAAAAAAACGGTCATTGAACTCGTAACAACAGGCGAGGGTCAAAAAGTCCATCTAGACAATACGGATGTCACAGAGGATATTCGCACAGACCGCGTAAGCAACCAAGTATCGGTTGTTGCAAAGCATAGAGCTGTTCGGGAAGAAATGGTCCGCAGGCAGCAAGAGCTTGGCAAACGAGGCGGCGTCGTTATGGATGGAAGAGACATAGGCACTCACGTACTTCCAGATGCCGAAGTGAAAATTTTCTTGCTTGCATCAGTAGAAGAAAGAGCAAAACGCCGCTTTGAAGAAAATCAGAAAAAAGGCTACGATGTCAATTACGATCAGCTGATCGAAGAGATTGCAAGACGCGATAAGCTTGATTCTGAGCGCGAAGTTTCACCTTTGAAGAAAGCGGATGACGCCATTGAAATTGACACAACTTCTCTTTCTATTGAAGAGGTGGCAGGGAAAATTTTAGATGCAGCAGACCGCGTGGAGAAACAGTAAGAAATTTTAGAAAACTTTTATAAGTTAGAGGTTTATCTCTTGACAAACAAGGTCTTTTATTAGAAGTTTATACTAATACTATTTTTATTGATCATTCAAGCAATTATATTGATTTGAATGTTTCTATAATACATATTCGGCTGGCAATCATCATGCTTAAGACACATATTCGCCCAGTCGTTTTAACTAAGCTGTGTAGGTTTGGACCAAGGAGGTTATCGAAATGACAGAGGAAATGAATCAAATCGATGTTCAGGTACCAGAGGTTGGAGATGTAGTGAAAGGGATTGTTTCTAAAGTTGAGGACAAGCATGTCAATGTAGATATCGTCAATGTGAAACAACCTGGTATCATCCCAATCAGTGAATTATCAAGTCTTCACGTTGAAAAAGCATCAGATGTCGTGAAAGATGGCGACGAGTTAGAGCTTAAAGTAACAAAGGTCGAAGACGATGCTTTGATTTTATCGAAACGTGCTGTTGATGCAGACCGCGCTTGGGAAGACCTAGAGAAAAAGTTTGAAACAAAAGAAGTATTTGAAGCTGAAGTAAAAGACGTTGTAAAAGGTGGTCTTGTCGTTGACATTGGTGTGCGTGGGTTTATTCCTGCATCTCTTGTAGAAGCACACTATGTAGAAGACTTCACAGATTACAAAGGGAAAACACTCTCACTTGTCGTGGTAGAACTTGACCGCGAAAAAAATCGCGTGATTCTCTCGCACCGTGCAGTCGTTGAGCAAGAGCAATTAGACAAAAAGCAAGACTTCCTGCAAAAGCTTGAAGTAGGCAGTGTGATTGATGGTAAAGTGCAGCGGCTTACTGATTTTGGTGCATTTGTTGACATTGGCGGCATTGATGGATTAGTTCACATTTCTCAACTATCCCATGCGCATGTTGAAAAGCCATCTGACGTAGTAGAAGAAGGACAGGAAGTCCAAGTTAAAGTACTTGCTGTTGATCGTGATAACGAACGTATCTCACTATCTATTAAAGAAACATTACCAGGACCTTGGAGCCAAATTGGTGAAAAGGTAAAACAAGGTGATGTGCTTGAAGGAACTGTTCAGCGTCTTGTGAGCTTTGGTGCATTTGTTGAAATTCTGCCAGGTGTAGAAGGGCTTGTGCATATTTCCCAAATCTCTCATAAACATATCGGCACGCCGCAAGAAGTCCTTGAAGAAGGGCAGACTGTGAAAGTGAAAGTGCTTGATGTGAATGAAGACGAAGAGCGCATTTCATTAAGCATTCGTGATTTAGAAGAAAATCCTGAAAAACAAATCGAAGAGGATTATCGTCAATATCAGGCGAAAGAAGAAAACACAAGCGGATTCCAGCTTGGTGACCTGATCGGCGATAAACTCAATAAACTAAAATAATTTGGTGATCAAAATTGACGCGAGCAGAAAGAAAGAAGCAGCATATTGAGCATGCGTTGTCCACTGGCCAGCATGCAGCAACAGGTTTAGATGATGTTTCCTTCGTTCACGCCAGTTTACCAGATCTTGCGACATCACAAATTGATACACATACGACAATTGGCGGACTGACTTTCGGTTCGCCAATTTTTATCAATGCAATGACTGGCGGGGGCGGAGAATCCACCTATGAGATCAACCGCTCTTTATCGATCGCAGCGAAGGAGACCAATATCCCAGTAGCAGTTGGATCACAAATGGCTGCACTGAAAGATAAAGAAGAAAGACGAACATATGAAGTCGTTCGTAAAGTTAATCCGGATGGAATTGTATTTGCAAATTTAGGCAGTGAAGCGACAATGAAGCAAGCTCAGGAAGCAGTCGACATGCTCGAGGCAAATATGCTCCAGATTCACCTGAATGTCATCCAAGAGATTGTCATGCCTGAAGGGGATCGCGATTTTAGGGGAGCACTTGAGCGGATTGCAGCTATCGCTGAATCAGTTGGTGTGCCTGTTGTCGTGAAAGAAGTCGGATTTGGCATGAGCAAGGAAACGGCAAGAAAGTTATTTCATGCTGGGGTTGCAGCAGTTGATGTAGGCGGATTTGGTGGAACGAACTTTTCTAAAATTGAAAATCTCCGCCGCCAAAAAGCACTTCGTTATTTTGATCAATGGGGGATTCCAACTGCAGCGAGTCTTGCTGAAGTACATACAGCCTTTCAGAATCAAACGATTTTAGCCTCCGGAGGTATTCAAGATGCTCTTGATGTAACCAAATCAATCGCTCTTGGCGCATCTGCTGCTGGTCTTGCTGGATTTTTCTTAAAATCACTGACAAGTGGAGGCGAAAGCGGCCTCATCGCTGATATCATGGATCTTCAAGAAGATATCAAGATGATGATGACAGTGCTTGGCGTGAAGACGATTGAAGAACTGAGACAAGCTCAGGTTGTGATTTCAGGGGAAACAAGTCATTGGCTCAAAGAAAGAGGCGTCGACACAACGTACTATAGTAAGAGAGGCATGTGATATCACATGCCTCAGCGCGTAGACAAACCCTCGCATTCGGTGTCAGTCCTGCGTGCTGGTGCTCACGAATGTCAATTCGCTCCGCTCCGGTACTGTCCTTCCTAGGGCTGCAAAGGTTTTCTATCACGCTGAAAAGAAGACAAAGGTCCAAAATAAAGAACATTTTAGCCCTTTGTCAACAAACCTAAGGCATGTGATCATCACATGCCTTTTTTTATTGATTTCTTTTTCGAGCGCTTTCTGGACCTTCTAATGTTGTTGCACCCTTATGATGAATGGATTGATCACGGTCAGATTCCACTCTTTTTGACGCTTTTAAACGTTTTTCCTGTCTATCTTTTCCCATCATGCATCCCTCCTCAATCATTAGGGTGTCACCTCTTGTTTATTTCATGCAAAGCGGGTAACGATCTGCATGTTTAAAAATTGGAGATTCTCCCATAATGTAATTGAGGTGATGAGGCGTTGGAGGCATTGTACTATTATTGGTCTATATGGTTCATTTGGATTATGGTGACATTTATCATGGAAAAAGGTTTGTGGCGCAGCGTGCTGGGCATCTGTGTACTTGTCCATATTATATTCAGTCATGTCATGATATCCGTTTTAGATATAAGCATCAATGCGGGATTTTTGATGACTTTTTTATATGCATGTGTTTCTTTCGTCATATTCAAGTTTAGTTATCGAATCATGAGAATCATGCAATTGGGCTCAATGGTGAGTGCGTATGCCTTTTTTATGATGTTTGCATTATATGACCCCGTTTGGTTCACGATAATAAAGGTGGATTGGGTTGTATTTTCCCTGCTGATCTTAATGTGTATGACATATGGACAGCCGTTAGCGGAACGAATCACCCTATGGATGATGTCAGTATGTCTCGGCGAAGCCCTTTATGCGCTGACGATTCACCGCCTCACATCATCAATTGTTATAGGGGACCTCTCTTTTCTTTCCTTCGTTGTTCAAGGAGCGGTCTTCCTATTAGGTGTCGATCAGCTTGAAAAGCTCTTGAACGCCCGTTCATCAAGAAAATCAGTAAAAGGGGCTGCAAAATCAACATGACAGACTATACGTTTCCTGTGATTATTGGTGTCATCTTTGGGATGGCAGCCAGACTATACATGTTAAGAACGGATTACCGGCAATATCCTACGTATATTCATGGACAAGTGATTCACATTGCGCTTGGTTTTATTGCGTCAGGCTTAGGTGCGATCATTATGCCTGCACTGATTCAGGAGGAATTTACGGCGATTACTTTTCTCACTTTGGCAGCCACGCAATTTCGAGATGTCCGAAATATGGAAAGAAATACGTTAACCCAAATGGATTCGTATGAGCTTGTCTCACGAGGCAGTACATATATAGAAGGCATTGCCATTGCCTTTGAAAGTCGAAATTATATTGCGATTCTCACTGCACTTATTACAACGACAGCCTGTATTTTCTTCTCACTTGTTGTTGGAACAGTGGTCGGTATTCTTTGTTTTTTCATGGCAAAGCTATTAATGTCAGGCAGTCAATTAAAGGATATCGTCAGTATTCAAAAAGGCGAGCTTCGCTTTGATGGGGCAGGGCTTTATGTGAATGATATATATATTATGAATATCGGGCTGCCTGAAAAGCAAAAACTCATTTTAGAACATGGGATGGGCTTTATTTTGACGCCGAAAAATTTCAACTCTGCTACAACGATTGCCAACCTTGGACAGCGGCAAGCGATTTTATTTGATTTATCAAACGTGCTTGGCGTGTACCGTGATTCTGGTGAACCATCGCTCTGTCCGCTCGCAAAACGTGATCTGAATAACGGCACACTTGGCGTGTTCATTTTACCGCAATGGCAGCGTGAAGATTTAGCTGTCCGTGTATTAGAAGAGGTGCCTATTTTAGAAAATGCCATTAGAATGCCGACAGATTTCATTAAAAAGAAAGTGAGGTAATAAGACATGGCGAACACCATTGAACAATTTATATTGGCTGTGGCAACAACAAATAAAGAGCGGGTTATTGGCGGAACAGCGGTTTTTTTCTGTGAAAATAAAGAAGAGCTCGACATGTATGCCATGAATTTAGAGGCCATTTTAGACGGAATTGCACACGGCATTGGAGAAGATCTTTACTTGATTGTCAAACATTTTTAAGTTATTCATTGTGGTCTGATTAAAAATTGATATAATATATAAGTTGAACCCTTCATGTTTGAAGGGTTTATTTCATAAAACTGAATGAAAATTTTAAATCCCGGTTGAAACATGATGATGAACATATTGAATCGCGGCTGGATTGAAAGGAAGGGTACTATGGGTAAACCTGTCGTAGCCATTGTTGGAAGGCCCAACGTTGGAAAATCTACAATTTTTAATCGAATCGCAGGCGAAAGAATATCGATTGTAGAAGACACACCTGGTGTAACAAGAGATCGAATCTATAGCTCTGCTGAATGGTTAAATTATGACTTTAATTTAATAGATACTGGTGGAATTGATATTGGAGATGAGCCATTCTTGGCGCAAATTCGCCATCAGGCAGAAATCGCAATGGACGAAGCGGATGTCATTATCTTTATGGTGAATGGCCGAGATGGCGTGACATCTGCGGATGAAGAAGTCGCAAAAATTTTATATCGCACGAAAAAGCCAGTTGTACTTGCTGTCAATAAACTGGACAACCCTGAAATGAGAAGCGACGTGTATGACTTTTATGCACTCGGATTTGGCGAGCCGTATCCGATTTCTGGAACACACGGATTAGGTCTTGGTGATCTGCTTGATGCAGTGGCAGAACATTTTAAGAATTTACCGGATACGCAATATGCTGAAGAAGTTGTCCAGTTCTGCTTAATTGGCCGCCCGAACGTTGGGAAATCCTCTTTAGTGAATGCTATGCTCGGAGAAGACCGCGTCATTGTCAGCAATATCGCTGGTACAACAAGAGATGCTGTCGATACGATGTTTACGTACAATCAGCGTGACTTTGTTATTGTTGATACAGCAGGTATGAGGAAAAAAGGAAAAGTATATGAAACAACAGAGAAATACAGTGTGCTTCGTGCATTAAAAGCCATTGATCGTTCTGATGTTGTCGCTGTTGTACTTGACGGCGAGGAAGGCATTATTGAGCAGGATAAACGAATTGCTGGCTATGCACACGAAGCTGGTAAAGCTGTTGTCATCATTGTGAACAAATGGGATGCTGTTGAAAAAGATGAGCGTACGATGAAGGAATTTGAACAAAACATCCGCGAGCATTTTCAATTTCTTGATTATGCACCTGTCTTGTTTATGTCAGCTCTTACGAAGAAGAGAATTCATACATTAATGCCGTCCATTATCACAGCGAGTGAAAACCATGCAATGCGCGTTCAAACCAATATTTTAAATGATATTATCATGGATGCGGTGGCGATGAATCCAACGCCGACTCATAACGGACAGCGCTTGAAAATTTACTATGCAACACAGGTGGCCATTAAGCCTCCGTCCTTCGTTGTGTTTGTAAACGATCCAGAGCTTATGCACTTTTCTTATGAGCGTTTCCTAGAAAACCGTATTCGAGATGCATTTGGTTTTGAAGGAACACCGATTAAAATATTTGCGAGAGCGAGAAAATAAAAAGGGTGAGCAGGATGAAGAAAATTTCAGTACTTGGAGCAGGCAGCTGGGGAACAGCTCTTGCGCTTGTATTAGCTGATAATCATCATGATGTACACATGTGGGGACATAGACAAGAGCTCATTGATCAAATCAATGAGAAACATGAAAATCATGATTACTTGCCAAATGTCGAACTGCCAGCGTCTATTCAGGCGACAACTGATATGAAGCAGGCTTTAGAAGGGGCAGAGGCGATTATTGTTGCTGTGCCAACAAAGGCCATTCGTGAGGTATTAAAGCAGGCAAATGAGCTGATCTCATCGAAGGTGCCGTTTGTTCATGTCAGTAAGGGAATTGAACCAGATACACTTCTTCGAATTTCTCAAATGATTGAACAAGAAGTTCCATCTGAGAAAAGAGAGGCTGTCGTTGTCCTTTCAGGGCCGAGTCATGCAGAAGAAGTAGGTCTGCGTCATCCGACAACTGTCACTGTCTCATCAGAAAATATTGAAGCAGCTCAATTTGTTCAAGATTTGTTCATGAACAATCATTTTAGAGTATACACAAACCCTGATGTGATTGGGGTGGAAATTGGCGGCGCATTGAAAAATATCATTGCTCTTGCAGCTGGTATCACAGACGGACTTGGATATGGTGACAATGCAAAAGCGGCGCTTATCACTAGAGGACTCGCTGAAATTGCACGTCTTGGCACAAAAATGGGAGGGAACCCCCTTACATTTGCCGGATTAACAGGCGTTGGCGATTTGATCGTGACATGTACAAGTGTTCATTCACGTAACTGGCGCTGCGGGAATTTACTTGGTAAAGGATATAAGCTCGAAGAAGTGCTTGAAAAAATGGGGATGGTTGTCGAAGGCGTCCGCACAACAAAAGGCGCTTATCAGCTCTCCAAAGAATACAAGGTCAGCATGCCGATTACAGAGGCTCTTTACGGCGTCCTGTTTGAAGGGAAAAAGGTGGACGATGCTGTAGAATCATTGATGGCACGTGTGAAAACGCATGAGATGGAAGACCTTGTGAACATGTTTGAAAACCAAACAAAATAAAAGGAAAGACTGAACTTAGGCATGTAGAGGATGCAAGAAGGGGAAGACTTGCATAACATAGCAATGAAGTTTGAATAGAGCTTTGCCTCTACAGAATGAGGAAAATAGTCGATCCAATGACTGAAGCAGAGTCCCCCTCTTTGCTTCAGTTTTTTTATGCGCTTTTTTCTGAATGATTGGAAAAATGATTGATATTTACCTTATTTTTGGTTTAGAATGAAATATAAACGCTTACAATTCGTTCGTTTTGAAGGGGGACAGGCACGATGAGTTTTGCTTTAATCAAGATGTGGTTTGCGCTTGGTTCAATGGGGCTCATGTTTTTAGCCGTAGTAACCATTTATTTCAGCAGGTTTAAGCTGAAAAGTAAATTTCTTAAAATAACAGCCTCAACCGTCGCATACAGCTTGATGCTTATATCAGGTATCATTGTGTTTTTAGTTGTCTTTAGCGGACCGGTCAATGAATAAAGAAAAAGGAAGAATGTGATGATCAAAGCAAAAGTCAGTGTCACGCTGTTAGCACTTATTTTATTAACAGGATGTCTGTATCCAGAGAATCGCAAAGCTGAAAACCGGGTGCCATACGAAGAGCAGCTGCAAAGTGTACAGACAGCGATTGAGGAATTTCAAAAAGCAACAAATGGTCTTCTGCCTATAGAAACGAAAGAAGCAGACACGCCGGTGTATCAGAAATATGTCATCGACTTTAAGCGCTTGTCACCAAGATATTTACACGATGTACCGTCTACTTCTTATGAAGGTGGGGGCGAATATATTTATGTCCTCACAGACGTCGAAAAAAAACCAACTGTGAAACTGCTTGATGTCAAAATGACGCAGACCATCAATGAATTACGGCTTAGGATTAAGGTGTATCAAGATGAACATACATATCCGCCATACGGCAAAGTAGTATCAGCCAATTTATATACGTTAAATGAAAAAAAACTAGGATTAAAATCGCCGCCTGCGGTCATGAGTCCTGTGACAGGGAATTCCCTCCCATTACTGATTTCATCAAACGGCGAAATCTATGTAGACTACCGCAGTGATTTTGCTCATATTTTGAAGAATACGAAGCAAAAGCTGAAACCAGGTGAAAACATTCAAGATGTATATTGGCAGGAAACCCCGTTTGTACCCGCGTTTTCTGTCCCATATACCATCAACAAAAAAGGTGAGCCTGCCTTTTTAGAAAAAAAGACGTCATAAACAAGAATGAACCTTTTTCCTCTGCATATAAATGAGGAGAAAGGTTTTTTTATGGCTAAACTTACTCTCAAAACAAAAAGGTGTCATATTCAAATAGGACAACGTCATACACATATATTGTCCAGACACCTTTCAAGCACAGTTTGATTGAAGTATAGAGTATTTAATTTGAAAACGAGGATAGCAAGTCCGGGAGGGGATCACTTGGAAAAAGTCGATATTTTCAAGGATATCGCTGAACGAACAGGAGGCGATATATATTTAGGAGTCGTTGGCGCTGTTCGTACAGGGAAATCTACGTTTATTAAAAAGTTTATGGAGCTCGTGGTGCTCCCGAATATCAATAATGAGGCAGATCGTGCAAGAGCACAGGATGAATTGCCGCAAAGCGCAGCAGGAAAAACCATTATGACCACAGAGCCAAAATTTGTACCGAATCAAGCAGCATCTATTCACGTGAGTGACGGTCTTGATGTCAACATCAGGCTTGTCGATTGTGTGGGATACACTGTCCCTGGTGCGCGCGGGTATGAAGATGAAAATGGCCCTAGAATGATCAATACGCCGTGGTATGAAGAGCCAATTCCGTTCCATGAAGCAGCGGAAATTGGTACACGCAAGGTCATTCAAGAGCATTCAACAATAGGTGTTGTGATTACAACAGATGGATCTATTGGAGAAATCCCAAGACATGATTATATTGAATCTGAAGAACGTGTGATTGATGAACTCAAAGAGGTTGGAAAGCCGTTTATTATGGTCATCAACTCTGTGAGGCCATATCATCCTGAAACAGAAGCGCTGCGGCAGGAACTTAGCCAAAAGTATGATATTCCAGTACTGGCCATGAGCGTAGAAAGTATGAGAGAACAAGATGTACTCAGTGTTCTTCGTGAAGCATTATATGAATTCCCAGTTCTAGAGGTGAATGTGAACCTGCCAAGCTGGGTGATGGTGCTGAAAGAAGATCACTGGCTGAGAGAAAGCTATCAGGATTCAGTGAAGGAAACCGTAAAGGATATTAAAAGATTAAGAGATGTCGACCGTGTCGTTGGTCAATTCAGTGAATTTGATTTTATCGAAAGAGCGGGTTTAGCAGGAATTGAAATGGGTCAGGGGATTGCAGAAATTGACCTGTATGCGCCAGATGATCTATATGACCATATTTTAAAAGAAGTCGTTGGTGTAGAAATTAGGGGAAAAGACCATCTACTAGAGCTCATGCAAGATTTTGCTCATGCTAAGACAGAGTATGATCAAGTATCAGACGCATTAAAAATGGTGAAGCAGACTGGTTACGGGATTGCAGCACCAGCATTGTCAGATATGAGTTTAGATGAGCCAGAAATCATTAGGCAGGGATCAAGATTCGGCGTCAGATTAAAAGCGGTAGCTCCATCTATTCACATGATCAAAGTAGATGTAGAGAGCGAATTTGCACCGATTATCGGAACAGAAAAACAAAGTGAAGAGCTCGTCCGCTACTTAATGCAAGACTTTGAAGATGATCCGCTTTCCATCTGGAATTCAGATATATTTGGCCGCTCCCTCAGCTCCCTTGTTAGAGAAGGCATTCAAGCAAAGCTGTCTCTCATGCCGGAAAACGCAAGATATAAGCTGAAGGAAACACTTGAAAGAATCATCAACGAAGGATCAGGCGGTTTGATCGCGATTATTTTATAGCAAGTGAGACCTCTCATTGATGGGGTCTTTTTTTTGTGTATAGAATGAGTCATAAAAAGACAATTGTATAAAGATTAGTCAGATTCAGGTTGAAATTAGGAATATTCGTTCGCAAAAGTGCCCTTAATCCTTGACGAATAAGGATTCTTCCCTTTAAAATGCTTGATATGGTATTTCATATGTGTTAATCTACTTACAGAAAATCTTCACTTTGTTGGACAAACATTCCTTCAAAGAGTTGTTTTCTAATGAAAAGCCATGTATAACGCTTTCTAGACGCTCTTTTTTTCTGAAAAAGGGTATAGAAAGAAGATGAATTGTGAAGAAATGATAACAATCTACTGAATGCATATTTTTGGGAGGAGGTGAAAGGCATGAACAAGACAGAACTTATTAACGCGGTTGCTGAAGCAAGCGAGTTATCTAAAAAAGACGCGACAAAAGCAGTTGATTCTGTTTTTGATACAATTTTAGATGCACTTAAAAATGGTGACAAAATCCAACTTATTGGTTTTGGTAACTTTGAAGTACGTGAGCGTTCAGCTCGTAAAGGACGTAACCCACAAACTGGTGCAGAGATCGAAATCCCTGCAAGCAAAGTACCTGCTTTCAAACCAGGTAAAGCACTTAAAGACGCGGTGGCAGGTAAATAATCGTTATGTGTAATGATCCTGTTGAAGGAGTTATACATATACAGTTTCACACTGGTCTAGAAAAGCCCCTTTCATAAGGGGCTTTTCCTTTTGAATCAAAAGGTTCGTTTAGAACGCTCTCCTTTGCTTTTAGGATCTGAAGTGTGCTAGAATCTGAATGAAATGTAATCGCCTTTGGAGGATATAATACATGAGTGAAATAAATAAAGAATTAATCGAACACGCGGTACGCGATATATTAAAAGCAATCGGAGAAGATCCGGATCGTGAAGGACTTCTTGATACCCCAAAACGAGTAGCAAAAATGTATGAAGAAGTGTTCTCGGGATTAAATGAAGATCCAAAAGAACATTTTAAAACCATTTTTGGTGAAGACCACGAAGAACTCGTTCTTGTAAAAGATATTGCTTTCCATTCAATGTGTGAACACCACCTCGTACCTTTCTACGGGAAAGCCCATGTCGCTTATATTCCGCGTGGCGGAAAAGTAACAGGACTTAGTAAGCTGGCAAGAGCTGTCGAAGCCGTGGCAAAGCGCCCGCAGCTTCAGGAACGCATTACATCAACCATTGCAGATAGTATGGTGGAAACACTTAATCCGCATGGTGTGATGATTGTCGTTGAAGCAGAGCATATGTGCATGACGATGCGCGGAGTGAAAAAGCCAGGCGCTAAAACAGTAACCTCAGCAGTCCGCGGCACATTTGCAAATGATGCAGCCGCAAGAGCAGAAGTGCTTTCCTTTATTAAAAACGACTAATTCAATAGATGGAAGGTGAACAAAATGAGTGAAAATAAAGCATCTGATTTTGTGGTGATTAAAGCCATTGATAATGGTGTAAATGTCATCGGCCTAACAAGAGGCTCTGATACAAGATTTCACCATTCCGAGAAGCTCGATAAAGGTGAAGTAATCATTGCACAATTTACTGAGCATACGTCAGCGATCAAAGTAAGAGGCGATGCTGTCATTCAAACAAGCTTCGGCGAAATTCAAAGCGAAGCAAAGAAATAAAGAACTTGTATGCACTTGATAGCATAAAAGTGAGAGCTGATATGGTATAATAAATCTCTATACAATGTGCAGGGCTACATATGAAACTGTAATTTTTGGGACAAGGGTGATATCTTTGCAAGACATCTACGGAATTTTATCTAATCTAAATATAAAATTAAATAAAAAGCTTTCTCATCCTTATTTGGCGAAGCATTTACGCGCTCCACTCATCGATGAAGACAAGCTCCTTCTTTTTCATGCAATGTTTGATGAAGCTCAAATTGATGCAGAGAAAAAAGAAAATTATATTTTAACGGCGATGCTTGTGCAAATTGCCCTTGATACCCATGACGAAGTCACAACTGCTGCAGCCATCAAGCAAGACGAATTCAAAAATCGTCAGCTGACCATCCTAGCAGGAGACTATTTCAGCGGTCTCTATTATTCTCTTCTCTCTGACATGAAAGACATCTATATGATCCGGACGCTCGCTACGGCGATCAAAGAGATCAATGAACATAAAATTAGACTGTATGACCGGTCCATTCAAGATGCAGCGCACTTTTATAAAAGTGTAGCTACAGTTGAATCTGCACTATTCCAAAGGATTTCTGAGCATTTTCAATTGACGCATTGGAATGAGATTGCAAGTCGTTTCCTTGTTTATAAGCGTTTCATGAAACAAGCAGAAGATGACAAACATTTAAAACTTTTTTTGAACGATAGTTATACGGACGCCTATTCGTGCTTTGACAACTTTGAGAATGAAGGCTATGAAAAGGCCAAACGGCCGATCAAGGAGCATCTTGTTTCATCTCCGGTCGTTCAAAAAGAGCTATTAAATCGCTTGGATCATATGAAAAATGAGCCTGCGTACCATCAGAAAGTGGAAGAAGGGTAAGTCATGCAGCAATCAAAAGAACAGCGAGTACACGGTGTATTTGAAAAAATTTATAAAAACTATGATCAAATGAACTCTGTCATCAGCTTTAAACAGCATAAAAAATGGCGCGATAAAACAATGAAACTCATGAATGTGCAAAAAGGCTCTAAAGCATTAGATGTATGCTGCGGAACAGCCGATTGGACAATTGCGCTCGCAGATGCTGTTGGAGAGAAAGGCGAAGTCAAAGGCCTTGATTTCAGTAAAAACATGCTGAGTGTTGGAGAAACGAAGGTGAAAACTGGGGGCTACAAACAGATTGAATTGCTTCACGGCAATGCGATGGAGCTCCCTTTTGAGGACAACTCATTTGATTATGTCACCATCGGTTTTGGACTTAGAAACGTCCCTGATTATTTAACGGTGCTAAAGGAAATGACAAGAGTAGTGAAGCCTGGTGGAATGGTTGTCTGTCTTGAGACTTCACAGCCTGAGATGATCGGCTTTAAGCAAGGCTACTATATCTATTTCAAATACATTATGCCGCTCTTTGGTAAACTGTTTGCCAAAAGCTATCAGGAGTATTCATGGCTTCAAGAATCAGCCAAAACGTTCCCTGGCATGAAAGAGCTCGCCGCTCTGTTCGAAGAGGCCGGGTTGTCTGATGTCTCGTATCATCCATTTACAGGCGGTGTAGCAGCAACACATATCGGAAAGAAGCTTTGAATAAACGATATTTGGGTGAAGATAATGAAACTAAAAGCAATGATCTCTTTTTTAAATCAAGATATCGATATAATTGAAAAAGAGCTTGAACAAACAGTTCGCTCTGATTATGCATTATTAAGTGAAGCAGGTCTTCATTTGCTGCAAGCGGGCGGAAAACGAATCCGCCCCGTTTTTGTTCTCCTTTCAGGCATGTTTGGTAACTATGACATTAATAAAATTAAATATGTTGCCGTTGCCCTCGAGCTGATTCATATGGCATCACTCGTTCACGATGATGTCATTGATGATGCAGAGCTGAGAAGAGGAAAACCAACGATTAAGGCAAAATGGGATAACAGAATTGCCATGTACACAGGGGATTATATGTTTGCAAGATCACTTGAATACATGACAAAAATCAACCACCCAATGGCACATGAAATTTTGTCAAAAATGGTCGTTGAGCTCTGTCTTGGGGAAATAGAGCAAGTGAAAGATAAATATAATATGGAACAGAACCTGCGTACATATTTAAGAAGAATCAAACGAAAAACAGCCTTGCTTATTGCAGGCAGCTGTCAATTAGGCGCCATTGCAGCAGGTACAGAGGAAAAAACACATAAAGCCCTCTATTGGTTTGGATACTATGTTGGCATGTCTTATCAGATCATTGATGATGTCCTTGATTTCACATCAACTGAAGAAGAGCTGGGCAAGCCTGTTGGAGGAGACCTTTTGCAAGGGAATGTCACACTCCCAGTCTTATATGCACTGAAGAATCCGACACTAGAAGGTCAATTGAAGCTGATCAATAGTGAAACGACGGAGAAGCAGCTGAAGCCTGTCATTGAAAGCCTCAAACAAACAGATGCGATTGACCGCTCGATTCGAGTGAGTGAAATGTATTTGAAAAAAGCTTTTGAACAGCTCGACAAACTTCCTCGAGGAAGAGCGAGAACGTCACTCGCCTCCATTGCAAAATATATTGGGAAACGAAAATTCTAATCAACGTTACGTTGATTGGTTTTTTTGTGAAATTTTTTGTCAAAAATTGATTATTATAATAAAAAATGATACGATCACTTTGTAACAATGTAAGCCTATACATACATAACGACGGGGTGGAGAACGTATATGGACAAAACATTTCTTATGGTCAAACCTGATGGTGTGGAAAGACAATTAATCGGTGACATTGTGTCAAGATTCGAAAAAAAGGGGCTTCAGCTTGTTGGTGCAAAACTAATGAGTATTCCAAAGGAAGTAGCAGAAACACATTACGGAGAGCATAAAGAAAAACCGTTTTTCGGGGAATTGGTTGACTTTATTACGTCAGGACCTGTATTTGCAATGGTATGGCAAGGCGAACAGGTGGTAGACGTAACAAGACAGATTATCGGCAAAACAAATCCAAAGGAAGCGCTTCCGGGCACAATAAGAGGAGACTATGGTTTAACTGTTGGAAAAAACATTATCCATGGGTCAGACTCACCAGAAAGTGCTGAAAGAGAAATTAACTTATTCTTCAAACAAGAAGAACTCATAAGCTGGGATCAAACCATCTCAAGCTGGATTTATTAAGCTTCAAGCCAAGGTGTTCATCCAATGAGCACTTTGGCTTTTTTTATATTGAACTTTCTACACGAAATTTCGCATGAGAAGATACAAATTTTCGATAAAAACAGCTATACTAGGACAAAGATAGATGAGACAGGAGAGGACATTGATGGATTCATATCAAGTATTTGTTGGAAAATGGAAAAAACTAACCGGGGTTGATCTGAATTTATATAAAGAAGCACAAATGAAACGGAGATTAACATCACTTTATGATAAAAAAGGATATAAAGATTTTGAGGCATTCGCGGCCGCGCTTGAAAAAGACAGAGCACTATTAGATGAGACGATGGACCGCATGACGATTAATGTGTCAGAATTTTACCGAAACTATCAGCGCTGGGAAGTACTTGATCAAAAAATCCTGCCGCTGCTATCGAAAAATGGCGGCACATTAAAGATTTGGAGTGCAGCATGTTCGACAGGAGAAGAGCCATATACACTCTCCATGCTGCTGTCCGGTCATCCTCTTGTGAAAGACTTCCAAATTATTGCAACTGACATTGATGATAAAGTTCTACAGTCAGCTCAAAAAGGCAGATATCATGAACGCTCTCTGCAAGAGGTACCAGATCATATCAAGCAAAAATATTTCACAAAAGAAGATTCTTCCTTTTACACTGTGAAGGATGAGGTTCGAAAGCATATTCAATTTAAGAAGCACAACCTTTTGGCAGATCCATATGAGAAACAGCTTGACCTCATCGTCTGCCGAAATGTACTGATTTACTTTACTGAAGAGGCAAAAGAAGAAATTTACTTGAAAATGAGCAGCAGTTTAAAACAAAATGGCGTATTATTTGTTGGTTCTACAGAGCAAATTTTTCACCCAGAAAAGTTTGGACTGACATCTGCTGATACTTTCTTTTATCAAAAGAAGGGTATGTAGCTGACTTTTTAGTAGCAAGTATGTTATTATATTTTTACTTAAAAGCGTTAATGCGATGAAGGGAGATTGAGTCATGAGGTACTTAACAGCAGGTGAATCACATGGTCCACAACTGACCACAATTATTGAAGGAGTTCCAGCGGGACTTTACATAGAGCAGGATGACATCAATTATGAATTGGCTAGAAGACAAAAAGGTCATGGCCGCGGAAGAAGAATGCAGATTGAAAAAGACCAGGCAAAAGTGTTAAGTGGTGTTCGCCACGGGAGAACATTGGGTTCTCCAATCGCACTTGTTGTTGAAAATAACGATTGGAAGCACTGGACAAAGGTGATGGGGGCAGAGCCGATCACAGAAGAAGAAGAAAGTGAAATGAAGCGTCAAATCTCCCGTCCAAGACCAGGACATGCGGATTTAAATGGTGCGATCAAATATGGACACCGTGATATGAGAAACGTATTAGAGCGCTCATCAGCCCGCGAGACAACTGTTCGCGTAGCAGCAGGCGCAGTTGCCAAACAAATCTTGGCGCATCTAGGGATTAAAGTAGCTGGACATGTTCTCGAAATTGGCGGAGTGAAGGCAGCTCATACAGCATATGAGTCTATTGAAGATTTGCAAAAGGTAACAGAAGAATCACCTGTTCGCTGCTATGACAGTGAAGCAGGTCAGAAAATGATGGATGCAATTGATGAAGCGAAGAAAAACGGCGATTCAATTGGTGGAATTGTTGAAGTCATCGTTGAAGGAATGCCGGTTGGGGTTGGCAGCTATGTTCATTATGACCGTAAATTAGACAGCAAGCTTGCTGGCGCCGTACTTAGTATCAACGCTTTTAAAGGGGTTGAATTCGGTATTGGGTTCGAGGCAGCCTCTAAAAATGGCAGTGAGGTCCATGATGAAATCATCTGGGATGAAGAAAAGGGCTATACGAGAAAAACAAATCGCCTAGGTGGTCTTGAAGGCGGAATGTCAACGGGTATGCCAATTGTCGTAAGAGGGGTGATGAAGCCAATCCCTACTCTTTATAAGCCGCTTCAAAGCGTTGACATTGAAACAAAAGAACCTTTCTCTGCAAGTATTGAACGCTCTGACAGCTGTGCCGTTCCTGCTGCAAGTGTTGTCGCAGAAGCAGTCGTGGCATGGGAAATTGCCAATGCAGTTGTAGAGCAGTTTGGCCTTGACCAAATCGACCGCATTAAAGAAAATGTTGAAAAAATGCGCCAGCTTCAGAGGGAATTTTAATGAAAACACTGGAAGTTAAGACGTCTTCAGCCACTTATCCTGTATTTATCGGTGATGGGATTAAACGCAATATCGTTGACTTGATAACTTCCACTGGGCATTCCTATACGAAGCTCTTAATCGTCACAGATGCAGCTGTTGATGCCATTTATGGTGATGAGATGGTTCGCTTACTTCAGCAGAAGTGGCCTGTGAACAAAGTGGTTGTGCCAAGCGGAGAGCAGTCAAAATCCTTTGCCGAATTTGAGCATATTCATACGAAAGCCATTCAATTTCAGCTTGATCGTTCTTCCTGCATCATTGCGCTGGGAGGCGGCGTGATTGGAGATTTGGCTGGCTTTGCAGCTGCCACTTATATGAGAGGCATTGACTTTATCCAAGTTCCGACGACGCTGCTGGCACATGACAGTGCAGTTGGCGGGAAAACAGGGATCAACCATCCGCTCGGTAAAAATTTAATCGGTGCGTTTCATCAGCCGAAAGCTGTGATCTATGATACGAGTATGCTTGAGACTCTATCTCAAATTGAACGAAGATCAGGCTTTGCAGAAGTCATCAAACATGCACTGATTTCAAGTGAAGAATTTTTATCAGAACTGATGTCCATTCGTTCTCTGACGGATATATCAAAGAGCGATCTGGCACATATGCTGTATCAAGGCATTCAAGTCAAAGCGTCAATTGTTCAAGAAGATGAAAAAGAACAAGGCGTGCGTGCATTTTTGAATTTAGGCCATACACTCGGGCATGCCATTGAAGCAGAGTACGGATACGGCGCCATCACACATGGAGATGCCATTGCAATCGGCATGCAGTTTGCGCTGTATGTGAGCGAAAAGCAGCTGGGACTCAGTTTCAATCGTACGGAACTAAAAGAGTGGATGAAAGAGCTCGGGTTCCCGGTGCAAGTCACACAAGATATTTCCACGAAAACATTTGTTGACCGGATGATTGGTGATAAAAAAGCAAGAGGCGGCAGTGTTCAATTTGTTTTATTAAAACAGGTTGGAGACGTCACCTTACAGTCTTTCACAAAAGATGAGCTGCACTACTGGCTCGAAGAATGGAAACGGGAGGAGGGATGTCTATGATGTTTCGCGGGATACGTGGGGCTACAACTGTGATAGAAGATACAGAAACAGAAGTGTTAAACAAAACGAAACAGCTGCTAGAAGCGATCATTTCAAGAAACCAAGTAGATCCAGAACGTGTCGTGCAGATCTTGATTTCAGCTACACAAGATATTCACTCCGTTTTTCCGGCAAAAGCACTTCGTCAGTTTGAAGGATGGACATATGTACCTGTTACATGTATGCAGGAACTGGACATTGATGGCGGTTTAAAGCAATGTATTCGTGTCTTAATGACTGTCCAGACAGATACAAAGCAGGAAGACATACAGCATGTGTACTTGGAAGAAGCAGTGACGCTTCGCCCTGATTTACAGTTGACAAAAAACAAGGAATTATAATACGATATGAACAGCCGAAGTTTACACACAGGTGTAAACGGCATTGCAAGCTTAGAGAAGATGAGAATGAGACTAGGGTAGTTGAGATGAGTAGAGTTGAGCAGAGATACGATACTTCTATTTAATCATACTGCCTAAAAGAGTAACCCTCTTTTAGGCTTATTTCGTATACTCATACAAACCCTCTATATGTCCCCTCATTCTCCTTAATCCCATTTAAGGAGTGTGCTTATGAATTCCCAATCAAACCTGACCCAATTTTTAAAGGACAGTGAGTCCTACAAAACGATCCCAATTGTTGAAACCATTACAGTCGATACGCTCTCACCGATTCAAATTGTTGAAAAACTCAAACAAGATATTGTGTATTTGCTAGAAAGCAAAGATGAGTCTTCCAGCTGGTCGAGATATTCCTTCATTGGATTGCACCCGTTTTTAACCTTACACGATGACCAAAACAAATACATTGCACGTGACGCTGCGGGGCAGGAAGTCATGCGAAAGCAAGAGCTGAAAGAACTGCTAGATTGGATGAAAGAGCAATATCAAATCAAAACGCCAGATATTGATATCCCATTTACAGGCGGGGCTGTTGGGTACTTAAGCTACGATCTGATCCCAAACATTGAACCTTCTGTCAGGCCTCACCGAAGCGCATCGCTGGCAGAAAATTGCACATTATTTGTCTGCCAAACAATGATTGCCTTTGATCATGAAACAAATCATGTTCATTTTATCCAGTACACCGAGCTAACCGGACATGAAACAGAAGACGAAAAAATACGCGCTTACAAAGAAAATCAAAAGCAGCTTGAACAGATGATTCACAAGCTCCATTCAAAGGTTGATATGAAAGAACTGATTTTATCAGGGAATATGAATGAGCCGCCGTCCTTTGAACATGTGACGTCCACCTATGAAAAAGCGCAATTTTTAAAAGACGTAGAAAAAATCAAAGACTACATTCGAGCGGGTGATATTTTCCAAGGCGTACTCTCACAGCGATTTGATATCCCTGTGTCAGTGAGTTCATTTGAGTTATACCGCGTGCTTCGGATTGTGAATCCATCTCCATATATGTATTTTATGAAATTAAAAGATCGTGATTTAGTTGGAAGCTCGCCAGAACGATTAATTCATGCTAAAAATGGGCATCTAGAAATTCATCCTATTGCAGGCACAAGAAAACGAGGAAGAACAAGAGAAGAGGATGCTGAGCTAGCAAGAGAACTGCTTGAAGATGAAAAGGAAAAAGCAGAGCATTACATGTTAGTGGATCTTGCCAGAAATGATGTAGGCCGTGTGGCAGAATACGGCAGTGTGTCCGTACCGACCTTTACAAAAGTAGTGAATTTTTCACATGTCATGCACATCATCTCCATTGTGACAGGAAAGCTAAAGCGGGATACACATCCAGTCGATGCGCTCATGTCCGCATTCCCTGCAGGTACATTAACAGGTGCTCCCAAAATAAGAGCGATGCAATTACTAAATGAAATGGAGCCTGAGCCAAGGGAAACGTATGGCGGCTGTATTGCCTATATTGGATTCGACGGCAATATCGACTCCTGTATTACCATTCGTACGATGAGCGTCAAAAATCAGACCGCTTCTATACAAGCAGGCGCCGGCATTGTGGCTGATTCTGTCCCGGAAAATGAATGGGAAGAAACTTGCAACAAGGCAGGAGCACTTCTGAAAGCCATTCAGCTTGCGGAACATATTTTCTCAGAAAAGGAGAGTGTGCAGGATGAATCACCGACTATCAGCTCTTGTTAATGGAGGCTTTCTATCAGAAAATGAAGCAAATAAACTCATGCATGATATGATGAGCGGCACTTTAACAGATGCGGAAGTCGCTGCAAGTCTCTCGATTTTAGCGCATAGAGGAGAAACCGCTGAAGAAATGACAGGCTTCGTGAAAGCCATGCGGCAAAATGCAGAACCAATGGAACGATCGCTTGATGTTGTTGATACTTGCGGCACAGGAGGCGATGGACTCTCCACCTTTAATATATCAACTGCTGCCGCCATTGTCGCTTCTGCTGCTGGAGCCAAAATCGCCAAACACGGAAATCGATCAGTTTCTTCTAAAAGCGGGAGTGCTGATGTACTAGAGTGTCTTGGGATTCACATTCAATCCACACCAGAAGAAACAAGAAGACAAATACAAGAGAAAAACATGGGCTTTTTATTTGCACCATTGTATCATTCATCTATGAAACAAGTAGCCGCAGTCCGCAAGCAGCTAGGCTTCCGGACGGTATTTAATCTATTAGGCCCGCTTTGCCACCCAATGCAAGCGAAAAAGCAAATCATTGGCGTTTACTCAAAGGAAAAGGCGAAATTAATGGCGAAAGCCCTTGCGCCGTTAGAGCCAGAACATGTGCTGTTTGTCTGCGGAGAAGATGGACTGGATGAATTAACGATTACTGCAAATTCGTATGTGATTGAACTCAAAAAAGATGTCATGACAGAATATACACTAAACCCAGAAGACTTTGGGCTGCAAAAAGGATATTTATCAGATATTCAGGTCCAATCACCGGAAGAGAGCGCCAAATTGATTCAGAATATATTGAATCATCAAACAGAAGGGGCGCCGCTTCATATTACAGCCCTGAATGCTGGAGCGGCTTTATATGTCGCAGGGAAGTCAGAAAGCCTCATGGCAGGAACATTAAAAGCGTTTGAAACAATTAAAAATGGTGCAGCTAAAGAACAATTGGCTCGGTTAAAACAAAAAACGAAGGAGGAAGAGATCTATGCTTAATCAAATCATTGCCCGCAAAAAAGAACATATCCAAACATTGCAGTTACCAGAGGATGGACACTTTGAAAGACGATCCTTTAAAGAAGCACTTATGAATCCTCATCGCTCAATTGGTCTAATTGCTGAGGTGAAAAAAGCGTCTCCCTCCAAAGGAATCATTCAACCGAATTTTGATCCATTAAAAACAGCAAAAGCTTACGAAAAATCAAACGCTGATTGCTTATCTGTTTTAACGGATGAACCGTTCTTTCAAGGGAAAAACGAATACCTGTCCCTTATTAAAAAACAAATCGATCGTCCGATTTTAAGAAAAGATTTCATCATTGACTCCATACAGGTAGAAGAGTCAAGACGTATAGGAGCAGATGCCATTTTATTAATTGGAGAAGTACTTGAGCCGCAAAAGCTGCACGAGCTCTATGCTGAAGCGAAAGAGAAAGACCTTGATGTCCTTGTCGAAGTACATGCAGCAGATACACTGGAAAATATTTTAAAGTTGTTCACTCCGGAAATCATTGGAGTGAACAACCGGAATTTAAATACATTTACAACAACAGTCGAACAAACAAAAGAGATCGCACCACTCGTTCCAAACGATGCCTTACTAGTGAGTGAGAGCGGTATTCAAACATTCGATGATCTAACCTTTGTGAAGAAACATGGAGCTGGTGCAGTCCTTGTAGGTGAATCATTAATGAGAGAACAATCACAAGAAAAAGCCGTTCAGACATTGTTTGGAGAATGAATACGATGAAGCCTTATTTAAAATATTGCGGAGCAGTATCTCAAGAAGATGTGGAATGCATTGCGCAATCTCACGCAGATGCCATCGGATTTATTTTTGCTCCAAGTAAAAGACAAGTCCAGCCAGATCAAGTGAAACAATGGCTCATCCAAACAAAGTGTAAGAAAAAGATCGCCGGTGTATTTGTAAATGAAGAGATACAAAAAGTGTGTGACATCACTAAATATATTCCTTTAGATATCGTACAGCTTCATGGAGATGAAACGCAGGATGACGCAAAAGAAATCAAACAACAAACAGGGGCTGTCGTTTGGAAAGTGTTCCACCACGAGTCCGATGTAACAAGAACGCTTGAAAAAATGACGGCATTTGCGCCTGTTGTCGATGGCTTCCTCATTGATTCGAAAGTAAAAGGGATGAGAGGCGGCTCTGGAACAGCTTTTGCTTGGGAGGCAGTGCCTCTATACGTTAAACATGCAAAACGGCTAGGGAAGACTTGCATAATTGCAGGCGGCATCACACCAAAAACGGTAGCAGAGCTCCTTACCTATGGTCCAGAAGCGCTCGATCTTTCAAGCGGAATAGAAGAAAACGGGAAGAAAAGCAGCGCTAAGATCGAAGCGCTCGAAGAAAGGATGTTAAATGATGTACGCATATCCAAATGAGATTGGCAGATACGGAGAATTCGGAGGGAAATTTGTCCCGGAAACGCTCATGCAGCCACTTGCAGAAATCGAACAAGCATTTCGCGAATTAAAAGAAGACCCTGCTTTTCAGGCAGAATATGTATCACTACTTCGAAACTATTCAGGCAGACCTACTGCGCTTACATATGCTGACCAATTATCAGCATACCTAGGCGGCGCAAAAATCTATTTGAAAAGAGAAGATTTAAACCACACAGGTGCTCATAAAATTAACAATGCGTTAGGGCAGGCCCTGCTTGCGAAAAAAATGGGGAAATCAAACATCATCGCAGAAACAGGCGCAGGTCAGCACGGAGTAGCTGCTGCAACGGTAGCCGCAAAGTTCGGGCTATCCTGCACGGTATTTATGGGAAAAGAAGATGTGGAAAGACAATCACTCAATGTTTTCCGAATGAAACTGCTTGGCGCTGAAGTCATACCTGTCACAAGCGGGAATGGCACATTAAAAGACGCGACCAACGAGGCTATCCGCTATTGGGTTCAGCACTGCAGTGATCATTTTTATATGATCGGCTCCGTTGTAGGCCCTCATCCGTATCCTCAAATCGTCAGCGAGTTCCAGCGGATGATTGGTGATGAAGCAAAAGAGCAGCTGCTTGAAAAAGAGGGCACGCTTCCTCAAAAAGTCATTGCCTGTGTCGGCGGCGGGAGTAATGCCATTGGAATGTACCGGGCGTTTTTAGATGAAGAGGTAGATATCATTGGTGTAGAGGCCGCTGGAAAGGGAATCGATACTCAGCTCCATGCTGCAACCATCACGAAAGGAACAAAAGGAGTGATTCACGGATCTTTGACCTATTTAATCCAAGACGAATTTGGTCAAATTATTGAGCCATATTCTATCTCCGCTGGTTTAGATTATCCGGGAATTGGACCAGAGCACGCATATTTACATGCGAGCGGACGGGTTCAATATGTAAGTGCGACAGATCAAGAAGCACTAGATGCCCTAAAGCTGCTGACTGAAAAAGAAGGAATTCTGCCAGCAATTGAATCTGCACATGCACTAGCCAAGGCGTTTGAGGTAAGCAAGACGATGAATGAAGATGAAATCGTCCTTGTCTGCCTGTCAGGAAGAGGCGATAAGGATGTGCATACATTAATGAACGTGCTTGAAAGTGAGGGGAAAGCAAAATGATCACATTTCAATTAGAGCAAGGCGAGAAATTATTTATCCCATTTATCACAGCAGGAGATCCGTCAGAAGACATCACGATTGATTTAGCTATCTCCCTTCAAGCAGCCGGTGCACATGCGATTGAACTAGGTGTTCCTTATTCCGATCCACTAGCGGACGGTCCTGTCATCCAAAGAGCTTCCAAAAGAGCTCTAAATCATGGCATGAATATCGTAAAAGCGATAGAATTAGCAGGGAAGATGAAAAAAAACGGTGTAAAAATTCCTGTAATTCTATTTACGTATTATAATCCTGTGTTACAATTAGACACAGAATACTTTTTCGCTTTACTGCGCAAAAATCATATTTCGGGACTCTTAACACCCGACTTGCCGTTTGAAGAGAGCAGCGAGCTGCAAAAGAACTGTCAAACACATGACATTTCATATATTTCACTCGTTGCACCAACAAGCAAGGAACGATTAGTAAACATTGTAGAGCAGGCAGAAGGTTTTGTGTATTGTGTTTCATCTCTTGGTGTAACAGGTGTCAGACAATCCTTTGACGCGTCAATTACAGATTTTATTCAACAAGTGAAACAACTGAGTCACATACCGGTTGCGGTCGGTTTTGGCATCTCAACAAGAGAGCAGGTAGACTCAATGAATAAACTGAGTGACGGTGTTGTTGTCGGAAGTGCGCTTGTGAAAAAAATTGAAGAGCTTCAAGAGCAATTGCTAGCAAGTGATACACGCCAAGAGGCTTTAAGAGAATTTGAAACATATGCAAAAACATTTAGTCCCCTCTATTCATTCAAATGAGGTGAAACATTTTGCAAATCAAAGATCAATTAAAACAGCTAAAACCGTATCAACCTGGGAAACCAATTGAAGAGGTCAAAAAAGAATATCAATTAGACAAAATTGTGAAATTGGCTTCAAATGAAAACCCTTTTGGATGTTCTGTACATGCAAGAGAGGCAATACAAGCTGAGCTCGAACATTTAGCGATTTATCCTGATGGATACAGCGCAAGTTTAAGAACGGAGCTTGCTGAGTTTCTTCAAGTAAGTGAAAAACAATTAATTTTCGGGAATGGCTCAGATGAACTTGTGCAAATTATTGCGAGAGCATTCCTTGACCAACATACAAATACCGTCATCCCATCACCATCTTTTCCGCAATACCGTCACAATGCAGTGATTGAACATGCTGAAATTCGAGAAGTGCCTCTTTTAGACGGAGGAGCTCACGATCTGAAGGGTATGCTGGATGCGATCGATGAAAACACGAAGGTTGTCTGGGTATGTAATCCAAATAACCCGACAGGAAATCATTTGTCAGAATCTGAGATTGTGGCGTTTTTAGACGAAGTGCCAGCTCACGCGCTTGTTGTACTAGATGAAGCGTATTTTGAATACGTTCGTGCGGAAGATTTTCCAAACAGTTTATCTTTATTAAAAACTTATCAAAATGTCATTGTACTTCGAACGTTTTCTAAAGCGTATGGACTTGCAGCGCTTCGAGTAGGCTACGGAATTGCATCAGAAGAGCTGATTACTGCCATTGAACCAGCGAGAGAACCGTTTAATACTAGTCGTATCGCTCAGGCAGCTGCGCGTGCAGCGATAAAAGATCAAGACTTCATTCAAGCATGCAGACAGAAAAATGAAGCAGGCCTTAAGCAATATCAAGATTTTGCTGACCGTTTTGGACTATATATCTATCCATCTCAAACAAACTTTGTGCTGATTGATTTTAAAAGAGATGCCGATGAATTGTTCAATGCATTATTGAAAAAAGGCTACATTGTTCGTTCCGGGAAAGCACTTGGTTTTCCGACTTCTTTACGTATTACCGTCGGAACAAAAGAGCAAAATGAAGAAATTTTAAGTACACTTGCCGATTTAATGCAAGGCATTCGTGCGTAGCATAACCTGAAAGTCATATCCTAAGGCGGGATATGACTTTCATTGTACCAACCTCAATACATATAAGCTGTTGAAATAGGTTGTTTAATTTTCGCGAAAAATCAGGTGATGAATATGAATGATGCAAACGAAACAATATTAATCGCTGGACTAGGTTTAATTGGAGGGTCCATTGCACTCTCAATTAAAAAAGAGTATCCTCATAAAAAAATTGTAGGATTTGATGTTTCCAAAGAGCAAATGGTTGCTGCAACAAAGCTGGGTATCATTGATTTAGCCGCTGATTCGTTTATGGCGGGCTTAGAAGAAGCTTCGACCATTATTTTGGCAACACCTGTCCAGCAAACAGTGAAGATGCTTAGCGATATTGCAGACTCTGGAATTGATAGAGAACTCACAATCACTGATGTCGGCAGCACAAAGCAAAAGGTCGTCCATTTTGCTGAAAGAGCATTGCCTAAGCATTACCAATTTATTGGTGGACATCCAATGGCAGGCTCTCATAAGTCAGGTGTTATTGCAGCGAAAGACTTTTTATTTGAAAATGCGTTCTACATATTAACGCCTGCAAAGGAAACAAACCGTCAAGCTGTTGATCAGTTGATGGATTTGTTAAAGGGGACAAATGCTCATTTCATTGAGATGACACCAGAAGAACATGATGCTGTGACAAGTGTTATTAGCCATTTTCCTCATATTGTTGCAGCCAGCCTTGTGCATCAAGCACATCATTTTGAAGAACAATTCCCACTTGTTAAACGGTTTGCTGCTGGAGGCTTTCGTGATATCACACGAATTGCTTCAAGCAATCCTGCAATGTGGCGGGATATCCTGCTGCACAATAAACACAAGATTTTAGACCGTTTTCATGAATGGAAAAAAGAGATCAACCGCATTGAAACCTTCGTACAGCAAGAAGATGCTGAAGGATTGTTCTCTTATTTTCAAGATGCAAAGGAATATCGCGATGGACTTCCTCTAAGGAAAAAAGGAGCCATTCCTGCTTTTTATGATCTGTATGTCGATGTTCCGGATCACCCTGGGGTTATTTCAGAGATCACAGGTCATCTAGCAAGTGAAAACATTAGTATTACAAATATCCGTATTATTGAGACACGGGAAGACATTAATGGGATTTTACGCATTAGTTTTCAAACAGATGACGACCGAAAGCGTGCAGAAATCTGTATAAAAAATAGAGCGAATTACGATACATTTTATGCTGACTGAGGTGACAAACATGAAAATTCATAAAAATGCTCCTATGAATGGAGAAATTCATATCCCAGGTGATAAATCTATTTCACATCGATCAGTGATGTTTGGTGCAATTGCTGATGGGACCACATTAGTGAAAAACTTTCTTCCTGGAGCGGATTGTTTAAGTACGATTGATTGCTTTAGAAAGATGGGCGTTGAAATTGAACAAAAAGGGACAGATGTTGTCATTCATGGTAAGGGACTGAAAGAGCTCAAGGAGCCGTCTGACATTCTTGATGTAGGCAATTCTGGTACAACCATTCGATTAATGATGGGAATATTAGCTGGTTGTGAGTTTCACAGTACACTAATCGGTGATGAGAGTATTGCCAAAAGACCAATGAAACGAGTGACGGGTCCGCTTAAACAACTAGGAGCCAAAATAGACGGCAGAGCAAATGGCGAGTATACACCACTTTCTATTCGTGGTGGTCATTTAAAAGGAATCTCTTATGAATCTCCGGTGGCAAGTGCACAAATTAAGTCGGCTGTCCTTTTAGCTGGGCTTCAAGCAGAGGGAACAACGACATTAATTGAACCACATAAATCAAGAGATCATACAGAAAGAATGCTCTCTATGTTTGGTGTAAAACTAGCTGAAGATGAACAAAGTGTTTCCATTGAAGGCGGCCAGACATTAACAGCAACAGATATATTTGTTCCTGGAGACATCTCTTCAGCTGCATTTTTCCTTGTAGCTGGATCAATCGTTCCTAATAGCCGAATCGTTTTAAAAAATGTCGGGCTAAACAAAACAAGAACCGGTATTATTGATGTGCTGAAACTTATGGGTGCAAACCTTGAGATCAATGAAGTAGATGCCAAAGGCGGAGAACCGTATGGTGATTTAACGATATCTACTTCATCATTAAAAGGGATTGAAATTTCTGGTGACATGATTTCAAGACTCATCGATGAAATTCCGATTATTGCGCTTCTTGCGACCCAAGCAGAAGGAACAACGATCATTAAAGATGCTGCTGAGTTAAAGGTAAAAGAAACCAATCGAATTGATACAGTCGTATCAGAACTAAAAAAACTCGGTGCTGATATTGAAGCAACAGATGATGGTATGCAGATTCATGGTAAAACTACGCTTCAAGGCGGCGCAGTCGTCTCAAGCTACGGAGATCACCGTATCGGTATGATGCTGGGAATTGCAGCATGTGTGACAAAGCAAGCAATTGAGATTGAAGATACAGATGCTGTTCGTGTCTCATACCCGAATTTCTTTGAACACATTGAATACTTAACGAAAACAGTCTGAGGATGTCCTCAGGCTTTTTCTTTCCTTTTGCATATTTGTCAGAAATATAGCATAGCTTGTCTCAAGGTGAAACCTTGAAAAAAATCATTTTGTTCGATAAAAACAGTGCTTGCAGTTTACAAATCATCAGTTTCGTAAAGGATGAAATGAAAAACAGTCTTTAAAACACAAAAATGGGTTCAATTTAAAAGAGCAACATATTTGCTGGATGCGTACCTGTCGATTATGATATGAAGTAACAATAGTTTAGGTTTTTGGAAACAGAAAGGAACGGTTTGATTTGAATAGTTCATTACAAGAAGCCATAAAATTAGTTGAGGCAGGTGAGACTGAAAAAGGACTCCAAACACTTGCTCAAGCAGAGAAGCATTTGCATGATGAAGAAAAGGCGCAGGCGGCTCAATTATATTATGATTGGGGAGATATCGATAAAGCACGGAATCTCATCAGTGATTTACATGATTTATATCCAGAGGAAACAGGTTTAACGTGTTTTTATGCAGAGCTGTTGATTGACTCTGATGAGGAAGAGAAGGCGATTGCAGTATTAGAAACGATTCCTGAACATGATGATGCGTACCCAGAGAGTTTATTGTTAATGGCAGATTTGTATCAAATGCAAGGACTATTTGAAGTCAGTGAACAAAAGCTTTTAAAAGCGAAAGAACTACTTCCGAATGAAGCCATCATCGATTTTGCATTAGGTGAGTTGTATTTTTCTCAAGGTCTTTCAAAGAAAGCGGCCGATTATTTCTACAAAGTGGCAGATCAACAGCATGAGGTTGGCGGTGTCAATGTGTATCAGCGGCTCGCTGAATCACTCAGCACAGCTGGAGAATTTGAGGATGCACTTGAATGGTACGAAAAGGCAGTAAAAGATCAAGCAGACCCGAATACTCTTTTTGGCTACGGATTTACAGCAATGAGGGCTGGCAGAACGAAAACAGCCATTCAGCAGCTGACAGAATTGAAAGATATTGATCCGTCCTATTCGTCACTTTATATGCCTTTAGCGAAAAGTTATGAGGAAGAAGGACTATATCACGAGGCTTTAGAGGTAGTAAAAGAGGGTATTAAAGTTGATGAGTATAACAAAGAATTATATTTATATGGTGCCAAGATTGATTTGAAAAATGGAGATTCAGAAGATGCGAAAAAACTGCTTCAAGAAGCACTTGCTCTCGATCCGGGTTATATTGAAGCAGTTCAAACATTGCTGGCGATCTATTTAAATGAAGAGCTGTTTGATGAAATTCTAGATGTTATTAAAGAGGTTAAAAGCTTTGGGGAAGATGATCCTAAATGGAATTGGTATGCTGCATCTGCTTCTGTCGGACGAGAAGAATACAAAGAAGCTGCCGAGTATTTCAAGCTTGCCCTGCCTGATTTTGATGAGGAACGTGACTTTTTATATGAATACGCTTCGTTCCTTTTAGAAGAGGGCAGACAAAAAGAGGCATTGCCGTTATTACGCAAAGTTCTTGAGAAAGATGGCACGAATGAAGAAATTGAAGAAACGATTTTAAGAATTGAAGACGAAATTTCCTTATAGTTTGCAGGAATGAAGAACTGGTTTGTTGAATAATTCATGTATAGCAATTTAATTTACGATAGAGGAGGGAATAACATGCAGACCCCTGTTTCTGTCAATGAAAAGAAGGAATTTATCCGGTGGTTCTTAAACCATTATCAGCTAAAGCGAAGAGAGTGTGTTTGGATATTAAATTATTTAATGAGTCACGACTCTTTGATGGAAAAGGTTCATTTTGTAGAGCAAGCAGAATTTTGCCCAAGGGGAATCATCATGTCGACACATTGTGTGGATGAAGTTCCCTTTAGATTTTATAAAGAAAACATCATGACGACAGATGCTGAAAAGTCATTTCATGATATTCGTTTGAATAAACAGCAGGATTTGTTTATTCAATTGAATTTCCGTTCTGCATATCGTTCGCCGGAATATGCAGCGGTTCTTGAAACAAATCCTCATATTCCAAAGGATCTTTATGAGAACGAAAAAGATAAGGATCTTGCTGAGAAAGTGCTTGAGCACTCAATCGCAACTTTCCAAAAAGAACGGCTTATGAAAGAGATAGATGAAGCACTTGACCGTCATGATCAAGAAACATTTAATAAGCTGGCAAAAGAATTAAGCCTATTGTCATAAACTGAACGAATAAGCCTTGCCCTATACAGGCAGGGCTTATGTCATGAAAGAGGGGAATTTGATGAGGTTTCAATCAGAGGACGCGGATCGCTTTTTGCAATCTAAAGATTACATTGATACCGCTATCATTCCATTAGTTGGGATTGATGCGGATCAAATGAAACAAACCGTGTCTTTGGGAGAATTTACTATTCTTGTAGCAGATGAACTTGAAAGACAGTTAAAAGGACGGGTTTTTCTTTTTCCGCCACATACATATTTGGAAGTGAGTGACCGGAGACAAGAAGACATACTCACAATGAAGCAGTCGCTCAAAGATCATTTTCAGCATGTCATATTGATCACATCTGATCACAAGTGGAAAGAGCATGCTGAGATCAGTGAATCGCTATTTTTGCTCAAGCCTGTTCCGCTGGAGCATTTGAAGGTTGAATTAAAGCAAAAAGTCATTCAAGACAGTGTAGAACAAATTTTGAACTTTTTGTTACAAAAATGGAACCCTTCATAAAAACCCTTACATTTGCATTGTACATAGCTTTTTAGGATGTTGACCTTGTGAATAGATTGATATATTATGAGGGTGTCCTAGTTTTATGAAATTTTTTCTAATTCAGTTATAAAGTAGCTGACGACCTGAGGGGGGGAGAAAAAAATGAGCGAGAAGAGACATGGAGTGTCCAGGCGTCAATTTTTGAATTACACGTTGACCGGCGTGGGGGGATTTATGGCCGCTGGAATGCTCATGCCTATGGTTCGCTTTGCGCTTGACCCTGTGCTAAAAGGAACAGAGGATCAGGATATGGTTCAAGTTGTCAGTGTAGATGAACTGACAAAGGAACCGAAGCGCTTTGACTTTAAAATTGATCAAGTAGATGCATGGTACGAGTCAAAGGAATCTAGGTCAGCATGGGTGTACAAAGAAGGGGATGAAATTGTCGCTTTATCGCCAATCTGTAAACATTTAGGATGTACAGTGAACTGGAACAGTGATCCGAAAAATCCAAACAAATTTTTCTGCCCGTGCCACTACGGGCTGTACGACAAGGATGGTACAAACGTACCCGGAACTCCACCGCTTGCACCGCTTGACCATTATAAGCAGCAAGTGAAGGACGGATACCTCTATCTTGGAAAAGCTGTGCCGAAAGGGGAAGGGTAACGATGCTTAACAAGATTTACGATTGGGTAGATGAGCGGCTGGACATTACACCGATATGGAGAGATATCGCGGATCACGAGGTGCCAGAGCACGTCAATCCAGCACATCATTTCTCCGCTTTTGTGTATTGTTTTGGTGGTTTAACGTTTTTTGTGACAGTCATTCAAGTCCTTTCGGGCATGTTTTTAACGATGTATTACGTGCCGGATATTAAAAATGCCTGGGAATCTGTCTATTATTTGCAAAATGAAGTGGCATTTGGCCAGATTGTCAGAGGGATGCACCACTGGGGTGCGAGTTTAGTCATTGTGATGATGTTTTTACATACGCTAAGGGTCTTTTTCCAAGGGGCGTATAAAAAGCCTAGAGAGCTGAACTGGATTGTTGGTGTGCTCATTTTCTTTGTGATGCTTGGACTTGGTTTTACAGGTTATCTTTTACCATGGGATATGAAGGCGCTGTTTGCGACGAAGGTTGGTCTTCAAATTGCAGAAGCAACACCTTTCATTGGTAAAGAGATCAAAACGCTGCTTGCAGGTCATCCGGACATTGTAGGGGCACAAACGCTGACGAGATTTTTCGCTATCCATGTCTTTTTCTTGCCAGCGGCATTATTTGGGCTGATGGCTGCCCACTTTATTATGATTCGTAAGCAAGGAATTTCTGGACCGCTATAAAATGTTGCGTTTGATGAATGTTCAATGAGGAGGGGATGACTTTGCATAGGGGAAAAGGGATGAAGTTTGTCGGAGATTCCAGAATACCGGCAGAAAGAAAACCTAACATACCTAAAGACTATTCCGAATATCCGGGAAAAACAGAAGCCTTTTGGCCGAACTTTCTTTTAAAGGAATGGCTTGTAGGTGCCGTTTTTTTAATTGGATTTCTTGTCCTAACTGTTGTTCATGCGCCTCCGCTTGAGCGGATGGCTGATCCAACAGATACTGGCTATATTCCGCTGCCAGACTGGTATTTCCTATTTTTGTACCAGTTATTAAAATATGAATTTGCTGCAGGAAAATTCACTGTCGTTGGCGCGATGATTATGCCTGGAATTGCGTTTGGTGCACTTTTGCTCGCACCATTTCTTGACTCAGGTCCAGAACGCAGACCGTATAGAAGACCAATTGCAGTCGGGATGATGATCCTTGCAGTCGGCGCAGCAACATATTTAACGTGGGAGTCTGTTGCAACTCATGATTGGGAAGCAGCGGCAAAACAAGGTGAGATTAAGAAAGAAGCGGAAATTGATACTTCAGCTGAGGAGTATAAAATTTATCAAGAGCAGACATGTATCTCCTGCCACGGGGATAACATGCAGGGCGGAGCAGCCGGACCGTCACTTGTTGACAACGGTCTTTCGCCTGAGGAGATCGCTAAAATCGCTGTAGAAGGAAAAGGCAACATGCCTAAGGGTGTCTTTAAAGGCAGTGATGAAGAACTCGAAAAGCTCTCTAAATATTTATCTGAGGTCAAATCAAAATAATTCAGTTGTTTAAATGCAAGTACAAGGATATACTCAAAAGAGAAAAAGCTGGCGCTGTCAGCTTTTTTCTGATTTTAACAGATCGTGAGTGAAGAGACATATGAGATGGATTCAATATTTGCTAGCGACGCGCTACATGCTTGTGCTGGTGCTTATTATCAATTTCCTTGGCACTGTGTATGGATACTATTGGTATATTCCGCAGCTCGTAGAGACGCCGGCTGTCTTTTTAGCTTTTGTACCAGATAGTCCAACGGCCAGCTTTTTCTTTTTATTTGTATTACTTGCGTTTTTAATGAAACGAAACGCTCCTTATTTTGAAGCACTTGCTCTTGTAACCTTGATTAAATATGGGCTATGGGCGGTAGGAATGAATATCTTTGTGCTTTTATCTGTTGATGATTTTCCGTGGGAAGGATACATGCTGATTGGGTCTCACTTTGCGATGGCGGTTCAGGCCGTATTGTTTGCGCCGTATTATCGTTTTCAAATGCGACATCTCGTGGTAGCTGGCATTTGGATTTTACATAACGATGTGATTGATTATGTATTTGGTATGATGCCGCGTTATTCTATGTTGTCTGCCTATTCAAATGAGATCGGCTACGCGACGTTTTGGTTAAGTATCGCGGTTCTTCTTGTTTCGTATTATCTCGTTCTATCGAAAAAATCGGTCAAGCTGGAACTCCCTTAACAATGTTGGTCTAACCTTGTCCTTTTCTTCATACACTGTAAGGAGAAGGGCTAGGAGGGACTTGCATGAAACGAAAGCCAATCGCGATGATTCTATTATTTTTTCTCGTATTACAGCCAGCTGTTGTTAAGGGTGAGGAAACAGCTGCTAACACGCTGCAAGAATTAACGGAACTATCAGATTCCATCTTTCAATTAACGAGACAAGCTAAATATGATGAGGCATTACAAGTCGCATTGTATGTAGAAAAGACATTTAAAGCTGAGAATTGGCGTGGAACTTTGACGAATACGCAGATTCGGCAAATTACACTTGGCTATCAAGATATGATCAAAGGGCTGCCGCAGGAAGAATTGAATGAGCGCGAAAAGCTTCGTTATGCTTCTCAATTTAGAATGCTGCTCGATGCGATCCAGTCGGATTCTGAGCCTCTTTGGGGTTCGCTCGAGAAGCCCATTATGGGGTCTTTTCCTACTTTGAAAAAAGAAGTGAAAGATCCAGAATCGACGACATTTTATGAAACTTGGAATGAGCTGGTTTCTTTATACGATATGATCTATCCGAGTTTAACCATTGATATTTCGCCTGAAAAGCTCCAAACAATTAAGCAGCACATGGAAGTGATTGAGCAAGGTGAATTTTTAAAAGCTTCAAGTGGGACAAAGCTTGAACGTCTCACGAAGCTGGAAGAGGATTTGTCGAGTGTGTTTGCTCACGTCGATGAAGATGAAGCTGATCCATCACTTTTATGGGTCATCTTAACAACCGGGAGTATCATTTTATTAACGTTAACGTATGTTGGATTTCGGAAATATCGTGCTGAAAAAGAAAAGAAGCAAAAACGTCAGGCTGATTATCCTAAATCATAAAAAAAGAAGCCCAAAACTGGTGCTTCTTTTTTAATGCGGATTGAGCGGCTTTTTGTGTTCATCTAATGTGAAGCCTTCACCGAGTACATCATGCACGTCACTGACAGATACAAACGCATGAGGATCGACTGAGGTCACGACGCTTTTGAGGTGGACAAGCTCGTTTTTCGGAACGACGCAATAAAGAACGTTGCGCTCCTGTTTCGTATAGGAACCGACTCCTTTTAAGATGGTGACACCGCGCTCCATTTCATCTGTGATTTTCTTTTGAATGATGTCGTCTTTTTCAGAGATAATCATGGCGCCTTTGGCAGCGTAAGCGCCTTCTTGCATGAAGTCAATGACCTTCGCAGCAACAAACACTGCGACTAGTGTATACATTGCTTCTTTATAATTTAAGTAGGTAAGAGAGATGGTAATGACGCATGCGTCGAAGATGAACATTGTTCGTCCCATGGCCACTTGATAATGCTTATTGATCAGTCTTGCAATGATGTCCACACCGCCTGTTGTACCGCCGAATTTAAAGATGATCCCAAGGCCTGTTCCGATAAACACACCTGCAAAGAGGGCGGCTAAGGCTAAATCGTGCTGGAGAGGCATATGTATTTGAAAGCGCTGGAAGATAGCAAGAAAGACAGAAAGACTGACTGTTCCTACTATTGTATAAGTAAACATCGTTCTGCCGAGCATTTTCCAGCCAATAAAAAAGATCGGAATGTTTAAGACAAGGTTTGAAATAGATGGGTCAATGTGAAATAGAAAATATAAAAGCAGTGTAATACCTGTAAATCCGCCTTCCGCCAAATTGTTCTGCATATTAAAATGAACAAGACCGAAAGAAAAAATCGCAGATCCTATTAAAATAAAGACGATATTTTTAAGACGAATTTCTTTTAGCAAGAGACCACTCCTTTTTTTGCTTAGACAGCGATAATATTATATGGTATGGGAGAGAAACAAGCAAACTGAGTCTTAAACATTTGTCAAATATTTATGATTTCGCTAACATGTAAGAGATGGATAGGAGGATGAGCTTCATGACGAAAGAAAAAACGCTGCGTCACGTACAGCAAGAAGTAGATGATTACATAGGACAATTTAAAGAAGGCTATTTCAGCCCGCTTGCGATGATGGCCCGTCTGACAGAAGAATTAGGGGAGCTGGCAAGAGAGGTTAACCATTACTATGGAGAAAAGCCGAAAAAAACAACGGAAACAGAAAAAAGCATGGAAGAAGAAATTGGCGATGTTTTGTTTGTGTTAACATGCCTCGCTAATTCACTTGATATTTCACTAGAAGAAGCACATGATCGTGTGATGCATAAATTCAATACAAGAGATAAAGACCGCTGGACGAAAAAAGAAGGGAAGTAGAGACGATGACGAACGAAACCATCAAAGTAGTAATCGCTGGAGCAAGAGGAAGAATGGGGATAGAGGCTGTGAAGCTGGCGGAAGAAACAGGCCATTTTGAGCTGGTGGCCGCACTTGATCACGCGCATGAAGGAAAAAAATTATCTGATGTGATTCATACGACATCTAATGCGCCAATTTATACGGATATTGATGTGTGTCTTTCAGAAACAGCACCAGATGTATTAATTGATCTGACAACACCAGAAATCGGGAAAGTACATACAAAAAAAGCACTTGAACATGGCGTGCGTCCAGTCGTAGGAACAACTGGATTTTCAGAAGATGACCTAAAAGAGCTTCAGCAATTAACAGAAGAAAAGGGCATAGGCTGTATTATTGCACCAAACTTTGCTGTCGGTGCGGTCTTAATGATGAAATTTGCCAAAATGGCAGCGAATTATTTTCCTGACGTTGAAATCATTGAGCTTCACCATGATAAAAAACTAGATGCCCCAAGCGGTACGGGCTTAAAAACGGCTGAAATGATTGCAGAAGTAAGAGAAAGCAAGAAACAGGGACATCCAGAAGAGAAAGAATTAATCGAAGGTGCACGAGGAGCAGATTATGATGGTATCCGTCTGCACAGCGTGAGACTTCCTGGTATGATTGCACATCAAGAAGTACTGTTTGGAATGGACGGACAGACGCTCACCATTCGTCATGATTCTTATAACCGTGCATCCTTTATGTCAGGCGTGAAGCTTTCAGTGGAACAGGTCATGCATATTGATCAGCTCGTCTATGGTTTAGAAAATATCATCGACTAATAAGGAGTGGATTCCTGATGAACATTGCTTTAATCGCTCACGATAAGAAAAAAAGTGACATGATTCAATTTGCCACCGCGTACCGTGATATTTTGGCAGATCATACACTTTACGCAACAGGGACAACAGGTTTAAGAGTGAGAGAAGCGACGGGGCTTCCCATTCATCGTTTCCAGTCAGGACCACTTGGGGGAGATCAGCAGATCGGTGCTTTAATTGCTGATAATGCAATGGATCTTGTGCTCTTTTTTAGAGACCCGCTAACTGCGCAGCCGCATGAACCGGATGTATCTGCACTCATCCGGCTTTGCGATGTGTATACCATACCATTAGCCACTAATATGGGAACAGCTGAAATTTTAGTCAGGAATTTAAATAAAGGTACGTTTGATTTTCGAGATGTAGCAAAAAACGGAGGAACAAATGAAACAACTTGATATCCTTGCATTCGGTGCCCATAGCGATGATGTAGAGATCGGCATGGGCGGAACGATTGCAAAATACGTAAAAAAAGGGGCGCGCGTCGGGATTTGCGACTTAACTCAGGCCGAATTATCTTCAAATGGAACGGTAGAGAGCCGCAAAGAAGAATCAAAAGCCGCCGCCGCTATTTTAGGTGTCAGAGCGAGAATCCAGCTCACACTGCCAGATAGAGGGCTGTATCTAAATGATGAAGCGATGAAGGAAATTGCGGGCGTGATTCGAACATACAAACCGAAACTGATTTTCGCTCCGCACCACCAAGATCGCCATCCTGATCATGGCCATGCGGGCTCACTTGTAGAAGAGGCCGCTTTTTCTGCAGGTATACATAAATTTGAAGATTCATACAAGCAGCCAGCGCATAAAATAAGCCAAATGTATTATTACATGATTAATGGGCACCATCGTCCAGATTTTGTGATTGATATTTCTGAAGAGATGCACCAAAAAATTGATAGCTTGCATGCGTATAAAAGCCAATTTGTTAAATCGGCAAATTCAGTAGAGACACCTCTTGTGAACGGTTATATTGATTTTGTCAAAATGAGAGAGTCTATGTATGGAAGAGAAGTCAACAAAGCTTATGCAGAAGGGTTTATCACAAAGAAACCACTGTTGATGGACGATGACTTACTTGGGGGGTAATTATGAAAAAACTGAAGGTCGGAATTACTTGTTATCCAAGTGTCGGCGGCTCAGGCATTATAGCCACAGAGCTTGGAAAACGTTTAGCTGAAAAAGGGCACGATGTTCATTTCATTACCTCTAGCATTCCGTTTAGGCTTAATAAAGTATATCCGAATATTTATTTTCATGAGGTGGATGTGAATCAATATGCTGTTTTTCAATATCCGCCTTATGACCTTGCGCTGGCAAGTAAATTGGCAGAAGTCGCAAAACGAGAAAAGCTTGATATTATTCACGCGCATTATGCGGTCCCGCATGCCGTCTGTGCGTTCTTAGCCAAACAAATGACTGGACACTCTGTGAAAGTCGTTACGACGCTTCATGGAACGGATATTACGGTTTTAGGCTATGATCCATCATTAAAGGAAGTAATCCGGTTCGCCATCGAATCATCGGATGGCGTGACGGCGGTGTCACATTCATTAGCTGCGCAGACGTACGATCTCATCAAACCAGATAAAAAGATTGATACGATTCATAATTTTGTTGATGAACGGGTGTATTTGCGGGAAGATCACGATTTGCTAAAGACACATTATGGTCTTTTACCGAACGAAAAGGTCATCATCCATGTATCAAACTTTCGAAAGGTGAAACGGGTGCATGATGTGATTCATGTGTTTCAAAAGATTTCTGAACAGGTGCAGGCAAAGTTGCTGCTCATTGGTGATGGTCCTGAAAAATCGGTTGTATGCGAGCTTGTGAAAAAACTAGGACTGACAGACCGCGTGTTGTTTTTAGGCAAGCAAGAGAAGGTTGAGGAGCTTTATTCAATAAGTGATTTGAAGCTGCTTCTTTCGGAGAAGGAGAGCTTTGGGCTTGTGCTTCTTGAAGCAATGGCGTGCGGTGTCCCTTGTATTGGGACAGATGTCGGCGGTATTCCAGAGGTCATTACACATGGAGAAACAGGGTTTCTTGTCCCGCTCGGCGATATAGACGGAGCAGCAAATTACGCAGTGTCACTGCTGAAAGACGAAGCGCTTCATGAAAAAGTGTCAGCGGCAGCTCAGTCTAGTGTTCAAGCTCATTTCTCCTCTGATAAGATTGTGAGTGAATATGAAAAGCTTTACCTAGAATTGATCGAAGGTGATGATGAAGATGAATGAACCATTCACACATGCGATCCCTATATTACATACACTGCACGAACATGGGCATCAGGCTTACTTTGTCGGTGGAGCGGTGAGAGATGTTCTATTAGGACGGGAAATCGGTGATATCGATATTGCGACAGATGCAACACCTGATAAGGTTGAGTCTTTATTTGAAAAAACAGTAGATGTCGGTAAGGAGCATGGCACTGTCATTGTGTTGCATGATGGTGTCAGCTATGAGGTCACGACGTTTCGAACGGAATCAGAATATGAAGATTTTCGCAGACCGAAAGAAGTGGCGTTTATCACGTCGCTGAAGGAAGATCTTTTAAGAAGAGATTTAACGATTAATGCGATGGCCATGGATATAAATGGAGAAATCATTGACCATGTAGGCGGTAAACAGGATATTAAGCGGAAACGAATTCAAACCGTAGGAGATCCTGCGTGCCGCTTTCAAGAAGATGCGCTTCGCATGATGAGAGCTGTCCGTTTTTTAAGCCAGCTTGGCTTTGAGCTCGCTGATGAGACGGCTGAAGCAATGAAAAAAGATAAGCATCTGCTTGCCAATATATCGGTTGAGCGCAAAAAGATTGAAATGGAAAAGCTTTTAAAAGGCCGTCATTGTGAGCAGGCCATTCAAGTGCTCATTTCAACCAAGTTATATGAAGAGTTGCCAGGTCTCAAAGAGGATCGTCTTCATGAATCCTTCCAATCCTTTCCGTATTACTTACTGGATGGACTAGAAGAGGTATGGGGGGCTTTCATCCATTTGCTAGGTTTAGATGAAGCGGAGGCTGCGGTCTTCTTAAAAGAATGGAAGCTGTCAACGAAGCTCTTGAAAGACGCAGTAGCTATTAGTCAATACGTAGATTGTGATTGGGATGCGGAAAACATGTTTGAAGCTGGTGAACACGTGCTCTTATCTAGTTTGAAGATCACGCAGCTAAAACATGAGCGCCGCATTTTCTTTGATGAGCTGGAGGCAGCGAAGCGTTCTTATGATGCACTGCCGATTAAAAAGCTCCAAGACCTCGCTGTTTCAGGAAAAGATTTAATGGCATTTCGGCAAAAGTCGTCTGGGAAATGGATTGCAGAGGAGCTTAATTTTATAAAAAAAGCCGTTTTGCAAAACCGTTTGGAAAACCGAAAAGAAGCCATAGAGGAGTGGCTTACAGCATGCGATCAGCAATTAGAAAACGATTAATAGAACTATTTACAGCATCCAGCCAGGACTTTGTCTCAAGTCAGCAAATTTGTGATGAGCTTGGCTGCTCCCGAACAGCTGTATGGAAGCATATGGAGGATTTGCGAAAAGAGGGGTATGAGGTAGAAGCAGTTAGAAGAAAAGGGTACCGTCTGCTTCGTAAACCGGACAAAATTAGTGAGGACGAAATTTTGTTTGGTCTGGAAACAGAGAGCTTCGGCAGGCATATTTACTTTCAGAAAGAAGTCGCTTCAACTCAGCTGATTGCCCATGATCTTGTAAATGAAGGTGCGCCCCACGGCACGATCGTTGTCAGCGATCATCAGACGAATGGAAAAGGACGTCTTCAAAGAACGTGGCATTCACCAGATGGGACAGGCATTTGGATGAGCCTCATTCTGCGGCCTGAAATTCCACTGCATAAAGCGCCACAAATGACGCTTTTGGCATCTGTAGCCATCGCAGAAGCTATTGCGCAGCAAACAGGACTCAATCCAACTATTAAATGGCCAAACGATATTTTGCTGAATGGAAAAAAGGTCGTTGGCATTCTGACTGAATTAAAAGCAGAAGCTGACCAAGTTCATGCGGTCATTATTGGACCGGGCATAAATGTGAACCAAACAGCTGATGACTTCCCGGATGACCTAAAGGATGTTGCTACAAGTCTGCGGATGGAACTGAATGAAAAAGTGGATCGTGCTGCACTCATACAACGGATCATGTCCACTTTTGAAAAAAGATATGATGAATATATGAAGCAAGGATTTGCGCCGATTAAACAATTATGGGAGTCGTTTGCGATGACGATCGGTCAACATATTGTTGCCCGCACCGTCAATGGGCAATATACGGGGAAGGCGCTTGGAATCAATGAAGAAGGTGTTTTATTGCTTGAAACGGAGGACGGTATCCAAAAAATCTACTCCGCAGACATTGAGATCAAGTCGACTTGAGTGGAACACCCGGCACATTTTTGATATACTTCGTGTGGGCAGTATCTGCAAAGAACTGTACCTGTTAGGAAGAAAAATTTGATAAATTTCTGCCTTGATCCTAAGGGACTTGGACAGAGGGATGATTCGCCGCACATGAGAAATCAAAGCATGTGATGTGAGGCAAGCCATCTCCTCTCCAGAATGAGGAGGAACAAATGAAGACAAAGCTAGATTTTTTCAAAATGAAAGAACAAAACGAACCTATCGTGATGCTGACCGCATACGACTATCCAGCTGCAAAGCAAGCGGAAAAAGCGGAAGTCGACATGATCTTAGTTGGTGATTCACTTGGGATGGTTGTACTTGGACTAGATTCTACCGTTCAAGTCACGATGGATGACATGATCCATCACACAAAAGCAGTGAAAAGAGGCGCAAAAGACACATTTGTTGTGACTGATATGCCATTTATGTCTTACCATTATTCGTTAGAAGAAACAATGAAAAATGCAGCTCGCATCATGCAAGAAAGCGGTGCCGATGCCTTAAAGCTAGAAGGCGGAGATGGAGTGTTTGAATCCATTCAAGCTCTAACAAGAGGCGGAATTCCTGTCGTCAGTCATTTAGGCCTCACACCTCAATCAGTTGGTGTACTTGGCGGGTATAAAGTGCAAGGAAAAGACCACGAAAGTGCTCAAAAATTGATTGAAGACAGCTTGAAATGTGAGGAAGCTGGTGCAATCGCGCTTGTGCTGGAATGCGTACCTGGCGAACTGACAAAACGAATTACCGACATGCTGAAGATTCCTGTGATCGGAATTGGTGCAGGAGCTGAGGCAGACGGACAAGTTCTCGTTTACCATGATGTGGTAGGATACGGGGTGTCTAGAACACCTAAGTTTGTGAAACAATACGCGCAAATTGATACTGTTTTAGAAGAAGCGCTCATTCAATATACAAAAGAAGTAAAAGCACGCACATTTCCAGAGGACATGCATACGTTTCATATCAAAGAAGAAGTCCTTGATGGCTTATATGGGGGAATCAAAAAATGAACGTTGTCACCCATATTCACGAGCTAAAAGAATTGATCAAGCAGCATCAAGAAAAGCAGCATTCCATCGGCTTTGTTCCGACGATGGGCTTTCTTCATGAAGGACATCTGACTCTGGCGAAAGAGGCAAGAGGTCAAAATGACATTGTCGTGATGAGTATTTTTGTCAATCCTTTGCAATTTGGACCAAATGAAGACTTTGAATCCTATCCAAGGGATATGGAAAGAGACAAGCGTCTTGCAGAAGGAGCAGGGGTGGATATTTTATTTACACCTGATGTGAAGGAAATGTATCAAAATGAACCATCTATTACGATGACGGTTCAAAAGCGGACGGATGTCTTATGCGGAAAAAAACGCCCAGGACATTTTGACGGTGTTGTCACTGTGCTCACAAAGCTGTTTCATCTTGTGTCACCAACAAATGTCTACTTTGGACTAAAGGATGCACAGCAAGTCGCTGTGATCGATGCGATGATCAAGGATTTCTTCTTTGATCTTCACCTTGTATCTGTACCGACAGTCAGAGAAGAAGACGGTTTAGCGAAAAGCTCAAGGAATGTGTACTTGTCAGAAAAAGAAAGACAAGAAGCACCCGCTTTATACCGCGCATTAAAAAAAGGCCGGTCAGCTGTTGAAAAAGGTGAACGTGATGTCAGTCGTGTGTATCAGCTGATTGAAGAGGAACTTGTTCACACGGGCGGAGAAATTGATTATATTGAGATCTATTCTTATCCAGAACTTGAGCCGCTTCAGCAGTTAGCAGGTCAAGTCATTATGGCGATTGCGGTGAAATTCTCACGGGCAAGACTAATTGATAATGTGATTTTCCATGTTCCTGAAAGCGGTGAAAAACATGTATAGAACCTTTATGACATCTAAGCTTCATAAAGCGACGGTAACAGAAGCAAACTTACATTATGTAGGAAGTATTACAATTGATGAAGATTTACTTGATGCGGCAGGTATGATGGCAAATGAGAAAGTACAAATTGTCAATAATCATAATGGCGCGAGACTTGAAACATATATTATTCCCGGCGAAAGAAAGAGCGGTGTCATTTGTCTAAATGGTGCGGCAGCGAGACTCGTTCAGCCAGGGGATGAAGTCATTATTATCGCTTATGGGATGCTGTCAGAAGAAGAAGCAAAGACACATACACCAAAAGTGGTCGTGTTAAATAAACAAAATCAAATTGAACAAATGATTGGGCAAGAGCCTGCGAGAACGATTTTATAACGCAAGCTCCATGGAAACAGAACAGTTTCATGAAAAGAAGCTGTTCTGTTTCATCTATTTTGTCCAGAGCGTGTTTCACTTCAGGGTGAAACGAGGAATTGAGGTGTCCATTTTATGACCGATCAAAGGTTTGTTGTCGTTGATATTGAAACCACCGGAAATTCACCTAAAAAGGGTGATAAAATCATTCAAATAGCTGCGGTGGTCATTGAAAATGGACAAATTGTCGAACGGTATTCAAAATATGTGAACCCGGGAAAAGCAATCCCTGGATTTATTGAACAGCTGACAGGCATTCAGCAGCATATGGTTGATGATGCGGTGTTTTTTGAGGATATTGCCCAAGAGGTGTATGATCTCATACAGGGTGCTTATTTTGTTGCGCACAATGTTCATTTTGACTTGAATTTTTTAAATGATGAACTAAAAGCATGCGGGAAAAATGAGCTGGATGTGCTAGCAATTGATACAGTTGAGATTTCTAGAATTCTTTATCCTGAGCTTGAAGGTTATAAGCTCACTGAATTAAGTGAAGAGCTCATGCTTCCACATGACCACCCGCACAGGGCGGATAGTGATGCGGAAGTTACTGCCATGTTATTTTTAACATTATTGCATCAATTAAAACATACACCGCCAAATGTGCTGAAACAGCTGCGCAGATTATCCTCTTATCTCTTAAGTGATATAGGACTTTTAATTAAGCAGCTTGAAACGAGCCATGCAAGCCGGGAAGATTCTTTGGTGGAAGTCGGCTCTTTTTCTGTAAAAGATGTCACCAATCCTATCACTGAGACGACACATACAGTAGGTGAAGATGATGAACAGCTGTTTGAAGAAATCAAAAAAAAGCTCCCGCAAACGATAGAAGGCTATGAAGTAAGAGAAGGCCAGCTCACGATGATGAATAAAGTGAGAGACGTGTTTCATGAAAGAGCCTATGCATTAATTGAAGCGGCACCGGGCATTGGGAAGACGCTGGCTTATCTCATCCCAGCTGCTCTAGAAGCGAAGAAATCAGGAAAACCTGTCATTATAAGTACATATTCCATTCTTTTGCAGCAGCAAATGCTTCAGCGAGATGTACCGATGTTGAATCAACTGCTCCCGTTTGAGCCAGCTGCCTGTGTATTTAAAGGACGGGCGCATTATATTTGTTTAGATAAGTTTGAGCATGTGCTTCATGAGGAAGATGATAACTATGATGTCGTCTTAACGAAGGCGCAAATTTTAATGTGGCTCCTTGTAACAGAAACAGGTGATTTATCTGAACTGAATTTACCGTCAGGAGCTGCCAATATAAAAGACCGCATTTCCTGTGTGCATATGCCGTTTACATCGAAAAAGCGCCGCTTTAAAGAGTATTGCTTTTATGAGCGCGCGAAAAGAAGGGCAAAAACAGCTGATTTAATTTTAACGAATCATCGTCTGCTCTTATCACAATCGGAGGCATCGTCTATCTTTCAGCATGCTGACGTATATGTGATAGATGAAGCCCATCAATTCGAGAAAACAGCCAATGAAACACTAGGGGATAGTGCATCTTATATTCAGCTTCATGCGAAATTAACGCAGCTTGGCTCCTTACAAGGCGGACTGTTAAAGAAACTGAAAAAGAGATTTCATCATGCAGGGTTACAGACGGACACCTTTATCGAAATGGATGAGTATCTCAATCAGCTTCAAATGGAAAGTGACGCTTTCTTTAGCACCGTTCATTCATTTGTGAAAAGGACAAAACCAAAAGCCGACATCAATCGTCTCATTCATAGAGTACGTCATCATTCAAAGCATGCTCAGTGGAAACGGATTAAAGAAACGGCAAGTAAGCTTTGTTCCTTGTTAATTGCTTGTGAGAAGCTGTATGAACAACAAAAAAATGAGCTTCTTCAAAAAAGTGATCAGCTGACAGAACACTTTGCCTTTGAAGCAGAGGAATACGACCAAGTCATGTCGTTTATGCATACTTTTTGCAGTACGCTTTACCGGTTTATCTTTGAACCGAAAAACGATGAAACGGTTTGGATTGAAATTGATGCAAAAGGTGCGAAAAACGCAGTCTTTATGCATGCACAGCCGTTAGATACTGGGGAACTTTTGGCTGATCGCTTCTTTATGAACAAAAAGAGTGTTGTCCTCACATCAGGGACACTCACCATCAATCACCGCTTTGATTATTGCTTGGAACGGTTTGGCCTGCAAGATTTTTACCCTCATCTTGTGCAAATTGATTCACCTTTTGAACTTGAAAAACAGCTTAAGGTCATTGTTCCAGCAGACATGCCGCCGATTACGAACCGTGATGAACGAGATTATGTGAAACAAGCCGCACGATATATTAAGATCATGGAAAAGCAGCAGCATGCAAAAATATTGGTTTTGTTTAATTCACATGAGATGTTAAAAGCAGTCTATGAAGAGCTAAAAACAGAAGGGATGCAGTCCGCCCTTTTTGCTCAAGGTTTGACAGGCGGAAGCCCTGTAAAATTAACGAAAATGTTCAAATTAGCAAAACAAGCCATTTTACTTGGTACGGGTAGTTTTTGGGAAGGTGTTGATTTTCCAGGCTCAGAGCTGACAACGGTCATCATGGCACGTCTTCCGTTCCGGCCGCCTGATTCTCCGCTCATTGAAGCAAAATGTGATGCAGCTAAAAAACAAGGGAAAAACCCGTTTAAAGCCGTCGCTTTACCAGAAGCTGTGTTAACCTTTAAGCAAGGAGCTGGACGCTTATTGCGCTCAGAAAAAGACATAGGCACATTGCTGATATTAGACCGCCGAGTGAAAACCGCTTCATATGGAAAACTATTTTTAGAATCACTCCCTCATGCGCCAGTTCACGAGATGTCAAAAGAGTCACTTGAAGCGTATATAGAAGACATTAACAACGAAAAGCCGCTGTCATAAGCGGCCTTTAGCTGGTGTGGGTTTGGAGTTAATTTATCGTAACGGCTTTTTGTGTTCCGTTGTAAAAATAGTATCGGTTCCTGTCCAGAAAAGTATGACTAACAATATTTACGTACCGAGGAGGAATTAGAAGTGGAAAGTAAAATAGAGGTACTTTCAACTGTTCAAATTAAGCATTCAGAAGACCTATACAAAATCGTTGACTTATTGAACAGAACGCTTAAAAGAGAAGATCTCATGTTTGGATTAGCATTAGATCAAGAAGACCAAAATCAAGCGGTATTTACGATATATCGCACATAGGGGAAGCTTGACATGAAAAAAATAGTCTGGATTATTTCATCTGTAGTGGCTCTCGTTCTGCTTATTGGCATCATCAGCTTTACGTGGATTTATCAAATTGCCATGGGACAAAGAGAACAAGGGCATGACGCAGCGATCGAACGAGCAAAAAAACAAGCAAACATCGTACAAGTGGAGCAAGTGGAAACCTTTGTCGGGAAAGAAAAACAATTTATTGTTGAAGGGAAAAACAAACAGAATGAAACGACCTACGTTTGGGTTCCTGCCAGCAAAAAGGATAAAGTGATCGCAAAAAAAGCAAAAGAAGGCATTACCTCGAATCAAGCAGTACAAGCCGTTCAAAAGGAGAACACGGTCTCTAAGCTAAAAGAAGTCAAATTAGCGAGAGAAGGTGACGTACTCCTTTGGGAAGTGACGTACTTAAATGAGAACAATCAATATAGCTTCAGCTATGTCGACTTCTCGACAGGACACGTGGAAAAAAATTTAACACCGTAGTTTCTCCTGTCTTGCGTTGACCATGCTGATTTAGAACGGTTATAATAAAATGTATGAATTAAAGATTCACACCTGCCAAATAGGTGAGTTTCTTTCTGGCTTTGGAGGGAATTATGTTGAAAACAACGATTAATCAAGTGTTTAAACACGTCGATCAAGAAGTAACCATCGGCGCATGGATTGCCAATAAACGTTCAAGCGGAAAAATTGCATTTTTGCAGCTGCGTGACGGGACAGGCTTTATTCAAGGAGTCGTAGTAAAAGCAGAAGTGGAAGAGGAAGTCTTTAAGCTTGCGAAATCAGTTACACAAGAAACATCTGTCTATGTGACAGGGCAAGTGACAAAAGACGAGCGTTCACCATTAGGTTTTGAATTGCAAGTGAAATCCATTGAAGTGATTCATGAAGCGACAGATTACCCAATTACACCAAAAGAGCATGGAACAGAATTCTTAATGGATCACCGTCATTTATGGCTTCGTTCTAAAAAACAGCATGCCATTATGAAAATCCGTAACGAGATTATTCGTGCTACATATGAATACTTCCATCAAGAAGGTTTCGTAAAAGTAGATCCGCCAATTTTAACTGGAAGTGCACCTGAAGGCACAACGGAACTGTTTGCTACGAAATATTTTGATGAAGATGCATACCTTTCTCAAAGTGGTCAGCTTTACATGGAAGCTGCGGCAATGGCACTCGGAAAAGTATTCTCATTTGGTCCAACATTTAGAGCTGAAAAATCTAAAACAAAACGTCATTTAATTGAGTTTTGGATGATTGAGCCTGAGATGGCTTTTGTCGAATTCAATGAAAACCTTGAGTATCAAGAAAATTATGTGTCTCATGTTGTTCAAAGTGTACTTGAAAACTGTAAAGTTGAGCTGCATACACTAGGCCGTGATACAGCGAAATTAGAAAACATCAAAGCACCATTCCCGCGCATCACTTACGATGAAGCGATTAAATTCTTGCAAGAAAAAGGCTTTGATGATATCGAATGGGGAGATGACTTCGGAGCGCCTCACGAAACTGCGATCGCCGAAAGCTATGATAAACCAGTGTTTATTACTCATTACCCAACATCATTAAAACCGTTTTATATGCAGCCAGCACCGGATCGTGAAGATGTTGTCCTTTGTGCAGACTTGATTGCACCAGAAGGCTACGGAGAAATTATTGGCGGTTCTGAGCGTGTACATGATTTAGAGCTTCTTGAAGCAAGATTGAAAGAACATGGGCTTGATCAGGAAACTTACAAATGGTATACAGAATTAAGACAATACGGTTCTGTACCCCATTCAGGTTTTGGTCTTGGACTTGAACGTACAGTTGCTTGGATTAGTGGAGCGCCGCATGTGCGTGAAACCATTCCTTTCCCAAGATTATTAAACCGTTTATACCCTTAAGACATGAAAGCCTCCAACAAATGGAGGCTTTTTCAAACGTCTTTTTAGAGGGGCACGTGAAATAAAACGTGATATACTTAAAATGAAGAGGTGTATCCGATGAATAGGCAGCAATTTATTAATATGCAGCAAATGGGGTCGACAAGTTTGCCCAATTTGCTGATTGCTCATTATGAGCAGTTAGGACTGAATGAATCACAGATGATGGTGATGCTTAAAATTAAAATGAATGAAGAACAAGGCGTTTTCTTCCAAACATTTGAAGAGCTTTCTCATGGTATGACCATTTCAGCGGAAGAGTGTGCGTATATGGTTCAGCATCTCATTCAAAAAGGATTTATCTCGATTCAGCCATTTGAAGACAGGTCTGGTATTCAGCATGACCGTTACTCAGTAGAACCTTTATGGGGCGTGCTGTATGACTTTTTAGAAGCAAAACAGGCGAAAGAAGCGCAAAAACATCATGTGCAGGCTGAAAAATCTTTATATGTTTTATTTGAAGATGAATTCGGCAGACCGCTGTCTCCTCTTGAAGGAGAAACACTTTCGATCTGGATGGATCAAGACCATCATGATGCTGAGATGATTCGTCTGGCACTAAGAGAAGCCGTTTTGTCGGGGAAATTAAATTTCCGTTATATTGATCGAATTTTATTTGAGTGGAAAAAGAAAGGGCTGAAAACGGCGGAAGAGGCAAAAGAGCATAGCCAGCATTTCCGTTCTCAGCAGAAAACGCCACCTTCAAAAGAAGAGACGTCCACTTACAAACGACAAGTTCCTTTTTATAATTGGCTGGAACAATAACCAATAAAGGAGAAGGCATGTTAACCAAAAAACAAATCAATGAGTGTTTAGATATTATAGGAGATATGTTTCCAGAGGCTGAGTGTGAGCTTGTTCATGACAATCCATTTGAGCTTGTGATTGCTGTTGCACTCTCTGCTCAGTGTACAGACGTGCTTGTCAACAAGGTCACCAAAACGCTATTTCAAAAATATAAATCACCAGAAGACTATTTAAGTGTACCGCTTGAAGAACTGCAGCAAGATATTCGCTCGATTGGTCTTTATCGGAATAAGGCAAAAAATATTCAAAAGTTGAGCAAAATGCTGATTGAAGATTATGGCGGTGAAGTACCAAAGGACCGGGATGAGCTTGTCAAGCTTCCTGGGGTTGGCCGGAAAACAGCAAATGTCGTCGTTTCGGTCGCTTTTGGGGTACCGGCAATAGCAGTAGATACACATGTAGAACGAGTCAGCAAGCGTCTAGGCATCTGCCGCTGGAAGGATTCTGTGCTTGAAGTAGAGCAAACCTTGATGAAAAAGGTGCCAAAAGAAGATTGGTCTGTGACGCATCACCGCCTGATCTTTTTTGGGAGATATCATTGTAAGGCGCAGCGGCCGCAGTGTGAATCGTGTCCGCTTCTTGATATGTGCAGAGAAGGGCAGAAGAGGCTGAAAAAAGGACTGGTGAAGCTGGCATGAGCGGAGCAGCTGTTTTCACCACATATGTTGAAAAGCTAAAAGAAAAAAAGGTAGAGATTAAAGGTGAGCGAGTAGATATACTGAGAGCCAATCCACTTGCATATGATCTATCTTCAGAACCTTTAACAGACGAGCTTCCATGGCAGAAAACAGAAGAATTTGTTCCTGTGATGTTTGAGCTGTGGAACGAATTAAAAGAAAAAATGCTTCCTCGTTTCCAAACAAGAAAATCCCGCTGTGAAGAAGATGATATGCTGCAAGGAATCGTCAGTATGATCGCGATGCTTTACTGGATCAAAGGGGAGAGTATCCAAACGTTTGAATGGGAACATATCAAGCAAGAGACATTTCCAGTTGCTCCAATTAATTGGACGGAACGTTTAGAGTTCATTTTGCTAAAACCAACTCAATATCACTGCTTTATTCAATTGGACGAGCTATACACGGAATTAAAAAAGCAATATGGAAAATATGAAGCACTTAAAAAAATCAGACAGCAGCGTTAAAAAAAAGCACTTGCCTTCTACGGCAAGTGCTTTTTCATCATTCATCTTCTTTTCGAGAAGGAGAATTTGATTGCGAATTGGAACTTTGAGAGTTGGCTTTCTCATCATCTTTCTTTTTATCTTTATTGTCTGTTTGTGAGTTGCCGCTGTTCCCATTTGTACTGTCTGAGCCATCACCAGAAGAACCATTATTTCCGTTTTCTGTATTTCCGCCTTGATCTTGATCTTTTTTATCATCAGGCTTTTGCTCGTCAGTGCCAGGGGGCTGATTTTTGTTATCGTCTGTTTGGTCTGTCTGCTCGTCGTCAGGCTTCTGTGGTTCTTCTTCTTCTTTATTCTCATCATCCGCTTTTTCTTCCTCATCTGCGTCATCCTTAATGGTGAGGAAGGTAGAAGCCGCTTTACTTGTGACATCATCTACAGTGGCTGTCACTTGGAATTTATATGTGGAGCCAGGCTTCACATCAGAGATGACTGCTTCTTTAGCAGAGCTGTTTTGAATATCTTTATAGCCGCCATTATCAACTGCTTGCTTGACATTAAATGTAGCATCAGCGTCGTCAGAATAGCCCCATGTCAGTGTGATGGATTTTTTCTCTTCATCATACACCGCTTTTAAATCAGAAGGCTTATCGGCTTCTTTTTTCTCGTATGTGTCAGAGACTTTTGTTGGTACCGTTCCTTTAACAAAGTATTCTGTTGTCTTCTTGTCACTTGGTGTATTCGGTCCGGCTAATTTTGCAGGGTCGGATCCTTTTTCAACCGTAGCTTCAACGACACTGTCTGGTTTTTCAAATGAGCCGCTTCCATCATCAATTTGAGAAATTAATCGCTGGAAGACAATTTTGGCAACACGCTGCTCGTTTTCATTCAGCCATACTTTGCCGTCTGCATCTTTTGAATTACCGATTCCAGTCCAAACGGCTGCTGTGTATTGCGGCGTATAACCGACAAACCACGAATCTTTTGCACCGCCAGAAGGGATATTGTGTGTCTTAATATCTTTTTCTATAAAGTTCGTTGTACCTGTTTTACCAGCTACTTGAACGTTCGGTACTTGTGCAAGTGTACCAGTTCCAGATTGGACAGCAGTTTTCAGCATATCTGTGATCATAAATGCTGTATAATCACTCATTGCTGCTTTTGAGTCCGGCGTAAGGTCAAGTTTTGTACCGTCATTAAATTCAACAGACGTGACAGCATGCGGTTCGTTATAGTATCCGTTATTACCGAATGCACTAAATGCTCCAGCCATCTTCAGGGAGGAGACACCATCGTCAAATCCACCGATTGAGTAGGACTCTGGAATGTCAGAAGGTAAGTCCATACCTAAGTTATTAGCGAATTGAACGGCATTGTCCATGCCAGCTTCTTGGAAAGCTTTTAGGGCAGGAATGTTACGTGATTGTGCCAAAGCACTTCTCATCGACATTTTCCCTAAGTGTCTTCTGTCAAAGTTATTAATCGGCGTACCGTTTGAGTACGTATATGGTGCATCATTAATTTGCTGATATGTTGACCATTTTTTGTTTTCAATGACTGGGCCGTAATCTAAGATCGGTTTGATTGTGGACCCTGGCTGGCGTTTTGCATCCGTCGCATAGTTAAAGCCGCCGGCTGGTACATCACGTCCACCGCCAATGGCGCGAATTTCACCATTTTTCGTATCAAGCAGGGTCACACCCGCCTGCATCCCTTTCGTAAATCCAACTGAATCTCCATTGATGATATCATTTAGATGATCCTGTGCATTTCGATCAAGGGAAGTATAGATTTTCAATCCATCAGTTGACGCATCAACTTTGGCTTTTTTCTGTACTTCTTCCATTACTTCTTCAATGTAAGCAGAGTACTTACTTGAGTTTTGGCTCTTATATTTACTAGCTGAGACAACTGTCTTATTGACAGGGGTTGCTTTTGCAACGTCATAGTCTTTTTCTGAAATGTAGCCTTGTTTTTTCATAAGGCTTAAAACGATATTACGGCGTTTTTCTGCTGCCTCGGGATGTTTCACTGGGTTATAGGCAGAAGGACTCTGCGGCATACCTGCAAGTGTGGCAGCCTGTGCAACAGTTAATTTATTTAAATCTGTCACTCCGAAAAATTGTTCAGCTGCTTTCCCAACACCATAAGCATAAGGAGAGAAGAAAATACGGTTTAAATACATTTCTAAAATTTCATCTTTAGAGTATTTTTGCTCAAGCTGAATCGAGAGCCATACTTCCTGTACTTTCCGTTTTAACGTCTTTTGATTGCTCAGGAGGGAGTTTTTCACAACCTGCTGCGTAATTGTACTTCCGCCTTCAGCCCCAAAGCCGTCCTCAACGTTTGCGACAAGGGCACCGCCAATACGGATTGGATCAATCCCGTGGTGCTTATAAAAACGTGCATCTTCAGTCGCAATAAACGCGTCTTTTACCACATCGGGTATATCTTTTATCGAGACATACGTTCTTTTTTCTGCACCAACTTCTGCAAACACTTTCTTGTCTTTATCATAAAGTTTTGAAGAGTATGGTGTTTTAAGCTTACTATCATCAATAGAAGGAGCGCTTGATGCAAAAACGGCAAAAGTTGTGATTCCGGCAACTAAACAAAGTAGACCGATCACGAGTAAAGATAAAAATATTTTTTTAAATAGACCTGCTTTCTTTTTGCCTTTTTTGTTCTTTTGCTTCTTATTGTTTTCTTGACTTGCTTTACGTCGCTGTTCACGACTTGTAAATTGATCAGACATCACATCTCAACCTTTCGTGTTAAACCTTTTTCGAACGTAATTGCTGCTTGCTTTCATCCGAAAAATGAAGTGTCTCCACTACTTTAATATAATCAATTCTTGGCGAATATCCAAGTGTCATTATGTGACCTGCTTCCATTAATTCGTCTTTGCTAATGGATTTACGGCCGTTTTGCTGCTGCCGCTCCCAGAAGAAAAAGAGATCTGAAGCGGGCAAATAATAAACGGAGCCAAAAGCGGATATAATAACGAAACAAATACCGCCTTGCTTTTCAACCTGTTTCATATGCTCAATTTGATGGTCGTGGAAATTTTTGAGCGGAAACGAGGTAGTGCTTTTGGTTTCCTTTGCTTCAAAATCGATATAGCGACCTTTGTACACCCCGTTATAGTCCGTTGTGGATGATTGTTTAAAATAGGCTTCTTTAATGACAGCAGCACTTCTTTTTGGATAATCCACATTCACAATTTGAACTGGGGTAGGCTTTTTATGAATGACTGCGATCCCGTTGACCAAATAGTATTGGTTCGTTTCATTTAAATCAGCCTCAAGCGTCATCCCGCGGTTACTATAAGAGGATTCGCCGCTGATTCTTTTTTTTGTCCCAATTTGTTGAATGGGCTGATACGATTTTCCGTTTGGATACCGAATCATCAAGTTTCAGCCTCCTTTTAATGCATTTTGTATTGGAGAGATCACCATGTTGTCCCAAGAAGAGCACATCATCACTCAGCAAATTTTGCGTGAAACAAAAGCGAAAAATAAAGACAACCTCACGAGGACAAATGCTTACAAGCGCTTTTACGACCGGCATCCAGAGATGAAATGGTCGTTGCTCGCTTCCTTTGTCTCGAGAAATGCTGGGTGGTCCATGACAGATTTAAAGGGCGAGCTCTTCCATCCAGGTTTAACGGATCAGCAGGGGCACCTTTTTTTCACAGCATATGAAAGAGCGAATTGGCTGATCTTTTCAGATGCTTACCCGCAGCTTCTTTTGTATGAATGGTCTAAAAGGTGCAATAAACCTTTGTTTCATCTGCTGCCTTATTTCTCCGTGTCTCGTTTTATGAGTGCTGAGTGGGAACGTTTCTGGCTAAAGCGTGACAGAGAGCGTCTGCTTTATGCACTCATCATAAATGAACAATATACTATACAATCTCCTATTATACAAAATCCTCTTCTGAAAAAGAATGTTTTTCACTCGATTCAATATCTTTTCAGCGAGTGGGGACATTTCCAAACCGTTGTTTTTCCAACGGTGGACGGGCATTTGTACGGATTAACCATACGGAAGTTTTCCAATGTAAAGGAGCGAATTACATTAGGAAAAAAACTAGCGAAACTATTATTTCGAGCCGATTTGTTTTCGGATTTTTATCATTTTTTGCATACCGTTCCGCATACTGGGTCTCGGTTTGATTTTGAGCCTTTTTTAGGGATCGCTAGAAGGTCAACACCTTTTCTTCGAACGGTTTATCCGGTGATGACACATTCATTAGACGATCAAAGGGAAGATTGGTTTCAAAAGAAATTGAGTCCATCTTTATTTGAGGCAGAGCCGCTGCCAAAACAAATTGAGCTGACCGACTGGTATTTTCATAAAAAAAGACAGCTTCGTTTTCTTTTCTCATTAGAGCACTATTTTTTGCATAAATAAAAAGCAGGGGGTGCCTGCTTTTTTTACGTTGATGGACGATTAGGACCGCCGAGCTTTTTATCAAGTTGATCTGTACTGTTTTCTTTCCCTTTTGGCTTTTGCTCTTTTGGTGCTGGCTGCTTTTTCATGAAATCTACCTCCTTTTGTCCTTAGAATTTACACAATCGGACGCAATCATACAAAGAAGGACAAGCATCTGTCGAAAAGGAAGAAATAGCGCTCATCTACACTTAGATTGGCGATTTGCTTCTAGTTTTGTCATGTGTGAAGGAGGGGGAGAAAGAAAAGAGAATGTAACGAGAGACGATAAAGGAGGAATCTGATGATGAGCGAATTTGTATCAAAAGAATCCATTATGCAGTTGTTAGAGGAAATCGAGCGAAAAATTGATGCGGTGGAGGAAGAGCTGTCACTTGCTGTGAAGCAGACAAAACGTGCAGCGATAGAAGAGCAAGAACAAATGATTGACAGGCTTGAATCAGAAGTAAAGGACTGTGAAGTGAAGCTTCATGCAGCCGAGTATAAACTGACGGCAAGACCGGCATATCACGCCGGATAGCTTTTCTATTTGAGCAATAGGTAAACGTTTGATAGGATGGTTCATAGAGGTGAACACTTTGGATAATCAAACATTGCTTGAACATACACAAGAGCTTAGAATATGGATCGAAGAAGCGTATGAGCAGTACCAAAAGGGAAAGGCTGAAGAGGAGTACCCATCTTATGATTTTTATACGGATATTCAGCCGGCCGTTGTTACATTTGATCAGAAAATGGAAGAGTGGCTCACCGCTGCGATCTCGTTTATTGAGCAGGCCAAACCTAGATATTTACACCAAGAACAGCTTGAAGCTGTAAAAGAAAATGGTAAAGAGGTTGTCCTGCAATCTTATTTTGGTAAACAGCACGCACCCCGTGTGAAAAATTTAGTTGAGTCAGTGGTTTACACACTGAACCTTTTAATAGAAGAAATCAAAAAGCGCAGCTGAAGACATATGCTGCGTTTTTCTTATGGCTTCTTTAGGCACATCTTCTGTTCTTGGTCATAATATATGAGTGACATCAATATGTGTTGAGAGCGAGAGGAGCGAGATAGATGATCCCTTATTCAAACCAGCAGCCTTATGAATTCAATCAATTCAAGCAAAGGCCTTTTCCGTATTCAGAGATGCAGCAGCAGCCTCCGCAGCCTCCAGACTATTTCATGCCGCCATATCAAGGTGGAGGTGGAATGAACCAGGCACCATCTACTGTTTATCAGCCGCCTTATGGATACCAAGAAAACGTGCCGCCTTTACAGCCGCCCGAAGCGATGAATCCACCCCAAATGCAGCCGCCAGGCATGATGCCTATGCAGCCGCCGATGAATCCTTATCCTTTGCCAAGACCGCAAAAACAGCAGCCATCTCAATTTAAAAGTGTGCTGTCACAATTCAAAAAGACAAATGGGCAATACGATTTTAACAAAATGTTTGATACAGCTGGCCAAATGATGAGTACAATGAATCAAGTAGGCTCATTGGCGAAAGGATTTACAAGCATTTTTAAAGCATAGTTAAAACCCAATAGATCGATCTATTGGGTTGTTTGCTTTGGCGCAGACACATGAAGCGATTGATCTTTCCACAAACTCTTCATTTTCGTTTCATCTATTTTTGCCGGCATTAAAATGGTTTTGGTAAAGCTGGAATACGAAGAAGTCGTATCTGTTTTGATTTTTTCCTGCACTGATAAGTGTAAATATTGGGCTTTTACTTCTAGCGCAATGTCTCCTTCGACAAAATGGTCTGGAAATTGAATCTCGATATACACATTTTGTTCATCCTCTGTCACATCGGTCGTAATTGATGCAAGTGAGTGCGATGTGGTCATGAGTGCCTCCGCACTATTTAATATCTCGTGAAACGGGGAGGATGCAAAAAAGTGTTCAATCGCTTCATATAGCATATCTTCATTTGCCAGCATTTCATGTTTCTTTTCGCCTTCATGTTTCATCTGAATCACCTCTCATCTACAGCCTATGCAGAAAGGGCTCAGGCGGTTATCAATTGATGAGAGGAAAAAATTATGATTAAATAGTGTTAATGAAGCAAGGTGTATGGGTGCAAAGTTTCATACACTGAATAGATCTAGGAAGCAAAGCTTGAAGGGAGCAAATAGACATTGCTGAAAAAATTATTCGGTTTCGGAAAAAACCAAGATGATGTAAAGGAAGAAGTCATTTATTCTCCAGTTGATGGAGAGTTAATGGATATGACTGATGTACCAGATCCCGTCTTTTCTCAAAAGATGATGGGAGACGGCGTAGCAGTAAAACCAAAAAGTGGGACGATTGTGTCACCAGTAGAGGGTGAAATCATTCAGCTCTTCCATACAAAACATGCAATTGGCATTCGAACACTCTCGGGGCTTGAGCTTCTAATTCATATCGGACTTGAAACAGTTGGATTAAATGGTGAAGGATTTGAAGCACACATTAAAGAAGGGGATAAAGTGAAAATCGGTGATCCTCTTATTACGTGTGATTTAGAACTGATTGAAGAGAAAGCATCAAGTACAGTGACACCGATTGTGATTATGAACGGTGACCTGGTCGAACGGCTTGATAAAGAACCAAAAGGCTCTGTAGAAAAGCAGACGTCCAAGCTCTTTACAGTGAAAATGAAATAATCCATGAATAGAAAAAACTACCCATTGATAGGGTAGTTTTTTTATTGAGGTGAGGACATTAATCCTCCATTGGAACCCAGCCTTGACTCGCTTCCATGACAGACCACAATCCTTCTGGAATGAGATACTTGTCTTTTTGGCTGCGTTTAATGACGGTTTCAATCTCTTGTTCTCTGCCTTCTTTAATTTTCTTTGCCCAATCTGGGTCGACGATCAGCTCTCGTGCGACAGCGATGAGTGGAATCCCTTGGTTGTAAGCATGGAGTGCATCTTCAGCTGTAATGACGCTGCCTACTCCAATAAGCGGAAGAGTATCGCCGCAGCGTTCTTTTAGCAGTTCCATACGTGTCTTATTAGAATCTGCGCCTCGTCTTGCTTTAGAGCCAATCTCCATTAAAGAGATATGCAAATAATCGAGGTTTTTTGTTTTGAGAACATCCACTAATGTAAACGTCTCTGTCATTGTTAAACCAGGTGTTTCTGGTTCTTCAGGAGATAACCGGTATCCAAAGATAAACGGTTTAGCCGCATGCTCTTTGATCGCCTCTTTGACTGCATCTACAACAGCAATAGGGAAAGCTAGACGTTTTTCTTCATTTCCTCCCCATTGATCTGTACGCTGATTGCTATGCGGTGAGTAAAATTGCTGTAATAAATAACCGTTCGCCCCGTGAATTTCCACGCCGTCAAACCCTGCTTGAACCGCTCGTCTTGCCGCTTCTTTAAAGGAGTCGATAATATGAGTAATTTCCTCTTCTTTTAAAGCGCGTGCAATTTGTTTTCCATCTTTAAACACATCACTTGGCGCAACCACATCACCGTTTGGAACTAAATGAGGGAGAGCCTGAGAGCCGCCGTGATGAATTTGAATGATGGCTTTTGTTCCTTTTGCCTGAATAGCTGAAGCCAATTTTTTCAGGCCAGGGATATCTTCATCTCTTGCGATAGAAGGCTGTCCTTCAAATGCTTTTCCATCTGGAGTCACGTTCGCACATGCTGTAATTACCATGCCCATTTCACTTGATCTAGCTGTAATGAAGTCAATTTCGTCTTTTGAAATGGTGCCATCGTCATGAGAACCAAAGTGTGTCATTGGAGCAACCACTAACCGGCCATCAATAGAGGCGCCTCCAGGAAACGTAAATGGTTCAAATAAAGGCTTAAATTCGTTTTTCAATCTGATCATCTTCTTCCTTGATAAAATCATTTCACTATAGAAGTGTAATCGATACTGTTACATCAGTTCAAAGTATTTGCTCATAAGCTCAGCATCAAAAAATTGCCGCCTAGTCATGCAAACAAATATTCGGTACACTAGAATGAGAGGTGGACGCAATATGAAAAAGAAAACAATGAACGAACTGATAGAAGAATTAAAGAAAGACGAACAGGTAGAGCATTGGCATGAAATTGAAGCAAAGCCTGCACAGACCTCTCCCGTTCCGGAAAGAGTGGATGACAGGCTAAAAAAGGCACTTGAAAAACGAGGCGTGAAAGAATTGTACATTCATCAAAAAGAAGCCTTTGAACGTGTAATGAATGGTGAGCATGTAGTGACTGTTACACCAACTGCTTCAGGTAAAACGCTTTGCTACAATCTGCCTGTTCTTCAGTCGATTGCAGAAGACCAGACAAACCGCTCTCTTTATTTATTCCCAACAAAAGCGCTCGCACAGGATCAAAAGAGTGAACTTAACGAGATTATCCACGAGATGGATGTTCCGATTCATAGTGAAACATATGATGGGGACACCTCCCCAGCCATTCGGCAGCGAGTCAGACAAGCAGGACATATTGTCATCACTAACCCAGATATGCTGCATTCAGCTATTTTGCCTCATCATACGAAATGGGTCAGCTTGTTTGAGAATTTGAAGTATATTGTCATTGATGAGCTTCATACATATCGAGGTGTGTTTGGCAGTCATGTGGCCAATGTGATTCGCAGGTTAAAGCGAATTTGTGCATTTTACGGAAGTGATCCGGTGTTTATTTGTACTTCCGCAACGATTGCGAATCCAAAAGAGCTGGCGCAGCAGCTCACAGGGAGCAAAGTGCATCTTATTGAACGAAACGGAGCGCCTAGCGGTAAAAAGAATTTTGTGTTTTATAACCCGCCAGTGGTGAATAAGCCATTAAATATTAGACAAAGCGCTGCAACTGTCGTCAATCAATTGGCTAAAACATTTTTAAAAGAAAAAATCCAAACGATCGTATTTGCTAGAAGCAGAGTACGGGTAGAAGTGATTTTAAGTCATATTCAAGAGCTTGTGAAAAAAGAAATCGGTCCAAAATCGATTCGCGGGTATCGGGGTGGCTATTTGCCAAAGGAGCGGCGCGTGATTGAAAAGGGATTAAGAGAAGGGGACATTTTAGGAGTCGTCAGCACGAACGCACTAGAATTAGGGGTAGATATAGGTCAGCTAAAGGTGTGCATTATGACGGGGTATCCTGGCAGTGTAGCGAGTACATGGCAGCAGGCAGGACGTGCTGGAAGACGTCATGAGGAGGCGCTCATTATCATGGTGGCGAGTTCCTCACCCCTTGATCAATATATTGTCAGACACCCTGAATATTTCTTTAATAGACCGCCTGAAGCAGCCAGAATCAATCCTGAAAACCTCATTATTTTAGTGGATCATCTAAAATGTGCTTCTTACGAGCTGCCATTTCGGACGGATGAACAGTTTGGCGACATGGAAGTAGAAGACATTTTGCAATACTTACATGAGGAAGGGGTTCTTCATTTTAGCGGGAACCGGTATTATTGGTCAGATCAATCGTTCCCAGCGCATGGGATCAGCCTGCGGTCTGCAAGCCAGGAAAATGTGGTGATTGTGGATCAATCCGACGTAGCGAATGTTCGGATTATTGGAGAGATGGATCGATTCAGTGCAATGACATTGCTTCATGATGAAGCGATTTATTTACATGAAGGGGTTCAGTATCAAGTAGAAAAGCTAGATTACGAGCATTTGAAGGCTTATGTGAAACAGGTGGATGTAGAATACTATACAGATGCTAATTTAGCTGTTCAGCTCAAGGTGCTTGAAATTGATCAGACGACAGAGAAAGAAGCGGTATCTGTTCACTACGGTGATGTGACCGTCAACGCAATGCCGACCATTTTCAAAAAAATCCGGCTCAGCACTGGTGAAAATATCGGTTCTGGTCCGATTCACTTACCTGAAGAAGAAATTCATACAAGTGCGGCCTGGTTTGAATTACATGAAGCAGAGCGGAGATTTGAAGAGAAAACACTTGAACAGCTACTGCTTGGCATTGCAAATGTTCTTCAGCACATTGTACCTGCTTTTGTGATGTGCGACCGTTCAGATATTCATGTTGTTTCACAAATTAAAGCGGCACATACCGGCAAACCGACAGTCTTTTTATATGACCACTACCCTGGCGGAATCGGCTTAAGCAAAGAAGTCCAAGCTCGTTTCGATGAAATAGCAGGTGCAGCCATTCAGCTTATAGAGCGGTGCCGCTGTGAGAACGGCTGTCCATCATGCATTGGCATGGAAATGAAAGAGGTCAATGGAAAAAGCAACATTGTTGAATTGATGTCTGTATTTTAAGGGAAAGGAGGAAGGCACCTACTTATGTCTTTAAAAGGAAAATTAAATCGAATGAAGAAGCACCTGTCGCACAACCAGCCAAATGAAAAACGGCAAAAAGCAGTGGAAGGACAACCTCAGCCTGTAACGGCCGAAAACATCCCATTTATAAAGGAATGGGAGCAATTGGGTGCAGCTCCATATCACTTTGAGGATTCCTTTTGTCTCATTCGAGAAGTCACCTATTCATTAAATGATAAGCATGGACTCTACTCGTTTGCGGAACTGCCAAAGATCATCGAGGCATGGAACAAAAGCGGCATCCAGCATTCTCTATCGGCTAAAGGTTACAAGCCGCATGAACTGTTTTTCTTTGATACAGAAACAACAGGATTATCTGGCGGGACGGGAAATATGATCTTCTTGTTAGGACATGCACGGGTTTTTGCTGACAAAGTAGTCGTGAAACAGCACCTGCTCACGAATCCGGGAAATGAAGCGGCTCTTTATAAAAGCTTTCTCGATGAAGTGAACGTAGAATCTCTAGTAACATATAATGGAAAATCGTTCGATTGGCCGCAAGTGAAAACGAGACATACCTTATTACGAGATCAAATCCCTGCACTTCCAGAGTTTGGCCATTTTGATCTTCTGCACGGATCAAGACGATTGTGGAAGCATAAATATGAACGAATGGCGTTGTCCGTGGTTGAAAAAGAAGAGCTGCACGTCCACCGGGAAGGCGACACACCGGGTTTTTTGGCACCGATGATCTATTTTCATTTTTTAAAGGAACAAAATCCTAAGCTTATTGAAGGGATTTTGACTCATAATGAATTAGACGTCCTATCATTAATCAGCCTCTACATTCATCTATCCAAAAAAATTCTTTCTATGGATGCGGTAAAGGAGCACGATGAGAAATATGCACTGGCTAGGTGGCACCTTGCGCATCGTGATGTACAGGAAGCCACGAAGCATTTGCGGGAATTAACAGGTGCTGATTTTGAGCATGCCAATCAGGCAGCTTATGATCTCTCCTTACAATATAAACGGCTAAACGAATGGGATGAAGCGATTAGAATATGGGAAACATTATTTGAATCAAGTGATGTCCATTTAGCATTAAAAGCGGGTATAGAGCTTGCGAAGTTTAAAGAGCATCGCCAAAAAGATGCAAGGTCAGCTCTTTCCATCACAGAATCTTTATTATCTTTCTCATCGTTAAGCGAGCGAGACACGGAAGAGCTTGAGAAGCGAAAAAAACGGCTATTGAGAAAAGCTGGGTAATGAAATATTATTACCCGGGAAAGCGCAAAAAATGACAACGTTCGGCTCTCGACCGAAAATAAAAATTGTTTAGCACTTTTATTGTAGAAAAGCCGCGAATCCTGTAAAATAACGTTAGATATTGAATGAGGAGCGTATAGCATGTATAAGGGTCTTTTCTACTTGTTTTTTCTTGTGGTCATTTTGGTCGCTTTTGTGTTTTCAAACTATAAAGATATTTTTCTTGCCAACTTTTAAAATAGGTTAATGCATTAGTACATGTACACCTCTTGATTCATACATTGTTAATGTAAGAAAATAAAGGAGAGGGGAATGCTACATGTACCATCATCATCATTGCCATCCGAATGTTACACAGCCAATTGTTCATCCGACGAATCATTGCTGTACACACAGCGAGTCAACAACAATTGTGCCGCATATCCACCCGCAGCATGTGACAAATGTTCACCATCAAAATTTCCAACATGTTCACTACTTCCCGCATACGTTTTCTCAGGTGGACCCGGCAACACATCAACACTTTAACTGCGGTGGACCTTGCTGTAACAGATAAAGTGAATGGGACTTTTATAAGTCCCATTTTTTAAAAGCAGGTGAAAAAATGAAAATTATTGCTGTCACAGGGTACAAGCCGTTTGAGCTTGGGATATTCAAACAAGACGAGCCTGCACTTCAATACATAAAAGCGGAGCTTCAAAAAAGGCTGACAGCCCTTATCGAAGAAGGTCTGGAATGGGTTCTCATATCAGGCCAGCTTGGGGCAGAAATTTGGACAGCCGAAGTGGTGTTTGAGCTTCAGGAGAAATATCCAGCGTTAAAACTTGCAGTCATTACGCCATTTTACGAACAGGAAGAGCGCTGGAATGAACAAAACAAAGAGTTGTATGAAGGAATTGTTGCACAGGCCGATTTTGTAGAAAGTGTCACGCATAGACCGTATGAAAGTCCGGCACAATTTAAACAAAAGAACCGCTTTTTTATTGAAAAAACAGATGGTCTACTCGTCTTATATGATCCCGAGCATGAGGGATCACCGAAGTATATGATAAGAGAAGCGGAAGCCTATACCGATTACCCCATTATGTACATCACGATGGATGATCTAAGAGCGCAGGTTGAGGCGGAAGATCCGTTTTTTGATTAAAAGCAAGAGAAAATTTGACAACGTCACGTATTTCTGAAAAAATATACTATGAATTCACGATATGAGGTGAAAAAGATGCTTGCTGATAAAGTAAAGCTTTCTGCGAAAGAAATTTTAGAAAAAGAATTTAAAACAGGTGTCAGAGGGTACAAACAAGAAGAAGTCGATAAATTTTTAGATATGGTCATTAAAGACTATGAGACCTTCAACCAAGAAATCGAAAAACTTCAACAAGAAAACCTTCACTTGTCAAAACAGCTAGAAGAAGCTGTTGAACAAGGGAAAAGACAGCCTGCACAGTCTAATACAACGAACTTTGATATTTTAAAAAGACTATCGAACCTTGAGAAACACGTTTTCGGCAGCAAACTTTATGATTGAGTCTTGCTGAAAAAGCTTGTGCCAGATGTCATTGTCGTTTATAATAACGCTTGTTGATTAACGTTCGGGTAATCGCTGTAATGCTATTTAGGGCATTGCAGAGGAAAGTCCATGCTCGCACGGTGCTGAGATGCCCGTAGTGTTCGTGCCTGGCGAAAAAATAAGCCAGGGCAGCCTGGGAAAGGCTGACGGCAGGAAAAATGCCTACGTCCTTTTAGGATATGGCAAAGTATCCTTGAAAGTGCCACAGTGACGAAGTCTCACTAGAAATGGTGAGAGTGGAACGCGGTAAACCCCTCGAGCGAGAAACCCAAACTTGGTAGGGGAACTTTCTCAAAGGAACCAAACGGAGAGAAGGACAGAGAATTCTGTAGATAGATGATTACCACCTGAGTACGAGGCATTTGCCGTTTGCAGTACGATGGAACAAAACATGGCTTACAGAACGTTATATCCGTTATAATAAACATGATGAAAACAAAGCTCTCCTATTTCAACATATGGAGAGCTTTTATCTTGAATACATAAAAGAACGAGAAAACAGGTGATAAATCAATGAAAACCTATACACTCATCGCAACAGCGCCAATGGGAATCGAAGCAGTTGTTGCAAAAGAAGTAAAAGACCTTGGCTATGAGTGCACAGTCGACAACGGAAAAGTGATTTTTAAGGGAGATGCTCTGGCGATTTGCCGTGCAAACCTTTGGCTGCGTACAGCAGACCGGATCAAGGTACAAGTTGCTGAATTTTCGGCAAAAACATTTGATGAGCTTTTTGAACGGACAAAGGCGATTGACTGGGCCGCTTTTTTACCGAAAAACAGTACGTTTCCTGTCATCGGTAAATCTGTAAAATCTCAGCTTGCCAGTGTGCCGGACTGCCAGCGCATCGTCAAAAAAGCCATCGCGCAAAAGCTCAAATCCTCCTACAACATTCAGTCTGATTGGCTTGAAGAGACAGGACCTGAATATAAAATCGAGATCGCTCTTTTAAAAGATAAAGCTGTGCTTACTCTTGATACATCTGGTGTAGGTCTTCATAAGCGCGGATACCGTGTAGATCAAGGCGGAGCACCTATTAAAGAAACGCTGGCTGCTGCGCTCGTCTTATTAACGAACTGGACACCTGACCGTCCGTTTGTGGATCCTTTCTGTGGATCAGGAACAATCGCCATTGAAGCAGCCATGATAGGACAAAATATTGCCCCAGGATTTAACCGGGAATTTGCGTCTGAATCATGGGAATGGATCGGTGAAGACGTATGGAACAAAGCGCGTGTGGAAGTAGAAGAAAAAGCAAACTATGACCAGCCGCTCCGCATTATTGCTAGTGATATCGACCATCGTATGGTAGACATTGCAAAAATGAATGCAGAAGAAGCAGGATTAAGTGAACTGATTGAGTTTAAGCAAATGCAAGTAAAAGACTTTCAAACAAAAGAAGAGTACGGTGTGATTGTCGGAAATCCTCCTTACGGTGAACGACTGAGTGATAAACCAGCAGTTGAAAAAATGTATCAAGGAATGGGTGAAGCGTTTAAGAACCTAGACACCTGGTCCATTTACATCTTAACGTCACACGAAAAATTCGAAGAGTGCTTCGGAAGAAAAGCGACGAAAAAGAGAAAACTGTTTAACGGATTTATCAAAACAGACTATTATCAATATTGGGGAAAACGCCCGCCTAGAAAGCAAACAAACTAATCGTAATAAAGAGCCGCACCGAAAAAAAGGTGCGGCTTTTTTGTGCTGAAAAGGTATAACTCCTCGCATGGCGGAATAAACTGAACTTGATTTTAAAAAAAGAGGTGTCTTCATGATTCATTATGATCAAATTCAGTTAATCCAAAAAGCACTCACTTCGACTGCTCAAGAAATAGAAGGGCATGAAGGTGGACAATCTGCTCAGCTTACGGCAGCCATCGAAGATTTGGCGCTGGCTCAGGCATACATAGAACGTTCTGAGCATGCTTTTTTAATGAAGGAAAACTATCAACATCGCCTGCGCTCATAAAAAAAGATTGTGTTTCCCCAGCGTAAATGGTACTATTGAATGTCTGAATGATTCAAAAGTTGGGGGTTGAAGCAGGTGACAGCATCTCGTTTGCCTTTTTCATTATCAAAAGAACATAATTTTTACGAAGAACTGGGCAACTGGATTGGTGATGTGTTTTATGACATTTTGCCAGAAAAGGGCTTTGATCTTCGAGATGAACAAATATTCATGGCTTTTCAGCTAGAAAGAGCCTTTAAAGAAAAAAGTGTGATGTTTGCCGAAGCTGGGGTAGGCACAGGCAAAACCATCGTCTATCTCTTATTTGCCGTCACTTATGCAAGGTATACAGGGAAGCCTGCGATTATTGCATGTGCGGACGAAACGTTAATTGAACAGCTCGTTAAACAAGAAGGTGATATCTATAAAATTGCCAATCACCTTGATATTCAAATAGATGCGAGATTAAGTAAATCGCATGATCAATATTTATGCTTAAAAAAACTAGAAAAAACGATGCAGCGTGAAGATGATGAAAAGTGGCTTGATATTTATGAAGCACTGCCTTCATTTGTTCATGAATCTCATGGCATGCAAACCTTTTATCCGTATGGCGATCGAAAAGAGTATCCAGAGTTATCAAATGATGAATGGTCACGAATTGGCTATGACTCGTTTCAGGACTGCCTGACGTGCGACATGCGTCATCGCTGCGGTCTGAATTTATCAAGAGATCATTACCGGAAAGCGACAGACCTCATCATTTGTTCACATGATTTTTACATGGAGCATGTGTGGACGAAGGAATCCAGAAAACGTGAGGGCCAGCTTCCGCTGCTTCCTGAGCATAGCTCCGTTGTCTTTGATGAAGGACATCTTCTCGAGTTTGCCGCACAAAAAGCGTTGACTTACCGAGTGAAGCAATCAACGCTCGAAACATTTTTGGAGCGTCTTTTGCAAAACGATATACGCGAAGAATTTGCAGAGCTTGTTGAAGATGCACTTGCAACAAACGATGAGTTCTTTTATCTTTTAAAAACACATGCCAAAGAAGTCAAAGGCTCGCACCGGCTTGAAATTGGGCGTGTGGATGAGGTGAAGCGTTCTGCAAGTGAATTGTGTGACTTGCTTGAAAAAATCGGAGAAGCGCTCGTGTTTGAATCTGAGATGTATACGATTGATCAATACGAATTATCTGTTGTGGAAGAATACATTGAACAAATGGCGTATTCTTTATCACTTTATCAAAAAAATGCCATTAGCTGGCTGGAAAAACAGGAATTAGATACAACATTTGTTGTGATGCCGAAGACGGTTGCAGAGGTGCTTGGCGAAAAAGTATTCTCGCAAAAAAGACCATATATTTTCTCTTCCGCTACATTGTCTGAGAATCAATCCTTTGATTATTTAGCTGAAAGTCTTGGGATTAAAGATTACTTATCAATGAGTGTCGCTTCACCGTATGATTACGATGAACAAATGAAGATTTATTTCCACGGAATTCAGCAGCTCGCTGAACAAGAGGAAAAAGCACAGCAAGTGATCACACAGCTTAAAGAAAATGGAGGACGATCTCTGATATTATTCCCTTCATTTGACGAACTCCATTTCTTTAGAAAGCAGCTTGAAGCAGCAAATGAATCACTGCCGTTTGACGTATATTTTGAGGGAGACGAGGAAATCAGCACGATTGTTCAAAAGTTCCAAGCTGATGAGACATCCGTGTTATGCTCTGTTCATCTGTGGGAAGGGCTTGATATTCCAGGTCAATCATTAACGAATGTGATCATCTGGGGACTTCCTTATCCGCCGCATGATCCGGTATTTGAAGCGAAACGGAATGAAGCAAAGGATGCACATGCTGAAGTTGACCTTCCGTATATGCTGCTTCGCTTACGCCAAGGTATCGGAAGACTGATCCGGACAAGCCAAGACGCAGGAAGCATTCATATTTACTTTGATCGTCAGGAAGATACTGAGCTTCAAAGTAAAATTGAATCCGTCCTGCCAGTGAAGCCCATCATCACATCTTAAATAGCTGAAAACTTGCAAATGAGGAGGATACCGCTGTGTATCCTCCTTTTTCATTGACAAAAGAACATTCATTGAAGTAGCCTTGAAACGTACATACATATTTTATTGATTGGGGGAACAAACGCATGAGTCTAGAAGCAACTGAGAAAGCGTTTTATCAATTACTAGGGAAAATCGCCCATTATACAGAGGCGCTCCATTTACTTTATTGGGACTCTAGAACACAAGCACCTAAAAAAAGTGCAGATTTTAGAGCTGAAACGATCGGTCAATTATCAAGTGATATTTTTAATATGAAGACTTCTGATGAAATGAGAGATCTTCTTCTCGCATTAAACAAACATCGAGATGAGCTGTCAAAAGATACACAGAAGGCGCTCGAATTATCACAAAAAGAGTATGATGAAAATAGCAAAATTCCGAAAGAAGAATTTAAAGAATACTCGATTTTACAGTCAAAAGCAGAGCATGTTTGGGTAGAAGCAAGGGAGAAATCAGACTTTTCACTCTTTGCACCATACTTAAAACAGCTCATTGACTTTAACAAGCGTTTCATCCAATATTGGGGCGTGAAAAAAACGCCTTATGATGTGCTGCTCAATAACTATGAGCCAGATATGACGGTTGAACAGCTTGATCAAAAATTTGGTGCACTTCGTGACGCCATTGTTCCTCTCGTGAAAAAAATTGAAGCCTCTCCTAATAAGCCGGATACTTCATTTTTATCGAAAAGCTTTCCAATCGATAAACAAAAGGAATTAAGCCTCTTTTTCTTAAAAGAATTAGGTTATGACTTTGACGCAGGCCGCCTTGATACAACGGTTCATCCATTTGCAGTGACATTGAGCAGAGGGGACGTGCGTGTGACGACCCGTTATGATGAACATGATTTTCGAATGGCGATCTTTGGCACGATTCATGAATGTGGTCATGCGATCTATGAGCAAAACATTGATGAAGCACTGAGCGGAACGCTTTTGTGTGATGGCACTTCAATGGGTATCCATGAATCACAGTCTCTTTTCTTTGAGAACTTTATCGGCAGACACGAAGATTTCTGGAAAACGTATTATCAAAAGCTGCAAGAAGCCTCTCCTGAGCAATTTAAAGATGTTTCATTAGAAGACTTTGTGCATGCAGTGAATGAATCGAAGCCGACTTACATTCGAATTGAAGCCGATGAACTGACGTATCCGCTTCACATTATCATCCGCTATGAAATTGAGAAAGCAATTTTCAATGAAGAAGTAGCGGTTGAAGATCTGCCTGCACTTTGGAATGAAAAATATCAAGCGTATCTTGGCATTACGCCTCCTAATGATGCACTCGGTATTTTGCAGGATGTTCACTGGTCTGATGGAAGCTTTGGATATTTCCCTTCATATGCCCTTGGTTATATGTATGCGGCGCAATTAAAGCAGCAAATGATCAAAGATTTGCCAAATTTTGATGAACTCATTCAAACTGGGTCTTTTGCACCGATAAAAGAATGGCTAACGGAACATGTTCACCAGCATGGAAAACGGAAAAAGCCATCTGAAATCATTCAAGATGCAACAGGCGAAGAATTAAATGTTCAATATTTAATCGACTACTTAACGGATAAATATACGAAACTGTATTTATCATAAAAGAAGGGCACCCTTTCATGAGAAGGGTGCTTTTTTGATGCTTGAATATTCTAAAAACGAACAATTTGTGCTGATCTATTATTTTAGTTCGGTATTTTTCTAGAAAAGTGCTTTCCAAGCGTATGAAATCTTGTTATAATTTGAACACTATAACACTCATATAATCGCGTGATGATGGCACGCAAGTTTCTACCGGACACCGATACGGTCCGACTATGAGTGAGCAAAATGAAACAGCTCTTGTTTGAGCTGATGATCCGTGGATCGTTTTCGCATTGCTTGCTCCTCATGGACAGCAATGCTTTTTTTATGCAAAAAATTGAATGTTAGCCAATATGCTGGGGGGAAGAATGATGGAATTGTTACGTCAAAAAATTGAGAACGAAGGAATCGTTCTGTCAAATCAAGTGTTAAAGGTAGATGCTTTTTTAAATCATCAAATTGATCCTGTGTTAATGCATGAGATTGGGCAAGAGTTTGCTAGATTATTTAAGCATGATGGCATTACAAAAATCATCACAATCGAATCTTCAGGCATCGCGCCTGCTGTGATGGCTGGGCTTGCTCTTCAAGTACCTGTTGTGTTTGCTAGAAAACGTCAATCACTCACATTAACGGATAACCTGTTAACAGCCAGTGTGTACTCTTTTACGAAAAAAGTAGAAAGCACGATTGCTATTTCAAATAGTCATCTGAGTGAAAATGATTGTGTGTTAATCATCGATGACTTTTTAGCAAATGGTGAAGCTGCGAAAGGGCTTGCTGCGATTGCAAAGCAGGCGAAGGCGAAAGTAGCCGGATTTGGCATTGTCATTGAAAAATCATTTCAGCCTGGAAGAAATGCGCTTGTGCAAATGGGCTACCGCGTTGAGTCCCTCGCGCGTATTGAATCACTTGAGGAAGGGAAAGTCACGTTTGTACGGGAGGTACAATCATGAGTGCCGCTAAAAAAGTCAAAACGCTCTCGCTTGGCATTCAGCATGTGCTGGCGATGTATGCCGGTGCTGTTCTTGTGCCGCTCATTGTTGGAGATGCGCTCGGGCTCACGCCTGCACAGCTGACTTACTTAATCTCTGCAGATATTTTCATGTGCGGGGCTGCCACATTGCTTCAAGTATGGAAAAACCGCTTCTTTGGGATCGGTCTGCCTGTTGTATTGGGATGTACATTTACTGCAGTTTCTCCTATGATTGCGATTGGCTCTAAGTATGGAATATCGTCTATCTATGGAAGTATTATTGCTTCGGGGTGTATCATCATTCTGCTTTCCTTTTTCTTTGGGAAGCTTGTGAAATTTTTCCCACCTGTCGTGACAGGGTCTGTCGTCACCATTATTGGGATAACCCTTATTCCAGTAGCGATGAACAATATGGCAGGAGGAGAAGGAAGTGCTGATTATGGTTCTTTTGAAAATCTCGGCCTTGCTTTCCTTGTGCTGTTTATCATTGTACTGCTCTATCGATTCACAACTGGCTTTATGAAGGCGATCGCCATATTAATCGGTATTCTCCTTGGGACAGCAGTTGCTGCGTTTATGGGGAAAGTGGAAACAGCTGAGGTGGCAAACGCCCAGGTTTTCCGCATGATTGAGCCATTTTATTTTGGCATGCCGACCTTTGAATTTGCACCGATCATGACCATGACGTTAGTTGCGATTGTGTCATTAGTTGAATCAACAGGCGTTTATTTCGCACTAGGTGATTTAACAAACCGTTCGTTAAAAGAAAAAGATTTGGCTAAAGGCTATCGGGCAGAGGGGATTGCTGTGCTATTAGGCGGAATATTCAATGCTTTTCCGTACACAGCCTACTCGCAAAACGTTGGATTGATCCAGTTAACAGGCGTCAAGAAAAACCAAGTTATCGTTGTGACAGGTGCATTACTCATGTTATTTGGACTTTTTCCTAAAATTGCTGCATTTACGACGATTATTCCAAAGTCCGTTCTTGGCGGCGCAATGGTTGCGATGTTTGGGATGGTCATTGCCTACGGTATTAAAATGCTCTCGCGTGTGGATTTTGCCAAACAGGAAAACCTGCTCATTGTTGCATGCTCAGTGGGTATCGGCTTAGGTGTCACCGTTGTGCCGCAAATGTTTGAGCATCTGCCAGAATCAATCAAATTATTAACAAGTAATGGCATCGTGGCCGGTAGCTTTACCGCTATTTTGCTTCATATTATTTATCACATGATTCCTTTTAAAAAAGAAGCCGGGCATGACCTGGTAGAAGAACCTAAGCAATCTGTTATGTAAACCCCTCTCTTGGAGAGAGGTTCAGATTATGGACAAAGAGCTAAAATGACCTTTTATTTTAGCTCTTTGTCTTCTTTTTAGCTTCATAAAAAACCTTTGAAGTCCTAGGGATCCTAGGAAGGAGCGTGTGAGGGTTTGTCTACAAGCTGAAAGCCCGCATCTTTTGGATACGGGCTTTTTGTGATTAGCACTATTAATGTTGTACCGGCGGCATTGTTTCGTTAATGACTGCAAATGTATAGCCCCTTGCTTTTAGCTGTATAATCAGGCTATCTAAATAGTTTGTGGTAGAGGGTTGATCATGCATTAAAATAACTTTTGGTTCCCATGGTTTATTTTTCTCAAACATTTGCAATTGCTTCAATACCTCTGGAACATATTGTGAGTTTTTATATCTCCAGTCAAGGCTATCAATCGTCCAGTCCCAGTAAATAAAGCCATTTTGGTTTAAACGTACTTTTTGATGATATGTTAAATTTGGAACACTGCCATAGGGGGTTCTTACAAGACGGCTGTAGACGCCTGTAACAGAGGCAAGAATACGCTGAGCTTCTCTCATTTCATTTGCAGGAGACTCGCTGTTCTGATAAAAGAGGTTTATATCATGCGTCATGCCATGAAGACCTAATTGATGTCCTTCTTGATAAAGTCTTTTCACAGCTGATTGGTGTGCTTGAATTTGCGGTCCAAGCATGAAGAACGTCGCCTTCACGTGATGTGCTTTTAATACATTTAACAGCTGATTTGATGTAGCAGAAGGACCATCATCAAATGTTAAAAAGACCGTTTTATTCGTTGCCTGTTGGTTTGGATTGGTCTTAAAATGTGTATCCAATGTTCTTGTAGACTGATCTTTTGCTTTCAGACTGATGCTTGTGTCACGGAAGTCACTGCTGGCAACATTTTTTGCTTGCCCATTTGTCGCCTGCAAATGGGGTTTAGACATATCCCAGATAAAAATGAGAAACAGTGTAAGAAGCACTAAACCAATTACCTTTGAGAGAAGTATCGTGTTGTAGGGTGTCTTTTTTTTGGAAACCTTTTTCATTACAATCACTCCAGTCAATTAAATTTTGAGCTGAACCATGTTGTAGATCCTTTCTTTTTTCACTGTTTTTCTTGGTACTCATATTGATTAAGTATATAGTGGGAAAAATCCTTTTAATATAGAAAATTCAAATAAATTAGAAATTTATGGTTGTTACTTTGAGTTGATCAGCAAAAAAAGGTGATCCATTCATGTTTAAATAAAATCATTCTGAATAATGATCGAAATTTTATTTAAAGTAAAGGTGGGGGTCTACGGTCTGAACACTTCTCTTTTAGAAGTGTTTTTTTGCATAAAAAAAGCAGGTTCGCTTGGCTTAGAACGAACCTGTGAAGGAGGAAAACTACATCATGTTTTCACCTATATTATCCAATATTTATCAATTGTCGTCAAGACAAAAAGTTAGCCGGAGGAAAATATTTTGACTGAATTGTGACGTTTTGGCATGTATATCCTTTTTTCGATAGGGGATATTAATCGAAAAAAGGGGTGAAGCCGATGGCGTACATTCTTTCTGTTGGAACGAGTCTGCCAAAACATCATGTGGATCAGAAAATGGCGGCTGATTTTGCAAGATCTCAATTTAAACGATCGTTTAAAGATATCGACCGGCTGCTCAGAGCTTTTCAAAACGGAGAAATCGAGAGCAGACAGTTTGTGCAGCCAATTGAATGGTATCAGACGCACCACTCTTTTGAGGAGAAAAACAATCTCTATTTGGAAAAAGCATTGGCTCATGCAAAAGAAGCGGTCATACATTGTCTTCATGAGAAGGCGTTCCTGAAAAAGCCGATTCCGTTTGAAGAGATCGATGCATTGTTTTTTATTTCAAGCACCGGACTTTCGACACCAAGTCTTGATGCAAAACTGATGAACGTTCTTCCTTTTTCGCCTTATACGAAACGAGTGCCGATTTGGGGATTAGGGTGCGGAGGCGGGGCGGCAGGATTGTCCCGGGCTTACGAATACATAAGGGCATTTCCAGAAGCAAAGGTACTAGTTGTTGCCTGTGAACTGTGCAGTTTAACCTTTCAGCCGCAAGATCAATCAAAAAGCAATTTAATCGGTACATCTTTGTTCGGAGACGGGACAGCAGCGGTACTCTTAACTGGAGAAAAAGGTGTATCTGAATACGCCGATCTAAAAACAGTTCCTAGAGTGCTTGGTACACAATCCGTCACAATGAAACAGTCTGAGGATGTGATGGGCTGGGAATTTACAAGTGACGGCTTTCGGGTTATTTTCTCCCGTGACATCCCTTCCATTATTTCAGGCTGGTTAAAGGAGCAAGTCGATCAATTTTTAGAGCAGCAAGGGTATTCGGCAGAAGACCTATCGGTTTTTCTTGCCCATCCTGGAGGAAAAAAAGTGATTGATGCCTATATTGATAGTCTATCCTTACAAGAGGATCAGCTTTTTTCATCAAAAGAAGTACTCAAACAACACGGGAATATGTCCTCTGCCACAGTTATGTATGTCATCAAGCATTATCTTGAACGTCAATCTGCTGAAGCGGGGGATATGGGTCTTTGCGGAGCGCTTGGCCCTGGCTTTTCCTCAGAACTTCTGCTCATGAAATGGGAGGAGGTCATGTCATGATCGTTTGGCTGATCATTGGTTTCTTCGTTTGTCAGCGGCTTATTGAAATGCTTGTGGCCAAAAGAAATGAAAAGAAAGTGAAAGCGATCGGTGCCATTGAATTTGGTGCTAGTCATTATCCTTATATGGTCGCTATGCATGCGGGCTTTTTTCTCTCACTCATGGTTGAGGTATGGGGGTTAAACAGGCCGCCGTCGCGCTATTTTCTTGTGCTGCTCGTTTTTCTGCTGGCCACACAGGTGATTCGATACTGGGCATTATGTTCTCTTGGGACGTATTGGAATACAAAGATTTTAGTTGTACCAAATGCGATGATTGTTAAAAAAGGACCTTATCGCTGGTTAAAGCATCCTAACTATGTAGTGGTGGCAATTGAGCTGATGCTGATCCCGCTTTTGTTTAATGCCTATTTTACCGCCATTTTGTTCACATGTTTAAATGCATGGATGATGGCCGTGAGAATTCAAACAGAAGAGAAAGCGCTCAATCAGTATTTATTAAATTAATATTGAAAATCATTATCAATTGTGATACACTTTCATTAATGATAAGCATTCTCAATCAAGAAGGATGGACGGTGATCACATGACAATGGTTTTCTTACTCGGTACGGTCTGTGTATACAGCCTATTAATTGGCTTCGTATTAAAAGGTGTTTCTAAAAAATCTGCTTCCTGATCGCAGTCAATTGTGACTGATCGGGCAGCAGATTTTTTTTATTTCCTCAGATCAGAAGAAAAATCTCTTCATTTTGTGTAAAATGGTATCACATACATAACTGACTTTTCTAAAAACAAAGGGGTTTATCGTCATGAAAGACTTGTCTATTCGAGATTCGCTCGTTCAAACTACAGGTGCTTTATATCAAAGCCTTCTCAAAAGGGATGATCATGAACGCGCAGCCAAACTAGCATCGATTATCAAAAAGGAAGCAGAAGAAGAAGTGTACATCGCATTTACCGGCCACTATTCTGCTGGAAAGTCGTCACTTGTGAATCATCTGCTTCATGATCATATCCTGCCAACGAGCCCAATCCCAACAAGTGCAAACTTGGTCGTCGTGAGAAAAGGGGAGAGTGAAGTAAAGCTCCACACTTCAGATGGCCGTTTTGCAAAAATGAGCGGTTCTTATGACAAAGAAGCAGTTCAGCGTTTTTGTAAGGATGGAGAACAGATTGAAATGGTGGAAATTAGCGGTGACTATCGAGGACTGGAAGAAAAGGTGGCACTGATTGATACGCCCGGAATTGATTCAACGGATCATGCCCACTTTTTATCTGCTGCGTCAATTCTTCATCAAGCAGATGCTCTTTTTTATGTCGTTCACTACAACCATGTTCATTCGGAGGAAAACATTCGTTTCATTCGCTCCATTAAAGAGAAAGTGCCAAATCTTTATTTCATCGTAAACCAAGTCGACCGACATGATGAGCATGAGACAGCATTTGAAGACTACAAAAATCAAATAGTTGATATGCTTCAAAAAGAAGGCATTGAAGAAGAACATCTATACTTTACATCTGTAACTGATGAGTCGCATCCAAGAAACGAAATGATTCGTTTAATCGAGAAACTGCAAGAATTACAAACATTGCCGAAAGCATCGCTTCGCGCCTATACCGAGCAGAAAATAGAGCATGTTTTAAAAGAACATATTGGCTCGCTAAAAGAAGAGCTGCAGGAAGAGGATCTTGATTTACAGCTTCAAGAAAAAAGAAAGGAAGTTAAGGAACTTGAAGCGAAAAGAAGCTTCATTGAAAATGGAGCAAAACAGTTAGAAGATGAAGTGTCTTCTGAAGTCGAGAACATTTTAAAAAATGCAAACCTAACCCCATTTAAAATGAGAGAGCTCGCAAGTGACTATATTGAATCGAAAGCACCTGGCTTTAAGGTAGGACTGCTGTTCGCTAAAAATAAAACCGAGCAGGAAAAAGAAAAGCGTGCGAATGATTTCTTAGCAGATGTCAAAGCAAGAATGAAAGCAGAAGTGGACTGGCATATTGCTGAGCTGCTCAAAAAAGAAGTCAAGAAGCATCAGCTTGGTGAAGAGCTATTAAATCAAGTGATGGCATTTGAAACACCTGTAGAAGAATCACTGCTTGAAAACGTGATTCATCATGGTGCAACATTTTCTAATGAATACGTTTTACAATATGCGAAAGATGCTGGTGAAGCACTGAAAAGACAGACCAAACAGAAAGCAATACCATTGATTGAACAAATGACCGAGATGCTGAAAACCCAGCTCATGAATGAAGAGGGAAAGCAGCAAGAAAAATGGGCCCAGGCAGCTCAGGAGCTCCAATCGCTGGAGCAAAGCATGGAAAAAAATGATCAAATCAGAAGAGATATTGAACATATATGGGATATATGGCAAAACGGAACAAATGAGCAGGTCGAAGAAGATTGGTTTTATGCGAAAAAACATCGGGTGCAGCATGACGAACTAAAGCAGAATCAAACGTCAATTCATGCGGAAGAAAGCGAGAAAGAACATCAGCAGCAGACAGAGCTTGATCAAATGCGTCAATCACAGCACATCACGACAGCGCAGTCGATTGACCAGTTTGAGCAGCTTTCTCAAATTTTAATGCCATTAAACGCGCTTCAATCTCAAAGAAAGTCCTTTGAAAAACGAACAAAGCGGCTGCAAGCGAAGGAATTTACACTTGCCTTATTCGGTGCTTTTAGTTCGGGGAAATCTTCGTTTGCCAATGCCCTAGTTGGGAGAAAGGTGCTGCCATCATCTCCTACACCAACTACGGCCACGATCAATAAGCTGACGAGGCCGACAGAAGACCATCCGCATGAAAGTGTGAAAGTGGTGTTCAAAACCGAGCAGGAAATAGTAGAGGAGCTCGATCAAATTCTCGGTTTTTCTATAACAGAAGAAAAGGGAGATACGTTTCAAGCGAAACTAGAGCGAACGCTGAAAAAAAGAGAGCTTGAACAGGATCACCGCATCATTGTTGAGCATTTTTTAAATGCTCATGACAAGTTCCGTGATTACATTCAAAAACAAACGCCGCTTAATGTCACCCTTCAAGAATTAAAGCCATATGTGGCTGAAGAGGCTGTTTCTTGTGTGGTAAAGGAAGTGACGGTGTATTTAAGTACACCTTTAACAGATAAAGGACTGACAATTGTTGATACACCAGGCGCCAGCAGTATGAATAAACGCCATACAGAGATTGCCTTTCAATATATGAAGGATGCTGATGCCCTTCTTTATTTAACTTACTACCAGCATTCTTTCTCAAAAGCAGACCGGTCATTTTTACGCAAACTCGGGCTTGTAAAAGATTCATTTAGCATGGATAAGATGTTTTTTATTATCAATGCAGCTGACCTCGCAAAGGATCAAGCAGAGCTTGAAACCGTCTTTGACTATGTGAAAAATGAGCTCACAAAAGAAGGCATCAGGCATCCAAATCTTCATCATGTATCGAGTAAGGAAGAGATTGAAGGCAAGGGCCAATCGCCTTATAACCAGTATGCACAGCTTAGAACACAGCTCGACTATTTTATTGAGGAAGAATTAACGAAAGATGCGATTGAGCTTCTGTATTTTGAAGCTAGTACATTATGTAGAACAGTTGAGAGGCTGCATGAGACGCTGCACCAGTCGGAAGATGAAAAGCTAGCGGAAAAGAAAAAGATAGACACATCCTATGAAGCGATCGTTGATCAAATGAGCCATATTAAACGTTCTAAGCTAGTGACAGAAAGTGTGAAAAAGGACTTGCACGAACAGCTTTACCACATTGTTCAGCGCTTGTCACTTTATGCAAATGATCTGTTAAAGACAGCCTTTTATCCTGGAATATCTCAAGGGGACTTCAGGCAGGAGTTGAAAAAAGCGCTTGAACAGGCGCTAAAGGATTATGAATTTGAATTTGTACAGGAGTTAAAGGCGCTTGATATTCGAATGGAATCGTTTATCACTCAATATTTCAAAGAGGAGTGGGAGAAAGGATTACAGGCTGCGTGTGCAGAAGATCCTTACTTTTCTCTCCGTTTGTCGCCGCCAGATGAGAAAAATGCAGAGCTGAAACAAATTGAAGTGGAAGCGGACCTGACGCCGTTTGAACCGCTCTTAAAGAAGCAAAAATCAGCGAAAGCTTTCTTTGAACAGAACGGGAAGGCAGCGTTTATTGAAGCGATTCGAGATGTCCTTTTCCAGTTAACGACGAAATGGGCAGATAAAGAAAAAGAAGAATTACAGAGCAGATACGATATGATGGTGAAGACCTTTACTGAAAGATATGAAACAGAAGCGCTCAAGCAGCTGAGTGAACAAAAACAAACATTTATCATGAGCTTGACGACAGATGCGAAAGAGCAGGCGATGATAGAACAAGTATACAAGCAAACAAATGAATGGAAGAATCAGTTGAAAACCATTTAATTCATGATAGACTATATAAAAAAGAAAGCAGTTGATAAAAAATGACGAGCGTACACGAAGAGATTTCCGCACATTCACAAAAACAGAATGCTCATATCAAGTCGTTTCTTGCGCTTGAGCAGAAAAGAGAGCAGGCAATAGAGACTGCTGTTTTCAAGTGTGAGCAAAACGAACCATTTACAACTGACGAGATCAATGCGATTACCTCAAAGATGAATGAGCTTGCACGAGGCGGAATTGTTCCGCTGCGTAAGCATGTCACGATTGATATGGTTAAGGAGTATGTCGAACGAAAACAGAAGTAAAGAGTAACTTTCTCTTTTTTGGTCATCTTAACAAGTGAACCGAGAAAGGGGAATGATGATGGAAAAAAAGAAGCATGCAAAAAAGCAGGATGAGCGTAATCCTAAACAAAAAGAGATGCCGTCCTACGCAGAAGCAGAATCGAAAAAAATGCAATACGGTCAAAAGTAATCCAAAGGTGCCACTTCTTTTTCAAAAGAAGAAGGCGCCTTTTTTATGTCGAATTCTATGTTCTGTGATAGAATAGGAGTATTGTTTTGAAAAAGGGAGTTTATAAGAATGAATAAACACGTACTGCTTGTTGATGGCATGGCGCTTCTGTTCAGATCGTTCTATGCAACGGCTGTCCATCGCAATTTTATGATAAATGATCACGGTGTTCCGACAAATGGAGTGAATGGCTATTTGAAGCATTTATTAACCGCTGTACAGACATTTGAGCCAACTCATATTGTTTGCTGCTGGGATATGGGAAGCCAAACATACCGAAATGAATTGTTTCAAGATTATAAAGCAAATCGAGGAGAGGCGCCTGTCGAGCTCATTCCGCAATTCGATTTAGCAAAGGAAGCGACAGAAGAATTAGGAATTGTAAACGTTGGTTTAAAGGGCTTTGAGGCAGATGATTGTATCGGCACGCTGGCGGCACTCTATCAGAATGAAGCACGTGTGACAGTTCTAACTGGAGACAAAGATTTGCTTCAGATTTTGAATGAGCAAGTGACTGTTGCTCTAATGCAAAAAGGAATTGGGAACTATAAGCATTATACAAAAGCCCTATTTGAAGAGGAAATGGGCATCTCTCCAAAGGCGCTGATCGATATGAAAGCACTTATGGGGGATTCAAGTGATAATTACCCAGGCGTCAAAGGAATCGGAGAAAAAACAGCATTAAAATTTATTCAAACATATCAAACCATTGATGAGTTATTAGAAAATGTTCATGAACTAACGGCTGCACAGCAAAAAAAAATGCAAGCAGGATTAGAAGATTTGAAGCTCTCCCGTCTATTGGCAGAGATCAAATGTGATGTCCCGCTGAGCTGTCCAATTGATGAGACGAAAATGAACATCAATCAAGAACGAGCTGCTTCCATGCTGCGATACCATCAAATCAAAGGGATTGAACCGATGGTGAATCGATTAAGTAAAATAGAGATCAGCTAAGCTAAGCTGATCTCTAAGGTCATCTTTTTGTATTGCTTTTCTTTGCTCTATTTTCGAGCTGAGATAGTGGTTGTTTATCTTTTGTTTGCGCATCACCTTGAGGGGTTGTCCCATTTGTGACACGACCTTTATTCTCTTTATCCAATCAGTATCACCTCATACATTAGCATAACCGAAAAAAAGCGATTCATCCTTTAGAAAGGTGAATCGCTTTTCTAGCGAGCTGATCAGCTACTTGATTTTCCTTGCTTGGAATCCACTTAATGAAAAATAAATCAAACTGGCTTTGAAGCTCGATCATCTCTTTTATAAAATGCTGAAAGGCTGGATTTTTAGCAAATCCTGCATTGGCCGCACGGTCAACTACCTGTGAATCTGTTCGAAACGAAACGGAACGCAGTCCTTTTTCTACGCAGATTTTCATCCCTTCAATAAGAGCGGTAAATTCTGCTTCGTGATTGCTCATGGATCCGAGAGGAATAGAGAAAGATTCTGCCTTTCCATCATATTTAATGAAAATGCCGATGCCAGAAGGACCTGGATTACCTGCGCTAGCACCATCAATGTATATTTCAGCTGGCAATTTATTTCACCCTTTCATCAAGCGGAACCATTTTTTTCGCTGCATACGCGTATGGTGTCGCAATCGCGGCAACGATAAATTTAATCACATAAGTCGTGATGAAGATTTCAATCCATACATGAAATGGATAGGTGCCAAGAAAGGCAATGGTTGTGAAGATTAGTGTATCAAGCAGCTGGCTAATCATCGTACTTCCAGCGTTACGCACCCAGAGCGCACCATCGGAAGGAAATATCCGGCGAATAAACGAATATACATAAACATCTAACATTTGACTGATGATATAAGCAGCAAGACTGCCAAGTGCGACCCTTGGCATAAAGCCAAATATCGTTTCCAGCGATGATTGCGAGATATCAGATGGAGCGGGATGGAATAGCAAAGCCTCCTGCATGACAACGGTAAGCGTTAAAAGAGTGGCAAAACCAATCCAGACAGCTTTTCTCGCTTCATTTTGTCCATATTTTTCATTCAATACGTCCGTTGCAAAAAACACACTGCCATATAAAATGTTTCCAAGTGTTGCTGTTAAGCCAAACAATTCAACGGTTTTGACCACTTGTAAATTTGCAGCAACCGTCGCAAAGCCAATCCAGACGAAAAGGCCCATTTTGCCAAATCCTTTATAAAATAGAAGAACAATGATAAAATTAATGATCGCAAATAAGATCCAAATACCTTCATTAAACAAGTGACATGAACTTCCTTTCTCATTGTAAAATGTAACTTTTTGATTATAGCATAACGAACGTTTACCTTAAAAGCACGGGAAGGCGATGTGATCAATGAAATTAAGAGCGCACTATACAATGAAAGTGAAATCGATTGGGTCCATTGCTTTTTTCCAAGAAGATTGGATGGAGTTAAAAGAGGCCTTGATTTTAGCAAAACATATCGACAAAAAAGAACCACAGTCACTCCTATCATTTGAAGATGAAAAAGGGGCGATGTGGTCTATTAAAGAACTTGAAAAGCTAAATGAAGAACTAAAGCTTGAACCTGATCAGCTTCAGGTCTATTTTGATGCAAGTTTTCACAAAGAAACAGGTGACTCTGGCCTTGGCGTTGTCGTGTACTATAAGCTCGGAGAAGATGCTTATCGTTTGAGGAAAAATCAGCCCTTCCAAGGAATCACCAATAATGAAGCAGAGTATGCGGCTTTATTTGAGGCAGTAAAAGCTTTAAAAGACCTTGGGGCAAGCAGAAATTCTGTCACGATTAGGGGCGATTCACTTGTTGTCATGAATCAGTTAAAAGGAGAATGGCCTTGTTATGATGATGTACATAACAAATGGCTTGACCGGATTGAAGCAGCTTTAAAGGAGCTGAAGCTCACGCCAACCTATGAAGTCATCGATCGTAAACAAAATGCAGAAGCGGATCAGCTTGCAAGGCAGATGCTTGCAGACGTCCCAATCGAAAGTAAATTGAAATTAGAAGCAGACGGAGCTGAATAATGTGGATAAAAAAACAGCAGTACAAGAATTGACGGATCTCCAAGACACGTATTGCTCAGATTGTTTGATTAAGAAGCACTTTCGAAAAGAATATGGCAAAAAATACGCCCACTCCTTTTGTATTCAGCAATGCACAGTTGGAGAGAAAATAAAAGAATACGGACAGACACTGCTTAAAAAGTAAGCACTGTGACACGGTTTTCCCTGCTCAAACATCCGCTCATGAAAAAAACACGAAGAGAATGTGTAAAAAAAGAACATATTCTGAAAAATGAGCCGATATAACTATAGAAAGTTTTGGTTGAGTTACTTTTTGACTAAGTGACGGATAATAGAGGAAAAGGGGAAGGCCGGCATGAATAATAAGGATTTCGAAACGGTATTACATCGAACATTTCAAGAGGTGTACAGCGATCTAGAGCAACTAGTAGATGTAGCAAAGAAGGGAAGACCTTTTCTCGAAAAAGATATTTCTGAAATTGAACAACGACTGAAGCAAAATATTTTAGCAATTGAAATTCAGCTGAAAATCAAATAAGAGAGGCATATGCCTCTCTTTATTTTGTCGTTTCATCATTGATTTAGTTGATTAGATTTTTGTTACGTTTGCAGCTTGAGGTCCACGATTACCTTCAACGATTTCAAAAGAAACTTCTTGTCCTTCTTCTAAAGACTTGTAACCGTCTCCTTCGATAGCTGTGAAGTGAACGAATACATCGTCTCCGCCTTCAACTTCAATGAAGCCGAAACCTTTTTCATTATTGAACCATTTTACTTTACCGTTTTGCATATTGCTTTTTCCTCCTAGTACTGTAGCACACCTTTTGGCGTACTAAAAAAAATTTTCATCACCTAACGACTTTGCAGTTGTTAAATGATGGTTTCACTATACACCATCAAAAGTAAAGCGTCAAGCTGTCGAGCCAAATTTTGAGCAGAATGTTTGATTTTTTTGTTTTTTTCGTGAATAACAATGAAATATAAAACGTTCTATTCGAAACCTAACATGCAGCTTGTCCGTATATAAAAAAAATACAGAAAGAGGTGCAATCATGAATCGTTATACACTTGAAGAATTTGTTCAGAATACGCAGCAAGAAGATAAAGGAGAAGGGGTCTTCGAACTTGAAACACCAAGGCTTTTAGAAATTAATTTGACTGACACCATTTGGGCAAAAACAGGTTCCATGGTTTCTTATCGAGGGAAAATCAAATTTGAACGTGAGGGTGTTTTTGAGCACGGCGTCTCAAAGATGTTCAAAAAAATGCTCTCAGGAGAAGGCACCTCACTGATGAAGGCGACAGGTGATGGAAAATTATATGTGGCAGATCAAGGCAAAAAAATCTCGATTCTTCGTTTGGCTCAAGGGGAATCCGTTTTTGTTAATGGAAACGACCTGCTCGCTTTTGAACCGTCTGTCCGCTGGGATATCAAATTGATGAAAAAAGTGTCTGGCATGCTTGCAGGCGGATTATTTAATGTCAAATTAGAAGGGCCGGGCTTAGTTGCGGTTACGAGTCATTATGAGCCGCTGACGCTCATTGTTCAGCCGGGTGACTCAGTTTTTACAGATCCGAATGCGACAGTTGCTTGGTCTGGGGATTTAAAAACTGAATTTGTGACAGATGTTTCATTTAAAACCTTTATCGGCAGGGGAAGCGGAGAGTCAATTCAAATGAAGTTTAGCGGAAGCGGCTTTGTTGTCGTTCAGCCGTTTGAGGAAGTATACACAACAAATGGAAATCAAGGGTAAAGAAAAGGTGTCCGTCAATGACGGACACCTTTTTATGATAATGCGCGAGCATACGTTTTGTTATTCATGATGATATCTGACTGCTCGACGATATCTTCCAAAATGGTTTGAGAAGATTGTTTTAAATGCAGTTTTTTCATGTTTTGTTTCATTGTTTCTAATTTTTCTTCATCCTGCAGCAAGTTGGTCACAGATTCTAAAATGTCTTCATGTCTGTTAATGACAATGGCAGCGCCATAATCCTCAAAGAAAAGAGCATTTTCCTTTTCTTGTCCAGGGACAGGCTTGTAAAGAATGACCGGGACACCGATTGCAGTTGCTTCTGTTAAAGTAATGCCGCCTGGTTTGGTAATCATACAATCTGTTACTCTGAACAATTCATCAATTTGTTCCACATATCCAAGCGCCTTCAATTGGTCTGGGTGTGCTTTTTCAAGTTCGCTAAGCGATTGTTTCAGCGCTGCGTTTTTTCCGCATACAACAACAATTTGTACTTCGCTGTCGAGAAGAAGCGCCTCACATAATTCCTTCACATTTTTTAACACACCGTGAGCACCAGCCATGATGAGAAGAACTTTTTTGTCTGATGATAATCCATATTTCTTATAGATCATCGATTTTGGCACGTCTGCTTCAAATTGTGGTCTAATAGGAATGCCTGTCACCTTGACATCGCTTGGATGTGTGCCGATTTCCACTAATTTTTGTTTCACATAATCGGTTGCAACATAGTATCGGTCGATGTTTTCATGTACCCAAATCTTATGGAGACAAAAATCTGTCATGACGTTAAAAGTTGGAATTACTTTACCTGTTTTGTTTCGGTATTCTGGTACAACAATCATCGGGAATGTAATAATGATGATATCCGGATTGTGTAACTGAATTAATTCATCAAGACGCTTATTTCCCATCTTTAAATAAATGTTAAATTTGCGTTTATTGTAAATTTTATCTACACCGTAATAAAACAAGCGATAAAATTGTTTCCCAATGGAAAAGCTCTTCAAGTATAAATATTGAGTCACTTCTGACACAATGGGATTCGATTCTTGATACAAATTAGAAACTACAACATGTTCAAACCCTTGGGATTTGCATTCATCATACAGTGTTTTTGCTACCTGCATATGTCCATTTCCATAATTTGCGGTCAAGATTAATATTTTTTTATTGGTATTCAAGAATATTCACCTCAAATGTAATCAACAACAACAAAACTTCGTACGAAAACTATTAATCTCATAGGTCTACATATACATAAAGATAACATATAAACAGTTAGAGCATATCATTCGTTACGAAAGAATTAAACTAATTTTAAAAAACAAACAGATTCAATTGATAATGGAAGATAGAGCCATTTGTATTTTAACACATTTTGACGATTTATCATCAGACGACAGTCTATTTTATTCCCAAACGTATGGTGTCTCTTGATAAACATAATAATTAAGCCAATTCATAAACAATAAGGTGGCATGGGCTTTCCAGCGATTTACTGGGACTAATGTGTCACCATCTTCTATAAAATAGTGGACAGGTTTTTGGACTGTATCATGTTTCAACAAATCTCTTTCATATTCCTGCATCAATGTGTCAGTATCATATTCAGGATGTCCAGTTAAAAATACTTGTTTATCATCATCTGAAACAATTAAACAAACACCCGCTTCTTCAGACATACTCAAAACCTTCAAATTCGGCGTGTTTTTTAATTGTTCTGTATTAATATCTGTATGCCTAGAATGTGGGACATAGTATACTTCATCGAAACCTCTGACTAATCTTTCTTTTTTCTCTTTCACAAGATGCTCAAATACGCCAAATTTTTTCTCAGGAAGCTTGATTTTTTCAATCCCGTAATGATGATATAAACCTGCCTGTGCACCCCAGCAAATATGAAGGGTAGATGTCACATTGGTTTTACTCCAGTCTAAAATGTCCTGCAGCTCTTTCCAATAAGAAACTTCTTCAAAAGGTAAGTGCTCAATTGGTGCGCCAGTGATGATCATTCCATCAAATTTTTTATGGCGGATCGATTCAAAGGTCGTATAAAATTCATCTAGATGCTCTCTCGACGTATTCTTCGGTGTATGTGTACTTGGAATCAAAAACGTGAAGTACACTTGCAAAGGAGAATTTCCGAGCATTCTCAGCAGCTGCGTTTCAGTTTGTATTTTTTTTGGCATTAAATTTAAGATCACGATATTCAAAGGACGGATATCTTGCTTGAATGCCCTTGTCTCATCCATGACGAAAATATTTTCGCTCTCTAGTATTTGTTTTGCCGGCAGATGAACTGGTATGTTAATAGGCAACTCGCCACCCCCTGAACCAAAGCTAATTTCACTTCATTATAGGAACTTTCTGGCGATATTTCAATGTTTCAATTATGTTACAATGAAAAATAGAGCAAAAAAGAATGCTGTTTCTGTAAAAAAAGGAGGCCATTTTGTTATGATCACAAAGCATTTATCAGATATTGACATTGCCCAAAAGGCTACACTGAGACCGATTCAAGACATCGCAGCAAAGCTGCAAATACATGACGAAGAATTAGAATGCTATGGTTTCACAAAAGCGAAAATATCTTTGACTATTTTTGATCGTTTAAAGGAACAAAAAGAAGGGCACGTGATTCTTGTCACTTCGATCAATCCTACGCCAGCAGGTGAGGGGAAATCCACTGTAACTGTCGGCCTTGGTCAAGCCTTCGAAAAAATTGGCAAAAAAGCGATCATTGCGATGCGTGAGCCATCATTAGGTCCTACAATGGGAATTAAAGGTGGTGCAGCGGGCGGAGGATATTCACAGGTGCTGCCAATGGAAGAAATCAATCTTCACTTCACTGGAGATTTTCATGCCATTACATCTGCACATAACGCCTTATCTGCATTTATTGATAACCATATCCATCACGGAAATGAACTCGGCATCGACACGCGCCGTATTGTGTGGAAGCGGGTGCTTGATTTAAACGATCGTGCATTAAGACAGGTTGTTGTCGGACTTGGCGGTCAGTTAAATGGGTATCCTAGAGAAGACGGATTTGACATTACAGTGGCTTCTGAAATGATGGCGATCCTCTGTTTAGCAGACGACTTAAACGACTTAAAAAAACGTCTTTCTTCTATTGTTGTTGCCTATAATCAAGAGGGCGAGCCAGTCACAGTTGGAGCACTTGGATATGAAGGTGTTCTGACGTTACTTTTAAAAGACGCACTCAAACCGAACCTTGTTCAAACAATTGAAGGAACTCCAGCCCTTGTCCATGGCGGTCCTTTTGCCAATATTGCACATGGATGCAATAGTTTAATTGCAACCAAAATGGCAGCAAAATTAGCTGATTATGTTGTAACAGAAGCTGGATTTGGAGCAGATCTTGGAGCAGAAAAGTTCCTGCACATTAAAACAAGAGCTGGTGATTTCAAACCTGGTGCAGTTGTCATTGTGGCAACAGTTAGAGCATTAAAGATGCATGGCGGAATGAAGAAAACCGAACTTAAAGAAGAGAATGCACACGCCGTATTAGAGGGTATACATAATTTAGAAAAGCATATTGAAACCGTACAAGCTTTTGGTCTTCCATATATCGTCGCGGTAAACCGGTTTATTACGGATACAAAAGAAGAGATTCAAGCAATAGAAGATTGGTGCGGCAAACATGGCCATCCAGTCAAAGCCGTGAATGTATGGGAAGAAGGAGGAGAAGGCGGGACAGCTCTTGCTGAGGAACTAGCGGCACTCATTGAAAAGAAAAAGAACAACTTTACCTATTTGTATGAAGAGAATGATTCCATTGAAGAAAAGTTATCTAAAGTAGCCAAAGTGGTATACGGGGCAGAAGGAGTCACGCTCACATCCAAAGCAAGAAAGCAGCTGGCTGCCATTGAGGAAAACGGCTGGGCTCATTTACCGGTTTGTATGGCAAAAACACAATATTCTCTTTCGGATGATCCAGCTTTAATCGGCAGACCTAAAGGCTTTACCATTACGATTCGAGAGTTAAAGCCATCTGTAGGAGCAGGGTTTATTGTGGCCTTAACTGGAAGCATTTTGACAATGCCTGGATTACCTAAAAAACCTGCGGCTCTTGAAATGGATTTATTAGAAGACGGCAGTGTGACAGGACTCTTTTAAACGGGAGCATAAAAAGCGATTTTCTAAAAGAAGCATGTTACGATAAGAAAAAGTGAATCCTAGGAGGCTATGAGATGTCAATTTATGATATTCAGGTCAAGACCATTAACGGTCAGGAAAAATCGATGGCAGACTACAAAGGAAAAGTGCTCATTATTGTAAACACAGCAAGCAAATGTGGACTGACTCCTCAATTTAAACAATTACAAGAGCTATATGATCAATATCATGAAAAGGGCCTTGAAATATTAGGATTTCCGTGTAACCAATTTATGAACCAAGAGCCAGAAGGAGAAGAAGCCATTCAAGAATTCTGTTCTTTGAATTATGGAGTGACCTTCCCTATGTTTGCGAAAGTAGATGTCAATGGCGAAGAGGCGCACCCGCTCTTTAAGCATTTAACAAGTGAAGCGAAAGGTGTGCTTGGGACAAAAACAGTGAAATGGAATTTCACAAAATTTATCGTGGACCAAAACGGAGAAGTCACTGAACGATTCTCTCCGAAAACACCTCCAAAAGAATTGGAAAGCTCAATCATCGCTCTGTTGGACAAATAAGATGCTGACGATCATGCAGCAAAAACAATTGGAGGCAGCTGCCTCCTTTGTTTCAGATAGGCTGAAGGATGAACCGACTGGACACGATGCGGCTCATGTTGCTCGTGTGCGCCAGCTTGCCGTTCGTATTGCAAATCAGGAAGGCGGCTCTCTTTTTATCATCGAAATGGCGGCAATTGTACATGATGTCATTGATGAAAAGCTGTCAAGTGAATGGAAGATTCCGAAGGAGCAGCTTGAGCGCCAGCTCCTTTTGTGGGAAGTGGGCACGCGGGATATCCGCTATATCATGGACATCATTACAACGATGTCTTTTCGTCATCGGCATAAGCAGTTTAGGCCAATGACGTTAGAAGGGGCTATTGTTCAAGATGCGGATAGGCTGGATGCGATAGGAGCAAGCGGCATCGCTAGAGTGTTTACGTATGCTGGCGCAACAGGTGAGCCCCATTATACAAAGGACACGCAGCAGGGTTCTGTGCTAAAGCATATGGAAGAAAAACTGCTCAAATTAAAAGACTTGATGAACACTCATGCAGGAAAGCAGCTTGCCGATGAGCGGCATGAATTGATGAGTTTATTTATCAAGAAGTGGAAAGAAGAATGCGGCCTTACAGATGAGTAGGGTCTTTATGTGTGTAAGGAGGATATATCAATGAAAATAACAGCAATAGAACCAACGCCAAGTCCGAATACCATGAAGGTTATTTTGACAGAAGCACTTGCAGGCGGTAAAAGCAACAACTACAAAAAGGATCAAAAAGACGAAGCGCCAGAAATGATCAAGCGTATTTTAAGCATTGAAGGTGTAAAAGGGGTTTATCATGTTGCAGATTTCTTAGCGGTTGAGCGAAATGCAAAGTTTGACTGGCAGGGTATTTTACAACAGGTCAGAGAAGCCTTTGGACAAGAAACAGAAGGTCTTCAGGAAGGATCGCAGTCAGGTGATGACACATTTGGCGAAGTGAAAGTGTTTGTCCAAATGTTTAATGGGATTCCAATGCAGGTCAAACTGTCAGATGGTGAAAGAGAAGAACGGTTTGGCATGCCTGAACGTTTTCAAGCAGCCATTTTAAAGCTTAGAAGCAGCTCAGACAATGTCGTGTTTGAGCGTGTGTGGAAAGAACATGGCGTTCGTTTTGGGGAATTTGCTGATATCGGTCAGGAAGTCACAGAGGAGCTGCAAGCAGCCTATGATGATGAGCGTTTAGCCCGATTAACAGAGGCAGTTAAAGAGGGACAGGAAGCTGTAGATAGACAGGTGAACCGAAAGGCATATGATGTAACAGAAGACATGCTGCAAGAGGAAGATTGGAAAAAACGTTTTGCCCATTTAGAGCAAATGCAGCCAGAGCAAAAGGATATACCTGTTTTAATGAAAGCAATGGAGGATCCAAAAACGTCTATTCGCAGACAAGCCGTTGTGAATGCTGGCATGATTGAAGATCCTGCCATTCTGCCTATTTTATATAAGGGGCTCGAAGACAAAACAGTGACGGTCCGCAGAACGGCTGGCGACTGCATTTCTGACCTTGGCGACCCTAGTGCTATAGCAGCCATGATCGCAGCATTAAAGGACCCGAGTAAGCTTGTCCGCTGGCGTGCTGCTATGTTCCTTTATGAAGAAGGAGACGAAACGGCACTTGAAGCATTAAAAGAAGCAGAGCAAGATCCTGAGTTTGAAGTCAGTCTTCAAGTGAAAATGGCCATTGAGCGCATTGAGCATGGAGAAGAAGCGAAAGGCTCTGTATGGAAGCAAATGACAGAAAGTAGAAAGAATGCATCCGAATGATGAGAAAGATGAACAAGCTGCCAATGAAAAGCAGCTTGTTTTTCTAAAAATGATAGACAGAAAAATTTTTTTAGAAAAATTATTTTGAATATTGTTGAAATATGCGAAAAAACTCTATATAGTAGTACCAATATAGAATATTGGAGGTCAGATTTTATGACACGAACCTTGCTGAGCGCTTGCTTCAGCAGCCATGTTAGTCATCAGTCATTCATAGGTGGCTAAATAAACAGAAAATTTGTAAAATAAAATCAACTCAAAATCATGCAGTCAACAAGACTTGTAGTATAGGAGGCTTTTTAAACAGATGGCAGAACTACGCAGTAATATGATTAAACAAGGAATCGACAGAGCACCTCACCGAAGCTTACTAAGAGCGGCGGGGGTAAAGGATGAGGATTTCGGCAAGCCATTTATTGCCGTATGTAATTCCTATATTGATATTGTCCCAGGACATGTCCATCTTCAGGAATTCGGGAAGATTGTGAAAGAAGCCATTCGTGAAGCTGGCGGGGTGCCATTTGAATTCAATACGATTGGCGTCGATGATGGAATTGCCATGGGTCATATCGGGATGAGATATTCATTGCCAAGCCGTGAAATCATTGCTGACTCTGTAGAAACCGTTGTATCTGCTCATTGGTTTGATGGAATGGTTTGTATTCCTAACTGCGATAAAATCACACCAGGAATGATGATGGCAGCGATGCGCGTGAATATCCCGACTGTTTTTGTGAGCGGCGGACCGATGGAAGCGGGTAGAACAAGTGATGGCAGAAAAATTTCTCTTTCTTCTGTATTTGAAGGCGTTGGTGCATACCAGTCAGGTAAAATCAATGAAGAGGAATTAAATGAATTAGAGCAGTTTGGCTGTCCAACCTGTGGATCTTGTTCAGGTATGTTTACAGCTAACTCAATGAACTGTTTAGCGGAAGCACTCGGGATTGCTCTTCCTGGCAATGGAACGATTTTGGCGACATCACCAGAGCGAAGAGAATTTGCGAAAAAGTCTGCAAAACAACTCATGGAGCTCATCAAAAAAGACATTAAACCGCGGGATATCGTCACTGAAAAAGCAATTGATAATGCATTTGCATTAGATATGGCACTTGGTGGTTCAACCAATACGGTTCTTCACACATTGGCGATTGCAAATGAAGCAGGTGTTGAATATTCACTTGAACGCATCAATGAAGTAGCAGAACGTGTGCCTCATTTATCGAAACTTGCTCCAGCTTCAGATGTTTATATTGAGGATTTACATGAAGCAGGCGGCGTTACAGCGGCACTAAATGAATTGTCTAAAAAAGAAGGAGCTCTTCATTTAGATACAATGACCGTCACTGCGAAAACGCTTGGTGAGAACATTGCCGGGCATGAGGTAAAAGATTATAACGTCATTTATCCAATTGACAAGCCATTTACTGAAAAAGGCGGCTTAGCCGTTTTATTTGGAAACCTTGCGCCAGATGGAGCCATCATTAAAACGGGCGGGGTACAAGACGGGATCACACGCCACGAGGGACCTGCGATCGTATTTGAATCCCAAGAAGAAGCCCTTGAAGGCATCATTAATAGAAAAGTAGAAGCAGGACATGTTGTCATTATTCGCTACGAAGGACCTAAAGGCGGACCTGGCATGCCTGAAATGCTTGCACCTACTTCACAAATCGTCGGCATGGGACTTGGACCAAAGGTTGCTTTAATTACAGACGGACGTTTTTCTGGCGCTTCTCGCGGATTGTCTATTGGACACGTCTCTCCAGAGGCAGCTGAGGGCGGCCCGCTTGCCTTTGTTGAAAATGGTGACCATGTCGTTGTTGATATCGAGCAGCGCATTTTAAGCGTAGATGTTCCAGAGGAAGAATGGGAAAGAAGAAAAGCAAACTGGAAAGGCTTTGAGCCAAAAGTGAAAACGGGTTATCTAGCTAGATATTCAAAACTTGTGACATCAGCCAATACAGGCGGAATCATGAAAATTTAATCTAATATCGAACATTTGAAAATTGGCTCTCTCTATAGTATCCTTTATTCACAACATAAGGATTATATAGAGGGGGCTTTTTTATGTCAATGGCATATGAAGAATACATGCGCCAGCTCGTTGTACCGATGCGTCAAGAGCTGACAAGTGCAGGATTTCAAGAACTAACAACGGAAGAAGAAGTAGAACAAACGATGCAAGAAAAAGAAGGAACGACATTTGTGGTAGTCAATTCTGTATGCGGGTGCGCTGCAGGCTTAGCACGCCCAGCTGCTACACAAGCTGTGATGAAGGCAGAAAAAACTCCAGATCGAATTGTAACAGTTTTTGCTGGTCAGGACAGGGAAGCAACGGCAAAAATGAGAGAATACTTCACAGGCGAAGAGCCATCGTCTCCATCTATGGCACTTCTAAAAGGAAATGAACTCGTTCATTTTATCCCGCGTGAAGAAATTGAAGGTCATGAAATGGAAGACATCATGAACAACGTCTTATCTGCATTCGAAAAACATTGCTAATACAAATGTTGAAATGTCCTGTGATCAAATCAGGGCATTTTTTCTTGATCATGATGGAGGAACCGCATGCTTATCACAACAAGCTTTAGAGCAAATGAACAAACAATTGAAACAGCAAAAGCCCTTGCAGAGGATTTACATGGCGAGTATGTAGACAGGCGCAAACAATCCGTCAAGCAGCTTGCGATGAAACGAGGAGACGTCCTTGTTGTGGGGAATGAAAGATTCGAATGGTATCAGCCAAATGGTGAAAAATTCTTCTTCCACCCAAGCTCAGCGATGTTCAGAGTGAAGAGGCTCCTGCGCGGAGAAAAGGATCCTTTAATCGAAGCCACGCAGCTTCAGCCGGGCGATTCCTTTTTAGATTGTACGCTTGGCTTAGGGTCAGATGCCATTACAGCAAGCATGCGAGTAGGTACGAATGGAAGGGTCATCGGTATCGAAAAGAATCCGATGACAGCATTATTAGTACGAGAAGGACTAAACACATGGGAGACGGGGGTAAGAGAGGCAGATGAAGCGATGAAACGGATATCTGTTGTAAGTGGAGACAGTATCGAGCAGTTAAAAAAGCTCTCTGATGAATCATTTGATGTCGTCTATTTTGACCCGATGTTTGAGGAGACGATTCAAGAATCTGCAAGTATTGCCCCGCTTCGTCATGCGGCAGAGCACCACTTTGACCACGAAACAGCCGTCCAAGAAGCACTGAGAGTGGCGAGAAAAAGAGTGGTTTTAAAAGATCATTGGAAAAGCACACGATTTCTAGCAGACTCCTATCAATTTCACGTTTTAAAACGAAAAACAGCCCAATTTCATTATGGATATATTGAGAAAGAAAAAAGCCCTCACTAAAGGCTTAAGTGTGCAGACAACTCCTTCAATTCCTTGTCAATCATATAAAAAAGCCCTTATTCAGGGCTTTTAATCTGTAATCTCCATATAGACAAAATAAAATAATGTCAGCAAGGAAGCCGTAATAAAAAACCCTTCAAGCATACCCATTCCTCCCAAATTTTAGTCGCTCTTACTGCCATTGTAAACGTTTTATTATGAAAAAGAAAGTCTCAAATCGGCGGCCAAATTGAATGACTGAAAATTCATTATATGCTAGAATAACAGTATGATAACTTATGGAAGGAATTAGATATCATGAAGATGTGGATGAGAAAAACGCTTGTTGTGCTCTTTACGATTGCAACTTTTGGTTTAGTCTCTCCTCCATCGGCTTTGATGACAGACAAGCCCTCTGAACTTTCTTCATCTGATAAAACGCCTTATACAGCTGTTTATGATACATCAGATGAATTGCGCAGCTGGGAACTAACGCAAGAGGAAAGCAAAGAGCAGATAGACCCCTTTGAGCAATATAAGCAAGAGGTGCTATCAAGTGCAGAAAATCAATCCTTTCTCAAATTTGGCCGTAAAATCACACCTGTCATTGAGGACGAGTACAGAGAAGAGATTCTGCCGAAGATTGAACAAGTGTTAACCGACTATTTAACAAATTTCAAAGATGACGAAAAATTTCAAGATGTTGTTTTAACTGATCAGCCTTCAAGCGGAAATGGCGAAAAAATCTTCCACATTTACAATCGCAAGACCGGAGAAGATTTGCTCCGTTTTCATGTCAGAAGAGATCAGCCGCCTCACAGCGGATATTGGTTTAACTTTCATTACCATACAGCAGAAGATGGATTCCAGACGCATCATGAACTCGGTAATATTTACTGGGATAAAAACACCCCGCCGAGCTGGATGAGCCACTAGAAGGAGATGTCATGCCAATTGAAAAAATATACAATGAACGAAATGGTGCAGATTACAAAACAAATGTTAAACGAACGCGGAGTGAAAATTGAAGATATCGCACACATTGTACTGAAGCTCCAGGAAAAATATCATCCAAACCTTCCACTTAGTGTCTGTATTGAAAATGTTGAAAAAGTGCTGAATAAAAGAGAAATTGTCCATGCGGTTTTAACAGGACTTGCCCTTGATCAGCTGGCAGAAAAAAAGCTTTTGCCAGAACCTTTACAGCACTTAGTTGAAACAGATGAGCCGCTATATGGAATTGATGAGATTATTCCGCTTTCCATTGTCAATGTATATGGATCAATCGGTTTGACCAACTTCGGTTATTTAGATAAAGAGAAATTTGGTATTATTCGAGAATTAGATGAGGGCCGTCCAGGTGAAGTGCATACTTTCCTTGATGACCTAGTCGCTGCACTTGCCGCCGCAGCTGCAAGCCGCATTGCTCACTCACACCAAGATATTAAGGATGAAGAGCAGGAACGAGTGAATCAAGCATAAAAAGAAAAACATGTCTGCTCCATCATGCAGGCATGTTTTTTTGGTTTCAACAAAAGCTGAAATAAGGTAAACTACAACAAGAACATAAATAAAGGATGAAAAAAAATGAAACAATACAAAGAGTTATGCCGTCATGTATTACAGCACGGGGATGAAAAAGGTGACAGAACGGGTACAGGTACAATCAGCACGTTCGGTTACCAGATGAGATTTGATTTACAGGAAGGATTTCCTCTTTTAACCACCAAGAAATTACACCTGAAATCGATCATTCATGAGTTGCTTTGGTTTTTAAAAGGTGATACAAATGTCAAATATCTTCAAGAAAATGGTGTCCGGATTTGGAACGAATGGGCAGATGAAAATGGAGAGCTGGGCCGTGTATACGGGGCGCAGTGGAGATCGTGGGCGAGCGGAGACGGCGAGACAGTGGATCAGATCACAAAGCTGATCCATGATATTGAACACAACCCGAATTCAAGACGACTGATCGTCAGTGCTTGGAACCCGGGGGAAATTGATCAAATGGCGCTTCCTCCTTGTCATTGTCTGTTTCAATTTTACGTATCAAACGGAAAGCTTTCTTGCCAGCTATATCAAAGATCGGCAGATATCTTTTTAGGCGTGCCATTTAATATCGCTTCATATGCTCTTCTAACGATGATGATTGCCAAAGTCACAAATCTTGAGCCAGGTGAGTTTATTCATACACTAGGAGATGCTCATATTTACCAAAATCATCTTCCGCAGGTGAAAATGCAGCTAGAGCGCGAGGAGCGCACGCTTCCTACGCTTCGTATCACAAGGGATGTAAAGAGCATTTTTGATTTTACCTTTGATGATTTTGTGCTTGAGAACTATGATCCGCATCCGCATATTAAAGGAGAAGTCAGTGTATGATTTCCATGATTGTGGCGACAGGAGAAGACAGAGTCATTGGTCAAGATAATCAAATGCCTTGGCATTTACCAGCAGATTTAGCGTATTTTAAAAAAGTCACAGGCGGTCATACGATTGTCATGGGCAGAAAAACCTTTGAATCTATTGGACGAGCGCTGCCTAACCGCCGAAACATTGTGCTCACCACAAGTTCTTCTTTTAAAGCAGAAGGATGCGAGGTTGTTCATTCAATTGCTGATATTTTGGCAATTGGGGAAAGCGAGACAGAGTTATTTATCATTGGCGGGTCTAAGCTGTATGAAGAAATGATGCCATATGCGGATCGTTTATATATCACGCACATTCACCATGCGTTTGAAGGAGACCGCTATTTCCCGTATTACAATGAAGACGAATGGACGATTGTATCACGCGAAAAAGGCCATCGTGACGAAAAGAACCCCTACAATTATGAATTTGTCGTATATGACAAAAAAGGATAAGTGAGTAGGAGGAGTACGGTTGTTTCGTTATTGGTTTTTAACGATTTATGTTGTTGTATCCTTTTTAAAAAGTATGAGGCATTTGTACGATCATGAATTAACAGATCCACGCATTTCCTATACGAAACGAATGCATCTCATTCATGAGCATGCAAAAAGGTTTGCCCGGGGATGTATTGATCAATCAGGATCAGTCATGACCATTCATCAGCAAAAGAAGCTGCCAGATGGCCCGGTTATTTATGTCACAAAAGAGCTGAATCCAGTTACGACGACATTATTGATTGGCCACCTTGAGAAGCCATTTGCTTTCATGGCAAAGCCGAAGCTCTTTCGATATCCGATTTTAAAACAATGGCTGAATAAAATGGCGGTTATCCATCAAAATCAAACGGATGAGGTCTTGTTAGAAGAAGCAAAAGAAAGAATCATGTCTGGGCAGAGTATATTGCTTTCAGAAGCATATCGTCACATTGCAGAGGCGCTTGCTGAAGAATCCGCTTGTCCGCTTGTACCAATTGACACAAGCGGAACGGATCGTCTTTTAACGGGGAAGATCGTGAAAAGAATGCGACCTGTTAATGTCGATATTCATATTAAAGCACCTGTCATGATGAGTGATTACACACAAAAGCGTGCATAAGAAAAAACCAGCATCCGAATAGTGGATGCTGGTTTTTTTCATGCAGCAGGAACGTTTACGCAATAGAATAAAATACAGAAGAACATCGACGCGCTGCCGCCGAGAACAAAGCTGTGCCAAATCGCATGATGATAGGGGATTTTCCGCCAAATATAAAAGATGGTTCCGACTGAATATAAAATGCCGCCTAACAGTAAGAGACCAAATCCTACACCTGTTAATTGGATGTAAAGCGGTTTGATGGCAATGATAATCATCCAGCCCATTAATAAATAGACGAGGGTGGATACGATAATAAAACGTTTGACGAAAAAGATTTTAAAGACAATCCCACCAGCAGCAAGGGCCCATACAATCGCAAGGAGCGTATAGCCGAGTGCACCTTTTAGTGGTCCAAGTAAAAAGGGTGTATATGTACCAGCAATCAATACATAAATAGCCGAGTGGTCGAGGATTTCAAAAATATCTTTTGTTTTTTTGTGCCGAATGCTATGAAGCAGGGTTGAGCTTAAATAGAGCAGCAGCATGGATGCACCAAATATTGAAAAGCTGATAATATCTGTGACGGTGCCGTATTGAACAGCGAATAAGACGAGAAACACAATGGCTGGGATGGATAAAATAACACCAATGCCATGTGTAATGGCGTTTGCAATTTCTTCTTTTACAGTAAACAATGGATGTCCTCCTTTTATTGAACCGGTATATAACCATCAAGCGACTTCAGGAATGAAAGACCTTCAAGTGTAATCTTTGTTCCGGCCCTGCCTTTTCCTTTCGTCACGTATGCTTTTTTCTCAAGATCATCTAAGCGGTTTCTCACCTGCTGAGGGGTCAGCGGGATGTCTCCTTGTTTGCTTAATTCAGACAAGATGCGCCTGCTGGCTGCTTCTCCTTTTTCATTGAGAGATTTAATGGCTTCCAGCAAGAAAACAAATTCTTGTTTTTCCATTAGTGTGAGCTGGTGTTCTTCCTTTTTTCCTTTTACGGCTGAGGGAAGAGGTGCTAACACAAAGGGCGGTAAATGATGTAAAAATACTGTGTGGCCTTCGAGTATGGCCGCAGCGTAATGAACGATATTTTTGAGCTCTTGCACATTTCCTTCAAATGGATACTGCTGCAAGGCTTCCCAAACACTTGGATCAATATCAGGTGCCATGTTCAGCTCTTGAAAGAAAGCATTTGTTAACACAGGAATGTCTGTTTTTCGTTCGGCTAAAGCCGGAAGGGCCAAATGAAGAACATTCAAACGATAAAACAACTCAGGTAAAAAGGTAGAAGAAACCCTGAGTGCCTCTATTGATAAAGACGAAGAAGCGATTACTTTTGATGCAGGTGACGTTTCTAGAAAGTGAATGACCTGGTGCTGCATAGAAATACTTAATGCGCCGATTTCATCTAAATAAAGAATTTGATTGTTTTTTTTTGTGAAGGCTTTCTGTAAAGTTTCTTCATTCAAGGTGGGGCAATACATGTGTGTCAGTGATGCGTTCGCCATTTCCTGGGCGAATAGCGTTTTGCCTGTGCCGATGTCTCCTGTTATCAAGACAGGCTGCTCTTTTCCTGAGAATTGTTTTGCCAGATGAATAGCATGCTTGATGTCTTGATGATCTCCATATATAGAAGTGAACGAATGTGTAGCCATAGGGTGATTCCTTTCTTTGTGGTTCTAATTGGTTCAATTGTAACACCCAATTAAAACAAATGTACAGGAAAACGAAAAAGTTTATAAAATTTATGATTGATCCGTGATCTATTGGTTTATTTTTTGAATATTCATGTTATAATGACAAATTAAATAAGGTTAAAGAGAAAGGATCTTGTACATGAAACCGTTGCTCAAAGAAAATACGCTAATTCAAGTGAAAGACATCTTAAAAGCCCATCAAAATTTGAAGGATGTAGTCATTCATACACCACTTCAAAAAAATGAGCGACTTTCTGAACGATATGAATGTAATGTCTACTTAAAAAGAGAGGATCTTCAAGTAGTTCGTTCCTTTAAATTAAGAGGCGCTTTTAATAAAATGAGTCAGCTTCCAAAAAATAAACTAGAAAATGGCATTGTTTGTGCAAGTGCTGGAAATCACGCACAGGGTGTTGCCTATTCTTGCAAATATTTAGGCATCCACGGGAAAATCTTTATGCCTGCTACGACGCCAAGGCAAAAAGTATCACAAGTGGAGCTGTTCGGAAAAGAATATGTTGAAATTATTTTAACCGGAGATACGTTTGATGATTCATATCATGAAGCTGTAAAATGCGGAGATGAAGAGAAGCGCGAATTTATCCATCCGTTTGATGATTTGGATGTGATGGCAGGACAAGGAACGACTGCTGTAGAAATATTAAATGATATCGAAGTGGAGCCTCACTTTTTATTTGCAAGTGTCGGAGGTGGAGGTCTGTTATCTGGTGTTGGTACATATATCAAAAATATCTCACCAGAAACCGAAATTATTGCAGTCGAACCGCTTGGCGCAGCTTCACTGCATGCTTCACATGAGAAGGGCGAGGTTGTGACACTTGATTCGATCGATAAGTTTGTAGACGGAGCAGCGGTTCAGCGGATTGGTGAAAAGACGTTTACATCGCTTCAATCTGTTGTTGATAAAATCAGTCTTGTACCAGAAGGGAAAGTATGTACAACGATTTTAGAGCTGTATAATCAATGTGCGATTGTAGCAGAACCGGCTGGCGCATTGCCGATCGCAGCATTAGATGCCCATCGCGAGGAAATTAAAGGCAAAAATGTTGTCTGTATTGTCAGTGGAGGAAATAATGACATCGGCAGAATGCAAGAAATCAAAGAACGCTCAATGATCTATGAAGGGCTTCAACATTACTTTATTGTCAATTTCCCGCAAAGAGCAGGAGCACTTCGTGAATTTTTAGATGAAGTGTTAGGGCCAAATGACGATATCTCACGCTTTGAATATACGAAAAAGAATAACCGAAGCAAAGGCCCTGCGCTAGTCGGCATCGAATTGAAAGAAAGAGATGACTATGCCGCGCTGATTGATCGGATGGATAAAAAAGGCTTCCACTATGTTGAAGTGAATAAAGATCAAGATTTATTCCACCTATTTATTTAGGCTTAACAGATAATTGGAAAAGAGGATTGATCGTTTGTGCTGCTCAAAACAATATGTTTTAGACGGATGGATGGAGCTCAGATCAAGGTAACAGAAGTCCCTGTTCTAAAGGGAGATGAGACGTATCGTTTCATGCTCACCTTTAGACTTGAAGCTTTCTTGAAAAAAGTCTATGTATCTAAAGGAAAGAGAGCTGTGTACTCTTTCAGAGAGGATGTGAAACGTAACGTCAAGTGGAGCACATATGAACAGATCTATCAAGAGCCTACACTGAAACACAATGCGTAAGCAGGAATCTTTGTCAAAAGGGGGAAGCAGCCATTTTGAAGTGGCCGTTGCTCAGTTTGGCAAGGATTTTTTTCGTGACAAGAAGAAAATGTGACAATTTCAAAAACGTTAGGTGAGTTGTTTTCAAGTATGCAGGAAATAAGGTAATATCATAAGTAAAGACTAAGACAGCAAGGATGAGACGATAGTGAAACAAATTAAAATTGTAACAGATTCAACTGTGGACCTTCCGCAAGACAAAATCAATGATCTTTCCATTCACGTGATTCCGCTCAATATCTCCATTTCTGGAGTTGATTATATTGACCGAGTGAATATACAGCCAGATGAATTTATTGAAAAAATGGAGGCCGCTGAGGAACTGCCGAAAACGTCTCAGCCTGCGATCGGTCAATTCGTCGAATTATATGAAAAGCTGACGGCAGATGGAAGTGAAGTGATCAGTATCCATTTAACTGGTGGAATGAGTGGTACTGTTCAAACTGCTGAAAGCGCTTCGAAGATGGTAGATGGAAACATCACGGTGATTGATTCGAATTTTATTTCCTATGGATTAGGATTTCAAGTCATCAAAGCAGCAGAACTTGCCAAAAAGGGTGCAAGCCGTGAAGACATCATCACTGAATTAGATAAAATCCGTCTTCAAACCAAGCTATATGTCACAATCGATACATTAGAAAATCTCGTCAAAGGTGGCAGAATTGGAAGAGGAAAGGCGCTGATCGGCTCACTTCTTCACATCAAACCAATTGCCAGCTTAACAGACGGGGTATACACGCCAGAAGCAAATGTGAGAAGCTACTCTGCGCTTGTCCGCCATTTGACAAAACAGTATGTACAGGCGGTAAAAGGAAAAACAGTTCAAGCCATTGGCATAGCGCATGCAGATGCATTAGAACTCGCCGAAAAGCTAAAAAACGCGCTGCTTGATCACACACCTGAAGCACTGATTGATATTGCCTACACAACACCGATTATTTCGTGTCATACCGGAAAGGGCGCTATAGGCTTTACTTTTTATACCGATTGATGGAAAAAGGGGATGGACATATCATGGATAGAAAAAGGGGAGCCTTGCTTGGTGCGCTTATGATGATAAGCGTGCTTCTTTTAGTCTCATGTTCAAATGGACAAATCAAGGATGCGTTAAATTATCAAATAGAGCCGTTTGAGTTTGAAAACCAAAATGGTCAAAAGGTGTCATTGGATGATTTGAAGGGGGAAATATGGGTAGCAGATTTTATTTTCACAAGCTGTGAAACGATCTGTCCGCCGATGACCGCTCATATGACAGAGCTGCAAAAACGGTTAAAAGAAGAAAAATTGGATGCGCATATCATTTCCTTTAGTGTGGACCCTGAGGTCGATTCGCCGAAAAAGCTAAAAGATTTTGCAAAAGCATATCCATTGTCCTTTAAAAATTGGGATTTTCTCACTGGGTATTCACAGTCAGAAATTGAAAAATTCGCAATGAAAAGCTTTAAAACCATTGTAAAAAAACCTGAAGATGAAGACCAAGTGATTCATCAGTCCCTGTTTTTCCTTGTCGATCAAGAAGGGAAAGTGATGAAAAATTATGATGGCGTGCAAAACACACCATATGATGACATCATCAAGGATATCAAAACGCTTAGCCGAAGCTAGCATAAGGATGTTCAAATGAGCGAAAACATGATACACTTTTTTAATCAGAAAAAGGAGGGACATCATCGTTTGAAGGCTCGTTTGATTTTGATTGTGATGTCTCTAGCTTTTGTTCTTTCTGCATGTTCCGCGCAAGAGGCTGGCATAAAGGATAAACTAGAAGACACACAAAACGTAAAAGAACATATTACCATCGCAGCGGTTGGAGATTCCTTAACAGAAGGGATCGGAGATCAAGATAAAAAAGGCTATGCAGGCATAACTCGTGACAAGATAGAAGCTGTGGACGGCGTGCAATCTGTCACATTAAAAAACTATGCCATTAAAGGCAGTAGAACAGTAGATTTACTAAAAAGATTAAAAGAAAAAAAGGTGCAGGACGGATTGAAAGACGCTGACTATATTTTCTTTACGATCGGCGGGAATGATCTCATGCATGTTGTTCGTCAAAATGTGCTTAATTTGACGTTTGCTCCTTTTCAAAAAGAGCAAGGTCCTTTTGAGGAGCGCTTTAAAACCATTCTTGCTCAACTGAGAGAACAGAATGACCATGCGAAAATCATGTATGTCAGCATGTACAATCCTTTTAAATTCAGTTTGTCTGAGCTGCGAGATATTGATGAAGTCGTTCAAGACTGGAATGCCGCTGCCAAAAAGGAACTCAAAAAAGACGGCAATGCGGATATGATCAATGTAGCAGATTTATTTGAAGAAGGTTCTGATGAAAAATTACTGGCAGATGATGATTTCCACCCAAACCAAAAGGGGTACTCTCTTATGGCAAATCGTTTATTCTCCGAAGTGAAAAAAGAAGGACTGCCGAAGGAATAGGGTGAAATAGATGAAAAAATGGAAAAGCTTATTTTTTATTTTACTTGCAATCAATCTATTGATTGTGATTGGCTGCGGTATTTTGATGCTGCTGCCAGGTGGTCAATCCGCTTCAACCAAAGAAGTGAAAAGCGAATATGCTTTTAATATATCCAGCTCAAAGGAATCACTTACCAGCTTTGTGAATGATTATTTGAAAAATCAAGGATCAAATGATATGCCAGACTTTCATGTAGCGATTGATCAAGATGTGAAAGTAACAGGCGCTATTAAAGCTTTCTCTTCAACGATTGATGCCAACGTCTCATTTACGCCAACTGTTGAAGATAATGGTGATGTGCTTTTGAAAGTGGATGACTTTTCAATTGGACAATTGAGCATTCCGATTAGTTTTGTTTTAAGCTACATGGGTCAGTTCTATGAGCTGCCAGAATTTGTTCATGTAAAACCGGATCAAAAAACGGTTGAAGTGCGTCTTTCAGAAATGCCGCTGACGAATGATATGTATGTGAAAGCAAACAAAATTGATCTACAGAACGATGAAATTGAATTTTCATATTATCATCCAAAGCAATAGAACGTGTGAGTCAGGAGTGAAATCATGAAGCGAGTCTATCAATATTTTAGTTTACTGTCGTTTTTATTTGCTGCGTACTTTGGCATAACAGCTGCCAATGCTTTAAAAGCAGAAAATATCGATCAGTTTTACTTAAATATTGCCTACTGTGCATTATTTCTAGGCACGATGATTCTTGCTTTTGATTTTCAAAAGCAAGAAAAAGCTGAAGATGTCTCGTAAGGAGCCTTTTCCACTTAGGAAAGGCTCTTTATTATAATTGCCGAGACAAAACCACCTTTGCCATAAGTTCAGGATCTCCGTTAGCAAAACCATGAAGCAGAATCAGGTATGCACGCTTTGTTTGCAGATGAACTTTTGGGATATCAAGCAGTACACTTTGAGTGCCAGCGGCTTTCAATTCAAAATGATATTTATTTGGAGAGAAATGATGAATGCGGGTGCTGTTTACATAATCAAGTTCTTTCGATATGATCCCTTGGTCTCGTTCATATATATCTATAGAAGGAAGATCCGGAGACAGCTGTACAAACGTAAGTGCTGACAGGTCTTCTTGTTTGATCAAAGTAGTCTGCTGCTCAGTCAGCAGTGCAAAGCCTGCACGTGCACCTGTGATACATAATGTGTAGACCTCGCCGCTCTTAAATCGAATGCGGGAATGAAGAATTCTCTCATTTGTAGCCAATTTGACCACTTCTATTTCATACATTCCTTCGTCCCACTCCATATAAGCGGTCAAATGGCTGTAAGGCATTGGTTTCATTACCTGCTTCCGGTTCACATAAACAGCGAGCTCACTTAGATCTGGCGCAGCGTGAAATAATCGAATAAAGGCTTTTGATGAAGGGCTGCTTTGAAGATGCTCGAAGGTGTCAGCGAATGGCCGATATGGAAAGTCATGATAAAAGAGCTGCTGCATGTCATCAATCCTTTCTTTCTCATGCAATGGTGTTTTTTGTAGCGTATGCATGAAAAAGGCGATCTGTATAGGCAAAAGAAGCATAGAAAAAAGCCTGACGTATTCCGTCAGGCCGGCATGTTAAGAAGGAGAAGAATATTGATGATATTCAGCTAGTTTAATGAACGTTTTTTCATCCTCAATTAAACCACAAACGCCGCACTGGACTTTCATTTGAGGACCTTGATAACTCAAGTGAAAAGGAGACAGCTGCTCTCCTTCGTATCTTTCGACAACTGCTCCCGTCGCTGGATCTAGCTTTACAGGTTCTGAAAGCTGCTCAATGAGATTAAAGCGCGTTCTGTTTGTTTTACAGTTTGGACAAAGATAAGGGCTTGTCATGGTTCATTCCACCTCTTTTTATCCGTAGCATGTCCTGAGCGCTAAAATCTATGCTTAATCCTTTTGACTTTTATCCAGCTTTTTAAATAATTTGATCATGGTTTTTAGTTCTTCGTCATCAAATGATTCAAATCGCTCCATAAAGTATTCCGTTTTCTTTTTCTCAAAATGCTCAGTAATTTCCTTACCCTTATCGGTTAAGTGGATTTTGATGATGCGGCGATCCTCTTTTGAACGGATACGGGTGATCCAGCCTTTTTCTACGAGTGTGTCAGTCACAGCGGTAATATGACTTGCTGACACCCCAAGAATGGAAGCGAATTCCGTTACTTTTTTTGCACCTTGCTCACGGAGCAGATTTAAAATAAGAAATTCATTCCGAGATAATTCGTTTTCGAGCAGGCTGTTAATTTCATAACGGATCTGCTTAAATACGGTTCTCAGTAAAGTGTCCATTTCGTACATCATTTGTTTTCTTTGTTCCAATCATTAAACCCCCATTATATTTTAAAGATACGACAGAATGCTTTCTTTTATTTTAGGTATACAAGTCGTATCATTTTCATTATTTTTTATCATGTTATAATATGATGATACCATTTTTTAAATGAAGGGGGCACTAATATGTCTGAAAAACAAGAATTAGCCACATTTGCAGGAGGCTGCTTCTGGTGTATGGTTAAACCTTTTGATGAACAGCCGGGCATTATCAAAGTTGAATCAGGGTATACTGGCGGACATACAGTGAATCCGACCTATGAGGAAGTATGTACAAATACAACGGGACATAGAGAAGCGGTTCAAATCACGTTTGATCCTGACGTGTTCCCGTATGAGAAGCTGCTAGAACTATATTGGCAGCAAATAGACCCAACAGACGATGGCGGGCAATTTGGCGATAGAGGGGAATCTTACCGTACAGGTATTTATGTTCATCATGACGAGCAGCGAAAGCTTGCAGAAGCATCGAAAGAGCAGCTGAGCCAAAGCGGGATTTTCCAAAAGCCAATCGTTACAGAAATTTTAGACGCAGGTCCTTTTTATCCAGCAGAGGAATATCATCAGCATTATTATAAGAAAAACAAAATGCACTACGAACGATATCATGTCGGTTCGGGCAGAGCCGGTTTTATTGAGTCCCATTGGAGTGATAAGTAATGGCAAATGAAAAAGAAAAGCGTATAAAAGAATTAAACCGCATGCAGTACGAAGTCACGCAAAATAATGGCACAGAGCCGCCATTTCAAAATGAATTTTGGGATCATAAAGAAGAAGGGATCTATGTAGATATCATTTCAGGAAAGCCGCTTTTTTCTTCTTTAGATAAGTTTGATGCCCACTGCGGCTGGCCAAGTTTTACAAAACCGCTTGAAGACGAAGAAGTAGCAGAGAAGGTTGATACGAGTCATGGAATGGTGCGGACAGAGGTTCGCAGTAAAACAGCTGATTCTCATCTAGGTCATGTTTTTCCTGATGGACCAGGGCCAAACGGTCTTCGGTATTGTATTAATTCAGCCGCTTTAAAGTTTATCCCAAAGGATGATCTTGAAAAAGAAGGCTACGGGGATTTGAAACATCTATTTGATTGATCCATTTAAAAATCGTCACATGGAAAGCATCTGCTTCCGTGTGACGATTTTTTATTTTTTATGATGTGTATGATGTAATTGTTCGATGATGTTGAATAGCTTTTCTTTTGTAATGAGCGGTGCTTCTTTTGAGGTGTAATTCGTTAATTCAACTTTTTGAAAGGCAGGGTGCAGATGTGGTCTTGGTAAAATGGCATAAAATTGTTCATGTTCAAACAGTGCATCTGCTTCGTGCGGGAATGTGAGCTCCTCGTGAAGCTTTTCGCCAGGTCTTTTTCCGACTACAAGAATATCCGGAGATTTAGCATTGATTTGAGCGGCATATTCGTGAAACGCTTTTAAGAGATCGGCAAGCTGTAAGGACTCCATCTTGAGAATGAAGGTTTCGCCGCCTTTCATCATGATTGCTGCTTGAAGTGTGAGGGAAACAGCCTCTTCAATGGACATAAAAAAACGTGTCATATGAGGATCAGTCACGGTCAAAGGTTTTTCATTTAATAGCTGCTGGAGCATGATCGGAATGACGGAACCTCTAGATCCAAGTACATTGCCAAAACGTACAGAGCAAAACTTGGTTTTTTGATTTGGAATACTTTCGTTTGCTTGGAAAAATAGTTTTTCTGAAATTAATTTTGTTGCACCCATGGCATTAGTTGGAGAAACCGCTTTGTCAGTTGAAATGTTGACGACATGACTCACTTCATGTTCAATTGCGGCTTCAATGACGTGCTGCCCGCCGATGATATTCGTTTGAACGGCTTCGAACGGATTATCTTCACAAGTAGGTACTTGTTTTAAGGCCGCTGCATGAAAAATGATATCCACACCTTTGACGAGCTGTCTCACGCGGCTTGCATCCCGGACATCTCCTAAAGCGAATACGACCTCTGGATGATCTGCGTACTCATTTTTCATCATGTATTGTTTGCTGTCATCTTTACTGAAGACGATTATCTTCTTTGGAGAGCAACTTGTTAATTTATTTACGATTTGCCGGCCGATTGACCCCGTACCGCCTGTAACTAATATCGTTTTGTCACGAAAAAAGGTCTTCAAAGACGTTTCTATCTGTTTGGACATATCTAATCCCCCAACTCTCATTTCTCTACTTTGCATCATATGTGAAAGAGCGGCATTCGTTTGAGGAAAAGAACCACTTCATGCATAAATTAGGTGAACAAATTATAACCATCTGCTAGTCGTCTTAATAGAATATGGAGAGATAAGAGATCAACTAGAAAAACGAGAGACCTGAATACTTCAGTACTGCGGTCAGCTCGAGAAGAAAATGGTAAGGGAGCTGTGCGCGAGGGGAGAAGAGAAGACATGTATAGGGGAAATCGTATTTTAGCTATGATACCTGCATTTAGAAGTCACGACGGCCAGCATGATGAACACATACGTATATTGGCAGAGCGGCCGCTTATCTATTGGACCATTCAGCCGTTACTGCAAATGATTGAGTTAGATGAAGTCATTGTCTCTTCAGAGGATGTGAATACGCAAATCATTTCATCTCACTACGGAGCAAATGTGATTGAACTGCCAAGCACACATGTAACAGAACAAACGCCGTCGCTGTTAGCTGTGAAGCATGCGCTTGCTTATTTAGAGCGGGAGGGGAAAACCTTTGATATTGTGCTATATCTGCATCCATCGTCTCCTCTAAGACAGCCGGCAGATATCGAGAAGTGCTTGCAGCTTTTAGTGGAGGGGGGATATGACTGCACGGCATCTTTTACAGAGGCGTTAGAGAACCCAAATGAAACTTGGACACTGCATGAAAACAATGAAGCCACTTTATATAAGGACAATCATTACTTTTTCATGCCAAAGCATGAGCAGCCATATACGTATGGTCGTCTTAATGGTGCGGTATATGCTTTTCATGCTCATTATGCAAAAGAATGCATTCATTCCTTTTTAGAAGGATCTGTCGGAGCATATATGATGGATCACACGCGGTCGCTTGTGGTGAAACAGGAGGCAGACAGGAAAGAGGCCGAGAACGTCTTATTGGCTCGCCGAGATGCGGAAGATCATGCGTAAGCTGGCATTCAACAAGAAAAAGCGCCCGGTTATAGGGCGCTTTCAGCGTGTAGACAAACCCTCGCATTCGGTGTCAGGTCTGCGCTCCGGTGCTCACGAATGTCAAATTCGCTCCGCTCCGGTACTCGCCCTTCCTACACTGCAAAGGTTTTCTATCACGCTGAAAAGAAGACAAAAGGCTAAAATCAAGAACATTTTAGCCCTTTGTCACAATTTGAAAGCGCCCGGTTATAGGGCGCTTTTTACGATCTTATAAAGCCTTTGTGGCATCGTATCAAATGTATTCCAGCGAACGGTTTGCTCGTAGTTGTTCAGTGCGATCGCCTTTCTTTCATCTGCATTTGATCCATAGTATTCAATCTGTTCTATCAAATCGTCCTCATCTTTGTAAAAAGCAAAGCTTGAAAAAAGATGCGGAGGAGGTAGATCCGTCAATTGAAAACTTCCAGTTGCAGCAATGTCAAACGCTCTGTTATTGAGACTCATATTTTGAATCATGGCTTTGTTTTTGTTATATACAAATTGAGCCGGCCTATGCGGATTCAGGACTATCGATGTTTGCTGATAAATGTCCGCCATTTGCTGAGGACTCAGCCAATTGGTCATCAGTGTGAAATCTCGATAATGTCTCCGTGATTTATTTAAATGACGGTGCCATTCCTTACCTGCAACGAGAATACGCCATTTGTTTTGCTGCAAGAGTGTATCGATGGCTTTGATGCGGTTGGGATAAGGGTAGCCAATGAGTGCAATGTCATACGTGCACATCTCTTCTAGTGATTCATTTTTGTGAAAGATACGTGTATTTGCCGGAATGGGAAAGTAGTGCGCATGATCAGCGCCTAATTGTTTGTAAAATGGCAAAACCCCTTCATCGATTGTTAAGATGATCCGCGCATCTTGTGCGCAAGCAGCCGATACATCTGTATAAAAGGGATCTTCTGTCATCCATAGAACGATCGGGATCTTTTCTTGTTTGAATTGATGAAGTACTTCGCTCGGAACATGATCACCGATCATCATCAAAACAAAATCCGGAGAAAATGTCCGGATTTTGTGCATGTGAGCGGGTAGAGATTCTCTATCAATCTTTACATATGAAAAGGGGGAATCAATGAAGCTCTCTTCTACCCATTGATCAAACATGTGATAGATTCCGCCGTAGCCAGAGCTAATATAAAGAAGCTTCATGATGGCCCTCTCACATTAAGACGTGAACGTAACACTTTCAACTTTATCTACATCTAATAAAGTCGTAGCAGAGCCTGTTGGTGTGACTGAGCTTTCTTGTGTAACAAAGACAACACCTGTTGACGCATCGAATGATACGAATTGAACTGGCCCGATTAAGTCTCCTGAATCAGTGACAATGCTAATGACAGTTCCTGGTGAAAGTCTTGCAAAAATCCATCTTGCTGGCTGAGATACATCGAGTGTTGTAGCAGAATCTGAAGGTGATGCCTCAGCTGCCACTTCACTTAATAAATCATTCAATTTCTCTTCCATTTGAACTCCTCCTTCTTCAAGGTTAACTGTTAATGCACGAGTTAGTGGTCTGAAAAACACTTTCAATAGTTCTTTTTTTAATTCGGCACGCTTGTCGTTCATTTTTTCCCCATCCTTTCTTCATCAATTCAAACTCACCCCTATGTATATGCCGTTCATTTTTTTTGGCATAAGCATAACGCTGATTCCTGATTCTTTTTTTCAATTAATCAGTTCACACATTTTTAAAAATGTTTTCAAATGCTGAGGCTAAATGAAGCGACGCTCATACTCTAGTAAAGATTAAATGTGAAGAGAGAGGGATTATGAATGGAATTTGAACAATTATTAGATGGTTGGAACGAAGATTTACTAGAGTCGGAAGGAGTGCTTGAAGTCATCTTAATTTTACTTCTTCTTCGTCTTTTAGAAGAAAGTGAGGAAGAGAATGTGTCAGACATCAAAGAATTACTTCGTCCATGGCTTGAGCTTGGCATTCCGGTGCCGCGTGTTCATTTAGTCAATGGAGATGTACTTCAAAACGTGGTTGTCGTGCAATTGTTTGATACGGTAGCGGTCTTTAAAAACGCGACAAATCAGCTAAGAGTGAGTGTTCCTTATGTGAACATTGTCAGCTGGGGGGCTTTTTAATCTAATCAAAAAGGATAATGATCATGAAAGTATCGGTGATTTTAACAAGCTACAATAAACCAGATTTCATTGATCGTGTGCTAAAGAGTATGATAGAACAAACGTATCCAAATTGGGAGCTTTTGATTATGGATGATGGCTCAGAACAGGGCACCATTCAAAAAATTCAGCCCTATTTAAGTGATGAACGCATTCAGCTGTATTCGCACACAGTTCATCCGGCAAAACGGCTGTTAACCGCACGATATGCGACGCTTATTAATGAAGCATTAACCCGTATAACGGGTGAACTCATTTGTTATTTAACCGATGATACTGTGTACCATAAAGATCGTTTGCTTAAAATGGTGGATGTTTTTCGGTCGAATCCTCATGTAGATATTGTATATTCCTCGCAGCGGGTCGTGCATGTTGATCAGCATTTAGTGGAAACAACGAGCTATGTTCGAGAAGCAGGTCAAATCTTAGAGCATGCATCCTTTCAAGTGGACCATTGTTCGGTCATGCACAGAAGCTGCTTGCTTCCACTCATTCATGAAAAATACGGACAATATTGGGACGATGAGCCAAAGCACTGGCATCATGCAGATTCTGTATTTTGGATGAGGCTGAATCATTTCGCTGCGTTTTTTCCATTAAAAGATGTACTGGATACAACGTATAAAACGCCCCATTCCTTTCATCATCTATTTTCGAGTATGCCGTATGATTTAATTGACGGAACGGTCATTGAAAAAGAAGGGGAATATTATCAAATCGCAGAAGGGAAATTTCATGGAATTGAAAAACGCTGGATAAATGAAAAGAACAGGCGTGCGATCCGTGTTCCGCTGTTATGTGAGATGAAATATGAAATGAAAGAGAAGCTGGCAGTACCCAATTATACAGTCGTTACCGCAGATTATGGGAAAACGTTCTTTTATATTGAAGATCAGAAAAAAAGACGGTTTGCTTCAAAACGTGACGTGCAATATTTTCAGTTTCACCCAAAAGAGATCTATACGATTTCAAATGATCAGCTTCAGGCATTTGAGGATGGCAGCATCATTCAAGCTTCTCCTGTTTTCAGTCCGCCAAACAGGCGGCTGTTTAAATGGAAACAAGATGTTTATTTACTAGTGCATCATACCTTTTGCCGAATTGATCCTGAGGTCGTGAAGCGATTTGCTTTTTATCATCAGCCGATTAAGCTGTACCCATCCCAATTTACGTTATTTCTAGAAGGAAAGCCGATTGTGCCGCTGTATAGGGAATCGCTGCAAGAATTCGATATGTCTCTTTATCAAACATCCGGACGAAAGCACTCCTCATAAAGGGGTGCTTTTTTAACAATTATTGCAGGAAGTAGAAAGGAAAAAGCGAAACATGAAAAGGACAGGGAACCATTTAGAGATGATCAAGCCGCTGAAAACTCGGCAATTGATGCCGGTTTTTTAGCACTGAAAGTGAGGGGGAAAGAATGGGGAAGGTTGTCGAAAGAGCAGATTGGTTTGAATTAATTTTAGAAGCCATTGATGAAGCCATCCACGTTGTAGATGATCGAGGGGTAACAATTTTTTACAATCATAATGCCGCTAAGTTTGACTGTTTACAAAAAGAAGAGGTGATTGGCAAGTACATCCTTGATGTGTATCCCTCTTTAACTGAAAAAACAAGTACGCTCATGCATGTTTTGAGAACAGGAAAGCCCATTTATCATTCGCTGCAAACTTATTTGAATAAAAACGGAGAAAGAATTGAAACAGTGAACACGACATTGCCTATTATTGAAGACAATGAATTAATAGGCGCGGTCGAAGTGGCAAAAGATGTATCGAAGCTGTCGGCTCTTTCAAATCGTTTAGGCCAAAAAAAGCGGACACATGACGTGGCTGGGGTAGAAAAAATGCATGATTTTGCTTCATTTTTAACAAATGATCCGCTTTTAAAAGAAATGCTTGAAAGGGCAAAAAAAGCAGCTGCTTATCCGTCATCAGTAGTTGTCTACGGTGAAACAGGGACAGGAAAAGAAGTGCTCGTTCAAGCCATTGTCCATGAATCTGACCGAAAAAACCAAGTGTTCATTCCGCAAAACTGTGCAGCACTCCCAGAATCATTACTGGAAAGTCTATTGTTCGGATCTGTCAAAGGAAGCTATACGGGTGCAATTGATCGCAAGGGACTTTTCGAATTAGCTGATGGAGGCACGCTTTTTCTTGATGAGCTGCAAGCGATGCCGCTCACGCTTCAGACGAAATTATTACGTGTGTTAGAGGATGGCGTTGTACGCCGCATCGGTGATGCAAAGTCCATTCAAGTGGATGTTCGGCTCATTACGGCGCTCAATATGGACCCATTTGAAGCAGTGAAAAAGCAAATTTTAAGAGAAGATTTATTTTATAGACTGCATGTGTCATCTTTTCATATCCCGCCGCTTCGTGAGAGAAAGCAAGATATCACGCTGCTATCCCGCCACTTCATTCAAACCTATCATCAGCAGTTTTCAAAAAACGTCACACGTCTTTCTGAAGAAACGGAACGATTGTTTATGGCTCACCACTGGCCTGGGAATGTCAGAGAATTAAAACATACAATAGAACATGCCGTGTTAATGATGCCAAAGGAAGCGGAAGAGATCACTCCTCTATACCTTCCGGCGCATTTACGTGAGCAAAAGCTGGAAAAAGAAATATCTGAATCCTCTTTAAAAAATCAAGTGTCTTCATTTGAACAAACATTGATTCAAGAAGCTTTACATCAGCATAATGGAAATATTAAAAAAACCGCCGCCGCCTTAAAAATCCCTCGACAAACGCTGCAATATAAACTGAAGAAATATGCAGGTGCCGAATTGTAGGCACAACATTCAATTGAATATGACGGGTAAAGCTCCTTTTGTAAAGAATAGGGGCATTTTCCCATGTTGGCACATAACTTGCATAGTATAAAGTGAATGCTGATAGGGGGAATGGATATGAATCAGAAATTGTATGAACCGGCGCGTCACTGGAAGGACATAGAGCTTTGGAAGGATGTACCTGAGGAAAAGTGGAACGACTGGATTTGGCAGCTGACGCATACCGTGAAAACGCTTGAGGATTTAGAAAAAATCGTCAACTTAACAGAAGAGGAACGAGAAGGGGTGAAGATTTCCACCAAAACCATTCCACTCAACATTACACCCTACTATGCCTCACTGATGAATCCAGACGATCCAAGATGTCCAATACGTATGCAATCTGTGCCAATTGCAGAAGAGCTTCATAAAACAAAATATGATCTGGAAGATCCGCTGCATGAAGATGAGGACTCACCTGTCCCGGGGCTCACGCACCGGTATCCAGATCGTGTGCTGTTTCTTGTGACAAATCAGTGCTCCATGTACTGCCGCTATTGTACGAGAAGACGTTTTTCCGGCCAGATTGGTATGGGAGTGCCGAAAAAGCAGTTAGATGCTGCAATTGGATATATTAGAGAAACGCCCGAGGTGCGGGACGTGTTAATTTCTGGCGGAGATGGGCTGTTAATCAATGATCAAGTGCTTGAATACATTTTGAAAAACTTACGAGACATTCCGCACGTTGAGATCATTCGGATCGGAACCCGCGCGCCGGTTGTTTTTCCGCAGCGTATTACAGATGAGCTGTGCGAGATTTTGAAAAAATATCACCCAGTTTGGCTGAACACTCATTTCAACACAAGTATTGAAATTACAAAAGAAGCAAAAGAAGCGTGCGAACGTCTTGTGAATGCCGGCGTCCCTGTAGGGAATCAGGCCGTCATCCTTGCAGGTATTAACGACAGTGTGCCGATTATGAAGAAGCTGATGCACGATCTCGTGAAGATTCGGGTCAGACCATATTATATTTATCAATGTGACTTATCTGAGGGTATTGGCCACTTTAGAACACCAGTATCAAAAGGGCTTGAAATCATTGAAGGCTTAAGAGGGCATACGAGCGGATATGCAGTACCAAGCTTTGTTGTAGATGCGCCAGGAGGCGGAGGGAAAATTGCCTTACAGCCAAATTATTTATTATCGCAAAGCCCTGACAAAGTCGTCCTTCGTAACTTTGAAGGTGTCATCACCTCATATCCAGAACCAGAGCATTACGTCGCAGGTCAGGCAGATGCGTATTTCAATGAAATTTACGAAGAGAAACAAGAACCGGCAATTGGTGTTACAGCATTATTTGAGGATGAAGCGAGATCGTTTACGCCTGAGAATTTAAGCCGAATGAAACGTAGAGAAGCATATGAGACAAATCCTGAGCACGACACACTCAAAAACAAACGTGAAAAACGAGATGAATTAAAAGAAAAGAAATATCAAGCGCAGCTCAAAAAAGAACAAACCGTGAAGGAGGAGAAATAGCCTTGCTGACATGTGATTGGTGTGAGGAAAACAAAGCAAAGGCAGAGCAGACAACAGTCTATTGGGAACTGATCACGGGCACACAATCAATTGAAATCATCGAAACGCCGTCCATTTCCTGCACGCATTGCGGGATGACCTATCAAAAGGATGAGACGGTCAAAGAGATTGAAGATCAATTAATTTTAGTGGATCAGACAAAACTTCCAGAAAAAATCTCCTATGAAGAATTAATGAGCATGGAGCGGTTATTAAAGCGAAATTACTTTGACTTTTCATCATAAGTTGTACCTCCGCCTATACAAGTCATCAAATTGCTGTATAATATAACAACAAAATAGAGAGTCGCGGAGGGAAAAACAGGTGAAGTCGTTTTACCATTATTTAATGAAGTTCAGACATCCAAAACCGAAAGATGAAATCAGCCATTTTGCAAATGCTGCGTATGAGGATCACAGCTTTCCTAAAGCTTCCACAGATTATCATGAGCTGTGTGCCTATTTAGAATTAAATGGTGATTATTTAAGCTCAATGACGACATTTGACGAAGCATTTGAGCAATACGAAGTAGAAGTCAAAAAAAAATAACACACAACCGCTTATCCGAATGGAGAGGCGGTTTTTTCATGAGAAATAAAATGGCGTTTTGCATGGTGTGGTTGCCCATGCAGAATTCCTTGCGCCGGCATACGATACGTTAAGACCAAAAGTCGGGCAAGGGGGAGACAGAATGAAGGCGAAAGCACCAAAATATCAAGTAGGGGATATTGTCGTCGTTGTCATGTACGGCACAGTCGGAACGATTACAAAAGTCCATCAAATTGACCAGCACTATTTATATGAGGTCAATCATAATGAGGTGCTTTATTTTGAAACATCACTTCAGCTTTACGATGAGTATAGCGGGGTGATTGTCGATACAGAAAAGCTGGACATTGAATATGAGTTCCTCATTGGCGATGTTGTATATGTAAAAGATTACGGAAAAGAGCTATTTAAAATCATCGGTCATCGGACTGAAATATGGCGCTACCTTGAAGATGGCTGGGAAGATGTCATTTATGAACTCACGAGGCTAAAAGACGGAGAGTGGCTGGAAACAGAAGAGGAAGATTTAACGCTCGTCCTAAGGAAATATGAGATGGACCAGTTTGTTCATCAGCTTCTTTTTGTGCATTACGTCGGCGAAACCTCTAAAGAGTTAGAAGAAGATATGGTTCAAACAGCTCTATTGCAGCTAGAAGAGAAACAAGAAAGCGAAGCTTCACTTGAATTTCTCGCTGTATCTATAGTGGATGAGCTTCTTGATATCTATAATGATTATAAAATTCTCTACGAATTTTTCAAAGATCCAGAATATAAGGATATGATGGATTTTATTTTGGAAAGTTTACACGAACATTTTGGTTAAAGAAAGACTTGTCCTAACACGAATAAAAAATAAGGCACACAAAAAAATGCAATCACATAAAACCATCCCCTCAAGATACGGCCCATCACCTGATCAAATGTTTCTCCATCTAATATGCTTAACCATTTCATTGCCTCAAGCCCCTTTTCTTTTTGTTTACTGCATTTATATGTATGGAATGAGCCATTATGACAAACTGTAATAAAAAACAGCCGGCGTTCATACATCATAAAAAAGGAGGCGGAATGCAATGAAAGAAGCAGATTTGGTGATTGATACAGAGGAAATTGCGGAGTTCTTCTACATGGAGCTGATCAAAAGAGGGTACATACCTGCTGAGCTTGAAACGTTTGAGCTGGCTGACATTACATTTGAATATATGCTGAAAAAAGCAATGATAGTTGAAGAAGAGGCGTGGTAGGCACTATACTTTGAAGAGATTCTGAAGAGAGAGGGAGGGGAATCTTTCGCGTGTATATCCTATTTCTTTTTATTTTATTTGGCGCCATTGCTGCACTCATGGTATCTGGGGTTTGTCAAGATTTGGACAACCAGATCATCTTATGGTTTGAAAGCATCAGACTCCCTTTTTTAAATGATGTCATGCTGGCTTTGACGGACTTTGGCATCAGCGCGCTGCTCGTTCCCATCATGCTCATTTTTAGTGTGGTCTTGTTTATGTATAAGCGTTATTACTCTATCATGTTGCTTTTTTTATTATATTTCACAGAAAAGACAGTCAATCATGAATTAAAGGGGCTGTTTGCTAGAGAGCGTCCGGCATTTGATCACCTTGTAGGTGAAACGTATTACAGCTTTCCGAGCGGACATTCGATGAATGCAGCCACCATCTATCCTTTTATCGCTTATCTATTAGTTGAAATGATCCCATGGCTGAAAGAAAGACAAAAAATCGTCTATTTGATCACAGGGCTGGGTGTCCTGGTCATTGGCATCAGCCGGATGTATATCGGCGTGCATTATTTGACAGATGTCGCTGGAGGCTTTGCGATAGGACTTGCTTTATTTCTTATTTGTAAAAAGATTGACGAAAGATTGTCTGTCATTCGACAAAAATAGAAGAAGGAAATTGACAGATCCCAGCCAATTTTATATGAAAGGGGAGGGATTTGAATGCAATTGACGTTGAGATTTTTTCAAAAGAAACCTTCAGCATTTCACTTAACCATTTATCAGACACCTGAATATGGCGCTGCAAGCGGGCATCAGCCTGTGTACCGGACTAAGATTGGCGGCAGAACACACCTTGATGTACTGGAAAAAGCATTCTCGACATTTAATGTACATGATACAGTCCCTAATGATTACAATGCGCGATTTATCACAACAGGTGATATAGTTGTGATTGATGATAGGAAAAAGGGGAAGTGCTATTATCAGCTCTCTCCGGCAGGATGGAAACGCAGTGAACGAATGATGACGATAAGTTAAATAAATGAGTGATGATGCCAGCTTGAGCTTCAGCTGGTATTTTCTTTTTTAAGCTCGATCGTTTATAATAAATAGGATAAAATACATAGTAAACGTAAGTGGAGGCTAAAAAATGAGTGTACATATTGGAGCAGAAAAAGGACAAATTGCAGAAACGGTATTGCTGCCGGGCGATCCGCTTCGTGCGAAATATATTGCAGATACATATTTAGAAGATGTTGAGTGCTATAACGAAGTGCGCGGAATGTATGGCTATACTGGAACCTATAAAGGAAAACGTGTTTCTGTACAGGGCACTGGAATGGGCGTACCATCTATTTCGATTTATGTGAATGAACTCATTCAAAGCTATGATGTTCAAAACTTAATTCGTGTTGGATCTTGCGGCGCCATCAAAAGGGATGTCAATGTACGTGACGTCATTTTAGCCCAGACATCATCAACAGATTCACAAATGAACCGTGTCGCTTTTGGACCGATTGATTATGCGCCATGCGCTGATTTTGGCCTGCTCAAGAAAGCCTACGACACGGCAGAAGCAAAAAATGTCGCTGTACGAGTCGGAAATGTATTTACAGCAGACCAATTTTACAATGAAAAACCACTTGAGCTCATGGCTCAATATGGTATCCTAGCGATCGAAATGGAGACAACCGCTCTTTATTCTCTTGCAGCAAAATTTGACCGAAAAGCGTTATCAATTTTGACTGTAAGTGATCATGTTCTAACAGGAGAAGAAACAACGGCTGAAGAACGTCAAACAACGTTTGATGAAATGATCTTAATTGCGCTAGACTCCGTTTTATAATAGTATAAAGGGTGTGCTACAACGTAGCGCATCTTTATTTTTTTAGAAGAGCAAAAGGAAGGTATGTCATGAAGAAAAGCTACAAAATACTCTCAATCGCATCGATTCTTGGTTTGACAGCCGCGCTATCAGGCTGCCAGTTGCTGGATCAAAAAAGCGGTACATCTGAATCAAACAAAACAAACGAACAAAAAAACGAAGCAAGTTCATCTCCCCAGCACAACTCAAACGATACGGCAGATTCATCGAATCAAGAGCTGACGTTAAAGAGTGAATATTTCAATGACATCAAGGTTGTGAGCGGTCTGAAAACCATTCAAAATCCTGAAAACGTGCTAGCACTTGTCAACAAAGATTATGCATTACCAGGAACCTATAAACCTTCTGATCTCGTTGTACCAAAAGTAGAATTCTCTTTTTCGGAGGATATCGAAAAACGATATATCCGCAAAGAAGCAGCGGAAGCGCTTGAGAAGTTATTCAAAGGTGCAAAAAAAGAAAACTTCGAGCTTGCTGCAGTATCTGGCTATCGTTCCTATGACCGTCAAAAAGTCATTTTTGATAGTGAGGTCAAATTAAAAGGCAAAGAAAAAGCACAAGAAGCAGTTGCTCTACCAGGCGAAAGTGAACATCAAACAGGTTTAGCCATGGACATTTCCTCAAAAAGTGCCGGATTTGAGATCTCTGAAAAGTTTGGTGAAACACCAGACGGCAAATGGGTGGCTAAAAACGCCTATAAATATGGCTTTATCATCCGTTATCCAAAAGGAAAAGAAGACATTACGAAATACGAATATGAGCCGTGGCATTTGCGCTATGTTGGAAAAGAAGCTGCAAAAGCGATGCATGATCACGATTTAACATTTGAAGAATACATGAACAAAGTAAAGAAAATCTAAACAAGTAAAAGGCCTCCCAGCTATTCGGGAGGCCTTCTCTTATTCTTCTTTTAAAAAAAGAACAATCCTGCTAATGCGAAGCCGGTAATGAAACCGAGGCCAATGCCATACGCTGCACCCCAGCCATAATATCCGCCCCAATAGCCATAACCATAGCCCCCGCGAGACCCGCCGACTGGACGAATATAAACTTTGCGGTTTGTCACACGCTCAATGCGTCCGACATGTACTCTGCCATTACGATCAGTGATTCTAGCGACTTTCCCCATGTGCTGCTGACAAAGCTTGTAGTAGCGCTCCATGTTTTTCCTCCTTATGACAAAACTCTATTCACTCTTATCCTATGCGAGAGACTTCATAGAGTTTGGACAAAACATATAGGAGATTCGCTCATTTTATACGGTGCATTCAAATAGAATGTGACTTAACTGCTTTCGGTGTGCTTGAATGAGATCGTAATGTGTTTGCAGTGTCTCGTAAAGAGAAGGCGGTATGTGTTCAGATAATTCCATTTCTGTTGGTTCCTCCTGCCCCATATGTTCATCGAATGAGAGAATCTGAATGTCACGAAAGCCCGCTTCGGTTAACCGCTCCTTCCATTCTTCAAGCGACAAGAGCGAGTGAAAGCCGTAAAAATCTCGAACAACTGCCATCTCTTCAGGCGTAAGAGGGGCTTTTAACACAGCTTCATTTGCAATCAATTGGCTTCCAGGAGCAAGGACGCGCTTGATCTCAGCTAGTGCATCACGCAGCTTGGTAAAGCTCAAAACAGATTCACTGATGAGTAGAGAGAACGATTGATCTGGAAAGGGCAGCTGCTCAATGGATGCCTCTAAAGCGCGGATCGGCAGTTCTTCCCGCTTGAATCGCAGGTTCGCCTTTTCAATCATCAATGGATGCGTATCAATGGCTTCCACCTGATAACCTACATTTCCTAAATAGGCGGCCGTCTGTCCTGTACCGCATCCGGCGTCCAGTATACGTGCATGAGGCGGCAGTTTTATATGCTCAATCATCGTTTTTGTTAACTCTATTCCGCCAGGATGGGCACTTGATACGCCAAAATAGGCAAGCATTTCTACATAGTCACTCATAAAATCCCTTCTTTCCTTATCTGTTCCTCTCTAAAGATTATGCAATAGAAGGGCAAATGGCTTATCTTTTCAAATAGAAGTTGATCCTTTGGTTGACGGATGAAGCATCGTCCTTGATAATAATGAAAGGAGATAAAGGTGGTGTTTTTTTGAAAAAACAAGTTAAGTTCGTGGTAGCCATTCTGTTGACTGCTGCACTGTCCTCAGCGATTACATTTGTGATCACAAAACAAGGTGCTGTCAGCGTCTCAGGCGACGAGAAGTTTAGTAAACTCATGGCTGCGTATACGAAGGTAAAAGATGAGTATTACGAAAAAACGGATGATCAAAAACTAGTAGATGGTGCGATCCAAGGAATGATTGCATCACTTGATGATCCATACTCTACATATATGGATCAGGAGGAAGCCGAAGGATTTAACAATACCATATCTTCTTCATTTGAAGGAATTGGTGCACAAGTAGAAGAGAAGGATGGACAAATTTTAATTGTCGCGCCGATTAAAGGCTCTCCTGCTGAAAAAGCTGGTTTGAAACCGCATGATCATATTTTAAAAGTGGATGGAAAAAGCACTAAAGGAATGTCGGTCAATAAAGCAGTCTCTCTCATCAGAGGAAAAAAAGGAACGGATGTTAAGCTGCACCTCAACCGTCAAGGGGTCGGCAATGTAGATGTGACCATCACAAGAGACACGATTCCGCTTGAAACGGTTTATGCAAAACTCACAAAAGACAAAATAGGAGAAATCCAAATTACATCCTTTGCTGAAACCACATCGAAAGAGCTGGATAAAGCAATTGATGGCCTCGAGAAAAAAGGGGCGAAAGGTTTTGTCATTGACCTGAGAGATAATCCAGGCGGCATCATGACAGAAGCCATTGAAATGAGTAATGACTTTATCGATAAAGGGAAAGTCATTATGCAGGTTGAAGAAAAAGGGAAAAAACAAGTGTACAAGGCTGAAAAAGAACGTAAAGTCCATCAGCCGGCAGTTGTCCTTGTAAATGGCGGCTCGGCCAGCGCTGCTGAAATCATGGCGGCGGCTCTGCATCAATCTTCAGGCATTCAAATTGTGGGTGAAAAGACGTTTGGCAAAGGAACTGTTCAAAATGCGCAAAACTATAATGATGGTTCTAGTGTCAAGTTAACCATTGCAAAATGGCTGACACCAGACGGTTCTTGGATTCACAAAAAAGGAATTGAACCACAGGTCAAAGCAGCTCTCCCAAGCTATGCAAAGCTGCCTTACTTAAGCCCGAAAAAAACGTATGAGCTAAATGACAATGGAGATGAAGTCAAAGCGGCTCAAAAAATGTTCCAAGCGCTTGGCTACAAAGCAAAAGCAAACGGTGAGTACGATCAAGCATTCCAGTCTATCGTCAAAAGCTTCCAAACAGACAATGATCTGAAGGCAGACGGTATTCTGACAGGAGATACAACGACCGTACTGATGACAAAGATCCAAGATAAGCTAAAGAACAACGATACACAAATGAAAAAAGCCATTGAAGTCTTGAAAAAAGAAATGAAATAAAGAAAAAGCAGTCCTCATAAGGGGACTGCTTTTTCTTATCTTGTGATCGCTTCTGTTTTTTTATCATCCTTTTCGAATAGATCATTCATGACAGAATTGGATGTGACCTTCTTTTGGAAGAATGGATTCAAAATCAAGATGACCACGACGTTTGCTAGTAATCCAAGAAAACCTTCATAAAGACCAAACGTGACTTGTGAGATATTCGCTGTAAAGGTGACAATGATTCCAACGACTAACCCGGCAATCGTTGCTTCTCTCGATTGTTTTTTCCAGAATAAGCTGATAGCAATAGCTGGGAAGATTTGAACCATTCCTGAAACACCAATGAGTTGAAGTGTGACAAGTGCAGTTGGGAACAGCATCCCGAATAAAAGAGCGAGCCCGATGACGATAAACACCATCGAACGTGTTATGATGGTCAATCTTTTAGGTGACACATTCGGATGAATTAAGTCACGGTATAAATTATTGGCAAATAAATTCGATGCGCCAATGGCCATGATGGAGCATGGAATGAGGGAAGCCAGTGCAATCGTTGAATAAGCGAGTCCCTGCATCACGCCGCCATATGACGTTTGAATTAAATGAAGAAGAGCAAATCTTGGATTTGTATCTTCTGGTAAGACTAAAAAGGCAATAAATCCAAGGAAGATGACCAAAATCAATACAATATTATAAAGAGGTAAAAACATGCTGTTTTTACGGATGGCATCTGCGCTTTTGGCTGTAAAAACCCCAGTTGCCGCGTGTGCCCACATAAACAAAGCAAGGGCAGAAACGCCTGAAGCAGTAATGAACCATAAAATGCCTTTAGGTCCGCCTTCAGGGATCGTTAGAAGCTGAGGCGCCTCTTTGGCTAACGTATTCATCATCGGTGTCCAGCCGTTAAAGTGAATGATTGGCAGTGAAACGACCATAAACAGCATGATCACCCAAACAAGAATATCTTTAATAATGGCTGTATATGTAGGACCTTTAATACCACTAAAAAATGTATAAAGTGCGACTAAAATAAATGAAATAATAACAACTGCATTCACATTAATATAACTAGTTCCAGCGACAGTTAACGTATCTTGAATCCCGCTCAGCTGAAGACAAATATAAGGAATCAGCATAAGTACTCCAACAATCGCAATCAAACTGGATAACAGCTTGCTGTCAAACCGCTCACGTGCATAATCGGCAAGGGTGGTGAGCTTGTGATTTTTCGCAACCGTCCATAATTTCGGTAAAAAGAAATAAGCAATAAAATAAGCTAGAACTGAATAGGGAATAGCAAAAAAAGCGACGCTTCCAGCTGTATAAGCTGTACTTGTAAGACCTAAGAAGGTATAAGCTGTATATAAGTCTGCACCAACGAGGAACCAGACGAGCAGTCCGCCAAATTTTCTCCCGCCGACAGACCATTCTTCAACTGACTGTCTTGATGATTTGTCACGACCAGCGGCAAATCCGATGACCACAACGATGAAAATAATACTTGCAGTAATCAATAAAGCTGTTAAATTTCCTTGCATTAGTCAGTTCCTCCATTTGAATGTTGCATCCTGTAAATGATAAATGTGCAAATTGGCGTGAGTACAATCCATAGTAAGAGCCAGAAGTGGAAAAAGGGCAGCCCGATGACAAATGGATGTATGCGATTCGCAAAAGGCAGCAATGCGAGCTGTCCGATGAATGGAATCGCGATAAGTAGTGCCAGCATCAATTTTTTACTCATGATTTCCTCCTGAATATTTTGTAATTTCATAATAATAGCAGTTGTCAGATTAGATCACAAGACCATTTTCAGAAAAAACAATCATTTTGATGAATATCATACTAATATAACGCTTTCATTCTTGAAAAAGGAGAAAGAGTGATGATGAAAAGAGGGGGAAGATGAAAGAAAGTATGGAGAAATAATATTTAATGTAAATAAAAAGCCCCAGCATAAAAGCTGAGGCCATGCCAATTTTTAAAGGAAATCAGATACTTCTTCGATGTCGAAACGATTGCTTTTATGAGCTTCTTTCGCTGCTTTACCAACTGAAATCAGCATAACTGGCTCGTAACGGCCGCTTACATTGAATTCTTTGATGTACGCTTCTTTACTGAAGCCACCCATTGCACACGTATCATAGCCCATTGCTTTTGCCGCAATCATTAATTGCATAGCAGCTAATGAAGCATTTGAATACGCTGCTTCACGTGCATATTGCTTGCTTTGGTATGCGCCATTGATTTGAGTCATCAATGTTTCTTTAATGTCTTCAGTAATAAAGCCTTGTTCAGCCAGCTCACTGTAGATTTTTTCGCCATTTTGGTTCGCTTCAAGGTCACCTAGAACTGCAATAACAGCTGATGCTTGTGATACTTGCTTTTGGTTGTACGCGATTGGAAGTAACTTTGCTTTTGCTTCAGCACTATGGAATACAGTGAAATGCCAATGCTGAAGGTTCCAAGCAGATGGTGCTTTCGTTGTGATTTCAAGAAGCTCTGTTAACTCTTCTTTTGTCATTTCATGAGTAGTATCATACTCTTTTACTGAAGCTCTTTGTTTTAAGATGTCAATCGTTTTTTGATCGGTCGCCATATGGATATTTCCTCCCGTTTTTACAAATAGTATGGTACAATAACTAAAAAGTGAGAAACTTACTTATTGTAACTAGAGATATTTTAAATTGTACACCGTTAGTTTGTCAAACAATCATGAAAAGAAAGGCTGAAATTTATGGAATTCCAATTATGTCCACACATTCAGCAAGCTTTTTTACTCCTAGGCAAAAGGTGGAATGGGCTCATTATTCATGTATTGCTTGATGGTCCAAAGCGCTTTAAAGACCTCACAGACACGATCCCATCTATCAGTCAAAAAATGCTCGCAGAGCGTTTAAAAGAGCTTGAGCAAGAAGGAATTATAGAGCGGACTGTCCTGCCTGAGACGCCTGTCAAAGTCATTTACAGTTTAACTGAAAAAGGGAATGCGTTACATGATGTGTTTCATGAGGTATCTCGGTGGGCAGGGGAGTATACGGGACCTCACGAGAAAAAGGAGCAAGCCTAGTTTCAGGTTTGCCCAAACGTTTTGACTCCTGATGAATATGCTGATGTTAGGCACATGACAAAGGAGGAGAAATGCATGTACCCTCATACTCCGTATTTTCGAGGCGGCGCCCCTGGCATTCCGCCATATGAATCCAGAGTCCCTTTGTTTTTTGGTTTTGGCGCTCCTTTAGTCGGCGGACTGCTTGGCGGATTTCTAGGAAGTGCGATTTTTAATTATCCCCGTCCTTATTACCCGCCACCGCCACCACCTGCTCCACCACCATATGGCGGCGGATATCCACCATATTATTAAGAAAAAAGAGTAAGCCTGCTTCCATTCCAAAGCAGGCTTTTTATAATGGAATATCAATTTCAGAAATTCCTGGGTCATCATGCTTTAAAAACATTATTTCCAAAATGCCGTCTTGATACGATGCCTTTGTTCCTTTTCGTTTCACAGCAGCAGGGAGGACGACTTTTTTTTGCGCCCCTTCTTCAGGAAAATGATCAATAAACAGCAGATTGGCTGTATGTTTGATTTTGACTTTTTCTGTTTTCGGACGAGCAAGTTCAATTTTGACAAACACATGATCAGTCGTCTCGAACACTTCGACTTCTGGCTCTTTTTCTTTTTCGACATCAGTTTCTCTCGTTTTTTGATTTTGAGAAAGGGGGTCCTGAAATGGGAACTGAGCAGGATAATTGGAGCCGAATACACTTTCCATGACTTGATTGACATACTGCTCAACGTCTTTAGGATCTGAATTCTTTAAGGCTTCTTTTGAGAACTGCTTTTGAAAAGGGAATAATCGGTTCCAGTCGAACATGCGAATCATCCTTTCTAAATGCCCTGAATTAGTATATGCCCATTCGCCTGCGTGCGTGCTATAATATACGTTAGATTTAGAAAGGAATGGTTACATTGAACGAACAGCAATCAAAAGGTGTTCTCTACACGGCAGCATCTTTTACACTCTGGGGTTTATTCCCATTATATTGGAAGCTGATGGAGCATATTTCGTCAGGCGAAATTTTAGCGCACAGAATTTTATGGTCATTTGTGTTTATGTGCGGTATTCTTTTGTATTTAAAACAAGTCCGCCCAGCGATGCAGACAGTAAAGGGTCTCCTACTGGATGGTAAAGCATTTTTTTCATTACTTTTATCTGCTATTTTAATTTCAGTTAACTGGTATGTATACATTTGGGCAGTCAATCATGGTCTTATGCTAGAAGCAAGTTTAGGGTACTATATTAATCCGCTTGTATCCGTTCTATTAGGTATTATTTTCTTAAAAGAACGACTAAATAAATTGCAAACCATTGCCATCTTCATTGCTGCATTTGGGGTGATCCTTTCAACAGTTCAATACGGGTCATTTCCTGTCGTTGCTTTCTTATTGGCCCTTAGCTTCGGTTTTTATGGTTTGATTAAAAAAAGGATGAGCTTCACGAGCGCGATTGGTTTGACGATTGAAACGCTGCTTCTCGCACCGGCTGCACTTGTGTACTTATTATTTTTCTTAAAAGAACCTGTGGTGACTATGAATCCTAACAGCTTCGGGTCGCTCGGTCTCTTATTTTTTGCAGGCGTTTTTACAGCCGTGCCGCTTCTTTTATTTTCAGAAGGCGCAAAAAGAATACCTCTTTATCAAGTGGGCATTCTGCAATACATTGCACCGACGATTACGCTGTTTTTAGGGCTGTTTGTCTATCACGAACACTTATCCGCAGCTAAAATTGTGACGTTTCTTTGTATTTGGGTGGCGATTTTACTGTTTACCACCTCTCAATTACGCATGAAAAAAACAGCGAATTCTCATTAAGCTAAACGAGCAGTTTGCTTTTTTTTGCAGGCGGATCATGTCATAATAAGTTGTTACCAAAACTGTAGAGGTGATCATATGTCGTCAGCTCATGAGCTTGCAGCCGCCTATCAATCTTTATGGAAAAATCGTCAGCTTGATGTTGATGATATGTCTTCTTTACACGAGGCCATCTGTGATGATTTACTGGATGCACGAACACACCCACGGGCGAGAAAATCATTGCACCAAAAGTATGTGCTTGCTGTGGAAAGAATTTTAGATAGTGAGCTTAAGCATGATCATCAGCTGCAGCTGATCAGCTTACATACGAAAAAGCTGCGAGAATTAATTCAAAATGAAGGAAGGAACCACTCATGAAACCAATTCAAACGGAAGATGTCACAGCACATCTCGAATCGTTTTTAAATCGTCCAGTCTTCGTTCATCTTGAAACGACAACTGGTTCTTATTCAGCTCATGTAAATGAACAAAATATGACGGTTGTGGCGTATATCCGCAACGCGAAAGTCGTCTATTCACAGGCGAAAATAAAAGGACAAGGTCCATACCGTGTTGGAATGAAAACAGAAGATGGCTGGATTTACGCAGAAGGATTAACCGATTATGTGTTTGATGACAAAGGCCGACTGCTTTTAGCTGGGCACTTGCCAGACGGGAAACTAGCGATCTCATTACAAATTAGTGAAACACCATTTCAGGTGTAGAAGAAAGGGTGACAAGTCATGAACGAACATGTACTAGTGATGCTGCCTCACCCCGATGATGAATCCTTTGGGGTTGCAGGTCTCATTGCACAAAGCAGAAAACGCGGAATTCCCGTCACGTATGCATGCGGGACACTTGGGGAAATGGGCAGAAATATGGGCAGCCCAACATATGCTAACCGTGAAACACTTCCTGAATTAAGAAAACAGGAATTAATCAATGCCTGCAAAGAAATGGATATCACAGACTTACGTATGCTTGGCCTGCGTGATAAAACATTGGAATTTGAAGACGACGAGTATTTGGCAGATGTGATGGAAACCATTATTGATGAAGTCAAACCGACACTCATTGTGACGTTTTATCCAGGACACGGTGTCCACCCTGATCATGATGCGACAGGCGAAGCTGTGATTCGTGCTCTATACCGCAAGAAAAAAGAAGACCGTCCTGTCACATACTGCATGGCCATTACGAAAAATAGAGAAGAAGTGCTTGGAAATGCCGATATTGTAATTGATATTACAGATGTTGCAGATATCAAATTAAATGCACTGAGAGCGCATAGAACGCAAACAGAAGGCATGCTGAGAGAGCTTGAACAAAAGCTGAAAAACAAAGAACCAGTCGTCCAAAAATGGTTCGATGAAGAAATTTTCTGGACGTACCAATGGAATGATTAAACAAAAAAGCAGCTGACATAGATCAGCTGCTTTTTTGTAACTTTTTTTCAGCGTGATAGAAAACCTTTGCAGTCTAGAAAGGGCGAGCATCAGAGCGGAGCGAATTTAACATTCGTGAGCACTGGCGCACAGACCTGACAACGAATGCGAGGGTTTGTCTACACGCTGAGCAGCTGACATAGATCAGCTGCTTTTTTGTGTTGTCATATCATATCGAAGGTGACGTTTCTCAATCAACCTAAGACGGATAAAGAGGACGATGGCACCGGCGGCAAGCCCGGCAATTAGTCCGATCCAATAACCAAACGCCCCAAATGATGTATATGTGCCAATCAGATAACCGGCAGGAAGACCGATCACCCAGTAAGAGACAAAAGCAGCAATCAGCGTATAATTCACATCTTTATAGCCGCGCAGAGCACCTTGAATGGGTGCAGCAATCGCATCTGACAGCTGGAAAAAGATCGCGTAAATCAAAAAGTGCTGTGTCATTTGTAAAACAGTTGATTCAGTTGTATATAAACCAGCGATCTCTGGTCTGAATAACAAGATGAGTGCGGCCGTACATAACGAGAATAAAACCGCCGTTCCAATGCCGATATAGCTGTAGCTTTGCGCGTCTTTATACCTCTTTGCCCCCGCTTCAAAGCCAACAACGATTGTTAACGCCATTGAAATACTAAGCGGTAAAATATAGAGGATAGAAGCAAAGTTCATCGCTGCTTGGTGACTGGCGATAGTAATGGTATCAAAGTGCCCCATTAATAGCGTCACTGCTGCAAAGATACTCGTTTCAAAAAAGATTGCAAACCCGATAGGAAGACCAATTTTCAGAATTTGCCCTATACGGGAGATATTCAATCGAGGCAGTTTTTGAAACAAACGAAATGAGGCAAATGGTTCTGCTTTGAAAACAATACAAATACTCATGATGAAAATCGCCCAATACGTCATTGCAGATGCAAGGCCGGCACCCGCACCGCCAAGCTTTGGAAAACCAAAATTTCCAAAAATCAATACATAATTTAAAACAAAGTTAATTGGAAGTGCTGTGAGAGTGATGAACATTGTCACACGTGTTTTCCCCAATGCATCAATAAATGACCTCAGTACCGAATAACCAAACAGCGGGATGATGCCAAAAGCAAGAAAACTGAGAAAATGCCGGGCAATATCCTCTACGGAGTGCTCTAGTCCAAGTCCTCCGAGTATGTAAGGAACGCTGATCGTACCAATAACAATCACAGCGATACTTAAAAGAAAGGACAAATAGATCGCCTGAAAGACAGCTCGGGGAACATCTTCTTTATGCCCAGCCCCCATCAGCTGAGCCACAATCGGAGTAACAGCCATCAATATACCGGCAAGTCCGGTATAAACAGGTGTCCAAATACTAGAACCGATCGCAACACCCGCAAGGTCTTCTGCACTCACTTTTCCAGACATCACCGTATCTAAAAAGGTAATAAGCGAAAGACCTGCTTGGGTAATTAAAATCGGAATCAAAATGGTTAAAAATAGTGTCAGCTTTGCTCGAATGCTATTCGTTTCTCTCATCATAAGTTCCTCTCTGAACAGAAATAACGAGAGGAATTATATCATGCTATGTAAAAAAATCAATTCTCCGTCGGATTATTTTTCTTAGATGGCTTCGTTTTTTTAAACATTTGGGCATAAATAAAAGAAAGACTGACAACACCTAAAATGCTGCAAGCATATTGGATGATTTTCTGAATGGTCATATTAAGTTCACCTCCATACAAATAGAATGTGCACAATTTGCTATTTTATAACAACAAGCGAAAGAAGGAGGGAAAAGGTCAGATGATCCATCGGACGAACGAAGAAGTGATCTTTAAAGCAGGAATGAGAACACATTTGATGAACATTATGAAAGGTGCAAGTGACATCATTGATTCTCTTGATGAGACAGAGCAGTGCTTACTTTGTGATCTCGAATCATTGCATGATCAGTTTAATGAAATGCATGCAGAGGCTTCGTCGTTTTATTTACAAGCGTATATGGAAGAATTCACACCAGGATTTGCTCAATTTTCTTTAGCCATTGAGAATTTATCAAAACAAAAGCATGGCGCACTCATTGTGATTCAAAGACGGGATGAGGTTGAGGATTTTATTCAAAAAGGGACAAACCTGCATGCGAAAATTAGTGCTTCCTTAATAGAAAGCATTTTCTACCCGGGAAATCCACTGCATGATGGTGCTCTTTTAGTCAAAGAAAATACACTTGTTTCTGCTGCAAATGTGCTGCCGCTCACATCAAAAAAAGTGAGCCCTTCGCTCGGCACAAGGCATAGGGCAGCGATCGGTCTCTCTGGTATGACTGATGCACTTGTTCTTGTCGTGTCAGAAGAAACGGGAAAAATGTCGTTTGCAAAAGAAGGCGTGCTTTATCCGCTTACCGTAAAAGATCCGGAAATAAGAAAATAAAAACGAACGCTGCATTCTTCATTCCGAAGGATGCTTTTTTTATTTGCGGAGAAAAAACAGCCAATTAAGTAAAAAGTCATTTGATACAGAAAAATTTGTCATGTAGAATAGAACTATGAAACTAGCAGCGTGCTTGTTTTGACAAATTTCTAAACGTCAACTTAAAAATTCCTTAAAAAATGTTTATAAATAAAACAAACAGCCGATAGAAACGATATGGCTTTGTTTTAGCATTTTGAGTTGGCTGCTTTAGCCTATTTGTTATTGCCCAACGTCTTCATGTCGAGTAATATAATAGAAATAAAGATAAAATAGTGCAAGAGAAGCAGAACCATTAAATGCTAAACTCAAAACTAGTACATAAGTCTTATTGGACAAAATCATGAAAGGCGGAGATTCCTCTATGAAGAAAAAAGTAGTAACCGGCCTCACAGTTTCAGCGATCGCTGGCTCAGCTGTGTTCGCAGCACCGGCAGAAGCACAGACGATCAAGGTGAAAAGCGGGGACTCACTTTGGAAGATTGCCGAACAGTACAATACAAGTATTTCGGAGCTTCAATCTCTTAATCAATTAAAAACGACAATGATTTTTGCAGGACAAAGCTTGAAAATTCCTGGCGAAAAAAGCAAGAAATCCAGTTCATCAACAGGATCAAAAGCAACGAAGTCAAGTGCTTCTACGACTTCCAGCTATACTGTGAAACTTGGAGATTCTTTATGGCTGATTGCAAAAAATCATAAAATGTCAGTTGCGAGCTTAAAAAGCCTAAACAGCTTAAACAGCGACCTGATTCGACCAGGTCAAAAGCTAAAGGTATCTGGAAGCACGAAGACGAGCGGAAGCCAGTCATCAAATTCAAACTCATCTTCAAATTCCAGCTCAAGCAATAAGCCAACGAACTCAAATAGTTCATCATCATCAAGTACATACAAGGTCAAATTAGGGGATTCACTTTGGAAAATTGCGAATTCGCTAAATATGTCGATTGGTGAAATCAAAACATTGAACGGATTAAAATCTGATATGATTTATCCGAATCAAGTATTGAAAGTAAAAGGGACGGCTGCATCAAAACCAAGTCAGCCGAAACCTACTAAACCAAACAATTCAAACAGTAACCAGTCTTCTAGCGGGAAAACAACATCTTATACTGTAAAATCAGGCGATTCCTTATGGAAAATTGCGAATCAATTCAAAGTACAGGTTCAATCGATCCGTACAGCCAACAGCTTGAAAAGTGATGTGCTTAGAATTGGACAAGTATTAAAAATCAATGGTGCAGCTTCCGGTTCAACTGGAACGAATGGCTCTACGTCTAACGGTTCAACAAAGCCAGTCGATAATAACAAAAATGATGTACCAATGAATGCAAAGATCACGACAATGATCCAAGAAGGGAAAAAGCTGACAGGCGTTCCTTACAGATGGGGCGGTAATACACCCGCAGGATTTGACTGCAGCGGCTTTGTTTACTATCTCATTAACAAGGTTTCATCTGTATCCAGATTAAGCACAGCAGGCTACTGGAATATGATGACTTCTGTAAGCACACCTCAAGTTGGAGATTTTGTTTATTTTACAACGTACAAAGCGGGCCCTTCTCATATGGGACTATACCTTGGAGGGGGAGATTTCCTTCATGCAAGTGACAATGGAGTAGGAATCTCGAACTTAAGCAACCCATATTGGAAAAAAGCCTACTTAGGTGCAAAACGTTTCTTCTAAAAAAAGCCGATTTTCGGCTTTTTTTGTTTGCCCGCTGCTGTGATTGTCCATACTGATAACAAAAGGGGGCAGTCACAAATGAAAAAGTCAGTGTGGATGATCATGATATGTTTGATCTTTACCACATCAGCATGTCATGCACCGCCGAAAAAAGAAACGACAGAAGAAACAAGCGAAGTTGCCGCACCTAAACAAGCACCAGTCACGACGTCACTCATAAACGAAAGCGGACAAAAAATAGGAAGCATTGAAATAAGAGAGTCCTCAGAAAATGGGCTGGATCTGCATGTGAAAGCGAAAGGACTGCCGCCAGGTCCTCACGGTTTTCATATTCATGAAACAGGAATATGTGAAGCGCCAGATTTTGAAACGGCAGGGGCTCACTTTAATCCAACCCATAGAGAGCATGGTTTTGACAATCCAAAGGGGCACCATGCTGGAGATATGCCTAATTTAGAGGTAGGGGCAGATGGACAAATTGATGTTGTCGTGAATGTACCAGATGTGACGTTAAAGGGAGGCCCAAATCAATTAATCGATCAAAATGGGCGAAGTTTTATCATTCATGCAGAAGCAGATGATTACTTAAGTAACCCTTCTGGGAACTCAGGGAAACGGATCGCTTGCGGAGCGATGACAAAAGAAATGGTAAAATAACAGAAGTCTAACCTTTATGTATTGAGTGCATAAAGGTTTTTTTAGTATACTTGGTGAGGAAAATGATCGAAGAGAGGAATTAATCATACATGTTTAACGAACAATCACTCCCAGAAGAAATTCAAGCAATGATTGAAGCAAAAGCAAAAATGCTGGAAGAAGAATTTCGTCCCCTTATTGGAACAGGCGGCTATGAATCACAGGATACTTCTATCATTCAAGATGCCATGATTGCATTAGCACTAGGAAAAAACGTTCTTTTAAAGGGACCGACCGGCTCAGGTAAAACAAAACTAGCAGAAACATTATCCGCTTTCTTTCAGCAGCCGATGCACAGTGTGAACTGCTCGGTAGATCTTGATGCTGAAAGCTTGATTGGCTATAAAACCATCCACAATGATGGTCAGGTGGCTTCGATTGAATTTATTGAAGGACCTGTGACGAAAGCAATGAAAAAAGGCCATCTTTTATATATTGATGAAATCAACATGGCAAAGCCAGAAACATTGCCTATTTTAAACGGTGTACTCGACTACAGAAAAATGATGACAAACCCATTTACAGGTGAGGTAGTTAAAGCAGAAGAAGGCTTTGGCGTCATTGCAGCAATCAATGAAGGATATGTCGGCACAGTGCCTCTAAATGAAGCGTTAAAAAATCGTTTTGTTGTCATTGACGTTCCATATATCGGCGGCGGTATCCTGAAAGATGTACTGCAATCTCAATCTGTTTTAAAAGATGAGCGGTTAATCGATCAATTCGTACAGCTCTCATCAGACCTGATTACACAAGCTCATAACGGACAGGTGAGTGAAGAAGCAGCATCCATCCGCGCGCTCTTAGATACTTGTGATCTTGCGCAATACATCCCGCCGCTTCGTGCCGTTGAACGAGGGATTGTTGAAAAGCTGGAAGATGACCGGGAAAAAGCAGCGGTAAGAAATATCGCCCAAACATTATTCGAGTGAGGTTCTGACTTTTGAAATTCATCAAATTTAATGACAGCAGAATCGATTCATTTCTATTTATGGAATTAACGGATTTAGCCAAAACGTTAGCAAAAAGTGATGATGTCGAGCTTGAATACGGTGTGCAGTCCTACTATGAACCGTTTGAAAAGAAAATTTTCATCAGTCATTTTTGGGATGATCGTAAACAAGAAGATATGATAGCAGGGCTGAAAAGCGATGTGTTCCTTCGTGCAGTAGGGACGGTTTATAGCGATCTTACTGTATTTCAGGAGATCATTCGCTATGCCCATACATTATCCATTCCTGATGTATGTAAACAATTGTTTATGCTGTTTGAAGATATCCGGATTGAAGAGCGGATTAAACGAAGCCGCCCTGGAACAAAAAAGGTATTTAAACGAAGAAGAGAGTTATACCGACGTCACTTTAAGACGCAATTAACAATTAACCAAGAACGAAGCATTTTAACGGATGCACTCTTTTGTGCGATTTATGTGAAGCTGACAGCTGATTCTCCGCTCGAAGAGATCCCGCCTCTTCATGAGGAGATCAACCCGATGATTCCGTTTATTGAGTCAAGTCTTGAACGTGTATATGATGCGGGTTCAACAGCAGACATCGCAGTTATTGTAAAAGAATTAATGGAAGGCTTCGATGAGCTTCTTGAAAAGGACATGCTGAATACGTACTTTTTCTTCCCTGAATTGGACTATGAACAAGCGGCAAAAGAACCGCTGTTCCATGACTTAAAAAGAAAACCTAAATTAAGTGAGGACATCAAAGTCGACAGAGAAAAAGAAGGCGATGAAGACATTCACCAAGAGTATATGGAAGTGTGGCATCGAGAAACCGAAGCGCCATCCAAAAGCTTCCTTCAATTTGATTTAGAGCACGGCGGTAAAAGTGATCTTGGTAAGGATGCAGCAAGAGAAGGTGATGACGGAGATCAGGCACTCGGAACTGTCCAAGGCTCTGCAAAGCAAACACACCGAAAAGATTATTCAAAGCTTGAGGCGCTGGAAGAGGCTGAAGGTGAAGAAAGCGGAGCAGACGGTCATGAAAATGGAAAAGAGAACAAATATGCGTTTCCAGTCATGATTTCACCAGATCCTCCTAGGCCAGAACAAATCGATGTATACAAGCAGCATGCGAAGGAAATTGAGCCTTACCAGAAACGCTTAAAACAAATGATCCAAAAAACTCTTGAACATAAAAAATCATGGCCTAAAACAGACCTTCATGCAGGACGTCTCAGCAAAAAGCTGATTCGCTATTTTACAGAATCTAATCCGCGTCTTTTCTATAAAAAACAGGCACCATCTTCGCAGATTGATGCTGTTTTCACCTTATTAGTTGACTGTTCAGCGAGCATGTTTGACAAGATGGATGAGACGAAAAAGGGCATTGTTCTATTTCATGAAGCGTTAAAATCCGTGCAAGTTCCACATCAAATTGTTGGGTTTTGGGAAGATACAAACGACGCGACTGAGACAAGTCAGCCAAACTACTTCAACACAGTCGTGTCGTTCAAAGATTCTCTATTTGATGCAGGTCCTTCCATTATGTCTCTTGAGCCAGAAGAGGATAACCGGGATGGCTATGCGATCCGCCAAATGACTAAGATGATTTTAAAACGAAGAGAAGAGCAAAAGTTTCTGATTGTCTTTTCAGACGGAGAGCCAGCTGCGTTCAGCTACGAACAAAATGGGATTGTCGATACGCATGAAGCAGTTCTTGAGGCGAGGAAAAAGGGCATTGAGGTAATCAATGTGTTTTTATCCAATTCGCCGATAGAAGAATCGCAGATGAAAACCATTCAAGATATGTATGGCAAGTTCAGCATTTTTGTACCAGATGTCGATACATTGCCAGATGTTTTATATCCATTACTGAAGAAACTGCTGCATAAAAGCATTGGGGCATAAGGTTTTGCCCCTTTCTTCAAATTATTTTTCGGAATGATTTAAATTTTTTGTTTTTCTGTGAATTTTTTATCTTTAATTGAACAAAGAATGTAGAAAGTAATCCAAAACAGTGGTAGAATATTATTGGAAGCGTTTTATTACATAAATTTGGTCATTGTGTTCTGGAAGTTATATCGAGATAGTGTTCAATCACTTGATGATCAAAGTTGGGGGTAGTGTTCAAAATGTTTCAAAATGATGTGAAACAACCGTTGAGTTGGGAAGAATTTCATGGTCCGAACCTCGGCTATGTGCTCGAGCTCTACGATCAGTATGTCCAGGATCCTACTAGTGTTGATGAAGATCTAAGAGGCATATTTGATGAACTTGGTGCACCACCGAGTGAAATGAAGGAGGAAATTGGGAAAAAAGAAAATAGCGTAGTTACTTCTGAACAAATCCAAAAGATAGCATCAGTCGTTAAACTGGCAGAAGACATCAGAACGTATGGCCATTTAAATGCTTCCGTCAATCCTCTTCGCAAAGAAAAGGAATTACAAGAGCTGTTTCCTTTAAAGGAGTACGGTTTAACAGAAGAAGATGTCAAGAATATTCCGATTTCTATTATTAGTCCGGATGCACCAAAACACATTTCAAACGGCATAGAAGCCATTAACCATTTGAGAAATACGTATAAGCGTACCATTTCATTTGAGTTTGATCACGTGCATGACTTCGAAGAGCGAAACTGGCTCTCAAAATCAATCGAGTCTGGTGAACTATTTAAGAAAAAACCAGCAGATAAATTAGTTTCTGTATTCAAGAGATTAACAGAAGTTGAGCAGTTCGAGCAGTTTCTTCATAAAACATTTGTTGGGCAAAAGCGCTTTTCTATAGAAGGTTTAGACGCACTTGTTCCAGTACTTGATGAAATTATTTCAGAGTCTGTTACACAAGGGACTTCAAATATTAACATTGGAATGGCACACAGAGGCCGTTTAAATGTATTAGCACATGTGCTAGGAAAGCCATATGAGATTATTTTCTCAGAATTCCAGCATGCGCCAAATAAAGAGCTCGTTCCATCAGAAGGTTCTATTGGCATCAGCTACGGATGGACAGGGGATGTTAAGTACCATCTTGGAGCTGACCGTCAAATCAAAGACGAAGATACAAAGAGTGCAAGAGTCACGCTTGCTAATAACCCAAGTCACTTGGAATTCATTGATCCAATCATTGAAGGAAGCACGCGTGCCGCTCAGGAATCACGCACTCAAAAAGGCTATCCAGTTCAAGACGTTGAAAAAGCGTTAGCCATCTTAATTCATGGGGATGCAGCATTCCCTGGTGAAGGAATTGTGGCAGAAACATTAAATTTAAGCCAACTTGTAGGCTACCAAGTAGGCGGAACCATCCATATTATTGCCAACAATATGATCGGGTTTACGACGGAAAGCAATGAATCTCGCTCGACGAAATATGCAAGTGACCTTGCAAAAGGGTTTGAGATTCCTATTGTTCACGTCAATGCAGATGATCCAGAAGCGTGTTTAGCGGCTGTTCAGCTAGCTGTAGAATACCGCAAACGTTTCAAGAAGGATTTCCTTATTGACTTGATCGGCTACCGCAGATACGGTCATAACGAAATGGATGAACCTTCTACAACTCAGCCAATGCTGTACGATGCGGTCAGAAAGCACAAAACGGTCAAGAATATCTTTGCAGATAAACTTGTCGAAGAAGGTCTTTTGACAAAAGAACAGCGTGAAGAAATCGAGCAGGCTGTGACGTCTAAAATAGAAGAAGCCTATAAAAAGGTGCCTTCGAAGAAAGAGCATACGATTCAAGAAATCGAACTGCCAGAACCTGTATCAAACGGCTTCCCAGCAGTGGATACATCAGTAGAATTTGATGTATTGCGAAAGCTGAATGAAGAATTGATCAGCTGGCCGAATGATTTCCAAGTATTTGGCAAGCTGAAGCGGATCCTTGAAAAACGTGCAAAAGTGTTTACAGATGACCGTAAAGTAGAATGGTCACTTGGGGAAGCACTCGCATTTGCATCTATATTAAAAGACGGTACGCCAATTCGAATGACCGGACAGGATTCAGAGCGTGGTACTTTTGCTCAAAGAAACCTTGTTCTTCACGACAGTCAAACGGGTGATGAATTTATTGCTCTTCATGAACTGAGTGATGCAAATGCATCGTTTACTGTTCATAATAGTCCACTGTCAGAAGGCTCAGTCATCGGGTTTGAATATGGTTATAATGTCTATTCTCCTGAAACGTTAGTGATTTGGGAAGCTCAATTCGGAGACTTCGCAAATGCGGCTCAAGTGTATTTCGATCAATTTATCTCAGCAGGCCGTGCAAAATGGGGACAAAAATCAGGTTTAGTCATGCTGCTGCCGCATGGATATGAAGGACAAGGTCCTGAGCATTCAAGTGGAAGAACAGAGCGCTTCCTGCAATCAGCTGCTGAGAATAACTGGACAGTTGCGAACCTGACAAGTGCAGCGCAATATTTCCATATTCTTAGAAGACAGGCGAAAATGCTGCTTCGTGAAGAGATTCGTCCGCTTGTCATTATGACACCGAAGAGTCTGCTTCGTAACCCGAACACATTGTCTGAAGTCCAAGAATTAACGGATGGACAGTTCTGTCCAGTTCTTGAACAGCCAGGTCTTGTACATGATCACGAAAAAGTATCGCGTCTCGTGCTATCTAGCGGGAAGGTATCCATTGATATTAGTGATCGTTTTACTCAAATGGAAGAGCCGAAAGATTGGCTTCACGTTGCAAGAGTGGAACAGCTATATCCGTTCCCAGCCAAAGATATTAAAGGAATTTTAACAAAGCTGACAAACTTAGAAGAAATCGTATGGGTGCAAGAAGAACCACAAAATATGGGAGCTTGGGGATACATTGAGCCATATTTACGTGAAATTGCGCCTGAAAAAGTAAAAGTACGTTACATCGGCCGAAGAAGACGTTCAAGTACGGCTGAGGGTGATCCAACTGTGCATAAAAAAGAACAAGAACGAATTGTATCTGATAGCTTGACTCGCAAAAACTAAGGGGGAAATGAAAAATGGCGGAAATTAAAGTACCTGAATTAGCGGAATCAATCTCGGAAGGAACGATTGCTCAATGGCTAAAGCAGCCGGGCGATTATGTGGAGCAGGGGGAGTATCTGCTAGAACTTGAAACAGATAAAGTCAATGTCGAACTGACTGCTGAAGAATCTGGTGTACTAAAAGAAGTGCTGAAAGATTCTGGTGACACAGTACAAGTTGGAGAGGTCATCGGAACGATTGCAGCAGGTGAAGCTGGCGGAAGCGAGTCCGCAGCTCCAGCACCTGAACAAGCTTCTGCACCAGCTTCGAAAGAAGAACCGGCAGCTGCTCAAAAAGAAGATGCAGTGAAAGAAGAGCCGAAAGCTGGTAATGGCAGAACCATCGCTTCTCCTGCAGCTAGAAAACTAGCAAGAGAGAAGGGATTAGACTTATCTGAGATTCCAACCGTAGATCCGCTGGGCAGGGTACGAAAGCAGGATGTCGCTTCTTATCAAAAGAATGAAGCACCTGCAAGTGCACCGAAAGCCGCGCCAAAAGCAAATGCTGCGGTGCAAACTGAACAACCAGGAAAGCCAGTTGAACGTGAAAGAATGTCACGCCGCAGACAAACAATTGCAAAACGTTTAGTTGAAGTTCAACAAACGGCAGCGATGCTGACGACATTTAATGAAGTCGATATGACAGCTGTGATGGATTTAAGAAAGCGTCGTAAAGATGCCTTCCTAGAACAAAATGATGTCAAGCTTGGCTTCATGTCCTTCTTTACAAAAGCAGTTGTAGCAGCACTGAAGAAATATCCGCTGCTTAATGCAGAAATTCAAGGTGATGAGCTTGTCTTGAAGAAATTCTATGACATCGGCATCGCTGTTGCTGCAAACGAAGGACTTGTCGTACCGGTTGTCCGTGATGCAGACAGATTGTCATTTGCGGGGATTGAAAAAGAAATTGGTCATCTTGCGAAAAAGGCAAGAGATAACAAATTGTCTCTTAATGAGTTACAAGGTGGATCATTCACGATCACAAACGGCGGAACATTTGGTTCTCTGCTTTCAACTCCGATTTTAAACAGCCCGCAAGTTGGAATTTTAGGTATGCATAAAATTCAGCTTCGTCCGGTGGCAATTGATGAAGAACGTTTTGAGAACCGTCCAATGATGTATTTAGCTCTTTCTTATGACCACCGTATTGTCGATGGTAAAGAAGCAGTTGGATTCCTCGTTACGATTAAAAATCTGCTTGAAGATCCTGAGCAGTTATTACTTGAAGGATAATCTTCAATTATAAAAAGCTAGCACCTTAACAGGTACTAGCTTTTTTTCTTTTCGCTGTTATGTTGTCCTCGTTTTGACCAATACGTCGCAAGCCAGGAACCAGATAAGTTATGCCATACACTAAAAATCGCACTTGGTACGGCTGAGAGCGGTGAGAAGTGTGCTGTCGCAAGGGCTGCACCGAGCCCGGAGTTTTGCATGCCTACTTCGATCGAGATCGCTCTTCGAGAAGGGATATCCATTTTGCACCACTTTGCGATCAGGTAACCAAATAAGAGACCAAGTCCATTATGTAATATAACAACGGCAAATATCAGCAATCCAGATTGAAGAATCTGCTCTTTATTTGCACTGACAACTGCTGCAATGATCAACACAATTCCAGCAACAGATACAAGCGGCAATGCTTGAACCGCATAGTTTACTTGTTTTTTGAAAAACACCTTAACGATAACACCTAAGATAATAGGAATTAGCACAACTTGGACAATCGACAAAAATAATGCCTCCGGTGATACAGGTAACCATGATCTTGCAAAAATATAGATAAAGAGAGGCGTCAAAAAGGGAGCAAGAAGGGTTGATATAGTTGTGACCGCTACGGATAATGCCATATTGCCTTTTGCCAAGAAAGTCATGACATTGGATGCTGTACCACCTGGGCAGCAGCCCACAAGAATAACGCCTACTGCAATTTCAGACGGCAGCCGTAATCCGTAAGCTAATAGAAAGGCGATCAGCGGCATGAGTGTGTACTGCGCCAAAACCCCGATGAGCACATAGAGAGGTTTACGAAAAAGTTCCTTAAAATCTTCACCAGATAACGTAAGCCCCATCCCAAACATAATGACGCCTAGTAAAAAAGGGATATACGGTCCAATCTGAGAAAATACGTCAGGAAAAGCAAATCCAAGACATGCAAAGATAATGACCCAGATTGCAAAGGTTCTTCCTGCAAATTGACTAATGGTTAAAAGAATGTTCATTCATTGCTTCATCTCACTTTCCTCACATATCTTTCCTATTTTAAACGAATTTTCTGAAAAAACAACCCATTCTTTATAAAGGTGTTAATAATAAAATTATGTAAACTAAAAATACCCCATATAAGCATTTGCCTATATGGAGCATCGTCTTAAAAAGGGGTCCATTTCACTTGCTGTGCTTGCTTAAGCCTTGCTTCTGGCTCATGCCAGTTGACTACATTCCACCAACGATCTACGTATTTCGGTTTTTCATTCAGATATTGAAGATAGTAGGCGTGCTCCCATACATCAAGGGCTAGGAGGGGGATTACGTCCCATTGTGACAAAAATTGATGGCGTTCTGCTTGTAAAATCTCTAATCGCTGGGATCTTGGCGCCCATACGAGAATAGCCCAGCCAACACCCTCTACTTGTTTGGCCGCTGCTGAAAATTGAGATTTAAATGCATCATAGCTGTCAAACGATTGTTCAATGAGACGAAGCATTTGTCCAGTGGGCTTTCGTTTTCCTGAAGGACTCATGGAAAACCAAAAAATACAATGTAAATAGTGCCCCGCACCATTGAAAGCAAGCTCCCGTTCCCAATGCTTGATCATCTTAAAGTCATTGGTTCTTCTTGCATTTTTTAATGCAAGCTCAGCTTGGTTCAAACCATCTACATATGATTGATGATGCTTCTGATGATGCAAATACATAATTTCTTTTGAAATAAACGGTTCTAGTGCATCATACCGGTAAGGGAGAGGAGGTAACTTGTGACTTCCAGCTGCTACCTCTCGCATGTCTTCTTGTGGTTTCATATTCTCAGCAATACGTTCTGCCAGTTCGTACCACTCTTGTTCACTGGAATGTTCATCATCCATTGAGAACCATAAATGGTCTACTTTCTGACGGATGTTGTCATCTTGAATCGCGGGTTGAATGGAGCTAAGCCACTCTTTGAGCTGCATTCGATACTCTTCCTTATTCATTCTTACGCCTCATTTCTTCTAAAAATGTAGAACAAGCCATCATGGGAAAAACAAAAGGGTAGCTATGATAGGTGATGTAAAATTGCTTTGGCAGGCCAATGCCTACTGGATAGTGCAAGGCTTCACTCGTGTGCTGATGATGGATCAAAAATGAGATGGCTTTTAAAATCGTTTTGTCATCTGGCTTCTCATATTGTAAAAGTGCCTCTGCTGCCCAAGCCGTCTGAACCACTGTACCAAACGGGAGAGGGATGTACGTTTTTACCTCTGCACTTTTACACGATTCTCCGAAGCTGCCATCTTCTCGTTGAATCTGCTTTAAAAATCGGCACGCTTTTTGAACAGCAGGATGGGTGGAGGGGATGCCGGCAGCTTTTAGCCCTGTTAATGCTGCCCACGTTCCATAAATATAGCAAACACCCCATCTGCCAAACCATGATCCATTTTTCTCTTGATGATCTAGGAGCCACTTAACACATTGATCTTTTTGCCTCTGAATAGGTGGTGACATGTTTTTCTCTTCAAGACCAATGAGATGAAGCACGCGGCCTGTAATATCGGGAGTCGATGGATCGATAGCTGCATCCTCCGCAGATTCAAGCGGCAGATGTCGAAGCAGGAAGTGATCTTGATTTTTTTCAAAAGCAGAAAACCCGCCATCACGGTTTTGCATGGAAAGAAGCCAATGAAATCCTCGTTGCCACTGAATTGGTGCGTACGTTCGAGGAATGGCTTTTAAGACAATTTGTGTATCATCACAATCAGGATTATTCGTGTTGATATCTGAAAAACCAAAGCCTCCCGGAGCAGCATGCCGGTTATGGATCGCCCAATCTGCTTTCTTCATTTGCTGCCGATTCAGTAAGTATGAGAAAGACTTTGTGATGACTGGGTCTTCTTGTTTTTTGCCAGCTTTTTGAGAAGCATAACTGACAAGTGCTGTATCCCAAACTGTGGATGTGGAATTTTCTGCATACATTCTGCCCTGACAGTTTGTGACTAGCTTTTTCATCCCTTTGACTGCTTTTAAAATGAGATGGTGTCCCGGTGAGTAGCCAAGGCTCATCAGTGCATAGACCATAAAAATACTTGCACTTAAATAGCTGTACAGCGTGCCATCTTTTTCAAGGCGGTCAAACATATATCGCTTTGCTGCTTCATATCCGAAAAAGTCCAGTCGGCTGTCAAGTGCTGTATACGATCGCATGTAAGACAGAAAGTGATGAGTGGAACGTTCTTCTCTTGCCATAAACCAGTCAAATGGATTTTTAGTCATGTTTGCATCAAGGTGTGCTAGGCTTGGGAATTTCTCTTGAGAGGTATATCGTTTGTTGAGTGCAATCACCATTGGCACAAAGTGAATTCTTGCATATGCACTAAGGTGATAGAAGTGTAGCGGAAAGTATGTAGGGATGAGTAAAAAGGAAAGTGGTGCATAGAAGTACGGCCAAGGGTGCATGCCGTTGACGGCGAGCATCCACTTTGTCATAAAGTGAACATTCTTTAATCCGCCTTTTGATCGAATAAATTGCGCTGCTTTTTCCATATGAGGCTCATCTTGTTGAAACCTGCCTGAAACGAGCATTCCGCAATAGCCTTGCACAGTCGCTGTTACATGTCCCGTTTGATCATGATACAAAGAAAAAGACCCATCCTCATTTTGCTTTTCGCGTATCGCTTCTGCTAATTGATCAACCAAAGTCTGATCCGTATCACCAACAGCCTTTAACAGCATAATTAAAAAAGCATTTGTCATCATTGGACCTTCAAAGCAGAAAACAAAGGCGCCATCTTCTCGTTGTCTACGCTGCATTTGCATGTGCAATTCTTCGATAAATTCGTTTACTTTTGTATTAAAATCTTGCATATGCGGCCATGCTCCTTTCCTTTCATACTATATTCAGGAGCCTGCCTGTCACATGCAAACACAAAAAAAGCCGATGACAGGGTCACCGGCTCAGCGTGTAGACAAACCCTCGCATTCGGTGTCAGGTCTGTGCGCTGGTGCTCACGAATGTCAATTCGCTCCGCGCCAGTGCTCGTCCTTCCTAGACTGCAAAGGTTTTCTATCACGCTGAAAAGAAGACAAAGTGCTAAAATAAAAATCATTTTAGCACTTTGTCAACGATCTGAGCCGATGACAGGGTCACCGACTTTCTTAACGTCATTAGTCTTGGAGATTAATCCATACACTTTTGACTTCTGTATAGTTGTTAAGGGCATATGATCCCATCTCTCTGCCAAGACCTGATTGCTTATATCCTCCAAACGGGGAGGCGGCATCAAAAACATTATAGCAGTTGACCCAAATCGTTCCTGCTTCAAGACGTGCAGCGATATCATGGGCATGCTTTAAGTTTTCTGTCCAAAGTCCTGCTGCTAATCCATATTCAGACTGGTTGGCTCGTTCAACCACTTCATCAATGGAATCGTAAGGAATTGCAGATAAGACAGGTCCGAAGATTTCTTCTTTGGCAATGGTCATTTCATCTTCTACATCTTTAAAAATAGTAGGGGAGACAAAATAACCAGCCTCATAAGGACAATCGCCACCGACAACGGCTGTTGCCCCTTCGGATTTACCTTTTTCAATATAGCCTAACACGCGTTCGTGCTGTTCTTTACTTACAAGAGGTCCAATTTGCGTATCTTGATGAAGACCAGCGCCTTGTCTGAGTGATCCTGCATATTTGGCCATTTGATCGACCACTTCATCATATTGGCTCCGGTGAACAAAGACTCTGGAGCCCGCACAGCATACTTGGCCTTGGTTAAACATGACGCCATTTAAAGCACCTGGAATGGCTTTCTTTAAATCTGCATCTGGCAAAATAATATTCGGCGATTTTCCGCCAAGCTCTAATGTGACTCTCTTAATGGTTTTAGCCGCTTTCTCCATAATTAATTTCCCAACACTTGTTGACCCTGTGAAGGCAAGCTTATTCACGTCAGGATGATCAGTTAAGGCATCTCCGGCTGTTTCACCAAATCCAGGAACGATGTTAATCACGCCTTCTGGGAAGCCGGCCTTGTCCACTAATTCTGCTAAATAAAGAGCAGAGAGCGGAGTTTGTTCTGCTGGCTTTAAAACGATGGTGCACCCTGTTGCAAGTGCGGCGCCCATTTTCCACATGGCCATAAGTAGCGGGAAGTTCCATGGGATGATTTGTCCTACAACGCCAACCGGCTCATGGCGGGTATAATTAAAATATCCTTGACTGACAGGAATGGTTTGTCCATTCATTTTTGTCGTCCAGCCCGCATAATAGCGCATGTGCTCAATAGCGAGGGGGATATCTGCATTTGTTGTCTCATTAATTGGTTTTCCGTTATCTAAAGTTTCAAGCTGTGCAAGCTCTTCTTGATTTTCTTCCATTAAATCAGCAAGCTTGAACATGAGGCGGGCGCGTTCAGCGGCAGACATTGAGCGCCAAGGACCATGAAAGGCTTTTTTTGCTGCTTTTACGGCCTCATCAATATCTTTTGCACCTGCTTCATATACATCAATAAGGGTTTCACCTGTGGCTGGGTTAGGAGTAGAAAAGGTTTTGTTATCGTGACTTGTGACAAACTGACCATTAATGTAGAGTTTTTTCGTCCCTTGGAGAAAAGATTCGAGTTTTGAACTAATTTGAAGTGTTGTAGAGCTCATAAATAAACAAACCTCCTTAAAGATATGGATTGTTTTCTGCGAGTTCTAGGTGGGAAAGCGGACATGCAACGAATTTGTATACGCACACAGATGTAAACGTATACAATTATCATATTACACGACATGTTTGAAAGCAATCCATAACACTCATTGCATTTCGCAAAAATTTGGCTACAATAAATGTATAGATGAACAAAGGAGTTTTTAAATCATGATCCATCAAAACTGGCAAACGGCTCAAACGTTAAAACAAGTAAAATGTGTACATACTAACGCGAAAAAATATATGGTTGACCGGGCATTAACGGTTGGAAGCACATATGAAGTGAAAAATGAAACAGAGGAATTCCTGTTTGTCGTGGACAATACGGGTAAAGTAGGCGGGTATTACAAGGAGTATTTCGAAGATATTTCGGCTGAATGATTTTGAGGGTCATCACTCATACTAAGAAAAACAGTAAAGGGTGATGATGATGAAAAAGCAGCAAAATGACGAGCAGAAAAATCAAAATGCATGGCATGAACACGAGGACGCTGATATGGCGATTACGCTTGAACAGATTTCCGATGTGTATGCCGAGGGAACGATTGATACACCAAAAGACGAATAGTCATTTAAAAACAGTGATTTGGCATAATCACTGTTTTTTTATTGGAATGATTCATCATTTTTCTCGAAAACCACTGAAACTTTTTTCCTGGTTTAACTGTCTAAATAAGTAGAGGAAAGAGCATCGGATCAAAAAGTAAAAGTTAAATGAAATTTAATCTATTCGTAATGGAATAACAACCATTTATAGCGTATTCTATAAGTGAGAATAAAACGTACCCACAGAGCCGTGTGGCCGTTTTGTCATAAAGGAATTTGATGCAGGAAGAGGGGGTTTACGTGGGTATTTTTTCTGTCAGTAAACAAAATGATAAGAAATTCGAATCCTTATTGATTGAAGGGGAAAGAATTGAGGCTGTTTACAGACTGCGTCACGACCAAATTTGCTTTACTAATAAACGACTGATCTTTGGCGATAACCGCGTATTTTCTAAGAAGAAAGTCAGGGTCTCCTTGCCGTATCGATCAATTGAAAGTTTTGCCATACAAGAAGCTGGCGTGTTTGATCAGGACACAGGTATGCTGATTGTCACAAGCTCAAAAGTATTTGAACTCGACTTTTCTAAAGAGACGGATTTGAGTGATGTGCAAGCCATTTTGACAAAACATCTTTGCTGATCAATCTTGCGATTACATAGATCATATGCACTTTTCTCATTCTTCGTTCTTATTTTTATAGATCGCACATTGCTAAGCCTTTCCCATCTGATGGGAAGGGCTTTTTTCTGCTTAAGTGTTTGAATGATAGAAAAAAAGGATAAAGATGAAACAGATACAGAAAGGAGAATGAACAATGAAAGTGTTGGTTGCAGGAGCAAATGGACATACAGGTAGACTTGTCATTCGTTATTTAAAAGAAAAAGGACATGAGCCGCTTGCTCTCATTCGAGATGAAAAACAAGCTGATGCGCTAAAAGAACTTGGTGCAGCACCTGTCATCGGTGATCTTGAAAACGATGTGACAGATGCTGTGAAACAAGCAGACGCTGTCATCTTTGCAGCTGGTTCAGGCTCAAAAACAGGCGCAGATAAGACCATTGCGGTGGATCAAGAAGGTGCAAAACGCCTCGTTGATACAGCGAAAAAAGAAAACATCCAGCATTTTGTTATGCTTAGTGCTTATAATGCTGATGATCCGAACCAAGGAAAAGGGCAAGGAAGTATGGAAACTTATTATGAAGCGAAAAGAAAAGCAGACGAGCACTTAAAACAGTCTGGTCTTTCCTATACGATTGTCCGTCCAGGTGCCTTGCTGCATGAGGGGAAGACAGGAAAGATTGAAGCTGCCGAACATATTCCAGATGATCAAAACATTGAGATTTCAAGAGAGGACGTAGCCATTGTTCTTGTGGAAAGCTTAACAGAATCCAATGTGAAAAATAAGTCCTTTGACTTGATGAAAGGCGATAAATCAGTAGAAGAAGCACTTCGCCATCTGTAAGAGAAGAAAGCTGCTGCCAAATAGGCGGCGGCTTTTTTGATGTTTTCTTTTCCCATTCAGCGGGAAGGTAATGAGAAAGGAGTGATTGACCGTGGGCTTAACGAAAGAACAACAAGCTGATTTATACGAAAGATTGATTCAGTTAAAAGAAGATGTGAAGGGATCAAAAAAGAAAGAAGAATCGATGCTCGTTGAATCGAGTGAGATTTCAAATGGTGTTGGGAATCATATCGCTGATCATGGGAGCATCTATTTAGACCGCATGACAGAACAAACGCTGGATCAAGTTGATGATCAGCTTGAAGGTGAAATCGATGCAGCATTGAAACGAATGGAAGACGGAACATATGGGATATGTGAGAAAACAGGGAAAGAGATCCCATACGAGCGTTTAAAAGCAGTTCCATATACACGTTATTCAATCGATGCAGAGAAAAATGAAGAAAACACTCAAGATCCAAACGAGTTTGACCGTTCATTCTCCGATCAAATGCGCGATTTAACGAATAGAGAAACAATGGATCAGATGCATTCAGATACGTATGAAAGATTAGAGGAAGAGCAAGATGTGGATGTAGATGAGGAAAAATAGGATCATAAGTGAAGGTTACATTTTTTCAGAATAATTTTTTCTTATGTACACATAAACAAATAACTTGTATACATGAGTCTTTCGTAGAAAAAAGATCTCTTGAAATTTAATAAACTTTCGTGTAATATAGTTTAAAGGCTGCGATGTGCGTAATGTTAATTAAGTTTTAACCTTTAAGCTGTAATAGGGAGTTTTATATTGAAGCCGGAATGTCATGCCTCCTTAGCGAGGAAGACAGGAACGTTTCTGCAAACACCCACTTTGAGGAGTGGTGGTTTAAAACTTTCTTACTTAGATTACGGCATCCGCAGCTTTTCCTATGATCATTCAAGCCATTTTCCATTTTGGAAAATGGCTTTTTATTTTGTGAAAAAACGAAATTGAATAGACAGCCGGAAGAGGCATGAATGTATGTTAAAATAGACAAAACAAAAGACGGAGAGGGAATTGGATGTTAGAACAAGCAGAAGCACTCCTGAAACAATACTTTGGCTTTGACGCCTTTAGAGAGGGACAGAAGCAAGCCATTGAATCGATTGTAAACAAACAGAAGGATACCGTCTGCATTATGCCGACAGGCGGAGGGAAATCGGTTTGCTACCAGATTCCTGCCTTGATGATGGAAGGAACAACAATCGTAGTATCCCCGCTAATTTCTCTAATGAAAGATCAAGTCGATGCGCTAAATGAGATGGGCATACGATCGTCCTTCTTAAACAGCACACTTTCCGCAGCTGAAATGAATAAAAGGCTGAAAAAATGTGAAAATGGGGAATATCAGCTGCTTTATATTACACCTGAACGTTTACAAAATGAACGCTTTTTTCAGCTGCTTGATCGGTTAACGATCCCTTTAATTGCAATTGATGAAGCACACTGTATATCTGAGTGGGGGCATGATTTTAGGCCAAGCTATCGCTTTATTCAAGAATGCTTAAATCAGCTGACAAAAAGGCCAGTGATTGTCGCATTAACGGCTACAGCCACGAAAAAGGTCCACCGGGATATATGTGAACAACTTGGCATGAACGAAGAAGAAACCATTTTTACTGGGTTTGCTAGAGAGAATTTATCTTTTCAGGTGGTCAAAGGAGAAAATAGTGACCGCTTTATCACACATTATATGAAGAAAAATAAGCTTGAGTCCGGCATTATTTATACTGCTACAAGAAAAGAAGCTGAAAATATTTACAATCGGCTCAAGAAACAAAAGATCAAAGCGGGCATTTATCATGGCGGGTTAGATGATGATGTGAGAGAAGAGCAGCAAAACCTGTTTTTAAACGATGACATCCAGGTTATGGTCGCTACCTCTGCATTTGGCATGGGAATTAATAAGTCAAATGTCCGTTTTGTGATTCATCATCAAATACCGAGGGATATTGAAAGCTACTATCAAGAAGCTGGACGCGCCGGCAGAGACGGGCTCCAAAGTGAATGCATTTTACTGTTTTCGCCGCAGGGCGTACGAATGCAGCGCTTCCTCATTGAACAGTCAACAGAGGATGAAGTGCGTTATCAGCATGAACTGCTTAAACTTAGACAAATGGTCGATTACTGTCACACTGAGCAATGCCTGCAGCAATTTGTGATGGACTACTTTGATCAAACAGCAAGTACCCCTTGCCAAAAATGCAGCAATTGCCTTGATGAGAGAGAGCGTGAAGAGGTCACTCGAGAAGCACAAATGGTTTTATCGTGTACGGTTAGAATGAATGAGCGATTTGGAAAAATGATGATTGCGCAAGTACTGGCAGGCTCTAAAAATAAAAAAGTGCTTGACCTCGGTTTCGACCGTCTTCCTACATATGCTTTAATGAAGCAGCAATCAGCCCAGCAAATCAGTGATTTCATCGAATTTTTAATTACAGAAGAGTATTTGCACATGTCTGAAGGAGCTTATCCAACATTAAAAGTGACACATAAAGGAAAGAAAGTGTTAGTCGGACAAGAGGCTGTGTATAAAAAGCAGGCAGTTAAAAGAGAGGCGCTTCAAGAAAACGATGCATTATTTGAACAGCTGAGAGCGGTGAGAATGAAGCTGGCGAGAGAGCAGGGCGTTCCGCCATTTGTTGTATTTTCTGATCAAACCTTGAAGGAAATGTCAGCCGTTCAGCCTAAAACAGAAGAAGAACTTCTCCATATTAAGGGAATAGGCGCTCAAAAAAGAGAGAAATACGGGGATGTTTTTTTAGAAGAAATCCGTTTATTTATAGAAAAAGAGAAAAATAAAGAGATTGAAGAAGAAAAATAAATTTTTTTCGCTGCGTTTGGACACGTTTTCATCAGGACATTTCTGATCCTTTCAAAACCTTGATATGGCGGGTAATTGAGCTGTTTTGTGGTCTGATTTACCAATGGAGAGAGATGTTTCATGTAAAGGAACTGTAATCTAAAACATATCGTTTTGTTATTGAATTGACATTTACATATGTTACGATAGCACTCGTTAGCCGCCATAAAAAGCTAACAAGGGAGGATTTACTTTATGAAGAAGACTATTATGTCCTTGGTTGCTGTTGCAGCAATCTCAACAACAGCATTTGGAGCACAGCAAGCTTCTGCAAAGGAAATCACTGTGAAGAAAGGTGATACACTTTGGGGAATCTCTCAAAAAAATGATGTGTCTCTAAAGGACCTAAAGGGTTGGAACAATTTATCTACTGACATGATTTATGTAGGTGATAAATTGACAATCTCTTCAAAAGAGAAAACTCAGGAGCAGTATAAAGTCCAGAAGGGGGACAGCCTCTGGAAAATCGCTCAAAAATTCAATGTGTCAATTAGCGATATTAAGTCTTGGAATAACTTAAACTCAGATATAATTATGATTGGTTCAACACTAAGTGTTGCTGGTCAAAGCTCAGCTCCGGTAAGCTCAGAGCCTGTACAAAAACAGGAGCCTGTCCAAAAAGAGCAAACAACACAAAAAGCTGCTCCTAAGCAGGAAACAACGAAAAAAGTTGCTCCTAAAAAGGAAACAGCTAAAGCAGAATCATCTTCTGCTAGTCAAAGTGTACAAAAAGAAATGACTGTAACGGCTACGGCTTATACAGCAAATGATGGTGGCATCTCAGGTATCACTGCAACAGGGGTAAACTTAAACAAAAACCCAAATGCAAAAGTAATTGCAGTAGATCCAAGTGTCATTCCATTAGGAAGTAAGGTTTATGTTGAAGGCTACGGTGAAGCCATCGCAGCAGATACTGGCGGCGCAATTAAAGGTAACAAAATTGATGTACATGTACCAAGCAAATCCCAAGCAAAAAATTGGGGCGTAAAATCAGTCAAAGTGAAAGTACTTAACTAGTAACTTATTGTTTTTTGGAAGAAAGCATCAGGTGGCGGCCTGATGCTTTTATTGTACCCTTTTTTTGGTCAAAAAAACACATATTTTTCAGAAAAATTTGCATTTTCGACAAAAACCAGCGTATATTCCGTCATACACGCTGGTTTTTTGTCGTTAGCTGTCCACCCAATAAATTTCTCCGCTTTGTTCTTTCCAATTAATTTGGACATCAAATTGGTGCTTTTCATAAAAGTGAATCAAGCGGTCCACGTGATTCCAATCTCTTTTGACGAGATCACCTGTAATAACTGGAATGTTCTGCTCTCTTGCGATTTCTTTTAAATGCTTCATACAGATTGAGCCGTATCCATTATCGGGAGGGCCTTTAATATCAGCAATATGAATCTTTCCTTCTTCAGGATATTCAGCAATTAAGGAAAAATCAGATTGTCCGCGAAAAGCTTTTTCACAATCGGTCAGCATGATTTTACATGTATCAGCATTTTCAATGGCAGAGACAATCATCCATTCATCTTCTTTCGCCTGATCAATGCCAATGATCTTTGCCTTTTTCGAAATATCTTTCATATTTTCTTGCATTCGATACATTTGGAACTGCAATTGCTGTAATTCTTGCTCTAACGTCTTCACATCTTTGGGTGTTTCCTGTAAGATTGACAAGTCCATTACTCCTTTCATATAAGAAATGATAAAAATCACATAAATTCCAATTTTAAAGGAAGTGGATGGATCTTTCAAGCCGTTAGAATGCCGATCTTCGGCAAGTTTGTCTAAAATTCGACGAAGACAGCGAATTCATTGACTTTATAGAGAAAGTTAAATAACATACTCTTAGTCGGAACTAATAAAGAGAGGTTTTCAAACATGAACGAACAGAATCAAAAACCGAAAAATTTCACCGGCATTGTTGTCATTTTAACAATTGCCATAAACGGATTAATCGCTTTATTATTTTTAATGCCAAAAACAGATAAATTTAGTCATCTGGATATTACATTTCTGCCGTTACTGAATGCCGTGATGAACAGCTTTACGTTTATCTTCTTACTTTCAGCACTCATTATGATTAAACAAAAGAACATTAAAGCGCATAGACGATTTATCTTTGCTGCATTTTCAACAACACTTGTCTTTTTAATTTCGTATGTGACGTATCATTCAATGGCAGCTGATACACACTTCGGAGGAGAAGGGATCATCCGTCCAATTTACTTCTTTATTTTGATTACACATATTGTGCTCTCAGCTATTATTGTACCGCTTGCACTGATTACACTATTTAGAGGCGCACAGATGCAGGTCGAGCGTCACCGTAAAATTGCCCGCTGGACGATGCCGCTTTGGCTCTATGTTAGTCTCACTGGTGTCATTGTATATATCATGATTTCTCCATATTACAGCTAACGTATGTCCAACTGGACATACGTTCTTTTATTTACAAGATGAAGTGCTTTGGATAAAATGGGAATTGGGTATCCGACTTGCACGGTATCTTCCCATCTATAGATTCGCATCATTTCTGGCCGTTTGCTCGTTTGGAGATCAACAATTGGACGAAACGGGGGTTATATGATGACTGAACAATTGCAGTATAAACCGGGGCTTGAAGACATTGTGGCAAGCGAAACGTCCATATCATACTTAGATGTGGAGCAAGAGGAAATTGTGATTCGCGGGTACGACCTCATTGAACTAGCACAAAACAAGACATATTTAGAAACAGCCTATCTGCTTATTTATGGAAGATTACCAGATAAGATGGAATATCATCAATTTCAGCAAGATATATCCTCACAAACCAGCTTACATCCAACCATTCAAACCATTTTAACCAAGCTGCCAAAATCCACTCACCCTATGGATGCGATGAGAACGTGCTTATCTGCTCTTGCAGGGTATGATGACGCATTACATGATCGATCTGAAGCGTGCCAAAAGAGGCGTGCAGTTCGATTACTAGGCCAGCTGCCGGCCATTGTTGCTGGGAGCTATTATATTCTCACAAAAGACGCCGCTATTTCTCCAGATCAGACCAAATCCTACACTGAAAACTTTTTATCCATGCTAACTGGACGCACCCCGACACAAGACGAAATCACCGCTTTTGACCAAACACTTACATTATATAGTGAACATGAGCTGCCGAACTCAACGTTTGCGGCTAGAGTCATTGCATCCACGCATTCTGACATGTATGGTGCTTTTACTGGAGCGATCTCTTCATTAAAAGGTGACCTGCACGGAGGAGCGAATGAAGCTGTCATGCACATGCTTCTAGAAGGAAAAACAACAGAAGGATTTCTTGCGCTCATTGAACGAAAATTAGCCGCAAAAGAAAAAATGATGGGCTTTGGACATAGGGTATACATGAGAAAAATGGACCCGCGAGCGGCTCTTTTAAAACGTTCATTGAAAACGCTTACGGAATCAAAAGGCGATACAACACTATATGACATGTGTGTAGCAGGAGAGGCATACATGAAAGAGCAGAAAAACCTCTATCCGAATCTTGATTATTACGCCGCACCGATTTATTACGTGCTCGGAATTCCTATTTCACTTTATACACCCATTTTCTTTGCTGCAAGAGCTAGCGGATTAGCCGCACATGTTATTGAACAGCATTTGCATAATCGCATTTTTAGACCGAGAGTCCGGTATTTAGGGCCAAGAGGATTAAAGGTTTCAAATGATGATGGAAAAACGGGGGAATGAACATGAACAAAACAGCAGTCGCCAATCAAACAGATCAGCTATTAGAAGAAATCGCAGCCTATGCAGTAGACGGAGAAATTACGAGTAAAGAAGCCATTGAAACGGCGCGGTATGTGCTCATAGACACACTTGGGTGCGGAATGCTGGCGCTCAATTTTCCAGAATGTACGAAGCACCTTGGACCCATCGTACCTGGAACAGTCGTGCCAAACGGAGCAAGAGTTCCCGGTACTTCGTTTGTGCTAGATCCTGTTCAAGCGGCTTTTGATATTGGCTGTATGATCCGCTGGTTAGATTATAATGACACGTGGCTTGCACAGGAGTGGGGGCATCCGTCAGATAACTTAGGCGGAATATTAGCTGTAAGTGATTATATCAGCAGAACACGCCTTGCAAACGGAGAAGAGCCGCTAACGATGAATGACGTACTGCATGCAATCGTCAAGGCACATGAAATTCAAGGTGTGCTCGCTTTAGAAAATTGTCTGAATCGAAATGGATTGGATCATGTGTTATTTGTCAAAGTGGCAACAAGTGCAGTTGTATGTGCAATGCTTGGCGGAACAAAGGAAGAGGTCCAGCATGTTTTATCCCAAGCGTTTGTTGATAATTCCCCGCTTAGGACATATCGCCACGCCCCAAACACAGGGTCGAGGAAATCATGGGCAGCAGGGGATGCAACAAGCCGCGGAGTGAGACTGGCAATGATGACTCGTAAAGGAGAAATGGGCTATCAAACGCCGCTTAGTGCAGAGAAGTGGGGATTTGAAGATGTTCTCATGAAAGGAAAATCGCTTACGCTCGCTCAGCCCCTTGGATCATACGTCATAGAAAATGTTCTTTTCAAAATTGCTTACCCTGCTGAGTTTCATGCGCAGACAGCTGCAGAGGCGGCTGTGATGCTGCATGACGCTGTAAAAGATCGTTTAGATGACATTGACCGGGTAGAGATTACGACACATGAGTCAGCGATTCGGATTATTGATAAGAAAGGGCCGCTTTATAATCCGGCAGACCGTGATCATTGCTTGCAGTATATTACAGCCATTGGACTGATCTATGGTGAACTAACAGCTGACCATTATGAAGAAGAAACGGCGCAAAATCCAGCCATTGATCGTCTTCGTGATCGAATGATTGTGAAAGAGGATAAACGTTACACAGAGGATTATTTAGATCCGAAAAAGAGATCGATTGCCAACTGTGTACAAATTTTCTTTAAAGACGGGACGATGACAGACCGAATTGAAATTGAATACCCGCTCGGTCACCGCAGAAGAAGAGAGGAAGGCATTCCGCTGCTTGAAAAGAAATGGGTCTATCATTTAAAGACAAGATTTCCAGAAAAGCAAGTGGATCAAATTGTGTCACTCTGCCAAAATCCAAATCAATTAAAAACAACAACAGTGCCAGCATTTATGGACTTATTCGTCATATAAGGGGGAGCTAGCGTGTGGATCGTGAATGAAGAAAGAAGTCAGGCTGATTTAGCCGCAGCCTTTAAAGAACAAATGAACAAATCAGCTTTATTTCAAATTCCAGGCGTTCACGATGGAATGTCTGCGCTCTATGCGAAAAAAATGGGCTTTCAAGGGCTCTATTTATCAGGTGCCGCTTTTTGTGCCAGCAAAGGACTGCCAGACCTCGGCATGATCCATTCAACAGAAATGGCTGAAAAAGCGAAGGAGATTATTCGAGCTTCCCAGCTGCCGCTTTTGGTGGATATGGACACAGGTTATGGCGGGGTTTTAAATGCAGCAAGAGCGGCAAAAGAAATGGTTGAGAGCAAGGTGGCAGCTGTTCAAATTGAAGATCAGCAAATGCCGAAAAAATGCGGGCATTTAAACGGAAAATCACTTGTCCCAGTAGAAGAAATGGTCGCAAAAATTAAAGCCATTAAACAAGCGGCACCAACGCTTTTGGTCATTGCGAGAACTGATGCAAAGTCCGTAAATGGGATGGAGGATGTCACGCGCCGCGCCAATCTTTACGTGGAAGCAGGAGCTGATGCTATTTTTCCTGAGGCACTCATCACAGCAGAGGACTTCACGCATGCGTCAAACCATATTAATGGTCCGCTCCTTGCAAACATGACGGAGTTTGGCAAGACGCCTTATTATCATGCAGACGAATTTTCTATGTTTGGTTTTCAAATGGTCATTTACCCTGTGTCATCACTTAGAGTCGCTGCAAAAGCGTATGAGCGTTTATTTACAGAAATCAAGGAAAAGGGAACACAGCAGGGGATACTTGGGGATATGCAAACGAGAAAAGAGCTCTATGAAACGATTCATTATGATGAATATGAGGAAATGGACCAGCATTTAGCAAAAACGATCCTCCCGGAAATTGGGAAAGAACAGCGATAAAATGAAAAGCACTTCCTTTACGGAAGTGCTTTTTTTACGATGATGGTGAGGATGATGAAGCCAATTTCATCTTTTCTTCAACTGTTTTCGTTTTTTCTTTTACTTTTTCAGCGTAAGTGAAATCACCGAAGCAATACGGATAGCGGAAGTTATCTTTGTTGCCACCGCACGTATAGACCTTGGGGTTTCGTTTCACTTGCTTTTTGGAGTATTGCTTTGCCAATTTCTCGGAATGTTTTCCCCCGTTTTTTGCAACAAAATCAATATAGCCGATTCCCATGTTATAGCTTTGAATAATGGTTTCCAAATCAACGCCTTTTTTCTTTCCATGCTTGTACATAGTCGAAAAATGATGGACTCCTTGTTTAATGCTTTTCTGAGGGTCATTGATTTCATTTCGTTTCAAACCAAGAGATTCAGAGGACTGCATTGGATCTCCGCCTCTGCCTTTTGATTCTTGATACATCATACCGAGGATTAACGCGGTATACTGATCTAAATCTTGATCTCTTAACTCTGTTTCTACAAGCGGTTTGTAATCATCCAATCTCGACAAAACAATTGATTCCGTATCAATCGGCAGCTTTTTTAACTCCTTTTGATTAAAGGAGATGGCAATGGCTGCTAATACGAAAACAAAGAGAAAAATCGTGAAACAGCCTGAAATGGCAAAACATCCTGTTTTTTTCTTTTTCAAGGTCAGTTCACCCCTGTTTTGCCCCGCTTTTAAAAGGGAAGTACAGCCTTTTTATTATGCCATATCCTGTGCAGGATACCAAGTGAAAACCTTATAATCTATCATACCCAAACGTAAATTCAGGTCGTGTTTTCAGCCTGAAGCAAAAATAAACAAAACCGATAATCAGCCAAATCATGCCAATGATTAATGCATTTGTACTAATGCTTGTTAACAGCCAAATACAAAACGCCGTCCCGCATAGAGGGATCACTGCATATCTCAATGTATTCAGTACACCTCTTTGTTTTTGTCTGACGAAAAAGTATGCAAAAACAGACAAATTCACAAAGGTAAATCCAATTAACGCGCCGAAGCTGATAAAGGAATAAATGACTTCAAGTTCGCCAACGACTGCGGTTAAGGAGAAAGCTCCGATTAATAAAATATTAAAAACAGGGGTTTTTAATCTCGGATGAATATACCCGAAGAAACGCTTCGGTAACGATTGATCTCTTCCCATTGCATATAAAAGCCTTGCTGCACTCGCATGTGACGATAAGGAGGAAGAAATGACAGCGACCATTGTGCCAGCTAAAAAGAACGAGTGGAGAAATGCGCCGCCCACAAATTCTGCAATTTCAAGTGAGGCTGCATCAGGATGTTTGAACTGCTGAAAATTTGGAAACACCTGCTGCAAAAAATAAGACGTCAAAGTAAACAGTACGCCTCCAATCGCAACTGTTAAGAAAATGGCAAGCGGAATCGTCTTTTTGGGTTTAATGGTTTCCTCAGACATCGTCGAAATCGCATCAAATCCTAGAAAGGAGAAACATAAAATGGTCGCTCCTGAAAAAATAAGCGCTGGATCTAAGCTCGCTGAATAAAAAGGCCGGGCTGACAATAATTCTCCACTGCCAGCGTTTTGCGTGAGTCCATAAATAACAAACCCAACAAAGGTGACGGCGACAATGACCTGAAACGTCACAAATAGCGCCGTAATGTTGGCTGTAAGCCGAATACCGATTACATTGACAGTCGTTATGGCGATAGCAAGTATGATGATCCAAATGTAATGAGGTACATCAGGAAAGGCTGCGGTTAAATAAGCACTTCCGATCGCAAAATTCACCATAGGCAGAAATAAATAATCCAGTAAAAGTGTCCAGCCCACAAGGAAGCCGACATGAGGATGAATACTTTTTTGCGCATATGTATAAGCAGATCCTGCTTTTGGAAAAGCCTTCACCATATTCCCATAGCTAAGCGCTGTCAATAGTAATGCAAGTAGCGTAAATATATAAGCTGCAGCTACGTGTCCTTTCGTCAGCTGAGCAACAATGCCGTATGAATCAAATACGACAAGTGGATCCATATAAGCAAGCCCGATCACAACAAGTGGAAAGACAGTCAGGCTGCGTTTTAGTCTTGGCTCTTCAGTCAATTTGCCTATCAGCTCCTCTAAAAAAATGAATAAATAATGCTCATTTTAAAAAGAATGCTACCAAGTGTCAATGCTATTTGAATAAATCTTTTTTCTAAAGTGTGCCCGCTTTGCACGCCGCACGTTTTAGTATATGATGATACATAGAATAAGTCGTGATTTGACTAACAAGAAAGGTGAAGCGAAATGAAGGAAGAACTGAATACAAATCAAGAACAGGAACGGATGGAGCTGGATGAAGAAAGTTTATTTCTTGTCTCCCAAACTTTTAAAGCCTTATCTGATCCGACACGTATTCGTATTCTGCACCTGTTGTCTCAAGGTGAATACTCGGTAAATGATATCGCGGAAACGCTGAATCTCATGCAATCAACAGTTTCTCATCAGCTGCGTTTTTTAAAAAACCTTCGTCTCGTGAAATCTAGACGAGCAGGGACATCGATTTTTTACAGCCCTGAAGATCAGCATGTGATGGAAGTACTTGAACAAATGATTCATCATGCGCAGCATGACTAATAAAAACCTTCCTACTCATATAGGAAGGTTTTTACGCATGATGCATATGTGCTGATCGTTTACCTGCTTTCATCATTTGATAAGAAAACACAACATAGTAAGCAGCTAACAGAAAAAAGCTGAGCATGGTCAGGGCATCATCACTCACAATATGCTGATACAGTTCAACGACACCAATTTTTGTGAGCGAATGGTTCGTCAGCTCACTCAGCTTAAAACTAAGTCTAGATAAAAATAAGCATAAAATGAAGCTTTCAATCCATTTACTCGTTTTCACATAAAGACGGCCATTTTCTTCTTTCATACGGATCGTCTCATAGGCATGAACGGCCAGACTGCTTCCAAAGAGCATACCAATAGCGGCATAGATGAAAATACTGTGGTTTTGCCAGCCTTCTGATAGAAGAATAAGGGCAGTGAGTCCAAATACATACATTCTCATCAAAAGACTGATCGGGCGTACACGCTGATAGCGTCTCATTCGATTCATTCGAAAGATGATGCAGATCAGCATAATGCTCCCAATTATGAATAACTGCCACACGTGATGTGTCATGATGCAACCTCCTCCTGCATGTGCAGGGATGTAAACGATGCTGGCTGTTCCTTATCTTTACCATTCTTTCTTTTTTTATCAAATCAAAACCTACATTTATGAAAAAGAGGAAAAGGCATGAAAATCGATCGTATTTTGTCTATTGTGATGCTGCTCATTAGCAAGAAGCAAGTGCAAGCGAAGGACCTCGCTGAACTTCACGAAGTGAGTGTGAGGACGATTTATCGCGATATTGAGACCATCAATCAAGCCGGGATTCCTGTTGTGACAACACAAGGAGCAGGCGGGGGCATTTCACTTGTTGACGACTATCGTTTAGAGAAAAAATTATTTACCGATGATGACATTGAGCTTATTTTAGCAGCCCTAGAAAGCATGACAAGTGCATACTCCTTTAAAGAAAGTGAACATGTACTGAAAAAAATCAAATCTCTCATTCCGCCACAAAGCGATGAAAGCGAGAAACAGCACCATGTCTTTATTGATTTAAGCTCATGGGGGAAAGACAGCCAGGCAGAAAAGAAGCTTCAGCTGATCCATACAGCTGCCTCCGCGCATCAATTCATTCAGTTTACTTATCGCAACGCAAAAGGTGAAACACTTCCACGTAAAGTGGAGCCTTATACGCTTGTCTTAAAAGGAAGGCATTGGTATTTATATGCGTTTTGTTGTGTGAAAAAAGCTTTTCGTCTGTTCAAGCTGACAAGAATGACAGACCTCATCACCATTTCGGGATATTTCAGGCCGAAAAAAATTAAAAATGAAGAGAAGCCCTGGAATGATTCTTGGCATGAAGAACCATCAGTCACAACACTCACGCTTAGGTTAACGGAAGCATCAGTTGGTAAAGTGAAGGAATGGGTGGATGAGAACGAATTGATTGTCTGTTCAGATGGAACGTATCTTGCAGCAATGACCGTGCCGCAAGACGATTGGCTGCATAGTTTCCTATTTCATTTAGGACCGGATGTTGACATTCTTTCACCGCAGCATATCAAGGAAGCATTTAATCTCCAATTAAAACAATTTATGAAGCGATTAGGAACTTGACACACAGTTGTCAGGTTTCTTTTTATATGATGGGAAAAAAGGAGATGAGAATGTATGTACGATATCGTCACATTAGAGAAACAATGGATCAAAGGGTTGTCTGTTCGAACAACAAACGAAATAGAGCAAACAAAAGAGCGGAAGATTGCACCGCTCTGGCAGGAATTTTTTACGCAGCAGCTTCATGGAGGACAAGCCCCAGTCATAGGGCTGTATTCAGATTATGAAAAAGATGAACATGGTTCTTATTTATTTACAGCAGGGCAGTTCGCGGATCAGCAGATCGAACATGTAAAAGAGATTCCTGCGTCTACCTATGCAAGATTTCGAACGAGAAAGGGACCGATTGAAGAGGTCGTGCTTGAAACATGGCACAAGATTTGGACGTGGGATCAGCGTCAATACCGCACTTATACAGGTGATTTTGAATGGTATGATGAAAGATCTATTGATCCAAAAGAAGCGCAAATTGACATTTATATTGCGGTTGATGAAAAAATGATTGCTAAAACTAATGGTATTAGTTAATATAAAACTAACGACATTAGTTTTAGGAGGACAATCATGAGAATGACAACTTTTGACCGTCTGCATCAGCTTACATTGATGCCGCGATTATTTCCGGTAAATTGCTATGTATTTGAGGAAGAAGAAGGACTCATCTTAATTGATGCTGCTTTAAAAATGGCGGCGAACTCGATCATCGAATTTGCCCGTAAAAAGAACAAACCAATTCATAAGATTATTCTCACTCATAGTCATATGGATCATATCGGCGCATTAGATGAGGTGAAGAAGGCTTTTCCAGAGGCAGTCGTCTATTTATCAAAACGTGATGCACGTCTTTTTGAAGGTGACTTTTCCTTGCTCCCTGATGAACCTCAGCAAAAAATTAAAGGCAGTTTTATTAAAAATATTCATACAAAACCAGATGTACTTGTCGAAGAAGGAGATGAGATTGGGCCGCTCAAAGTGATTGCAACACCAGGGCATACACCCGGCAGCATTTCTTTATACGATGAAAGGTCAGGAGTTGTCATTGCAGGGGATGCACTTGTGACAAAAGGCGGCTTATCGGTTACGGGTGAGTTTCGGTGGAGCTTCCCGTTCCCGGCATTTGCCACATGGGATGCAGAAACCGCATTAAAAAGCGCTGAAAAATTACTAGCGCTGCGCATATCCTGTCTTGCTGCAGGACATGGTGACCTTATCATAGAGCCTCATGAAAAGCTTCAAGCTGCCGTTAAAAAAAGACAGCACCAGCTAAAAAAAGGAGGGCAGTAAACCGTGTCTCCAAGAATGGGAATTACACAAGAAAAAATTATGGATACAGCGGCTGCATTTGTTGATGAAGAGGGCTTCTCCGCTTTGAGCATTGCTACATTGTCTAAAAGGCTGAATATCAGGCCGCCTTCTCTTTACAATCACGTATCCGGCCTTCATGAGATTCAGGCAGCGCTCGCAGTAAAGGGGCTGTCCATGCTTTGTGAGGAAGGGATGCAAGTCACAGAGGGGCTAGAAAAAGAAGAAGCTGTTTTGGCCTTTGCCAGACAATATGTGCAATTTGTCCGAACACACCCCGGTCTTTATGAAGCTGCCTTTTCACATATGAATGAAAAAGAAGTACGTATTGCAGCAGAGCGCCTTGTTCAGTTTGTTCAATCCATTATGTCACGCTTTGGTGTAAAAGAAGAGGAAATGACGCATGTCGTCAGAGGACTGAGAAGCTTACTGCACGGCTTCGGTGATATTTCTAATAAAAAGGGATTTCAACGAAAAGAACAGCTTGAAGAAAGTGTGAGCTATGCGGTCCGGCTCTATATCACGGGTGTATTGCAAAAAGAAGATCTGTCTATTTGACAGGTCTTTTTTTTACAGCGAACCGATATCATTGAGAAGAATCCTTCTGGAATAATTTTTTTGAGAGAAAACGAATAAAGATTTGACAGTTTTGTGAAACATGGTATGCTTATTATGTGAAATAATTCACATAGAGGAGTAGAGGCAGATGAAAAGAAAGCCTGTTTATGTGGAAACAACCATTCATGCACCTTTAGAGAAAGTATGGGAATATACGCAAAATCCAAAGCTTCATGAACAGTGGGATTTGCGTTTTTCAACCATTTCATTAAATGAACCTCAAGATAAACAGCCCCAAACCTTTTTGTATGAAAAGCATCTTGGATTTGGTGTAAGTGTCACAGGGACAGGAGCATATCGAACTAGAATGATGGATGAACGGAATGAACGGGCATCCTCGCTAAAATTCAAATCGTCACACCCGTTGTCTTTTATCAAAGAAGGCGGCGGCTATTGGAAATATGTGAAAACGAACGATCATATTGTGTTTCAAACGCAATTTGATTATGAACCGAAAGAAGGAAAAGGATGGGCGTGGGCAGATCGATTTCTTTTTCGCCCGATGATAGGGTTTATGACAGCCTTTAGTTTTGGCGCACTAAAGACGTGGCTTGAAAAGGGTACGCACCCTCGGTTGTTACTGGAGAGAACACTTGCCCATTATGGAATTTGTTTGCTGTTTGCCATCGTCTGGTTATGCCAAGCGATCATCCCTTTTTCACATTCTGCTTTTGATCATAGCACCGGATTCCGATTGTTTTATGCCCTTATAGGCGTATCATGGCTCATACCTAAGCTATCAAAGAAATATCTGTTCATTCTTCAAAGCGTGTTTCTGCTGATGATGCTTTGTATCGGGATCTTATCCCCACAAACCACACTTCATGAGCCGCTTGTGATGAGTGCATTTTTGATTCTATCTATTGCAGGGATGATTAATTTAAAAGATTGTCTAGATGTATTTTCGATCAAACGAAAAAGGGGAGGTAGACATGGTCGTTCATCGTCATCAAGTAAAGGATTACGATAAGCTGCACCCAAAATTAAAAGAGAGATACAACCGTGCGTTTACCGCTGAAGGCACCATGGAGGAAATAGGCGGCGGGACGTGGCTCATTCGATTTTTATTCAAAATTGGTCCACTGTTTCGCTGTTTTTTCCCTGAGAGAGGAAAAAACATTCCCTTTCGAATTGTCAATAAACCCTTTATGACCAATAAGGGAGAGGAGGGTATGCACTGGTTTCGTACGTTTTATTTCCCAAAGAAGGAACGGCACTTTGATGCAGATATGATCATTGATCAGAAGAGTCATAAAGTACTAGATTATTTTGGAAAGCCTAGACTTCTTATGTCAGAGCTTCATTTTACAGTAACAAAGCATGGGTTCCTTCACATTCAATCCGGCCGGCAGAAGCTGCTCATGTTAGGACGTGAATGGCCGCTGCCTTCATGGCTTTATGGTGTGTCAGATGTCGTAGAAGGCTACGAGGAGCATACAGGTGAGTATACCATTCATGTGCATGTGAAAAATCAACTGTTTGGGACCCTTTTTACATATAAAGGCCGGTTTACTGAAAGGGTGGTGTCTTTTGATGAATAAATGGCATTTGATATCAAGCCTCCTCTTCATGTGCTGGTTTATCGCCACCCGTTTAATGACAGGTCCGGTAGCAGAGTTGTTTGTACTGATAGCGATTCTGTTTTTCCTTCCTGCAGTTTTATTCTTTTTTGCGAAGGAAGAGCGGGAGAGAAAGCCGGGAGTACTGATCGGCATTTTAATGAAAGCCTTTCCATTAGCTGCTCTTTGTGCAACGGCTGCATTCATCTATCATTCTGCCTTGTTTGCATCGGGCTGGTTTTTGTATACGATCATTTTGGCGTTATACGGTTTTACTCGTTTGCTGAAAAGGGGTATCTTTCCGCTTCATGAATTGATGATCGATGGTGCATGGATGTATATCGCTTTAGGAGGGCTTTGGTTTTGGCTGTACACAGCAGATATACAGGTCATGACCTTTTCACCAATCATCGTGCTTTTGACCGCTATTCATTTTCATTACTCTGCTTTTTTTATCCCGCTTTTCTATGGATTTTTAGGGAGACAGAGAGAAAAAGAGACAGCTTTATACAAAGCGGCAGGCTGGGTGATTTTGCTGTCGCCTTTGATGATTGCTGTTGGGATTAGCTTCTCCCGTCTGTTTGATACGTTCAGCGTCACGCTATATGTCATTGCCCTCTATTTGTACGGTATTCTTTGTATGAAAACAAGGTTTCGAACGAAAGTGGCAAAAGTGCTGATTGTGTTTTCTAGCTGCGTGTTAATGGGGACGATCGTGCTATCTCTTCTTTATTCCGCTGGCATGCTTATGCGCGTGACCTACATCAGCATTGATCAGATGATTTGGTTTCATGGCAGTATCAATGCCTTTTTTGTTATTTTACCAGGTCTGATTGGATGGCTGATCGAAGCGCCAAAGGATCAATTGAAGCAGAAGGATTTTCCGATATCAAGAGTGCATGGCCGTTTTCATTTGATCTCTTTTCAAAAGGAAAGAATGTATGATCAAGAGAAGCTCGGTTTAGTCGATTCACTTGATGATTTAAATGGAACGACGTTTTCAGCTGAAAGGGTGTCACCTGTGATTCGAAGGTTTTATGAAAATCCGACTGCATTTACGTTAAAAGCAGCAATCTGTTTTCATTGGTGGGTGAGGCCGTTTGTTTTTTTACTTCAGCCAATTTTTAAGAAAATAGGGCAGCTCTATTTGGGAACATCTCGTATGCCGTATGAAATGAAGGGACGTCTGACTACATTTCAACATCCGAAAGAAGAGCGAAATAATGTCAGGGCGTGGATTCGTCACAACGAAAAAGGGGAGCAGGTCTTTTTTGCACTTTATGCTCATCATCACGATGCAGCTGAGGGCTATATGAATATTGCACTGCCGCTGCCATATTCTCAGATGACCGCCATTTTAAAACCTTTTAATGAAAAGGAGGACTTTCTATTAAAAAGTGCATGTCCAAAAGGCAGTACCGGTGACGAAGGATTGTATTTGCATACGCCTTTTATCACCATGAAACTGCCAATGGAAGAAAGCTTTCATATGAAGCCGGAGACAGATAAAAGTCTCACAGCCGTTCATCAAATGAAGCTATTCGGTATTCTCTTTTTAACGATTCGTTATCAAATTGACAGCGGGAAGCCATCCTGTTAGTCAATGATGTCACATGGTTCACCGTGCCGAATGATGTTCACAATCGCTTGCCCATCACTCGGATGATGATCTGCATACTGGACTGGCAGCAGTGCAAAAAATACATAGTAGACTGAGAAGTAAGCAAACTGATAGAAAAATTGATGTTCTGGCAGGATATCATTGGCGATCATTGTATTCAGTATGAGAACACTGAGCAGGTTGCATAATGATCCGCCTAGGTAGACAAGAATGTGCGAGAACCGGTTATTTTTCCTCATTTCTTCATAGTGGCAAAATGCATCTAGAAAATAGATTCGTCTAATTTCAACAACGCCTACTTTCAATACTTTTTTGCCTCTGCCAAGAGCAAAAGAAACCTTTGCGCCAAACATCCATGCGACCATAATATGGCCAAGCTGATGCAGGATGGCAACGATAGGAAGAATGACGAAAAACGACCAGCAAAACGTCCACATATCCGATAATGTAAACAAGTGTTAACCCCTCCCTGATATATTTGGGAGGAAGCAGTAGGATTATTTGCCATTTTACTGAATTCATTTTCAGGATGCAAACATTTAATACACGACAATAAATTTATTATGTAAACTAAAAAGCTTTTGCAATGAATCGGCTTTTTGACTCACTTTTTTACGAGATGAATGTGCTACAATGAAAAAACAATAGATGACTCTAGTAAATAAACTTACCCTTGAAAGAAGAGGAGAGAATCAGATGGCAGATATTGAACAGTTTTTGGCGTTAGATATACGTGTTGGGACGATCATAGAAGCAGAATTTTTTGCAGAGGCAAGAGTACCTGCATTAAAACTCAAGATTGATTTTGGTGAAGAGATTGGTCTAAAGCAATCCAGTGCTCAGCTCACAAAACGTTATACGGCTGAGAGTCTCACTGGCAGACAAATCGTAGCAGTCGTCAATTTTCCGCCTAGAAGAATTGCAGGGTTCAAATCAGAAGTGCTTGTCTTAGGGGGCATGCCGTCAAAAGAAGACGTGGTTTTACTAGCCACAGATGAGCCTGTTGAAAATGGGACAAAAATAGGATAAGAAAAAAGACATCTTCCTGAGAAGATGTCTTTTGCGTATTGAGGCGGAATAACCACACGCCACATTCGTGTGTGTCTCAAGGAGACATGTTACCCGACTTACACAATTCAGCTCATCGCTTGATAAATATAGCATGGGGTGAGCTGAATTGCAACCATTAAATGATTCACTTCAGTTTTTCACGTCATTTCAGCCGGAAAAATGACAAGAAATCAATTATTTGGATTATTTTTTCAAAAAATATTGAAAAGTCAGATCAGATTTTATAAAATGAATTCATCTTAGTTTGTTTAGTCGATAAACTAAGATGGTTTCCAAGTGATGATCCGACCATTAAAGGGGATGATTCTGTCATTCAAATCATTTGCTGCGTATGTGGGCTAAGCTGAAAAGATTAGATATTCAGCTTCATTTTTACAACAAATTGAAAGCGCTTTATATTCTTTGCATTGACTGCTGCTGCCCTCCATCATCTGTTCGTTAGAAGAGGCTAAGAGAAGAAGGGAGAAAGCTCATGGTAAGTGAGAATTTAAAAAAGATTCGTATGTCTGAAAAAGTGGGATATGCTTCAGGAGATTTCGCATGTAATTTGATTTATGCAACTGTCTCTACGTATCTATTATTTTTTTATACAGATGTGTATGGTTTATCAGCGGCGGCAGCAGGGACGATGTTTTTAGTTGTTCGCGCCATTGATGCGCTTGCAGATCCGTTTATTGGTGCAATGGTGGATCGAACGAACAGCCGTTTTGGCAGGTTCAGACCTTACTTGCTATTCGGTGCGTTTCCTTTTGTGGTACTCGCCATCCTTTGCTTTACAACACCTGATTTTTCTGAAATGGGTAAACTCGTTTATGCCTACATCACGTATGTTGGTTTATCGCTTACATACACATTTATCAATGTTCCTTATGGTGCTTTAACTTCCGCGATGACAAGAAATAACCAAGAGGTTGTCAGTATTACGTCGGTTCGTATGCTTTTTGCTAATCTCGGAGGTCTAGTTGTTGCTTTTTTTGTTCCTTTTCTTGCGACTTTTTTGAGTGATACAACAGGAAATACAGCACTCGGCTGGCAGATGACGATGGCTTTACTCGGCGTTCTTGGCGGTGCATTACTTATTTTCTGTTTTAAAAGCACAAATGAACGTGTCACGCTTCAAAAGCCGGAGGAAAAAATTAAGTTCAGTGATATCTTTGTTCAGTTACGTGTCAATCGTCCGCTTGTTGTATTAAGCATTTTCTTTATTATTATTTTTGGCGTGAACTCGATCAGTAACTCTGTCGGGATCTATTATGTGACGTATAACCTTGGCAGAGAAGATTTAGTGAAATGGTACGGACTCATTGGCAGTCTGCCAGCTTTAATGGTGCTGCCGTTTATTCCAAAACTGCACAAGCTGTTAGGAAAGAAAAAGCTGCTGAATTATTCATTATTGCTGAATATAGTAGGTCTTCTTGCATTACTTGTGATACCGCCGAGTCAAATCACTTTAATACTTGTTTTCAGGCTCGTCGCAGCTGCAGGGAGTATTACAGCCGGTGCTTACATGTGGGCGCTCATTCCTGAAACCGTTGAATATGGCGAATATAAAACAGGGAAAAGGATGGGCGGACTCATCTATGCCATCATCGGATTCTTCTTTAAATTTGGGATGGCATTAGGCGGGATTGTGCCAGGGCTTGTACTCGATCGCTTTGGCTACATTGCGAATCAAATGCAAACACCAGAAGCATTACTGGGCATTTTAATCACGACAACGGTGATTCCTGTATGCTTACTGATTTTAGCGATGATTGATATTAATTTTTATAACCTAGATGAAGAAAAACATAAAAAAGTCGTACGGGAGCTTGAGAATAGAGACAAGGTATATATCGATCATATGGACGATTTTAAAATGTAGGTCTCTGAAAGAGGAGGAAGTTCAATGAAGATTACCAATCCAGTGCTCAAAGGGTTTAACCCCGACCCAAGTATTTGCCGTGTAGGAGAAGATTATTTTATGGCCGTCTCTACATTTGAATGGTTTCCAGGGGTGCAAATTTACCATTCAAAGGATCTCGTCCATTGGCGACTTGCTGCGCGTCCTTTGCAAAAAACGTCGCAGCTGGATATGAAGGGAAATCCTGATTCTGGCGGAGTATGGGCGCCGTGTTTAAGCTATGCGGATGGGCAGTTTTGGCTTATTTATTCAGATATCAAAGTCGTGGATGGTCCATTTAAAGACGGTCATAATTATTTGGTCACGGCAAGCGAAGTGGACGGCGATTGGAGTGAACCGATCCGGCTCAACAGCTCCGGCTTTGATCCATCTTTATTCCATGATCACAGCGGAAAGAAATACGTTTTAAATATGCTGTGGGATCATAGGGAAAAGCATCATTCCTTTGCAGGTATTGCCTTGCAGGAATATAGTGTGGCTGAAAAGAAGCTCATCGGTCAACGGAAGGTTATTTTTAAAGGCACACCGATTAAACTGACAGAAGCGCCGCATCTGTATCATATCGGTGACTACTACTACTTATTAACGGCAGAAGGAGGTACTAGGTATGAGCATGCAGCAACAATCGCCCGGTCCCCGCATATTGAAGGGCCTTATGAGGTTCATCCTGATAACCCGATTTTAAGTGCCTTCCATACGCCTGAACATCCGCTTCAAAAATGCGGGCATGCTTCAATCGTTCAAACGCATACAAATGAATGGTATCTCGCTCATCTCACTGGCCGCCCGATTCAATCAAGCAAGGAATCTATTTTTCAACAGAGAGGGTGGTGTCCTTTAGGAAGAGAAACAGCGATTCAAAAGCTTGAATGGAAGGATGGCTGGCCTTATGTTGTAGGCGGAAAAGAGGGGACGCTTGAGGTTGAAGCGCCAGAGATCGACGAAAAGGTTTTTGCACCAACTTATCATACAGTCGATGAATTTAAAGAATCAACACTAAATAGACACTTTCAAACATTAAGAATTCCGTTTACCGATCAGATTGGTTCGTTAACGGAGAAACCACAGCATTTAAGGTTATTCGGTCACGAATCCTTAACGTCTAAATTCACCCAAGCTTTCGTTGCAAGGCGCTGGCAAAGCTTTTATTTTGAGGCAGAGACTGCTGTTTCGTTCTTCCCAGAAAACTTTCAGCAAGCCGCAGGTCTTGTGAATTATTATAATACGGAAAACTGGACAGCACTCCAGGTGACATATGATGAGGAACTTGGCCGCACGCTTGAACTATCTGTCTGTAAAAATCTTGCCTTTTCTCAGCCATTGGCACATAAAATCATCATTCCTGACGAGGTCACTTATGTCTATTTAAAAGTGACCGTTCGGAAAGAGACATATAAATATTCTTATTCATTTGATCAGAAAGAGTGGAAGGAAATTGATGTACCGCTTGAATCCATCCATTTATCCGATGATTTCATTCGAGGTGGAGGGTTTTTTACAGGGGCATTTGTCGGTATGCAGTGCCAAGATACAAGCGGCGAGCGTCTTCCTGCTGATTTTCACTATTTTCGCTATGAAGAAACAGACGAATAAAAAAGACAACTCGCTACGGGCTGCCTCTTTTTGAAAATTCTATAGATCATGTTGTGAGGGTGGCATCTTGCAGAAAAGCTTCTATGACAAGAGATGTCATCCCCAATACTGGTGCATTGTGTCCTAATGATGAAGGGAGCAGCTCTACATGTGAGCTGAATTGCGTATCCATTCGCGAGGATACTTCCTCCCCAATCACGCGTAGAACTGTCTGATGTGATTCGATCACTTTGTTTCTTAAAATAATGGCTTGCGGGTTAAAAGTGTGCAGGACGTTTGTGAGACCAACGCCAAGGTAAAAACCAAAGTTGCGCAGGGCATTGAGCGTTTTCATATCATTTAACTTGGCCAGCTGTTCCAGATCTTGATGGGAGATGTGCTGATCATCTGTTTGAAGAGACTGAAACAAAGCTTTTTCAGAAGCATACAATTCCCAGCACCCACGGTTCCCACAGCTGCATGTTGGGCCATTAAAATCGATCGTCATATGTCCCATTTCACCAGAAAAGCCGTACGCCCCTCTGTATAAATGATGATTGATGATGATTCCGATCCCGATGCCAGTGCCAATGCTTGCATAGATCAAATGGTCATAATGTTTAGCGGCACCAAAGATTTTTTCACCATATGCACCGGCATTTGCTTCATTTTCAATGAAGATCGGTACTTGGAACTTGTCTTGGAGCGTCTTTTTCAGATCAACATTTTTCCATTTAGAATGGGGTGTAAACACGATTTGTTCATCTGCATCCACTAACCCATGTATGCATAGGCCAATGCCAACGAGCCCGTATGGGGAAGAGGGCATTTGTGTGATGAGCTGCTGTATTAATTCAATTAATTTACGTATCGTCACATCAGGAGAGCTGGATGGGAGCATGATCTGTTCTTCGTAAAGAATGGACCCTTCAAGGTCTGTTAATATGCCATTGACATAATCAACGCCGACATCAATCCCAATAGAGCAGCCAGCACGTTTATTAAACATTAATAAAACCGGTCTTCTTCCGCCGCTAGACTCACCTTGACCGATCTCATAGACGAGATGTTCTTTCATTAACGTACTTACTTGAGAAGAAACAGTCGATTTATTTAATCCAGTGCGTTCAGATAATTTTGCTCTCGAAATGGGCGCATGCTGGAGAATTTCTTTTAATAAAAGTTTTTGATTTATTTTTTTGACAAAGTTCTGATCAGCGATATCCACGTTATCCACTCCATTTGTTTCGTCTTTAGATTAAGTTGAGAAGAGCTGCTTTTTTCGCATGTATTCGATAAGAAAGATGATTTTAACTTTATTATAACGAAAATATTTCTAAAAAACTAAAAAATATGGAAAATTCAAAGTGATTTTTTCATAGATTGATCATTAGTTTGTTGTATCAACTTACAAAGTGTACTCAGGAGGAATGAAGAATGGCTAAATCAAATATGAAGACATTATACAGTCTAGAAGGAATCGGCAAAATTCAATATGAAGGGAAACAATCAAAAAATCCACTCGCTTTTCAATACTATAATCCAAGCGAAGTGATTGGCGGAAAAACAATGAAAGACCACCTGCGCTTTTCAGTTGCTTATTGGCATACATTGACTGCTGATGGAACAGACATGTTTGGAACTGGGACGATGCAAAGAGCATGGGACTCCTATAGCGGAATGGATTTAGCAAAAGCTAGATTGGAAGTCGCTTTTCAGCTTTTTGACCTATTGGATGTTCCGTATTTTTCATTCCATGATCGTGACATCGCGCCAGAGGGAGAGACGCTTCAAGAAACCAATCAACAATTAGACATCATTTTAGAAAGAATGAAAGAATACATGAAGCAAAGCGGAGTAAAGCTGCTGTGGAACACGGCCAATATGTTCAAGCACCCTAGATTTGTACACGGCGCTGCGACATCTTGTCATGCAGATGTCTTTGCCTATGCAGCCGCACAGGTTAAAAAAGGCATCGAAACCGCCAAAGAACTCGGTGCAGAAAATTATGTTTTCTGGGGTGGACGAGAAGGGTACGATACGCTGCTCAATACAGATATGAAAAGAGAGCTTGATCACATGGCGTCTTTCTTGCACATGGCTGTTGATTATGCAAAAGAAATTGGGTACACTGGCCAATTTTTAATCGAGCCAAAGCCAAAGGAGCCAACAACTCATCAATACGACACAGATGCAGCGACATCTATCGCCTTTTTAAAGCAATACGGATTAGATACACATTTTAAATTAAATATCGAGGCCAATCATGCGACGCTGGCAGGTCATACGTTTGAGCATGAATTACGTGTCGCAAGAATTCATGGGCTACTTGGTTCTGTTGATGCGAACCAAGGAAATTCGCTTCTTGGGTGGGATACAGATGAATTTCCAACCGATCTGTATGCTACAACTCTTGCCATGTATGAAATTTTGCAAAATGGCGGGCTAGGGGCTGGCGGTCTCAATTTTGATGCAAAAGTGAGAAGAGCTTCCTTTGAACTTGAAGATATTTTATATGCCCATATTGCTGGGATGGATGCATTCGCAAAAGGACTGCGGGTCGCTCATAGACTCATAGAAGATCGTGTGTTTGAGGATGTTATAAAGCACCGGTATCGCAGCTTTTCTGAAGGAATTGGACGTGACATTTCAGAAGGGAAGGCAAACTTTCATACATTAGAAGAATATGCGCTGAAACATCCTTTGATCAGAAACGAATCGGGAAGAGAGGAACAGCTGAAAGCTCGTTTAAATCAATACTTGTTAGAAGATTAATTGAAGGGGCGGCCCTGTTTTGAAGGAGTGAAAACATGAAGTATGTAATGGGAATTGATCTTGGAACGAGCGGGGTTAAAGCGATATTAGTCGATGAGAGCGGAAAGGTGTGCTGCGAAGCCTCTATGCCTTACCGCCTCATTCAAGAAAAACCAGGGTATTGTGAGCAGCACCCGGAGGATTGGGTAGAGCAGACAATCGCTGTGATGAAAGAACTGTTGGCAAAGCAGCCTGTCCATTCAAGACAAGTCGAAGGCATCAGTTTTTCCGGACAGATGCATGGTTTAGTTCTATTAAATGAATCTCGCGAAGTGCTCCGCCCTGCAATTTTATGGAATGATACACGAACGACAGCACAATGTACGCATATCACAAAAAAGCTGGGAGACCGGCTGCAAAAGATCACAAAAAACCAGGCGTTAGAAGGATTCACACTGCCTAAATTATTATGGGTAAAGGAACATGAACCACATATTGATCAGCAAATCGACATGTTTTTACTTCCAAAAGATTATGTCAGATTTCGTTTAACAGGCGCTGTCCATATCGATTATTCTGATGCGGCTGGCACCTTGCTGTTAAATATCGGTGAACAGACGTGGAGTGAGGAGATTTGTCAGGCATTTGATATTCCTCTTCATATTTGCCCGCCGCTTGTCACATCAGAGGCGGAGGTTGGTACACTTCTGCCGCACATTGCACGTGATGTTGGGATGAAAGAAGGCGCGAAGGTTTTTGCCGGCGGGGCAGATAATGCCTGCGGAGCAATTGGTGCTGGTATTTTATCCTCTGACCGCACATTATGCAGTATCGGCACATCTGGAGTCATCCTCTCCTACGAAGAGGATCATGAAAGGGAGCTTCAAGGGAATTTGCATTTGTTTCATCATGCAAAAAAAGACGCTTTTTACACAATGGGTGTCACTCTTTCAGCAGGATATAGCCTTAACTGGGCAAAACACTTACTGGCTCCTGAGGAATCGTTTCAATCACTTTTAGAAGGTGCGGCTCATGTAGCGCCAGGAGCGAAAGGATTGCTCTTTACACCCTATTTAGTCGGGGAAAGAACACCTCATGCGGATTCGACCATTCGCGGCAGTTTGATTGGATTAGACAGCAGGCATGAAAGGGCACATGTTGTCAGGGCTGTGTTAGAGGGAATTACCTTTTCGCTGAATGAATCTATCGCATTATTCCGGCAGGCAGGAAAAAACATAGATTCTATTGTGTCCATTGGCGGCGGTGCGAGAAGCCGGACATGGCTTCAAATGCAAGCAGACATTTTTCAGGCTGAAGTCATCCAGTTAGACAACGAACAAGGGCCTGCTTTAGGTGCAGCTATGCTTGCCGCGGTTGGCTGCGGATGGTATCCGTCACTTGAAGCATGTGCTAATCAGTTGATTCATCAAGCTGCTGTTTATGAGCCAGAGCAGCAGCATGCGGAAGTATATGCCGATCTATTTCATTTGTATCAAAGGATTTATACACAAACAAGAGACATCCATGCCGGGTTAAAGCAGTATCGTTCCATCTAGCAGAAAGGTCTGCATGAAAGGAGGTGATGGGTTTTTCACCTTAGGGATGACAGAACAATATGGATGAAAAAAGGAGAGGGATGGAAAATGAATTTGAAAAGATTGAGGCTGTTGTTTGTGATGTGTATTGGATTTGTGATGATATTGACTGCTGTGCCAGCTCATGCGAGAACGATTTATAATAATGAAATGGGTACACATAGCGGGTACGATTATGAATTATGGAAGGATCACGGAAACACCTCGATGACACTCAATAACGGCGGCGCATTTAGTGCAGGCTGGAACAATATCGGAAATGCTTTATTTCGGAAAGGAAAGAAGTTTGATTCCACTAAAACTCATCATCAGCTTGGCAACATCTCCATCAATTACAACGCAGCCTTTAACCCAGGTGGGAATTCCTACTTATGTGTCTATGGCTGGACACAATCTCCACTAGCAGAATACTACATTGTTGATTCATGGGGCACGTATCGTCCAACAGGAGCGTATAAAGGATCATTTTATGCTGATGGAGGCACATATGACATTTATGAAACGACCCGCGTCAATCAGCCTTCCATTATCGGGATCGCGACCTTCAAGCAATACTGGAGTGTACGGCAAACAAAACGTACAAGCGGAACGGTCTCCGTCAGTGCGCATTTTAATAAATGGGAAAGCTTAGGCATGCCAATGGGTAAAATGTATGAAACGGCATTTACTGTAGAAGGCTACCAAAGCAGCGGAAGTGCGAATGTGATGACCAATCAGCTGTTTATTGGACGATAAAAGCTTATAAAAAAGCCAGCAGTTTTTTGCTGGCTTTTACTTTTTCTATGATAATTTTTCAACTTCCACTCTGCCAGAAAAGAACGTCGCGCCGCCGCCCATATCTGCCAATCGATCAGGCGTTAACCCATTCACTAAATGCTTTTTGCCTTTTTGATCTGCCCATAATCCTTGACTGACCACAACACCAGATAATACATTTTGACCGACTGACACGACAAGCTCACACTCTCCTCGATCGTTCAGCACACGCACCATGTCACCATCTTCAATCTTTCTTTCCTTTGCATCTTGTTCATTCATGTGAAGCTTCGGAAATTTCTCAAGCTTTTGATGCTTTTCATGAAGTGAGAAGGTAGAATTCAGAAAGTTATGGTTCGGTCCCGGTATAAAGGTAAGCGGATAATCGCTTTCCTGATAAAGGGGCACATAGGTTGGAAGTGCTGGATACCCGTCTTTCTTCATTTGTTCAGAATAAAGCTCAATTTTCCCGCTTGGGGTTTGAAGCTTTAATTCCTCGAAAGGTCCACGTTTCGCTTTGATCCATTTCTTTTCTTTTAATGCCTCGTATGAAATGTCCTCATAATGCGGATTTTCTGGATGATGAAGGGCTTGTTCCATCAGTTCAGCATCTGTCTCGCGGAAGGCTTCATCTTCAAAGCCCATCGCATGGGCTAACAGGCGGAATACTTCAGTATTGGATTTGCTTTCTCCGTAGCGTTCAATTACGGGCTCCTGAATTTGAATATAATGATGCCAGTATGACGTATAGAAATCCTCGTTTTCAAAGGCTGATGTCGCCGGCAGGACAATGTCTGCATACGCCGCTGTTTCTGTCAGGAATAAATCATGAACCACTGTAAATAAATCCTCTCTCAGCAAGCCTTCTCTTACTTTATTCGCTTCTGGTGTTACAACCGCTGGGTTGCACGAATAGATAAAGAGAGAATCAACGGAAGGCTCTGCGCTTGTCAGCACGCTGCCCAGCTGATTCATATTAAATGATCTAGGCGTGCGTTCTTTTAATAAATCCGGCCGCTGAAGAGCTGTTTCATTATAGCTGAGAAAAGAAGAGTTTGATTTCATCGCTCCGCCGCCCTTGTGCAGCCATTGACCAGTCAGGGCAGGGAGGCAGGAAATGGTTCTAATACTCATCCCGCCATTATCATGATGCTGTAAACCATTCCCAATGCGAATAAGAGAGGGTGATGTCTCAGCGTACATTCTCGCAAGTGTGATGATGTCATCCTTAGGCACACCCGTGATGCGCTCAACTGTGTCTGGATCATACTGCTTTACATGCTCGCGCAGCTCTTTATGGCCGACCGTGTAAGTCTCTAAAAATGCTTCATTTATACGTTCCTCTTTAAAAAGGACATGCATGATGCCAAGGGCAAGCGCACTGTCAGTACCAGGCCGAAGCGGAATAAACCAATCTGCCATCCGGCCGGTTTGGTTCTTGTGAACATCAATTACGACAATCTTCGCTCCTTGTTTTCGCGCTTTTTGTGCCAAGGTAATTTGGTGCATATTTGTCGACACGGCGTTGATGCCCCAAAAGATAAATAGTTTCGTATGAATGGTGTCTTCAGGATCTGTCCCAATGCTCGCACCCATTGTATATTTATAGCCAGTCGTTCCCGCTGACTGACAGATCGTCCGGTCTAACTGACTTGAACCAAGACGGTAAAAAAAGCGGCGGTCCATACCTTCTGCGTTGAGGTTGCCCATGTTTCCATAGAAGCTGTAAGGCAGAATGCTTTCTGACCCTTTTTCTTCGATCAGCTTTGTCCATTTTTGACGAATGGTTTCAATGGCTTCTTCCCACGTAATCGGCGCAAACTGACCTTCGCCTTTTTGCCCAACACGTTTTAAAGGAGTGGTCAGCCTTTTTTCATCATATAAACGGGCTGTGACATTACGCACTTTGTTACATATGTTTCCTTGTGTGACAGGGTGATCCGGATCTCCTTGCACTTTCACGATCTTTCCATTTTCTTTATGTATTAAAAGACCGCACTGATCCGGGCAATCTAACGAACAAACTGATTTGAATATTCCGTCTTTCATCGCTGTATAATCGGTCATGGGTTTTCGGCTTCCTTTCTGCATTCCGTTATCACTTTGTATGGACTTTATTTTAGCATGTTCGGAGGAGGAAGGTAAGAAAGAGATGATGAATTGAAGAAAATGAAAAAAAAGCCCCTGAAAAGGGACTTTTAAAAACGGGTGACTTGTACAGGAAATTCTTTTACCCCAAAAACAAACGTGCTTTGAATAGGTTTTAGCTGATCTGCAATACAGGTGATGTCTTGAAACGTATGGAGTAAAACGTCAAGCGCAATGTTGCTTTCAAGCCGGGCAAGCGGTGCACCGAGACAAAAATGAATGCCAAATCCAAAACTCATATGCGGATTTGATTTCCGGTCAAGCCGGAACGTATCTGGATCTTCAAACTTCAGTTCATCCCGATTTGCTGAAGCAACCCAGCTGATGAGGTAGTCTCCTTTTTCAATGCGTGCGCCTGCAATTTCAACATCCTCTGCGGCGATTCGGCCAATGGCTTGGACAGGCGGATAATACCGCAGCGTTTCCTCAGTCAATTGAGGAATAAGAGAGGGGTCCTGTCGAACTGTTTCAGCGATATGCGGCTGCTCTGTCAGCAGTCGTACGGCATTGGTTATTAAATTAGTTGTTGTCTCATTGCCTGCAACGAGTAATAGAATACAAAAGCCAAGCAGTTCATTCTCGGTTAAACGCTCTCCATCGATTTCCGCTTGAATGAGAAGTGAGATCAAGTCATCGGCAGGCGTTTCTTTTCGTTTTTTGATCAAATGAGCAAAATAAACGGACAGCTCCTCTTCAGCGCGTTTCTGCATATCTACAACAGCCTGAATGGCTTCTTTTGATTCATCCTTAGCACCAGCCACAAGAGCATCAGAATGTTTTTTAATCAGCTCTCTGTCCTGCACCTCTGCACCGAGAAGCTCAGCGATGATCATCACTGGCAGGGGAGCTGCTAAATCTTGCACAATATCAAACGTACGTTGATCCTTGACTTGATTTAATAGATCATGTGTCAGGTCTTTGATCTTATCTTCTAATTGCTTGATCGCTTTTGGGGTAAATGCCTTATTCACAAGCGCTCTCATCTTTGTATGTTTTGGAGGATCCATCGTTAAAATACTTGTTTTAGACGTGCTTCTTCCTCGCTGTGAAGAAAACACTTTAGGCTGCTTTAGAACAGACTGGATATCTGCATATCGAAAGAGATCCCAGCACTTTCTTGTCTCATCATATCTAATATCACTCTCTGCACGCAGCTCATTGTAAATAGAGAATGGGAAAAGAAGGTCATTGGTAGAACGGATTTCTTTCATTGGAATCACATTGACATAGTTTTCTTTCACTTTCATTATGAACGCTCCTTTTTCACATGATTTCTCTTTCACGGTATCACCAGAAAAATATCATTTCAACGGACATGTTTTCTAAAATATGTCAATAGTCTAATCGAAAGATTCAAGCACATTCACCATATAGGAAAATAGAAAGTCATTAAAATGAGAGCGCTTTCTAAAAAATAGAATTGAAGTCACCGAAACCAAAAATAAAATGGTGAATTCAGTCGAACGAAAGGGTCCTATGATTCAAATGATCATAGTTCTTTTGATCTAAATTACTGTATTTGAAAAACACGGCTAACATACTTGCAGCAAGCTGTCCGCCATGCATTCGGGACTTTTGAAAAGCGCTGGCTCTTTCTTGACACGATTTCTCATCATGTTACGATAACTAACGTGTGAAAAACACGAACAAAAAGCGAACAAGGGAGAGGATCAATATCATTGATCAAAAGAAAGTTGCTTTCATTGGAGCAGGTTCTATGGCGGAAGGAATGATCGCAGGGATTGTACGATCAGGACAGATGCCGCTAGGCCAAATTTACGCAACAAACAGACAAAATCAACTTCGATTGAATGAACTAACGAAACGATACGGAATCCAAACAGCCGCAATGGATTCATTTCCTTTTGAAGAAATGGATATGTTGATCCTGGCCATGAAGCCAAAGGATGCTGAAGCAGCACTTGAATCATTAAAACCTCATATTCGGCCAGATCAGCTCATCATGTCTGTCCTTGCAGGTGTGAAGCTATCGTATATTGAAGACATGCTGCACGAAGGCCAGCCTGTTATGAGGGTCATGCCAAATACATCAAGTACGATCGGGGCGTCAGCGACTGCTTTATCTGCTGGACGTTATGTGAAAAACGATCATATGAGCATAAGTCAGTCTCTTTTATCTGAAATGGGCGAAGTCTATACCATTCAGGAAGAGCAAATGGATATCTTCACTGGAATAGCTGGAAGCGGGCCTGCCTACTTTTATTTCTTAATGGAAAGAATCGAAGAAGCAGGAGAAGAGGCAGGTTTATCAAAGGAATTGTCTCGCCAAATTGGCGCGCAGACACTCCTCGGTGCGGCAAAAATGTTGCAAGAAACAGAGGAAAATCCTTCAGTCTTAAGAGAGAAAATTACGTCACCAAATGGAACAACTGCTGCAGGACTGAATGCATTAGATGATTTTGGCGGGGGAGAAGCGATCAAGCAAGCTGTCAAACATGCTGCCAATCGATCAAAAGAGATAAGCAATCAGCAAAAACAAAAAGTATCTATATAAATAGAGCTCAGGTACAGGAGTGATAAGGTGTACGCAGATAAAGAGAGAAAACGAATTGTTGTGAAAATTGGAAGCAGCTCTCTTACTAGCTTTCAAGGTGAGATTAGTTTGAAAAAACTAGAAAACCTCGTCAATCAAATTGTGAAACTTAAAGATGAAGGACACGAAGTCATTTTGGTTTCATCTGGTGCGGTTGCAGCTGGTTACCGAAAACTAGGATTTATCGATAGACCCAAAACACTGCCGGAAAAGCAGGCATCTGCCTCAATTGGGCAAGGGCTTTTAATGGAATCATATTCTACTTTATTTTTATCACACGGTTATATTGCCTCACAGCTCTTAATCACAAGAAGTGATTTTTCTGATGAAACGCGCTATCAAAATGTGCGTAACACAATGAACGTGTTATTGGATCGAGGCATCATCCCAATTATTAATGAAAATGATACAGTGACGATCGATCGGTTGAAGTTTGGAGACAACGATACATTGTCTGCAAAAGTAGCTGGACTCATTGATGCGGATTTCCTTGTTATTTTATCTGATATCGATGGCTTGTATGAAGATAATCCTCATACTAATCCAAATGCGAAGAGAATTCTCGAAGTGGCAGACATCACAGAAGACATCGAAGCAGCTGCTGGAGACGCAGGCAGCAGCGTAGGTACAGGCGGAATGAAATCAAAGCTCGATGCGTTTAAAATATCAATGGCCGCAGGTATTAACGGCTTTTTAGGAAAAGCCGATACGCCTCACATTTTAGACAAAGCGATCAATGGGACAGAGGACGGCACTTATTTTACCGCTGACGAAAATGTAGCGCCGCTCAACTATAAGAAGCAGTGGATTGCCTTTCATTCTGGACCAAAGGGTGAGATCGTGGTTCAAGAGAAAACACAGGAATTCCTCATGCACCGTGAGGGAAGCCTTGATTCTGATGGGATTGTCAATGTGAAAGGTTCGTTTAAAAAAGGCGATGTTGTCCGTATTTTAGATCAAGATGGAAGAGAAATAGGGCTTGGCGTTGTGAATTATGCATCAGATGAACTCGCACGTAAGAGTGACTTGTTACAAGATGAAATCGTGCATGTTGTCGATCTTGAAGCATTTGTTTGTCATTTAGATTTATCAATACCAGTTTGTTAACCAAAAAGGGAGGAATTCCATGACACTGACAGCTGAAGTTGTCACATCGGTCAAAGAAAAAGCGAAAAAAGCAAAGCACGTTTCAAAAAAACTTGGTTTACTTCAGACAGAGGAAAAAAATGACGCGCTGCTTAAAATGGCAGAAGCGTTAGAGCAAAAAAGCAGCTTCATTTTAGAGGAGAATCAAAAGGATTTAGATGCTGGCAAAGAAAAGGGCTTCTCAGAGGCACTCATGGATCGATTAATGTTAAATGAAGAAAGAATTCATGAGTTTGCTGAAAGTTTGCGGCTTGTGACGAGATTAACAGATCCTGTTGGAGAAATATTGGATGAATGGACTCTTGATAACGGCTTACACGTGAAAAGCCGAAGAGTACCGCTCGGCGTGATCGGGATGATCTATGAAGCGAGACCGAATGTCACTGTCGATGCAGCAGGCCTTGCCCTTAAGGCAGGCAACTCAGTGATTTTAAAAGGCGGTTCCTCCGCTATTTCTTCCAACAAAGCCATTGTCAGTGTGATTCATGAAGCATTGGATCAAACAACAATTCCGCGTGATGCGGTGCAATTGATTGAACAAACAGACCGTTCATCGGTTCAGGCGATGTTTCAACTAAAAGAATGGATCGATGTGTTAATTCCGCGAGGCGGAGCTTCGTTAATCAAAACAGTGGTAAAAGAATCCACTATCCCAGTGCTTGAAACAGGGACAGGAAACTGTCATGTCTTTATTGATCAAACCGCGAATGTGAACAAAGCCATTGAGATTGTGATCAATGCGAAGACGAATCGTCCGGCTGTATGTAATGCACTTGAGACACTGATCATTCATCGCGATTGGCTGAAAGAGAATGCAGCCTCATTAAATGAAGCTTTGCAGGAACACCATGTCACTGTTCATGGCGATCAGGCAGCAGAGTCTTACTTCTCAAACGCGGTTCCTGCTGGGAAAGTAGATTGGACAGATGAGTATTTAAGTCTGGATCTTGCGGTAAAGGTAGTCGATTCAATTGAGGAAGCGATCAGCCATATCGATCAGTACGGCACAAAACATTCAGAAGCCATCGTGACAGAAGATGAAAAAAATGCACTCACGTTTCTAAACGAAGTAGATGCGGCAGCCGTTTATCATAACGCATCGACTCGCTTTACAGACGGCGGCGCACTTGGCTACGGAGCTGAAATTGGCATCTCTACTCAAAAGCTGCACGCAAGAGGGCCGATGGGACTTCCTGCACTTACGACAACTAAGCTGCTTCTAAGTGGTGACGGTCAGATTAGAAGCTAGAAAAGATTCAAGAAACACTACCTTTTTATGGGGTAGTGTTTTTAACTTTATCTTAAAGAAATGCACGTTATCCTACGCTTGCACAATTTTTCTTCATGACCTTCTCAAATTTAAAAAATTCGAATTCCTCAGGTGCTAAAGGTTCATTGCCTGGGTCTTCTGCTTCATGAGGTGCGTTTGGATCTGGATGGTGTAAGTGATAAAATTCAACTATTTGAAAGCCGCACTTATTGACATAGAAATGAATGTTGCGTTTTTCAAAATAAGGGGTCACAACCTCCCATACAATCGTTTCTGGATATTGCGCCTCGATCGCTTTCCATGCTGCCTGACCAATGCCCCGGCCGTGAGAGGATGATGAGATGTATAGCAAATCAACCGAGTTGTGATGTGTCTCTTGGTTGATTTTGATCACAACGCCGCCTGCCTTTTCACGATTTAGCATAATATGATAAACAATGTGGTCATTGGAATGAAAAGACTCATCAATCACTTCATCTGGAGGAATTGGTCCACCATGCGCATCGCCAAATGCATCGATCACGCCAGCTTTAAAAGCTTTCTGAAGCTCTTTTTTCATTGAAGGGAAGTCCTCTTTATTTGCTTGTGCTAATGTTACTTCATGTTGAGTTATTTTGTTCATTTTTTTATCCTTTCCATGCGTAGTGATGTTTCTGGATGTTATAATAAAGGATGGAGTTACTCCATAGTCAAGAAAGGAGCCTTCATCATGATCAATGATGTGCAAAAAACGTTTTTCACTGGAGAATTTGCCAAGCTATTTGATGTAAAAAAGGATACGCTTCTGTATTATGATAAAATCGATTTATTTAAGCCGGCTGGTGTTCATGAAAATGGATACCGTTACTATACACTCGAGCAATTTGACCATTTTATTGCGATTCAATCCTTGCGAGCTGTTCAATTTCCGATCAAAGAGTTAAAACAATACTTCACAGAGCCTTCCCGCGAGAGACTGCAAAGCCTAGCGGCCGACCAAATAGAAAAGGTCAAACAAGAGATTGAAAAACTTCAAGACATCCAGGCTTTTCTTATGCGGGTGATGGAGACGACACATGAATTAGCAACTGTGAAAATAGGGGAGGTCCTGTTTCAAGAGCTGCCAGAAGAACCAGTTATACTAAGTGCATCAAACCCGATCGACTTCAATACACCTGTAGAAGAAATATCACGTATTGTAGGGGAGTTTTTAAAGGGAGTTGGCATAAAAGGGGCTGCGGCTAATGGTTCTGTCTTAAAAAAGGAGCAGTTCTGTAAGCGGCACTATGATGAGTCAGATCAGCTGTTCTGCCGTATGGATGGCCCAGGGGCAGTCAAAAAACCTGGCGGGCTCTATGCGGTGATGTATGATCAAGGAACATATGAAGAGATCGAATCTGCTTATTCGCATTTGTTAGATGAAATCGAGAAAGAGGGCATGATGCTGGATGGAGATGTGTTTGAGGAGTATTTACTTCATTCGCTCATGTCTAAAGATGAAGCAGAGTATATAACGAAGCTCAGTGTAAAAGTGAAGAAGCGAGCAGATGACAAATGAAAAGAGGATAGACAGCATGTGACATGCGCGTCTATCCTCTTTTTTGATGTTAACCCACTTGATTTTCGGCAAATTGACTCATATATAAGTCTGCATAAAAGCCTTTTTGTTTTAAAAGTTCGCTGTGCGATCCTTTTTCAATGATGGTGCCATCCTTCATGACTAAAATGAGGTCTGCATCCTTGATTGTTGAAAGTCTGTGTGCAATCACGAAGCTCGTTCTGCCTTTCATCAATTCATTCATTGCTTTTTGAATATGCATCTCTGTCCGAGTATCCACACTGCTTGTTGCTTCATCTAATATCAAGATCTTTGGATCTGATAAAATGGCACGGGCGATGGTTAACAGCTGGCGCTGACCTTGAGACAGGTTGCCTGCATCTTCTGTTAACAGTGTGTCATATCCATCTGGAAGCGTGCGGATGAAATCATCTGCATAGGCATGTTTGGCGGCTTTGATGACATCCTCTTTGGAAACATCCTGCCTGCCATAGGCAATGTTGTCGTAAATCGTTCCTTCAAAGAGCCACGTATCTTGAAGAACCATCGCAAATAATTCCCGTACTTGCTGACGGCTGATGTCAGTAGTTTTGACACCGCCAATGCGTATGGAGCCTTGATCTAATTCGTAAAAACGCATTAAAAGATTGATGATGGTTGTTTTTCCTGCACCTGTTGGTCCGACAATGGCAACCGTCTGTCCTTCTTGCACATCTAAATTCAAATCTTTAATAATCGGATGATCTTTTTCATATCCGAATTGAACTTGTTCAAAGCTTACATCACCTGAGAGTGATGCAAGATCAATTGCCGCATCTTCTTCGGTACTTTCTTCTTCCTCATCAAGGATTTCAAACACCCTTTCAGCAGACGCGATCGCTGATTGAACTAAGTTTGCGACACTTGATGCTTGCACAAGCGGCTGAGACATTTGCTGTGTGTATTGGATAAACGCCTGCACATCCCCGACACGAATATTCCCGTTAATGACAAGAATCCCGCCGGCTACACTGACTGCCACATAGCCAAGGTTCCCGATAAAGGTCATCATGGGCATCATTAATCCAGAAATGAACTGCGCTTTCCTTGATGATTCATACAGCTTTTCATTTAATTGATCAAATGTATCGATCGCTTTCTTTTCGTAGCCATACGCACGAACTGTCTGATGTCCTGTGAACATCTCATTAATATGTCCATTGATCGTCCCAAGCTCTTTTTGCTGCGCTTTAAAATGCTTTTGAGAAAATGACGTGATGCCGCGAATCGCAAACAGGCTGAGTGGCAGCGTCAAACAAACAAGAAGCGTAAGCAGCGGACTGATGAAGAGCATCATCACGACAATCCCAACGACTGTAATCACAGATGTAATCACTTGGGTGAGCGCCTGCTGAAGCGATGTATTAATATTATCGATATCATTCATCACACGGCTTAGTGTGTCCCCATGGGTTGTTTTATCAAAATAACGAAGGGGGAGACGTGTGAGCTTGTCATTTGCTTCTTGCCGTAATTCAGCGATGGTCTGTTGAGAGACACCGGCCATGACATATTGCTGAACGAATGAAAAGAGAGAAGCAACGACGTACAGCACGACAAGCAGCAAAAGAATTCGTGAAATGACGTCAAATTGAACGGCTGTTCCATTCGTAAAGCTGTCAAATAGGGAAGAGGTGGCATCCCCAAGCAGCTTTGGACTAATGACGTTAAAGACAGTTGACCCAATCGCTGCAATGAAGACGATGATCAGCTGAAATTTCCTAGGTTTTAAGTAGCCTGTCAAACGAAGCAGTGTTTTCTTAAATTCCTTCGGTTTTGCGACTGGCCCTTTAGGGTGACCGCCTTTATGGCCCATGCCGGAAGACATTTTCTTACTCATCCTCGCTCCACCTCCTGACCTTCCTGTGATGCGACAATCTCTTGGTACACAAGATTATCCTTTATTAATTGTTCATGTGTTCCGATACCTGCGATTTTTCCTTCATCAAGTACAATGATTTTATCACTATGCTTCACTGTACTGATTCGTTGAGCCACAATGATGAGGGCTGCATGTGCTTTTTCTGCTTCTAATGATGCCCGCAGCTTTGCATCTGTTTTGTAATCAAGTGCTGAAAAGCTATCGTCAAACAGATAGAATGATGGTTTTCGCACTAGCGCCCTTGCAATGGAGAGCCGCTGCTTTTGGCCGCCGGATAGATTTGAACCACCCTGATCAATTTCTGCATCAATTCCGCCATCTTTTTGCAGAACAAATTCTTCGGCCTGCGCAGTTCGAAGCGCCTGCCAGATGTCTTCATCGCTTGCATCGTGCTTGCCAAAGCGCACATTTTCGGCAATGGTTCCACTGAATAAAACAGCTTTTTGAGAGACATAGCCCATCTGGTTTCTCAGTTTCTCTTGAGGCAGCTCTCTAATGTCTACACCGTCTAGTGTAATCCGGCCTTCTGTCACTTCATAAAAACGTGTCATCAGCTGAAGAAGCGTGGTTTTCCCAGAACCCGTACTTCCGATGATGGCTGTCGTTTCACCAGTTTTGGCTTCAAACGTGATACCTTGAACGGCCGGTTTCTCAGCATTTGAGTAATAAAATGACACATCCTCAAAGCGAATGGATTGAGCTGGTGTGCGCAGGTCAGTCATAGACTCTTCTTTGTCTTGAATTTTTGGCTCCATGTTTAACACTTCATTCATGCGTTTAGCTGAAGCTTGTGCTCTTGGGACCATAATAAAGCTCATCGACAGCATAATAAGTGCCATTAAAATCATCATCGCATATTGAATGAAGGCAATGAGATTCCCAACTTCCATTTCTCCGGCATCAATTCGGTTTGCCCCAAGCCAGACAATGCCGATATTTGTGAAGTTCATGATGATCAGCATAAATGGAAACAAGTAAGCCATTAATCGGTTGACTCTAAGACCAGTATCCTTATAGGACGTGTTGGCTTCTTGGAATCGCTCCTTTTCATCATCTACACGGTTAAAGGCACGAATGACGCGGATGCCTGAAAGAGATTCTCGCATAATTAAATTCAGCCGGTCTGTTTTTTTCTGAAGCTGGCCAAATAGCGGAATGGCTTTTCTTGACACCAAATAGATGAATCCGCCAAGAAGGGGGAGGGCTGCTAAAAAGATAAGAGACAGGACAGCATCCCTGGAAACAGCCAAAATGATTCCGCCCACAAGCATGAGCGGGGCCCGCGTCATCATTTGTAAAATCATGATCGTCACATCTTGGACTTGTTTCACATCATTTGTTGATCTTGTAATAAAGGAAGATGTGCCGATCTTTTGAAATTCTTCTAATGAAAATTTTTCGACATGTACAAAAAGCTGTCTTCTCATATCACGCCCGAAGCCAAGCGCTGTCTTTGATGACAAGTAAGACTTCCAAATGGTGAGCAAAATGGCGAGTAAAGAACAAGCCACCATCCAGCCGCCAACCTTCCATATGTAAGCAATATCTCCCTGGACGATACCGACATCAACGATATCTGCTGTTAACGTCGGTAAATACAGCTGGAGCATACTACTTAAAAAAGTGAGAATGACAATGGACACAACGGACAGCCGATACGGCTTTAAAAACGATAAAATTGATTTCATACGAATACCTTTCTTCCATATAGTCTTTTGTTCTGTAACCCATCATATACAAAGAGGGATTATTTCTACAAATGAAATGTCTTGTTTTAGTGAATTATTTATATTGTTCAATTTTAGAAAAGAAATCCTTCACAAACACATAAAAATCATGGGCAGAAGGAGACATTTCTCTCGTTTTAGATGCAATAATTCCAACCGTTCTTCTCACTTGAGGGAAATCGATCGGAATTTTCACTGTAAATCGCGGTGTTGTTTCATAAAAGGCGCTTTCGGGTAATAAGGTAACACCCATACCTGCCGATACGAGACCTTTAATGGCATCCAAATCTTCTCCTTCAGATGAAATGGTGGGCTCATAGCCTGCCTGCTTACAAGCATCAACCGCAATTTGTCTCAGCACATACCCTTCAGGAAATAACACGAAATGATCCTTTCTTAAATCACTTAAATGAATACTCCTTTGTCCGCTAAAGGGGTGGCTAACCGGTAAAAGGGCATATATGCTTTCGGAAAATAAAATATTTCCTTCTATTTGAGAATCGTTTGTCGGTACAGGGCCTAAAAAGGCGAGATCGATATCTCGATTTTTGACCGCTTCAATGAGAAATTTATAGGATCCTTGACGAAGTAAAAAATCGACCTCTGGATATTCCTGCTTAAAGGCGGAGATAACAGAAGGGAGTACTTGGCTTGCTAGACTTGTAGGAAAGCCAATATTCACCGTTCCTTTGTGCGGATCTAAGTATTCATCAATTTGCTCTTTCGCATAATCAATGGCTTTGAGTGCAGTTCTGACATGATCTAAAAATTGTCTGCCGATCTTCGTTAATTTGATATTTCGTCCTTCTCGTTCGAATAAGGCCACTCCAAGTTCTTCTTCTAAATTCGCAATCTGCCGGCTGATGGCAGATTGGGCAACATGTAAGTTTTCAGCCGCTTCTGACACGTGTTCACGGTCTGCGACTTCTACAAAATAACGTAACTGACGAAGCTCCATTTTTGCACTTCACACCCATCTATCTCAAAAAGAGATTGTTTTGATCTAAATTATATATTGTTTATATCAATTTGAAAACTTAAAATAAGTTACAGAGTTTGTGAGATTTTATTACTGTGAAAAAACGGATCTTTTAAACGGGGGAGAGAAACGATGACTTATAATCAACTACCACAACCACAAGGTCTCTACCGTCCTGAATTTGAACATGATGCATGTGGAATCGGACTGTACGCCCATTTAAAAGGGGAGGCGACACATAGCATCGTCAAAAAGGGATTACAAATGCTGTGCCAGCTTGATCACCGCGGCGGGCAAGGCAGTGATCCGTATACAGGTGATGGTGCCGGTTTAATGGTACAGCTGCCAGACGCTTTCTTTAGAAAGAACTGCAAAGAATTTGCACTTCCTGAAAAAGGCCGTTACGGGGTAGGAATGGTCTTCTTTTCAAAAGATGATGACGAAAAAACGCGTCAAGCCATCGAACAGAAAATCAACGGGTTTATTAAACAAGAAGGTCAAACATTAATTGGCTGGAGAACGGTTCCTGTCGATGCCGGAAAAATTGGGACTGTCGCAGCGAAGAGCTGTCCGGTTGTGAGACAGGTCTTTATCGGAGCAAACGACAACATCACAGATCGTTTGTCATTTGAACGAAAATTATATGTCATTCGTAAACAGGCTGAGAACTGGGGAACAAGAGAGGAAAAGCAATTTTACTTTGTCAGTCTCTCGAGCCAAACCATCGTATACAAAGGACTTTTAACATCAGATCAAGTTGATGCATTTTATCTTGATCTACAGGATGAAACATTTGTTTCTGCATTTTCACTTGTTCATTCAAGATTTAGTACAAATACATTTCCGACATGGGAAAGAGCCCATCCAAACCGCTACTTAATTCACAACGGAGAAATCAACACATTAAGAGGAAACATCAATTGGATGAGAGCAAGAGAACAACAATTCGTATCTGAAGCCTTCGGAGACGATTTAGACAAGATTTTGCCAGTGCTGAATGCAGACGGAAGTGATTCATCCATTTTAGACAATGCCTTTGAATTCTTTGTGCTTGCAGGCCGTACACCTGCTCATACAGCAATGATGCTGATTCCTGAGCCTTGGACGGAAAACACGCACATGTCGAAAGAGAAACGGGCATTTTATGAATACCATAGTTCTCTCATGGAGCCGTGGGATGGACCAACAGCCATTTCCTTTACGGATGGTAAACAAATCGGGGCGATCTTAGACCGAAACGGATTAAGACCGGCAAGATATTATGTCACAAATGATGATCATATCATTTTCTCTTCTGAAGTTGGCGTGATCGACACGAATGAAGAAGATGTGAAGTATAAAGATCGTCTTGAGCCTGGTAAAATGCTGCTCATTGATCTAGAAGAAGGACGAATTATTTCTGACGAAGAAGTGAAATCGACCATTGCGAATGAACTTCCTTATCAAAAATGGCTCGATGAAGAAATGGTCCATGTCAATCGCTCAGAAGAAAATTCAGAAAATTCTAGTATAATGGATGATTTATTGACACGTCAACGTGCGTTCCATTATACGTACGAAGACATTCAAAAGTATTTAATTCCATTACTAGAGGAAGGCAAGGACCCAATCGGTTCAATGGGAAGTGACACACCTCTTGCTGTGTTATCAGATCGTGCGCAGTCTCTTTTTCATTATTTTAAGCAGCTGTTTGCACAAGTCACGAATCCGCCGATTGATGCCATTCGTGAGCAACTCGTGACATCAACCATGACTTGGTTAGGTGCTGAAGGCGATATTTTACATCCAAATGAATATTCATGCCGAAGAATTAAACTTTATACACCGGTCTTAACAAGCGGACAATTTAACGGCTTGAAAACGATTGTTCATAATGCCTTTAAAAGCAAAACCATTCATACACTTTTCACCGATGATTTAAAGCGCGGACTGGATGCGATGTTTGAAGAGGCGGAAAAAGCGATCAGAGAAGGTGTCTCTTTATTAATCCTTTCAGATCGTGAAATGACAGAACAAAAAGTACCGATTCCACCACTTCTTGCGCTAAGTGCACTTCATCAGCACCTTGTGCGTCAAGGCTTACGGACAAAGGTCAGTCTGATCGTTGAATCTGGAGAGGTGAGAGAGGTCCATCATTTTGCCGCACTGATTGGCTATGGGGCAGATGCGATCCACCCTTACCTTGTCTATGAGACATACAAACAGCTGATTGCAGACGAAGCGATTTCGATCAGCTTTGATGAAGCTGTTACAAAGTTTGGTAAAAGCGTGACAGAAGGTGTCGTCAAAGTCATGTCCAAAGTGGGGATTTCCACTGTGCAGAGCTATAGAGGCGCGCAAATCTTTGAAGCAGTCGGGATTAGTGAAGACGTCATTCAAGAGTATTTCACAGGAACAGCTTCTCAGCTTGGCGGGATTGATCTTGACACCATTGCCCATGAGGCGAAACTTCGCCATGAAGCAGGATATCAAGCAGCAACTGACCAGACACTTGAATCAGGCAGTGAATTCCAGTGGAGAAAAAATGGAGAGCACCATGCCTTTAACCCAAAAACGATCCATACGCTCCAGTGGGCATGCCGTAATGAAGATTACGACTTATTTAAACAATATACAAAGGCAGCGGATGAAGAAAGAATCGGCTTCCTCAGAAATTTGTTTGCATTTCAGCCAAAACAAAAGCCGGTTCGTCTGGAAGAGGTTGAATCTGCTGAATCCATCGTGCGCCGCTTTAAGACAGGTGCCATGTCATTTGGATCTTTAAGTAAAGAAGCACATGAGGCACTTGCGATTGCGATGAACCGAATTGGCGGTAAAAGTAACAGCGGAGAAGGCGGGGAAGATCCTGCCCGCTTTACAGTAGATGAACACGGTGATGACCGTAGAAGTGCGATTAAACAAATCGCTTCTGGCCGGTTTGGTGTGAAAAGTCATTACTTGGTCAATGCAGATGAACTGCAAATTAAAATGGCGCAAGGAGCAAAGCCGGGAGAAGGCGGACAGCTGCCAGGAAATAAAGTGTATCCTTGGGTGGCCGATGTACGTGGTTCTACGCCAGGTGTCGGGTTGATTTCACCACCGCCGCATCATGATATTTATTCCATCGAGGATTTGGCACAGCTGATTCATGATTTGAAAAACGCGAATCGTGATGCACGCATCAGTGTCAAGCTTGTATCTAAAGCCGGCGTTGGCACGATTGCAGCAGGTGTAGCAAAAGGAACTGCGGACGTCATTGTCATCAGCGGGTATGATGGCGGTACAGGAGCTTCACCGAAAACGAGTATTAAACACACAGGGCTTCCTTGGGAGCTTGGATTGGCAGAAGCGCATCAAACTCTTGTGTTAAACGGTCTTCGCGAGAGAGTCGTTCTTGAAACAGACGGAAAGTTAATGACTGGCCGCGACGTTGTGATGGCTGCGATTTTAGGAGCAGAAGAGTATGGCTTTGCGACAGCTCCACTTGTCGTGCTGGGCTGCGTAATGATGAGAGCATGTCATTTAGATACTTGCCCAGTCGGTGTTGCCACACAAAATCCAGAGCTTCGCAAAAAGTTCATGGGTAACCCTGATCACATTGTGAACTTCATGATGTTTATTGCAGAGGAAGTAAGAGAAATCTTAGCGGAACTCGGCTTTACATCAATGGATGAATTAATTGGACGCACGGATGTTCTAGCGGTCAGTGAACGAGCAAAAGCTCACTGGAAAGCAGGTCAGCTAAACCTTGAAACACTGCTTTATCAGCCAGAAGGAGCGCGGACATTCAGAACACCACAAAATCATAAAATTGACGAATCGCTGGATATGAATGAAATCCTTCCTTATGTGCAAGAAGCGCTGAATCATCAAACACCGGTTGATCTATCATTGAACATTCGCAATATTAACCGTGTGGCCGGAACCATTACTGGCAGTGAAGTGTCTAAGCGCTACGGGGAAGAGGGCTTGCCAGAGGATACAATCACATTAAGATTCACTGGTTCAGCTGGACAAAGCTTCGGCGCATTTGTGCCAAAGGGCATGTCTCTCTATTTAACAGGTGATTCAAATGACTATATCGGCAAAGGACTCTCAGGAGGCAAAATTGCTGTGAAAACATCTGATCACTTTGTACAAAATGGACATGAAAACGTCATTGTAGGTAACGTCGCATTTTACGGTGCAACTAGCGGAAAAGCTTATATTAACGGGCGTGCTGGTGAACGATTTGCTGTTCGTAATTCAGGTGTACATGTCGTTGTTGAAGGAATCGGAGATCACGGCTGTGAATACATGACTGGTGGACGTGTCGTCATTTTAGGAGATGTTGGGAAAAACTTTGGTGCAGGTATGTCTGGCGGTGTGGCCTACATCCATACATCGGATGCAAAACAGTTCAAAAGAATGTGTAACATGGAAATGATCATGTTTGAAAAGCTCACAGATCATGAAGAAGAACAAGAAGTAAAGCAAATGATTAAGGAACACCTTGATTATACAAACAGCTCAAAAGCAGCAGCACTTCTTGAAAACTGGGAGCAAGAAAAGGATCAATTCATCAAAGTCATCCCGAGAAATTACAAAATGATGCTTCAAAGCATCGAAGAACAAAAACAAGCGGGCCTCAGTCATGAAGAAGCGGTGATGTTTGCCTTTGAAGCAAACACAAAACCGAAAAATCAAGAAACGGCAAACGGGCAAAAAGCAGCCCTCGCTCATTAAGAAAGGGGAGAGGACAATGGGCAAAGCAACAGGTTTTATGGATTATAAAAGAGAAAAGCCAAATGAACGTGACCCTCTCACTCGTCAAAATGACTGGAAAGAATATTCAGCTCCTTATACAGATGACGTATTGAAGAAGCAGGGCGCTAGATGTATGGATTGCGGAACACCGTTTTGTCAAATTGGGATGGAGATCAGGGGCGGCGTGTCTGGCTGCCCGATCTACAATTTAATTCCAGAGTGGAATGATCTTGTCTATCGCGGGAGATGGAAAGAAGCTCTCGAAAGACTGCAAAAAACAAATAATTTTCCAGAGTTTACTGGGAGAGTATGTCCTGCGCCTTGTGAGGGTTCATGTACAGTCGCTATTAATGATCCAGCTGTTTCGATTAAAAATATCGAACGCACGATCATTGATAAAGGCTTTGAAAATGGATGGATCACACCAAGAATCCCTTCAAGCCGTACAGGGAAGAAAATTGCCATTGTCGGCTCAGGACCAGCAGGACTTGCAAGTGCTGATCAATTAAACCAAGCAGGGCACGCTGTAACAGTGTTCGAACGTTCTGACCGTCTTGGCGGACTGCTGACATACGGGATTCCGAATATGAAGCTCGACAAAGAAGTGGTCGAGCGAAGAGTCAAACTTCTAAGACAAGAAGGCATTGACTTTGTGACGAACACAGAAATCGGCGTAGATATAACTGCCGACGAACTGAAAGAGCAGTTTGATGCAGTTATCCTTTGTACAGGTGCACAAAAGCAGCGTGATCTGTTGATTGAAGGCCGGGAAGCAAAAGGGATTCACCTTGCGATGGATTATTTAACCCTCGCAACGAAAAGCATGCTTGATTCAGGATTTAAAGACAAAAACTTCATTGATGCAAAAGGAAAAGACGTGATTGTGATTGGCGGAGGAGATACAGGTGCAGACTGCGTCGCAACTGCACTTCGCCAAAAAGCAAAAAGTGTTGTTCAATTCGGGAAGCATCCAAAGCTTCCGGATACACGTGTAGGGGATAACATGTGGCCAGAACAGCCTTATGTCTTCTCGCTGGATTATGCTTATGAAGAAGCACAAGCAAAATTCGGAGAAGATCCGCGTCAATATTCAATTCAAACCACAAAGATTGTGGCAGATAAAAATGGGAAATTAAAAGAGCTTCATACCATTCAAATGGAAAAGGTGAAAAACGAACAAGGGAAGTTTGAATTTCATGAAATTCCAGGGACAGAGAAGGTATGGCCTGCTCAGCTCGTCTTTATTGCAATTGGTTTTGAGGGAACTGAACAGCCGCTTGTGAAACACTTTGGCGTGGACAGCAAAAACAATCGCATTGACGCAAAATATGGGGAATATACAACAAATGTAGAAGGCGTATTTGCAGCGGGAGATGCAAGACGCGGGCAAAGCTTGATTGTCTGGGCAATTAATGAAGGCAGACAAGTGGCGCACGAGGTAGACCGTTATTTAATGGGGAGTTCGGTTCTGCCAAAATAGGTCAAACAAAGGGTGTTACAATATAAAGAAAAGCCATGACCAGCGTATGGTCATGGCTTTTTATGATTCAGAAATGGTATGGTTGATCAACACTTTTTTACGTTTAAGCTGCGATACGACTAAACAGAGGAAGACAATAAGAACAAAAAGGGAAATGGTCAAAAAGCCAAACGTATATGAGCCAGTCAATTCTTTTAAACTGCCAAGAATATTAGGTAAAAAGAATCCGCCAACGCCTCCAGCAGCCCCAACAATTCCGGTCACAATCCCAATTTCTTTATGAAATACTTGAGGCACCAGCTGAAAAACAGCGCCATTCCCCATCCCAAGGCACATCATCCCCACAAATAAAAGCGCAATAACCACAGGTAAAGCTGGAAGACTGCTCACTCCTCCTAAGCAGATGCCGATGATTCCGAATAATGCAAGCAGTACTTTCATTCCGCCTATTTTATCGGCAATGAGACCGCCCACAGGCCGAAAGAAGCTGCCTGCCGCCACACAAAGGGTCACAAAATCACCAGCATGAATCTTCGAAACCCCATATTGATCTACAAAGAAAATACTGAGGAAACTGGAAAGCCCGACAAACCCTCCGAATGTGATCGCATAAAGCAAACAGAAAAACCAAGTCGATTTCACTTGAAATACTGAAAAGTACGACCGAATCGGCTGAGGAGCAGGCTGATTCGGTGCATCTTTAGCAGTGAAAATAAAAAACAAAAAGACAAGACTTAACGGAAGCAGAGCGAACCCCATTACGGCATGCCACCCGTAAATCTCCGCAAGCCTTGGACCAAATAAGGTGGAGATTAGTGTTCCACTATTCCCGGCGCCTGCAATCCCCATGGCTACTCCTTGTAAGTGAGGAGGATACCAGCGGCTTGCCATTGGCAAAGCAACAGCGAAACTTGCTCCTGCTACTCCAAGCAAAATCCCTATCAGTACTAGCTCTGAAAGGGTTGTACCAGCTATAAACCCCCAAATAAGCGGAATGGTCGTTAAAAGCATTCCTATCACTGCAGTCTTTTTAGGTCCTATTCGATCGGTGAATAAACCAAGCACAATCCGAAAAAAAGAACCAGATAGAATTGGAATGGCCACAATCATGCCTTTCTCTACGGTTGATAAAGCAAAATCTTGTGCAATAAAAGCACCCAGCGCCCCTAACAAAACCCAAATCATAAAGCTTACATCAAAATATAAAAAGGAACCAAACAATGTCTTAGGATGACCACTTGATTTTAATTCTGAGAGTTTCATAAAACGCCTCCTCCATTTTGAATTTTCTGACTTAAAGATAGCGAGTTCACTTATGTAATGAAAGTATTATGTGAGAAAAATTGACATGAATAAACACTTTTTTACAAGTGTATGCCATAATCAATCCATACAATGTGCTCGAGCAAGAGGCTTAGAAAGGTTGATTTCAGATGGCAAAACGCAAACTTGTGTTTATCGGAAACGGCATGGCGAGTATGAAATGTATCGAAGAGATCATTCAAAAGCAGCCAGAACATTATGCCATAACAGTCATTGGAAAAGAGAAGCACTCTGCCTACAATCGCATAAAACTTTCGTCGATTTTACAAAAAAGCGAATCATTCGCTGAAATTCAACTAAAGGAAAAAGAATGGTACACCGCGCATGACATCACATTGTACAAAGGAGAATCAGTTGTACATATCGATACAAATCAAAAGTGTGTCATGACAGATGCGCGCCGGGAAATTTCCTATGACAAGCTCGTCATTGCAACGGGTTCATCGCCAAATTTTCTTCCTATTCAGGGTGTGTCCAAAAAAGGGATATACGCTTTTCGGACAATTGATGATTATGAGGCCATTTGTGCGGATGCGGTGCATTATCAACAAGCAGCAGTGATCGGAGGCGGCGTCCTTGGTGTGGAGGTGGCTGCTGGTCTGCAGATTGCGGGGCTGGAAACGACCATCATTCATCATACGGAGCGGCTGATGCAGCGCCAATTAGATGAAACAGCTGCCGGATTATTAGAGCGACAATTCATACGAAAGGGCATTCAGGTGAAAACAAATGCCCATACCATTGCATGCTTAGGCGGTGAGAGGGTAGAAGGCGTTCTATTGAAAAATGGCGACATCGTGGATGCTGATCTTGTTATTTTTACAACAGGTATCCGTCCGAATATACAGCTTGCAGAGAATCATGGCATACACACGAGAAAAGCCATTGTCGTTAATGACGTGATGCAAACAAATGTCCCGAATATTTATGCGATTGGAGAATGTGCAGAGCACCAAGGGATGGTGCATGGTCTTGTTCAGCCCATTTATGAACAAGCAAGCGTGCTCGCTAAGCATCTTTTAGGAGAAAAAATCACACATACACCAAAGCCCATTTACTCAACAAAATTAAAAGTACCTGATTTGCCGATTTATTCTGCTGGATGTATTGAACATCATTCTCCGTTTATGTCAGCTGTGACTTATTTAGATGAAGAGCAAGAGGTGTATAAAAAATTCGTCTTTGAACGTCAGGCGCTGGCAGGTATTTTATTCGTCGGAGAGCTGGGGAATGCCGATCAGCTTTTGCAAGATGTAAAAGTGGGACGTGATAAAAGTGTGGTCATGAAAGTCCTTCATGAAAAGCCATCATCCCCACTAGATTCATTAAAAATGGAAGACCTCGTCTGCCAATGTCAAACCGTTACAAAAGAGACGATTTTAAAAAGCATTTCGGTTCATCAGCTGACAAACTTAGACGAGGTGAAAAAAAAGACAGGAGCAGCAACTGGGTGCGGCGGCTGTCAAGAGCTCGTCCGTGCTTGCTGCCAGTTACCATCACATGAACAAACGGAATCGCTGGCCTTTTTTTGTCCATGTACAGAAGTAGAGGAGCAGACCATTTTTTCGTTTATTAAAAAGCAGCAGCCGGTGAATGCTGAAGAAATAAGAAGACATTTTCAATGGAAAACGAATCACGGCTGCGGCAACTGCCGGCCGGCCATTCAATACTATCTCGAGCAATTTCAAGGATCGGTGGAAAAAATCGGTGCTGCTGAGCAGGAAGACATGTTGACTCCTCAATTATATGGGGGCCGGCTTGATCTGGATTTTTTGAAAATCATTACGTCTTTGTTAGAGAACAGGCTGATTGAGCAGGCAGAGCTGACAAAGCATAAACGAATACGGCTCATCGGTGTGTCAAAACATGCGGCACAAATCGTCAAAAATCATTGGCCAATTATGCCTAATGAGAAAAGAAGACTATCTCATATCCTTTCATGCGACTGTGACGATCCAGCTGTCACGTCACTTGTGATGGAGCTGGAAAGACAAGTGGAAGATACACTTTTACCAGCTGTCACATCCATTCATATCACCGGTGCTTCTTGCACGTGTAAACTTGCTCTAATTGATGACATCTGTCTGAAAAAGCAGCTGGGTGAATGGAACATTTATATAGGAGGCCAGCTTTTTTACACCTTGGCTCATTCAAGTGAGCTTATTCCTTTTTTAAAAGCGCTGCTTGAAGAGTATAGAAAAAATGCTTACTTTCAAGAATCCATTGGCGATTGGCTTTCCCGGCAAGGGAACATTTCTATTCGAGAAAAGTTACTTGATGAGGAAATAAGTGAAGAGCTCTGTGCGCAATTTGACCAAAGAAGACAAGGAAATGTAAGACATAAGGATGTGAAGGTATGAGTCAATCTTTTTTACAATATGCCCAGCAAAAATCAAAGCAGGAAGAACAAAAGCGAGTGTTCCCAGCCCAATGTCCTTTTTGCAGTATGCAGTGCAAAATGCAATTAATCGAGCAGCATGTGGAAGGGCGAACACGCTACCAAACGATTGGTGTACACAATCCAACTACGCACGGAAGACTTTGTATGAAAGGACAGCATGCACACCAGCACGCGCTTCATAAAGATCGCCTGAATCATCCGCTGATCAAAAGAAACGGACAATTTGTAAAAGCGACATGGCAGGAGGCTCTCGAAGAAATCAAAACAAACATAGAATCCCTTCAGCTGTCGCATGGCCATGATGTGATCAGTGTGTACGGAAGCGCATCAATTACAAATGAGGAAGCGTACTTACTCGGAAAATTTGCAAGGGTGGCGCTGAAAACGAAATACATCGATTATAACGGCAGACTATGTATGTCTTCGGCAGCAACTGCCGCAAATCAAACATTCGGACTTGACCGTGGTCTGACCTTTCCTTTAAGCGACATCAAGCATGCACGGGTGTTGATATTGGTTGGAACGAATATAGCGGAATGTCAGCCAACCTTCCTGCCCTACATTGAAGAGGCAAAAAACAATGGCGCATTTCTCATCGTCATTGATCCGCGCAAAACTCCGACAGCCCAATTAGCCGATTTACATGTCAGCCTAAAACCAGGGTCAGATGCCGCCTTGGCAAACGGGATATTACACATCATACTGCATGAGCATTTAATCGATGAATCATTTATTCATCAACGAACATCAGGTTTCCAAGAACTAAAGGAGCACATCTCACGCATCTCCTTGTCAGACATTGCTGAGCAAACTGGCGTGACGATTGATGTGATGCAGAAAATAGCAAGGAAATTCGCGCAAGAAAAGACAGGCATGATTTTTACAGCAAGAGGCATTGAGCAGCAAATAGACGGTACAGCCTCTGTGCGTAATTTCCTGAATATTCTGCTTGTTACTGGGAAGATCGGCCGCTTTGGATGCGGCTATGGCGCAATAACCGGCCAGGGAAATGGCCAAGGAGCAAGAGAGCATGGGCAAAAAGCAGATCAGCTCCCAGGATATCGAGATATCTCAAACCCTGCTCATAGAAAAGAAATGGCTGAACGATGGAACATTGATGAAAAAGAACTCCCAGGAAAGGGCGTGTCTGCTTTTGAGATGTTTGAAAAAATGCAGGCAGGTGAGATCAAAGCGCTCTTTTTAATGTGCTCAAATCCTGTCCAGTCAGGGCCGAACGCGCACTTGATTCAGCAAGCCATCAAGAACTTGTCCTTTTTTGTTGCTGTTGATTTATTTATGTCTGAGACAGCTGCACTGGCAGATGTAATTTTACCTGCTTCGTCATATTTAGAGGATGAAGGTACCGTGACAAACATAGAGGGGCGCGTTACGCTTAGAGAAGCAACATATCCACTTAAACACCAAAGAAAGCACGATTGGCAAATCATTTGTGAAATAGCAGCTGTATTAGGCAAAGACAGCCATTTTTCCTTTTCATCCGCAGAAGAGATCTTTGAGGAATTAAGAGCCGTAACGAAAGGTGCAAAGGCTGATTATTCAGGCATAACCTATGAAAGGCTAAGGAAGGAACAAGGCATAAGGTGGCCTTGTACTCATTTAGCAGACCCGGGAACTGAAAGATTATTTGAACATGCATTCTCACATTCTGACAGTTTAGCGAAGTTTGCCGTCGTCACACACGGAAAAAAGGCTGCAAAGGAACCCGTCAGTCAAGAATACCCTCTTTATTTAACGACCGGCAGGGTGATGGCTCATTACCAAACAGGCGTTCAAACAAGAAGGAGCACCTCTCTTGTTGCCAGACAGTTTGAAGCATATGCAGAGCTTCATCCTGACACAGCGAAAACGTATGGACTTCAGCACGGGGAGCTCGTGACCATCAAGTCAAAAAGAGGAAGTGTTATCATCAGATGCCGCATTTCAGACACCATTCGAAAAGATACCATATTTGTTCCATTTCATTGGAGCAAACATCAATCAATTAATCAATTAATTGATGATCAACTAGATCCGTACAGTAAAATGCCAGGTTTTAAATATTGTCCTGTACAGCTGTCAGCCTACGTGAATGAAAAACTATGTGAGAAATTTTAACATGTATTTTCCATCTATGTTTAGATTATGGTACTTTCTAAAAAATGATCACATGAGGGGTGTTTTTTCATGAAAGAAAAACTCGTATTAGTGGGGAACGGTATGGCCGGCATTCGAAGCCTTGAAAACATTTTAAAAACAGACGGCGAACGATTCGACATGACGGTATTTGGGACTGAACCGCATCCTAACTATAACCGAATTCTTTTATCGAAAGTGCTTCAGGGGGATACGAAGGTTGAAGATATTACGTTAAATGATTGGAACTGGTATCAAAAGCATGATATTCAGCTGTTTACAAACGAGACCATTGTGAAGATCGATACAGAGAACCAAACAGTCACCAGTGATCAAGGACGGACCGTGCATTATGACCGATTGATTTTAGCAACAGGGTCACGTCCATTTATCCTGCCAATTCCAGGGAGTGATAAAAAAGGCGTGACGGCTTTTCGTACATTGCAAGACACTGAGGAAATGGTCAATGCCTCTACTATGTACAAAAAAGCTGCAGTCATCGGAGGCGGACTCCTTGGGCTTGAAGCCGCACGCGGTCTATTAAACTTAGGCATGGAAGTGAATGTCATTCACCTCGGCTCTCATTTAATGGAACGCCAGCTAGACCCTATTGCAGGCCAGCTTCTTCAAAAAGCATTAGAAGAACAGGGCATGAAATTCCTGCTAGGAAAACAGACAAATGAGATTTTAGGAGATACAAGAGTAGAAGGTTTATCATTTTCAGACGGCACTACACTTGAGGTGGACCTAGTCGTCATGGCTGCGGGAATTAAACCAAGTAAAATTCTTGCAGAAATAAGCGGGCTTGAAGTGAACCGTGGTATTATCGTCAATGATTTTATGGAAACAAGTGTCCCGGGCATTTATGCTGTCGGAGAATGTGTGGAACACAGGGGACAAACGTACGGATTAGTTGGCCCTTTATACGATCAAGCGACTGTACTTGCCAAGCATGTATGCGGCTTGAACCCTGCTCCATATGAAGGCTCTGTTCTGTCAACACAGCTGAAAGTATCAGGAGTTGATGTATTTTCAGCTGGTGATTTTATTGAAAACGATGAGAAAAAAGCGATTAAGATTTTTGACGAACAAAAAGGCATCTATCAAAAACTCGTCTTCCAGCAAAACCGTTTAGTAGGCGCGGTCATGTTTGGAGAAACAAGCGATGGACCTCGTTTATTCTCGTACATTAAAGAAGGAATAGATATGTCGGATATGGAGAAGGTATCTGTCTTAACCTCCAATGATCCAGCGCAAGAAAGCATGATTGACAGCATGGCAAATGACCATATCGTTTGCGGCTGTAATGGCGTGTCAAAAGGGCAGATTGTGGAAGCCATTCAGAAAGAAGGCTTAACAACGTTTCAGGAAGTCAAGCAATGTACAAGTGCCTCACGATCTTGCGGAGGCTGTCAGCCTGTTGTCGAAGAGATTCTTTGGCATACGCTAGGTGAGGATGCAAGCAGGACAGCCCAAAAAGAAACCATCTGCGCCTGCACCACTCTTTCACGAGATGAAGTCATTCACGAAATCAAAGAGAAAGGGTTGCAGCATGTCAAAGAAGTGATGAATGTACTTGACTGGAATACAGAAGAGGGCTGTTCAAAATGCCGACCTGCACTGAATTATTATTTAGGCATGCTTCATCCACTTGAATACAAAGATGAAAAGAGTTCACGCTTTGTAAATGAACGCATGCATGCCAATATTCAAAACGATGGCACCTATTCAGTTGTTCCGCGAATGTACGGAGGCGTCACCAATGCAAATGACTTGAGGAAAATAGCCGATGTCGTCGACAAATATGAAATACCGCTTGTGAAAATGACTGGCGGTCAGCGTATTGACCTTCTAGGTGTCAAAAAAGAAGATTTACCAAAAGTGTGGGCGGATCTAGATATGCCATCGGGTTATGCATATGGGAAATCTTTAAGAACAGTTAAAACATGTGTTGGAGAACAATTTTGCAGGTTCGGCACGCAGGACTCCATGGCTCTTGGAATTGCACTTGAAAAGAAATTTGAAGGTCTCGCGACACCGCATAAAGTAAAAATGGCCGTCTCTGCTTGTCCGAGAAACTGTGCAGAGTCCGGAATTAAAGACCTCGGCATTGTGGGAATTGATGGAGGGTTTGAATTGTATGCCGGCGGAAATGGCGGCACACATCTGCGGGCTGGAGATTTATTAATGAAGGTCAGTACAGCAGAAGAAGTAGAGCAAATGGCCGCAGCATACCTGCAATATTACAGAGAAACGGCAAATTATTTAGAAAGAACCTCTGCTTGGGTTGAACGATTTGGGTTAGAACATATTCAATCAGTACTCCTGGATGATGAAAAACGAGCAGCCTTAATCGAAAGAATGGACATTGCGCTTTCAACATATGAAGAGCCTTGGCAGGAGCTTCGCGAGAGTCAAAAAGACACGAGACAATTATTTCAAAAAGCGACGGCTTCCGTATAAATCAATTGAAGGGATGAGATCATATGACAGTTTCAGTTGTTAAAGTTCACATTGGCACCCTATCAGATTTTCCGCTCCAGCTAGGGAAAACAGTTGAAGCCGGTACACTTGAATTAGCTGTTTTTCAAACCTCTAATAAGCAGTTCAAAGCCATTGAAAATCGCTGTCCACATAAAGGCGGCGTTTTGGCTGAAGGGATGGTCAGCGGGAATCACGTTTTCTGTCCAATGCATGATTGGAAAATTGATCTTTCATCAGGAAACGTTCAAGCACCAGATCACGGATGCGTTAAAACATATGAAACATTCGTTGAAGGAGACAATGTCTTTATTTTATTGCCTTCATAAATGGTTTAGATCCTTCCTTTCATGTATATGCTGTATATAAATGCAGCAAGAAAGGAAGGAATTTTTGTGCCGTTCGTTAATATTTTGATCGAACTCTTAATCGGATTTTTCGCTTTATTTATTATTACAAAATTATTAGGGAAAACACAATTTGCACAAATCACGCCGTTTGATTTTATTTCTGCACTGATTTTAGGCGAAATGGTCGGAAACGCCATTTTTGATCCGGAAGTCAAGATTCAGCACATTTTATTTGCTGTTGCGGTATGGGGCGCTCTCATTTATACAGTTGAATCGCTTTCACAGCGCTTTAAATCCCTTCGCGCTTTTTTAGAAGGAAGACCTACTCTTGTGATTGATAAGGGGAAGATTCGTTACAACCGGTTGAAGAAGAATATGCTTGATATCAATCAGCTGCAGACACTGGTTCGCGCAAAAGGCCATTTTGCACTGAATGAAATTGAATATGCCATTTTGGAAACTGACGGCTCTGTCAGTGTTCTTCCGAAAATGAAATACGCACCAGCCACAGCAGAAGATGTGAACGTGAAGGGAAAAGAAGTCAAATTGCCTAGAACGTTTATTATTGACGGCGAAATGTTAAAAAAGGATCTAAAAGAAGCGGGTTTTGATGAATCCTGGCTGAATGAGCAATTAAAAAAGCAGCATATTTCTTCCTATCGAGATGTTCTATTTTGTGAATGGATTGAAAATGAAGGGATTTATGCGATGCAATATGAGAAGTCTAAAAAAACATCCACAACATAAAAACGTGGGTGTTTTTTTGTGCGTGTATGGAATAGGATCAAAAAGAATGTTTAATGAAAACGTTCACAAAACGAGGAGGAGATATGTGATGAAATATAGAAACGTATGGATGGTTATGGTTTTGTCTTTCTTTCTTTTTGACTTCGCTTCACTTCAAGCAGAAGAAGCCGGGCATCAGTATGAAACGAACCGCGTCCTTGTCGTTGATCAAAAGGGAAGCGGATCATACCGCACCGTTCAGTCTGCCATTGATGCGATTCCAGCAAACAATCAACAACGGGCAACGATCTATATTAAAAATGGCGTATATAAAGAAAAAATATTGCTTCCGCAAAATAAACCACACGTATCCTTTATTGGCGAAAACCAGCACAACACGATCCTTACGTATGATGATACAAATGCAAGCACTGGGAGTACAACAAACAGCTCAAGCACAATGATTCGTGCAAACGATTTTTATGCAGAAAATATCACCTTTCAAAATACAGCTGGCAGACATGCTGGTCAGGCAGTTGCGCTGTATGTGTCTGGTGACAGGGCTGTGTTCAAACAAATACGCGTGTTAGGCTATCAAGATACACTTTATGCAACAGGCACAGGACGGCAATATTATGAAAACTGCTATATTGAAGGCACGGTCGATTTTATTTTTGGATCAGCCACAGCTGTGTTTAAAAGAGCTGAAATAAAAAGTCTTGGAAATGGGTATATTACTGCAGCATCCACAACAGAAGCGCAAAGGTACGGCTATGTATTCATGGACTCTACGCTGAAAAAGGGGACGGCAGCTGCGCAATCGGTTTATTTAGGTCGTCCGTGGAGACCTCATTCGGCTGTAACATTCCTCCATACAAAAATGGATGATCATGTGAAAGCAGAGGGATGGCATAATTGGGATAACCGTGACAACGAAAGAACGGCCAGATATAAAGAGTTTGGATCGACAGGAGCAGGAAGCAGTCCAGCAAACCGCGTAAAATGGTCAACCATTTTAACCCAAAATGAAGCAAGTCAAATCACAGTTCAGGCTGTTCTTCGCGGAACTGATGGCTGGAATCCAGAAAAGAGGTAAAGGGCTTGTCAGTTTTCGTCAAAGAAAGCTGACTTTTCTGTTTAAAAAACCTTTGAGAACAAACGTTCTTTTGTGTATAATGAACATATTCTTCTAAAATTGGCTGCAACAAAAAGGAGGGATTGCGTGAAGCGCTTTTCACAACTCATGTTTTTACAAATATGTATCCTGTCGATTTTATTTCTCCCTTTTTCAGCGAAAGATGAACAACTCAAAGCTCGTGACGATTCACTTCAATGGATGACAGCTTTAGACGAATTCATCCGAACAGCACCTGATTTAGAGGGCGCGATCTCTGGCATCAGCGTCCGCGATACTTCTGACACCTCTCTTCTTTATGAACATCAAGCCGATATCCGTCTTACTCCTGCTTCTAATATGAAACTGCTCACATCAGCCATCGCACTTGATATTCTTGGAGAAACACACACATTCCCTACAGACATCTGGATGGATGGTTCCATTCAAAAGAAAACGTTACATGGTAGCCTTTATCTTCGCGGCACCGGAGATCCGACTTTATTAGAGGAGGATTTTGCAGCACTTGCCAAACAAGTCAAAAAGGCCGGAATACATACCATTCGCGGACAGCTTGCGGCAGATGACACTTGGTTTGATGACACGAGATACTCCATTGATCTGCCTTGGAGTGATGAGGATCAATATTACGGTGCACAAATTTCTGCCCTCACGGCTTCACCAAATCAAGATTATGATGCAGGGACCGTGATTCTCGAAGTAAAACCTGGAAAAAAAGCAGGACAGAAAGCCGCCTTTGATATGATCCCGAAGACGGATGTCGCTCAAGTCATCAATCAAGTGAAAACAGTTCCAGAAGGCGGAAAAAAGAAAATTTCTTTTAAGCGCTCTCACGGAACTAACAAGATAACGTTGACTGGAACCATTCCGGTTAAAGCAAGCTCATCTAAACAATGGGTAGCTTTATGGGATCCGTCCGCCTATGCTTTAGACTTAATGAAACGGGCGTTAAAGGCGGAAGGAATTCAAGTAAAAGGACCACTGAAATCTAAACAAGTTCCTAAAAAAGCTAAAAAAATTGCCTCCCATACATCGATGCCATTATCAGAGCTGCTTGTTCCTATGATGAAATTAAGCAACAATACTCATGCAGAAATTTTGCTAAAGGAACTAGGCAAAAAAGTGAAGAACAAAGGGAGCTTTGAAGCTGGGCTGGACGTCATGAATGAACGGCTTCCTGCGTTTGGCGTTGATCCTTCGCTTGCAGTACTGCGTGACGGATCGGGGATATCACCTATTAACCTTGTCTCTGCCAACCAGTTCACTTTCTTTTTAACAAACATTCAAAAAGAAAAATGGTTTAAAACCTATGAACATGCGCTCCCTTTAGCAGGGGCAAGTGACCGAATGGTCGGAGGGACGTTGAGGAACAGATTAAAAGAACCAGCTACACTAGAAAAAGTACGTGCAAAAACAGGGTCGTTAACAACGGTCAGCACACTTTCTGGATATATTGATACGCAGGGCGGAAAGACGCTCGCTTTTTCCATCTTATTAAATCACCTTGTTGATGACGAAAAAGGGAAAGAGATAGAAGATCGTATTGTCAGCATATTAGCTGAGAATCTTTAGATTTAGAGAGAGAAGGAGAACCATCATGACGTTAGATAACAATCAATCTTTAGTAAAAACCATGTCCATTTTTCTCATCCCGCTTTTGCTAAGCAATATTTTGCAATCGATCGGACAGTTAGTGTCCATTGTTCTTGTCGGGAGATGGATTGGAGAGGATGCAGTAGCTGCCATTTCTGCATTCTTTCCGCTTTTCTTTTTACTCGTTTCTTTTTCCATTGGAATTGGATCGGGAAGCTCGATCCTTATTGGACAAGCGTACGGGGCAAAAAATGAACAGAAATTAAAAGAAATTATTGGCACAACACTTTCATTCACTTTTTTGATCGGAGTATCTTTAGCGATCATTGGAGGTTTTTTCGCAACAGATATCTTAAACCTCATGGGAACACCCGCTAATATCGTGGAGGAAAGTGCGGGCTATGCTAGAATTCTATTCATCTCAATGCCGATCTTATTTCTTTATTTTGTTTATACGACCTTCTTGCGAGGGACAGGGGATTCGAAAACACCATTTTATTTCTTAATGATTAGTACGGCAACGAATATTTTGATGCTGCCCATTTTATTATTTGGCTGGCTGGGACTGCCGGCGTTCGGTTTATACGGTGCTGCATATGCTTCTGTGATTTCAACAATTGTGACGTTTATTATTCTACATATCTATTTATATAAGACAAAGCACCCGCTTCGCATTGATGCATCGGTGAGAAAGCATTTATTGATGAAAGGGGATCTATTAAAAACGTTATTAAAGCTCAGTATCCCATCAAGCATTAATATGATTCTCATTTCTTTATCAGAAATTGCCGTTATTTCTTTTGTTAACGATTATGGATCACAGGCGACAGCAGCCTATGGTGTTGTCAATCAAGTCGTGAGTTATGTGCAGATGCCGGCAGTGAGTCTTGGTATTGCGGTCTCAATCTTTGCAGCACAATTCATTGGTGCAGGGAATATGAATCGATTGAAAGATGTCATTAAGATTGGGTTAGGCCTTAACTTCGCCATAGGCGGATGTATCATTATTTTCGTTTATATTTTTGCACCGCAGATTTTATCTATCTTTTTAACAGATCCTAAGACGATAGACATTGCCTATAGTTTGGTTGTCATTACACTATGGAGCTATCTCATTTTTGGAACGGCCCAAATTGTTGCAGCCACAATGAGAGCAAGCGGGACGGTTCTATGGCCGACAATCTTTAGTATTTGTTCCATTTGGCTTGTAGAAGTACCAGTCGCTTATGTGCTATCACACTATACATCCCTTGGTATTAAAGGAATATGGATTGGCTACCCTGCAGCTTTCTTTGTAAACTTAATCCTCCAATACAGCTACTATCAGTTCGTATGGAAGAAAAAACAGATTGTAGCGCTTGTTCAATCATAATGTGAAGGCGTAGAGCAGCATATACATACGAAGATCTATCACTTTTAAGGAGGCCGGATCTTCTATGTTTTTGAATCAAAGAAGTGAACTAAGCTCGCACAATATCGGTGACTTTTCTTATGCCGGGCCAGATTTCCAAGTGTTGACTTGGGGGGAAGGAACGACATTAAATATTGGGAAGTTTTGTTCCATTGCAAACGAAGTGAAAATTTTTCTAGGTGGTGAACACCGTACAGATTGGGTCACAACGTATCCGTTTAATCAAATCTTCAACGAAGCTGCCCACATTAAAGGACATCCCAAATCGAAGGGAGATGTTCATATTGGACATGACGTATGGATTGGATATGGTGCGACGATTATGTCAGGAGTATGTATAGGAAACGGGGCCGTGATCGGCGCAAATAGTGTGATCACAAAAGATGTGCCGCCATATGCAATTGCCGCAGGAAATCCCCAGCAGCTCATGAAATATCGGTTTTCATCCGAAATAATCAAAAAACTGCAGTTAGTAGAATGGTGGAATTTAGAGTTTACCGTCATCCAATCTATTTTTCACCTTTTACAATCTGATGATATTGAACAATGTATAAATGTCATAGAAGACATAAAAAAGAAAGGCTGAAAAAGCCTTTCTTTTTTTGTTTAGCTAAGCCGTATGATGGTCAAGGCTGCTCCAGCAGCACCAGCTCCGCCAACTAAAATAGCTGTGACAACCGCCCCAAAAAACTGCAGTGAGATGGTATTACCAGCTGTTAAATTAACAATAACAGTGTTGTTGATTAATGAAGTTGAGATAACAGGTGATTGAACAGAACCAGAAATAGTAGTTGCTCCATTTAAGAGCAAACGTGTACTAATCAAAAGAGCTGTAGTGGTGTTGACTTGATACGTAATATAATATTTTCCAGTTTGGAGAACGGTAAAAACAGTACTTGTGCCGTTTGCCGTAAAACCAGTAATGTTTTGAAAGTTTGGCAGAGGAATATTCGTTCCACCGGCTACAGTAACAATGGTAGGTCCAGAACTATTAGCAGCATAAAGTGCAGTATCTGTAAAACCACCTGTTCCAGTAGCGCCAGTAGCCCCGGTGATACCCGTTGCACCAGTAGGTCCTGTAGCCCCCGTATCACCAGTTGTTCCGGTGATCCCCGTCGCACCGGTAGGTCCTGTTGGTCCAGTGCTGCCTGTGGCACCGGTAGGCCCTGTTGATCCAGTAATCCCCGTCGCACCGGTAGGCCCAGTTAATCCGGTAATTCCTGTAGCCCCGGTAGGCCCAGTTAATCCGGTAATTCCTGTAGCACCGGTAGGCCCAGTTAATCCGGTAATTCCTGTAGCCCCGGTAGGTCCAGTTGATCCAGTGATACCTGTAGCGCCGGTAGCGCCTGTAGGTCCAGTAGCTCCAGTGATCCCCGTGGCACCCGTAGGTCCAGTTGACCCAGTAATCCCCGTGGCACCCGTAGGTCCAGTTGATCCGGTGATACCCGTTGCACCAGTAGGACCAGTGCTGCCTGTCGCACCTGTATCACCAGTTGATCCAGTGATACCTGTAGCCCCGGTAGGTCCAGTTGATCCGGTAATCCCCGTGGCACCCGTAGGTCCAGTTGATCCGGTGATACCCGTTGCACCAGTAGGACCAGTGCTGCCTGTTGCACCTGTATCACCAGTTGATCCAGTGATACCTGTAGCCCCGGTAGGTCCAGTTGATCCGGTAATCCCTGTAGCGCCCGTATCACCAGTTGCTCCAGTGATCCCCGTTGCACCGGTAGGGCCGGTTGATCCGGTAATCCCTGTAGCGCCGGTAGGACCTGTTGAACCAGTGATACCCGTAGCGCCCGTATCACCAGTTGATCCAGTAATCCCTGTAGCCCCAGTAGGTCCAGTTGGTCCAGTGCTACCAGTGGCACCCGTATCACCAGTTGACCCAGTAATCCCCGTTGCACCCGTAGGTCCGGTAGCTCCAGTGATACCTGTAGCCCCGGTAGGTCCAGTTGATCCGGTAATCCCTGTAGCACCCGTATCACCAGTTGACCCAGTGATCCCCGTTGCACCCGTAGGTCCGGTTGACCCAGTAATCCCCGTGGCACCAGTAGGACCAGTTGATCCAGTGCTGCCTGTAGCACCCGTATCTCCAGTTGACCCAGTAATCCCTGTAGCACCCGTAGGTCCGGTAGCTCCAGTGCTACCTGTAGCGCCGGTAGGACCTGTTGGTCCAGTGCTACCAATCCGTATCTCCAGTTGATCCAGTAATCCCTGTAGCGCCTGTAGGTCCAGTTGATCCGGTAATCCCTGTAGCGCCCGTATCTCCAGTTGACCCAGTGCTACCTGTAGCACCCGTATCACCAGTTGATCCAGTGATCCCCGTCGCACCGGTAGGGCCGGTTGATCCGGTAATCCCTGTAGCGCCGGTAGATCCAGTTGATCCGGTAATCCCTGTAGCGCCTGTAGATCCAGTAGGTCCAGTGCTACCCGTGTAGCACCCGTATCTCCAGTTGATCCGGTAATCCCTGTAGCGCCTGTAGATCCAGTAGGTCCAGTGCTACCTGTAGCACCCGTATCACCAGTTGATCCAGTGATCCCCGTCGCACCGGTAGGGCCGGTTGATCCGGTAATCCCTGTAGCGCCGGTAGATCCAGTTGATCCGGTAATCCCTGTAGCGCCTGTAGATCCAGTAGGTCCAGTGCTACCCGTGGACCCGTATCTCCAGTTGATCCAGTAATCCCTGTAGCGCCTGTAGGTCCGGTTAATCCGGTGATACCAGTGGCACCAGTAGGACCAGTTGATCCAGTGATCCCCGTTGCACCCGTAGGTCCGGTAGCTCCAGTGATCCCTGTAGCCCCGGTAGGTCCAGTTGATCCGGTAATCCCTGTAGCACCCGTATCTCCAGTTGACCCAGTGATCCCTGTAGCCCCGGTAGGACCTGTTGGTCCAGTGATCCCCGCAGACCCGTAGGTCCGGTTAATCCGGTGATACCAGTGGCACCAGTAGGACCAGTTGATCCAGTGATCCCCGTAGGTCCGGTAGCTCCAGTGATCCCTGTAGCCCCGGTAGGTCCAGTTGATCCGGTAATCCCTGTAGCACCCGTATCTCCAGTTGACCCAGTGATCCCCGTAGCACCAGTAGGTCCGGTTGACCCAGTAATCCCCGTGGCAGACCAGTAGGACCAGTTGATCCAGTGCTGCCTGTAGCACCCGTATCTCCAGTTGACCCAGTAATCCCTGTAGCACCCGTAGGTCCGGTTGACCCAGTGCTACCTGTAGCGCCGGTAGGACCTGTTGGTCCAGTGCTACCCGTGCAGACCCGTATCTCCAGTTGATCCAGTAATCCCTGTAGCACCTGTATCACCAGTTGATCCAGTGATCCCCGTAGCACCAGTAGGTCCGGTTGACCCAGTAATCCCCGTAGCACCAGTAGGACCAGTTGATCCAGTGCTACCAGTGGCACCCGTATCTCCAGTTGATCCAGTAATCCCTGTAGCACCTGTATCACCAGTTGATCCAGTGATCCCCGTAGCACCAGTAGGTCCGGTTGATCCAGTGCTGCCTGTAGCACCCGTATCTCCAGTTGACCCAGTGATCCCTGTAGCGCCCGTAGGTCCAGTTGACCCAGTAATCCCTGTAGCGCCCGTATTACCAGTTGACCCAGTAATCCCTGTAGCGCCCGTATCTCCAGTTGATCCAGTGATCCCCGTCGCACCGGTGGGTCCGGTTAATCCGGTGATCCCAGTGGCACCAGTAGGACCAGTTGACCCAGTGATCCCTGTAGCGCCTGTAGGTCCGGTAGCTCCAGTGATACCAGTTGCACCGGTAGGTCCAGTAGCTCCGGTAATCCCTGTAGCGCCGGTAGGACCTGTTGGTCCAGTGCTACCCGTGGCAGACCCGTATCACCAGTTGACCCAGTGATCCCTGTAGCGCCCGTATCTCCAGTTGATCCAGTGATCCCCGTCGCACCGGTGGGTCCGGTTAATCCGGTGATCCCAGTGGCACCAGTAGGACCAGTTGACCCAGTGATCCCCGTAGCACCAGTAGGTCCGGTTGACCCAGTAATCCCCCAAGACCAGTAGGACCAGTTGATCCAGTGCTGCCTGTAGCACCCGTATCACCAGTTGACCCAGTGCTGCCTGTAGCGCCTGTAGGTCCGGTAGCTCCAGTGATCCCTGTAGCGCCTGTAGGTCCGGTAGCTCCAGTGATACCAGTTGCACCGGTAGGTCCAGTAGCTCCGGTAATCCCTGTAGCGCCGGTAGGACCTGTTGGTCCAGTGCTACCCGTGCAGCACCCGTATCACCAATTGACCCAGTGATCCCTGTAGCGGCGGTAGGACCTGTTGGTCCAGTGCTACCCGTGGTAGACCCGTAGGTCCGGTTAATCCGGTGATCCCAGTGGCACCAGTAGGACCAGTTGCTCCAGTGATCCCCGTTGCACCGGTAGGTCCGGTAGCTCCAGTGATCCCTGTAGCCCCGGTAGGTCCAGTTGATCCAGTAATCCCTGTAGCCCCGGTAGGTCCGGTTAATCCGGTGATCCCTGTGGCATAAGCCGGTAGGACCAGTTGACCCAGTGATCCCTGTAGCGCCGGTAGGACCTGTTGGTCCAGTGATCCCTGTAGCGCCCGTAGGTCCAGTTGACCCAGTAATCCCTGTAGCCCCGGTAGGTCCAGTTGATCCGGTAATTCCTGTAGCACCCGTATCTCCAGTTGACCCAGTGATCCCCGTAGCACCAGTAGGTCCGGTTGACCCAGTAATCCCCGTGGCAAGACCAGTAGGACCAGTTGATCCAGTGCTGCCTGTAGCACCCGTATCACCAGTTGACCCAGTGATCCCTGTAGCGCCGGTAGGACCTGTTGGTCCAGTGATCCCCGTAGCACCAGTAGGTCCGGTTAATCCGGTGATCCCAGTGGCACCAGTAGGACCAGTTGATCCAGTGCTGCCTGTAGCCCCGGTAGGTCCGGTAGCTCCAGTGATACCTGTAGCGCCTGTAGGTCCGGTAGCTCCAGTGATACCAGTTGCACCGGTAGGTCCAGTAGCTCCGGTAATCCCTGTAGCGCCGGTAGGACCTGTTGGTCCAGTGCTACCCGTGCAGACCCGTATCTCCAGTTGACCCAGTAATCCCTGTAGCACCCGTAGGTCCGGTTGACCCAGTGCTACCTGTAGCGCCGGTAGGACCTGTTGGTCCAGTGCTACCCGTGGCAGACCCGTATCTCCAGTTGATCCAGTAATCCCTGTAGCACCTGTATCACCAGTTGATCCAGTGATCCCCGTAGCACCAGTAGGTCCGGTTGACCCAGTAATCCCCGTGCAGACCAGTAGGACCAGTTGATCCAGTGCTACCAGTGGCACCCGTATCTCCAGTTGATCCAGTAATCCCTGTAGCACCTGTATCACCAGTTGATCCAGTGATCCCCGTAGCACCAGTAGGTCCGGTTGATCCAGTGCTGCCTGTAGCACCCGTATCTCCAGTTGACCCAGTGATCCCTGTAGCGCCCGTAGGTCCAGTTGACCCAGTAATCCCTGTAGCGCCCGTATTACCAGTTGACCCAGTAATCCCTGTAGCGCCCGTATCTCCAGTTGATCCAGTGATCCCCGTCGCACCGGTGGGTCCGGTTAATCCGGTGATCCCAGTGGCACCAGTAGGACCAGTTGACCCAGTGATCCCCGTTGCACCAGTAGGTCCGGTTGACCCAGTAATCCCCGTGGCAAGACCAGTAGGACCAGTTGATCCAGTGCTGCCTGTAGCACCCGTATCACCAGTTGACCCAGTGCTGCCTGTAGCCCCGGTAGGTCCGGTTGACCCAGTGATCCCTGTAGCGCCTGTAGGTCCGGTAGCTCCAGTGATACCAGTTGCACCGGTAGGTCCAGTAGCTCCGGTAATCCCTGTAGCGCCGGTAGGACCTGTTGGTCCAGTGCTACCCGTGGACCCGTATCACCAGTTGACCCAGTGATCCCTGTAGCGCCCGTATCTCCAGTTGATCCAGTGATCCCCGTCGCACCGGTGGGTCCGGTTAATCCGGTGATCCCAGTGACCCGTATCACCAGTTGATCCAGTAATCCCTGTAGCGCCTGTAGGTCCGGTTAATCCGGTGATCCCAGTAGACCAGTAGGACCAGTTGACCCAGTGATCCCCGTAGCACCAGTAGGTCCGGTTGACCCAGTAATCCCAGTAAGACCAGTAGGACCAGTTGATCCAGTGCTGCCTGTAGCACCCGTATCACCAGTTGACCCAGTGCTGCCTGTAGCGCCTGTAGGTCCGGTAGCTCCAGTGCTGCCTGTAGCGCCTGTAGGTCCGGTAGCTCCAGTGATACCAGTTGCACCGGTAGGTCCAGTAGCTCCGGTAATCCCTGTAGCGCCGGTAGGACCTGTTGGTCCAGTGCTACCCGTGGCGACCCGTATCTCCAGTTGACCCAGTGATCCCTGTAGCGCCGGTAGGACCTGTTGGTCCAGTGATCCCCGTTGCACCCGTAGGTCCGGTTAATCCGGTGATCCCAGTGGCACCAGTAGGAGGACCAGTTGATCCAGTGATCCCCGTTGCACCCGTAGGTCCGGTAGCTCCAGTGATCCCTGTAGCCCCGGTAGGTCCAGTTGATCCAGTAATCCCTGTAGCCCCGGTAGGTCCGGTTAATCCGGTGATCCCTGGCAGGCCGGTAGGACCAGTTGACCCAGTGATCCCTGTAGCGCCGGTAGGACCTGTTGGTCCAGTGATCCCTGTAGCGCCCGTAGGTCCAGTTGACCCAGTAATCCCTGTAGCCCCGGTAGGTCCAGTTGATCCGGTAATTCCTGTAGCACCCGTATCTCCAGTTGACCCAGTGATCCCCGTAGCACCCGTAGGTCCGGTTGACCCAGTAATGACCAGTAGGACCAGTTGATCCAGTGCTGCCTGTAGCACCCGTATCACCAGTTGACCCAGTGATCCCTGTAGCCCCGGTAGGACCTGTTGGTCCAGTGATCCCCGTAGCACCAGTAGGTCCGGTTAATCCGGTGATCCCAGTGGCACCAGTAGGACCAGTTGATCCAGTGCTGCCTGTAGCCCCGGTAGGTCCGGTAGCTCCAGTGATACCTGTAGCGCCTGTAGGTCCGGTAGCTCCAGTAGCTCCGGTAATCCCTGTAGCGCCGGTAGGACCTGTTGGTCCAGTGCTACCCGTGCAGACCCGTATCACCAGTTGACCCAGTAATCCCTGTAGCACCAGTAGGTCCGGTTGACCCAGTAATCCCCGTAGCACCAGTAGGACCTGTTGGTCCAGTACTACCCGTGGCACCCGTATCTCCAGTTGACCCAGTAATCCCTGTAGCACCCGTAGGTCCGGTTGACCCAGTGATCCCCGTAGCACCCGTAGGTCCGGTTGACCCAGTAATCCCGTAGACCAGTAGGACCAGTTGATCCAGTAATCCCTGTAGCCCCGATAGGTCCAGTTGATCCAGTAATCCCTGTAGCGCCCGTAGGTCCAGTTGACCCAGTAATCCCTGTAGCCCCGGTAGGTCCGGTTGATCCAGTGCTACCTGTAGCCCCGGTAGGTCCGGTAGCTCCAGTAATCCCTGTAGCCCCGGTAGGTCCGGTTGATCCAGTGCTACCTGTAGCCCCGGTAGGTCCGGTAGCTCCAGTAATCCCTGTAGCACCTGTATCACCAGTTGATCCAGTGATCCCTGTGGCGGCCGTAGGTCCAGTTGACCCAGTAATCCCTGTAGCGCCCGTATCTCCAGTTGATCCAGTGATCCCTGTAGCGCCTGTAGGTCCGGTAGCTCCAGTGATCCCCGTTGCACCGGTAGGTCCGGTAGCTCCAGTGATCCCTGTAGCGCCGGTAGGACCTGTGCAACCAGTGATCCCTGTAGCGCCCGTATCACCAGTTGACCCAGTGCTGCCTGTAGCCCCGGTAGGTCCGGTTGACCCAGTGATCCCTGTAGCGCCTGTAGGTCCGGTAGCTCCAGTGATACCAGTTGCACCGGTAGGTCCAGTAGCTCCGGTAATCCCTGTAGCGCCGGTAGGACCTGTTGGTCCAGTGCTACCCGTGCAGACCCGTATCACCAGTTGACCCAGTGATCCCTGTAGCGCCCGTATCTCCAGTTGATCCAGTGATCCCCGTCGCACCGGTGGGTCCGGTTAATCCGGTGATCCCAGTGGCACCCGTATCACCAGTTGATCCAGTAATCCCTGTAGCGCCTGTAGGTCCGGTTAATCCGGTGATCCCAGTGGACCAGTAGGACCAGTTGACCCAGTGATCCCCGTAGCACCAGTAGGTCCGGTTGACCCAGTAATCCCCGTGGCAGACCAGTAGGACCAGTTGATCCAGTGCTGCCTGTAGCACCCGTATCACCAGTTGACCCAGTGCTGCCTGTAGCGCCTGTAGGTCCGGTAGCTCCAGTGATACCTGTAGCGCCTGTAGGTCCGGTAGCTCCAGTGATACCAGTTGCACCGGTAGGTCCAGTAGCTCCGGTAATCCCTGTAGCGCCGGTAGGACCTGTTGGTCCAGTGCTACCCGTGCAGACCCGTATCTCCAGTTGACCCAGTGATCCCTGTAGCGCCGGTAGGACCTGTTGGTCCAGTGCTACCCGTGGACCCGTATCTCCAGTTGACCCAGTGATCCCTGTAGCGCCGGTAGGACCTGTTGGTCCAGTGATCCCCGTTGCACCCGTAGGTCCGGTTAATCCGGTGATCCCAGTGGCACAAGTAGGACCAGTTGATCCAGTGATCCCCGTTGCACCCGTAGGTCCGGTAGCTCCAGTGATCCCTGTAGCCCCGGTAGGTCCAGTTGATCCAGTTTCACCTGGTGCTGCTAAAAGTGTGTAATCTGGCGACGTATCTGGCGTACCTGAAGGTGGTGCAGAATCCACAATATACGTACCACCACCATAAGTGACCACTTGACCTACTGAATATGTTGGTGCCATAACAGGATCATAGGCTTCAATACCACTTAATCCGATCCCAGTAGGACCCGTAGGACCAGTTTCTCCAGAAGCAGCTAAAAGGGTATAGTCGGGGGAGAGTCCAGGTATTCCTGATGGATCGTCAACATTGGCAATGTAAGTACTGCCATTAAACGTGACCACTTGCCCTGCATCGTAATCTTGTGATTGTGAGGGCTCAAAAGGGAGGGCGCCGGTTAACCCGCCAGCAGGTCCAGTAGCTCCGGTTGGTCCAGGGGGACCGGCTGGGCCTGCCGGGCCTGCCGGGCCTCTTGGTCCAGCTCTTTGATTTGGTTTTGATTGTTTTATTCCTTTTGCAATGTGGCAAGGTTGATTCTCTTGAGATATATTTTGTTTTGAGTATTCTTGTTTAATGAATGGACAGTCTCTTTTTCGAGGACGGTCATGACGTGATCTTTTGTAATGAGGCTGTTCATGGTATTTACCGCAAAAGGGACATTTGTGATCGAATTGATTGTACAAATTGCCCATCTCCTAAAATTGATATTTCATTCTATGTGCAAATTTACAAATTGGAAGTAAAACCTAGAAAATCATCATTTCGAAAATCATCGAATCAAATCATTTAAATCTTTCATGGATTTGTGTTATGGTGTTGAAAGTATAAAATAGTATGATTTTTGACAGAAATGGGGACATCATTTATGAGTCAATCAGTTTTACACGGCAAAGCCTATTCCGTTTTAAATTTATCCTCTGTGACAGAAGGAGGTACCATTAAAGAATCTTTTGAGCGTAGTATGGATTTAGCAAAGAAGGCGGAGAAGTGGGGCTATCATAGATACTGGCTGGCAGAACACCATAACATGGAAGGGGTTGCGAGCTCTGCAACGTCCGTTTTAATAGGATATATTGCGGGAGGAACCGAAAAAATTCGAGTAGGGTCTGGTGGGATTATGCTGCCAAACCACTCTTCACTTGTCATTGCTGAACAATTTGGCACACTTGAAACATTGTATCCGGGGAGAATTGATTTAGGTCTTGGTAGAGCACCAGGGACAGATCAGTTAACAGCAAGAGCGCTTAGACGTAATCTTCATAACGGAGAAGATTTCCCAGAGCAGCTTGAAGAACTTCGTCAATATTTCAAGCCGACCGGTCAGGTGAAAAAACATGTAAGAGCTGTCCCAGGAGAAGGTCTGGACATTCCAATTTGGCTCCTTGGTTCAAGTGGTTTTAGCGCCAGACTTGCAGGAGAACTTGGATTGCCATTTGCCTTTGCAGCACATTTCTCACCTAAAAATACAATTCCCGCGTTAGAGTTGTACAGACAGTCGTTTAGACCTTCTGATGTGTTAAAAGAGCCTTATGCCATGGTCGGTGTGACGGTTTTTGCTGCAGATCAAACAGAGCGGGCTGAATATTTGGCAACCTCTCATTATCAGCGCTTTTTAAGTCTCATTCGCAACACACCAGGAAAACTGAAGGCGCCTGTCGACAGCATGGACGGTCTTTGGAGCCCATATGAAAAGGCGATGGTGGATGAACAATTAAGTTCAACCATGATCGGGGATAAAGAAAAGGTGAAAAAAGAATTAGAAGCCTTTGTTGAAGCTACTCAAGCAGATGAATTAATGATTAATTCGGATATGTTTGATCATCAAGAAAGAATGCGATCGTATGAAATCATCGGAGAGATCTTTCAAGAGGCACAAGAAAAATAAACATAAAAAAAGAACTGCACAGAGCAGTTCTTTTTTATTTATGCTTTTGTAAAAATGCGAAATGGTTGTCCGATTGGCAGAACAATACGACCAAAATGTGTATTAAGGACAACAGCTGCAGAACCATAAAATGAAAGCAGGGAAATGATCAATTCTGCAATACCTGCCATGGTATGAGTCACATCGTACATCACACCAAAAGTGCTAAGGGAAAGACCAATGAATAAGAAATCAATAAAGACGAAAATCAAAAATAACACTTTATGTGTTTCCATTGCACCAATCGTCATAAACAAGCTGAAAATCAAATAACCAACAAACGCAAAACCTAGCTGTTTTGGATCTGCTGCTCCCGCAAGCGTTTTCCCAAAAACGCCGGCTTGAATGAGCCAAGTCGTTCCAACGCCCATCCAGAAAAGACCGAATGCGCCAAAGGCAGTGGCTCCAAAAATATTATGATGCTTTGAATCTTGTATGGACGCGATCAGCTGCGCGATTCCTCCAAGGAAGATAGCCCAAGGTAAAATAAGGGAAGTGCCATCTGTGATTCCTAGTTTTTGTGAGGACGCAACGAGCGTCACCATTGCTAAACCAAACAAACCAAGTGGTGTTGGGTCTGCAATTGATAATCGAATTGCTTGAACATTCTGTTTTTCCATAATGACCTCCTACAATTTGCACTTACAAAAGATACTCGAATTCGATAGAAACGTCAAGCTCTTTTTTAGTAGACACTTGCATCGTCTTCCAAATAAATCTATATTTAATACATATCAAATGTGATAGAAAAAGAGGGATAAAATGAGTAAAGGCTTATCTGGAAAAACGATTGCTATTTGTGGAACGAGAAAAACAGAAGAAATGCGTATACTTGTCGAAAAGCAAGGAGGACAAGCCGTTATTCGCTCTCTTCAAGGAACCGTATTTTTAGCCAAAGAGGAATTAAAGCCAGGCATAGAGACCTTTGTGAAACAAGGGGCCGACTGGGTGATCTTGACAACAGGCATCGGTACAGAAACATTGATTGAGAGTGCAGAAGAGCTGCAGCTTGGTAAAGAATTTATGAACATTCTATCAAATGCCCATATTGCTTCAAGAGGGTACAAAACCTTTGCTGCGTTGAAAAAACGCGGAATTCAGCCAAAGGTCTCTGATGAAGACGGAACGGTTCGTGACTTAATTTCAAAGCTTGAAGACAAGGAATTTCAAGGAAAACGCGTGATGGTGCAGCTCCATGGTGAAAATGCACCAGCTCTCATTCAGTTTTTACATGACAAGGGGGCAGATGTTTTGCCGCTTTTACCATATCAGCACACACCACCTGAACCAGAGGCTGCTGAAACGCTTCTTCAAGAAATGAAAGATGGACAAGTTCATGCTGTCTGTTTTACAACCGCTGTCCAGGTTCACGCCTTTTTCAAACTAGCCGCAGATTGGGGCAGAAAAGAAGAATTGCAAGCATTATTCGAGCAGGACGTACTGGCGGTAGCTGTCGGGAAAGTCACTGCTGAAGCTTTAAAAGAAGAGGGAATAGACCGAATTCTTGCCCCGTCACTTGAGAGAATGGGTGCAATGATAATAGAGCTATCCCGATATATGGAAAAACAATCAGCACACTTATAAAAAAACGCCTTTCACCAGATCAGTGAAAGGCGTTTTTGTTAGATTGTCCGTTTTCGATTCGTCCGAATTTTTTTGAGTACAAAGTAGAGAACAATCAGGACGATGGCAATGACCATAATAGGGGTTGTATAAGCATGAGCAACACTTTGAATATGATCCCATTTTGTCCCAAGCTGCATGCCAAGATAAATAAATAAGATGGACCAAGGAATGGCAGCTAACCCTGTCAAGAAAACAAATTTCAAAAAAGGCATCTTGGCAATACCCGCTGGAATCGAGATGGCATGGCGGACAACAGGGATAAAGCGTGCGGTAAACACTACACCGGTTCCATACCGGTCAAACCAGCGCTCTGCAGTCGCGATATGATGTTCATGGATGAATAAATACTTCCCGTACTTTGTTAAAAAAGGTCTGCCGCCGTAAAGGCCGATCCAGTAAATAAAACACTGGGCAAGTGTTCCTCCAATAACCCCAGCGATGACGGCTCCAACAAATCCAATGCTTCCTGTTGACACCATATATCCGCCGTAGGCAAGTACAATTTCACTTGGAATAATTTCAATCATCAGTCCAAGTGCAACACCTACATAACCAAGGCTTGTCAGCCAGGTTAAAATTTCATTAAAAAAGGTTCCCATTCATTTCACTCTGCCTTTAAATACGAATTTTCTTCAAGCATCCTTATAAGAGCCTATGCTTGTTTTGCTTCTCTCATGAGTATGCTTTGCATATATGCTAGCATGGCTGGCCGCATATCATGACGCATTAATCCAATTTCAGCCGCTGCCTTAAATGAGCCCAGCTTATCACCAACGTCAAATCTCATCCCATCTAATTGTTTTGCATAAATGGGTGATTCATGTGCAATGATTTTCAGCGCATCTGTCAGCTGAATTTCGTTCCCAGCACCTCTCTCGATTCCTTGTAGAATAGGAAAAATCGATGGTGTTAACAGATACCTGCCCATCACGGCTAAATCGGAAGGAGCTTCATGAATAGCTGGCTTTTCCACTAAGTCTGTGACTTCAAACACTTGAACGTCTACTCTAGCTGGTCTTATCATACCATACTTACTGACATCTAGACGATCCACTTGCTGGACGCCAATGACCTCTCTTTGTTTGTCTTCAAAGACTTCCATGAGCTGAGTGAGTGCAGGTCTTTCTGACACCATGACATCATCACCTAAAAGGACCGCAAAAGGATCATTGCCAGTAAAATGACGTGCACATAATACCGCATGTCCAAGACCTAAGGGCTCCTTTTGACGAATATAATGAATATTGGCCATATCCGCAATATGTTTGATTTCAGCCAGCTGTTCATTTTTTCCTTTTTCAAGCAACGTGAGTTCTAGCTCAATCGAACGGTCAAAGTGATCTTCAATCGATTTTTTATTTCTTCCTGTGATAATTAGTATATCTTCAATGCCTGATTGAACAGCCTCCTCAACTATGTATTGAATGGCGGGTTTGTCGATAATAGGCAGCATTTCCTTTGGCTGTGCTTTCGTTGCGGGTAAAAAACGTGTGCCTAATCCGGCTGCTGGTATAACGGCTTTTTTGATATTCATTGAATCATCGCTCCATTTCTGATGGTTTATTTTCTGATGGAAAAACCCATAGGCGGCTTCCAGTAAAAGTGATCATCATGCCAAGAAGGGTACCAATCGCTTTACTAATGAATAATGAGAAACCTGCTTTCTGCATGACATATAAGACAACATAGGTGAGGAGGCACGCTGCGCCGTTGACTGTGGCCCACTTGATCCATTCCCACTTGTCAGCTTTCTTTTTCACTTGGAACGTCCATTTTCGATTCCAAACATAACTGTTCAGCATTCCTGCGGTATAGGACAAGCACTGTGCAAGAAAAGAGGGAACAAAGCAAGCAGTTAAAAAAAAGAAGAACAGAAAGTCAATCATCGTATTGCTAGCGCCTACAGTTAAAAATGCGGCATAGGTCCGAATATTTTTCTTTGCCATGCGAAGGATCATCACCTCCTAGTGTTTGAGTGGGTGTATGAATACTGTACAAAAGCGAGTTGACGAATCAGTGAAGAAAAGATGAAATAAACATGAACAAGCGATATCTGTTTTTTCACCAGCTCGTGATATAATTTGTAAGATGAAACGAACGGTGGTGCACATACATGTATTTAACAATCGCAGAAACAGCTGAATACTTGGAAGTATCAGAAGCGTATATTGAAAAATTAATCCAGCAAAAAAAGATCCGTTACGTCTTTGACGGGGAATCTTATCTCATTTATCAAGGGCAGTTTCAAACGCATTTAAAGCAGCTCGAACAATATAAAGAGCTCGTCCAAGAGATCTTAAATGAACCGATTCCAGAAGACCCCGATGTAAAGGATGAGGATTAGAATATCTTTTCAATTGATTCAACATGGATTAATGGCCGTGGGTGATAGATAGAATAATCTCTATTTGAAAGAAGCAGAATGACCATTCATTAGCAGTAAAAGCAAGTGAAAATAAAGGGGACAACTACTTTATATGAAGCCTGTCAAAAAAACGAAATGAATGTTGTAGAAGGGTCTGATGAACCGAAACAGCCTTTTCAATTATGCCAGAAATGCCACGAAAGACTACTCACCGATTCATTACGGCCTATTGAATGGTATAACCTAGCTGTTCTCCATTCTCCTAAACAATTTTTACTGCACGATGATTTTTATGGAGAGGACGGACAGGCTTTTCAATTAGAGGAGGAAGTCATCATCACCAAAAGCGAGAAAGCACCAACATTACAAGCCGTTAGGCATGATTTGGAGTCTTTATTAGACTTTTCAATCACTAGGTGGTTTCTTGAGGATGATGTCATCGACGCTCTGAAACAGCACGATCAGCAAAAAATCTTGGCTTCTATTAAAAGTAGATTTAATGAAACGGAGCATACCGAAGTGAAATCACGAATGATTAGAAATCGCGGCTGATGTTCTAGATATATTTGCCGCTGAATGGGTGAGGGAACTTTTGGATCAGACGGACGAAGAATTCCTTTATCCACTTTCATGGGCAGCAGCCAGCAGTTTGCCAGAAGATGAGGGATTACATCATATATTAGAAAAATTGAAATCGATCAGTGAAAAAGAATGGCCGCTAGAGGCTTTTATTTGCCTGCACCGTTTCCGTTCTAACAAAATATTGGATTGGATGGAGGCAATTGCACCCATTTTCACGATCAGTGGGGAAGGCTGGCAGCCGTCAGCTGCCCAACCTGGGAGAGAATGAAATCATGGCTGAACAAAGGAAGACCTTTCTGCTTAATTGCACTAGATACAATGGCTAACTGTGCAAAAGGGAATAGGCCGGCCCTAGTGGAACAATATTCACCTAAAATCCTTAAAACTGATAAAAATGAAGTAGATAAGATTTTACATGATGTTAATCAAAAAGATCAGGTTCCACGAGTGAAAATGAAAGTGTCCAACATCTTGGAGAACAAGCAAGACATATTTGAATAAGCCTTTTTATTGGCTGACTCCGGTTTGAACAATCTTCATGTGGCATTTAACTTGTACATCTGCATCAGGATAAATGCTTTTCCATTTTTCTGGTGTTACTGCTTTGTCTTTTGCTCTATACCTAAGGCCCAGTCCAAGCGGGTCTATGTTTTGCTTTTTAAAGGATTGAACAAGGTCTTGTCCTTGCTTTGTGACACGTTTTTCAACTTCTTTTTCAACATGGTCCAATATAGATGGTTTATCAATTTTTTTGGACTTCATGAATTCTTTTAATTCACCTTTCAGTTTGATATCAATCATGATACGAGGCTTCTTTGTTAGGTTTTGCGTTGGTTTGATTCGGTAAGAAACACGGGATTTGATATTTTCAATGACGACATGGGTCTTTGCATGATCAGCCAATTGAAACTCGTAGATGCCATTCTTATGGTTTTCAATCATCGCTTTAAATGTGAACGTGTCTTTTCCGGGGATATGACCGACCATTTTTTCATGATCAAACAGAGCGACTCCTGTGATCTTGATGCCATTACTTGTTTTCTTGATGTAGGGGAGATATGCATCGACCCCTTTTGCCAGCATCTGATTCATAAAAATATGCTGATTGGTGACAGGTTCATTGCCATTTCGCATATTTTGGGCCAGCAGATCAGAGAGATATACACCTATATTTAAGTTCGTTTGATTCATTTTTGTGTATAATAACTCTTCAACTTCTCCGCCTACAATGGCAAACACTTGGCGTGAACCAATGATAGGATCACGATAAATGTAGTTCATTAAATCGATCATGCCGACTTCTTTTGCTAACTTTTCACTGACTAAAATAACGAGCACCTGGCCCATGACTACTGGGAAAGGTGACTCTTCTGACACGAGAAACTGAATATTACTAATGGTGTTTGACCTTGCGCTTAATATTTGATAACTTCCTTGCTCTTGACTTTTAAAGACAGGGAAGACAAAGAAGCCCTTCATTTCTCCATCTTCCACTAAATCAAATCCTGCCGCCTGAGAGATATTTAATTCATCTAAAAGGCGGGGCTCTGCACAGCTGGTTAACAAAAGACTACACAACATGAGACCCGAGAGTATATAACGTTTCATGCTCGTTTTTTCACCCTCCTTTTTTTCAGCATCAGTGTAATGACCATACAGACAATTAATCCATAGATCAGAATGTATCCGCTAAATTCCACCCATTGATTAAAGGTTTCAAAAGAAGTTGCACTGGCAAAAAACGAAAACATGATCAGAATGAGGATGCTGAGCCCGATGAACGTGACGCGCTGGCTCGTATGAAGCACTTGTTTTGCCATTCGGCTCGCAGCCCATAATGGAATCGTAATGTTTGGAATGATCAGAAGCAGCCAAAGAGACACTTCAATAAATTCAAAGCGCTGGATAAACGGAAGCTTCACAATGCTTGTTAACGTTAGCGTCGGCCATTTTGTTAATTTGAGCTGAGCACTTGAGTAATACGCTATAGAGACGAGAAAAGTGAGTAAGTTTAAGCATGTCGTAAATAATGCCCCCATGTGAGCAAATTTTTGAGATGTCTGAGCTTGTTTAATAAAGGGATAATAGACAAGCAGCGTGCCAAAACCAAACATGGATAAGGATGCATCTTTGATTCCCACAAGCATTTGCGAAAATGTATGATCAAACATTGGGAACATGAAACGAATGTGACTATATTTCATGGCATAAAAACAAATAAACGTCATCCAATACGTCAGTACAATGCTAAAAAATGCCCACCCAGCAATGGTTCTAAAGCCGCCGGTATGAATGTAATACACAAGCAGCAGCAGTACAGATGCAAACAAAAGACCAGGAATTTCTTTAAACAGCCATACATGGATTACATCCATATAATGGATGATGACGGTCAGCGACAAAGAAGCAAAATATAAGATATAAAGAATGTTGAATAATTGCCCAATCCATTTGCCAAATACATATTGCGTAATTTCACCAAATTCATCCGAAGGTGCCTTTTTAAACATCAAGTACATGAGAAAGATCATCACATTGACGCTCATGCCAGAAATCAAAATAGCGATCCATCCATCATTATTGATAGAACGAACAAGGTTTGTTTGAAAGTTTAAAATGCCGACACCGACTTGATTGGCATTGATGAGAAAAAACACAAAATAAGGGGATACTTGAAATTTCTCTTTGACAGAAGAAGAGCTCATGCCTTCACTTCCTTATTCATAAAAATCATTTTTCCCCTTGCGGCCTTGCTTCGGCTTAGAGCGGTGGATGGTTTCATTTTGCGGACGTAAATTTTCCGGCCTTTTGTTCAAAAAACGGAGCTGAGGACGAATCAAACTGCCCTTTAAATCAGCAAGGCGCATTGGAAAAATAGGCTCTAAATACGGCCGGCCAATTGAAGTTAATTTCATTAAATGGGTGAGCAGAAAAGCTCCCATCACGGCAATGCCTAATGCGCCCCAAATCTGTGCTGCAAGTAGAAATGGAAATCTCAGCAGCCGAATGGCACTGCCCATTTTGTATATAGGCGTGACAAATGAGGCGAGAGCAGACAGGGCCACAATAATGAGTAAAATATTGCTCGTTAAACCTGCTGCTACAGCAGCCTGTCCAATGACAATCCCTCCAACAATTCCGAGCGTCTGACCGACTTTAGCCGGGAGCCTTGAACCTGCTTCTCTTAATAATTCAATCGAAATCTCTAAAAATAGTGCTTCAATGATCGGAGGAAATGGCACAAGATAGCGCGAGGACACAATCGTTTCTAATAAATCCTTTGGGATCAGCTCATAATGAAAGGTTAAAACGGCTACATATAAAGGTGTCGCAAAAATGGAAAATATCACAGCAAATATGCGTAACAGCCTAAAGCAAGAAGCCGCAATCCATGACATATTGTAGTCTTCCATAGTGGAAAAATACTCAAGTAAAATAGTCGGGGCAAGCAAGACATGAGGCGAACCATCCACTAATATGGCAATTTTCCCTTCTGATAAGCCTGAAGACACGCGGTCGGGTCTTTCTGTATTCAAAAACAACGGAAAGATCGTATTGGATACATCATAAAGCATTTGAGCGAGGTAATTCGCATCTAAAATCTGATCATAATCAACGTCCTCAATTCGCTGAAGAACCGTTTCGATGTTCTCCGGGTTGGCGATATCTTCAATATATAGCACGGCAACTTTTGTTTGAGAGAGCGTACCAACCGTCTTTTCCTCAACTTTCAGGTTAGGCGTCGGCAGCCGCCGCCTGACCAAATTTAAATTGGTATCTAAAACCTCCACAAATGCTTCCTGTGCACTGATAATGCCAAATTCAATCTCAGGCGGACCTACTTGTCTGCCTTTCTTTTCTTCAATCGGCAAAAGAAGCGTTTTGCCCCAGTCTGTCTCAAGTCTAATGGCAATACTGCCCCGGTGAAGGGCTTGTTCCACTTTTTGAAGATCGCTCGTGATCACAGCCTGCTCAATGGGAATTCGTTCTTTCAGCTCTTCAAGAGTGGGTGTCAGGGGCAGTTGTTTGAGGGAGGGGAGTATTTGTTCATGTAGAAGATGTCCATTAATCAACGAACGAAAAAAGGAAATCCTATACAGGAAATCTCCATTTCGAGACAGCTCATTTGTAAAATCAGCAGAACGTGACAATGCTTCAAATACTGAATTCGGGTCCTTTTGTTGTTTGTTTTTCTTCAGCATTTGAACCAGCTCCTTCCGTGATTTGCCTCTATTATCTAACCAATTGTCTGAAGATATGCATAAAAAAAGCGTTCAGCTCGTTGGGCTGGACGCTTTTTTCCCATATTGAATGGCTTCTAATAATAAATCAGCTAAATGGACGGCGCGCATGCTCGGTGAGTGCCCTGAGCGTTTGATGCCTGCTGCCATTTGCAGCTGACAGCCTGGATTAGACGTAACGATGGCAGCGGCCTTTGTTTGAGTGGCTTCTGTCATTTTATGATCTAAAATTTGCATCGACATCTTTGGCTGCAAGATGTTGTAAATGCCAGCTGAGCCGCAGCAACGGCCCGAATCCTTCATTTCTTTAAATGATACACCTTGAATGGCCTTCATCAGCATCCTTGGTGCATGCTGTACACCCATTCCGTTCCGCAAATGACAAGAATCCTGATAGGTGATGACCTGCTCTGGCAAAGCAAGCGGCATGCGGCGGTGAAATTCGAGTTCCACTAAAATGTCTGATATATCCGTGATTTTCTTTGAGAAGGATTTACTTCGCTTTTGAAAATCCGGATCATCGCAAAGCAAATGATCATAATCACTTAAAAAAGCGCCACAACCGCCCGCATTCATGACTATGGCATCCGCATCTATCTCTTCAAATGCTTCAATATTCCGCTTTGCTAACTGTTTCGCTTGTGCTTTTTCACCGCTATGGCCATGGAGCGCTCCGCAGCACGTCTGAATAGGAGGGACGATGACGTCACAGCCTGCCAGCTGCAAAAGCTGGATGGTCGCTTCGTTTGTGCTGAAAAAAACGGTATCCATTAAACAGCCAGTAAAAAAGGCGACACGTTTTCTTGCTGGGCCAAGTGCTTTGTATTCCGTCAAACGGCTTTTCTGTTGAGGCGGCACCTTTGGAAGCGCCTGTTCCATCAGCCGTAAATGCGGTGGAAGTACCTTCAGCATGCCAGTTTTGCGGGCAGCCGTTTGCAGACCAGATGTTTGATAAAAGCGAAGAAGTCCTGCCGCTTTCCGCATTCGGCTTTGTGAAGGAAAGAGACCTTTAAACACCACACGTCTTACAAGTTTGACAGGGATGGATTGTTTTTTGTGCTGCTGAATGATGTCTCTTGCATCCTCAAGTAAACGTCCATATTTGACGCCGGAAGGGCAGACCGGTTCACATGCACGGCAGCCAAGACAAAGATTCAGTGAATGCTCGACATCTTCATCTGGCTCAATGACGCCGTCTCTCACCGCCTTCATTAAAGCAATTCGGCCGCGGGGAGAGTGTGTTTCTTGCTGACCAGATTCAATATAAGTAGGGCAGGAAGGGAGGCAGAAGCCGCAGCGCATGCAATTGAGCAGCTCTTTTTCGTCCATTTGCTGCTGGAATGTTTGCTGAATCTCTGTTTGTTTAGAGGAACTCATGAAATCACCACCCGCTTTCTTGAGGCTTTTCCAAACACTTTATCAGGGTTCATGATATTTTCCGGGTCAAGCGCTTGTTTAATCGCTTTCATTGCGGCAATGCCTTCTTTTTTAACCTTTAGTTCTAAGTAAGGGGCTTTCATAAGACCCACGCCATGTTCACCCGTAATGGTACCGCCAAGTGAGACTGCTTTTTCAAAAATGGCCTGAAAGGCTTCCTCTACCCGCTTCATTTCTTCTTCATTTCTTGCATCTGCTGCACAAGTAGGATGTAAATTCCCATCACCTGCATGACCAAATGTACAGATTTTCACTTTGTACTCCTTCGCAATGTCTTCGATCGCCCTTACCATGCGGGCAATTTCAGACCTAGGGACTGTGGCATCTTCTAAAATGGTCGTCGGGCTTAACCGGGCGAGGGCAGATAAAGCGGATCGTCTCGCTGTTAAAAGTGCATTTGCCTCTTCTTCAGAATGAGCGATATTCACTTCTTTTGCACCGTACTGCTGACAGACATTTGCGATTCGCTGCATATCTCGGGAAACTGCCTCAGGATGACCGTCCTGTTCGATTAACAGCACCGCTTGAACGTCAGTCGGCAAACCGATCTTTGCAAAGTCTTCAACGACTTCCAGAGTCGGCTGATCCATAAATTCTAATGTGGCGGGGATGATACGCTCTGCAATAATCGCCGACACTGAAGCGGCGGCTTCCTCTAGGCTTTCATATAAGCAAAGCATCGTTTGTTTTGTTTCTGGAAGCGGCAAAAGCTTCAGCGTGGCTTCTGTGACAATCCCGAGCGTTCCTTCTGAACCTACGAACAAACGAGTCATATCATATCCGGCTACGTCCTTTGCAAGTTTGCCGCCTGTTTTGATGATGTCACCGTTTGGGAGAACGACTTCAAGTCCAAGGACATAATCTCTTGTCACACCATATTTTAACCCCCGCAGACCACCTGAATTTTCATTAATATTTCCGCCTAATGTAGAGATTTTCATAGAGCTAGGATCAGGTGGATAGAAGAGGCCTTTCGCCTCTACTTGATGAATGAGTTGCTGTGTGATCAAACCAGGCTGTACCGTTGCTGTCAGGTTTTCTTCATCTATTTCTATTAATTGGTTCATTCTTGTAAACAGCATCACAAGTCCGCCTTGTGTGGGACATGTTCCCGCACAAAGGTTCGTTCCTGATCCTCTTGGCACGATCGGTATGTTGTATGAGGCGCAGAGCCGGACAATTTGCTGGATTTCCTCAGCCGTATGCGGGCTTACAATGACATCTGGCATATGCTGAAAATTCGGTGTTGCATCATAAGAGTAGGCAAGCCGATCGGCTTTACTGTCCTGCATGTAAGACGCACCGACAATCTTTTTTAATTGATTTAAAAATTCAGAATTTAACATACGCATTCAACTCCTATTGATGAGACGTATCGTTTCTTTCAGTATAAAAAAAGAATCGTCTCATGCCTATGGACGATTCTACAAAATATCAGGCTGTTTGCTTCGTTTTTTTGGATCATCATCTAATAGCATGAAGGCTAAATAAAAGAGCATGGCATCTTGCATGCGTTTTGGATCAAGTGTCGTTAAATCTTGGATTCGTTTTAGCCTGTAATGCAGTGTATTGATATGGACATGCATCGCTTCTGCCGTATATTTCAATGAGCAATCAGATGTCATGAGTATCCGCAATGTTTTCACTAATTCAGGATAGGGGAGAAGGGGAGCGATCGTTCGATCAAGAAACACTTCCTTTGTTTCCTGACTCACTTCCTCCATAAAAAGTTCAAGCGTTAAATCTTCATCAAATACAATCGGCGTATCAGCATGTGCCAATTTTAATGCACGAAAGGCTTGTTGAAAGGATTGCTTCATCAAATGAGCAGCTGCTGGTTTTCCCGCTCCAATCAAAACTCCATGCGCGCTCCGCGCCGTAAGAGAGGCATGGATGTGAAATAGGCGCTGCTGCAAGGCTTTACGATGATCTGCTGTTGTTTGCAGCATAAGCAGAAAGCGGGCATGCCCCCAGCGGACGATGATCTCCTGACTAGTGAGATGCAGCGTTTCCTTCAATTCTTTGTATTGATTCTGCTTCATAAACGATTCATCCTGACAATCGATCAGGACAACCGCGCGCTCCTTGTTGATATCAAGCTGAAGCCGCGACGCTTTTTCAGTGAGATCCATTGCTGTCTCTGGCAAATGGAGCCAGTCGAATACAAACGCTTCAAGCTGCCGTTCATCCGTTTCAGTTTCTTGAAAAAATTCATGTTCATGAATAAGCAGCTCGGTCATTTTTCTTAATATTTCGCCAAAAGGAGACACATGTACAGGATCTCCTGTCATCCCAATGACCCCGATGACCTCTTGCTTAAAATAAATAGGCAGATTGATGCCAGCTTTGACGCCTTTCATGTGCTGCTGGTCATCCTTTGTGAGAATTCGTTTCTGTCCTTCAAAAGATGTCAGATACGCTCCTTCATGAAATTGTCCAACGCGCGCTGGATCTGTTGCTGCAATGATGGTGCCGTTTGTTTGTGCGATGATGATTTCCTCAGTCAGCACCTTTTTAACCTCGTCTACGATTTTTTCTGCCAGTGTCATTGTGAGCAAAACGTACCCCTCCGAGATGTTTCTTTTGACACTATCATACCATCATATGCTAGGACATATCTTTCTTTTCATGAGTTATGCTAAAATAATGAATGCACATGAAGAAGAAAGGAGACATAGCCATGTCGTTACTAAATCGCTTACAAGAACTATTAAAAGAAGGACAGGCGCTGACAGACTTCGAATATGATGAAGCGGCGCGCCGCAATTGGACATTAGAAGGGTCGAGAATAAAAGAAGAAGCCCGCTTTGGCGATGTATATATAGAACGTGTAGACAAGGAATCAGAGGACATGATTCAAACAGAAAACGCCTCATTTCTAAACACACCGCTTACATATGTGAAAAAACATCAAAAAGAATTTATTTATATCGAATCAAAGTGGTTTGATGTCGTGAAAGTGGATGGCTTGGCCATTGAATGGGACGAAGTGTTTCAAACGTATACCGTGTTATTCGGTTTAAAACGTCCTAAAAAAGACACGGGTATTCTAAAGGACATGCTATCACCATTAAATGGTGCTCAGCTTCAATTTAATGGACAAGATGGCTTATTTGATGTGAATTTACAGCTTCTTGAGCTTGAGGATATTCACGAAGATACGGCTTTCATTGACGTCATCTCGGCCGTGTACCGATTTTTATTCCGTATGATTATGCAGCTTGAAATCAATGAATCAAAAAACGGCTCAAATTCCTGAGCCGTTTTTTTGTCCATCTATTCATTTGATAAAGGCGTGACAAACCGTACATCATGCTCTTTTCCATATTGAAGATAATCTTCATTTGGCTCCTGATTGGTCACGACGACATCAATCTCGTGCAAATCACAAAACGTGGTTAAGGCGTAATGATCGAATTTGCTATCATCCACTAATAAAAACGTTTTGGCACTTTTTTGAACGAGTGATTTTTTTATATCCGTTTCAAGGGGGGACGAATTCGTGACGCCGTGATCAATAGATAAACCAGTTGATGCGATAAAGGCTTTATTCACATTATAAGCTTTTAGGCGCTCTACACTTTGATAGCCAACGAAAGAATTCGTTTTTCTTTCCAGCATCCCACCAGTGGAAAAGATGGTGAGATTGTCATAAGGCATTGCCTGTGTAATGAAATCCACATTATTGGTCACAATGGTCACTTGTTTCTCAGTCAAATAGGGGAGCATCTCAAGCGTTGTTGTACCAGAATCAACAAAAATCATATCCCCGTTTTCTACAAAAGCGGCAGCCGTCTGACCAATCAATTGCTTTTTACTGAGCTGACGTGTCTTTCGCTCCTGATACACCACTAACGTTGAGTGATTCACAGCCACTCCGCCATACACTTTTTTGAGCACGCCGGACTCGACCAACGCCTGTACATCTCGGCGTATCGTGTTTTTTGAGACACCAAAATGCGCCACAAGCTCATCAAGTGAGGCAGATTCCCGGTCAAACACATACTCTTTGATTTGCTGAATCCGTTTCGTTTTTATCATGCTTCATATCTCCAATCAATCCGAATGTCCTTTTTCCATTATACCAATAAATTCTCTTACATGGATTAGGTCAATTGATTCTCTTTTCTCCTTTGATATAAAAGCGTATGATAGAGAAAAGAACGAACCAGAAAGGACTTTCACTTCTATGAATCAATCAAACAACCCATTTTCAAAGCTTGCGAATTTTAGAGAAGTAGGGGGACTTCAAACAACAGAGGGAATGGTGATCAAAGAGAGAATGATTTATCGATCCGCAGACTTATCACGTTTGACGAAACAAGACATCGAGATATTCTCAACACTCGGAATTCAAACCGTTTGCGACCTCCGTACAGCCTCAGAACGTAAATCACATCCACCAAAGATCAAGGCACACGACAAAATCGTCCATATTCCGATGCAGCCTGACAGTAAGATGCCGAGTAAATGGACCATGTTTCGTATGCTGGTAACAGAAGGGAAGTCTCTCTCATTTACACCGATCATGAAAGATTTATATCAGAGCATGCTGACAGAGCGTAAAGAAGAGATTCAGCAGCTGTTCACACTGCTTTCAGATCAAAACAATTACCCGCTGATGCTTCACTGCACGAGTGGCAAGGACCGTACAGGTTTTTTATCTGCCCTGATTCAGTTAGCGGCAGGTGTACCGCTGCCTGTCGTTTTAAGTGAATACATGCGGTCTAACGAAGGCGTGCAAATGCTTGTTACAAGACAGGAACGATTTGTCCGATTAATGAGTTTATACCGGGTGTCAAAAGAACAAATTCAGCCGCTTGTCGGTGTGCAGCAAGATTATCTTGAAGATGTGCTGCACGAGATGCTGGAGACATATGGGAGTGCAGAGCGGTATTTAATTGAGTCCTGCAAAGTCCCTGAATTTCAGCTCAATGAAATGAAAAACATTCTGCTTACACCATCTGCTGGCATTCCCTCACAAAAAGCGGAATAAACTGAATATGAGGTGATGCAAAACATGCTGAAAAAGATCAGTATGACAGTTTTAACACTGATGTTGATGTTTGTATTCTTATTCATTCCTTCTAGCAGTCTAGCAGCTCGTTCAGTGTCAAAAGGGAAGCTTGAGAGCACAAGAGAGATGCGCGCGGTATGGGTTGCATCGGTTTATAACTTAGATTGGCCCTCAAAGAAGGGGCTGCCCGTAGCAGAGCAGAAACAAGAGTTTATTCGTTTGTTAGATGAAATCAAAGCGATGAATATGAATGCCGTCATTATGCAAATTAAACCAACAGCTGATGCATTTTATCCTTCAGCATACGGGCCGTGGTCAGAATATTTAACTGGAACACAAGGGAAAGATCCGGGGTACGATCCGCTTGAGTTTATGATCAAAGAAGCTCGTAAACGCGGCCTTGAATTTCACGCTTGGTTTAACCCTTACCGAATCACAATGAATCATACTGATCTCAGCCGTTTGTCTGCTGATCACCCTGCAAGACAGCATCCTGATTGGACGATTGCGTATGGTAACCAGCTTTATTACAATCCTGGTATTCCTGAAACTCAGGACTTCATTATCGGCGGTATAGAAGAAGTTGTGAAAAAATACGATATTGATGCAGTGCATATGGATGATTATTTTTATCCATATAAAATAGCCGGTGTACCATTTCCAGATCAAGAAACGTATGAAACATATGGAAAAAAAGCATTTGCACATATAGAAGATTGGCGAAGAGATAATGTGAATCAGCTGGTGAAGCAAATCAATGACACCGTTAAGAAAGAAAAACCGTATGTGAAATTTGGTATTAGTCCATTCGGAGTATGGCGCAACATAAAAGATGACCCGACTGGTTCAAACACCACTGCAGGAATGACCAACTATGATGATTTGTATGCTGATACAAGAGAGTGGATTCAGCAGCACGATATTGATTATGTCACTCCGCAAATTTACTGGAGCATCGGCTTTCAAGCAGCCGCTTATGATGTGCTGACGAAATGGTGGTCAAATGAAGTGAAAGGGGAGCCGGTTCACCTGTACATTGGGCAGGCGGCGTATAAAATTAATCAAAACAGTGATCCTGCTTGGTCTGACCCGGAAGAATATTTTAGGCAGATTGAGCTGAACAGGCAGTCACAGCTTGTGCAGGGAAGCATGCATTTCAGCCTAAAGGATCTCAATCGCAACCCTTTGAATGTAAAGGATCGATTGATCGAAGAGTCATACCGCAAACCAGCTCTCATTCCAGAGATGCCTTGGCTTCATCAGAAAGCACCTAAAAAACCAATCATTCAATCTGTGAAAAAGACAGCGGATGGTGCGGCTTTACAAATCAAAAATGATCCGCATTCTACCGTATCCTATTATGCAGTCTATCGATTAACAAATAAAGGAACATATGAATTACTGCAAACCGTTAGAAAAGAAAAAGGCGCCATAACAACGATTAAAGACCTCCCAGTTAATCAAAAGAAAATGGATACTTACAAGATTACGGCTCTTAATCGTCTTCATCACGAAAGCAAGCCTTCTACAAAAATAGTGAAATAACGAAAAAGCATGAATGAGATTTTCTTCGTTCGTGCTTTTTTTTCTATTATTTTTGTTTTAATTTTCTGAATTCAATCAAGCTTGGCATGAAGCAGCTGCTTGATTAATAAATATGATAGAAAAGAGCCAAAGGGGGAAGCAAGATGGATTTTGAATTAACGAAAGAACAACAAATGATCCGCCAGATGGTCAAAGATTTCGCCAAAGCAGAAATTGCACCACTCGCTCAAACGATTGATGAACAGGCCGTATTCCCAGCCAAAACGTTTCAAAAAATGGGGGAGCTCGGCTTTATGGGCATCCCCTTTCCAGAGAAATACGGCGGCTCAGGAGGAGATACGATATCGTATGCACTCGCTGTAGAAGAAATCGGAAAACAGTGTGGCAGTACAGGTCTTAGCTATGCCGCAGCCGTCTCCTTAGGCGCAAGCCCGCTTTATTACTTCGGTACAGAGGAGCAAAAGATGGACCACCTTGTCCCGCTGGCTTCTGGGACAGCACTTGGTTCCTTCGGATTAACAGAACCAAACGCAGGATCAGATGCAAAAGGAACAAAAACAAAAGCAGTCAAAGACGGACAAGAGTATGTCATTAGCGGGGAGAAGTGTTGGATCACAAACGCCAATTTTGCCAGAACCATTATCGTCACTGCTGTCTCGGATCAAGATGAAAACGGCCGCCCAATCATCTCAGCCTTTATTGTGGAGAAAGGGCAAAAAGGGCTGACCATTACAAATCCATATGACAAAATGGGCGTGCGCGGTTCAGATACAGCAGAAATCATTTTAGACGGTGTACGTGTACCAGCCCAGAATATTTTAGGAGACCCAGCGAAAGGCTTTAAGCAATTTTTATATACATTAGACGGGGGGCGCATTTCAATCGCTGCGTTATCAGTTGGCATCGCACAAGCTGCACTAGATGCTTCGCTCTCTTACGCAAAGGAAAGAAAGCAATTTGGGCAGACCCTTTCTTCCTTCCAAGCCATTCAGTTTAAGCTGGCAGATATGGCGATGCAAATAGAACTCGCTAGACAAATGGTGTGGAAAGCCGCTTGGCTGAAAGATCACGGCAAGCCGTTTACAAAAGAAGCTGCCTATGCCAAGCTTTTCGCTTCTGAAATGGCGACAAAAGCAAGTCTTGATGCTGTCCAAATTCACGGAGGAACAGGCTACATGAAAGAATGTGGTGTAGAACGGCTTGTGAGAGATGCCAAGCTGATGGAAATTGGAGAAGGGACCTCTGAAATTCAGCGTCTAGTCATCGCAAGACAACTGTTAGCGTAATTCGATAATGAAAACGCTTACCATCAATGGGGGAGGAAAGCCATGATGTCGATACATCCACAAACGATCGGCTCCCTATTAAAAGAGAAAAGGGAGAAGCACCCAGCACATGAAGCCATTGTGTATCCAGAACGTTCTTTACGTTATTCATATGAAGCGTTTTATCGAGAAGTCAAGGAAACTGGGAAAGGTCTTATGGCATTAGGGGTTCAAAAAGGGGACCATATCGCCATCATGGCGCCCAATGTACCTGAATGGCTTATGCTGCAATTCGCCTGCGCGTCGATTGGAGCCGTTCTTGTCACCGTGAATACGAACTTTCAAGCACAAGAACTCGCTTATTTACTCAAACATTCTGATAGCAGCATGCTGTTTATCGTAGACGGCTTTAAAGAGACATCCTATGTCAAAATGCTTGAAGAACTCATACCGGAGCTTCAAAACGCTCATCAAGGTGAGATCACATCCTCATCTTTTCCTTATTTAAAAAGTGTCGTCTATATTGGCGAGCACACGCCAAAGGGCATGCGCAGCTGGGACAGTATTCAAACAGCTGCTAAAAGAACAGAGAATCATGAGTGGGAGAATCGAATGGATGAGCTTGCGCCTGATGACGTCATTAATATGCAATATACCTCAGGCACAACCGGCTACCCAAAAGGAGTCATGCTCAGCCATACAAACATTGTCTGCAATGCCAGCCAAATCGCAGATTGTATGAAGCTCACCCAAAAGGACCGCATGTGTATCCCTGTTCCTTTCTTTCATTGCTTTGGATCTGTTCTTGGCGTGCTTGCTTGTCTCACAAAAGGAGGAACGATCATTCCAATTGAATCCTTCCATCCAGAGAGAGTTCTTCAAACAGTGGAAAAAGAGAAGTGCACCGTACTTCACGGCGTCCCGACAATGTTCATTGCAGAACTCGACCATCCGAATTTTCACCAATACGATCTGTCCACATTACGAACGGGCATTATGGCAGGTTCTCTTTGCCCATCCCATGTGATGAAAGCCGTCATTGAACAAATGGGACTGAAGGAGCTCACGATTGCCTATGGACAGACCGAAAGCTCTCCTGTCATTACCCAAACAAGAACGGATGATTCATTTGAAAGACGGGTTCAAACGGTCGGCCGGGCGCTTCCTCACATCGAAGTGAAAATCACCGTTCCAGGTACGCCGGAGGAAGTACCAAGAGGAGAACAAGGCGAACTGTGTACAAGAGGCTATCATGTGATGAAAGGCTACTATAAAAATGAAGAAGCCACAAATGAAGTCATCGATCAGGACGGCTGGCTTCATACGGGTGATTTAGCAGAGATGGATGAGGACGGCTATGTGAAAATTACAGGAAGGCTGAAAGATATGATCATTAGAGGCGGGGAGAATGTTTACCCAAAAGAGATTGAGGACGTTCTTTATACTCATCCGGACATTCTTGATGCACAGGTCGTTGGTATACCTGACGAGACGTATGGAGAAGAAGCCGCCGCATTCATTCGGCTTAAACAAGGTAGGACGGTGACCATTGAGACACTCACCAGCTATTGTCAGTCGCAAATGGCACGCTACAAAATTCCTAAATATTTTTTCATCACTGACGAGTATCCAATGACCGCATCAGGGAAGATTCAAAAATTTCGTCTGAAAAAGCAGGCGCTTGATCTAATAAAGGAGTGAAGGCAGCGATGTTTCAAAAAGTACTGATTGCAAATCGAGGCGAAATTGCCCGGCGAATTATTCGAACGTGTAAAAGGCTCGGGATCCACACCGTCGCCGTTTATTCAGAAGCAGATCAGCATGCACTTCATGTGCAAGAAGCAGACAGCACCTATCCGATTGGAGGCGCAAAAGTATCTGAAAGCTATTTAAACATGGAAGCAATCATTAGGGCAGCCAAGCAGTCAAATACAGATGCCATCCACCCAGGATATGGCCTCTTATCAGAAAATACAGCTTTTGCAGAACGCTGCCGCAGCGAAGGAATGGCCTTTATTGGACCATCCGCACAAGTCATTCAGCGAATGGGGAATAAAATTGAAGCAAGAAAAACGATGGCTCAAGCAGGTATCCCCATTGTACCAGGCGTTTCAGCTCCGCTGCATGATGCAGAAGAAGGAGTGAGTCAAGCGCAGTCACTCGGTTATCCGATCATGCTCAAGGCATCAAGCGGGGGCGGAGGAATTGGCATGCAGATCGTGCAAAATGACGAGGAGCTGTACAGGGCTTTTGAAGGGAATCAAAAAAGAGCGCAAAGCTTTTTCAATGATGGGACGCTGTATATGGAAAAGGTCATTGAAAACGCTCGGCACATTGAAATTCAGGTCCTTTTTGATTCCTTCGGCCATGGGGTTCACTTATTTGAGCGCGACTGTTCACTCCAACGAAGACATCAAAAAATCATTGAAGAAGCACCAGCCGCCTGTCTCGATGAATCGGTGAGACAACAGATGGGGGAGTTGGCCGTCAAAGCAGCCAAAGCGATTGGGTATGAAAATGCAGGAACGATTGAATGTTTAGTTGATCAACATCAACAATTTTATTTTCTAGAAATGAACACGAGATTACAAGTAGAGCACCCTGTCACAGAAGAAATTACAGGCATTGACCTTGTCGAGGAGCAGTTGAAAATCGCTGCATGTGAGCCGCTTTCTTTCAATCAGGAGGATATTCATCAAATCGGGCATGCCATCGAGGCTAGAATTTATGCGGAAGATCCCGTCACCTTTTATCCATCACCAGGAACGATCACTCAGCTTTTAACGCCTGAAGCGCCATATATCCGTCATGAGTCAAGCGTGACAAAGGGAAGCATCATTACCCCTTTTTACGATCCAATGATTGCGAAAATGATCGTTTACGGTGATACACGAAAACTTGCAATAGAACGATTAAAAGAGGCATTACAAGCATATGAAATAGAAGGGATCAAAACCAACTTACCGCTTTTAAGGGAAATGGCCGGATCTTCTGCATTCTTACAAGGCAGCATCACAACCGATTTTCTCATGAAAAAAAGGGAGGAAAACCGTTCATGAAAACTGTCACGATTCAAATGGCCGGAAACTTATGGAAGCTTCTTGTGAAACAAGGCGATGAAGTGCAAAAAGGACAAGAGGTTGCCATCTTAGAATCAATGAAAATGGAGATTCCGATCGTTGCTGAAGAGACCGGGATCATCAGCAAAGTGTATAAGGCAGAGGGGGAATTTGTCGATGAAGGAGAGGTTCTTTTAGAACTAACAGAATAGGAGGGAGCCAGATGGCATTACCAAAAAGTGTGCTTATCAGGGAGGTCGGACCGCGGGACGGATTGCAAAATGAATCAGTCTGGCTGGACACAGGCGAGAAGCGAACGTGGATTGATCTGCTCGCAGCAGCCCAGCTCCCTTATATTGAAGTCACATCATTTGTTCATCCTAAATGGGTTCCAGCCTTAAAAGATGCCAAAGAACTTACCCAATCCTTAAACAAAAAAGACGACATTACCTATGCAGCACTTATTCCCAATGAAAAAGGCTTAGCTCATTTTTTTGAAGCCACTCTTGACACAGGCGCTATGTTTATCTCTTCGAGTGAAACACATAACAAGAAAAATATGAATCAATCCATCAACGAAACACTTCCTGTCATCAAACAAATGACAGCTGATTTAAAAGCAGCAGGAAAAAACACGCGCGCGTATATTTCCACTGTGTTTGGCTGCCCGTATGAAAAACAAGTGCCAATGGATCAAATCCTGCGGTTAACGGATATTTTGCTTTCTTATGGCATTGATGAAATATCTCTCGGTGACACCATCGGTGAAGCCCATCCGCTTCAAGTAGAAAGGCGCTTAGACATTTTACTTGAACGCTTTCCTGCTGATAAAATCGCTCTTCATTTTCATGATACGAAGGGGATGGCTCTTGCCAATATTTATACGGCATTAAAAGCTGGGATCACCATATTTGACTCCTCCAGCGGCGGGCTGGGTGGCTGCCCCTATGCACCTGGATCCAGCGGAAATGTGGCGACAGAAGATGTGGTGCATATGCTTCAAAAACTAGGAATTGAGACAAATATTCATCTTCCTGCATTAATTAAAGCGGCAGAATGGATTGAAGCAAAAGTTGATCGAACCCTGCCTAGTCATTGTTTACGCGCTTTTCACTCTCAGACTACTTCATAAAGGATGAATAACATGACATCATTGGTCCATTTTTCGATACAAGATGAACAGATCGGCATCATGACCTTAAACAGGTCAGAACGAGCGAATTCCCTATCTGCTCCAATGCTGGAGGAGATCAATCAACTCATTCAAGAAATCAAACACGATGAAAGCATCCGCTGTTTGCTCATTACAGGAGCCGGTTCTAAAGTCTTTTGCGCTGGAGCAGATTTAAAAGAACGACGATTGATGACAGAAGCAGAAGCAAAAGGAGCTGTTCTTTCGATTCAGCAAACCTTTATCGAAATTGAATCCATTCCTGTACCTGTCATTGCAGTGATGAACGGACACGCACTGGGCGGAGGACTTGAACTCGCGCTCGCTTGTGATCTCCGCATTGCACGAGCCGGAGCAAGACTCGGCCTGCCAGAAACAGGACTAGCTATCATACCAGGAGCCGGAGGGACGCAGCGCCTTCCGCGCCTCATTGGACTCGGTAAAGCAAAAGAACTTATTTTCACAGGCGCATCATTAGAAGCAGAAGAAGCCATTCAAATCGGGCTCATTGAACATATCTCTTTAGCAGATTCCCTCATGAACGATGCCATCTCTCTTGCAAAACAAATCATCAAAAATGGCCCGCTTGCCTTAAAAGAAGCGAAACAAGCGATTCAAGCAAGCCTTGATCACGATTTACATTCAGGCCTGACGAAGGAATACGAAGCCTATTTACGGCTCATTGATACAGAAGATCGAACGGAAGGTCTTCAAGCTTTTCAAGAAAAACGTACGCCTCAATACAGAGGCAGGTAGCAAGAAAGGGGAATGGATATGATTGAAGAATATGAACTGAAAAAACAGCAGATTCTGAAAGGCGGGGCTGAGCGATACCATCAAAAAAACAAAGAAAAAGGAAAATTGTTCGTCCGTGACCGCCTCCAGTTGTTATTAGATGAGGATTCTTTTATTGAGGATGCCATGTTTGCTGAGTGTCAGGATGAACATTTACCAGCAGATGGTGTTGTCACAGGGACGGGGCGGATGAATGGGCAGCCTGTTTGCGTTATGGCAAATGATTCTACCGTCAAAGCAGGATCATGGGGCGTCAAAACGGTAGAAAAAATCATTAGAATCCAGGAAACAGCCGAAAAGCTCAACTGCCCGATGCTGTATTTAGTTGACTCTGCGGGTGCTAGAATCACCGATCAAATCGCCATGTTTCCAGGCAGAAGAGGCGCTGGCCGTATTTTTTATAACCAGGTGAAGCTGTCTGGCCGTATTCCGCAAATTTGTTTACTATTTGGTCCTTCGGCAGCTGGAGGTGCTTACATTCCTGCTTTTTGTGACATCGTCGTCATGGTCGAAGGGAATGCCTCAATGTATTTAGGCTCACCGCGAATGGCCGAAATGGTCATTGGAGAAAAAGTATCACTTGAAGAAATGGGCGGAGCAAAAATGCATTGCAGCATTTCTGGATGCGGCGATATTTTAGCAAAAACAGAGGAAGAAGCCATTCAAATCGCTCGCACTTATTTAACTTACATGCCTGCCAACTATACAGAAAAACCAAAACGGGCAGCTGCAATTGCACCTAAACCATCAAAGATCACCCTCCAAGACCTTATCCCTAAAGGGCAGAATACCCCTTTTGATATGTATCAGCTCATTGATTTACTCATTGATGAAGGGTCATTTTTTGAAATCAAAAAGCTGTTTGCCGCCGAGCTGATCACAGGTTTTGGCCGCATGAATGGGCAGCCTGTCGGTCTTATTGCCAATCAGCCGAGGGTAAAAGGCGGCGTTTTATTCCATGACTCAGCCGACAAAGCCGCCAAGTTTATTCAGCTATGTGACGCCTTTCATATTCCACTCCTTTTCCTTGCGGATATACCCGGGTTTATGATCGGAACAAAAGTGGAACAAGCAGGTATTATCAGGCACGGGGCGAAAATGATCTCCGCCATGTCAGAGGCAACCGTTCCGAAAATATCCGTCATTGTTCGTAAAGCATACGGTGCAGGTTTATATGCAATGGCAGGACCAGCCTTTGAACCGGACTGCTGTCTCGCTCTTCCATCGGCGCAAATTGCTGTCATGGGGCCAGAAGCCGCTGTAAATGCTGTTTATGCGAATAAAATTGCCGAACTGCCTGTAGAAGAGAGGGCGGCATTTATACAAGAGAAACGCAAAGAATACCAAGAAGATATGAATATATATGAGCTTGCCTCTGAAATGATTGTTGATGGTGTCATCCCGTTTGACCATTTGCGAGATGAGCTTTGTCGTAGATTACAAGCCTATACCTCTAAAGAGATGACATTTACAAGACGAAAACATCCGGTTTATCCGGTCTAAAGGGGGCGGCCTCATGATGAACCTAAAACCAGCGTGGATACCCGAAGAGCAGATGATCAAACAAACACGTCTTTACAAATGGATGCATTCACTTGGTTTTACTACTTACGATGCGTTCTATCAAGCTAGTATCGAGCGTACCGATTGGTTTTGGAGAGAAGCCGAAAAGGCAGTCGGCATCGTGTGGAAGGAGCCGTATGAAGCTGCATTAGGCCAAGATTCATTCATGTGGCCCAATTGGTATAAAGGCGGCCGGCTCAACGTGGTCGAAACGGCTGTTGACAAATGGGCAGAGAATGAAGAAACCCAGCATCACCCAGCCGTGATTTGGAGAAATGAAGCAGGAGAAGAGAGAAGATGGACGTTCCTCGAACTTCAGGAAAAGGTCAATCGTCTCGCTGCTGGTTTTTTGAAGAAGGGGATCCAAAAAGGGGATGTGGCCGTCATTTATATGCCGATGCTTCCGGAAACGGCTGCCATTATGCTTGCCTTTGCAAAGATTGGTGTCATCTTTAGCCCAGTCTTTTCCGGCTATGGAAGCGAGCCTCTAGCCGTACGTATTCGCGCATCCGGTGCAAGTATTGTCGTCACAGGCTCAAGCGTGACGCGCCGGGGAAAGACGATCAACATGCGGGAATGTGCGGCAGAAGCAATCGACAAAACCAAGACCGTCAAAACAGTCATTGTACACGCTTCCTCTCATACTGGATATAAAGAGGATATCAAGCTAAACGATTTGTTAAAAGAAGAACCACTAAGTGAAATGACTTATCTTTCAAATGAAGATCCGCTTATGATCTTATACACGTCTGGAACAACCGGTACACCTAAAGGGGCTGTCCATACACACGCAGGCTTTCCTGTAAAAGCTGCTTTTGATGCCGGTCTTTGTATGGACGTTGCAAAAGGAGACCGCTTGTTTTGGCTCACAGACATGGGCTGGATGATGGGGCCATTTCTCGTCTTTGGCGGCTTGATCAATGGAGCTGCAATTGTTTTATATGACGGCGCCCCCGATTATCCAAATGAACAGCATCTCTGGTCATTCATCCACGAGCAAAAAGTCACCCATTTTGGGCTTTCACCAACTTTTGTTCGATCTGCGATGCAGCAAAACCTTTCAGACATTGAGCTGCCGCATGTGAAAGCCATCATTTCTACAGGTGAACCGTGGAATGAAGCACCATGGCAATGGCTTTTTGACACAATTGGTCAAAAGCACATTCCGATCTTAAATTACTCAGGGGGAACAGAGGTTTCTGGCGGTATTGTAGGAAGTACGCTGCTTCGTCCAATCAAACCGATCCTTTTTAATGCGGCAATCTTAGGAATGGCGGCAGATGTGTTTAATGAGGCAGGACAGAGCATTATGAATGAGGTAGGGGAGCTTGTTGTGAAAAAGCCATGGGTCGGCATGACATGTGGATTTTGGAAAGATCCGGAGCGATATGAAGACACATATTTCAAACGATTTGATGGGGTGTGGACACACGGTGATTGGGTGAGGCAATCAGAGGATGGCGCATTCCATATCACGGGCAGATCGGATGATGTCATTAATACAGCAGGAAAACGCGTCGGTCCAGCTGAAATTGAATCCATTCTTGTCGGGCACCCAGCCGTACACGAAGCCGCTGTGATTGGAGTAAAGGATGAGGTGAAGGGAGAGGCACTAGTTTGTTTCATTGTGACCAGTGCACCGTCTTTCGAAGAAGCAACACTCATTCGAGAGCTCAAAACACATGTTGGTTCATATGCGGGGAAAGCGCTCACTCCAAAGGAAATTCATCTCATTTCAGCTTTACCGAAAACAAGAAACGGAAAAATCGTCCGTCGTTTATTAAAAGGAGCTTATGAACAGCAGCCTTCACCAGACCTATCTTCTTTAGACGATCCGAAGGTGTACGAAAGCATTTGTGAATACTTGAAAAGGAAACAGAGTCCATAAAAAAAGACAGGAGAGCGTCCTGTCTTTTTTATTGCACATGAAAATTCGTGCCATCTGTTGTTTCTTTTACAATACCTGCCCGAATCACAAAATCACCGAAATGTTCATGTTCCTCGCGTTCTTTTGCATAGCGAGGGAGTAGAGAGCCAAGCTCGTTTAAAATGTCTTCTTCTCCTACATTTTCTCGGTACAGTTTACTTAATCTGCTGCCATCAAACGCAGCGCCAAGATACATGTTGTATTTGCCAGGTGATTTCCCGATAAAACCAATTTCACCAAGCGCATGACGGGCACATCCATTTGGACATCCAGTCATTCGAATCGTGATTTCTTTATCACTTAAGCCGTTTTCTTCGACAATCTCTTCAATTTTGTCAATCAAGCGCGGTAGGTAGCGTTCTGCTTCTGCCATCGCTAAGCCGCATGTTGGAAGAGAAACACACGCCATTGAACTGCGGCGCAGTGCAGAGTGCTGCTGGCCATCTGATAAACCGAACTTCTGAATGAGCTGCTCGATTTGTTTCTTTTTGTGAGATGTGACATTTCCAATCATTAAATTTTGATTCGCTGTCAAGCGGAAGTCACCTGTATGAATTTTTGCAATTTCACGAATGCCCGTCATTAGCGGATAATCATCGTAATCAGTGATCCGGCCGCCTTCTACAAACATCGTATAATGCCATCTGCCATTGATGCCTTTTACCCAGCCATAGCGGTCACCATTATGGTCAAAATGATAATCTCTTGCGTCTAATAGGGAAAAACCAAGGCGGCGCTCAAGCTCTTCTTTTACATTCTCAAGACCGAGGCGGTCCACTGTATATTTAAAGCGGGCATTTTTTCTCACCGAACGGTTTCCATAGTCACGCTGAATAGTGATCACTTGTTTGGCAATCTCTACAACTTGTTCCGGTGTACAAAAGCCAATTACTTTTGCGAGCTGAGGATAGGTCGCTGTATCACCATGAGTCATGCCCATTCCGCCGCCAATCGCGACATTAAAGCCGACTAATTGATCATTTTCAATAATCGCAATAAAGCCTAAATCCTGCGAAAAAACATCAATATCGTTAGCAGGAGGGACCGCCACACCAATCTTGAATTTTCTTGGCAAATAAAGCGGACCATACATCGGCTCAACCTCTGTATCAGGGGTTGCTGCTACCTTTTCCTCATCAAGCCAAATTTCATGATACGCTCTTGTTTGCGGAAGCAGGTCATCACTTAATTTTTTGGCGAGCTCGTATACATCATGGTGTACTTCTGATTGATAGGGGTTTGACGTACACATGACATTACGGTTCACATCGCCGCAAGCAGCGATCGTATCAAGCATAGTGGAATGGATGTCTTGAATGGTCTTTTTCATGTTCCATTTTAAAATGCCGTGAAGCTGAAAGGTTTCACGAGTTGTCAGCTTTAACGTACCGTTTCCGTATTTATGAGCAAGCTCATCCATCACAAGCCACTGCTTGGATGTGGCGATTCCGCCAGGCAGGCGGACGCGCAGCATAAATTGATAGGCAGGCTCAAGCTTTTGTTTTTGCCGTTCATTTCTCAGGTCACGATCATCCTGTAAATAACTGCCGTGATGCTTCATCAGACGGTTATCATCATCAGGAATACCCGCTGAAATCGGATCAAGCATCACTTCTTTTAAAGTACCCCGTAAATAATCACTTTTTTCTTTGATTTCCTCTACGTCGCTCGGAGGTCCATCCGGCGCTGTTAATGCTGTCTTCACCATGTAAGTAAAAGCTCCTTTCTTTCAAGCATTCAATCAATCAATATACGTCACGCTGATAGCGTTTTTGCTGCTGCAAGTTGGCTAGATAGCTTTCTGCTTTCTCTTTGCTCATCGCACCTTCTTCTTGAATGATTGATAGAAGGGTATTATGAACATCATGCGCCATATGTTTTTCATCTCCGCAGACATATACATAGGCACCTTGCTCCAGCCATTCGAATAATTCTTTACTTTGCTTCTTCATTTGGTGCTGGACATATACTTTTTCCTCTGAATCTCTTGAAAAAGCCACATCCATTTTCGTTAACACACCATCTTTTAACCACTTTTGCCATTCGGTTTGATATAAGAAATCCGTCACAAAGTGCTGATCACCGAAGAATAACCATGACTTTCCGTCTGCACCAACTTCCTCACGCTCCTGAATAAAGGAACGGAAAGGGGCGATGCCTGTACCTGGTCCCACCATAATGATCGGTGCTTCATGGTTTTCAGGAAGCTTAAAGTTTTGATTGTGCTGGATATAAACAGGCAGCGTATCACCTGGCTCTAAGCGCTCTGCACATAAGATCGAGCAGACACCTTGACGTTCTCTTCCGTGAGCATCATATCTCACAGCACCGATCGTCAAATGAACTTCTTCTTCATTTGCTTTAAGGCTGCTTGCAATGGAATAAAGGCGTGGCGGAATTTTTCTTAAAATTGCAGTGAAGTCTGCCGCTGTTCCTTCAAAAGGACCGAAATCGCGAGCAGCATCTACTAAATCTCTTCCTGCTAAATACGCTTTTAACTTTTCTTCGTTTCCTTCTTCTAAAAGGGCCTGCAAGGCTTCGCTTTTTGTAAAGGACGCCATCTTTTGAAGAAGAGGTTTTGTTAATACGGTAATCTCAAAATGAGAGGTGAGTGCTTCTTTTAAAGGAAGTGTGTCACCGTTTTTATGAACAGTTACGGCTTCCTCTGCATCCCATCCGCATGTTGTGATCAGTTCATCAACAAGCGCAGGATCATTTGTTGGATAAATACCAAGGCTGTCACCCGGCTCATAAACAAGTCCTGATCCTTCAAGAGAAAGCTCCAAATGACGGGTTTCTTTGTTAGAGCCGCGGCCATTTAGGTTAATATTTTCAAGCACTTCAGCATAAAAAGGATTTGTTCTTGAGTATTCAGATGCTGCTGTTTGAGTGCTTGCATCCGCTGATTCTTGCGGGTTTGCTGCGGCTTCGCCTTCGCTAAGTGAAGATGCCACCCCTTGAAGCCATTCAGAAAACGGCTCATCATAATCAAGGTCACAGTCCACTCGGTCGAAAAGACGCGTTCCGCCAAGCTCTTTTAAGCGCTCATCAAATTCTTTACCTGTCTGACAGAAGAATTCGTAGGAGCTGTCACCAAGTGAAAGGACAGAAAAGCTTAAATGATCGAGCTTTGGTGCACGTCTGCCGTGAACATATTCATGGAAAGAAAGGGCATTATCAGGCGGATCTCCCTCACCATGTGTGCTGACGATAATCAGTAAATTGTGTATTTTTTTCAGACTATTTGGTTTAAAATCTGACATAGAAGAGAGCGTCACTTGAAAACCTTTCTCTTCAAGATGCTGCGCTGTCTTTTTTGCTAACCCTTCAGAATTTCCTGTTTGCGAGCCATAAAGTACGGTCACATCTTTGCTGACAGGCTGCGCTGGTGCTGCAGCAGAAGGAGAAGGGGCTAGGGCAGTATTTTCTGATCCGGCTAAAGCTGCCTGTGCTGATAAATAACCGGTAAGCCAAATTTTTTGCTGTTCTGTTAAAGTCGGAAGCAGCTGATTAAGCAGTTCTGCCTGCTCCTGACTAAACGGACTGTTCAATACATGAAGTTGCAACGATATCCACCTCACAAGGAATATAAACATAGATTAATTCGATAGGAATTATATATATAGGTTCAATTTGAACTTTACCGAAAGTTTGCCATTAAGTAAAATATATAATATTGATTGTCATGATTAAGATTTCTAATACCTTTGCAAGGTGAAATTAATTTATTCGTCAAGGAGGTAATATGAGTATTATTAGAGATTTGGAAGATCCAAAAATTAAGTTTAAATTAGAAAAGAATGTATCTATCCATAGAAAGGAATTAGAAAAATTAAACCTGAGTCAAGTCGCAGATCTTCGAATCTATGCTAAAGATAAATACGAGAGAGCTGCCGACTTTTCCACAAAAGCTTCGATTATCACGATAACAATTCCGCCAGTATTTTTATTTTTGAACTCTTACTTTAATTCATATTTTAACTATGGATTAGATGTTATTACTAAAAAACACAAAACTAACGATTCGAAATTGCAAAATGCTTTCGATGAAATTTCAATAAATATAATGGATACTTATCTGAATATCGCTTTAAGTATATTGGTATGTGTTTTTATTGTTCTTCTCAGTAGAAGAATTGATGTTTCCAAAACAAATAAACTTTTCAATTTAATTGATGAAATATATGACATGAAATTAAAACGAGAGGAAAAATTTCAAGAGGATTATAAGCAATTGCAAAAGATCAAAGCAATAAATTGGAAAGTAATCTCTTTTGGTTATTATTCTGACCGTTTAGAGATTTTAATGAAGTCTCCAAATCGAAAAGAAGCAGAATTTTTTATGTTCTATGAATTAGAACATATTAAAGAAGTTGAAGTGATTTTGGGAATTAGTGAAAAATCGAGTTCACGATCATTATTATAGGCACCACTATAAACCACAACGACTTTTTACGGTCTGATTTAACAAAAGTAGATTCAAAAGAACAGGCACACTGTCAAACGATTGAGGTTTGGTTTGATGAGTTACAAGAATCGTTTCCTCCTAAAGCAAAGGTCGAAAAATATAAAATCATGATGGATAAGTAGGGAGGAGGGGGCAGATTCTTTCTATCATAAAAAAGGAGAAAAACCTTAAGGTTTTTCTCCTTTCTCAAATTATGCTGTTGGAAGTCCCATCACAGCTTTCACTTCTAAATATTCCTCGATTCCGAAGTCTCCCCATTCTCTTCCGATACCAGATTGCTTAAATCCGCCAAACGGAGCAAAGTAATCTGTTTCGGCATTGTTAATGGTAATTTGGCCAGCACGAATATGTTCAGCTACATATTTTAATGTTTTTTCATCTTTTCCAACTACATACCCAGCAAGGCCATACACTGTATCATTGGCAATCTCAAGGGCATGATCCAGATCCTTATATGTGATCACACTCATGACGGGTCCGAATATTTCCTCTTGCGCAATGGTCATATCATTTTTCACATTGGTGAAAATAGTATGCTTGGCGAAATATCCTTTGTCTAGTCCGTCCGGCTTACCAGTTCCCCCAGCAAGCAGGTGAGCACCTTCTTCAATTCCTTTTTCAATATAAGACTGCACGGTATCCCATTGCTTTTTGGAGACAAGCGGGCCAGTGGCGTGATCTTCTCGCGGATCACCAACTGTAAACTTCGGCAGGGCATTCAGCAGCGCTTTTTCAAATGCGTCTTTCATTGATTCAGGAATCAGCACACGTGTAGCTGCGGAACACACTTGACCTGTATTCATCGCAATATGATGAACGGCTGTTTCGGCTGCCTCATCCACATCTGCATCATCTAAGACGATAAGAGGGGATTTCCCGCCGAGTTCAAGAGCCACTTTCTTAATATTGTCTGCAGCATTTTCCATTATTTTAGAGCCGACAGCACCTGATCCAGTAAATGAAACAAAGTCAATATCAGGGTGTGAACTAATGCCGTCACCAATGACATCACCAGTTCCGTTTACTAGGTTGAAGACGCCTTTCGGTACGCCTGCTTCATCAATGATGTCTGCAAGAATCATTGCGGCAAAAGGTGTAATTTCTGCAGGTTTTAAGACAACTGGTGAGCCTGCTGCAATGGCACCCGCGATTTTTAATGATGTTTGATTCGTTGGGAAATTCCAAGGTGTAATCAATCCGCTGACACCAATCGCTTCTTTTATAATGGTATGTCCGCCGCGGTCCTCAGTAAATGTATACGATTTAAGTGCTTCCGCTGCTTTAGAAAAATGTTCATGTCCCATTTTGTAATGAACCTCTTCTGATACTTTCAGCGGTGCACCAAGCTCTTGTGTCATGACTTCTATTAGTTCATCCTTACGCTTTTCGTAGCCGCGCACAATGTTTTCCAGCATCTTTACGCGTTCATTTCGAGATGTTTTTGAGAAAGAAGGAAAGGCGGCACGAGCGGCTTTGACTGCTTTGTCTAAATCTTCTTTTGTTCCTAAGCTAATGGTGCCAATGACTTCCTCTGTAGCAGGATTGATGACCTCCGTCGTTTCGTTTCCTGTTGATGCGATCCATTCTCCGTTAATAAAATGTTTCTCTTGATTTCTCATTCTGACATGTCTCCTTTTTATATGTGATTCCATTCAATATTCTGTTTTCAGGTGATATAAAACTGTACCCACTGTGAAAAATCTAAAACGATGCAACTGTAAAAGAAAAAGTTTCTGATATAATACGCAAAGTGGGACATATGTCCTTTTCAACATGAGGGCATCTATCTTTTAATGGAACTAGACTGAAAAAGAAGGAGCATTTGAACGAATGAAAGGTGTTATTTTCGCTTTATTAGGAGGCGCTTGTATTACACTGCAAGGCGTAGCAAACGCAAGAATCAGCCAGGATATCGGGACATGGCAGGCGGCAACCATCACGCAGCTGACCGGTTTTATTATCGCACTGATCATTTTACTGATCGTACGTGACGGACACTTTCGAGAATATCGAAAGGTGAAGCCGCTTTATTTAATAGGCGGCGCATTTGCAGCCATTATTATTTTCAACGAAGTGACTGCGATTCAAATGATCGGTGTCACACTGACCATCGCTGCTTTACTCATTGCACAGCTTGCTTTCACCTTTGCAATCGATGCAAAAGGATGGTTTGGTGTACAGAAAAAGAAAATGAAATGGCCGCATTATGCTGGAATTCTATTGATGATCGCAGGCGTGATCATTTTAAAGCTATAAAGGAGGGCGTTAGATGGAGGAGCTTCATGATAAATCACTTTTTTCCTCTTATCTCAAGGCACATGAATTAGAAAACGTCTTTCATCAGAAACTCATATCACACGTCAGCTTATGGCGCTATGAGCAAGGTGAGCTGATTTGTTCAAAGGGAGATCAGAGGGAGCACTTGTACTTGTTAGTAAAAGGAAAATTAAAGATTTTCACCACCACAAAAGAAGGGAAGACCTTTATTCTTTCTTTTAAACATCCTCTAGAAGCGATTGGAGATATTGAATACGTTCAGCAGACAGATATGGTCAATACAGTGGAGGCTGTCACAGAAGTACATATGCTAAGGATTTCTCATCAAGCGCTCATGCGCCATGCGAAGGATGATCCCCGCGTTTTAACCTTTTTACTAAAGGGCATCACAAACAAATTTTATACGAAATCAAACGATTTGAGCTTCCATCTTTTATATCCTGTAGAGGTCAGGCTCGCAAGCTACTTATTGTCCGTATTAACAGGCGATAACAGCGCGAGCGCACTTCGTCTCACAGATGCGGCGAGCTTAATTGGTACAAGCTACCGACATATTAACAGGGTGATTCAGCAATTTTGTGAAAAAGGGCTGATCAAGAGGCGAAGAGGGGAGATTACGATTCTTGACCGGGAAGGACTCTTAGAAATAGCGGAGCGAAACATTTATGAATAGAAGAAATGAAGGGATACAGACATGATCATAGGAATAGGATTAGCCATTGCAGCTGGCGCACTTGTCAGCTTACAAACCATTTTTAACAGTAAGGTCAATGAGCAGACAGGCTCTTGGTCAACGACCACTCTCGTTCTAGGTATGGGCTTTATTGCTTCACTTTTGATGGGTCTTTTGTTAGAAGGAACCGGCATGTTTCAATTAAGACATATGGAAGCGTGGTACTGGATTAGCGGAGCCATTGGAGTAGGGGTGGTCATCTGCCTCGTTCAAAGCATCAAACGTCTTGGTCCGACTTATGGAATCTCGATTGTCCTGATTTCACAGCTCGGCTCCGCGCTTTTGTTCGATTCGCTCGGCTGGCTTGGGTTAGAGAAAGTGGAATTTTCTACCACAAAACTATTAGGTGTCATTGTGATTGTTGCGGGGATCTTGGTGTTTAAATTGACCAAATTGGAGTCAGCAGAAGAGGAGCAATCAGAAGAAAAAGGGCTGCCACAAGAGTAGCTGCCCTTTAGATCAACCGCCGCCATAGAATGGTTATCGCGGATAAACCATTTAAAAGGAGCCTTTTCACTAAAGGCTTTTTTTTCTGCCCATATGACCCCGCTTTATAAGCTGCTTTATCCTTCGCGACGAGATAACTATATGCGATTTTCCGTTCAATTGCCTCAGTAAGTGATAGCGCAAAAGGGGCACTATCAATGACCAAAATCGACTCTGTATTTAAAAAGCTAGACCGCGCATCTAAATTATATGTTCCGATAATACTTAAATAATCATCAATGACCATTGATTTCGCATGAATGGAATACGGACCTTCATATTCGTACAAATGAACGCCTGTTTTCACCAGTTCCTTTTTCGTGCTTAAGTAACCTGCAAAAGCTAACGGATTTGGCGTGGCTGTAAGAGAATTCGTGACAACTGTCGTTTGAATCCCGCTGGCTAAGGGAGTGAGGCCGTCTTTCATGGGGCGTGTCGGGATAACATAGGGCGTCTGTATGAGCACAGAACGCTTTGCCCGGTGAGCAAGATCGTTTAGTTTTTTCAGCACAAGAGGACGCTTATTGAAACGCTCCACAGGATTTGTAAAAAACGCAATCTGTTTCACTGAGGTGCCATCTGCTGCCCAATTAAAGGACGACATCACAAAAGGTTCTTTCGCATGCACTGCCTCCTGATAGGATCTAAGCAGTTTCTTTCTTAGTTTTAAGCCTTTTTTTGCTTTTCGTTTAGAGAATACAGCTTTTGTTCTTTTCGTAAAGTCATGATTCCATAAATAAACGAAATATTGCTCCATTTCATCTAATACTTTTCCTTTTTTGTCGTTATAGAGCAGCACATCGCGGTCAAATGCAAAGTCTTTCGGGGGCTGATCTGCAAAGTATTTATCACCGATATTTCTTCCGCCCATTATAGCCACTCGGCCATCTGCCAGCAGCAGCTTATCATGAAGGCGGTTATGCCACGTCCATGGCTTAAATAACCGAAAAGGCTCATAAAACCGAATGGCCATGTTCGGGTGATTTGCCACGGCATATCGTAAATCCTTTAGCGGTCCACGCAAGCTGTGGCAAATGCCGTCTAAAAGCAGCTGGACTTTCACTCCTCGATCAGCGGCTTCAATTAAAGCACCTAGTACCCATTCGGCTGTTTTTCCCTTTTGAATGGAATAGTAGCTAAGGCGGATTATCCTCTTTGCCTCACGTATCATTTGGATTCTGGCCTGACCAGACTCAAAACCATCGTCAAGAAGCATCACTTGATTTGTACCCTGATCGTCGCCTGAGATCGAAGAGGCTTTATAGATACAATGTTCTTTGCATGTTTTTTGTATCGGTAAATAAAACAAAACAAATGCGGTCAAAAAGACATAAACGACATAGAGAAGGATCAGATAAAACAAAAGATGAAGCATACGGATCAGCTCCTTTCACATAGACACAACTTTTCCTTAGTTTATGTCAAAATTAAAATTTCACTCATTTTCGCCGTTCATCAAAATATATGACAAAAGAATCATCTTGTTTTTATTGGGCAATTAATTATAGTATGAAATGAGTAAGGGGGAATCGAATTGAATGAATCATTATTTAACATCCCAAGCGATGTATATCAAACGTTAAGTGAAACAGAACGTTATTTACTCAATTATATTCACAAGCATTTAGAGGATATCTCCACCTTATCCATTGTCACTTTAAGCGAAAGAGCCAATGTATCGACTGCCACGATAGTCAGGCTGATGAAAAAAATTGGCTATAACGGCTATACATCCTTTAAATATCGATTGAAACAAGAAAAGAAAATGACAGATGCAAGCGACCAGCTCAAAAATATTGATGAAGACATCAAACTAGCGATTCGGAAAAATGAAGAAGAGGTTTTAAAAACGATACAGCTGCAAAGTATAGGGCAAATTGAAGATGCCGTTCAAAAAATACATAATGCAGACAAAATTTATATTTTCGGCAGAGGCTTCTCAGAGATGATCGCCAAAGAGATGACCATCAAATTACAGCTCATCGGAAAAACATGTGAAGTACACGATGATCCCAATATCATTCGGCTGAAATCGCGAGACATTGAAAAAAGTGAGCTTGCCATCTTTGTTTCATTAAATGGTGAAACAGCTGAGCTCGTTGAAGCGTGTCAAAACCTCAGCATGAAGCAAGTGACAACCATTACTGTCACGACAAGAATAGATTCTACATTAAGCAAAATATCAGACATGACACTAGTCGGATATAAAGGGGAACAATCTTTCTTCCCAGATTATGAAGTCAGATCCCGCCTGTCTCTTCATGTCATTGCCCGCATTTTACTCGATGCCTATGTGATCCGAATGAAATAACCAATAAGAAAGCCTTCGAGACTTTGATCTGGAAGGCTTTTTCTCATGAAAACCTTTACACATTCTGAAAACATTTTCACCGAATCGTATGAGATACTTTCTTTAGAGAAAAGAAAGAAGGTGAAACCAATTGATTTATACCTGCACCTTAAATCCTGCTATTGACCTATATATTGCATTAAAAGAAATGCGGGCAAATGCAGTCAATCGCACAGAAGATGAAGATTATCAGCCGAATGGAAAAGGCGTGAACGTGTCGATTATGTTAAAGAAATATGGCTTCACCAGCACTGCTTTAGGATTTATTGCTGGGTTTTCAGGCTCTTATATTGAACAATCCTTAAAGGATCTCTCCATTCAGACCGATTTTATCTCGGTTGAAGGCATCACACGCATTAATGTTTTTATCAATACGACAGAAGAATACAAGCTCGTGAATCAAGGTCCTGCGATTGAAGAAAAAGCGCTTCACGCCTTTCGTGAGAAAATTGCGGCTATCCCGCAAGGAGGCATCCTTATCATGTCAGGCAGTCTGCCAAAAGGCGTTCCTGCCAGCATTTTTTCAGAAGTAGCAGCTATTTGTCATCAACAGAAGGTCAAGTTCATTTTAGACACAAGCTCCGCAGCAGTTCTTGAGACGCTTCAATACAAGCCGTATTTATTAAAACCGAATGAAGAAGAAATCGCTGCTTTTTTCGGCAAAACACATCCTTTGTCAGAAAAAGAACTCATTCAATCAGGAGAGAAGCTCATTGAGATGGGTGCAGAGCAAGTGCTTATTTCCCGCGGGGGAGAAGGGGCTTTGTTCATTACGAAAGACGCCGTCTTAAAAGGAAACGCACCGACAGGCACTGTAGTAAATACCGCTTGCTCTGGAGATGCGATGCTCGCAGCCTTTCTTAGTAAACAGCTTGAAGGTCATTCATCTGAAGAGTGCTTACTTTACGGCATTGCAACTGGCGCATCTACTGCATTTTCGAAAGGCTTAAGTGATTTACATGACATTGATTCATTGATTGAGCAAGTACACATTCAGAAGATATAAGGGGGAATAACACATGAGCCGTAAAAAAATTGTCGCTGCAACCGGCTGTCCAACAGGCATTGCACACACATTCATGGCAGCTGAAGCATTAAAAATCGCTGCTGAGAAACTAGGGGTCGACATCAAAGTCGAAACGCATGGTCAAGTAGGAATTGAAAACGCTTTAACTGATCAAGACATTATGGAAGCAGATGGGGTCATTGTCGCAGCTGACAAAGATGTAAATACAGATCGTTTTCACGGCAAACCACTGATTGAAGTGCCTGTAGCGAAGGGTATCCGCACGCCAAATGAACTGATCCAAGGCATTATCAATGGAGATGCCCCCGTTCATCAAGTGAAAGGAAGAACTTCTGGAACGGAGAAACCATCTGCTCCTTCATCCACTCAACAAAAGTCGGCAAATAAATGGATACACACTATCTATAAGCACTTAATGAACGGTGTATCACACATGCTGCCATTTGTTGTTGGAGGCGGTGTCTTAATTGCCCTTTCTTTCTTATTCGGTATCTACTCTGCTGATCCTAAGCACGAAACGTATCATCCGTTTGCTGCCTATTTGAAAAGCATTGGCGGACTCGGCTTTAGTTTAATGGTGCCAATTTTAGCAGCATTTATCGCTGATTCGATCGCAAGACGCCCAGGGATGGTCGTTGGATTTATAGGTGGTCTCCTTGCAAATGATGGAGGCGCTGGATTCTTAGGTGGTATTATCGCTGGTTTTGCAGCAGGGTATATCATCGTACTTCTTCAATTCCTGCTTCAAAAATTACCTGCATCACTTGACGGATTAAAATCAATTTTCATCTATCCTGTCATTGGTATTTTCTTAATTGGGGCTGTGATGACACCTCTATTAGTTCCAATCACAGGCTTAAATAATTCATTAATGGATTTTCTCTCAGCAGTTCAATCCACGAATCCACTGCTTTTAGGTTTAATTGTTGGAGCGATGTGTGGATTTGATATGGGAGGACCTTTTAACAAAGCAGCCTATGTCACAGGAACGGCTTTACTTGCAGAAGGTAACCTTTACTTCATGGCAGGTGTGTCAGCAGCATGTATCACACCGCCGCTTATCATTGCGATTGCTACAACCATTTTCCGAAAACATTTCACGCCGCAGGAACGAAATGCAGGCGCCATCAACTATATTCTGGGGGCGACACATATTACAGAAGGAGCCATCCCATTTGCGGCCAAAAACCCGGTCGTTGTCCTGCCAATTATCATGTTTGGTTCCGCCATCTCTGCTATATTGACGTATCTCTTTGGCGTACAGGTTCCAGCTCCGCATGGCGGGTTCCTTGTCCTTCCAGTCGTCACAGGGGCATTCCAGTGGGTGCTTTCCATACTAATCGGATCACTTGTAGGTGCAATTTTATACGGCCTTTACCGTAAAAAAATAGACAAACCCGCAGTTTAAGAGGGAGGAAGAGAAATGATGGAACATATCTATATGAATCTTCACGAAACAGCTTCTTCACAGGCTGGTGTTTTCGCAGCCATTGCTGACATTGCCTACAAAGCAGGTATTTGCACCTCACCAGAGGATGTCAAAAAAGGCTTAGCGGAAAGAGAAGCACTTAGTACAACCGGATTTCAAGATGGATTTGCCATTCCGCATACACAAACAGAAGCCATCACGAAACCAGCACTTGTGATCGTCCGCACGGAAACAGGAATTGAATGGGACGCTTTTGATGGGAAGCCTTGCTTTTTCTTCTTATCCTTACTGATCCCCAAAAATGAAGCAGGGACCACTCATTTAAAGGCTCTTTCTGCCCTTTCACGAGGCTTAATGGATGAAGCGAAACGACAAAAACTGCTGGAAACAAGAACAAATGAAGACATGCTTGCTGTATTAGAAACGGATATTTTAACTAGAGAGGATGTTTGATCATGCCTTTACTTTCAACAACACCGATGCTTGAGGCTGCGAAAAACGAAAAATACGGAATTGTGGCATTCAATGTGCACTCCTTTGACAGTATCTATTGGGTGCTCGAAACTGCCGCAGAATTAAAGTCACCTGTGATTTTGCAAACAACGGTTGGAACAGTTCAATCTCTTGGAGCAAAAGCGATTGCAGATACAGTGAAAGCGGCGGCTGATCAATATCAAATCCCAATCGGTCTTCACCTGGATCACTGCACAGACTTTGATGTGATTCTCACCTGTATCAGGGCCGGATATACATCCGTTATGATCGATGCATCCATGCATTCGTATGAGGAAAATGTACGCCGGACAAAAGAAGTCGTGGATCTTGCATTAAAAGTAGGTGTGAATGTCGAAGCAGAGCTAGGCAAGGTAGGCGGCGTAGAAGATGATATCGTTGTCGACGAAAAGGATGCTGAAAAAGCCGTTCCATCAGAATGCCGTCAATTTGTAGAAGAAACTGGGGTGCCTACTTTAGCGCCTGCGATTGGTACTGCCCATGGCATTTATAAAGGGGTGCCAGATATCGATTTTGCCCGCATAGAACAAATTGCAGCACTGGTCGATGTACCACTTGTCTTGCACGGCGGTTCCGCTGTACCAGATGAGGATGTCAAGCGATGCGTGGCACTTGGTATGGCTAAGGTGAATGTCTCAACTGAACTGAAAAATGCATATTCCGAGGCGATACGTGATCATTTCTCAAACGAACCTGAAAGTTTAGATCCACGTATGTATTTACAAAAAGCAAAACAAGCAGCAAAAGACATGGTCCAATCGAAAATACGAATCGTTGGCAGTGAGGGCAAAGCCCATCCATTATATCAATAAGACGAAAAAAAGCAGAGCCGCTATCGCTCTGCTTTTTCCCTTTATTCGTTTTCTTTCATTTCATTAGATGTGCGTACCCGTGCATTTCCCATAAATACGACCGTAATCGCCGCAAGTACAATCGGGAATAACGCAAGCAAAAATACGTACGTAATACTTTGTGACATCGCATCGATGACTTTATTTAAAATATCTGGCGGAATTTGTGAGCGGGCACCTTCTTGGAAAATAGCCTGTGGATCGCCTACTTGAGAAGGGGCTCCTTTCATTCCGCTAAAGGCATCTGCCAAACGATTTGTCAGCACATTGGTTTGAATCGTTCCGAAAATCGTGACACCCAGGGTCATTCCAAGTGATCTCATGAATGAATTGGTCGAGTTTGCACTGCCTCGGTAGCGCGGCTCAAGATCATTCATTGAAGCTGACGGCAGAAGGGAGAAGCTGAACCCGACGCCAAAGCCTGATATCATCATAAAGAGTGTGAGCCACAGTCTTGCTGTATCTGGTGACATATTGGCAAGCAGCAGCATCCCAGCGAAAAATGAAATGACAGAGATGGTCATCAGACGTCTGAAAGGCACTTTCGTCTGCATCGTTCCGCCAATCATACTGCCAATGACTGATCCAATCATCATCGGTGTTAAAATGAACCCTGCACTTGTCGCAGATTCACCGTACACCGCTTGCACGAAAATAGGAATAAAGACAGCAAGAATAATAAATGTCCCGCCATATAAAAACGCTAAAATTTGAGATGTCGCAAATAAACGATTTTTAAACATCCAAAATGAGATAATCGGCTCCTCAGCCTTACGCTCAACAATAAAGAAGATCGTACCGAACACAAGAAATACAGCAAAAAGTGTGAGGATTTGCACCGAATCCCAAGCATAAGATTTACCGCCAAGCTCAAGCGCGAACATTAAGCTGACAACCGCAACGACAAGTGTAATGGCACCTGACCAGTCGATTTTCTGCTTACGATGTTCAAGCGACTCCTGATAGTATCTGGCGATCAAGAAGACACTGACAATACCGATTGGCACGTTAATATAGAAAACCCAATGCCAGCCAATTGAATCCGTAATAATAGCACCTAAAAGCGGTCCGAGTACACTTGATAAACCAAAGACTGCTCCAAACATACCAGACATTTTTCCGCGCTTTTCAGGCGGGAAGATGTCAAAGATAATCGTGAATGCGATCGGTAGAAGTGCACCGCCTCCAAGCCCTTGAATGGCTCGGTAAATAATGAGCTGATCCATCGTTTGCGCGATGCCGCACAGCGCTGATCCAATTAAAAAGAAAATAAGTCCAAATAGAAAAAAACGCTTTCGACCATACATATCAGAAAGCTTTCCGTAAATCGGCATTCCAGCCATCACTGCCACCATATAAGAAGCCGTCACCCAAGCAAATTTATCAAAATTTCCTAAATCTGCTACGATACTTCCCATTGCTGTTGCAACAATGGTATTGTCCATCGCTGCCATAAAAATCCCTAACAGCAAACCGATGACAACAAAGCGAGTGGATGCCTTGCCTTTATCCACATGATTCATTTCATTTACCTCCTGCTTACGTTCTCTCATTATTTTTGCTATGATCAACTTAACCATAAAGTAAGAGAACATTTATCTTGATGATCAAGATAAATTGATTTTAAAGGGAGGAGAACAAGTTGTCAATAAAGAACGAGGCTGAAGACAGAGCAGCCCAGATCATACATACAATGAGGCGCCTCGCCACACGAACCGTTTTATTCCACCAAGCAGCCGCTCAATCGCTCGGCCTTTTTCCAACAGATCTCAAATCCGCCGATCTATTAAACGAACTCGGCCCCCTCACAGCGGGGGAATTAAGTGAAAAAACAGGCCTTAGCTCCGGTGCAGTCACAGCACTCATTGACCGGCTTGAAAAAGCGGGCTACGCAAAAAGAGAAAAAGACCCAAAGGACAAACGAAGAGTCATCATTGTCCCATTAACAGCAGGGAAATCACAGGTGAAAGAACTCTTTCGATCCTTATCAGCATCAACCAAACAGCTCACAAACGAATACAAACCAGAAGAATTAGATTTAATCATTCAATTCATTTCAGAAGCAGCTGAAATAATGGAACAAGAGCTGCAATTGCTTAAGTCTAAATCGTAAGAAAGCACACTGATGCGTTAACTACACCGAAATAAGTAAAGCGAGAAATGAACGAAAACAACAAAGATGCTCTCATTGCATCTCTAAAAATAAAAAGTTGGAAGAGGAAAATAGGCAATTAAGAGAGCAACTGAAAGTAGCATATGCAGATGTCTATAAAAATTTATAAGAGAGAACAACGTTCACCCTCCTTCAACTAACGGTGCAGTATAGCACAAGAAGAAGTTGGTGAAATAATTATAAGTATAATAGGATACTTATCCTAATAAGGGGAGGTATAACAGAAAGTGGAGATTATAAAGTTTAAGGATACGGATACAAAAGAGATTATTTCATTGTTTTATGAAACAGTTCATTCCGTAAATTCAAAAGATTATTCCCAAGTACAATTGGATGCTTGGGCACCAAGAGATGAAAAAGAATCTAAAATTAATTCTTGGAAGGAATCATTGGAACAAAATATAACATTTGTTGCTAAAGTTAATGATAAAGTTGTTGGTTTTAGCGATTTAACGCATAACGGGTACTTAGATAGACTATTCGTTCATAAAGATTATCAAGGACAAGGTATAGCCACAGCTTTAGTTGATATGCTCGAATCTGAGGCAAAGAAACTAAATCTTTTAGAAATTGATACCGAAGCAAGTATTACAGCTAAGCCATTTTTTGAACATCTAGGTTACAAAATTGTTTGTTCACAAACTGTGGAAAAAAAGGGGGTTAAGTTGGCTAATTTTAAAATGCTAAAAAAAATAAAATAATAATTTTCTTGTTATGCTAACAGGTGCGTTAGTTTAAGAAGAAAGGGTATAACATATTAGTCATATAAAATATGTTATACCCTTTAATTTTTTTCAATTTAGGTCTTGATCATTTTTAGGTGGAATATGTTGATTTTAAGAAGCTTTGGTGGCGCTTTCCGTTGCACGACTCAGCCATTACTGCGTAAATAAATACTTACTGAATAAGAACTTCTTTTTTCTGTGGATCATCGTATAATAGACAAGCAAAACTAACCGAATATGTTGTCCAGAAAGAAGAACCTGAGGACACTGATCATTGAGCACTTTAAATGTTTTGATTGGTGTCCGTTTTTTGAAGAAACGCACCTTTCTCTGATCAAATAGAAGCTGTTTTTGTATCTTTATTCCTATTTCATGACATTCCTTGTATTGGTAAAATTGACCTTGTCAATGAATAGGAAGGAGTGAATTCTGCTGGGGAAGATACTTGATGCAAAAGCACTAACCAGTGCCATGGACACAAGGGCAAAACACTACCAGGAACTCCGCGAACAAATGGTAGATTTAAAAAAGGCATTACAAGGTGTTGCCAACCTCGGTGATGACTTCACTGGGAAAGGTGCCGATAACATTAAAAGCTTTTATAAAGAGCTGGCTGGAAATGTAGACATGTTTATCAGCTTCATTGATAAGCAAAAAGCCTTTCATGAAGGTGTTTCTGGGACACTGGATGATACAAACTTTGGCGGCGATACCTTTGTAGAAGAACACTTTTTAGACAACGCAGTACATATGGGCATCAAAAACGCCAAAAGCATTGTAAAGGATCAAAAAAAGGCACTCAAAACGATTTTTCAAGACATTGATGACCTCATTTCCCTAGAGGTATTTGATAGTCAAACCTTTGATGAAAAAATAGAAGATGCGGAAGATGAACGAAAAAAGACGGTCAAAGAACTAAGAGAGCTTGATCAAAATTTAAAAGATGAATATGCTTTGTCAGAGACGGAACAGCAAGCTACAATGGCATTGTACGCTGAAATGATGAATGCGACAAATGATGGAAAAGCGATTTCGCCTATGAATTTTGACAAGAAAGCGTATCAAAATAGTGAAATCTACAAGGCAAAAAGCGATATTGAGAAGCAAACTGCTGAATATCTGAAAATCAAAAAAGAACAAGAAGAAGCCCGCGAAATAGCAAAGGAACAAGAAGCCCTCGCCAACCGCCCTTGGTATGAAAAAGCGCTCGATTATGGTGGAAACATCGTGAATGAACTAACTGGTGTGAACGATGCAAAACGTGCCGCAACAGGCATTGATCCAATCACAGGCGAGGAACTCACCGCAGGCCAGCGAGTCGCGGCAGGTGGCATGGCAGCAGCAGGCTACATCCCAATCGTCGGCTGGGCAGGCCGCATTTTCAAAGGCGGAAAGGCCGTCTATAAAACCACCCAAGCCACATCAGCCGCAGTCAGGGCAGTCGATATCTACAAGACTTCACAGAAATCCTTTGACGCCCTGAAAACATCTCAAAAAGGCTTATATGGCCTCACCGCCACCAACGGCTTCAGCGAAGCGATCACAGGTCGAGACATGTTTGGGAATAAAATCTCTAAAGAACAGCAGGAAGCGAGTATGAACGCTGCGCTTGGAATGCTTTTGCCATTTGGGACGAAAGGGTTTCATGGTAAAATGGGGGTAAAGAGTACAGGTATACCTAATATCTCAAAAAGGCATGATGAAATTGCTCATAAAAGTTATTATGGTAGAAAAGATTTTAGATCTAAGATAAATAATGCAGTTTATTCTCATCATGATAATAAACATTTAAAGGCTAGGACTGCTGAAGAAGCCAAACGTTTTAGTGAGACAGGGAAAAGAAATGCTCAATACCTGCCAGAAATAAATAATAAAGTTTTAGAAAAAGAGGCTCTTCAAAAAGGACATATCATTGATAACGGCAACAATAATTTTTACTTCATTTATGATACAGGTAAAATTGTTGGTTATGATAATGGTAAATCTACTAGTTGGATTAGGGGAGAACTGACGAGTGGGAATGTGTATCACGGTCACCCGATAGCTGGAGACAGATTAAATAAATATTTAAATAAATTAGGATTAAAGTAACTAGAATATTAACAAAGAGGTCAGATGATGATGAGAAAATATGTGAAACTTGATATTCCCGAAGTAAACATTCATCCTTTAAGAATAACTGAAGGTTGGATTGTACGTTATAATAATTTTAGGGAAATTGACCCTAAAAAGTTAGAAACAGAAGATGATAGATGGTTTATGTTCACTGAAAGTTTATTACAACTTTATCATGAGAAATCATCAATAACGTTGGATTTAGGATGGTATCCCGATTTATCTTCTGATGGTAACTATATTGTTCTAATAGTTAAAAATACAGATTGGGACAATCCTATTCAGGAATTCAGCTCGGATGACTATACCAAAGTGATTGATTTTATAGAATTTCATTTGAAAGAAATTACATCCAACTGGTGGAAATAAAATAGTAGATACTTAATTACTAACAAATTAACATCGCTAGTTTCTTCAGTTTTACTCGTTTATGATCAATTTTGGGGCTGTAGGTACTCGAATGTGTTCTCAGAGTAATTTCATAATTAGGGGATTCAATATGTTTAGAGAATTAGATAATCTTTTATCTGCTGATACAACAGTAGATTCATGGTATGATGACGGGTGTTTGATTGCTAGTGAGATACTCTCTGATTTTAGCCTAAACGACTGGGAAGAACTATCAAATCAGGTTCTTAATAAATCAATAGAGTGGCAGCGTAAAATCGCTTATTGTCTGGATAATGAGTGCAATGAATATGAGTTAAATATTTTAATAGATTTGTTGAATACTAATGATACCGAATTATTTGAGACTTGTATTGATACTTTGAGAAGTTTCCCAATTGAAGAAGGCAAGAAATTGATATTGAAGCAACCTCAAATTTTAGAACGTGTAAATCATGTAGTGGCTACTACTACGAATTCACCAGTAAAAGTAGTTCTTCAAGACTTTCTTTCAAAAATGAATTCAAATTAGTTCATTTTTAATGAGATTACGCAAAAAAATCTTGATCGGCTTAATGCCTTTCAAGGTTTTTTGTGTTATTGGACTTCAAATTGAGAAAAAACCGACCAAAATGGGGATGGGGACCCATCGTATGATAAAGACCAGTAAAACTGGGCGCTCACAGATTTTATAGTGAGTTTTTTTGAATGAGGGGGATACTTTACATCTTTTTCTTTGATATAGATCAGAAATTCCTTTGAAGAAGTATAGATGTTAAACAATGAAATAGCAGGACATTTATATAAAAGACTAATCGCCAAGCTACTTTAACGGCGAACTTTTTCATAAGAAAATGAAGTTGGTACAATAAACAGAAAAACATCCTCTAATAATACATAGAGAATGCTGCTCTGTTTAGAAGGGGGAAATAATTTTAATTTATTTGTTCAATCAGATTCACAAATTCGAGTTCAATACTCTCCTTTAATTTTAAAAAATGACCCACGAATCGTTCCAGCTAGTTTAGACTTCTGCCTAGCAAATTTAAATTTCCCTTCTAATTCCTTTGGTACTTCCATACCTTCAGAAAGCTTAAAACCAACAGCACGTTTTTTCGGGTCATCCAATGTATACAGGACGTTAATTGCAAGACCATCCTCATAAAAGACGTAGGTCCATTTGATATTTTCTACTTGAAAACTTGCCGTTTCTAAAGGTTTGGCTGCAAACTCTAGTTCACGTTCTTCTTTTAACACTCGGTTCACATAATCAAGGGTCTCCTGACTTTCGCTAGCAGGCAATACTGTAAATTCATGCTTATATTTGTTCATAAAGTAACGAGCCTCATTAGCTCGTAAGCCAGCAAGTGCTTCTGCTACAGGTGAAGACTCTAAACCAATCGTAGACACATTTTTAAAATCAACGATATAAGCCATTTCTATCCCTCCATATCCTTCTTATTTCCGTATAACAGGAATCCACATCTCACCAAGTAATAAGCCGTTTCGCTGACCCATCTCTACCACTGCATTTGGTCCACCAACATAGGCGAAATTCTTTGCTTCAGGCAAGACTTGACCAAATGCAATACCAGTAAGCGTTTGATGCAATTCATCAGCCGTTTTAGCTTCCCCTTTAACGATTAGATATTCCCCTTTAGGAAATTGAATCACTCTGTCTGCTTCTGGTAACGATTCCTCTGTCATGACCCCGACATAATGCATCAGCTTGTTATTTACCGCTTCGTTTACGATAAAAATATAGTCATTTGTGGCAATGGCTTTTAAGGTGTCAAGCTTACCTTCTTGTGTGACTGCTTGCCAAAAGTCTGCTTTTTCCTTCGTGATGCCCGCATAGTCTGTGTAATGACTCTTAAGTTCAGTTCCAATACCTAACACGTTAAAGCTGTCTTTTTCTTCTAGTATATAATCTGTCATATTCTACACATCCTCTTCAAAAAATGAATCAAATGATTCTTTCTTTCACTTGATAGGTATATAATAGGCTTAAACCATGTCAAAAAATGATACTGTTTAGAGGGACCAGATGAAAAAAGTTGAACGGATTAATACCATCATGCGTTATATTAACAACCGCGCCCACTTTACAATTTCTGAAATCATGAGAGAATTTCATATCTCTCGTTCGACAGCAATTAGAGACATCAGAGAAATTGAAGCTATGGGGATGCCGCTTGTCGCAGAAGTCGGAAGGGACGGGGGATATTTTGTGATGAACAACTCTGTCCTGCCAACTGTTCGTTTTACCGATAATGAGATTAAAGCTCTTTTTATTGCCTTTATGGCCACGAGAAACCAACAACTCCCTTATTTAAAGAGTCGCCAGTCTTTAGCTGAAAAATTACTAGGACTCATCTCAGAAACTCAGCAAGATGACCTTGTTCTTTTAAATCGCCTCTTGCTATTTGAAGGGACTAATCCAAATAATCCTGACCTGCTTGATTTGACAGATCTCCCTCATCCCATGTTAGAAAAATTAATCCAACTGCTTATTTTGGATCGATATTTACTGATTACCATGAGAGAAGAGAGGGTGATAAAGTCCTATCCTATTTACCTTTTGAACCTTTATCGTGAAAAAAGCCTGTGGCTGATTGAAGGCTTTGATTTAAAGGAAGAGAAGAAACGGATTTTGCCTGTCGACAATCTCACAGATGTAGAACCATGCTCTACAAAAAATAGATTAAGCAGGAAAAAGATTTTAGAAAAACTAAGTAAGCAGGAGAAAGTAATCAACCTTGTCCTTGAACTTGGTCCAAAGGCAATTGCACAGTTCAAAAAATACCATCCTTTCAAAATGTCAATTTCTTATACGAACCCTTACCAAACTACAGCCATTCTAAAGACTTTTATCGATGTTAATCATTCAGAAGAAATATCCGAAATAACAAATTGGCTATTTTTCCTAGGCGAGGATATCAAGGTCAGGGAAATGCCTGTAGAAATCTTGGAAAGTTTACAAAAGAGACTACTCCTATATTGTCCATAATCAATGCTGGTTAGACCTCATATTAGAGACATGACGGTGAGCCGTATCACAATTGGTAAAGTAGAAAGGTCAAGTGAAATTGTGATAAAGAGTCGATTCACAAAATTCACGCTCAAAGTTTCAAAAAATGAACCATCAATCTTATTTCCATGCTTCTTTTAATAAACAAATACCTCTTTTGATTTGTTCAAGAGAAAGGTTTGCGAAACCGAGCAGTATGTGAGGTAGTACAGGTGGATCTTCTATAAATAAATGACTTGTTGGATAAACTTTTACATGCTGTTGCAGAGCTTTTTCAATTAATTCTTTTTCGGAAAAGGGAGTGTGTATACGTAACATGATATATAATCCTGCCTTGTCACCAATGATCTCAATCTGCTCTCCAAATAGATGGTGAACTTGTTGAACCAATAAGTTCATTTTCCTTTTATAAGTATTGCGCATACGCTTAATATGCTTAGTCCATTCCCCACTTTTCATAAATTCAGTCATGGTCAGCTGATGCAGTAAAGAAGCATTATGTTCGAAATGTTGAAATTGACTAATATAGATATTGATTAATGAATCAGGTAAAACCATATATGCTAAACGTATAGCAGGTAGAAATGCTTTTGAAAACGTCCCAAAATAAATGACATGTGCAGCGTCTAAAGAGGCTAAAGCAGGAAATGGTTTTTGTCCATATCGAAATTCTCCATCGTAATCATCCTCTAATAAGTAACCGTTATTTGATCGTACCCATTGAATCAATTCCATTCTTTGTTGAATCGATAGTGCAGTACCAGTAGGATATTGATGTGAAGGTGTAATATACAATAATTTCCCACTTTTATTTGCGAGTGAGTCCAATAATACACCCTGTTTTGATGCAGGAATACTCTCAATTTCAAATCCATGTAAATCAAGGACCTCCCGTACACCGCTATAACCAGGGGTTTCAACAATCATACTAGAAAAACTTTCTTTTAATAGAAATCCTAAATACAACAGTAGTTGCTGTGTATTACTTCCAATAATCATGTTTTTGGGGTTAATGATCATACCTCTCGCTTGGAATAAGTAATCAGCCAGTTCTTGTTTAAACTCCGGCTCTCCAAAAGGATTTCCATATTGAAAGCTAATGGATTGCTGCAGGACTCTGTTGGAAATTTGCCGCCAAACTTTTAAAGGGAATTGTTCCTCATCAACAGCACTTGCTTTGAAATCAATGAAATCGATCGATGGTGTTGGTTGAGTTCTAGCTACTTCAAGAATAGGAGTGTGAAGAAATATCGGTTCAAATTCATTGACAGTATAGCCTTTACGCTCATTGGCTTGAATGTATCCTTCAGCTAATAATTGATCATATGCTTGTAGTGTTGTGTGGCGACTAACACCTAGATCATCTGCTAGTGAACGAATTGAAGGAAGATTTTCTCCTGTTTTTAAATTTCCCTCCTCGATTAATGTTTTAAATTGCTCATAAATTTGTTTATATTTTGGTTGATTGACACTGAAAGGGAAAACATAATGTTTCATCTCTTCATTCCTCCCTTCTGACATTTTATAAAGTATAAATCTGTACATTTTCACATGTCAGAATATCGATTATTATACTACTAATTGATACGAAAAGGGGTTAGAAGAATGGATATAGTAAGAGCGAATGAAAATGATTTAATGCAAGTTGCGGTTCTGTTTGATCAATATCGCCAATTTTATAAGCAGCTTTCTAATGTAGAAGGTGCTTATCATTTTCTAGCGGAACGATACCGTAAACAAGAGTCTATTTTGTTTGTTGCAAAGCAAGATGAACAGTATTTAGGATTTGTCCAATTGTATCCAACATTTTCATCTGTCGCGATGAAAGATGCGTTCATTTTAAATGATTTGTTTGTTATAAACGATTTTCGTCAAAAGGGGATAGGTAAGCAATTGATGAAAAAAGCATTTTCATTTGCAAACGAAAAAGGGGCCCGATTTATCTGTTTAGAAACAGCGACTTCTAATATAAAAGCACAACAATTGTATGAAAAAATGGGGATGACAATAGATTCTTCAACTCAGCACTATATTTATTATTTGGATTGAACATAGAAGAATGAAGTTTTGCTAATATAACTCGGTCAAAAAGATGAATATGCTTTGTCAGAGACGGATCAGCAAGCTACAATGGCATTGTACACTGAATTGATTGCAACAAAATGTCGAAACAGCGATTCCTATGGATTTTGACAAGAAAGACATTAAAAAACACAAAAGGGGTTAATTTTATTGAATTCTTATGATGAAGATCTAATAAAGGATTTGGAATTAAAAGACCTTCTTAAATATGTCAAAGTACATAAAAATCCAAAAATTTATTTAGACTTAATAGACCAAAAATTTGATTTTGCTGGTTCAAAAATAGATTGGTTACAAACCAATAAACATCATAGTAAGAGCTCAAATCATGAATCGTTACTTTCTGATGCTCTTCTATTTATAACTGAATTAAAAGAAAAATATTTAGATAATAACTTACAAGTAATTTACATAGGGGATAACCTTACAGAGTTTGGGTACCAGTTTGAATTAAAACATCTAGAAGAGTTACTAGTCTATTTTTTAGATATCCCACAGCACCACTACTTTATATCATTAGAAGGTGATTGGAGTATTTGTATTTCATTTGAAAACGATTTGGATTTTGGATTTAGTTTAAACAAAAAATAATTTTAAGCATCACATATGGGAAAAATAAAAGATGATAAGAAGTGAAAAAACCTTGACTGGCTTTATACCATTCTAGGTTTTTTGCGTTTATTCGTCTTCAAACACGTAAAAGAAGACAAAGAACTCTTTGTATACAAACCTGAAAGCACACTCAAATGGTGTGTTTTTCTTATGAAAAGAGCACACAATCGCTGCACAGCACGTGCTGAAGACATTTGGGCTTCTTTGATGTATGTGAGTTGATTAGACTTATAACCAAAGGGGAAGAAAGGAGGAATTCCAACTGTACTTAACCAAAAGGGGCACTACTTTGCTATCTATGCTGCTTCATACGACATCTTATTTATCAATAGAAGATTTACAGAATCGAATGAATGTCTCGACTCGAACCGTTTACGCTGAAATCAAACGAATGAACAGCTGGCTGGAAACACATCAGCTTAGTGGTGTGCAGCGAAAAGGCCAACTTGGCTATTATTTAAATCCTCATGAAAAAGAAGTCATTATTCAAAAAGCCGACACCATTCTTATTGGTCAAGATTATGAACCTTGTGTAAAGGAACGAAGGGCCATCTTGCTTTTATCCATTGCATGTAGCGAGCATTGCCTAAGAATTGATGATTTTATGAAGATGACAAAGGTGAGCCGAAATACATTGCTCGAGGATATGAAACAGCTAAAAGAAGCGCTCTCAAAGCAGGAGATCACGCTCCGCTATCAATCAGCAAGCGGCTATGTGATGTCAGGAGACGAAAGGGCCATTCGATTGGCACTCAAGCCTTATATATATTTCATTCGCACAATGATCAAAAACGAAAAAACGTTTCCATCGTTTTGGTTAAAGGGACCTATTTCATCCAAACGGGTACACCAGCTCCTCCAGCAGTCAGAACAAGAACTTAAGCTTGAATTTGCAGATGAGATGCTGGATCAGCTCTCTTTGGATCTCTTTTTTTACTTCAAGCGGATGAAGCTAGGGCATGCTGTACACATTTCAAACGAAGAAAAGCGAACATTGCAGGAAACAGAGGAATGCTTGGCGGCTATTCGTTTCATGGCGCAGATTCAAAAAGAGGCCAGTCTCATTGTTCATGATGATGAGATCTATTTTCTTAGCACCTTATGGCTCAGTGCCAAAAAACAAAAACTTCCATCAATTAAAAAACCAGAAGAACATCTCATTCGCACCATCGCCAGACAAATGATATTGGACTTTCAGCGATATGCTTGTATTTCCTTTCAAGAACCAAAAGCATTAGAGCAAAACTTAACAATGCATTTAATTCCAGCTTATTACAGGCTCATCTATCACATTGGTATGATCAACGAACTGACGGATTCTATAAAAAAAACACAGCCAGAAGTGTTTGAAATCACTCAGAAAGTTGCATGCCATTTAGAAAAGGCGGCCTGTTCAAAGTTGAGTGACCATGAAATTGCATATCTCGCCATGCATTTTGGCAGCTGGATGAGAAGAGAAGGAATTTCATCAATTGTAAGGCGTTCTGTATACATTGTCTGCGGAGAAGGAATTGGCACAAGTAACATGCTGAAAACTCAGCTTCTCGAATTAATCGGCTACATTGAAGTACGCGGACTGTTATCAAAGCGTGCATATGAAGAATTAGCAGCCGTTGATGCAGATTTCGTTGTGTCAACAACACCTATATCGTTTAAAGGAAAACCAGTTCATCTCGTTCATCCTATTTTAACTGCTTATGAGAAAAAAACATTACTTCAATACGGGAAAGGCTTAGAAACGAAGGTTGACGAGCAGCATGTAAACGCTTTATTCAACATCATTCAGCAGCATACCATTGTACAAAATAAACAAGCACTGCTTCATGACATTCAGGAGCTGCTTCATCCCACATATGTATCCTATCAGAAAGGGTGGAACCCAGTGTTAAATGATTTATTAACAGAACAAACCATCAAGCTCCACCAAACAGCCGACACATGGCAAGAGGCGATTACAAAAGCGTCGCAGCCATTACTTGAGCAAAATGCTATTAAACCAAGTTATGTGGAAGCCATGATACAGTCTGTTCATCAAAATGGTCCTTATATTGTCATTGCACCACAAGTGGCTATCCCACATGCAAGGCCCGAGGATGGCGTGAACAAATTGAGCATGACGCTTATGTCATTCAACCAGCCCATTTCGTTTTCAAAGGATGGAAAAAAGCAGGTGCGGCTCGTCATTGTGTTAGCTGCCATTGACAGCATGAGCCACTTGAAAGCACTTAAACAGCTAACCATGCTGTTAAGTGAAGAGAAACGGACGAAACAATTGATTGAAGCAGAAGATTTAGCATCGGTTCAAAAACTAATTGATCAATTTTCACAAGTATAAAGGGGGAGTAAGAAAATGAAAAAAATTCTTGTTGTATGTGGAAACGGGTTAGGAAGCAGCTTTATTGTAGAAATGAATGTCAAAAAAGCATTAGAAGAATTAGGTCTTAAAGCTGAAGTGGATCATACCGATCTCAGTACAAGTAAAAATGAACAAGCAGACCTTTATATCGGAGCAGCTGATATTATTGACCAGCTGAAGGACGGCACAAGAAATGTGGCTGGCTTAAATAATTTGTTAGACCAGAAAGCCATTAAAGACGTCCTTCGTCAACACATTTAAGTCATGAAAAAGGGGGATTCACATCATGATAGAACTGATCATGAATGATATATTGGGCACACCTGCCATTCTCATCGGTTTGTTTGCATTAGCCGGTTTACTTTTGCAGAAAAAATCAGCCGCAGACACTGTGTCAGGCACCTTGAAAACAACCATGGGTTTCTTAATATTAGGGGCTGGCGCAACAGTCGTCTCTGATTCACTTGGGGTTTTTCGAAAGATGTTTGAAGCAGCCTTTCACATTCAAGGGGTTGTCCCAAATACAGATGCTATGGCCGCCATTGCTCAAAAGGAATTCGGTACACAGACAGCACTTATCATGATTTTTGGTATGCTGGTCAATTTGTTACTCGCAAAATTCACACCCTTTAAATATGTCTTTTTGACTGGTCATCATACGTTGTATATGGCGGCTATGCTCGCCGTCGTTCTCTCGACAGCCGGCATGCACGGGTGGCTGCTCATTTCCACTGGTTCCATGATATTAGGTGCAGCTATGGTCATTGCCCCCGCAATCCTTCAGCCGTTTACGAGGAAAGTCACCGGAAGCAATGATCTCGCGCTCGGACACTTCAGTACTTTCGGTTATTTTACTGCGGGAATGATTGGCAAATGGGTTGGTTCTCCTGAAAAATCAACGGAAACCATTCAAGTCCCTAAATCACTCGGTTTTCTAAGAGATACATCTGTTGCCATTTCGATTACGATGGCTTTGCTGTTCTTTGCCATTGCACCGTTTGCAGGAATTCCTTTTATAGAACAAATTAGCGGGGGCACGAACTTCGCTGTCTTCATTCTCATTCAGGCGATTACGTTTGCTGCTGGTGTGTACATTATTTTAGCAGGGGTACGGATGGCCATTGGCGAGATCGTGCCTGCTTTTAAAGGGATTGCCGATCGATTCGTGAAGGGGGCAAAGCCGGCACTTGATGCGCCAACTGTTTTTCCATTTGCCCCAAATGCGGTCATTATCGGTTTTTTATGCAGCTTTGCAGGAGGCATCGTATCCATTTTTCTTTTACCTTTGTTTGGTTTAACTGTCATTGTCCCTGGTCTTGTCCCGCACTTTTTTTGCGGTGCTACAGCAGGCGTATATGGCAATGCAACAGGAGGGGTAAGAGGTGCTGTCGCTGGGTCCTTTGTAAATGGATTGCTTCTTTCCTTTTTACCTGCTTGTTTATTACCTGTGCTCGGAACCCTTGGCTTTGAAGGGACAACGTTTGGAGATACAGACTTTGGTATCATCGGAATCTTGATTGGATTGATCAAGTTTTTATTTCAGCTGTAAAGGAGGAGCCAGAGAATGACAGCCGTTTTTTCACCTTCACTGATGTGCATGGATCTAACACACTTCCGTGAACAAATTCATCTTCTCAACACAAGAGCAGACCGGTACCATGTCGATGTGATGGATGGGCATTATGTGAAGAATATGACGTTATCACCCTTTTTCATTGAACAACTTCGGAAACTAACAAATTTACCGATTGATGTTCATCTAATGGCCGAATACCCTCAGGAATTTTTAATCGATGCATGTATTGATGCAGGCGCAACGATGATTTGTTTACACCCAGAAGTCGTGCAAAAAGATGCCTTTCGAATGATCCGACATATTCACCAAAGAAAATGTGAGGTTGGCTTTGTTCTAAATCCCGCAACACCTGTTGCAGCTTTAGATTCCTTTATTCATTTAATAGATAGAGTCACGATCATGACGATCGATCCAGGCTTTGCCGGACAGCCTTTTATTAAAGAAATGCTTCAGAAAATTAAACAGGTGAGAGATATCAAAAAACACGGAGGATACTCGTTTTCAATTGAAGTAGATGGTTCTTGTAATGAGAGCACATTCCGGCTGCTTGCTGAGGCTGGAAATGAGATCTACATCATCGGCACCTCAGGTTTATTTGGACTTCATAAAGAACTCGATACTGCTTGGGACAAAATGAAGCAAATATTTGCAAAAGAAACAGCCTCAATCGAATCACGTTAGTAAAAGAGAGGATGAAAACCATCCTCTTTTTTACGCAAATTTTACTAAAACACCTTTCACTCACCAAAACTTACCCAAAAACAAAATAAAAATCACCAATTCATAATTGAAAGCGCTTTATTAATGTGTTATCCTTCAAATATCTTTAGTAAATATTTAGTCAAATAACGATGAGGAGTTTGCCTATGACCACACTCAAAGATATTGCTCATGATGCAAAAGTGTCCGTTTCCACTGTATCCCGTGTGTTAAATGGCGATCAAACACTTGCTGTTTCACACGCAACGAGACAAAACATCCTCGACATTGCTAAGAAGTTAAACTACACCCCAGTGAGAGCAAGAAAAGCCGATCAAGCAGAAGAAAAAAGCCCATCTGAATCCCCAGTCATCGGTGTCGTTGTCGCTCAATCCATTGACGAAGAATTAAATGATCCCTTTTTTTCATCGATTCGAAAAGGAATTGAAAAAGAATATGCCAAACAAGGCTTGTCCACTCTCCATACCTTTCGCCTAAGAAGCATGGATAAAGGGGCGATACTAAAGGATATTGACGGTTTGATCGTCATTGGACGAATCAGCCCAGATACGGTTGAAAAAATGACAAATCGAATGGAACACATTGTTTTTATCAATCATTATGCGGATGAAGATTTGTATGATTGTGTACATGTGGATTTTGTCAGAGCGGCAGATCGCGCCATTCGCCATCTGCAATCTCTCGGCTATACACATCTAGGCTATATTGGCGGGAAAGAGCGGGAGCATTATTTTGAAGGTAATGCTGTGATTGAGGACGAAAGACAAACGACGTTTATGAAAAGAATGCAAGAGGCGGGAACTCTTCATATGGAAGACATCCACATTGGTGAATACTCCATGCAAGAAGGCTACACGCTTATGCAGCAAGCGATCAAAAAAGGAAAACTGCCGCAAGCCTTTTTCATTGGAAGTGACTCTATGGCAATCGGGGCAATGCGCGCTCTGCATGAAGCCGGTCTACACGTGCCTTCAGATGTATCCATTGTTGGATTTAATGACATTGAAGCCGCTTCATTTTCAAGCCCGCCGCTTACAACTGTCAAAGTATATACAGAAGAAATGGGGGAAGTCGGCCTGAAGCTTTTGCTTGAGAGAATAAATGGAAGAAAACTTCCTCTAAAAGTCGTCGTGCCAACAACACTCATCGAGCGAGGCAGTACATGTCTCATCCATGAAAGGAGGTGAACCATCGATTTCAGCTAACAAAAAAGAGACAAAAAAGCAGAAAGCAAGCTGCTTAGCATGATGGCCAGATCATGCTGAACACAAGGCAGCCTGCCGATATGCTCTCTTATCTCTTTGAAAAGAATAGAATTCCAGTATAATGGACTTCTTTTGTTTCCGCAACTGCATGAATTCTACCGATTATCGTCTGAATTTTCAGTGATCAAAAGGAGGAAAACATGAATAAAAAAATCATGCTGCTGACTGCAGCCATTTTCTTGACCATGATGTTGTCTGCCTGCGGCAATAACGGCTCTTCTGAAGCAAATGGAAAGATCACCTTGACGCTATTTTCAACGATGAGCAACAGCGGGGAAAGAAAAGCGTTTGAAGAAGTCATTCGTGAGTTTGAAAAGGAGCATCAACAGATTCGAATCGATGCCAATTTCCCAGGCAACAGCTATGAAGATATGATCCGCGTCAAAATGGGGGCAAATGATATGCCAGACCTGTTTGATACACATGGCTGGGCCAAACTGCGCTATAGCGAGTATGTGGCTGATTTAAAAGAGATGGATTGGGTCAAACAGCTTGATCCTTCCCTCGACCAGATTTTAAAGGACCAAGATGGCAAAGTATACGCTTATCCGCTGAATCAAGCAAAAGACGGGCTTAGCTTTAACGCCAATCTATTAAAGAGATATGGCATTGAAGTCCCTAGAACACTTGATGAATTAAAATCTGCTTTGCTGACAGTGAAAGAAAAGAGCAAAGGAGATGTTGTGCCGCTCTGGATACCAGGAGGAGATAACTCAAATATTGCCCAAGTCTTTGATGAGCTGGCGACGCCTTTATTAATCACCGATCAAAAGCATCAATACGGAAAGGAACTTGAAAACGGATCATTTGATTGGTCTCTCTATACACCGCTTGCCCAGTTTATGAAAGATTTGAAGGATCAAGACCTTTTAAACAAGGATGTCCTAACAGCGAAACTTTCTCAAGCGCCTGAACTCATGGCACAAAACAAAATCGCCTTCACCTTTGTCGGGGGTTCTTTAGGACCTGAAGCAACAGAGCTGAATTCATCGATCAAAGTAGGCACGATGCCTGTTCCAGCAATTCATGAGGGGGATAAGCAAAGCTGGATTGGCGGAGAACGGTTTACTGTCGCTGCTTGGAAAGACTCTAAGCATCTAAAAGAAGCAAAACAATTCATCGATTTTTTAGCAAAACCTGAAAACGCAAAAAAAATCGCAGAGGGCACATCCTCTGAAACAGCTCTAAAACAAGTGAAAGCGAAAAACTATTACTCTACCTTTTACGATCAATACGAACAGGTGAAGATTGAACCGTATTTCGATCGAAAATACTTACCAAGCGGAATGTGGGCGGTCATGGCAACAACGGGTCAAGAATTATTAGCAGGCTCCATCACACCAGAACAGTTATCAAAGAAAATGGAAGAGGAATATAAGCGTTTGAAAAAACAATAGCCGATGGATGCTGAAACAGGAGTGAAGCCAATGAATGACATCACAAAAGCAAAGCAGCCAGCCGCATTCACCTCTTTACCAAAACAAAAGATACAAAAACGCCAGAACACTTCACTTTGGTGGATGTACATGCCAGCTGTTCTCGTCGTCAGTACCTTTATCATTTATCCTTTTTTGAACGGCATTCAGCTTTCTTTTACGAATTGGAACGGTTTCTCACAAACTTATCAATGGATTGGTCTTGAGCAATATCAAAGGCTGCTTCAGGATCCAGCGACATGGCTTGTTGTCAAAAACACGCTTCTCTATGGAATTGGGAGCACCATCTTACAAAATATCATCGGACTTGGATATGCTCTTTTATTAAATCAAAGCTTAAAGATGAAAGCCATCACAAGAACGGTCATCTATTTACCTGTCATGATCAGCCCGATTGCGATGGGCTATATTTGGTATTTTGTGTTTGCTTACCAAGGCGGTGCCTTAAATGATGTGGTGACGCTTTTTGGATTTGATCAAATGAATGCGCTCGGCAACCCGCAATTCAACACATGGATCATTGTGCTTGTCAACACATATCAATTCGTTGGGATTGCGATGATCATTTATTTAGCAGGACTTCAAAGTATCCCTAAGGATTATTATGAAGCGGCACAATTAGACGGCGCATCGAGCCTCCAGCAATTCAGGCGGATCACATTGCCGCTGCTTATGCCGTCGATCACCATTAATGTTGTGCTGAATGTCATTGGCGGGCTCAAGCTCTTTGATGTCATTGTAGCACTCACAGGCGGCGGTCCTGGAGATTCCTCGCAATCCATGTCGACCTTTATGTATGATCTGTATTTCAAACGTCAGGATGCGGGCTATGCAGCGACACAAGGGGTTTTCATGGCGGTCATCATCCTTGTCATTAGTGTCGCAGCGCTGATTTATTTCAAACGAAAGGAGACCGAGGTGTGATGGATAACGCCTATAAACGCAAGAAAAAATGGTACTCCGTCCTCGCACTAATGATCACATTGCTACACCTCATTCCATTTTATATTTTGGTGACGACATCATTAAAGGGAATAGGAGATTTTAGTTCAAAATGGCTGTTTCCGAAAGCACTGCATCTTGAAAACTTCCGCACAGCATGGACAGAGGCTCAGCTTGGCCAGTCTTTTTTGAATACAGTGATCATTACGTTCAGCTCCGCTGTATTGCTTATTATGTTTGGATCTCTTGCAGCCTATCCGCTCGCAAGAAGGAACACAAAGTTAAACAAAGCAGTCTATGTATTATTCATTGCCATTATGGTCATTCCACCGCTCACAGCCCTTGTCCCGCTCTATAAAATGGTCGTTCAAATCGGGATGATGAACACCTATCAAATCGCTATTTTAAATAATGTCGCTGCTTTTTTGCCGCTGACGATTTTCTTATACGCAGGCTTTATCAGGTCGACAATTCCAAAGGAACTTGAAGAAGCTGCCCGTATTGATGGAGCAGGGACACTCAGAGTTTTTTTCACTGTCGTATTTCCGCTTCTGAAGCCCATTACCGCCTCTGTATTAATCATTGCCTGCGTGTATATTTGGAACGACTATCAATTTGCTATCTTCTTTTTGCAAGATAAAGAGATGCATACACTCACAGTCGCCTTATCCCATTTTTTTGGTCAAAATCAGCATCAGCTTCAGTTCGTTGGTGCAGCTGCACTCATTGCGATGCTGCCAATGGTCACGATGTTTTTACTTTTGCAAAAATATTTTATCGCAGGGCTTTCACAAGGTTCTGTCAAAGGCTAGCCCAATATGGATGTAAAAAGGAGAATCGTCTATGTCTAAAATTACATTTATCGGTGCAGGGAGTACCGTGTTTGCTAAAAATATATTAGGAGATTGTCTGTTTGTTCCCGCCCTTGCAGGCTTTGAATTCGCATTATATGATATCGACTACAACCGGCTGAAAGAATCAGAAACGATGCTCCGGCATTTAAAAGCAAATTACGGTGCAAATGTGACCATCCAGTCCTATCACAACCGGAAAGAAGCCTTACAGGATGCGAAATATGTCATCAATGCCATCCAGGTCGGAGGCTACCGTCCAAGTACTGTCATTGATTTTGAAATACCAAAAAAATACGGATTAAGACAAACGATTGCAGATACGGTAGGGATCGGCGGCATCTTCCGCTCCCTTCGAACAATCCCTGTCATGCTTGACTTTGCAAAGGATATGGAAGAGGTTTGCCCAAATGCTTTATTGTTAAATTACACGAACCCAATGGCCACACTGACTGGGGCGATGCTGCGCTATACTCAGGTTCAAACGATTGGTCTCTGTCATAGTGTGCAGGTGTGTACAAAGGACCTATTTGAATCTCTTGAAATGGATCATGAAGGCATTGAAGAAAAAATCGCCGGCATTAACCATATGGCATGGTTATTAGAGGTAAAACGGGATGGTAAAGACTTGTATCCAGAAATCAAAAGACGAGCAAAAGAAAAACAGCAATCGCGGCATCATGATATGGTTCGTTTTGAACTGATGGATAAATTCGGCTACTATGTCACAGAATCCTCAGAGCACAATGCCGAATACCATCCATATTTCATCAAATCAAGGTACCCAGAACTAATCGGTCAGTTTAACATTCCGCTCGATGAATACCCGAGACGCTGCGAGGAACAAATCAAAAATTGGAATACAATGAAGCATGACCTTGTAGGAAACACACAGATCACACATACCCGCTCTAAAGAATATGGTTCCCGTATCATTGAAGCCATCGAAACAAACGTTCCCTTTAAATTTGGCGGAAATGTTCTAAACACTGGCGGGCTCATTGACAACCTGCCTGAAAAAGCCTGTGTAGAAGTACCGTGTGTGGCAGATCGAAGCGGCATCATGCCATGCTATGTCGGAGAGATTCCTGAACAATTGGCTGGACTCAACCGAACGAATATCAGCTCACAGCTGATGACCATTGAAGCAGCAATCAGCGGTAAAAAAGAACACATTTATCAAGCGGCTCTACTGGATCCACACACAAGCGCTGAATTATCAATTGACGACACCATTAAATTATGTGATGAACTCATTGAAGCACATGGAGAGATGCTGCCAAATTATATAGAACCAAATCAATATGCCGCATCAACCAAATAACAGAAATGAACCAGTCTCTACCTGATGCACCGCGCATCAGGTTTTTGTTATGAAGCAAAAAGAGGATTGACTGAGGGCCATTTTAATATTATGATTTTTCTAAAGTTAATCAACAGTTAACCAAAAACACATCATGAATTTTTAGCATTCTAGTGTCATATGTCACAAACAAACCAGTTTATCACAACGTAAACCAAAACTGCCGTTTGATTTGACAAAGAGTGTATACAGATGAATGCCCGTTAGATGAGACAATGACGATACATACACATCCTTTAACAAGACATTCTTTAACAAAGAGGAGAGAGGGAACATGACCAAAACAGATGTACAAACGTTGAAAAATTATATCGGCGGACAATGGATTGAAGCAGAAACAAGTCAAACAGAAGCAGTGTATAACCCAGCCACTGGCGAAATCATCGCGGAAGTGCCGCTTTCAACAAAAACAGATGTTGAACGTGCGGTACAAGCAGCACAGGAAGCGTTTACTACTTGGTCTAAAACTGCTGTTCCCAGACGTGCACGCATTTTATTTAAATACCAGCAGTTACTCGTTGAGAACTGGGATGAGCTGGCTGAACTTGTCACGATTGAAAACGGAAAAAGTGTAACTGAGGCAAAAGGAGAAGTACAGCGAGGCATTGAATGCGTCGAATTCGCAGCCGGCGCCCCAACTTTAATGATGGGAAAACAATTGCCTGATATTGCAACCGGGCTAGAGTCTGGCATGTACCGTTATCCAATTGGCGTCATTGGCGGCATTACGCCATTTAACTTTCCAATGATGGTTCCATGCTGGATGTTCCCGCTTGCCATTGCCTGCGGAAATACGTTTGTTTTAAAACCTTCAGAACGAACACCTATTCTTGCAGCACGGTTAGCAGAGCTGTTTGAAGAAGCAGGTCTTCCAAAAGGTGTTCTCAACATTGTCAATGGAGCGCACGATGTCGTCAACGGCCTGATTGAACATCAAAAGGTCAAAGCCATATCGTTTGTCGGCTCTCAGCCAGTCGCAGAATATGTCTATAAAAAAGGAACAGAGCATGGCAAACGTGTACAAGCACTTGCAGGGGCAAAGAATCACTCTATTGTCCTCAAAGATGCGGATTTAGACGCGGCAACCAAACAAATCATCGGGGCTGCCTTCGGATCAGCAGGAGAGCGCTGCATGGCCGCAGCCGTTGTCGCAGTGGAAGAAGAAGTGGCGGATGAGTTGATTCAAAAATTAGTTGATGAATCAAACGAGCTCGTCATTGGAAACGGGATTAATGAAGACGTCTTTCTTGGTCCAGTCATTCGAAAGGAACATAAAGAACGAACGCTTCAATACATCCAGTCAGGGATTGAAGAAGGAGCAAGCCTCATTCGTGATGGCCGGCAAGATGATCAAACAAATGGAGAAGGGTATTTCGTCGGACCGACAATCTTTGATCGTGTCACAAATCAAATGAAAATTTGGGAGGACGAGATTTTCGCCCCAGTCTTATCAATTGTCCGTGTTTCTTCATTAGCAGAAGCAATCGACCTGTCCAATCAATCAAAATTTGCGAACGGTGCCTGCCTGTATACGGACAGTGCATCAAGCATAAGAGAATTTCGCGAAAACATCGAAGCGGGCATGCTCGGCGTAAACATCGGTGTACCCGCACCAATGGCATTCTTCCCGTTTTCCGGCTGGAAGGATTCTTTCTACGGAGACTTGCATGCCAATGGAACTGACGGAGTAGAATTTTACACAAGAAAGAAAATGGTCACCGCTCGTTATATGTAAGCTATATGCAAGGAATCATGAAGAAAAAATGCAGCCCCAGCATGGGAGACTGCATTTTTTGTTGTCTTCTAGTCAAAAAGTAAGGGTTTTCATCGTGATTCTAGCAAGGATTTGCACTAGAAATCATTCTTTCTATTCATTCTTCATCAGTCCCTATCAACATATTTTGAAATTGGGCCTAAACCCCAATATTAGGAAGATGAAAACAGGAGGAAATGAAACGATGAGGACGAGGATGAAGTGCGGCGTTGGTTTATTGATTTTTGCTTTGGTACTGAGCCTTTTACCGGTATATGATGCGAGTGCGGCAAGCACAACAATTGCTAAACGTGTAGGAAATGCAAACCCGCTCATAGACCACCACTTGGGCGCTGATCCGTTTGCGCTCACCTATAACGGAAGAGTGTACATTTATATGTCGAGTGATGACTATGAATATCACAGCAACGGAACGATTAAAGATAATTCTTTTGCCAATTTGAATAGGGTTTTCGTCATCTCTTCAGCAGATATGGTGAACTGGACAGATCATGGCGCGATTCCAGTAGCCGGAGCAAATGGGGCAAATGGCGGCAGAGGAATTGCTAAATGGGCAGGTGCTTCCTGGGCTCCATCAGCGGCGGTGAAAAAGATCAATGGGAAGGATAAATTTTTCCTTTATTTCGCGAACAGCGGCGGAGGGATTGGCGTTCTTACGGCAGACTCCCCAATCGGTCCATGGACAGATCCTATCGGAAAAGCGCTCGTCACACCAAATACACCAGGAATGTCCGGTGTTGTATGGCTGTTTGATCCAGCCGTTTTTGTAGATGATGACGGCACCGGTTATTTATATGCCGGTGGAGGCGTTCCAGGCGGTTCTAATCCAACGCAGGGACAATGGGCCAATCCTAAAACAGCAAGAGTGCTAAAACTAGGGCCTGATATGACAAGTGTTGTGGGCAGCGCCTCGACCATTGATGCTCCTTTTATGTTTGAAGACTCTGGGATGCATAAGTATAACGGAACCTATTACTATTCCTATTGCATCAACTTTGGCGGCTCCCACCCAGCAGATAAACCACCTGGAGAGATCGGTTATATGACGAGCTCAAGTCCTATGGGTAACTTTACGTATAAAGGGCACTTCCTGAAAAATCCGGGTGCATTTTTCGGGGGAGGCGGTAACAACCATCACGCTGTGTTCAATTTTAAAAACGAGTGGTATGTCGTGTATCATACCCAAACGGTCAGCTCTGCCTTATATGGAGCAGGAAAAGGCTACAGATCTCCGCACATTAATAAGCTTGTGCATAATGCTGACGGCTCCCTTCGAGAGGTTGTAGCCAATTTTGAAGGGGTCAAACAGCTTTCGAACCTGAATCCTTATCAGCGGGTAGAAGCTGAAACATTTGCTTGGAATGGACGCATTTTAACAGAGGCCTCCTCAGCCCCAGGCGGACCGGTCAATAACCAGCATGTCACAAACATTCAAAACGGAGATTGGGTGGCTGCCAGTAACGTCGATTTCGGATCAAACGGCGCAAGAACATTTAAAGCGAATGTAGCATCAAATGCAGGCGGGAAAATAGAAGTACGCCTCGGAAGCCCTGACGGCAGACTCGTCGGAACACTAAATGTCCCTTCCACAGGCGGAACGAACAACTGGCGAGAAGTAGAAACAACTGTAAACGGAGCAGCTGGCGTACACAACGTATTTTTTGTCTTTAAAGGAACGGGTGCAAACCTATTTCAATTTGATTCCTGGCGATTTACTCAATAACAAAGGATGACAAAATGATAGGAGAGTGGAAAAATTTGATGTCAATAATCAAAAAACCAATCTGCACTTTATTGGTCTGCTTCACCATGCTGTCTGTCATGTTCATCGGACCTTTCGTGACTGAAGTTTCAGCAGCAGATGCCAATATTAATATCAATGCAGAAAGACAAGTGATTCGCGGATTTGGCGGAATGAACCACCCGGCTTGGATTGGTGATTTGACCGCACCTCAAAGAGAAACTGCCTTTGGAAATGGGCAGAATCAGTTAGGATTTTCCATTCTAAGAATTTATGTAGATGAGAACAGAAATAATTGGCACAGAGAGGTCGCCACTGCCAAAAGAGCCATAGATCATGGAGCTTTAGTAATCGCTTCACCTTGGAATCCTCCAAGCCAAATGGTGGAGACCTTCAACCGTAATGGTACAACTGCAAAGCGGCTGAGATACAATCAATACGCCGCATATGCTCAGCATCTGAACGATTTTGTAACGTATATGAAAAATAATGGCGTCAACCTCTATGCGATATCAGTACAAAACGAGCCCGATTATGCACATGAATGGACATGGTGGACTCCTCAAGAAATCCTGCGTTTCATGAGAGAAAATGCCGGCTCCATTAATGCCCGCGTGATTGCGCCAGAATCCTTTCAATACCTTAAAAATATATCAGATCCTATCTTAAACGATCCGCAGGCGCTTGGAAATATGGACATTCTCGGAGCCCATTTGTACGGAACCCAAATCAGCCAGCTTCCGTATCCTCTATTCAAACAAAAAGGAGGGGGAAAAGAGCTTTGGATGACAGAGGTCTACTACCCGAATAGCGATAACAATTCAGCCGACCGCTGGCCTGAGGCATTAGGGGTTTCAGAGCATATTCACCATTCGATGGTAGAAGGGGACTTTCAGGCATATGTTTGGTGGTACATCCGCAGATCCTACGGTCCTATGAAGGAAGACGGAATGATCAGCAAACGAGGTTACAACATGGCGCATTTCTCCAAATTTGTACGCCCAGGATACATCAGAATTGATGCAACGAAAAGTCCTGAACCAAATGTTTTCGTATCTGCCTATAAAGGAAACAATCAGGTTGTCATTGTCGCGATTAACAAAAACAATGCAGGAGTCAATCAACACTTTGTGATGCAAAATGGAACTGCTTCGCAAGCGTCAAGATGGATTACAAGCAGCAACAGCAACCTTCAGCCTGGTACAGACTTAAATATATCAGGTAATCAATTTTGGGCCCATCTCCCAGCTCAAAGTGTGACCACATTTGTAGTCAAACGTTAGAATGAATTGAATCACGAAAAGCCAATTTTCTTTTGAAATGAGAAAATTGGCTTTTTTTATGCAAATAGGAAGTTGATTTTATCACTATGTACTCACATTGGGTATAATAATGACAATGACTTCAGGAGAGTGATCAATGTATGCCAAAGCTACAAAGCAAAGTATTAATCATCGATGACGAAAAAGAAATTTTAGAATTAATCAACACAGTATTAACAAGAGAAGGCATTGATCGCGTCATAACAGCTTCAACTGCCCGTGATGGTTTGGCAAAATTCCATCAAGAACAACCCGATCTTGTCATACTTGATATTATGCTGCCAGACGGTGAAGGCTATGATATTTGCAAACAAATCAGAGAGACCTCCCATGTTCCGATTATCTTTTTATCAGCAAAGGGAGAGGAATCAGACAAAATTGTAGGACTTGCCATCGGCGGGGACGACTACATTACAAAACCGTTCAGCCCAAAGGAAGTCGCCTACAGGGTGAAAGCGCAGCTGAGACGGGTCTCATACTGGCAGGCAACTCAAGCCGATGCCGTGATCAAAAAAGGGCCGTTTGAGTTAAACGAGCAGCAAGCAGAACTGACTAAAAATGGCGCGGTCATTGAGCTCACACCGAAAGAGCTTTTGCTTATGACTTATTTCCTGCAGCACCCGAACCGTGTCATCAGTAAAGAAACGCTTTATCAAACTGTTTGGGGAGAAGACTTTTTCGGTTCTGACAATACGGTAATGGTTCATATACGAAGACTCCGGGAAAAAATAGAGAATTCCCCTTCAACACCAGAGTTTCTCATCACAGTCAAAGGGCTTGGCTATAAATTTGTTGTAAAGGATGCGTAAGGATGAAATGGCGATTAACAGGCAGATATATGGTCTCTGTCATTATCGTGACCATAATCACGGTCTTTATCAACTTATTCGTATTTATGATTTGGCTCGTACTTCAGGCAAACAGCCAGTATAACGAGGAAAATACGCCCGAAACCTTCACAAGATCATTTGAACAATACGTCTCTTTTTCTGATCAAGGAATGACCGTAAACAAAGAAGGGCAGCAAGCCTTAAAACAACAGAATGCATGGATTCAAATTTTAGACGAAAATGGACAAGACGTGTATCATGCGCAGGCACCTAAAGGATTAAAGAACAAATATACACCAATAGAAATCGTGAACTTACATAAATATAAGGATAAGCAATTATTTTCGACCATTTTTGCTGGCGGAAAAAAAGTAAAAGGCAAAGAATATAGCTACTTTATCGGATTTAAAGACCCTTCTATTGGAAAATACCTATTCTCGTTCGACACGAAAGACTTAGTGACAAAATTCAATATCGGGACGATGATTTTATTATCAATCGATGCCATCATTGCGTTACTCATTGGTTACTTTTTCAGCCGGCAGCTCACAAAACCGCTCGGTCGTGCCATTCATGGCATCCAGCAGCTGGCAAACGGAGATTACACGACAAATCTGCCCGCTAAAGGAATTTATAAAGATGTCTTTTATAATGTCAATCACTTATCAGAGCAGCTCGCTTCAAGCAAAAAAGAAAAAGACAAATTAGAGCAAATGCGGGAAGAATGGATCACCCATATTTCTCATGATATTAAAACGCCGCTAGCTTCTATTCAAGGCTATGCAGAAATCATCAAAGATCCAAAGTATCCTCTTTCAAAGCAAGACATCAGACATTACGCAGGCATCATTGAGAATAAATCACTTTACATCAAAGATGTCATGGAGGATCTGAATTTAACGACAAGGCTGAAAAATAACGGCGTCATGCTAAATAAAGAGCTGGTCAACATTGTGTCACTGCTGCGGGAAACGTTAATTGATATTTTAAACGATTCAAGATATGCGGATCAGACGATTGAGCTTCAAACAAATGAAGACAAGATTATGCTGAATATTGATAAAATCCTCATTCGAAGAGCAGTTACCAATCTTATTTTAAATGCCCTCGTTCACAACGATCCTGATGTGACGATCATTGTACAGCTTGAACAAAAAGAAAAAACCCATATCACGATTAAAGACAACGGCAAAGGAATAGAAGAGGCAGAGCTGGAAAAAGTGTTTGACCGCTATTACAGAGGGACGAATACAGGAGTTTCGCATGCAGGCTCTGGTCTGGGGATGGCCATTGCAAAGGATATTATCGTCAAGCACGGCGGGGATATCACCATCCGTAGCAGCGTAGGGAAAGGAACAACAATTGATATCCAACTACCAGCATGAAAACATACAAAAAAACGGTTCTGATCAACAACAGAACCGTTTTTTTCACCTATTATTTATTCTGAAAACACTTTGATGCCTTTGACAATGTTCCAAATGAAGAAGTAGATGGCAACAAGGAATGTCACTGCATATGTCGCAATTAAGAAAGGCCCCGCATGGCTGATATCTTTCATACCAAGTAAACCTGAACCAAGGATGCCAATACCAAAAATCAAATAAGGTATGACATGCGTCCATAATGATTTTTTCGCATGATATTTCACTTCGTCCTGACCTAAGAAATAGACGATAATTGGGAACAAAAATGGTGCGAAAAAGATACTGAAGTAACATAATGATGACAAGACTTTATTTTCTCTCAAAACGTTTCACCTCTATGATTTATTAACTACTACAAACACATTGTACTACCTCAACCTTAACCTGTATTAATCCGAACCTTACAGCAACCTTAAAAAACTCATTCTTCTGGTACAAAAATGTAATCGCATCAAATGGAGAAAACCTATAAAAACAAATTGAATGATTTAAAACACCATCTCAGAGCCTTTAACCGGCTGCATGTGATGGTGTTTTTTTCACGAAAACATATCTTGACCTTGAAGTATAGTTCAACCTTTATAATGTAAATATAGAAAGACAAAATCACGAAAAAGGAGTAACGACGGAGTTGATGACTAGAGGAGAACTTGCCAAACAAACAGGAATAAGTCCTGCCGCAATTCGTTACTATGAAGAACACAACATTTTACCTGTCCCGAGACGCCGTTCGAACGGTTATAGACGATACACAGAAGATTACATTGTGAAAATTCAATTGATCAAAGATGCCAAAACATTGGGTTATTCCCTAAAGGAAATAAAAGAAATATTGGAAATGCTGAGTCAAGACATAGAACTTGATACTTTAAAAAGAATTGTACATCAAAAACATGAAGAAATTGAAAAGAAAATTAACAGTCTTCGTCTCATTCAAGGCCTTCTATCTAACTTATTAAAGACTCCTGAGAAAGAAGTACAAGTGTATCTCAAATCATTTCGTGTGATGAATCAGGATGACGAATAAACATATCTGCTTAAAGGAGAGAAAACAAAATGAGTATCGACATTTTTAATGGAGAACGTTCTGAAGAAAGTATTCAATTTGAAAAATTATTCACGTCCCAAAGTAATAAAGAGAGTTTTGCTAGTGTCGAAAAAACCAAAAACTTTCTGTCTCAAATAGAAAATATAAAGCCTTATGCAATCGGAGACGATGTGAAATTAAAAAGTGAGATAAAGGAGCAGGCTTTCGAAGGAATGCAGGTTTTCACATTGAATGACCAAAAGTCGCAAAAACAAAAGGTGATTTTATATATACATGGTGGTGCCTGGGTAAACCAGCCTCTCAATTTCCATTGGTGGTACATGGATAAAATGGCTAGGTCCCTTAACGCCAAAGTGATAGCACCTATTTATCCTAAATTACCTCATTACAGCTACCAAGATACTTATCCGAAAATCTTAAATCTATATAAAGAAATACTGAAAACGGTTGAGAGTACCAATCAATTAACGATTATGGGAGATTCAGCGGGCGGAAATATCTCTCTTGGCCTTGCGCACCTCTTAAAGATGGAAGATCTGCCGCAGCCAAAGGATATCATTTTATTATCTGCATGTGTTGATATGAGTTTAAGCAATCCTCTTATATCTGAATATGCCCTTAAAGATCCCATTTTAGCCCCTGAAGGAATAGATGTCATTACAAAAATTTGGGCAGCAGATAAAGGGATAACTGACCCATTAATCAGTCCAATTCACGGTGACTTTAACGGTCTTGCGAAGATCACTCATTTTATTGGAACACACGACATTTTATATCCAGATGCAATAAAGCTTGATGAAAAGCTAACAGAACAAGGAATTGACATGAAAACCTTTGTTTATCCAGAAATGCTGCATGTATTTGTCGTCATGCCAATCCCTGAGGCACAAGACGCTCAGGAAAAAATCATTCAGGTGATAAATAGTTAGATTCTCTTTTCACATATCAATATGCTCCAGCTTGAATATTTGAAAGCTTAGCAAAATGGACTGCTTACTGAAAGCAGTCTTTTTCCATTCAACATGAGATACATTCAGAATGTCAATTCACCTCAGATTAAATATTCCTTAAATTCCAATTTTTGTTTACAACATATGAATTTCCTATTAATATGATACATATTCGGTTCATCATCAGTTCATAAAGGAGAGTGACATGATGAGTGTTTTCTTTCTTCACCCCATGGCGCTGATCTTATTTACACTGCCTTTGTTATCTTTGATATGGGGGATTGTTGGCTACTGCATCTTTAAGCGCGTTTACATCGTTCTCATCATCACATTTGCAGTTTCCACTATTTTCATATTTGCCTATACTGGGTTTGATATTTCAAATATGTATTGGGTAGTGACGATGACCTTTTTATGCATGTGTACCTCTGTCATCACAAAAATCATTCGATATATGTATGCTCGCTATAAAAGAGCATCATAAAAAAGCTGATGTTCGCAAACATAAGCTTTTTTTGTTTCCATTCAATTTATCTTCAAGAACCGCTCATTATCTGATGTTTGGTATAATAGATCAACATATTCAAAACGGCATAGAAGGGTGAAGGGGGACACAATGCACACATTTGATCTTACTCCAAAAGATATAGAGTTAATAGACGAAGCAAAAAAGAAGATTACGAGCCTTTATGAAGATGATAAACATCATGTAGGAGCCGCTATCCGCATGAAAACAGGAGAAATGATCTCGGCTGTCCATATAGAAGCCTATATCGGACGGGTAACGGTTTGTGCAGAAGCCATTGCAATTGGCAGTGCTTTATCGAATGGATATAAAGATTTTGATACAATTGTTGCCGTTCGACATCCATATTCAGATGAAGAGGATAGAAGATTGAGGGTCGTAAGCCCTTGCGGCATCTGTAGAGAGCTCATTTCAGATTTCGGACCAGAATGTTTTGTCATCTTAGAAATAGATGGCGAACTAGTCAAAGTGAAAATCGGGGAACTGATTCCACTCAAATATACTAGAAGTTGATATACAGCCTAGACTTAGCAGCATCAAGCGTCCTCTTTGTTGTATTCTAGATAACTGAAAAATCGCTCCACAAAATCAGCCCCATGTATTTTCTCCATATGCGCCGTGTTAAAAATATATTGTTCCATATGCTCAAGCTTGCGCAGGCTGCGTACCAGTACTTTCCGGTCATCGTCAGAAAGATGAGGGTCATCATTTATCTTCGTCAATGCATATTTGACACGCGCGGAGACCTTTTCAACGTATAGATGGTTTTTAGAAGCTGGCGGAATACATTGCGACAGGTCACAGCCTGTAAAGCAAACACTGTCAAGGGTGCAGTTTTCAAAATTGGCAATCAGCTTTTGTTTACCATTTCCCTCAAACGTTATATCCACTAGCTTACCGTATGAATGCGATCATTGGCGCAAACAATAGCATGGAAACCTATTATTTCTCTGTTGAGCATGCTGCGCATTTAGATTATTGCGACATCGTGTTTACCGGTGTAAACGAAGAACTGAGAGGCAAACGGAATGCGATGGAGATGCGGAAACTTATCACAGACTATACAAGGACCTTTTTTGATCATTACATTCTGCAAAAGCCTGTACATGTGGAAAGTCTATCATACGATGGCGTGGACTTAATTAAGAAAACGAGTAGAAAGTGATGACCTAATAAGTCTCTTGTCTATTGCATGGCTGACAGGTGCTATCATGGACAGATAACAGCATATAAACTGAAAAAAAGCCTTGGAATTAGGCTTTTTTCAGTTTCTCCATGGTAGAAACTAAGAAGGATGATTTTTTATTTGTTTCTATTTCTGATCCCCAGAATATATATCCGCGACGATTTTTAAAAAAGCCTTCAAAGCACGTGTCTTATATCGATCTTTCTTCACGACAATTCCAATTTTCCAGGGAATATATTGACTGCTAATGGGTTTGACACAAATGTCATCTCTGTACTTATCCGTTAAAGGACTTGGAAGGATCGCCACTCCTAGTTCATCACGAACTAATGTCATCAGCAAATCCCATTGTGTTGTGCTGTAAGCGATTTGGGGAACAAAATGTTCCTTACGGCAGCTTTCTAAAATCACTTGACTCAACGCAAATGAAGAATCAAACAATATCCAGTTTTCCTCTTTAAGCTGTTTGAGTGAGAGCTGTTGCTCATCTTTTAAAGCGTGATTTTTTGGTAAACAAGCTACAAATGGCGCTTCAAAAATGAGTTGTTCCTCTAATTCAAGACTTTGCGCAGGTATGACAACAAAGGCCGCATCTACTTCGCCTTTCTCAACGAGTTTTTCTACATGTAAGCCGCCCTCTTCAATTATTTCGAGCGTCACATCTGGATGCTTTTTAGTAAAAGCTTTTGCCACTTTCGAAAAGAAAAAGGTTCCAATCACTTGCGGCAGTCCGATCTTAAGATGGCCGCGAATATACGTTTCTGTATCACCCAGCTCCATTTGCAGCTCATTCATTTGCTGAAGCACCGCAATCGCTTTTTCATATACAAGCTGTCCTTCATCCGTTAACCTGAAAATTCGATTTGACCGATCGAAAAGAATGACACCCAGTTTTTTCTCTAATTTTTGAATGGTTTTAGAGAGGGAAGGCTGTGCGATAAAAAGCTTTTCACTTGCTCTTGAAAAACTTCCACAATCCGCAATCGTTTTAAATATTTCAAAGTCCCGTATGTTCATTTTACCCTCCCATTATTCCAATAAGGCATACTTATTATGATGATGATATATTGTACATTATAAACGTTTATTTTTACACTGAGAATAAGGAGGGGGTAAGATGTCAACATGTAGAGTTGCTGTTGTGCAAGCTGCTTCTGTCATTATGGATAGAGAAGCATGTACTGAAAAAGCCATTTCGTTAACACTTGAGGCCGGAGAAAAAGGAGCCAATATTGTTGTATTTCCTGAAGCTTTTATACCTGCCTATCCTAGAGGACTAGCTTTTGGCGCCACAGTAGGAAACCGTTCTCCAGAAGGAAGAAAGGACTGGCTTCGTTACTTAGAAAATTCAGTTCCAGTTCCTAGTCAAACGACTGACAGATTAGGAGAAGCAGCCCGGAAAGCTGGTGTCTACCTCGTCATCGGTGTCATTGAAAGAGATGACGAATCAAGTCGCGGGACTTTATATTGTTCCGTATTGTTTTTCGGACCAGATGGAGCCTTACTTGGAAAGCACCGCAAACTAAAGCCGACTGGTTCCGAACGACTCATATGGGGAGAGGGGGATGGCAGCACACTGCCGGTTTTCGATACACCGTATGGTAAAATAGGCGCTTTAATTTGCTGGGAAAACTATATGCCATTAGCTAGAGCAGCAATGTATGCAAAAGGCGTCCAAATCTATATAGCCCCTACGGCAGATTCCAGGGAGCTATGGCAATCTACGATTCGCCATATTGCCGCAGAAGGCCGATGCTTCGTTCTATCTTGTAATCAATATGTGAATAAAGAGATGTATCCTAAAGATTTAGCCTGCTATGATGAATTAGCATCTTCTCCTGATGAAATGTGCCGAGGGGGAAGTGCCATCGTCGGTCCGTTAGGCGAATATATAAAAGAACCTGTCTATGGTCAGGAAGAGATACTGCTGGCAGATCTTGATTTGCGTGATATTTCTTCTAGTCAATTTGACTTCGATGTCGTAGGACATTATTCAAGACCTGATGTATTCCAGCTCATAGTCAATGAAGAGAAAAAAGAAAATGTAAAGTGGATGAATCGATGAAATCACAACAAAAAAAGAGCAGCCATCAGCCGCTCTTTTTTGTTGTGTCAACCTTAATGAGTTTTTAATGGACCTTTTGTGATATGAGAAAGCTGAGCATTAATCTCAAAGATTTTAGCATTGATGTCTGTTATTCCAAAGCTAGTAATTCTTTTAGAATGCATATCAAGGTAGTTTTCAGCTGCTTCTTTTGTTTCGAATAAGTAGATTCCGCCAGCCTCATTTTTCTCCGGATTCTCTGTCCATATTTTCCATATGAATCCGTCTTCCTCCTTCATACTTTTCGCTAAATCAGAAAACTCTTTTGCCATTTCATCACCGAAAGGGCCCTTCATTTTAAAATCCACCTGTAATAAGTGTGCCATCGTCATTCTCCTTATTTTGAAGTTGTAAAATAGACTTCCCCAAGCACTTCTTTCATTTGATACTGCTGTTGCTGAAGTTCCTTCTCCATAAAAAGCCTTACATCTGATTGGTCAACATCGTACATCACTTCAATTTCTTTAGAAAATAAAAGCTTTTCTTTTTCGAGCAAGGAAGAAACAGCTGGGCGCTTTTTCGGTTGAAGTTTTTCTGTATTTAAAGCTTGCTTTAATCCTTCAAGATAGACTTCAAATGTGTGGCTACCCGTCATTTTGACGCCTTTATTTTCTTCGTTGACGAAGATGATCGTTGGGAAACCTCTAGCACCAAGATCTCGAACAAGAGCAAAATCTTGATTTAATAATTCTTGGCCGTTTGGGAGTTCGGCTTCATGTACAATCACATCTCCGTTAAGTCCAAGGTTGTTGACGATGTCAATCAACACGGTGATATCAGATATATTTTGATTGAAGGCAAATAGCGCTTCTCTTGCACAGCGTAAAAAAGTATAAGCTAGTGCATCATCATGATGTTTTTGAATTACTTTGAACACGCGAGAGGGCGGGTAGGAAGATTGAACAGGATTGTCAATCATTAAAGACCCATCAATTGGCATGCGGGAATGTTCTCCAACCTCTCTCCAGTGACCAGCAACATCGGCAGGTTTATAAATTCCGTTTGCCGGATCAATTGGACCGTCATGCCATTTCTCTAGCAGTCCACCCAACACAGTTTGGAAATGAAAATAATGTCCATATTGCTCTTTAAAACGACGCAGGACAGGTTCAATTGCCCAGCAATGCGAACAAATCGGATCTGTTACATAATAGAGCGTTATTGTTTTTTTAGGCTGCTGAAAATCAATGACCTGGATATCCTCATCTTCACCTACACCACATACACCTGTTTCTATATCACAAAACATTTCATTGTTTTTCAATTTCATTTACCTCCTCAATTTTTGCAAGGAAACGCTATTTCCTAGAAGTTGTTTGAATCAATCATTTGCATTACAATTAGATCTTAAAACACAACGAGTAAGACCAACACCAATAATTTCTTCAATTTGTTGTTTATCCAACAGATTGATAGATGTGTTGAAAAAGGAGGAGGGATAAGATGATGCAGTCAAAGACAGATCCTCGGGTTCTAAGAACGCGTAAGTTAATCATGGAGTCTTTTATGAAACTTTCATCGAAAAAGGAATTTAAGGATATTACGATCAAAGATATCACGGCAGAAGCCATGATCAACCGAGCGACGTTTTATTATCATTTTGAGGATAAATACGATTTACTGGATAAAACGCTATCAGAAGTATTATTGATTAATTTAGAAAGTATTCATTTCAATCATCGTAAACTAGATGAAGATACGATTATCAATATTTTTAAAGCACTAACGAATTTTCAACAATCTCTGCATAACCGCTGCCAAGTAGAATATGAAACGGAACTTGCTCCTATTGTTAGGGAACAGCTTGAAATTATTTTTTATCAATTGTTAATCAATCAATATACAAATGTCGAAAAAAGCAAATTCTGAAGGTCACAGCTGTTTTTTTAAGCTGGGGAATTCACGGAGCTTCTGTTGAGTGGAGAAAAAATAGTTCGCACATATCATCAAAGGAGTTTATCAAATCAGCAGTGCCATATATTTTGTCAGGAATTGATTTTAAACAAGCAGATAGTTGATTTGACAATTTTTCAAAGGCTTCACTAATATAAATGCTATAGCATATAAAATTTCATAGAGGGTGTTTACATGGATTTACAAGATTTAATAGGTTATCTCGTTCATCGTACTGATCTCAAAATGACAAATTATTTTACGAACAGGTTAAAGCCTTACGGGGTCACTCCTGAACAATGGAGTATTATCAGTATTCTGAGCAGTGAAAAGGGGACTACTCAAAAAGAATTGGCAGAAGGAATTGATAAAAATCAAACGACTGTCGTCAGAATGATCCAGTCAATGGAACGAAAAGGACTTGTCAAAAAAATCTATAATGAACAAGACCGGCGCTCGCATCACCTGCTTTTAACAGAAAAAGGGGACGAGGTCAAAAAAGCCATTCTTCCTGTTGTCATGGATGCACATCAAACGGTGACAAAGCAATTAAGCGATGAAGAGATTCAACAATTAAAATTACTTTTGAACAAATTATTTCATTCAGACTATCCATCTTGATAAATCTGTAAAGTAAGAACCACCTCTATTTATGTACGATATATGCTATGACATATAAATTTCACCATTTAATGTGGAAGTGAGATTTTATAAAGATGACTCCAGAAAGCTATGTCCATTGAACAACACCTTTTTGGTCAAATAACTGAGAAAGATGTGATCAAGATTTTCATTCTTATTCTACAAATTGTATTGGCCGCTTTCTTTTTTGTAACAGGGTCGAAAATTATATCAGGAAAAATGGCAGAAGAGTTCAAACGATTTGGTTTACCTGCTTTTTTTAATGTGTTAACTGGAGCCTTTGAGCTCATCGGCGCAGCTGGAATGCTGATCGGTATATGGATGCCAACAATAGCAATATTATCAGGCTTATTGTTAGGAGGCACGATGCTGGCAGCTGCCTTTACTCTAATCGTATTAGCCAAAGACCCCTTCAAAAAAGCAATCCCTGCACTTGTGTTATTCGCTCTCAGTATCGGGGTCAGCTTGTACCACATTCTTTAAGTTCATATCAAGGTAAGTCACAAAACCTAAATAAATCTCCATTGTTCTAATGGCGGCTGTTTAGGTTTTTTAGCGGTTGAATTGTTTTCGAAGAACTAGACATGAGACAGCGAATACTGCGAAAGCGCTCGCTGATCCCGCAGCAAACACCAGCTCAAATTGTTCTGGTTTGGACTTGAATAACATAGGGACAGAAAGAATGAGAGCGGCACCACTAAAACTCAATCCTAATATTAACATTGCAAATAATTTATTCATAGAAACACCTCTTACACTCAGAATTAGAACAATGCGACTGCTTCAAGAAGCATTGTGATGATTCGACATCCTTTCACATTCCTAGTTGGAGTGTATCATATGGCGGCGGGCGATTGGTTTCTTTTCATTAAAGTACACAATCGTGAAATAAACTTTTTAAACGAACACTGTTCTTCGCGAACAGTGTTCGTTATAATATAAATGTGATGGGGTTTTAAAACGATTTCCATAAAGAAGAGGAGATGCATACGATGACGGCATTATCTAAGGACCAAAAGAAGATCGCTATTATTGGAGGGGGACCTGGGGGGTTAACACTCGCCTTAATTCTGCAAAATTACGGTATACAAACGACCATCTATGAACGAGAGATGCATGACAAGAGTCTTGAAAGAGGGGGCTCACTGGATATTCATGAAGAAACAGGTCAAAAAGCTTTAAAAGAAGCAGGAGTTTATGAGGAATTTCAAAGGAACGCCCGCTATGAAGGAGAAGATTTCCGCTTACTTGATAAATCAGGAAGAATTTATTTAGATGAAGAAACGGAATCAGATCAAAAAGGTACCCGCCCAGAAATTGATCGTGGTGTTTTGTGCGAACTGCTGTTAGATCAAATTGATGCTGAAAACATCAAATATGGATATAAACTAGAAAGTTGCGTTTCATTAGAAAGCGGCATGACGGAGCTTCATTTTGAAAACGGAGTTGTCGAGACAGTTGATCTTGTAATTGGGGCAGATGGTGCTTTTTCTCGTGTGCGTCCTCTGTTAACAGATATTGATATTGAATACGCCGGACTCACGATGCTGGAATTGAATATCCTCAACGTAGAGGTGAACCACCCTGATTTAGCTGCATTTAATAAACGTGGTAAGATGTTTGCTTTAGCAGACCATAAAGGACTGATTGGTCAGTTAAACGGAGATGGACGAATCAAAGTGTATGCAAGCCTTATGGTAGAACGTAACTGGATTGAGACTTGTGGTATTCCGTTTCATCAAGCGAAAGAAGCAAAAGAACAATTATTACAGTTATTTAGTGATTGGGACGATCAGCTGAAAAATTATATTCGTTATGCAGAAGATGCCATCATTCCAAGACGGATTTATACGCTTCCTGTCGGTTTTAAATGGAACCGCCATAAAGGAGTAACGCTTATCGGTGATGCCGCTCATGTCATGTCGCCATTTGCAGGGGAGGGTGTAAACATGGCGATGTTTGATGCAATGGAGCTTGCAATTGCAATTGTCCGAAATCCTTATCATATTGAAAAGGCTATTGAAGAATACGAAGACATGATGTACGAATATTCATCGGAGAAAGCTCATGAATCAGAAAAAAGTTTAAAACTGTGTTTTTCAAAAGATGCTGCAGTCAAGCTTGCTGAAATGATGAATTCTTTTCAAGAGAACGGTGATTGATGCTCAATTTACTATTTGACTTTGACATGTTATAAAGAGATTATGAACAATTCAAATCGTCGTATTATAAGTCGTCGGTCTCGGCCGGCAAAAGAGCCCTTAAGCCGTGAACTCATCGTGAAAACCGCCTATGAGCTTCTAAAGGAGCAAGGGTTAGAGGGCATGAGTATGCGTAAAGTGGCTAAAGCACTCGATACGGGTCCTGCATCCTTGTATGTCTACGTGAACAATTTTCAAGAACTAAGTGCTTACGTATTGGATTATGGTCTCGGCCAAATGGTTTATCCAGATTCAGTGAATGGCACATGGAAAGAACAGTTATTTGACATATTGCATACTTATTTCCTACTGTTATTCGAAAAACCTGGTCTTGCTGAAATTTCTCTTTCCACCATCCCGCAAGGAACGAACTTTTTACAGTTGACCGAACATATTCTCGCTGCATTGCATGAAGGCGGGATCAAATCTACATCCGCTGCATGGGGAGTAGACATGTTACTGTTATACGTATCTTCCGTAGCATACGAAAAGGTCTCTTGGAAGAAACACGGCTCTTCGCAGATTTCAGATACAAAAAAAGCATTTCATGATGCAGACAAAACTCGGTTTCCTTTCATCCATAGCCTGAAAGAAGAAATGTTTGCAGGTGATACCGTATCAATGGAACGGTTCAGGTGGGGAATTGAAGTCATTTTGTATGGAATCCAGCAAGAAGTCAATTAGAAAGGAGCAAAGAAAAAGCAGTCAATGGCTGCTTTTTTATATTTTCTCAATACATATAAAAAAATCTACATATTGTTTTTATATATAAAAAATTATATAATCTAGTGGAATAAACAAATGAGGTGCTTAGGCATGGAAAATACGAAGAATTTATTAGAGAGTTATATTCCTTTAGCAAAATCTACGGCAAAAATGTTTGGACCAAATTGTGAAGTAGTTATTCATGATTTAACGAACCCTCAAGCATCTGTCATGTTTACAGTCAATCATCATGTGACGGGAAGAAAAATCGGTCAATCATTTGATCATTTGGTAAAGACAGTTTTACAATCAGAAGATTTTAAAGAAGATTATCTTGCTGGGTATACATTTAAAACCGAAGACAACCGTACCATTCGTTCTTCGACTTCATTAATTCGTGATTCGAAGCAAAAGGTGATCGGTGCATTCTGTATCAATTTTGATGTTGAAGCATTGAATCAAATGCAGCAATTTATGGATACTTTTCTTTCTACAAAAGTTGAAGTTCAAGAGAATGAAACAACATCAAATGATGATCTTGAAAATGTGGAAGGAATCGTAGATCAATTGATTCAACAGATCATTCAAAACAGTGTTCACCCAGTCATGAAACGCCATGAAAAAATTGAATTAATAAGGTTCATGGATGAAAAGGGAATCTTTTTAATGAAAGGTTCCGTTGAGAAGGTCGCATCTATGTTAGGTATTTCTAAAGTCACCGTCTATAGCTATTTGGATGAGATCAAACATAAATCGAATGAAGGGGAAACGAAATGAAAAGCATCCTTGAGGTAGGGAATCTAACATCCAACGGACACTATGCATTCGCAACCATTCATCAAAACACGGTCTATGTTTCAGGACAATTTGCCATCAATCCCGAAACAAGAGAAAAAGAATTCGGCACCATTGAAGAAGAGACATTACAAGCACTTAAGAATGTGGAAATGATTGTAGAAGCAGCTGGAAGTAAAAAAGAAAAGATTTTGCGTATGACATTATACATTTCGGATATTCATTTATGGGACAAAGTAGATGCGGTTTATACTGAATTTTTCGGTGAACATAGACCAGCACGTACTGTTGTACCAACGAATGAATTACATTTTGGTTTCAAGATTGAAATTGATGCTATTTCTTATATTTAGAATATTTTTTTGCCCATGATATATAAAAAAGTATATTTCATATAAAAAATTATTCAAAGGGACTGATGATTGATGAATCAATTGATTTGTAACGATTGTGGGACAAAGTATGAGATGACACCCACTCTATGGAAATGTGATTGTAACGGAGTATTAAACCTGGTGAAAGATACCCCTAAAATAGATATTGCGGCTTGGGATCACTATCCAAACTCATTATGGCGTTATGCTGAAACGATGCCATTTTCAAAAGGTTCTAAGACTTGGGAATCTGTGACAATGGGTGAAGGTCAAACTCCGTTAATCGTTTTAGATCCTAATGAGCCAAACACTTATGTAAAAGTTGATTATATGATGCCTACGCTCTCCTTTAAAGATCGAGGAGCTGCTGTTTTAATGACAAAGGCAAAGGAATTAGGGGTATCAAAAGTCATTGCGGATAGCAGCGGGAATGCAGGAACAGCAATTGCCGCTTATGCAGCTCGTTGCGAGATTGCATGTGACATCTATCTAAGCGATGAAACTTCACCTAAAAAGGTCGCTCAAATAAAAGCCCATGGAGCAACGATTAAAGAAATTCACGGTACACGAGAGGATATTGCAGCCGCGGCGCAAAAAGCAGTAGACGACGAAAACGTTTTTTATGCAAGCCATGTGTATAATCCTTATTTTTTTGAAGGAACAAAAACATACGCCTATGAAATTTATGAACAAGTAAAAGGAGCACCTGATGCTTTAATCATTCCGGTTGGAAATGGTACTCTCCTCCTAGGTGCTTATTATGGTTTTAAAGAGTTATTTGAAAATGGTCTGATTCATAAAATACCGAAAATCATTGCCATACAAGCGAAAAACTGTGCACCTCTTGTGAAAGCTTATCAAAATAAAGAGGAATCAGCATCGCCTGTTACGAATACAGGGACCTTAGCAGAAGGGATAGCCATTGCTGCCCCGGCACGCTCCAAACAAATTCTAGAAGCTGTACAACATACCAATGGTACATTTATAGATATTGAAGAAGATGAGATATTGAATGCTCGCTCTAAATTAAGTGAGAAAGGATTTTATGTGGAAGTGACATCTGCGGTCAATTTTGCTGGCTACATGAAATATAAAAAGGAATCAAAAGAAAAAATCGTCATACCTCTTTGTGGTGCAGGAATTAAATCAAAATAACCAGATATGACTAATACAACTGATCCGGAATTGGCTAGATGATGATATAGATAAAATGAACGCTCTCTATAAATAGAAGGGTATCTCAAAAGAGATGCTCTTTTTCTTGCCTAAATGTACAATCCCTTTTGCCCAAAAGTACAATTTCAATCAACTATTTCATTACGTAGAATAAAGAGGTGAATATCATGAATTCGATGAAAAAGGAGTAAGTGAATGGCTAAATTTTTATATAACTTAGGAAACTTTGCTTTTACTAAGCCTAAACGAATGTTAATCGGTTGGTTACTTATTTTAGTAGCTGTAGTTGCAGCAACAATAGGGACAGGCGTTTCATTTAATGGAGATATGTCGATTCCAGGAACAAAATCTGAAAAAGCGATGGATCTCTTGGAAAAGAAGTTCCCAGCAGGTGATGATGGGGGAACGATTCGTCTGATATTTAAAGCACCTAAAGATAAAACTTTAGAAGCAAAGAAAGTGAAACATAAAATTAATGAGACGATAAAAGAAATTAAAAAGGATAAAGCAGTTAAGCAAGTGACCGATTTATATGAGACCTTTACGATCAGTAAAGATAAGAAAATAGGATATGCGGATATTACGTATCGAGTGAAAGCGGATAAGGTAAAGGAATCCTCAAAAGAGAAAGTATTAAATAGCATAAAGATTTCAAAAGATGCGGGCATCCAAACGGAATTAGGCGGCTCCGTCACATTCTCTGAAATTGAAGTAGGCGGAATTTCTGAAATCATAGGGATTGTCTTCGCCTTCTTGATTTTAGCCTTTACATTTGCTTCACTTTTGGTCGCAGGATTACCAATATTGACGGCTGTGATTGGGTTAGTAATAGGTGTTATGGTCATTTTAATCACCTCAAACTTTGTAGAAATGTCTGCATTTAGTCTCACATTAGCGGTAATGATTGGTCTTGCAGTAGGAATTGATTATGCACTGTTTATCATTTCAAGATATCGACAGCTGTTAGCAGAGGGCTACAATTTAAATGAGGCTGCGGCTAGAGCTGTGGGTACCGCGGGAAGTGCTGTATTATTTGCGGGCGTCACTGTCATTGTTGCATTATGTGGACTTGTATTAGTTGACATACCATTTTTAGGCATAATGGGCCTTGTGGGAGCCTTTATGGTACTATCTGTTATGCTTGTTTCTCTCACGATTGTTCCAGCTATACTAGGGCTTCTTGGAGATAAGGTGAGTCCTTCTAGGCAAAATAAGTTATTTTCTAAATTACAGCCAAAAAAAGAGAAAAAAACAATGGGCTGGGCAAGATTTATTCAAAAGCATCCGGGTAAAATATTGATAGGTGTCATTTTATTGACAGGATTGGTAAGCTGGCCAGCACTTCATATGGAGCTTGGTCTTCCAGACAACGGTATGAAAGGTAAAGAAACAACTGAACGTAAAGGATACGATCTTTTAGCAGAAGGATTTGGCAAGGGGTTTAATGGGCCACTTGTTGTCATCATAGATGCCTCTCAAGCAGATAAAACGATGAAGTCCAAGTCCATCGAGGAATCATCAAAATTGTTAGAAAAAATGGATGGTGTCAAACAAATAACGCCGGCGATCCCTGATCTATCGGGTGAGTACGCAATGTTAACAATCTTACCTAGAAGTGGTCCTGAGGAAAAAGAAACGAAGCAATTAGTGAAAGACATTCGAAATGAATCGAGTGTGACTGATACAGAGTTTCTTGTGACTGGTTCTACTGCCGTGAATATAGATATTTCAAATAGACTCAGTGAAGCATTACCGAAATTTGCAGGAGTCATTATTGGATTTGCTTTTGTGTTAATGATCCTTGTATTTAGATCATTCCTTGTTCCATTAAAAGCTGTACTAGGCTTTTTAATGACATTAACTGCTACATTAGGTTTTGCAGTCTTTGTTTTACAGGATGGACACCTTGCCTCATTGTTTGGAATACCTGCAGCAGGACCGTTGTTAAACTTTATGCCTGTACTAGTAACAGGAATATTATTTGGTCTTGCAATGGATTATGAAGTATTTTTAGTTAGTAGAATGAGGGAAGAATTCCTTCTATCTCATGATGCGAAGAAATCGGTTATTTCTGGATTACAGCATAGTGGCAGGGTTGTAACTGCAGCAGGCTTAATTATGATTTTCGTTTTCGCAAGCTTTATTTTTGCTCAAGACTTGATTATTAAAACAATGGGATTAACATTGGCATTTGGGGTTTTATTCGATGCATTTGTCATTAGAATGACCTTTATCCCTGCTTGTATGATGCTATTAGGGCGGGCAAATTGGTACTTACCAAAATGGCTGGCACGATTGCTTCCGCATATTGATATTGAAGGAGAGTCAATTGCTCAAAAAGAAAAGAAGATTATATAATGTATTCTTTTTAAAATGTTAAAATCCTAATACCGCCATTGCCTCTTTAAAAGGCGGGCGGTATTTTTCGTGTTATGATGGGGTTTGGAAGGTGAGAGTTATGGTTAAGAAACGGATAGACCCATTTAATGAAATGATCTATTCCCGAATTCCCACGTTATTATGGGGCGTTCTTGTGTATGTTGCAGCGATGATTTTTCAGTTTTTAACAGCATCTTTATCGCTTTCAAGTTTGTTTTTTTCTGGCCTTATCGCGATCCATCTCATTTTGCACTGGTGGTCATTTTATTGGTTCAAGAAGAAGCCCTGGATTTATTTCTTCATACAAGGAATCGTTATTCTACTTTGTGTTTTAGCTATGCAAGCTGCCTCTCCTGTTATTTTAATTGGTCTTTTACCGTTATTAATTGCTCAAAGCATCGGTGTATACTATCATACATTAAAAATTATTTTGACAGGACTTTGTTTTTATGTGCTTTTTTTTCTAGCTCTTATTTTGGTTAATGATACAGATGAACTGACTGTCTACATTCCGATTTTATTTCTTATCCTTATTGTGGTCGTTGCATACTCTATCTTATTTTTTAGACAAGTAAAGGCTAGAATACGAACTCAAACGTTTCTAAAGGAACTCGAACTCGCACATCAGCAGGTGGAGGAGTTAACCCTTGCTAATGAACGTCAAAGAATGGCTAGAGATTTACATGATACCCTTGCACAAGGGCTTGCAGGCATTATTATGCAATTGGAAGCTGTTCAAGCACATTTAGAGAATCAAAATACCCAGCGTGCTCAAAGCATTATCAAGGGATCAATGAGCCAAGCACGAAAAACATTAGGTGAGGCACGAATGGTGATCGATGATCTTCGGACGGATCGTCATGATCAATACGATTTAACCGAAACAGTGAAAAATGAAGTAAATCGATTTATGACAGCAACGAACATCACAATTCGTACAAGGATCTCTGTACCTCAGAATATGTCGCCTTTTTTGATTGAACATACCGTTTATATTATAAAAGAATGCTTAACGAATATTTCAAAACATGCCAAAGCAAGCCATGTCGAGTTTGTGATGATACAAAAAGGTGATCACATCCATTTGGACATAGCAGACAATGGAGTGGGGTTTGATGAGAAAAAATTAGAATCCACTTTTGGACATTATGGCATCATTGGTATGTCAGAACGTGTCCGGCTGCTTGGTGGACAGATTCATTTGAAAAGTAAAAAAAATGAAGGTACACAAGTAATAGTGAACATACCTTTGAAAAAGGAGTAAATACAGTGTCTTATCGAATTGTGATTGTTGATGATCATTATGTTGTGAGAGAAGGATTAAAATTAATTCTTGAAACAGACGAAAGATTTGAAGTTGTTGGAGAAGCAGAAGATGGGGGAAAGGGGATAGATGTCATAACAGAAAAATCCCCAGACCTTGTATTACTTGACCTCAACATGCCTATGATGAGCGGGCTTGATATGCTTAGAGAAATGAAATCTCTTCAAATAAAAGTTCCCGTACTCATTCTGACTACTTATAATGAAGAAAAATTAATGATCCAAGGGTTACAGCTTGGTGCAAAAGGCTACCTTTTAAAGGATGCCAGCAGAGAAAATTTATTCAATACAATTGAAGCAGCCATCAGAGGAGACATTTTACTTCAATCAAATGTGGCCTCAAAGGTGTTTGAATCAACCGCACACAAAGAACCTCAAGAAAAATTGAAAACAGACAACCACCTGCTTACCGAAAAAGAGATGCTCGTTTTGCAAGCAGTAGCTAGAGGGTTTCGGAGTAAGGAAATTGCATTTGATATGGGAATTTCCGAGAGAACTGTAAAAGCACATTTAACAAACATTTATCAAAAACTAAATGTGACATCAAGAGCTGAAGCAATTAAAACATCAATAGAATTAGGAATCATTCATTTTTAGAATCATTCTGAAATGATCAAGAGAATACTAAAAAGGCGGAAGTTGAATAAGTAACACAGAGGCTGTACCAAGACAAGAAGAAGGATCATTAAAGTGAAGCTGTCGATAAACTCGGCAGCTTTTTTGAAATCGATGGATGAGCTGATGCCTATATTTGAACAAGAGGGCATCAAGTTAAACATCCAATCTCATCTTAATGATTTTATCGAACTAAACACTGAAGCCATTCGTATGATTAGAGCATTAGATAAAGACTGGATTAAGTTAGTCTATTCTGTTCCCCATGCTTTTTTCTATGATGATGGGATCGGTGATGTCGCAAAACATTTAGAGGAAGCTGGAGATTTTCTTCTCACGTATTAATTGCAGATACCCTCAATCATAAAGCAGCTTTTGGATTGCGCTATATCATAAATCCACCTGATGCAAATGTAACCATAATGGTCGAATGAGATCATTTTAAAAAGGTTTGCATATTTAAAGTTTTGCTGAGAGTCTATTTGAGGCTCTCTATTTTATTAAATGTTGCTGATCTATTCAAGGGAACATTAATATTTAAGGCATATCAGGTTTGAAGACTTTAGCTAAAGATCTACTTAATCTATTGAATGAGGATTTACACGAATCATGCATTCGAGGGAAAAGCTCCTGAGAAAGCATTTTTAAACAAACAATTGTAATTTCTTCCCAGTCTAACTATTTTTCATTTGTTCTTCTCCCCAATAACAAATCGCATCTAATACAGGTATCAATGATAATCCCTTTTCCGATAAACTATATTCTACTTTTGGAGGCACTTGAGGATATTCTTTACGATTAATTAATTGATCCGCTTCCAGTTCTTTAAGTGTATTGGTTAATGTTTTAAAAGAGATAACCCCAAGCATTCGTTTCAACTGATTATAGCGAATAGGACCATTGTTTGCATATAAAGCATACAGTACCGTCATCTTATATTTCCCACCAATTAATGATAAAGTGTATCCAAATCCAGTTTCTTTTAGGTCAACATTAGCAGTAAAGGATTCTTTAGTCATTTCACACTCTCCTTTAGGTTAGTATCTCACTTTAATTACCGTACTTGTAGTACGTTATAGCATACAATAAAATGAATGTACATCAAAATATGATGAAAATAACAAAAAAGGGTGAATGAATAATGAAAACGATTGTCTATGCACATCCTTGGGATGGAAGCTATAATCATGCCATTTTGACTTCCATTACAGAAAATCTAGAAACAAAGAGAGAACCATTTCAAGTGATCGATTTATATAAAGATGGATTTAATCCTGTTTTTTCAGCTGAAGAATTGCAATATTTTCATAAAGGAGAAACACCTGATCAATTAGTTAAGGATTATCAAGAGAAATTAAATCAGTCAACTGAATTAATTTTTATATTTCCTGTCTGGTGGTGGGATTTACCTGCTATTTTAAAAGGATTTATTGATAAAGTGATGTTAAGAGGTTTCGCATTCTTGGAAGATAAAAATACTGGTGCTTTGAAGGGCTTATTGACAAATATAAAAAAAACAACCGTGATCTCGACATCTACAACAGATAAGGATTATATAGAATCTGAAGCTGGGAATGCGATTCAAAGCGTTTTTATTAACAGAACTCTTGCTGACTTGGGAATTAAAAATGAAGACACCAAATGGATTCATTTTTCGAGAGTTAACTTAACAACAGATGAAAAGAGAAAGATATTTTTAAAAGAAATATCCCAAAGTATTTAATTTACTGTAGCAGCCAATAAGGAAGCTTAAAAAGGCACAACCTCTACGACCGATCTCATTTATTGAGAGGGTAGGAGAGGTTGTGAAATTAAATGCAGATGAAATTAGATAAAAATCAATGTACAAATGAAGTAAATACACTCAGCAGTTTGATGAAAATAATTTCGGTGACTTTTCAGACAACGTATTAGTTCCGATATTGATTAGGAAAGAAAATTTATATCTTACGGTATGATTAATTCGTTTTTATTGGTACTGTCTCATTTATTTCAATGTTAAAATAATTCACGGCATTGTTATAACAAATATCTTTGACTATTTTTCCTATAAATTCGTAATCCCTTGGAAGCTCACCATTTTCTATCCAAGTCCCAAATAAATGACATAAAATTCTTCTGAAATATTCATGGCGAGGGAACGATAAAAAGCTTCTTGAGTCTGTAAGCATACCTACGAAAGTGCTAAGCAAACCTATATTAGATAATGTTTTCATTTGATCTAGCATGCCGTCTTTTTGATCATTAAACCACCACCCAGACCCAAATTGAATTTTTGCTCTGGCATCAGAAGACTGAAAATTCCCTATAGTAGAGGCCACAATCGCATTATGAGCGGGATTTAAATTATAGATAATTGTTTTAGGTAAAAGATTATCTTTGTCTAATTCATTCAAAAAACCATTTAAATGTCTTGCTAGGTGGAAGTCAGACATAGAGTCGTACCCACTATCTTTCCCCGTTAACTTGAACATTCGTGTGTTATTATTCCTTAAAGCACCTATGTGTAATTGCATGGTCCAATGAAGAGAATGATATTTTTTACTCAGGTGAATAAGAGTGTTTGTTTTAAATTTATTGATATCCTCTAGGGATAGTGTTTTTCCTTGCAGAGCACGTACAAATATAGAAGACACTTCTTGTTCAGTAGCTGGTGAAAATGGAAAACTTTCAAAACCATGATCAGAAATTCTGCATCCATTCGCGTGAAAATAATCAATTCGCGAATGTAATGAAGCTATAAAGTTTTCATATGTTAAAACAACGCCGTTGATTGAATCACCTAATTTTTCTATATAATTCACAAAATTTGATTGTTCAATATTTAAAGCATGATCCGGTCTAAATGTAGGGAGGACCCTCGTTGTAATTCCTACATCTTTACGTATGATTTGATGAAATTCTAAAGTATCGATTGGATCATCAGTAGTACATACAACTTTCACATTGAATTTTTCTAAAATTCCATTTGTGGACATGTTACTTTCATTTAATCTCTCATTACAGATATCCCAAACTTTATGTGCATTTTTTTCTGAGAACAACTCATTTATATTGAAATAACGACTTAATTCTAAATGTGACCAATGATAAAGAGGGTTTCCTATTGTATATGGAACAGTTTGGGCCCAAGCTAAGAATTTTTCCTTGTCACTTGCATTCCCCGTGATAAATTTTTCTTCTACGCCTAACCATCGCATAGCCCTCCATTTATAGTGATCTCCATTAAGCCAAATATCAGTCATATTTTCATATTTTTTGTTAGTAGCAATTTCATCAGCCATTAAATGCGTATGAAAATCATAGATTGGCATATTTTTCGCGTAATCATGATAAAGAACTTTTGAACTTTCGTGATTAAGCATCATATCTTCGCTTAGAAATGTAGACAATATAGTCACCTCTATACATTTTATTTTCTTTATCCTTCAAACTTAAGTTTAGAAAATCTCAATGAAATGAAATAAGGTGTTATTAACAAAAATAACACCTCACTTTTTTAGATCTTACTTAATTCAAACTCCGTATTTACGTAGATTGCGTCTCGTTGTGCAATTAAGCATAGTTCTGCAGCTTTAAAAGTATGTTCTTGAGTCATAGCATTTTCAGTATCGTTTAAACAATCTAAAATAAGTTCACCAAAGTAAGGGAATCCTACTTCACCATTTAGAGAAAAATGCTGCTCTGTATGTTGATTTACTAAGTATAAATGGTCTCCTGTTTTCTCCCTTGCTATGTCTACGTATTTGCGAATTTCAATATACCCATCTGTTCCGAGAATGAATGTGCGCCCATCCCCCCAAGTGCTAAGGCCATCAGGTGTCAGCCAGTCTACTCTAAAGTAGTTTGTAGCCCCATTATCAGCAATCAAAGTAGCATCGCCAAAGTCTTCTAATTCTGGATATTGATGATGTTTATAATTGCCCACTTTACTATGTACAACTTTTGCATCTTTTGCGCCAGAATAGAAGAGGAATTGTTCAATTTGGTGACTACCAATATCACATAGAATACCTCCATAATATTCTTTTTCAAAAAACCAGCTTGGTCTGCTTTCTACATTACTACGATGTGGGCCAGTTCCAAGAACTTGTACCACTTTGCCAATTGCTCCTTGTTCAATCAATTGACCAGCAAATACGGCACTCTCCACGTGCAAACGTTCACTATAATAAACAGCCCATTTAAGTCCCGTTTCAGCTGTTTTTTTACGAGCAAGCTCCAATTGTTCTAACGTTGTAAAAGGGGATTTATCCGTAAAGTAATGCTTACCATGATCTAAAACACGCAGCCCTAAATCACAGCGTTTAGATGTAATGGCTGCGCCTGCCACGAGCCTTACAGCTGGATCTTCGAGAATTTCTTTCTCACTTTTGGCTATCTGTACCTCCGGATATGCTTTACAAAATTCTTGTACTTTTTTCTGATCATGATCATAAACCCATTTTAATGTAGCCCCAGCTTCAGTTAATCCATTGCACATTGCATAGATGTGTCCATGATCAAGACCTATAGCTGCCATTACGAATTGTCCTTCTGTAACGACAGGGGCACTTTTTCCCTTAGGAGCATAATTCATTCCATCACTTTTCTGCATGATTGTTCCTCCTCAAGCTAGTTTCTAGTTTATTTTTAATACTTATAACGTAATAACGTTAAACTCATATGTTCTCGTAATTTCCTCCAACGGTTATTGTATCGTCTGAAAAATTTTCTACACTGCTTTGTTTTTCATAAAAATGCTTAACGTTCGCGAGCATTCCTTCACGTGTATAAAAAGGATCGTCTGCTAAAAGGGGGAGCTTCACATGAACACCTAGGTTTGCAGATTTATAGATGGCTGTAATAAGTTCTAATGTTTTTCTTCCTTCTGTTCCATCAATCAGCAGCTTCTGGCTACCCTTGATAGCCATTAAAAAATTATTTATTTGTCCTTTATGTCCTTCAAATAGTAATTCCGGATATTGATGAAAAGCTTCCTGAATACGATTTTCTAAATCCTCATCATTTTTCTCTTGAGGAAAGCCATTTTCTTTAGCTATTTGAGCATTTACTTTCCATGGGACAGATACTCTAGCTTTTTCACCTTGAAAAATCAGTTGTTGTTCTTCTCCATGATGAACAACAGAACTGGTTACTTGTGCTAAGCTGCCATTTCCATAGCGAAGTACAGCAATAGAAAGGTCTTCAACCTCTGCATTATCATGCAAGGTATTACTAGTTGCTGCAAAAATGTCAGTCGGCAATCCTAACATCCATTGCAACATATCAATATGATGGACAGCATGATTAAGTGTACAACCTCCACCTTCTTTTTCCCATGTACCGCGCCACCATAAATCATAATAACTATGACCACGCCACCAAAAAGAATCGACTTGAGTATGAGCGATTTTTCCAATTAGGTTTTGATCAAGGACATGTTTTAATCTCATAATGGGGGTCATAAACCTGTTTTGAGCAACAACGGATAAAAGCTTCTGGCTTTCAATAGATGCTTTTATCATTTCGTCACATTCTTTTAGAGAGGAAGCCATAGGTTTTTCTACTAAGACATGTTTGCCTGCTTTAAGAAAATCGATGGCAATGGCTGCGTGCATATAAGGGGGTGTACAAATGGAAACGGCATCAATAGTAGGATCATTCAATAACTCTTGGTAGTTAGCGACAACTCGTGCTTCTAGATTATATTTTGTTGCTGCAGACATTGCTTTTTCAGGATAAATATCAGCTAAAGCTACAATTTTACTCATTTCAGGCATTGCAAGATAAGCTTCGATATGGGCAGTTGCAATAGATCCAGTTCCTATAATTGCGATGTTGGACATATAAATCTTTCCCTTCTGCAAGAAGATAAATTTTCAATTCTAATAACGAGATAGCGCTTTCAAAAAACTGAATGATTCACCTAACTGATAGAACAGAGTACCGTTAGTCTTATTAATATTCTAGTTATACTAGTATGGTAGCTCAAAAACATTATAACTCAATCTTTTTGAATTTTGTATAGTTTTTTGAATTTTCTTTTTAATCTCTCGCACTTTTATTATTGATCATGGCTTACATAGTTGGAATCATCAAATGCTCACAGTACAAATATTCAGAAAAATGAAATGAATGTCTACCATTCTAATGAACTTGTATGGTAGTATGTTAGAGAAAGGGGATTAGAATAATGAATATTGATTTAAAAAACCCAAACCTCTCTACGAGGGAACAAGTTTACAATATGCTAAAAGATCAAATATTAAGCCTGAAGCTTCCACCTGGGACAAATATTTCTGAAAAAGAAATATCAGTTCAATTTAATGTTAGTCGAACTCCTGTAAGAGAAAGCTTTTTAAAATTATCTCAAGAAGGATTATTAAGTATCTATCCTCAACGAGGTACATTTGTTTCTTTAATTGATTTGAACCTTGTGGAGGAAGCACGGTTTATGAGAGAACATCTCGAGAAAGCAGTTATTAGACTAGCCTGTCAGGAATTTTCTGAAGAGTTGATGATTGATTTAGATATGAATTTAAGTATGCAAAAAATTTGCGTTAAGAAAAAAGACTATAAAAAAATGTTTGAATTAGATGAGGAGTTTCATAGAACTATTTTCAAACGGTGTAAAAAAGAAAAAACATGGTTAGTTATTCAACAGATGAATGTACACTTTAATAGGAGTCGCATGTTAAGGCTAGTAACAGATTATAATTGGGATAATATTTTTTCTCAACATGTAAATATCTTAAAAGCTATACAAGATCAAGATGCTAATAAAGCTGAAAAAATCATGGAAGAGCATTTGAAAATTGCACTTGTTGATAAAGAATTATTGAAGAAAGAATATCCAAATTATTTTAAATAAAAATAGGTTTTTACTTATATTTTTAGGGGTGATGGTAGATGAGGATGACATTTAGATGGTTTGGAGAAGGAAACGACACGATCACACTGGAACAAATAAAGCAGATTCCAGGAGTGGAAGGAATTGTTTGGGCACTGCATGATGTGCCCGTAGGAGAAGAGTGGCCAATAGAAAGAATTTTAGAAATGAAAAAGTTAGCTGATAAACATAACCTTCATATTGAAGTGGTTGAAAGCGTGAATGTTCATGAAGACATTAAGCTCGGACTTCCAACTAGAGATCGATACATAGAAAATTATAAAAAAACAATTCAGAAGCTAGCAAAGGTGGGTGTTAAAGTCATATGTTATAACTTTATGCCTGTATTTGATTGGATCCGTACAGACTTAAATAAAACACTTTCTGATGGATCTACAGCTCTATTTTATGAACATAGTCGAATTAAAGATATTGATCCGAAAGAGTTAGTAAATAAAATTAGTGAGAATTCCAGTTTAACCATGCCGGGCTGGGAACCAGAGAGGTTAAATCACCTTCACCAACTTTTTGAAGCCTACAGAAATATAACAGAAGATGATTTATGGGCCAACTTGAAATATTTTTTAGATCAGGTTATTCCAATTGCAGAACTTCATGATATTAAAATGGCTATTCATCCTGACGATCCACCTTGGCCTGTCTTTGGTCTACCGCGAATCGTAACGAACCAAAAAAACATCAGAAAAATTTTACAACTAAATAGTAGCCCATATCATTGTATAACGCTCTGTACAGGATCTTTAGGAGCAAACTTAGAAAATGATTTAGTTTCTATGATTCACGAATTTATTGATAGAATACCATTTACTCATATAAGAAATGTACGTGTATATGATAACGGGGACTTTGTTGAAACATCGCATCGATCAAAAGATGGATCAGTAGATGTTTCAGCCATTATACATGCTTATTATGAAAGCGGATTCAAAGGTTATTGTAGACCCGATCATGGAAGACACATTTGGGATGAACAATGTAGGCCTGGATATGGTCTTTATGATAGAGCACTTGGAATTATGTATTTGTGGGGAGCTTGGGATGCTTTAAAACTAAAAGAAGCAAAGGGGGAAGCTACATGGTAAACAGACAAGAAAATAAAAATTTAGAAGGTAAAGTAGCTGTCATAACAGGAGGGAGTGGAGTACTTTGCAGCGCCATGGCCAAGGAACTTGCTAGACATGGCGTGTCTGTGGCTATTTTAAATAGAACAGTCGAAAAGGGTGAAAAGGTAGCCGAAGAAATTAACCTTATGGGCGGGAAAGCGATTGCGATTAAATGTGATGTGATGAATAAAGATAGTGTTGAACAAGCCGAGAAGATTGTAACAGAGGAATTAGGCATGTGTACAATATTGATAAATGGAGCTGGTGGTAACCACTCAAGTGCAAATACAACCAACGAAATATTTCAAACAGAAGACCTTACTAATCCTGAGTTAAATACTTTTTTTCATTTAAGTACAGATAGTGTGCAAAATGTATTTGATTTAAATTTTATGGGGACTTTCATTCCTACACAAATTTTCACTAAACATATGGTTCATCAAAAGGGAGCAGTTGTCATCAACATGTCATCAATGAGTGCTCCTTCTCCAATGACCAAAGTACCTGCTTATAGCGCGGCAAAAGCAGCAATTGAAAATTTCACAAAATGGTTAGCTGTTCATATGGCTGAGGCAGGAATTAGAGTAAATGCTATTGCACCGGGCTTCTTTTTAACCTCACAAAATAAAAACCTTCTCCTAAATGAAGAAGGAGATTATACAGAAAGGTCTCATAAGATTATTTCGAACACACCAATGAGAAGGTTTGGTACGCCAGAAGATCTTCTTGGTACCTTATTATGGCTTGTTGATGATAATATGTCAGCATTTGTGACCGGAGTGACAATTCCTGTTGATGGAGGTTTTATGGCGTATTCAGGTGTTTAATATTTTTATATTTCCTTGTCATACATCATTACTTTATATGTTTTTTTAAAAATTTATAAGTAGGCTTGGAAAGGAGAAATAAGAATGCGGACTGAGAGCAGGAAACTAACACTCAAAAATTATCTTGGTTATGGAACAATGGATTTATTTGGAGGGGGAGCATTCGCTATAATAGGCGCATGGATGTTATATTTTTTCATTACATACTGTGGTCTTACCCCTGTTGAAGCAGGATCTATTATTGCAATTGCTCGTATTATTGATGCTTTAGCAAGCCCACTTATGGGCCATATCACTGACAATTTTGGTCGTACAAAACTTGGGAAAAAATTTGGAAGACGCAGATTCTTTTTGCTAGTTGGAAGCCCTTTGATGGTTATTTATTCTCTTCTTTGGATTTCAGATATGAATTACTGGTACTATTTAACGGTTTATATTTTGTTAGAATTCCTTGCAGCAATGGTATTAATTCCATTTGAAACACTTGGAGCTGAAATGACGAATGATTTTAATGCACGGACCAAGCTCTCAACAATAAGATTAATCTATTCAGGACTAGGAACATTTTTAGCTACCTTTATTCCAGGCAGATTATTCGAAATATTCGGAAAAGATTCACCGCAAGTTTTTCTTTACAATGGGATTATCTTCACCTTTATTTTTATGGCTTCATTATTAATTACACATAGAACAACATGGGAACGTAAAATAGAAGAAGACATGATAGAACCTGATGGTGTAGAAAAAGTACCTGCTATAGAATCCATAAAAAAATTCATCATTGACTTAACATCTACTCTTAGGATTAGAAGTTTCCGTCAGCACCTCACGATGTATATTTGTTCGTTTACGGCCATGGATATTTTAAACGCTGTCTTTGTCTACTTTGTTGTGTTTTCTTTAAATAAAGATGCAGTGCTCGCAGCCGATTTATTATCTATTGGTTCATTACTTCAAATGTTATGTACAATATTGTTTGGTTGGCTCGTGATTAAAATAGGTCCTGCGCCATCTTTGAGAATATCTTATATTGCTATTATTACATGTATAAGTGGATTTATATTTTTATACTTCACACAACCAACTTATATGATTATAGCGCTGTATGCTTTCTCTGTTATCTTAGGAATCGGAAAGAGTGGATTATATTATATACCATGGAATATTTACACTTTCATTCCTGATGTAGATGAAATGGTCACTCGTAAAAGAAGAGAAGGAATATTTGCAGGTATTATGACTTTTACACGCAAGAGTACTACAGCGTTAGCCACATTCTTGGTAGGAGTTATTTTACAGGAAAGTGGATTCGTTGCAAGTGCGACGACACAGTCTACTACAGCAATAAATGGGATTGTAGGTATTCTGTTTTTCGGAACTGTAGGGCTAGTCGGTATTAGTTTAGTTATATCATTTAGATTTAAATTATCTAAGAAAACTCATTCCATTATGATTAATGAAATTAATAGGTTAAAGGATAATGGTTCAATGGAACAGGCTGATGATGAAACAAGAAGTATTTTGAAAGCGCTAACAGGATGGGATTACGAGAACCTTTGGGGTAATAATAACGTAGGATATCAGAATAAGCGCCAAAATGTTGAACAACAAGATTTTAAACAGCAGGATATTAACTAACTTTTGTTGTTAAATGATTTTGTGATGATTTCATCTATACAAATGGATATAAAGCATGGGCCGGAGCAATATTTGTAGATTTGAGAGACTCCACAAAATTATTTTCAAAAGAAAGTGTTATTATTGAGGATTTTAATGGCTGGATGAATAATGGAATGAATGAGACAAATTAAATTGGTCGTAAAGATCCTCCTGAGAACCTTTACGACCAATTTAATTTAATAAGGAAGGGGAATCTGATACATGTCCGAAAGTATGTATTCTCATTTCTTAGTTTACATAATATATATTCTAGGAAGTTAAGCAACAAACGAATTTCTCTTGTCTCAAAACTAAGTATACTTATCTTATTGAGACAGAAAAGAAAAAATTAATTAAATTGATTCATCTAAATGTTTTTATGATATTCGCACGATTTCACCGCCATAAATATTTCGCTGCAACGTTTTTTACACAACAGCCCATGAGCATTGCAGTCAATCGTTCATTATTACATTGCGCCAGTTGATTGTTCGATTGCGACTGTTTGCCAAATTCAATCACGTTCTAATGTCAAAACGTTCATCTAACAGTACATTTGCAAAAATGCTCATCAATCTCAATTTGTACCCCGCAATTTCACCTCTCAACAAAAGAAATTTCATTTGGCTAACATTTTTCATTACGTTCCTCCCTCCTGTTATTTACGAATCAGCAAGTCTCATTTATAATCGAGTAGATTTGTTCAATAACATATACATCTTTAAATGTGAGGGATTAGATGGAATTAAAGTGGTATAAAGCAATTATTGTGATCTTTACGATGTCTGGAATCTCCATTTCTACATGGTTTTCACGGACACCGGAAGTTAGAGATTTATTACAAGCAAACACAGGAACAATGGGACTTATTTTACTCGGTTTATCTGTTGGCTCAATTGTTGGGCTTGTTCTTTCAAATGTATTCGTCCGAAAAAAAGGCGGCCGAGTGGCGATTGTGATCAGTGCTTTTTTGATGTTCTTTGGATTCACTACTCTTGCCATTGGTTCAACGCTCTCTTCTATCTTTATCGTCACTTCTGGTCTTTTTCTTTTTGGAGCAGGCTCTGGCATGTGCAATGTGGCGATGAACTTAGAAGGAACAGAGATTGAGTACAGCATCAAGAAAACCATTCTGCCTATATTGCACGCTTCCTTTAGCATTGGGACTTTAATTGGAGCAGGTGCTGGTATTCTTTTTATTCATTTAGGGGTTTCTGTATTGATACACCTTCTCGCTATCGCCCTTCTATTCTTCCTCAGTATATTGATTTGTACACGGTTTATCCCGCATGGGACAGGAAAGGATCAGCATGAGAAGCAGACCGATACAGTTGAGTCTACTCAAACGGCATGGCTGAACAAACGAACGATATCTCTTGCGATGATCGCCTTATGTCTTGCGTTTGTCGAAGGCTCGGCCAATGATTGGATTCCACTTGCAATGGTGGATGGCTACCAAGTTTCACATTCCATGAGTACGGTCATCTATGCTTTGTTTTTGTGCGGCATGATTAGCGGCAGATTGATCAGTGGACGTTTGATCGATCGCTTTGGCAGAGTATTGTTGCTAAGAGTTGCGATTTTATCAGCAGCTGCCGGCCTATTCTTAGTTATTTTGAAGATTTCACTTGTTGTATGTATGATATCGATCTTTTTATGGGGACTTGGCGCATCTTTAGGCTTCCCGCTGACCATTTCTGCAGCTGGCGATGATAGCCGGTACGCTGTCAAACGCGTCAGTATTGTGACCTTATCTGGTTACACCGCCTCCCTTTCCGGCCCTCCTATTTTAGGGCTGCTTGCCAATCAAGTAGGACTGCTTCATGCCTTTATCTTTGTTCTATTTGCCATATGTATTGCAGGAATCTTTACAAAATCTGTAGCAAAACCACATTCATTACAAACTCACTAAACGTGTCTGATCCTTGATCATGGCACTTTTTTTAAATTTAATAAATAAAATTGAAACCTTTCATGAAGTGAAACAGTCCTATAGATGTCCTGATGTTTATCGCTTTTTTAAAGAGGGAAAGTAAAAAAATAAGACTTTTCAAATAACTGAAAACGTGGTAAGATCATGAAAATAACCAGGAAGGGGTGAGAAAAATGAAAAAAAATATGCTATTAAAATTAGGTGTTTTATTCATAGCACTTGCAAGTTTTCATTTGTTCTCAATGCCTCATTCCGTTCAGGTATACCATCATGCAAAGGTGGTTGCCGATCAAGAATCACATGAAATGAAAATCGTTCAGACAATGGGCGATGAAAAGAAACAAAAACATGTGAGCGCAGTATTTGCCGCATTTACAGCACTGCTGATTATTGGCAGCATGACAGCTGGATTTGCACGCATCACTCATACTGATCGATTTGACCGGAAAAAGAAGCATTTACTTGCAGTGTTCTATCAATCTTCTTATTTCCGACAAGCTCGTGTTTAACCCAACCATCTAAATCAAAACAAAAATTGGGAGGTTTTACACGATGTTATTTTTCTTAAGAATTTTCATTCTAGGTCTATTCTCTGTCACTTCACTTTCTCTTTTCGTCTACCAAGGAATTGAAGTAGTGCACGCCATTACAAGCATGTTTGGCAACCACGAGAGCTAAATGACCCATATATAAAAGAAACCCCCTGCCAGTCGCAGGGGGTTTTCGTTTGCTTATTTATTGTCATCTGAGGCGGATTCAGGTGTCAGAAGGACATGAGTGACTTCTCCTTGCTCTTCCTCATCTACAATAAATGATCCATTGCTATAGCGGTCATTTGCTCTGAGAGTAGAGATATCAAGTGGAATCGTTGTCCCCTTTTCTGTATCTATCTCAAGTGTATCGTGCAGTGCTGCAGCAATTACAGCCACAATACGGTGCGGGTTTTTCTTTAATTCTCTTAGCATAAGAACTCCGCGTTTTGCTCTTGATGTTTTATCAAATTCAGAGAGGTTCATTCGCTTTACAGCCCCTCTTTGTGTTGTGAGCACAAGGACATCGTTCTTTGGATCAATGATCTGGCCAGAGACTACCTCGTCCCCTTCCTTCAAGTTGATTCCTTTGACGCCGGCCGCTCTCGGACCAACAACACTTACTTCTTCTTCATCAAACCACAAACCGTAACCATTTTTCGTTGCAATAAACAATTCCTGCTGTCCTGTTGTGACATGAACATCTACGAGTTCATCGTCACCTTTTAGGTTTAACGCGACAAGCGGTTTCGAATAACGCTGCGCTTTATATTGAAGAAGCTCTGTTTTCTTCACCATTCCACCTTTCGTAAAGAATAAAAGATATGACGTTTCATCAAATTCTTTTATTGGAATGGCTTTTTGGATTGATTCCTCACGATCAATCGAAATGATATTCGTAATATGCTGCCCCATGTCTTTCCAGCGTATATCTGGCAGCTGATGAACAGGACAATAAATGTAGCTTCCTTTATTCGTAAACAGCAGAAGAACATCTGTTGTATTCATTTCAAACTGATGAATCAAACGGTCAGTATCCTTCATGCCAAAGTCCTTGCCGTTAGAGGCAGCATAGGACCGCTGGCTTGTCCGTTTGATGTAACCATCCTTCGTGACTGTGACGTAAACATCCTCTGATGCGATCATTACTTCAAGGTTAATCTTAATTTCTTCGATTTTTTCCTCAATGACGGATCTTCTCTCATCAGCATATGTCTTTTTGAGCTTTTTCAGGCTGTTTGTTATGACCTTCAGCAGCTTTTTCTCATTCGCTAAAATGTCTTCAAGCTCTGCTATGCGCACATCTAGCTCTCTTGCTTCATCTCTTAATTGCGTAATATCTGTATTCGTTAAACGATATAACTGGAGTGAAACAATCGCTTCTGATTGTGCTTCTGTAAAGTCATATTTCGCCATCAAGTTGTTCTTTGCATCTCGCTTATCATTAGAGGAGCGGATCGTGGCAATGACTTCATCTAAGATGGAAAGTGCCTTAATTAAGCCGTCGACAATATGGTGGCGTTCCTTCGCTTTTCGAAGCTCGTACGCTGAACGGTTCGTCACCACTTCTTTTTGATGGGCAATATATGCATCTAGTATAGTTGTGAGTGTCATTAAGGTCGGTCTTCGATTATGTATCGCTACCATATTAAAGTTATATGGGATTTGCAGATCCGAGTTTTTATATAAGAAATTCAACACACCATTTGCATCTGCTTCTTTTTTCAGCTCTACTACGATTCGAAGCCCAGTACGGTCTGTCTCATCTCGGACCTCTGAAATGCCTTCTACTTTTCTTTCAATTCGGAACTCGTCCATCTTTTTGACAAGATTGGCTTTATTCACTTCGTAAGGAATTTCTGTGATCACGATTTGCTGGCGTCCGCCGCGGATGGTTTCAATCTCCGCTTTTCCGCGAATCATAATCTTTCCTTTTCCTGTTTCATACGCCTTCTTAATACCGTCGACACCTTGGATGATACCGCCTGTTGGGAAATCCGGCCCCTTAATGACCGTCATTAAATCCTCAACCGTACAATGCGGATGTTCAATTCGTTTAATGACACCATCAATGACCTCTCCAAGATGATGCGGCGGGATATCAGTGGCATAACCTGCTGAAATCCCTGTTGATCCATTCACGAGAAGGTTTGGGAACATCGCTGGTAATACAACTGGTTCTTTGCTTGTATCATCAAAGTTTGCAACGAATTCAACTGTTTCCTTGTCTAAGTCCTTTAAAAGCTCTGAAGCAATGGCAGACAGCCTTGCTTCCGTATAACGCATGGCAGCAGGCGGATCTCCATCGATACTTCCGTTATTACCGTGCATCTCAATCAGCACATTTCGTACTTTCCATTCCTGACTCATTCTCACCATCGCTTCATAAACAGATGAGTCTCCATGCGGATGATAGTTACCAATCACATTACCGACGGTTTTAGCGGCTTTACGGAAGTTTTTATCCTGCGTATTTCCTTCTGCGTACATCGCATATAAAATTCTTCGTTGTACAGGTTTTAGTCCATCACGTGCATCTGGAAGTGCACGGTCTTGGATAATATATTTACTATAGCGGCCAAACCGGTCGCCGATTACTTCTTCTAATGGTAAATCATGAAATCGTTCTTGTTGTGCCATGTTTAAACCTCCTCAGCTAGCGACAAGTTTTCATTTTCAAGAATGTTGCTTTCCTCATCAAGTCCAAAGGCGACATTCTTTTCAATCCATTTACGGCGTGGTTCTACTTTGTCCCCCATAAGAGTTGTGACGCGGCGTTCCACACGTGCAGCATCATCAATTTTGACCCTGACTAGTGTTCTCGATTCTGGATTCATTGTCGTTTCCCATAGCTGGTCGGCATTCATTTCACCTAACCCTTTGTAGCGCTGAATCGTGTATCCTTTTCCAACTTTCTTCAATACGTCATCCATTTCTTCATCAGACCATGCGTACTCAATGATTTCTTTTTTCCCTGAGCCTTTGCTGACTTTATATAAAGGCGGGAGTGCAATAAACACTTTGCCATGCTCAATCAGCGGCTTCATATAGCGGTAGAAGAATGTCAAGAGAAGCACTTGAATATGCGCTCCATCCGTATCCGCATCTGTCATGATCACGATTTTGTCATAATTGATGTCTTCTACATTAAAATCGACACCGACGCCTCCACCGATTGCATGAATGATGGTGTTGATTTCTTCGTTTTTGAAAATATCAGCAAGCTTTGCTTTTTCTGTATTGATGACCTTTCCGCGCAGCGGCAGCACCGCTTGGAATTTACGGTCACGCCCCTGTTTTGCTGACCCGCCCGCAGAGTCACCCTCAACTAGGTATAGTTCGTTTCTTGCTGGGTTTCTAGATTGAGCAGGTGTTAATTTGCCGCTCAGTGTTGCTTCAGACTTTTTACGTTTCTTGCCGCTCCTCGCTTCTTCACGGGCTTTTCTAGCAGCTTCTCTTGCCTGCTGCGCTTTAATCGCTTTTTTCACAAGAAGAGTGGCTGTTTCCCGGTTTTCTTCAAGGAAATACGCAAGCTTTTCAGAAATAACAGCATCAACAGCTGAACGAGCCTCACTTGTCCCAAGCTTTCCTTTTGTCTGTCCTTCAAATTGAAGCAGCTCTTCAGGAATTCTGACAGAAATAATAGCAGACAGTCCCTCACGAATGTCAGTGCCTTCTAAATTTTTGTCTTTTTCTTTTAAAAGAACCACTTTACGTGCATATTCGTTAAAGGCTCTCGTCATGGCCGTTTTGGCACCAGACTCATGTGTTCCGCCATCTTTTGTTCTGACGTTATTAACGAAGGAAAGGATATTTTCCGAATAGCCATCATTAAATTGAAAAGCAAAATCTACTTCGATGGACTGATGCTCTCCTTCAAATGAGACGACTTCACTTAGAACATCTTTTTCTTCATTTAAATAAGCAACAAAGGCCTCAATACCTGTCTCATAATAAAACGTTTCTTGTACATCATGCCGTTCATCGATCAGCTCTATTTTTAACCCTTTTAATAAAAAGGCAGATTCTCTTAAACGCTCTGATAATGTATCGAAATTATAGGTCGTGACACTGAACATGGTAGGGTCCGGCTTAAAATGAATCAATGTTCCCGTTTTTTTCGTTTTCCCGACTTTTTCAAGTGATGTGACAGGTTTACCGCCGTTTTCAAAGCGCTGTTGATAAATATACCCGTCACGTTCAATTGTGACAGTGAGCCATTCTGACAGCGCGTTCACAACAGATGCCCCAACTCCGTGAAGTCCACCACTTGTTTTATATCCGCCTTGACCAAATTTTCCGCCTGCATGAAGGACCGTTAAAATGATCTCAGGTGTCGGTTTTCCAAGCTTATGCATACCAGTAGGCATTCCTCGTCCTTTATCTTGGACAGAAATGCTGTTATCTTTATGTATTTTGACAATGATATGATCTCCATGGCCAGCGAGCACTTCATCGACAGAGTTGTCTACAATCTCATAGACAAGGTGATGAAGACCGCGTGAATCCGTAGATCCAATATACATCCCTGGACGCTTACGGACCGCTTCAAGTCCCTCTAGCACCTGAATAGAATCATCGTTATAATCTACTTGCTGCTTTTTAACCAAATGCTTAATCCCCTTTCACTAACAAACATAACCGGCTAATCATCAAATGATCTCTCTAGATTTTAATGATGATCATGCTGCTCATTACTTTCCACTTTAATAAGCTGCATCATCACCATGCATGTGTAATTCACCAATACATGCTCTTTTGCACAGCTATGAGAATCATTCTATATTCTGCAATCAGAACTAGAAGTCCATTATAAACAAGACTGTTTCATAAGCCAACTGCAATCATATGATGGTTTTAGCGAAACAGAACAAACGTTCTATATTTATCTTATCGCTCTTTTTCTCGATATGCAAGGCTGCCGATATGTCCCTGTCGCCTTATTTTATCGCTTTCTTCTAGAATCGCAAATATGTTTCTGCAACAAAAAAGCAAAAATCCTTGAAAAACCAAGGATTTTTGACGATTTAATGAGTTTTTGTCATCGCATGAGCCACCTTGATACATAAATCCATGATGGCGACCTTGCCATTTTCCTCAATCAGCCTTTTCGCTTCTTCGTGATATATGCCTTGCTGCGCCCAAAAAACAGGTGCGTCTATTTCGAGAAACTCTTCTGCCACCTCTGGCAAAAACTCTGAACGTCTAAAAACATTGACGATATCGACAGGCTCTTTTATGTCTTTTAAAGAAGAGACTGCTTTCACACCGAGAGCTTCATCGATCGTAGGGTTCACTGGAATGATCTCATACCCGGCATCCTGCATCGCTTTAGACACCATATAAGATGTCCGGTGCGGCTGATTTGATAATCCAACAACAGCAATTCGTTTACTGCTCTTTAATATACGGCCAATTTCTTCTTTCGTAGGATTGTTCATCAAGACACTCCTTTTCCTCTATTTTAGCGAATTTCTGCTTAAAAACAAAGCTGAATCCATCTGCTTTCGATTTTTTCAAAAAAAGTTCCCCATGTTTTTCACAAGATCATGTTAAAATGTAAGACAAGAGGGAGAATATAAAGGAGTTATGCAGATGTTAATTGCTTTGATGTTTATTTTGGCTTATCTTCTCGGCAGTATTCCATCCGGTCTCATTGTCGGGAAAGCTGCAAAGGGAATCGATATCCGTGAACATGGCAGCGGAAACCTAGGTGCGACGAATGCATTTCGTACACTTGGTGTAAAAGCAGGGTCTATTGTGATTACTGCTGATATCCTAAAAGGGACGCTTGCTTCAGCTTTACCGTTTTTCATGCAGCTGGACATCCATCCCTTATTAGCAGGAGTTGCTGCTGTTATCGGTCACAGCTTTCCTGTCTTTGCAAAATTTAAAGGGGGAAAAGCAGTCGCTACATCAGGCGGTGTGCTGCTATTTTATGCCCCATTCCTATTTATCACGATGATCGCTGCTTTTTTCTTATTTTTATACATTAGTAAATATGTTTCACTATCATCTATGCTGACCGGGATCTATACATTCATTTACAGCATATTCACCAAAGACCTATTCTTAATCATTGTTGTTGCCGTTCTTGCTGGCTTTGTGATCTACAGACACATCGCCAACCTCAAACGAATTCTCAACAAAACTGAACCGAAAATCAAATGGCTCTAGCCGTTTCATCCATTTAAATATGTGGTAAAAGTAAAGAAAAGCTGTTTTTGCATCCTGCATTTTAAAAAACAGCATGACTTCAAAAAGGGGCGATCACAATGAAATTAACGATAAAAGAAGATGCACTCAATTGGTACAAAGATGAATTAGATTTAGAAAAAGGTGATCAAGTTCGCTTTTTTGTGAGATATGGCGGGTGCAGTAATGTACAAAAAGGCTTTTCTCTCGGCGTCGCAAAAGATGAACCTCAAAATGCCGGCGCAACCGCTGAAATAGAAGGTATTACTTTCTTTATTGAGGAAAGTGATATTTGGTACTTTGACAACCATGATCTGCATATTGATTATAACGAGTCCGTGAAAGAACCAGAATTTCATTATGAATAAACAAAAAAGATACCTCATCCCTCGGGTATCTTTTTTGTTTTACACTTCAATATACAGTCCATACTCCTGAATGTTTCCTAAAGACCGTTCCTTTTGCAGAATTCTTTTTTGCGGTTCTCCGATCAAGTCAAAGTGAGGAAACCCTGCGCGGTCATGGATCCATTCTTTTTTTAATCCGTGTCTTTCTCCCCACTCAACTAATTGCTTCATATCCTGACAGGCTGCTTTTGTGACGGTATTGGCATTTGGAAAACGGTCATCAAGCCAATAGTGTGTTAAAAAAGCAACTTTCCCTTGCTGGACAGCTGTTTTCCAAGCGTTTAAATCGTTTCGTTTAATACCAAAAGCCATGGATTATACCTGTTTCTTCGACTGTTCATATACTTTATGCCAGGCAGGAAAGGCTTTTCTAAATTGAATAGGTCTAAAGGTGTTTTTATCTACACAAATATGCGAGGTTGTCCCTGTAATCGCTGTTTGTCCATCAGGTTTTTGAATTTCATACCCATACACCGTTTTGACACCATTATATTCTTCAATCCATGTATGAACGGTTGCTGTTTCACCATACAGCAATGGTTTTTTATATTGAACCTGCAAGTCTATCACAGGTGCAAGAGCACCGTCTGCTTCTAGCTGCGCATAGGAAAAACCTAATTCTTTAATCAATGCTGTTCTGCCAACTTCCATCCAGACTAAATAATTGGCATGATACACGATGCCCATTTGATCTGTTTCTGCATAACGGACTTCTATTTCTTTTTTTGATATATACACGTTTTCATCGCTCTCCTATCAAAACCTAAGGTCTGTCTCTGCCATTTTACCACATTCCAAATGGTTCTTCTAAAAGAGGAAACAAAATAAACCAGGAATCCCTGGTTTATTCGGTATAGCCATTCTTTCTTGCCGATTCTTCGTCCTTGATTTCAGAGCGCATCGCATCAATACTCATTTTGCGGTTTTCATTTTTTTGTTTGATCATTTGCTTTTCTGCATCTGTCGAAAGGGACATCGCTGCTTCAGATTCATCGATATTGTCAAGTGTGTTCTCGATCATATCTTGCAGCTTTTCAACATTATCAGAACGATCATCTGGATTGGATTGATATGACTTGTCATTCATCACGATTCCCTCCTTATTCGCCCTTCGTCTGTATCACATCAGGCTGTTCATTTGATTTATTATGCATCTTTTTACCTTTATTCCGTTTGTATGCTACAGGTTTTGTCCCTAAATGGTCTGGTGTAAACTGCGCTTGTTTATCATGCTCTCTACCCATCATTCATCCCTCCCTCTTCTTTAGGATGAACGAAAACGGATAATTCATAACTTATTTCTGTCTAAATCGCTCTTCCAACTTTTCTTCAAGCTGGTTTAAAAATTCCTCATTGCTTAATAATTCTTTTTTATTTTCAAGCACAAGCTCTTCAAATGTGCGTCGTTTTCTTCTTCTCATTCCACTCACCTCCATATATGTATGATTACATTTTCGCCAAAACATTTAGAAAATAAGCAAAAGAGCTGAATCATTATAGATCCAGCTCTTTTTCAATTTCTTTTTTTGTCAGCATTTGATGCTTCACAGACATGATGCGTCCTTTTTCATCTAATATGTATGTCGTTGGGTATGAAAGCACCTGATATCTTGCTTGAATGCCTTTTTGGTCCAATAAAACAGGAAAGCTCAGCTTTAATTCTTTTGTGAATGCTGCCACATGATCCACACTCTTTTCAGTGGTCGTCAAATTCACCGCTAGTACTTCGACCCCGTCATTTTCGCTCCTAATCGCGTCTAAATCCGGCATTTCCGTCCTGCACGGCTTACACCATGTCGCCCAGAAATTGACGAGCACCTTTTTCCCTCGGTAATCAGATAACGAGGCGGTTTTGCCGTCAAGGGTTTTCAGTTCAAAATCAGGGGCTTGATCCCCTTTTTCAAGACCGATTGCAGGCTCTTTTGGCCCAAATAAATTCCATGCAAGTAAACCAATCAACACAAGTAAAACAGCGCTTGCCATTCCTTTTTTCCACATGATTGATCCTCCACTATTTTAAAAAAGAAGAGAAAGCTGTTAGATCGCCTTCTCTTCTTTGCTGAATTAGTTGCTTGCCAATTTTTCGCGAAGTACCATTTGAAGGATACCGCCATGACGATAGTAGTCAATTTCGACTTCACTGTCAAAGCGAACCACTACTTCAAACGTTTTCTCGTTTCCATCTGTGTCAATTGCTTTCACAGTGACGAGATCACGCGGACGAACTGTTTCGTCAACATGAACTTCAAATGTTTCTGTTCCTGTTAGGCCATGAGTTTCTGCACTTTCTCCGTCTTTAAACTGCAGAGGAAGTACGCCCATGAAGACAAGGTTACTTCTGTGGATACGCTCAAAGCTTTCAGCTAGAACAAATTTAATTCCAAGAAGGTTTGTTCCTTTTGCGGCCCAGTCACGTGAAGAACCCATTCCGTAGTCTTTACCTGCTAAAATCGCAAGACCTGTTCCATCCTCTTTATAACGCATACATGCATCATAAATCGATGTCACTTCACCAGTTGGCCAGTAGGTTGTATATCCGCCTTCTGTTCCTGGTGCAATTTGGTTCTTAATACGGATGTTTGCAAAAGTACCTCTCATCATAACATGGTGGTTACCACGGCGAGACCCATATGAGTTAAAGTCTCTAGGCGACACGCCTCTTTCTTGCAAGTATTTGCCCGCCGGTGTGTCCTTACCAATCGCTCCAGCAGGAGAAATATGGTCAGTTGTGACAGAGTCACCGAACTTCGCAACGACGCGCAAGCCTTTAAGCGGTTCAACTTTACCAGGTTCAACTGATAGGTTTTCAAAGAATGGCGGGTTATCAATGTATGTGGAATTTTCATCCCATTTGTACAATGCATCATCCGTCGTTTTAATTTCATTCCAGCGGTCATTGTTGTCAAACACAGTTTCATACTCTGAACGGAATAGCTCAGGTGTAACAGTGCTTTTAACGACGCTGTTGATTTCATCCATTGATGGCCAAATGTCATTGAAATAAACGTTCTCGCCATTTTTATCGACACCGATAGGGTCTTTTGTTAAATCAATATTCACCGTACCAGCAAGTGCATAAGCCACAACTAATGGTGGAGATGCAAGGTAGTTCCCTTTCACAAGCGGATGGATACGACCTTCAAAGTTACGGTTACCTGATAAAACAGAAGTGATCAGCAGATCGTTTTCAGAGACAGCATCCTCAATTTCTTGTGCAAGCGGTCCTGAGTTTCCGATACATGTTGTACAGCCATAGCCAACAATGTTAAATCCGAGGTCTCTTAAATATGGAAGAAGTCCTGAATTCACAAGGTATCCTGTTACAACTTTAGAACCTGGCGCTAGTGACGTTTTCACGTAGTTTGGCACCTTCATACCGAGCTCACTTGCTTTCTTCGCAACAAGACCTGCTCCGATTAAAACGTATGGGTTCGATGTATTCGTACAGCTCGTAATCGCCGCAATCGCAATCGCACCTGTCTTCATCACAGCTTTTTCACCGTTTGAAAGATCAAATTCGATTTGTTTATCAAGCTCTGATTTATCTAAGCCAAACCCTTGGTTACCAGCTGGGCTTTCGATGTGTTTATGGAACGTCTCTTTCATTTGAGAAAGTGGAATCAAATCTTGTGGACGTTTTGGACCAGATAAGTTTGATTCAATTTGAGAAAGATCAATTTCCACAACATCTGTAAAAATTGGCTCTTCTGCATCTGGCGTATAGAATAAGCCATTTGCGCGAGAATATTCTTCAACGATATTAATTTGCTCTTCATCACGTCCAGTAAGGCGAAGGTAAGCAAGCGCTTCTTCATCTACTGGGAAGAATCCACAAGTAGCACCGTATTCTGGCGCCATGTTCGCAATTGTTGCGCGATCTGCTAACGGCAATTGTGCAACACCAGGTCCGAAGAACTCAACGAATTTGTTAACTACGCCTTTTTCACGAAGAACTTGTGTAACTTTTAGTGCAAGGTCAGTTGCAGTTGTTCCGTTTGGAAGCTCTCCAACTAATTTAGCACCAATAACTTCTGGTACTGGGAAGTATGAAGGCTGACCGAGCATACCAGCTTCCGCTTCGATACCGCCAACGCCCCATCCAAGTACACCGATACCGTTAATCATCGTTGTATGAGAGTCAGTACCAACTAATGTATCTGGGTAAGTGATGATCTCGCCATCTTCTTCAATCGCATGAACAACACTTGCAAGATACTCTAAGTTCACTTGGTGAACAATTCCTGTTGCAGGCGGCACAGCTTGATAGTTATTAAACGCTTTCTTTGCCCAGCTAAGGAAGTTATAACGCTCTGCGTTACGTTCGAATTCTAAATCCATGTTAATGTTTAATGCATCTTCAGTTCCAGCTTTATCAACTTGTACTGAGTGGTCAATAACAAGGTCAACTGGAATTTCAGGGTTGATTTTATCCGGATCCCCGCCTACATCTGCCATTGCTTTTCTTAAAGAAGCAAGGTCAACGACGGCTGGTACACCCGTGAAGTCTTGTAAAATAACACGAGAAGGTTTAAATGGAACATCAATTTCTTTTACCTCGGCAGTTCCCCATTTTGCCAAGTTTTCAACGTGTTCCTTCTTGATCACTCTACCGTCTACTTGGCGAAGCACTGATTCTAAAAGTACCTTAATGGAATAAGGCAGCTTAGAAACATTTCCGATTCCTTGTTTCTCTAGTGCTTCTAACGAATAATAGTGATACGTTTTCCCATTTGTCGAAAACGTTTTTCTAGATTGAAAAGCGTCTTGTTTAGCGACTTGCTGCTGTTTCGACATGTCCAAAATCCCCCTTTTGATGATCAAGATCAATTTCAATTCTCAGAAAAATCGTCGTATTTCACCACAATTTTCTCACAATTTCATCTTAAAACAAATTCATACATAAGTAAATAACAATGCTTTTATTAAATTCAATAAGTTTAACTTATCATCAGGAAATGATTACTCTTCATAAACGAAGCGGGGCGGGCTCATACTACAAATGAGGTGATATAACATGACAAAACGCAAAGCTAATCATGTCATTAATGGCATGAACGCAGCCAAAAGCCAGGGTAATGGCGCAGGCTATACGGAAGATGATCAACTCGTTTTAACAGAAGAACAAAGACAAAACAATAAAAAACGCAAAAAGAATCAATAAGAAGGAGCCAAAAATCATGACGAATAAAAACACAGGGAAAGACATCCGTCAAAACTCTCCTAAGGAGCATCAAGGCGGACAGCCTGAGCCATTATCAGGCAGTAAAAAAGTGAAAAACCGCAACCATACAAGACAAAAGCACAATTCACATCATGATATGTAAACATTCCCCTCTCATCCCGTGACCAAACGGGATGTTTTAGGTCTTTCACACATTTCCATTTTCATCATATGATTTATTATGAGATGTGATGGAGGAGTGTTTATGGAGAATGAAAAGCAATCGAATTCCTCTGATTTTCTTGAAATAGATGATTGGCTCAATGTTTTAATGGATGATCCATTTGCCTGGTATGATGAACACCTCCCAATTGATCTTTATGAAACAAGCCGTGACTATATTATCGAAATCGATGTCTCCACCCTATCGATCACTGATGTAAAACTGACCTTCGCTGGACATGAGCTGACGATGACTTACACAGTACAAAAACCAAATGGTGAAGGCGAACAGTCAATTGAAAAAAGCGTGATGCTCCCTTTTTATTTAAACGACAAAGACATTGAAACAGATTATGAAAACCGAATCATATCGATAAAAATTAAAAAATGTTCCGACCATCCAAACGGTGCATTTTCCTTTCAAATCCCGCACTTCAAACATTAAGAGCCCACCTTTATTTAGGTGGGCTCTCTTCCGTTCGTTTCAAGTCAATACCTTTTGCGAACCACCATGGCCAAATAGTAGAGTCGCTATATGATAATGTATTCTTTTTCTATTGATTGGTTTGGGTCATTCTAGTAAATGGGCGGCTATCAATGAAAAAGGGCGTTTATAGAGATAATAGACATACATTTTTGTTATTTTCTTCTATCCTCTCTTCATGTAATATAAAATAGAGAGATAAGGGGTATAAGGAGTGAGAACATGTTAAGCGGCTGGTTTTTGTGGTTCATTTTATTTTGGGGTACAGTGATGATCGGATTACTCGCAATCGGTGGCTTTTTTATGTTTCGTAAATTTTTAAAACGATTACCAAAGGAAGATGGGAAATCAGAACTTGATTGGCAGGATGAATATATTCAAAAGAGCCTTCACCTATGGCGGGATGAGGACAAACAGCTGTTAAATGAACTCGTATTGCCTGTTCCAGAGCTGTTTAGAGATGTTGCCAAAGAAAAAATTGCGGGTAAAATTGGCGAGCTGGCATTAAAAGAACAGGCTGCCAGCATTAATTTAGACTTAATCATTCGCGGCTACATTATGGCTACACCGAAGCGGGATCATAAGTTTTTACTGAAGCGCCTTCAAGAAAAAAACATTGATCACTCGCCATATGAATCGTTATTAAAATAACCTCCTTTTTTAAAAAGGAGGTTTAATTCATTTGAATCTGCTGCGGATCTAATTGTTTGGACAGCTTTCTAAACGACAAATACATGGCAACGCGCCAAGGCACGATCATGCCAAAGGCAAGAATCCAAAACATACCGCTTAATGAACCATAATCAATAGAAGAACTCAGGATGGTCTTCATTCCGATACGAAGGACAAGAAGTCCAATGAGAATGAACACAAATGCTTTTGAACGCTTTAAGTAGATGTCATTGCCTCTAATTTCAAACTTTGATGTTTTGATTAAAAATATAGAGAAAAACATCCCCACTGTGATCGCTTCTAGAAATTCAGCTCCAGTTACCCGAAACATAGGAACAAAAAACATCAGTGCACCAGTGCTCATGAAAATAGGAGGTAAAATAATTTTTTTCGCAGTTGCAGGTTTTGCAGATGACTTAATGCGAATAAACATGACGGCCACCGCCATACATATCGCTATTATAGAAGAGATCAAAATCATCATATCAAATCATTCCTTTATTCTTTAAGGTCAGCCTATGTATAATATACTCCAATTGACGAAAAAAAACCATTCGCCGCGACTGTAGAAAACGATTTCAAAAGCCTGTAAAGCCACCAAACAATGATGAGAACATGATGATAATCCATGTGAGAAGATCAAAGAACAGCAAAATCCCTACCACAATCATAATGATCCCGCCAATTCGCATGATGAGCTGCTGACGCTTTCTGATCCACCCCATTTTCGTAATGAAAAAGGAGAGAATAAAAAACGGGACGGCAAATCCAAATATATACGTAATCATATACATGACCGCCGACTCAGGATTGTTACTTGCCAGTGTGATGACAGCGGATAAAATAGGTCCAGTACAAGGTGTCCATCCAGCGGCAAAGCCCATTCCGATGAGAATGGATCCAAAAAAACCAGCAGGACGATTTTTGAACTGTATTCTCTTTTCGCCCATGAGGAAAGAGGGCTTAAATACGCCAAGAGTCATAAAACCAAAGAAAATAATGAGGATGGCTCCAATTTGACGAATCGCTTGATGATAATCATTAAAAAACTTCCCGACAAACGATGTCCCAAAGCCAATCGCAATAAATATAATAGAGAACCCAACTAAAAAGAATAATGTATGAAGCAGACTTCTTCTTCTCAGCATCACCTTCTCAGATTTCACTTCATCTATACTAACGCCCGTAATATACGATAAAAACGCTGGATAAAGCGGCAGACAGCACGGTGAAATAAAAGAAAGAAATCCTGCTCCAAATGCTAAAAAGTAATTCAAATCTGTCAAAAGAACACCCCCTTCTTACAATATACAATAAGAGATGACAAAATCATTTCATTTTTTTTACATCACCTCAATAAAGATGGTCTATTCTCTTAAAACCTTATATAATTTAATTTGACATCAAGATAATGAATCCTTTAAATTTGAAAATAAACCTTAAAATGGATATAATAGAATCGATTCTTTTTATCAAGATTTGCATGAAAGGAACATGACTTTGGTAAAAACATCATTATTAACTCAAATCGAAGAGAAAAGAGAAGAGCTGATGAAAGTTGTCTTGCACAATGGGATGACATCAACAGTGACCATCGAACATAGCCAGCAGCTAGATCATCTCCTCTTACAATATCAACGACACTTACACTCAAACTCAGCCAACTAATCATACTTCATGATATCAAACATGCCGCACAATTATTAAAACAGTTGATATGGTGACCATAAACGAAACAAAAACCTCTGACATAGGGGTTTTTTGTTTTTTTACATGCTGCTTGACGCCATAATAAAAACCACCTTCCCTGCTTCATTCATGCAAGTACAGTGGTTTTAAGCGTCTGATGAAGGTGAATTGAATAAAGAAAGGACAACGCTTGTCCATTCTTTATAACCATGTTCCATCTATGATCATAATATCGTACGTATTATTTCGCTTGGTTGTTCATGGCTTTCATCATTTGATTGATTTTCTTCTGGGACGGTTTCATGCCCATTTGCATCATCATCATTCGAAGCATTTGTTCATTAATCGGTGGATTCTTTTTCAAATAGCTCATCATATACTTACGAGCAATAAAGAATCCGAGTGCAACTCCTGCAAGCAGTGCAACAACGCCTACAAGGATGACAACCCATAAATCCATAATTCTTCCTCCTTCATGTTGTCTCGTATAAAGTGTACTAAACAAAAGGCTATTATACAACATTTCACGTTCAATTTTATTTTTTTAAACAAAATTCCTCACTTTTACTGGATTAAGCCACCCGTGCTTCTTTGAACTAAAGTCCATCGCAAGAAAACAAGGGCTGATTTTTCTCAGCACTTCAAAAAACACCGTTTCTGCCTCATAACTGCCAGTGGCAGACATTTGGATATACCTGTCTTTTATAATAAATGCTGCAGTTCCTTTTCCATCTGGTAAGGAGGCGCTGTAAATCGAGCCTATTTGTGTATAGTGAATGTTCGTTAAGTTATTCATTAGACGCTGGTGCATATGAAAAGCAGGGATTCGTTTCGTCACATAATCCACTTGCTTCACAAGCATAACCAACTCATCGTCAGTGCGGTTCGTCCAGTGTAACGACTCAAACAAATGAAACAAAATTGATTCTCTGCCAAAATAGTGATGCGCAAATTCATCCTCAATCCAATAAATATAATAATGGCGTTCCATGTCTATCCCTTCCTTTCACATTTCGTCAATCTCATTTATTGCTTGTATTATACAAAAATGTGAAAGAAAGAATTGTCTATATATGAAGCAAGAAGAAACTAGTTTTGTCAAAAAAACAAGAAAAAAGAAAAAAGTTTGCAGAGCGGATGAAAATGCTCTGCAAACAGATAGCAAAAAAGCATGATGCTTGAAGATCGTTTATTTATTCAGCTTCGCTTTCACGCGGCTGACTACATTGCTGACAGTAAATCCGTATTTCTCGATAATGGTTTCACCTGGAGCAGAAGCACCAAATTTATCAATTGCAATCACGTCACCATCAAGGCCAGTATAACGCTCCCAGCCAAGTGAAGCGCCCATTTCAATCGCAACACGTGCACGCACTGCTTTAGGAAGAACGGATTCTTTGTATTCGTCTGACTGCTGATCGAAGCGATCCCATGCAGGAAGGCTGACAACAGACGCGCGGATACCCTCTTTTTCAAGTGCCTTTTGCGCTTCAATCGCTAAACCAACCTCAGATCCTGAAGCGAGTAGAAGTGCTTCTGGCTGTGCATCAGCTGCTTCAACCACAACGTATCCACCTTTTTCTACTCCCTCATATGCCTTCTCTGGTGCCTGGTCAATCGTTGGAAGGTTTTGACGAGTAAGAACTAGTGCAGTCGGTTTATCCGTTGAAGATACAGCTAGTTTCCACGCTGCAGCTGTTTCATTTCCATCTGCTGGGCGGATAACTGAAAGGTTAGGCATCGCACGCAATGAAGCAAGCTGTTCAACCGGCTCATGCGTCGGACCATCTTCACCAACAGCGATACTATCATGAGTAAAGACGTATGTGACTGGAAGTCCCATTAAGGCAGCAAGACGAATCGCTGGTCTTAAGTAATCTGAGAAAACAAAGAACGTTCCGCCGAATACACGAAGACCGCCGTGAAGTGCCATACCATTGAGCGCAGCACCCATTGCAAATTCTCTGACACCGAACCAAATGTTTTTGCCGGCATAATTATTTTTTCCGAAATCGTCCGTGTTTTTAATCGTTGTTTTATTTGATCCAGCAAGATCAGCCGAACCACCAATAAAGAAAGGTACTTGCTTCGCAATGCCATTTAACACTTCGCCTGAAGATGCGCGGGAGGCAAGGCTTGAACCTGCTTCATAAACAGGAACCTCTTGATCCCAATTCTCAGGAAGTTTTCCTTCAATCGCAAGCTTCAGCTGTGCTGCTAGCTCTGGATATTCTTTTTCGTATTGCGCAAACAGCTCATTCCACGCTGCTTCTTTTTTCTGTCCTGCGTCTTTTACAGCTTCTTTGAAATGATCGTACACTTCAGAAGGTACATGGAAATCTTCTTCAAACGTCCAAGAGTAAGCATCCTTCGTCAGCTTTGCTTCCTCACTGCCAAGCGGTGCACCATGCACACCAGACGTTCCCGCACGGTTTGGCGACCCGAAACCGATCGTTGTTTTCACTTCAATTAATGTAGGTCTGTCTGTGCTTTGTTTCGCCTTTTCAATAGCAGCTGTTACTTCTTCGATGTTGTTGCCGTCTTTCACGTAAAGAACTTCCCAGTTCATCGCTTCAAAACGATTCTTCACATTTTCAGAGAATGAACGATCTAGGTCGCCATCTAAAGAAATGTCATTTGAATCGTAAAGAACGATTAAACGGCCTAAGCCTAAATGACCAGCAAGTGAAGCAGCTTCAGAGGAAATCCCCTCCATTAAGTCTCCATCTCCGCAAATGCTGTATGTATAGTGATCTACAACATGAAAGTTGTCTTTGTTATACGTTTCCGCAAGATGTCTTTCTGCAAGTGCCATTCCTACGGCCATAGCAATTCCCTGGCCTAAAGGACCTGTTGTCGCATCTACGCCTTCTGTATGTCCAAATTCAGGATGTCCAGGTGTTTTGCTTCCCCATTGGCGGAATTGTTTTAAATCTTCGATGCTCAGGTTGTATCCGCTTAAATGAAGCATGCTGTATAAAAGCATAGAACCATGTCCTGCAGATAAAACAAAGCGGTCTCTGTTGAACCAATTTGGATTTTGCGGACTTACGTTTAAGTGATTCGTCCATAAAGCGTATGCCATTGGTGCAGCACCCATCGGCATTCCTGGGTGACCGGAATTCGCTTTTTCAATTGCGTCTATGGAGAGAGTACGTATTGTTGCAATAGATTTCAATTCAATCGTTTCCATATAAATCCCCTTCCGTATCTTGTGTACACCATTATCATAAATCTACTGTCCTTTTTTCACAACTATTTCACGCTGAAAAAGAAGGATTTTGTCACATTTAGTTTATCGATCACCTAAAAAGTTATGCAAATATGAAAAAAGACGAGAATATTCTTCCCATCTTTTCAAAATTCAAGAAATCACAGCCTTAATGAAGGTTCTGATCTTTTTCTCTTTTTAATTTTTCTGGTGTGACATCGTTTCCTTCAGGGTCAACGATTTTAACGGTTTTAAGTGTATTTTTCATAGAAGAACGAAAAGCTTTCAAATACTCTTCTCTCAACTTCTTTTGTTCTGTTTTTTCAGCGTCTGATAAACCGGTCTCTTTCGACTTTTTTGAAAGCTCATTTATTCTTGCAAGCTGTTCTTTAGAAATCATGACAAACTCCTTTAAAGCATTTTCTCTACATACTACTAAATATCAATCATTTTGACAACAAATCACGCTTTAGGTGGTAAGGCCTTTTTCGTATTCCTGATACCTTCTATGCACCGTTGCTTTTGAAATGTCAAAACCTAATGCCTGAAGAGTTGCGGCAATTTCGGCGAACGTCATGTTGTTTTTTCTTAATCGAACAATTTCTGAAATCGGTACTTCAATACGTTCACGGCCAGGTGCATGGTCCTGCTGCCTTAAATTCAGTTCAGGCTGATATCCGCGCTCAACAGCCCTTTTCATCCCCCGCTTGATTTTCAGGTTATGAATTTTCCGTTGGTACTCTTCGACGACTCCTACAATCTCAATGACCATTTCATCTGCTTCTGAAAGCTCAAGCTCTCCTCTATGAAACACACTGTATACCTTTACGTTCTCTTTAAATAGACAATGAAGAAGCGCAATTTTTGCTTGTCCTCTTCCAAGACGTGTTTCATCTTGGATAAGAACGGCGTCAATTGACTCTTCCTTCAGTGCAGCAAGCATTTCAAACACACCATCACGATCTAGATCGTATCCACTTGCTTTTTCTTTGATGACTTTGACCACATTCATCTTGTGCATAGCAGCTAACGCCAGCAGTTCTTCTTCTTGTCTTTTCAGCGAGGTTTCCTGCTCTTCTTTGACAGTGCTTACTCTCGCATAAATGATTGCGTTCATGTCTAAAATCGACCTTTCTACTGTACTGTTGCAAGTTGATATACGACTGGATGCTCTTTTTTGACGGGTATGACAAGAATGTCTCCTGGCTGGATTTCTGTTGAAGCAAGATCATTGTGTTCGGTGACCCAGTCAATAAATGCATTTTTGTCGATTGATTTGCTATCATTTACTTGATCAGCTAACCCCCAAAGAGTATCACCTGATTGAACCTCTATTTTAACATACTGATTTGAATCATTATGGCTTGTGACTGCAATAAGTGAGAGAAATATGCCAACGATGAATGAGAATACCCCAATAAAAATAATAGATTCTTTTAACCTCATAATGTCATCTCTCCTAATAGAATATGTGTTCGCTCTTTCTGTCACTCATTATAAATACGAACAAACGTTTCTGTCAAACGTTTTTTTCGAACCTATGTTTGTACTGTTAGGAAAAACATGCTATAATTTCTTTAAAATTGACGTTTTGAGGTGCAAAAGATGACGAAGCTATCAAAAAGACAACTCGATATCCTAAAATTCATCAAAGATGAAGTAAAAAGCAAGGGTTATCCCCCATCCGTCCGTGAAATTGGAGAAGCTGTCGGTCTAGCATCCAGTTCAACGGTCCATGGACATTTAGCTAGACTAGAAACAAAGGGCTTAATTAGAAGAGACCCGACAAAACCTAGAGCGATCGAAGTACTAGATGAAGAGGAAATGAATATTCCAAAGAGTGCTGTAATGAACGTCCCAGTCATCGGAAAAGTAACAGCCGGCCTGCCTATCACGGCTGTTGAGAATGTAGAAGAATACTTCCCTCTTCCAGAGACTTTTGCAGCACCAGATGAACAAGTGTTTATGCTTGAAATTATGGGAGAAAGTATGATTGATGCAGGCATTTTGGACAAGGACTATGTCATTGTGCGTCAGCAAAGCACCGCTAACAATGGAGATATTGTGGTCGCCATGACAGAGGAAGATGAAGCGACAGTGAAACGTTTCTATAAAGAAAATACACACTTTAGATTACAGCCAGAGAATCCATCAATGGAACCGATTATTTTACAGAATGTGAGTATACTAGGTAAAGTGATTGGCGTATTTCGAAATATTCATTAAAAAAAGCCGGTATTTCATCAGCTGCTGATGAGAACCGGCTTTTTCTTTTATGCACAAGAATAGGCAAGAATACTTGAACTTGGGAAGGAACCAAATGTAAAGTTCGGCCATATAAAGCCAGTAGTTCGGCCAAATGGCTGTGACGAAAGGATATACATTAAAAATACTTGACCGTTTCTCAATAACACAATCGTCCATCTTCTATTACATCCCGCTGCAAATTGTACAGTTTGATGGCCTCCGCCTACACCTTGCCCAGATATAAGCGACTGCATACTTTGTGGCTGAGAGAGTGCTTGCTGATACTGGGAAATGATATGCTGCGGCGGTGCCGGCGGTGCTGAGTGTCCGCCTGAACCTTGCCCTGGCCAAGTACCTCCTCCTCCTATCGGAAACCCAGGAAACCCTCCACCTTGAGGAATACCAACAGATGGAAATCCTTGCATCTGCCTATCATATGAATACCCATTATACACACCTTCATACGGTTGATACATACGAAACACCACTTTCTTTAGACATTCATCACGACAGTATATGTCATAAATAAAAAAGAGTGTGTTAAACGTCTAAATAGAAATTTTTCCAAAAGACGTTTCATTCTTCTTTAGAACGGTTAAATAATCATTAAGAAGAAAAATAAAAAAAATGAAAACTTTTTGTCTCCCTCAAACGTTATATAATTAGAAACAAAAGAAATAAAAGAACATTTAGATTTAATACTTGTAATATCACTGTAATTATTGTAACATTTGTAACATAAGAAGTTTTCATTGAGAAAAGGAGGCAATTGCCTTGAAAAAATTATTTGTTTTATTAACTGCTATTATGCTTATGATCTCATTACAAACGACAACATTGGCCGCTTCCAAGAAATCAGCCGCTTTGACAAATAAAGAAGCGTTACATATTGCCCTTGATGCAAGAGAACATTTTTGGAGTGCAATGTCAGGCTACAAAATTAAAGAACATTCTGATTACAAATTAAAATCATTTAGCTATAAAGATATGACGTACAACTATCTTTCTAAAACATTTGATACAAAGAAAAAATTAAACAGCTATCTATCTCAAGTTTTCACTAAAGATGCCATCAAACATGGTTTAAAAGATTATCAGTTCATTGTTCATAAAGGCAAAATGGCTGTTCCAGTCGGTGACGGAGACAACATGCTTAATTGGGAAAAAGCCACACCTAAACTTGTTTCAAAAAAACAAACGATCCGCACATATGAATTCACAGTCCCAACACTTGATGGACGCAAAGTAAAACGAACTGTAACGTACGAAAAAGTACAAAAAGATTGGAAAGTAACTAAAATTGACGCTGTCATCTAAATAAAAACCAGGCCTTTCATCGGCCTGGTTTTTATATTGGAGAAAATTCGGTCATGCGGTCCAGCGCGTGAGCAAGTGATGATGCCGTGCGAAATTCATTAAAAGGAAGCCCGAGCTGCACTGCTGTTTGGGCAATTTCTGGTCTAATCCCTGAAATGGTCGTCTCTACTCCAATTAATCGAAGTGACGTGACAAGATCAAAGATTTGATGAGCCACCATTGTATCAATAATGACAACACCCGATAAATCTATACATAAATGCTGAACACCTTTTTGCGAGCACTGTTTTAGCGTATTTTCTAAAATAATCTTTGCTCTAGCTGTGTCAATGTCACCTACTAAAGGCAATAACGCAATCTGGCTTTTTAAGACAATCACCGGTGAGCTCAATTCGTAAATCATATCTCTTTGAGCCACAAGCTTCTTCGTGGTATTTTTCACATATTGCTGGATAAACACATGGATTGAAATGTTAAACGCTTCGGAAATTAAATCATACCAATAAAAGATGCGGTCAATATCAATTTCATCTTGACGCTGTTTTATAAATTCTTTTAAGTAATACAGAACCACTCTTTGATTGGACATGTATTCTCTCACGACGTAATCTAATGGTGTATTTAAGTGCTTCGGATCACTGGCTAAGTCCTCAGACCATTTTTTAAATTCAGTATGTAAATACGTCTTGTCTTCAATAATAGCTCGTATAAAATGCTGGTAATAATCTTGATTCTGCCGTTTTAGCTCTGCTATGATGCTGGAATCTGTTGAACGATATATGGATTCTGCATCATCGTCCTCAATTGATTCATACCATGTTTCAGTCAGCTTCTCTGCATGCTGCATAAAAAAATCGTATAATGCACGGTTCTTATCCATAAGCATATGTCCCTTCACATTTTCTTCTTGTCAGTCTTCGTACCTTATAGATTGATTGTACCACTGAATCTTTTGTCCCTGCTATCTCGAATAGGCTCTGATGATAAACAAAAGAGCCTCCCACTCTAAGGAGACTCTTTCCAGATTTATTTCACAATGAATAATATTCTTTTTCCATCAGGAAACCCGCTGATTTGATGGCCGACCCATGAGCCTGCTCCCCTATTATCAGATGGACTGACATATTGAACGCTTGCGCCTTTTCCTCCCTCAAGACAAACCGCCATCGGCCATTCATCCCGGTCAAAGCCAGGTTTTGTCGGAATTCCTTTTAATGATTCTTGCCTGCGGGCATCTGCTCCATTTCGGTCAATGGTACAAACATCTGAATGCCCTTTTCGAATGGCATCTTGAATATGACTGCCTGTTTCAGGGTATCGTTCCTTTGGAAATTGAACGACATGATCATATCGATCAGCACCTTTTGCTGCCTGCTTCTCTCCAAATCCACCTAACAACGTGCCCATCCATATCACAAAACATAAGGCGACAGCAGCAATCCAGCCTCTTTTCATCTTCAAAAGCGCGTGACCTCCTCATCCATCTTAAGCATCATCTTTGACTGAAAGGAAATGTGTCATTTTAATGTATGAGTGGTTCGCGGAAGACATGAAAAAAAAATGATGGTTAGAAATAAGACTCCTATTAAATCGATCCATACAAAAAAGCTTGTCCCCTATAAAGGAAACAAGCTTTATTTTTTATTGCGCTTTCGCATAGTTTATAAACTCGACAAAGGCAGCTGTCGCTTTCGGACCGCCATTCATCGTTCCGTTTGAATACCCAGCGTTATGAACTCCAACGATTTGCTGGTTCTGATCTAGCATGGCAGAACCTGAATTTCCGCTGAATGTATCAATCGTATAATATGCTAGATTCGTATCTTCTCTCGTCACAGGACCTGACATCTCCCATTGTGACACCTTACCAGTCGATCTCATTTTATCACCAGGATATCCAGAGATTTTAATGGTTGTCCCAGTCAAGTTTGTCACCTGGCGGATGGATCGGTAGCCAACCGTATTGCCAATGTTCGTATCGGTTTTGATCACGGCAAAGTCATATTGGCTTGCACCAGTATTAATATACCCGCTTGGCACATAGAACTCAGTCATTTTTGCTGAACCGTTCACCGCAGTACTATCATTCATACCAGGATATACAGTTCCTTTTTCACTATAGCTTCTCGATGCTGTATTGTATACGCAGTGTCCGTTTGTCAAAATTTTGTTAGGAGCAATGAGTGTCCCCGTACAGCTGGAGCCGCCAAATGTAATATAAGCAATCGAATTGTATGGTGCCACTCTTGTATTTGCTACTTTGGTTCTACCATCGTCTCCAATGACGACTTTCGTTTGAAAATCTTTTAAATATTTTGATAGTGGTTTTACTTTTTCGCCAACAGTAGAAGAAAGATCATCCACTTTGTCAAAGGATGAGGGGGCTTTCGTATCATTGTGGAAATCACTTGAAGAGATCACTTTTCCATCAGAAGTCACCATGTCATAATCAGACGTTAGTACTGAATCCGATGCGGCATGGGCAAAACTAGGCACACTTAAAGCACCAAAAACGAGAAGAGATGGGAGTAACATTTTCACCTTTTTCATCATATTCCTCCTTTATGTCCTATATCAAAAATCATACGATTGTTTCATATTGGAGTAAATGAGAGAATATTCTTATTTTTTACAAAATATTTCATTTTCAAATTAGGTGTTTTGTATCTTCCCAACCTTCATTCTATCGATCTTTTTCTATGAGAACAGAAAAAAACCGCCTATTAGGCGGTCTTTCCTCTTTGTCAACTCCACACATCTTTTACATATCTATTGTCATTTGTGAGGGCTGTCAGCCAATTTTCAGCTGTTTCCTTCGAGCATTGTTTCTCGTTTTGATAGAGATTGATCAGTGTAGCCTCTACATCTGGGGCCATTACTTTTCCGTCTCCGCACACATACAGATAAGCACCTTGATCAAGCAATTCGATCAGCATGCCGCCGTCTTCTTTCAACAAATGCTGGACATATATTTTTTGCTCATCGTAACGAGAATAAGCACGATGGATATGGACAACTCCTTTTTGCGCTGCAAGCTGCATTTCATCAAAATACAGATCATCTTCCTGAGGATGACGGCAGCCAAAATATAGGTGTGCTTCGCCTAGCTGCTTCCCTTCCTTCTGCCACACTTCTCTTGCCTGAACAAATCCTCTAAATGGAGCGATTCCTGTACCTGGTCCGATCATGATCATCGGTATGTCTGATGAAGGAGGCAGCTGGAATCCGTCTTGCGCTTCATGCAGGAAGCAGGCTACTTCTTCTCCTTCTTTCAGACCACATAAGTAGGTTGATGCGACTCCGGCATATTCTCCGCTGCCGCTCCATGCTTTACCTTTTACAACAGCCACTGTGATACTGACTTTTTCTTCATCTACCTTTGGCGAGCTAGAGATCGAATAATAACGCGGCTTCAAACCTGGTAAAAGTGCCAAAAAGTGCACAAACGGCAGCTCACAAGCTTCATATTGATCTAATAAATCCAGCATGGTTACTCGTTTCTTTAAAATGGCTTCTTGATATGCTTCACCAGCCATTTGTTCAAGTTCCACGCGGTGAGGCGGACATACAGTATGTGCTGCAAGCTCTCTTAGCTGTGTACGTGTCGCAGGCTCTTGAAGCTCAACATGCGAGGCAAGTAATTCTTTGATTGGAATCGGATGATCTAATGGTAAATGACTTGCCTCTTTCTCAGATGAAAGCTTTATGTGCTGCTCTGGATCTAGTTTAAAGCGGCGGGTCACACGCTGAACGAGTGCATCACTATTTTTCGGTACAATCCCAATATGATCCCCTTCTTTGTATGCTTTTCCAGCAGGCAATTTCAGTTCAATATGTCTTGTCTGCCTCGTGCTTTTTTCTGATTGTAATTCTTCATTTTTCAATACAACAGCTGAAAAGGCTTCATATATTTTAGCTACAGGACGCTCCACTAGCTCATTAGTATAAGCAACTGATAGGTTTGGTTTTTCCTTACCTTTTTCTTGGAAGGTGAGCTTAAATTCTTCTGCAAGCTGTTCGAAGACTGTTTTCTGGAAGATTTCTTTATCCTCATCCATATCACCGCCTGCATCACCTTCTCCTAAATCAACTACTCTCTTGGCTCCTTTTCTTTCCAGAGCTTCATCAATCAGACGGGGGATCCGCTGGTACGTACTCGCCCAATTTCGATCCCCGCATCCAAAGACCGCAAATGTCACGTTTGATAAATCCTGCGCCTCATCCCGCGTCAACCAATCCACGAATTGCTTCGCATTGTCAGGTGGATGTCCGTTGTATGAAGCGGTCACGATGAAGACAGCGCCTGTATCTGGCAATTGGCGTGTAAAGTCATCAAGCGGCGCAGTGGTCACATCGAACCCTTTTGCTTTCCCGTCTTCAGCCAATTCGTTCGCTATTTGCTTCGCCGTACCAAGATTTGATCCGTATAAAACTAGCAGCGGTGTACCGTGACTCGCCACTTTTGACTCATGAGATTTGGTGCTTTTCTTCGGTTCTTCTTTCGGCGGTGCCATAAAGAATTGCTGCTTCCTTGGCCGCACTTTGATTTTAAAATCGTTAGGTTTAATTGTGAGAGATTCTTTTAAATCAAGCTCATATGATGTGTGATCAATTAACTCTAAATTGTGCAGAACCATCGCGAGAACCATCGTAGCTTCATGCAGGGCGAACTGCATACCGATACATGCACGCTGTCCATTCCCAAAGGGTTTGTAGGCGTGCTGCGGGATGTTCTCAGGATGCGTAAACCGCTCTGGTTTAAATTCTTCAGCATCCTCTCCCCATACCGCTGGATCACGGTGTAATTTAGGGAGCAGAACAGAGACACTTTGATTCTTTTGAATCGGATATTTCCCCCCGATTACTGTGTCCTCTTTAGCGTAAACTGAGAAAGAAGGCGCAGTCGGCCAAAGTCGAAGTGCCTCATGTAACACCATACGGGTGTAGCTTAGCTGTTGCACCTGCTTAAATGTAGGCAGACCGTCCTGTAGCACCTCATCTGCTTCTTGGACGGCTTTCTTTAGTTTCTCTGGATTCTTTAATAAGAAATAAATCGCAAATGATAGCAGACCACTTGTCGTTTCATGCCCCGCGATTAAGAAGGTAATGATCTGATAACGGATATTTTCATCTGACAAACGCTCACCTGTTTCAGGGTCCGTCGCATGCAGCATAAGGGACAGCAAATCATCGCCCGTTTTATCTTGTTTTTTCCGTTCCTGAATAATATCATCTACTAATTGCTTCATAAAATCGACATTTTGCTCAAATTCTTTTCTTCTTTTGATCATGAGTTTATCTGCAATCGGCCATCTTTTCGATTGGTCCATCGCTTCATTTAAGCCTTTCAGCATGCTTTCGATAAATGGATGCTGATTCTCTTTATAAAAGCTGTTAAACCGAAAATCAAAACCGCAAAGACCAATTGTATCTAAAGTGAGTTTTGTCATATCCTCTGCTACTTCAATTTCTTCATCGCGGCCTGTTCTTTGCCATTTTTGCACAAGCTGCGTTGCAATATCGAGCATCATCTCGTGATAGCCCTTCATCGCCTGCTGACTAAACGCCGGCATCAAAATTTGATGAGCTTTTCTCCAGTTTGGTTCTTCTGTCCAGCTTGTAAATAGGCCATCTCCTGCAAATGCTCTTGCTTTATCAAGACTAATCCCGATGAATTTATCGAATCGGCTCTCATCACATACTTCTTGGACAAGCTCATGACTGGAAACAAAAACACCGGTTATATCTGAAAATTCAAATTGATAAATCGCTCCTAATTCATCTGCCAGCCGCCAAAAAGTTTGAGATAGCTCTCCCTTTTTCAACAGAGGGATGTTTTTTAGCGGTCCGTATGTTTTTGGTTTTGGAATGATTGATGTTTGTTGCATATTCCCACTCCCTTTATTTCATTTAGATGCAACGCTAATGGCGCGCCATAAGCATTGCTCAATTTCCTCTATAAATTCAATTGTTGGCTCTATTTCCTCTGCAAGGATCTGTTTATGCAGTTGCACAAAGGCACCAAATACAATCGATAAAATGGTTCTACCTGAAAGATTCGGGTGAATCCCATCCTTTTTCCCTTCTTCAAAGATAAGGAATAGCTCATTTAACAAATGCTGCATTTTCTCTTTGCTTGTCTCGTCTAAGTAATGGGACCGATTATCAATTTCTAAAAAATATAGCCCGGTTGGATTCTCCTTTGTAAACAAAACCAAACAATAAAATACATGCTTAAAGTAATCCCTGATACTTGCTTTTGGATCTGGACTGTTTGTGTTCATTTTTTCGATAAAAGTAGATAGACTACGTTGATACAAAATATTGACGAGTGCCTCTTTGCTGTCGAAATAACGATAAATGGTTCCTGCTCCGACGTTTGCTCTTTTTGAAATCATCGGCATCGTTGTGCCATCAAAGCCCCGTTCAATAAATAAGTCTAGTGAAGCCTTCATAATCTGTTCTTGTTTATCAGTCACTGCTGGCACTTCATCCCCTCCTTATAAAAATGTAGGAATGAACGTTCATTCCGTTTGCGGTATATTATATTAATATTTTAATTTCATCTATTTATACTTAAACATACTTATTTTATTACGTCATCACATTTTCTGAAAATAATAATAATTAAGAAATGATACCTAGTCACATGACATCCAAAGGACTTATAAAGATTGGCAAATTTGTGTCATGTGGGTGTCATCGGCACTACACATTCATTCTTGATCGATTGGAGACTGAATATGATCGTCATATGTATCAATATATAAGTTTCCATTACTTGAACGAACAGCATAAACAATGTCCTTTAAGGAAAGCTGCCTTTTTTTAAGCTCTTCTTCTATCCATTGCTCTGTTAATTGATTTTCATGTATGTTCTTTTGGATGAGTTTCCCGTCCATGATGACTTCAATCGGCATGTAACGCTCTTCATTCATGAACAAATCAAGATCCTTCCGCGTGACATTTTCAAACGAAGGATATTTTTTCACTGACATATGCCCATCTGTTTCAATCATCGCAAATTCAACTTCGCTAATATTGAAGATGTCTTTTTCTCTCAGCTGCTGATTTAAATAATCAAGGGTATATCTCATCCCTTTCATATTTTCTTCAAGAATTTTTCCATTTTGTATGACAAGTGTTGGTTTACCAGCCATGAACCCTCTCATCTTCCGGCTTCTTAATGCAAGCAAGGAAATCACATAAATAATCAAGACAAGTGACACAAAGGAAATCGTTGTGTGCTGAAGCGGGAGCGTTGTATTAAACGCCAGGTTCGCTGCAATTGAACCTAAGCTAATGGCTGCTATAAAATCAAAAATATTCATTTGCGCAATGGTTTGTTTCCCTAAAAGACGTGCTCCTCCAAATAAAATCGCAAAAGCAAACATCGTCCGAAGAATGACTTCAATATGGTCAGGCATATAAGTGTCCACCTTTCAATTGCATCAAAAAAAGCCTTTTCCTTAGAAAAGACTCTTTGTTAGACTATGCATTTATTTCATCATTATTCATTTGGGCAGTACCGCTTTGTTCAAATTGTGATCGCAGTTCAATAATTGTGCTATTCCTCACATGATCTGCTTCTTGCTCAAGAAGCCATGTATAAAATCTAGCTTGCTCCGCTGTCTGTAAAGCATTCATATATTTTTGCGAGGAACGCTTCTCTGCAACGCGCTGCTTTATCCCGCGCATCTGCTTCCAAAATTGATAATAAGGGAGCTTGAGTTTGGTCATAAAGCCGCGATCATCCTCAATAACATACCCCTCTTCTTTAATTGTGTCATCATGAGAGACTGCTTGATACCATTTATAAAAAGACGTCCAATCATGGAAAACAGCCACTTCCTGCTTGCAGGATATTCCAAGCTGTTCACTTAATCTTTTCACTTCAGCGAATGGTGCTTTTTCATAGCTTAATTGCCGCTTCACAATATCAAGTAGAATGAGTTGATCTTGTTCATAGGTGATAATATGCGGATCTTTTTCTGGCAAAATGACTTCAAACACAAGAGATACATGGTGGTCACGAACGTATGATTTGATGTAATCAGCCTGCACGTCACTGAAGGTCTTATAAAATAGCTCTTCGACCCAGGTAGCATGCTGATTTTGTTTCACATGTGATGTATACGATTTGGACGTAAACACCAATTCATCTTCCATTTCATTATACCCAACAGTTCCTAAGTATCCATTTGCTTTATCATATACGGTGACAGGGAATTGTAGATGGTTCACTAAATGCTGCATTCTTGTCTCCGGACGCTCATCAATGTTAAAAAATTTATTGTAGCTTCTAGACACAATCTGCTTTGAAACCATATTGACAAACAAACCTCTTGCCTTCACATTCACATCATCCCACTGACGTTCACTAAAAGCCTTTTTCGTAAAATTAAAAGACGAAATATGGTGTGGAAGCTTTAATTCCTGTACGTATTCATGCTGATCTAAATGAGCTAAAAAATCATCCAGTGAAATATCTGGCAGAACAGCAGCCGATTGTTTTTTCTCAGAGGCTCTGTAGACTGGATTGTCAATTTCATGAGTCTCAATCCCGTCAACTGTGATTTTCAACACCCGCAGCTGCCCCCCAAATTCAACCTGACCTTCTAGGTTAAAAGATCTTTCCGCTGCGTGAATAGGCAGTCTGTATAAATTGCGATGCCCGTGAATTTGGATGATATCCAGCCCAGCTGTATTTTGAACAAATAAGTGATCAATGTCATCTGAATATTCTCCTACGCCGTGAATGAGCTGCTGTGTTGAGACATGAAGAAGCTCTTTCGGCAAATGAGCAAGTCCGCCATGGGTAACAAGAAATGTCTGATCATGGTACGTAAAATAAGTCAGCTGATGAAAGGTTCTGACAAACTGTCGTACTTCCTTCAAATCAAAGTTTGCTGCTTCGATTTCAAGCGCAGTATACCTGTTAAACATATTGCTTCTAACTTTTTCACCATGTGCAAACCGGTATAAATGCTGATCATGATTGCCTTCAATGACGATGACATTCCGGCATTCTCTATGGGCAAGCATCCATTCTAATACTTCTTTGTTTTCTATGCCTCTATCAAGCAAGTCACCTGCAAAAATATAAAGTTCGTTTTCTTTGATGTCTCCTTGCAAATAGGTGGTAAGTGCGGTGTAACACCCGTGAACATCTCCGAAAACATGAATGGCCTCATATTGATCAAAGGATCGAGGCTGATAGGTCATCACTTGCGGATATTCCTCCGGCTGCAAAACAGTCACCCATGATGGGACCTTTTCTGTTTTTAACCGCTCGTTCATTTGATACAAAACAGATTCACGCACCACTTTGTGAGATTCACGTGAGCGATTTTGCAAAAGAGCTGTTTCAAGGGGTACCTGCGTGAAATCGACGACATACACCCTGTAACGATAAGATGTCGCTAAAGACTTATATTGAGAAATCGATTTACTTGAAATATGTGTCGCATCAATCACAGTAAAGTCTCCGCGCTCCATACGGGCTGTGAGTAGATCGAATAATAAAGACCAAACTTTGTGGTCATGCTTGCTTGAAATTTCTAGTTTCCCATTGACTGATAGCTGCGGCGGCTGCGTCAACAGCCGGATTTGATCCGCTGATAAAGTGTAAGGCTCTAAGCCTTGTTCTTTAATCCATGTTGATTTACCTACGCCTGGGAGACCTCTTAAAAGGACTAAAGTTCTCATATTGGTTCTCCTTTAATGAGTGATATTTTACCTATTATAGATAAATTATGGATAAATCTCAATCTTTTATTGAATATGGTAATATATAGATAGAAAAGGAGGTTTTACGTATGTCTAATGGGGAGAATATGGCATTCAACATGGGAGATCTTCTATTTCAAGTGTTCTCTCTTCTATTCATTGCCTTTATTGTGACCATCATTGTCATCGCGTTTCGCATGATCAGAAGAAAACGAATGGAATTGAAAAAAATCGAAGCAAGATTAAACAAAGTGATTGAAAAAAACGATTTAAAAGAGTAAAAAATCCGGGAGTTAACCGGATTTTTTTGTTTTCATCACGATTCCTTGACGCTGCTGCATCAAAAAGAAGAAGACGCCTAAAAGAACAAGCAGACCGCCAAGCATTTGAAGCAGTGTGACTTTCTCTCCAAGCAGCCATACAGCAAGTATCGTTGCCCCAACAGGTTCGCCAAGAATACTCATTGAAATGGTTGTCGCATTAACATAGGTTAATAGCCAATTATTAATGACATGAGACATCGTAGGAATGATGGCGAGCAATAAAAAAATTCCCCATTCTTTACCCGGATAGCCTATAAAAGGAGTTTGTTGAAGCAGATTGAATAACATTAAAAAAAGACCGGCAAAACCAAATACACAAAAACTATAAATCCAATGAGATATTTTTCTTACAGCTTGTTGACCTATTAACAAATAACAAACAACAGCGATCACACTTAAAAAGGATAAAATATCTCCTAAGATGGCTTCCTTGCTATGACCAATATCTCCCCAGCCTATCATGAGGGCACCAACAATTGCTGCACACATCGTCAATAGAGCAGACATCGTCGTTCGTTCACGGAAAATGAGGAATCCGCCTAATAAGGAGACCATTGGCTGAAGGGCGATAATAATGGTAGAGCTTGCCACTGTCGTCAGCTTCAGTGAGCCAAACCACAACACAAAATGGAGTCCTAAAAAGAAGCCTGACATACATAAGAAAAACCAGTCTCTGCGTTTTATCGAGAGAAATTCTTTTTTTCTAGGCAGGATAAACGGCAGCATGAAAACCGCCGCAAAGATCATTCGATACATACTTAAAATAGCAGCAGGTGCATTTGACCATTTCACAATGATTGCAGAAAACGAAATGGCAATAATTGAAATCACAAGCGGCAGTGCAATTGATTTCGTTTGAGCAGTTGTCTTCATTTCCATTAGCAGCTTCCTTTACATCAGCAGTAGATGAGCAGTTCATCTTGTATGTCGTCATCTTACTATGTCCATTCACCTAGTGGCAAGATGATTTTTTAAAACTGGCGTGAGCTTTTTGGATGAAAAAAAGCTTTCATCACGAAAGCCTTCCAGATTGTTGACAAAGGGCTAAAATGATTTTTATTTTAGCCCTTTGTCTTCTTTTCAGCGTGATAGAAAACCTTTGAAGTCTAGGAAGGACGAGCATTGGCGCGGAGCGAATTGAACATTCGTGAGCACAGGCGCGCAGGGCTGACAAAGAATGCGAGGGTTTGTCTACACGCTGAAAGGCTTTCATCACGAAAGCCTTCATTCATCATCTATTAACAGATAAACGGCCTGAACTGGACCATGAACCCCTACTACTAAATTCATTTCAATATCGGCAGAATTACTTGGACCTGATATGAAATGGATGGCACTTTTCGCCTGCTCCCCCTCTTCTACTGAGCGATTGAGAGCCGAAACAGCCTGAATCATTCGCGGAACAATCGAGCTTTTCTCTATACACACGATATACATCGTCGGTAAAAAATGCAGCGCTCTTCCTTGACCTTGGTGGGATGAAAGAACAACTGTACCTGATTCTGCAAGGGTATAATCACTGAACACAACAGCATATTTCGCTTGTTCTGCCTGCCTTAAGTTTTCTTCTCTTGATGCGTCTGTATTCCAGCAGGTGACGGACATTCCGTCTTGTTGCAAGCTGTCAAACATAGGGCGGAATCCATATTGTTCAAAACGATGATCATGCGATGTTACTACAGAACCCTCACCATATTCTGTCATCAATAATCGTAATACAGTGGGCGCTTCCTCTGGTGTTGTTTCGACCACTCTTGTGTGAATTTGCTGACATTGCTTTTTCAATTGCTCGACCAATTCATCTTTAGACAAACATCCGTTTGTTTCCCACTGGACTTGATTCCTCCATTTCGGACGCTGAATTGATGCAGATGGGGAGGAGCTTTTACCTAATTGATGCTGGATATGAGATAAAAACGACTCTCGGTGAAAAATGGTCCCCTTCATCACTTCTCCTCCTTTTGTCTCTTTTTAAACCAATCCCTGAATCTTTCTTTACTTGGAACTGGCAGGTCACGAATATCTGTCCAATTCTTTAAAGGGCCTATTCCTTTTGAAATTTGTCCGTTTGAAGCCATACGATTCAAGAGCGCAGGGGCTGCTTTTGTTCCAAATTGATACATCCCGGGAGACGATGCCCCCATGCCAAACATTTTCATCGCCATCATTTCAGCTTTAGGCGCTCTGCCCTCTTTTTCTACGATCACCTGTCTATGTTTAATCAATAACTCATGAAGTGGAATTTTCACTGGACAAGCATCCGTGCAGGCTGCGCACAGACTTGATGCAAAGGGGAGCTCCTTGTAGTCATCATAGCCGCCAAGAAGCGGTGAAAGAACAGCACCGATTGGCCCCGGATAAATCGAACCGTACGAATGTCCGCCAACATGCCGGTAAACCGGGCATACATTGATGCAGGCTGCGCACCGGATACATTGGAGAACAGGCTGAAAGTCCGTTCCTAATATATTTGACCGCCCATTGTCCACAATGACCAAGTGAAATTCTTCTGGTCCATCCACTTCTCCTTTTCCTTTTGGTCCCACAACAGAAATATAACTAGTTAATTTTTGACCGACTGCGCTTCTGCACAAAAGACCCACAAGGACATCCAGTTCCTCCATCGTTGGAACAAGCCGTTCCATTCCCATAACGGCAATATGCGTCTTCGGTATAGCCGTGACAAGATCCGCATTCCCTTCATTTGTCACAAGGCAGATCGACCCTGTGTTGGCCACTGCAAAATTACAGCCGGTCACACCAATATCAGCTTCGAGGAATTTTTCACGCAAGATGGCTCTCACAAAATTCGTCATTTCTTCAGGTGTTTCTGACATCTCATACCCTAGCTTCTCATGAAATACTTCCCGTATTTGTTCTTTCGTCATATGAAGGGCAGGTGCCACAATATGTGAAGGCGGTTCATGGTCATCCACTTGCAGAATATATTCGCCAAGATCGCTTTCGACCAGCTCACAGCCGATCTCTTCAAGCGCTTGATTCATTTCAATTTCTTCTGTGACCATTGATTTTGATTTGACGACTTTTTTGGCTGCTTTTTTCTGTGCCACGCCTTGAATATATGCTGATGCCTCTTCCTTTGTTTTCGCAAAAAAGACATGGCCTCCGCGTGCACTTACACTTTCACTTAATTGATATAAGTAGTCATCAAGATGCGTCAGCGTATGCTGCCGGATTTCCTCGCCAAGCTCACGCCACTTTTCCCAATTGCCAAGCTCCTCGCTTGCAGTCAGCCGCCTTTTATACAGACGTTCCTGTGCTGAGGAGACAGCACCTCTCATGACAGCGTCTTCTAAACCTTCCCCGATCCGTTCTTTAAAGGCCTTTTCTCCAATTTTCATACTCATGTGCCGTTCCTCCTCTTAAAGTCCGCGGCTGTTTAATACTTCTGCGATGTGCATGACCTGGATGGGTTTATCAAGACGGTTCAGTCTCCCGCCAATGTTCAGCAGACATCCGCAGTCAGCACCGATGATATATTCAGCGCCTGTCTCCTCTATGCTTTGTACTTTTTCATCGACCATCTGCTCAGAAATAGGGGTCATTTTCACTGAAAAGGTTCCTCCAAACCCGCAGCAATTTTCTGCGCGAGGCAATGGTTTCATCGTCAAATCTTTGACATTTGACAACAGTATAAAAGGCGCGTCCTTAATGCGCAGCAGTCTCGTCATATGACAAGAGGTGTGATAGGTTGCGTTTCCTTTCAGGCTCGCCCCTACATCTGTCACGTGTAATATATCAACAATAAACTCTGTTAATTCATATGTTTTTGCGGCAAGTGCCTCAGCCTTGGTCGACCACACTCGTTCTTCTTTTAAAAGATGAGGATATTCTAAAAACATCGCCTTACACGAACCTGATGGTGTCACAACATATTCAGCTGATTCAAAGGCTTTGATCATGTTTTTCGCTGCTTTGATTGTCTCTTTTGTATAGCCGCTGTTAAAGGCTGGCTGCCCGCAGCACACTTGTGTTTCTGGAAATTCCACTTCAACACCGAGTCTTTCCAATACTTCCACTGTCGCCTTTCCTACATTTGGCTGCATCGTGTCAATTAAACAAGTAACGAATAAATGGACTTTCATCGGCGAACTTCCCTTCTATTGCTGCATTTTGATTCATCATTCTGGTCATCTGATGACTAAATAACAGGCCTTAATTTCATTTTAATCCCAAATTTCTGAAATTTCAACGAAGTGATTTGTCTAAAATTTGTACTTATGGCCCGTGTGACTAAATGAAAAAAAACGCCCTTTTCATAGGGCGTTTTTGATGTTTATTTTGAAATCAATTCACGAATTTTTTCTTCAATAGGTGCTAACGGACGGCCTAGTAATGTTTCGAAATCTTGGCTTTCGACGGCTAAAGCACCATCGCGAATGCCGCTTTGAATGGCTTTGACAAATGGCACTGCTTCTTTCGGTACACCATTTGAAGCTAAAAATTCTCCAAATGTGTCCACATCTATTTTTTCTACTTTGATTTCTTTTCCGCTCACCTTACTAACAATTTGTGCAAGTTCAGTGTGCGTCCGAAGCGGTCCTGACAGTTCATATATCTCCTGATCAAGAACCGGAAGTGTTAACGCATTTGCTGCCGCTTCTGCGTAGTCATTTCTTGTCGCCCAGCCAACCTTTCCTTCGCCGATAGGGCTTAAAAATGGTGCGCCGCTGACTGACGCCAGAATCGTATCTTTTTCATTTTCAACATACCAGTTGTTTCTTAAAAATACATGAGGAATGCCAGAGGCCAAAATGGCTTCTTCTGTTTTGGCATGGTCATTTGCAAGGACAAGCTGACTCTCTCTTGCATTGACAACACTTGTATAAGCAATAAACGACACATTTGCTGCTTTTGCCGCTTCGATTGCTGCTTTATGCTGCTGCACGCGGTCTCCATCCGCTGTTGAAATGATCAACAGACGGTCAATGCCCTCAAATGCTGATGTCAAGGTGTCTGGCTGAGTAAAGTCTCCATGGCGTACATCCACCCCATCATCCTTCAAATGTGCTGCTTTTTGCGGATTTCGAACACTGACTGCAATTTGTTCAGCCGGTACTTTTGTAAGCAAATGCTTAACGACGAGCGATCCAAGTTGTCCTGTTGCGCCTGTTACTAATAATTTCATTTGTTGACCTCCTCATTTTTCGTTCAACGGTGATGTGCATTCGTTATAATCGAAATGGTTACAACAAAGGTGTAAAAAAAGCTCTAATGTACGAGCTTTTTTATTCCGCCTCTGTTAATAATTGCTGAATTGTCACTTGCTTGAGGTGATTCTCAAGTGCAGCTTGTGCTTCTTTTAGTTCATGCCGCAGTCTCGTATCCATCACTTGACCAATCGGGCATGCGATGACGGGCTGATGAAAGTTAAATAATTCTTCATCCTCGCTTACATCGACAGCACGGTACACATCTAACAGCGTGATGTCTTCAGCCGGTCTTTTTAAATAAGCACCGCCTACTCCGCGGCGAATTTCAATGAGACCCGACCGTTTGAGCATTGCCATCATTTTTCGAACAATGGCTGGATTTGAATTCACGCTCTCTGCAATAAAATCACCTGTACACTCTTTTGGAACACCTGCAATAAATGACACAATATGAACAGCAATCGGATACCTGCTACTAATTTGTTTCACAATCTTTCACCACCGTTGTAATCAATATAGTTACAATGAGTGGTTTTGTCAATCAATAAACGGATTTTTCTTTCGGTCCCAGTCCTCATATGCCATGATATCGTAGTTTTCTGCTGTATCAAGTTCAAGCGGGGCCATGCATTCAAGCAGATTCTCATCTGGGTCAAGAAAATAGATCGCTGCATGAAATTGCGGCGGATTATCGAGAACTAAAGGCTGTTCCTCTTCTGAAAAACCAAACATTGGGTGAATGCTGATGTCTCTTTCAATCAGCCAACTCTTGATCTGTTCGATACTGGATGTTTTAATTTGGAAGGCGACATGTCGAGTTGCTACGTGATATGGAATAGTGGACATATCTGCCTTCCATATGCCAAGCCAGCTCTTTCCTTTCTGAATCCATAAAAAGGCTACTCTTTCATTCTCATGAGCAAGTGTCAATCCCAATTTTTCATAAAACGCAATAGATGTCTTTAAGTCACTCACAGGTAAATGTGCTTCATACAGTCCTTTTATCATCATCAAAATCACTCCTTTTCTACCTTCTATTCTGCAGGAGTTGATGATATTCTGCCTCAGCAAAACGATGTATTTTATCTCCAACATTGGTTTGAGAGAACTTGTATGTTTGATCCATTACAGATGGGGGAAGGTGTTCAAATAAAAGAAAGGAGCGTTTCTTATGCCTTGGACGATGAACGATTATCCAGCTTCATTTCAATCATTAGACAACGTCATTCGAAAAAAAGCGCTTGAGATTGCCAATAAAATGATTCAGGAAGGCTATGAGGAAAATAGAGCCATTCCCATTGCAATCAGTCAAGCGAAAGAGTGGAAAAAGAACGCAGCGGAGAAAGAGGTAGAGAATTTCTCATCTCATGGTTCTGTCAAACCTTCTGAGGGCAGCAGCTCCGCAAGACCAGAACTCATGGATCATGCGCAGCATGTAATAAAGCACGAGGAAGGCTGGGCGGTTCAAACTGAGAAAGCGAAACGAGCAAGTGAGGTCAAAGAAACAAAACAAGAAGCAATTAAGCGGGCAAAGGAGATTTCAGCTAATAAAGGAACATCCGTTGTCATTCACCGAAAAGATGGGACGATTCAGGATGTGTTAAAGCCGCAATAAGACCGCTCGTCAGCGGTCTTTTTTATGCATTCTTTTCTTTTTTGGCTGGTGTTTTTCTTTTCTTAGGCGCTGCTTTTTTCGCTTTGGCTGGTTTTGATCGGTCGATCGAAGCCTGTAGTGCGGCCATTAAATCAGTCACATTGGATGCAGGATCTTTTTTGCCTGTCGTTTCTGGTTGAACAGTATGCTCTCCGGATATTTTATCGCCGATTAAATTCATCAGCTGTTCTCTGTATTCATCCTGATATGCTGCTGGATCGAATGTCGTGGTCAGCTGCTCGATTAAAAGGAGGGCTGTATCTAACTCTTTTTTGACAATGTTCTCCTCTTGGGGAATATTCGGTACATCTGATACTTGTCTAATTTCGTCAGGGAAATGAATGGTTTCCATCAGCAAAATATGTTCATAGCACCTAACGATCGCTAATTGTTCCTTTGAGCGGATCATAATTTTTGCCACACCAATTTTCCCCGATTCCTCTAGAGCTTTTCTTAATAATGAATAAGCCTTTGCTCCGCCGGTATCCGGTGATAAAAAGTAACTTCTTTCGTAATAGATGGGATCAATTTCTTCAATCTTCACAAAATCAATGATTTCAACGGCTTTTTCTTCATTTTCTTTTCGCAGTTTTTCTAGCTCTTCATCGTCCAATTCAATAAATTTATTTTTCGCATATTCATACGCCTTCACAATTTGTTCTGGCGCTACCTCTTCACCGCAATTGGCACATACTTTCTTGTAGTTAATGGGCGTGTGACACTCTTTATGCAGCTGCCTTAATTTAATGTCTTTGTTCTCTGTAGCGGTAAACAGCTTGACTGGAATATTGACCAATCCGAAACTAATGCCGCCTTTCCATACTGTATGCATTGTGCTTCCTCCGTTCTTTTCTCCTTACTATGTAATGTTTTCATCAGACTTATGTATGTGATTGAAAATTTCATCCCACTCTAAGAACACATGATATAAGGAAGTGACATGCACAATGAAACCTATGCGATTAACACCTGCACATGATATTCCTGCTGGTGTAGACTGGGTGTATGAATTAAAATATGATGGCTTTCGGGCTATTCTTGTATGGGAAGAAGACGAGATTCGTTTAGAAAGCAGGACCGGAAAACGGCTAAATGAGCAATTTCCTGAAGTGATAGAGCAGTGCGAACAATTAAGAGACGAATTTGCTCCCTTTTTACCGCTGACGCTTGACGGAGAATTGGTCTTTTTACTGAGTGAACAGCAAAGCGAGTTTGCAAAGGTTCAGCAAAGAGGCAGGCTGAAAAACAAAGAAGCCATCAAAAGACAGGCTGAACGATTTCCATGTCATTTCATTGCGTTTGATCTATTAAGCTGTAAAGGGAAACCTCTTGTTGATTCACAGTTGATGGAAAGAAAAAATCAGCTGCAGCAAGTATTCCAAGAAGCAAAGCTCTCCTCATCAGTTCAGCTGGAGCATCCTTCCCTTTTGCAGGTCATTCATACAGACCCAGACTCTGAATACATGAAAAACGTGATGACGACGTATTTAGCAGAAGGACTAGTAGCGAAAAAAAAGACGAGTAAATGGCATGATAATATTCGTTCAAAAGAATGGCTGAAAATGAAAAACTGGCTGTATGTCTCTGTCATTGTGACCCGTTTTGACAAAGATAATGGCTATTTCCAAGGTTCCATTTATCAAGATTCGGCTCTCATCGAGGTTGTCCAATTCAAGCATGGATTTTCTAAAGAAGAAGAACAAACGCTGCGTACGCTATTTCAGACAAAAGGCCAGTTAACAGGAGGATCATTATACGAAATCCCTCCTTCTATCGTTGCCAGCATTGCTTGTATATCCTTTGATGGATCGGCGTTAAGAGAGCCGCGTTTTTCTTCCTTTTTACTAGATGCTGATCCAGCAGCATGTACATTTCAGCAAATGCTCAAACAGCTGTATCCACTCCCTGCTGTTATAGACGTCACTCACCCTGAGAAACCGATTGTCCCGGCTCTTCAACTAAACAAGGCAGATTATTTACTTTATTTGAGACAAGTGGCTCCCTATCTTTTGCCCTTTTTACACGAAAGGCGTCTTACTTTAATTCGGTATCCTCATGGAACTGGAGACGAATTCTTTTATCAAAAATCGACACCTGATTATGCGCCGGATTTTGTTTTAACAGATGAAGTTGATGATATTTCTTATACGGTCTGTAATGATCCTCGTACGCTTCTTTGGCTTGGCAACCAGCTGGCAATGGAATTTCATATCCCTTTTGAAACAAGAGATACGAATCGGCCGACAGAAATCGTCTTTGATCTGGACCCGCCATCTGTAAATGAATTTCATCTAGCCATAGAAGCTGCTAAACGAATCAAAGCGATTTTAGACGGGCTTTTTCTCACAGCCTTTATTAAAACAAGCGGAGGAAAAGGGCTTCAAGTCTATATCCCATTAAAGAAAAACGCCTTCACATATGAAGAAACAAGACGATTCACCGCGTTTATATGCCAATTTTTATGTGAACAAGCACCGGATCTTTTTACTCTGGAACGTCTTAAGAAAAAACGCGGCAATCGCTTGTATCTAGACTACATTCAGCACGATGCTGGAAAAACAATTATCGCTCCATATTCTCCAAGAGGAAATAAGCTTGGACTTGTTGCGACACCGCTTGAATGGGACGAACTCCAACATGGGGAGCTTCATCCTTCTCTATTTACGATGCCAGCTGTCATAGAGCGTTTAAAGGAAAAAGGCGATCCGTTCCGCCGCATGAGACATCTTGTGAATGATGATGCTTTTAGACAAGTTTTACATCGGCTTGCAGACAGGTGACCATCTCATTAGATGGACATCCGCGGTCATGAAGCGTTACACTTATTCATTAGAGAGGAAGAAAGGGATGACTATCTTGACCGCACATTCATTTCGAAATACAGCTTTGATTTTCTTATGTCTTTCCGCAGGAATTGTGGATGTGATTGGCTATTTAAGCCTAGGACATGTGTTTACAGCCAATATGACAGGTAATATTGTGCTGCTTGGCATTGCAGCAGGAAGCTCCTTGCAGCTAACAGCCCTTCATTCCATCACTGCGCTAAGTGGATTCGTTTTAGGGGTTTTACTTGCAGTTGTAATAGGTGGAAAGCATGAAAAAACGTTTTGGCCAAAAGCCGTTACACGCATTTTTATCATAGAGGTAATGATTTTGCTTCTATTTGCTCTCATGACCATTTTCCCTTATACACAAGGTGCTTATTTTATGCTGATCATCCTTTTAAGTATGGCTATGGGCATGCAAACGGCGGCCGCTCGTAAATTGAATGTTGCTGGCATTTCCACAACCGTTCTTACGAGTACACTTGCGAACCTATTTGAAGATGCAGCCCAGCGTATATCATACCAGGAAAAAAGAAAGGCCCCTATCCAGCTTGTCAGCTTGATGCGAATAGGCTCTATTGTCTTCTACTGCCTAGGAGCGGCTTTAGCAGCATATACAGATCGTTACGATCCGTTTATCATCATTTGGCTGCCTATCTGCATTCTAGGGGTCATTGTGATCACGGCTACATTTAAGCACTTTCACCAATTGAAATAGCCAATCTCTAAATGGCTATTTCAATCACTGTGGTGAAACACTAATAACTTCTTACATAAAAACCAGGAGGACGCCCCATGATGAACGTGGAGCCATATGGAGAATATCCTGAAAACGTCCCAAATCCCCCATATCCGGGGTAACCGCCTAAACCAGAGAACACTCCAGGGCTCACATAATACCCGCCAAAGCCAATATGAGGGCCCACTGCTCCTCCGCTAAAACCGCCTCCATGAAAACCTCCATAAACACGTGGATACATACAATCACCTGCCTTCGAATCAGACCTTAACTCATCATATGCATGACAAATGGGGCGGTGCTCCTGCTTTTTCTCTTCCTTCTATGTACATTAGACCAATTTGATAAAATTTGAATGAAAAGTCCTGCAAAAAATTAAATTAAGCAAAGAAAAGTGACCTTTTTAACTTGTTGCTCTGCCCTATGTTTATTTAGAATAATGGAGCAGGTAATAAATTTGCACACCCCCTTTGTTGCGAATTCTTCTTATTAAACGTTCTTGCAGCGTTTAATAAGAAGAGCCTATTAAAACACAAAAAACCCTTGCTGACGATCATCAACAAGGGCGAGAGATAAATGGTATTAACCACCAATGATTTTTTCTGCAACTTCGAATGAACCCGCAACGTTTTGCGTCAAAACAGTCGCAGCAACCGCTAAACCAACAACGAATAATACTTTTAATCCTGTTTTCATCTTAAATCAACCCCATTCTTTTCATATGTAAATCCGCTTCTAAACTTTTGTTCAAGTAAAAAACAGACTGCTCATAAAGTGCTTGCTTTTCACAATATTTTGCTGCAAATTGTGATAGCTCTTTTACTTCATGATATTCATTCTTCTCTTCTAACTTTCTTAATTTCTCATCAATTTGCTGAAATCTTTGTGGTGCATGCGTTAAGTAAAGATCATGTACGATGCCTATTTTTAGCTGAAACACTTCATGAGAAGCATCTTTTATTCTGGCATATGCAGCCTCTATATATTGGCTTGCACGCTGCTTTTCACCAATCACACAGAGTTCCCGGCTGATCAGATACGTAGAATGGAAAAAGAAATCTGAATCATAATACTCTTGATGGGACAGTGCTTTTTCAAGATGGCGTATCGATTCCTTCGGCTTGTTCCAAAATGAATATAAAATGGCCACATTGTGGTGGTGCTGAGCCAGCATAAAATCATCCTGCTCGCTTGTCAAAACCTCTTCTGCCAGACGATAATTCTCAAGCGCCTCTTCATACCTGCCGATCTCTGTTAGATTCGCTGCGATGAGAGAGTATGAAAGGGCCGTTCTTCTTTCATACTGCTTATGCCGCTTATAAACGTGCAGCGCTCTGCGGATATAGCTTAATGAGAGCATGATATGACTGAGCCGGTAATAAAGCCATGCCACTTTAAAATCGAAATCAGCACGTTCTATCTCACTTGGAATTTTATCTAAGAGCTTTTCAGCACTTTGATACATTTGCAATGCAACCTCATAATTACCTTGATGCTGCTCATACACACCCTCATAAAAATCGAAATAATAGGCAAGACGGTTAGACAGGTCATCTTCTTTTTTTCCATAATGACTCTCTATACTTTTCGTTGAAACATTGCCTTTTTGCCCTCTTAAATTGTACATAAGAATGTGATGCCTCTTCTCAAGAAGAGAATAGTATATGAGGATATCCGCATCGTCAATTTCCTCTACCGCTTGTTTCGCTTTGGCAAATAACCGTTCCGCCTCATCTGCATGATCTTTTTTGATTTCCATGTTCCAGTCATTTAATAGTGATGCCAATTCCGCAACAGGAACTTTGCTCATTCTACACCCCCAATCACCTTCAGCTGCAACACATGATTTCACTAAATATGGAACTTCTATTAGCAATTGCTAATTAGTCCATTTGACATCATTTTAATATGAATCACTTGAATCTTCAATAACCGTTTCCATTGAAAGTGCGTTTCTTTCTCCTAGTCAATGATATTTGCGAAAAAATTCCGCTTTTTTTAAAAAAATAAACATCTCGAGATGAAATGAAAAAAGCCTAATGTTAGGGCTTTCTAATCTTATGATGGTTCATACCGTGCGATTTGTCTAAAGATCATCAGCACAGCTTTTCATTTCCTATATTTCTTTATATAATATAATCAATAACTTCGCGCCTCAGTAGCTCTAGAAGGGAAGAGCGCCGTAAAACAAATTGTAGCTGGCGGGTCGCAAGGCAAGGGTTTCAGAAGCACCGAAAAGCACACGAGCTGAGACAGGTGAAATTCCTGTCGGTGAAATTCCGTAGGGAAGCGTGTTGCCCCTAGCCTATGCTTACGAAAGGAGTGCGGGTTCGAATCCCGTCTGAGGCTTATGAGGTAGATGGATTGGGAGGATAAAATATCATGCACGTTTTTGAAGAATATGTCAGCAAAATCGGTAACCCCGAGCTGAAGCAGCGCACTCAAGACATCCTACAATGGATAGAAGACACATTCCCTCAATTAGAGCCAAGAATTGCTTGGAATCAGCCCATGTTCACAGATCACGGCACATTTATTATTGGGTTTAGCGTGGCAAAACATCACATTTCTGTCGCACCAGAAGCAAAAGGCATTGATCAATTTTCAGCTGACATTGTACAAGCTGGGTACGATCATGGAAAAAATATGTTTCGCATGAAAGAAAGCTTGCCAGTTGATTATCCTCTCCTGAAAAAAATCATCGAATTTAATATCGAAGACAAAGCGGATTATTCAACGTTTTGGCGAAAATAAACAGTACCCCGATCTCAGCGTTAACAGATCGGGGTATTTTGCTGCAACAATATTATTTTGTTCTCTTCCCTAACAATTTCTGTTCAAGCCATTCATAACATGACAAGAGGGCATCAACGCTCTTTTGGCATATCGGCAAATATACAACGGCGACGGCTGTTAAACACGCTATAGCAGCTCCTGCTAATACATCAAATGGATAATGAACACCTACCCAAATCCTTGAAAAACCAACAGCACACGCAATGATCAGCCAATACATATGGCGTTTGTGAAACAGCCAAAAGATCAGGCAAATCGAAAAAATAAAGATGGTATGATCACTTGGAAACGAGTTATTCACTTCCTTTTGAATCAAAAGATTGACGTGGCTCATTTCTGCAAAGGGCTGCTGATTAAAATAAAAGATCCCTGCGATTTTCCCAAGTAACTCTGCCAATATGAAGGTCAGTCCGGCAGAAACGACCATCGCCCTATTGTACCTGCTGCGATTTTGAAACCATATGAACAGACACATGAGCGCTGCTAACAGCACTGTATATTCAGCTAGTCCAATAAATATCGGATTCAAGTAACCATAATCGATACTAAGCTGATTCACCCACCTAAATAAATCTTCATTAAATTCCCGCATCTCATTTCATCCCTTTTTACTTGATTTATGATAAGGATAATTGAAATGAGATATCTGCCTCCACCGATCGAACGAACAAACCATGGAATCATATGACATGTTTGTCACTTTACTGTCACTAGAACATCATGTACCAACTTGTTTAACGAGAGTGATGTTGCGCCCATTCTTTTTTTAGCAAAGCATATTGATATGTGTTTTCATATTTAGGTGTGCCGTCTTCATGGTTCGTAAATGAAATAAACTCAAGAAAAAGGCCTTCTTTCCGCATGCCTAATCGCTCACATAATACCTGTGAACGGACATTATCATCCTCTACATAGGCATAAAGACGCCTTGCTCTCTTTTCTAAAAATAAATAGGATAAGAATGCTTCAGCACTCTCACGCGCATATCCCTTCCCTTCATAGGCTGCATTAAAATTCCAGCCAATTGAATACGTATCAGTCTCCTCTTTTAAATGAAACAATTCACCAATAACCTGCCCACTTTCTTTTAAACAAACCCCTACATATGAGTGATTTTCTTTTCTCTCTTGCACCTTAGCGGCCGCTTCCTCCAAAGTAGAGATTCGATCATCGAGAAAACAATTGACTCTTGGATGAGCCAAGTACTCAAGCATTCCTGCCGCATCTTCATCGCAAAACGGTCTAATCATTAACCGGTTCGTTTCTAATAGATTCATATGTTACCCCTCACTGTTTCTGCTTGATTTCGTGTTTGTAGTCTCTCCGTATTCTAGATGACATGTATCAACTTTGACAATCAGATTCATATTGAATTGTCTTCAAATAAACCCATCAAAAGCATTTTGGCTATTAAATAACATGATGACAACTGTTATAATAGAACATAAGTTTGTATTTTATCAAAAAGGGGTTACATCATATGATCAAAACGGTGGATGGCAACATTTTAGAAGCAAGCGAAGACATTATCTGTCATCAGGTGAACTGTAAAGGAGTCATGGGCGCTGGATTAGCGAAACAGATCAAAAGCAAATATCCGAATGTGTACAAAGATTATAAACAGTTATGTACAGAACAAGGAGATGACTTGCTAAGCTCCGTTCAACTCATCACAACAAAAGACGGAAAAACAATTGCCAACTTATTTGCCCAAGCTGGATACGGAAGAACAAGACAGCAAACAGACTACGATGCCTTACGCAGCTGCTTTCAACACCTAAAGGATACAGTGACACAATCACCTGAAGAGAAAAACCAAACGTCCATCGCCATTCCATACGGGATCGGCTGCGGATTGGCTGGCGGCGATTGGGCGATTGTTGAAGAGATGATTGAAGAGGTGCTGGGTGATTGTGAAGTGACGGTTTATCGGTTTAAATAGAGGGTAATGAAAAATGTAATTAGAAGGGAAATTTGTTTTTCGATCTTTTTGCTTTCGTTGATCGGTTTCTTTGACATGCTAATCAATAACAATTGATTCAAATCACAATCAATATTTTTATTTTGTCGTTACATGTGTCTGTTCTGTTATTGAATAAGAGCACCATTTCTGCATGGAATGGTGCTCTCAATAGTTCTCTATTTTTTATTTCTATAATCTATCAAAATGAAATTTATAACGTCTTAAAAAATTCAAAAGTTACTCCAATGTAGAAAGATATTTTTCTAAATGTTTTTTACCAGAATTACTTTTAGGTATAATACCTAGATGATTATATTTCCAAATGGTTTTTCTTTCATGAGGGTTTGTATTCGAAAGATCATCATAATTAAATTCTATATTAAAATGTCCCGTTTCATTAAATATCATTGTGAAATTTGTCCAGGGCTCTTGACCACTTTGTTCAAACGCTCTCCTAAGTTCTTGGATACAGTCAACTAATTGATGCCATCTTTCTCTGTATTCATGTTCACTCACTTCAAACAATTCAGTGATCTCATGACTATAGATCGGCTGATCACCATTTTCCTTAGGTAAAAAATAAAAGTAAGCAGTCTGTGAACCTTCAACTACTTCACCATATAAATACACCTTTATCCAATTGACAGGTATTGTCTTAACTACAATATCAACTATCTGTTTGTATACATATTCTAGTTCTTCTTCATTCATTATTTTTTCCCTCCATACACATTATCGAATCGTCTGATTTCCCATTCATCATCACCAATTTTATACTTAATATCAAAAGTTTCTGGACGTAGAGAATCAGCTTTATAGTTAGGTGTTATCTTTACTTTAACCTGATCACCATTTTGAAGAGCATCAGCCCATGCATTCTCAAGTTTTTTCCATTCACCTTTATTTAAATTTCCATTCATTGGCACAAGATTATCAATATCCCCTGAACCTTTAAAAATAGTTGCAATCAAGTGACCTCCGTCATCATCTAGTAATCGATCCGGCTTCCCTGAATTGGACTGAGCGTATTGGTTTCTTTTGACCTCTCCGTATTTTAAATCACTTGCTTCGACTTTGACAATACGTCCGTAGTGATCGGTTGTGTAGGTGTAGCCTTGCTTTGTTGAATAAACAACATTTGGTTTTAACACTTTTTTACGTTTCCACCTCACATAGTGATCTCCGTAACTGACAACAGTCGGTGGTGATTTAGGTGCTGGTAATCGTCTGCCTGTCTTAGAGATGCCGTATTCTGAATTGTTGTCTAGACGCTTTGCCATAGAGAGAAGTTTATTTTTGAGATTTTCTCCGTCAAACACGTTATACGGCAGCTTAGGGCCACCAGCCATTTGAAACTTTGGTGAGTATGGCAATAGATTCGGAATAGAGACTCTGTCTAATGATCTTGCTCCTTGTTCAAGCCCTTTCTTCACCGTCGTTTTAGCTGCAGTTGTCCCCGTTTTTGTAATGGCTCCTGCCCCTTTAGAACCAAAGACGATTTCTGCTAGAGATCCGGTCGCATAGGCAAACCAGTGTGATCGAGAATATGCATCACCATCGATGACTTCTTTTTGGAATGAGTCTGAAATCGACTTTCCAATCGCTTTCGACGTTTCAATTGGATGTGAAACAGCCGTTACGACCGATTCAACGGCACCTCCAGGATCTGTCACAAGATCATAGATGCCAACTACTGTATCTTTGGCCACATCATATAGACCAACTGCTGCACCTTTTACAACATCAACGAACCCCTCTGATGCTTCTTCCTGGGCTTTGATCTGGAGAAGCTGGCTGTAATACATTTTTTGATCGTAAGAAAGATTTTCATATCCAATTTCGTCTACAATCTCAAAGTATTTCTCTTCTGATATACACGAAGGATCGTTGAGTTTTTCTTTCAATTCTTTGATTCTGCGTTTCTCTTTTTCTTCTTTTTTCACCTTTAAATATGCTTTCACCTGTGCATCGATTTTATCATGATTCTTGTACACATCTGTCTCATGAAATGCTTTTGCATCGTAATACATGGGCTGCGCATTTTTCCCTTTTCCTGTAGCAGCCATCATTTTTGCATAAAAGGTTGCAAGATGTTTCTCAATCGCTTCTGATTTTTCGTACTCTGTTTTTAGGGCATGATCTAATTTATGTACAGCATCAATTGCCTCTTTTCTTTTTTTGTTCGCATCGTCTAAATGTTCATTGACCTCTTTACTTGAAAATACATTCAGTTCTATGAGATCACTGATGTCATCAAAAATAGTGGATAGGGCTTCTTTTTGTTCCTTGACCATATCTTTATTATTCTGAATGCCTTGTTTCAGTTGAGCGTCTAAAAAGTGCTCATCAATAAATGTAGTTCCGCCTAATGATTCGTCATCAAGCTTTCCTTTTACCCCATCTAAAAAAGCTTTTTGCATATCAATAAAATCAAGATAAGTATCGGCATAAAGTGCAAGATCAGCATAAAAGGCTTTGATGTTATCTGCACCTTTACCTGTGAACTCATCACCTAATCCCGACACACTTTCTAATGCCTTTTTCAAATCTGTTATTTCTTCCCGAAGCTGTTCATATGCCTTTGACCTTTTCTCAACATCTGATATAAGGGAGGGAGCATCTAATATCTTCATATAAAAAAGACTCCTTTTATAGCGTATTCTTTAACTAGAATACCATAAGGAGTCTTACACTTTAATCCACTTTATCGTTTTTTAACCAATTATCCTCCGTAGTGGTGGATTAAATCTTATCCTTTTTATGACCCTGCACCTCTAGAGAAAAGCAGCACTACCTCATTTTTAGCATCTGCCTGAGTTTGTTGTCCAGTAGGCATTCCAAGAATTGCACCTAATAGCAAAGCGGTAGTAATCATCATCATTATCTTTTTCATGATCATATGACCTCCTTTCCTATAAGCGTACAAGATTTCAAAGCCAATTCCAAGAAGTAGTTACTTTCTTCATAAAGATTTAACTTTTTATATATGGAGGCAACATCAGGAGCTAGAGCCTCTATATCAACATATGCTTTTCTTTCTTCCAAAAGACATAGCCCTTTCTTGATGTCCTCATAACTTTCCCGTGGTGTTGAATAACATTTCTCAAGGATATTGAATTTCAAAATAAAGTTTGTGTTTTGCTGTTCTTTAGAGAAGCTTTTCCCCTCAGCAACCCAACTTATTGCCTGATCCAACTGATTTGATTTGTAGCTTGATCTTGCAAATTCATACGCACATTGTAAGTATGAAACAGGAGCTGACTGTTTTAGATCATCTGCGGAAATTGCTTTATTGAAATATTCAATTGCTTCTATATGGTGGTCATCCTGAATTTTGAGAAATCCCAAATCATAATAAGCCAACGCTAACAATCTCTTATCATTTTTTTCAATCAGTCTATCGACACAATCCAAAAGCATTCGTTCAGCTTTGTCTAGTCTACCGTCATCAATCAAATTCAGTGCCAACAACATATTACAGTTTATGGTCTGTATGCTGTAGCCTTCATGACCTTTGTAGATATCCTTTGCTGTTTGTAGATGATGGTGAGAAAGGAGTGTGACCTTATTAAAATAGTAGAGTGTACCAATTTTATAATGGAACTCCGCCTTCTCAATTTCATCATGTACCTTGTCTAATTGTCTCTCAGCTACTCTGAATAGGACTAGAGCTTCTGAATAGTTATTCTTTGCACTCTCATACATACCTTTGAAAAGATAAAAGTAAAACCTTAGCATGTCATCTGTTTTGACTCTTTCACTTTCTGTTATTGTTGGTTGCCCCACTAAATCCTCCATAAGTACCTTAAATCTGTAATCAAGAATATTGAAATAGAGTAAAACATCTTGATTTTCTTCCATTTCGCCTAACATTTCTTGAATCTCATCCCTCAACTCTACTGCTTGTGAGACTTCCCTCTTTTTAATATGTAGATACCATTTGTTGAGAGTGTTTGCTACATCTACTGAAGAAATCAAATTCGACATCCTATTACCCCCTTGCCATCATTTCCTTTGTATAATTTTAACATGATATTTACAATATATGTAAAGTCAAGGCGTTCATTTTAAAAATTTTCGGTATCCCGCAAAATGCAAAAATACTTATCTATAAAAGGTATGTTTTATATGTAGAGTGCATTAGGAGGAACGACATGGCAGTAGAGAATTAAACATAGGTATCCTGTAACACAAGAAGTAACAGAGTATACTAAAGGATATAATACAAAGAAGAAATGTTATTGAAGTTAGTAGCGTAGAAACAAATTTAAAACATTTTCTTTAGAAACACTAATTCTCTTTTTGAACATAGATTTACATCTCATTTTCTTCTTTTGTGAATATAATTTGACCAAAATCCCCCCCTGAAACCAATGGCCCCAAGGGGGTTTCTTTGTTATTACTGAGACATATACTGATCGCGTTCCCACAGGTATTTTCCGTTCAATATTTTTTGATGCCCTTCTAAATCTTCCACAAGTATGGCCTGTCTTTATATACCCTAGATATTCACTAATTCCACACTTACATTTGAATTCAGGAACTCAGATCCTCTACTTTCATAGCCAGATGCTCCGAAACATTCACAACTTCGGGCATTTCATGGTTTCCTAAAAATTTAATAATTTGTTGTAAAATTTCTATTAGCTCTTCACTTTTTGGCATTCGTTTTTGGTTTTGCAAAAGAAGAGAATCAATACTAGAAGCTATTTCATATAGAATAAGTTCATCTTTAACACTTGGAATATAGTCCCTTAGCTTTTTGAAAAACCACTCAATATCTTTTATTTCTAACATTGGATAACATTCAAGTTTATAAATGTCATACGTATGAGGCTCATCCATTTTTAAAATGGCTTCGAATTCCTCTTTACTCAAATAAACTTCAGGAAGCTCATATTCAACCTCTGTTGCTTCTTCATCAACAGTGTACTCAACTGTATAAAGCCTCTCAACGAATTCATCAAAGGAATCAGCTAATTTAAAGTCTTCTTCCATCTCAACATCAAAATAATGAATTGCAGGATTCTTTTTCGTTTTTCGATAATCCATCGCTACCCAAGTATGGCCATCCCCGTTAATCAAAACAAGCCCTTCTGGCAGCTCCCACTCTTTAATTAAGTAGGCACTATCCATAATCCCTTCATCTTCAGCAATTCCCAGCAGGTGATTAAATTGAATGTGATCCTCAGCCCATGAATTAGAATGAGTGGTTGGAAAAGCATTATGAATGGTATAACCACCATTCTGTTCTAATATGAGCTTTTTATATGTATCTGGCAACGTGACTCCTAGTTTCTTTTCAGCCTTAGATATTTCTGCTTCGCTGATCTTTTTTAACGTATAGTAACTTTCCTCGTCTATTTCCCAAAAAGATTTCAAAGTTTATTTCCTCCTAGTTCCATTTAACTAAACTCCATTGCGAAATTATATTCTATCAAACTGTTTTTGATAGTGATTGTATGTGTGATCTTAAGAGAAAGATTTATCGAATTATTGATAATATGAGTCGCTTCCGTAAGAATTAACCAATCGATGATCTGAAAAGAAAAACTGGTCAAGATGAGATGACTGTTAGGCAAGCAGTCAAAAACCTCCTGGCAAAAGAAGAATTGAAAAGGAAAAAAGAGAAAAGAGAATGGCATTTTTAACTTTAAGTTAGCCGTTCGTTTTTTATCAAATTACTACAAGACAATCTACAAGCCAGAAGTTGCCCTTTATCCTAGTCTTCAGGGGCCTCAAAGATACCGAGAATTTCATTCACATCGTACTGATAAAGTTCATACAGACTGTGATTTGTAATCTCGCCTCTTTTTATTCTTTGATTAAGAACAAACATCATATCGATTGGTTCTCTTTCATAAGATATCATGTCATCATCTGCATCATTAAAATATAATACTGGCTTGTTTAAAAAGGAATGTGATTTAGGCTTAGTAAAGTATGTCCACTTCACTTGCGGATAGTTTCTCCTAATGGTTTCCCCATAATATATACCAATATCCATTGCTATTGCATAGTCCACTTTTCCAATTTCAATTGGATTAGCCAACAAGCTCTTTTTTTCATCTTCATAAATAAAATCAGGATATTGCCTTAATTCTTCTAATTCTTTACCAATCTCTTCTTCTGATAGTTCATAAATCTCTACCTGAGATAAAAACCAACTATAGATATCTATAAGTGATTCGGGAGTGAAATTAAAGTCCACCTCTCCATTAGTAACATTTTTCAAAACTTCAATCCGTAGTGGTATCTGATTAACAAACCAATCAAACAGAATTTTAGCCTCTTTTTTTGATAAAGTTTCAAAGGATTCCATTATAATTGGTGGTTCCATTAATACATACTCCATTAAATTTCTCCCTCATATTGTAATTATTTTTGGATACTGGCTATACTGCTCTAACTCAGTTGCATTTTATGGTTTGCTTGCTCAATTCTACCAGTATTTGTACTTATAATGAAGTACTATTTTACTTGCCCAAATATTTGTTATCTATTTACAGATTTATCTAACTCTGAAAACCGTTCATATTTTTACAAAAATAACCTTGATTTTTTATAAAATATAGAATAATTAGGAATGTCAAAATAAACTAGGGAGTGTTTTAAATGAGACTAAAAAAAGTTTTAACTTGTTCCGCATTATCCTTTGCTTTACTTGTTTCTGCATCTTCTGCATTCGCTTCAACTTCTAATGCAGACAACAACATGAGTCAAAAGGTAATAACTCCTCAAGCTAAGCTAAAAACTATTCATCTAAAAACTAATACACAAAAAGAATCTCTCATGTGTCTCTTTACTAAAAGATGCAAAAGAGGGTGATGGTACTTGGACAGCCAAATATCAAGGTTGGTATTAAAAATGAGATAGGAGGGTGACTTCCCTATCTCACTTTTAATTAGCTAACTGTAAAATATATAGCTGCCATCACTATGACTGTTTTGTGATTTCAGTATCATTATATTTTTGACTGCCTCCCCGCAGGAGGAAGCTCCTGGTATTTTATTCTATGTGAACTCTAGTAATTTAAGTTAGTGAATTGGCCGTCATGTGTAACGATTTCTATTTTCCTATAAATTGGTACTTCAGCTAAAAACGCTTCGTTGAAATAACCTTATTACAAAAACAGCAGAGAAACCTACTTAAACACTTAACCAATAAAGACAAGCCATTCTACTAAATAGAATGGCTCTTCTTGGTGTTCATTTTCATATATCCACTATTTTACATCTGAAATCTATAAGGGACTTCTTATAAACTTTAGTAACAGTCGAGCCCGTAGGAACACATTCAGGTAGCCGTTTACTTAAAAAAATGGAGACATGATACCATTTCAAAAAATCGAAGAAATAGGAGAAATTCCCGAAACAGATCATCCTCAGTTTACTAATCTACCATACAAGATCGCTACTCTTTTTAATGCTTTTAATCGTATCTTAAAAAGATCTAATATTGATAAAATGCCAATTCATGCTTTACGCCATACACATGCTGTTCTCCTTTTAGAGTCAGGAGCTGACATGAAATACATCCAAGAACGATTAGGTCACAAAAGCATGATGGTGACAGCAGATGTTTATTCACACATTAGTAAGAAACTTGACCAAAATCGAATTAAGGATTACGAGAATTACGTCTCATCAATTGTGGAGTTAAATTCATAACTTCAAATTTTTTTGGTCATATTTTGGTCAAGGACCAAAAATATTGTTCCGTTCATTTTTTGACCAAAATAAAAACCCCCTTGAAACCATTGGTTCCAAGGGGTTTTTATTATTAATACTGAGACATATACTGATCGCGTTCCCATGGGTGTACTTGGGTTCTAAACATAATTTATTGCTTAATATATGTAATTTGCGGCTTCTTAACCCTATTAAATCAACGTTTTGACAGATAGAACCCTCATCTTAACTTATCTTAAATTATCCATCGGTGGTCAAATGGTGGTCAATTTGGTGGTCAAAATCACATTGAAATTAGCCCCATTGATTTACTGATTATTAATCCATTTTAATAAGAATTCTTTAGTTTGGGCTACAGGATAATACCACTTGTTGCCTATCTTTCTTTTGGGGAAATCTTTATCAAAGAAAAACTCTTTTTGCATAGTGTTCATACACATACTTGTCTGATATTCTAGCTCCTTAGTATTCCAAAACAGTTTTTCATTGTCGAGCTTATTTAAGTGTTTCTCCAATTCATCTATGTAAAGTTTTCTAACTTCTTCTTCATCAATTTTGATGTTTAACATTTAATTCCTACTTTCATTTTTCATTTTAAAAATTTATAAATTAAAGAACGACGAATAAGGTGTTGGCATCATGCCCCACCCTTTGTTTTTAACAAACTTCATTAGTGTTTAATTAAAACAAGCAGACAGGATAACATCTCCCTGTCTGCCAATTAAACTTGATCACCTTCAAGTACTTCTTTTATTTAATTTTTTTATCTTATTTAATAAAGCTTCTTTGCAACTCTTTTAGCACCTTACCAGTAATTAGAAGGTTCCGCATACCTTCATCATTTGGATTGAAATAGGATGTAGGCGTTTTAGAAAATTTCGCATCAAAAATTTCTTGATTTTCTTTAATGTACACCACAAAAGCATCCTTTTCTTCTCTTGATTCAAATAGTAATACAACTTCAAATAAATTACTCTTGGCTATTCTCTCTTCATCATTATTTTCATCATAAAGAAATTTATTTAGTTTATACACTAAACTATCTTTCGTATAATATCTAAAAAAATATCTTTCTTTATAATTAAAATTTATCACATCTCTTTCAGGTGGTACTGCTGTATAACGTCCTCCATCTAATATCGCAGTATCAAAGGTTTTTAATACTGTTCCGTTAAATTTTAAATTAATATCTTGATAAACCGTGCTTTCATTATCCATGGTGTATGAATAAAAAGCTGGTTTACCGTCTCGCAATTCTCCATATTCAAGTGTGTATTCAGGATTAAAAAGGTTATAGAAACCCGTGTCAGTTTCTTCCCATTCTGATGGGCTATCTAAGAGAATATTAAATCTTTCTATGCCTGTTTTATCTATACTAAATCTTTTCTTCCACAATGATTCAATTATCTCTAAGGATGAATTTTCAACTATCGGTGTATTTCTATCTCCCTCTCTGCTATAAATCAACCCTTGATTAATCCCTTTATAACGACTATTTAAAAAATAAGGGACAGCCAATGAATTTTTAATAACCAATACATCAATATACTTCCCATCGACAATAAAAGAAAACAGGTTAAGTTTTGGGGTTTCACCAGCAAATTTTAGTGAACTAAATAAATCAATTAAATCCGCCTGCTTTTTCATTTCATCTTTTTCCAAACCTTTTATCTCACCAGAGTCTGAAACTCCAACAATAATAAAGCAATCTTTGTCATGAGAAGTATTAGCAAAACAAAGAACATCATGTACTAGTTTTCCATTGTCTTTATGCCATTTTTCTTTATAATCCCAATACTCTCCTTCATAGCCAAGTTTAATCAAACTCTTAATTTCTTCTTCTAAAACTCGTGGCATAGTCTCAACTCTCTCTTTCATATAAAAGAATAATTTTATTCAAAAATTTTAATAACATCTATTTCTTTTTTTCCAATGAAGCTATAATTTCATTTCTTAGTGGCATGTCATAAATTTCAATTAAAGTGTAATAGATATCTTTGGTGGGATCTTTCTGTCTATTCTTTATTTTGAGCTTCCCGTTTCACTATTTCATCCCTTGCTTTCTCTATTGCTTTGTTCGTATACTCTTGTTCCAATTTATTAGCTTTATTGCTGTACATGGATGACTCTTTTTTCAGTTCTATCAGTTTTTCATGTAAAGCAACTAGTTTTTTGTTGACTAGAGGATTGGTTAATAACCTACCTCTCTGCTTCATACTTGCTTCCCGAGTTTTAAATTTCCGTTCACCCGATACAATCCTTGCTTGTTCGTATTCTTTATCCATTTCTCTGCCTATGTCCACACCCTGATTCCACGAAGCCGAAGCCCTATGTTTATACGAATCTATTTGCTCTCGTATTTTTTCGCTAAGAACAATTTTAGGATTACAATAATCACAATCATCATGGTAGCTTATACTTGTCTGTAACCAATCATTTGTACCAAAGGTACAATACTTAAATCCCCGCCCACATTCACATGGTCCTTCTTTAGACGTAGTATAGTCCCAACTCATTCATAGTCATCTCCTGTATACCCTATTCTTAAAATATTTAAATTGATAAGCACAGCCCAATATGTAAAAATCAACTACGCATCCCCTTTTGGCTTTGGCGTTCAAATAAAACTACACCGCTTATAATAAGGACTATTTTATCATACAGTTGGTTTTTACTCACCAATTTTTTCTTTTATTTTCCTTTGTTTATCCCTAAATAAGAGTCTGATACCGTCATAGTGTTATACAGATAGGGTGTCGGTTAGGGCTACTCCCTTTAATCCAAAATTACGTGAAGTCACATGATTTTCCTGCACTATTAGTCTTGACTTGTCGTTTGCTTTTTGGCTTGATAGGTTGAAAGCAATGGACAACGGTTGGACAAGTTGTCTGCCTGAATTTGCTTGTAAAAAAATAAACAAACTCAGACAGGCGACTGATCTTCTTGATAGTGTATCAAGCTTATGGTATCCGTATGTGTCACCCTATTTGCCGTTGGTTATTCCCCAAACAAGCCTACTGTATCAAGTGTCCCTAACAGTTTCAGAAAGCCCATATATGGACTCTCCTACCTGTGGCTTGTCCTGCATCGTCAGAAACGATACACCCATCCTTCGTACAGCACTTAATGGCAGCTTTCTCCTTTCAGATACATGTGCAAATAGGGGAGCACAGTGGTATCCTATCCTCATTTATCGCATCGGCTGAGTCACTACCCTTTCAAGTTTAACGTGTGTTAGCGCATTCCACGACAGTCTTATCCTTAAAAATGGCATCACTAAAGACAACACCTTGATCCAGGAGTATAGACTGATTCTATTCAGTTAGATGAGGTAAACTTTACTTACCTCAAGAAATGCACGACCTATGTTTAAATGAGGCCGTAATGTGAACTATTGAATACAGATTAAAAATAAGTTAGAATGGGCTGGTATCATGGGATTTGTACCAACCCATCAGATTAGATAGTGCGCCAACACTTTTCTAATCAGCTAGAAATGACGATCATGAGCAGTAGGAATAGTCCTGTTATGCTCATGATTGTTACAAACAGTAACTCATCTATGAACCTTCTAAACAGCTTCCCCATTAATTTAACCCCACTACAGCTAACTCATCACGACTATAAGTATCAAGCATGTTGTACTCATCATCAGCGACTCCATATTGATCATTGCTATGTACTTCTTCAATCGTTCCTAGTCCGTATAACGTTTGTACTCTTTGACCTACAGATAGCTTCCAGTTTGGATTCACATTGTTTAACATGTTCATTTCCCCTTTGTAATTGGTTTATTCGGATCAAGGATTATACAATCAAATTCTGTTTCTTGATTCTTCGGTTCTAATATCTTCAAATCGGTTAAGACTCCCCAAAGCGTGATTTGCTTCAATAGATGTGTAACGACCTCAGCAAGCGTTTCTAAGTCTGCATATGGAACGTTTCTTCCTATATACCAGATCGTTCCCTCATCGTAGTTACCGTCAGTTCGTTGAGTGATTTCAGCTAAAAAAATATGGCCATCACACTCCCCTACTGCATAACCTTCTTTAACGATGATTGCTGAGTAAAGATTGTTGATTTCTTGTGTGTTGAATTCGGTTTGCACGATTGTAATATGATTCATTTAATCAACCTCATCATTCGTTTTTGTGAATCATGGTTCGCTTTCTTGAATTAAGAATAAATCATCTCGAATTATAAGTCAATGCATTTTCTTGAATTATTTTTAATGTTTTTTCATCTTTCATATGACATGTGATATAATTAATTCACGAAAGCGAATACGAGGTGTAATAAAATGAATACAAAAGTTAGTTATAAGCCTTTGAAAATATCACTTGTAGTTAGAGACAAAACAACTGCTGATCTGAAAAATGATTTAGGCATAGCACCAGCTACAGTAGCTAAACTTAATAAAAATGAATACGTTGCATTATCTGTAATCCATAAAATTTGCGAGTACCTGGATTGTCCCATTCAAGAAGTTGTTGAATTTGTAAAGGAAGACTCTTAAGCAAAAGTATTGCTTTTTATTTTTTGAATTTTGTTAAACAAAACAATTGCAATGGTGATACAAATAAATTAGAGGTAAGCAAAATGGAAGAAAAATTATTCAAGTTGATTGAACAATTGGCTGCGGACGTATCAACCATTAAACAAGATGTGAAAGAAATTAAATCCACAGTCACCAAGTTGGAAGAAAATGAGCAGTATTATAATTGCTCAGAGGTGAATTGAAATGACCGAACAAATTCTTAATATACTTAATGAGATGATCAATGAGTTGCATGAAGGCTTTGAAAATGTCTATACACACATAGACAAGATTGAAAATTCTTTTACACGAATTGAAGATAAAGCAAAATAAAAAAACAAGCGATAAATATCTCGCTTGTTTTTATTTTTAAAAGTTAAAAACAGTTTGCAGCAACTCCTGTTAAACTGAAAAAGTCTAGAAGAGCATTTTTAACATCCTTGTTTAAATTTTTTGAAACTTTATCCAAAGCTTTATCCATAGCTTTATATCGAGAAAAGCCACCATAGCGATATTTGTCATACCACTTTTTGATATCTTTCACTGCTTTTGATGTACCGCCCAAAGCTTTTAACGCAGATTTTATTTTTGTAATCTTAGAGAAAGAAAATGCATTACTTACAAGTGCAACACCTACAGCAGTAATACATCCTAAAACATTAGAAGTTCTAATAACATTAGGGTCTTGTTCTCCAAACTTCAAAAATCCTTCCCCATCTCTGTAATAAATAGACACGAACAAACCTGTTTCTTTCTCAAACCATTCTGCAGTAGCTTCTATTCCCTTATCTAAAACTGCATTGGGGATATTCTCAATTGATTTAAGGACACTCTCAGTTTGATCAAACATCTCACTGTCAGCTAAACGCTCATTTTTAGTGGGAGCTGCATCACTAGTATCAATGGCACTTGCAAAACTTGGAGCAACCATTGAAAATAAAAAGACGGACACCATTATGTAGATGTAATTTCTTAGTTTTCTCATTCTATTCCTCCTAATAAATCAAGATTGATATAATTTTACCATTTATGTAAAAATATTTCTATAGTACAATATGTTTTAGAAAGGGGATTTTTTTATGAAAAATAATTTATCCTTACTCGGCGTATTAGCCATTTTAATCATCACTATTGTAAACTTCACTACAAAAGATGAAGTAATCACAGGTATAATTGGAGGCATATTATTTATATTGTTGCTTGTTTTAAACATCGTTTCTAGAAAACGAGCAAACAATGACTCTACTTAATGGGATTGAAGTGAATACTATTAGGTAGTTGTACAAATGACCACTTACATTCATGTGTAGGTGGTTTTTTATTACCATCATTTACATATAGACCTCCTCCTCTATTCTTCTTATTATTAATTTAAGAAATTCAATTAGAGGAGTTTTATTTTGGTCAAAACTAATAGAGGGAATTGGAAGGAAATCTTTGAGGATGCCAAGAAGAATACTACAGAGACATTAACTTTTCCAGGAAAGCCCTACTCCATAGCAATATTTCCCCAAGTTTATGGAACACTGACAGAAGATCAATTCTATCAAGAATTAGCAAATATAATCATAAAAGAAGCCCGTATGGAATATGAGTTAAAAGAGGGTGATGAATATGAACGAACAGGAGACAAACAAGTCAAAGAAGAAAAAAGAATCGATTGAGAACTATAAGATTGTTACAGATTTAACTGAAGAGGAAATTAAAGAACACGTTGATGAAATAGTGAAGTCGGAGGAATTCTACAAAGTTTTCGAAAGCATTATGTTTAAATATAATCTAGTCTAAAATAAATAAACCAGTCCTATTTTGGATTACTCGAAAGGACTGGTTTATTTAATATTCAATTTAAGTTCACTTTCACACTTGTTTATCATTCAAACTAATCTAATGATTAATCCAGCAATACCAACAAAAGCTCCTAAAGTCCAAATGATTTGAACATTACGTGCTTTCGTAACTGCAAGATCTACATCTGATTTACTTGCCAAGTCTTTGCTCTTATTCTCAATTGCTGTAGTTGCTATGTTCTTAACTTCTTCTCTAGAAGGTAAATTATCAATGTTTTTTGTTCTTTCGATAAGAATAGCTACATCTCTTTCGATATTGTTCACTTTTTCAGTTAACTTTTCCATATCGTCACCACTCTCCTTACCGGGGGCAAATTGTAATGAAGTTTGTGTTAGTTCGTGTGCTATTGTATTTAATTGTACTATAAAATCGCTCATCTTACTTTCAAAGTCATAAACTTTCACAAATTTATTTTGACTTTTTTCGACATTAGATCTGTCTTGATGGACTATTTTCACTTTTGATTGAGGGTGTTTCTTATTTATATAAGAACTTAAACTAACTATATTGTTACGAACTATATTGTTACGAACTCCATCTCTATCAATCACACTCATCATTATCTGTATTCCCCAATAAATTACTTAATACACTTATCACTTCTTTGATACTATAATCATCCATCTCAATTTCCATTGATTCCCCATCGTTTCTTGAAAATTTCACAACTTTTTTTTCACTATGTGAATCCTCAGAAGAAACCACGCTAAACAGTTTTATTGGCTCTGTCCTATTAAAATAAAATTGCATTACTATTACCTGGATTGTCTTACAAAAAGATATAGCATCTTTTTTATAATTTTTAGGAATATCTTCTGCCCATTCCATACGCTCGTCTTCTAAATAAAACCCTTGAAATCCTAGCGAAACAAAAGAATCGCCCAATATAGGTTCTAAAACTCCATCTAGATCATCTATACAGTGTGGCCATTCACTTCTATTTTGAAATGTGTTAATTATTGATAATGCTTTAGAAAAAATCATAGGATCTTCTTTGTATTTTTCAACACTTCGCCCGAAATATTCCAATATATCATAACCATTTTCATATGCCATGTCTTACACTCCTAATAGTTTATGTCTTAAGTCTAGGAATGTTTCCACGTAATGTCAATAAAATAAATTTTTTCTAAACTATCTCCCTTCTCCCAATTGGTGGCAATCGTAAGACAAGGACTATCTGTTTACTTGATTCATCCCTATCCCCATGCTTCCCATAAATACTTCACGTTTAATTTATTGCCTCGTAAAAGACTATCAGATCCCGTTTTAAACAGGTTTATACCTATGCTTCCATATGCATCTGTACCGCCCGCCAGAATCAAGCTGCCATTTGTTAATTGATTTATATAGCCGAAAGAATTTAAGGTTACATGTAAGCTGCTATCCTCAATTGAAGTGGAATAGATTTTAACCGTTTTAGGAGTAAAACTTAAATTAATCTGTCTCCCTACTGTTCCATCTCCTATGTATTCTCCACTCATGTAATTAACTATGTTTAAGACATCGCTTTTTAACGCATATTCAACTGCTTCTAAGCCACCAAGCTTCATTGCATTACCTGAAATAGATGCAGAAATCACACCGTTGTCATCTCTAACAGGGATGGTATTAGGTGCTTCATGTGCAGCAGTGGTTATTCCATTCAATGAGTCTGCACTACCTGCAGTTTGGACAATCCATTGTTCACCATCATATAGTTCAGATTTATTAGTTGCAGGATCAATCCAAAGAGTACCAACGTCAGGATTAGAAGGCTTTTCATTCGTAGAAATCTGATACAATCCATTTACTTTTCCTTTAACCTCAACGGTACTGGAAGGCCTATACGGATTCTCACTTGGTGTTTGCGGTTGAACAATATCTGATAACAAAACACCACTTGAACTAATAGATGTTTCAACGTTTCTGTAAGCCTGTACCCCAAAAGTGAAATATTTTGTTGGAACTTGTGAAGTAAAGGTAGCTATTCGCTTATCATATCTAACAGAAATTCGTTGCTCCTTGGCTAACGAAGCACCAAACAAGTAGGTGTCTGAAGATGTATCAGGATAACAATGCACGATGAAACCGTCTATATTGTATTTATCCTCATCAGAGGTTGGATAATTCCAAGAGACTGAAATATCTACGGAGCCATTTTCATTTACTTTGTGTGATACGGATTTCACTCCGATTGTAGGAGGAGAAGGAGGAATTGAAATGCGGTCATTGCGTGCGTTGTAATTCGTGGCCAACTTATCATAATCAATTTTCCTTGTGTTGAATTCAGTAGATGCTTTATCAGCCTTATAAAACAATTGAATGAAGTCATCCTCTTCTTTAGCCTTTTTTCCATTTGTGATAGTAATTGATATAGATGAATCATCAAAATTCAAGCTCATACCTGCCAAAGTTGCTCTATATTCAGTTCCGAACTTTTTATTTTGAATTCTTACTATGTCACCTAATGAAATTCTATCCCAATAATCTTTTTCACTAACAGCATTGTAGAGGTTGACTATGTTTGTCTTAATATCGATAGGTGGTGATTTACGCTTCTCTAACTCTTCATAACTTTTTTCATATAGCTCCGTTTCATCAAAAATGTTGTCGTTAGTCCACTCATCTTCAAGTATAAATTTGGACAGCTCATTGGACATATCTTCGCCAAGAAAGTTGCTCATATCTAGTCGTTTTCTAAGCTGCTCAATTTGACTGTTTAACGTGGAAATCTCAGAAACGGTTTTATCGATTTCATTCTTTTTTGTATCAACTTCTTTTTGCTTTGCATCTCGTTGCTTTATTAAATCTTTAGTGTCTCCATCAGTCTCTTTAACCACTTCAATTCGATCTAAAATTTGCTGCAACTCAAGGTTTTTAAGAACGAATAGCTCATTCTCTTGAGCAGTCTTTTTGGCTTCGATTTTCTTTTTGTCATCCAACATTGTTTTGAACTTTTTGGATTCTTTGTCGACAAGTTCATTGTAATCTAATAAAGCATGACAAAGTTCATTGCTCATATAAGCACTTTTCTTCAATACATTTCTTTTATCGTCACGTTGGAATGGTCTCAAAAAGAAGCTGAAATCATCAAGATACCCTTGCCCTGTTGGATTTATAGAGTTGATAACAATACCGTCTTTTCCTGTGACATGTAATCTTGTCACTACTTCGTCCATGCTTCTAGTATCCGTCATATCAATCATGAAGTTGTGAGATGAAATCTTAACACCTTTGAATTTAGATATGTTGTTCTTTTCAAAGAAGGATACTCTATCATTAATAGTGTCATATACAGGTACAGCGTCAAATGTTTCACAAATATTCCTGAGAAAATCGAATCTTGATGTAATTGATCCAATGGTGAAAGACCTTCTTTTTTCATTAAGCGTACTTTCAATTTCTCCAATAGCCCAACCAGTTCCCTTAAGGCAAACTTCACCGATTTCTTTCAAGTTCTTTGATATACCTTCATATTGCCTGATTTTTGGTTTGTTTAGCATATAAGGAGAGAGTTGACAACTTACCTGAATCTCAGATTTCTCTTGGCTACTGGAATCTGTAATACTGTCAATTACATAGAATTCTGTACGGTTCAAGAAAGTGGCCTTAATCAAGTACCATTCCCTGATAAGTTGAGCAACATGGTTTGGTTTAATTTCATCACCATATCTAGTTTTTAGAGGGATATTAAATGTTAGATCATTAATGGCAGCATGATTTAGGTTGGCTGAAGCATTCGAGAAATCAACAATATTTGCGATCTTCTTTTTATTTGTTCTACATAGCTCTAATTTAAGCGTACCTGGCTTGAAAGTGAATTCACCTAGATTCATCTTTTATCTATTACAACTCCTTTAGATTGTAAAAAAAAGAGCCTGATTAACAGACTCTTATACTTTACCTTTCATTTGCTTTAATCCCTGGCGAATTGCTTGCAGTGCATTATTAGCCCCTTTTTCATCAGCGACCATTTTATCGATGTGCATATTCACTGAATAATTGTTGGTAACACTCTTGGACTCAGACACTTCAAATTCTGGAACTGGAAGTTTCGGGATAGCTACTGAAGAAGCAACGTTGTTAAACATACTACGGATTGACTCGTAGCTCTTCGCTATTGCACCCATACTTCGTTCTTCTATCTTTGTTTCTCTAAGCAGCTCTACAGCTTTAAGCATGTTAACTGAGTCTTGTTTATTGAGGACAATTTCTCCATCATCTACTACAGCTAAAGCTCCTTGGGCTGGTACTTTACCAACTGATCCACCAGTCTTAAAGCGAGCGATTTTTTGTCCAGTTGTATTTCCCTTTACTACTACACCGAGAGCATTTGAAGCCTCTTTAAGCTTATCAATCAAATTGTTAGAGATAGACTTGCCAATTGACTCCATATTTGAATTGATGAATTTAGTGAACTCAGAAAGCTGTTTATTGATATCACTAATCTTACCGTTCATCAGTTTTCCTTCTAAATCTTTGAACCCACGCTCATCGTTTACAAGATCATCATATTTTGTGTTGATTGATTTCTCATCTTTTTCAAGTTGATCTTGTAGCGCTTCTTTACGCTTTGAGTTTTCCCGATCTTTGAGGAATTGATCTAAATCAAGCTGTTCTTTTTGCATCTGCTCAGTAAGTTCTTTTACCTTCGACTTACCAAACTCAGAATCGTCTAACGCATATTGATTTATCTGATCTAAAAGCTTTTGAATGCTTTCCTGACGATCTTTTAAATCTTTTTGGAACTTAGCTTCATCGTCTTCCTTATCGATGCCATCAATGATGTCTTGGGTAGCTTTACGATGAGCTTCAAGCTCAATATCACGCATTTTTTCGTACATCTCTTTATAGATAGAGACGACTTCATCAGCAAGCGATTTGTAAATATCTTTAATACTTTTCTTGGTTTGATATAGCTCTAAGTTGAAATCCTTTTGTTTATCTTTCCAAGATGAGATTTCATCCGATATTTGCTTTTGGATTTCAGGGAAACCCTTAGCTGCTTTTTTCTGTTTTTCAAGCTGGGATATGTATTTAGCAGCTTCTTTTTGTTGTTGCTGAATCAGCTTGATTTGCTGACTATAGTACTTAACTTTATCTTTGTCTTCTTCGGTTGTCTGGATCTTGATATCGACGTTCTTAAGCTTAGATTCAGTCTTTTTGACAGACTTATCAATGTTATTAAGAATTTGATCGGTTTTAGATTGAACAATAGTAGCCTGTAACTCATAAACCTGATCTTTGATGCTGATGAGGTCGAGTTTAGCCTGCTTTAATTCTTCACGTAATTGATCACGCTGAGCAGCATTCAATTGCTTATTTTGCTTTAGCTCTTTGTTTATCCAACTAACCTTTTGAGTTTGTATCTTTTGTTGCGCTTCAACTGCTTTACGTTGCTCATTTGTATATTTTCTAAACTGAGCACTGTCATTAAGATAACGACTTGCCTTAGATTGATTTTGAGCAACTTTCAATTCTAAGTCAGATTTACGCTTCTCGAATTCATCAAGTTTTGACTGAACGATTTCATATTGCAGGTCTTGAATTTGGTCTTTGACAGAAGATAGATCACCTTCAAGTCCCAATAAATCTGATTTAGCTTGTGAAATAGCTTGTTGACGTTCAGCTTCAGAGCTAGATAAATCTGAGCCGATTTGTTGCATATATGCTTCTGGATCAATCGCTTTACCGTTTTTCTCAATCTGCATATGAAGATGAGTACCAGTAGAACGACCAGTGCTTCCCATCTTGCCGAGAGTTTGACCAGCTTGAACCTTTTGGCCAGCCTTAACATTGAGACCTTTTTGCATATGCATATACTTCGCTACGGTGCCGTCATCTTGTTGGACAACAACCCAATACCCAGCAGATTTAGAGTATGCTGCAGTAAGGACTTTACCTGATTTTAGAGACTTGATAGGAGTACCAGATTTAGCAGCTAAATCTAAACCTTTATGAGGAGCAGAGCGCAAACCTTTTTCTTGCTGACCGAAATGAGATGTTCTTCTCATTGAGTCATAGTAACCAGCAGCCGATCCACCACTAGAGGATAGTGAACCGCCCATTTGTTTAAAGTAGTTGTTTACTTTCTTAACGTAATTTTGCGTTTCCTTAAATGAAGGAATGCCACCATACTTGGTTACATTACCAGGCCCCGCATTGTATGCAGCTAATGCTTTTTCAATCGATCCAAACTTATCAAGCATTTGCTTAAGATACTTAGTGCCGCCCATTACGTTTTGATAAGGATCTTTTGAGTTTTTAACTCCAAGTCCCCTTGCAGTAGCAGGCATAAGTTGCATTAAACCAGTCGCTCCAACCGATGAACGAGCATTAGGGTTGAAGTTAGATTCTTGCTTAATAACCGCAGCAATTAACGCAGCTGGAACATTGTATTTCGATGCAGCTTGATTGATAATGTTTGAGTATTTCCCTGAGTAAGAACCGCCTGAAGCAGAATATGAAGAGCTAGAAGGGGAGTAGGATGAAGAAGAGTCGACAATTCCCGTTTGAGCGATGTAGCCAGATTTAATCTGTTCTTTAAGAAGCTTAATCTGACTCTTGAGAAGTTTTTCTTTTCGTTCTAAAGCTTTGATTTCCTTCTTAATTGAATCACGATATTTCTGTGACCATTTAGGATAATCATTTGTTTTTCTGTTTTGCTCTTCAATCTGCTTATTGACTCGTTCTAATGCTTCTTTATATTTGTCTGCAACATAGATTGAATCTTTCTTTGATTTTGAAGCCTTGTCAGCTGAATCCGACATTGTTTCATAAGATGTACCCACTTCGGTTAATGAGGAGTTTACCAACTCAGACATCTTATCCAAGTCTTCGAGCTGACTTGTGATATCTGACATTTCACCATATTCCTTATCCATCTCTAACAGTTCAGTAGGATTTCTAGCTCCGCCATCATCAATCTTTTTCTTTAATGCAGCTAAATTAGATTGGGCATCTGCTACAGTTTGAATTGTTTTTACTTCTAAACCATAGTTTTTAATCTTTTTAGCAGTTGCATTAGCTTGATTAAGCAGGTCTTGTTTAACCGATTGTTGCATGTCGTTGTATGCTTTAAGCTTAACGTTTCTTAACTTTACAACTGCATCACGATTTATTTTCACTACACCATTTTCAACGGAGATAGCTTCTGATAAACCTTTTTCTTTCTGGATGAGCTTCATTGCTTCTGAAGCTGAAATAGCTTTACCTTCAGCCATTTTCTCTAACAGATCATTGAGAGGAGACATCTGGTCTGCTAAGTCATCATATACTTCACCTTGCAAAGCTTCCATTGCTGCTGTTGTTTGACCAGATTTAATTAATTGATTCAGCACATCAGCCGTAGCTTCAATATCGCCTTTAACTTCTTTAAGGCGACTGCTTAAATCAGCTACTTTATTGCCTGTTTCGTCAACAGCATCCCCAAATTCGTCATAGGTAACAGCAGTGTCATTAACTACACCTTTTAACTTGTCCATGCTGATACTCATGATATCAATGCTTGAACCTGATACCTGGTATTTAGACAGGTATGCCTCTAAATCTTCTTTGGCTTTTTCAAACCCACCTGAGTCACTATCGTCTAATGCTCTTTGTAACGCATCCTGTATTCTACCTAAATTCTTTTCAAATTCCTCAACATCTTTAGGATCAGTCAATTCATCAAGATTAAGTGCATCAACAACCTGCTTAATTTGGTCTTTTAAACTCGTGCTAATTGTTAATTTACTAAACGCTTCAGCAGTTTCAATGATCTTATCTTTCATTTCATAAGAAGCGCTTACTACTTGCTGACGAATGGACTCCATTTCCGTTTTGATTTTAGCTTTATCAACATCTGTCTTAGATATAGGTGCTTTTGCATTAATGAAGGCATTATCAGATACAAACGGATTGTCTAAGTCTTTTTGCTTCTTCTCTAATTCTTTATTTAAATCTTTGATTTTGTTAATCGAATCTTGAGCAGTGTCAGAAGCTTGAACTTTAGTTTCTTCTTTTTTTGCTTTGATTAAATTTCTAACCGCTTCAGTCTCTTTATCAATTCGTTCAGCAGAAACTAAGTGTGCTTTCCCTGTTGAATCTACACCTTCCACCAGAGCAGGAAACAGATTAGCTAACTCTTGGGTTATCTTAAGATATTCTTGCTCATTTGTTGTTGTGAGACCGCCATCACGCCTAGATTTATCTAATTCCTTATATCTCTTAATTAATTCTTCTGTTTGATCTTTATTGACTGTAAGTGCTTCAATATTTGTATTTTGAGTTTGTTCAAATTCTTCTCTAGCTTTTTTAGCGTCTGAGTAAGCTCCTACAATCTTTTCTAGGGCTACCCCAATCAAAATTAAACCTGCTCCAACTACTGTTGCAGACATTAACCCTCTCCATGCTACAGTCATAGCCTTTGTAGCTAGTGCCGCTCTAGACATCCCTGCTTCAACGCCTAATAAAGCTGTTTGACTTGCATTCAAAGCACCTACGCCAAACACTAAGGCCGTCTGCATTGCTCTAGCCGTCTTACTAAACGCAAATACCGCTGCATTAGCTGTTAGGAAAGCCGTAGGAAGAAAACCAATGGAATTGACTACTCCTGATATTACAGCTAACAAGTCGCCTAATACATCAGTAGCAGCAATTAACCCATCACTAATAAAAGCCCTGCTTGCAGCTTCAGAAAGCTCTACAAACTTATTAGATAGATTGTTTAGCCTAGCTTCTAATGACTGAGAGTATTTCTCTTGCTCCCTCATCGAGCTTCCTTGACTGTTTATGGCCATTGAAGTTGCTTTAGTAGCTGTTTCCCAGTTCTCCATTAACGCTAAGAATCTTGTATTTTGGAATTGAGAAGCGATTGTGATACCCAATTGTTGCTTCTGAGCTTGAGACAGCGTTTTCCATCTTCCTGCTAATTTCTCTAAGATATCTGCAACAGGTATAGCTTCTCCACCTGCATCTTTAACAGCTATTCCTATTCCTTCTAAAGCTGAAACTGCTTGTTTGTTCGTTTGAATTCTAGCAAAAATGGTTTTTAGTGCGTTCCCTGTAACGTTACCCGACTCTTTTGTACTTGATTGAATACTTGCTGTATAACCAAGTAACTGTTCCATACTTACACCATAAACTTTTGCTGCAGCTGCGGATTTACGCATTGACTGAGCTAAATCTAATGAAGATGTCTGGAAGTTGTTATCGACTTCATTTAGAGCATCAGAAATTTTGAGGGAATCTTTTGAAGCTATACCGAAGTTGACCATTGCTGATGTGAGAGCCTTAACGGTATCTTCAGGTTGAAGTTGTGAGATATTTTGAAGGACTTGAGAGGTTTTAGTTAGGTAGAGGAGTTCGTCACCTTTATAACCTTGTCTGGCGAATTCAGATGTCATTGTAAGGACATCAGCGACTTTGTTAGACAGTTCATTACTTAGATCGATTGAACGTTGTAATAACTCATTAAACTTATAATCAGGAGCATCCATTACTCTTCGAATTTCAGTCATTTTTGAGTCAAGCATGATAGCATTATCGACCATAGCTTTTAGACCGCTAACTGCACCAAAGAATATCGATCCAGTAATTAAATAGGCTGGCATCCTTGCAAATGCTTCGCCTAACCTACCGCCAAATGTGTTAATGTTCTGAGCTGAGTTAGTTACATTTGCCGAAAGCTCTCTGAACTGAACATTTAAACTCTGCATCTGACTTTGAAGCTTAGGTGTGCGACTAGTTAAAGCATTTACTGATGAGAGATATTGCTGAATTGCTTGTGAGTTTGTATCACTTATAGATGAGCCATATTGGGATGTTAATTTACTAGCTTTAACTGCAGCAAGCCGTTGATATAACTGAATTTGACGCTGTATTTCTTGCGTCTTGGCTACTGCTGCTGACTTATCATCTAAAAGCTTTATTTTCCCACGAAGCGCTTCAATCTCATTTGCACTTTGAGCCAGATTCAGTTTCTTACCTAAAGATGTCAAAGTAACATCTGATACTATTCCTTTTTGGCGCAATTTCTCCAATGCATCGTGTAACGCATCAATAGCTTTTCGTTGCTGGTCGTAATTAGTTACTGTTTTTACAGATTTTAAGCCATTTTTATCAGAAGCGTATGTAACATCATCAAAGCCGTTTTTATACTTTTCGACTTTTCCAGTCCTTCTGCCAGAGCCATCAGTTTTGTTTACTTCTTTTTGTTTTTGTCCAAGTCGCTCCGTAAGTTGAGTAAGCTTCGCTACTTCTTTTGCTTCTTCTTTTAAGCTCTTTGTTGTATTATCAATGACTTTTCGGGTTTTTTCGTGGATTTCTCCATTTTGCTTTATTTTCTGATTGACTGTTTTAATTGATCCATCTGCATTTTTAAAAACAGTCTCGAACTCTTTAATTGTTGAATTGAAATCTCTTAAGTTACGTTGATTCTCTGAAAAACGCTTTGAAATATTTTCAAGACTCTTCAAGACATCTTTACCAAGATTGATGTCTAATTTAAGACCATTTACTTTGCCTTGTAACTGTTTAATTTGACTGTTTATTTGATCGACTGATTTTTTCGAGGTGTCAGCCATTGGTGTAACAATAATTTTTAATTGCTCACTCATTTTTACATCTCCTTTTGTAATAAAACCGAAAAAATAAAAAAAAGAAACACCTCGAAAATGTAGTCGAAGCGTTTCTTTTCATTATTTTTTCGGTTTTACAAATACCTCAATATGCTTTCCCCAATCCCTGGGACGGTAAAGAACTTCATATTTAATATCTTTGTACACTATCTCTGCTCCTGTTTGCAGAAACTTCAAAGGCCGACAAATTAGCAAGTCTGTGACATCTGGAAATCTACCTAAAGCAGACTGATACATCTTTTCGTCTAAAGGCTGGAATTCACATTTGTATGGAGTATATTTCTCTACCTTTTCCATGATTGGTTTCCCAGTGATCTCGTTAATCTTTCCACTTGGGACAGTTTCAATATCTATTTTGTAGAAGATTTTTTTAAAATTCATGATATGGCCTTTTACAGCAACTTAACTGTTTGATTGTTATTATTATAGTCATCCAACTCATTAATAATATAGGCAGGGATCGTTTCATGAAACGTTTCGTTGACAGCTCCCATTGATTCTCTTTTGACTCCTTCGTATCCTCTCAGTCTAAATTTGAAAACTGCGATATTTAGAAGGGCTGAATATAATCGATTAGGGATTTCATCTAAATTACAATGATTTAGGATAAAGTTTTCTGCATCATTAATATAAAGCTGCAAAACTGTATCATCAACTTCTTCATCAATTAAAGTCTTAAAATCTTTAAGGCGATTCATTGCCTTCGACACCTTCCGTTTCATTGTCTTCGACTTTGGCTTTGGTTTTCTTGCTCTTCTTTTCAGTGTATTTTTCATAATCAGACTGCTTAATCAAATATGTATAATGTTCTTCCGTTACATTCCAAACTAATCCTGTAACTTTATTTTTAATCCACAAATAATTCATGCTCCTTTTATTATTTATTAAAAAAAGGGGGGGGAATCCCCCTCTTGTGTTTTTTATACTTCGCTCATGAATGAAGCTGTTAGAACAGCAATACCCTTAGGTTTAACAAGTTTAGCTCCATAAACTTGCAGACCTTTAATTGCATCTGCAAAAAATCTTTCAGGGCGATAAGCTTCAAGAGAATCAATTTGAGAAGCAAATGAGATTGCTGAACTATGGCCAGCGATAATTTTATATTTCCCATCTACCATAGGACAGTTGTTTGAAGTGAAAACTTTCAATGAACCTACGTTACCAATATAACCGTCGTATAAAACTTCAGGGAATTTACTAAAGCGAGGATCTTTTTGTAATAGACCATGACCTGCTTCAGGAAGAACAACCCATCTCCCTTGCTTAGGAACGTCAGCTTCAGAAAGTTTCACATTAAGACTAACCAGTCTATTGTATAGATTTTGAGAATCAATTCTCATAGGATCTTCATCTGTTCCCATAGTGTTTTTAGAATCCACACCAGTGTATAGATTTGCGATAAATTGGTCAGTTACATCAGCGAGTTGGTAAGCAGCCTCTTTTAATTGTCCACTTAGAAGGTTGACATTAGCTTGAGCTGCATCAATATCTTCAACTTTAAAATTAAAGTATTTTGCTTGGTCAATTTTGAGTTCTGTTTGGCTTCCATCAATTTGTTCTGGATCGCCTACCCCATTTTTACCGTAGTCACCAATAGTTACTTCGCCAAAACTATTAATTTTAACTGTGTTTCCGTATTTAACATCACCTTGATAATCTGTATTGACAAGATTTCCGAAAACAAGAGATTTTCTATAAGCTTCGTTTAATTTAGTTGACCATACAACAGGAATAAACTTTTCATATGCCATTATTTAATTCACCTTAACCTTTTATAGTTTTTTCTTACAATGATAGAAACTGATCAACAGCTTCTTGATTTGCTTTATACTCTTCTGGAGACATGTTTCTAATTTGCTCCATAGTAAATGTTTTTGGTGGTTGTAGACTGCCTTTAGGGTCAATCCCACCTTCTTTAAGTCTTTCTTTTGTCTTACTCTGTAAATGCTGATCGAAAACAGATTTAAAAGTGTCTAGATTTGTTACTGTTTTCTCAGAATCTTCATCTAGAAAAAAGTCAATCAATTGAATAGGCAGACCATCTTGGTGAGCTTTCTCTAAAGCCTTTTCTTTGATCTCCTTCATCTTGAGAGTTTTTTCCAATCTTTCAACTTGGACTTCAAGTGGATTTTTGGTTGGATTAAGTTCCTTAACCTTTTTGTCAACTAACCCATCCAAATGGTTAGTTTTCCACGTTTCTAAACTTTTTGTGAAATGCTGATCTAAACGTGGTTGAAGAACCTTTTTTCCACCATCAGTGTCTAAAAACTGTCTGACTTTATCCTCTGATAAAGCAGAAAGCTCATTTAAATATGATTTCACTTCTGGCGTTTCTTTTTGTTGTTCTAGAAACTGCTTTACTTCTTCTAAATTCATATATATCACTCCACCTAATTTGCCTTTATGTACTCGCCATAAAGTCCGTTTTGTTGTATGTCTAACCCACATTCATACATTCCTGCCCTAACCGTATACAGGATTCCCGAATATAAAGCATAATTAAGACCCTGTCGGATCAACAGGGTCTTCATGTGATGGAATTACTATTAAATCTGAGTTACCAGATGTCGTATCTTTACTATTTTCTAATTGTTTTTGGAGCTTTTCTAACGCTGCTGAAGGATTTGAGATAAAAGATAGCTTTCCGAGGAGATCTTCATGTGGAACTATACCATTCAATGCAGCTACCATTTGAGCGTTGGCAACATCATCAACTGGTACATTTCGTGTGAAGGAGATAGCAATATCTTTATAATCAAACTCTTTGTTTTCGGACACTTTTAAATATTCACAGAAAAGCTTAAGCCTCGATTTCAACAACTGATCAAAATCTGATTCACTGATAGCTGATTGGTTTTCAAGTTCTTGGAGCTTTAAACGAATTGTTACTCCTGAAGTATTACTTTGGAAATTCTCGTTTAAGTTAACTTGATGACTTTGAGCATAAATTTCATCCTGAAGCATTTGAAGCTCGTCTTTAACAAAATTAGCATTAATGTCCTTTGTCAGCCAGTATGCCTTAGCCTGAGGATTAGGTAACATGAGGATACCGTTATCTCTCATCTTTTTAGCTTCTTCCAGATCAATTTTACAGTTTTGAAGTACAAGATAAGCATTGCGGTGATCCATGATCTCTTGAGCATTTGCGGAATGAATAGAATTGTAAATGTCTACAATCCTCATAATGTCTTCAAAGGTTGATTTCTTAGAATCATTGTTTCTAAGTTCTCTAACTGGACATCGAGAAAATCTATGCTTTTTCTCATCTAAAAGTTCAAAAGTTCCACCATTAATTTTATAATTTCGGAAATGGGTATCATCCCAAACATCAATATACTCACTTTTATCAAATTTAACTTTATATTTACGAACAGCTAAAGTAATCCTATTTTCAACAGAATTATCGTGAAGCACAATCATTTCAGACGGATGATATACAGCGCACTGAAAATCCCCTTCGCTATTAATGAAGCTAACCTCATATGCATGACCATTGATCGAAGATATAATTTTCAATTTAATATTATGGTTGTGTTCCCATGTATTAAAGTTGTAATCAATCAAACTTAAAAACTCTTTGTTGTCTGTTTTAGAATTGTAACTTACTGGTTTACCTAGCAAGTATCCTACACTGTTTTGAACCATTTTCCTGCAATAGTTAAAGTAAACCCTCATATCATTTTTCATCGGGTCATTTACAATACGTTTATGAAGAATGTCATGATCCCCACTATAGTAACGCCACTTTTTATCGTAATTGGGTTTAGTCAATTTCAATTCATCGAGCAGCTTATTTATAATTTCTTCTTTATCAAAAATACTCATACACCTCTTTAGAAGAAGAGCCAGTTCTTAGGTATTGATTGAACATATCCTATGTCTTCTACTTCATTTATTCTTTTAGACCATTCTGCAACTGCATCAGGAAAGTCGTCATAAGCAGAGAAATCCGCTCCAGCGAAATCCTTGAGTTGTTGAATGGCCTCTTCATCCTCTTCATTAAAAATGATTCTTCCCATATTTACATCACCGACAATAGTGTTGATTCTGTCATCCTTGTTTTTAGTAACAGCATTATTCAACCACTCAATATTTCTACCAGATAATACAGGATCTTTTTTAACTAGTTCTTGAAGTTGAATTACATCTGCTCCGTTGTACACGTTTTTCTCAATGTTGACAAAAGTAATGTCAGGATATTGTTTGAGTAGCTTTAATGTACAAGCCATATAATCCTCATATTCACCCTTAAAGACAGTACCTTTACGAACGTATTTGATATTCATATCTGATATACTACCTACAACAAAAGCGTAATAGTCTTTTTTCTTCTTTTGTTTGTTTCGTGTTCCTGCTGGATCAATAGAAAGCATGGTTTTAACAAAGTCATGACTTTCAATTTTCTCAGCAGATTCAGTAATAATAGTTTTGAATTTCTTTTGTCCAGTAGAGGTGATAACACCTTGGACTTCCTGGTTATATGCAACTGGGTTTTCATAGTAAGCAAGAGCCATTTCTAATGGGTTCCAGTAACTTTCCCACAGAATCGGAAATCTCATTTCCTTTTCATTTTGATAATAAAACTCTTTTGCATGTTGCAGCCTGTTCTCGTTTTTAGAATCTGAAAGAATGTCTTTAAATTCAGCCCATAGACCAGAATTAAACAATTCATCAATATCATCTACAAGAATCCCTTTTTCTTTACGAACCTTCCAGGTAGGTAACTTTTGAAGTCTACTGTAAAAACACTCTGGATGCTGAATTGTTCCACATCCAATCATAATGCCGCCTTGTCTAACCATTTCCCCATTTTCATCAAATTGTGGTTTTTGGAACGCAAAGTTAACATCTGAAGAAAAACGACTCCATTTTTTCTCTCTGTTTGCATCAGTAGCACAGTCGTCATTGTTTTGGTAATCATCTAAAATGGCTAACTCAATTCGAGTGTTTCCATACTTCCTACCCCTCATATCTGTTTTACTACTGATACTTTCAACCATCGTTCCATTTGTAAACTCAAGTTGAGATGAATTACAGATATATTTTTTGTTTGTGGGATCTAAAAGCTTGCCATAGCAAGACTCAATATAAACGTTGCCTACAAAAACTTCTTTGATTTGCTTAATAAACTTTTCAGCAAGGTCACCGGTCGATGAGCATACTAATGTGAAAATTCTAAGCTTATTTGCAACAGAAAAAGAAACAGCTGGCAAGTTTGCGAAGGCGCTTTTACCTGTTCCCCTCGGAAGAATATACGATTGCTTATCATGTGTATTACGCAAAAGCATTCCTTCAATGTCTTCCCATATCTCTCTATGAATAGGAGCTATTTCAGACGTATCAGGTGCTCTAAATGTATCTTGCAGGAAAAATAAACAGAAGAATTCAAGATTTTTCTGACCTAATTCCCAAGCCAATCCATGATAAGTGAATAAATCTTCTGAACGCTTCACCATCATATGAGATGCGAAGTCTTCTGCTTCTGTTTCAGTCATACTCTCTCTGATTGCCTGTTTGACTAAATATTCATATAAAAACATCCTATTTTCAGATGTGTTTATGTTGATTGATTTGGTTATTTTTATCACCTCGAAACTTTGAAAAATACTGCAAAAAATTTATACCCTGCTATCGTTTAAAAGGGCATTTTCTAAAACAGAAAGGTGGGGGTTAAAGCCTGTTAGCTTCCTTCCTAAGCCACGTTATCTACTTCGATATATATTTGTATCAACTGTTTTATCGCTTCTATATCGAGCTTTAAACACTCTTATAATCTGCCTACAATTATGTGATTCCATAATGAATTCAAGTAATATCGGTGTCATAACTTTTAAGTATTGACACCGCTTAACACACCCAGTATAATTAAGGTATCAAAAGGTGTCATAACTTAGTGTCATAAATACATACTTAAAAAGAGGTGCTCAATATGAAATATGGTTATGCTCGAGTAAGTACACAAGGTCAAGACTTAACAGGTCAAATCGAACAATTGAAAGAGGAAGGTTGCGAAAAGATTTATCAGGAGAAATTCACAGGGACACGCCAAAAGGAAATTGAACGCCCCCAATTTAATGCCTTACTATCACAATTACACAAAGGAGACACCTTAGTAGTAACTAAACTTGATCGGTTTGCAAGATCAGCTAAAGATGCAATTGATGTAATTGAAGATTTGTTTGATAAAGGAATTAAAGTTCACGTTTTGAATATGGGACTCGTTGAGGATACGCCTACAGGCCGCTTGATATTTAATATCTTGAGCTCTTTTGCTCAGTTTGAAAGGGATATGATTGTAGAACGTACACAAGAAGGAAAAGCACGTGCGAAGCAAAGCGAGGACTTTAGGGAAGGAAGACCGAATAAGTTCTCAAAGAAGCAAATACAGCACGCTCTTGAGTTATTAAATGATCATTCGTATAAACAAGTTGAACAGCTGACAGGCATAAGCAAGAGCACATTAATTAGAGCTAAAAAGAAACAACAAACCCTCTCTATGGTATAATATAGATGAGGGTTTTTATTGCTTTTCCTTAGATTTCTTCCACTTCTTAATCTCATCTTCGATTGTTTCTTTATCTACTTCATTAGACTTTGTTTCAGTGATTTCAACCTTAGATGTTGGAGTACCTTCTGAATATGCCAGCAGCGTTTTGAGTGCGTCTAGCTGATCCTTAGTCTTTTGACTATCATCCATGCCGATATTCTCCAATTTTTTAAACCAATTTTTAGCTCTTGCGCTTCTTTCTTGCTGTGCTAAAAGTTTGAAGTTTTGTATCTCATTGTCCAGCTCCTGTGAGTATTCTTTATCTTTTCTCCACAAGTATAATGCATTACGACTGACTCCAATTTCATCAGCAATAGCTTGCACTGTCTTCCTTCCTTCAGCTAATAATGAGATCGATTTAATCTTTCTTTCATCTAACATATTTTGCTTTACACTCCTTTTTATTTACAAATATTTCATTTTCTTGTTATACTTTCTCTAACAAAATGAATAGGGTGATTAATATAACAACATTTCAATTACGTCCTGCTATCGACAATATCATTTTCCAAACGCTTCAAGTATCCCAAATAAACGACTATTATAAAGAAATGGAATCTCACAATCTAGTTAATCAAGAGAAATATAAAGAGAAAATCTCAGAAATCATTCAAAAAAACGATGATGATTTAGATGCAGATTCATGCCTTACCTTAAAAAATTACTATGAGAATAAATTAGATTATTACAATAGCCACTCTCAATTCTTGAGAAGGACAACTTTTTTAGAAATTTACTTTTCATTTGAAAATTTTATGAACATCAAATGTGAGCTTTATAAAGAACTAAATAATTTAAATATAAACTTTAAAGCTCAAGGAATTACTAAAGCTCAGCAATTCTTATCAAAACATTTCTCAATGAATGAACCTTTTAATAGTGCAGCTTGGAATCAAATCTTGCTATATAATAGAACAAGAAATGTAATTGCACATCATCAGTCCAAAGTTACAAGACTAGATGACCACAGTATTAAAAGATTAAATGGTTTGAATACAGAGCACACATTCTCAAATGGTTTTTCTTTTACTTTAGACAAAAACTTTGTTCCTACATTCATTGAAACAATTGATGCATTTCTAGATAAACTTAATTAAACTCTGCTGAAATAGCTGTTAGTAACATTATCGACTAATTGCTAACGGCTATTTCACCCCCCTCTACATCGACAAAACTTCTTTAATCTCATCTTTATATTCCTCAACAATGTGATCAACTGTTTCTTTTACTTCTTCACTTGGTTCATAAAAAGGGTCTAACCTATGGTTGGCCAATTGATCATTCTCAAACTCTAGCTTAGCAATATGATCTAACATTTCTTTGGTAACCCTTTTGAATCCATCGATATCAACTAATTTCTCGTTGTTTTTTTTACAGGAATCACACCGTTGGAACGTATATTTCCCACCTAGAATACGACATAGATGAGATACTGTCTCCAAGATTCCTTCTGGTGTACTACATCGCTCCACTAAACATTTATCACAATCCATAAGAATTGTTTCTTTATTTTTATTCTTTTTAAACATTTTTGCTCACCCCCGGTAGAATAATACTCCCTGGTGGTACGTCAATAATAAGTGCTTTGTGTACATCTTCAATATATTCATCTACTGACAAACGATTTTTTTCAGCAAAAACAGAAATTTCAATGTCATAGAATCCATCTAATGATTTTAAAGCATTTAAATCTGTTGTTAATTCATCGAATTTCCACTTTCTCTCTCTATCTAGTTGACGGATTTCACACTTCACTTTATTTACCTTTCTTACGATACCATTAGCAATTTCTTGAACATTAATGTCACTTTTCTTTTCCATTTTATAATCAATCCTCTCTAATTTTAATTCCATTCTGTTTTACGTGCCTTACAGCTCTTCTAACGCTTTAATAACTTGTTCAGTCTTATTATCCAAATCGCTGTCAACAAGCTGATCTACAGCATCCTCGACACTCTTGATATGATCTAGCACCTTCTGAATGCTTTCTTCAGGAAATGACATCATAATCTGTCCCATCAATCCACTATCGATTAAGTTGATATACACACTCATTTTAGATTTCAGGTTGTTTGGGATTTTAAGGTTTGTAAATTTTTTGATAATCAAGAAATACAACCAATCTGTCATAGCAATTTCATTAATCTTCAAACCATTTTTATCTCCATTGAAGTAATCGGTATTTAACTCTTTTAACACTTCCGCAATTTTACTGGGCGCAAACTCTGGATAAATATAAAGGTGGAACTCATCATTCAGTTGAACCTTCTTTTTCTCATCATATTTCTTGGTAAGTTCACCTAATGTCGTTAAATTAACTGCTTTTGTTTTCATTTAGATTTACCCGCTAACTTAGCCTTTTCCTCATTTATAGCATGGCGCAATGTACGTTTAAAATCCTCAACCACCATATCAAACATCGCTTCATTCTCTAACAAAGCCTTAATTTCAAATTTAATATTGATAAATCTCATATTCTCGTTGTTTTTAATTTCATTTTTCATCATTTTCCATTCTCCTTTTTGTGTGAATATATTAAGGGTGTGCAATTATTTATCACACACCCAAATAAATTAATCTCCTAAATCTCCATCATCGTCAGGCGTTGAGTTGCCAGGTGTAGAAGGCGCTGCTCCTTTTGAGCCATCTTCATTACGCTTAACTCTTGCAAAACGTCCGATCTTTCCATTGTCATCTGCAAGAGCTCTATACCCCAATTCTGGAGTAAATGGTTGTCCAGCTTCCAAAGACATATCAAACTCTCCCGAGAAGTTAACTTTAGGCAACTGGATATAAAGGTCGCTGTAAGTTTTGTTAGTGACTGGATCATACTCTAGGGTATGAAGTTCTAGGTAATAGTTTTCCGAGAATTTATTCCCATTGATTTCAACAGTTTCAGCATCAACTTCAATTAAGTAATGAACTGTAATTTGTTCACCTTTTTTAGCAAAAGTGTTTGAAAGTTTGTAACTCATTCCAGAAACAGCAGTCTGATAAACCTCCCCATTGGCTTTATTTGTGAATGTAACTTCTGAATCTTCCAAAGGTGTTTTCGTCAAAGTAACACCGTTTGAATCATCAACTGTTAGAACTTCATCTTCGTAAACTGAAATAGATTCGTTCTCAATGGAAACTCCTTGCTGCATTGCCATGAAATCAAGGTCGAAGAAAGCGTTTCTAATGTTACCCGAAACCTCTTTGCTTGAGTTAATTACATATAAATCTTTGTTTCCCCAGCCGCCTTTTAAAAAGTCCTGTTGAACTTGCTGTGCGAGGGATGTTAATTGTGTTACGGCCGATCCAATCACTTTCCCTGTACTAATTTGTTTCATTGTCACTTTAGCGACTTCGTGAATAACTGTCTGCTTTGCCATTTCTAAATAAACAACTCCTTAAATAATAAAAAGACTGAATTTATCAGCCTAGTAAATTTTTAATTGATTCTGAATCTTTGTGTGACAAGTGGTGTTTCTCCTCAGCGTATAAATCAATATGATCGTCCCATCTATCAATCTTCACTTCTGAACTGACAGTAGCAAAAATAACAGACGCATCATGATTTACTTTTTTTTGTATGCGATGATATGTAAGGTAAAGCTGGTAAAGTGACCACTCATTAATAGCGGAATAATCTATGCCTGTCGTTGCTACAACCGCACTAATCATGTCTGATAGATCAGCACCGTCATCACTTGATTTTAATTCCTTAGAAATCTGATTAAGCTCTTCTATCTCTGAATTTGGTGATTTCTTGTCCTCGTTAATTAGATGCATCTTCAAGACAAGACTTCTCAACTCCATGAAGTTTTCATTCGATACCTTTAACATGATCTCTTTATCATTGAAAACCTTGATAAATATAGATTGATAAGCATCTAAATACAGCGGATGCATCAAAATTAGTTGAAATAAATTACGACCACTAACCATCTCTTCAATGTCCTGGGCATCAAGTTTATCTTTCAAGACCTGTCGCATAGATTCAGCTATTTTATCTTTGTGATCTGCCATCAATTGAAGATCACTTGAGAAATCAACATACTCTTTAATCTTGATGAAGTGACAATCCCCTATTGGTGTTTTTACAGGCTGCCCAGTGCCGAAAAGCTGCATAAAATCATTTGATTTCATTTACTTGTACCAAAAGTGAAAATAAGCTTATAACCGATATATCCATTTGGGGAATTAGGAATTAGCATTCGCTTATAATTCACAATTTTTCCGAAGCCAGTTACCCTGCTTTCAAAAAGCAGCTGCGCAAGGTTGTCTTGAATCTTTAAGTTTCTTAATTCAATTTGTTCCACTTCATCAATACTGGTATAGATGTCAATCATGATATCTTGGGATTGAATTTGTAAGTTATTTGTGGGAGTACCGTTAGCTAAATACATACACATTCTAGCAATCGGTTTTTCATGTTCCAGATCATCTGTTTTGGGTGATCTGTAGATTAACAAGGGGATTTGATCATCATTTGTTACATCTGGATGATCTGAAGATAGTGGGGATTCTTTATAGAATAAGAACCTATTATTCTTTTCATTAGATGAAATCAGTCTGTAAATATCCAAAAAGTTTTTCTCAATGTTACTCATTTAAACGTGTCACCTCCTTTATCCAATGAGGGACTAAACTTGTCATATAAATCTCTTTTTTTATATTCTGTTCAACTCGTTCCAGTATGGCAGGATCAATTTTGCTATAGATTTTTTGAAAATCTGTATTGGGATTTGTGTTTCCCCATTTTGGTTTAAACATGGCTTACACCATCCATTTATATGAAATATTATCGTTTGAATTTTTTTAGTTGTACGAATACAGGAGCGCATATAGCGCCCCAACACTCATACAAAAAGGAGAAATAAAAATGTTTGTAACTTTCGGGGGCAGTGGGCTGTATCTTACAAACCACACCTAATCATTCGTTTTTCTGGAGGCGAAATGAAATGATTACAAAACTACAAAACGTGAACGCAAATTCATTTGTTTTTGGTAAGGTCGCTGAAATTGCTAGGTACAACCCTTATTCGCTGTTTCCGCAACAAACGGTATTGTAGTGACGACCAAAAAACTGCTACTTTTTCTTCCATACGAGTTCAGGGCGAGAATAAACAAATTCGACAAGTCGATTTAATTTTTCTTTTGAAATTTCGCACTCGAAAGTGAAGTATTTACTTAAATGAGACTGAGTACAACCACAATGCTTGGCTGCTTCCACTTGGGTTATTCTTCTTTTTTGCATAGCTTGTCTTAGTTCAAATCGTTCGATATTCATTTATTCTAGTCCCGACTCCTTTCGCAAGATTTATTTAATCATTGCGTAATCATTCATTTTTATGTTATGTTTTAAATGGGAAATTATTTATTCCCTAGTATACGGTTATAGAAATTCATATGAACATAAAAAACCCTTGTTGTATCAAGGGTTCTTCGTGTATCCATTAATCAGTTATCAAATTCAAGCGGACATTTTTCTGTTTTTTCTCGCAATCGCTTTTCTATCCGCATCCAACTGTTTCCGATGATCTTTATAACAATCCTCACATAAGTAATGTCTTCTGGCATTCAGATCACTCAACTTGTTTTCACAATGATGGTTTTTACATTCAGCAATCACATTTAAATTTGTCTTCAGATTCCACAGGAGATCATTTCCAAAGCATCCCCATAATGTATCCTTGAATTTTGTCTTCTTAATGAAGAATAGATATTCAACTAAGATATCAAGCACTTCAGTTTTTGTCACATTTAGATTCAATAGTTCGTTAGTGAATACCTTATACACAAACCATTTTTTATCAGATCTCTTTTCTTCCTTTTTCTCTTGATTGCTTAACCTGTATTTATTCGTATCCATCATTTTGTACACTTTGATCACTTCAACCATCTTTAATAAATCTGAATCCCCATGATTTATCTTCAATTCACGCATTACACATTCGTTTAATCTTCTAATCCTTTCTAGCAATCTAGGGCTACGATCAGGTGCGCTTAAACTCTCATAATATTTCGCTTTGTATAATTCTTTATACTCTTTAAGGAGTTGGTCTAATTTATCAATATTTTCTTTTGTTAATGGTTTTTTCTTATGTAATTTCGGACTCAAGAACAGTCTGTAATTTAACTCTAATGTATTCATCGCCTTATCAAAACTTCTTTTCGTTTCTCTTGCAGTCGGCATAATTATATCTATCTTATCAACAGTCATAGAACCATTAGGCATTTCAACGTTTTTCTCGTCCTTGTCTTTCGCATATTTGAAGAAGTATGGCAGCTTTCGCTTTCTTGTTTTATCACCTTCTTCAACTTTCAAGAACTTTTCAATCTCATTACTAGCATGTGTAGCCCTCGTTGGCTGGTATAGCGTTTTTGCGTAGTCTATTCCAAAGTTGTTCTCCATCGTTAACCATTTGATTACGTCAAGGTTTACATCTTTGCTATTCCAAACTTTTGATATGTTATTAGAAAACTCTCCGATGTTGACCTTGAAAGAACTTCTCAGATTGTCATATATTTTGCCATTTTCAATGATATCTTTCTGAGCAGATTCCATTTCATAATAAAGAGGAAGAATTTCATCATGTTGGCCAACCTTCATATTTCTTTTAGCAATACTGACAAATTCCTTATCGCTTACAACAAGAGCCTTATCACCATCAAAATCAAACTGCAATAACCTAAATAGAGAGTCTTTGTTTGATGTATAGATTCCTTTTGTGATGAACCATTTCTTCGTTTTTTCGTTTATCACATTGGATCTGATGCCATGCTCTCTATAAAGGTGAGGAGAACGAAGCACGTCAATTTCTAAGCTGTCTTCATATAATTTACAGCTAACCTCTCCATCTTCAATTAATCCGTTTGGATTTTTCTCACCATTGAACCAAAATTCACAAGCTGCGTACAGGTCGGGTATTAAGAAAGTATGATGTGATCCTTTTAACTTTATTTTTCCTGCTTTAGCTTCCTTGATCATCCTCGCTTTAATTTCTTTGATCGTTTCTTTCACATGATTATCTTTTAATAAGCCAGGATATACAAACAGAGCTTCCTGGAGATTGCTTCTTTTCTCATTTTCTTCAACGGCTCCCATGACATCTAACATGGCATCAGTGCTCTGATAAAGTGTTTTGATCTCATTAATCGTAAGTTTTGTTAATCTTGTCATTTCGCTGTCTGTGATGTCCGTTAAGGTTTGAAGCATTTGATAGTTAAGCTTACTTGTCTTTAAACTTTCCTCTTCCTCATTTAGTTTGGATGCTTCACAATTATATTCCTTGAAACAGCGTTTGTAGTGATCCCACTTACTTTCACTTTCGTTGCCATAATAGCTCCACATTTTAAATTGAGACCTCGTAAGGATCATGTGAATATCGTCTACCAGCACATCCCATTCACGACCATCAATGTCTTTTATAATTGATTTACCATGCTCTTTTGCAAACTGTTTGAAATCGAAAGGTACTAGCATTCCCTTCATAAATGGTGCTCTGAATTGAAATGGTTTATCTGCAACAGTTGGCAATATCATTCCGCAGCCATCAGTCTGATCGACTGGAATAGTCATCTTCTTACGAGTTATTTCATATGTATTACGATCAATATAGTCAAAGCTTCCTTCAATTTCATTCTCAAAGTCTGGAATAACTATAGCTTTATCAATATCGAAGCCTTCCCACACAGAACTTGCACTATTGGATAAAGCAAGATAAGCATTCCATTTATTGATATTCATGCCGCCTTTAGAGTTGATCAACTTTTCATCGAGTCCGCACATTAAGGTTGTTTTGTGCTTTTTTAGCGATGACTTCTTGATGAAAACACCTTTCTTATCACGAATCTGTCCAGCAGATGAAGCATAATAGTCGTATTGCTTTTTATTGAACTTAAATCCTTTTTTGATCAGACTGCCGAAAACTTCTTCATAAAAACTTTCAACAATAATAATTTCATCTGAAGGTTGTTCGTTTTCTGTTGCAATCCCTAATGTTCTAGTTAAGGTTGATTCAAAAACACCAATAACCTTGTTAATATTGATATCTCCAGTATTCTTGTATCTGATTGCATCGAGATTGAGTTCCCTTGTCTTTTTAAAGTCCGACATCAATTCTTTTATTTTCTTCTTATTCTGGTTTTTAATAAGATTAGCAATCCCACACAATTTAACAATCTTTCTTCTAGTAAGACCTTCATCCTGCAACACTTCTATATTCTTCAGCTGCTTTTTTTCTGAACCTTCCAGATCCTTTTTGGCAACTATCTTCAAGGAATCAACATAATCAGTAATTATTTTTTTGGCAGGCCGATGTTTTTTCATTTCTCCTTCTTGCTTCTCTGTTAGTTCAATTGGATCCATTACGCTTAGACTAGCATTGCTACTTTTGACTTCTTTCAAAAATTCAACGAAGTAAGACAAGCTAAGATTTTCATTATTTATGACCTGTTCCTCTGGTGTAAAAAATGCTGATGTGTCTAATGAGTAAATGTATACTTGCTTTGATAAGTTTGATTTCAATGAATCTCCTCCAAATTGTTATTTCTATCACGAAGAATGATTAACTTGTTAATCATGATGAGAAGGTGTACAAAGCTTGCTTTGTGCAACTGCTCTTTTGCATGTGAGTGTTTATGTAATACATGGGGGATGCTTTAGACAGACAATTTTCCACTGCGTTCCAAATTATCTATCGTGCAGCCAACCATCCCCCATACCCCCTTCAGACTGTGATTGGGATTTTGTTTTTCCTTTTAAAGAATGTTTTTCTCTAATATGTACATTGAAAAAAATAACGGATTGAAACGTTTTGCTCTTATATTTCTATAGGAAGTCTAAACCGTCAATTTTATAGTCCGTCAGGCAAGCTGTATTCAATCTCAAAATCCAGCTCATTAATTTCTTCAAGTTCCAAAATCTCTTGTGAGATAATCTTTGCATTATCTTTAATCACAATATCTATTAATTTCTTAATATCCTCAGAATATGACTGTTCAAGTCTAAATTCCTTTTGTTGTGGCAATTCACTTTCAGTTTCGTGTCTTTTAGAACCATTGACAGCTAATTTTTTACATGCTTTTTTATTAAGCTCATTTTGATGTCGTTGCCTGTCTAATTTGTTCAACAGAAAATCCAATAATTTATCAGACTCTTCTTTCAAGTATTTATCATTCGGTGTGATTTCATATGCAGAATAATAAAAATCAATACCTCCAAGTTCTTTTAAGAGTTTTTTTGACTTTTTACAAAACTCCTTCCAGTCTTTTGAGATTCTAAGATTTTTGAGGTTTGTATAACCGAGCGATAGCATCGTGCTTCTCTCAGAAAATAAAATTAGACGCTTTTCGTCCGGCGAAGCTAAACTATGCATCCCATTTTTACTTACCTTTGTTACAGTATTACAAATAATCAGCCTTTTATTTTGAAGGGTTTTTAAAGCCAACTCAATCGCTCTTTTAAAAGAGTCATTTGTAGTATAGTAAAAGTCACTTACCACCTGCCTATCTACTTTGCAAAATATAGATAAAGCTTTTTTCCTTTTAAAACAATGACTGTAGTTTAGATTCACCAGATTGAGTTCCCTTAGAAATTTACTTTTGCTGATTATCAGGTTTCCACTATTCCTTTTCTGAGCTAACAGATCAAGAATTAAAATTTGCATGATGTCGCCATAAACAGTGTTATTCCCTTTCCGCTTGCTCTTTTCAAGTGGAGTTTCATAAACTTGATCAATGGTAATTAGATGTCCAACTTTGTTATATGTACAGTACCTTTCCAACTCTCTAAACTGCGCTTTCTTCGTATCCGATGATTTTTTCACTTCGATGCCTAATTCTTGGCACATAACTTTATAATTTTTGAATTGTTTTCCTGGTTTTAAAATTTCAATTTTTATAATTATCGCTCCCATGTTTTTCAGTAATAATATCTATGTAATATCTCGCTGTCTCTCTGCAGCTGCTATCGCTATGTTCATCTGTTGCAATTTCGTACATGTACTTTATGTATTTCTCATCTAACCCTAACTCCGCTATAAAATCCGTGAGCATTGCAATTTGATTCTCAAAGTGTTTTAACGCCTCGTCAGATTTACTCAAACCAATTTCAAGGGCATATTGATTGTTTTGAAGGAACTGTATTTCAGCGTCCTTCTCGTCCTCAAATACTTGATCAGTGTAATAATGGTAATTATTTAGCATGAAGAACAACAACTCTCCTTTCTTCATCACAATCTAATTTGCATAAAAGAGTTGTTTTTCCCACCTCTAATTCCCTTATGTATTTCAACTTTCTGCTTTCAATTAAATCAATATGTATTGTCGCTTCAGGACAGTATTCACTTGCAACGATTAATGAATCGCCTTCTTCATTCCATTTGATTATGTTCATTCTGTGATACCCATCAGAAGTGAATGAGTTCATACTTCTGATCATTACACCTATGTCTTTTCTTAGATTAGTCGTTGACTCTCGATAGAGAATTTTTTTACACACACCTTTATTCATCCTATAAGGCATTTTAATGATCGCTGACTCGATGTGGTCTAATTTCACTAGATCAGCGACATACCCATTAGTGATCAGCAGTGCATTCAATTTAGGGTTATAATATGTACCGTTGTTTTTTAATTCAGTTGTGAATCCAAGATCCTCTGCCATGCTTGCGATAGCCATGCTTCTGAATTTACCCAATCGCTCCCTCCTTCCTGTATTAAGATTTCTTGATAGTTAAAGATGAATTGCATCGGTTACAAGTTAAGACCAAACTTTCTTCATTCACATAAAGATCACTAACTGCGAAATGCTCTCCACCTATTTCATCAGTACCGTAAATCTCAGAATCGAATGACAGGTGTATCTCGTGGTGACCAAAGTCATTATCAGAAATTTCACTATGAAACATCTGTTCTTGATTAAACTCCACTTCGTTTCCACACGTACAAGTTAGATTTAAAATCATTTCAAGTTCTCCTTTTCAGATCATTTCTTGATATATCAAAAAGGCAGGGATTCAATCTCCCCACCTTTCTAATATGTAAAGCATTTAATTAAGCACCATGCCCAAATCCTGCTGTGTTGAAATCAGAAGCCGTATCAATTTGTGTACCTGCAACTACACCTCCAAAGAAAATTGCAGCTGCTACAATAGTAAGTGCGAATACTTTTTTCATTTTTTCACCTCCCTTCAAGCGTAATTCATCTTAAACTGCCAATACTTCAAGAATGAGTTTATCTGTGCCTAACTTTTCAAGTTCAAGTAGTGGCAAGTTAGCAGAGAATTTATCCCCACTTAATTTAAAGTGCTTAATAGACTTATAGAAATATCCGTCTGAGCCATACGCAAGCCCTTTTAGATACATATGCATACCTAACTGGTTGTCATCGTGTTCCTCGGCTTCTAGGGCTTCTAGAATTGATTTAGCGATTGACATTTCACCTTTGCGAATGTAGCTGTGAGCAACCTCTTGTCGGTCACTAATTTCCTCTGAGTCATGATGTAACCATTTGTTTTCTTTTCCCCATAAATTTTCAAGGAAGCACAAACTTCTTAAAGCTTGGATTGATCTCTCTCTGTTCTCAGTTGAATGTTCTAATGCAAAGAGAAAACATTTCTTACTTGAATCGTAGTCTGTAAACATTTGAGAGTTACCTTGCGCTAAATACGAATAGGCTGTAATTCTTCTTACATTGGAGTTGAGTATCCCATAGCTTGAATAATAGCGCACTCTTTCCAGCTTATTCTGCCTTAGTGAACAGTTAGCTAAAAGTAACATCAATCGGCTGTGGAACGATTGCTTAACGTATGACTCTTCTAAACTTTCGATTACAACGTCTTCTGATAATGAATCAAGTCTGTTGAATTGGTTATTCCATAGAGCAAAGTACATTGGAATAATTCGACTGTAAACCTTCATCTCGTCAGTTTTTAATTTGAAACTACCTAATAATCTGACCAAATCTTCAGAATTTACAAGACCTTTTTCAGCATCCCTTTGTGCTTTGTAAGTCTTAGCCCACTCTAGACTTTTAATGTTAGCTGTGTTGTTAAGGATATTTTCGATGTGAGTATCAAGCTTTTCAATTTCAGCGTTAACAGAAAAGTATTCTAACGCTTGTCTTGAGCATTGCTTTCCTGGATCGAGCGTTGGTATGTATTCACTCATCAGTTCCATTTCTCTGCCTGGATCAATTTCTTTAACAATATCTATGATGCTTTGAATATCAGATGTTTCCTTACTAGGTTCGTTCAGAAATCGGTAAAAACCACTTCTGTCTGTATATCCTGCTATCTTTGCCAATTTCATAGCCATTGAAGAATCGTCTTCACACTTGCTTTTGATGAATGCTTTTAATTTGCTCAATCCAATATCCCCCTAGTTATCTCTATATGAATTGCAATGTTCTATCTACCTCAACATCAGATGCAGGATCAAATAGCTTGATCATCTTGTTGATTTCACTCTTTGGGAGCAAGTCAAATTCTTTGATATGCCTGTTGTGCTGAAGCCATAATGGAAATCGGTCTAATAGATCTTCATTCTGCGCTATGAACTCATGCATCATTATGTTTTGCGCTAGTTGCCAAGATGAGAAGTTTTGCATATCTCTCATTATAAATCACCTCGCTTCCAATTAGATGTAAATTTTTAATTGTGGGTTATTCAGTTGTCAAAGAACATTTTTGTATACTATATTTAACAGATAAACAAATAATAACACATAATATACATTATATCAAGGAATTCTCTATACTTTTTCGATTTTCGCTATACACAAGAGATATAAACTATACATTTTTATTTATTGTATACTTTGTGTTTTTTATGGTAATATACATTGTACAGAGGTGAAAATATGAATAAATCAAAAATTGAATTCGAAGGCACTCTTGGTGAATTTGTAAGATTCCATAGAAGAAATAAAAAGATTAGTTCGCTAACACTTTCAAAAGAAGTCGGTAAATCAAGAGCTTATGTAAATCATATTGAAAATAATCGCACTAAAAGGCCTGATTACAACACCATAAAAAAAATTTTCCTTAAAATCGGAATAAATGAAAAAGATGTGAATGCTTATCTTTCTTACTTCAACGTGATACCGAATTCTCGAAAAGAAAAATCTGAAATGCATTGGGAAGAAGAACAAGAAAGAAAAATTGAAGAGGAAAATCAAGAGGCTCAAAACAATCCTGACTATGTGCCTCAGAAAGTTTTAGACTATATAGAAGAACAAAAAAACCATGAAGAAATTGTCATTGATAAAATAGATCGTATATCCGACAACTTAAAATCGGCTTTAGATTTGGGCTACTACGGATTTAATATCGCTGAGGGTTTATACAATTGTACCGAGGCCATGAAAAGCAAAAAAGAGTTCTTTTTATTCTTTGCTCATTTCTTTAAAGACATCAGTCCGTACAATTTAGATGAGAAAGCATTATTGAGAGTCCTCAACACTTTAATCGAAGAGGAAAATCGAATTAATGAAGAAATGATTGCCTTTGGCAAACCACGCTTAAGAGAAAAAATTCGTTCATTAGATACATCAGATGATATTTGGACCTAAATTTAATGTTTTTAAAGGAGGTGAATAGATGACATATTCTAACCAATTGATCTCATTACAATCGAATTTATTATAGTAAATTACATAAGAGAGTTCACTCAGGGCTCTCTATCATAATTAAAATCGAAAGGTGGCATTTTATTGGCAAGTTTCCGTAAAAGAGGTACGACATGGCAGTATAGAATTAAATATAAGGATCCTGTAACACAAGAAGTAACAGAGCTTTCTAAAGGTGGATTTAGTACAAAAAAAGAAGCACAAATTGCTGCTTCAAAACATGAGGAATTACTTAGAAGTGATATAGAGGTTGGAGGTGGAGAAACATCTTTAAAACATTTTCTTATTGAATGGTTAGAAATTTATAAAAAAGGAAAGGTTGCAAAAAACACGTATAACATTCACAAAAGAAATATTGAGAATAAAATCCTCCCCTACTTCAAAGAGATTAAACTAAAAGACATAACACCAATTAGATACCAAAAATTCATTAACACGCTCGGAGAATCAGGTAAATATAGCGCAAGAACTATTGAAATCATTCACGGTACTATGTATCATGCATTATCAATGGCTGTTAAACCACTTAAGAAGATTTCTTCAAATCCATGTGATGGAGTAGTTTTGCCAAAAAAAGATCGATCCAAGTCTAAACACAGTTTGGAATATATCAACTCTGAGGATATTGGAAAGTTCCTAAAAGTAGCCCGTCAAGACAACTATATCTATTACATTTTCTTTAAGACTTTAATTGAAACTGGAATGAGAAAAGGTGAAGCTGCTGCGCTTCAACGAAAAGATATCGATCTAAAGAATCGAACAATAACTATAAACAAATCACTGGATTTCCAAAGAGATCCTGGTGAAGAAGTATTCGGAAATACAAAAACATATCACTCCGAACGAACAATCAAAATTACTGAGTCTTTTGCAAAGGAACTTCACGCTCATATGAAGTGGATCAACGATAACAAAATGGTCTTTAATGAGATATATGATCATGATCTAGACCTTGTTTTCTGCAGAGAAAAAGGTGATCCTTTACCAAAGTCCTCCCTCTTCAATGCTCTTAAAAGAATATTGAAAAAGGCTGAAATAGAAAATATCCCAATCCATGGACTAAGACATACTCACGCCGTTCTTCTATTAGAAGCTGGCCAGAGCATGAAGTTCATCCAAGAAAGATTGGGACATAAAAATATAAGCATAACTTCTGACGTGTATGCTCATATAAGTGAAAAACTCGAAAATAAATCTGTGGACAGTTTCGAGAATTACATCAACTCAATTCTGAGTTGAAATTTTTTGTTGAATTTGGTGGTCAAATAGTGGTCAAACCTTTTTACTGGTGTGGTCACTATGAATTTGACCACCAAATCCTTTTCTAAAACCCTTTTAAATCAACGTTTCTTTATTAATACTGAGACATATACTGATCGCGTTCCCACGGATGTACTTGGGTTCTAAACATATCCCATTCGATTTCTTTTGATTCGATGAAGTGCTCGAATAGGTGATCGCCTAGTGCGTTGATCATGACTTCGTTTGATTTTAGCAGCTCGAGTGCTTCTGCAAGTGTTGCAGGAAGGTCAGCGATGCCGTTTTCAAGGCGCTCTTCTTTGTCCATGACATAGATGTTTCTGTCGATTGGTGCTGGTGCTTCTAGTTTGTTTTTGATTCCGTCTAGACCTGCTGCAAGTAATACGCTTAGTGCAAGGTATGGGTTTGCAGAAGGGTCTACGCTGCGCACTTCTACGCGTGTGCTGATGCCGCGTGATGCCGGGATACGGATCAATGGGCTGCGGTTTTGTGCACTCCATGCTACATAGCAAGGTGCTTCATAGCCAGGTACAAGACGCTTGTAAGAGTTTACCGTTGGGTTTGTGACCGCTGTAAAGCTTGTTGCGTGCTTGACGATACCTGCGATAAAGTGTCTAGCAGTCTCGCTTAATTGTAAATCTGCTTTTTCATCGAAGAATGCGTTTTTACCATTTTTGAATAATGATAGGTTACAGTGCATACCAGATCCGTTTACACCGAACAATGGTTTTGGCATGAATGTCGCATGAAGACCGTGCTTTCTTGCAATGGTTTTGACAACGAGTTTGAACGTTTGAATGTCATCACAAGAACGGATCGCGCCTGCATATTTGAAATCAATTTCATGCTGTCCAGGTGCTACTTCGTGGTGAGATGCTTCAATTTCAAAGCCCATTTCTTCAAGCTCTAACACGATATCACGGCGGCAGTTTTCGCCTAGATCTGTTGGTGCAAGATCAAAGTATCCGCCTTTATCGTTTAGTTCAAGCGTTGGCTCGCCTTTTTCATCTAATTTAAATAAGAAAAATTCTGGCTCAGGTCCAAGGTTGAAATCACTAAATCCTAGTTCTTCCATTTCCTTTAAGATACGCTTTAAGTTGTTACGCGGGTCTCCATCAAATGGTGTCCCGTCTGGCTTATAAATGTCACAAATAAAGCGTGCAACTTTACCTTTTTCTGCTGTCCAAGGGAAAATAACAAATGTGTTTAGATCTGGGTATAGGTACATATCTGATTCTTCGATACGTACGAATCCTTCAATAGATGAACCGTCAAACATACATTTGTTATCGAGAGCTTTTTCTAACTGGCTCACAGGAATCTCAACATTTTTAATCGTTCCGAGAATGTCTGTAAATTGCAGACGGATGTACTTTACGTTTTCCTCATTTACTAATTTTACGATATCTTCTCTTGTGTACTTTGCCATTTCGTAAAACTCCTCCCCTACAAAAGGTAAAATGTGTATAGCAATGCTTTTGCTAATTGGTTAACGGAAGAACCTTGACATATCCCCCTGCCTAAAGGTCGTTCCTTGTTGGAAACGTCCAGCCTGAATGAGTTCCTTCTTCAGTAGCTTCCTGAGTTCATCATCTGTCAAGTTGTGCTTAGCAGTAGCTTTTTCATCCGTCTTTGTATCAGACGATGGATTTTCTGCCTCAGCTTTGGCAAAAAGCTTTTTGATTCCTGCCATGTTTACACCTTGTTCGATGAGGTTTTTAATTTCTAGTAATTTATCAACATCATGAAAAGAAAATAATCGGCGGTTTCCATCACTTCTTGCTGGAAATACTAAACCATTTTCCTCATAATAGCGAATTTGTCTTGCAGATAATTCTGTTAGCTGCATGACAATCCCAATTGGGAATAAAGGCATTGAGCGGCGAATGTTATCACTCATCTCAACTGTCTCCTCCTCTTTGCTTAAATTTATTATATGTCATGTTATATTATGTGTCAACAAGATGTTAGGAATATTAACATGGATTTTTTTATCGAGCAGGCACTTCAATAAAACCTTGTTCCAATAAGGCATCGACAGCACTGCAAATCGCATTTTTCACATGGGCATACGTGAGTCCGCCTTGAACGTAGGCAGTATAAGGCGGTCTGATCGGACCATCGGCTGATAATTCGATACTAGCTCCTTGTACAAACGTGCCCGCTGCCATAATGACATCGTCCTCGTAGCCGGGCATATAGCTTGCATGTGGTGTGACGTGACTATTAATAGGAGAGGCATACTGGATTGCCTGACAGAACGCAATCATTTTTTTAGGATCTCCAAATTCGACTGATTGAATCAAATCCGTTCTTTTCGCATTCCACGCTGGGTTTGTTTGGAATCCGAGCTTCTCAAGAAAACGAGCCGTAAACACTGCGCCTTTTAAACTTTGAGCTACAACATGCGGCGCCAAGAAAAAGCCTTGATACATTTCTTGGAGCGCATACAGCGATGCACCCGCTTCACTGCCGATGCCTGGAGAAGTCATTCGATAAGAGCAAGCTTCTACCCATTTTTCTTTTCCAACGATGTAGCCGCCTGTTTTGGCAAGGCCTCCGCCTGGGTTTTTAATGAGTGAACCGGCCATGAGATCAGCTCCGACATGACATGGCTCTTGCAATTCAGTAAATTCACCATAACAGTTATCTACAAATACAATGATTTCTTCATTAATCTCTTTCACAAATGAAATCATTTGCTCAATTTCTTCTATTGTAAAGGATGGTCTTGACGCATAGCCTTTTGAGCGCTGGATGCCGATGACTTTTGTTTTAGAGGAAATCGACTCTTTTACTTTGTCGTAATCGACGGATCCATCTTGACGTAAATCAATGGCTTTGTAGTCAATCTGGAAGTCTTTTAATGAGCCTGTCCCTTCTTTACCGCGAATCCCGACAATTTCTTCTAGCGTATCGTATGGTTTTCCCGTCATGTAGATCAGTTCATCGCCAGGTCTCAGCACACCAAATAAGGCAATAGAAATTGCGTGTGTCCCGGAAATAATTTGCGGACGCACAAGGCCGCTTTCTCCTCCGAAGACATCCGCATAAATCTTTTCTAATGTGTCTCTTCCCATATCATCGTAGCCATATCCAGTCGTCGGATTAAAGTGAGAGTCACTGACTTTGTGCTTTCGATAGCTTTCAAGCACCCGCCACTCATTTTGTTCACTCTTTTGATCAATTTGCTGATGCACGTGTAAAATCTCTTGTTCTGTTTCTGCTGCTGCTTTTTCTAAAATACTGCCGTGTTTTAATGTGTGAAACATCTTGATTTAATTCCTTTCCAACATATACTTCTTGATTTGACCTAAAATGGTCTGATCCTCACCACTAAATCCGGTGATATCATAAATCTCTGCTTCTTTTTGAAATTCTAGTGATTCCACAAGCGTTTCTGATTTTAATGCGGAGATGAGCTTCCCTTCATACGCTGGAATCTTCACATGATATGGCTTTAAAAAGGCTTTTTTCAGCTCAGCCATAATATCCGCTTTTAACCTTTTCACATCTTCTTTGCGTCTAGCACTGATTATTATGTGGCGATGCTTTGTAGATGGGATGAAATCTGGTCTGATTTGATCTTCCTTGTTATAAACAGTCAACATCGGAATACGGTCCGCTTCTAATTCTTCTAAAAGCTCATGAACCGTTCGTTCGTGCCCTTCATAATCCTCATTAGAAGAGTCGATGACATGAAGCAAATAATCGGCTTCCTTCACTTCTTCAAGGGTGGAACGAAATGCGGCAATCAGTGTGGTCGGAAGGTCTTGGATAAAGCCAACTGTATCTGAAATCAGCACACTGTAGCCAGATTCTAATGTCATCTTACGTGTCATTGGATCAAGTGTCGCAAATAGCAAATCCTCTTCATGACTATCCGCTTCTGTTAATTGATTAAACAAAGTTGATTTTCCGGCATTCGTATACCCGACAATGGCAATTTGGAACACACCATTTTTCTTTCGGCGTTCCCGATATCTTGTTCGGTGTTCTTTGACTGCAGATAACTGCCCGTTAATTTCGTGAATGCGGTTTCGAATATGGCGTCTATCTGTTTCCAGTTTTGTTTCACCTGGACCTCTTGCGCCAATTCCGCCTCCTTGTCTTGAGAGGCTGATCCCTTGTCCACTTAGTCTCGGCAGGGCATACTGAAGCTGGGCAAGCTCTATTTGCAGCTTCCCCTCTCTTGTACGGGCTCTTTTCGCAAAGATATCTAAAATCAATTGCGTACGGTCAATAATTTTCACATCTAAAGCAGTCGCCAAAGCTTTTAACTGGCTTGGAGAAAGCTCGTCGTTAAAAATAATGACATCGCATTCGAATTCCTCGCAAAGCACTTCAAGTTCTTCTACTTTCCCCTTACCGATATACGTTGCGCTGTCTTGTCTATTTCTCTTCTGCGTCATCACGCTGACAGCTTCACCGCCAGCCGTTTTAGTTAAAGAAGCTAATTCTTCCATTGAGTATTGAAAGCGTTCATCCGTTACATGCGGCAATTGGCAGCCGACTAGGATCGCTTTTTCAGTCATTTCATGTTCATTCAACGTCAGTTGTTTCCTTTCTGTACTTAAGTTTTCAGTAGTACCATCATACCAAACACATCACACGTATACCACTATTCGGATGGTTTATTTTAGTATCTCTTTATAAAAAGGATACGCCATTTCAAGAAGGCGTATCCTCTTTCATTTGAAGATCGTGACTTTTAATGGTCAGCAGATCTTTTTTATCATAATGATCCACAAGAAGCAGTCTCATCGCCTGGGTTCGTATGGCTTTTTCAATGGTGTTTCGCACAAACCGGCCGTTGCTGAATTTTGCCGGGCTCGTGGTACTTTTAATGTGCATTAAATAATCCCGCAGCTTCCATTCAGCTTCTTGGGTAAAAACATATTCCCTGTCCGCCATCATTCGTTTAGCAATATCCATGAGCTGATCGACTGTATAATCAGGAAAGCTGATGTTGATTGGAAATCTTGATTGCAAGCCGGGATTTAAAGAAAGAAAATGTTCCATTTCCTTGGAGTAGCCAGCAAGAATGAGAATGAATTCGTGCTGTTTGTCCTCCATATGTTTTACAAGGGTATCTATCGCCTCTTTTCCAAAATCCTTTTCTCCTCCGCGCGCAAGAGAATAGGCTTCGTCAATGAACAAAATACCACCTAGTGATTTTTTAATTAAATCCCTTGTTTTTTGCGCTGTATGACCAATATACTCCCCAACAAGATCACCGCGTTCTGCTTCAATTAAGTGACCCTTTGACAGCACATTCATTTCAAAGAAAAGCTTCCCGACAAGTCTTGCAACTGTGGTTTTCCCTGTGCCTGGATTTCCTTTGAACATCATATGAAGCGCTTGTTTCCCTACCTTTAACCCTTGTTCCTGCCGTTTTTGATTAACAAAAATCCAAGCATAAATCTCTTTTATGTTTCGTTTCATTTCATCCATACCGACAAGGCTGTTCATTTCACGCTCTATTTCCCGTAAGATGCTGTGTTTTGCCTCATTTTTCTGCAAGGCTTCTAGGTATTCTGCCTCTGAGTCTGCATCAACCAATACTTGCTTTTGTCCGTTAAGTATAATATTGATTTGGCCGTTGTTTTTATATGTGACAGCTCGCTCCAACGTATTCACCTCTCGCTCTTCTCTCTTTATTCTATTCGGGTGGAGCTGTAATCGTGACAATCGCCCGCCTAAGCCCAAGTTTGCTGTCAAAATGACCCGAGATACCGAATATTGTAGGGATTTCTGCGGTTTCCCAGGAAATGATGTGCTATTTCCATTGTATTCATCCCTTTTGGGCGGACAAACCAACAATTTGCTTTTTCTTAGAAAAATGTAGCTTTTTGATCACAAATCATGCAGAAAAGAGTCTCAATGATTTCCGCATTTTGTACAGGCAATTCTTCTATTTTCTCATAAAATAAAGACGAGGTGATGAATAGATGGTGAAAATTTTTATTGATCCTGGCCACGGAGGAACGGATTCTGGAGCTAGTGCTAATGGACTTTTGGAGAAAAATATAACACTTCAAATCGCGCTTTTATTGAGAGACATTTTGATTAGTGAATATGATGGGGTTTCTGTCCGCTTAAGTCGTTCAACTGACCAATCCGTCACTTTGTCCCAGCGTACGAATGCTGCAAACAGCTGGGGAGCTGACTATTTCGTGTCTATTCATATTAATGCTGGCGGGGGCACAGGGTTTGAAAGCTATGTGTATCCAGGCGTTTCAGCACCGACCACCACGTATCGCAACGCCCTTCATGATGAAATTGTCCGCTCGGTTGATTTTGCTAACCGCGGCAAGAAAACTGCGAACTTCCACGTTCTTCGAGAAACTTCTATGTCCGCTATTTTAACAGAGAATGGTTTCATTGATACGGCAGCTGATGCTAATAAGCTCCGCAACGCAACCTTCCTTCAAGGCATCGCTCGCGCTCATGCAACTGGTCTTGAAGAAGCCTTTCAATTGAAAAAAAAAGCAAGTAATCTTTATAAAGTGCAGGCAGGAGCTTTCAAGGTGAAAGCCAATGCGGATGAATTAGCAGCCACACTTAAATCCAAAGGCTTTGACGCGTTTGTTGTATTAGACGGCGGCATGTTCCGAGTACAAGCCGGGGCTTTCCGTACAAAACAAAATGCAGATGACCTCGTCGCAAGATTGAAGCAGGCCGGTCACGACGCATTTGTTTTCCAATAAGCTGAAGCTGTTGTAACGAAACAAACCGGCTCAAGTCTTTCGCTGAGCCGGTTTGTTGTGTATTCATTTACGCTAGGATGTTGACGACAAATTGAGACCATGTTTCAAGACGATCGAAGTATTCAGGCTTTTTCAAATCGGCTGCTTTCATCCATTTTCCTGAGATTTGATCTGTTTCTTTTACTTCCACATGAGCACCCGGAGATAGCTCAAGCGCTGATAACAGCCCGATGTGCACACGGCCGACACTGTTGTCATCGTCATTGATTAATCCAAGGGTTTTCATTTCAAGTTTGTCTTCTTCTTGAATAGAAAGTTCTTCGTCGAGCTCACGATCCGTATTTTCTTTTAGAATCTCAGCAAAGTTTTTTCCTTCGATGAAATTCATATGCCCCCCAAAGCCAAGAGATAACTTATGATGTAAGCGAGTCTCTCCTCCGCCTTGAAGTCTTTCGTATACATACACTTCGTCCTCACGCTTAATCACGACATAAGGAATTGGCTGCTTGAAGTCAGGATTTTCTTCTGCATCGCCTCTTCGCATTTGCTCGAAGTGCTCTTCGATTTCTTTCATAATTGTGCTGATTGTTTTCTCTTCACTGTTCACACCATTAAACGCAAGTGTTTCGTTTTGAAACACGCGTGCGCGTGGTGCAACTAAAATAATTTCGTCCATTTTTCCCATGTTCGGTAACCTCCAGTATGTAACTAACACATTGTTAGAAATGGCAAAAAGCCAAAACGAGTGATGCGTTTTGACTTTTATGCTTTCCTTATGATTCATCTCCAAAGAAGAAGTCGTCATCTTTTAATGGCTCAACTGTTGCTTTTTTGTAGCCGTTCCCTTTCATTGAGAAGAAGTCATGCGACTTTGTTTTTGTATTGAGTCCATTCAATACAATTGGGTTGATCTCTTCTTCTTCAAAGTAAGGGGCAAATCCAAGGTTCATTAACGCTTTATTGGCATTGTAACGAATGAACTTTTTCACATCATGCGATAAATTGACTTGGTCATAAATATCTTCAGTGTAATGAAGTTCATTTTCATAAAGCTCGTTTAAAAGGTCAATAGAGAAATCATATAGCTCTTTTTGCACTTCAGGTGTTTGTTTGTTGTAAATTTCTTGTGCTAATAATCCAACGTACACACCGTGAATCGCTTCATCACGCAAAATTAAGTTGATGATTTCACCACTTTGCATGAGCTTTCCTTGCCCATAGAAATAAAGCGGGTAGTAAAAACCACTATAAAATAGGAAGCTTTCTAAATAGACAGAAGCAACCATTGCTTTAAAGAGAGAAATAGGATCGTCCTTTTGAATCGAACGGTATAAACTGACAATCATATCTGCTTTCTTTTGCAGGAATTTATTCTTCTTGACCCATTCAAACACTTCACTGATCGTTTCAGTTGGTGCGAGTGTCATGAAGATATTTGAGTATGATTTCGCATGCACCGCATTTTCCATCATTGCCATAAAGTTGAGTACAGCTTTACGCTGATGGCCGTCCACATGTTCAGCAACAATCGGCATCCCTGTATTTCCTTGTTCTGTATCAAGTAAAGTCAGTCCAGCAAGTACCTTCATGTACGTATCTCGCTCTTTTTCGCCTAAATATTTCCATGTTAAGAGATCTCCGTTTAAGGAAATCTCTTCTGGAAGCCAGAACTGCTTCACATTTTGGTTGTAAAACATTTGTGTAAAATCGTCTTCGTGTTTTGACCAGTTGGCTGCATCATAAATTTTTGTCACGTTAAACTCTCCTTTAATCAAACAACACAAGAAAGACAGCCTTCCTGCCCTGTATCCTTCGTTCTTGCATAATAAAGTGTCTTAATGCCTTTATGGTGTGCATAAAGATCGATGCGGTTTAAATCACGCGTTGTCATCGTATCTTTCAGGAATAGTGTAAAGCTGATTCCTTGATCGACGTGCTGTTGAATTGTTGCGATCATATCGACCACTTTAAACATGTCCATATCGTACGCTTCTTTATAGAAGAACCAGTTTTGTGCTGAAAGACCTGGCATTGGGTAATAGGTTTTGCTGTTGCCGTATGTTCTTTCTTCGATACGTTCCATAATTGGCATAACAGAGGCTGTTGCCGATTGAACATAAGAAATGGAACCTGTTGGTGCAATACATAAACGATAGCTGTGATACATGCCGTTTTCCGCTACAAATTCTTTGAGTGCGGCCCAATCTTCTTTTGTTGGAATGTGCATGCCTTCAAATAGTGCTGCTGCTTTTTCTGTTTTTGGTGTGAAATCATTCTCCACGTATTTATTGAAGTACTCACCAGTTGCATAGCCAGAGCCCTCATAACGATGGAATGTTTCTCCTTTTTCTTTTGCAATCTCACTTGAGCGTTTAATTGAATAATAGTTCACCATCATAAAGAATGTATTTGCGAAATCTCTTGCTTCTTCACTTTCATAGGCAATTTGGTTTTGAGCTAAATACCCGTGAAGGTTCATCGCGCCAAGTCCGATTGACTTCATCGCCTTGTTCGCTTTACGTACAGCTGGTGCATTGCGAATGTCTGTTGTTTCAGACACAAGCGTTAGTGAGTCTGTTGCAAGTTTGACTGTTTTTTCGATCGATTTGTTTTTCATGACATTCATGATATTTAATGAACCAAGGTTACAAGAAATATCAAGACCGATTTCATCATCTTGATCATAGTCCGTGTAAGAAGAAACTTCTGAAGCCTGAAGCACTTCTGAGCAAAGGTTTGAGAATTTCACTCGTGAAATATGGTTCAAGGCATGCTCTCTATTTACATTATCTTGGAACATGATATATGGATAGCCTGATTCTGAGCGTAGAACAGCCAATTTTTCAAGAAGCTTTCTCGGATTGACTTTTTCTTTTTTGACTTTCGGGTTTTCAACAAGCTCGTCATACATTTCTTCCATGTCCATCTCATCAAGATGCTGTCCATATTCTTTATAGACTGTGTGCGGATAGAAGGTGTAAGCTGTTTTATCTTCTCTAGCAAGCTCGATAAATTTATCCGGGATGACGACTCCAATGGACAGAGTTTTCACGCGAACATCTTCATCGGCAGAGATTTTTTTCGTATCTAAGAAATCATTGATATCTCTGTGGAAAATATTCAGGTAGGCACTGCCTGATCCTTGTCTTTGCCCCATTTGATCTGCATATCTGAATGCATTATCAAGAAGCTTCATCACGCCGACGACACCTTTTGTCGCGTTTTCTACATCTTTGATTGCTTCGCCTTTTGCACGAAGTTTTGACAGGTTCAAACTGACGCCGCCGCCTAGTTTTGACAGCTGCATTGAAATATCAATCGCTCTTGAAATATCGTTTAGTGAGTCATTTACTTCAAGCAAGAAGCAGCTCACAAGCTCACCGCGTCTTTTACGTCCAGCGTTCAAGAAGGTTGGTGTACTTGGCTGGTACTCTTGATTGATCATCAGTTCTACAAACTCAAGTGCTTTTTCTTTATCTCCACCCGCAAAGAATAGTGCTACAACTGAAATGCGGTCTTCATAGCGTTCAAGGATTTTCTTTTTATCATTTGTTTTCAGTGCATAGTCATTGTAAAACTTAAAGGCACTCATAAATGATGGGAATCTAAATTTTTTGGCATATGCAGCTTCAAAGACTTCTTTAATATCTGCCATGCTGTATTGTCTTAAAAATTCTTCCTCATAGTAGTCGTTTTCTATTAAGTAATCAATCTTCTCTTCTAGATTGTGAAAAAAGACCGTGTTTTGATTAATGTAATCTACGAAATAACTATGTACAGCTTCTTTGTCCTTATCGAACTGAAACTTTCCTTCTTTTTGAATCATAATCTCGTTATTTAATTGTATCCACTTTGGAACCTGATTTTGTGACAATTCTTTCTACCTCCTGTGTAAACAATTCAACATCCCTTTTTGTTCCGCTTAGTTCAAAGGTGTGCAAAATAGGAACTTGATATTGTTTAGAAATCGTATCGGCGCTTTTTGCAAAATTATCTCCCCACACTTTGTTGCCACTCACCGCAACACCTAGTAAAAGGTGAGCATTTTTCTCTAAAAAGGACTGAGTGGTACTAGGGACTTGTCCAAATCCTGTCGTAAAGGTGACGAGAATAAACGGCGTATCCAAAAACTCTTCTCCAGTCAATTTTCGTTTGTCTGTAAAAGGGGTCTTGTCCAAAAAGCGTTGAACATTTCCTGTTTTTGAATCAAATACGATTTGAATCAATTCCATCACGACCTAGTTTTTAGTATTGTTGATCATTTCGCTATTCACTATATATAGTATACTATGTTTTTTCAAAACACAACATATAGATGTTCGAAACGAAAAAAATCAACCAACCCGGCCGAACCTTCATAGCCGAACTCGTACGTTCAAATAAATAGAGCAGAACAGGATCTAAAAATAGACTGCTCTACTCCCTATTCAACTGAAACCGAAATCTATCATAACACGAAAAAAAATCGCTTAGTAGACTAGACTTTTTGTTTTATTTTTTGTAGGCATCGCACTGTAAATCTTCTGACACTTCTGTAATTTCCACTTCAACACCTAATTCTTTTAGCACCGCTTCAAGCGCAGAGACGATTGAAGCTTCTCTCACTAATTCTTTCCCATTTACAGAAACACTCGTTCCATATTCGAAACAGGAATCGTCTTCACAAGTTTGTTCCCAATGATTAATTTTAATTTTATGTGTCATGAACTCATCCTTTTCTGTCTAGATGTCTGATGCATGTTTATAGTGTAGCGGCTTCACATTCATTTGTAAATTTACGTGCTTACTCTTCTTCATCAGAGCCATCATCATATTCTTCGTCGTCCCATTCATCTATGTATTTCGTTGTAACGAGAGTCAGCTCTCCTTCTTTTTCATCAAACCGGTACACATGTACTTGATCATCTTTCACAACAGCAAAATGATTATTTTTTAGTGCAGCAGATGATGATAAAATTCCATCTACATTTTCATGAGAATGATTATTCCAACTTTCTTGTCTCGTTTCAATGTTTGAGATAGCGCACGATCCAAACAAGACAACAATTCCAATCAAAAGGAGGATCACTCTAATCCTTCTTAATTCAAGCTCTGCATTTTCCATATGAATCCCCTCACCCTTCTAATATCCAATAAGGAATTATACGAAAAATTGGCAGAAAAGTTTCATTGCATACAAAATAGCCCCTCTGCACTGACAAAAAACGTAGCGGGTTCCGGCCGGTTTATTCGCAGATGCATGGGGCTATTTTAAATACAACATATCCTATTCTAATTCTAGATTTACATTCTTTTGAGGTGCAAATGTAGAAATGGCGTGTTTATAAATAAGCTGCTGCTTCCCTTCTGTCTCAAGCAGCACCGTGAAATTGTCAAACCCTTTCACTTGACCGCGAAGCTGAAAGCCATTCAGTAAGAATACTGTGACAAATGTATTGTCTTTGCGGATCTGATTCAAAAACTGCTCCTGAATATTAATCGGTTTCATGTTTCGTCCTCCTTGATTCTGATAACTACAGTTTCGCTTTAAGTCCAAGCTTTCCTGCTATATATGCGAAAATTTCCTCTTTTTTGTCCGAAAAGTGGCAAGGCGGTGTCATATCAAACCAAGTGACCGCCATTTTATTACGGAACCACGTGAACTGACGCTTCGCATATCTACGGGAATTTTGCTTTAATTGCTGGATGGCTTCATCAAGTGAGCAGTCACCTTGAAAATAGGCATACAGCTCTTTATAACCAATGGCTTGAACAGACTGACAATCCTTCAAGCCAGATTGATAAAGTGCTCTCACTTCTTCAATTAAGCCTTCATCTATCATCATATCAATTCTTTGATGAATGCGCTCGTACAAAAGCTCTCGATCCATTTTCAGCCCAATGAAGGCTGTATCATAAAGAGGAACTTCTTGATGCCCGTTTTGCATCTCCGACATTTTCTGACCTGTTGTATGGATCACTTCAAGCGCCCGGATCACGCGGCGGACGTTATTCGGATGAATTGCGTTTGCAGCATCAGGATCTACTGCCTTTAGCTTTTCGTGCAGCAAAAGCGCACCATGCTGCTGTTCAAACAGCGCCATTTCTTCTCTAAAAGCAGGATCACTTTTCTCATCCGTAAATGTGTAATCATATAAAACAGATTGGATATAGAGGCCTGTTCCGCCGACAATCATTGGCGTTTTCCCTCTAGCAGCAATCTCTTTAATTTTCATACGAACCAGCTGCTGAAATTCAGCTGTCGAAAAAGATTCGTCCGGCTGTTTAATATCAATTAAATGGTGCGGGATGCCATTCATTTCTTCGGGGGTGATTTTAGCAGTTCCGATGTCCATTCCTTTATAAATCTGCATAGAATCCCCGCTGATAATCTCTCCATTAAATGCTTTGGCTATATCAATGCTCAATTTGGTTTTGCCGACAGCCGTCGGCCCTACTAACACGATTACTGGCTGCTTCGCTTTATTCATAACATCACTCACTTTTACAAAACTGCCTACAGTATAGCATAACTTTTCTTACTCTCCTATATGCTGCCCATCACCAGCCAAGCGGTTCATTTCCAACCACTTCATATGTTTTTCCTTTTAAACGATGCTTATGGGTTGGCCGCTTCTCATCTGGACTATAGACGACACCTCCATATGGGATGGGTACAGAATCGAGATAGGCTGAATAGGTGACTTCCTCGATCTCGTGATAATGTGTTCCATCCACTCTTGGAATTGCAGGCCCTGTGACCCCGTAATACCTGTGGAAATGCCCTCTTTCAAAGGAGGTGATTCCGCGATAAAAATGAGTATGCCCGTCGGTACTGCTTCCATTCACAGGCTGAGAAATACCTTCTATTAAATGATAATGCTCCTCTGTTACATCCGTACGCGCTTTATATGCATGAGCATGCGGCGGACACTTTGCCCAATCAGATGGATACAGGCCCATTTTTGACATTCCTCCTTATATTAGGCGTTCACCCAAACATATGTAGGCCAACGGAATACACTGATTTCAGTTACAGTGATTTTATGAGAAAGGAGCCTTTTATTATGAATTATTTTGATACACCTCCAGTTATTGAAGAAGACATGAGAAGACCTTTTGGTTTTGGATTTGGACGCCCTGGCTTTGGGTTTGGGAGACCCGGATTCGGCTTTGGGAGACCTGGATTCGGATTTGGACGCCCTGGATTCTTTGGACCTCCATTTTTAGGTGGTTTTGCTGGAGGCCTGCTTGCTGGATCTCTACTTGCGCCAGGATATGGCTATGGATATGGATACCCTTATCCGCCGCCATACCCGCCATATGGACCATACCCTTATTATTAAATATGACGTTTAAGCGAAAACATCCGTTCATAAAATGAATCGATTGACACACTCTTTTTTCATGGGTTAACATTTACTTTACCGACTGTTCAGTAAAGTAGGTGTTTTTTTTATGTCTAAAACCAAAAAAGAGCAAATTTTTGATGCAGCTGCCAGCACAATTTTAAAAGAAGGATTAAGCCAGCTCACCCTTCAGCAGGTTGCAGAGCATGCAAATATGACCAAAGCTGGTCTGCTTTATCATTTTTCAAGCAAGGAAGAGCTCATCCAACAAATGAATGAGCACGCGATTCTTTGTTTTCGTCAGCAGCTCGAGACGTATCAAGAAACATACAAACACGAAAAAGCGCCTTATGTACGCGCATATATATTGGCCACATTACATGATTTAGATATGCAGCATACAACCCAGCTATGTACAAGCATGCTGGCTACCATGTCATTTGATGATGCGCTGCTGCAACCTTGGCGTGATTTTTATGCGGAGTTCAAAGAAAAAGCAGCTGAGGAAATAAACGATCCTGCACTGAGTCAGCTGATCCGCCTTGTATGTGATGGGATATGGTTTTCAGAAATGTTTCAGCTTGAACCGCTGAAAAGAGAGGAGAAAACCCTTTTACTTCATCGGATTTTACACCTATTAGAGGAGGGATGATCATGATCCTCGGATATCTTTTTTTGGCTGTTGCCATTTTTTCAGAAGCCATTGGCGCCGCGATGTTAAAATTATCAAATGGGTTTACGCGCTGGAAACCTAGCGCTGTCGTTGTGGCTGGCTATACACTTGCTTTTTATATGCTGTCATTGACACTGAACATCATTCCGCTTAGCATGTCTTATGCAACTTGGTCTGGGGTTGGTACGGTCCTCACGGCTATTTTTGGCGTGCTCTTTTTCAAAGAAACCTTGAACCAAAAAGCAGTCATTGGGATGACGATGCTTGTCTCAGGTGTCGTACTATTAAATATGTCATAAAGGATGTGAGAGATCATGAAAGGAATGCTCTACTTAACAGGAGCGATTTTAACGGAGGTTTTTGGCAGTACAATGCTGAAGCTTTCTCAAGGCTTTTCGCAGCTGCTGCCGAGTATTGGGGTACTGATCGGATTTGGCTGCGCCTTTACTTTCCTCAGTTTGGCACTTAAAACCATTGAGCTTTCGTCTGCCTATGCAACCTGGTCTGGCGTTGGAACAGCACTTACTGCTCTTGTAGGACTTGTGCTGTTTAACGAAACCATCAGCACGAAAGGCTTCATCGGCCTTGCACTTGTCATCTGCGGCGTGATTGTCTTAAATCAGTCCAAAAAGCAAAAGAACGAAACCAAAGCACAACTCGATCAAACCGAATGGACATCATAAAAAAAGTCATTTTCTCCATATTTCAAGAGAAAATGACTTTTTGGTTTTAACGGCCGACTTGAATGGTTTCTTCTAAGATAATGTTCACATTACCCTGAACAGCTCTTGAGATCATACATGAGCTTTCGGCTTTATGCGCAAGCTTACGGGCCAGCTCAATTTCATGTGCGGAAGCGGACTCTTTAAGGGTGATGACAGGTCGATGAATAATTTCCTCATAAGTAAACACACCATTTGTCACATCTACGATGGCTTCAGAGCTCATCGACAGATCCTCTTTTTCTAATTGACTCCGCTCCATCATGGCTGCAAGCGTAATGATATAACACGTAGCCGCTGCACCTAAGAGCATCTCATCTGGATTGGTTCCCACACCAGGACCGTCCATTTCCTTTGGAATCGAAATCTTTGTTTTTAATTGTTCACATGCGATTGTACCCACATCGTTACGCAGACCAGGCCAGCTTGCCTGAAGATGAAAATGATGACGCGCCATATCCGTCTCTCCTTTTGTTATCACTGTTCATAGTGTAACAAGATTTCCCCTGCTTGTCTTAACATGTGCACAGCCCTTATGTATATTCTTCATCCAGCACTGTCCGAATTGCCCTGACATAACGATAGAACGCCTCGTTTTTTGTACTTGACCGCCTCCGAAAGTCGAAACTGTCAAATAAAGCTTCACGCTGACTTCTACTAATCTCAAGCTGCACACTTTGCCCTGTTTTTGTAAGATTATTAATATTATGATTGCTTGTCCCGCTCAGGGTTGCGTGTGCGACAGCCAGTTCAGCAGAAAACCCGTTCCGCTCTAATGAGTTCACAATTTTCTCTGCTCGGTCGTAATCTGTTCCGCCGACGAGAGTATGGTCAATCCCTTCCTCGCCTTTGTATCCATGCACGGCTAAGATGTAATCATGTGCTTTTGCCTGCGCGACGCCGATTGGCTCATCAAAGTTTGTACTTGTAATATGAAGTTCTGATGCATTCTCTCTTAGACCTTCAAATAAATACGTCGAAAAATCGTTGTCAAAAAAATGGACGATCTCGCTCACGCCGCCTTCGATTCTCCCGCCATGAGGCGACATCACAAGAAGGCGGCTGCCGGGCACTGGGTTGGCTGTAATGTTGTAGCTGCTTGTTGATTCGTTTTCTTCCAGTTCTTTAAAATTTCGATAAATATCATTTGAACCGCTTTCGTCTTCCCCACCTGATGACACTGGCTCATCATGTTCCTGTGCTTGCATGGTATAATAAACGCCCCATCCGATCGCAAGCAGGAGAAGCAAAGCAAAAAACTTCTTCATTCCCGTTCTCCTTTAACAGATTTCTAAGCCGTTTCTATGATTTATATTGAATCATCATTTCTTATCATTTTTTCCACATTTTCTCTTCACGTTTGATCATAACACTCTAGATCATGAGATTCCTCAAAAATAAGATAATTGCATTTATATACACAGAAACGCCTGTCGTCTTTGAAAACAGAGTTAGAATAGTATGACAAACAAATGACGTTATGTTTAATATGACCTAGTCCTATCCAGTCTGTTTTCTTTAATTCGGCTTTTTTTGATAAGGATTTGATTTTTTTCATCTGTACCGAGTCACATTTATATGAGCATTGACCCTGTCTACACCCCTCCTTTTTCTGCAAAATGCTTTGTTTCACTGATTCTCTCAGAAGAACTCTCTCACCTAACATCGGCAGTTTCTACATGATTTCCACCTTTTTCTATTATTTTACAAAATGTAAGCGCTTTTCTTTTTTGAAAGACATAAGCAAGCCGCCAATATGAAGAAAAGGAAGGACAAGAATCCGAACCAAGCAGTTCACATTCTCATAATGTAAGAGTGTACGAGAATGGATAGCTAGAATGGAGGGCATCACATGTTTGGATTTTCTATGGTGCAAATGGTCAGAACACATGCTAGTAAACTCGATCAGCCTTTAAGAGAGACCGTTCTTCACCTTTATAAACCTTTTAAATGGACGCCATGCTTTCTTCATCGTTTTTTCGAAGGCAGACTGAAGAAGAAAAAGAAACTTCGTGTGATCATTGAATTTAAGGAAGGTGCAGCTGAAGCAGAGATTCAAAGCACAAAACAGCTCATGAAAAAAAGCAGAAAAACAAATATAAAACGACATTTCTCACATATCAATTGCTGCGCTGCTGATCTAACACCTGCTGCCTTAGAGGATTTATTAGCAAACGGTGAGCATATTCGCAAAATTTATTTAGACCGGAAAGTTCATGCGCTGCTAGATGTAGCCACACAAGCAAGTCATGCTGAAGAAGTCATCCGAAACGGGACAACTTTAACCGGGGAAGGCATTACGGTCGCTGTCATTGACACGGGAATCTATCCGCATGAAGATTTAGATGGAAGAATTCGTGATTTTGTGGATTTAGTCAAACAAAAAAAGAAGCCTTATGATGATAATGGCCACGGTACTCACTGCGCGGGAGATGTCGCGGGAGATGGAGCCGCCTCAGACGGCTTATACAAAGGGCCTGCCCCAAAAGCAAATCTGATTGGTGTGAAAGTGTTAAATAAACAAGGGGCTGGATCACTTTCTACTATTATAGAAGGGGTTGAATGGTGCATACAGTTCAACGAAGACCACCCCGATGATCCGATTCATATTATCAGTATGTCGCTAGGCGGCGCTGCCCAGCGTTATGATGACGAACAAGACGATCCAATGGTGCGTGCTGTCAATGCTGCTTGGGATCAAGGCATTGTTGTATGCGTCGCTGCTGGAAACTCCGGTCCTAACAGCCAGACGATTGCAAGCCCTGCTGTCAGTCAAAAGGTCATTACGGTCGGAGCCTATGATGACCGGAATACACCAGAATCAAGCGACGATATCGTGGCACCGTTTTCAAGCAGAGGGCCAACTGTTTATGGTGAAGCAAAGCCTGATATCCTCGCACCAGGAGTAAACATCGTTTCTCTCAGATCACCAAGATCCTTTCTGGATAAACTCGATAAATCAAGCAGAGTCGACGATGATTATACAACGTTATCTGGCACCTCGATGGCAACACCGATTTGTGCTGGTATTTGCGCTCTACTGTTAGAGCATTCACCAGATTTAACGCCGGATGAAGTCAAAACCTTGTTAAAAGAAAATACAAGCAAGTGGTCTGGGGATGACACGATGATTTATGGAGCAGGTGCAATTGACGCAGAAAAAGCAATCAAAGAATAAAGAAAAAAGCCCTTTACGCTTATGCGTAAAGGGTGTTGTTTGTCTCGTTTTTAAGTGTGAAGTCTTTCATCTACTTGAGCAGCTGACATGTTATGCTTCGTTCTCATACATCTCATCTCCTTTTTGAATGTGCGTACGCGCTTCGATCACAATCTCAAAAAAAGTGGAGGATTCCTTGTACATGTCGCGTTCCTTATAATAATTAGCCGCATCAAGTGCTAATTCCTCTAAATCAGCAAACATTTTTTTATTTCTCAGACCAAAAAGTGCTGACCTCAATTGCTCACAGCCGTCTTTCTCTATATAGAGAGCTTGCAAAAATTGGAATTTCAATTGATAAATTTCATCTTCCAATACATAAGCCTCGTTCATTCCTGTAGATATGGCCTCGCCTGCCCGCTTGATATCTCCGAGTTTAAAACAAGTGAGGGCAAGTGAAAACAACGATTTGATCATCGTAGATGCTTGATCTTTCTGATAAAGTGAAATGGCTTGTTCAAAAAAGACAGTCGCTGTATGGTATGTTCCCATACTATAATGACAAGTGCCTAAGTTATTAAGAGCCATCGCTTTAAAGTAAGATGTGCATTCTTTTTGTTCCATCGCTTCACAGACCTTTAACGCTTTTTCTAAATAAGGAAGCGCTTTTTGATACTGATTGACATCAATCCAATTACCTGCCATGACAAAATCACATTGAATGCTTCTCTTTCCATAAAGCTGATGTTTCTTATAGATGTCTCTCGCCTTTTTAGCATAGTGCATGGAGAAATAGGTTTGTTTCATATGATAGTATACTTCTGCGATTTTATAGTAAAATTCTGCTTTTTCAATCTCATCTGTCACTAAAATCAGTTGATGTTCCGCATGCTTGTAATATGAAATGGCCTCGATATACCGGCGCTGGATAAACGCATACATTCCATGAAAAAAATGAAAATAATAGCCGAGTAAGCCTGTCATCTCATCTTCTGCATCGTCAATTTCTTTAGGAAAGGACACTGCTTGAAGCGTTTCACTCCCTGCATGGACTGGCGCTAAGTGCTGAAGCATCATTTGATGACGAAAATCCATTAGAGAATAATATAGGAGTAAATCTTGATCCTCTTCCATATCATGAATTTCTTCTTCAACAAGGCGCTTCATGCCGTTAGCCTGTTCAACTTCAAATTTGCAAATATGCGTGTACCATTGATTGATCTTTACACCTACTTCGGAAGATGGTATTTTGTGTGCCATCCACTTCAGCCCCATTCTATCATATCAAACTGATAACTATTATTTTACATAATTTATGTTTTCAAGGCAAATTGTAAGTTATTACATATTTTATGTTCAAATCGCATATTCCTATCTTTTTTACCAAGTTTAAATAGAGTACTTTTGCCCATCAAAACTTTTTTAAGAAGACGGATCGAATTCTCTTAGTACTTCTTTTAACGCATTGGTATAACGTCTGAATGCTTTTTTCTTTCCTTTTCTCGTATCAAAATTGTCAAAAAAAGCTTCTCTTTGCGCTGTACTAATTTCTAGCTGAACACTTTCACCACTCGCATTTTGATTATTTATATTTTTGGGATCTGTACCAGAAAGCCGTTCGCCTTTTTGTACCATTTCTGCGGAAAATCCCCGATCTTTTAGTTCTCGCACTACCGCTCTTTGCATTTTTTCATTTGTGCCGCCAACGAGCGTGTGTCTTTTATCACTTTTATAGCCGTGGATGGAAATTGAAAAGGGATACGTTTTAATCATTTGAACCAAAATGGGTTCATCAAAATTGGTACTCGTGATATGCAGGTCCCGGTTATTGTCTTGCTTCGTACCTTCAAACAAATACGTAGAGTACCTTTCTTGAAAGGCTTCTACAATTTCACTTGTTCCTGGTTCAATTTCACCTCCATGAGGAGAAAATACAAGTAAATCACTTCCGCCCTTTTCGTGAAATTCTATTTCATAACCATCTCTTTCATATCGCATGAGCTGTTTAAAGTTTTCATATTGATCGCCTTGTTTTCGCTCTTTTTGATACTTTTCTACCTCTTGATGATGCTGCTTTTGCTCTTTTTTTTCTTGAACAGAATGGCTGCATTTCACCATTAAAAGAGCACACAGGATTAGAAAGATGAATCCACATATTAGTAGCCTTTTCATTTCACCGCTCCTTTTTTCTCTTAGGTGTCATCTTACCGCAATATTTTACTATTAATGGCTTAGAAAATTCAAAGGTTGTAAGGCTCATTTGAATGAATCAGGAGAACTTACCTGTTTTTCATATCATCCTAGGTATTTCAGAGGTCTTTGAATTTTTGTTGTGCACATAAAAACTAAATCGTATGACCTCATTTCAATTTTAGTTAAAACCACCTACAAAAATGGAAATATTCCTCTTTTTTCAAACAAAAAAGCTGTAAACAAAAGGAGTGTCCCCTTCTATTTACAGCCAGTCTCTGTATATCGTCATTATATTCTTAATTCATTTTCTAAAGCTGACATTACTTCATCTTGCGTTAGTCCCTGTGCAAGTGAAATCTCACTCACTAACATGCCTCTAGCATCTTCAAGCATCTTCTTTTCACTTGAATTCAATGCTTTCTTCTGATTTCGTCTCATTAGATCTTTGACAACGTCTGCACCATCTTCGATCGCACCTGTTTTTAGCTTCTTCAGATTTTCATCATATCTTTGCTTCCAAGTAAGCGTGTCGTCGTTTGTTTCTTCTGCAAAATTGTTCATCACAACTTTCAGCGTTGCTTGATCTGCAACCGGACGTATACCTAGTTGATTGATTCTGCCTTTTGGGACCATCATCTGCATATTCGGCATTTGAATCAGAAAATATTCCTGCGTCTTACCTAAAATCTCTTTTTCTTCCATTCCTTCAATCACACCGGCTCCATGCATTGGATAAACAATTTTATCACCTATTTGAAACAAATCCGCCACCTCCGAAAGTATTCACAATATCATTATAACACATTTCATCAGAGGATAAAAATTTATATTTTATCATGTTATTTTAGCACTAGTCAATTATTTTTATTTGAATTATTTCAGAAAAAGCCTTTTTTTACAAAAGAAGCGAGAACATCCAGTCCCCATGACTCTTTCTTGCATATACTAGCATTGAGTCACATTTAGGAGGGATGACAATGTGCAAATGCAAGTGCAAACATTCCCACTCACACTGCCATAAAAAGCATGACGATCATTGCCATGAGGATCCATGTAAAGAAAAAAAGTTTCATCATAAAAAAGATAAATGGTTTGAGAGCGATTTTTGGGATACCTCTCGAAGCTACGATCCCTGTTATTTTCCTAAAAGTGTCTGCAGCAGATGTAAAAAGCGTCGTAGAAGAAGACATCGCTTCGAAATTTAAGGCTTGACGCTTTACCTGCTTTTCCTTTTCCCGGCTGAAAAGCCGGTTTTTTTTCTTTCATATGGATAGGCTCATGAAGCAGTTCTGTCTCATAGGATATGGCAACCTGACATAAAGGATGAGATATACATGAACGATATGAACAGCCAAATGAATCATTATCACCAAGAAAATCCCTATCACACATTTGAAAATGTGTATACAGCCAATCATGAGCATATGATTGCGCCAAACATGCATGATCATATGAATATGCCAAACCATTATCATAGCGGCAAAAAAGATGTGTATAACGCGCACCATCCACATCATCATTCACCCTATTCAACGTTTCCAAATCAGCATGATTACTTTTCAAAGCATATTCCAATGAAGGATCACCATCATCTAGGCCATTATGGTGGATATGGGATGATGCCACACCATCCATACGGATATCAAGATATGCACCACATGATGATGCCAACAAACCAGCAAATGGCAGGCCATTATTACGGAATGAATCAACCAAATGCGCTATTTCCCCGCTATTACTAAAGAATGACAAAATAAGGGTATAATATCCCATTTAATACCATATGGTAATATGGTAACATTATAGGTAAATAATGGGTGTAATCATCTATTATTTACCTATATTCAACAAGGGGGAAGGAAAAAATGAAAAAAACATGGACGATTCTTATGATGGGGATGCTCACATTGGTTATGGCGCTGTCAGTACCGCTTTCTGCATCTGCTGAGGAAGCCGGCAAAGCAACAACCAATGCAAAACCAGCTGCACTTTACGCAAAAATTACAGGAGCAAGTAAGCAGGAATGGTCTTTTTCTGACATTGAGCTGACGTACAGCCCAAATTCTATTCTAAGTCTTGGTGCGGTTGAGTTCACTCTGCCAAAGGGTTTCCAAGCAACAACTAAAGACATTATGAACGGCAAAGCATTAAAAGACAGCTATATTTTGAACAACGGACAAACAGTTCGTATTCCGCTCAGACTGGATTTACTTGGAATTTCCAAATATACATTAAAGCTTTCACATAAAGTACTTCCTGCTGCAGGTACATACACGTTCCGTGCAGAAAATCGAGCAATCAGCATCGGTTCCACATTTTATGCAGAAGATACGATTGATATTAATACACGGCCAGTTGTGGTCACACCGCCAGATCCTTGCGGATGCTAAATAAAAAAGCGCTCTTTTAAGAGCGCTTTTTTTATATCACATCACCCGTTTAAACATTTTTTCCATTTCATAAGTGGAGTGATGAATAATGATCGGCCGGCCGTGCGGACAGGTGAATGGGTCCTTCGTTTGCCGGAGTTCATCTAATAAAGCTTTGATTTCATCATGACGCAAATGACGATTTGCTTTGATTGATCCTTTACAGCTCATCATAATTGCCGCTTCTTCTCTCAGTTTCTTGATATCAACACGCTTTTCATTAAGCACTTGCTCTATAATCTCTTCGATCAGTTCAGCTTCTTCACCTTTTGGAAACCACTGCGGATGCGACCGAACGATGTAGCTTCCTGAACCAAAGGGCTCTAAGAAGACCCCCACTTTCGCTAGAATATCCTTATGCTCTTCAATAATCAGCATATCATTTTTAGAGTAGTGAAATGTTAAGGGGACGAGCATTTCTTGCACTTCCTGTTCGATCTCTCCCACCTTCTCACGATAATACTCATACTTGATTCGCTCTTGAGCTGCATGCTGGTCGATGATATAAAGCCCTCGTTCATTTTGGGCCAAAATATATGTGCCATGCATTTGCCCAATTGGATACATCACAGGGACGCGCTCATTTTCAGGAATCGTTTCTGTCACTTCTTCGTGCAGTACCGTCTCTTCAAGTGAAGCCGCTGATTCCTCTAAATGAACACGCTCAGATGAGGTTTCTTCATAAAATACTGGTGATGATGCTTCTGTCTTCTCTTGTTTAGGCATTCCGTATGCATCGGTATGACTTGTCTCATATACGACCGACTCGTGCGGCTCCGCCTGATAGGTTACTGGTGTTTCCGCTGGGCTTGAGTTCCTTTGTTTCGCATCAAAGGTTAAGGATTGCTGCTCATTTTTCACAGCTGGCATTGGTGCTTTTTTTGGCACTGAAGCACTTGGAATGAGCTGCTGCTTTTGAAATACTTCCTTAATTCCTTGTTTAATCAGCTCATGAAGTTCCTGCTCTTTACTTAGTCTCACTTCAAGCTTCGAAGGATGAACGTTCACGTCCACTAAAATTGGATCCATCTTCATCTCAATAAATGTGATTGGATGGCGGCCAATCGGAAGCAGCGTGTGATATCCTTCATGGATCGCTTTCACAAGCGGAAAATGTTTGACATATCGGCCGTTTACAACAGAAGACATATAATTTCGTGATGCCCTCGTCACTTCTGGTAAGGAAATATATCCTTTCACTTCAAAATCAAGTGATTGTACGTGAAGCGGCAGCATTTTTTTGGCCACAGCTGTCCCGTAAATGGCTGCTAGTACATGACGCACATCTCCGTTTCCATTTGTCTGAAGCAGGACTTTCCCTTGATGACGCAAACGGATCGATACTTCGGGATGAGCTAGCGCAATTCGATTGACTACATCCGATATATTGCCAAGTTCCGTATGAACGGTTTTCATGTATTTTAGACGGGCTGGCGTATTGTAAAATAAGTTGGTGACCACAATCTCGGTGCCGCGGCGGCCAGAGGTTTTTTTCTCTGAAATGATCTTCCCGCCTTGCAAAGCTAAGTGTGTCCCAGCTCCTTCGCCAGTACTTGTTTTCATTTCTAGATGAGAGACGGATGCAATACTTGGCAGCGCCTCTCCTCTGAATCCGAGCGTTCTAACACGAAACAGATCATTTTCATCTTTGATTTTACTCGTTGCATGGCGCTGGAAGGCGAGCTTACAATCTTCAGCATCGATTCCAACACCATTATCAATAATCCTTATAGAAGAAAGACCTGCTTCTTCTACATCGATTTCAATCACTGTACTTTTTGCATCGATCGCATTTTCCACAAGCTCCTTTACAACAGAAGCCGGACGCTCGACCACTTCACCTGCAGCAATTTTATTGGATAGGTCATCGGATAACTGAATAATCTTTGCCATTTCTGCTCACCTCACCTTACATTATAATTTCTTTTGCAATTCATACAGCTTTGTCATGGCGTCAAGCGGCGTCATATCCATTAAGTTGAATGACTTTAATTCGTCAATGACCGCTTGATCTTTCTGTTTTAAGGCAGCTTTTGTCTGCGGTTTTTCTTCTACTTCAAAGAAAGATAGCTGCTGTTTTTCTTCAGTCTTTTCTGCTTTTGGTGCTGCAGATACGACGTGCGGGGTCACATCATGTGATCCGCTCTCAAGCTCAGTTAAGATGGTCTGGGCTCTATTAATGATGGCATCAGGCAATTCAGCAAGCTGCGCTACATGAATACCATAGCTTTTATCAGCTGCACCTTCTTTGATTTGATGTAAGAAAACGACCGTGCCTTCATGCTCTTCAGCTCGCACATGAACATTTTTCAGCTCGCTTAATTGAGATTCAAGGACCGTGAGCTCATGGTAATGTGTAGAGAATAGGGTTTTAGCTCCAATATGATCATGAACAAATTCAATGATCGCCTGCGCAAGAGCCATTCCATCATAGGTGCTTGTCCCGCGTCCAATTTCATCAAATAAAATCAAGCTGTTTTTCGTTGCGTGCACCATCGCATTTTTTGCTTCGAGCATCTCTACCATAAAAGTACTTTGACCAGAAATCAAATCATCTGCTGCACCAATACGCGTAAAGATTTGATCGAAGATTGGAAGCGTCGCCTTTGACGCAGGTACAAAGCAGCCAATCTGTGCAAGAATCGAGATGAGAGCCATTTGTCTCATATACGTACTTTTCCCTGACATATTCGGTCCAGTGATGAGTAAGGTTTGTCTGCCTTTTCCCATATGGCAGTCATTCGGTACATATTCCTGGTGATCCAGCACTTTTTCAACGACAGGGTGACGGCCATCTTTGACATCCACGTCATCCTCTGAGAATTCCGGACGGATATAACGGCGCTTTTCACTGACAGTCGCAAAGCATTGAAGCGCATCCAGCTCACTCATTTGTTTTGCAAGCAGCTGTAATCTAGGAATATAGCCTTTCACTTGCTCCCTGAGAGCTGCAAATAGTTCATATTCCAATTCGTTAATATTTGATTCTGCTTCAAGAATCAGTGCTTCTTTTTCTTTTAATTCAGGTGTGATATACCGCTCTGCATTGGCAAGCGTTTGTTTTCTTTCATAACGCCCTTCCTCCAGCAGATGTGTATTTGCGCGTGTCACTTCGATATAATAACCAAACACTTTATTAAACCCGACTTTTAAGGAGCGAATGCCGGTATATTCTCTTTCCTGCTGTTCAAGCCGTGCAATCCAGTCCTTTCCGTTTCGGCTGGCATCACGGTATTCATCTAATTTTTCATTGTAGCCATCTTTAATCAAATTGCCTTCTTTTATCGTGATCGGCGGATTCTCATAAAGTGCATCTTCTAATAACTCCAGCAAGTCGCCACAAGGATCAATCTCATTCGCTCTTGATTTTGCCATTTCCTCTGGTAATGAATGAACGAGTTGTTTAATATCCGGTACTTGTTTTAAGGATTCCTTGAGCTGGATGAGATCACGGGCATTCACGTTGCCAAAAGCTACGCGGCCCGCTAGACGCTCAAGATCGTATACTTGCTTTAATCGTTCGCGCAGATCCTCTCGCTCAAAGAAATGATCCATCAAAATCTGCACCATTTCCTGACGCTCGTTGATTTGCGAAAGACGGATGAGCGGCCGGTCGATCCATTGCTTGAGCAGTCTGCCGCCCATCGCTGTTTTTGTTTCATCTAACAGCCATAATAAAGAGCCTTTTTTGCTTTTTGAACGAATGGTTTCTGTTAATTCAAGGTTTCGTTTTGAGTAAAGATCGATTTTCATCGTTTGTTCAAGCTCAAACACTTGAACTTTCTGAAGGTGATCCAAGCTTCTTTTTTGCGTTCTTCTTAAGTAGGCATATAGTGTTAAAAATGACGTTTTCAACTTTTCGTCAAGATGGGAAACGAGCCGTTCAGCTTCATCTAATAATTCATCACTATCTTCGTATGAAATAGTCGCTTGGCAGCGTTCTTTAAGGGTTTTGACTGTTTCCTCATCCAGCTGCTTTGACACCACAATTTCTTTTGCACCGACAGAATAAATTTCTGATACGACTTCATCTAATCGATCGATGAAAGCCGCCATGTTTTCACCTGTTGATAAATCAGACAGCGCAAGACCGTACCCATTTTGAAAGCTGGTAACAGACGCGATAAAGTTGTTCTCGTTTTCACTTAATCCTTTACCATCCATGACGGTACCTGGTGTAATCAGTTGAACGACTTCCCTTTTGACTACACCTTTTGCCGTTTTAGGGTCTTCCACCTGCTCACAAATGGCGACTTTGTAGCCCTTTGAAATCAACTGTTCTATGTATGCAGAAGCAGAATGATAAGGAACGCCGCACATTGGAATTGTTCCGCCGTCTCTGCTTGTTAACGTAATTTCTAGTTCTTGCGCGGCTTCTTTTGCATCATCAAAAAACATCTCATAAAAATCGCCTAAGCGAAAAAATAAAAAGGCATCTTGATAATCTGCCTTGATCTTTAAATATTGCTGTATCATGGGCGTATAACTTGCCATATTTCTAATCCCTCACTATATTACTTTCGAATTCATACCATCTAATATTATAGCATAAAAAATCACCTTTTTTCTCCTAGTACAGGCACAAAAAAACTAGGGGGATATGCGCCCTAGTCATTCATTACTCTTCTGGATCACCTGCTAGGAATTCTGGATGAATATTCTCTAACTCCTCATCCACTTCTTCTTCCCACTCGTGATCATCTTTTTCTTTCCAGCTTGAATTGACCTCTACAACAATTTTTGTTTCACCGACTACCTCAGCAATGAATTCACGCTCTGCCTGAACGATAATTTTATTGCCATTTGGAGAAATGGTCACTTCTAAGCAGTTGGGCTGCTGCAGCACTTTCGCAATCACTTCGTGCTCATCATCAAGGAAATTCTTATCTTTATATCTCAGTTTAATGATGTCTACATACTTCACACGCTCTGTGACGACTTCTGTTTTCGTGTTGTCAGCGTAAGAGTACCATACGTTAATATCAAATGTTCCTTCGATCTCAACGGTTTTACCGACCTTTTCAGCATCATACTTATGATTAATGATCCAACCACCTAGGATGCTGGTTGGTTTTTGCGATGGAGAAATGGTGTGTGTGCTTTGGGTGAATTTCCTCCCTTTTGCAACCACCGCTTTTGTAATAATTTCTCTGTATTCAGACATTCCGGCATGCCTCCTTGTTCTTGATCGTTTTATCTTATGCTGGGCATTCGTCTAGTGTGTCACGATTTTGAACTTCATGTTCAATTAAATTCATTTCTGTTTCAGTGTATGCATGGTCGCCCATAAACTTGCCTTGAAAATTGGAAAAGTTGGAGAGTGAGAGATTTGGAGTTGACTGAAATGGTGTAATTTGATGTAATAAAGTTAGTAGCCCTTCTTTATATAAGGAGGAGATCTTATGAAACAATTTAATATTATAATAAATATTTTTGGATTAAGTATTGAGCTTCAATTCAAATCTTTTAATCTGTAAAATCAATTAATTTTTAGTTGATAACACTTCAATATAATATTTATTTTTTACGAAATATAAGGGCTACTGCATCAACATTTTGTTGTTGATGCAGTAGCAAAATACAAATAACATATATTTCATATAATAAAAACCCCGCATCTGCGGGGTTTTCTCATTTAATGGAGCAACTTGGTGATGAGTTTTTCACTTTTGAACCGGTTTCTCCTAATAAGAGATCACCGCCGGTTGAAAGAATGATTTCATCTGTTACTTGATTCGAAATCGTGTGCGCTACAAGCTGAAGCAGGGAATTGACTTCTGTTTGTGATTCTTTGAATTCTTGAATCACTGGGATGTCATCCAGTTCTTCCTGCAGGGCATCAATTTTTTCTTCGACTTGTTTTAATGCTTCATGTTTGCCATAATGTTTTAAATTTACAGCTTGTTTTTGAAGCGCCTTAATTTGATTAATAATCGTTGAAATTTTTGTGTTTTCATTGATTTGCGCTTCTGCTTTTTTGAAGAAATCAACTTCTTCAGTTTCAGAAATCATTTTAGCGAGCTCTCTTGCGCGCTCGACAATCTCTTTCTTTGAATAAAGTGTCATTTTAATTCACCTCGATAGCTTCTCCAACCATTTCTCCGTCAAGAGACCAAGTTTTGGCTTGTGTGATTTTCACTTTGACGATGTTGCCAATCGCTTCTTTTGGTGCTTTAAAATTCACAAGCTTGCTTTTACTTGTATATCCGGCTAGGATCTCAGGGTTGTTTTTACTTTCACCCTCTACTAATACTTCGACAATCTGCCCTTCATATTCCTTCATTTTTTTCGCAGAAATTTCATTCACAAGTGCATTTAGGCGCTGGAGACGTTCTTTTTTCACATGCATTGGCACGTTGTCTTTCATTTTTGCTGCCGGTGTTCCTTCTCTTGGAGAATAAATGAACGTATAAGCGGCATCAAACTCAACCTCGCGATAAAGCGAAAGGGTTTCTTCAAACTGCTCATCTGTTTCATTTGGGAATCCAACAATAATGTCCGTTGTTAATGAAGCTTTCGGCATAGCTTCTTTGATTTTGCGTACAAGATCAAGGTAACGCTCACGGTCATATTTTCTCGCCATAAGCTTCAGCACAGAAGAACTTCCCGATTGAACTGGCAGATGAATATGATCGAGAAGGTTTCCGCCCTTGGCAAGCACTTCGATTAAGTGATCATCAAAATCACGCGGGTGACTTGTTGTAAAACGGATACGCGGAATATCAATTTTTCGCAGCTCATCCATCAGGTGGCCAAGACCATATTCCATATCTTCAAAATCTTTTCCATATGCATTCACGTTTTGACCAAGAAGGGTAATCTCCTTATATCCTTCTGCCGCTAAACGTCTGACCTCTTGAATAATTTCATCTGGGCGGCGGCTTCTTTCCTTGCCGCGCGTGTAAGGCACGATACAGTATGTACAGAATTTATCACAGCCGTACATAATGTTCACCCAGCCTTTGATTTTACCTTGACGGGCTCTCGGAAGGTTCTCAATCACGTCGCCTTCTTTTGACCAAACCTCAATGACCATTTCTTTTGAAAGGTAGCATTCAGATAACAGCTCTGGCAGGCGGTGAATGTTGTGCGTGCCGAAAATCAAGTCAACAAATGGGTGTTTCTTCAAAATACGGCTCACGACAGATTCTTCTTGGGACATACATCCGCAGACACCTAAAATTAAATCTGGCTTTTCACGCTTTAATGCTTTTAAATGACCAAGCTCTCCAAACACTTTGTTTTCCGCATTTTCACGAATCGCACAAGTGTTTAATAAGATGACATTCGCATCTTCCGTTGAGTTTGTTGGTTCATAGCCAAGCGCCATAAAAATACCAGCCATCACTTCTGTGTCATGCTCATTCATTTGACAGCCGTATGTGCGAATATAAAACTTGCGGCCGTTCCCTAACCCTTGAAACTGCTCGTCAATTTGAAATTGATTGTATTCGACTTCTTCTTTACCCCGTTTTTTTGCATCTTTTAAGGAAGGCGGAATGTACACAGCTTCAAAATATTTGCTGTAGTCCTTCTCGGATTTTTTGTCCGATGAACTTACTTGTCCGCTCGCTTTTCTCTGCTCTTCATTCATGAATTTGTACTCCTTTCAAACCAAGTTCCACCCTACAGTATAGACTATTTTGTGATGAATTGAAAATAAATCATATACGGTTCTTCTATGAAAATTGCCTATTAGTCATAACCATTTTTCACAAAAAGAAAAAGAGAGCCTGCGCTCTCTCAATCAAGTATGTTTAGTTTTTTTGCTTCTTCTTCAATGATTGTCAGTGCCCGGTCTAGTTCTTCTTTTGTGTGCTCGGCTGTGATGATGGCTCTAATTCTTGCCTTGCCTTTTGCCACAGTTGGGAAGGCGATGCCTTGAGCAAACACGCCTCGTTCTATTAAAGCCTTTGAGAAACGAAAAGTAAGTGCTTCGTCTCCAATCATGATTGGGATAATCGGTGTCTCTGTTGGGGCGACTTGAAATCCAAGGCTGATGACCTTTTCTTTAAAATTAGCGGCGTTCTCCCAAAGTGTATCGATTCGCTCCGGTTCATCTAACAGCACTTCAATCGCTTCTTCACACGCTCTAGTCACAGCTGGCGGATGTGAGGTGCTGAATAAAAACGGTCTTGCTTTATGTTTTAAATAATCAATTAAAACCGCTGAACCAGCCACATAGCCGCCGAGCACTCCGACTGCCTTACTAAGTGTCCCGACCTGAATGTGCACTCTGCCGTCGAGTTTAAAATGGTTGACCGTCCCGCGGCCATTCTCACCAAGCACGCCCGAAGCATGCGCATCGTCTACCATCACAAATGCATCATATGCTTCTGCAAGCCTGACTATCTCAGGAAGTGGCGCGATATCTCCATCCATCGAGAACACACCGTCTGTAACGATGAGCCGGACGCGGTAATTCATTGATTTTTTCAAAATCTTCTCCAGCTCTTCCATATTGGAATGACCGTATACCTTTTTATCTGCTTTTGTTAATCGGATTCCATCAATAATTGAGGCATGATTCAGTTCATCTGAAATGACAATATCATCTTTTGTCAGGATACTAGATAAGACCCCTTGGTTGGTCGTAAAGCCCGATTGGAATACAAGAGCTGCTTCTGTCTTTTTAAATGAAGCAAGCTTTTTTTCAAGACGTTCATGCATCGTCATTGTGCCGGCGATGGTACGTACAGATCCTGTACCCGCACCGAATTCATCAATTGCCTCTTTTGCTGCTTTCATTAGCCTTGGGTGTGAGGTGAGGCCTAAATAGTTATTTGAGGAGAGTTGTATAACAGATTGTTCATTTAATGTAACAGTGGATGATTGTTTTGATTCGATCTCTTTCAAAGTTTGGTGGGTTCCTTGCTGCTTCATTGTTTCCAATTCATCTTGTAAATACGTGAATTCTTTCATCATTTCTTCCCCCTTTGATATGATGGCATCATCAGTACGACTTTTCCGCACGTACCGCTTTGCATAAGTTCAAATCCCTTTTCGAACTCTTCAAATGGCAGTGTATGAGTGACAACTGGCTTTACATCAATGGTATTCGTTCTTAATAGCTCAGATACTTGACGCCACGTCTCAAACATTTTTCTCCCCGTGATCCCTTGCACGGTTAATCCCCTAAAAACAATTTGATTCGTAATATCAATTGTTACTGGCCGTTCTGGCAAGCTTAGTATATTGACTTTTCCTCCATTTGCACAAGCTTCGAGTGCTTGATTAATGGCAGCTGGATGACCTGACATCTCACACATCACATCTGCCCCTTCCATTCGCGTGAGCTGCTTAATCATCGCGACTGGATCATCTTTTCCAATATCCACGATATGATCTGCACCCATTTTTCGGGCAAGATCGAGCCTGTATTCATTTTTATCAACAGCGAACACTTGAACAGCCCCGGAGGCTTTTGCGACAGCAATAGCCATTAAACCGATTGGTCCGCAGCCAAAAATCGCTACTGACTTACCTGAAACAGGTGTATGCAGTACAGTATGGACAGCATTTCCAAGCGGTTCTTGTATAGAGGCAAGCTCAACTGGCATTTGAGCTGGATTGTGCCACACATTTTGTTCAGGTACTTTGACATATTCAGCAAAACAGCCATCAATGTCTACCCCTAAAATTTTCGTTTCACTGCACAAATGCTGCTGCCCTGTTAAGCACATATAACACTGATTACATACAACATGCGTCTCAGCCGATACAAATTCCCCTACTTTTGCTCGTGAGACTTGCTTCCCCACTTTAACAACTTCCCCTGTAAATTCATGTCCAAAAATGTAGGGCGCTTTGACTCTTCCCTTAGCCCAGTCATCCCAATTATAAATATGCACGTCTGTTCCGCATATCGAAGTGGCTTTCACTTGGATCAAAACTTCATGATCTTTGATTTCTGGAATCGGCATCTCCATCATCACCGCTCCGTAAGCGCTTTCTTTTTTAACAATTGCTTTCATCGTTCCACACATGACGTACAACCCCTTTGTTAAAAAACTTCTCCCAATCAGATTTTAACACGACTTATTTTAGTCGTAAATACTACTGTCTACTAGATAAAGACAAATGCACACCCCACATATTTTTTTGGATATTTTTCTAAAAAAAAAAAGCAAATCTCCTTTCGATCGGAGATTTGCTTTCATCGTCAGCGTTTTTTTGAAACGGCAACATATAGTGCTGGCACAATGAATAATGTCAGTATTGTTGAGAAAAAGACACCTGATACAATGCAGATGGCCAGCGGCTTAAAGAGTGGATCATGACTTAATGCAACAGGCATTAGTGCAACAAGTGCCGTAAATGCTGTTAAGAGAATCGGTCTAATCCTTGCTCTTCCTGCTTCAATTACAGCTGTCTGTTGATCAAACCCTTGCTTCCGCCTTTGCTCAATAAATTCGAATAGGACGACCGCATTTCGGACGACAATACCAGCCAATGAGACAATTCCCATTGTTGCCATAAAGCTGAATGGTGTTTGTGTGACAAACAGTCCAATAATGGCTCCTGATACGGCTAAGTATACCGTTCCTAGAACTAACAGCGGAAGCATCAATGAATTGAACTGGAATGCGATGGTCACGTAAATGAGCAGCAAGACTACTGCAAATAAGAGACTAATTTCAATAAAGAACTGGGTCTGATTTTCATTTTCTCCACCTTGTGAAATGGTCAAATCCTTCGCTGCAGCGCTTTTCCCCACTTGATTGACGACTTCTTTCATATCGTCTTTAAACGAATCTGATGCGCCGGGGTACGCCTTCAGCGTAATGGTCGGAACTCCATTTTCATGTGGAATGCTTTCGTACTGCTCTGTTTCTTTTTCTTTTACATATCGGCTAAGCGGCTCAAGTTGAGGCATACCGATTTCATTATTATTCACAGGCACTTTCATTTCTTTTAGCTTTAAACCATTTTGATGTGTGCCTATATCCTGTTTCACCACTAAATCGATATCATTTGTTCCTTGTTTAAAGGTGCCTAATGGAATCCCTTCTGTCACAAGACCAAGCTGTCTGCTGACAAACTGAGCACTAAGCCCATCCTCTGCCATTCGCTCACGGTTTAATTCAAAGGAGATCGTTTTCACCGGCTTATTGACATCGTCCGTGATCAAGCTTGCCCCTTTGTCTTTCATTTCATTTGTCAGCGTTTCTTTGACATTAATGAGCTTTGAAAAAGAGTCACCGGCAACCGTTACTGTCACTGGCGCTCCAGTTGGCGGCCCTTGAACAATGGTTTTCATAAAGAGATCAGCCTCTTTGAATTTCTCTCGCAAAGGCTCGGTCATACGATCTATTAATATCTTACTTGTCATCTGATCATTGTCTACTCTCACAACAACCTGACCGGTGTGGTCACTTGCATTTGAAATACTTTCATTAAACAGGTTCGGCACACCACCCCCTGCAAAAACCGCCGTTTCTTCAATGCCTTTTTGCTGCTTAATCTCTTGTTCTATTTTCTTTAGTGTTTCATTTGTTTTGTCTAATGTTGTTTCACTTGGAAGCGTGACAGTGACAACCACTTCTTTCTTATTCGCCGCAGGGAAAAATTCAAATGGTGTGACGAAAATAAGTAAAAAGGCAAGCGTTGCAACGAGCAAACCACTTAGTCCAATAACGAGCGGCCGCTTCACAATGTTTTTCAGCACACGGTCCGCATAGAAATCAGCCAGCCTTTTTAATGGTTTCCCTAGGAATCCCGGCTCTTTTTGACTCTTCTTACTCTTTCTTTTCCGGTTCACAGTATATTGATAGACTGGCACAAGTGTCAGCGAAATCACCATAGACGCAAGCACAGTCGTTACTAGAACAGACGGTAATGCCCGAATAAATGAACCATTTGCACCTGATAGGAAAACAAGCGGCAGGAAGGCAAACACAACAGCTAGTGTTGATGTCAAAATGGACCCTGCGACTTCTTTCACCCCTGCAATTGTTCCTTTAAGCGGACTTTCGTATTTTTTCATCTGTCTTAAAATATTATCATTGACGACAATCGCATCATCGACAAGTATCCCTAAGGCAATGATAAACCCGATAATCGAAATTTGATTGAGATCCACTTGTAAAAATGGCAGCGGAATCGTTCCGATTGTTATGGATAGCGGAATGGCGAGTGAAACGATAAACGCCCCGCCAATTGTAAGACCAAGTGTGGTGACAATAATAACCGCGATGACTGCAACAATGGCTTCTTTCATTAGATCATTGAAAATGGCATCCACTTCACTTTTTTGTGAATAGTAGTCTATCCACTCCACCCCATTTGGCAGCTGCTTTTCTTTCTCAATGACATCACTGACTTTGTCATACATTTTAGGAATATCAAGCCCTGGTTTAATATTCACTGTAAATGAATAGGCGGGCTTTCCGTTATACGACACAATATCACTTTTCTCTTTTTCTACTTCTTTTAAGCTGCCAAGCTGGCTAATTGTGACCGGCTCTCGTTTCGTTTTTGAGAAAAGCTCAATCTTTTTGATTTGATTTAAACGGTCATATGTATCGATGGACAGCTTCACCTTCTCTTTGCCTGCCCGAATATCGCCTAGTGGAGATGTGTCAAATTCCTGATTGATGGCATTTGTGACATCAGTTACATTGAACCCTTCACCCTCCAGCTTATTTGAATCTAAGTCTAATACCGCTTGTTTGTCATTGAAGCCTTTCATAACGACACTGTCTACCCCTTTGATGTCCTCTACTTTTTCCTTCAATGCACGCAGCGATTTCTGACTCTTTGCTAAGTCCGATGATTGACTCGACACAATCATATAAGAACCAACCGGCACGCTGCCGAATTCATCCTTTACTTCCGGCTCCATCACCCCGTCAGGAAAAGACGACGCAGCACTTGTCGTTTCATTCTTAATTTGACTTGCCACCTTTTGAAAGTCGGCTTTGTCCTCAATTTCAATCACAATATTTGAGAAACCAATGGCAGAAACTGAGCTCGTTTTCTCTACACCATTGATATCAGATAGGACGGATTCTAGCTTATTGGTAACATCTCTTTCCACCTGTTTTGCATCCGCACCAGGAAAAACGGTAGAAATCGTGACGAGATTCGCCTCGAATTCTGGCAGTTCTCGTTTAGGAAGCTGCGCGAATAAATAGCCGCCAGCAATGAGAACGATAAAAAATAAAATAAAAACAAGCTTTCCTCTTTTCAAAAAAGCTTCAAACATTATTTCACCTACTTAAATATTTATTTTTGATGAAGTAAATTCAACTTAGTCTTAATTTATCATCATGGTGAAAAAATGCAAGCTCTAATATGTCATTTTTATCTATTTCACGAACTGAATATGTTATATAAGAAATGTATAGCGGTAAACAAAAACAACCCGCTTACATGATGTAAGCAGGTTGAAAATAATAAAATTAGAATTATCGTGGCTCAACAATCAATTTGATGGCTGTTCTTTCTTCTCCATCGATCAGAATGTCAGTAAAGGCTGGAATGCATATCAAATCCACTCCGCTTGGCGCAACAAATCCCCTTGCAATAGCGACAGCCTTGACCGCCTGATTCAGTGCTCCAGCGCCGATTGCTTGTATTTCCGCTGCACCGCGTTCACGTAAAACGCCAGCTAATGCTCCTGCTACTGAATTCGGATTTGACTTTGCTGAAACTTTTAAAATTTCCATTTCTGCTCCCCCTTAAATTTACAATGGATAAGTGAGTGTTCATTAGAACAATCTTTGTTAGATGATGCTATTTTTTTGAAAATCCATCCCCAAAATGTTTTTCAAAAATAGCAGGCTACCTACCATTTTTACTATATTCACTATAGAGGGCGCATATTCCTTCTTTCTGATTAATATTTTTCTGAAATAAATATGTGAACATTTATTCAAAGAAAATATGGTCATCATTTATCAAAATTCGATCAATTTTGACAGCTTTTTTCGACTGTTCGTCAATTTCTACGATCACTGCACTTAATGTCGTGCGGCCTTCTGCAATTTCAAAACGGACTGGGAGACTTGTTTTGAATCGTTTAATGATCGTTTCTCGGTCAACACCTAAAATGCCATCGTAAGGTCCTGTCATTCCGACATCTGAAATATACGCAGTTCCTTTTGGCAATACGCGGTTATCTGCCGTTTGAACATGTGTATGCGTTCCAACGACACATGATGCACGCCCGTCTGTATACCAGCCCATCGCTTGCTTTTCACTTGTGGCTTCACCATGAAAATCAATGAAAATAAACGGTGTCCGTTTGGATGCTTCCGCAATTAATTCATCTACTTTTTGAAATGGGCAGTCAATTGGCGGTAAAAACGTACGTCCTTGCAGGTTGATGACAGCCAGTTCTTTTCCTTGTTTTTTAATAAACGTGAGACCTTTTCCAGGTGTACCTTCCGGGAAGTTAGCAGGACGGACCATATTGGCTGCGTCATCGATGAAATCGAAAATGTCTCTTTTATCCCATGTATGGTTACCCATTGTGAGCACATCAGCTCCTGCTTGCAGCAGCTCATGATAGATTTTTTCAGTCAGACCTTTCCCGTGAGCAGCATTTTCTCCGTTGACAATGGTAAAGTGCGGCTGATATTTTCTCTTCAGCTTTGGCAAGTATTCTTTCAGTGTCTCTCTGCCAGGTGAACCGACGATATCTCCAACAAATAATATTTTCATGCGCTTTGAACCCTTTCTCTTTTAGAATGATCTTCTTATCAGTGTTGCATATTTACACAAAAAAATAAAGCGGCGCTAAGCGCACCGCTCTATTTTGCATACTCTACTGCGCGAGTTTCTCGAATGACTGTCACTTTAATGTGACCAGGGTAATCGAGCTCGTCCTCAATTCGCTTACGAATATCCCTTGCTAGACGGTGAGCTTCAAGATCATTAATTGAATCTGGCTTCACCATAATACGTACTTCACGTCCAGCCTGTATCGCAAACGATTTTTCAACACCTTCATAAGATTCAGAGATATCTTCTAATTTCTCAAGTCTCCGAATGTAATTTTCAAGCGTCTCACTTCTTGCACCAGGGCGTGCTGCAGATAATGCATCAGCTGCCGCAACAAGAACAGCGATTATAGATGTCGGTTCTTGGTCACCGTGGTGAGAGGCAATACTGTTGATGACAACAGGATGCTCTTTATATTTCGTCGCAAGCTCAACGCCAATTTCTACGTGGCTTCCTTCTACTTCATGATCAATGGCTTTTCCAATGTCATGCAGAAGACCTGCTCGTTTTGCAAGCTTTGCATCTTCTCCAAGCTCTGAAGCCATGAGACCTGCAAGATGTGCAACCTCAATTGAATGCTTCAGGACATTTTGTCCATAACTTGTACGGAATTTTAAGCGGCCGAGAATTTTGATCAGATCCGGATGCAGACCGTGAACTCCGACTTCGAATGTCGTTTGTTCACCCATCTCGCGGATATAATCATCGACTTCACGGCGTGATTTTTCCACCATTTCTTCAATTCGTGCAGGATGAATGCGGCCATCCTGGACTAGCTTGTCCAGAGCTATCCTCGCTGTTTCACGTCTAATCGGATCAAAGCCCGATAGTATGACAGCTTCAGGTGTATCATCTATGATCAAGTCAATACCTGTTAACGTTTCTAACGTACGGATATTTCGTCCTTCACGTCCGATAATACGACCTTTCATCTCATCATTTGGAAGATTGACTACAGATACCGTTGTTTCAGCCACATGATCAGCTGCACAACGCTGTAACGCAAGTGAAAGAATGTTTTTCGCCTTTTTGTCAGCCTCTTCTTTCGCTCGGTTTTCAGATTCTTTCGTCATGACTGCAATGTCGTGGGAAAGCTCATTTTCAACTTGATCCAGAATGATTTGTTTCGCTTCATCTCGAGTTAGACTTGAAATGCGTTCCAACTCGGCTTTCTGCAAACGAATCATATCATCCACTTTGCTTTCCATCTCTTCAATATGTTGTTGTCGTTCATTCAGAGAATGATCTCTCTTCTCCAACAGGGACTCCCGTTTATCTAAAGATTCGTCTTTGCGATCAAGATTTTCCTCTTTTTGAAGTAAACGGTTTTCTTGTCTTTGAAGCTCATTACGTCTTTCACGAACTTCTTGCTCCGCCTCTACACGAAACGAATGAATTTCATCTTTCGCTTCCAAGAGCGCTTCTTTCTTCAATGCTTCCGCATCACGCTTTGCATCCTCAACAATTTGTTCGGCCATGTTTCTTGCGCCGGATATTTTTGCTTCTGCAATGGTTTTACGAACAAAGTAGCCAACAACTAAACAGATTAGGCTCAGCAAAATGGAGATGATCGTAAACATCGTAGGCGACATATTTTCACCTCCTCTTGCTATGAACTTGGTTTTACAAATAAAGTGTCGGCATGTACATTGTTTTGTGTCTCAACATACAGGGCCTTCACAGGGAATGAGATCCTCACTGCCCTTGTCAAGTTTAAATTAGTTATCAATCATGTTAAGAAAAACAAGTGATACATTCCCATTGTAATTGTGTCGGAAATACTTGTCAAGCTAGCTATCTTAGCGTTTGCAAAAGCAGATCAGAATTATTCTTGATTCAGCAGCTGATATACTTTATTGTTCACTTGGCCCAGTTTAGTGTTATTTTGTATATTTGAGAACAAAACAACGATGGTTTGCCCAGATTTGCTAAAGCTGTTCAAAATGTTGAAGCCCGGCATGACACCATGGCTTGAATAGCTACCAGGAGCAACATAAAATCCCATTCCGTATGTGGAGCTGCTTCCTGGCGTAAACATCTTTTTATAGCTCTTCTGCGAATACAGTTTGCCGTCTATCAGGGCTTGGTCAAATTTGTACATATCTATAGCACTCATATAAATATCTCCAGCACCGTACAGCTGAGATAGATCGGGCATATACGGTGTAACCGCTTTGCTGCTTTTCAGCTTATACCCGACAGAAGGATAAGGTTCTTTTTCATATGTTTTGTAAAAGCCTGCATGCGTCATTCCCGCCGGTTTAAAAATATGATTCTTTATATATTGTTCATAGGACTCACCGCTTACTTCAGCAACAATATAAGCAAGAACAGAATAGTTGGAATCCTTGTAGCTCCAAACGCCCGGCTGACGATTAATTCCCTGACGTTCTATGTCTTTTATTAATTCGTCCGGAGTAATTGCGCCGTTTCCTTCAATATGTCCGTTTATTCCCGATGTATGTGTCAGCAGATTTTTCAAAGTAATTGTATGACCGTTTGGGAAATGAGGTAAATACGTGCTTACCGGATCACTTGTCTGAAGTTTCCCCTTTTCCTCAAGCTGCAAAATAGCGGTTGCAATTAGCGCTTTTTGTGACGAACCGACATAAAAAGATGTCAATGGATTATTTTGAATTTTTCGTTTACGGTCTGCATAACCAAAACCTTTATTTATTACGATTTCTCCATTTCTAACAATCATGGCGGTTCCGCTGAAACCGATCTCCTTTAAATAACTGCTGATTTTGTGATTGCGGTCCACTGTTTTGATTTGTTCCTCTGATTTTTTGGCGGTTTTCCTTTTGACTTCTTTTTTCTGACTGTTTTCTAAAGCTACAGCAGTTTTTTGAAACGGGTTCTTCTCTTCACTATTTCGATGAAGCACATTCCACATCGTTAGGCAAATCATCGCTGCTAAAAAAACAAGCACAATTTTTCCCCTCTGACTTGGTTGTTTCCGGCTGCGTTTTGCATTTCTTCTGCGGGTCGGGCTTGTCATGACTTTTTCCTCCCAAAATAAATGCCGTTTTGTACACTTTAGACGGATGAAGTACTGAAAAAGTTGTCGAAAGTTTTTTGCAAAATAAAAAAGGCTGAGTTTTTTCACCCAGCCTTTTTTATTATTTCATACTGATTTAATTTTTATTCTAATTCTAATTGTTCTAGCGCCTCTTCAGCTTCCGGCTGCGCTACTCCGTTATTATCCAAACCGTAATGCTCGCGAATTTGCTCCTGGATCATCAGCATGATATCTTTATTTTCTTTTAGGAACTGTTTCGCATTTTCACGGCCTTGTCCAAGACGTTCCTCTTGGTAAGAATACCAAGCACCGCTCTTTTGTACGATATCCAGCTCGCTTCCAAGGTCGATGATTTCTCCCTCTTTTGAGATCCCTTCACCGTACATAATGTCTACTTCCGCAATACGGAATGGCGGTGCTACTTTGTTTTTCACCACTTTAATTCTCGTTTTATTCCCCATAATATCATTGCCTTGTTTCAGCTGTTCAGCACGGCGCACTTCTAAACGAACAGACGAATAGAACTTCAGCGCACGTCCACCAGGCGTTGTTTCAGGGTTACCGAACATGACTCCAACTTTTTCACGAATTTGGTTAATAAAGATGGCAATTGTTTTTGATTTGTTGATGGCACCTGATAGTTTACGAAGTGCTTGGGACATCAAACGTGCTTGAAGACCAACATGTGAATCACCCATGTCTCCTTCAATCTCTGCTTTTGGTACAAGAGCAGCTACAGAGTCAATAACAACAATATCAACTGCCCCGCTGCGGACAAGAGCTTCTGCAATTTCAAGTGCTTGCTCTCCTGTATCCGGTTGAGAAAGTAACAGTTCATCAATGTTGACACCTAGTTTTTGAGCGTAAACTGGATCGAGTGCATGCTCTGCATCAATAAATGCAGCTTGTCCTCCCTGCTGCTGAACTTCAGCAATGGCATGAAGGGCTACTGTCGTTTTACCAGAACTCTCTGGACCATATACTTCGATAATACGGCCGCGGGGATATCCGCCTATTCCAAGCGCAGTATCAAGTGCTAACGAACCACTAGGTACTGTTGAAATACGTGTATCTGTTTGCTCTCCTAGTTTCATAATAGAGCCTTTACCAAACTGTTTTTCTATTTGTTTAAGAGCCATATCTAAGGCTGCTTGACGATCACTCATTCTATTGTTTCCTCCTTTATCAATTCCACTATCTATACTATACCTTGTTTTACGTCATTTGCCAAGAAAAAAACGAACACATATTCGATTTTTTTCTCGGCAGATCTTTTAAGAAAAGAGTGTTTTCTATTAGAAAAAACGCTCTTATATAAAGGAGTAAACCTAACAAAAAACAAAATTAACTCTCTTTTAATAAGTTGAGTAAGTGATGCAGACCATATTTCACAGCACGCTTTCGAATGCCCGACCGGCTGCCTGTAAACATCCATTCAAACACATCCGTCTGGTCTTTTGTCGATAGACCAATGAACACTTTTCCAACAGGCTGACCCTCATGGGTATCAGGGCCTGCTACACCCGTAAAGCTAATGCCAATATCACTTCCGGTCAGCTTTCTAACCCCTTCAGCAAGCTCTAAAGCACACTCTTTGCTGACAGCGCCATGGGAAGACAATGTTTCCTCCCGGCAGCCAAGTACCTGCTGTTTGACTTGGTTTGTATAACAAACCACACTTCCGTTCAAAATGGATGACGCTCCTTCGAGATCTGTCAGCCATTCGGAGAACATTCCGCCAGTCAGGCTTTCTGCTGCTGCTACTGTTTTTCCGTGTTCGTGCAAGGCTTTGGACGCTTCGCGGACAAGTGATGTATCCCCATATCCGTAGAAATACTCACCTACCCGCGCTAAAATTTTCGTTTCTGTTTCTTTTAACAGACGCTCTGTTTCTTTTTCATCCTCATGCTTAGCAGTTAGCCTTAGCGTCACTTCACCGTCAGATGCAAGTGGTGCAATCGTCGGATTCGTTTGAGCATCAATTAAGTCTTCTAGGTCTGTTTCAAGCTGCGATTCACCGATTCCGAAGAAACGCAGAACAACAGACACGATTTTTTCCTTTAAGCCAAGTTTCTCAGAAATCAGCGGCTTTGCCTCATTTTCAAACATCGGGTGCAGTTCACTTGGCGGTCCAGGAAGAAGCATATAAAACGTATCGTCTTCTTGAACAAACATACCTGGGGCCATCCCAAAACGGTTCACAAGCACATCAGATCCTTCTAGAACGAGCGCCTGTTTACGGTTGTTCGGTGACATATCGCGGCCGGTCTTTCGAAAGTAGTCTTGAATCGATTCAAATGCTTCTTCATTTAGCACAAGCTCTTTCCCGAGCGTGCTCGCAATCGTTTCTTTTGTTAAGTCATCTTTAGTTGGTCCAAGACCACCTGAGAAGATAATAAAATTAGATCTTTCCTGCGCCACCTGAATGGCCTGTTTTAAACGCTCTGGATTGTCACCAACTGCTGTGTGGTAATAAACATTCACACCAATTTCAGCTAGTTGTTTGCTGATGAATTGTGCATTCGTATTCGTAATTTGCCCTAGCAATAGTTCGGAACCGACTGCAATAATTTCTGCTTTTCTCTCTGACTTCAAAGCGTACACGTCCTTTTTAGTTAGAATTCTTTAAAGCTTCCCAGTTTTTTGCAAAGTAATCCCAGCCTGAGACAACAGTGAAGAACACCGCTACCCACATCGCTAGATCACCAAACGGGAATGATACAAGTTCAAACGGAAGGTTATGCAGTAAAAGTGCTGAAATCGCAATGATTTGCGCCCATGTCTTCACTTTTCCAAGCATATTCGCCGCCACCACTTCACCGCCTCCAGCTAATACAAGCCTTAGACCTGTTACAGCAAATTCACGGCTAATGATTACAATCGCCATCCATGCCGGTGTGAGGTTGTATTGAACAAGTATAATTAAAGCAGCTGAAACAAGCAATTTATCTGCAAGCGGATCTAAAAATTTACCAAAGTTTGTCACCAAATTAAGCTTACGTGCGTAGTATCCATCAATCCAGTCAGTTGTTGAAGCGACAATAAACAGGATCGCTCCAACAAGATGCGTCACTTCGATGCTGACGTCGCCAAAGCGCGCAACACCCCAATCAAACGGTGCAAGCATAATGATCATAAAAACAGGGATCAAGGCGATCCTAGAAAGGGTTATTTTATTCGGTAAGTTAAACATGAAATCCAATCCTCCAATAATGCAATTTTTTATGTATATATAATAGTAGGAACAAAAGAAAAGTCATCTACTTGCTTAAGATGACTTTTCCTTTCCTTTATTCACAATCACAATGTTTTGTGTCATGGTGTTCTTAGGGTCTAATTCGTACTTAAGTTTCTCGTCATTTACCTTGATATCAATTCCAGACGCATTGCCTAGACGGATGTCGACCTGAGCAAGATCAGACAGGTCTGTTTTAAACGATTCGCCATCTTTTAGTTCACCCATCTTCAGCACTTTTCCAGATTCGTCTCTTACGCGCAACCATGAAGCTTGCGAGGCAGAAATGGTTAACTCCATTTCGTCTGCACCTGATACTTCATACGTTGTTGTCGAGCCTTCTGTATTCGTCGCCTTTAAAGATACAGTTTCATCGTCTTTTGATGAATCGTCTTTTTTAGATGATTTTTCTTTAGCATCTGACGAAGTTTTTTCTTTTTTCTTTTGATCTTTTGCAAGAGATGAATCCTTAGATACTTCGTATTTAGATTCTGATTGCTGAGGGGCCGCCTGATTATTCTTCTGTCCACTATCATGATTGACCGCCTGCACGATCACATAAATGATGGCGATGACCACAAGGATGCCTCCAATAATTAAAATTGTCGGCAATAGTTCAAGCACTTTTGAGGCAGGCTTTGGCAGCTCTCTTTGCGGCTTAATATTCGATAATTTATCCGATACTTCATCGTTATACGTGCTTGGAACATCTTTACGAAATTCTTCGAACAATTGTTCAGGATTCAGTCCAACGGCTTCGGCATATTGCTTAATAAACGCTCTGACGTAAAATTTACCTGGAATAATATCATAGTTTCCTTGTTCGATTGCTAGCAAATAGCGCTTTTGGATCTTGGTAACCGTCTGAAGATCCTCCAGCGACATCCCTTTTTCCTCTCTGGCCTCAATGAGCCGTTTTCCCAATTCAGTCAAAACAAACACCTACCATTACCATATTAAAAATCGAAGCCAGAAAAACCAGAATGATCAAACACTTGTGGTTCTTCAGCGTGTTCATATGTAATCTCTTCGTCTGCGCTATTACGCAATTCAATGATATAGTCGAAATCATCCATTGTATATTCTGAATTTTGAATAAAGATGTCTGGATGCTCAACCACCTTGGTTGCCGGCAGTCTCATAATTTCTCTTAAAAGCTGCAAATGCTTCTCAGAACCTCTTCTTGTCGACACAATCCCATCAATAATAAAGACGTTATCTGGGCTGTATTCATCTGCGATCAGCTGACTTCGGATCGTCTGTTTCAAAAGAGTAGACGATACAAACAGCCATCTCTTGCTTGCACAAACACTTGAAGCCACAATTGATTCTGTTTTTCCGACACGCGGCATTCCGCGAATCCCAATCAATTTATGTCCTTCTTTTTTAAAGAGTTCAGCCATAAAATCAACAAGAAGACCGAGCTCGTCTCTTTCAAAACGGAACGTCTTTTTGTCATCCGCATCACGCTGTATGTATCTTCCATGACGAACAGCTAAGCGGTCACGAAGCTTTGGCTGTCTTAATTTCGTTACTTTTATCGTTTCCATTGTATTTAAAATTGATTCAAGGCGCTTAATTTGATCTGTGTGGTCACAGCGCAAAAGCATTCCGCGTCTTGATACATCAACACCATTGATTGTCACAATATTAATTGAAAGCATCCCCATTAGAGAAGAAATGTCTCCTAAAAGTCCGGGACGGTTTACCTGTATCTCATATTCAAAATACCATTCGAGCTTTGCCAAATGATATTACCCCCTTCATTGTGGCAAATTTTTACCTTCCTTTATCATAAAGCATTTTCACATTTTTAGAAAGCACAATGTTGTGAAACGGTTAAAATAAAAAGAGAGGCACAAACGACCCCTCTTTTTGTTTAGTGCGAGCTATTATTTTCAACTAGCTTGACCATCATATTTGCAATGGCACGCTGCTCATCTTCTGATGCAACGCTCCAAAGATCAGCAAGTACTCTTTCCTGCTCGTTCTTTGCCTCAACTTCGTTAGCTAAATATCCGCCAATTTCATACGCAAGGTTATTGATGGTATCATCTTCTAAACCTTTATCCTGCGCATGATTTAAGCGATCACCTAAAAAGTTTTTCCAATGGTCCCAGTTCTCAAGTACAGACATGTCGATTCCTCCATTCGAAAAGATGAATTACAGCCATAGCTTTTGTCATGGAGAGACGAATTATACACGTTTTTTAACAGTACCAGCCGCCATTAACAGATAAAATTTGACCAGTGATATAACTTGACTGTTTTGAGGCGAGAAACCAAATAACATCTGCAACTTCCTCAGGCGATGCAAGCCTGCCAAGCGGGATTTCTTCTTCCAGCATTGCAATGTCTTCCTGCGTAAAACAATTCATCATATCTGTTTTGACAGCACCTGGTGAGACAGCGTTTGCTCTAATTCCACTTGGAGCAAGCTCTTTTGCTAATCCTTTAATAAACGCATTTTGCGCACCTTTGACCATGCTGTACAGCACTTCACACGATGCTCCCGTTTCTCCCCATATCGAGCTGACCGCAATGATATGGCCTGCTTTCTTTTGAATCATGGCAGGTAAAAGGGATTGGGTAAGCTCATATGGACTTGTGACATGAAGCTGCACCATACTGGCTAATACGTCTTTTTCTGTGTCTGTCACCAATCCGACATGACTCTTGCCGCTATTTAAAACAAGAATATCTGGAAAGAGCGGCAGACGGCTGACAAGCTCATCTGCTCCGCCCGTTACAGCTAAATCTGCTTGAACGACGTGCGTCTGAATGTGATATGCCTCATCCAAATGAGCGGCAAGACGTACAGCTGCCTGTTCATTTTTATGGTAATGGAGCATTAGGTTGCAGCCTTCTTGGGCAAGCTTTTTGGCTGCTGCCTGCCCAATCCCGCCACTGGCACCCGTAATCAGCGCCCAACGACTCGTCACATTGATTCCTTCTTTCTATATAGAATACCTATTCTTTTCGTTTAAATGGAAACCAGTTGGCTGATCCGAACAATTTCACCATCACAGGTACGAACAATGGTAGCACAACGAGTGCGTACAGTAAAAGTCCTGTGAGGACAAGTGTTGCAATCTGCAGGAGAGACAGCACACCTGATGGAAGCATGGCTGCAAATGTTCCTGCCAAAATAACAGCAGCAGACATAATGACAGAGCCCATATTCTTCATTGATTCGGTCATCGCAAACTGAATGTCTTTTGTTTTGTATTCATTGAACCGCTCCATTAAGAAAATCGAATAGTCGACTCCGAGCGCCATTAATATAACAAAGCCAAAGAATGGAACCGCCCAGTTAATGCCCGGATATCCAAAGAAATGGGTGAAAATAAATTCTGTTACACCTATCGCAGTGAAGTAAGTCAAAATCAGCGATCCAACTAAGTAAAGCGGCATAACGAGAGAACGGAACAGAATCACCAGTATCAGGAAAATACCGATCATCATGTAAAGAACCGTCTTATTGAAGTCTTGGTCTGACAGCTGTTTTAAATCAGCGTTCATACTTGATACACCAGATACGCCAAATGAAACATCTTTTAGATTTGTTTCAGGAAGTGCACGTTCTACCGAAGCTTCTACTTGTTTAATCGTTTTCATGGCGTCGTTCCCATATGGATTGTTTTCTAAAATGACATCAATCTTTGTCATCTTGCGGTCATCCGACATGTATGAATCAAATACTTGCTTGAATGCTTTATTTTTCAGGACATCTTTTGGAATAAACCAACCGGCCATGTCTTGATCTGGTGCATTTTTCAGTTCATCTAAGTAGTCTCCTGCACCCATTAAGCCGTTTGAAATTTTCTCAAGTCCATCTACACTTTTATTGAGACCATCTGTCAGTTTGGTGAGCTCATCACCAAAGCCTCCAACCTTTTCTTTCATTTGTTTTTGACCATCAATGATTTTACCTGCACCATTTTCAAGTTGAGGCATACTATCTGCTAACTGTCCTTGGCCTTTAGATGTTTGATTCAGTCCAGTTTCAATGGCTTCTAAGCCAGCAATCAGCTCATCGATTTTATTTGTAAACACTTTTTGCTGCTCTGAGGCTTTTGCGATAAAAGCATCTGCTGCTTCAAGCTGCTTTTTGGCTTCTTTTGCTTGTTTTGCATAGCTGTCTGCCTGTTTAGCACCCTCTTGCAAAGTAGCAGAAAGTTCATTATAGGAAGCTTTGATGGCTTGATACGATTGATTTTCTTTTACTTGCGGAATTTGATTCTCAAGTGTACTGAATTGTTTATTCGCTTGACTGATCAAAGCTTTTACATCCGCTGCAGCAGAGGATGATGTATCGACTTGTGCCAATGCTGCTTTTAATTCTTTGGAAATGTTTTTATATAAGGTCACTTGCTGGTTTACTTGTGCAACCTGATCCGTTAGTTCTTTTTTCGCAGTCTTTATTTCATTTTTAATTTTAGCAACACCTTGTTTATTCTGATCGATACCGTCTTTTAGTTTTTTCAACGATTTCTCGACGTTTTGAATACCCGTTTGTACCGACTCAGTACCCGAAATGAGTTGGTTGATGCCTTTTCCTGATGATTTGATTTGTGGAGTTTGATCTTCAATAGATTTACTCGCTTTCGCAAGTCCATCTTGGATCTTTTTCAACCCTTCATTACTTTTATCAAGCCCGCTATTTAGCTCTTTGGCTTGAGATTTCACGTAAAGATCATTCAACCCTTTACCAACAGGACGGGTGGCACTTCTCACTTTACTGACGCCATCTGTTTGTTCGATCGCGCGGCTGAGTTTTTCAACAGCAATCAGGCCTTTATTATTGTCTAAAAGATCAGATGATTTTACCACAACTGTTGCTGGAAGAGCTTCACCTGGTCCAAATTTGTCAGAGATGGTATTGAATGCATTGACGGATTCGTATTTATTGCCGATTTCGTCAAGGTTGTTATATGAAAGTGTCCCTTTATACATGAGAATCGGCGGAAGGGCAATCATTGCAACGATTAACAAGCTGAAAAGTGGTTTCTTAAATGAAAAACGACCTGCTGTTTCCCACATTTTCGATTGCGGGTGGGCAATATTTCCTTTAATCGGCCAGAATAACACTTTTCCTAAAACCGCCATAAAGAATGGAACGACCGTGAGGAGTGCCACAATTAGCACGGCGACACCAACTGCAACCGCTACAGCTGATTTATACAGTTGGAATTGGGCTAAACCGATACACGTAAAACCAATGAGGACAGCAATTCCGCTGAATAAAACAGTTTTACCTGCCGTCTTATATGTTGTAATAATAGCCTCAATCTTATCTTTTCCATGAGATAGTTCTTCTTTAAACCGGCTTAGCAATAAGATGCAGTAGTCGGTACCAATCCCAAACATGATGGCGACCATAAAAATTTGAGTAAAGGTCGAGAGCGGAAAATCAACATACTTTACTAGGTAAGCCACAATCGATTGGCTGATTAAATAAGAAAGCGCCACTGCCACTAAAGGAACGAATGGTGCTACTGCCGATCTGAAGACAAGCACAAGAACAATTAAAATAAACCCAATTGTAATGAATTCCGTTTTTTTCAGACCTTCTTGCGAGCTTGTAATGACATCATCGTCGATCAGTGGTTGCCCTGTCATTTCAAATGTCAGGTTCAGACTCTTTAGCTTTTCATTGACTCTTTCTTTAAAATCGGATGCTTTGATTTTGTTCGAGTCGTATGTAACTGGAACAAGAAGTGTTGTTTGATCTTTAGAGAGCATTTGTTTTTTGATATCTTTGTTTGCATCAAAATAAGAAGTGATGTCTTGCACATGGAGGTCTTGATCCTTTTCTAATATCTCCATTGCTTTCTTTAAAGAGGTTTCTCTTTCTTTAACGATATCCTTATTTTGGAAAACCATGACGATCGATTTCTCCGTATCCCCATTTTTAGACATGTTCTTTAATAATTGATCGGCGTAGGAAGAAGGATAACCATCAGGAACAGAAATTTGACCTTTTTCTTTAGTTAATTGTGCCATATTAGGAGCGGTGATGAGTAATACTGCCGCTAGTACGACCCAGAGGATCGTGATCAGCCATCTACCTTTTATGATTGCTCTCATTACTATGTTGTGCCTCCTCTTCGATGATAATTTGATAAATCTTTTCATATGTTTGAATAAATGATTCAATTTCCTTTTCATCAAACTTTTCTAAATAAGACCGAACAAGATCCTGAAGCTGCTTCTCCATTCGGCTGACCACGTCTTTTCCTTCAGGTGTCACGTAAAGATGAACGTTTCTTCGATCAGCTTGATCATGCTCTCGATAAATATAATCTTTATTAAAAAGACGATTAGTCATGGATGTCACAGCACTTTTATTGACATTACATTCGATGGCAAGGTCTGTTGATGTACATCCTGGGTGTAAGTTGATGTATCGAAGCGAGTAATATTGATCAAGTGTCAGTTCTTTATCCAGCTTTTCCGTGATCATACTCGATACTTTTTTCTCCACCATGAGATAGACGTCCGCATACCTCTGGATGAGCTGTGCAATTTTATTTTGTACCATATGCTTCTCCTTTAGTTTAATTGTTTAACTATTAAAGAGTTTAACTAATTACCAAAACAATTGTCAATCAATATCCTCACATATAAAGCGCTTTCTTCCGCTGGACACAAAAAAGACAAACTCTTATACGTTGAGTTTGTCTTTTTTTTATTTTATTTTGTTTTCGGGACGACTTTGAAAACAGACATCCGTTCTTCATCAATTTCTTCATCTAAAATTTGCTGAATATCGTCTAATTGGATTTGTTCCAGTACTGTGACGACATCAAATAAGCTCATATCTAAGAATGCATATCGAGTAAATTGGTTCGCAATGTATTCTGGAGAATTCATGGCTTTTAAAAAGCTGCCGATTTTTTTCTTGCGTGCAAGCTCAATTTTCTCTTCTGTCATGAGGCTTTTTGCTTGAAGAAGGGTTTCTTTTAATACTTTTGCGAGTTGATCAGGATCATTTGTATCCCCGCCAACTGAAGTGAAGCCAAAGCCGCCTTCTTCGGTATAATCGTAGCTGAATGTTTCATCAATTAAGCCCTTTTCATACATCTGTTCATATTGTAAGGAGCTTTTGCCAAACAGCGTCTCTAAAATGAGATTCATCCCAAGCTCATGCTTTAGCAGCTGATTTCCTTTTTTGTGCGGGTTCTTTGTTTTCAAACCGAACATACATTTAGAGCCTTGTACGTTCATTGGAAGTTCGTATTCTTTCCGGTACACACCTTCAGGCTCATTGATGTCTTTTCGTTTAATCTCTGGCTGGTCTGTAAATGGCTTTTTCGCCTGATTCGCTCTGACTTGATCTAAAATCTGCTTCGGATCAACTGGACCGACGACGAATAGAAGCATATTGCTCGGATGATAGAACGTTTCATAGCATTCATATAAATGATCTTTTGTAATAGGGGCAATGCTCTCTACTGTTCCAGCAATATCAATTCTCACAGGATGCTCTTGATATAAATTTTCAATCAGACCAAAGAATAAACGCCAGTCCGGATTGTCATCATACATGTTAATCTCTTGGCCAATGATGCCCTTTTCTTTTTCGACTGTTTTTTCAGTAAAATAAGGCTCCTGAACAAAATCAATGAGTGTCTCAAGATTTTGTTCGACATTTGAGGTGCTTGAGAATAAATAAGCCGTTCTCGTAAACGTTGTAAAAGCGTTTGCGGATGCTCCTTGTTTACTAAATGTATGAAACACGTCTCCATCTTCTTTTTCAAACAGTTTATGCTCTAAGAAATGCGCAATACCGTCAGGCACTCGAATCATGTCTTCTTTGCCAAGCGGCACAAATTCATTATCGACAGAGCCATATTTTGTTGTAAAGGTCGCATAGGTTTTGTTAAACCCTTGCTTTGGCAGCACATAGACGTCAAGTCCGCTTTCCATTTTTTCGTGATAGACCGTTTCTTGCAGCTGATCGAATTGAATTGTTTTCACTGTCATGAAGCACCCTCCGTTCCTTTAAGAAAATAGGTCGTATCCCATTCGATTTTCTGACCCACTTTGATGATATCCTCTTTTGTCACACGGTCTAATGCTTCTAAAAAGGAATCAAGGGTTTCCCCAGTTGGCACAACGGCATGCTGATACAAATATTCTGCTGTCCCATAAGATGTATCGATCGTTTCAAGCAGCTGGTTTTTGACGACTGCTTTTGTTTGATCAATTGCTTCATCTGAAAAATCACCTTTTTGCATTGCTTCAAATTGTTCTTTGATGATGTCTACTGCCTGCTGGTAGTTGCCGACTTCAATCCCTGACATGACCATCATCAAACCTTTAAAGCTCTCAAGTCTAGACACAGCGTAGTACGCAAGACTTGCTTTTTCACGAACATTGATGAATAGCTTAGAATGCGAGAAACCGCCGAATATGCCATTAAACAAATGCAGCGCCGGATAATCTTTATCGGCAATGGTTGTATGTGTGCGAAATCCGATATTCAGCTTGCCTTGTTTCACGTCCTCTTCATCAATGACTTCTTTTGGTTCATTTTGAGGTCTTGTTGATTCAGCCTGCTGTTGGACTGGTTCTCTTTCACTTGTTTTAAAGTATTGAGAGACCATTCGGCTGATATCCTGTTCGTCAACATCTCCGACAACATAAAGATCAAGCTGGTTTGATTGCAGCGCATGCTCATAAGCTTCAAAGAGTGAGTGAGGTGTGATTGCGTCGATGTCTTCCATTTCACCATTGACATGCAATGCATATGGTTCACCTTTACACATTTCCTGCACGAGTCTTAAATTCGAATAACGCATTTTGTCATCATAAACTGCCTGAATTCGCTGTTTTAAAGTGCGTTTTTCTTGATCTACATATAATTGACTAAACACCCCATCTTCAACATACGGGTGGAATAGTAGGTCAGATAGTAAGGCAATCCCTTTTTCTAGTAAAGGGGTTTGATCCTTTAAATATTTTTCATTCGCCATTTCTAGGCGGAAGGTAATGATGTGATTCTCACCTTTTTTCGCCATGTCGGCAGAAACGGTTGCTCCATAGAGCTCATCAAAATAGGCACGCAATGCTCCTGTTTTCGGCATTTTTTCTGTTCCTCTTAACAGCACATGCGGGAAAAGAGAACGCATGGTGACGTCATCTTTGGATAGCGGTGCAAGCATTTTAAAAAGGATTGTCACGGTTTTAAATTTTTCTGTTTTGACAATATGAGTATGAAGACCAGGTGTGTCCAGTGTCTTCTCTTGTAAGTACGTCATGAGAAACCTCCTTTGTTCATCCTATTTATTATGTATTAGAACATAGCTGATATATACGTAAAACAGCCATTTAATAGACATTATATCAATCAGAGGAAAGGATAGGAAATAAAAACGCCTCTGCTCATAGCAGAGACGCCAGTCGTTATTTCATTCTAAACGGCCACCAATTCCATTTACCAAAAATCCGAACCATGACCGGAATAAAGAGCGGCAATACAACAAAAGCATACAATAAAAGTCCAATGAGTACGACCGTTGCAATTTCAACAAGTGATAATACTCCCGATGGCAGCATAGCGGCGAACGTACCCGCTAAAATAGCCACTGCAGAAATAATGACAGACCCCATATTTCTCATCGCTGATATCATGGATGCTTGTACATGCTCTCCCTTCCATTCATTAAAACGATCCATGAGGAAGATTGAATAATCGATCCCGAGCGTCACAAGTATAACAAAGCTGAAAAATGGGACAGCCCAGCTGACACCATCGTAGCCAAAAAATGTTTTAAATATCCATTCTGTTAACCCGATCGATGTAAAATACGTTAAAATCAGTGAAAGTGTTAAGTATATCGGCATGACGATTGACCGTAATAAAATAATTAAAATAATAAAAATACCAATTAACATGAAGATGACTGTTCGAATAAAGTCACCGTCAGACGTTTCTTTTAAATCCACATTTAAACTTGAGATACCAGATACACCGTATTTGGCATTTTTGAGTCCACTCACAGGTAAATATTGATCAAGTGTTTCCTCAATTTTCGCGACACCTTTCATCGCTTCATTGCTGTATGGATTCACATTTAAGATGACTTCAAAAGTCGTTAATTTACGATCTGGAGACATATACGTATGAAAAATTTGCTTAAATTCTTGGCGTTTCAGTACTTCTTCTGGAATAAACCAGCCCGTTACTTCTTCATCTGGCGCTTGCTGAAGCTGCTTTAAGTAGCCGTCAGCCTCGGTGAAGCCGCTTTTGACCTGTTCAAGCCCTTGAATACTTTCATCTAATCCATCTGTTAATAATGTAAGTTTTGATGAAAGCTGGCTAAATCCTTTTTTGATGGATTTTTGACCGTCTGTCAGCTGATCTGCACCATCTTCAATTTTAGGCATTTCTTTAATCAATTGTTTTTGGCCCTCATTTGTTTGTTCAAGACCGTCATAAATTTGATCAAGCCCATCCATGAGCGCTTGCACTTGGCGTTTCACTTCTTTTTGCTTGCTTGATAAGGTTTGAATCACTTGATCTGCCTGCTTGATCTTTTGCTTAAAGTGAGCGGCTTCCTTTTCATATACACTCATTTGATCCCCTGCTTGATCAAGCATTCCTTTTGTTTCTTTGAATACTTTCTTGATTTCTTTATATTCATCCATATCTTTTACTTCTGGAAGACGATTTTCTAATGCTTCAAATGATAGATTTTCATAGGATGCCTTTACTTTCTTAATGGTTGTCATCAGCTGCTGATTCGATTTCGCATGGCGTTCCAGTGTATTCACCACTCGCTCAAGCTCTTGAATCATCGTTTCGCTGCTGCGATATTCTTGCTCTAATTCTTTTTTCGCTTCTTTGATTTTACTTCGAATGGTGCCGACGCCATCTTTACTGCGCCTCACCCCATCTTCTAAAGAGATAAGAGATTCCCTGACTTCTCCGATACCGCTTTTGATTGCTTTTGTTCCATCAATCAGCTGGTCAATGCCTTGAGCGGATTCTTCAATTTTTGGTTTTTGTTTGAGGAGGGCGAGATTTGTTTCGGTCAAACCATCTGAAATTTTCCCGATTCCTTCATGGCCTTTGCCAAGTTCTCCTCCCAGCTCTTTCGCTTGAGAGGTGACATAAAGCTGGCTCAGCCCGTCCCCAACAGGACGCGTGACACTGCGGACTGTTTTGACTTCGTCAATGTCATTTAATTTACGAGTCAGTTTTTCAATCATGACAATTTTTTCTTGATTATCTAGCTTATCATCATTTTCGACAAGCACATTCAGCGGCAGTGCTTCACCAAAGCCAAATTGCTCTGATATCGTATTAAATGCAGACACCGACTCATACTTATTCCCAATTTCATTTAAACTGTTATAAGATAGGGTGCCGTCGTACATCAGAATAGGAGGTACCGTAATAAGAGCGACTAACCCTAAGCTGATCAGCGGCCTTTTAAATGAAAAACGCCCAGCCCATTCCCACATTTTACTTTGCGGGTGCTGAATGTTTTCTCTTTTAGACGGCCAGAATAGAGATTTTCCGAAAACAGACATAAAAAAGGGAACGATGGTGACAAGGGCTATCAGCAGAATGCCTACTCCAACGGCAACACTAACGGCTGATTGATACAATTGGAATTTAGCAAATCCAATACTTGAGAAACCGACTAACACGGCTAAGCCGCTGAAAAATACCGTTTTCCCTGCACATTGATACGTGATGATAATCGACTCTTTGACATCACGGCCTTGACCGATCTCCTCTTTAAAACGGCTTAACAGCAGGATGCAATAATCCGTTCCGATACCGAACATAATGGCTACCATAAAAATCTGAGTAAAATTAGATAGAGGAAATTGTGTATATTCTACGAGAAAAGCCACAATACACCGGCTGACAGCGTAAGAAATGCCTATCGTAATGAGCGGAACAACAGGTGCTAATATCGATCTGAAAACAATTATTAAAATAAAGAAAATAAAAATCATCGTAATAAGTTCAGTTTTCTTCAGACCTTGTTGAGAGCTTTGAATGACATCTGAATCCACAAATTTTTGACCCGTTATTTCATATGAGACATGATAGGGCTTTAAAACTTCCTCAATTTGTTCTTTAATCTTCACAGCTTTTGTTTCGTAGTGGTCGAATTTGAATGGAACAAGAAGTGTACTTTTATCCTTTGATAAAAGTTGTTTTTGAATGTCCGGATCTACATGAAAATACGAAGTAATTCCGTCAATGTGGAGTTCTGGGGCATGTGTCGTAAGTGCAGCTAAAGCCTTTTTTAATTCCTGCTCTTTCGCAGGGAACAGATGTTGTTCGGAGAATACAAGCACACCTGTATCTTTTTTCCCGTTCTTATCTGACAGCTTATCCAATAGTTGAAGTGCCTCAGCTGTTGGTGTCCCCTCCGGAACCTTTAATTGCCCTTTTTCTCTTGTTAATTCCTCTAAATCGGGCGCAGTAATAAACAGAATCACAGCTGTTATCATCCACACCAATAATACAATCCATCTTGCTTTAATTATTTGCAACATAGCTGCTTCAAGCTCCTTCTAGTTCATCAATCAATTTGCTGTATTTGAGCGTGTCTGAAGTGCTGACTGCGTCTCCTTCAAATGGCAGGATGACCTATTCAATTGTCCTTACGTGTTGAAGAAACACATCTCCATCATCAGCACGCGAGCTCAATTTCTGCCTAAAGAAAGACAGAAAATGAATGTTTTTGAACACCTCCGATTTGGGATAATTTAAAAGATATTACTATACATTAGTTTAACTATCAAAATTTTACATGTCAATTTATAAAAAAGAAAAAAGATGGCAAAATACCATCTTTTTTCTATATTTAAACCGTTTTCAATTGTTCACTCTCATCCTCTTCATCTGGCTGGATGAAAAAGAGGACCAAAAATAGTGAAATGAGACTGCAAATGGTCGAGAGAATAAAAACAATGGAGTCCCCTTTATCCATAAGATAAGCAAAAATCGGAGGTCCTAAAGCAACACCGATAAATCGCATACTGCTATAAAATGACGTAATGGTACCGCACTGCTCTTTTTCAATTCCTTCTGTAATCAGCGCATCAAGTGCAGGCAGCACAATACCGATGCCAACTCCGCCAATGCTTAAACAGATAAACAATAAGTAAAAGCTGTGATTCCACCATAAAAAAATATAAGAAAGTGATAACAAAGCCATCCCTACGATTAAAAAGATTCTCATTTTTCCTTTTTCTTTTCCAATCGTTTTTCCAGCTATGTAGGAACTGATTGATAGAAAAAGGAGCGGAATACTCAGCAGGAGCCCTTTTTTGACGCCCTTTATTTGATAAGCCGCCTCTAGGTTATCGGATAAGTAAAAAAGCACACCAAAAAGAAGAAACATAATAAAACCGCCAATAGCAAAAATGGCATAAAGCCAGCGTCCCTCATGCTTAAAAATGGTCTTTGTTGATTTTAAAAATTCTTTAAATGTAGGCGGGTCCTCCTCTTTTTTCGCCGACTCTACCATGAACAGTACCATGAGAAAGCTGATGATCGAAAAGAACGGAATGAACCAAAACGGCACAAACCAAAACCATGAAGCAAGAAGTGCCCCAATAATTGGGCTTAGTACCTTTCCTGCTGTGTTAGAGGTTTCAATGGCGCCAAGTCCTGCACTTACCTCTTCATCATCATGAAACAAATCTCCTATGAATGGCATAACGACAGGTGCCGCTCCAGCTGAACCAACACCTTGAAGGACCCTGCCAAACAGAATCCACATATACGGTTCTTTCATGATCGTTGAGGCGACTGCCGCCACAGCCCCTCCAAGTCCAGCGATTAAAAGACACGGCAGCAGTACCTTTTTTCGCCCAATCCGGTCTGATAAGTAACCAGCAATTGGAATACATAAGATTGCTACAACCGAATATACCGTAATAATGAGAGAGACTTGAAAGGAAGTGATCGAGAGTTTCTTTTCTATCTCTGGCAATACTGGTATTAACATCGAGTTCCCTAGTGTCATGATTAGAGGCACTGATGATAATGCAATGATATTCTTTTTACTGACTGTTTTCTCGCCCAACATCATTCACCCAATTCTATATACTGTTACGTATTAGTGTGGCAAGTTTGACGAGTATTATGTATGGGCAAACAAAAAGCAGCCGCCTATGGAAGCGACTGCTTATTAAAATCGTTTGCGTATGACATGAAAGCTGAATTTATCCGCTCGAAAATAATTGAGGGAGTATAAGACCGGCTGATCATCTTGATCATAGTGCATTTGTTTCAGTAATAATAACGCCGTTTCAGGGTCACAATCTAGAATCGGTGAGATTTGATCGTGATAGCCAATTGGTTCGATGTCAGCAACTGCATATTTAATCCCGTTGTGCGGTTCTCTTCCAAACAGCTCAAAAAGAGACTCTTCTTCATGTGTAAAAGAAGCGGGAAGATGTTTGACTGGAATTTTATCTAAACAATAAACAACTGGCTGTCCATCTGCCGTTCGAACGCGTTCCATTGAAAAAATCCCATCAGATTCATCACATTGAAAACGAATGATATCATTCTCTGTTGGTTCACCTTCTTGCGAGGATAAAAAGATGGTACCAGGCGTCATATTGACCTGCTCAATCATTTTCGTGACACTTGTCAGCTGTTCTATGCCTGTCGAAAAAAGTGGTCTTGAATTGACGAAAGTTCCCACACCATGCCTTCTAATTAAATACTTCTCTTCTTCTAGTATACGAAGGGCTTCACGCAGTGTCGCTCTGCTCACACCTAAAAGCTTTGAGAGCTCAAACTCCGAAGGCAGCTTTTCTTTTTCGGCATATACACCTGTTTGAATATCTTCTTTAATACGGTCAATCACTTTCAAATATAAATGGCGATTGTCTGTTTTGGTCGACATGTTTTCCCTCCGTCTAATCAATGCAAATGATAAGATGAGAAATCTCTATTCCGAGATAAGTTGAACATAACTATATCATGTTTTTGCAAATAAATAAATAGTCTGACATCCAGTTAACATAATCATACTATCGTTTACTATTTTTCAGGAAAGCTCTCTTCAACTTATGAAGAGAGCTCGTCATATTGTTCTTTTGAGAGGAGAACCTCTCTCGGTTTACTGCCTTCATATGGTCCTACAACGCCTCGTTCTTCCATTGCGTCAATGAGACGTGCTGCCCGGGTATAACCGATGCGGAATCTTCTTTGCAGCATAGAAACAGAAGCCGTCTGCATGCCGATGATCAATTCAACTGCTTCATCATATAGATCATCTTCCACAGCCGCAAGCTGATCCTGCGTTTCTTCGCTTGGAATCATTTCCTCTTGGTATTGTGCTTTTTGCTGTGTGATCACATGATCAACAACATGTTCCACTTCTTCATCTGATAAAAAAGCACCTTGCACACGAACCGGCTTGTTTGCACCAACAGGTAAAAACAGCATGTCCCCTCTGCCCAGCAGCTTTTCTGCTCCCCCCATATCAAGGATCGTCCTTGAATCTGTTTGTGAGGATACGCTAAAGGCAATGCGGGACGGGATGTTGGCTTTAATGACACCTGTAATGACATCGACAGAAGGTCTTTGTGTAGCGATAATCAAATGAATGCCCGCAGCACGAGCCATTTGAGAAAGTCTTGTAATAGAATCTTCCACATCAGAGGAAGCGACCATCATTAAATCTGCCAGCTCATCTACAATGACAACAATATAAGGTAGTTCTGGCTGTTTAGCTTCTTCTGTTTGATTCATTCGTTTAATGTAATCATTGTAGCCTTCAATATTTCTTGTCCCCGTATGAGAAAACAATTCATAGCGGCGTTCCATTTCGCTGACTACTTTTTTAAGTGCCTGCGAGGCTTTCTTAGGATCTGTTACGACAGGAGCCAAAAGATGCGGAATGCCGTTATATACATTTAGTTCAACCATCTTTGGATCAATCATCATCATTTTCACTTCATGGGGCTTCGCTCTCATGAGAATGCTTGTGATAATACCATTAATACACACACTTTTTCCGCTTCCAGTCGAACCTGCTACAAGCAAATGCGGCATTTTGTTCATTTCAGCAAGCACAGCTTCACCCGAGATATTGCGGCCTAGTCCAATGAGGAGCTTAGCATTTGGACGGTCATTTTGCTTCGATTCTAATACCTCTTTTAATGAAACCATAGCAATTTCTGCATTCGGAACTTCAATCCCAATGGCTGATTTACCAGGAATCGGCGCCTCAATTCGAATGTCCTTTGCCGCGAGTGCAAGGGCTAAATCATCACTTAGATTGACGATCTTGCTGACCTTCACACCGACATCTGGATATACTTCATATTTGGTCACAGCTGGACCTAAATGAACCTGGGTGACTTTTGCTTTAACACCAAAGCTTTGAAATGTTTTTTCAAGCTTTCTTGCATTTTCATATATATTTTTCTTATCTGTTTGCTGACCTGAATGCTGGGGCTCTGCCAAAATATCAAGTGACGGCAATTCGTAATCTTTGTTTTCAAGTTCAGTAAACGTCATCGGCGGCGCCTCTTTTGGTTCATCGGCTGTTTCTGATTGAACTGCTGCACTTTGCGCAGACTCTTGAAGAGGATCTGTTTCTTTTGCCGCCTGCTTTTTTTGAACCGGCGGTGTGAGAATGTCATCCCTGTCTGCAAAGCTTGAAATAATTGGCTGGCTATTATCAGAAGACGGCGTTTCCTCTTCGATCACGATCAGATCATCCTCGTCTTCTTCTTGAATGCGTGAACGTTTTTTCTTTTCACTTGTTTTTTGAGAGGACGCGGTCTTTTTCGCCTGCCTGATTCCTTTCATATCTTCAACAAACGCTTTCCACTGCTTCACCATAAATTGTGATACAGGAATCGTCACTTTTTTCACCATTTCCTGAAGGGATCGGTTTGTAATCAGGACGATTCCAATCAGCATGAGAACAACCGCCATAATTTGCGAGCCTGCTTGTGCAAATAAGAAATAAGAAGCAGCAAACAAGACGGCGCCGATCATGCCGCCCCCTAAATCAGGCGACCCTGTTTCACCTTTCATATCCATCAAGAAGAGCTCAAATGTATTTCTAATCACACTTTGAGAGCCAATGACACCAGCAGATGAAAGATGCTGAAAGAGCTTCACATGTGACAAAAGCAAGATACTCGCAATGATGCAGTAGAGACCTGCTTTTCTTCTTGTCAAAATATCTGGGATTTGTTTTTTCCAGAAAATCGTCACACCAAAAAGAAATAATCCGATAAGGCAGAGAATGAACCATTCACCTGCAAAGAATCGGAATAGATGTACAAAGGTTTGTCCAACAACGCCTAGCTGTAAAATGGCAATGATCGCTATGGCAATACAGACTAACCCATTTAGTTCATATTTCAGTTTTAGCTGTTTATTTTGTTTTTTTCTCGTTTTCCGTTTTCTCTTTTTAGCCATACTCATCACCTTACTACGAAAGAAAATATAACCTACCGAAAGATCAGAAAGAAAGCAGCCTGGTTTTGGCTGCATCTTGTTGTAAGTTTTCCCTTTATTATAGCATAGAATCATTCATATGAGTCGGTTTGATTGGTGCCTAAATGTAACTTCAATCGCTTGCCTGGTGCAAGCTCTTGATTGAGAAAATCCATTGGGTTGGTGCTCATGACTTGAACGATTTCTGCTTCATCTTCTTTCATTTCAACCATCACAGGCACACCTTGAATGTTTACTTGCTGAAGTTTACGTTCTCCCTGTTCTTCAGCATAAATGGCTTCATATGGCATAGGCGTATATAAAATCATTGGATCAGCCCCTCGTTTTGAGATGCCCTGTCTCCGATAAGTTCATTCAACTTTTTAATCGCTTGTCCTACGCCGCCCACTTCATTCATGAGTCCGTATTCCGCTGCCTCATGACCAACGACATTTGTTCCGATGTCTCTTGTCAAATTGCCTTTTGAGAACATGAGCTCTTTAAACTTCTCTTCTGTAATGTTGGAGTGGCTTGTGACAAAGTTAATGACTCTTTCCTGCATTTTGTCTAAGTATTCAAAGGTTTGCGGAACACCAATCACAAGACCTGTTAACCGCACAGGATGAATCGTCATTGTGGCTGTTTCTGCAATATACGAATAGTCACACGATACAGCAATCGGGACACCTATGGAGTGGCCGCCGCCAAGCACAATCGAGACAGTTGGCTTCGATAAAGAAGCAAGCATTTCTGCAATCGCAAGTCCCGCTTCAACATCTCCTCCTACTGTATTTAAGATGATCAAAAGGCCCTCTATTTTAGGGTTTTGTTCAACTGCTACGATTTGTGGAATGACATGTTCGTATTTGGTTGTTTTATTTTGCGGTGGAAGCTGCATGTGGCCTTCAATTTGTCCAATAATAGTGAGGCAATGGATATTTGTATCTTGCGGCAGCTGTGGAACGGCTGTTTCACCAAGCTGCTGTATTTTGCTCATAATGCTATCTTTTTCTTCTGGCTTTCGCTCAGGCTGCTGTTCATTTTTTTCGTCCATTTGTCTCCATCCTTTCCTCAAACTCTTCTCCTATTATGAACAAGTAGGCCATATTCCATCCGCATTCCTCACGCTACATCAAAAAAGCCCAAAGAGCTTATGCTCCTTGGGCTTAGCGTGTAGACAAACCCTCGCATTCGTTGTCAGTCCTGCGCTTCGGTGCTCACGAATGTCAAATTCGCTCCGCTCCGGTGCTCGTCCTTTCTAGACTGCAAAGGTTTTCTATCACGCTAAAAAGAAGACAAAGTGCTAAAATAAAGTTCATTTTAGCACTTTGTCAACAATCTAAAGCCCAAAGAGCTTATACTCTTTGGGCTTTTCTCATCACACTTCCATAATAATTGGAATGATCATCGGCTTACGTTTTGTTTTTTCATATAGGAATTGATTTAGTACATCGCGCATGGATTGTTTCAGTGTTGACCATTCAACAATTGAGTTTTCCGTTTGCTCTTTGACAATCCCTTTGACCATTTCTGTTGCTTTCACAATCAGCTCTTCGGATTCTCTTACATAGACAAATCCTCTTGTGATGATTTCAGGTCCAGAAATTAATTGTTTCTTTTGTTTATCAAGCGTGATGACAACAATCAAGATGCCATCTTGAGACAATAGGCGTCTATCGCGTAACACAATGTTTCCGATATCACCAACGCCAAGTCCATCGATCAAAATGTTTCCTTGATGAACTTTTTCACCGATTTTGACGTTCTGCCCTCTAAACTCAACAACATCTCCTTTATCAATCAAGAAAATGTCACTGCGTTTCATGCCTACTTCTTCAGCAATACGAGAATGGGCTTTTTGCATACGATATTCACCATTCACCGGAATTAAATACTTCGGTTTTAGTAAGTTCAGCATCAGCTTTAACTCTTCTTGACAGCCATGTCCAGATACATGCACTCGTTTTTGCGCAAAAATGACTTGTGCTCCGCTTCTTGTAAGGAAATCCACTGTTTTAGAGTATGTGAGTTCTTGTCCAGGAAGAGGTGTAGATGCAATCACAACCGTGTCATCTTTTTCAATATGAAGCTGTTTGTGATTTTGCTTCGCCATTTTTGTTAAAGCAGCAAGAGGTTCTCCGTGGCTTCCAGCGGTCAGAATGACCACATCGTTTTTCGCCATTTTCTTCACTTCTTGAACGGGTACAAATAATTCTTCGTCTGCTGTAACATAACCTAGCTTGATCGCCAGCTGAAGGGTGGTCATCATATTCTTCCCTGCAACGGCAAGCTTACGGCCATTTTGATTTGTTGCATTAATGATCTGCTGCACGCGGTTAATATTAGATGAAGACACAGCAACAATCACACGATTTTCAGCATTGTACATCGCATTTGAGATTTCGTCTTGGACGAGCGCCTCAGAAGGTGTATAGCCTGGTTTTTCAGCATTTGCACTGTCTGAAAGCAGTGCTAAAACGCCGTTGTTTCCAATTTTCGCAATCTCTCCGATGTCACAGGCTTGGTTAAGCGCTGGGGTTTGATCAAATTTAAAATCACCTGTGCATACAATTGAACCAAGAGAGGTTTTGAAGCTGATCCCTACTGAATCAGGGATGCTGTGATTCGTTCTAAAGAATGATACTTTTGTTGTTTCAAAAGTAATGACTGATTTCGCATGTACCTCACGCAAATCAGCTTTTTGATTGAAGCCATACTGCTTTAATTTTTCTCGAAGTAACGCAAGGGTCAGCTTCGTTCCGTAGACTGGTACAGACAATTTGCTCAAGCAATGGAATACGCCTCCGATTGCTTCATCATGTCCGTGGGTAAGAAAAATTGCTTTCACCCGATCAGCACGTTCTGTTAAATAAGAGATATCAGGAATGACGACGTCAATGCCTAGCATTTCGTTTTCTGGATGCATTAAGCCTGCATCTACCACGTATATGTCCGAATCAATCTCAATGACATATAGGTTTTTCCCGATTTCTCCAACGCCTCCGAGTGCAATAATTCTTACGTTCTCTGTATTTTTCTTTTTCAAAATTCTTATCCTCCTAGTCTCAAGCCCGTCCATCATCGCTTAATGCTATTATAACTGAATCTAATTTTAGAAAACAAGATGAAGTCACATTTTAAGAAAGTGTTTATGTATAAAAAACGGTCATACTCAGGGACATCTGAGAATGACCGCTTACGAAATCTTTTGTTTTGATCAGCTGTTTAAAACGCTGCTTAAATCCAGTCTCTCTTCTTCTGACAAAGGCAAAAGCGGAAGACGAACAGATCCGACGTCTAGTCCTTTCAGCTGAAGGGCTGTTTTGACAGGCGTTGGATTTGGCGCTGAGAAAAGCTGTTTCATGATTGGAAGCAGCTTTTGATGGATCAATGCTGCATTAGCTGTTTGGCCTGAAGCATAGCTTTTCAGCATTTGCTGCATATCCAGTCCTACGATATGAGACGCAACAGAGACAACTCCTTTTGCACCAACAGATACAGCCGGAAGTGTTAAGCTGTCGTCCCCTGAATATACGTCGAAATCTTCTGGCGTCTCTGCAATGATTTTTGTCATGGCATCAAGATCGCCGCTTGCTTCTTTGATGGCAACAATGTTTGGTATTTGTGCAAGCTTAATTGTTGTTTCTGGTGCTAATGACGCAGCCGTTCTTCCTGGTACATTGTAAAGCATGACAGGAAGAGATGTAGACTCGGCAATTGCTTTAAAGTGTGCATACATGCCTTCCTGTGATGGCTTGTTGTAATAAGGTACGACAAGCATCACTGCATCAACGCCCGCTTCTTCTGCTTTTTTCGTTAGTTTGATAGACGCATTTGTATTATTACTGCCTGTTCCTGCAATGATTTTACAACGACCATTTGCTAATTTGACCGATTGCTGAAAAAGAGCAACTTTTTCTTCATTCGATAAAGTTGGCGATTCGCCTGTTGTCCCTGCAACGACTAAAGAGTCACTGCCGTTTTTTAACAAGTAATCAATGAGAATTGATAGCTTTTGGAAATCGATGTTGCCCTTTTTATCAAAAGGTGTAATCATAGCTGTTGCGATATTTCCGAAATTCATTTTTTTCACCTCATCATGATTCAATCACATTTATCTTGAAAGTTCAAACACTTCATGCAGGGCATTGACAGCCGCTCTCATGTTTTCTTCGTTCACTAACACCCAAATGGTCGTATGACTGTCAGCTGATTGTAAAATCGGAATGTTTTGCTCGGATAGAGCCGATACAATTTTAGATGTGACACCTGGTACACCCATAATGCCTGCGCCAACAGCTGATACTTTCGCACAATTTGTTGTCACAATTGGCGTATAGCCAAGATCTTTTAGGATCGACGTTGCCTTTTCAGTCATTGCACCTGTCACTGTATACACAATTTCACTCGGTGTGATGTTGAAGAAGTCGACACTGATTTGTGCGTTTGCCATTGCTTTGAAGACCTCTGTTTGTACACTGTACTGACCTTCTTTTGCAGGAACTTTGATTTGCGTCACATCATTGACATGTGCAATACCCGTAATGAGGCGGTCGTACACATCATGGCTCATTTTATCTGAGTAGTGTGATGTAACGAGTGTGCCCTCATCATCAGAGTATGTTGAACGCACCCTCATTGGTACTTTTGCCTGCATCGCAATTTCGACAGCTCTCGGGTGAATGACTTTTGCCCCTTGATATGCGAGGTTGCAAATTTCCGTATATGTCACGACTCTAAGCGGTTTTGCATTTTCAACAATACGGGGATCTGCTGTCATAACGCCTTCTACATCTGTAAAAATATCAATAAAGTCTGCCTGCAATGCAGCGCCTAAAGCAGCTGCGGACGTATCACTGCCACCTCGTCCGATTGTTGTCACGTCTCCATTTTTCGCCGCTCCCTGAAACCCAGCGACAACGACAACATCATGTTCAGACAGTGCTGCCTCCAGACGTTCGCACTTCATGTCAATAATTTTCGCACTTGTATGCTCCTTATCTGTCACAAAGCCCGCCTGAGCTCCAGTCATCGCTACAGCCTTTAGCCCGTTTTCATTCAGCATACTTGAAAACACAACAGCTGATATATTCTCTCCGCAGGAAACAAGCAAGTCTTTTTCTCGATTTGTCATGTTCTGCGCGCTGCCGTAAAGCAGACCGAGCAGCGTATCTGTCGCATAGGGATCACCTTTTCGTCCCATTGCAGAAACGACGACAACCGACTTATAGCCTTTCTCTTTTGCAGATAAGATATGTGCAAGTGCCCTTTTTCTACCTTGATCATCTTTGACAGATGTACCGCCAAATTTTTGGACAATTATTTTCACTGTTTTCACTCCAAGTTCATTCTGACGTAACAGAAGAGAGCAGGCGAAAGATGCCTAACTCTCTTCTGTTCGTCCTCAACATCCATTAAATGTTAAACTAATTTTAATGCTTTTAAGCTTTCTGCAATTTGAACTGAGTTCCATGCAGCACCTTTAAGCAGGTTATCAGATACAATCCACATATGGAACCCGTTTGGACGGTCCAAATCTTTCCTAATGCGGCCGACAAATACGTCGTTTTTCCCAACAGCATCTGCAGGCATTGGATAAATTTGCTGAGACGGATCATCTTGCAGCGTAATTCCCGGTGCATCTTTTAGAATTGATTTGAGGTCTTCAACTGTTGCATCATTTGATTCTAGTTCGACGTAAACAGATTCTGAATGACCTGTTTCAATTGGAAGTCTCACACATGTTGCCGCTACTTCCAGCTCTGGCATATGCATGATTTTTTTCGTTTCGTTGATCATTTTCATTTCTTCGAATGTATAACCATTGTCTTGGAATTTATCAATTTGCGGAATCGCATTAAATGCAATTTGATAAGGCATGACTTCTGGTTTTACATCTTCTTTATTTAAAATAGCTTGTGATTGGCTGTATAGTTCGTCAATGGCTTCATGTCCCGCACCTGATACTGCTTGATACGTAGAGACAATGACTTTTTTCATTCCATACGCCTGACGAAGCGGTTCTAATGCCGCTACCATTTGAATCGTTGAACAGTTAGGGTTTGCAATGATCCCTTGATGATCATGCAAATCTTTTTCGTTTACCTCTGGTACGACAAGAGGGATGTTTTCGTCCATACGAAAAGCACTAGTGTTGTCAACAACAATCGCACCTCGTTTGACTGCTTCAGGAGCTAGCGCCTTGGAAACATTTCCTCCAGCACTGAATAATGCAATGTTTACTCCTTCAAAGCTTTCAGGTGTTGCTTCCTGAACAGTGTACTCTTGACCTCTGAATGTCACTTTTGTTCCAGCAGAACGTTTTGAGGATAGTAGAGTAAGTGTATCCATTTCAAAATCTCTGTCAGCTAGTGTTTTTAACATTTGTTGACCGACAGCTCCAGTCGCTCCAACTACAGCTACATGCAATCCTCTTCCCATCAGTAAAACTCCTTCCGACCCATCCATGATTCTTTTCTTTCGGATGGCCACCCTATGACTTTTTACATTTTATTTTACCATAGAAAAGCAAGGCTTGAAGCATCTTTTTTGAATCTTTCATGATTTTCTAGTGAAACTATTATTCGTTTGGTCCAATTAAAATCGGCTGAATTTGTCTATGCTGGAGCGCCTCTTCTACTGTTTGAGATAGCAGATCCATGTTTGCGACCATCGAGGTCGGTTTTTTGAATGGATCGTCCTGGCCAAATGGAATAAAGAAAATATTCTTTGTCGACATCAGTCTCATCAGATTTGTACCATTTAAGCCTAACGCATCGTTTGTTGAGATACCTAAAACGACAGGACGATGATTTCGAATGGTTGCTTTAGCAGCCATTAAAACAGGACTGTCTGTCATGGCATTTGCAAATTTCGCCATTGAGTTTCCAGTTAAAGGAGCAATGACCATACAATCAAGCGGCAGCTTAGGTCCGAGCGGTTCTGCTTTAACGATTGAGTCAATCGCCTTAAATCCAGTCAGCTTCTCAATCCGCTCGATCCACTCAGCTCCATCTCCAAATCTCGTATTCGTGCTCTGCACCGTGTACGACACCACTGGACGCACCTCTGCCCCTTCTTTTACAAGCGCTTCGATTTGCGGAAAAACAGCTTCATACGTACAGTGGGAACCTGTTAAACCAAAGCCGATTCTTTTTCCTTTTAATGATGTCATGATTCCATCCCCCTTTTTTCCTCCGCAAGTTCACATAAAAGCCCGGAGAGCACTTTTGCAATGATTTGTCCTGCTGTTTTTGGTGCAACAATCCCCGGGAGTCCTGGTGCAAGAAGTGCCTTTACTCCGTGCTTTTGTGCAAAGTCAAAGTCTGTTCCGCCGGGGCGGGAGGCGATATCCAAAATGAGTGTCTTTGGTGTCATGCTGACGATGACAGATGAATCTAATACAAGACTTGGAATGGTATTGATGATAATATCAACGTCTGTTACTTCTTCTTTTAACCGGTCCATTGAAAATGGATCAAGCCCCATCTCAAAGGCCCGCGCTAAATGTGCTGTGTCTGCCGCCCCTACTTTTACGTCTGCCCCTAGTGCCCGAAATGTGCGGGCAATCGTGAGTCCTGTTCTTCCAAGTCCGAGAACAGCGACATGAGACCCGTGAATCGTATAGTCCGTTTGCTGAATGGCCATCATGATAATCCCTTCAACTGTTGGAATAGAGTTATATATGGCAATATCATCTCGCTCAAACAGCTTCACAAGCTTCCGGTTCACCTGCTTTGCCAGATTGTCTAAGTACGTATTTGAAATACCTGAGTACAAGGTACAATGGGCAGGGGTTCTTTCTAAATATTTTGCTTCCAGCAAGACCTGCTCATTTGAGAAAACAGTTGCAACAACGCCTTCATCCGTTGCCCCTGATACTGGCAGAATCATACTGTCTACTTGTTCGAATGGAAGTTCAGACATTTTCAGCTTTTCAGCGCCAATAAATCCATGGTCCAGCTGATCAAATCCGACTAAAAACACTTTGGCATGCTGCTGTGACAACTTGCGAATAATTTCAAGCTGCCTTGCATCTCCCCCGATCACCGCAACCGTTAAACCGCTCAACATACTGACCGTTCACCTTCTTTATTTAAAAAAGTCTGTAATATTTTCTGAATCTCCCTTTCAGCATATGAGGAGAGGATTCAGCCTGTGAACGAATCAGAGAGAGAAAAGAAAAAGAGCACCCGTTTATGACGGGTGCTCTTTTTCTCCGTGCGGCTGAAGTTCTTCAGGCACATCGAGAATGATCATATCTGATCCTATTTTTTGAATGTGATTCCACGGGACGCGGATGTCATTTCCTTGTTTTCGAAAGCCAAACCACTTCACGGAAGGTATAATGAGTGCTGTAATTTGACCGTCCTGTTCATTGATTTCAAGATCAGTTTGTCCAAGCACGCCAAGCCGCTCCGCTCTTTTAATATCGACAATCTCTTTTCCCGACAGTTCACTCAGCCTCAAAGTCGCATCACTTCCCTTCCGTATCATATATGCAGCAGACAAGGGGAATAGACCGGATCTCTTTAATGACTCGTTTGGAGAGAAAGCTGCGTCCCTTTCATGTAGTGATCATGCCATAATTCCAAGTTGTACAGCATCCAGACTTTTTGATCCGCTCCATTTTTGTTTTTCTGATTCGAATGATTTCGTAAAAATTGTTCTAGTGGCTTTCTTTGAAACAGTTCTGTTGCAAAGCTTTGTTGATCAAGAAGCTTCTCTTCGATTTCTTTCATCCTTTTGCTCATCCAATGATACACCGGAACCGGAAAACCCATTTTTCTTCTATATAATATACGCTTATCCACTGTTTGCTCCATTGTCTTTTTTAACATATATTTCGGAATGTCTTGTACCTCACTCGTTTTGAGACTCGACTGAAAAAATGCTTGCAGCCTGCTAGGCAGTCCTTTATAAGGAAGCTTATATTTGAAGGGCATGTCATTGACAAATTGGATGATGCGATGATCAAGAAATGGAACACGCGCCTCTAGTCCATGTGACATCGTCATCATATCAAGCCGGTCTAACAGATTTGGTAAATGAATCTGCTGGAATAAATAGAGCAGTTTATTTTCATACGACGCACCCTCCATCTTTTGAAAGCAATGGGCAATAAACTGGTTCATGTGTGAGTCAGGAGGGTCAATTGAACTAGCGTGCCGACTTAAAAGCTGCTCTTTTTCGCCAGCAGTAAACCATGCATACCTTTTTTTGTAATGATCCATCTCACCTTCAAGGTCGATCAATTGATGTACCTGCTGCTGAAAGGATAGTTCAAATAATACCTTCGAAAGGATGGAGGACAGTTTTCGGTTTTTTTGAAGCCATAAAATTTTCCGCCAATCTGCTGGACTCCTAAAGACACGTCCATAACCTGCAAACAATTCATCCGCTCCTTCACCACATAGAACCACCGTCACGTGCTTTTTTGCTTCCCGTGACATATGGTAAAAAGCGACTTCATGAGGAATAGAAAGAGGATGATCTCTTCGCTTCACAACTTCAGGCAATAATTGAAAGTACTCTTCTTCACTCATTCTATGTGAGTGTAGCTTGACATTGTATTGATCTGCCGCGAGTTTGGCATAGCTTTCTTCAGAAAAGCCTTCCTCTTCAAAGCTGGTCGAAAAACAATGAATATTCTCGTTTTTGTATTTGGACATCAAAGCGACAATCGAAGTCGAATCCACTCCCCCGCTCAAAAAAGCTCCCACAGGCACATCAGACATCATCTGTTTTTGCACACTATCTTGAATTAATTCAAACAATTCCTTTTGATAATAACGTTCTCCCCGATCGATCCCATCAGCTGGGAGCGGATATTGCCAGTAGGTCTCTTTTGTTATGCCTGTTTCATCTATTTTCAAGATGACACCTGGGGGTAATTTTTGAATTCCTTGAAAAAAAGTCTGCTCGCCGATCGAATAACGGAAGGATAAATAACTAAGAACAGCGTCTGGCTCAATAGCAGTTTGTATGTCTGGATGCTGAAAAAGAGCCTTCATTTCCGATCCAAAAATAAGCCCTCCCCGGCATTCTGAAACATACAGCGGTTTAATCCCAGAACGATCTCTAAACAAATAAAGTGCTTTCTTCTTTTTGTCCCATATCGCAGCTGCAAACATTCCGTTTAATTGCTCAACAAAGGAAATTCCGTATTCTTCATAGCCATGAACAAGCACTTCTGTATCTGTCTCAGTGCGAAACAAATGGCCTTTATTCCATAAGTTCTCTCTTAATTCTTTAAAATTATAAATCTCTCCATTTAGAATCACACATATAGAATCATCTTCATTTGTTATTGGCTGCGGCCCAGATTGAATATCAATAATTGAAAGCCGCGTATGAACCAGACCAACTGAGTCATCTTGATAGACACCACTATCATCAGGTCCACGCACAGCAAGTGCGCTTTTCATCTTCAGTAAGATGTGAGGATCAAGTGGTGCTTGGTTAAAATGACAATAGCCTGCAATGCCGCACATAGACATGGCTCCCTTCCATTAATGATCTGACTGCTGAATCGTCATTGCGAAAATATGCATAAATGGATTATCTTGAAAGCGAATTTCATCAAAAACTACTTTTTGCGAAAAGGTGAGCGAATCAAGCCAAAGATTTGATGTCAAATGATGATTAATGCCGGATACCGTATGAATATAATCAAATGCATATGCCGCTCGATCATGAAATGCTGGTTCACGTTCAATCACATCCGTTAATGAAAGCCGAGTCTCACAGACAACGTTCCCCTCTCGTAATAATGAAATCTCTTCGTAAAGATTGCCATTGGATGAACAGCCAACGACATGAAGCGCTTCTGCTTCAAGTGGCGGAAAACGAAGAGACTGTCCCTCTAATTCAATATTGTCTCCTTGATCTTGATATATGAACTGAAAAGGAATCCCTTCGATAATAGGATCTTGCACGTTCATGATTAACTCAGCCGGCAAAGAAGCTCCGCCAATTGTTAATTGGCCTTTGTCATATTCATTTTGATATGTGATGCCTCTGTTATTGACATAATCATGAAGAGAGAGAGTTTGATAGGTCTTCATTTTGAATCACCTCTTTTAGTTCTGTGAGCAGGCTGGTCTCCACTTCTAATGTTTTTTGAAACCGATTCGCCGTCCTGTCTATCATACTGCGAGGATTTTTACTGAGCCCTACTCTAGCCGTAAAATTGGCGAGCACTGTCCAGCTTTGATAAGCATCTTCAAACGCTTGAATAAGGGGATGTAAAAGCTCATTTTCATAAGAAGATAAGAATGTCACCATATGTTTTCTGGAGTTGGCCACATCTTTTAATCCTTCAAAATAAACATTGTCTAATAAATTACCATTTTCATTGTCTTTGATACTATCAATATAATCCTTTTGAATGACTGAAATAGCACCTAGCCCTGTGACAGCTCCAGGCAAATCAAAATGCGGCGGTGCTCCTTCTAAGATGGAAGCATGCTCCTTTAATATCACCAGCACATCCGGTTCTTTCTGAAGTTCCACATGTTTGATCCACTTATAACGATTCTCGGTTCGAGGTGTATGTTCATATACAGAGCGGGCAGCTTTCATCAAATGGTCTTTACTCAATGTGCCATGATAGGAGTAAGCATGGTCACTGACCACTGCATGATCATCATTTACCTCAAGTACTTCCAATGTGTGATATCCATGTTCTCTTTCGTAAAATGGACAGTACGGTAATTCAAATATATCTAAGGAAACAGAGACAGTCCCTGCGCTTGGATGCTGTTTAAACACACGGTTGATATAGAGGTCTAATTCCTCTTCCGTGTAAAAAATTTCTTCTAAATGAATGCCATTATGATGGAGAATATCCTCACGAAAATGTTTAAAGGAACCGATTAAAACAAATCCTTTGTCTTGAGGTCTATAAACAAGGCCTGCCTGCCTCCAAACCCTATCAATTTCAATCCCTTTTCTAAGAAGCATGGCTGCAATCGTTAATTGAGAACAGTTTAAATAATTGTTCCGGTAAATAGGTGCTGCAGTAGCCACATATGTCTCCTCCTTTTTCTGGCCATCATACCCAGCGATTTTTTAACGGGATAATGCCCAGCTCTTTTTTCGCAATCACTTCTTTTAATAAATCTTCAGAAGGCGGATGAAATTTTGCCGCTTTCACATCTCGGCTTAAACGCTCAAGCAAAGATCCTTGCTGTAATGAAGAAAAACCCTCGACCTGAGAAGCTAGCTGTACGATTTCTTCTGCTGCTTGCGTAACAACAAGTTTTGTAATCAGCGTCTTCGTATACAAATCACTTGTGTAATGATTTTGTTTCTTTTCTTGATCTGCTTGCTGAGCGCAGGCCATAAGCTGAGAATGTGCAACATCTAATTTAATTTTCATATCTGCAATACGAAATTGCTGGCCTGGTAAAAAGGCTGATTTTTTCTTGGAAATTCGATCATTTCTTTTATATGCCATACCGAGGGCATGTTCATATGCTGATTTTGCAATGCCATAATAAACAGCTGTAACAGCTAGACGAAACCAATAGATTAAATTTTCAGTATCTTCTATTGCGTAGCCTTCCCGCCCGATGAGCTGATGATCGGGTATAAACACTTGGTCAAAATGAATGTGATGACTCATCGATGCTCTCATGCCCGAATAATTCCACGATTCCTCAATTGCAGCGCCTTCACTCGGTAATGTCATTAAGAGCGCAGTCATTCCATATTGAGATGTGCAAGACGACGGCGCATACTGACAATAAATCGGTAAATATTTAATGCGCGGTGCACCAGTCACTGTGAATTTAGTTCCACTCACAAGATATCCGCCATCTGTTTTCTCTGCGGTAATGGTCGGAATCCCGTCCATTTGCTTACGCTGATAAATAAAAATCACATTCGGATCGCTAACAGAAGCGATTAGTTCTCCTGAACGCCGAATATCTTCAAAAATTGCGGCCTGCTGCTCACTTGTAAGCACTTCAGAAAATGCGCCGAGCGAATAGTAATGCATCGCCATAATGAGTCCTGTCGACGCGCACCCTTTAGATATGTGTGACAAAAGAGTCACCGTTTCTTCAAATCCATATCCAAGACCCCCGTCTTGTTGCGGCATATTGGCGACATGTAATCCACAATTAATCAGCTCGTCTAGATTTTGATGCGGGAACTGAAATTCATCATCAAGCTGACGCGCTCTTTCCGAAAATTGCAAAACAAGACGATCAATCGTTTCTTGTCGTAGCTCCGTCAGTGTCATATTCATCCCTCCTTTGTCTAAAGAATAATCTATTTTGTTTCAATAAAAGATCATCCGGGGTCCCTCTCTCTCGAATGACATAATCGTTTCCATCAAACAAAAGCAGCTCTAGCGGAGAAGAATGACCTAAAAATAAGGTTGGACTGTAGCAAAGTCCATATGCCCCTGATTTCTCAATACAAAGAAGATCACCTACATCGCCTTGCGGAAGCTCTACCTGCCGGCCAATTAAATCTTCCGGAGTACATAGTGGACCAACAATCGATTGTTTCACTACAGCCGAGGGCTTGCTAGAAGGTTTAATGAGCCGCATCGGATAATTATTGCGGAGCAGCCTGCCTCTAAACGTCATCGCTTGATGATGATGCATTCCTCCATCTGCAATTAAAAACGTCTGTCCTTTTGATTCTTTTACATATTGTATAGTTGTTAAATAAACACCACATTCCGCTAAAAGGAATCTCCCCATCTCAATAATAAATCTCGGAAATTCCAGCTCAGCTTCGTACGCTCGAATCAATTCCGCTACGTTTTGAAATAACCGTTCGGCATTTAGTGGTGTCTCATGCTGAAAATACGGAATACCAAACCCGCCGCCTAAATCAACCATCTGGCATGTTAGTCCATATTCTTTCTTGATTCGAACAGCTGTATTGAGCGTGTATTCAAACGATGATAAAAGCGATGTTTCATCAAGAACTTGAGTTCCCAAATACATATGAATCCCTTTAAATACGAGCGAATGATCATACTTCTGAAATAGGTCAAATACGTCCTTCAGTTTGGATTCATCTATCCCAAATGGACTTGGAACTCCGCCCATTTTGATTTTTGCTCGTGACTCAATGGATTCAGGATTAATCCGAATGCCTACTGATGCCTGTTTATCCTGATGCTTTGCAGACTCAGCGATATAAATAAGCTCTTCCTTTGATTCTGCGATAATACAATAGATCTCATGCTGGATCGCGACATCGATCTCTTGCTTCCGCTTACCAGGGCCAGAAAAAATGATTTGCTCCGGGGAATAACCTGCTTTTACAGCCATAAGGAGCTCTCCTGCAGAAGCCACTTCTATACCAGCCCCAAAAGACTGTAACAATGACGCAATCGAGACATTTCCATTGGACTTAAATGAAAAGAACACCTCAGCTGATTGATGGAGCCATGCTGTAATGTGATCATAGTGATCTTTCAATGCATCTCCATCGTATACATACATCGGCGTCCCATAACCATTCGCTTTCTCTAAGAGCGTAGAGTCATTTTTCGGCAAATTCTCTCCCCCTTTCTGCTGAAAAATCCATATCATCAAACTTTGTCAGCATATGAATCTGCTTGTCCTTCTTCATATGGTAAAACAATATAAACAGTCGATAGTGCCACATATCATCCGCTCTCGTTTTACCGAAAGTATAAATAAAAAACCCACCATCTTCTCCCGGATCGAGTGCTTCTGTTACCTCCGTTAACACATCTTCAAACGGCAGGTCGGCACTGCATGAGAATCTTTTAAAGCGGCTTTCAATATATTCGTAGGTTGAAAAAAAACGACAAATGATTGGGAGTAAATAAGTAACCTGCGTGAACCGGGCATTTATTTCAATAATCGGTATGAGCTGTTCATTTATATCAATGATCGAATCAACGCCAACCACGCCACGATACCCTTCTTCATATAGAAGCTCTATGATTCGATGCATGCTTACTTCATATTCACGTTTTTTGTCCTGTTCATAAATAGGCGCAAAATCGGTCCCTAAGTAGATGCCGTCCTCATTAATTTTCTGTTCTGTAATTGAAAGTAAGTGTGATCCTTCCTCTTGAATGAGCAATTGAGCATTTAAAGATCGCTTAATCGGATGCCACCCTTCTAAGAGAAGGTCTGTTTGGATTTTTCTTCTTTCAATAAAGGTCACTAGCTGCTTGAATTCTCTCTCGTTTTTTAAAATACGAAGTCCCTTACCAGATGATCCATAAGGTATTTTCAGAACCATTTTTGAGAAATGATTCGCCCTTAATTCTTCATACGTCTGTTTTAACTCGTCAGTATTTTGACAAACAGCACCACACGTGACGGTAAACTGATGTTCTTTTGCCCATTTTCTAGTCGAAATCTTATGATTGAATCGCTTTACGAGTGTTGAATTTGAGCCATAAATCTTTCTTTTTTCAAGCGACGATGCTTGTTCAACCGATTCATCTAAAAGATAAGGTACAATGAGTCCCTTTAATTTCAAGGCATCTTCTTTTTGAACCATATGCGGAAGCTTGACACCTTGCTTTTCCAAATAGGCTAAAAAAGCAGATTCAGGCTGATGATGCATGATGACATGATGATCCTTAGAAGCAATTAAAAGCAGTTGTTGTTCTTGCTGAAGAACCAGTTCATTTTGAACATGGTCTGTCATAACAGGTAAAGCCTTTGTTTGATCCCAGCTTTGTTCTTGATTCATATTCCCAAACCATATGACGTCGTTTCTTCCCTTAAAATCAAATAGCGCTGCCGGATCTTTCATCACACTACTCCTTATGAACAGAATGCTTTTGTATTTCTAAAGACCGATTAATGTGAAAGAATCTTTTACGGATGGGCTGATTCCAGGTATGAACGACATCATTTGCATCCAGTACTTCGGATAAATAAGCAAGTGATTCAGGCTGAAGTGCATCCATGACAAGATCAGGAATCGTATGAGGAAAGACTTCATTCACATAATGCAAAGCAAAATAGACCATCTTTTCAAAGCCATACGCTTTCGTTCGACGGACAAACAACTCCACATCCAATAGGTCTTCTCTCATAAACATCCCATATATATCAAGTAACTTATAAAGCAGTAAATCTTTCATTGACTCGACTTCATTTAAATAAATCGCCTCTTTGTAAAAATGAATACATAAGAAAATCAGCATATCCTCTTCTTTTAATGACCATACAAGGTGCTCGTCAACAGACGTTTGAATTCGTCTAGACAGCATTTCTTGGACAATTGAATCTGTCCGGTTTCCTGTCATGAGGTCAACTGAAAACTGAACATCGATTTTATGACAGTCGATAAAGCGGCATTCTGGTGTAGGTTTCATGTAGGTGTAGGTTTGATGTGAGTTCATGATGAGGTAAAGAATGTCTTTTCGTTTCGCAGGTGTGACTGTCTCCGTTTCATAATTCCAAGAACCTTGAATATAGCCTAATTCTTTTAATACATGTCCAGTTTCTTGCAGCTGATCTTGTGAGATAAAGAGATCGTTGTCCCCAAATAAGCGAAGCCCTATATCGCCGTATGCCCACTGACCAATCACACTTCCTTTTACAATGGCATACTCAATTCCTTTTTGATCAAGTGCTTGGAATAACTGATCGTTTAACTTGATATTGTCTCGTGCCGTTTCTAATTGCCCCTTATACATAATCTCTAATGACTTTAAAAAATAAGTTGCTTTAAAATCTTTTCTTAAATGAATGGCGTAACGTTTAATATTTTTCCATGCAATACCGGCTGTCCGGTGAACATGCAGCATTCCAAGAATGACATTCCAGTCTTGCTGCTGATATAGAAGCTCCTGCATCTCTTCTATCTGGCTGTCTTCTAAAAAAGGATCAGATAAAATGAGGGCTGTGTGCTCTTCTTGAGTCAGATTACTTTGCAGCATATTGACCCTCCTTTATATGAAGCATTTCATCCGGCCAATTCTTTCGATTTCGACCGTATGTTTGTAAAAATACTTGCACCCATCGATCGATACCAAATGCGGCACAACCTGAATAAAGCGGCATATCATCTTCTCCCTTGATTTGGAACCTTTCACAAAGCATCTCTCCACAGTCGTTAAATGAAGCGATCGAAACGTCTTTCTTTTCTGTCACAGCTACTAACTCATATTTGCTGTTCGCCATTAATTGATAATTCGCTTTATCCATATCATCATAAAAGAAAAAGGGATCATTTGCGGTGGTGACCTTTCCACTAAGGCCAAGCTGATGAAAACATTGCCATGTGTGTTCAAGAAGTGTTTTTCTCGTTTCATTGATGTACTCGTTATCACCGATAAAGACAATTTCACGCATACTAAATTCTAGTTTCCTTAGTGGATCTACTTTCCAAGAAATTTCATGTCTAAAACACTGCCCCGCTGCTGTCATCATTTGATTGTCTGTATAGGTATTCCCTTCCCATTCCTCGTAGCAATGATAACAAATGCACGGTTGTAAAAATCGGCCTGCTTGCTGGAAGTGTTCAGGAAGAAAACCATGATGCTTTTCTCGAATGTCATCAATAACCTGGTAATCATGAGGTATTTCAAAGACAGAATAAATATTTTGCGGAAAATTCGTATGGTATTTACACTTTTCCATTAATTCTTTACTCATCGTAGAAGGGTATCTTCTTAATTTGGCTCCAAGTGAAGCCCCCATATTTAAGAATAATTGATCAAAATAGTGTGCGAGTTCCATTTCAATTTCATCGTAGAAGGTTCTCTTTTGGTCATCCCCGCTTAGTTTCGAATGAACAGGCTCACTTTTTAAATGAATATTTGATTTCATTTCCTTTTCACGAAACCTCCGCAGTTGAGCTACATTTGACGATAACTTTAAAAACGCAGCTGATATTGCCTCTGCATCTCCCGTATGATCGACTGTTACTTCAATAACAGATTCCTCTTCAAGAAGATCAACGTGCAAAATATGGGCTGATAGAAAAGAAACTCTTTCCACAAAATCCGGTATCATTGTATCTTCTAGCGCATCTGGTAAAGGCAGCTGAAGGGTTCTCAACTAAATTCCTCCCTTTTCATTGATCACTTCTGGTGCTTCTAATGGTTGTAAAACTTTATTAAGATAGTCATAAATTGGCTCCCACAGATGTACATCACATAACTCAATCGCCGATGGATGGCTATCTTGAACTGCCAGCCCCCACCTCGCCTTCTTCAGCAGCAGTCTGTCATTATGACCATTTCCAAAAGCAATCACACGATTTAAATCACTTTCTCCAAAACAATCTAATAAATGTTGCCCAAGCATATCTGCCTTACAAATTCCTTTCGGGGATATCACTTGTGCATTTAAAAACTGGGCATCCGCAACATCACAATGATAATCTCTTAATAGATGAGCGATATCTATTTTTACTTTCGGTAAAATAAATAGTTTTGTCACACGGTCAAATTTGAATTCTTTCTGATGACCTACCTCTATTTTTTCTCGTGGAAATGTGTAAAGCATGCAATATTTCAACTTAGCGCTTTTACTTGATGCCACATGCTTCCCGTGTGATTCAATGACAAATTCAGCTTGACCATCAAGTGATGAAATGACCTGCTGGCATATAGCAGCATCTAGATATTGTTTCACGTCAAATGTTTTCTTTTGATGGTGACAAATCACATTTCCATCATTTAGCAAAACATCATGATGAAATAAATCGAGTAAAGATGGATCTAAGTTCAAAGAGAAGAAAGAATCATAGGTTCTGCCTGTGACAATAATTGAAATAATGCCTCTTTGGCGCAGCATGTTCACTGCGCCATGGACATCACCAATAAGCCTGCCTCTGTCATCAATTAATGTTCCATCCAAGTCAAAAGCGGCAAATTTTATCTCGCAAAGATTTAGTTCTGCTTCCACTGATCACACCTTTTTCAGCTCAGCATTTGCTACATATTCATTGAATAGACGTAATGACTCTGAATCTACTTGTCCAATTGGAGGGCTTTTGAATAAGAACGGGCAGACGTCATGTATGACACCGCTGTGATTCATGTCTTTAGCTGCTTTTGCTACACGCATTGCGTTAGCGATAACACCAGCTGAATTCGGAGAATCTTCTACTTGTAAACGGATTTCAAGCGAAATGTCTGAATCTAAAACAGAATTTCCTTCCAATCGCAGGAAGCAGACTTTATGATCCCCTAAGTAGCTGACATAGCCATTTGGACCTGCTGCCACTTCGCTGGCATCAATACCAGAGGCAAATAATGCTTTTCTCTTCGATTTTTGTTTACTCGTTGATCTCATTGGGTTGGCAAGGTTTAAAAAGTCTGTATTGCCTCCGACATTCAATTGATACGTATTGGTAATGTCAATCCCTCGGGATTTTAATAGCTCAATTAACGCTGTATGCAGTGTTGTGGCACCTAAATGACTTCTTAAGTCATCTCCAAGGAGCGGTGTATTCGACTCTTCAAACATTTTGACAAATTCAGGATCATTTGCCACCGGTTCAGGTGTCGCATTAATAAAGGCAGTTTGCGCGTGTGCACACGCCTCTGCATATACTCGAACAGCTTCAAATGAACCAGTCGGTAAGAAGCAGACTAGTACATCTGCCTGAACGTCCTTTAATCTTTGCGTCACATCATGTGTGTTCATTTTTAATGAATGTTCATGCGGCTGAATGCAGTTGGACAAATCTCCTTCAAGACCATCACATAAAGGACCTGCTTCAACGGGTACTTGGAAAAACGGAACATCAATATGTTTTACTGCAGCCGTTGGTTTAGTAAAAATAGCCTCTGATAAGTCTTTTCCTACTTTATTTTGATCTACTTCAAAAGCTGCAACAAATTCCACATCAGACAAGTGATAACCTCCAATGACATCATGCATAACACCGGAGAGCGTATCCATCTTTTCCTTTGCCAATTCTACAAATTGAACGATACTTGAAGCGCATGATCCTACTCCTGCAATTGCTACGCGAACTTTTGTCATTTTTATAACCCCTTTTTTTAGAATTTATAGAGCCAATTTTCGCTTTTGACGAGATTGAAAGATATACCATTCCTGATAACCTAGTTCCTTCAGAGTCTGTTTTACTTTCAGCCAATCATCTGCTACTCGGGCTGGCTGATGTGCATCTGAGCCAAACGTGACATCCACACCGTAAAATTTGGCTCGCTCTAATAGATCCAATGATGGATACCAGCCGCCGCAGTCTTTTGTTTTGCCAGAGGTATTCACTTCAATGACAGAACCACTCTCCGCAATTGCTTGCAGTGCATCATCGACAGCTTCTGTTTTGACATGAGCAATCTGTGGATAAAAACCTTTTAAGGCGTCAATATGGCCTAAAACGTCGAACATTTGACTCTCAGCAGACATTTTAATTAACTCGTAATACGTTTCTTTTTCAATGATGGCTTGTTGCTCTGTGATTCGTTCCCACCGTTTCCGGTTAAATAGGTCATATCCATTACTGACATGAACCGAGCCAATGATATAATCAAATGGATAATGTCGATACACGTCTCGGTAAAGGGCCTCGTGTTCTGGAAAATAGTCAGATTCGACACCTAACAGCACGTGAATTTTTCCGTCATATTCCTTTTTCAACTGCAGGACTTCCTCTATATATGATTGAAATTCACTTTTAGCCATCGCTACCCAGGGTTTAAAGTGGTCAGCCTCTTCACCAAAGAACGGGGAGTGATCTGATATTCCAATAAAATCCAGACCTAATTTGACAGCCTCATCGATATATTCTCTGATGTTCCCTTCCGCATGACCACAGCGTTGATGATGTGTGTGCAGATCAAATTTCATGCAATTTTTACTCCTCTACATGGCAGTATAGCCGCCGTCAACCATCAAATTTTCTCCTGTAATAAAACTCGCTTCCTCTGAAAGAAGGAAGATGACAGCAGATGCGATCTCTTCTGGATCAGCGGTTCGTTTCAACATGTGCATCCCGCCAATATCAGGATGCTGATTTGCTTGCTCTCTTGTCAATCCAAGCTCTTCTAAATGGAACCGCTCGTTATTTTTGTTCCACACCGTGCCTGGATTCACTGCGTTTACACGAATACCTGCATCCGCCAAATCCATTGCCATGCACCGCGTCATATTGACAACAGCTGCTTTTGTCGCGTTATATGTTAAATATTTTGGCTGGGCAATGTGGCCTGAAATAGATGCAATATTTACAATCGATCCTTTTCCTATTTTCTCCATGTAAGGCGCAGTATGTTTGACACAAAGCGCTTGTCCCATAATATTCAAATCCATGATGCGCCGCCATTCTTCAACGGTTGCTTCAAGACCCCGCATGATAAAAACGGCTGCACAATTCACCAGCATGTCAATTTTCCCAAAATGATTGGCTGTTTTTTCGATCATTGAAACAATTGATGCTTCATCAGCAATATCAGCCTCTATAAACAAAACATCATATCCATTTGCTTTGAGCTGTTTTTCTGCTGCAATTCCGTAATCTTCATGGTGATCAGCAATGGCGACTTGTGCACCTTCTTGTGCGGCTCGTTCTGCGACCGCATATCCAATCCCCTGAGCTCCGCCTGTCACAATAACCGTCTTTCCTTTCATACCTCGCATGTAGCTGCCTCCTCTTACCACTGAAGTCTTTGACCGTCTCTCAATAATTCTCCTGTTGGTCCATCTCGGGGCAGCTGTGCCGCCCACACGATTCCTGATGCACCTTCCTGTATGGTTTTAACAGCCTCAGATGTCCCCATGTCCGTTTGTACCCAGCCAGGACATACTGCGTTCGCAAGGATAGAATAGGGTGCTCCCTCTAAAGCTGTGACTTTTGTGAGAACATGCAGCGCCGCTTTTGACATCCGGTAGTAAGGACCGCTTTTTCCGTCACGCCTGACATCGCCTGAAGCGTAGATCGCAGAGAGCCTTCCCATACCGCTAGATACATTGACAATTCGTCCATATCCAGCCTCTTTCATGTAAGGGAAAACGGCCTTGGTCATTCTGACTGCACCATACACATTCACATTCATCGTTTCTTGGAGTGTCGATACAGGAAGATCTAGAAAAGATGGAAATGTATGATCCTTTATGTTGTCATGAAAGACACCGGCATTATTAATGAGCACATCCACTCTCCCGAACGAATCTTTCATAAATGCCGAGAAACATTCAACCGATTCTTCATTTGTTACATCCAGCTGAAATGGCACAACATGCTCAGTCATTTCAGACGCAGCTATTTTGGCACTTTCAAGCTGCCGTGCAGTTAAAATAACAAGTATTCCACACTGCGCAAGCTGTCTGCATACTTCTTTGCCTATGCCCCTATTTCCGCCAGTGACAACAGCGACCTTCATATTCTCATCTCCTTTTGGAGATACCAATCTTCCTTCAGCTGGTTCGATGCAGATTCTAGTGCTTCGAAAGACCAATCAATATACCAGTTTAGTAAGTGAGGTGTATAGGTATGAAGCAGTGTTAAATACCGCTCTGTTGGAATATATAAAAGTCTGATAAAAGCAGATATTGAACGCCATTCATATTCGGATAAGTCATCTGCATATGCCATTAAAAATTGAATCGTTTTCACAATATCTAGTTGAAACGTTCCTCTCTTGATTCTCGTTAACAAAAAAGCAGATATTGCTGCATCATATACCCGCGGTCTATAGCCTGCTGTATCAAAGTCAAGAACCATGGCAAGCTTTTTGTTACGAATTAACAGGTTGCCAGAATGAAAGTCACCATGTGTAACAGCATGAGGTAATGCTTCATATATACTAGGGTTTAGCAGCGTGATGATATTCATTAGCTCCCGTTCATACACTTTGAGCAAAGCAGCAGACTTTTTAGAAGAAACAACCTTTTTTAGGGCGTAAGCCGTCTTGCCGAGCGTTTCGTCCGGAGAAGTAATCCAGTTCTTCAATTCGCAGTTTGGATTCACAGGTCCTTTCGGTAAGTTCTTCAATGAATGGAGCTGTTTTAAGACCCGGATGGCTTCTTGTTCATCTGAACGATTTCCCATTTCATATGGTCTTCCTTCGAAATAGGGCCGCAGCTGCCAAAAGTGTTCTTTGAATAAAATGGTCTTACGACGGTCTTTTGCTTCCATCATAGGTTGAATCGGGAAGCCATGATCAAGCAGAGCATCTGTTAATTCCTCTAAATATTGAAGCCACTCCGCATCATGATTTCTCGCACATTTTTTTAAGACAAAACGGTTTTTGATCGTTTCAACAAGCCATCCTTCATTAGGGCTTCTTCCGTTTAAAGGTGTTAAACGAATCGGCTGTTCCGAAAACCAATATTTTAGGACATTATTAGCATCATCTAATGTCGTCATGTCCTCACCCCTTTTTCTCAAGGTTTTTGATTTTCATTAACACTTGATCTGCCTCGTCCCGTTTGTCTATGCGCAAGCATTTCACATGAGATTGTTCTTTTAATTTGTGAAAAAGCTTTTCGTTTTGATGAATCACCTCTGGATAGACTTGAAAGGCATATGAGAAAAATTGGAGCGCGTTCCCCATTCGCTCCTTATTTCCATTCCAAAGTTTCTCCCTTGTGATGAGCCGTTTGAATGTCCTTTTCATGAGACGGGGGAATGTCTGTCTTCTCTTTATATCAAGCCAAATGATCGTATCAGCATATTCAGCCAATATGTGGTGAACAGATGAATATTGACCATCAACGACCCATTTCTTTTGTTTGACAATTTCATGGACGTTATCGATAAACACCGACTTATCTGTTTTTTTCCAGTTCGCTTGCCAAAATAGGGCATCGAGCTCATAGTGAGGTAACGTTAACTCCTGCTTCAATTGATGTGCAAGGGTTGTTTTTCCAGATCCAGGCGGACCGACAATCCAAATTCGCTGGCTAGCTCCTTTATTGTTCAAGTTGTTCCCTCCGTTACAGAACACATTGATACTTTTGAATGTCGTTTCTCACTTTTACTAGCAGATCAAGTGCTTCATCCCAATTTAGGTTTTCTGTTAATTCAAATACGGGCGTTTCGCTTGAATGAATGGATACATCTTTACATAATAGATCTAATGCTTCCGCCGAAAAGCCATTTTCCTTTAACAGCTGTCCAAAAAGTGTATGCGCGGGAGTCAGTCTTGTATCAGGTGTACTAAAATAGTGAATCATTCCCGCCATTGCTTCTACAGGACCCGGTGACAGGTGAATGCCATTAAATCGAGTACACACGTTAGATAAACCAAACCGTTTTTGCTCCGACAGCAGCATGTGTTTAAAAGAACCCGCTTTAGCCTCTTTAGGGTCCGTTGCACCGATGAAATCTTCTCTCAACATCCTCATTGGCTGCTTTAAAAAACATTCAATGACGATAATAGACTTTGCAGGTGCAGTGAACCACTCGATTTGGCAAGGGTGGAATGAATTGAGCAGAAGCATTTTTTCTCCATCCACCTCGGCCTCTATGGCGTATGTGCCCGCACCCAGCTTGTCAACCTTGACGTTTCGGGTTAAAAGCTCTAAACCATACGGTGTGAGCTCTTTGTACTTTTGTAAAAATTGATGGCCTCCATATATGAAATGTTCCTTCTTTTGAAACTCTGGGTATTTCAAAGCGAGCATCTTTTTTGCTGCATCTGACACTTCACTCAGACCGTTTTTAGAAATTTTATTTAGCATCCCATATTGGTTTTCAATTATTTTCTTTTCTTTCAAATATAAGGATGATATAACGCGAACGGCTCCTATTTCTACATCACGATCATCTAATCGGTGGAGAAGTTCATCTAGTATTAGATCAAGCTGTACACCTTTATTGATGCTTGTTAATTCAGGCTTTAGCATCAACAGAAGATGGTGCTGGTTCAATTGTTGTTGTTTTCCAATTTCATATGGATGAATGGTCACTGCCAAAGGTTCTTTTGTATGAATACATGCATGAACGGCATCAATGACTCTTTTTTTCATCCTTTTTACCACATTGTCACGCCTTTAAAAATTAAATCTGTTGTCACATCGCCCATTGAATGAACCGCATTCATGACGAGGTCTTCAATTCTTTTTCTATCCACTTCATTTCCATCCCACTGCTGAATACGAACGGAAATTTCATCCGGGTTGTGGAGCGGTGCCTCTTTTGAAGTAAAGATATGCACTTCTGTTGGCTTTTGAATGGTCTCAAAAATTTGATCTGCCAGCCGTTGTGCGAGCACTCCATATAATTTCCCTGTATGATCAAGCGGATTTTTCCCAGCCGGCGCTTCTATACTCATAGACCGCATTGGGGTGATCAGTCCATTTAATCGATTTCCTCTTCCAACAACTCCTACATCGCCGGTATCTGCTACAGAACCTAGTGCTGTTAAGTACGGACGCCCATTGCGATCTGTAGCGTTCAGCATGAGGTCAGGCGTGAGGCCTAACGTTTCATGAATATAGCGAGCGATTTGATCTTGGCATTCTTTTTTGCGGGCAAAATACTCCTCAAGACTATGAATATCTTTAGCTAAAAATGGCATGTTCACAATGAGTTTAAAATCTTCATGACGTCTGCTTCCAAATATTTTTACATCCCAGCCGGTATCTGGATTGACTTTTTTAAATTCTGGGCCATTCACATAACGCTCTGTATAAAGAACCAGTTTCTCAAGACGGCTTAATGGCGCATGAGCATGCAGTAAGTTACAGTCGTTTGACACAAGCTTTGGATCACCGATTTCAATCATGTCCGTTTCAACCATCGGACGATATCGTGAATTTTTGCGGCCTGCCCCCTGATGATCAACGATTCGGCAGTCAATGACGAGATGTTCTTCAGGATCAAATCCTGTTGTCACCTCTGATAACACATCCTTTGCCGCATCGAAAAGAATCTTTTTAAGAGGAATGGGCTCATCGCCGTATGCGTATGCGCCTTTTCCAGCAAACACAACTTGATACGGTTTGACCATTGTCCCTTTCCCATACGAAACATCAGCATCTCCGCCAAGAAGCATGACTTTGTCAAACCAGTGGTGTGCCACTCTGCCGAAATGCTCCATGCAATATTGAGAATAGTATTGAGAAGCCCTTTCTGCTATAGCGTCACACATCGTATCTGGATGTCCTACACCTTTACGTTCCACAAGCTCATATGGAATTTGTTCTATATCTTGGCCATCACCTTTTAAAATATCAAGAATGGTTTTTTGAATGGTTTTCATTATCTATCGCCCGCTCTCTTTTAAAATATAAAAATATTAATCATTCATCTTAAAACAACATGAAACATTTGGTAATATATATATATTCTGTATGAAAGAGGTGTCTATTTTGATCAATGAATCAATCGTGCAGCGTCTGCAAAATACAACCACCGATATAAGGAAATTATTAGAACAACATCAAATCCCCGGCTGTTCCATTTGTATTTCTCATGAAGATGAGCACATTTGGTCGTGGCATGAGGGCCTCGCTGATATTGAAAGCGGCACCCCTGTTACAAAAGACACAACCTTTCGAATTGGTTCTGTGACTAAGCCTTTTACTGCAATGGTTATGATGAAATTGCGAGAGGAAGGATCTATTCAACTCGATGCACCCATTCATACTTACGAACCACTACTTTCTTTCATAAAAAGTCACTTGTCTGAACCAATTCCACTCACTTTCCGAATGATTGCCTCTCATATCTCAGGCCTGCCCAAAGCACTCGACAAAGCCGATCATTTACGAGATATGACTCTAGCTCAGTGTATTGAAATACTCACTATTTTCACACCGCCTTGGTCTATCATCAATTATTCTAGTCTTGGCTACTCTATATTAAGTAAAGTGCTAGAAAAGGTGAGTCATCAGCCATATAGAGAATTAGTTCACACCCATATACTAAAACCGCTCGATTTGAAGCAAACTGGATTTATTGAAACAGCATCCACAGCCAAAGGGTATACAGTTTCTTCCTCAGGCCTGTCCGGCGTATCCTATCCAAGTACTGAAACACCATCTTGGGAGGATGGTTCAAGCGGACTAATCTCCACAGCAGATGATCTGATTCAATTCATTCAAGCTCAATACGGTGCAAACAGCCTGCTTCATCAGCATTCACTAAAAGAAATGCAAAGCCCCGTTATGGTTGAAGAAGATTTCAGCAGAGGTGTTGGTCTTTCATGGTTTTTGAGACCTTTTAACGGATTCACCTTAGCTGAACATAGCGGAGAAATTAAAGGGTTCACCTCCTATATTGGATTCATTCCAAAGAGAAAATTAGGTGTTTGCATTCTATTGAACTCTGACGAAAGGCTCGCACGGCCAATTGCCGAAATGCTCTTTCAAATTTTGCTGCCAGCAGATCACGAGCAAATGAAAAAACGTGAAGACCGGCTCAAACGAATGTTTAGACAATCGTCTCTTTAAATCGAACTGACTTTTTTGTTTAACAGATCTGGAATGGCTTCTTGCAGGTGACGCGGATCACCCTCTAAATAAAAGCATGGCATGTTAAACAAGTGATGGATAAGCTCAGATGCCTTTTGCTCCAGAAAGGTATCTGACACATGCCGAAGTCCGAGCCAGCCTTTTAAATAGTCGGGATCTTCTGGTTCTCTTATATTTGCTGCCATAATGTCTTTTGCTCTTTGATCATCTTTTTTTACCGGCACAAGCCTAATCTCACCAGAACCTATTTTGAGTGATGGAAAAATCACCATATCTACTTTCGTAGAGCTTCTAATCGTTGTTCCTGTCATTTCAGCAGCTTCTTTTGGTGTAATTTCAAACTTACAGCCGCTCGCCCATTTTTCTTTTGCCTCTTCCTCTGTTGATATGGTTTCATCCCATATTCTTTTATCTTGAGACCGGCTGAATTTTTTGTTTTTCAGTTCCTGTATATTTGTTGTGGCTTGAACAGTTCCTACTCCAAGCGCCAAGCACATCGGCCATCCATACACAGTAAGTTCCTGATCTTCAAGCACTGAAATGGAACGATCGTTTGTGATAAAATCTGCTCCTCCATGATGCAAAAACTGCCACATAGTAGTTGACTTCCCGGCACCTTTATCGCCGATAATGAGCGCTCCTTTTTGGCCATCTTCAAAAGAGACAGCTGCAGCATGTGTAAAACATCCACCTTGATTTTCTAATGTTCTAAGGGCAATTTCTCGAACGATTCGCAGTGGACAGCGTATCGCAGACTCATTATTGTTTTTTCCAATCACAGCATAACGCCCTTTATTGACCGCCACACTGTGCGGCTCGTCACCTTCATGTGAGGCAAATAATACTTGATCATCTAATTTTAATCGTTTGTAGGTAAACTTCCTTTTTGCTGTAATGGTTTCACCCTTTTGAAAGCAAGCACTGCGAACAGACTGTTCAAGCTCCGGATCAATGATAAAACGTATTTCAATCTGTGAAGGGATATCTCCCTCGCTGCGATCCAATTCTTTTGGGATATAATGTTCAATATCTTCAATCGCCAGCAATTCCATTGATAGAATATGAAAATGAATACCTGCAAACACAAATGATTTTTCATAAGGAAAATCGTTCTTCGGCTTTTCAAAAAGCGCTTTTATATCCATATCGAATCCTCCTCTTCAATTTGCTATTGCCTTTCAGGAAATAGCTGTATCGCTGGCTCCTCTTCAAGCTCATCGCGATTATCCAAGCTGAAAAAACGTTCCATAAAGGATTTTTTCCATATTTTCAAAGAACCGAAATCATTCTCTCCATAGGCTTCTAAAAATGATTGGTCACTCATGTCTAGCTGCTTCAATTGGTCAATATAGTTCGTTTGATACAATAAATCTAAAAACGTAAACGTGTAAAAAAGTGCTTTCTCGGCCCCTAATTTCTTCGCTCTTTCTTGCAAAGCATGCCAATCAAGCTGATTTTGCTCTTCGGCAAACATGACGTACTCCCTTACATCACAAAACTTAATCAAATTAAGATCTGCATGTAAGTAGACATACTGTACGTTTGTTGCCTCCTTATATAGATGAAAGGCAAGATGGATAAGAAAATCTAACGGCTGAAGCAAATAGACATCTGTTTGAAAAAAGGATTTTTCTTCAGCAGCATCCAGCAAAGCATTTGTTGCTTCGTAGTTTTTTTTCAGCTCAACATCATAAGAGAAATCGACTCGGTGTACCTTTAAAAAATCTTCTCCGCTTCGTTTAATATGTGAATAAAGATTCCCGGCATTCATTCTCCACATCATTTCTTCTTCTCTTTCAATCGGTATTTCCTGATCGGCTGCCCAGTCATATTTCCCGATGATAAACCCTTCCTTCTTGAGCAATGAAGAGGCACTCTTCCGGTCATCTGGATGAATTAAGAAATCAAGGTCTGACATCATTCGCAGTCCATAATCTTTGTACACAAGCGGGGTTAAAATGGCACCTTTAAGGGGGACCGCTTTCAGCTTTGCATTTCGGAATGTTTGTAAAAGACGCTTGAATTCTTTGAATCTCTCCACATTTTTTTGCCGATTCCCTATATAGTGATAGTGAAGCAAAAATTTGTATGTTGTCGTCATGCTTTTTTCATCATCAAGACGAATCAAATGAGGCGTCATCAGCTGAAGCACCTTATGTCTTGATGCCAGGCCAATTAATTTAGGCATATCGATGCCATCTTTCAATAGAGCTCTAATAGACTCTTCTTCTTGTTCATTTAATTGAATACGTGAGCTAAGTAATAACAGCCTCTGCTCGTTTGAGAGAGTGGATTGATCCAAAACAGCCCGCATGTTTGACTACTCCTTCCCGTAAAACGATTGAAATCTAGTGATAAAACGAGAGCGCTTCCCTTTTCGATTGTCTGGCATGTCCAAATCATCAGTTAGTGTATGAAACAATTGATCTGCCTCATATGCTTTTTCACTGTCATATTCAATTTCCAGTTCATAATCTGTGATGCCCAGATAGCTGCTTTGATCCAAATCGACTTTGAGGCCTTTCTCAATGTAAAAGGTTGTTCGTTCAGTGACCAATAGTCCTAACAATTCTGGCTGTTGAGTGATTGTAATCGGTAAAGACGTCATGATGTTCTGTACATCTAGTTTTCGCGGTAACTCCTCAATAGGTAATGACGTTTCTTCTCTTACTCTTTTATAGCCAGACGTTTGACTGGGGCGTTTGATTTCAAGTGTTAGTTTGCCGCTGATTTGACGGATACGTACGGTATAACCAAATTGTTTTAATAAAAAATCTGGTGTGTCGTAATAGTAATTGAAATTAAGTACATAAGAAAGGGTATGACTTTGAATGAACATGTCATATATGTGCTGAAAATCTGCTTGTGACAACAAATATTTGTACTCCTGCTCAACCATAACTCACCTCCAAAAAGTCTTACACGACAATGTCGGATTGTTCAATAAGCTCTTGAATGAGGGCAGTGCCTTTCTCTAAAGAAGTAAATGCCTGCTTTAATGAGTAACAAGGCACCTTTTCCGCTAGTGCGTTAAGAAATGGCTCTAGCCCTTCGGGTGTTGGCAATGTGAAATACGGTAATAAGAATTCATTATGTCTTCCAGGATTAATGACTGCATGCTGCTTCAAACGTTCCGCTGCTTCCTCTGGAGTCATTTTCGAAAGTTCTGCACCAGTTTGCCCGTGAGGTAAAAATTCAGGAAACACAATCACATCGATTTTCCCCATTGTTTTGACTTCACGTGAAAACCATTTTTCTAACTCCTCTGGATATACAAAATGATAGCTTTTATCATCCTCGTTAAATGGATGACTCGATGTTTGGAGTCTGTATGGGGTACCAAGCTTTTCAATGGCTTCAAACGAATCTTTCCGAATACTCATAGATCTCGGCCAGCCAGTTCCTGTGTACTCGGAGTTCGTATATGAAACACCGATATCATCGTTGGTGATATACTGGGCATCGGTTAATGATAATAAGGATAAAATGGTGGACGTTTTCCCTGCCCTTGATCCGCCTACTAGGGCAATTCCCTTTTGATTCATCTCCATCATGCCCCCATGCAAATAGATGAGTCCATCCTGATAACACAAAAGGCGAAGCAAAACTCTTATTAACCGAAGCGCATGCTGGGCTGTCCATCTGACATCTTTTGGTTCATCTATCACTATGACTTTTTTCTCTCCGTCATACAGGTAACGGCAGCGGGGCTCCATCTTCGTTTCGTAAAAGACTTCTTTAAGCGGTATTTCTTTTTGAATTTCTTGTGCATATTCACTGGTTAAAATCGTCCAAACGTCACCTTTATGTTTTTCTGTTATTTTGCTGCAATCAATATAGGGATGCACTTTACTTATAACTAAATTCTGAACTGATTCATCTGCACCTAATACGACCCGAACATCATTTTTTTGATAGCTTACATATGACAATGGATGCCACCCCTTATGATAGATTTATAAAAACAATTGCATTTTTTTCCTACATCAACCAAAATGTAACATATATCAATCTCTTAGAAAGGAGCCGCGGCATGAATGAATTGACAATAACTGAAGTTGAAGAAAAAATTGTCCAGCTTGTCATGAATAAGTTGTCTCTCAATGAGCAGCCAGGCCGGGATGATAGTTTAAAAGCTTTAGGATTAAATTCTGTCCAAATCGTCTCTTTTGTTATTTCATTAGAGGACACCTTTCATATTGCCTTTGAAGACGAAGAATTACATCCCGATCACTTCCGCACCTTAGATCGACTCTTCACTTTGGTTAAAAACAAACTGACTTAAGACGCTGTAATCACCTGGGCCATAAATAAAGAGCGGTAATGCGAGGAGGCTTCCATCAGCTCCTCATGAGTACCGCAGCTTTGAACAGCACCGCCTTCAAGTACATAGATCATATCTGCATTTTGTATGGTCGATAATCTGTGTGCAATAACAAGCAAGGTTCCGCCCCCTTTGGCATCGTCTATCCCTTGTTGAACCTTCCTTTCTGTCTGCCGATCTAGCGCGGAGGTCGCCTCATCTAATATAAGTAAATCAGCCTGTTTTAAAAGTGCTCTGGCGATAGCTAATCGCTGTCTTTGTCCTCCTGAGAGGGAAATCCCTCTCTCTCCAATGACTGTGTCAAAACCTTTTTCAAGCCCTTTAATGAAGGAAAGAATTTGTGCAACTTCACAAGCCTGTTCAAGTTGTTCCTCGGTCACATCATTTAATCCCATGATTAAATTCAGGCGTATAGTGTCTGGGAAAAAATAGGGCTCTTGCGGGACAACGGCTATTCGCTTTAATAAATGAGATGGCTTTATCTCTGATAGATCAACCCCATTCACTAAAATTCCCCCGCTATCTGGCTGGTAAAGTCCAAGTGTAAGCTTTGAGATTGTCGATTTCCCGCTGCCGCTCGCTCCAACAATCGCCACTTTCCTTCCCTTTGGAATATGAAGATTCAAGCCGTCTAAAGCGCCTTTAGATGTTTGTTCATAAGAAAAGCAAACATTTTCAAACACCACGTCTTCTACAGCATCTATTCGTTTTGTTCCTTTTTCTTCGTTTTCCATTTGCAGTACTTCTGCGATTCGATGAACAGATGCACGCTGCTGGAAAAATTCAAATACATACTGGAATAACTCTTGATAACTCTTCATTAATTGAGATGCGTATTGGTAAATGACGACAAATAAACCGATGGACATGCTTCCTGCTGCTACTTGATATGTGCCAAACACTAGAACTGATAGGATCCCAAACCATTTCAATGGCTCTGTTAAAAAAAGAAGCTTGTTTTGAAACTTTCCTTCCTTCATGACACGATCCATCATTTTGTTAAATAGCTTTTCATACAAACCGATTTCCCACTTGCGTCGATTAAATGCGACAACTTCCCTTGTAGAAGAAATTCCTTCTTCCACATGCACGAATAGTTCTGATTTTCTCTCCTGCACATCTTTTGCTATGTTTGTTGCCGTTTTCGCCATTTTTTTACCGACTATGAAATAACAAGCGCTTGCAAAAAGAAGCAAGAAAAATAAGACAGAACTCACAGATAGTAAAATGATAGATAAAACAATGGCCATAAAAATCGTTTGTACAATTTTCGGTATATGTAAAGCAGCCGTAACAGCAACTGTCTTTACATCTTGATTCAGCTTGTGTAAATAAAAACTAACAGGGTGAGTTTTATATGATCTCATGGATACTTGCTGAAGCTGATCTAACATCATTTTCTGCAATGAATGGTGGATGGTCAGATAGTTTTTATGCATCACATATGGGCTGGCAACAAACATCACAACATATACAAAAAATATAATGGCAAACAGCATCAAGATTTGGGAGAAATGCTGACTGATACCACTATTAAAAAGAACATCATCAATGAGCCACTTTTGCAGTCCTATCATGGCTAAATTAGCTGCTGCTTCAATCAAAACGAGTAAAAGAGCAAGGATGAGCATCCATTTTTGCCTTGTGATCAAAAGAAACAGCCAATTTTTTCTCATGTTACACCTGCCTCCTTTTCTGAGCGGTCAGACGCTAATTGGTAAAAATGCCCCTTTTTCCTCATCAATTCATTAAATTGTCCAGCCTCTAACACACAACCATCTTCTATCAAAATAATTCTGTCAAAATGTTTGACCGTTGATAAACGATGCGCAACTGCAATGACAGTAGATTCCTTAAATGTTTGGTGTAATGCCTGCTGGACTTTTTGCTCACTGACATTATCAAGAGATGCTGTGGCTTCGTCGAGTAATACAACACTTGGATTCTTAGCAAATAGCCTGGCAATCGCTATTTTTTGTTTTTGCCCGCCGGAAAGTTTTAATCCCCTTTCCCCGAGTATGGTGTCGTATCCATCTTCTAATTCTTTTATAAATGAATCACAGTCTGCTTTTTTTGCGGCTTCAATGATCTGTTGATCTGAAAGACTTGTATCTCCAAAACGAATATTGTCCTTTACACTCATGTTAAATAAGAACGTTTCTTGAAAAACAAATCCCATCGCATCTCTTATTTGACTAGTAGGTAAACGGCGCAAATCGACTCCATTCATTGTAATCACCCCTGATGAGGGATCATAAAAACGTCCAATTAGCTTAAGAAGCGATGTTTTTCCTCCGCCGCTCGTACCGACCAGCGCTACTTTTTCCCCCTGCCGAATATGTAGATTCATCCCTTTTAATAAAGGAGGATGATTTGGATAATGAAAATCGACGTCATGAAAGACGATATCGCCTTCTACACGATCAAGGTGCACCGGCTGCTGAGGCTCTTTAATATCAGGTGTTTTTTTCATAAAATGATATAAAGGTTCAATTTGAAAGGTTAATATCCGTTGTTCTGTTAAAAGTGTGACAATGGAAGTAAGCATATGCATCGCTGAAAAATAATATAGTATATATGCCACAAAACCACCTGTCGTTAGCTGTCCAGTCTTTACAAGGTGGACACCGATAACAAAAGTGGCAAGAGCACCAATATAATAAGTCAACCTGCGGTTGCTTCCTCGTAAATAGGCGAAAAAAACATTTTTTTCATGATCTTGGCGCACTTTTTCATGTAATGTTTGAATCCGTTCCATATCCCATTTCATATAGCCTAAAATTCTAAGCTCTTCCATCGAAGCAAGACTTTCGTATAATTTTGTTTGCAGCGTGCGAAAACCTTCCGCACTTTGTCTACCGTAGACCGTTGCCTTTTTTTCAAGCCATGGTCCGAAGACATAGTAGAGTATAAAACTTGGAATGATGATTAGTGTGAGAAAAATAGAAATGTTTATCATAAAGTAAAGTGAGATGGCGATAAATAATATCTGATTGATAAATTGTGGGAAGTATCGTCTGTAAATTTCTTGTACAGCTCGTGTCTGTGTGTTAACAAAGGAGAGTGTTTCACTAACAGAATGTTGTTCGTAGTATGAGAAACCAAGTTGACGAATTTGCTGGAAGGCAGCAAATTGTGAATCTCTTGAGGCTTGTTCAATCAATTTTCTTTGCCATAAATTTCGTGCGGCTGTCAGTATAATACCAAGTACAATTAAGCAAGTCAGTCCTAACAATAAACCATTCATTTTTGAAAAGTCTTTTGCTGGCAAAATGGACTCAATAAAATATTGAATAAATTTCGGTATTATGAGCTCGCTCAAGGTAATAACGAAACCACTCATAATAACTAGAATCACTTTACCTGTATAAGGCTTTAAGAATGAGAGTGTCCATAAATAAACACGCCATAACTGCTTTGAACCCTTGTCGATTTGTTTCAATCCATCACCAGCCTTTTGCTCTTTTTCAACAAAAAACGGAATTTTTTTACATCTTTTTCGATCCTTGTTTGGATTATATAAAATGTTTTTAGTCATGACAATGTGTAATTTGTATCATTATAACAAAAAAGACAGTGACTTCCATCACTGCCTAATCGTCCTATATTTCACTGTTATCTAGTGATACGCGCATACCACTCAGGCTCTATTTGATTAAAATAATCATGATCTTTTAGCACATTTTCTAGTCTTTCAATCATCTCATCCATTTGACCCGGATCGAATTTAATGACCCACATAATCGATGAAAAGATACTCATTGCGACATAAACAGAGTAAAGCAGCCAAAAGTCATCTGGAATGTTCCCATCAAAATATCCATTGATTTGACCAGCCGAAAAGGCTTCACTAGTTTCTCTGCTGAAAAGAGCTACTTTATAAAAATCGTGAATGGGATCTCCCCAATCAAAATTGTTAAAATCTATAACACCTGCATATTTATTATTGTTTACAATAATGTTCCCTAAATGAAAATCATCGTGCTGAAATTGATTAGGCCTGCCTTTCACAATATCTATGTGCTTTGCTATAAACTGAGCCACTTTTTCATCCCCTTCAAGGGAGATACCGCTTTCCCGATAAGCCGTTAAATATCGATGATGCTTTTTCATGACACGATCTTCCCAAGATTCGATGTGTGAAGGTGCCGGATATTTATGCATATTTCGTAAATCCTGACCTGCACTTACCCCGAGAGCATACTGCTTTTCTTCAGTTAACTGACTCATGATTTCTTTTGCTTCCTGGCCTTCTATAAACGATAAAATATAGTACACTTGCTGTTTTGCTTCTAGAACACCGATGTCCACTGAATCAGCACACTGAACACCGTGACGCCTTAATTCATATAGCAGCTCAAACTGCGTCTTTATTTTGTCATACTGGTCTTGATCTGTGAATCGAAGGACATATTTTTCACCTGATACCGTAGTCATGACCCATTTTTCATCCCGAGAATACCCTTTATCGATCTGGTCTATGCTGACTGCTTCTTTTAATAAGGGAATGTGCTGCATAAGGTCTGTTTTATTCATGGATTGATTCATCCTTCCAGTCTCTTTTCTTCTCACTCTACCAAATATTTCATTTGAATAGAATGATCAACAATTCCTATTTATGTCGAAACTGCTTTACAATGTTTTTCCATTCTAATATAGTTAATTTATGTAAATGATAGAAAATTTGTAAAAGGGAGCGTTGCAGATGAAAGAAACGACGGATGTCCTTTCACTTTCAAGTCAAGTAAAAGATTTGGTTCTGCGTTCTTTGGATGATAGCAGCAAGGTTTCTATTGGTGCAGATGAAGAATTAACAAATCACGGTCTCGATTCGATTAAAGCAGTTTCACTCATTTTGGAATTAGAAGAGGTTTTTGATATTCAATTTGCAGATGAGGAATTACTGACAGAGCACTTTTCGACAATCAATAAAATTGTTCATCAGCTGCAAAACAAGTTAGCTGATTAATCTTTTTGCATGAAAAAAAGGCATCTCTTTAAAAGACATGCCTTTTTTGTTTAAGCAGAAGGTACATCACCCGTCGGACTAATAAGCGAGAGCGCATAATCTTCTGTAAATATGCGTTTAGATAAGTTATTCACGCCGTCTAATGTGACGTTGTTGATTTCGTCAATAATTTCATCGAGTGTCCGATGTTTACCAAGGAGCAGTTCATTTTTACCGTTTCGGCTCATCTTGCTGTTTGTGCTTTCAAGGCTGAGCATGAGGTTGCCTTTCATTTGCTCCTTAGAGTTCTCTAGTTCTTTCTGCGTGATTCCCTCACGCTTTAAGACGTCTAATGTTTGTAAGATGGTCTCAGAAAGCAGGTTAAGCTGCTTCGCTCCAGTTCCGCCATAAATCGTCAGCATTCCATTGTCTGCAAATGAACTGTGATAACTGAAGACAGAATAAGCAAGTCCTTTGTCCTCTCTTACATCTTGGAATAACCGGCTGCTCATGCTTCCGCCAAGAACATTATTTAAGACGATTAAGTCATAGATGCCCTTATCTCCAGCTGGAAGGCCATTAAAGCCCAGGCAGAGGTGCGCTTGTTCCGTTTCCTTTTTGCGTGTGAGCTTGTCATAATGAAATGCTGGAGCTTCTACAGGCTGCTTTTTCCCTTTTCCTTCATAAGAGCCAAATAGCTTTTCAACCTCACGAATAAAGGTCTCATCTACATTCCCTGCAACTGAGATCACGACGCGGTCCGGGGTATAGAATTCATCCATATATTTTCTAAGTGAGTCTCCGTTAAAGGTTGAGAGTGTTTCCTCTGTTCCTAAAATCGGATATCCTAATGAATGATCACCATAAATGGCTTTGCTTAATAAATCATGAACGATGTCATCAGGTGTATCCTCATACATTTTAATTTCTTCGTACACCACATTTTTTTCTTTTTTCAGCTCTTCTTCATCAAAAGCTGAGTGAAAGAACATGTCGCTTAATACATCGAGGGCGTAGCCAGCATGTGAATCAAGCACCTTTGCATAGTAGCAAGTGTATTCTTTTGATGTAAAGGCATTCACTTGACCACCAATGCGGTCAAAGGATTCTGCGATATCACGTGCAGATCTTGTCTTTGTCCCTTTAAAGAACATATGCTCTAAAAAGTGTGAGATCCCATTAATTTCAGGTGTCTCATGTCTAGAGCCTGTTCCAATCCAGACGCCAATTGCGACAGACCTTACAGTGGGATTGTTTTCGAGTACAATTCTTACTCCGTTTTGGCAAGTATACGTTTTGACCAAGTTTTGCTCCTCCTATTCAACAAACAGATCGCATCACGGATGTCTTTTTTCACTTAGGAGGTCAGAAACCGTCCCTAATTCATATCCTCTTTCCTTGATTTGAGTGATAAGTGCGTCAAGACTTTTCGCCGTTGCATCTGTTGGATGCATTAATATCATCGCCCCATTGTGAATTTTCCCAAGCACCCGCTTTTGTAAAATAGCTGGGGATGGTTTTTGCCAGTCGATCGTGTCTACTGTCCACATAATGGTTTCCATGCCTTCTTGTTTGGCAAGCTTGACTGTTTCATCTTTAAAGCTGCCGCTTGGAGGCGCAAACCATTTTGGTTTCTTCCCAAGGGATTCTTCAATTTGGCGATTTGTTTTCGTTATCTGCTCTAATGCTCGTTCTCTTGTCAGTGTGCGCATATCTGGGTGATTGTATGAATGATTTCCAATTTCATGACCATCTGCCACGATTTTTTTAGCAAGCTCTGTGCTTTTTTTCACCCATTTGCCCTCTAAGAAAAAGGTCGCCTTGACTTGATGCTTTTCGAGCGTCTTTAACATGTTGATTAAATGCTCGTCACCCCAAGCCACATTGATCAAGAATGCGTTCATTTTTTTATCTGGATGCCCTTTATAAATGGGCTCAGCACCAAGCTCATGTAAATGAGTAGATGGCTTTGTTTCTTTCAACACAAGCAGCTTTTCATCGAATGTTCCTTGTTTCTTCATTTTTTCGTAAGAAGCATCGATATCGACTGTCTGTCCATTTAAGCCAGGTATCTTTTTCCACACTTTATCAATCTTAGCATTTTGCGCCTTTACTTCATAGTCAGAAGACTTCGATTCAATCTCCTGATATAAAATATCTTTTGAAACAGATGCAGCCTCGGCATGCTCTTTCATTGATTCAATATATGTAACAGCAGCCGGCTGCTTCATCGTTTGATATGACACGAGCAGTAAAAATACAAACACAATGAATGGTAACGTTTTTTTCAATGGTTGTCCCTCCCCTTTACCACAAATTATGATGGGGAGAAACAAGCTAGAACTATTGTTAGCGCAAGAAAAGAAAGAAGCCTGGCACGGATACCTGGCTTCTAACACATTTTATTTGATCTCATTAAGACTGCTTTTCTTCTTTTTCCTTTTCTTCACGTAAAACAGCTTTGCGAGAAAGGTTCACACGGCCTTGTTTATCGATTTCAGTGACTTTAACAAGTAATTCATCGCCAATTTTCACGACATCTTCTACTTTGCCCACACGCTCAAGCGCAAGCTCAGAAATATGAACAAGTCCATCTTTTCCGCTGAAGATTTCAAGGAAGGCACCGAATTTTTCAATGCGTTTTACTTTACCTAGGTAAAGCTGTCCTACTTCAACTTCTCTCACAAGATCTTCAATGATTTTCTTCGCTTTTTGGTTCATATCTTCTTCTGTAGAAGAAATAAAGATTGTACCATCTTGTTCGATATCAATTTTCACACCGGTATCTTCAATGATTTTATTGATTTGTTTACCGCTTGGTCCAATGACATCGCGAATTTTATCCGGATTGATCGTCATCGTTAAGATTTTTGGTGCATAACGAGACAATTCTCCTCTAGAAGCAGGAAGCGTTGACAGCATGCTGTCTAAGATTTCCATTCTCCCTTTTTTCGCTTGTTGAAGAGCCTCTTCTAAGATGTCTTTTGATAGACCATCGATTTTGATGTCCATTTGAAGTGCTGTTACACCTTTTGATGTACCTGCCACTTTAAAGTCCATATCTCCAAGTGCATCTTCCATTCCTTGAATGTCTGTCAACACTGTGTAGTATTCACCAGATTTCACAAGTCCCATTGCAATCCCTGCAACTGGTGCTTTAATTGGAACACCCGCATCCATCATCGCAAGTGTGCTTGCGCAAATACTTGCTTGTGAAGTAGATCCGTTTGATTCTAATACCTCTGAAACGAGGCGAACCGTATAAGGGAAATCTTTTTCGGATGGAATGACTGGTTCTAGTGCACGTTCACCTAGTGCGCCATGTCCGATCTCACGACGGCCTGGACCGCGCATTGGACCTGTTTCACCAACACTGAATTGCGGGAAGTTGTAATGGTGCATAAAGCGTTTTGATTCTTCAACACCTAGACCATCAAGAATTTGCACATCGCCAAGTGCACCTAAAGTACAAATACTGAGCGCCTGTGTTTGTCCTCTTGTAAATAGGCCTGAACCGTGCGTTCTTGGCAGAAGTCCTACTTCTGAAGAAAGTGGACGGATTTGATCTACGCCGCGTCCATCTGGACGTACTTTCTCTTCAGTGATTAAACGGCGAACTTCGTTTTTGACAAGCTTGTTTAAGACATCTTTCGCTTGTTTAATCGTCGCTTCGTCACGTTCTTCTGCTTCAAACTTCTCTACTACAGCTTTTTTCACAGCACTGATTGCATCCTCACGCGCATGCTTCTCATGTACTTGAATCGCTTTCAGCAGGTCAGCTTCAGCAAGTGCTTTTACTTCGTCTGCTAACGTTTGATCTACTTCATATAAAGGAATATCGATTTTTTCTTTACCGACTGCCTTCACAATTTCTTCTTGGAATTCAATTAAGCGTTTGATCTCTTGGTGACCGTACATGATCGCTTCAAGCATTGTTTCTTCCGGTACTTCATCAGCACCAGCTTCTACCATGTTGATCGCATCTTTTGTTCCGGCAACCACAAGATTGATGTCACTTTGTTCAAGCTGCTCCACATTTGGGTTAATGATCAGTTTTCCATTCACTCGTCCTACTGTAACGCCGGCGATTGGTCCCTCAAATGGAATGTCAGACACACATAAAGCTAAAGATGAGCCAAACATTGCAGCCATTTCAGATGAGCAATCTTGATCCACACTCATGACGATACTAATGACTTGTACTTCGTTTCTAAATCCATCTGCAAACAGCGGACGAATTGGTCTGTCAATTAAGCGGCTCGCAAGGATAGCCTTTTCACTTGGACGGCCTTCTCTTTTAATGAAGCCGCCAGGAATTTTACCTACTGCGTATAGTCTTTCTTCGTAGTTCACAGTGAGCGGGAAGAAATCAAGTGGTTTTGGTTCTTTAGAAGCTGTTGCTGAGCTAAGCACAGCCGTATCTCCGTAGCGTACGAGGACCGCTCCGTTTGCTTGCTTTGCAAGCTGGCCAGTTTCAACTGTCAGTTGACGTCCAGCCCAGTCTATGGTGAAGACATGTTTCTCTTGTCCCATTCTGAGATAAACTCCTCTCTTATCGTAAAGTTTTAGTTAGTTCTTATTATGAACAAAATGATTTTCACATATCAATGTGAAAGCTGTATGTAGAAGGGTTTTTGCCATTCTTTCAACATTTTAACCATAAAATATTAGTGATTATACGATAAAAAAGCGGGAATCCTCCCGCTTTTTACGATTATCGACGTAAGCCTAGTTTGTTAATTAACTCACGGTAACGAGTTACGTCTTTATTACGTAGATACGTAAGAAGATTACGACGTCTACCTACCATTTTCAAAAGACCGCGACGTGAGTGGTGATCTTTCTTATGAGTACGTAAATGCTCGTTCAAGTTGTTAATTGATTCTGTTAGGACAGCGATCTGAACTTCTGGAGATCCAGTATCAGATTCGTGTGTTTTGAACTCATTAATTAATTGCGTTTTACGCTCTTGAGTAATTGCCATCCTGTTTCACCTCCAAATCATGTTAGCCCCATCTACCTCGCAACCGTCGGTGAAGTCGGTTTGCCAAGTAAGTGGTTTTAAAGCTACAGGAATAATCATACTAAAAATATGCTGAATTTGCAAATGGTAGAGCAGTTTTTCTATGATTTTTTTGTTTGTTTGAGCTGATCTTGAAAAAACTGAATCGCTTCTTCTTTATCTTGACTGATTTGAGCCGTCAGCTCCTGGATTCCGTTAAATTTTCGTTCACTGCGAATGCGCTTGAACCATTGTAATTTAATCGGCTGGCCATATATTTCTTCGTTAAAATCAAAAAGGTTTACTTCAATGGCAGGCTGATCAGGACGCTTTTCATAGAATGTTGGTTTATAGCCAACGTTACAAACGCCGTCATATTCTTTGCCTTTCACTTCTGCTCTTACTGCATATACCCCTGTTGGCGGAATAATGTATTCAGCAGATAAGCCGACATTAGCTGTCGGAAAACCGATCGTCCGTCCGCGTTTGTCTCCATGGATGACAATACCACGAAGCTGATAAGGTTTTCCTAATAGCTCGCTCACATATTCTACATCCCCATTTTTTAATGCGGAACGAATGAGAGTGGAGCTGACTTTTCGGTCTTGATTGGAAAGCTTAGGTACAATAGTTGCCGTGATACGCCCTTTTCCGTATTCATCGAACGTTTCCATTGTGCCTGCACCAAAACGGCCAAACGTAAAATCAAACCCCGCTACTGCGTGCTTCACATTCAGTTCATCCAAATATTGATCCACAAACTCTTGAGGAGATAGTGCTGCAAAACTCTCGCTGAATTGCACGATGTATAAATAGTCAGCGCCCAGCTGTTCGATGAAATCAATTTTATCCTCAAGCGGTGTAATTAAGTCTTTTGGTTCCCGTGCCTTTTGCAAAACATGTGATGGGTGCGGATGAAAGGTCATAACCGCTAAGACCAATCCTTCTTTTTTCGCAATGCTTTTTGCTTCATCAATGACTTTTTGATGCCCGAGGTGAACACCGTCAAAGTAGCCCAAAGCCATGACAGACGGGACTTGATTCTTTTGATTCAATGTATGTGGGTGTGAAATATGTATAGTCTTCACGAGATGTCACCTTTTCTTTAAGATTGCTTGTCCTGAGATAAGATCTTCGCCGGCTTCATCAGGTTCTGTTTGGTCGGGTGCTTCATATATATCGCCAGACAACGACCTGAAGGAGCAAATACAGCGACACGATCCTCCTCTGCGAAATGAGCAAATTCATCAGGCATTGGCAGGACTGCACCGTTTTCCACTTTACTTGCTAATGTATCATTTATCTCCCATTTCGGCAAATGATTGAGCGCACGCTCGATCGGGACAAGGTGCTCATCTACAGTTCCATCCTCACTTATATCTCGCAGCTCATCCAGCGTGATACATTCATCAAGTGTAAAATCGCCAGACCCTGTGCGAATGAGATGTGACATGTGAGCTGGAAACCCTAGTTTCTTCCCGATATCAACCGCTAAAGTTCTCACATACGTTCCCTTTGAGCATAGAACGGTGAATCTAAATGACACGCTACCATCCTTATATGTGACAGGTGTTGTCCGCTCGATACGGTGAATGGTAATTTCACGGCTCGGCCGCTCGATTTCAATGCCTTCTCTTGCATATTCATAGAGCTTTTTCCCGCCAATTTTCACAGCAGAAAACATGGGAGGAATTTGTTCAATGGTTCCTTCAAACTGCTTCAGCGCCGCATCAATTTCTTTTTCTGAGATCGGTTTTTCCACCTTTTTTTCTTCTACAATCTCACCTGTTTGGTCTTCTGTTGTTGTAGAAAAGCCAATCGTGATTTCCGCATCATACGTTTTCGATTTATCTGTTAAGTATTCTACGATCTTCGTTGCTCTTCCGATACAAATAGGCAGAACACCTGAAACCTCTGGGTCGAGGGTGCCTGTATGTCCAACTTTTTTTGTGTGCAAGATCTTTCTTACTTTAAACACACAGTCGTGAGAGGTCATGCCTCTTTCTTTATGTAATAAAAGAACACCATTTATCATCTGCGTTCTCTCCTTTCATAAACGATGAAAAAGGACAGACGATCATCGCCTATCCTTATTTCAACGTCTTATTCGTGATCTTTTGTGTTTAATTCAGCAATCAGGCTTTCAATTCGGTTTCCGTAATCTACGGATTCGTCGAATTCAAAATGCAGTTCTGGTGTTTTGCGAAGTCTGATTCGATTGCCAATTTCAGAGCGGATATACCCTTTAGCCTTTGCAAGGCCTTTTAAGGTTTCCTCCCTTTTCTTCTCGTCGCCAAGAACAGAAATGTAGACTTTGGCAATTTGCAAATCTCCGGATACTTCGACATCGGTTACAGTCAAAAAGCCGATTCTTGGATCTTTTAGCTTTCTGCCTAAGATGTCGCCCAATTCTTTTTTCATTTGCTCACCCACACGGGTTGCTCTCATACTCATGATCTTATCACCTCTAATTAAAACCACTCAGTTTTCGTGATCGTTCGTTCAATTTCAGGAAAAGAATCGATAAAGCTTAATACACGCTGAAGCTCCTTTTCCACTTGAACCCGAGATGAGGAAATCACGGCGATTCCAATTGATGTACGCTGCCATGTATCCTGGTAATCCATTTCAGCAATGGTTACATTGAATTTATGACGCGTTCTTGTCAATATACGCTGAAGAACCGCACGTTTTTCCTTCAGTGAGGATGCATCATAGATCATGCACTCACATTCGGTATAACCGATCATTTTCTTTCGATTTCTTGCATAACGAATGATTCCATGACATCACCTTCACGGATATCATTGTATTTCTTAATGGTAATACCACATTCATAGCCTTGTGAAACTTCTTTCACATCATCTTTAAATCGTTTTAACACGTCAACTTCGCCTTCAAAAATAACGACGCCGTCACGGATTAAGCGGATTCCGCTATCTCTTGTAATCGTTCCTTCAGTCACATAGCCGCCTGCAATTGTACCGATTTTAGATACTTTGAACGTTTGACGAACTTCAACTTGACCGATGACTTTTTCTTCATATTCAGGGTCAAGCATCCCTTTCATCGCAGCTTCAATTTCATCGATGACTTTATAGATAATGCGGTGCAAGCGGATATCTACGTTCTCTGTATCAGCTGTGCTCTTCGCATTTCCGTCAGGGCGTACGTTAAAGCCGATCACGATGGCATTAGAAGCACTTGCTAAAATGATATCTGATTCCGTAATTGCTCCAACACCCGTATGGATGATTTTCACTTTTACGCCTTCGACTTCAATTTTTTGAAGAGCTGCCGTTAATGCTTCAGCAGAACCTTGTACGTCTGCTTTTACGATTAAGTTGATATCTTTTACTTCACCTTGTTTGATTTGCTCAAATAGGTCATCTAGAGATAATTTCGCTTTATCTGAACGTTGTTCGTCCAGTTGCTTAGAAGCACGCGCCTCACCGACTTGACGAGCTGTTTTTTCATCTTTGAATACGAGGAACTGATCCCCTGCATTCGGTACATCATTTAAACCAGTGATTTCAACAGGTGTAGATGGTCCTGCTGTTTTCACGCGGCGACCGATGTCATTGACCATTGCACGTACACGGCCAAATGTATTTCCAACAACAATTGGGTCACCTACATGAAGTGTACCTGTTTGAACAAGGAGGGTTGCAACAGAACCTCTTCCTTTATCAAGCTCAGCCTCGATGACAGTCCCTTTTGCCGCACGATTTGGGTTGGCTTTCAGTTCTGCAACTTCGCTGACAAGAAGGATCATTTCGATCAATTCGTCAATGCCTTCACCTGTTTTTGCAGATAGTGGAACGAAGATCGTTTCACCGCCCCAAGCTTCTGGTACAAGACCATGCTCAGTTAACTCCTGCATCACACGGTCAGGGTTCGCTGTTGGTTTGTCAATTTTGTTGACAGCGACAATGATTGGCACTTCTGCCGCTTTTGCATGGTTGATGGCTTCAATTGTTTGCGGCATGACACCATCATCTGCTGCAACGACTAGAATTGTCGTATCCGTTACTTCGGCACCACGTGCACGCATCGTTGTAAATGCTGCGTGTCCAGGTGTATCAAGGAACGTAATTTTTTTGCCATTTTCTTCAATTTGGTATGCACCGATATGCTGCGTGATTCCACCTGCTTCGCCTTCGACGACTTTTGTCTTACGAATGCTGTCAAGAAGAGTTGTTTTTCCGTGGTCAACGTGTCCCATGATCGTCACAACTGGAGGGCGTACTTGCATATCTTCTTCTTTATCTTCAACTTCATACTTTTCAAGTTCAGTTTCTTCTAAAATGATGACTTCCTCAACTGGAACACCATATTCAGAAGCGATTAATTCAACTGTATCTTTATCAAGTTCTTGGTTGATCGTTGCCATGACACCAAGCATCATCAGCTTTTTGATGATTTCAGCTGTTTCTTTTCCAAGCTCATCAGCCAGTTGGCCGACGGTCATTGAATTTGTAAATTCAATTTTTTCAGGAAGCTCTTTTTTAGGCTTCACAGGTCTAGCTTGCTGATGCTGCGGTTTGTTATTTCCACCGCGTTTGTTTTTGTTTTTATTTTGGTTGTTGTTTTTTTTGTTTTTATTAAATTGATTATTCTGCACGTCATTCTTCTTTCTATCATTGTTTTTGTTAGATGATTGTTTTTTTTGTTCTGCGGGTTTCTCGTTAGCTGTCTCTTTTGCTTTGGCTTTTTTATAGATAGCGTCTAGCTTTTTCACAGTGTCGTCTTCAAGCGTCGCCATGTGGTTGTTCACTTCCACGTTCATATCCTTAAGCGCTGCTATAATATCTTTACTTGAAACATCTATGGCTTTTGCGTATTCATATACTCTCACTTTAGCCATTCGTTCACCCCCAAATAAATTAATCGAGCAAGCTTATGAGCTTCTTAGCGAAGCCTTGGTCAGTGACAGCGACAACTACGCGAGCTTCTTTCCCAATAGAACGTCCGAGAACGGAACGGTCTTCAACTTTTCTAACCGGAACATTATAAAATTTGCATTTGTCAGATACCTTTTTCTCTGTGTTAGATGAGGCATCTGCTGCAAGAAGAACCAGCTTAGCACGCGCATGTCTAATTTCTTTGATCACCAGATCTTCTCCTGACACGACTTTACGAGCTCGATTTGCTAGACCAAGCAAAGGATACCATTCAGATTCATTCATTTGGTTTTTTCACCTTTTCAGCTAGTTCTAGTAATTCTTCAAATATGTGTTCGTCAATCTGTGTCTGAAATTGCTGCTGTAAACTGCGTTTGTTCTTTGCCGCAAGAATGGTTTCTTTATCGAGAGAAAGGTAAGCTCCGCGTCCGTTCTTTTTTCCGGTTGCGTCAACAGACACTTCACCTTCTTTAGAACGAACAACACGGATCAGTTCTTTCTTTGGTTTCATTTCTCCCGTCACGACACATTTTCTAAGCGGGATTTTTTTTCGGCTATTCACCTTTAACATCACCTCTTATTCGTCAGATTCCTCAGCTACTGGTTCAGCCTCTAAGAAAAGAGATTCAGAGTCTTCAGTTCTTGGGAAAATACCGAGTTCCCTTGCATCTGTTTCGCTTTTAATGTCAATTTTCCAGCTAGTCAGCTTTGCTGCAAGACGAGCATTTTGACCTCTTTTACCAATCGCTAATGACAGCTGGTAATCAGGGACAATGACTGTTGTCGCCTTGTCTTCTTCATTCACAATGACATCAAGTACTTTTGATGGACTCAGCGCATTGGCAACAAATTCAACCGGGTCATTAGACCAATGGACAATGTCAATTTTTTCGCCTTTTAGCTCATTGACAATTGCTTGTACACGCTGACCTTTTGGTCCAACACATGAGCCAACTGGATCAACATCAGGATCATCTGTACGAACAGATATTTTAGAACGGTCCCCAGCTTCTCTAGCAACCGATTTAAGCTCTACAGTACCATCATAAATTTCTGGCACTTCAATTTCAAATAAACGCTTTAAAAGACCTGGATGTGTTCTAGACACATAAATTTGCGGTCCTTTAGTTGTTTTTTCCACTTTTGTAATGAACACTTTAATGCGGTCATGCGGTTTGTATTCCTCATTTGGCATTTGTTCATTGACAGGAAGAAGGGCTTCGATTTTGCCAAGTGACACGTAAATGAATTTACTGTCAATTCGCTGAACGATTCCCGTCATAATGTCTTCCTCGCGGTCGATGAACTCAGTGTAGATCACACCACGCTCTGCTTCTCTCACTCGCTGCGTCACAACTTGTTTCGCTGTCTGAGCTGCAATGCGTCCGAAGTCTTTTGGTGTGACTTCAATCTCAACGACGTCACCAACCATGTAATTCGGGTTAATATTGGCTGCATCATCTACTGAGATTTCAAGACGAGAATCATACACTTCATCTACAACATCTTTTCTTGCGAACACACGAATCGTTCCCGTTTCGCGGTTTAAATCAACACGAACATTTTGCGCTTGATTAAAGTTACGCTTATATGCAGAAATGAGTGCAGCTTCTATTGCTTCAATTATAATTTCTTTACTAATACCCTTCTCTTTCTCAAGAACAGTCAGGGCATCTAACAACTCACTACTCATTTTTATGGTTCCCCCTTATATCAATGAAAAGGTTAATTGAACGAAACTGCTAATCTTGCGTTAGCTATTTTTTCGTATGGAATATTGATCTCTTTCTTTCTTGTCTTGATCTTCACTGTCACTGTTGCAATCTCACCATCAAAGCTTGTAAGCTCACCTTCAAATGCTTTTTCACCATCAATTGGTTCATATGTTTTCATGAAAACATTTTTTCCAAGTGCTTTTTCAAAATCAGCTTTTTTCTTTAATGGGCGCTCCGCTCCAGGAGAGGACACTTCAAGAAAGTAGTTTTGGCTAATCGGATCTGCCTCATCAAGCTTTTCGCTCAAGGCTTCGCTCACTTTGGCACACTCTTCGATATCGACGCCTTTATCAGAGTCAATAAACACGCGAAGGAACCAGTTTTGACCCTCTTTGACAAATTCAACATCAACGAGTTCAAGCTGTAAGCCATCTAAAATTGGCTGTACCATTTCGCTTACGACATCCACTACTTTTTTGCTCATTCTCTTCCTCCTTGTGCTTTCGATAAACGCTCTTATCAATCATTCTGCATAAAAACCCTGCTTTATGTGAGCAGGGGGAGCAGAAAACGGATGAATAATGTCGAGACAAAAATTGCCTGTTCAATACAAAAGAGCGGGTTTCCCCACTCTTGTCTCGGTAATCGTTAGCATTTCCATAAAAACTATACCATATCCAATTTTTTTATGCAAATGAAGTTCCTCCTTAAAATAGGTACTCGTTCATCGATTACTGCAGCATGTTCAGTACCATTAATACCTCTCTCTTCCTTTATATATAGATATATATAGACGGAAAGCCACTCTGACCAGAACGGGCTGGGAATAATGCAGCTGTATGCAATGAGAGCGAAGAACAGGGCCCCTATGAAAGAAAGTAATATCTACACTAAGTCATTTCTATTTCGAAAAAACATTTTGTATGACACAGGGTGGGTATTCATATAGAAGAAAAGAGTGTATCAGTTCAAAGCTCCCTAATGGATAAAAACTTCAACGCTAAAGAAATAAACAGTTCAATTTTAATCCCTTTGCTCCCTCACTTCAAAGAAACAAACGCCACTTTAATTTTTAGCGAATAGCAATTTAGAGATCATTCACATTATACATAAAGAAAGAACCATGTTTACATGGAGTTATTCTATCCAGACTGTTTAATAAGCCATGCATGTAAAAGTAAAGGTGTCTTCTGTTCTGAACTGCTATATTCGTCTGGAACCTGTCTTAACGTTTGTTGTAAATTTTCATTTCCTATTAACGATAAAAACTCCATACTAAATGGGCTAAACCCTCCAATTATAGAAGTACCAATCTTATACATCATATCTTTTCTAGTTTTGGTCATATAGGTGAGTAACTGTTCGAACTCAGATAATGTCAAAGAGGCGTGATATTGATCATATAAATACAGTTCCTCTTCTTTGTTCTGAACTGAACTCAATCCACTTTCTAGACTATCTCGATTTAAATCAACAATATAAATAATAGATTCATTTGATAAATAAGGAATTAGCTGTTCTAATAATGCTAACGGATCATCAAACAGCCCAAAACACAAATGTATTAAAATCACATCATAACTTTTCGCATGTGATGAAAAATTTTTGATATCTGTACAAATAAAATTAGCTTTTATATTCAATTTATTTGCACAATGTATGGCTTCTTCCGATGAATCAATTCCAGTCAAATTTTATATGGCCGAAAACAACTTTCAACATACAGTTCTACCTCTTCACTTAACATTGCCTCACTCCTTTTCTACAGACGGCATACATGTATTGATTTTGTGGTCAGCGTTTTAGAAATAGACTACTTGAATTTTAGATAAATCATTAAAATCAACATTTAAAGTTTATGTGCATAACATTTAGCTGGAATTTTTAGAGGCTAGCCTCTGGCTCTCTTTATATATTTTTTATAGCCAACTAACGAAAGAATAAACCCTAACAGTGTATAGCCTATAAGGACTACTGTTACTAAGATCAAATTCTCTCCCCCGGGTAGTGTTGATACTGATTGCACTAAGCCTTGATGTGCCCAATACTGCGGGAAGAGCATTCCAATTATTTTGAGATAACCAGGTAATTGATCAAATGGAGTCCATAAACCACAAGCAACTGCTGTCCCTAAAGCAATCATGTTTGTCATCACTAGGCCTGTATTCTCAGTTTTAGCAAATGCGGCGATGGCAACTCCCCATGAAGTCACTTGCATTGATAATAGGACAACTACTAAGAAATACGAGCTGTATTGTGTTATTTCAATACCATATAAATAAACCCCTAAAATGGTTAACAACAAAACTTGAAATAAAATGATGATAAAGAAAGGAACGCACTTTCCAAGAAAAAAATGATGCGGCTGTAAAGGAGTACTTGCTAGCCTTGCCACAATTCCTTTCTCACGATCTTTTACAAAACTAATGACAATTGAAATAATGACAAATGTGGAGAAAAACACGCTCATCCCTGTCACTGATTGAGAAGCAACCAATGTTTTTTGTGCTTGAGAACTACCTGATGTAAATAATTCTATTAAAAGAATAATTGAAGCAACTGGTAATAAAATGGTCCAGAACAACAATGATCGATCTTTCACCTGTTTTATAGATTCGATGCGGACTAATGGCCACATAAAAATCACTCCCGTTATATTAATTTGATTCCCATTCTATATAACTCTTAAATAATCACATTTTTTATTTATTTTACCATTTATGGATGTGACGAATTAGAATTAGTCACATAATGTTGACTAATTACGTATGATTTTAAATCTACGGTACACACAAATTCATTCTGTTCGTTAGATTTATGCTCTTTCTACATCAGTTACTCTTTTAAGTTAATTTAATTGAAATACGAGAGTGGTTTTCATTCATAAAGATATTTATTGTAATTGATCACGTAAATCTGTTCCTGTTAATTGAAAAAAGACATCTTCAAGTCTCGGTCTGTACAAAGATAATTGCTCGGGAACCAATGATTCCTTTTTACTCAGTTTAGCCAAATCTTCTAAAGTATCTAATGGTTTTGTAGTTTTTACTAACACTCCACCTTGATGAGTAATAAAATCATACCCGAGACTAGTTAATGTTTTATTAGGAATCATAGATTCAAAAAAGACAGATGTTTCTGCGTAACGATTCAAAAGCTCACCTATTTTTCCTTCTTCTACAATTTTCCCTTTATCAATGAAAGCCACATAATCACATAAACTCTCTATTTCCTCCATATAATGACTAACATAGATAATAGTTCTTCCCTCTTCCTTCAATTTGTTAATGATGTCGAAAATATAACGTCTTGATTGAGGATCTACCCCCACTGTCGGTTCATCTAAAAGAATTAACTTAGGAGCGTGCATTAGAGCGCAACCAATATTCAAACGACGTTTCATTCCTCCTGAAAAGCTTTCAACTATATCATTTGCTCTTTCCCACAATCCAACATCTTTTAGTGTTTTTTCTACTCGTTCATCTAATGTCTTCCCTTTTAAACCATAAATCTGTCCAAAAAACTCCATATTTACTTTAGCTGTTAACTTTTCCTCTAAGCTGATGTCTTGAGGGATGTAGCCGAGCACACTTTTAGACTCACCAACATGCTCAACTCTGCCTTCATAAGATTTTATGATGTGAGATATAATTTTCATCAAGGTTGATTTACCAGACCCATTTGGACCTATTAATCCATAACAAACTCCTTCTGGAATCGTTAATGTAATACTGTCTAACGCTTGGGTAGTCCCGTATTTTTTACTGACGTTTTCTATTTTCAACATTTGGCACCCTTTCCTTCCATCTCATTTATTTTTTAAAATGGCTTCAATAACACTCAAATATTCTTTGTAGGCGTGCTCTCCCAACTCTGTTATACTAACGATTGTTTTTGGTTTTTTATCCACAAAAGTCTTTGTGATTAGCACATAGCCTGCATCCTCTAATTTTTTTAAATGCGAACCCAAATTACCGTCTGTTACAGATAAAGAACCTTTTAAGAAGCTAAAATCACATTTTTCATAAACCATTAATAAACTCATAATCCCTAATCGAACTTTTGGATGGATTAAATCATTTAAACTATTGACATTACTCATTTCCTTGTCCTTTTCTTTTTAAAATCACGCCAGTTAATAACAAACTTCCTCCACCAATAAAAGCAAAGATAATGTTCATTAAACTAGGAAATAATAAAAATGTAGTTACACCTAAAACACTTAGCCAGAACCCCATAATAAAGATCTCTTTAGCCAGAACAATACCTAAGAGTAAATACATGATAGAAACCAATAAAACAACATAAAAGGGTAAATTCTTTAATGTATATGGTAATAAACCAACACATATTAAAAAAATAAAGATACCTAAAATGATTCCAAGACCAAGCCATGTGTATTGCAATTGAGTTCTTAAAAACAAGGGCATCGGTATCATTTTCTTTTGTTTAAAATATGTAGTTAAAGTGATAACCCAGCCCGCAATTCCTAAAATAAGCCAAAAGACACCTGTAGCTATTGAGTTAGCAAAAAGTAAAGGGATTGAATATCCCATTATCCAAATGAGGCCCCAAATGATAAAATAAATACTAGTTTGTTTACAATACTCTGTTTTATAATTTGTAATCGTCTTGATATGAGATAAATTCTCTAATATTTCTGAATTATTTAATTTTTCATTATTCATAAATAAACTCCTCTTCCACAAAGAACTCTGTGATACAGAGTATAGAATTAAATTTCCATTTAGTCAAGTTATTGGAAATATATTTTTATGAATTAATATAAAAAATAAATATAACCACCTCCTTCCTCAACGATCTCATAAATACCTTCTGCTTGTTGATCGTTTCTGAAAACCTTTTTCAATGGTTGGTCTCATAACCGTTTCATATTTCAAGATATTTAAATATAGAGAAGATGATAAACATGCATTCTCATATTCTATTTGGAAAATCGGTTCTTTTCATTCATTCTTTTCGCATGTTCACTGATAAGTGCTGCCTCCCTGCTCCCTTTTATGATGCGGAAACCGTCATAATCTGGATAAAGCGAGTTATCGTCCTGAATGCTAGTTAAAATCCAAAATTGACTGCCAGCCCCTCCGAGCCGCTCAACCGCTGACAGCCAGCTTTGATATACGTCAGGACGTGCTGATTGATTTTGATAGCCAAACTCTTCTAAAACAACTGGTTTTCCGATTGAGTTCCCGCGGGTGATATGGTCTTCAATCCATTTCACTCCCCAAGGAGCAGATTTGTTCCAGTGATCTGGGTACAGATGATAGGTCCCATAATCGATATTAGGAAGAGCCGTCAAACGGTCCCAATCGACCCCTTCTCCGCCTCCGTAAAACCAATCTTCATGCCCTGGTATGCGAAAGAACCCTTCATCTCCTACTGCAACAAGATGGTGACGATCCAGCGATTTGATCCATTTACTCATTTCATCTGCCCATTTGACTAGTACATTTCCCGTTGGATCTGACTGAACACGCGGCTCATTGGCTAACTCCCAAGTCATAATAGCTGGATCGTTTTTATATTGAACACCTGTATACGTATTGGTTCTTTCTAATACATAGCGCACATAATTTTTGTAAGCTTTTTGAATACGAGGATCTGTATAGAAGGCATCATGCGATCCTGCCTCGAACCACTTTACGTATTGATTCATACCGCCAAAGTCATCCCAATTGTTCACTAGTGGGATAACAAGCTTTATTCCTTCCTGTCCTGCTTTATAAATCGCATAATCTAGTTTTTGAAAACCCGATTCTTCATAGACCCCTGGACTAGATTGTAAGACTGAGTTTTCTTGAGGGGCCCCGTCATGAAAGCCCCATATCCTGATGACCTTTAAATTCATTGCTTTCATATCATCGAACACAGCATCTACCATCTTTTTAGATTTGTAATGGAAGTAGTAATTATTTGTGCCGGCGAAGTAAAATGGTTGATTGTTCAGCGTAAATTGTGTACCAGACGTCTGCACATAAGCGGCGGCCTTAATCGTAAGTGAAAACCAGCCTGACCATATAACGGCCACAAGTATGAAGCAAGACACTCTTTGAGCCCACTTTTTCATTTACATTCTCCTCACAATCTATCTCTATCCTTCTTTAGGCAAGATTACGTCTAGTTGAAACGGTGTTTGTTCATTTGAATCGAGTTCAATTGTCTGCTGTTTGAGCATTTTATTTTCTTTGCCGATTCTAATCTCATATGTTCCGTGAAATGCTGGACATATCACATTGCCATTAGCATCTGTTTTTTCAACTCTTTGGGTCGTCCACTCATTTAGAAGCTTTTCATAACGTCGTCCTGCTTCATTTAAAGACCAATCATAATTCACGATGGCCGCATGTTCACCTCTCCAATGGGCACCTGCCCAAAATCCCCACATCAGTACTCCTTTAACGGCTGGATGACTAAATGCGACGCGATATAAAGCCTCTAGGTTATCGGCTCTTCTATTAGGGTCAGGGTGAACAGAGTCGTACTCTGTGACCCATATTGGAAGACCAAGCTCAGCAAGCACATCGAGCCTCTCTTTGACAATGACTGGATCGACCCGTTCTTCAAAATGACCTTGAACCCCAATCGCCTCAATAGGTGCGCCTAACTGACGCAGTTCATTGATATGCGCTTTATACGCATGGTGCTCACCATATGAGATCACATTATAATCATTCACAAACAATAGTGCTTTGGGGTCAATTTTTTTCGTTTCTTCATACATCCACTTCCAAATATTTTTCCCAAAGCGATCTTTAAAAAATGAGCCGTGCATCATTTCATTGTTTACATCCCAGTGACGGAATCTTCCCTTAAAATGATTGCCCGCATGCTCAAGCCGGTTTTTCATGGCTTCATATACTTCGTGATTCGGCAGTGACCTCAGCCAGCTTGGATTCGCATCCTCTACCTCCCAAAATAAAGCGTGCCCCCTCACTGGAAGTTGATGTCGATCTGCAAAATTCAGCATCGCATCTGCTTTTTCATAGGTGATTTTTCCTCTTTGCGGCTCATTCGCATACCATTTTGCCTCATTTTCAAAAACAGCCCAATTAAAATGCTTTACGAAAAAATCAGCATATTGTTGATTAAATAACACTTGGTCATTCATTGCTGAACCAAATGCGAATTCATGCCTGATTTGCTTCATTTCAACCTCTATACCTGCTACTGGCTTTTTATCACCGTTTGTCACGTTGATCACAATATCTCTTTGTCTATGTTCTGAGATTCGATCATCCGCCTCTTTTTTCCATATCGGATTTTCCTGCCCATTTTCGCCACTATTGAATGATTGATGAAGAAAGCTTCTTTCTTTAACCATGTAAAATCACCCTTATTTTCATTGGATTGATATTACCTATTCAAACTGCCGGCTAGAAAGCCGACAGTTTGATTTTGACCTCTTAGTTGATCAGTCGATGATATTCAGCATAGGCAGTGGCCATATCCACTTGAGACCAGAAGCGGTGATAAGTGAAAACTGGTGCGCCATTCTCCCATTTGCCTGTAGCTTCATTAAATGAAGACTGATATTTACTTTCGAGTGAAGACCACGCTGGATCTTGTTTAATCTTCGGACGAAGATCAGCAAAACTCGTATAGACCCCATTCCCTCCTCGCTGCGGGTCAGAAGGAATGGTGCTGGCTCCAGGAATCTGATTTCCTTGACCAAATGTCCCGTTCCATCCATTTGGGAAATACACTTCTTTTCTAAAGAAACGGTCATAGTCTTCTCTATCTTCCTCTGTCACTATGCCGACGCCATCATTGTAATTCCATGCAACCTCTAGGAGCTGCGCGGCTGCATCTTTCGCTCTTGCACCAAGAGCTGTATAATCACCTGTTTCCAGTTTTGTGGCCGCAGCAAAGAATATCAAAGCTTTGGCAAGACTTCCTAATACGCCCGTATCCTGAGTCGGATCTTTTGTTACAGCTGTTAAATTTGGATTCCCTGTTGCAGACTGGAACCCATTCCAAGTATCAGGCTGTCCGCTCCAAGCAATATTTCCAGGAAGCCAAAACTCTCCAGGCGCACTTGTTGTAGCAACAGAAACGTTTGTTCCTCCTAGAATTCTTTGTCCTTGGTCATCTAAGAAATAACCCTCTTCATCCGACACAGGACGGCTGCCGATAAAAATGTAATCTAATGCATAGCTGACCCATTTTGTCATGACAGATTTGGCCATTTGGACATTTTCAGATGTTTTGTCGCCATCTTTCACAAAAATATAATAAAGCTCTGCTACGCGCTCCATTGGCCACGCCTGCATCCCAAACCAGTTATTTGATGGCGGATCAAGGTAAACAGGCGCATCTTCATATGCCATATCATAAAAAGTACTTCTCCCCGCCGGATAAGCGCTATAGTCTCCATTCCAGCTATTGGTTGCGCCTCCTGCTATGGCTCCCTCTTTCGATTGAAGCCATACGTAAAATTCAAGCTGCCTCTTTAATGTTTTTTCCCAATCGCTTGCCCCGGTAGCTGAAGATGGCTTTAAGCCTCCTTTATCTGAGGATAAAGCATAAGCGGCAACAGGGTTTTGATATCCCTGATGACAATGGCTCGCCCCGATTCGCCATGACCAGTTTGCATAATCCCCAAGTCCTCCGCCCCAAGAGGTATACCATGCCATTAAATAATGACAGCCGCCCTTTCCATTTCCAGGATACGGATTCCCCTGCTTTCCGCTTCCAATCGTTTGAAAATATTTATCGTACATGCCGTAACGGAGGAAATCCCCCATTTTTTTCGCTTTATCAAGATAAGCCGGCTTATTATAGCCGAGCTCCTTTGCCCAATACATCGCTTGTATCGCACGTGCATCAGCATCCGTTGCATTCGTATAGCGCCACTGAGCAGCTGGAGCTTGATTTTCTTTTGTGAACAAGCTCATAAAGCCTTCATTCGGCTTACCAAAAGATTTATCGTCCTGTGATGGATGAGGGATGGATTCCCATACAGATTCCTGTGGACCACGCTGGAAGGTGTTCACATATGCCGCTTTATGTGATGGGTTGAGCAAGTTTCCATAGCCATACCAGTTATCTACGTCAAGAAGCCAGTGCATTAAATACGTTTCATTCGATCCATAGGTTGATTTCAATTCACTATCAATTGGATCTTGACCAGCAGAACGGGCACCGGTTAATTGGCTTGGGTATTGATCCGGAAATGGTTTCTCTGCTGCGTATGTGGCTGGACTGGACGGATTATAAGCATTCATATGCGGCTGCTCATCATGTCCATCCTCATTGACTGGAATGATGTACTTCTCCATATTGTCCCAAGCTGCCTCTAATTTGCTCCAGTCCCCTGTGTAATGTCCGTACAGCACCTCAAGCCACAGCCAATAGCTATACGCTTCTGAAGTTGTCATATGCCCATAATCAGGTGCTTCACAAATGAGCGTCTCGATTGAATGATACGGAATTCCTTCTGGTGAAAAATATCCATTCGCATCGCTTTTAATTTGATGATAAAGCGTTAAAAACCGTTCTTTGTTTGACAAGTCCTTCACCCTTTCAATAAACTCGTTGTTTTTTTATTTGTCTGGAAGTGTGCCAAATACTAAAACACCATCGTCAAAGACAGGAATCTTCGGTGTTTTTTGCATATTGGATGTTAACCCTTGATAGGAATAATCATTTGAGGCATCCCATATATTCGATCCATTTGGAGCAGATAATCGAAATTGTATTTCCTTCCTATGCTCAGATTCTCCTCCAGGGAAAATAGCTACGCCCGTAAAATCGATCTCTGCAAAATAGACGCGGCTTGATGCGTCATATACCTTTAAAGGCGATAAGGAAGCGCCTTCATTGTAGGCTGCTGTCACTTGAATATCCTTTTCCGTGAATCCCTTTGCAAAGACCTCACTCAGATTGACGTAATATCTAAATGACAGTGTTTGACTGCTTCTTGCCGGCCAGCCGGACCGGTTGTAAAGCACTGCTTTCACTTGAGTAGATGTTGTATCGTTATGCATCACAGCCGCCTCTACAAAAAACTCATCCTCCACCTGTTCTTTAGGCGGGAAATTTGGCAGCTTTGATTGTCCTTGACCAAAAAGCTGCACCATTTTGGCGATATTTCCAGTAAAGGCGGCATTATAATCGGTCGCCACCTCGTTTGATATATAATCCGAGATGTCATCGTCATATTGATCCTGTGCATTAGGGCCCCCAACAAGCGCTCCATAAAGTGTGTGCCGATGAACTGAAGGATTTGTCAGCTGGTTCGACCATGAGCCGTGTGCAGTACGATGGTGCGGATGCTTCGGCGGATTCTGGCCAAAACCAACGACGTAGCTTCTATTCAGCGGATTGTCACCTAGCATATAGTGAGTTTGCTTGATCGCAAACGATTGGTATCGATTCTTCTTTTCTTGATCAGATACCCAATCAGCATATACAAAGGCTAAAAATGCTGCATTGGCGGCATAACGAAGTGAACCCCATTGATCCAGCCATGCCAAACCGCCAGGCGTATAGGTGATTCTTTCTACTTTTCCATTTTGAACAAGACCTGTGGTCCAGTAATCAAGATTACGCTCAGTCGATTCTATAAATCTGTTCTCTTTCGTGATTCTTGCAAGTAAAATTTGTGAAGCAAAAAAAGTATTGTCCCATGACATTGTAAACGTATAATCCCAATCCTTCGGCCATTCCTCTACTGCTTTTAATGCTTGGTTTAAATACGTTTCTTCATTTGTGGCCAAGTACAGCCAGATTCCGCCCCAAATAAGTTCGTCAACATAGCCGCTCCAGGAGTTGTAAAATGGCTGCGCATTGGTGACACAATCTGTATATTTGCCGCGATACCTGTCAGCAAATGCATATAGCTGTTTGGCGTGCGTCAAAAGCTTTGCTGCATAGGACGCATCTGTTTCTTTAAAAATAATAGAACCTGCTGCTAAAGCCGCCGCAGTTTGTGCAGCTACTTCTGTTCCAGGACAATGTTCATCAATTTTAAAAGCTGGCCGGTTCATCGGCATCACTTCTGCTGGTCCCCACCAAGCGTGATCGGCGTTTCCATCACCGACTTGCGCCCAAAATTCATTCGGTCCTGTATGTGCTTTCAAGAAATAATCCGTTGCCCACTTGATTTGATCTAGTATCTCATCAAGCAGCTCCGCCTCTTCATAAGCTTCTCGATATTCATATACTGTCCATGCAAGCACGGCTGCTGAGTAAGCCATCGGAAGTCCAAATTTCACATGATCTCCTGCATCATACCAGCCGCCAGTTAAGTCATGCCCAACATCCTTCCCGTCCTCTAGTCCAGAATCTCCCCGCCAGTTAAGACGATTACTTTCCGGAAGCCGGCCTGACCGCTGTGCTTCATAAAACAGCATGGATTTTTGTAGAACCTCTACATAGTTGTAAGATGCCATTTCTTTATTGCTCACCCCTTCTTTTTAGTGAAACATTGATCAATAGACGAACCGCCTCCTTTTTATCTTTCGTTTCGTGATCTGTACAGTTTTGAAAAGAATCAAATAGTTTCAAAAATAAGCATAGTAAACAGCAATCAGCTTTACGCTCATCGAAGGTTTTTCTCTTGATTCTCCTTCTGACTGTACCCAGAATGATCATATGTCGCTTAAGAACATTTCAGACGGCGAAATTCTCTTTTGAGCTCTATTTGGGTAGAAAGAATGACATACAATCTCTTCTCTTAAAACATCACGATAAATCAAGATATATGAACGAATAAGAAAATAATTCCAATTGATAAGAAATCTTTATTAGTTAACATAATAAAATTATTGTATATATAAAAAAGAACGCCCTTTTAGGACGCTCTTTTTTTATCACTTTAAAATAAAGAAAGCTGGTTTTGATCAGGAAGTGCTTCTAAACAGCCTTGACGATCTAAATATTCAAGGATGGTTTTCGACACTTTTCCACGTTTTTGTAAATCTTCTTTTGAAAGGAATTCCCCATCTTGCCGCGCGCGAACAATATTTAACGCAACGTTTGTTCCGAGTCCAGGGATCGAGTTGAATGGCGGAATTAATCCGTCTCCATCAATGATAAACTCTGTTGCACTTGAGCGGTAGAGGTCCACTTTTTTGAAATGGTAGCCTCTTTCGCACATTTCAAGGGCAAGCTCTAGTACAGTTAATAGGTTCTTTTCTTTCGGTGATGCATCTAGACCTTTTGAGTTAATGTCATCCATAACAGCTCGAATCGCATTCGACCCTTTTGTCATCGTTTCTATATCAAAGTCATCCGCACGAACGGTAAAGTAAGCCGCATAGTACAGAAGTGCATGATGCACTTTGAAATAAGCAATACGAACAGCCATTAATACATAAGCAGCCGCGTGGGCTTTAGGGAACATGTATTTGATCTTTTTACAAGAATCAATATACCAGTTTGGTACATTATTATTCTTCATTTCTTCTTCCCATTCAGGAGGAAGTCCCTTTCCTTTACGAACAGATTCCATGATTTTAAAGGCGAGTGACGGCTCTAAGCCCTGATAGATGAGATAGACCATAATATCATCACGGCACCCAATCACTTCACTTAGTTCACACGTTTTATTGTGAATGAGCTCTTGCGCGTTTCCGAGCCATACATCCGTACCATGTGATAGTCCAGAAATCTGAACAAGCTCTGAGAAGGTCGTTGGTTTTGTATCCTCTAGCATTTGGCGAACAAATCTTGTCCCAAATTCCGGTATACCAAGTGTACCTGTTTTACAGCCAATTTGCTCTTCTGTTACACCTAAAGGCTCTGTCCCTTGGAAAATTTTCATCACTTCAGGGTCATCTGTTGGAATCGTTTTTGGATCGATTCCGCTTAAATCTTGAAGCATACGAATGACCGTTGGATCATCGTGCCCAAGAATATCCAATTTCAACAAGTTATCGTGGATCGAATGGAAATCAAAATGTGTCGTTTTCCAATCAGAACCTGTCGCATCTGCTGGGAATTGAATAGGTGAGAAATCGTAAATGTCCATATAATCAGGCACTACGATAATCCCGCCTGGATGCTGGCCCGTTGTCCGTTTTACCCCTGTACAGCCTTGTACAAGCCGGTCGATTTCAGCGCCTCTCATATGAAGGTTATGATCTCCTGCATAGCCTTTCACGTAACCGTATGCTGTTTTTTCTGCAACGGTACCAATCGTACCTGCTCGGTATACGTACTCTTCCCCGAACAACTCTTTCGTATAGTTATGCGCTATCGGCTGATATTCACCTGAGAAGTTCAAATCAATATCAGGGACTTTGTCTCCTTTAAAACCTAAGAACGTTTCAAACGGAATATCATGTCCGTCTTTTTTATACGGCGTACCACATTCTGGACAGTCTTTATCAGGAAGGTCAAAGCCTGAACCAACAGATCCGTCATTAAAGAACTCAGAGTGCTTACAGCTTGGGCATACATAATGAGGTGCAAGTGGATTCACTTCAGTAATCTCTGTTAATGTCGCAACAAGAGATGATCCGACAGATCCCCTTGATCCAACAAGATATCCATCATCAAGTGATTTTTTTACGAGCTTATGAGAGATTAAGTAAATAACGGCGAATCCATGACCGATAATACTTTTTAATTCTTTCTCAATGCGGTCTTCTACGATTTTCGGCAGGTCATCTCCGTAGATGCTGCGCGCCATTTGATAGCTCATTTCCCGTATTTCTTCATCTGCACCTTCGATTTTTGGTGTGTAAAGATCATCTTTGATAGGTTTAATGCTTTCGACCATCTCAGATACTTTTTGCGTATTCGTTACGACGATCTCTTTTGCTTTTTCGTCTCCTAGGAAGGAGAACGCTTCGAGCATTTCATCTGTCGTTCTAAAATGAACTTTTGGCAGTTCATGGCGGTTCAGCGGATTCGCTCCACCCTGTGATGAAATTAAGATTTTACGATAAATTTTGTCCTCTGGATGCAGGTAATGTACATTTCCAGTCGCTACAACTGGTTTATTCAGCTTTTCACCAAGTTTGACAATGTTTGTGATGATTTCTTTTAACGCACGTTCATCTCGAACAAGCTCAAGCTGCAGCAGGTGCTGATACACTTCTGGCGGATGTACCTCTAAATAGTCGTAAAATGCTGCAATGTCTTCCACCTCATCAGGTGATTTTTGCATCATCCCTTCAAACACTTCACCCTTATCACAGGCAGACCCGATTATTAAACCTTCTCGATATTTCTCAAGCTGTGAGCGAGGTATGCGCGGGACCCGGTAAAAATAATGAATATGAGAAAGTGAAACAAGTTTAAATAAATTTTTAAGGCCTGTCTCATTTTGAGCAATCAAAGTCGCATGGTAAGGACGTGAGCGCTGGTAGGCATTCGACTGCCCCATGTTTTCATTCAATTGATCGTGATAGGCAATCTCTTTTTCAGCCGCATCTTTTAGCATCTTCAGCATGAGATAGCCTGTCGCCTCTGCATCATAAATCGCCCGGTGATGCTGCGTTAGTTCAATATCGAACTTTTTACAGAGGGTGTTCAGCCGGTGATTTTTAAATTCTGGGTAAAGGAATCGGCCAAGTTCAAGTGTATCAATGACAGGGTTTGACGCTTTATCTGTTTTTAACAGACGTTTATATGCTGCATTTAAAAAGCCCATATCAAAGCTCGCATTGTGTGCAACAAGGATATCTTGTCCAATCCATTCTTTGAAATCCCGCACAACGTCGACAACATCTGGTGCATCTCTCACCATATCATCGGTGATACCTGTTAATTCAATGGTTGTCGCTGATAACGGGTGATGGGGATTTGCAAATGCCTCAAAGCGGTCAATGATTTCCCCGCCTTTTATTTTCACTGCTGCCAGCTCAATGATCGTGTCATAAACGGCTGAAAGTCCAGTTGTCTCTACGTCAAATACGACATACGTCGCATCCTCTAACAAGCGGTGCTCTGGGTTATATGCAATCGGTACACCATCATCAACTAAGTTGATTTCCACACCGTACATCATTTTGATGCCATGCTTTTTACTTGCTGCATACGCATCAGGGAAGGATTGTACAACGGCATGATCCGTCAAAGCAATTGCTTCGTGTCCCCATTTTTTTGCTTGTTCAACAAGCCTGCCAATGCCAGTGACAGCATCCATTTGGCTCATAGGGGAATGTAAATGAAGCTCCACACGCTTTTCACCCTCAGGTGCTGTATCTTCTTTCAGCTGCGGTTTCATTTCATTGACATCATTGGCGATCATGACAAGATCTCTGACAAATGTATCATTTTGAATGCTTCCTCTTGCTTTCACCCACATGCCTTTTTTCAATGATTTCATCAGCTGAGCATCTTCTTTTTCTCTTGCAAACATTTTGATCAAAATACTGTTTGTATAATCTGTGATCTTAAAGATACAAAGCGTTCTCCCGCTTTTCAGCTCACGCGTTTCTGCATCGAATACATAGCCTTGAACGGTGATTCTTCTTTCCTCGTCCATGATACTATCAAGCGTACGAATTTCTTCATTGTCTTTGATTTGATAGCCAATCATCAGAGGGCCTGACGGAGCTTCATCCTGCTCCTCACTTTCTTTCTTCTCCATCTCAGTGAGGGCTTGCATGGCTCTTTCTTGATCTTCAGCAAGCTTTTGTTCTCTGAACTTCTGAATCTCTTGATCTGATACAAAAATTTCTGTATCGAATTGCAGCTCTGGAAAGCCCACTTGTTTAAATGCAGCCTGGAGCATTGGACTGTACTTTTTCTTAATAGCGAGTGCCTCTGTTTCGCTTTTCGTTTTAATGATGATTTTATGTCCAGACAGCGATGGTTTTTGCTGCTGAAGCAAACTGACGATTGGGGGGGAAATTCCTTGAAGTTCTTCCACACAATGTGACCAGTACGATTGCACGAGTTCTTCAGATATGTGCGGATCATTCACTTCAATCGTACAAGTGATTTGTGCAATATGAGAAAATGCATTTGTCAGCCTGCTGAGAAACATGGCGTATACTTTGTAAGGCAAAAGCGCCTTAAATTTAAAAAAGAAATGCCATGTTTTCGTCGCCTTATGCACCGTCAATTTGACGATTTCCCCTTCTTCAAAGTAACGACTGAGGTCATCATCTGTCATTTGAATCTGATTGAGTAATATATGAAATTGCCGCCGTGTGATCGGTAATTGTTCATCCAAGACAGGACCCTCCTTTTGTCAATCAGAAAGGTACCTCTTTTCTACAGGAGGTACCTTCATTTTTTTGTTCGTTTTATGCTTGGCGTATAAACGAAATCAGATCATCAACAGATACTTCATGTGAGTCACCTGATTTTCTAAACTTCACTTCAACAATACCTTCTTCTGAACGTTTTCCACAGCTAATGCGAATTGGCAGTCCAATTAAATCACTGTCTGCAAATTTCACTCCTGCACGCTCCTGACGGTCATCGAAAAGTACATCGAAGCCTTCATCTTCTAATCGCTCGTACAACGTTTCAGCCAGTTCTTTTTGCGCATCGTTTTTCATATTTAATGCAAGGAGGTGAAGGTCATATGGCGCCACTGTTTCCGGCCAAATGATTCCTTTCTCATCGTGATGCTGTTCAACAATCGCTGAAAGCGTTCTAGAGATGCCGATGCCATAGCAGCCCATAATCATAGGCTGCGCACGACCATTCTCATCGAGGTACGTTGCATCCATTGATTCAGAATAACGAGTGCCCAGTTTAAAGACTTGTCCAACTTCAATCCCTTTTGCAAACTGAATAGTGCCTTCCCCATCTGGAGAAATGTCTCCTTCTTGAATCAAGCGAAGATCTGTGAATTCTTTTACCGACACATCTCGTGCTGGATTGACATTGACATAGTGATAATCCGCTTCGTTTGCACCAGCAACTGCATTTGTCATGCCTTTAACCGCAAGGTCCGCATAAATATCGACTTCTGCTTCCAGTTTAACAGGTCCAACAAATCCAGGCTCAGTTCCAATGACTTCCAGCACTTCTTCGCGTGAAGCAAGCTCGACAAGCTGTGCTCCTACTAAGTTTTTCACTTTCACATCATTTACTTCATGATCGCCTCTAGTAAGGATCAGAACATACGCATCATCAGCTTTAAACAAAACAGATTTAATGCAAGCAGAAGGATCAACTTCTAAAAATCCAGCCACATCTTGAATGGTTTTCGCTTGCGGCGTATGGACTTTTTCAAGTTCTTTGAAGTCCGCAGGATTTGCTTCTTCTCCGTGATATACAGCCTCAGCCATTTCGATATTCGCGGCATATGAGGAAGTATCAGAATAAGCTATGGTATCCTCTCCGACTTCTGAGAGCGCCATGAACTCATGCGTATCTTTTCCGCCCATTGCCCCTGAATCTGCAATGACTGGTCTAAAATTGAGACCTACTTTTGAAAACACATTAGAGTAAGCCGTAAACATTTTGTTGTATGTTTCATCAAGGCTTTCTGGCGAAGAATGGAATGAGTATGCATCCTTCATAATAAATTCACGTCCGCGCAGCAGTCCAAAGCGTGGTCTCTGTTCATCACGGAATTTTGATTGAATTTGATATAGAGTTAAAGGAAGCTTCTTATACGATTTCACTTCGCTGCGTACTAGTGATGTGATCACTTCTTCGTGGGTTGGGCCAAGCGCAAATTCGCGGCCATGGCGATCCTTCATACGCATCAATTCGGGACCGTATGTATACCATCTGCCTGATTCTTGCCACATTTCTGCCTGCTGCAGCACTGGCATTAACAGCTCAGCTGCGCCTGCCTTTTCCATTTCCTTGCGGACGATGGATTGAATATGCTGAATGACTTTATGCGCAAGCGGCAGATAATGATAGATTCCACTTGTGTTTTGTCTAATAAATCCAGCTCTTACTAAGAGTTGATGACTTTTTGCCTCAGCATCTGCCGGCACCTCTCGAAGAGTTGGAATGAAAGTCAGGGATTGTCTCATGTCGTTACACCTCATTTATGAAATAGGACTTCTCACAAAAACTCTTGTTTCCCGGAATGAGAAACAAGAGAGAATGGTTTTTATAAAAATAACCGCTGAATGTCATTCCACGTTACCACTAACATTAACAGCATGAGGAAAGCAACACCGATAAAGACAACAAGTGCTTCCTTCTCACGATTAATTGGCTTACCGCGAATGGCTTCAACAAATAAGAATAGTAAACGCCCTCCGTCTAGTGCAGGAATCGGTAATAAATTCACGATGCCTAGGTTGATACTGAGGAACGCCGCAAACTGCATTAATGTTAACACACCTTGTTTGGCTACTTCTCCTGTCATGTCATAAATTCCAACAGGACCTGCTAACATGTCTAGTGAAAATTGTCCTGTGACAATTTTTTGCAAGTTCGTTAAGATCAGACCTGCTGTTGATATGACCGTTGTTCCTGAAGAGGAAATGACTTTCAAGAATCCATTTTCCGTTGGCGGATAGGATCCGAAACGGCCAATGCTTTTCCCGTCTGCTTTCACGGCTTCTGGTACAACCTGCACAGTGCTCTCTTTGCCGTCTCGGTCAATGACGACATTCATTTTTTTCTCAGGGTTCTTTTGAACTGTTTGAACGACGTCTGTCCAAGAATTCATTTTCTCGCCGTTAATGGATACGATGTGATCTCCCTGCATGAGTCCAGCTTCCGCTGCTCGGCCGTCTTTCGTGAGCTTACCGAGTACAGGATCATCAACGGTTACCCCTTGAATAAAACCTAAAGCAACCAAAATCACATACGCCAGGATAAAGTTCATGATCGGTCCAGCTGCGATGGCTTTAATTCGCTGCCATACTGTTTTTGAACCGAATTGACGATTGTATGGTGCGATTTGAATTTCTTCACCATCTGCAATATAGAAACTTGTTTGACTAACATTGTAGCCAGTCAAAATATCTTCATTTCCAGCTTCATATCCTGAGATTCTCATGGCATGATCTAAATCAATCTGCTCAACTTCGATGACAAGTGCATCAGGATATTTTTCTTTATCATTTAAAATAATCTTTTCTACTTCATTTTGCTCATTGAATAAGAGCCCCACTGTATGACCTGGTTTAATTTCGATGACTTCAGGGTCTTCTCCAGCCATTTTAACAAATCCGCCAATAGGGAGAAGTCTAATGGTATATACGGTTTCTTTTCGTTTAAAGGAGAAAATCTTCGGCCCAAAACCAATTGCGAACTCGCGGCATAAAATCCCCGCGCGCTGCGCCATAATTAAATGGCCAAGCTCGTGGAAAAAAACGAGCGTTCCAAAAATAATAATAAACGCAATCACTGTATTCACGAACATACCACCTTATGTGAGGATTGATTGAACAAAGTCTCGTGTATCTTTGTCCACTTCATGGATATCTTGCAAACTAGGCGCTGAAATCACATGATGTCTAATTAGTGCCTTTTCAATCAATTCTTCAATTTGCAGGAACGTTACTTTGCCTTTCAGAAATGCATCGACTGCCATTTCATTTGCTGCATTGAGTACAGCAGGCATTGTCCCTCCTATTTTACCTGATTCATAAGCAAAATGTAAGCAGCGATACCTGTCAAAATCCGCTTTTTGGAAATTCAATTGTCCAATCTCCCAAAGGTTCAATGATTTCGCTTCTTGTAACGGCGCCCTGTCAGGATATGTGAGTGCATATTGAATAGGTACTCTCATGTCAGGTGTCCCTAACTGAGCCATGACGCTTTTGTCGTGAAATTCCACCATCGAATGGATTATGCTCTCTTTATGTAGCAGCACATCAATTTGTTCATAAGGGATATCAAACAACCAATGCGCCTCGATCACCTCGAGCCCTTTATTCATCATCGTCGCTGAATCAATGGTGATTTTCGCTCCCATCGACCAGTTCGGATGGTTCAGCGCTTCTTCAACCGTAACACCTTCAAGTTCAGTTCGTTTTTTATCTCGGAAACTACCACCTGAAGCTGTCACGATTAAACGTTCAATGTTTTTAGCTTGTTCACCTTGCAGGCATTGAAAAATAGCGGAATGCTCACTATCGACAGGAAGTAAAGGTACATCATATGTTTTGGCGTACTCTTTTACTATATGACCAGCTGTCACAAGTGTTTCCTTATTTGCGAGTGCAATTGTCTTTTTTTGTTCAATGGCCTTTAATGTTGGAACAAGTCCAACACTTCCTACAAGTGCATTGACCACGACGTCAACTGCATCATAGGTCGCTGCCTCGATATTGGCTTCATCACCAGCAGCGAGCTTCACATCGTATGCAAATGAATGATTCTTTAGTGTGTGATAGGTTTCTTCGTCTACACAGCCGACGAATTCAGGCTGAAAGCGCTCAATGATCGGAATCGCCTTTGCTATATTTCTGCCAAATGTCATGGCTTTCAGCTGAAACTTGTCCGGGTGCTGACTGATCACATCTAATGTTTGTTCTCCAATTGATCCTGTTGCGCCTAATAGCGAAATATATTTCAAATTGCCACTCCTTCTCTCGTTCAATAAGTTTCTATGAGGTTAGCTGGCAAACGTTGCGAGCAGTAAGTATAAAAACGGCAGAACGAATAAAAAGCTGTCAAACCTGTCCAAAATCCCGCCATGACCAGGGAGAATTGACCCTGAATCCTTCACGTGATAATGACGCTTTAAAGCAGATTCCACAAGGTCGCCAAGCTGTCCAAAGATACTAAGTAAAAGAGTAATAAACATCACAAGCAGATATGATGGCAAAAATCCTGTAACCGCCTGAAATACAAGTGACAACACGACCGCTGTGACGATTCCGCCGATAAATCCTTCTACTGTTTTGTTTGGGCTGATTTCTGGCCAAAGCTTTCGTTTCCCCATAGATTTCCCAATAAAGTAGGCTCCTGAGTCAGTAGACCAAATAATCACTGCTGCGAAGAAGATCGCACTCATGCCATATAAGCCTCTAATTTGGATAAAATAATAGAAACTAACGCCAATATATAATGTGGCTAATACAACAAAAGCAACCTCATCGAATGTGAAAGAGTTTTTGCTCAAAACTGTATAAGTTAAAAGTATTAAGACTGCAAATAAAGCAATCTGCATTTTTGATGCGTCTACGTTTGGGAAGAAGCTGTTGTCTCCGCCCATTAAAAGCCAAAGCAATATTAAGCTGACAATACCAGGAAAGCTGAAAATCGAGATCTTTTTCATTCTTAAAAGCTCAAAGAGAGCGACACTTCCCATTAAATAAATCAGCAGGGTAAATGGCATCTGTCCATATATAACAGCAAGCAAAAAGACTGCAGCTGCCAAAACACCCGTCAAAATTCTTTGTTTCATCTGCACCACCCTCTAAATTCCACCGAACCTCCGGCCGCGGCGCTGATACTCTCCGATAGCGCCTATAAGGTGCTCATCAGAAAAGTCAGGCCAAAGCACATCCGTAAAGACAAACTCGCTGTACGCAATTTGCCAAAGCATAAAGTTGCTTAATCTAATTTCTCCACTCGTGCGAATGAGCAAATCCGGATCTTGAAGAGATTCTGTCATTAAATAAGCTGAAAACATCTCTTCTGTGATGTCTTCCGCTTGAAGCTTACCTTCTTTGACCTTTTCAGAAATTTGTCTGCATGCGGAGACGATTTCTGTGCGCCCTCCATAGTTGAGCGCAAAGTTCAAAACGAGCCCGTCGTTATTCGCCGTACTTTTTACTGCGTTCTCTACCGCTTTTTTCGTATGCTGCGGGAGGCCGTCTGGATCACCTGTTAAACGCACACGGACATTTTCCTCGATGAGTTCAGGCAGGTAGATGTTTAAAAATTCTTCAGGAAGTTTCATTAAAAAGTCTACTTCTAGTTTTGGACGTTTCCAATTTTCCGTAGAGAAAGCATACAAAGTCAGCACTTTGACATTCAGCTCATTTGCAAGCTTTGTCATGCGCTTGACGACTTTCATTCCTTCATGATGACCTGCTACCCGTGGAAGAGCACGTTTTTTCGCCCATCTTCCGTTCCCATCCATGATAATGGCGATATGTTCAGGAATTTCTCCATTTAATATGTCTTCTTTTGTCAGGCTTTCTAAGTTGGAAGCTGCTGTTTGCTGATTCTTCCAATTTTTGAGTATATTGAGCATGAGATTCCTCCATCACCCAAAAAGGTTGCGTTCCCGCTAATAATATAGTCATCAACAGTATTAACAAAAAAACCCCCTGTAAACATGAAGAGGGTCTTTTCACTATTATCTATTGTACATAGTTTTTTCTTAAACTTCCATGATTTCTTTTTCTTTATCTTTCGTCACGTCATCAATTTTAGCGACATATTCATCTGTCAATTTTTGGACATCTTCTGTTGATGATCTTAATTCATCTTCAGTGATCTCCCCATTTTTCTCAAGCTTTTTCAAATCATCGTTTGCATCACGACGCACGTTACGAACAGCTACTTTTGCTTCTTCTGAGTATTTTTTTACTACTTTCACAAGCTCTTTACGTCTTTCTTCAGTTAGCGCAGGAATCGCAATGCGGATCACATTTCCGTCACTTGTTGGCGTGATGCCAAGATCAGACTTTTGGATCGCTTTTTCGATATCACCGATTGCTGTTTTATCGTAAGGTGTGATAATCAGCATACGTGCTTCTGGCACTGTGATTGACGCAATTTGGTTAAGTGGTGTTTGTGCACCGTAATAATCAACTGTCACTTTATCAAGCAGTGAAGCATTTGCACGGCCTGCACGAACAGTAGCAAGCTCACGTCCGTATGCTTGTACGGCTTTTTCCATTTTTTCTTTCGTTTGGTTCAACACTTCTTTTGACACGTTATTTCCCCCTCACGATCGTTCCGATTGATTCGCCGTTTACGGCACGTTTAATATTTCCTTCTTCCATAATAGAGAAGACGATTAATGGAATGTCATTGTCCATACATAATGAGGACGCAGTAGAATCCATTACAGCAAGCCCTTCTTTAAGTACATCAAGATATGAAAGCTTATCATATTTTACTGCATCCGCATCTGTACGAGGATCAGCACTGTAGACACCATCTACATTATTTTTCGCCATTAAAATGACATCTGCTTCAATTTCTGCTGCTCGAAGTGCTGCCGTAGTATCTGTAGAGAAATAAGGGTTCCCTGTTCCAGCAGCAAAAATGACGACACGTTTCTTCTCAAGATGACGGATCGCTTTTCTTCTTATGTATGGCTCTGCAACCTGTCTCATTTCAATAGAGGTTTGCACTCTAGACTGAATGCCAAGCGTTTCTAGGCTGTCCTGTAACGCCAGTGAGTTCATCACTGTTGCCAGCATACCCATGTAGTCTGCTGTTGCACGGTCCATTCCTAGATCACTGCCTGTCTTCCCGCGCCAAAGGTTTCCTCCGCCTACAACGACTGCAACTTCAACATCAAGCTCTGCAATTTCTTTTACTTGCTTTGCAATTGATTGAATGACAGTTGGGTTAATTCCATTTCCAGCATCACCTGCTAGTGCTTCGCCACTTAGCTTCAGTACAATGCGATTATATTTCGGTTTGCTCATGATAACCTCCAAGTGTAAACTATACCGTCTCTTATTATGCGTAAGAAACTGCCTTTTGTAAATCAATATCCTCTAAAAAATAGGGAACACAGTGCTTGTGCTCCCTAAAAAAGCCCCAGAGAGCTTTTCAAACATTATTTTTTCACTTGGCTCATAACTTCTTCAGCAAAGTTGTCTTGACGTTTTTCGATACCTTCGCCCACTTCATAGCGAACATAAGTTTGAACAGTTGCGTTTTTCGCTGCCACAACTTGTTTCACTTTTTCATCTGGGTTTTTAACGAACGCTTGGTCAAGTAAGCAAATTTCTTCAAAGAATTTGTTTAGACGGCCTTCAACCATTTTAGCTACGATGTTTTCAGGCTTTCCTTCTTGAAGCGCTTGTTGTGTTAATACTTCACGCTCACGGTTTGCTTCTTCTTCTGACACTTGGTCACGAGAAATGTATTTAGGGTTTACAGCTGCAACGTGCATTGCGATGTCTCTTGCAAGCTCTTCGTCAGTTGTTCCGTTAAGAACAGCTAACACACCGATACGTCCGCCCATGTGCAGGTAAGAACCGAATGCAGCATTATCTTCTTTCGTGATGACAGAGAAACGGCGTAGAGTGATTTTCTCTCCGATTTTCGCAATTGCAGATGTGATATGCTCTTCAACTGTTGAACCATTTTCCATTTTAGAAGCATGAGCTTCTTCAATTGTTGCAGGTTTAGCAGCAAGCAAATGATCAGCAAGTTCGTTAAGAAGTGCTTGGAATCCTTCGTTTTTCGCAACGAAATCAGTCTCAGAGTTCACTTCAAGGATGACGCCTGTGTTGCCGTCAGTTTTGATAAGAGTTAATCCTTCTGCCGCAATACGGTCTGCTTTTTTCGCAGCTTTTGCGATTCCTTTTTCTCTTAGAAGGTCGATTGCTTTCTCGATGTCACCATCAGTTTCTGTTAACGCTTTTTTACAGTCCATCATACCTGCACCAGTTTTTTGACGCAGTTCTTTAACTAATTGAGCAGTAATTGCCATTTTACATTTCCTCCTTCTATGTTAAAACACGGATTACTAGGTGAAAAAAAGGTGATAAAAGGCATTTCCCTCTTATCACCTTTTGAATAGGTTACGCAGTTGTTGTTTCAGTTTCTGTCGTTTCTTCTACAACAGCTTCTTCTTCGCCTTGTTTAGACTCAAGAATCGCATCTGCCATTTTAGCAGTTAGAAGTTTTACAGCGCGGATTGCATCATCGTTTGCAGGGATCACAACATCAATTTCGTCTGGATCACAGTTTGTGTCAACGATACCGATGATTGGGATATTCAATTTACGAGCTTCTGCAACTGCAATACGCTCTTTACGAGGGTCGATAATGAAAAGTGCATCCGGAAGACTCTTCATGTCTTTGATTCCGCCTAGGAATTTTTCAAGACGCTCTAATTCTTTTTTCAGTTGAACGACTTCTTTCTTAGGAAGAACTTCGAATGTACCGTTTTCTTGCATTTTTTCAATATCTTTTAAACGTTTAATACGTTTTTGGATTGTTTCAAAGTTTGTTAAAGTTCCACCAAGCCAGCGTTGGTTCACATAGAACATACCAGAACGGATTGCTTCTTCTTTCACTGAATCTTGTGCTTGCTTTTTCGTACCAACGAAAAGGATTTTTCCTCCATCAGCAGCAAGGTTTTTCGTGAAGTTGTAAGCTTCTTCTACTTTTTTCACCGTTTTTTGAAGGTCGATGATGTAGATACCGTTACGCTCTGTAAAGATGTAACGCTTCATTTTTGGGTTCCAACGGCGAGTTTGGTGACCGAAGTGAACACCAGCTTCTAGCAATTGTTTCATAGAAATAACTGACATTTTGTTGCCTCCTAATATAATGGTTTTTTTTCCTCCGCTTAAGTCATGTTCACATAAAACTGCGCCACGGCAGCACCTTCATACGAATCATTAAGCGTGTGTATTTAACACCAAGAAATAATATAACACATGATGGACTGACAATCAAGAATCCTTTACAGCTTTCCGCTAAATTTTAATAAAAGCTCGATTTCTGTCTTGCCAGTTTTCATTTCTTTCGCTATTTCTTCTAGTGATCGCCCTTCATCATATAAGGTCTTCACTTGGTCCTCGAATGTTTCTTCTATTTCACTTTTAGAAGGCAGAGAAGCCTCTGTGTCAAGTTGTGGAACGGGTTCATTTACCTTCTCTTCCTGCACCTCAACTTCGCTAAGGAGAGCCGACAGGTGCTCTGGTACTGGATCTTCACTTTCGACCGATTGCTGGGATTCAATTGGTGGTTGTGGCTGCTTTGGTGTCTGAAGATCCGATTTCAGCTCTTCAGCAGAAAAATCAGGGGAAGCGGCTGCCACTTTTGATAGTTTGTCATTCTCTTCTTTGACTTCCATCAAAAATGCAGCCAGGGTATTTTCCGTTTCTTCTAGAAGTTCTCGCTGCTTTTGTTCTGTTGCCTTCAGCGAATTCATTCTCGTATATAAAATGATCACAAAATAAATAAGTGCAGCATGAAGCATGAAGCTAATCAGCCATAACATATTTTTTCACTCACTAACTCTTTAAGATTGAATGGCTTTATCAAGCAGATGCTTAAGCTTGAACAAGGCCTTTGAATGAATTTGCGAAATGCGCGAGGTAGATAAATTGAGCACTTGACCGATTTCCGTTAATGTCAGTTCTTCTTTATAGAAAAGACTGATCACGAGCTTTTCTTTTTCAGAAAGCTCTGTGATTTTTTCAGAAAGCTGTTCAATTAATTCATCTTTCAGCATTTTCTCTTCAGGAGTCACTGTCTTCTCGTCGCGAATCATGACTTGGACGTTTTCTCCGTCTTCTTGATCATGCAGCTTCTCATCAATTGAGAGCAGATTTGCAAAGAATCCTTCATTCATCGTTGTGACGACATCCTGTTCACTCATGCCGAGTTCCTCAGCCACCTCTGTCGGCGTCACATTACGCAAATAACGCTGTTCAAGCTTTTCGATAGCCGCTTCTACTTTTTTTGTTTTTTCTCTTGATGTACGAGGCAGCCAGTCCTCTTTACGAAGACCGTCGATGATGGCC